>OZ244071.1:0-3204945 GCA_965215555.1 Dehalococcoidia bacterium
GCGGGCACTGCCTCTACTATCTTGGATTGCACGGGCCGAGTGCCGCGCGTCTTGCGTCGTGGACCAATGCTCAGTGCGAAGGTCGGAGAATTGCTCATGCAGCACTGGGGACTCTCCGATTCAGACTCGGTCTCCTAAGTCCAAGGAATGGGGCAACAACACGTGCGTATCGCGATTGGCAGCGACCATGCCGGGTTTGAGCTGAAAGAGCGCCTTCGAGATCGGCTGATCGATCAGGGGCATATCGTCCGAGATTTCGGACCAGCAGCACCCGATCCGACCGACTATGCCGACATCGCCGCTCCTCTGGCCGAAGCCGTCGTTGACGGACAACACCAGCTCGGCATCGTGGTCTGTTCCAACGGTGTCGGTGTGAGCATCGCCGCCAACAAAGTTCGCGGCGCCCGAGCCGCCCTCTGCACCGACCCCTGGTCGGCGCGACGCTCCCGCGAACACACCGATTGCAACATCCTCGCGCTCGGCTCCTACGTGACTGGTCACGCGCTGGCCGGCGAGGTCGTGGACGCCTTCGTCGAGGCGGAGTTCGAAGGTGGACGCCACGTACGACGCCTCGCCAAATTGGCGGCCGTTGAAGCCAAGCACAGCGACATTGCCGAGCCACCGGCCGAACGCGTCGTCGAAGAACGGGGCACGCCCGAACTCTCGCCGATGGCCTGATCGGACACATTCCACCGGACCTCCGAGGCTCGCGCCGACTCTGGATTGAATCAAGATGAGCAAAGTTTCGATTCGCGACCTCGACCTGGCCGGGAAGCGCGTCTTGTTGCGCCTGGACCTCAACGTCCCCATGGACGGCGCAACGGTCGCGGACGACACCCGCATTCGAGCCGCTGCACCAACCGTCAAGTACGCGCTCGAACAGGGCGCGTCGGTTGTCATCGGCTCGCACCTGGGACGTCCTGGAGGCGAGCGCAATCCACAATTCGACCTCACACCCGTCGCAGTCCGACTGGCCCGATCGCTGCGCATGAACGTGCGCATGGCGCCCGACTGCATTGGTGATGTCACCACGCAGATGTCGAGCGAACTCAAGCCGGGCGAAGTGCTGGTCCTGCAAAACCTGCGCTTCCATGAGGAAGAAGAAGAGAACGACGAAGACTTCGCCTCGCAGCTCGCCGACCTGGCCGATGTCTACGTCAACGACGCCTTCGGCGCAGCCCACCGCGCGCACGCATCAACGCAGGCCGTGGCGACGATGATGCCATCCGCCGGCGGCCTGTTGCTCGATCGGGAGATCGCCGCGCTCGACCCGATCCGCAATGGCGAGGCAGGCAAATTGGGATTCATCAGCGGCGGTGCCAAAGTCTCGGACAAGTTGGGACTGCTGGAGCGACTCGCAGCGATCTCCGAGGTCATAGCCATTGGCGGCGCGATGGCGAACACCTTCCTGCTCGCACGCGGCCTACCGACTGGGGCATCGTTGCTCGAACAAAACATGGTCGAAGCCGCCAACGAGATCACCGCAATCGCAGCCGAAGAACACTGCAACCTGTTGATTCCGACCGACTGCGTCATCGCGCATGGCGCAGATGAGCCTCCGCGCGCCAAGCCGCTGGTCTTTGGCGAAGAGGACTTGCCCGAGGACTGGCAGATTCTCGATGTCGGCCCGGCAACCGTTGAGGCCTTCTCAGAGTCGATCAAGGATTGCGACACGGTCGTCTGGAACGGTCCACTGGGACTCTTTGAGCGCGAAGCATTTTCGGGTGGAACCCGCGCGATGGCCGAGGCGTTATCAAAGTTAGAAGACACGACCACCGTCATTTGCGGTGGCGAGACCGCGGCAGCAGTCGCTCGATTCCGTCTGACGCCCAAGATGTCCCACGTCTCGACCGGCGGCGGAGCAGCCCTGGAGTACCTGCAGGGACTCGATCTGCCGGGCATCGCAGTGCTGCCTGATGCTGAGCCCGTTCAGGAGGATGACGACGCATGACCCGAATTCCAATCGCGGCCGGCAACTGGAAGATGAACGGCACCAACGCTGAAGCCCGCGCGTTGTGTCGCGGACTGGCTGGAATTGATGCGATTGCCGGTGTCGATGTCGTCCTCTCGCCCTCGTTCACGCAACTCGGTCTGGTCTGGGACTTCTGGTGCGGCACCGATGTTCACATCGCTGGACAGAACATGCACACCCAGCCCTCGGGCGCGTACACGGGCGAAGTCTCACCTGTGCAGCTCGCCGAGGTCTCCGATTGGGTCATCCTCGGACACTCCGAGCGCCGCCAGTTCTTCTGCGAGGACGACCAGGCGCTGGTGCTCAAGCTGCGAACCGCTGAAACCTACGGGTTGACGCCCATCCTCTGCGTCGGCGAATCGGACGCAGAACGCGAGAACAAGAGAACCGCCAACGTGCTGACACGACAGGTCAGTATCGCCCTCGGCGACGATCCAGCGCCCAACGGTCTGGTCGTTGCCTACGAACCAGTCTGGGCGATTGGTACCGGCAAGGCCGCATCGCCCGACGAAGCACAGTCCGCCTGCGCCCACATCCGCTCAGTGCTCTCGGACAAGCTCGGAGCAGAAGCAGCCGACGAAGTGCGCATTCTCTACGGCGGCTCGGTCAAGCCCGACAACGTCGCCGACTACATGGCTCAACCCGATGTCGACGGCGCACTCGTCGGTGGAGCCGCCCTGGACGCCGATGCCTTCCTCGCGATCACCCGCGCCATCGCCGCTAGCGGCTAGGGACATGGCAGAATCCGCCAACGGCACACCGCCGTTGATTGCGGTCGTTGGACTCACCGCCTCCGGCAAATCCCAGTGGGCCATGGAGATTGCACGTCGCATCGACGGCGAGATCGTCTCGATCGACTCGCGCCAGATCTACCGACGGCTCGACATCGGCACGGCCAAGCCCACCCTGGCGATGCAAGCGGAAATCCCGCACTGGTGCATCGATATCGCTGATCCAACAGTACGTTTCACTCTGGGCGAATATCTCAAGACGGCGAGATCGGCGATCAACAACATCCGATCACGAGGCAAGCAAGCCATCGTTGTCGGCGGCAGCGGACAGCACATGAGAGCCCTGCTCGAAGGCTGGCTGATTCCTCCAGTCGAGGAAGATGCTGAACTGCGGCGTAGCCTCGAATCGCAATCCACACCGCTCCTGCACAAGCAGCTACAAGTGGTCGATCCCCTGGCAGCCGAACGGATCGGTCCGACCAACACCCGGCGGATCATACGTGCGTTGGAAGTCCATCAACTCACCGGCAGGCCGATATCTGAGTGGCAAGCGCAGCGGGTGCCCGTCTCATATCAGGCAATCGCACCCGACATCGACCTGAACAACCTTGACGAGCGCATCGAGGAACGTACAGCGACGATGTTCGTCGACGGCTTCGTCGATGAAGTGCGCAGGCTGCTGGAGGACGGAGTGCCCGACAACGCGCCCGGCTTCGACTCCATCGGCTACCGCGAAGTGCTCGCCCATATCCGAGGCGAAACGACGATCGAGGAAGCGCAATCGGCAGTTGCACAGGCCACGCGACGCCTGGCGCGTCGACAGCAAACATGGTTTCGGCGCGATGATCCGGCGATTTGTTGGGCGGCTGATGTTCCGCGAGAGATGCTTGGGTAAGATGCAAACAACGGTGAGAGCTTCGTCATGTCCATCCCATTTCTCAAAGTCCAGGGCGCGGGGAACGATTTCCTGCTGATCGACGCCTTAGGCGAGAACGCGCATCGCAACCAAATCGACTGGTCGGCAGTTGCGCCCCGCATCTGCGATCGGCATTTCGGCGTCGGCGCAGACGGCATTTTGATCGCCCAGGACACCGATGTCGCCGCGGCGCGGATGGTGATCGTCAACTCCGACGGCTCCGACGGCGAGATGTGCGGAAACGGCTTTCGCTGCTTCACCAAGTATCTCGTCGAACGAGCAGGCATAACGCCAACCGACGGCGCGCTGGCGATCGAGACGGGTGCGGGCGTGCTCCACGCCGACCTCTCGGCCATGACCTCAACCGACGCCAGCGTCGACCGCGTCCGTGTCGACATGGGTCCCGCCTGGCTCGAAGCTGACCAGATTCCTGTCGTCCACGAGGGTCCTGCGCCGATTCTCCACCACGAGCTTGAAGTCAACGGCCGTGTCTACGATCTGACCTGCGTCAGCATGGGCAATCCGCATGCGATCTGGTTCACCGACGAGGACGTTGATGAGTTCCCACTGACCACGATCGGTCCGTTGATCGAGACCCACCCCGACTTCCCCCGGAAAACCAACTTCGAGATCGTCAATGTCCTCGCGCCTGATCATCTCAAGGTGCGAGTCTGGGAGCGCGGGGTCGGAATCACGCTGGCCTGCGGTTCTGGCGCCTGCGCGGTGCTGGTCGCGGCGAGGCTGCGAGGACTGTCGGATGCTTCTGCAACGGTCTCACTGCCCGGCGGCGATCTCGATATCGCCTGGGATGGCCTCGATGACCCGTCCGCTTCGGTCTACATGACCGGACCAGCCACGTTCTCATTCGAGGGCCAACTTGATGCCAATCTGCTGAGTGTTCACTGAATGCCCAGTTCGTATTCCCGGTTTGACGAGCGAATGGACAACTGATGGTCATACCTGACTACACGCGGCATGCACAGGACGTTGCGCCCGGCATGGTGCGCGACTTGCATGAAACTCTCGCAACCAAGGCGCTGGCCTACCGCAACCAGCCCGACCTCGACTTCGACCAGCTCGTCCGCCTGCCGCGGATGCTGTCGACGCAGTGCGACGACGGCTACGTGATCGGCGTCCCCTTTGGGCGTCATCTGCGTGTCTTCTACGAGTTCGACACGATCAACCACATTCGCCTGCACCTGACCAACCTGCTCAACGAGATGGGCGAACTGGCCAGCGAGCACTCGGACGCTGAGCTGATGGTGATCGACTACACCGACTTCCCCCATCGCCACTACGTCGAGCCGATGTTGATCGGCGCGGGGTTCGTTTCGCCCTCAGAAGTCGCGGTAATGCGTTGCCGCGATGTTCGCGATCAGTCGCTGCCCGAATTGGCGCCGGGCATCAGCGTCCGCGAAGCGACGGCCGATGATGGCGACGCCGTCGTCGAGATCGAGCAACAGTCAGCCGGCGAAGCAGCGCACGCGCCGCCGCTGGCCAATCAGTTCTTCGACGAGGCCGAGTGGGTCGGCCTGGCCGAGCGCGACGGCGCGCCCGCCGGCTACATCCGCACAGCGCCCGCCGAGAAGCGCGGTGTGATCGCCGAAGAACTGATCGTGCACCCTGATCAGGACCACTCGGAAATCTCGAGCGCATTGCTCGCAACCGCGATGCAGCGAGCTGCGGAAGCAAACCGCCGCGCCATGACACTGCGTGTCTCGGGCGAGAGTGTCGGCGATGATCTGCTCAAAGAGTTCAACTTCCGTCACGTGACCAACGAGCTCACCTACCAGCGCCCCGCCGACCCGGCCGAAGTCCAACGACGAATCGACGCCAAGGTCACCACCTACGTCAAAGTCGGAAAGATCTGGGGCCGCTTCTAGGATCTTCTCTCCCCCTTGCAGAGCCTGTCCCCGTGTAGACGGGGAGAGAGATGCCGAAAGCCTGCCCCGGGCTCGACCGGGGGGCAGAGGGGGGCTCCCCTTCCAACCGAAAGCAGCACCAATGCGCACAGCCCAACGAGTCCGAGACCTCCCGCCATACCTCTTCGTCGAGATCTCCCGCAAAATCGCCGCACAGCGAGAAAAGGGCGTCCGCGTCATCTCCTTCGGCATCGGCGATCCCGACCTGCCGACGCATCCACACATCCTCGAGGCGCTGCATGACCACGTCGATGTGCCGGCCAATCACCGCTACCCCGAGACTGAAGGCCTGCCCGAGCTACGCGAGTGCATCGCCCGCTGGATGGCCCAGCGATTTGAGGTCACACTCGATCCGGCTACTGAAATCGTCCCGCTGATCGGTGCCAAGGAAGGCATCGCCAACTCGGCGCTCTGCTTCATCGATCCGGGCGATATCGCGCTCGTGCCCGACCCGGCCTATCCCGTCTACGCCATCGGCACGATGTTCGCCGGCGGCACGTCGCACTATCTGCCCCTGACCGAAGAGAATGGCTTCCTGCCCGACCTCGACTCCATCCCCGCTGATGTACGCGATCAGGCTCGTGTCCTCTGGATCAACTATCCCAACAACCCGACCGGCGCACTCGCCGACGTCGACTTCTTCGAACGCGCTGCGCAGTTTGGCCTCGACAACGAGATCGCCGTCCTGCACGACAATGCCTACTGCGACGTCACCTTCGACGGCTATGAAGCGCCAGCCTACCTACAGGCGCCCTCGGGCAAGGCCGCGGGGATGGAGTACTTCTCGCTGTCCAAGACGTTCAACATGACCGGCTGGCGGCTGGGCTGGGCCTGCGGCAACGCCGAGCTCGTCGACCCGCTGCTGCGCGTCAAGTCCAACATCGACTCCGGCATTCCTCAGGCGATCCAGCAGATGGCCATCGCCGCGCTCGACGGCGACCAGTCGGTGATCGAAGCCAATAACAACATCATCCAGAAGCGCCGTGACAAAGTCGTCAGCGCGCTCCGCTCCATCGGCCTGGAGGTCACCAATCCAAAGGCCAGTCTCTACATCTGGGCCAAGATCCCCGAAGGCGACACCTCCGCCGATTTCGCCAGCCGCCTGATCGAGGAACAGGGAGTCGTCGTCACGCCCGGCAATGGTTACGGCCCCGCCGGAGAGGGCTACATCCGCCTCAGCCTGACATTGCCCGACGAAGAAGTCGACGAAGGCGTCGAACGGATCGCGGCGTTCACTTCCGGATAAGCTGTACGAGATCGCCGAACGAGGAGTGACGCTGCGACATGCGCTGAGAGATCCCGTCGACCGCTCTGGCTAGACTGATTCGCGTCCCACCGCCGTCGCGGTCGGGACGTAGCGACGGAGAATCTGATTCCACGCATACGCAATCGACAACCCGGCGGCAAACGCCGCAAACGACATCCAACGCATCCTCCACGAGAGCGCGCCATCCTGGTTGGCGTCGATTTTCGCCGCGCCGCACATTGGGACATCCACGCATCCGTCGAGGAACTCGCGCAACTCGCCGAGACCGCTGGCGCGATGCCGATGGCGCGTGTCACGCAACGGCTGCGCCATCCCGACCCGCGTTCCTACGTGGGCAAAGGCAAGCTCGAGGAAATCGCTGAGCTGCGCGACCAGCTCAAGGCGACCGTCGCCATCTTCGACGACGAACTCACGCCCGCGCAACAGCGCAACCTGGAGAAGCGGCTGGGTATCAAGATCATTGATCGGACGGCGCTGATCCTCGACATCTTCAGTCAGCGCGCACGCACGCGCGAAGGTGTCGTGCAGGTCGCGCTCGCCCAGCACGAGTACCTCCTACCCCGCCTGACGGGACAATGGGAGCACCTCGAGCGGATGGAAGGCGCGATCGGCTCTCGCGGTCCTGGTGAGACGCAGCTCGAGACCGACCGTCGTCTAATCCGCAACCAGATCAAGCGGCTCAAGCAGGACCTCGAGCGCGTCCGCACACACCGTCAGCAGCACCGGCGACAACGAGACCGCGCCGGTGTTCCGCTGGTCGCGTTGGTCGGCTACACCAACGCCGGCAAATCGACGCTGATGAACTCGCTAACCAACGCCAATGTGCGGGCTCGCGACCGCCTCTTCGAAACGCTCGATCCGACCACACGCCGCTGCCGGCTCTCTGAGGATCACACCGTGCTCCTCTCAGACACGGTCGGATTCATCCAGAAGCTGCCCACGCAACTCGTGGCCGCCTTCCGCGCGACACTGGAGGAACTAGAAGAGGCGGACCTGCTCCTGCACGTCGTCGACGGCACATCGCCGGATGTCATCGAACAATGCCAGAGCGTCGAACGCACACTGCGAGAACTGGGCGTCGATCAACGACCAACGCTCACCGTAGTCAACAAGATCGACGCGATGGAAGAGCCGGTCGAAGCAGTGACTGCCGCAATCGCCGATGAAATCGGCGCCCGGCCAATTGCTGTCTCTGCGCAGGAGAAGGTCAATCTCAAGGAGCTGCGACAGGCAATCGAAGCCATCATCCCGGCACTGGATGGCGTTCACATCATCCATCGCCGCTCGAACCGAGCCGTCGCCGCGAGTTGACAACAAAGACCTCCCCCTCTGGGGGAGGTGCCCGACAGGGCGGAGGGGGCGGGCGCGACCTAACAGCTTCTCCGGCCAGGAGCCCCCTCAGTCGCTTCGCGACAGCTCCCCCAGAGGGGGAGCTCTGAGATGCATGCACTCCAACTATCATTCAGCTCATGACCACTCAAACCCCCGCAGGACCGCTGGCACCCTTCCGAGTGCTCGACCTCACCAACGAGTTGGGACAGTTCGCCGGACGCATGCTGGGCGACCTCGGCGCTGAAGTGATCAAGGTCGAGCCGCCCGGCGGCGACGAATCGCGATTCATCGGTCCCTTCCGCGGCGATGTCGTCGACCCCGAGCAGTCGCTGCATTGGTGGACCTTCAACAACAACAAGCTGGGCGCAACCCTCGATCTCACCACACAGCGAGGTCAGGACCTGTTCAGCCAACTACTGGAGCAGGCCGACTTCCTCATCGAAACCTGCCCGCCCGACGCGGCCGCCGCGCTTGGCCTCGGCGCCGAGAACATCCGCTCCGAGCATCCAAGTCTCGTTCACACGTCAATCACTCCGTTTGGGCGAGAAGGCCCTTACGCCAATTGGAAAGCCACCGACCTCGTCGGCACGGCGATGGGCGGGCTCTCGTCGCTCTGTGGCGCGCCCGGCCGACCGCCAATTCGACCCACCGCCTCACAGGGATACACGCAGGCCTCCGCTCAGGCCGTCGTCGGCACGATGATCGCTCACTTCCAACGCACGAAGACCGGCCGAGGCCAACACGTTGATCAGTCGATGCAGGAAGCCGTCACCTTCACCCACGACAACGCCATGCCGACCTGGGACATTCGCGGGATCAACAATGGCAGGCCGGGCAACGGTCGCCAGATCGGTGGTTACAAGTCGGGCCAATACGTCTACGAGGCGGCGGACGGCTACGTCGCCGCGCTCTCTTACGGCGGTCTGTTCGGACTGACGGCCAGGCAAACCGTGGACTGGCTCGACAATCACGGCATGGCCGGCGACCTCACTTCCGACGACTGGATGGCCAAGCTCGACGCGACACAGGGAGTCCTAATCCCGCCAGGTGGCGAGGACGCCGACTACCTGAACGACACACTCGTTGCCTTCTGCAAGAAATTCACCCGAGCACAACTGGTCGCTGAAGCTCAACAAATCCGCAATGGCTGGGGAGTCGTCCATACGCCACGTGACCTCCTGCAGAACGAACACCTCGCCGCCCGCGACTACTGGGTCGATGTTCAGCACGAGGAGGCGCATCTGTCCTACCCCGGTCCCTGGGCCAAGCTGAGCAAGACGCCACTCTCAGTCCGGCATCGAGCGCCGCACATCGGCGAGCACAACTTCTACGTCTACGGAAACCTCCTCGGCCTCTCAGACGGTGAGATTATGGAACTCTCCAACGAAGGAACGATCTAGGTGGCGAGCGTGTCTAGGTCTCCTCTGGCGGACAGAGAAGCTACGGTGAGCACAGCAGCCATGGTCAAGAACGGGAGAACGATGGGCGCGATCCTGACAAATGTGGTCGTCAGCAACCCAGCCGATCCTTCGCGAAACTGGCAAGGTGAGTTCCTGGTTGACTCAGGAGCAATCGACACCGTTGTGCCGGCGAATCGCTTACAGGAGATCGGCATTCCCATCGTGGAGGAGCGGAGATACACGCTCGCCGATGGCCAGGTCATCGAACTTGGCGTCGGCGTCGCCCAGATTGGGCTGATGGGAGGCATCGCAGGCGTAACGGTCGTCTTCGCTGACGATGGCGTCCGACCTTTGCTCGGCGCGACGGCGATGGAGTCTCTCGGCATCGAGATTGATATGCGCGACGAGACGCTACGCCGCTTGCCCGCTGTCCAGCTCTGAAATAATCCGCGCCGTTCACGCGACTGCAGGAGACATCCCAATGCCCACCACCAAAACAGACAAGGTCTTCGAAGGCATCCGTGTCGCCGACTTCGCCTGGGTCGGTGTTGGACCGCTGGTCTCCAAGTACCTCGCTGATCACGGCGCAGAGGTGATCCGGATCGAGTCTTCGGTACGTCCGGAACCGCTGCGCCGCGCGCCGCCCTTTGTCAATGACGAGCCAGGACTCGACAACAGCGGCTACTACGCCGACTTCAACTCCTCCAAGAAGTGCGTCTCGCTGAACCTGCAACATCCGGACGGCGTCAAGATCGCCAAGCGGATCGTCGAGCACTGCGACATCGTCACCGAATCGTTCACGCCCAAAGCAATGCGCGCCTGGGGCATGACCTACGAGGATCTCTGCGAAGTTCGTCCCGACCTGATCATGATCTCGATGCCGATGTACGGCCTCACCGGTCCATGGTCGATGTGGCAAGGCTACGGTCACGTCCTGCAGGCGGCCGCAGGCATCTCGCATTTGACTGCATACCCGGATGAAGAGCCAATTGGCACGGGCGTCGCCTACACCGACTTCCTCGTGCCGCACTTCGCCGCGAGCGCAGTGATCGCTGCGCTCGACCATCGGCAGCGCACGGGCGAAGGTCAGAACATCGACTTTGGTCAGATGGAAGCGGCCATTCACGCCACCGAGACGATGATCCTCGAATACACCGTCAATGGACGAGAGCAGCAAGCACTCGGCGCCGGTCATCCCGACCACGACATCTACGACACCTGGCAATGCGCGGCCCGCGGCGACGATGACGACCGCTGGATCGCGATCACGGTGACGTCGAACGACGAGTTGGCCGCACTGTCCGAGGTCGCCGGACAACCGGGCTGGACATCGCTGGAATCGGAATCGCTCAAGCAACAAATCGCGGATTGGACACGCGAGCAGCATGCTGAAGACTTGATGGAACGGCTGCAAACGGCGGGCGTCCCAGCCGGAGTCGTGCAGACCCCTGAGGATCTGCGCAGCGACCCACAACTCGCTCACCGAGGCCACTTCTGGATGCTCGACCACCCCACCATGGGTCACAGAGCCTACGACGGTCCCTCATTCCGCCTCTCCGAAACCCCAGCCGAGCTGACCAAAGCCGCCCCAATCCTGGGCGAGGACAACGAGTCCGTCTACAAGAACATCGTCGGCATGTCAGACGAGGAATACGTCGAGCATCTGGTCTCGGGCGCGTTCAACTAATGGGTTGATTGAACCTGAAACATCCCAGTCCCCGCTTTACGCGGGGACCCGCTCTGGCGGCGCGACACTAACGCTGCCATGCCTCCCACGATGTCTTCCACCATGCCTCCCACCATCGAAACCTATGACGCCCAACAAATCCTCACCCGCGGCGCCGGCTACCTCAGCGAATACGACTACTCGCTCAACCCATACGTCGGCTGCGCCTTCGGTTGCTCGTACTGCTACGCCGCCTTCTTCGCACCCTTCGACAAACAGGGCTCCTGGGGCGATTGGGTCCGAGTCAAGCAGAACGCTGCTCAGAAGCTGACTCGAATGCGTCGTTCCCTCGATGGCAAGACCATCTACATGAGCAGCGCCACCGACCCATATCAACCAATCGAGCGACGTCTCGAACTCACCCGATCCCTCCTCCCAATCCTCGCCGACAAAGGCGCCCGGCTCGTCGTCCAGACGCGAAGCCCACTGGTCACTCGCGACATTGATCTGCTACAACGCTTCGAGCAGGTCTGCGTCAACTTCAGCATCACCACCGATGCTGAGGACATCCGCAGAGCATTCGAGCCAAGAAACCCGCCCATCGCCGACCGCCTCGACGCCGCTGCCACGGTCGCAGCAGCCGGTGTTCCCGTCGCGATCACGATGACTCCGTTACTGCCTCTCGCAGATGCAACGTCATTCGCACAGCGGGTCGCCGCCACCGGAGCCACGCGCTTTGTCACCAAGTCGTTCGCATCCACCACAGGCCACTTCCGTGCCGGAACCGGCGAATCGGCGACAGACCTGTCCGCTGTGGCCGGCTGGGATCGAGCCGCCTACGAGACCGCACGCGACACGCTGCTGCGCGAACTTGCACCCAATATCCGCGAGGGTGAGTCCGGTTTCAGTCCTGACTATCTGCTGAGCAGTCCCGCGCCACCGTCACGATCGCGTCCGCCACCGCATCCGGCCGACGCATCGGGATGAAGTGGTCCGAGTCCCCGACGACCTCCTCGAAGGCATTGGGGAACACGTCCGCGGCATTCTTTCCCGTCGGCGAGCCGTGACCCTCAGTCTCGCCTGCGCGAAGAATGAGAGTCGGCTGATGCACACGCGCCATCTCCGGCCACGGATCGACCGTCGGAGCATACTCAAAACACCACGCCTCAACCTCGGGATCACAAGCAAGCTCCCATTCGCCCAGCGTGCCCGACGGCTTCAGCGCATAGCGGACATAACGCTCGACCGCCTCGCGAGGCCAATGTGTGAATGCTCCACGACCGCTGAGCGACTCCGCCATCTCCTGCGGACCGCCCCAAATCCGACGTCGCTTGCGCGCCGCCACCGCCAACCCACCCGGTGGCATTGGCGGCATCGGACCGTTCGGATTGACCAACACCGGATCGACTAACGCGAGCGATTCGATTCGCTCTCCCGTCGCTGCCGCAATCGTGCAGACGCAGCCGCCCATCGAGTGCCCTGCCGCAACGACATCGGTCAGCTCGCGCTGAACCAACCATTCGTTCAGGTCTGCAGCCATTTCGCGCCAGTCCGCGCCCGCCCGGTCCGGCGGGGTCTGCGACGCGCCGTGCCCGCGCATATCGAGCGCAAACACGCGCCAGTTCTCAGGCAGCAATCGCACCACGGAGTCCCACGTCCGCGAGTGAAATCCAGTGGCGTGAACCAGGACGGCCGTGCGTTCGGCGTCGCCCGTGGAAGGCCACTCCCAGACTCGCAGCGCGTAGCCGCGAACCTGCGCGGTTGACGCAGTCGGTAGCATTCGCATCGGCATCTACGTCCGACGCTTCAGCGCGCCGCGACCGTCGCCGAACGGGTCGTCGCGCCATTCGAGCGCAACCTTAAGTCCCTTCTCGCGTCCGATCTTGACGAACTCATCGATGCTCGGCGCCTCGTGCCAGATCGCGTCGAAATCCGCGCCCTCAGACGCTGCCACACGCAGACCCATCAGCTCGAACCAACGGTTGGTCGAGTGCTTGTGGACCGTCAGACCATCCATCGGCACGTTGGCGATCCGCTGGCAGTAGGCCATCGTTTCTTCGTCGAGCACCTCTTCCGGATATGCACGATTGATCATGCCGATTCGCTCAGCCTCGACGCCGTCCACCGTGTCGCCGCTGAACAGCAGCTCCTTCGTCTTCAGCATGCCAATCTTGGCCGGCCACATGCCCAACGTCGGCGGGATCCCAATCGCCCGCCCGGCCGGATGACCGAAACGCGCCGTGTCCGAAGCGAAGACAATGTCGCAGGCGCCGATCATCTCGCCGCCGCCGGCCAGACACCAGCCGTGGACCTGGGCGACAATCGGCTTGCGATAGCCCCACATCCACAACCAGCGGTCGACCGAGACGCGAAGACCCTCGCGGTCGAGCGCAATCCGAGATTCGCCCAACTCCCAGGCCTGGTCGCCGCTGCGCTGGTTCGGCCGCCAGTTCATCGCGCCACCGCCCGGCGTCAGGTCATAGCCCGCACAAAACGCGCGACCCGCACCCTTGAGCCGGATCACACGGACCGAGTCGCCAGGATTCAGCTCCCGCAGAGCGGCCTCCAGGTCGTCGCGAAGATCCCCAGAGATCGCATTCAGCTTCTCCGGCCGATTCAACGTGATCGTCGCCACTGGCCCGTCAACATCGACGTGGACGTTTTCATATTCAGTCATGGCATACCCCTTCAATAGGAATCAACCGAATGTTACTCGCCCACCAATTCCCGTCATCCCCCCGCCCCTCCCGTCATTCCCGCGCTCCGACGCGGGAATCTCGCAGCGACCTGCCACACAGTCGTGCAACACGGAGGATGCGAGCGGCCGAGGCCGCCACGTTCAGTCAGTCGTTCCCGCTGTACACATCGAGATACCCGCGGCAGGCGCGGGTATGACGAGAGGAGGAACAGGTATGACCGTTGGCCACTGTCCGGAGTGACGCAGAAACACCTACCCCTGACGACGAACCGCCCCACGACCGTCTCCAAATGGATCGTCGCGCCATTCCAACGCCGCCTTGAGACCCTTCGACCTCGAAATCTTGCCGAACTCCGCGATCGTTGGCGCTTCGGCGAAGATGGCGTTGAACTCTGCCCCTTCGATCGCTGACATGCGCAATCCCATCAACTCGGCCCAGCGATTGGTCGAGTGCTTGTGCACCGTCAGACCGTCTAGCGGCACTTGCGCGATGCGATGGCAATAGGCCAGAGTCTCGGCGTCGAGCGCCTCCTCCGGATAGACCCGATTGATCATCCCGATCCGCTCCGCCTCCACGCCATCAATCGTGTCGCCGCTGAACAAGAGCTCTTTGGTCTTCAACATGCCGATCTTGGCCGGCCACATGCCCAGCGTCGGCGGTTGGCCCAGCGCACGGCCAGCCGGGTGACCAAAGCGCGCCGTATCCGAGGCAAAGATGATGTCGCACGATCCAACCAGGTCGTTACCACCGGCGAGGCACCAGCCATGCACCTGCGCGATAATCGGCTTGCGATACGACCAGATCCACAACCAGCGCTCGATCGAGTCCCGTAGGTGCTCGCGGTTCATCGCCGCCATCGACTCACCCAGCTCCCATGCCTGATCGCCCGTCCGCCGGGTCGGCACGAACTGGAAGTCGTTGTCGTCCGGCGTGATGTCGTATCCGGCACAAAACGCCCGCCCCGCCGCCTTGATCCGGATCACTCGAACCGCGTCGCCGGGATTCAACTCGCGCAGTGCCGCCGCAAGGTCATCACGCAGCGGCTCCGACAGAGCATTCAACTTCTCGGGACGGTTCAGCGTGACCGTCGCCACACCACCGTCAACCTCGACGAGGATGTTCTGATACTCAGCCATCGCAAACCCTCTCGGAATCATTGCGGAACCCATCCTCAGCCGTCGGAATCACCTCATGCGAACACGCTCTAGGACATATTCACATGCGGTCGTTCAGTCCAGGAGTTCCCGTCATACGCGCGCCAACAAAACATCGTCATACCCGCGCCAACAAAATATCGTCACACTCGCGCCAAAAGAAGATCGTCATACCCGCGCTTGCCGCGGGTATCTCGCTGCATTCCGCGCCACTGTCTATGCACAACTCGGCGAGATTGCCCCCACATCAAGTGCAGGGGAGGCTGCGACAAGCGCGGCAATGACGCAATTCTGAGTAAGCAGACGGCTGATGTGAACACGCCCTAACCTCCGGCGCCCCTCGCTGACCCCTCGCGGCGCTGTGCGTCGCGCCTGAACTCCATGAAATCGCGATAGTGCTTCTTGCAAAATCGACGCTGACCCAACGGCGTCGAGACCGGCGATGACAGTCCGCGTGTCGCGCCGCACGCCTTCCACGCGCAGTACAGTGGCGAGTCGCTGATCTGTGGATTCTGTCGTTCTCGCTCTTGATGCTCGCGTCTGATTCGTTCTTCACGTTCTCTCTCGGCCAACAACTGCTGTCGCCGCGCTCGACGCTCATGCTCCCGCTGCTCCTGCTCCAACCGCTCTTGCTTTTCCTGCTCGAGGCGCTCCAGCCGCTCCCGCTCTGCACGTTCTCGCTCAGCTCGCTTGGCTCGTTCCGCCGCGAGACGTTGCTGACGTTCTTCCTCCTCGCGCTCTAACCGCTCCTGCTCGGCCTGCTCTGCTTCCTCCGCCTCAAGCGCAGCCCGCCGTCGCTCCATCTCAGCGCGGAAGCGTTGATTCTTCCGTTCCGCCCGTCGCGCCTGACCCTGGACGCTCGCCCGCCGCTGAGATCGCCGATGCTGCTCCGCCTCCCGCCGCCGCCGATACGCCTGAATGATCTTCTCCTGCTGTTCCGGATCAACGTCCGGCGCCGGCCGGTACAGCGTCTCCGGCGTCGGAGCCCCCGGGTCGCTCAAGCGCTCCAGCAGCAGGTCATACGACGCCTTCAGCCGAGCAAACTGTTCCGCCGCGTCGGGAGCGTCCGAGACATCGGGATGAACCGTTTTCGCCTTGCGCCGAAACGCCTTGCGCAGCTCATCCTCCGACGCGCCAATCGGCACGCCGAGCAACTCGCGTGGGTCGTAAGATTCCGGCATTAGTCGCCAACCTCATGTAACCGCTGCGCATACTCCGACACTCGAGCCCCCAGCTTCCGTGCTTGTTCCCGATCCAGATCGGTCACCTGCCGCACCGCCGTCGCCCCGTAGTAGCTGCCCGAATGATTCATCGTCGAAGTCCAGGGCAACCCGACAATCAACATCCCATGCCCAATCAACAGGTGTACCAACTGCAGCAGCGTCGCCTCCAGTCCGCCCGACGGACTCCATCCGGCGCTGAATGCCGCTGCCGGCTTGTCGGCCAGTTCGCCAGTCTCCCAGAGGTCGCCCGTGTAGTCCCACCAGTGCTTCAACCGACCAGTAATCCCGGTCCAGTTCGGGCTTCCCAGGATCAGCGCGTCGCACTTGACCAACTCGTCCTTGTCGGCGATGTCCAGCGGCCGATCCCAGACCTCAACCCCATCCACCGACGCAGCGCCCCCAACGACTGACTTGGCCAGCTCTGCGACCAGCCCCTGCGAGTCGTACAGCACCAACACCACAATCTTGTCTGATTCCTCGGCCATCAGAGATCAGTTTCAAACCACGCCGCTTGTCCCGGCATTTCCTCTACCCCAACACGCAGCCGCACCAGTCCTGAAGGGACAGACGCAGCCAGCGATTCGATCAGCTGTCCCGCGATGTACTGCGACAGCCGTTCCGCCGTGCTGTTGTCGATCGGCAGTGCAGCGACATCGTGCTTCGGCAGCCGATACGGATGTTCATTCCGATACTGCACGATGTAGTGCGTGTCGTCATCGGTAATCGTCAGCGAGCGGGAGTCCATCTGCAGCAGGAACTTGTGATCCAGTGTCTCGCAGACCTCGCGCGTCAGCCGCTTGAGCAGTGAGAAATCGATCACCCACGACTCTTCCGCCAGCCGACCGATCACTTCGACAAACACGTCGTAGTTGTGACCATGAATCGGCTCGAGTTCGTCGGCGAACGTGGCAAAATGGCCGGCGGCAAAGCGCAGGCGCTGACGCTCGACCGTCACCGAGTGGGATGAATACTGACCGGAAGACTGACTGGAAGGCTGATCAGGCATAGCCGTATCGTATCGCGAGTCCAGCGATGCACCGCTGAGCACCACTTGGCACCGCTTAGCCTGCGTCAATGAAGCTGCCACCCCCAAGTAAGATTGCCGATTGGCTCCGCACCTGGCGGCCCGTGATTCTGCTCGGCATCCTCACTTGCGGTGCATACGGACTCGTCCTCTACGGCTTCGGCATCATGACCGGGCCGATGCAGGAGGATGAAGATTGGTCATCGGCAGCAGTCAACGCCGCATTCATGGGGTCCTACCTGCTCGGCGCTGCGGCGTCGCTCGTATCCGGACGGATTCTCGACACCTTTGGACCTCGACCAGTGCTCTGGACGGGTCTGATCGCCGGGACGGTGCTGCTCATGGCGGCCTCCTACTCGGAGAACATCTGGCTGTTCATCGTCTTCTGGGCGCTGGGCGGCGCAGTAACCATTGCCGGGCTTTTCTACAACGTCACAATGCCGATCGCGGCGCGCCTCTACCCGAAACGGCAGACCGCCGCGATGACCGTGCTGGTCACAACCGGCGGATTCTCGTCGGTGATCTTTATGCCACTTACCGGGCTCTTCACGGAGGAGTTCGGCTGGCGCTGGGCCGTGCGGATCCTGCTGATCCTCGCTGCGGCGATCTCCCTACCGGCGGTCCTGACAGTTCGCCGGCTACCGCCGATTCCTCTGGCCGACCCATCGCCAGCAGCCAGTGGATCCGAGCGCTCAGGCCAACGCGGGTTCGGCGGAGTCGCCGAGGCGCTGCGCTCTCGTGAAGTGCAGATCATGTTGGCCATGGTGATTTGCAGTTCCTTCGCGCTCGGCGCATTGCTCAATCACTTCGTACCCGCTTCCACAGCTGCTGGAATGTCGATCACGACCGCCGGCGCGCTGACCGGATTGCGTGGATTCCTCTCGATTCCCGGTCGCGCGCTGATCGGGCCGATGGCTTCTCTGCTCGGGTTACGTCAGGCGCTGGGCGTTGGCTATGCAGTCATGTTGGTCGGCACGTTCGCCTTGCTGGCGGCCGGACCGATCTACTGGATCTACCTCTCCGCGATCATCGCCGGGCTCGTCTGGGGACAGACCATGCCCCTCCAAGGGCTGATCGCGTCCGACGTCTTCGGGCTGCGACGCCTGGGCACACTGATGGCGCTGCAGACCGCCATGGGCAACGTCGCATTGGCGATCGGACCATTCGCCGCAGGACTGCTGCTCGATCTGATGAGCGATGACTATCAGCCGGTACTGCTCGCTATTGCCGGCGTGAATGGGCTGACGTTGTTGCTACTCATCCTGATGGTGAGGGTCCATCGCAAGCCCTTGAAGCGACTGGCCGCTAATCTGATTGCCAGCAGACTTGCGCCGCAAAAGAATCAGTCGGCCGCGCGCTAGCCGCGACGTGCCGCTGGGCCATGCTGCAGGACCATGTAGCAGGGCCATGCAGTAAGGCCTTGCAGCAGGGAAAGGATGAACCTCATGGGACGACTCGACGGCAAAATCGCATTGGTGACCGGCTCTGCGCGAGGCATCGGCAAAGGCATCGCGACCGAACTGGCCAAGGCAGGCGCCGATGTCATCGTCGCCGACCTGCTCATTGATCTGGCGTACCAAACCGCTGGTGAGCTGCAGAACCGCCACGGCGTCACCACTCTGGCGCTGGAGATGGACGTCACCAGCGAGGACTCGATCGCGTCCAATGTCGAGAAAGCCATCGCCGAGATGGGCAGGATCGACATTCTCGTCAACAACGCCGGCGTCCCGCCCGACAACTTCGGCGCTGACGAGACCGAGGCCGACTGGGACCGTTGTTACGAGGTCAATCTCAAGGGCATCTGGAAAGTGACCTCGGCCGTCGCACCCCACTTCAAGGAGCAGGGCGGTGGCAAGATCGTCAACATCGCCTCGATCGCCGGTCGTCTCGGAGGTGGCATGGCTTCCTACTCGGCCTCCAAAGCCGGGGCGATCAGCATCACCCAGTCCCAGGCTGCCGAGCTCGGCCGCTTCAACGTCAACGTCAACGCGATCTGCCCTGGACTGCTCTGGACCGACCTCTGGCGCCAAATCGAGGGGATGTTCGCGGGCGACCACACCGAGGAAGTCGTCGATCGGCGCGAGCGCTTCGAGGCCGTGATCGCCTCCAATATGCCGCTCGGCCGCGAACAGACCCCCGAAGACATCGGCAAAGCCGCCGTCTTCTTCGCCTCCGACGACGCCAACAACATCACCGGACAGTCCCTCAATGTCGACGGCGGCATGCGGATGAACTAACCGGCAACCCGAGCGAACCCGAACTGAGCTCAGCAGACGCCGCATCGACTGTCGGACCGTTCGCCGACGTCCGCGCTCACATCGCCGTGACGTCCAAGTCGAAAATCCATCGCAAGCCCTTGAAGCGACTGGCCGCTAATCTGATTGCCAGCAGACATGACCGCAACAGAACCGGTCAGCCGCGCCCTTGTTGAGCACTGCTGTCGGGACAAGGAAATACTTCATGGGACGACTCGATGGCAAGGTCGCGTTGGTGACGGGCTCAGCGCGAGGCATCGGCAAGGGCATCGCCACAGTGCTGGCGAGAGAAGGCGCCGATGTCATCGTCGCCGACCTGCTGATCGACCTCGCCTATCAGACAGCGGGAGAGCTCCAGAATCGTCACGGCGTCACCACGATGGCGCTGGAGATGGATGTCACGAACGAGGACTCGATCGCCTCAAACGTCGAAAACGCCATCGCCGAAATGGGCCGAATCGACATCCTCGTCAACAACGCCGGTGTCGCCCCCGACAACCTCAGCGAGAATGAGGTCGAGTCGGATTGGGATCGCTGCTTCGAGGTCAATCTCAAGGCGATCTGGAAGGTCAGCTCGGTGGTCGCTCCGCACTTCAAGGAAAACGGCGGAGGCAAGATCGTCAACATCGCTTCGATTGCCGCCCGACAGGGCGGCACGATTGCGGCTTACTCAGCTTCCAAGGCCGGGGCAGTCAGCATCACGCAGTCCCAGGCGATTGAGCTCGGACCCCACAACATCAACGTCAACGCCGTCTGCCCGGGGCTGCTCTGGACCGAAATGTGGCGCAAGCTCGAAGGCATGCTGGTCGGCGATCACGCCGACGAAGTTGTTGATCGCCGTGCCCGATTCGAGGCAATGCTTGCCGCTGCCTGTCCGCTGGGACGCGAACAGACACCCGAAGACATCGGCCACGCTGTCGCGTTCTTCGCCTCAGACGACGCCCTGAACATCACCGGACAAGCACTCAATGTCGATGGCGGCATCCGCATGAACTGAACCGAGACTCGACCAACACCGACCAACACCGACGACATGCGAACAGCAAACCGAAGGATGTTTCAACGATGACCGAAGAACTGCTCTACGACGTCCAGGATCACATCGCCGTGATCACCCTCAACCGCCCTGAGAAGCTGAACGCCTTCTCCAACGACATGCTCGACGCCTGGCAGGAGTCGATCACCCGCGCATCCGTCGATCAGGACGTCCGCGTGATCATCATCACCGGCGAGGGACGGGGCTTCTGCTCCGGCGCCGATGTCGGACGTGAACGCGCCGGTGCCGACGTACTCGGCGGCGACCCGAACGCTCCAGCCGCCAATCGCAACTCGTTGCGACACTCCGTCCAGCGAGTCCCGCGAGCCCTGTTCAATTGTGAGAAGCCATACATCGCCGCCGTCAACGGCGCAGCAGTAGGCGCGGGCATGGACATGGCCTCAATGGCCGACCTGCGTATTGCCTCCGATCGAGCCAAGTTCGGCATGGCCTACGTCCGCATGGCACTCATCCCCGGCGACGGCGGCGCCTACTACCTTCCGCGCATCGTCGGCATGTCCAAGGCGCTCGAACTGATGTGGACCGGCAAGATCTTCACGGCTGACGAGGCGCTCGAGATGGGCTACGTTTCGCAGGTCGTTGAGCACGATGATCTAATGCCGGCCACGCTGGGCCTCGCCGAGCAGATCGCCAAGATGCCGGCCGTCTCTGTGCAGATGATCAAGCGGCTCGCCTACCGCTCCGCCGAAACCGGCCTGCACGAGTCCCTCGAAATGGCCGACCACGCGATGGTCATCGCCCGCTCAACCCAGGACGCCGTCGAAGGCCCCAAAGCCTTCGCCGAAAAGCGGGAGCCAAACTTCAAGGGCTTTTAGGCGAGTTCAGGGCTCCCCCTCTGGGGGATCTGTCCCGCGGGGAGCTCAGGGGCCGCTCCCACGCTCTACACTTGAACTCCTGTCAGGAGCAACATGACTACTTCTGATGCCCCAACTGGGACGATGCCGGTCCGATACCGCTTGCCGGACCCACCGGAGCGTGAGTACGACGAAGTGACGGCGCAGCGCTACGTCTACATACCAGGCGCGCCGCCAAATCTGGCCCTTCACTACGGTCTCCCCGAGACCATGTTGCAAGCAGGAGATGAGTGGATCGCGGCGTCTCCGGGTTCGAGACCGCTGCTGCGCCCCGATTTGTTGATCGCCTTCGATGTTGACCCAGATCTGTATTGGGAACAAAACGGATATGTGATCTCCGATCAGGGCAAGCCTCCCGATTTCGTGCTCGAAGTGGCCTCGAAAAGCACCGCCGAACGCGATGTCGGCTACAAGCGCGTCGAGTACGCGGCTATGGGCATTCCTGAGTACTGGCGCTTTGACCACACGGGTGACTGGCACGGTGCCAAGCTAGCTGGTGACCGCTTGGTCGGTACCCAATACGAGCCGATCCCAATCGTCGAAGTCGAAGCTGGCGTGTTCGAGGGCAGCAGCGAAGTGCTCAACCTGACGCTGCGCTGGAAAGATAGCGAGCTGTTCTGGGTTGATCCTGCAACTGGACAGCCAATCCCCGGTGTTGCAGATGAGCGCGCGGCAAGATTAGAAGCTGAGGCACGCGCCGGGCTAGCCGAGGCTCGTGCACGGGCGCTGGAAGCTGAGCTGCGTCGGCTGCAACAACTCCGCGATTGACTTCCCCGCGTTCAGTCGTCCGAAACGTAGATCGTCCCGTCCGAAACACGCGTCTTGAACGTCTGGATGGCGTCCGGTTCGATCTTGTTCTTGATGAACGGCGGTGGAGTCGGCAACAGTTTGTGGATCACGTTCCAGACGCCGTTGGGCAACCACGACTTCGTCTTGCCCGTCCGCATGTCGAACTCTGAGTCGTGCCAGGGACAGACGATGTGCGCATTCTTCAGCTCACCCACCGAGAGCGGTGCAAACAGATGCGGACACTTGTCCTGCACCGCAAACACCTCGCCATGCACATTCGCGACACAAACTCGGGTACCGTCAAGATCAGCAGCGGTGACTTCACCAGGTCGCAGTTCCGACAACGGACAAACGGCGGTTTCGCTCACGGTGGCCTCCCTGACGTCACGTCAAATCAAGCTGCTGCTGTCATTGATCATCGCGTGGACGGCTACCACAGTCAACGCGCCTACTCTCTGAACGATGCGCGAAGCCAACCCACTCATACACTGAAAACATCTCCCCAACAGTCGGGATGAACGGATATTCAATCATGGACTTCGAGCAGTACCTCTTCCCTCCGCGCGTGGCCATCGTCGAAGTGGCCGGACAGATCGGCGCAAGAATCAATCCACGCGAACTCTCCCGCACCTTCAACAGCATTGCCGAGAACCCGCGGTATCCCGCAGTCGTACTCGACATCGATTCGCCTGGTGGAGGCGCAGCAGCCTCCGAGGCGCTCTACCTCGCCGCCAAGCGACTGTCCGACAAGAAGCCGGTAGCCGCAGCGATCCGAGGCGTCGGAGCATCGGGCGGCTACATGATCGCCTGCGCAGCCAACCCAATCTTTGCCCTGCCCACGTCAGTCGTCGGTTCGATCGGCGTGATCTGGACCGCGCCAATGATCTCCGAGGCGCTCGACCGCGTCGGAGTCAAGATGCGTACTCGAGCCGCGGGTGAATACAAAGACATGGGCTCTCTCTTCCGCGAGAACACCCCAGAAGAAGACCAGAAGCTCGACGCGTTAATCCACTCCGTGTACGAGCGCTTCGTCGACATCGTCGCTGAAGGACGCCCCGATCTCGAACGTGATCGCGTCGCCGAACTGGCCTCCGGCGAGATCCACACTGGAGCCGAGGCGCACGAGCTCGGTCTCGTCGATCGGCTCGGAGACCTCAGCGACGCCATTGAGTGGGCCGCTGACGCTGCCGGCATCGAAAAGCGAACGACGCTCGTCCGGCCCAAGCGAGGCCTCCTGCAAATGCTCATGACCCAGGGAGCCGATTCCCTGGCCAACGCCCTCGTCGACAGCTTCATCGAGCGAGTCGACGCAGCAAGGTCAGAGCGACTACTCGAAGCCCGGATGCGCATCAATCGCTAGCAGCCCCAACAGCCAAACGTGACCTTGACGTTCGCTCGTCTTCGCCTCTGCCCTTGCGAGGGAAGCTGCCGAAAGCCTGCCCCGGGCATGAACCGGGGGCGGAACAAGGGTCACTGTCGGTTGCAATCTGCTAAAGGGACCGCATCATCGTTGGGCCGTTGATGATGTCATCTGCATGCTGATTGTCGTGCAGAGCCCACGCCTCCAGCAGCGACAACGCGTTCCCGGCAAACCCCATCCGCATCAGCACCTGATCCTCAGTCAGCGCTGCGAAGTACATCGTCGACTTCTCCGCGCCCGCCGCTAACTGCTCGGCCAACGCATCCACCGACTGTTCTTGAAGTCTCGCTGCTCCGAGCGCATTGGCCCGATCAAGTTCCGGACTCGGCACCGAAGGATCCGGTTTCCACTCTTCCAACGGCTGCCCATTCAACACCGCAATCATCACGTCGTGATAGCGACGATCCGAAGCCGCCAAATGAGCCAGCACATCGCGCCTCGCCCATCCCGGCGCTGCTGACTCCTTCAGCCAGACCGGACCGGGCAGCGACTCCACCATCTGGATCAGCCGACGACGTGCGCGTACGGCCCGGGTCAGTGGCACCCACAGGGCAGGGATAAAGTCGTCAGCCGGCAGCGGCGGTTCCGTCGACAGCAGCGGACGGTCGTCCATCGTGCGAGCTACCAGCTCATCGACGGGTCAGGTGGACCCATCTTTCGATAGTTGCCGCCGTAGAACAGGATCGGCTCATCGTCCGACTGCTTCACAAACGCCTTGACCTCGCCAATGATGATCTCATGGTCGCCGCCATCGACGACGGAATGAATGTCGCAATCGAGGACCATCGTCGCTGCCGCCAGCCGCGGCTGACCAGTCTCACCGAGCACGTGCTCGTGCTCGTCGAACTGGTGCGGTGGCGGCGGTCGCTTGCTGCTGGCGAAAAAGTTGGACGTGTCCATCGCCGTGTCGGGCAGAATGTTGACGGTGTATGCGCCGGTTTCCTTGAGCAGCGGCAAGACGCTCGCGCTCTTGTCGACGCAGATCAGCACCAACGGGGGATCAAGCGACAGCGACGAAAACGACTGCGCCGTCATCCCAACAAAATTCGGATCAGTCCCGGTCGTCACGACAGTGACGCCGCTCGGGAACATCCCCAGTGCATTGCGGAACTCTCGGTCATCGAAGTCCATGGTCGCTCCCTTTCGACGTTGACCCGGCGGATGCTCAGTTTAACGCAGCGGCAAATCGAGCACCGTCATCAACCCGCGGCGAGTATGAGGAATCACCCGAGCCGCCCGCAGTGCTGCCGCCGCCGTCGCATCGTCGCCAAACACTCCACCCTCAAACCGAAGTTTGAGTGGCGGCGTTCCGTCGACCACGATCTCGTCGTACTCCTCATCAACCGACGCATTCGCTTCAAAGTGCAAGCGCACCCGATGACCGTCGTACGTCGAGCCCTCGAGCGTCTCCAGCGTTCCCTGCACGAGCTCCTGACCCGCAACCTCGCAGGGGACCATGTCGTGCTGCCAATCGACGAGCTTCCAGCCCAGCGAGTAAGCAAGCAATCTGGCCGACTCCACCAACCCGACATGACCAAATCCACCCGCGTCGCGCTTTTCCTCCCACTGCGCCAGCGATATCCCCATCCCCACCTTCTCCTGGAACGGAACCCGCCGCCGCGATGGATCCTGCACGCGGCGTACCGAGACCGACTTGATGCTGTGCGAAATTGCCGACATCGACGCCGGCAGCGCATCCATCAGGAACCCCGGATTCACTCCGGTGCCAACGACTGTGCGGTCAGCCCGCCGAGCCAGCAAGTCCAGCCCCGCCGCAATCTCCGGATGCCGCGCCTGAGCAAAGGCCAGCTCCTCGCAGGTCGAGACGACATGCAAGTCCTGTCGTAGTGCCTCCTCAATCTGCGGTGACACCTGCTCGAGGTACGAGCCAGTGCAGTGAATCAGAATGCCCCCGTCCGATCGCGCATCGACTCGCGCTGCTGACACGGCCTGCCGGATCATGATCTCGGGAGCACCATCGATGAAGTCAGAAAGGGGCTTGCCAACCATGTCGGGATTGATCTCGACCGCGCCAACGACTTCAAGGAACGGATCATTCAGCGCCGCCTCAGCGATCCGCATTCCGATCGGTCCCAGCCCTTGCACGATTACGGGAAGTGGTGCGCTCATCCGATTCCTCCAGCACGTCGTCGATAAACGGTGATAATCTCACTGGTCTGCGCCTACGGTAACAACGAAATCCAAACAGACATGGTCGACTATCCGGACCACAACGCCGAATCGATCGAAGCATGGGAACAGAACGCCGAGTTCTGGGATGAAGCCCAGGGCGACGACGGCAACTACTGGCAACGGGTGCTGGTCTTTCCCAACACGCTCGAACTCCTGGAGCCGGTTCCTGCCTCGGTGCTGGAGATCGCCTGTGGCAACGGAAACTTCGCGCGACAGCTCGCAAGGCTGGGAGTCTCCGTCACCGCCACCGACGGCTCTCAGGCCCAGCTCGATGCTGCCCGCCACCGCTCCGATGGCTTGCCCATCAACCTGTTCAAACTCGACGCCACCGACCGCGCCCAACTGGCTGCCCTCGCAGGTGCAAAAGACGCTCCGTTCGGGGCCGCTGTCTGCAATATGGCGCTGATGGACATTGCCGAGATCACGCCAATCTTCGATATGCTCCCGCTCGTCCTCGCCGAAGGCGCCCCGTTCATCTTCTCCGTCCTGCACCCGGCATTCACGCCAGGCCCTCACGTGAAGCTCTACAAGGAGCGGACCGAGACCTCAGACGGCCGATTCATCGAGGAGTCGGGCATACGCATTACCAGTTACCTCAACAGAGGAGTAGGTCAGGGCATCGCCGTCGTCGGTCAACCGGCCATCCAGCCCTATTTCGACCGAACCCTGACCGAGCTCTTCGAAACCGCCTTCAACCGAGGCTGGGTGCTCGACGGAATCCGAGAACCCGCAATCACCGACGGAGAAAAAGGGGACGCCGAAGGTCGGCTCAGCTGGGACCATCTGCCCGACATCCCACCAGTGCTAGTCGTCCGCCTGAGGCATCGGAGCTAGGGCGCGTTCACATGGTGTCGTTCAGTCCAGGAGTTCTCGCCATTCCCCCGCCAACAAGAGATCGTCACACCCGCACCAACTAGAGATCGTCATACCCGCGCTTGCCGCGGGTATCTCGCTGCATTCAGCACCACAGTCTATGAACAACTTGTCGAGATTGCCCCCCCGCATCAAGTGCGGGGCAGGCTGCGACAAGCGCGGCAATGACGGCATTCTGACTAAGCAGCTGACTAAGCAGATGGCTGACGTGAACACGCCCTAGTTCGGTCAACTGCGACTGTCAGGATGTTCAAATCCCTCATAAGCCACTTCCCGCAAGGCGATCCGAAAAACGGTGATCTCGTCCTCACCTGGACCAGGATTGAACAGCACACGGTATCGTCCCGCTCGAACGCGATAGACAATGTCCGTTGCCTTCATTTCCAATCGGCGTGAGTTGGACCCATAAGGATCGCGTTCGAGTGCACGTATCTGCTCGTTCACCCTGCGCTTAGGAATCGGCGCTAGCCTCAGACGTTGTGCTCTCGCCTCGGGGTTGAGTCGAACCTGGAACGTCACTTCACCGATGGACCGATTCTGCCATCTCGTCCATGGCGTCAAGTTCGTCGAGCGTGTAAGTGTTGCCCGCAAGCGCATCCTCACGGGCCTTGCGCGCAAGCTCGGCAATGTATTCCTCGCCTGCGGGAGTCAGCTCGGGGTCGTAACAGATACCTACTCCAGGATCAGGTGCCCACATCGGTACCCAGGCCCGACCTTGGGAGTCAATCATCCGACGCTCAAGCCGTGTTTCCGTCCACTCCCACCAAGGATGAGAGGCACAGAATTCCTCGAACGGCATCCCCTGCCGCTCGCTGATCTCTTCCATCGACATCACAGTGCCGAGTGGCGCACCGTTCTGATTCTGCTGCGTTGTCATGGCGATACCCTCACACGTTCAGAATATCGCCAATGACGCCCGCCCGACCGCCTATGGCATCGGCGACCACTCGGTCGGCTGGAGCAGCCGGTTCTCGATGTGGTGTACCAGCGGACCATCCTCCTCCGACGCGGCGCGTGCGGCTTGCCAATCCGGATCTGCGGCGAAGCTCTTCCAGGCTTCCTCGCGCTGGCCGTGATTCTCGTAGCTGAGGATGTACCACAGCTCGTCCGATCGACCGCCGACCGAGTTCGTCCAGTAGCCCACGTTGTGGATCCCGTGGCGCTCGAACAGCTCCATCGTGTGGTCGCGGAAACGCTTCATCAGGCTGCCCATTTTGCCCGGGTGCGCCGTGTAGATGCGAAGCTCGTAGATCATCAGTCGTTCCTCTCTCTGTGTTCAGTCGTTCAGGACGTACATCCGCAATGCCGACGGATATTCTCCGCCGCGACGAATCGAGTTGATCGCCGGCAGCATCTCGGTGGCCGAGTTCACTGATCCGCCGTCATTCGAGTTCGTCATGAAGCGAGGGTAGTTGCTGCTCGACACTTCCAGGCGAATTCGGTGTCCAACGTCGAATCGATGCCCCAGCGACGCCAGCTCTACGGTCACCTTGACCACCTCTCCCGGGGTCAGGAACACCTCGCGGTCAAAGCCTTCGCGGAACCGAGCCCGCATAATCCCGTCAACCAGCGAGACCGCCTTGCCGTCAGGATCGACATCGACCAGTTTGGCCGTGATGTCGGTGTCGGGACGATCGCTGGAGAACCAGATGTCAACTTCGACCGGCCCAGCGACATCAACCGCTTCGGTCAGCGGCTCAGTGGTGTAGCAGAGCACATCGTCCCGACTCTCCGTACGACTCTGGTCGCGCGGTCCTGGCATTCCAATCGCCTGCTGCAACGTCGATCCGCCATTGGTGATCACGGGCTTGTAACCCGTGTACATGAACTCGTCCCAGCGAAGATCCTCCACGGGACACTCAGAAGTCAGCCGGCCATCGCCATAGTGCAGGTTGCCGCCTCCGTGAGAACCGAGGTAGAGCGTCTGTTCCTCTGCATTCGGCGGAGGCCACGATTCCGCGGTGCGCCACTCGTTCGCGCCCATCAGGAACCAGCGCACACTCGACAATTCGCGATCGCGGCCCTTCAAGTGTCGATCGAGGAAGACATTGATGTCGGCGATCACATTCGCAGCGGCCGCCGCACCCGTCGGGCCGAACTCCAACTCGCCCAGCCAGCGGTCATAGTTGGTGTGCGCCCAGGGACCCATGATCAAGTGCTGCTCGGGATTGCCTTCACTTGAGATCCCTCGGAAGTTACGCACCGTGCCAATGCCAAAGATGTCGAACCAACCGCCGATATGCAGCATCGGCACCTGGAAGCGCGAGTAGTCGGCAGAGTGCCTGACCGATTCCCAGTATTCGTCGCGAGTCTCATGTTCCAGCCACTCGTGCCAGTAAGCAGCCACACCCTCCTGCGAAATCCCCGGCATGGCATTCAATGGACGGCTGCCTAGCAACTGAAATCCGTTGCCCATCACCGCCTCCGTCAACTCCGACGCCGCCTCCGCTGGCCGACCATGGTGCTGCTGCAGATACCCCGTCGCCGCCAGACCACTGCCCCAGAGTCCAACAAAACCCAACTGAAACGCGCCGCCCTGATACGTCCAGCCGTCGTAGTAGTCGTCCGCGGTGATGATCGGAATGGCGCAACGCAGCGACGGCGGACGCTCGCGAGCCGCCAGCATGGTCGTCGCGCCGACATATGACGGCCCATAGATCGCCGTGTTGCCATCGCACCAAAGTTGCTCGGCGACCCACTCCAGCGTGTCGTAGCCGTCCGGTCCCTCCTGGTGGAAGGGTTTGAAGTCGCCCTCAGAGGCATAGCGCCCGCGCGTGTCGCACACCACCACGGCATACCCACGTTCAGCCAACTTCAGAGCGCTGGGCATCACCGCGACGAGGCCCGCCCCAGACATCTCCTTGTCATAAGGCGTCCGCGTCACAATGCCGGGTACAGCCTGCCCCGGCTGGTCAGCGTCCTCTGGTCGGTAGAGGTCGGCGCGCAGGATGACGCCGTCCCGCATGGGAATCTCGAGGTTCTTTTCGACGATTACACGTTCGACGGCCACAGCACACTCCAGTTCGTACACCTGTCTGACGAACGCTATGCTAGAAAACGAGAGTCGGACAGGGGAATTCGATGACTACCAACGTGGAAACAGGCGATCTGGGCATCACCTTCTCGGATGTGGCGCGCTCCAAGTTGCTCGAAGTCTTGACCGGTTATCCGGAAGAAGTCGCCGGGTTACGCCTGAAGATCACCGGGCGTACTTCCCAGGGATTCGAACACGTCCTGACGATCGTCGAAAAGGGCATCGAGCCCGCAGACGACGCGACGATCCAGTATCCCGACTTCCTCCTCTACGTTGAAGGCGAGCACATCGAAGATCTGCGCGGCACCAACGTCCACTACGAGTTCAAGGGCCCCAACGTCTCCGGCCTCGAATTCCATAACCCCAATCCCGTCTGGCGAGACCCATTAGCGCAAGAGATCCAGCGCATCTTCGACGAGCAGGTCAATCCCCAGATCGCCGCCCACGGCGGGTTCGTTCAACTGCTCGAACTGCGAGGCAAGCGAGCCTACATCGAAATGGGCGGAGGCTGCCAGGGCTGCGGCATGGCCAACGTCACACTCAAGCAGGGCATCGAAGTCGCCGTCAAAGAAGCCCTTCCCGAAATCGAAGAACTCGTCGACATCACCGACCACCAGTCCGGCGACAACCCCTACTACAAGCCCTCCAAGAAGTAGCTCCTCAGTTCCGTCAGTCCTACTGTCGTTCTCAGGTCAAACGTATGCCCCGTTGCCCCGTGCTTGACACGGGGCCCAGACCTCAGCGTCGGCGCGCGGCATGAATCTAATGCTCACCTCAAGCGTCAAGCGGAACATCCCGCGCCCGACCGCTCTACTGATATGCAGGTCTCTTCACGTGCCTGGTTGGGTGCTCTAGGCCCCGTGTCAAACACCGGGCATCGGACTTGACGGGGTTGCGCCCAAGAGCTCACGCTGATTGTGGAACCAAGAGTGGCGATATGGTGAGTCCGTGACACAAGTCCTCCTCATCTCCACCTACGAGCAAGGCCACCAGCCACTCAGCATCGCCGCGCCAGCCGCAGCACTGAAGGCAGCCGGACACCAGGTCCGAGCGGTCGATCTCGCAGTCGAGTCAGTCAAGACCGAAGCACTGATCGCCCAGGCTGCCGACGCCGACCTGATCGCCATCTCCACCCCAATGCACACTGCTGCCAGACTCGGCACGCGTATCGCACGGACACTCACCGGCATGTCCGACAAGATCGTCTTCTACGGTCTGGCGGCCAACTCCCTGCGAGACGCTGGACTCGGAGCCGCAATCAGCGGCGACACCGACCTGCAGCTCGTCGCCATGGCCAACGGCGAGTCGCCGTCGACAGTGCCCCTCTTCGACCGCCAACGTCGATTGGTCCCCGACCGCTCAATCCTGCCTGCAATCGACCAGTATGCGAGATACCGCGACGCCGATGGAGTCTCGCATCTGTCTGGCTACGTCGAGTCCACCCGAGGCTGCGCCCACCGCTGCACCCACTGTCCGCTGACGCCGATCTATGGCGGCCGGCTCCGCCTCAACGGCGCCGAAACCGTTCTGGCAGACATCGGCCAACAGGTCGCCGCCGGCGCCGAGCACATCACCTTCGGCGATCCCGATTTCCTCAACGCGCCCGACTTGGCCATGCGACTGCTGCGCGAAAGCGGGCGCAACCACTCTGGCCTCACATTCGACGCCACGATTAAGGTCGAGCACCTGATCGAGCATCAAACGCTCTTGCCAGAGATGGCCGACCTTGGCGTCACCTTCATCGTCTCCGCGTTCGAGTCTGTCGACGACCAACTGCTCAACGTCCTCGACAAAGGCCATACCGCCGCCGATCTCGACACAGCGCTCCAACTGACCGACCACGCCGGCATCGCCATCCGTCCAACCTGGCTGCCATTCACGCCCTGGACATCAGCGCAGGACTACCTGGACCTGCTCAGATTCGTTGAGACCCGACACCTGGTCGACCTCACGCCGCCAGTGCAACTCGGCCTGCGACTGCTCGCGCCGGCAGATTCGCCGCTGGTCGAGCCGATGCGCGACATCGGTTCGCTGGTCGATTACGACACCGACGGCCTGACCTGGCAATGGCGACACAAGAATCCAAGGATGGACAATCTCCAGTCGCAGATCGCCAGCATCGCCGAGCGAAGCGGCACGTTCGCCGACATCAAAACGGTGGCTTGCGAAACCCTGGGGGTCAATCCATGGCCCAACGTCGAGGCGCCACACGTTCACCGACCCGGCCTGACCGAAGACTGGTTCTGTTGAGCCGAGCCCACCGGGGACCAGTTGGCCCCTTTCAGCCTCGACCAATCAGTCAGCCCAATCAGCCTAATCGAGCTATAGGCGCACCCGCTCGATTTCCAAACAACCCCACATACCTGCTCCCCTCTCCCGTCACACCCGCGTCAACAAGAGATCGTCAAACCCGCCCAGTAGATCCCGTCATACCCGCGCTTGCCGCGGAGCCTGCCCCCGGCTTGAACGGGGGTATCTCGCTGCATGCAGCACCGCTGTCTATGCAAAAGCTCGACGAAATAGCCCCCACATCAAGTGAGAGGCAGGCTGCGACAAGCGCGGCAATAGCGGAATCCGGGTAACCAGATGGCTGATGCGAACAAGCCCTAGTCAGCCTCCAACCGACGCAACCGCTCCACCAGCAGCTTCGCATCATCCAATACCGCCTGCTGATGCGGTTGCAGATCCTGACCGCCGGCCGTCGCCGAGTTGTCCTCAAACGGGTCGCCCGCAATCGATCGCAACCCACTCATCTCCTCGACAACCGCCAGGCCGCAGAACGGCACATACGTCGGGCTGTAGCCACCTTCATGACTCATCACCAGCCGTCCCGAGCACAGCTCATCGGCAGCCGACATCAAATCCCTCGTCATTTCCCGATACGTCTCCGAGTACGCCATCATCCGTCCCAGCGGGTCATACATGCTGCCGTCAAAGCCAGACGGAATCAGGATCAGGTCCGGCTTGAATGCCTGCATCGCCGGCACGACAACCTGGCGAATCGTCTCGACATACGCCCCATGACCGCTCCCTGGCGGCAGTGGAATGTTGATGTTGTACCCGTCGCCCTCGCCCTCACCCTGATCTTCCATCGCGCCACTGTTGCGCGGATACCACTGATCCTGGTGGATTGACATCGTCAACACATCGTCGCGGTCATAGAACGCCTGCTGGGTGCCATTGCCATGATGGACATCCCAGTCCAGCGTGGCGACCCTCTCGATCCCGCGCTCGGCCAGCGCATGCATCGCCGCGATCGCCACATTGCCAAAGACGCAGAAGCCACGCCCGCGGTCACGCTCAGCGTGATGTCCCGGCGGACGTGTCAACGCATACGCATTGTCAACATCGCCATCAAGCACTGCATCGACAGCCGTAATCGTCCCACCGGCTGCGAGCAGTGCAATCTCATAACCACCGTGCGAGAACGGCGCCCCCTCGCCAGCATCGCCACCATCTGCTGCAGATAGCTCGCGGACGCGGTCGACATACTCAGGAGTATGGAACCGCAGCACCTGCTCGAGATTGGCCGCACGCGGTTTGAGTTGTACCAGATGCTCGGAGAACTCCGAGACATCGAGCAGATTGTTCAGGCGACGCTTCGTGTCAGGATTCTCCCAGTGCTCCCAGGCCTGCATCCAGCGCCGCAACTGGGGATCCATCGCCTTGGTCCGCCCCGTGTCGTGCCACATATACAGCTCGTGGTACACCCATCCCGTTCGCCGTTCAGCCATGGCAGTCACCTCTCCTCGTTCGCTGCCGGCATTGGAACTGCCGGTAGATTCTGAGGCAGTCTAGTCAGCCAGCGCACAGCGCGCGGACATCAATCGGTCGTATTCTGAATCGGCTTTGTCCAACTCTCCGCCCAGCCAAGAACCCTTCGAGTTACCGCCACACCGACCGCTGGCGGCGCGTCTCCTGCCCTCCAACTTCTACTACGGCTGGGCCATCGTCTTCGCCTGCGCCGCGCTCCTGTTCGTCTCCGTCGGCGTCGGCTACTACGGGCTCGCGGTCTACCTCGGTCCCCTGCGCGAGTTGCACGGCTGGAGCAACTTCGAAGTCTCATTCGCAACGGGCCTGTACTTCGCGTGCTCAGGACTCTCATCAGCGGTGATCGGCCCGCAGATCGATCGTCACGGCGCTCGACGCTGGATGATCCCCGGTCTGCTACTCATCGGTCTCGCCTCGGTCGGTATCGGCCACGTGACCAGCCTCTGGCAGCTCTACGCCGCCTACATCGGCCTGGCGATCGGGTCCGGCATGAGCGCCGGTGTCGCGGTCAACGCGACCCTGGCCCGCTGGTTCCTGCATCGACGAGCCTGGGCCATGGCCGTGTCCTCCACCGGCGTCTCGCTCGGGGGAGCCGTGCTCTCGCCGCTCAATACCACGCTCATCGAGAACTTCGGACTTGACATCGCCACGCCGGTCATGGGTGGGCTAATCCTCATCGTCGGAATCCCCATCGTCGTCTTTGTCCTCGTCTGGGATCCGCGCCAGATGGGGTTGCCCCAGGACGGGCTCAGACGCGCGACCACGATGGTCACGAACGTGGCCAGATCAACTGCAAATCAGACGCGGACGTGGACCATCAGGCAAGCGATAGGCACGGTACCGTTCTGGGCGATCCTGATCAGCTTTGTCATCGTGTTGTTGGCCCAGACCGGGTTCATCCTCCATCAGGTCGCGTTCCTCGAGCAACGCCTCGGCTCACTGACCGCAGCGGGCACCACACTCTCGTTGACGGCAGTGGGCAGCATCATCGCGCGGCTGATCGTAGGGCGATTCTTCGCCGACCGAGTCGATCTGCGCATCCTCACCGTCATCATGTTTCTCGTTCAGGGAACCGCCGCTCTCGCCGTGATTCACATCGATCATCCAATCGCCACGTTCATCTCCATCCTCATCTTCGGCTTCACCATCGGCAACGTCTACATGCTCCAGTCGCTGCTCACCTCCGATGTCTTCGGCTACGTCAGTTTCGGCGCCGTCTACGGTCTCATCGCGATGGCTACACAACTATCCAGCGGCTTCGGACCATTACTAATCGGGGCTCTCGAAGACATCACCGGTTCATACGACTTCCCACTCACGCTCGTCGCCATCCTCACCTACGCCGCCCTCATCCCGATCTACTTCGCCAAGCCACCCAAGATGCTGCTCCGACGAACCATCAGCAGGCTGATCCCCCGCGCAGCCCCCCAACGAGCAGCAGGCGGTCGGAGTATCTTGAATCCATAGAGAAGTGTGCAGGGAAGTGAACTATGCCCGGAACGAGTGAGCCGAAATCCGCGCAGGCGGATCAATCCAAACCTTCTGAAGAACCGGTTCAGGCACCTCGAAAGCCAAAACCTCCACTGGACGGTGGTCCGCTTCGCGTGACCAAGAGAAGTGTTTAGCCGTGTGACTAGGGAAGCAGAAGCGTCCCCACTAAGGCTGCGAATTCAAGCACTAGCCCTGTCGCCGCCATCTGAAACGCACGAGTTCGCACACTCAAGACCTGCCCGTTGAGTTCGGCGCCGTGCATCAGGGCCGCGAGTCCGCGGGCCTTCATTTCCTTGAGGCCCTGCCATTCATAGCTGCTGTACCAAGCCGGGTCCATCCCTGACGCCCAAACTCTCGGCCACAGAGCAAAGACACCTGACTCGACGGCGATAGAAGCGCCCACGATCACCAGGATCGCTGATAAGCCCCTTGCCGAAGAGTCAAAATCCACGTTGCCGGCGATCAACAGCGTACCAATTCCGACTATTGCCCAACCAACAATGGCGACAACTCTCGAATCTACTGCCGAGAAATTCTGTTGCTGGGATGCAAGGACACGATGAGCTTCTGCCAGGAGAAAGTCAATCTCCGGCTCCCTAAGGGAATCCGCCCATTGATTCAGATTGCGCGGCGTCTCATGCTTGCTCACAACACAAACGCGATCTTCGACCATGCCTCTCTCAACGCCGACTCCACCTCAGCCGGATCCTCGCCTCGAGCGAAGATGAAGCCTGGATAGTTGGCGCCCTCGGGCAGCGGGACCAGCATGTCGCCGACCCGCGCCTCCATTTCGATGTCTTCAATCAACGGAACTGCCGCCGCCTCGTCCAGACCGACAATCGCCCGGATTCGCCCCCGACCCACGATCGGCATCATCATCACGCCAGCCGCGGTCGCCTCGCGATTCAGCGTCTCGAGCGGCGCGTCGATCGCATGACGCAAGACAATCTCCTCAAGCGACATCCCCGCGCCAAATCGCAACGTCCGAGCACACAGCCCGCCAATCGTGCGCGCCGCGACATCCACCGGCCATGCGCCAGCTTCGTTCAGTCTCAGTTCCGCGTGCAACGGACCGTCACGCAATCCCAACGCCTCCGCCGAGCGCCGAGCCGTCTCAACCACTTCCTGCACATCCTCGTCTGGCAACCGCGACGGAGTCACATAGATGGTCTCTTCGAAGAACGGACCATCCAATGGATCGGGCTTGTCAAACACGGCGAGTGTGTGCAACTCTCCATCTCTCAACAACCCTTCCAGCGCAACCTCGACACCCGGGATAAATCTTTCAACCAGGTAGCGATCAACCAGATCACCGCATTCCTCGGCTGCCGATTTCGATTGAAGCATCCGCGCCAACCGAGCCAGCGCGCGCTCAAATGACACCGGATCATTCGCCCGCATCACTCCGCGAGATCCATTCAGTCCCAGCGGCTTGATCACTACTGGATATTCGAGCCTGGAAGCCGGAGAGGGTTCGTCAAATCGGAACACCTGCCACCAGGGAGAGCGAACGCCATGCGCGTCCAACGCACGCCGCAACGCCGACTTGTCTCTCGTGCCAATCACCGATTCAGGGCTATTGCCCGTCAGTTGCAGCTCCGAGCTGGCATACGCAGCGAGCACGGTCCCCGGATCATCAACTGCAACGACCGCGTCGAGCGGAAATCGATCGGCATATCGCGCCACCGCGCGCGCGCCTGCTTCAAGGTCGTGATACGGCAACGTCAGCCAGCGACCTGGATACATGTCGGCCAATGGTTGATCGATGTCCGATGCAACGACCACATCAAGGCCGAGTTGGTCGGCCGCCGACATAAAGTCGGGCGCCCGATACGAAGCGGTGGGAATCAACAACATGACACGTGCCATGGCGTCAGCCTAGCCGCTGTGCCTGCGACATATGCTGCTACCAATGACCACCGCGACCGGCCGCCACACCCAGACCATACAAATCGACGGCATGCACTGCGCCGCCTGCGTCAGGCGAGTAGAGCGGGCGCTGGGCAAGGTCGATGGCGTCTCCGAGGCCACGGCTGATTTCATCGCCGGACGAGCGATCATCGAACTCGATCGGCCCGTTGAGCAACCAATGCTGAGCGCAGCCATCAGCGGCGCCGGCTACGAGTTGGTCGACTCCGACGATGAAAACGAGCAACCCGGCATCCGTGAGATCCGTCCCCAACTCGCTCGCGCTGTGCCAGCCCTAATCGTCGGATGGGGCATCTTCTTCGCGATGCAGGCCAACCGTTGGGCCGACATCAACTGGAACCCGGACACTGTCTTTCCGGTCTTCTTCGTCCTAGCCACTCCAACCTTGGCCTGGGGCGTCTGGCCGATGCTCCGAAACGCCGCGCGAGCCGCCGCACGCCGCACCACCGACATGGACACCTTGATCGTCCTCGGCGTCGCCGCCGCATGGGGATACAGCACGGTCTCGGCGCTCGTCCCCGCAACACTCGAAGGCGCCGAAGCGTCACGAGACGTCTTCTTCGACACCGCCCTGATCATCGTCGGCTTCGTCAGCCTCGGCCGAGCACTGGAAGCCCGCGTCCGACTACGCGCAGCAGCGGCGTTGACCCGCCTCCTGGAACTCGCCCCACAAACTGCGCGAGTCGTCAAAGACGGCCTCGAGCGAGACATCCCCGCATCCGATGTCCAGGTTGGCGACACGGTCCGGGTCCGACCCGGAGAGCAGGTCGCCGTCGACGGCGTCGTCGTCAGCGGCGAGAGTTCCCTCGATGAAGCGCTGCTCACGGGCGAGAGCGTCCCCGTCACGAAGGTGCTTGGTGACACGGTCTTCGCTGGCACAATCAATGCCGAGGGCGCATTCACCTACCAGGCGACACAGGTCGGATCGGCGACCGCGTTGGCACGAATCACGGCGACTGTTGAACGCGCACAGGCCTCGAAAGCGCCAATTCAACGCCTCGCCGACCAAATCGCCAGCGTCTTCGTCCCAATCGTCGTCTCCATCGCTGCGATCACCTTCATCGCCTGGGCGGTGTTTGGAGACAATGCCAGTTGGACCTCAGCCGTCGTCAGCGCCGTCGCTGTGCTGGTCGTTGCTTGCCCGTGCGCCCTCGGCCTGGCGACGCCCGCAGCCGTCGCCGCCGGCTCCGGCCGAGCTGCGAGACTCGGCATTCTCTTCCGCGACGCGGAAGCGCTCGAATCGGCAGGCAAGATTGACACCGTCGTCTGGGACAAAACCGGGACGCTCACCAGCGGACGACACGAAGTGACGGTAGTCCAGCCAAACGGCGTCGAAGATGACGAGCTCATCCGACTCGCCGCCACAGTCGAACAGGAATCGGAGCATCCGCTGGCAGCAGCCATCGTGGCTCACGCGCAGGATCGCGGTCTGGAACTCGGCATCGCAGTCGACTTTCACAGCAGACCAGGAAGCGGAGCGACCGCCATGGTTGACGACCAAATCATTGTCGTCGGCAACGAACGCCTGATGTCTGAGTACTCAATCACCATCGACGACTCAGAATCGGTCTCAACACCCGTCTACATCGCCCAGGAAGGCAACCTGATCGGAACAATCCGGCTCAGCGATCCACCAAAGCCAGGGGCCAGCGAGGCCGTGAAGCTGCTGCAGTCACGTGATGTGAATTCAGTGCTGATCAGCGGCGACACCGAGCCAGTTGTCCGTGCCGTTAGTGAAGCAGTTGGAATCGCGAGCTATCACGCCGGCGCCCTGCCATCCGAAAAAGCAACGCTCGTCGCAGAGCATCAGACCAGCAATCGCCGGGTAGCGATGGTCGGCGACGGAGTCAATGACGCCCCGGCGCTCGCGCAAGCCGACCTCGGCCTCGCCATGCGCACCGGTTCCGACATCGCACTCGAGACCGCTCAAGTCGCCCTGATGCAGTCCGATCCGCGCCGTGCCGCCCAGGCAGTCCTACTGGCCAGAGCCACCCGAACTGTCATCCGACAAAACTTGGCCTTCGCCTTCTCCTACAACATCCTCCTCATCCCCCTCGCCGCCGGACTCGCCGTACCCATCTTCGACGCCGTCGGAGGAGTCCCAGGAGGCCTCAACTGGCTCTTCGGTGACAGAGGCCAGTTCGAGCCCATCGCCGCAGCCCTGGCCATGGTCGCCAGCTCCCTCTCAGTCCTCACCAACGCCCTCCGCCTCAGCCGTTGGCGAGCATAAGAGAATCCTCAAGGCACAGACGAGCGTCTCAGTCCAGATTCCCAGTCCCCGCCCCCGAGCGGGGACCCGCTTTGGCATAGCCCTGGCTGCTCGGAAAGGTCCCGGTTGACCAGCTACCAGCGACAAACATGGTCACCGGTAAGAAGCCAGGGAAGGAGCAGGCCCCCGCTCGGAAGCGGGGGAAGTTGAGGGGTGATGCATCGGTCTGCCCAAGGGTGGAGAAGGGGACTAGACGAGGGTCTCAGTAGAGCTGGCGCTGGGACTGTCGTGCGGCAATGCACCACGCCTATCCGTCGAGTCCCCCAACTCCTTCAACCTCATCACTCGACAACTCCTCCGACGGCGGAATGCCCGCCGAAGAGTCAATCACTACAAACCGACGATGTAACTCGGCAAAGTAATCTCGCACCGCCTGATCCCGTACCTCGTTAGACCAGCCCAGCCGGCGCGCCATGACCTCGGCTGTCGGTCCCGCCGCGCTGCGACCCAGGTCCTTGGTCAAACCAACGACCGTACGCCGCAACAGCACGTCGGCGACGGTCCGCGCGCCTTCATGTTCAACCGCGTATGCCACCTGCGCCCCAATATCGCGATGCTGATCCGAAACAGGCGCAGCCAACGACGAGTCAGAAGCCGCATACGCTGCGACCTCCGGTGCTCTCGGCCCGTACACCATCCGCAGATGCTCCTGTGTCTCAGGAGCCAGGAACACCGCGCGACTGGTCGGCACCTTCGGTAACGCCGCGATGCCACGCGCCCTCGGACGACCGATCTGTTGGGCCACTGCCTCAGCCGCCGTCCGTCCGAGCTCCGCCGCGGTCGTTAGTTTGCCGCCCACCAGAGAGACCAGCCGCTCCACGCCTTCCGATGCATGATCGACCACGATCGATCGGCGTGAAATGGCGCCCTCGAACACTCCGTCGCCGGCCTGCGCCAGAGGACGAACACCCGAGTAGGCATACAACACGTTGCGATGCTCGATACCGAGACCCGGCAGAATCCGCGCCGCTTCGGCGATCATGTAATCGATCTCCCAGCCGGCGGCGCGAACCGCCGACGGATCACCATCGTCGCGAACATCGGTCGTGCCAATGATGTGATGGTCCAACCAGGGAGTGACGAACATCGGCCGAGCATCCGACTTTGCGGTGGCCAGCACCGCATGTTTCGGGCCCCGACCGTTGAGATCAATGACCAGGTGAGACCCTCGCGTCCCACCGATCCGCCGCTTCAGCGACCGTCCAGTCGCGTCAAGCACTGCATCCACCCACGGCCCTGCAGCATTGATCACAAGCCGCCCCGACGCTGTCGACCGCTTACCGGTCAGCACGTCATGAAAATCGACGCCTCGCGCGCTCCCACCATCAACAATGATGTAGTCAACCGCCGCATGATTGCGCAGATCAGCGCCCGATGCCCGTGCCTGTGCGAGATACTCCAGCGTCAGCCGCTCCGGCGACCACACCTGAGCGTCGTGATAGAGATACGCCGCCTTAAGCCGATCGGTGGAAATCGAGGGCTCAAAGCGTTGCAACTCCCGCTCCGAAAACGACGAGTGCCACGGAGACACCTTCCTCGGAGACAACAGGTCATACAGCGCAAGCCCCGAGCGGATGTACCACGAGGGCCGAGGGTCTCCCTCGTACACCGGCAGGATGAAGCCCATCGGACGTACGAGATGCGGCCGCTCACGCAACAGTCGCTCGCGTGACTGCAGCGATTCATGAACCAGCCGAGCATCTCCGGTTTCGAGATAGCGCAACCCACCATGGATCAGCTTGGTCGAGGCCGACGTCGTGCCCGATGCAAAGTCGTCTTGCTCCAGCACCAACGTCCGATATCCCCGAGCAGCAACCGAAGACGCAGTCGCTGCGCCGTTTATCCCGCCGCCGATGATGATGACGTCGTAGTCTGCCGTAGCCATTTCGATCTGAGTCTATTCAGTCAATACACCATCGGGAGACAGTGTCTGTATCGCCCGACGTGCGGCGCACCAGCGTTGAAACGCACTCTCAAGATCGGCGTTGGGCTCAAACCGATCTTCGTCCATCTCAATATCCGTATCTAATCCGCTGACCTCCATCGCCAGCCGAGCCACGCCGAGAGCCGTCGTCTCCTGCGTGGCCGGCCGGACAATCGGCCGTTGCAGGGCATTCGCCTGGATCTGCAGCATCTCGTCGCTCGACGTCATCCCGCCATCAACCCGCAGCTCCGTAATCGGACCGGCCCCAGCCTCCATGGCTTCAAGAATCTCGCGCACCCGAAACGCCACTGCTTCCAGCGCTGCGCGTGCGATCTGCGCCTTGGTCGTCCCCCGAGTCAACCCCAGGATCGCACCGCGTACGTCGGGATCCCAATGCGGAGATCCCAATCCGGCCAGGGCCGGAATCAGCATCACCCCTCCGGAGCTGTCAGTTGATGCCGCCAGTGCTGAAATCTCCGACGCCGAAGGAGCCAACTCCAGTTCGTCCCGCAACCACTGCACCACCGATCCAGCCGTAAACACGCCGCCTTCAAGCGCCAGCCCGCCATCCGCGGCCGCAGTCAACAGCAGGCCATCAGGAGTCGATTCGGGCTGAGCCTCAGGTCCGGCATGAGAGAGTAGGAACGCTCCGGTCCCATACGTGCATTTCGCTGCGCCCGGACTCGTGATCCCATGTCCATAGAGCGCCGCCTGTTGATCACCGGCAACCGCCAGTATCGGCAGAGCCTTGCCTAGCAGCGACGCCTCAGTCAACCCATACTCGCCACCACTCGGACGAGCCTCTGGCAGCATCGGCATCGGCACGCCCTGCCAGGAGCAGAGCTGCTCGTCCCAATCACGGTCACTCAGATTCCATAACATCGTCCGAGAGGCATTCGTCACGTCCGTAGCGTGAACCGCCCCGTCGCTCAGCTTCGCGATCAGCCACGTATCGACAGTGCCGCAGGCCAACTCGCCCGCGTCCGCCCGATCCCTGGCACGTAGCGCCGGATCAGCGTGGTCAAGCAACCACGAGAACTTGGGTCCGGAAAAATACGCATCCGGCTGCAAACCGGATCGCGCGCGAATCTGTTCACCGTGAAGGTCGTCAAGCTGCGCAGCCACACTTGCCGTGCGGCGACATTGCCAGACAATCGCAGGCCCGATGGGCTCGAGCGTGGCGCGATTCCAGATCAACGCAGTTTCACGCTGATTGGCAATCGCAACGGCGCGGATTCGCTCAACGCCGACCTGCAACGCGGCCTGTCTGGCCACATCCAGTTGCGTGTCCCAAATCTCGCTCAGCGACTGCTCAACCCAGCCAGGTCGAGGAAAACTGGACTTCACGCTGCGTTGCGCGCTGGCAACGACGCGCCCGCCCTCGTCCCAGACGAGAGCGCGGCTGGACGATGTCCCCTGATCGAGCGAGAGGAACAACCGAGGAGTTACGCCTCGTCCTCTTCGTCGCGGCGACGACCCATCACGACTCGTGCGACTGCCGCCAACACAGCAAGGATCGCTCCGACACCAATAATTCGCTTCATTGTGCGCCCCCCTTTTGCTTGCGACCGCACCATCAGGCGGCCTGTGCTTCTCGGCACGATATCACGGTCAACCGTCCTCATAGACGGGCAATTCGCGGTGCAGGTCGACTATTCCGGCAACAATGTGGCAGGAATCAACACTTGATCGCCTCGTTCGATTCCCATCTCCGCAAACCGGCCTCGTGGCATCTCCAGCACAAAGAAATAGTCCTGCCGCGGACGCTTCGTGGTCTCATCCTCGGCAAACAGAATCGAAAACTCCAAAATCTCGCCATCACGGTCGAGCCACGCGACGTCAAGATCGATCGGCACATTCTGGTTCCAGAACCCGCCGCTGCGAGCGCGTGTCTCTTCCCAGATGAAAATCATCCCGCTATCCGCTGGCAGACCGCTCCAATACATCATCCCGCGGCTGCGTCTCTCGGGAGTGTTCGCCACCAGCACACCGACCGCAAGGTCGTCCGAATCGCGTCGGACCACCACTTCCGACCAGGGAAACACGACCTCATTCACCAGCGCCGGCAAGTCAAGCCGGCCAGCCAGCTCCGACGGACGTTCCACCGCCGGAGGAATCACCCCACCTCGAGTCGCCGGATCACCCGAAGGCCCGCAAGCCAGCACCAGCAGTGCGGCCAATCCAACCAGGCCAACAAAACTCATCCGCCAAGTCCGAGTCGGCAAAGTCAAAGAAGGCATACGGGGATCGTAGATCAACCGCTCGATAGACTGGCCCAGTACCAGGAGAAATCCCCAGGGGCCGGTAGCTCAGGGGTCAGAGCAGGCGGCTCATAACCGCTCGGTCGCTGGTTCGAATCCAGCCCGGCCCACCAAACTGGACAAAATCAAGAACCTTCGAGATTCGATTCCCTTGGGAACATTGGTTCGCTGCCGACGTCAGGTCCCAGATTCAATCGGATCAGGCTGCCCGTGGCTACCGACCACTCGCGGCGTGGCTGGATCCTGCAGCAGTGCCTCGTCGGCCGTCTGTTCGTCATGGCTCCACTCGTATGCTGCGATGCCACCATCAATGGACACCGATCGTGGTACCGCCGTTCCGAGGGATCGGCCTCATCGAGCATAACAAAGAGACCAACGACCGGAGAGCCTCGTTTAGGATTCGGGGCGGGCGCAGATAACGCACCGACGCGAAACGGTACAGGCACCGCCGTAGGGCCGATAGGACCCACCCGGGGGAGCACCACATCGCTGCGCGAGAGCGGCACGTTTGGCACAGTGCGCGTGCAAGGGGCATCGGGAGCAGCAGATGCGGAGACGACGGACCGCACGCCGGGACTCCGGCGTGGCTAACCTGCCCAGCAACTCCGGCGTGCGCTACTCCTGTTCAGTTCGGTTAGGAAACCCGGCTGCCTCGAGCAGCGTGCTATCCCCGTAGGCTGCTTCCATCTCCTGAAAGAACTCTCCGAGGTCCATGACGAGCGTCTCGGGCTCATCGTTGACGAACAACGACACTCGAATCCGCTTATCGTCCAAATCCTGCTCCCAGAAGAACCTCGGGGTTGTGCACTTCATCATGACGCTCTGATGGTCTTCCCCCTTCGGGGGTCCGCTCGGATGTGTTCGTTCTAGGCATTTGGCGGCCGCCCGATCGAGGATGGCTTTCAGCGGGGCCGGGACGATGGAACCGGGTTGACGGCTCACGAGGCCACCTAGGGTATAGAGGTTCTGATGAAGGTCGACGATTTCCTTGTTGCCCGAAGCTGTCGAGAGCTGTGCCAATTCGGAATGTAGGTGCCGCAACAGGTCCCTGACCGTGAGGCCGCGCACTGCGGCTTCGACCTCGGCGATATACTCCAGAAATCTAATCTTCAATCCAATCTCGCTCACCCCACTCAATGTTCTTTGGTCGGAATAGAGGTCGACAACTTGGTCATCAACCACGCAGAGGTATCGGTTGTGTGCGATCAGGTTGCCAATGTGGCGAACCTGGACAGAATCTACTTGCTTGTCGTTGTAGTCATAGACTGGGACCGTGTGCTGCTTCAGACGTTCCGGGAACATTTCGGAGAGGATGCGAACGCGCACTGAGTTCACAAGGAGCACCTCCCCGATCAGCTCCACCTGATCGTACATGATCCCATCGGCTATAGGAACACCGATCAGTAGGGGGTCTTTCTTCACAGGCAACGCTGCTTGCCCAAGGATGGCGTCAGCGCGGATCGAGAACTCCCTGAGCTTCTCGATCTGAAACAGGATTTTGAGCAACATTTGAAGAACGCTGCCGTAGACGATCACTTCTCCTGTCGCAGTATTCTTGGAGACGACGAATGGCTTGGTTGTCCACTGATTCGACAACTCGCCTCGGACGATGTGGAAGGCACCGTACACGTAGGGTGCATGCTTTCTGTTGTAAAGGGTGGCTATCACATTGTGCTGCTTCTTGCTCACGACGCCCTGGGATCGCATTTCACCACCAGAGTCCCGCATCCGCTTGCTCCCGACGTACCAATGGGACGAGGCGCAGCCAGCACCGGTTGGGACCCTCAGGACATCAGGCGTCAGCAAGGCGCGTTGGGCTAATCCCAACGGGTGAGCACCCTTGGTCTATCGCACAAAGCGGCGGCTGCGTCTCCTCCACGTTGCGGCGCAGCACCGGGATGACCCCGGATCCGCCGCGTGCAGCGTGTGATCAAAAGGTCCGGGACACTCGACACGATCGCGTCGACCAGCACCGGAACGAATCGGCTTTCAGAAGAGTCTCGTCGCGGACGACGCCCCGCAGCACCGGTTCGAGATCACGCGCCGGTGCGCCCCCGTTTCCAGCGCAATGCCCGCCGAAGCGGCGTTGTTGGATGATCCGGAAAGCGGGGACGACCTTCCGCTGGATGCCGCCCCAGCCAGCAGACCCCGTTCCCTCGACGTTCCGACGACCGCCGCCGCCATCCGAGGGCGACCATGCGGACCTTGACCGAGCCGCTCGAACTCACATGAGGCCGACGGCGCAGGTGAATGGAGCCTGACCGACTCGCGCGACGCCGGCCAGGACCGCCTTCTCGCACCCACTGTGTTAGGGTCGCGCAACATCATCAGGAGCACCACATGCCAACCCAATGGCGACACTGGAAACTGCGAGAAGTGGCCCTCTTCGTGGCCATCGCCGCGGTCGTGGCTGTGCTCGGGATGGTGGTCGGCCGTGAAATCGGGAATAGTGGGCAGGCGGCAGCCACGCTCGAAGAAGTGAATACAGACGCGAGCATCACCGAAGGCACGGCGGCGACGGATGTTCTAGACGGAGTGCAGAAGGCCAATCCAGACGCCAGCGAGCCTGTAACTGGCAAAGCAAGAAGCGCTGAGGAATCTGCAGGGAGCCAGGGCACTGCCAGCGACCTGACACTGACCCTCTTGGCTCCCGCATTCTGCGAAACCGACCATGGTTTCCAAGGTTATCAAATCGCCGAAACACCAGTCACGTGGAAAGTGGTTGGCGGGACGGGACCATTCTTCCTCAAGATCGATGGGGAAACCCGTGACGCTACTCAAATGTACGCCGGTATAACAGGCACCGCTTCAGTATCCTGTGCGCTCCAAACAGGCGAAGTACACTATCAAGACCATCGCCCAACGCCCTATCGCCAACTCAAAGGCAAACACGTGGTCGATTCCGGCCTCAAGAGCATCCGGGCAACGGTCACAGATGCTGCGGGCAATACGGCAACTACAACGGCAACCACTTACGTCGTTCTTCGTGATCCATCGGTGCTACGTCGAGGAAAGACATATCGGGTTTGGGGTCGCCTGTTCACAGTACCCATCACGTACGACCTTCGGACTTCCGGTCCTGTCGAATACGAATGTTCTACAAATAGCACGCACAGGTGCGAAACAGAATATGGCTTTGCTATCCTCGACAGCCCCATACAGGCGAGGTTATACCTTTACGAGAGTGACTTTACAGAATCGCGACGCTTCCAAGTCTTTCCTGATGGCACGATCTACAACGGTCGCGATCAACCAAGCTTGGCCTTAGTCGATACCAACAGCTCTCTCCTCGCCGAATCTACCCGAGTCAACTCTGCGTTTGACAGTCTCCTATCAACACTAGGCAACGCTCCCGCGACTGAGCAGAATCACCCATGAAACTGCTGTTCGTTGCCACCGTGGTAGGCTTTGCCGTCGCCCTTGGCCTCATCGGCGTCGACTTCAACTCTGCTTCCGGGACTATTGGATACTACCTTCCGAACTCACAACCCAAGCAGTTGGACAGCTCCGCAGCTCCATCGACGGCGCAAACCCACCAAAATCCGTCAGCTCACAACGATGCCACCACAACTGGAAAACCTGTCTACCTGAACCAGAAAGTCATCGACGGTGAACCCACCCTCCTATGTACGGAAGACAATACAGTTCTGCAGGCGTTGAAACAAGCAGTTGGGATTTGGAACGAGGCCTTATCTGGGACACTTTCCTTCGACCAAGATATGAGGCCATTCGCTATTCACACCAACAAAGGCCGTGCGCCATCAACCTGCGCCGACCACAAGCCGAACATTGATGTAGATGTCGTAGTGGTCTACGAGAAAGGGGCTGGTAACACGGTGTATGACCACAGGTGGTCGGCCGCTGGGGAGCCTCCTCGTAGAATATTCGAAACTGACACCCAGCCCGCACATTTGAACACCGAACACGCGACCATTGTACTACGCAATCGCCATAGTGTGTCCGTATCAACCCTGGTGCATGAGTTAGGCCATGTGCTTGGCCTGAGGGACTATGGTGATTGTGATAGCCTTCGGATTGGAAATAGCAGGTTCGATCCGACCGTTACGGCTCAGCACTATGCCTTGATGTACAATGCCGGTGACCGAGACTGCCGGCCACTTATCGAAGAAGCCATCACCGACCGAGACCTCCGCGATCTATACGAGGCATACCATGTCGGTGCGGTTACTCATATCACATTGGTGGGCGATGTCGTGGTCGGTGCGAAGCAGATCGATGACATAATTCTGCCCACAGTGGTAGAAGTCACGTTGGACTGGGGAGCAGATGGCATTGAGAAAGCCAGCCACGGTGCGTCGCAGATTGCGGTGCTGAGACAGGACAGCGGGTCTGACATTTGGCACTTGGTCCATCAAGCCTCGATTCGGGACGAACTTGGCGTGGTCTTCTATCAGGTTTCTTGTCATTCAAATCGTCGAAGAGCATTGATTCATGCCACGAGAGCTGCAGGTTCGGCTGCTGACCATCCCAGCTCATGGCTGGCGGGTCAAACTCCTACGGCACGTAGGGTTCCTGAGTCGTTGCGGTGACGTTTTCTTCCACTGGGAAGGCAATCAGGTTGACTTGCCGGCGATGACTCCTCCCAGCAGGACCCTAGAGACGGCACTGACCGTAGCCCTAGTTACGACACTTCCGGTGAAGACCACCAAACTGGACAAAATCAAGAAACAATCGGTGGGTGAGTCACGATGGCGTCGAGTCACGTCGTCTTCGTAGGCAGGATCCATGACGAGAAAGGGTTGGCGACTGGCCGGACCGATACGGCGCAGCAGTTCGAGGCCGCTAGGTGCGTCGTGGCGCTGACCAGGGGAGAGACCGATGATCAGCGGGATGCGGTCGCGGGCGACTAGCGCTTGCAGTCGTGGTTTGAGACCCGCCTCGACGAGTTCGGCGTAATCGGGCGACAATCGACCGCCCGCCTGCACGGTCTCCTCTCGCGAGTTGTGCGAATCGCCAATGCCGTTGCACTCGGACAATAGCCCGTGACTCATCTACACCCTCTACGTCGGGAGCGTACCGAGTCAGTCGAGCGTATTGAGTGGACTACCGCTCGCTCGGCGAGCTCAGCGATGCCACCACGATATGTTTTCGCGGCATTTCTGCGGTTCGCGACCTTGGCCTTACGCTGTGTACCGTCGTGGAAAGGGACTTGAGTTCAATGACGGACCCACAGCCGACCGACAGCCTGGCTCTGAAACTTGCGGACCTCGGAGCACGCTTGGATCAGCGACTCGCTGCGATGCTGATTCCCTACAACCTGACCCCAGCAGAATTTAGGATTCTGACCGTCCTCGTTGAGCGCGGCTCGACCAACGCCGCTGAGATCTCGGATCTCACCCCCATCGACCCATCATTCATCAGTCGCATGGTCCAGCGGCTGGCCGAGAAGCGCCTGCTCTCCCGACGCCGATCGCGCACAGATCGACGCACCGTCGCCCTGCGTGCGACTAAGAGCGGACAAGCGCTCCTGACTCAGCTCCAGGAACCCATCCAACAGCTCGAGCAGGAGTTCATTCGGGGCCTCACACAATCCGATCGGCGTCGGGTCGAAGTCAGCATCGACGCGATGACGAGCAATCTTGGTGAACGTGATGAAGCCTCGTGAGCGTTTGACCCTACCGAGACGCTCACCGGCGTCCTTCGCGACGCTAGGCGTCGGCGCAATGCATAGTCTGCAGCATTGCGCGTACCGACCGCAATCGCATAGTGTTTGCTCTCACGAACGCCAATACGGGTACGCACGCTGAGCAGCACACGCGAGCCCGACGCGCACACGCCGAACCATGGAAGTCCCACCTCTGCGAGGAGCCCGACCATGACCACGAACACCATCCCTGCGAGTCCCAACCGTGAATACAGCATGGGCTACAGCGAGGAAGTGATCACGTTCCTCGCTCGCGCGGCTGAGCGGGTCAGTCCCGGGTTCCTACTGCCCCACCTCCAGCCGGGCATGCAACTGCTCGATGTCGGCTGTGGGCCGGGCTTCCTCTCGGCTCGCTTGGCCACGGCGATCGCGCCAGGACACCTGCACGGCATCGACATCGAGCCGTCGCAGATCGAGCTCGCTCGCGCCGTCGCCCACGAGCGTGAGATCGACAACGCCACCTACGTCGTCGCCGACGCCATCGACCTCCCCTTCGCCGACAACTCGTTTGACGTCGTCCATTTCGCCGGCGTGCTGCTCTTCACCCCCGACATCGCCTCCGCGTTGGCGGAATCGCGTCGAGTGCTGAAGCCCGGCGGCATCGTGGCCTGCCGCGAGATGATGGTCGACTCCTGCTACACCCACCCTGAGCTCGGCGTCATGCGTCGCGCCTGGGAGATATTCGCCGACCTCATCGAGGCGGACGACGGCCACGCGCAGATGGGTCGCGAGCTCAAGGCCCGCCTCATCGAGGCCGGATTCGTGGACGTGACGATATCCGCTGCGGTAGAGTCGTACAGCACCGCGGAGGAGCTTGACATCATCTATCGCGTCGTCAAGCAGTCGTTTCTCGATGGAGAACCTGCCGAGGCCGCAAAGAAGTACGGCGCCGCGACGAACACGTTGCTCGAAACCGTGACCGCCGCGTTCGACGAGTGGCGAAGCCAGCCTGGAGCGACCGCTGGCCTGGCCTTCGGCCAAGCCATCGCGCGAAACCTCTAATCGCAGGCGTCCCCCGCCTCTCCCGTCAAGTCCACTCGGTCAAGTCCGAGCACCTCAAACCCACCAATAGGAACAACGACCTACTGAGACTGTCTCAAGAGTCAGACCGTCCCGTCCCCGCCCCCAATTCCCCAGTCCCCGCCGTCAAGTCCCCAGTCCCCGTCCCCGCGCGGGGACCCGCTCTGGGCTCCTGAGTCGCACCCACAACAAGAGGCGGGGCCTCTCGACCCCGCCTCTGATGTCCTCTGAGAGCTCTCCACTCCCCGTCCGATTCCCTCTCACTGACCGGCTGAGTCAGACGTCCCGGTTCCTCTTGCGTATCGGCTAGGGGGCGACGTCCCTTGGTGTTATGTCCGACACAATTCGATCCAAATGCGATGGCCCTCTGTGTGCCTGCCGGCATTGACCACTCCGCGATCCACGTGAATGCTGAGTCACTCAATGCAGACGCATTGAATGCAGTGACATTGACATCCACGGCGGGACATTCGGAGGACTGGACATGCACATCGGGCCACGCTTCTCACCACGCTCGTTCCCGGTCGCGAGCAATCGTATCCGCTTCGCAATGCTCGGCGCCGCCTGGCTCGGGCTCGCAATGCTGGGCCTGGCGGCGCTCAACGTGCTTCCGCCCCAGGTGGAGGCCCAGGGGATCCAAACTGACAACATCGAAGTTGAAGTCACTCCCGCCACGCTCATCCTGGCTGAGGATCCGGGGGCGCTCATCCTGGCTGAGGATCCGGGGGCGCAGGTTTCCTTCAAGTTTACCCTTTACAGCTTAACCCGACAGGAAGCTACGATTACGGCGAAGACGATAAACGGCACTGCGATGGAGGTCGACGACTTTGCCAAACTCCAGATGTCCGGCGGGGTCCATATCAGTAGCAATGGTGAATTCAAGGTCAAAAAGAATCAAACTGTCAACATCCTCATCCCTATCAAGAAGGACAAATTGAAGGAAGGGGATGAGACGTTCGAGGTGGAATTTAAGATCAAAGAGAGTGGCGTGACCTTTGGCGGGCGTTTTAATGACCCTGACTCTCTCAGATACAAGGTCACCATCCTCGACCGCGAACCGTCCACCGTTTCATTTGGGAATTTCCAGTACCTGGCCGATGAGGGCGGCCCCCTGGCCTTCAAGGTGAATCTGGAAGGCAACGGGAAAGGGACTGTTGACTACAGAGTCGGCGACGCCAGCACCGCCGAACCCATCACTGCTCTCGGCAGCGGCATCGTGCGCGGCGACTACACCACGGTTGACGATCTTTCCGGCACCCTGGAATTCGACGGCCACAAGGCAGACGGCAAGTCCCATACAATTACCTTCAACACCATCAACGATTCGTTGATTGAACAGAACGACACAATCGTCCTGAGGCTCTCCAATCCCACCGGTGACCTGTCCATTGCCGGCAGCCGCACTTCCACCGGACTGATCATCCACGACGATGGCGAACTCTGGGCGGATGTGCCGGATGTCACCGTAACGGAGGGCCGCGACGCCCAGCTTACCCTGACGCTAGAGCGGGCGCTGAAGAGGGAAGAGACAGTAGCGGTCTTCGTCGCGGTCAAAGGAGACCAGCCAAACCAGATCAGCGAGTGCCAGAGCGGACAGAACGACTTCGCGCAGAAGAACGTTGATTATCAGACCTTCGAGTCTGTCAAATACGTGATGCAGGAGGGGGACCGGAGCATTACCCTCCCTATTCCCACCTCGCCGGATGACTTGCACGAGGATGACGAGTGCTTCTACGCCACGCTCCTGGTCAGCAACGGCATCAAGTTCCGCGCCCAATCCGGCCAGACCAACCGAGTCATCCGCAACCTGCTACTTTCCCGGATTACAATTGCTGATGACGACAAGATGCCGAAACTGCGCTACGGGCACCCGGAAGTGGCAGAGCCGGACCCGGTGTGGCGTGAGAATCCCAACACCGACACCGCCATGCTGCGTTACCCGGTCAGCCTGACCGCTCCCAGCAGCCATACGGTGACGGTGGACTATGCGCACGGCGGCGGTGGTATCGACCCGACGCTCAACGCCACCTCCGGTGAGGACTTCACCCCCATCACGCCGGGCACGCTGACCTTCATGCCGGGTGAGATGCTGAAATACGTTGAGGTCGAGATCAAAGGCGACTTCATCGAGGAGCCTGACGAGCGGGTGTACGTCAAGTTCAGCAACGCCGTCAACGCCTGTCTGCTCCCCCGCTGCGGGCCCGGCAGCGCCATCTCTGTTCGCGGCACCATCCTCAACGACGACCAGAATCTGACAATCACCATCGAGCCGGACGACGACCGGGTTCGCGAAGGGGAGGACATCGTCTTCCGGGCGAAACTCTCCAATCCCGTTCCCTACCGCTTGAACATGTCGACCATTTCAGGACTCGGCGGAACGGCAACGAAAGGCGTGGACTACACAGATACCGCCTTTTTCGGACTAGGTCTGACAATTGAGCCCGGCCAGACCGAGGGAACCCTCACTGTGCCCACGCTGGCCGACAAAGTTTCCGGCGAAGGCGCCGAGACGGCGACCCTGAAGTTCGAGGAAGTGAAACTCGGCGGTGAAAACGTCCATAGTTTCTACTCAGCAAAGATCTTCGGCGAGACGCTCTTCCCGGAGACAGTGGCAGCCCGGATACCAACCGCTACTGCGTACATCCTCGACGGGCCGGTCATCTCCGTAACGGCGGCGCGGGAAAGCGTTGGCGAGGGCAACTCCCTGGACTTCCACGTAGCCTTGAGCGAGCCGACGACCCAAGACGTGACATTCACCGTCAAGAGCATGGACGGCGCAGACGGCGCAGACGGCGCGGAAGGGGCTGCCGTTGCCAAAGCTGGCAGCGATTACACGGCCCTGGCGCCGCAGGAGGTCACCATCCCAGCCGGTCAGACCGACGGGGGCACCTTCACCATCGCCACCCACCAGGACCAGGCGGACGAGCCGAATCACAAGTTCACCGTCCTACTGGAAGACGTAAACGGAGTGACGGTGGACGAGGACGCTGCGGTAGGAATCATCCGCGACGACGACTCGCGTCCAACCCTCTCCATTACCGATGCCACGGTGGACGAGGGCGACGAGCTGGAATTCCTGGTCACCATGACCGGCGCGACGGAGCGAACGGTCACTGTTCACTGGGTGACTGAGGACGATTCCGCCATCCATGGACTGGACTACCAGGAGGTAGACCGGCTGCAAATCCTCACGTTCGCGCCGGGCGAAAAGGAACAGACGATTGCGGTGCAATCACTGCCGGACAGTGAACCGGAGGGCACTGAGACCTTCCGGGTGCAGTTGACCGACGCTGACGGCGCCAGGCTCAAGGACACGACCGCCGTCGGCTACATCTATGACGATGACGGATCCGTCATCTCCATCGCCGACGCGCCGACGGTCTCCGAAACGGCGGGCGGCACGGCCCAGGCCACCTTCACCATCACCATGACTCCCGCGCAGACCTCTCCAGTCACTATCCATTGGCAGACGATGGACGGAACCGGCGGGGATGATTACGTGGCCATGAGCGGCGGCTTGAGCGTCGACGGCGAAAAGGACTACGCGGCCGTGGGCCGAACTGCGGTCACGTTCGCCCCGGGCGAAACGGAGAAGCAGGTTTCCGTCACCATTCTGGACGATGATACAGCGGAAATGGACGAAAACTTCCGCGCCGTCATCACCGAGGCGAACGCCAATATCACGCTGCTCCGTTCCACCGCATACGCGACCATCGAGGACGATGACGCGTACAGCATCTGGATTGACGAATCGACCCCCACCTACGTGATGGAGGGCGACGTGGACAAGACAGTCACCGTCAAGCTGAAGCGCACCGACGCATCAGCGATTGAGAGCATACAGGATCCGAGGTTCCACACGCATTTCACCTATATTGGGTGCTTCATCACCGATATAGTAGATCATTGGCCCCTGCTTGTGATACCGAATGTTGAGGAGTACGCCAGCACCGCCAGCGTTCCGGAGGATGTTGCCTACGGCAATAATCGCGCGCCTTATTGCCACATCAGGTGGGATGGCGCCGACTTTACGCTGGAGCATTTCCACAAGGAACAGTACGAACTGAGCTTCGACCTGAACATCAAGGGCGACAATCGTCCCGAAAAGAACGAGACGTTTACGTTCCTGCTGGAGTCAACGGGATTCAACCATTACTCGCGCCGGTTCCTGGACCCGGAGTCCAATAACTTCAAGTACATCACCATGACCATCGTCGACGACGACACCCCGCAGGTATCCATCAGCGACGTCAGCGTGGATGAGAGCGCCGGATCCGCCGAGCTTACCTTGAGCCTGAGCCAGCCAACGCTTACGCATCAGTCGGTTCTGGTTTCGATGGAGGACGGGACCGCCCTTGCCTGGCAGGACTACCGGCCCCAATTCAACCATAAAGTGGAATTCCCGGCCGGCGTCACCGAGGCGACCATCAGCGTGCCCATCATTGATGACGACGAGGAGGAAGGGACGGAAACCTTCACCGTCATACTCTCCGAGGAGTCCGGCGGCCTCAACATTCACCCCGCCGGCGGCGTCGCCACCGTGACCATTACGGAGACCGATACGGACAGTCGTCCGCGGCTAATCATCCGGGATCAGGTGGTGAACGAGGGAGACGACGTTACTCTCCATTTCGAGTTCGACCCACCGGTGCCGGACGATGCGCTTTGGGAGAGCAAACTGTATGTATTCCTGGAGAACACGTGGCCACTGGCACAGGCGACCGGCGGAGTTGACTACACCGGCATCGATGATTCCATTGAGCTGGAAGTATCGCCCGGCACTACAAGTCTGACCGCCACAATCAGCACGACCGAAGACACGATCGTCGAGGATGACGAGTACATCGGCATATCAGTAGAATGGCACAATTCTGAAGGGCTCGAGCCCCGATTCGACGGGCGAACACGCGACCAGCCCGGCGGGAAGCTGACGCTGATCTCCATTCGGGATGACGATGTCCATTCCGTGTCGCTCGAGCCAATTGCCGACTCCACAGTGACAGTGGAGGAGAACAGCGACTGGACGATCACTCCCGCGCTCACTGCGGCCAGCGACCCGGCCGGCGGCGTGACCTGGTCGGTGGAAAAAAACGACGCGTCGCTCTTTACCATCGATCCCGATACGGGCGTTCTGGCGCTGTCGGCCCAAGACTTCGAGTATCCCGCCGACTGGCATGGAGACAACACTTACGAGACGCTTGTGCGAGTCATCGACGAGGACGGCAACACGGCCACCCAACGCGTGCAGGTAAAGGTAACCGACATCAAATTCGCGGAGATAGACGTCAGCATCAGTCGCTGTTGTCACGCCGATCCGAACCAGCGCCCCTACGGGGCTGTCGAGGGTGAGGACATTCTGGTAACGCTTCAGCCGACGTTCATCCAGACGACCCCGGTTTCGCTGAAGTGGGTCACCGCAGAGGATACGAAGGGCGCCAACCGGGCCGATGCTACTGACTACACCCCTTCCGAGACTCCCACGGCCATCACCTGGCCGGAGGGGACTGCGGGAACCAAGGGCGCGGCCCAATCCTTCACCATCTCGACCACCGATGACGAACAATTCGAGGCCGCCGAGACCTTCCGGCTCAGCTTCACAGAAGGGATGACCGGAACCACGAGCGAAGTGACGTTCAACTTCCAGGGCGCGGACGCCAGCACCGTTCACCTGCCGGGCAACGCGGCAGTGGCGGTCATCGCCATTGGTAATGACGACTACCCCACGCTGTCCATTGAGGATGGCAAGGCGGCAGAAAAGAACGTCGTCCTGTTCAACGTCAACCTGTCGGACACGCCCCGGGAAGATGTCACCTTCAAGTGGAGCACCGCCGACGATACGGCTGCCGCCAACGCTACCCCTCCGACAGGGGCGACCGCCGGTACTGACTACACTGCCGTCACCACGGCTCAAATCGTGACCATACCTGCCGGACAGCGCATGGCCACGGTCAAAGTCCAGACCACCGACGACGCCGTGGAAGAGCACGACGAAACGTTCCTCGTGGAGCTGTCCGACCCGGTTGGAGCCGTGCTCTCAACGGGTGAATCCACCGCCACCGGGACCATCCAGGACAACGACGGCAAGAATAACAAGCCTCGGGTCAGCATTTCTGCAGACAGCGCCTGGGTCGAAGGTGGTTGGGTGAATTTCACTATTCATCTGTCAGAGCCGCTGCCTGAGACCGTGAAGATTCCCATTGATCTGGAATTCATCACCGCCGATGAGCGCGACTGTTGGCCCGATGTTGACGAGCAGCAATGCGGGCCGGATCTGGTGCCGCATAAGTCGATGCTTGGCCCCGAATATGCGGGAATTCTGGATCACTCGGACCTTCTGCCTCCCCACCCCAAGAAACCTTGGCTGGTGGAGGTGCCGGCTGGCAAAACCTCCGGGTCTGGCTCTATCGGAGTGCGGAAGGATGAAGACGGCGAAAACGAGCGCTTCCGCATCGTGATCGACACCAGTGCCGCCGAGTGGCCAGCGCTCAAGGTGAAAGAGGGCGAGACCACTTATGCGGAAATCGTGATCGTGGACGATGCCACGTATGCGGTCGCCAGTGGTTGGTGGGGCGGGCTGTCCCAGCAAGCGCGGATGCGTATGGTCAGCGATGTCGCCGCCGGCTCTGACTGGGAGCATCTGCTGTCCCAGTCAGTCTCGAAGCCCTTCGCGAAGATGCGCCCAGAGAACCGGGCCCGGGCGGGAGCGTTAGTCGGCGAACTGGTGGACGCCGAACGGAGTGGCGCAGACAAGACTGTGGATCTGTCATCGGAGCAAGCCTGGTGGGACTCCCTGGACTGCCGACAGCGCCGGATCGCGGTCGGCGCAGGCGTCACCGAGGACAAGAAGAGTCCGTGGTGTCGGGATTGGCCGGATGGCGGATGGGCAAGGTTGCCTGACCCCCTGAAGTTCACCGCAGTGGACATCTTCGAGGCGATCGGTTTACAGACTGGCGCCGTGGGCAACGTGGATGATCTCATGCCGCAGCAAAGCGAGCCGCTGTCCATACCCACGACTGCCGTCTCGAACGTGCAGCTCGCTGAGGTGCATGCTGCCAGCGTCAGCGCCTCTTGGGACGCGGTGCCGCACGCGACATCCTATGAGGTGTCCTGGGATAGCGTCGGTTCGCAGAACACCAACATCGGCATTGTGCCAACTGTGACCGGAACTTCGGCGACCATCCAGCACAACGCGCAGGAAGACATGACGCTAACGGTCACGGTGACGCCTGAGTACATTGACGGCAACGGCCAGACGCAGGCGTTGACCAGCCTGGCCGGCACGGCCACGCTGGCCGTGGGGTCGGGCAGCACGCAGAGCGACGACACGCATGCAACGTCTCAGCAGACAGAGCAAGCCTGCACGCTTCCTGCCGACGCCATCACGGTGGCCGAAGTCACCGGCTGGCGCGACGCACTCGACCCCACCAGGGCCGCCGCGGGCATCAAACGCTGGAACCGCGTGCTGGCCACGCTGGGCGAGGTGACCGGCGAAACGCCGATGACTGTGGCGCAGGCGCAGGCTGTCTCTAACTGGCTCAAGAACACCCGCTGGGATCGCACAGCTCGCACCCTGGAAGCCTTGGACCAGTGCGATGCACCTGAACCCACACCTGAGCCCACACCTGCACCCACGCCCGAAATCAGCATCGCCAGCGATGGCGACGTGACCGAGGGCCGAACCGCCTCCTTCACCATCACCGCCAACCCAGCGCCGTCGGCAGACCTGCATGTCAGCGTGAGCGTGTCGCAGAGCGGCGACTACGCTGTGTCCACTGGCGCTCAGACCGTAACCATCCCGACCAGTGGCAGCTACACCCTGACCGTGGCGACCAGCGACGACAGCGCGGACGAAGCCGATGGGTCGGTGACGGCTACGGTCAACACCGGCACGGGCTACACGGTGTCCTCGTCGGGCGGTGCGGCCACAGTGGCGGTGTCCGATGACGATGTGCCAGAAATCAGCATCGCCAGCGATGGCGATGTCACCGAGGGCACCGCCGCCAGCTTTACTATCTCCGCCAACCCGACGCCAGCCGCCGACCTATCGGTCAACGTCAGCGTGTCGCAAAGCGGCGACTACGGTGTTACTACTGGTGCGCAAACTATAACTATCCCGACTACCGGCAGTTACACCCTGACCGTCGCTACCAGCGACGACAGCACAGACGAGGCCGACGGGTCGGTTACAGCAACGGTCAACACTGGAACGGGCTACACGGTATCCACTTCGGCCAGCGCAGCCACGGCGGCAGTGTCCGACAACGATGAACCGCCGCAAGCCTGCAACCTGCCAGCCGACGCCATCACTGTGTCCGAGGTCACCGGCTGGCGCGACGCCCTCGACACGACCAAGGCGGCCGCGGGCATCAAACGCTGGAACCGGGTGCTGGCCACGCTGGGTGTGGACACGGGCCTCGCGCCGATGTCGGCAGAGCTGGCTCGGGAGGTCGCCAACTGGCTCAAGAACACCCGCTGGGATCGTACGGCCCGCACTCTGGACGCGATCGAGCAGTGCGACAACTGACCCGACTCAACAGAGGCGACAGGACTAACCCACGCACTTATCAGCCCCGTTCAAGCCGGAAGCAGGAAGGGGATGATGCAAAGGTCTCTCTACACGAGACCTTTGCATGACTCAGTTTCCCGTCCCCGGCCCCGAGCGGGGACCCGCTTCGGCAAAGCCCAGGCTGCTCGGATAGATCCCGATTGACCAGATACCGGCGACAACATGGCGGCCGGTAAGAAGCCTGGCAAGGAGCAGGCCCCCGCTCGGAGGCGGGGCGGTTGAGGGGTGTTGCAACGGCCTCCGACGGAGCGCGGGTATGACGAGAATTGAGGGCGCGGGTATCTCGCCCCCGTCGACGACCGACCGCCGCACCCACGCCCCGATCGCTGGCAGACGCGGGCGCGATTTGCTAGAGTCACACTAGACACAGATCAAGTCAAACCATTTTCTCTGTGAAATGGTTGTGCACATAACTAGAAAGCACTTCGAGACTGGGGTTAGCGATGTTCCGATTCATCATCGTCTTGGCACTGGCTGTCGTCGCCTATGGAGCGGCCTCATCCACCATATTGGAGTCGGCGTCCTTACCTGGTACCGACCCCCCAGCCGCGGGATTAGCGGCCGACGACAACTCGCCGGCCGCTGACTGCTCCCCCAACGAGGCGATCCTGGCACGGGCCGAGCGGTACCGGGCGCTGAACGACAAGCCGCCAGGATACGGGAGAAGCTGGCGGCAGGTGCTGCTCTTCCTCGGGGTCGACCATGAGTACAACGGAACCGACCCGGTCAAGCCGGTGACGCTGGCCCAAATGGACGAGCGCGTCGGCCGCTGGAGCGGCTGGAAGCAGTTCCGCGACGAGGTCGCCCGACTCCTCGACTGCGGTTGGTCGCCAGGCGTTCAGGACACGTCCCAGCCGGAGACAGAACAGCCGGAAACCCAACAGCCGGAGACACAGCAACCGAAACCACAGCAGGCAGAGCCACAGCAGGCGAGTCCCCTCACGTCATACACGGCGTGGGTCACGCAGACGCATGACCAGGATTACGCCACGAGTTTCCGCTACAACGTACCCGAGGGGCAACAGACCACATTCGACGTGACGGTGCACGTGCAGTTGACGCCGGCGGATGCGTCGGTCAATGGGGTGGTCGTCCGGCTGCACGCCCCTGCGATAATTAACCTGCGCGAGAACGCAACCTCAGTAGGTGCGGGGACCACCGACACGCACATCCCAGCGTCGTCCACAGCGTGGACGCACCGCGGTAGCGGCCACTATACGCGCACCGTTCCAGTGACATTCAACATCGTCGATGAAGACGTGGTGACGAGTAATCACAATTTGGGGAAGTTCGAGATTCACACCATACCCTACGGTAAGCAAAACAAGCGGGGCGCCGGCTCGAAAGTGGAGTTCTACCACGAAGAGAATGACCGCACCTATCCGAAGATTGGCAACATCACCAATACCAGCAACACGGCAGGCACCTATGTGGTGGTGGCGGACCGTCAAGCGGATGCCAAGCTCCGGGTCGTGGTCACACCCTCTGGCTCCGCCTCGTTCAGCCCGCGTGGCGTGCTATGGTCTGACATTCCCAAAGACACGCCTCCCGGCACCGCGATCACCGTGCAACACAACGGTAACCCGCTGGCGTTCACGTGCACCAGCACCGAAAAGGGGTGGCTCACCCTGGACAAACACTGGAATACCCCCTTTCATATCGAAGAAGATTATTCGCACAAAGTGCAGGTCTGCCCGATACCTACGAGCTACACGGCTTGGGTGACGCAGACGCCGGATCAGGATTACGCCGCGAGATTCACCCACGAAGTCGCCGAGGGGAAGACCAAGACGTACGACGTCACGGCGCACGTGCAATTGACACCGGCGAATGCGGCGGTGGCTTCGGTGGGCATCCGGCTGCATCCCCCTGCGATAATTCAGCTGCGCGAGAACGCAGTCGCAATAGGCGCAGGGACCACCGACACGGACCTTCCAAAGTCGATCGCAGCGTGGACGCACCAAGGAAACGGGCACTACTCGCGACCCGTTCCAGTGACATTCAACACCGTCGATGACAACGTGGTGGAGGGTAATCACCATTTGGGGTCTTACGAGATTCTCACCATACCCTACGGTAAGCAAACCAGGCGGAGCGCCGGCTCGAAGGTGGAGTTCTACCACCAGGAGGATGATCGCACCTACCCGACGATTGGCAACATCACCTCCACGTCCACCACGGCCGGCGCCTATGCGGTGGTGACGGGCCGTGAGGCGGATGCCAAGCTCCGGGTCGTGGTCACACCCTCTGGCTCCGCCTCGGTCACCCCGCGTGGCGAACTGTGGACTGACATTCCCGCCAACACGGCTAGCGGCACCGAGATCACCACGCAACACAACGATAGCCTGCTGTATTTCTCGTGCACCCGCGCCGAACCGGGGTGGCTCACGCTGACACCCCACTGGAATACCCCAGCCCATATCGACCCCAACCATTCACACACCGTGAAGGTGTGCCCACGACCTCCACTCGTACCACCACGTCCACCCCCGACAAGGGTGGTCAGCTTCTCTGCCATTCAGTCGTATGGCGATCTGGTCCTGGCGGGCCAGACGCTTCACGGAGACAGGATTGGCGAGGAGATGACGGGCTATGTGGAGGTCAGCGGATCGGCGAGCATCAAAGGGGTGGTATCGAAGATGTTCAAGTTCACCCTCTACGAGCACGGCGACGGTCACGAGCTGAAGGCCTCCGCCTTCGGCCCCGTGGATAGCGGGGCGAATGAAGTGGTCCGGTTCAACTGCGGATCCGGCAGCGGGTGGGCGCGGATCCTCTACTTCTGGAAGGGGTCGAGCTCGGGCGATACGGTCCCCTACGCACCGTACCGGCGGTTCAAGGTCTGCAACTAGCAGAGAGAAGGTGCCCAGCCAGGCCAAATCCCGGCTGGGCACCCCACCACCCGTACACCGAGACACCCGCGCGCCCCGCATCCGTCCGAGGCTGTCTCAAAGGCCCCATTGGGTAGTCAAATCCCAGTCCCCGCCGCGCGCGGGGACCCGCTCAGTCGGCACGGAGCATCTAGGCCCTGTTCACATAGAGCGGTTCAGTCCAGGAGTTCCCGTCATACCCGCGCTCCGCCGCGGAGCCTGCCCCCGGCTTGAACGGGGGTATCTCGCTGCATTTGGCGCAACAGTCGGTGCACGACTCGACGAGATTGCCCCCGCATCAAGTGCGGGACAGGCTGCGGCAAGCGCGGCAATGACGGAATTCTGACCAAGCAGGTGGCTAGTGCGAACACACCCTAGCGTCTTCCGGGGACAGGTAGGACGAAGGGGTCCGTCGTAGTCGCAGCGTGGCTTGTCCATGGAGCAGGCACTGCAGTCCGCTTCCACTGTGGGAAGTGATCACCCGAAACTCGGGCATGTCTTGAGTTTCCTCGGTACGTGCCAGCCACTGACCGCCAGAATCTGATCACGCCATTGGACAGTGTTCAGTGCGGGTCTGGGCCATGGTTGGGGTCGCAGTGGTGCGGGGGTCGCATGTTGGACCGGGGCAGGACGACGCGGCAGGAGCGCCAGCTCAGCTCTGCCCAAGACGCCGACCGGCTAGGCGGCGCTCCGAGCGGTGAACAAGGCTGGATGCCGTTGTCCGAACTCTGTTCACCCGTCTGGCAACCGAGAGGACACGCGAGTGGAAACGCTATGGTGCGTCAATGTTCAGTCGGCGAACCATAAGCATTGTTGCCAGCATCGTCGGCGTATTGATTGCCGTCGCATTGCTTGGGGCGTTGACGACCAAGGCGCATTCGCACCTCAGCATCTCACTTGACGCACCTCATATCTGCGAATCGGTTCAGTCCGACGACGGATCCTTTGAGCTAGTCGATGTTGGCTGGTCGGTCACCGGCGGCAACATGCCATACGAGTCAACACTCAACGGACGGCGCCTGGCAGGCAGCAATGGCATCGTCAGTTTGCCTTGCGGTCCCTCTGCGAGCGCCCTGTATTCCAGCCATCAGACGCCCGGTATTGTCACGCTGCAATTCACAGTCAGCGATGCCAATGGCAATGTCGCCGCGGCGCTGCACGATCTCCACATCGTGCAGGTCATTCAGGAACGCGGCACATTCCCGGTCGAGATGGAAGGTCCCGCAACCTACCGCGTGCATGGTCATCTGCTCACAGTGCCTGTCGGCTACCGACTGAGGCTCGGCAAGTACGTCTCCGCCGACTGTCCGACATTCGGTCCGGATTGCGCCGATCGATTCGTGCTGTACCTCGAAGATCCAACAACTCTGCTTTCTGTCGGCTCGATCACCATCTATCGCTGGACTGGGATTGAACACTCGCGACTACTAGACGGGTCGAGCGGTAGGTCGGCTGTGGAGATTCACGCCGACAATGACGATGCGGTGGTTCCTTGGTATCAGCAAGAGGTCAACGACGTCTTCGACCAGCTGATGTCCACCATCGGCGCGCCGCCAGAGCCGCGACCAGATGTGCGTACCGGCGGACTTGCCAGCGGTCGATTGCGGATCAAGTTGACTGCGCCTGCAGTTTGTGAGACAGGTGACGGTGGCCAAGGAAGGTTCCCCGTTGGCTGGAGCATCTCCGGTGGTCGCGGCCCGTTTGAGGTCACGATTGCTGGAGATCGCTCTCTGGGCCGCACAGGCGAAATCTTGATTGCTTGCACGTCTCTCGGTCCACGCCCCGGACAATCTGGCGTTCGGACGATTCACGCCACAGTGGTTGACGCGCGCGGCGACATTGCGGTCGACCGCGCCAACCAATACGTGATCCGAGGGCTCTGGTCGTGGGCCTTCACGCTGGCGGTCGGTGAAACGTATCGCTACGGCAATCAGTTGTTCACCGTGCCTCCTGACGTGCAGGCTGAAACACGTCGAGGAACGGAGCATTGCGTTGAAGATGCAGTCGATAATCAGCAGACTTGCGAGCTGAGCATTGTGATCGACTTGTCGGCTGAGGGCGAGCGAGCGTCGATAGAGATTGGTGAACTGAGCGGCGCCATTCTCAGCCAGACGCTCGCAGCGGACGCGGCGCCCATCCTGAAGGCAAAGCAACGCCAGCTCATCGCGTCGCTCGGCCAGGGCCCTGCATTGTCGCGCGATTTTCTTGATCGTTCAGGCCCGCTCAAGTTGCAAGTGTTCGCCTCTCCCCCGGTATGTAGTAGTGGTTGGACGGACTTGTACATCAACACGAGAGGCGGACGGTGGTTTCCTCTGAGATTTACAATCGACGATGAACCGCTGCGGGTACGAGGCGTAGGAAGCAGAAGCGCGAGTATCTATTGCGAATCGTCGGGGCCCCAGTTCTCGCTAGGCGTCCGCGATTCCGGGCCGACTCCAAGGTCGACGACACAAAGTCTCAATCTCCAGTCGGGGCCAAATCCATACCAATCCGATCTATTCATCCAATGGACATTGCCGCAACCCCGGACCTGCGTGGTCGGGAAATCGTTTGAGCTGTCATGGAGTACATCGACACTGTATTTGAACCCTGACACAAGTGACACTGTTGTTCGGTTCAATCTCGATGATCGCACATTCGGTCCGAGTGGAACGGGTACGTTCCGCTGCCCCTCGACGCAGGGATACCACCTGCTTGAAATGAGAGTCAGCACCGAAGCTCATCCGACCAATGCCGAGTATCGCTATAGCGCCATTATGGCGCAGCTCGCGCGACCGCAGAGGTAGGGATGATGTCAACCACAAAACGCGTCGTTGCGCTCCCTGCTGGCCTGGTCATGATCATCATGGCTGCGACGATCGCTTGGGCTGCCACCGATCGTGAGCAAGACCTTGAACTCTCGCTCACGGTCCCACACACGTGCGAGATCGACAGCATTGACACCGATGCGACTTCCACGTTGGTTGTCGAATGGCAGGTCGTTGGCGGCGAGTCTCCATATGAAGTGTTCGTGGAAGGTTCGCGATTCACGGAAGCGGAGGGCATCGCCGAGCTTCAGTGCGGAGTCTGGTCAGGATCCGACGTTGACTCGGGCCTGTTCGCTGTCCAGGCGTACGTCCGCGATGCCGCAGGTGCGACTGCCGGCGCACTCTCGTATGCGAACGCCGTGCGTTCGATTCGCGAAGATGGTACCCACGGACCGGGGCACACCGATCTGCAGGCAGGCCTCACCTACCGCGTGCACGGCGTCCTGCTAACCGTGCCCAACGCCTTCGACCTTCGCCTGGGCGATTACGTCTCGGCCGACTGCAGCGACCTTGATGGTCCTTGCGATGATCGGTTTCAGATCTTCACCGGAAGCTGGAACACCCGAGACTCGCACATTTGGATACGACGCTGGCCTGCCGAGGAGATCAGTCGTGAGGTATCCAACGTCGGTGCGCTCAACGACGATGCGGTAGACGCGGCGTTCGATCAGTTGGTCGGCTCAATCAACCTGCCTGCCTCTGAACTGACTCCAGCCAGCGTCTCTGGCAGCGATACGTCCGATTTGACGCTGCGCATGATCGCGCCCGCGATCTGTGAGGAGACCGGCAGCTACTGGTCGCCTTCGCAGAGCGTCGTGGCCTGGGAGGTAAGTGGCGGTGTCGCACCGTATCGCATCGTGATCGACGGCTACCAAGTTGGGCCCGCTGCCGGCGACATCCATGTTCAGTGCGGACGCCTGCACCGGGGCGTGAGCGATTCCGGTCTGCACACTGTCCACGGCATCGTGATCGATTCAGAGGGGAACGTCGCCTCTCGCGTTGTCCACACGTATGGCATCAAGAACATCGGTGGTGGCGCAGAGCTGCGAGGCGGTGAGACATACAGGGCCTTCGGCCAACTGCTTACCATCCCCGAAGGCGTCACCGCCGAAGCGGGCGGATATTCACATAGCAGTTGCGATGCGCCTACTGGGGACGATCGATTCGATCCTGCCTACTGCGAGGACGCATTCCACCTTGGGATTTCGTCGGGCGATGTGTCATCCAGCCTGTGGTTCGGCGTCGTGAGTGGTCGGTCTTACGGGAGTGAGCCGCGAGAGACCAGTCCTGCGGTAGGCCTCGACCACCCGATTCATGCTCAGCTGAGAGCGCTCGTGAAATCAGTCGGCCAGCCGCCGACGCTGCCGGCTGATCTCGGCAACCAGCTCGCCCCGCTCAGCATTTCGGCGTACGTCGACCCCATCGGTTGCCAGTCAGGCCTCGGTGACACCTTCATGGCAGCCACCAACGGCGAAGGGTGGATCAACTCCGATGGCTGGGAGACAACTTCGGCAGCACCGCTTGGCGGCGGCTCTGTCAATCTGTACTGGACAGTGACGGGCGGGTATTGGACGCCTGTGATCGTATCAATCAATGGTCGCGACCCCTCAGCCCATCGTATGGTTCTAACCTGCCCTGAAGAAGTCGGAGAACACGAGATCACTCTCACCGCCTCTGAGCAGAGCGATCCGCCGCAAACTGCAGAGCTAGTCGTGGGATACCAAAGTCGCGCCTCTTCAGCCGATGACGCACTGCGGCTCAGCGTCGTACCCTATCTCAGCGGCCATTGCCGACCGGGCGAAACGGTACTGATCGGCCGGAACGCGTATAGCGAGCACGGGCAGGTGTCGGTCTCGATTGACGGAGTCGAAGGTCAGTTTGGACCGGGCGTAGCGATGGAAGTTCGTTGCCAGCGAGAGGTCGGAGCGCAGACCGTCACGATACGGGCATTCGACGAGGCTCGACCGCCGCATCGATCGGTTACGACCGTTCAGCTCATGGTCACCGATGCTCTCCCTACGCACGTGCGCCTGTTAGGCGTCGCCAGGCCGTTGCAGACTGAAACCTGTTCGGCCGGCGAGCGAGTGCGAATCGCCTGGCGGGCCATTGGTGGCGTGCCGCCATACCAGGTCACAGTCCCTGCCGATGAAACCGCCGAGGTCGACGACAGCGAGATCGAGCTGGACTGTCCGGCCGATCAGCCCCACCCATATGTTGTCGTTGAAATCGCCGACTCCAATGTAGTCCCGACCACGGTGCGCGACTACGTGAGTTTCGAGATTGCATCGGACACCAAGGTCGGCGACTAAGGCGTGTTCACACGGGGCGGTTCAGTCCAGGAATTCCCGTCATACCCGCGCTCCGACGCAGAGCCTGCCCCGGCTCGAACGGGGGTATCTCGCCGACATCAGCAGCCACGACTGTGCCCAACGCGGCAATGACGGGCAGCTTCATGGCGCTGAAAGCCAATCTGAAGAGGCCCTGGCTGTCCCAGCGCGCGGCCGACTTAAGTACAAGTTTCACAATCTCCTACGACACACTGAAACATTCGTAAACGCGTATGGATCGCGGCGTCCAGCAGTGTTGCTGTAGGCGTCGCTACAGATCGAGCTCCGGCGCGCGAAGCGACATTCTCGGTACCCTCCACCGGTGGCATCGGAAACGCGTGAATTATCTGCTAGTGTCCCTAAACACGGTTGGCGACCTACCTGAGGCCGTCGGCTCGGAGACACGGAGTCCGAAGTAGCTGGAGGTTCACCATGGCCCGCGACGCTGCTCAGATCATCCTGCACCAACGCTTCCGAACTTGGCGGATCCTCGCAATGGTCGCGCTCATTGGCGCGGCGCTCGCCGTCTCCACCGACCACTCAGGCGCGCAGACGCACGTGGACGTCGTCACCACGGACACCTCTATCACATTGAGCTGGCCCGCTGTGGGGGACGTGAAGTTCTACTGGTGGCAGCCAGGGCCAAGAAAGCTGGAGAAGATTGAACTCAGTGATGTGAAGTCGTGGACGGCCACGGGACTGGAGCCTGAGTCGTACCACGAGTTCACGTTCTGGGGGGCGTTCTTTGACAGTCTCAAGATTACGACAAAGTCAATCAACCCTCCGCCGCCGATACCAGAAGTCAGTATCGCCGCGGGTGCGGGTGTTGTCGAAGGCTCCGACGCAACCTTCACGCTGACAGCAACCCCAGCGCCGACACAGTCGATCAGTGTGAACGTGTCGCCGCTCCAATCGGGCGATTTCGGGGTCGCGAGTGCAGTCAAGAACGTCACCATCACAACCTCAGGCACGGCGACGGTCACCTTCTCCACAACCGACGACAGCATCGACGAGCCTGACGGCTCGGTCACCGCGTCAATCGTCAGCGGAACCGGCTACACGTCGTCCACAACAATCGGCTCCGCGACCGTCGCGATCGCCGATAACGATGTCCCCGAACTGAGCATCGCTTCGGACGGCGATGTCACCGAGGGCGCCGCCGCCAGCTTCACAATCAGCGCCTCACCGACACCACATACAGCGCTCAGTGTCGACGTGGGAGTCTCCGCGACAGGTTCGTTTGGTGTCACGACCGGCACGCAGACCGTAACGATCCCAACCAGCGGGAGCAAGACGTTCACGGTCAGCACATCGGGCGATAGCACTGACGAATCGGACGGCTCCGTCACGGTGTTGTTGGGCAGTGGGACTGACTATGACGTTTCGTCAAGCGCAAGCTCCGCGACCGCAACAATCTCGGACGACGATGATCCACCGGATCTGACCCCTAGTCAGCAGCAAACGACCCCCGAAGTCAGTATCACTGCAGGATCGGCCATCACCGAGGGCAGCGATGCAACGTACACCATTAGCGCCAGCCCAGCGCCCAGCGCAGCACTCAATGTGAGCGTCACCATATCGCAAACAGGAACATACGCATCGACCGGTCAGCAGACGGTGACGATTCCGACGTCCGGCAGCTACACATTGACCGTCTCTACGACCAACGACTCCACGGACGAAACGGACGGCTCCATCGTCGCCACGCTCCACAGCGGTACCGGTTACACCGTCTCATTGAGCAACGGCCAAGCCACCGTGGCGGTGTCGGACGACGATGATCCACCTCAACCAGCGGCACAGCAGCCGACCCCACAAGAGCAGATTAAACACTGCCTCACCGGTAACATCCTCCAAACAGTTCGGAGCTACTACAACTCCAACAAGAACACAGGGCCGAGCTTTGGCAAGAACTGGAAGCGCGTCCTGATCACCTTCCGCGATGTCAGCGATGAGAATCTGACTCCGTACACGGCAACGGAAGCACTAGAGAGCGAGAAGATCTGGGCTGGCTGGAAGCCTGCGCGCGAGGCGATCCAATGCATCGAAGCCATATATCCAGCGCCACCGATTGATCCTGTGGTAAGTGTCGCTGGCAGCGCCGATATCACCGAGGGCGGCAGCATCACCTTCACCCTGACCGTGACACCGCAGCTGAGCTCCGACTTAAGCGTTTCCGTCACCGTTTCCGAAGGCGGTTCGTTCACAAATGACGCCGGTTCTCGGACCGTAACGGTCGGCACCACCGGTACAGCCAGCTTCACAATCACCACCATCAACGACTCCACCGACGAGTTCGATGGCACCGTCACGGCAACCGTCAACACAGGCTCCGGCTACGTCGTATCGTCGACCGCGGGCGCAGCGACTGTCGCCGTGGCCGACGATGACGCGCCGACGCAGCCCGCTCAGACCAATCCGACGGTCAGCATCGCGGACGCAGCGTCGAATGAAGGGGATGACCTCAACTTCACCGTATCGCTGAGTGCCGTACAGACCTCTGCCGTCACGCTCAGTTACGAAACGTTCGATGGCACAGCGATCTCCCACTCACTCGTCGATGACTTCACGGCCAAGAGTGGAACCGTGACAATCCCTGCCGGCGATAGCTCCGCCACGATCACGATCGCCACGAATGAAGACTCCGATATCGAGATCAACGATACGTTCTCGGTGGTGCTATCGAATCCGCCGGCTGGCGTCACCATCAGCGATGACACCGCGACGGGCACCATCCGCAATGACGATGCCGGCAGTGGCGGGTCGATAGACTTTCTTCACTTCTACAAATACATCTCCTTGATCAGTACGCAATCAAGTCACGATCTTGGAGTGTGGGAGAACGGCGACGCACGCAAATGGACGCTCCGTTTGCGGAACAAGCCTTCGCATACCGTCACCCTCCGACCATATGTGAGAGATGCTCGCGACGCGCGATCCCTCAGGATCACGCCCGAGTACCTCGTCTTCACACCGAGCAATTGGAGCGCTGACCAAGCATTTAGTATACGCCACATCGGAAACTGGGGGGTTCATCAACTAAGTGCACGTATTGGGCTACAGGTTGTCGAGTACCCTGGCTATACCACTCTCCGCGGCCAGCTTGTGAGCATGTACGATGCCAGCCGGACGAATCCCTTTACACAGAGGAAGCCGGACCCGAATCTGTTGACGGAGGGTGATGCCAACTCGTCCCTCACCTATCAGGTGAAGCTGGGCGCGATCCCTCGCACTCCGATCACAGTGACGGTCACCAACCCTGACCCAGGCGCCGTCACCGTCTCACCGATGAGCTTCGTGTTCAACCATGAGAACTACGACGAGTTCCAAGACATCACGATCACGCCCGTCGCTGACAGGGATAGTGACGATGAAGATGTGAAGATCACGGTAACGATCCCGGTCCCGCATCCGAAAAAGTCGTCTCCGCTGATCAATACGTTCCACGTAGTCGTGGAAGAGCCAGCTTCGCCGGGCGTGCGTGTCGACCCGAAGGCGCTGACGCTGGACGAAGGTAACACAGGCCAATATGACGTCTGGGTCCGCACTGATCCTGGAAATGGTAAGAGCGTGACCGTCACGCCGATGTTCACTGGAAGCGATGTTACTGTCAGTCCGGCAACGCTGACCTTTACGGGTGGATCAACCGGCAACTGGCTGACCAAGCAGCGTGTGACCGTGACCACGGTACAAGATGTAGACGACGACAACGAGGACGTCTCGATCAGTCACGCCATCTCTGGTGACGGCGACGGTTACAGTCCGCAGTCACTGACACAGTCGGTTGCTGTGCAAGTGCTGGACGACGAGGCCAAGGTCGAGATCGAGTTTGATCGCAACAACAACTTGGTCCTCGACGAGGGCAACACCGCTGGTGTGGACATCCGCGTCCGGCTCACCCATGATCCCGGGCCTGCGGGTGGCTCCAACAACCAAGTGGTGCTAACCACACATCCCTCTGGAACGCCCACAGGAGCGCACCTGGTCGCTGAGCCGCCGACGCTCACCTTCACGACCGGACCGACCGGCAACTGGAACGATTGGCAGACACTCACTATCGAGCCTCCCCCCGGGAAGGTCGACGACGGCAACACTACCCATGATCGCCATTGGGTGAAGGTCGCGCTGGGAATGTCACCGCATCAGTTGCAGAACCTGCCTGGATATCCCGACACCGTTAACGATGTCGTCGCGCGGCCGATCGACATCTTCTACTTCGACGATGAACTTGCCGACGATCTGCATCTGGAGCACTCAGCCTTGTCGCTCGACGAAGGCGGCAGCGCCGTGAAGTACAAGCTCACGCTCGGCGGCGACGCTGGTGGTCCCGTAACGGTCACCATCACCAATCCCGATCCAGCCAAGCTCACTGTTTCACCAACAACCGTCACGTTCCCCTACGGAGGACAGGGCGACTGGCACGTCCAGGAGGTGACCCTCACTCCGCTTGACGATAGTGATCCGCAGGATGAGACGCTGGCGATCGTCCACGACTACAGCGTCAGCGGATACGCCAATACGCAACAGACCCTGACCGTCACCATCGACGATGATGATGAGCTTGGCGTGTCGCTATCGTCGGCCACGGTGGAGGTCGACGAAACGTCCTCGACAACCTACGACATCAGTCTCAACGGCGACCCTGGCGATGGTGCGTCGGTCGTGGTGACACCGGTCTCGGGCGACACGACCAGGCTCACGGTCAGCGGAGCGGTCACGTTCACCGGTGGTTCGAGCGGCGACTGGATGACTCCCCAGACAGTCACGCTGAACGCGCCGGTCGACGACAACTACAAGAAAGATACTGTGATCATCACGCATACGATCACAGGCTTCGCTGGAGTGTCGACCACGCCGAGCGTGACCGCAACTATCGCCGATGCTCGCCCAATCTATGTCACATGGACGTCGGATCCAACTGACAGAATGCCGGCGAACGCAACCCTCACTCTGACCGAAGGTACACCGGACGAGGTCTTCATACACTTTGATCCGGAGCTGTTGGCCGAGGGAGACTTCAAGGACAAGTGGCTCTATCACATGCTAAACGGCTACAAAGGCCTAACCGGCAGCTCCTCTGGGCCGCTACTCCAGCTCACTGTCAGTAGCTACAATGGACACTATACAAAGAGCTTGCTCTTCGTTGCCGCTACAGGCGGTGAGAGTTGCGTTGGCAGGTATCCGAGACCGCGTTCGACGACCTCTAAGTATTGTGACACCATTCCGGTCAGGAGCGACATCGATGCCAACACCACGGACGAAACCAGGTGGATGGAGTTCTTGGTGTCGGGATTGCCAGGACTCAGCTATGGGACACCGCAGCGGATGACCGTCATCACCAAGGATACGTCGATCGCCATGCAGGCGTACCCGACAGCGTTGTACCCGATTGAGGACGTGGCGCCAACGAAGGAGTTCTGGGTGCGACTCAAGCGGCAGCCGGATGCAGGCGTCACTGTCACGGTCGACCCTGAGATTCAGTCGTCCGACAGTACCAAGGTTTCAGTCAGCCCGAGTTCGCTCACCTTCGACTCGACCAACTGGGATACGTTCCAGAAGTTCGAAGTCACCGCGTCAACCGATGTCGACACGTCAAACGAGAACGTCAGGTTCAAGCTGAAAGGCACGGCGTCCGACAGCCTGGTCATCGTGCCGAACGTAGGGATCGATGTGTCGATCCTTGACGACGACTAGCGGCACCGACGCTGCCCTCGAGTGCGAGGGCAGCGTCCGCCAAACTCGCCAGAACATGCCGACGAATCCGCTATGATAATCGCCCGCGCAAGGAGGACACGATGCTGAGACAACGCTCGCGACGCTCATCATTTGCTGCAGTGCTCAGCTGCTTCGTGTTATCGGTCGTGCTGGCGGTGGTCGCAGTGAGCCTGCTAACCAGCAACGATCAGCTGCCTTCTGAGCAGTCCGGGACAGGAGGCCTGACCTTCCCCAACCTCGGTTCCGCCCTCAGCAAGCTCGCCGACGATCCGTTCGGCGACCACAACAGTGCTGTCGTCGCCGAACTATCGGGCAGCATGGTGGCGATATCCATCACGGTCGACGGCGACACAGATCCTGTTGTCGAGGTAATCGAACGTAACGGCGGCGATGCGTCCATCGTCTTTGATGGTTACATCGAAGCGACTGTGCCCAGCACCGCTCTTGGCACATTGGCGCAAACACGCGGCGTCAGTTGGGTGCGGGAAACTGAACGTCCCTTGCCCGCGGGCAGAGGTAATGCAATCTCCCAGGGCGTTTCGAGCCACCTCGCCAATGCCTGGCATCGAGCGGGTATCAAAGGTCAAGGCGTCAAAATTGGCGTGATTGACCGTCGGTCCGGGGCCACCCGGAAGAACGGCTACCAGTACCTACGCCTGTTGCTAGGAACGGACGTACCGCGTGCGATCCAGGGTTACTGCTACGTTGATAACGGAAAGCCGACTGAGAACGTTGACAACTGCCTTTGGGGCGGTCCTGAACACGGCACGTATGTGGCGGAAACCGTTATGGATATGGCGCCCGAGGCGACGCTATACATCGCTAACCCGAACAGCCACGGTGAGCTGCGTCAGACGGTTGAGTGGATGCACAGCCAAGGTGTTGATGTGATCGTCCATTCGATCCTCTGGTTCTTCCACGGCCCCGGTGACGGTACCTCGCCGAATCTCAACGGACCACTGAACACGGTCAAGTGGGCCGCCGACAACGGGATCGTCTGGGTCAACGCTGCAGGCAATCACAACGGAAGAACGTGGTACGGCGCCTTCAACGACACCGACGGCAACGGTTATCACGAGTGGGACAGCAACGGGAATGAATTCCAAACGTTCAGCATGAAGTGGCCCTATAACGTTAATGCCTTCCTGCGTTGGGACGACCACTGGCCTGGAGCTGAGAAGGACCTCGCGATCGAGCTCTATCGCTACCCCGGTAGGTCTGACGAGAAGCTCGTGGCCACTTTCGATGACCTGCAAAACGGCGACAAAACTCATATTCCATACGAAAAGGGATGGTACGAAGATAGAACGTATATCTCCTTCAGTACTCTCAACTTTGGCTACAAGTTGAAACGAAACGGCAGTTCCACTGGTCCCAGTTGGTTGCAGTTTGTGGTGTGGCCGCCAGGAGGGGATATTTCCAACGCATCTAGCACGCATAGCATCATGTCGCCCGGTGACAGCCAGCACCCTGGCATGCTCACGGTTGGCGCTGCGAACTTTATGATGGATATCATCCACGAGACGAGCAGTCGCGGACCAACGCCCACCGGCTACATCAAACCAGACATCGCGGGTGTCTCGTGTACGCGTGGCGTCACTGATGATGATTTCTGTGGCAGCAGCGCGGGCGCGGCGCATGTCGCCGGACTGGCTGCCCTCGTGATCCAACAGAATCCCGGCTTTACGCCCGAGCAGGTCACTACGTACCTGAAGGACCACGCGAAACCGCTAGGAGACAGCACACCGAACAACATCTGGGGCTACGGCCTGGCCAAACTGCCCAAGTTTGACTGCGTGAAGGCGATTGACGCCACAACATCTCCCACGACCACCGCAGGCAGTTGGGCATCAACCTGTACGTCCGCCGTGGGCGCGAACAAGAATGCTCATTACTACACCTTCAAGCTGGCGCAGGACTCCACGGTGACCATTGATCTGTCATCGTCGGCAGTCAATACATTCCTCTACCTCAGGAACGGCCACAATAACCAAGCAGGCGACGTGCTCGCTATGAACGACGACGGCGGGAGCGGCACCAACGCGCAAATCAGCGCGACACTCGCTCCGGGTAGCTACACGATTGAGGCGACCACAGCTCTCGTCGGTCAGACCGGCAACTTCACGCTTACGACCACGGGAATGAATGGTCCTCCGACGGTCAGTATCGCGGGCGGCGGCAAGGTCACCGAGGGTGGCCCCGCTACGTTCACTGTCACCGCGTCTCCAACGCCCACAACTGCGCTAAAGGTTGATGTTCAGTACTGGGAGTGGCGCAGGACATTCGGAGTTACACCAATGAACCTCACCGTCACCATCCCCGCGAACGCCGGTAGCGTCGATTTCACCGTGGTCACCGTTGATGATGAGAAAGCCGAGCTAAACGGCTCGATAGATGCGCACGTCATCCCCCGAGCTACCTACCAACAATCCCGGGCCAACTGGAAAGCCAGCGTGCATGTGGTCAATGACGACAAGGCAAATTGCAAGGACGAGCTGTCGGGCAACGGCAAGTTCAAGCGCTCCCTGACTCCGCCCTGTCCGAGGCGTTACCATTCCTTCGAAGTCAAGCGCACTACCGACGTCACGATCTTCATGCGTGAAGATGTGTTGGCATCGGTCAATCCGTTCATGCGCTTGCGATCGGGTAAGCACAACAGCAAGTTCTACCCGTACATCCTCAGGAATGACAACGGCGCGCGGTACAACGGCGGTGGAGTGTACGATGCCCGCATCGATAGGCGGCTGGCTCCTGGTTGGTACACGATCGAGGCCGAGTCAGGATGGGGCTACAACTATCGCGGCTACGAGCTCGAGATCAAGGGCCTAAGGGACGCAAACAACACACCGGTCGTGAACATCCGTCGAAGCGTTCCGGATATCACGGAGGGCGAGGAGGTCACGTTCACTCTCACCGCTAACCCGGCGCCGGCGAGCGATTTGCCGGTCAGTATCGATATCGCCGCCACTGGTGACTTTGGCGTATCCGGGCACACCGTCAATGTAACACTTCCTGGAGAGACCGGCAGTAAACCCGGCGTGGTTACATTCTCCATTCAGACCAGCGACGACAGTAGCATCGAACCGGACGGCCGCATCACCGCGACCATCAATGTGGGTAATGGATACACGGCGTCTACTTCCTTCGGTTCTTCCAAAGTCACGGTTGAGGACGACGACTTGGCGGTGGTCGAGATTGCGGCCGGTCCTGACATTGTCGAAAGTGAGTCCGCAACCTTCACGATCACCTCCGACATCCCGAACATTCAAGTGCCCGTCACTGTGACCCAGACCGGAGCGTTCCTGGTGGGGACTGGTCCCTGGACGTACAGCGTGACCACCGATGCCGATGGCATTGCCACGCTGACCGTACCAGTCGACGACGACAGCGCTGACGAGATCAACGGTACGGTTACCGCAAAGCTGAACAAGGGCTCCGAGTACATCATTACGAGCTTCAAAGGTAAGGCGAGCGTCATCGTCACAGATGACGATCCAGCGGTAAGCAGTGCACCCACCGTCAGCGTCACTCCAGGCAGCGGCGTTACCGAGGGTCAGAGGGTCAGCTTTACGTTGACTGCGAGCCCTGCACCGACGAGTGATCTGACCGTCTATGTCACGACTGCTCAGGACGGTTGGTATGGTGGTATCCCGGAGTCCGCTTCATACGTCATCCGAAGTGGCCAGACCACTAAGCTGGTTACCTACAGGACCAGGGATATGAACGTCGACGAACCAGATGGGGCGATCTCGATGACGGTGGTTGATGGCTACGATTATCACATCTCCACGTCGAACGGTAGTGCAGCAGTATCAGTCGCGGACAACGACGATGCTTCGGCATGCTCCGAGCGTGTGATGGAGGATGGCACCCTCCACCGGGAATGGGCGTCGGGCTGTAAGTCTGTTCAGCGTGGCAATCGCTTCGCCCGCTTTTTCACCTTCTATCTTGAACAGCCAAGGCGCGTAGGCGTATTCGTGTCTGGTAAGTTCGATCAATATGAGTATCTCCGCCTGGGATACGACGGTCGTAACACGGAAGAGATCGCGTATACCTTCCCGTATCGACCGGACATATCGAAGGTCCTGGAGGCTGGTTGGTACACACTCGAGGTGACCACGTACTCGCAGCATGTCAAGGGACCGTTCAGTGTCACCTTCGGAGGGATTTCCACGCCTAACCCAAAGCGACAGCAAGTACAGGCGCCAGAAATCAGCATAGCGGCCGGCGCCGATGTCACCGAGGGTGGCGCCGCCACGTTCACCCTCAATGCGACGCCTGCGCCAGCTTCCGATTTGGATGTGACGGTTGCCATCTCGCAGTCCGGCGATTACATCACACCAGGGTCGCAGACAGTAACCATCCCTACTTCGGGCAGCAAGACCTTTACAGTACCTACGACTGATGATTCGGTGACCGAAACTGATGGGTCTGTGACTGCGACCGTCGATACAGGCACCGGTTACACCGTGTCCAGTACCGCTGGCGCAGATACTGTTGCCGTGGGCGATGACGATAGTGGCGGGCAGACCGCATTACAGGCAGCGATAGATTCCTGCGTGTCCAACAGCCTGGTCGTACTAGTGCGCCAGTATCGCGAAGCCAACAGAAATAATGCGCCAGGCTACGGCCTCAACTGGAAGCGTGTGCTGATCGCGTTTGGCGACGTAGAAGACTCTGAGTTGACTCCGTTCACCGCCGCCGAGGCGCTCGCGGGTGAGCAGGTATGGTTCGGCTGGAGACCCATCCGAGAAGCCCTGGAGTGCATCGAGGCTGCAGTTACTCCGCCGCCGCCGACCGAGCCTGAAATCAGCATCGCTGCTGGTAACGATGTTACCGAGGGTACCGATGCCACGTTCACCGTTACCGCAACGCCGGCACCTTCGGTCGATCTCGATGTAACGGTCGGAGTCTCGCAAAGCGGCGACTACGTCACAACCGGATCTCGCACGGTCACAATCACGACTTCCGGAAGCGCCTCCTTCACTGTCGCCACGACGAACGATACAACGGACGAACCGGACGGCTCAGTCACCGCATCGATCAGTAGTGGTACCGGATACACGGTGTCGAGCAGCGCCGGAGTTGCGACCGTCCCCGTGTCGGACGATGATGCACCAATTCTCCCAGAGATCAGCATCACGGCCGGTTCTGGTGTCACAGAAGGAACTTCCGCGACATTCACGTTGACCGCGTCTCCAGCGCCCGCGGCAGACCTGGATATCACAATCGCCGTATCGCAAAGCGGCGATTACGTCACAACCGGCTCCCGTACCGTCACCATCCCAACATCAGGCAGCAAGACCTTTACCGTGACAACCACTGACGACAGCGACGACGAGCCCGATGGGTCCGTTACGGCGACGATCAGTAGTGCCACTGCCTATACAGTGGCAAGCAACGCCGGAGCTGCGACCGTCACTGTATCGGACAATGATGCAGCAACTCTGCCAGAGATCAGCATCACGGCCGGTTCGGGTGTCACAGAAGGTACCGCCGCATCATTCACGCTGACCGCGTCTCCAACGCCTGTGGCAGACCTGGATGTCACAATCGCCGTATCACAAAGCGGCGATTACGTCACAACCGGTTCCCGTACCGTCACGATCCCAGCATCAGGCAGCAAGATCTTTACCGTGACAACCACTGACGACAGCGACGACGAGCCCGATGGGTCCGTTACGGTGGCTATCAACAATGGGTCAACCTACACTGTGTCGTCATCGTCCAGTACAGCGACTGTTGCAATCGCCGACAATGATACTTGTGCGCCGACGCTCCCCGACGACGCCGTCACCATCGCCGAGATCACCGGTTGGCGTGATGCCCTCGATCTTACCAGGGCGGCCGCGGGTATCAAACGCTTCAACCGCGTACTGGCCACACTGGGCGTGGATACCGGCGAAACACCGATGACTGTGCAGCAAGCGCAGGCTGTCTCCAACTGGCTCAAGAACACCCGCTGGGATCGAATCGCTCGCACGCTCGCGGCCATAGAACAATCCCAATGCGATACGCAGCCGCCGACTGAGCCGGTGATCACGATCACCGCGGGCAGCGACATCACGGAAGGTAGCGACGCCAGCTTCACCGTCACCGCAAGCCCCACTCCAACAACCGCGCTCACCGTCAACCTGACCGTCTCGCAGAGCGGCAACTTTGCGGCGACCACTGGCACCGACACTGTCACGATCCCAACCATAGGCAGCGCGACCTACACGGTCGGCACGACCAACGACAGCACCGACGAACCCGACGGCTCCGTCACTGCGTCCTTGTCCACTGGTACGGGTTACACCGTCTCGGGATCAAACAACGCTGCGACGGTCGCTGTGTCGGACGACGACGATCCGCCGGCGGCGCCGCCGACCATTAGCATCGCTGCTAGCAGTGGAGTCACTGAGGGCGGCAGCGCCACGTTCACTGTCACGGCAAGCCCCACTCCTACCACCGCGCTCACCGTCAATCTGACCGTCTCGCAGAATGGCAACTTCGGAGCGACCACCGGCACCGACACTGTGATCATCCCAACCACAGGCAGCGCCACATTCACGGTCAGCACCACCAACGACAACACCGACGAGCCCAATGGTTCCGTCACCGCGACCTTGTCCACTGGTACGGGTTACACCGTCTCGGGCACAAACAACGCTGCGACCGTCGCGGTCTCTGATAACGATGATCCACAGCCTGTGAACCTGCCTACGGTGTCGATCTCTGATGCGCGGGAGTACGAGGACTATGTGCTGATGGAGTTCTATCTTCAGCTCAGTTATGCGAGCAGTGTCCCGGTGACGGTGACTATTGAGTTCGAAGAGGGAACGGCAACCTACGGGGGAGACTTCTTGGGCATCGACACCACCCAAACCATCGCGCCCGGCCAGACCCGTACAGCACTGTATGTACCGCTACGGGCCGACGGGTGGCCAGAACCTAACGAGACCTTCGCCATCAAGCTAACGTCCGCAAGCGGCGCCACCATCGCAGACGACACCGGCAACGGCACCATTCTCAACGACGACTAGCAGGCTGCTGAAAAGGGTACGGGCGCCCGTTCATCGTTCCCTCACCTGGCTAGGCCCTGTTCACTCTATTTCGTCATGAAGTGGATGCAGGCGAGGAGGACTTGGTTGACGTAGACGTGGGCGAGTTTGTGGTAGCGATTGGCGATGCGGCGGAATCGCCTGATACGGCCAAAGTAACGTTCGATACCATTACGCGCGCGGTAGGCCGCACGCTTCAGTGGCCAGGGCTGGCGGCGATTCGACTTTGGCGGCGTGACCAACTCCCAGCCGAGTTCGGCGGCCAGCGCGCGCATCGCGTCGCCCTCGTAGGCGCGGTCGGCGAGCAGTTGCGGTGACCAGATACGGAGCCGTGCCACCTGTCACTCGCCAGTCCACGACGAGCGGTTCCAAGGCCTCGGCGAACGGGACCTCCACCTCGCAGGTCGATGGCGCGTCCAGCGAGATGCGCAGCGGAGCCTGCGCCTCAGAACGCGGCGTCAACACCAACAGCAGCACCGTCACCGCCACCACCAACACGCCACCCGACCGAATAGAACCCCTCAAGCCCACCTACTCTCTCGCCCCCCAAGCTAGTCGAATCCGAAGCCATCTCCAGGCAATCCACGGCTACCCACGACGAGTCACCACAAACCCCGGGTGCTGAACCGCGGCGCCGACCTCGCCCACAACGCGATCGCACCCCGTTGATGACAACCAAGCTGATCCCGCCCATGGTTCAGTGCGACAGCCCATTGCACTCCGACAACACCTGCTGTAGCGTTCCCTGGTGCAACCACCGTGTGTGTACATAAGGCAACCCAGAACATAAGATCGAGCGTCAGGCGTTCGAGAAGGACGGATCTAGTGTCCAAACCTGCATGGATTGTGAGCGCCCTGCTCGGACTGATTGTGGCCACGTTCGTCTTGATTTCGCTGACCTCCGCGAGTAGCGCGGTCACCGCCTCGATCACGCCCGACAACAGTGGCGAGACTCCCTGCGCCACAAGCATCGATTCCGATCAGGAATGCGACCTGAAAGTCCGAATCCACAACCCCGACAGCGCGGCAACCGGCTTCACGATCACGGAAACAGGCACTGCATGTGGGTTCGACCAAAGCACTATCAGCCCCGGCGAACGAACAATCGGCGATTGTCCGTGTTCGGTAGTAGTCGCTCCCAATTCCACGAGTGAGTTCCAAATCCGAGTCAAACCCGGCAAGTTGATTCCAGGCTGGTACGAAGGCACTTTCCGAGTAAAGTTCGGCTCCCTCACCTTTGCGGAGTACGCGCTCAGGATCAATCCAGTCGAACCCATCGCGGCGATTGTTCCGGACCAGTTACACGCAACGCCCTGCGCGATACCAGGACCACCCCCCAGACTCCCCTCCGGAGAGTCCTGCGGCCTCACTGTTTCCCTCTACAACCCGCTCAGGAAGGCGAAGTCGTTCTCGATTCATTAGACCGGGGAGGCAGAGGCGTTCGATCAGAGCAAAGCGTTCACCGCGGATTCAGGCGACGTCGGTCAACGCTTCGCCAATACCGATCTGTTCCACGTGGAAGCTGAAAGCTCGACGACCGTACGGCTCAACATCATAGCGTCCAAAACGCTCACTACTGACGCCAACAGCGGCATTCGGGTGAGGCTGAGTCGAAAGGGTCGGACACTGGCCCAGCAACCGCTCAGGTATCAGTTTGTCGATCGCGGCCAGATCACTGCAACGTTGGACGCGCGTGAGGACGGTAAGAGTTGTCTCAAAGGACAGGTCAGAGCCGCACAGCAATGCGGTCTCACCGTTACAGCAACGAACACTCTGTTGCGGGACGAAACCGTGACGATTCGCACCAGTGGATTGATCAGAATGGTTGATCTGACCAATACGACAGACGGCACAACAAGCACGGAAGCCTGTCCCTGCGCTGTGCATGTGCCGGCCGGAGAGTCGCGGACAGTCCATCTGCGGCTACGACTCGCAGAGCGATGGCTAGAAAGCGCAGAGACCACTCCCAAGGCGAGCGTCATCACAGTCACCGCACCGCCAAAGCAAACAGAGTTGGCGAAACATAAAATCAAGCACAAAGTGACGACAGAGCTCGCGATGCACATGCAGGTCGTCCAGGACGATGGCGGCTGGTTCACCAGCGCTCCGAACTGTGAACCGGGTCACGGCGCATACGGCGAGTACTGCGTGATGGCGCTGACCCTGTCCAGTAGCACTCCGACCGAGCCCGGGCAATACATCCTTCAGGTCGAGGGAGAGCGTGCAACCTTAGCCTGCCACGCCCAAAACTACGAGAACAAGTTCATCAACAGAAACAACAATGAGCGGACCGAGCCGGGGACACAACGCTGGGGAGGATGCGTGCGTTGGATCGAAGTGGGCGAGGCTCAGAAGCTCAATCCAAGCGTGATCCGCAATCGGTTCTATCAGAAGTCGGTCTGGGCCATCGCGCTCACACTCAGGCCTGAAGCGAAACTTGACGAGTCGATCAGCATCATTGTGTACGAATCGCTGCCCAACGGCACGCCCGGCGCCATCGTGGCCCAGGCAACTGGAACCGTCGTTGAGAGGTGGAAGTAAGCCCTCCACTCACCGACACGAGTGCTGAGCTCCTGCTCGCCTTCGCCGAGCTGCAGCGGGTCGAACTGGAGGCGCAGCTCGAGCAACGTGAGCCAGTCCGACCGCTGCGGATGTCGATTGACAGCACGAGCGTGAAGGTCCATCAGGACGGGACCGGGGCGCCCACCAACAGGGGCGACCCCTGTTCAAGTCAGGGGCAGGCAGGCGACCGGACGCTCGAGTAGCCTGTCCCCGGCTTGACCGGGGAGAGGTCTGACGACGAAGCTGCACGCCATCGTGCTGGAAGACCGCCTCCCGTTGATCATGACCCTGACGCCGGGCCACTGGAGCGACGCACCCCCGTATCTGGTCACCGCAACTGCTCGCCGACCGCGCCTTCGAGGGCGATACGATGCGCGCGCTGGCCGCCGAACTCGGCTGGGAGTTGGTCACGCCGCCAAAGTCGAATCGCCGCCAGCCCTGGCCACTGAAGCGTGCGGCCTACCGCGCGCGTAATGGTATCGAACGTTACTTTGGCCGTATCAGGCGATTCCGCCGCATCGCCAATCGCTACCACAAACTCGCCCACGTCTACGTCAACCAAGTCCTCCTCGCCTGCATCCACTTCATGACGAAATAGAGTGAACAGGGCCTAGCCAGGTGAGGGAACGATGAACGGGCGCCCGTACCCTTTTCAGCAGCCTGCTAGTCGTCGTTGAGAATGGTGCCGTTGCCGGTGTCGTCTGCGATGGTGGCGCCGCTTGCGGACGTTAGCTTGATGGCGAAGGTCTCGTTAGGTTCTGGCCACCCGTCGGCCCGTAGCGGTACATACAGTGCTTTACGGGTCTGGCCGGGCGCGATGGTTTGGGTGGTGTCGATGCCCAAGAAGTCTCCCCCGTAGGTTGCCGTTCCCTCTTCGAACTCAATAGTCACCGTCACCGGGACACTGCTCGCATGACTGAGCTGAAGATAGAACTCCATCAGCACATAGTCCTCGTATTCCTGCGCATCAGAGATCGACACCGTAGGCAGGTTCACAGGCTGTGGATCATCGTTATCAGAGACCGCGACGGTCGCAGCGTTGTTCGTGCTCGAGACGGTGTAACCCGTACCAGTGGACAAGGTCGCGGTGACGGAACCATTGGGCTCGTCGGTGTTGTCGTTGGTGGTGCTGACCGTGAATGTGGCACTACCTGTGGTTGGGATCGTCACGGTGTCCGCGCCGGTGGTCGCTCCGAAGTTGCCGCTCTGGGAGACGGTGAGGTTGACGGTGAGCGGGGAGGTAGGAGCAGGACTCGCCGTGACAGTGAACGTGGCGTGGCTGCCCTCAGTGACTCCACTGCCCGCAGCGATGCTAATGGTCGGCGGCGGCGGATCGTCGTCGTCCGACACCGCGACCGTCGCAGCGTTGTTCGTGCTCGAGACGGTGTAGCCCGTACCAGTGGACAAGGTCGCGGTGACGGAGCCATTGGGCTCGTCGGTGTTGTCGTTGGTGGTGCTGACCGTGAATGTGGCGCTGCCTGTGGTTGGGATCGTCACGGTGTCCGTGCCCGTTGCAGCTCCAAAGTTGCCGCTCTGCGAGACGGTCAGGTTGACGGTGAGCGGGGAGGTAGGAGCAGGACTCGCCGTGACAGTGAACGTGGCATCGGTGCCCTCGGTGATGCTTGAGCCAGCGACGATGCTAATGTTCGGCGTCGCCGGCGGCGGGTCGTCGTCGTCCGACACAGCGACCGTCGCAGCGTTGTGTGATCCCGAGACGGTGTACCCCGTACCTGTGGACAACGTTGCCGTGACGGAGCCGTCGGGCTCGTCGGTGCTGTCGTTGGTCGTGCTGACCGTAAACGTTGTACTACCTGACGTTGGGATCGTCACGGTGTCCGCACCGGTGGTCGCTCCGACGTTGCCGCTTTGCGAGACGGTCAGGTTGACGGTGAGTGCGTTTGTTGGAGTGGGAGTTGCGGTGACGGTGAAGCTGGCGTCGGTACCTTCAGTGATGTCGCTGCCCGCGGTGATCGTGATGACCGGCACGGTCGGCGGCTGAATGTCGCATTGGAATTGTTCTATGGCCGCGAGCGTGCGAGCGATTCGATCCCAGCGGGTGTTCTTGAGCCAGTTGGACACAGCCTGCGCCTGCTGAACAGTCATCGGTGTTTCGCCGGTATCCACGCCCAAGGTGGCCAGAACGCGGTTGAAGCGTTTGATGCCCGCGGCCGCCCTGGTGGCGTCGAGGGCATCGCGCCAACCGGTGATCTCGGCGATGGTGACGGCGTCGTTGGGGAGCGTCGGCGCACAAGTATCGTTGTCGGCGATTGCGACAGTCGCTGTACTGGACGATGACGACACAGTGTAGCTTGACCCATTGTTGATAGCCACCGTAACGGACCCATCGGGCTCGTCGTCGCTGTCGTCTGTGGTTGTCACGGTAAAGGTCTTGCTCCCTGATGTTGGGATCGTGACGGTACGGGTACCAGTTGTGACGTAATCGCCGCTTTGCGACACGGCGACTGTGATATCCAGGTCTGCCGCAGGCGCTGGAGACGCGGACAGCGTGAACGATGCGGCAGTACCTTCCGTGACACCAGAACCGGCCGTGATGCTAATTTCTGGGAGAGTTGGCGGAGGCGGAGGCGGAGGTGGAGCTATTGCAGCTTCGATACATTCCAGGGCTTCTCGGACGGGCTTCCAGCCGAACCACCTCTGTTCGCCCGCGAGCGCTTCAGCGGCGGTGAACGGTGTGAGCTGCGAGTCCTGCACGTCGCGGAAGGTGATGAGTACGCGCTTCCAGTTACGGCCATAGTTTGGCGCCCGGTCTTTGTTGACATCGTAATACCGACGCACAGTCGTAAGCACACTATCAGTGACACAAGAATCGATGGTCGCCTGCGACGCGAGTTGTCCACTGTCATCATCCGAAACTGCCACCGTCGCTGAGCCAGCGCTGGTTGATACCGTGTAGTCGGTACCGGCACTGATTGCCGCAGTAACGGAACCGTTTGGCTCGTTGGTGCTGTCGTTTGTCGTCGGTACCGTGAGCGTAGCCGTACCAGTCGTAGTAATCGTGACCTTCTGCGAGCCGGTGGGGACGAAATCTCCGCTTTGTGTCACTTCAACCGTGACATCGAGATCGGCTGCAGGCTTGGGAGTCGCTGTCAGAGTGTAACTAGCGTCGGTGCCCTCAGTAACGCCGCCGTCCGCAACGATGCTGATCTCAGGCCCAGTCGATTCGTCATTGTCAGTGATCGTGGCTGAAGCGGAGCCCGACGCTCCGATGTCGTAGTTTTGATTGGAAATGATGCTGACGGTGAGCACACTGTCAGGTTCGTCCTTGGTGTCGTCGTCAATCGGCACTGCGATCGTGGCACTTGTCTGATTGCCTGGAATGGTAATCGATGTGGGCTGTTCACCATTCAGCATCGACTCTGTTTCACTCCAGGACAGGCGAACCGTGAGCGGCGCCGATAGGATGCCGCCGCTTCGAGTGACCGTGAGGTCAAGCGACTCGTCTTCGGCGACCTGGGACGCACCGAGCGCCACAGTCACCTCGGGATCGGGTAGCACCAGCGGTTCAGGGAAAATCCAGGGACGCGCCTGTTTGATCGCGAGTTTGTTGGCGGCGGTAATCTTGAATTCAATCTCAATCGCGAAGTCGTCACCGTCCGCGATCTGATATAGGGTTCTGAACCGATTGTGAATCTTGTCGAGGTTGCTGCGCAACTGTTGCATCTGGGCTGCGCTCATGAGGAGCTTGTTTGATTTCGCCAAGTTGGAGCGTGACAGCACCGTCGTCGCTCCGTTCGGACTGAGCAACAGCTGCTCGGGCTGGGACGCGGCCTCAGGATTCGTGACCAGGTCTTCACCCACCTGCGAGTTGATGTAGTGCTGGTTGTCCTGGAAGGTGATGGGGTCATAACTGACCGCGACACCGTTGACTGTCTCGTCCGAATAGTTGGGATGCACCAGGACGCCCATGGCCACGGTGGTGTGGTCGACCCGATGGAAGTCGCGCTCGAGGAAGGCTCGATAGTTCCAGAGACTGGCCCACACGGCCTTGATGGACTTGTCGATACCTTCCGCGGTCGTCTCGTCTGAGTCCTGTGTTTTGGAGTCGTAGAGTCCGGCCCCGTTGAACGACGGTAGATCCTCATTGTTGGTACTCGAGCGGTAGCGTAAGGACTGGCCATCGGCATAGTTGCCATGCATTGCCGTCAGCGCCGTGATAATCCATTGCGGTGACGTCGCATTCTTGATCGCCTTGCGCAAGTCGTCCAGCATTTCCTCCTGAATGTCAGCGTCCGATTGAAACTTCGAGTGGGCCAGCATCTGTGTGACTGCCGATGCGAGCGTTGTTCCAGCCGGCAGTGTGATCTTCTCGTCTGCTGGCGCCTTCTTCTTGCCGAGAACCGTGTCGTCGCTCAGCGTTGCCTGTTTCATGAACTCGTCGTAGAAGTAAAACGGCACGGCGTAGCCCTCCGGAGTCGTGCCAGCAGGCAAGGACAACTTGGTGAGCTCGGCCGCGTTGGCCGCTTTGACTCCGAAGGCGGTCCAATCTGCGAAGTTCACGTTGGAAAGCGAGGTGATTGATGTCTTGGTCAAGTCGCGTTGCAGGATCTGAGTCTGCTGAGGGCGCAGCGCCGCGTAGTGCTTGTCTACATCTGCTTTCGTGGCCTCACGAAGCGTATAGCCGTCGGCGGTGACTGCAAAGTAGACGTAGCTGCCGAGGAGCGACGCGATGGTGTCATTCGTCAATGCGTCGCGAATGTATGCATTGGGCAGCCGGTTCTGGATCGCGCGCAAGTTGACGTGCGACAGAGGCGTCTGCGTTACCGTGGTGATTGTGCCGCCTACGCGAGGCAAGTCATTGGGCAGCGTTTCATAGATTGCAATGTCAAAGGGGCTTGGTCGCTCGCCGTCCTGCATCAGTCGCAGTCGGCCGTAGCTTTCGGCCTGGTTGAACGGGATGTAGTTGACGTCCGTACTAATGTCTTCATTGAGTAGGACGTTCACTCGCGAGTTGTCGAAACTTGCCTTAGCATTCTTGTATACCTTGACTTGAGAGTCTGTAAAGGGGTGATAGTACAGATTGTTCGTCAGGAACGGCATGTTCGCCGCGAAAGTGTCATAGTATGCCTTCACGTTCGTAAACCCTGCGATACCCCACTGGCTAAAGCGGAATGCATATACCCCGAGCGAACCGTCCTTTGCGGCCACGTTCGGGTAGTAGACGATCGTCCCATTACCAATTTCGTTCACCCTGCTCACCGGTGCGCCGATTGCCTTATCAAAGGTGGAATGAGTCTTATGCGTATTCGCGTTGATGAAGTAAGCCGGCGGGGTGGTACCCGAGAGATCTCGCATGGAGAACTTGACGAACTCCAAGCCGTTCAGGTACTCGAGGCTTCGGATGCCCGTGTCGCCATTGAAGGACAGCGCCTGGAAGGCTTCACGTGATTCGATGAAGACGGCGCCATTGACGTGGTCAATCTTCTTGCCTGAGTTGATTGGGCTATAGTTTCCCAGGTCCTTGAGCTCCGTGACGTCGTCGACACAGTCGCCGTCGAGGTCGCCAGGTTGCGCCACCGAGTACTTCTCCACCAGATAACGGCTGGCGCTGAGGGGCTTGAGGTTGTCGGTGAGGGTGGTCGTGCCCGCTTCACCCAGTTTGACCAGAATCGGTCGTGATTTGCTCAAATGGGGTAGCCGCGCAGGTCGGATGTAGAGGACGAAATAGTCAGCGGTGGTCGAGTTGACCGTGATTGGGTAGCTAGTGACAGGGATCTCGGTCGGGGTGGGCGCGACGTAGCCGTCTTCACAGGGGCCGGGCGGCGGGGTGGTCGCTGAGGCCGTCGGCAGCAGCACGACGATAGCCGCCAGCGCTCCCAGCAACACGACGAGGAGTCCCAGGAATGGGAGTCGGTCAGCCTCTCGGAGGCTCACTATCTCTGACATCGTTCCCTGCCTTCCCGAAGGGAGAGCGTATGCACCTGGTGTCCATAGGAACAAGCAGCCGTTGTGTCTTGTGTCGTTGGTGAAACGAATAGTGTGTAAACACTGATAATGGTGGTAACCATCGTTATGATCATATGCTGCTCGGTCGATATATGGACCGGCCGTCAGGTTCGGCAGGTCGCCTGAGCGTATACAGATCCACATGCTGTTGACAGTCTCTCAGCGCTCGAAGACACTCTGAAGTGCGGCCGTTTCAACAACGATTTGACCGTAATCGTGGGTTCGCTTGCAATTGTCGCCTCGGCGGTCAAACTTGATCATCCAATCGTTGCGGCAATTGGGTGTTGTAGCTGCTTGATCGAGATCAGTAGGTTGAAGTAAATCGCAACGTGAGTCGGCAAATCGAGCGAGAATGATGGATCGGAGGCAGGCAGACCGTGCCGGCTGGAGCTGGTCGGTGGCCTCAGCTAGGGCGTGTTCAGATGGGGTCGTTGAGTCCAGGAGGTCCCGTCACACCCGCGCCAACAAGAGAGCGTCTTACCCGCGCTCGTCGCGGCAATCTCGCAGAGTCTTGCACAGACTGTTGCGGTGAAAGCAGCGAGATACCCGCGGCGGAGCGCGGGTATGACGGGAAATCCCGGACTGAGCCGCCCTATGTGAACACGCCCTAACCTGTGGGCCATGGCCAATCGAGATCCGGGGGCACTGTTAGCGTTTCGCGGCCGCGATTGGGTCGTCTTGCCAGGCGACGGGAGCGACACATTGCGGCTTCGACCGGTAGATGGTCCTGAACATGAGGCTGTCGGTGTTCTGCCGAGCCTCGAGCCGACACAGCCCACTCCCACGCAGTATTCGCCTCCGGATTCGAGGGAGGCCTCTGACATCGGCGGGGCCCGCCTGGTCTTCGACGCTGCTCGATTGGCTCTGCGCAGCGGAGCAGGGCCGTTTCGCTCGCTGGGTCGGCTGTCGGTCACGCCGCGGCCCTATCAATATGTCCCCCTGCTGATGGCGCTGCGCCTGGATCCAGTGCGCCTGCTGATCGCTGATGACGTCGGCGTGGGCAAGACCATCGAGGCGGGAATGATTGCCCGTGAACTGCTGGATAGAGGAGTCGTGCGACGTGTCGGAGTGCTCTGCGCACCACATCTCTGCGAGCAGTGGGCGGACGAACTCCGCAACAAGTTCCATATCGACACCGCGATCATCCAGCCCTCGCGCATGGCCCGACTGGAGCGGAGCCTCTCGACGGACATGAGCGTCTTCCAACACTACGAACACCTGGTGTGTTCCATCGACTACGTGAAGTCCGACCGATACCGTCAGGCATTCGTCGATCATGCCCCTGATCTGATCATCGTCGACGAAGCCCATACCTCGGCGCGACCGCGTGGAAACGACTCCGGCAATCAACATCGGCGCTTCGAGTTGCTCCAGCGACTGATGCAGCGCCGTCCAGATATGAACCTGATCCTCACGACGGCCACACCCCATAGCGGAGTGGACGAGTCGTTCCGCTCGCTGTTGGGCCTGCTCGATCCAGATTTCGACACCGAATCTGAGGTTCCGCCGCAGCGCCTCGCTCGACATCTGATCCAGCGCCAACGTCGCGATCTCGCTGACTGGCTCGGCGAGGACACGCCCTTCCCAACACGCGAGCCTGTCGAGCACGAGTACCAACTCCACGGCGCCTATCGCGATCTGTTTGAGGACGTGCTGGAGTATTGCCGCGAGTCGGTTGCCAGTCAGGACGACCAGTCGCATCGCCAACGCGTTCGCTATTGGGCTGCGATCGCCATCCTCCGCTGCCTGTTGTCCAGTCCTGCCTCGGCGACCCGGATGCTCGCTCGCAGACGCGAGCGAACATTTGATCGTGGTATTGGGGGGGGGGGGGGAGCGACTCCGAGCGCCACCGCGAACAGATTCTCGACTCCTCCGACGACGATCAAACGCCGGACTACCTTCCCACTGCACCCCTAGACGACCCTGAGGTTGCGCTCTCCGAGGCTGAGCGAAGACGCCTGGACGGTTTTCTCAAGCGCGCGGAGTCGTTGTCTGGCTTCGAACGTGACGCCAAACTCCAGCGCTGCGCGGAGGTCGCCGCCGACATGCTTGGCGATGGCTTCTCGCCGATCGTCTACTGCCGCTACATCGACACCGCGGTCTACGTCGCGAAACAACTCGAGTCGCGACTCAGACGGGACTTCCCAGACCTGCAGGCCCGATCCGTCACCGGTTCAGACGGCGACTCGGAGCAACGTCGCGAGATCGTCACCGAGCTCGCGCAGTCATCCCGACGAATTCTGGTGGCGACCGATTGCCTCTCTGAGGGCGTCAATCTCCAACAAGACTGGGATGCGGTCATTCACTACGACCTGCCCTGGAATCCCAACCGGCTGGAGCAACGCGAGGGGCGAGTCGACCGCTATGGCCAAGAACAGCCGGTCGTCAGAGTCGCGACGTTAGTCGGCCTGAACAACCAGATCGATCACGTGGTGATGCGGGTCCTGATCGAGAAAGCCCGCACCATCTACCAACGCCTGGGGATCGCCGTGCCGGTCCCGGTTGGCTCGGAGGACGTGCTCAATGCCGTGATTGAGAGCGTGCTCCTGCGAAGTCAGGGACAGGCGGAACAGCTCCAGCTCGACTTGGCCTCACCGCAAGTATCGACGTTTCACGAACAGTGGGACGCCGCCGCCAATCGACTGAGCACGCGTCGGACGCGCTACGCACAACACCAGATGCAGCCTGATGCCGTCGAGGCTGAACTGCAGGCGATTCAACCGATCTTCGGCGACGCCGAAGACCTGTGCCGATTCTGCGCGACCGCCGCACAACGGCTGGCACGGCCCGAACTCGAGGCGCTCGCCGACCTGGGACGTAACCATCCCGACGTCGAGCGACTGGCTCACGACATCCTCGCCCAGGCGTTTGGCGACGAATCCGATTCCGTGGTGTCGCGCTGCGGCGCGATCGCCACCGACGCGGTCGAGCGCAACACCGCCGTGCTGCTGCTCCGCCTGCGCTACACCATCCGCGATCAGGGCAATGATCTGTTCGCTGAAGAGATCGTGCCGTCCGGATTCCGCCGCGAGCGCGGCGAGCTCGTGTGGCTCGAAGCTGACGAGGCGTTGCAACTCATGGATCGGGCGCGGCCGACCTCCAACCTCGACCGCCCAGCGCGAAGTGACTACGTCTTCCGGATGCTGAAGATCCTGGACGACCGTGATGACTGGTACATGAACCTCGTCGAGCAGCGACGAGCCGAACTCCACGACTCGCACACGCGACTCCGCCGCCAGATTGGCGGACGATCTCCTCGCGTGACTCCTCATCTGCCACCCGACATCCTGGGCTGCTATGTCTTTGTGCCCGACGGCTCCGACAGCCATGACGGCACCGGCGAACGGCAGGCGCGCTGATGGCCTGGACCACGATCACCTCGGAGGGCGGTCTGTTTCCTCCCGACCTCTTGGACGAGCTCGCTGCGGGCACGGGCGACGGACAGCGTGAGGATGACTTTGGCCTTGAGCGCGGCCGACTCTCGGACGAAATCCAGTCGGCCTTCTCCGACGCGCAATCGTATTGGGACAGCTTCCAGCGTCGGCTCGAACGCAACACCGAAGATCAACACACCAGAATCACCCGCAACGCATGGATGATCCCGTTCTTCGGATTTCTCGGATATCGCGAGGGCGACCTCGTCTACCACCACGGCAGCAGGACCGTTGGAGACGAGACCTACGAGATCTCCCATTTCGCCGGCACGGACGAGCATGCTCCGCCGTCTCATATTGTCGGATGCCAGTACTCGCTCGATCGGGGAACGCGTCAAGGTCGCCGGTCGCCGCATGCCCTGGTCCAGGAGTACCTCAACCGCGATGAGGCGCTCTGGGGCGTCGCCACGAACGGCTACCGACTGCGCCTGTTGCGCGACTCGCAGCGCATGACCCGACCGACGTTCCTCGAGTTCGACCTCGAAGGCATGATCACGGGCTCGCAATATGCCGAGTTCGCGCTGCTCTACCGAATCATGCACCGCACGCGGTTCCCGCGCGGCTCCGACGATGCGCACACCTGCCTCCTCGATCGCTGGTTTCAGCAGGGCATTACGCAGGGCGGGCGCGTGCGCGAAAAGCTGCGCAACGGCGTCGAGGCCGCCCTCGAAGGGCTGGGTCGCAGTTTCCTCCAGCATCCGGATTCTGCGCAACTGCGCGACCGATTGGCTCGTGGCCAGTTCACCGCTCAGGACTTCGAGCGCGAGCTCCTGCGACTGATCTACCGACTCCTCTTCCTGATGGTCGCCGAGGAGCGGCGGCTGCTGTTCTCGGAGAAGCCGACCGAGGGACAGCGCGTCTATGAGCGCTACTACAGCGTCTCGCAGCTCCGCGATCGCGCCGCCTTGCCGCAGATGCGCAGCGAGTCGCGCCGACACTCCGACCTCTGGCAGGGTCTGATGACCACGTTCCGACTCTTCCGCATTGACGAGCTCGCGCAACAGGTCGGACTACACGCGCTGAACGGTGAACTGTTCGGCGAGCCAGCCTGCCGACACCTGGAGTCGGCACGGATCAGCAACAACGACCTCCTGTGCGCGATCGACAGCCTCGGTCGGTTTGACGACGAGAACGTCCGACGACGGGTCAACTATGCCGCGCTCGATGTCGAGGAGCTGGGCTCGGTCTATGAGTCGCTGCTCGACTTTGAGCCGAACGTGGTCGAGGCAGACCCTGAGCGGCCCGAGCTCTGGGATTTCCAGCTCGGCGCCGGCGGCGGACGCAAGAGCTCCGGCTCGTACTACACGCCACGCGAGCTGGTCCAGGAGCTGATCGGCTCCGCGCTGGTCCCCGAGATGGAGCAACGGCGCAAGGACGCCGGCCGCGATCCCGTGGCGCAGGAACAAGCGCTGCTCTCGATGACCGTGATCGATCCCGCCGCAGGCAGCGGACACTTCCTGCTCGCTGCGGCTCGACGGATTGCGCGCGAGCTGGCCAAGGTGCGCACCGACGAGGCTGAGCCAGCGCCGGCGGCAATACGTGAAGCAATGCGCGACGTTGTGCCGCGTTGCATCTACGGCGTCGACAAGAACCCGATGGCCGTCGACCTCTGCAAGGTCGGTCTCTGGATCGAGGGTCATGCGCCGGGACGGCCGCTCAGCTTCCTCGATCACCACATCAAGCACGGAGACTCGCTGATCGGTGTCTACGACCTCGACGTGCTCCAGGACGGCATCCCCGACGGCGCCTACAAGGCGCTCACCGGCGACGACAAGGCGGTTGCCAAGCGGGTCAAGGCGCTCAACAAGCGGCACAAGCAGGGTGAGCAGAGCCTGCGCCAGCGAGTTGCCGAGCCCCGCAGTCTCGCCTCGGACTACCGAGACCTGCGCCAGATGCCCGACGACACGCCAGAGGCCGTCCGCGAGAAAGAGGCGATCTACACCATGCTGCGCGAGGACGGTCTGACCACGCACACGGCCTGCGACCTCTGGACCTACGCCTTCTTCGCGCCGCTGACGGCAGAGTCGGAGGCGTTGGTTCCGACCAGCGACGACGTGCGGTCGCAGCACCGAGCCCAGGTCAACGGCATCGCCATGGCCGCCAGTCGCGAGCATCCCTACTTCCACTGGCCCCTCGAGTTTCCCGACGTCTTCGAAGAAGGAGGCTTCGACGTCGTGTTGGGGAATCCCCCGTGGGAGCGCTACGCGCTACAGGAGAAAGAATGGTTCGCATCTCGCGATGAAGATGTCGCCAACGCGAGAAATGCCGCTGCACGAAAACGCGCCATCGTTGCGTTGCGTGAGTCGAATCCAACACTGCACGCCGAGTTCGAATCAGCCAAGCATCTGGCCGAGGCACAGAGCGACTTTACCCGTGCAAGCGGCCGTTTCCCGCTGGGCGCCGTGGGACAAATCAATCTGTATCAGGTGTTCATCGAGTTGGATCGAGCGTTGCTCTGCCCCGCAGGACGAGCCGGCGTGATATCGCCGACAGGACTCGCCACCGACAACAACACGAAGGACCTCTTTGGCGATTTCGTACAGAAGGGAAACATCGTTAGTTTCTTCGATTTCGAGAATCGAAGGGCGCTCTTCGAAGCGGTTCACCGTTCGTACAAGTTCTCGATCATCACCCTGAGAGGAGATCGTAATCCAGAGCCGTCCGAGTTCGCGTTCTTCCTCTATCACACGACCGACTTGGCAAAAGACGAACGTCGCTTCTCCATGTCGGCGGAGGACATTGAGAGCTTCAACCCTACGTCAAAAACTCTTCCCATTTTCCGCACTCGCCGTGACGCTGAAATCAACAGTGGCATCTACGCTGCTTCGGGAACTTTCGAAGCAGACGTGAGGGGGGGGGGTACTGGTTCACGCGATTCATCACTCTATTCCACATGGCGGGAGACTCGAACCACTTCCAACAATTCGAGCCTGGCAAGTCAAATTCCGCCAGGGATTCTTCAATATGAGCAGCGACTCTCACCTCTTTCTCCCGACATCTCATGGTGGAACACCCGATTCCTGAGAATGTTCGACATGGCAGCAGATTCCAGCATCTTCTTCGATGGCGCAGCAGGAACGCGAATTGCGCTCTATGAGGCGAAGATGATTCACCAGTTTGATCACCGGTGGGCAACCTATGAGGTCGGCAAAACCAGAGATGTGACAGTCGAAGAAAAGACCCGCCCGGACATGACTCCACACCCTCTCTGGGAGGTCGACGTCAACGAGCTAGACGAGCGATTGTCCGACATTTGGGATCGGAAATGGTTTGTTGGATGGCGCGATATCGCAAGGAGCACTGACGAACGTACCGCGATCGCTGCTGTTCTTCCTCGTGTTGGCTTTGGGCATCACATTCCCTTGTTCGTGGACCCGACTGCAGAGGCGACTGAACTTGCAGCTTTCTGTGCCAACTTCAATAGTTTCGTATTGGACTATGCGGCTCGGCAAAAGGTCGGCGGAACCCATATGACCTTCTTCATCATGCGCCAGCTACCCGGGTTCCACCCTCACCGCTACCTTCAACCTGCCGAATGGCAACCCGGCACCATCCTCCGCGACTGGATTGCCGACCGCGTCCTCGAACTCTCTTACACCGCGTGGGACCTTCAGCCGTTTGCTCGGGACCTTGGCTATGACGGGCTTCCGTTTAGGTGGGACCCTGAACGGCGCTTTGAGATTCGCTGTGAGCTGGATGCCGCCTACTTCCACCTCTATGAGATTGAGCGCGACGATGTCGACTACATCATGTCGACCTTCCCCATCGTGCAGCGCAAAGACGAGGCCGCGCACGGTACTTACCGCACCCGCGACCGAATCCTCGAGATCTACGACGCGATGGCCTCAGGTGAGTGGCAATCTTCGCTCGATCCACCAGTCGCCGATCCACGCGCCGCCCACCCGGCCGAGTCCTAGCAGGACCACAGGGAGTCGCCCGATGCCCATCGATCCGTTCGCCCTCAACCAGCAGGCTCGCGATACGTTCGAGCAGTACCTCCGCGCCACTGTGAACATGGCCGAGCCTCGGCTGCGTGAGTATGCCGACGCTGAACTCAGCCGCGGCTTGCTCTGGCCCGATCCATACCTACAAGTCTCGCCCCAATTCCAACCTGGCCTCAGCCTCCAAAAGTTGGCGGATGACGGAAGGATTCATCGCGGAACCGCCTACTTCTTCGGCGAAGACACGATCTTGCACCAGCACCAGATGGAAGCGCTCGAGCATGGGCTCAACGGTCGCAGCTTCTCCGTCGCAACCGGCACCGGCTCAGGCAAGTCGCTGACCTACCTGCTACCAATCGTCGACGACATCTTCAAGCAGCGCGAGAGCGCATCCAGCGACCTCAAGTTCAGTCCGTCGGCCTTACTGATCTACCCAATGAACGCGTTGATCAACAGTCAGTACCAATCACTCGAGACCTTCGCGCAGACATACGAACAGAGCACCGGCGAGCAGTGCCCGATTCGGTTTGAGAAGTACACCGGCCAGACTCGCCAAGAGGTGCGCGACCACGTGATCAATGACCCGCCACACATCCTGCTGACCAACTACATGATGTTCGACTTGATTCTGCTTCGGCCCACCGAGCATCCGCTGGTCACGGCAATGATCCAACACCTGCGCACGATGGTCGTGGACGAGCTGCACTTCTATCGCGGCCGACAGGGCGCCGACGTGGCGATGCTGTTGCGTCGATTGCGCCAACGCGGGACAGCGGCCTCGGGCCGAGAGATCCAGATGATCGGCACCTCGGCCACCATCGCCAGCGAAGGCGGTCGCGCCGAGCGCCGCGAGACGATCGCCAAGAGCGCCAGCCTGCTGCTCGGCTCCGAGATCACCAGCGACCGAGTCGTTGACGAGACGCTCGAACGGGAATGCACAGTCGATCCGCCGACCAGTCCCGCCGAGCTCCGCTCCGCCGTTCAGGCGCAGCCGCCGACCACATTGGACGAGTTCCAACGTCACCCGCTCGCCGCGTGGATCGAGCAGAAGTTTGGACTCGACTTCGACAACGACGTGCTCGTGAGGAGTCAACCGCTGGAACTGGCGAGCGGCGCTCGGGAGCTGGCCGAGGCGTCGGGTCTCGAGCAAGACGATGTGGAAGCGGGCCTACTCAGCATCATCACCGCGCCGCTGCGCGACCACCCCAACCCGTTCGCGTTCCGCCTGCACCAGTGGTTCTCGTCCGGTGCCGCGGTGTATGCAACGCTGGAATCGGGCGAAGAGCGGGACTTCACGATGGAGGCCGGCTATCGATTGGACGACGCTCGTGTGCTCTTCCCCTTGGCGGTCTGTCGGCGCTGCGGCCAGGACTACTACCTCGTCAATCGCGAACGGAGACGCCTCAGTCCGCGAGCACCGGTCGAGCATTTCCGCAGGCCAGATCGGGATGATCCCGACGACCGAATCGGCTTCTTCACCCTCAACCGCTCGTCCAATGACGATGAACCGATTTGGACAGGAGCATACGAGGAGCTCCCTGATCATTGGTTTGTACCGCGCAAGTCGGGACCTCGTCTCAAGGACAACTACGCGCTGCACGTGCCAACTGAAATGCGGATTGGCCCCGAAGGTGAGCTGTACGACTCGGAGGCTGCAGGTGGCGGCGTCCTGGGCTGGTATCAGTCGGCGCCGCTGGCCATCTGTCTGCGCTGCCGCTGGGCGCACGACGCGCGCACGTCCGACTTCAACAAACTCGCTTCGCTTTCGCAGACGGGTCGCTCGACTGCGACGACGTTGCTTGCCTCAGCAACCGTGCAGGGTCTGCGCGAGCAGGTCGAGAATCCGTCGAAAGCAAAACTACTCAGCTTCACCGATAATCGCCAGGATGCCTCGCTGCAATCTGGTCACTTGAACGACTTCGTCAAGGTCGCGCAGCTCCGTGCCGCGCTGGTGTCCACGCTCGAGGAACACGGTGAGTTGACCACTGCCAACATCGGGCGCCGACTATTCGATGCGCTCGCGCTGCAACCTGAAGACTTCATGCACGACCCGGTCGAGAGCGGGCCAGGCTACGAACGCGCTCGACGGACGATGGAGGCGTTGCTGACCCATCGCGCCCTGGTCGACCTCACGCGTGGCTGGCGTGTGAATCAACCGAACCTCGAGCAGTCCGGCCAGCTACGAATCGACTACGACGGCCTGGACAGACTCGCGGCTGACGAGTCGCTCTGGCGCGGAGTACCGATGTTTGGATCATCGACGCCTGCGAAACGTCTCGCAGTGATGCGGGCCGTGCTCGACCGGCTGCGGATGGAGTTGGTGATCGATGATCCATCACTGACCCAGGCGGGGATCGATCGGCTCGGTCGAGAGGCGCAGGCGCTCAATCAACTCTGGCGACCGATTGAGAACAGTCTCTTCTCTGAACAGGCCAATCTCGCACTTCTACCAGACGGCGATACACCGAAACAGGAACCCTTGAGACGCTGGTTGCGACTCAGCGCGCAGTCCGCGATTGGTCGGTATCTGCGAGATCACCGCACCTGGAGCGACTCGGAACGTGATCTGATGGAAGGCAGGCTCGCGACAGACGAATCGACGTTGATGATCAATGGACTGATTGGGGTGCTCCGTGGTCATGTGTTGCGCTCGGAGGAGAGCCGAGGCGCCAAGGGCGTGCGAATCATGGGAAGTGTCCTGCGCTGGCGATCCGGCGACGGCCGACCAGCCCGGCCCGACCCGACTCGTTCACGCGCCCAGTATCTCTGGCGTGATGTCGAGGACCGGCCCAACCCGTTTTTCGTCGACCTCTATCGCTCTGGTGGTGGGGTAATGCGCGGATTGGTCGGCGGTGAGCACACGGGTCAAGTCGATCCCGACCTGCGCAATCAACGCGAGGAAGCGTTCCGCAATGGCAGTTTGCCGGCGTTGTTCTGCTCGCCGACGATGGAGTTGGGCGTCGATATCCGCGACCTGCACGCGGTCCATCTGCGCAACGTGCCGCCCAATCCGGCGAACTATGCCCAGCGCGCGGGTCGGGCAGGCCGCAATGGACGAGCAGCGCTCGTTATGGCGTTCGCCCAACACGGCAATGCCCACGACCAGTACTTCTTCGACGGCAAACGGACGGAGATGATCGCCGGCGCCGTCCAACCAGCACGAATCGACCTCACCAACGAAGAACTGCTGCGCGCCCATGTCCATTCAAATTGGCTGAGCCGAGCCGGAGTCAAGCTGGAGCCATCGATTGGCCGAGTGCTCGATCTCGAAGCGGACGGTTATCCCCTGGAGCCGGGCATCAAGCACGACATCGCCAAGCTCCAGCCAGAGGCGCTCGCTGATGTGCGACAACTGATCGACCGAGATGCACGACTCAACGAGTTGGATTGGCTCACCGACGATTGGGTTGAGCGAGTCGTTCGGGACGCGCCGATCGAGTTCGATCGGGCATTCGATCGCTGGCGAGAGCTGTATCGACAGGCGGATCGCGCATATGACACAGCCGCGAGGGAAGCGAAACGCCCATATGTTTCGACGGTTGAGCGACGCAACGCGGAGCGCAGACTGGGCGACGCGCGGCGCGAGATGGCTTTGCTTCGCAACGAACCATCCAACGGACGATCCAACGACGAGTCCGACTTCTATTCCTATCGCTATCTCGCCGGAGCAGGTTTTCTGCCTGGATACAGCTTTCCGCAGCTTCCGGTTCGTGCGTTCGTCTCCAGTGGTCGAGGCCTGTATTCCATCTCACGGGCACGACACATCGGACTGTCGGAATTCGGTCCTGGCAACACGCTCTACTACGAAGGTCGCAAACACAGAATCAGCGGGGTCACGCTACCAATCGACGGGCTGGAACAGGCATTCCGCAAGGCCAGAATCTGCAAACGTTGTGGCTACTTCTTCCCTGATGCCCATGCGGACACCGAGATCTGCGATGGCTGCGGCACTCGACTCGACCAGGATTCGTCAACGCTTCCCCAACGGCTGCTACAGCTCACGACCGTTCGTACCAATGAGCGCGGCGGTATCACCTCGGAAGAGGAACAGCGAGCCCGTAGCGGCTACGAGATCGGCATCCACTATCGCCTGGGTGAGCCAGAGCCGACCAAGGTGCAAGCAATCGCGCATAATTCCGATTCGCTCATGGAGATCACCTTCGCGCGTCAGGCATCCGTCTGGAGAATCAACAACGGGTATCGCAACGAGGACTCCGGCTTCGTACTGGACAGCTCGAATGGCCGATGGCGCACCAACAGCGCATCCACGGATGCGGAGGAGGATGGGCCGTTGGTCGCGCAGGTTCGGCCGTTCGTGCACGGAGACCACAACATCGTCATCGTCGGATCGCTGGCTAGCTTGCCCGAGGATGACGCTGAGGCAGAACGCGTCTGGATCACGCTGCGAGAGGCCCTGCGTCGCGGAGTCGAGAGTGCGTTTCAAGTTGAGGAACAGGAGCTCACCACACATCTGGTCGGCGAAGGGGACGAACGACGCATCCTGATTGTCGAGTCAGCCGAGGGCGGAGCCGGAGTTTGGGAGCGGATGCAGGAAACTCCGTTGTTCCGCGATGCCATTCGCGCGGCGCTCGAGACATGTCACATTGATCCGCTGACAGGCACGGATACAGAAGGTGCATGCGCGGCTGCATGCTATCGCTGCCTCATGAGCTATGGAAATCAGCTCGATCACGGGAAACTTGACCGCAAACTGGTGCGTCAACTCCTCCTTGCGCTCCGCGACGCCGAACTGCTGAGTCCGTCGGCGGTCGAAGGACCGAGAGACCCGCAATATCAATCGACTCAACCTCAGGTGCGGAATGTCGCCGAGAGTCGCTCAGACAGGTACGAACATCTCCTCGCAATCTGCGATTCGGAGCTTGAGCGAGATTTCCTCAGAGCAACCCACGATGCTGGCTGGCCCTTGCCCGAACAAGCTCAGTCAAGACCAGAGCCAGATGTGTTCTCGCAGCCCGACTTCGTCTTCCCTGGGAAGGTCCTCGTGTACGTCGACGGACCCGATCACGACGACATAAGGGTCGCCAAGTCGGATGCGGCTGCCCGTGAGGAGCTCGAAGATCGAGGCTGGCGAGTGTTTGCGTTCAGATACGACAAACCTTTGGGTACACAGTTAGAAGCTCTCGCGGAGCTCATCGGAGTCGGGCGTCACGCGAGCTTGGTTCCGAGGGGACCTTCACCCTAGCCCTCTCCCCGGGGGAGAGGGGATCTGAAGGGGAGGGTCCCTGATCGGGGTGCCATAGGGGTCCGCGGGACCTTCTGGAAAGTCTCAATGGATAGCTCTCTCCTCTGTTGCGCCAGTTGCGAGTCGACAACGTGGTTCGGACTGACTATTATTGAGGCAGAAATGGGGTGTGGTATGCCAGAGCAGACTGACGCGAAAACCAAGGACGAAGCCGAGGAAACAGTCGCCGTGCGCGTCGATGAGGAGCTCAGCGCCGAGGAGCTCGAAGACGTCAGCGGTGGCTCGGGCGCCGGCAAGCGCAGCTCCTACAACAACTCGCAGCAGCCGTGGCAGGCAACGATTGACTAGGGCACTTCCCGATTCACAACGGGCAGTCAGAATTTGAGAACAGGTGCAGGATGGCAAAGCAAACAGACAGTCCAACCAAGGACAAGGCCGAGGAAACTGTTGACGCCAAGGTCGACGAGCTCAGCACTGAGGAGCTGGATCAGATCAGCGCCGCCGGCAAGGCGGGCTCGTCTGCGTCATCGCACTCGTATCACAACCAGGGCATGGGATCGTCGTCGAACAAGAAGTAGCTCACTGGAGTCCAGCAGGGATATCGCCATGACCGAGCGCAAGAGCAACCAGGTCGATGAGCAGAAGCCCGACGACCGCGAGCTCTCTCCTGAGGAGCTCGATCAGGTCAGCGGCGGCGGGCACAAGGGCACGGCCACGCCCGGCCAGAACACAGCGGGCTCGCCGCCGACGCCGCTAGGCACCGGTCCCGCCAACCTCTAAGACGCGCCGCGTCCCACCTTGGAGCATCGCGCGCCGGAGTCGAGACGGGGTGTCGCCCAACGAGGTCCGTTTGGCGTAGGAAACTTGCCGTTTCCGATGCCACCACGCATAGCGTTCTCGAACGGCCCGTTAGCCTGACCCAAACTCGGCTCCCGATCTTGAGCCGACGGAGGGTGTTTTGCGATGTCCGAGCGTCGGCGGCTGTTTCGCGACGAAGCTTTCGCCCGCCGCGGACGCAGCGAACCGATCGATGGTCTGCTCCGCATTACCGCTCCGCACGAGTGGCTCTTCTTGGCGATGCTCGGCTGCGCGATGCTCGCAGTTCTGCTCTGGGCTGTGTTTGGCACGATCGAACGCGGCCTCTCCGCTCCCTGCGTCTTGGCCTCAACCTCGGCTGGAGAGCCCGCCGCTGAGGCACAACTCTCCTCAGACGACGCGCGACGGGTCGCGGTCGGGATGTCGGCCCGAGTCAGCCGAGTTGGTGTCGATGGTGCGCTCGACGGTGAGGTTTCCCAGGTCGCAATCGAAACCTCGGACGCCAACGATCGCCGAACTCTAATCCGTGTCAGCCTGTCGGATGTGCTGTCGGATGTGCCGTCGGCCTCATTGTCGGCCTCATCGTTAGAAGGGTGGCGCGACGGCGACAGCTGCGACCTGCGCATCGTGACCAGCCGCGAATCGCCGATTCGACTGATCGCAGTGATCAGCGCAGCTCCACTCGGGCTGGAGTAACGGCCGTGGCGATCCTCTCCAGACCAACCAGGCCATCCTTCCGCCGACGTCGGCTGCGCACGCCGATGATCCCGCAGCTCGAGGCAGCCGAATGCGGTGCGGCTTCGCTCGGAATTATCCTCGCGCACCTCGGACGTTGGGTCCCGCTTGAGGAGCTGCGTGAGGCCTGTGGCGTCAGTCGCGACGGCTCCAATGCCGCGGGCATTGTCCGCGCCGGTGAGCGTTACGGCCTCCGCATCCGCGGGTGGCGGAAGGAGGTCGAGTCGCTCAGTGAGGTCAAGCTTCCCGCCATTCTCTTCTGGGAGTTCAACCATTTCCTCGTGCTCGAGGGGATCTCTGAGGATCGCTTCCACCTCAACGATCCCGCGAACGGCCGACGCATGGTGAGCCGCGAGACCTTCAGTGAGGCGTTCACTGGAATCGTCCTCACGGCTGAGCCAACGGAATCGTTCCGACCCGGTGGCGAGCCGCCCAACATTTGGCGCGCGCTGTGGCCTTGGCTCCGCGAGGCTCGGGGCGCGCTGGCCTACGTCATGCTGGCCGGTCTGCTGCTCGCGATCCCGGCGCTCGCGCTGCCGATCCTGCTCAGCATCTTCGTCGACGACGTCCTCATCGGCGGCGAGCGCGATTGGGGAGGTTGGATCGTCGGCGCGATGTTGCTCGCTGGTCTCACGGTCTACGTGCTCACCTGGCTGCAACAGGTGATGCTGCGCAAGATCACGATCCAGCTCGCCGTGACCCAGTCGCAGCGACTGCTCTGGCGACTCTTTCGCCTACCCACGCAGTATTTCGCGCATCGCTTCGCTGGGGACCTCGCTTCCCGACTCAGCCTCGTCGACCAGATCGCCGCCGGCGCAGCGCAACAGCTCGTGGGTGTGGTCGTCGAGTTAATCATGAGCGCCCTCCTGTTCGCGCTGCTCGTCGTCTATGACCCGCTGATCGGCTTGATCGTGCTCGCGATTGCCGTTGGCAATGTGCTGGTGGCGCGGGTGCTGAGCCAGCGTCGGCTGGACCAGAATCGACAGCTGCGTCGCGAGCAGGCGTTGCTATTCGGGATCGAGACGGCCGGACTTCGACAGATTGACTCGCTCCGCGCCACTGCTGCCGAGAACGATTTCTTCGCTCGCTGGAGCGGTTACCAGGCGCGAGAGCTGTCGGCCCGACAGCGCTTCGTCGAGCTTGGCTACGTCAATGCTGCGTTGCCTCGACTGTTCATGCTCATGGGTGGGATGGCCGTGCTCGGACTCGGCGGATGGCGCGTGATCGAGGGCGACCTCACGATCGGTGAGCTGATCGCGGTCTACGTGTTGGCTGGCAACTTCCTCGCACCGATCGGACGCTTCGTCCAGTTCGCAGACTCCTTCCAGCTGCTCGAGGCCGACCTGCAACGCGTCGCCGACGTCCTTGGTGCCGAAGAAGACGTAGCGCTGACCGCCGCCGAGTCGTCGCAGCGGGATCGCCAGAACGGCGTGGTGGCCAGCCTCAACGGTCGGCTCCGACTCGCGGGTCGACTTGAGCTGCGCGATATCCGCTTCGGCTACCGACGCAACGCCGACCCGCTGATCGACGGCCTCAGCCTCACGATCGAGCCCGGTCAACGAGTCGCCATCGTCGGACCAACCGGTTCCGGCAAGTCGACCCTGCTGCGACTTGTGACTGGCGAATACACCCCTTGGTCGGGCGAGATCCACTTCGACGGCGTGCCAATGCGCGATGTTCCACGCTCCGTCCTGACCGCGTCTTTGGCGACAGTCGACCAGCAGATCGCGCTCTTCGACGGAACGATCCGCGACAACCTGACGATGTGGAACGCTGCCATCGCCGAGGCGGATATGGTCGCCGCCGCTCGCGACGCCATGATCCACGAAGAGATCGTCGGGCGGAGCGGTGGCTACGACGCCCACGTCCAGGAAGGCGGTCGGAACTTCAGCGGCGGACAGCGCCAACGCCTTGAGATTGCGCGGGCACTCGTCAACCGACCTTCGCTGCTCTTCCTCGACGAGGCAACGAGCACGCTTGACGCAGTCACCGAGCAGCGGATCGACGACGCACTGCGCCGTCGCGGCTGCTCCTGCCTGATCGTGGCGCACCGACTCAGCACGATCCGCGACTGCGACCAGATCATCGTGCTGGATCAGGGACGCGAAGTGCAGCGCGGTGTCCATGAGGATCTGATCGCCGATCGCGACGGCATCTACGCCCAACTGGTGCAGTCGCAATGACAACTCAACAACCCACCGACCCTGATGAGCAATCCCGACTCGTGAGCTTTGCGCTCAGCGAGGGTGAGCCGGTCGCCAGCGCGGCCAACCAACCGATCACGCTCGACGATCCGTCAGTCGCCTACCTCGTGATCGACGGTGCGGTTGATGTGTTTCTGTTTGAGCAAACGGACAGTCTCACCAGCTCATCCGCACGACACATCGTTCGCGCCGAGACAGGACAGTTGCTCTTCGGAATCGGCTCGCACGACACGCCGTTGGTTGCCATCGCCAAGGGTCTGCCGGGCGCGCGATTGGCCAAACTGCGGAGACCGGCGCTTGCGGCGCGCGAGTTCGCGGATGAGCTCGCCGACCAGGTCGACCGCTGGGTGAGCGCGATCGGTGGTGCCGTGGCGGCGAGAATCGATCCTCGACCACGTCCGACGCTCGTGGTTGACCCAGCGAATCCTTCCCCGATCCACGTTGACGCGAACAGCGTGATCTCGACCCGCGCCGGAGCGGTGGTCTGGATCGGTGTCGACCAGGGTGAGCCCGCATTTCTCGGCACGGAGACTCCATCGCCCGACGGCATCGGACTCGCTCCGCTCAGCTTCGATACGTGGCTCACGCTCTCGGCTGAGTCGGCGCTCGACGTGCTCAGCTCGCGCGAGCTTGCACAATCGCGACGGCTGCTGCAGGCGCTGGACGAGTTTCACGCGCTCGCAATTGGCGCCGAGCAGCTCAATCGACTGCTGCTCCAGGCCGACGTCGTCAACGAGCAGACCGCGCGCGAGGCGCTCCGTCGTCGCGACGCCGAGCAGGCTCGGGCCGGGCTCGATCAGCTTCTCACCCGCGAGCGTGATACGGTCGCCCACGATGGTTCGGCGCTGATGTCGGCGCTTGCGCTGATCGGCGAGCACGAGGGCCTGCGCTTCCAGCGACCTGCTCCGCAACCAGGGTTGGTCGACGAGGAGCCGACGCTCGCCGCGGTGTTGAGCGCATCGGGAGTTCGCGCGCGACAGGTGCGCCTCCAACCGGAGGATCGTTGGTGGCTCGGCGACAGCGGCGCCATGCTCGGTTTCCTCGGCGAGGAACGTCGGCCAGTGGCGCTGTTGCCCCACTGGAACGGTCGCTATCGGATGATCGATCCCACCAGCGGAGCGCGAGTCCGAGTGGATGAGTCGCGCGCGGCCCAGCTCCACTCCGATGCCTGGCTCTGCTATCCAACGCTGCCCACGCAGCGCCAGGTCGGCGCGACGGATCTGGCACGCATCGGCGGACAAGGCGCCGCGGGGAGCTTCGCACGCTTCGCGCTGACGGGATTGCTGGCGGCGCTGCTGTTGCAGGCGCCGGCGATCGTCGTCGGCGTTCTCACGGACTGGGTGCTCGCCTCCGCCGCTGGCGACATCCTGCTCCAACTGATGATCGCGCTGGGCGCCTTCGGTGTTGTTGGCGTGCTGTTTCAGGTGCTGCAAGGCACCTCGATGATGCGCCTCGAGGGACGCGGCGCAGCTCGCGTCAGTGCTGCCGTCTGGGACCGACTGCTCACGCTCTCACCGACCTTCTTCCGTCGCTTCACCGCCGGCGAGCTCGCGATCCGCATGGCAACGTTCCAGCTCATGCGGGACCAGATCTCGGGCGTCGTCGCGAACGCGCTGCTCTCGTTCGTCTTCCTGCTGCCAACGCTTGCGATCCTCTTCTTCTACGACGTCACGCTCGCTCTGGTGAGCATTGCGTTGGCCGTCGTGATGATGCTCCTCACGGCGATTATGGGACTCTGGCAACTCCGACCACAACGACGCGGCTTCGCCGCCGAGCGTCGGCTGGCCGGCGAGCTGCTGCAGTTCATCAATGGGATCAGCAAGCTCAGAGGCGCGGGCGCCGAGCCGTCGGCTTTCGCCGCCTGGGCCCGACACTATCGCGAGCAACATCTCGCCGGCATTCAGATCTCGAGACTGAACGAACACCTCGTCTCGCTCAGCGCCGCGACGCCCGTACTCGTCGGCGCAGCGCTGTTCGCAGTCGCGCTCTCGCGCGACGCCGATGATCTCCAGATCAGCGACTTCCTCGTCGTCTACGCAATCGCGATGACGTTCTTCGTGGCTGCCGCCAACCTCGGGCGCTCGTTCGAAGCGATCGCCGCCGCACTGCCCGGCTACGAGCAGGTCAAGCCAGTGCTGGACGAGCTGCCTGAGACCGGCGCGCTCAACGGCGCCCCGATCTCACCGCAGGGCGATGTCCGCTTCGACCACGTCAGTTTCCGTTACCGGCCTGACACGCCACTGATCGAGGACGTTTCAATCTCCGCGCGGGCGGGCGAGTTCATCGCCATCGTGGGCGAATCGGGCTCGGGCAAGAGCACGCTGATGCGGCTTGCGCTGGGGCTCGAGGATCCGACCGCTGGCAGCATCTACTACGACGGTCGCGACCTCGCCTCGCTTGATCGTCAAGCACTGCGACGCCAGCTCGGCGTGGTCATGCAAGACGGCGCACTGCAGCCGGGCAGCCTACTCGACAACATCATCGGCATGGGCGACGAGCTCACGATCGAGGACGCATGGCGCGCCGTGCGTGAGGCCGCCATCGAGGACGAGATCTCGCAGATGCCGATGCAGCTCTACACGGTCGTCACCGAGGGTTCGGCCACCTTCTCGGGCGGACAGACCCAGCGCCTCCGGATCGCCGCGGCGCTCGTCCGCAATCCGCGCGTCATCTGGCTCGACGAGGCGACCAGTTGGCTTGACGCCCGTAGTCAGGCGCAGGTGATGCACGGCATCGAGCGGCTCGCCGCGACTCGTATTGTGATCGCGCATCGCATCTCGACGATCCGCCAAGCCGACCGTATCTACGTGATGCAGCGGGGCCGCGTCGTCCAAGTCGGCGACTTCGACGAGCTATCGAGCGTCGAAGGCCCCTTCCGCCACCTGATCGAGCGCCAACTCGCCTAGAGCGCGCTCCAAAGGGCACTGCCCGAAGACAACAACAGAGCGTGGTCGGACGTTTGCGGCGTGCGTCGATGCGACCCACATTGCTGACATGGAATCAGAATCCAAAGCAGCCCGTTGGACCATCCGAGTATCGCCGTCGGACGACATGCTCGTGAGACGAGTCGTGGCGGAACACCACATGTCGCTCAGTGAGTATGTGGTCAGCCACGCGGTGTCGGCGGCGACCACTGACCTGGCAGACCGCCGCGTGTTCACGCTGTCGCCAGAGTCCTGGTCCGAGTTGCAAGACCTGCTCGACCGGCCAGTGTCGCCCAAGCCTCGGCTTCGTGCGTTGCTGGACCAGCCCTCCGTCTTGGAGTCTGAGTGAGCGGCTATTGCGGACCTGTCCTCCTCGCGTCAACTCATCGGCTGGACCGCTTCGACTGTGGTGACGAGGTGCTCAACGACTGGCTGAAACGGCGAGCGCTGCGCAATCAGGGGAGGGATCGAGTCGGACCTGGGTCGTTGCGGACGATACTCGTGTGGTCGCCTACTACGCTTCCACCACCGCTGCGGTGACTCGTGAGCATGCACCAGGTCGTATTCGACGTAACCAACCAGATCCACTGCAGTCGATGCCCTACCGACAACATTGAGGACCGCGAGCTGTCTCAGTTGACCGATGGACGACGTTCGATCCACCGACTGAGTGCGATCCTCACTTGCCTTGCCTAGTCCGTGCGAGATGGCATGTCTACGGCCTCGACACACCGGCGTTGAGGCCCAACCCGGTCCCAAGCGCGATCGTGTAGTCCCCGTTGGCGACTCCCCAGGCGGTCAGAGCCGCCGTCACCTTCTCGTTCGCCCTCAGCTGTTTCGGCTGCCCGGCACGGATGATTCCGCTATGGCCAAGAGCCCAGGAGTGGTTGGTGCCGTCAGCATGGTTACCAGTCCAAATGGCGCACCTCGAAGACGGGGGAGAGGGCGTATAGGCGATGTTCGGAGTCGGGGGTGGCACCGTTGTCGCTCATCAGATATCTGGTCGACAGCCCGTGTCGGACAATTCCGCTGTAGCCAAGATGCCAATTGTGCCTGGTGCCGTTCGCATGGCTGCCGGTCCAGATGCTGAAGCTGTCCTGGCTTTCAAGACTGCCATCGGCGTTCGTGAATTTGATGGAATCCCAACTGCCGTCATAGAAGTCCCCATAGTTGTCGGCGACCTTCTCGCCGTTCAGCCAGTAGATCGGCACGCCGGTCCCGTTGGTACTCGTGTTCTGGCGAGCATTGACCCAGCGTGTCGATCCCACCACCTTGAACAGGTCGCCGAATTCGTCGGTGATCGCGCTATGCCCGGCCTTGGCCTTGGTCTGCACAAATGTGTTGTAGTCGGCGATGTTGCCCGACTGCGCATTGCGCCCTGTGGAGGTCACAAACAGCAGCCGGAACTGGTCGCCAGGCTCGGCGTCGGCGGGCTTGAGGGCCCAGTCGCTTGGAACAGAGATATAGTCGTCGTTCACAATTGTGTGCGTCACCACGCTGGTTCCGAGGAAGACGGTGTTGGTCTCATCACCTGTCATGGTCAGCGTCGCGATCACTGTTTCGTTGGACTCGACGTCGGTGTCGCCCTTAATGCGGATGCCGATGACGTTAGGAGGGGCAGGATTTGGAAACCACGACGAGATCCAGCTACTAACGCAGTTTGAGTCCGATATGGCGAAGTGATAGGTGCCCATTCCTGATATCGCCTGGTAGTCGGCAGCGGCGGGAATGGTGCTGGCCTGGGTCGTATCGATGGTCGCCGTTCCCGTGAAGCAGACTCGATAAAACACCGATGTCGACGGCATTGCCTTGGTCAGAGACACCGCGAATTCGAGATCGCGCTTGTCCGAATCGCCCTCGTCTGCGGATGCGGGCGCGCTGATGCTCAGGAAGTTGGCCGGTACGTCCTTGATCCGTCCGTATGTGTTGATTTGTAACCGGTTTGTGCTTTCACTTGGGCCACTGACAAAGCCCGTCCGCCCGCTGTACTGTGAACTTCCCGCAGTGAAGATGCCCAGATCACTTGTTCCGGGATCGTAGTCGATGTCGATCCTCACCATATGAATGTCGTCGGGGATGCGATCCCTGGAGGTGGGAATGGAGACGGTCATTTCCGTGTCGTCTTCGCCGAACACGACCGATGTGTTCGTGGCCGTGAAGTCCGACGCGATGGCGGCTCGATCACCGCTCGAGCAGCCAAAGGAGCTTGAGATGCAGGTGATGACGTCCCAGGATGACGGCACTGCTGTGGACACCTTGAAGGTGCGCTGGGCGGCGCTCACGCTGCCCGGCGCACTACTCAGCGTCAGGGTGAGGACGATGTTCTCGCCCTCGTCGGCGTCGCGAACGCCGATGGTGAGGTTTCTGTCGGCGGACTGCGCTTGCGCTTGACCGGCAGCGAGGAAAAACGGCAGCGGCAGGCACAGCAATGCCAGCAGCAGACCACGACGCAGACTGGGACGCAAACCGTGGGCCGTCGTACCGGAGGGTCCGGAGGCCGTCCCCACGCCATGGCGCACGGACATGGCCAGGCCAGTGAGGACCGCACGCAACGCACGCATCGTAAGTCGTCCATCGGTCAACTGAGACATCGCACCGTACTCAATTCTGTCGGTCGGGCATCGCTAGATCCGTTGCCGCCAACCATAATTCTCCCAAAGCTGGATACTAAGGCAACACCAGTTCGCGTGCAGGCGAGGAACGAGTCAACGCTCGACAGTTTCCACTTGAGCCCTGCGCTGATCAATGACCTGCTGCCGTGAATGCGAACAGGTCCTAGCGATGCGAACAGGTCCTAGTACCCGACTGAGCCAGTGGGCTAGCGTCAGGCGTACCACTCCAACTCTCCTCTCACAGCGGTGGTTCCTACCCAGGTTGTGCCAAACAGATGATTCCGACGATCTACTCCGAGTGGTGGGCCAATCTGGCGGTCGATGTTGGTGTGATGGTTCTGGCCGTCTTGCTGGATCGGTTCTTGCCTGAGCCGCCGGCGCGTGTTCACCCGGTGGTATGGATGGGACGAATGATCGGTGGGCTCGAGCGGTTGGCGCCGCGGCGTCCTGCTGCAGCTCTGGCCTACGGCGCAGCGGGAGTGACCTTCACGATCGGAGTATGGGGCGCACTGACCTGGCTGGCAATGGTTGGGCTGAGCGAACTCGGGACGATTGCATACCTGCTCGGCGGGGCGATCCTGCTTCGCACCAGCTTCACGGTCACGGGTCTCATTGCTGCCGGCGAGTCGACCCGCCAGGCGCTCGAACATGAGGACCTGGAAGATGCTCGGTCCAAGCTGGTGAGCCTGGTCAGTCGCGACCGTGCCGAGCTCAGTGCTCCGCTTGTCGCCGCGTCAGCGATTGAGTCGGTCGCGGAGAACACGACCGACAGTTACATCGCGCCATGGCTGGCATTCGCCGTGCTCGGCGTGCCCTTCGCGGTCGCCTACCGAGCGACCAATACGCTGGACAGCATGTGGGGCAAACGCGGCCGCTACGAGTACCTGGGCAAGTGCGCTGCTCGATTGGACGATTTGGTCAATCTCCTTCCTGCCAGGCTGAGTGCGCTCCTGATGCTGCTCAGTGGAGCGCTGCTTGGAATGCCAGCTCGTCAAGGCTGGCGAGTCATGCTGCGCGACCAGCGGATCACCGAGAGCCCCAACGCGGGTTGGACAATGTCGGCAATGGCCGGCCTGCTCGGTCGTCGATTAGAGAAGGATGACCATTACGACCTCGGCGCTGAGTTTCCCCGTCCTGAGGCTGCAGATATCGGTCGGTGCAATCAAATTGCTGCAAGAACCGCACTGCTTGGCGTGATCGTGGCGCTCGGGCTGCTCACAATTCGACATTTGGTCATTGCATGAGCACGGGTCACGGAGGTGTCAGTACCACAGATCTCCGTATGGTTGGCCTCACCGCTGAAGAAGCGCTCGATTTCAGCTCGAACATCAATCCGCTGGGAACATCCGAACGTGTGCGGCACGCGGCCGACGCGGCCGACGTGGCCGACGTGGCCGCCTACCCCGATCGCGACTCTCTCTTGCTGCGGGAAGCGCTCGCCGTGCGATTGCAGGTCGATGTCGGACAACTGCGAATCGGCAATGGCTCGACCGAGCTAATTCATCTGTTGGCTCGAGCCAGACTGCGGCCTGGTGGTCGGCGTCAGATCTTCGCGCCAATCGGGCCACCCTACGCTCAATGACCAAGGATCATGCAATTGCTGGCGTTCTATTTGCCCCAGCACATCCGCATTGCGGTTCGCCAACGCGAGGAATGCGAGCAGCTGATTCGTGAGCTTCAGGAAGTGATGAGCCAATGAACGAGCGCGCCAGGGTGATCATGGTTCAAGGGACATCGTCCCATGCCGGCAAGTCGATCCTGGCGGCGGCGCTTTGCCGCATCTTTGCGCAGGATGGCTACCAGGTGGCGCCGTTCAAGGCGCAGAACATGTCACTCAACTCCTACGTGACGCCCGATGGTGGCGAGATTGGCCGCTCCCAGGCCGTGCAGGCCGCTGCGGCGATGGTCGAGCCGCGCGTCGAGATGAACCCGATCTTGCTCAAACCGGAAGCGGATGCCCGCTCGCAGGTCGTCGTGATGGGCAGACCGCAGGTGACGAAATCGGCGCGTGGGTACTACCAACTGAAACAGCAGCTCTGGCCAGTCGTCACCGCTGCACTGGATACGCTGCGCGACGAATATGACGTGGTCGTGATCGAAGGAGCAGGCAGTCCGGCTGAAATCAACTTGAAGCAATACGACATCGTCAACATGCGCGTAGCGCGCTATGCGCAGTCGCCGGTGCTCTTGGTTGGAGACATCGAACGTGGCGGCGTCTTCGCCCAGATCGTCGGCACGATGGTGCTGCTCGAACCGGAGGAGCGGGCACTGGTCACGGGACATGTCATCAACAAGTTTCGCGGCGACCCGTCACTGCTTACATCCGGTCTGAACTTGTTTGAAGAGCACACCGGAACACCGGCGATCGGCGTGTTGCCATACTTCTTCGACATCCACATCCCCGAGGAAGACTCACTCGGAATCCCGCAACAGCCATCGGGGGACGCGGGGACATTCGTCGATGTCGCCGTGATGTGGTTGCCGCACATGGCCAACTTCGACGACTTCGATCCATTGCGCCAAGAACCCGGCGTGCGAGTCCGCTATGTCCAAGACTCGAGCGAGTTCGGCAGACCCGATCTCGTCGTCATCCCCGGCAGCAAAACCACCATGGACGACCTTGCATGGCTTCGCACTCAGGGGCTGGCTCATCAGATCATTGGCGCGCGCGAGGCGGGCACGCCGGTGATCGGCATCTGCGCCGGTTACCAGATGCTCGGTCGAGAACTGCATGATCCCGATGGTGTGGAGTCCAGTCAGATCCGCTCCGAGGGGCTTGGCCTGCTGCCCACTTCGACGACCTTTCTGTCGCAGAAAGTCACTCACCAGGTCTCAGCGAGGGTGTTGAGCGGCGAGGGCATGCTTCGCGGCAGCCAGGGATCATCTCTGACAGGTTATGAGATTCACATGGGCGTACCGACCGAGCGCTCCGACACCAGCCCCTTCGTCATCGAATCGCGATCCGGTGCAACCGTCGATTCACCCGATGGCGCCATCGATGACGAAGGATTGACTCTCGGTACGTACATGCACGGCCTGTTTCACAACCGAAACATCCGCAGGTCGGTGTTGGAGTTCGCTGCGCAGCGCAAGGCGATCACCCTGCCTCAAGCCAACGACGACATCGACCCCAATGCCGAGTACGACAAGCTGGCTGCCTTTGTCCGCGAACATCTGGACATGGCACATATTCGCCGCGCCATGGGACTCAGCCGCTAGCCGACCACGGTGGCCCGCTTCTGAGGCCTTTGTGTTATTCGTCATACCCGCGCTCCAACACCGTCACACCCGCGCCCAATCACTATTCGTCATACCCGTGCTTGCCGCGGGAATCTCGCTGAGGCCAGCACCAGAGTCGATGCTGGTGACACGTCCGTAGTTGCACATCGGTATCACCAAACGGATCGAGATTCCCGCGATGCGCGCAGGAATGACGGGGGTGGCGGCGCGGGAATGACGGGGTTGGTGGATTGTGCAAAGGCCTCCTACTCGGCCAAGCTGAACGATTCGGCCGGCGGTTCTGAGAAGTCGTCAGGCCAAAGCATTCGAGCCAGGTCTTCGGCGCCGCGAATGTTCCAGTACGACAGCGTCGTGAAGTGCTTGCTCTCGACGATGTGCACAGCTCCGTTCTTGATCGCCGGTACTTCAGCCAGCGCTTCGTGATCCAGCAGGCTTTGCAGGAACTCCTCGGCGCCGAACTCCAATGGTTGAGCGATGATGATGACCTCAGGCGCCATTGCGATCACGCCCTCGAGACTGGTGGTCTGATTGCCCTGCACACCGGCAACCTCTGCGGCATTCACGCCACCAGCGGCGACGATCACGCCGCCCTCGGTCGAGTCGCCACCGGCAACCCAGAGCGTGTCCGAATACTGCGTCAATGCCAGAACGCTGGGCCGCGGCGACTTGGCGCTGGTCACCGCAATCAGCGACTCATAGCGCGCCTGGACCTCGTCGGCGAACTCGAAAGCGCGTTCTTCCTCGCCGAAGATGTAGCCCATCAGCAAGATGCTGTTGATTCGCTCCTCGGGTCCTTGAATCAGATCAGTCTGGATCACAGGAATGCCTGCTCGCTGCAGCGCGTCGATGACGTCGACGGGGAAAAACGGGCTGGTCACGACCACATCGGGCGACTGGGCGATGATGACTTCAGGATCGCGCGTGATCTCGGGCTTCTCCTGAACCAATGATGCGACATTGGAGTAGGTGAAGTTCTTGGTTGCCGCACCGACCGCAACCAATCGATCTTTGGGTACCAGGGCGAGCGTCATCTCGTCATGGCCGACCGAGGCGGTGATGATCCGCGTCGGCTTGGCGGGAATGCTGACGATGCCGTTCAGACCCTCGACCTCGCGAGGCCAACCGCTGTTGCTGGAATCAACGATGCCGCGCACACCCGCGAGCGATCTCGCCGCCGGCTGCGAACTCTGTGCCTGCTGCTCAGCGACGTCCTGCTCGGGCTGCGCCTCGGCCTCGGCTTGTTGCTGTTGCACTTCCTCAGAGGCCGCGGACTGTTGCTGCTGCTCGGCTTGCTGCTCAATTTGCTGCTGAGCTTCCGGTTGCGGCTGGTCTGCGGTTTGGACGTCTTGCTGAGCCTGTGGTTCATCCTGAACCTGCTGCTCAGTGGTCTGAGTGGCAGTGCTCTGCATCTCAGGCTGTGTCTGTGGCGGCTCGTCTCCCGAACAGGCCACCAGAACCAGACCCGCGACCAATACCGCAAGCCATCCGATCCAACGTACCTTCGATCTCGACATAACCTCACCCTTCCATGGCCACGCTGACCTGCAGGTCGACCCGATCGCAGGCATGCGTGGCAACTGTGTAATCGCTGGAGGGCAAAAGGAAGACCCTCCAGCAGCTCCGCTGGAGGGTTGGTGATCGACCTGACCGGACAGATGGGCCCGCAGATCGAGGGACCTCTCTGAAGCGGAGAGTTGTCACCTCATCGTCCAGGCAGGTCTCCTGGCTCGCGGGCGGATGCTACTGCTGAACCCTTCCCATCGACGCTCGCTTGGTCGACAGTGGGTGTCAGCTCTCCGTGTGGCTCACTCAATCGAGTGAGCCCCGCTTACAGTGGCGCTACCGCGTCGGATTCTCACCGACTTCCCTATTCTCCCGGGATGGGCACCTGGACGAATAACGCTCGCGCAAGCCTAGCACGCGCCTGTCGGTACCGGCTTGCCGACCAACTGGCTGAACGGCGTGTTGATCGCGCCGGCCCGCGAACCGAGACACCCCCCCGGGTCCCCGCCTGGAGCGCCGCCCGTTTGCGATCTGATAATGTGCCTCGACGCGGATGGCGATCATCGGTTGCCCGCTGCGAGCCAAATCGGAGTGTGACGAGGCTGGAGGTTCGACATGGTCCGCAGCACCGCTCAGTTCGTCCTGCCACGGGGATTCCGCATCTGGCGACTGCTGGCCTTGGTTGCGCTGATCGGCGCGGCGCTGGCGGTCTCGACCGACCACTCAGAAGCCCAGGCGCCGGTCGATGTCGTCACGACCGACACGACGATCACGCTCAGCTGGACCGCCGACGGGGATGTCAAGTTCTATTGGTGGCAGCCAATAGCCCGAAAGCTAGAGAGAGTAGTTGTCAGTGATGCGAAGTCGTGGACAGCCACGGGATTACAGCCCGAGTCGGTGCACGAGCTTACGTTCTTTGGCGCATTCTATGGCTCGCTGAAGTTTAAGACTAAGGCTGACAACGATCCGCCGCCACCTCCACCACCGCCGACGCCTGAGGTGAGTATCGCTGCCGGTGCGGATATCACCGAGGGTGCTCAGGCAACGTTTACGTTGACGGCAAGTCCAGCCCCGACGCAGTCCTTGAGTGTGAGTGTGACACCGTCGCAATCGGGCGCTTTTGGCGTTGGAAGTACTGCCAAGACCGTCACGATTGGAACCTCTGGCACTGCGACGGTCACATTCGCGACGACGAACGACAGCGTCGACGAAGCGGACGGTTCGGTCACAGCAACCGTCGACAATGGCACCGGTTACACGGTGTCGTCCAGCAAGGGCTCAGCGACGCTCGCCGTCGCGGATGATGACGTGCCAGAGCTGAGCATCGCCTCGGACGGCGATGTTACGGAGGGCTCTGCCGCGAGCTTCACGATCAGCGCTTCTCCGACGCCACACACTGCGCTCACCGCGAACGTTGATGTCACCGCAACCGGGAGTTTCGGTGTCACCACTGGTGCTCGGACTGTGACGATTCCCGCCAGCGGCTCGCAATCGTTCACGGTATCCACGAGCGGCGATAGCACTGACGAATCCAACGGTTCGATCACCGCAACTCTCAGCTCGGGTACCGGTTACACGGTGTCGACGAGCGCGGGATCTGTCAGTGCCACGGTCTCGGATGATGATGATCCTCCGCCTGCCGAGAGGGTTGTCAGTGTCACCGCGGGTTCGGATATCACCGAGGGCGACGACGCCTCCTTCACCGTCACTGTCTCTCCGCAACCATCCAGCAGTATGCCCGTTTCCCTCACCGTATCCCAGTCCGGCGCCGTTCTGCCCATCAACAGCGCACGGCACATTCTGATTTCGAATTACCTATCAAGGCCAGTCACTATCAAGGTCAGGACGGTAGATGACTCGACCGACGAAGCTGATGGCACGGTCACGGTAACGGTCGATGACATCCAAGGCTATGCCGTGTCAACGACCGCAGGCTCAGCGACGCTCGCCGTCGCGGATAATGATGTGCCAGAGCTGAGCATCGCCTCGGACGGCAATGTGACTGAGGGCTCTGCCGCGAGCTTCACGATCACCGCCTCTCCGACTCCACACACTGCGCTCACGGCAAACGTTGATATCACTGCAACGGGGAGCTTTGGGGTCACAACCGGCGCACAGACCGTCACGGTTCCCACCAGTGGCTCAAAATCGTTCACGGTCTCCACGAGCGGCGATACCATCGACGAACCCAACGGCTCCGTCACGGCAACTCTGAGCACAGGTACCGGTTACACGGTATCGTCTAGCGCAGGATCGGCCAGTGTTACGGTCTCGGACGATGACGATTCTCCACAGCCTGCGGAACAGCAAGCTACGCAGGAAGTGATTGATAACTGTGTGGCGGATAGTCTGCTCTCGAAGGTGCGTCACTACTACGATATCAACAAGAACCGATCGCCAGGCTACGGCAAGAACTGGAAGCGCGTGCTGCTTGCCTTCGGTGACGTCTCCGACTCCGAGTTGACAGCCTTCACCGCGGCCGAGGCTCAGGAACGCGAAAGCAGATGGTCCGGCTGGACACCGGTGCGTGAAGCGCTCGACTGCATCGAAGACGCTATCGACCAACAAACGCCGCCTCCTCCGCCTCCGGCTGATCCCGAGATTAGTATCTCCAGAAGCTCCGACATCAGCGAGGGCGGTACCGTCACGTTCACGGTGACCGCGACTCCAGCGCCCACGGCCGACCTCAGCGTTTCGGTCAGCGTGGCGCAGTCGGGTTCATACACGAGCCAAGCTGGCGTGCGCAGCGTGACGATTACGAGCACGGGCACCGCGTCGTTCACCGTCGCCACCCTCGACGATTCCAAGGATGAGCCCGATGGCTCTGTCACCGCGACTGTCAACACTGGCACGGGATACATCGTCTCGTCGAGCGCTGGGTCGACAACTGCCAATGTCACCGATAATGATGATCCGCCCCTGCCCGATATCAGTATCAGCGGTGGTCCAGACGTTGCAGAAGGCGGCAACGTGAGCTTTACCGTCACTGCGACGCCTGCTCCGACCGCGGCCCTTGATGTGTCTGTCACCGTGACGCAATCAGGATCCTTCACAACCCAAACCGGGACGCAGACCGTAACCATCTTGGCGACCGGAACCACCTCCTTCACCGTTTCGACCGACAACGATGCCACGGCCGAGCCAGATGGTTCGGTCACGGCAACCATCGATACGGGCACTGGCTACACGGTGTCGTCGAGCGCTGGCTCAACCACGGTCAATGTCACCGATAATGATGACCCGCCGAAAAAGCAGGATGGTTTGCCGGTTATCTCGATCAGGAAAGGCGATGATGTCACTGAGGGAACGCATGCGAGCTTCTGGCTGGAGGCGAAGCCGAGGCCCACAGCGAACATCCATGTAACCGTCACGGTGAGCCAGACCGGTACGTTCACGAGTGAAAGTGGCCAACGCAAGATCTTGATATCGTCATCTCGCGGGACCTCTGAAGGCACGACATCCCACCTCCTGGTTGCAACGGATAATGATTCGATAGACGAGGCCAACGGCTCTCTGACCGCTACGCTCAACTCCGGCACGAAGTTTACGATTGCGCCTGATAGTGCCTCTGCGACTGTGACCGTCCTCGACAATGATGATCCGCCGCCCACGCCCACGAATAGCCAACCGACGGTGACGATTGCTGACGCCACAGCGGAAGAGGGTGATAGCATCACCTTCACGGTGTCCGTCGATCCGATGCACAGCGAAGCCATCACCCTTGACTATGAGACCAGGGACTACACCGCCATTTCTCACCGCCACGTGGATGACTACACCGCGGCGAGCGGCCAAGTCACGATCCCGAAGGATGCCAGTTCCGCGACCATCACCGTGCAGACAATCGAAGACACCGCCCTCGAAGTTGATGACCGATTCACCCTCGTCCTGTCCAAGCGACCGGATACACCGGATGGTGTCGTCCTTGGCAAGGACACTGCCATCGGCAGAATCCTCGATGACGAGGATGGCACCGGCGGGACCCCCAGCTACCGGTGCATCCTCGAGGTCGCGGACAAGTGCACGGCCCATAGGATGGTCTTGTGGGCGAACGCGACGTACGGGTACAACGCCGGCAAGAACATGTACCTAACAGATCGCGTCTATCATCCATTCCGGCTACTGCACGAAGGTCGGGATTATGAGCTTGCCGTGTACCTCGCTAAGCCGATCCATCGCACTGTCACCTTAGAACCGTTCGTGGTTCAAGAGAACATGCGATCATTCGTCACCTTTGAGCCCAAATACATCGTGATGACCCCGGAGAACGCTCATATCGCTCAGAAGCTGACGATTCGGGCCCTCCCTGACTACAACTACGACACCGAAAACGTTAGGGTACGGGTGCGCCAGGTCGAGTACGCCGATCCCTACTTTATCAACCTTAACACGTACTACGCCACTATCGATTATACCAGGAGGGGTGTTGACCGGCATTCGCCCAACAATGCGGTACTGGTCGAAGGCGACGTATCTTCTTCGGCAACGTATCGGATGAGACTGAAGGCGCCACCGTTGCCCGACAACGAAATCGTCGTCACGGTGACGAACCCTGATCCCGGTGCGGTGAGCGTCTCACCGGCTAGTCTAACGTTCAACTTCGACAACTGGAACGAGTGGCAAGAGTTCACGATTACACCGGTTCCAGATGGGGACAGTGATGATGAGTTGGTCAGGCTGACGGTGAACATACCGCCGCCTGGTGTGTGGAGAGGTGAGCCAGAGAGGTTCTGGGTCCATGTGTGGGAGAACCAGACGGCACGCGTCGCGGCGAGCGAATCGAAAGTGCTCGTCCACGAGGCTGGATCGGCACATTACAACGTATCGGTGCGCAAAGACCCAGGTGCGGGTAACACTGTGATCATCACGCCGACGCCCAACGGCTCTGAGGTCACGGTGAGTCCTGCGACGCTGACCTTCACTGGTGGGGACAATGGCAATTGGCGGAGGTTCCAGGGTGTCACTGTGTCTGGCGTTCAGGACGATGACGCCGACCATGAGAAGTTGACAATCTCCCATGCGGTATCAGGAGACAGTGGTGACTATCCTTCCACCGTGAACGCTGACATGGTTGATGTTCAGCTGATGGATGATGAGGCGAAGGTCGAGATCATGTTTGATCGCCCGGCCCGCTTTTCGTTCAACGAGGATGATACGAGGGAGTTGGAGATCGGCGTAAAACTGACGAATGACCCTGGCCCGGCTGGCGGGGACAATAAGCGCGTGGTGGTCCAGATGTTGCCGCAGTATTGGCGTGTCAACAATTACTTCGTTGCGGATCCGCCGACTCTTACGTTCACCACTGGTCCGATGGGCAACTGGAACATGGCTCAGAAGATCAAACTGAAGGTGCCCCAAGGTAAGACCAATGATGGTAACCGGCACCACGATTGGCACGCGCTGAGAGTAATATTGGGGAGCGACGTATTTCCTGTGTCGAACTTGCCGGGATATCCCGACCCACGGAATAGTTTTGCCGATGCGTGGATCCATATTCACTTCTTCGACAAGGAAGTGCCGAACGATGTGAACCTTTCGCACAGCTCATTGACGGTCAAAGAGGATGATTCGGTGGAGTACGAGATCTACTTGGGCGCGGATCCGGGCGGTGATGTGACCGTGACCATCGTGAATCCGGACACGGAAAGGCTCACCATTTCTCAGGAGACCGTGACCTTCACGTACAACGGCCCTGGTCATTGGTACGCGAAGAAGATCACGCTGACCCCGAAAGCCGGCAGCGTTGCGGTTGGTGAGACCTTGTCTATTGTTCACAACTACGAGGTGGATGTCTACCAAAGTAAATCCAAGACGCTGATGTTGACGATCAAGTAAGACGATTGACCAACGGGAGCATCATGGGCATCTACGCGGATTGCGGAGCCCGGTCACGTTGTCCATCTGCTTAGTCAGAGTGCCGTCATTGCCGTGCTTGCCGCAGCCTGCTCTGAACTTGAAGCGGGGGCAAGCACGTTGAGTTGTGTACGGACGCTGGTGCTGAATGCAGCGAGATACCCCCGTTCAAGCCGGGGGCAGGCTCCGCGGCGGAGTGCGGGTATGACGAAGATCGCAAGGGGTATGGCAGGGGCGAAGGGCGATGTCAGGTTCGTCGTCGCTGTTTTCCTTGCCGACCCAGCGAGCTTCTTCGAGTGACCGAACGACCTTCGTCCCTTTAGCAGATTTGCGTTTTCTGTTCCATCGTGATAGAAACATTGCCATAACCGACCATTGATTGGGCGGTTTCGGGTTTGGGGGCACAGCCATGGATACTCAACACGGCATCTCAGCCACGACGAACGGGGGTCGCGAGACGCGCGAAGCGTCGTTTCGATACCCCATTGCCCCCCCCCCCCCCCCCCCCCCCGCTCCCTTTTGGGCTGAGGTCTCGAAGCAGCTAGGGTCAGGACGTGGCCGGCGCGCTGGATTCTGGCGTGGGGCGCTGATCCTGGTTCTGCTGATTCCGCTGCTGATCATGCAGCCGCAGGCCTCCGCCGAACAATGTGTGTCCGAGCAGGTGGGCAACAAGGTTGAGGGCTACTACAACCTGAACAAGGACCGCTCGCCTGGCTACGGGCGTAACTGGTTCCGCGTGCTCGTCGCGTTCGGCGAGCGCACGGCCGATCAATGGACCCATGGCGGCGACGCGATCACCCCGTTCACCGCCGCTGAGGCCCAGGCTCGGGTCCCCAACTGGGACGGCTGGGAGCCGGTCGCCGAGGCCCTGGCGTGCCTCGAGAGCGAAGCGCAGCAGGATTCGGACACGCAACAACCAGCAGACACGCAACCGACCCCGGTCACCCCAGCGACTCCGCAGAGCACCACGGTCAGTCAAGCAACATTCGACCTGGTCGGATCGGCACGCGTCGGAGGAACCCTGTTTTTGCGCCGAACCAAGGACGATGCCCAAGGCAACGGCCTGATTACGAATGTCTATTGGACATCGGATGACGGAGTGAGAGAAAACACCTACCGGATCAAGGGCGAAACCGGCGTTTCGTTCGACATCCCGTTCAAATATAAGGAACTCAGTACCTTTGCCGGTGTCGAGGTCGAGGCCGTTGGCAATATGATCTTCGCGTTCGTGCAGTATGAGGATGGCGACGGCAACCAGGAGACCGTGCGCACTCCATCAGTCGGGCCGATCACTGGCAACTATGTCGTGTCATTCGAGAAATCAGTCTATCCCGCTTATGAGGGGACTCCGATCGAGCCGGTCTTGCGTCTTTCTCACCCGTACCCACATGGGACGATTGCAGTACGCGCCTCAACGACGCCACTGACTGCAACGGGCTATGGGAGTGATTACACGGGCTTGATTCTCACGGCGGTGTTCCAGCCCAGAGCAACCAGAGCCACCTTATCCATCCCCACAACCATCGACAACGAAGAAGAAGCACGGTCCGATTTCCCTCCAGCGGAGGCGTTCCGGGTTGACATCTACGAGATCGATTTCCCTGCCGGCTTGACGAAAGCGCAAAACCATTTCGCAGACCCTGTGTATGGCCACATTTACGACCCAGGCGTCCCGTTCACTCCGCATATCAGCATCTCGGGTGGACCGGCGATCACCGAGGGCGCCGATGCCACGTTCACAATCAAGGTTGATCCAGCACCGCCCAGCGCTCTGAGCGTCACCGTGAACGTCACCGGAAACGGCGACTTCGGCGCCACCACCGGCGTTCGCACCGTAACCATCCCAACGACCGGGACGTACACGCTGACCATACCGACCGTCGATGATCTCAAAGGCGAAGCTGATGGCTCGATTACCGCCAAGGTTCAGGGCCAAGAAGGTGTCTATGTGGTGTCGTACCGGCGCGGCTCGGCCCGGGTGAATGTGGCTGATTCCAACTATCAGAAGCCGACGTCGGAGTGGACGGCGAAGGAATGCATCGAAGCTTCCAATGTCCGCAATTGGGGACAGGCTTGCGGGCCGAGCGATCGGACCGTGCGGGTCCAGTATGCCCACGACCCAGGTACGAAACATCGGGAAGACGACATTGCGTTCTACATCCACCCGAGTCCCGCTAGCGATGAGACGCTCACGGTCAGGGCCACGTGGACCGGCTATCACACGGGCAGCAAGGACTTCAAAATCACGCGTGGCGAGAAGGTGTTCCTCTCCGTCGGAGCCAACGACCAGGTGGAGGTCCCGCTCAACGTCACGTTCGAGGTGGTGGCCTCCAGGTACGAGATGAATCCGGCCGACCGTCAGCATCGCGTCATGGTCGCCGACAACGAGCCGACCTGCTGGAATTTCTCGGAGAACACCGGCAACCGGGTCAACGACGAGTTTGGCTTCACCAAGATCATGCAGTTCTCGTTCGCGAAGGGCTGTCCATCTCAAGGACCTCACCTGCCTGAGAGCACCAACAAGCCGACCAATGCGAATCGAGCGATCATCGAAGTCGACTTTGGCATTTCAGGATGCGCAATAACGAACGACAAAGACTACGACGAGACACCCGCGCAGGGCGACATCATCTGCTTCCTCGATGTGCCGAAAGGCAAGCCGGTTGGCACCAACACCGACGTGTTCCGCATTGAGGGCGGGCTCGCCAACGGGTTCGGATTCCATTTCAACGCGGGCCAAGACGTCGATATGGACGATGAGATCATCACCTTCAACCCAACATTCACGTTCGTGAACTCGGGTGGTGGCTTCTTCGAAACACCGAACAGCGGCGCGCCCGACCACTGGATCGCCTACGACAACGACAAGCCCAACGTGTCGCACACCCATTCCACGGTGTACCTGGAGTGGTCGCTCGCCAACTACCAAGTGGTCGAGGGTAATGGTCCCGCGCAGCCGGTGGTCAGGTATTACTGGCTTGACGACCAGAACAGGGAGCGAACTGGCTGGTACCAGAACTGCAACGAGGTCGAAGGCACCAGAACATGCGAGGAGCTGCCGCTGCTCAAGCTCACCTCGACCATCCAGGTCGAGGTGACCGAGGGAACGGCCCAAGTCAACCTGGACTGGTGCGTCGACAACGGTTGCAACGGAACGGAGACGAGCCCCGGTATCGTTGAGATCGTCATACCGCCGGGCCTACACGCAAACACCGGAAAGGTCAACATTGCGAACTTCGAGGACACCCTGCTCGAAGGCAACGAGACGTTCACGATATCGATTGTGGAATCCACGCTTCCCAACGGCTTCGCGCTCAGATCGGGAGATGTCACGACCGCCACGGTCACGGTCATTGACGATGACACGACCGGCCAATTCAATTGTGGCCCGACCCTGAGTGAGGCTCAGTGCACCACCGTTGTCCGTGTGGAACCGGTCACCACGCAGGTCAACGAGTCCCATACCGGCACCGTCGAGCTCAAGCTGACGGCGACGCGGGACATCCCCTCGACCACGTTCGTGTTCACGCCGACCGAAGTGCAGGGCGAACGCATCGTCGCCGATCCGCCGCCAACGATCTCGGTGACCACGTCGCTGCAGGCCAGCGTCGCCAAGACGGTGTCGCTGACGCTGCCCGCGCTGGAATCGGACTCCTCCGATACGCCTGATGGCTCGATCAAGCTGACTCTCAACGCGAACGATTCCGTGTTCGCAAAGTACCGGAACCCCTGGCAGAACCGCGTCGAAGACAACGTGGTCATCTGGATCCGCGACGAGCAGCACACCGAAATCGGGCTCAATGTACCCAGAGTGAACCGCTCAGATACCGAGTGGAAGGACGAGGTGCTGGACAATCTGTTCTATGTCACGCTGACTGAGCGGGATCTCAAGCCGTGGCAAACCTTTGAGGTACCCATTCTCGTCACTGGCCGGAACGGGGCGACCGTCTCGCCAGCCGATTACCGCATCGAGAAACACGGCTCCAACTCCAATGCCCAGCTGATCAAGCGTGCCGACGGCACCTACTCGGTTCGACTCCGGGGCCAATCCAACGACCAAGCGCAATTCAATTGTGGCATCTGGGAGCCGGAGTCGGAGACGGTGACGGTTGGGGAAGATGGACCAGTGACCGAGAAGATCCCGGCGGTTCCACATCGACTCTACAAGACCCGGGCGGTCTGCCTGAGCTTCCATAACGAGCGCCTATCGGGTCGGGACGCCCTCGACGAGTCGTACGACATCCGCATATCGCTCGACGAATCGAATCCCCGCTTCGGGGGCACGAGGAACTTCAGCTTTAGGTTCGAAGGTAACGACCTCGACCGAACCGTGGTTCCGCATCGTGTCGCTCCTGGCGTGGTCAGGTCGATCAAGATCGTGCCAGTTGACTCGCTGACCATTACTGAGCCGGCTCCGAAGCCTGGGATTGACGACGGCATGCACACTCAGCGCGGCGTGGAGCACGGATTCGATCTGATCATCGATCCAGGCCCATCGGCTGCTCAGGGACAAGTATCCCCAGTCACCACGTTCCAGTTCTGTCTGACCAGGGACAGCACGGCATCGTACTACCACGACTTCCGCATCCTGGACGCAGTGGCTCACGGCAGATCAGATAGTGGCCGAGCGTTCGGTCCTGAAAGTGGCTGCACGCTGCCTCTCACGGAAACCGTCAAGAAGACGAGGTATTACCTCAAGGTCTATGGCGACACCGTCGTGGAGGGCGATGAGACGATCTCGATCGAAGTCCGGGTGGTCCGATCGGGTACAACTGACAAGGTCCGCTCCGACGGAGAAGACACAAACTGGACCGTCAAGGATGGCACCAACACACCAGCCCCCTAACCGGGGCTGGTGCGGACCGGCGTTGCAAGTGCCGTCCGCGCGGCTCCCCGTTCGCGCGGGGGTGTCTCACAAGTCAGCATTCCCAGTCCCCGCTTCACGCGGGGACCTGCTCCTTCCCTGGTAAGTTGCCCACCACCAAATGGCCCGTACCGCCCGAGCGGGTCCCCGCGTGAAGCGGGGACTGAGATTCATCCAATTGGGTTGACTTGTGAGACACCCTCATCCGCCCCCGCCTCCGAGCGGGGACCTATACGAGCAGCCTGGGCCTTGCCAAAGCGGGTCCCCGCTCGGGGGCGGGGAAGGGAAACTGAGTTATTCAAGGGTCTCTCCCAGGCAGTGGGTGTGGTGTTCCAAGCGCTATCGAAATTTGCTAGGATCGCGATCCAATCGGTTGACGACGTGATCGGGGGGACGCGATGGCCACCAGAACCAGATTGACGGGTGTTGAGTCGCGAGTCTGGCGGATGCTGGCGATGGTCGTGCTGATCGGCGCGGCGCTGGCAGTCTCGACCGACTACTCACAAGCCCAGGCACCTGTCGATGCCGTCACCACCGACACAACGATCACCCTCAGTTGGACTGCCGACGGGGAAGTGCACTTCTTTTGGTTCCAACGAAAGACCAGACAAGTCCAGGTCATCAGCGTCACCGATGGAAAGTCTTACACGATTGCCGACCTGAAGCCAAAGTCGGAGCACGCTTTCAGCTTCTTCGGCGCGTTCTTCGGCACGCTTGATGTGACGACCAAGGCTGACACCAATCCGCCGCCACCTCCACCACCGCCGACGCCTGAGGTGAGTATCGCTGCCGGTGCGGATATCACCGAGGGTAGTCAAGCAACGTTTACGTTGACCGCAAGTCCAGCGCCGACTCAGTCGATCAGTGTGAGTGTGTCGCCGACGCAATCGGGCGCGTTCGGTGTTGGAAGCACGGCCAAGACGTTCACGATTGGAACCTCGGGAACTGCAACCATCAGTTTCTCCACCACCAACGACAGCGTCGACGAAGCGGACGGTTCGGTCACCGCAACCGTCGACAGCGGCAGCGGTTACACGGTGTCGTCTAGCAAGGGCTCAGCGACGCTCGCCGTCGCGGATGATGATGTTCCAGAGCTAAGCATCGCCTCGGACGGCAATGTCACCGAGGGATCTGCGGCGAGCTTCACGATCACCGCCTCTCCGACGCCGCACACTGCGCTCACGGCGAACGTCGATATCACCGCATCGGGGAGCTTTGGGGTCACCACCGGCGCACGGACCGTCACGATTCCCACCAGTGGCTCACAATCGTTCACAGTGTCCACGAGCGGCGACACAACGGACGAGCCTCACGGCTCCGTCACTGCAACGCTGAGGACGGGTACCGGCTATACGGTGTCGTCCAGCGCGGGATCTGCCAGTGCGACGGTCTCAGACGATGACGATCCGCCGCCTGCCAAACCGGTTGTCAGGATTACCCCGGGTTCGGATATCACCGAGGGCGAAGGCGCCTACTTCACCGTCACTATTGCGCCGCGACAAATCGGGGGTCAGAGTGTTGGTCTTGTAGTGACCGAGTCCGGCGCCTTTGTGTCACAAAGCGCGCTGCAACATATTCTTATCATGGAAGAACGGATCACCTTTTCCGTGAGCACGGGAGATGACTCGACCGACGAACCTGATGGTACGATCACGGCGACGATCCGTGATCACGAGCAATACACCGTATCACCGACCGCAGGCTCAGCGACGCTCGCCGTCGCGGACAATGATGTCCCAGAGCTGAGCATCACCTCGGACGGTAATGTTACTGAAGGTTCCGCCGCAAGCTTCACGATCACCGCGTCTCCGACGCCACACACTGCGCTCACGGCGAACGTCTTTATCGCCGCATCGGGGAGCTTCGGTGTCACGACCGGCACTCGGACCGTGACGATTCCCACCAGCGGCTCAAAATCATTCACGGTGTCCACGAGCGGCGACTCCACCGACGAGCCGCACGGCTCCGTCACTGCAACTCTCAGCTCGGGTACCGGTTACACGGTGTCGTCCAGCGCGGGAACTGCCAGTGCGACGGTCTCGGACGATGACGATCCTCCAAAGCCTGCGAAGCAGCAAACGGCGCAGCAAGTGATCGATAACTGTGTGACGGACAGCCTGCTCTCGAAGGTGCGTGACTACTACGATGCCAACAAACACCGATCGCCGGGTTATGGCGCAAACTGGAAGCGCGTGTTGATTGCCTTTGGCGACGCAACCGACTCTGAGTTGACAGCATTCACCGCGTCGGAAGCTCAGGAACGCGAGAGTAAGTGGTTCGGTTGGAAGCCGGTGCGTGAAGCGCTCGACTGCATCGAAGCCGCCGCTCAGCAGCAGCCTCCGCCACCGCCGCCGGCCGATCCTGAGATCAGTATCGCGAGCAGCTCCGACATCACCGAGGGCGGGACCGTCACGTTTACTGTGACTGCAAGTCCAGCACCCACATCCGACCTCAGCGTTTCAGTCAGTGTGACGCAGTCAGGCTCGTACACCAGTCAGGCCGGGGCGCGCTCCGTAACGATCATAAGCACAGGGACAGCATCGTTTGCCATCACTACCCTCGACGATTCCAACGACGAGCCCGATGGCTCCCTCACTGCGACGGTCAACACCGGAACGGGCTACACCGTGTCCTCGAGCGCAGGCGCAACGACCGCCAATGTTTCCGATAATGATGTTCCACCCTTGCCAGTGATTAGTGTTACGAGCGGTTCCGACGTCACCGAGGGCGGCACCATTACGTTCACCCTCACCGCGACTCCGGCGCCAACATCCAACATTAACGTCTCTGTCGCTGTGACCGAGTCGGAGTCATACACACAACACGGCCAGACTGGAACCCGCACCGTCACGATCACCAGCACAGGTACCGCGTCGCTTGCCGTCACCACCATCGATGATTCCAGCGACGACTTCGCTGGCACTGTTACCGCGACGGTGAACACCGGTACGGGCTACACCGTCTCCTCGACCGCAGGGTCGACGTATGTCAATGTGTACGATAACGATGATCCTACGGTCTTTATCAGCCCTGGTAAGGCAATCACCGAGGGCATGGACGCAGTGTTCAAGTTCCAAGTCAGTGCGACCCAGACAAGGACAATTCGTGTCAGGCTGACCGTCTCGCAGTCAGGCGAATTCGCAACCACAGGACCACGAACGATCACGATTACCACATCAGGTACTTACGTCCTGAGGGTGCCTACGACGGATGACTCCACCGAGGAATCGGCCGGCTCCGTCAAGGTGACGATTAACAGCGGCGACGGCTATACCGGTTCGGGCTCCGCGACAGTAAAGGTCGCAGATAACGACAAACCACTCATGGGCCGCGCACTAGCGAGTTCAAAATGCGTCTCCGTCAGCCTGAAAGAGCAGGTCCGCGATTACCATTACGACAACAGAAAAAAGCCTCCGGACCACGGCCTGAACTGGTGGCGCGTACGCACCGCCTTCGCTGACGCCCCCGGGTCAAAGTATCCTCCATACACCGCAGCCGAAGCCAGTGCGAGTGAAGCGACATGGTCTGGTTGGACCCCAGTTCGTGTGGCGCTCGAGTGCATTGAGACCGCGATGCTAAACGGTCCCGCTGCCGTACCAGTTTTCTCTGATGTCTATCAGTTCATCCCTGGTGCAGGACTGATCGATCCGCCAGGTCGTCGGAACCAACTGTTCAGGGCGCACGACCCAGATACTCGAGTTAAGTCGTACAAGATCAAGCTGCGTCAGCAGCCGCCACAAGACGTGACGGTGCGTCCAACCTTCGGAGAAGGCGAAGGCAGACGCTGGTTCAAACAGGCGCTCGTCATTGAGCCTGAGACGCTCACGTTCACAACCTCCAATTGGAAGGATTTCCAGACGTTTACGGTCACGGCGAAGCCAGACTTCAATCTCAGTGATGAGCAGTTCGATCTGAAACTCTTGATCGATGATCTGCCCGGAGCCACGATCGTTCAGACTCGGTGGTTCTTCATCAATTGGGATGGCCGCAATGATCTCGTCACGTACGATCCACGTGGCACCAGTTTCAAACTGTTCGAAGGCGGCGAGGCTCTGGAGTACAACATCAAGCTCGGTGGTGTGCCTGACAGCCCTGCCGTGCTCACCTTCACCTCGGCACTCTCGGGCGCTCTGACGGTGTCGCCGTCGAAATTGACATTCGATCTCGATAACTGGGATGAATGGCAGACCGTGACCATCACTGCGGTCCACGACCCAAACGCTCGGCACGAGAATGCCTCCATCATCGTGCGAACCAGGATGCCCGGCTACAAGTCTCTCTATACTCCCAACAATCCGAGATATCGGTACTACACAAGTCGCATCTACGTCAAGACGCTTGATGACGAGCTGGCGGACGTCCTCCTGGACAAGACAGTTGTCAAGCTGATCGAGGGAAAGACGACGGGAACGTACACGGTCAGGCTCAACACTGAGCCTGGCTCCGGCAACACGGTCACCGTAACGCCTGTCTCAGGTGATGAGTCGCGTGTCACCGTCAGCGGCGCATTGACCTTCGACACGAACAACTGGAACAAAGAGCAGACCGTCACGGTCACGTCGCTACAAGACGACGATCACGAGAATGACACGGTCACGATCAGCCACACCATCGCAAACTACGGTAGTGCGACCGCGTCTGATGTCACGGTCAAGGTCACTGATGACGACCATGCAGCTGAGGTAGAGGTCTCGCTTGAGCGGTTTGCGATGAACGAAGGAGACGTGAAATCCTACGCCGTAGGGATCAAGTCGGACCCAGGGGATGGCAACACGGTCACCGTGACGCCCAAGATCCACAACAACGACAGAGAACTCGGCATCTCGCCAAAGAAGCTCACCTTCACCGGTGGGGACAGCGGCAACTGGCCTGAGAAGCAGAAGTTCGTGGTAGATGCCGGGCACTTCGTCGAGCCGAAGGGCAAAGTGTTTACCATTACCCATGCCGTGTCTGGTAACGGTGTCGGCTATCCCAGCAACATGACAGTGCCAGATGTCCTCGTTGGTGTGGCTGATGCGTGGTGGAAGGTTACGATTGAGTTCGACCGCAACCACAACCTCAACCTCAACGAAGGCGACACTAACGGCGTCGACATTGGCGTGAAATTGTCGAACGACCCCGGAGCCGCTGGCTGGGATGAGAACAACGGCGACGGCGCCGAAGGCACGGTGACGCTGCAAACGCACCCAATGGGCGACTGTCTGGTGGCAGATCCACCGACGTTGACCTTTACGACCGGGCCCAACGGCAACTGGAGGGACTATCAGACGTTGACGGTCAAGCCAAAGCCCGACTGCGTCAACGACGGCGATGACGTTGACAACGTGCACTGGGTCAAGGTGTCGTTGGGAATGGCCCCGTACGAGCTGAAGTTCCTCCCCGGCTATCGCTCCACGACCAAGGATGTCGTCACGAGGTCGATTGACGTCTTGTACAAGGACAACGACTGATAGAGCAATGGACCTTTACGTTGTTCACTCAGCGTCGGCGATTGACGAGGGCGAGTGAAGGCTCGCGTCGTCAATCGTCGTGAAGGGTTGAGCCTGGGCGCACCTCAACAGAACCGGAGGTATGGCGGAATCTCGCCCCGTTCCCCGTCCCCGACTTAATCGGGGACCCGCCCCGCCCACCCCACTTTGGACAACAACAGACCCTTCGAGATCTGCTTCCTGCATGACTGGTAGCGGTTGCACTGCACAAGCCGACCCCTGCTACACCAGAGATCCTCGCACAGGCGGATGATCTGGTGAGGGTCAGTTCACGTAGGGCAAAGCATGTCGTAGTCGAGCACGATGTAGCTGCCGGCGAGAAGCAAGACTTCCAGATTGTCAGAGGGAGGGTTAGTCGATGCAGCGGCTTGCCACCACACATTTCATCATGACGCCTAGCCAGGTGAGGGAACGATGAACGGGCGCCCGTACCCTTTTCGGCAGCCTGCTAGTCGTCGTTGAGAATCATGCCGTTGCCGGTGTCATCTGCGATGGTGGCGCCGGTTGCGGACGTTAGCTTGATAGCGAAGGTCTCGTCGACTTCTGGCCACCCGTCGGCCCGTAGCGGTACATACAGTGCTTTACGGGTCTGGCCGGGCGCGATGGTTTGGGTGGTGTCGATGCCCAAGAAGTCTCCGCCGTAGGTCGCCGTTCCCTCTTCGAACTCAATAGTCACCGTCACCGGGACACTGCTCGCATGACTGAGCTGAAGATAGAACTCCATCAGCACATAATCTTCGTATTCCTGCGCATCAGAGATCGACACCGTAGGCAGGTTCACAGGCTGTGGATCATCGTTATCAGAGACCGCGACGGTCGCAGCGTTGCTCGAGCCTGAGACGGTGTAACCCGTACCAGTGGACAAGGTCGCGGTGACGGAACCATGAGGCTCGTCGGTGTTGTCGTTGGTGGTGCTGACCGTGAATGTGGCGCTGCCTGTGGTTGGGATTGTCACGGTGTCGGCGCCGGTGGTCGCTCCGAAGTTGCCGCTCTGAGAGACGGTGAGGTTGACGGTGAGCGGGGAGGTAGGAGCAGGACTCGCCGTGACAGTGAACGTGGCGTCGCTGCCCTCAGTGACTCCACTGCCCGCAGCGATGCTAATGGTCGGCGGCGGATCGTCGTCGTCCGACACAGCGACCGTCGCAGCGTTGCTCGATCCTGAGACGGTGTAGCCGCTGCCAGTGGACAAGGTCGCAGTGACAGAACCGTTGGGTTCGTCGGTGCTGTCGTTGGTCGTGCTGACCGTGTAGGTCGCGCTGCCTGTGGTTGGGATGGTCACGGTGTCGGCGCCTGTGGTTGCTCCGAAGCTGCCGCTCTGAGAGACGGTCAGGTTGACGGTGAGTGCGGTGGTGGGATTGGGGCTCGCCGTGACAGTGAACGTGGCGTCGCTGCCCTCAGTGACTCCACTGCCCGCAACAATGCTAATGGTCGGCGGCGCCGGCGGCGGATCGTCGTCGTCCGACACAGCGACCGTCGCGGCGTTGTTCGTGCTCGAGACGGTGTAACCCGTACCAGTGGACAAGGTCGCGGTGACGGAACCATGAGGCTCGTCGGTGTTGTCGTTGGTGGTGCTGACCGTGAATGTGGCGCTGCCTGTGGTTGGGATGATCACAGTGTCGGTGCCTGTGGTTGCTCCGAAGCTGCCGCTCTGAGAGACGGTCAGGTTGACGGTGAGTGCGGTGGTGGGATTGGGGCTCGCCGTGACAGTGAACGTGGCGTCGCTGCCCTCAGTGACTCCACTGCCAGCAGCGATGGTAATGGTCGGCGTCGCCGGCGGCGGGTCGTCGTCCGACACAGCGACCGTCGCAGCGTTGCTCGATCCTGAGACGGTGTAACCCGTACCAGTGGACAACGTTGCCGTGACGGAGCCGTCGGGTTCGTCGCTGTTGTCGTTGGTCGTGCCGACCGTGTAGGTCGCGCTGCCTGTGGTTGGAATCGTCACGGTGTCGGCGCCGGTGGTCGCTCCGAAGTTGCCGCTCTGCGAGATGGTCAGGTTGACGGTGAGTGCGGTGGTGGGAGTTGGGTTTGCGGTGACGGTGAAGCTGGCGTCGGTACCTTCAGTGATGTCGCTGCCCGCGGTGATCGTGATGACCGGCTCTGTCGGCGGCTGCGGGTCGCATTGGGATTGCTCCATAGCCGCGAGCGTGCGCGCAATGCGATCCCAGCGGGTGTTCTTGAGCCAGTTGGAAACAGCCTGCGCCTGCTGAACAGTCATCGGTGTTTCGCCAGTATCCACGCCCAGCGTGGCCAGAACGCGGTTGAAGCGTTTGATGCCCGCGGCCGCCCTGGTGGGATCGAGGGCATCACGCCAGCCGGTGATCTCGGCGATGGTGACGGCGTCGTTGGGGAGCGTCGGTGCACAAGTATCGTTGTCGGCGATTGCAACAGTCGCTGTACTGGACGATGACGACACAGTGTAGCTCGACCTATTGTTGATAGCCACCGTAACGGAACCATCGGGCTCGTCGTCGCTGTCGTCTGTGGTTGTCACGGTAAAGATCTTGCTGCCTGAAGACGGGATGGTGATGGTACGGGAGCCGGTTGTGACGTAATCGCCGCTTTGCGATACGGCGATTGTGATATCCAGGTCTGCCGCGGGCGCTGGAGACGCGGTCAGCGTGAATGATGCGGCGGTACCTTCTGTGACACCGGAACCAGCCGTGATGCTGATCTCTGGGAGAGTTGGTGCATCATCGTCCGACACAGCGACGGTCGCAGCTCCCGCGTTGCTTGCCACTGTATAGCCAGCGGCACTACTGATCGTCGCCGTGACGGACCCATCGTGTTCGTCGTTGCTGTCGTCCGTGGTTGTCACGGTAAAGGTCTTGCTGCCTGAGGACGGGATGGTGACAGTACGGGAGCCGGTCGTCACGTAGTTGCCGCTCTGCGAAACGGCGATTGTGACATCCAGGTCTGCCGCGGGCGCTGGAGACGCGGTCAGCGTGAACGATGCGGCGGTACCTTCGGTGACACCAGAACCGGCCGTGATGCTGATCTCTGGGAGAGTTGGTGCATCATCGTCCGACACGGCGACGGTCGCAGCTCCGGCGTTGCTCGACACCGTGTATCCGGTACCACTACTGATCGTTGCGGTGATTGAGCCGTCCGGTTCGTCCGTTGTATCGTTTGTCGTGGCGACAGTGAAGGTGGCGCTTCCGGAAGTCGTGATTGTCACCGTGCGCGATCCAGTTGTGACGTAGTCGCCGCTTTGTGAGACTCCGACCGTTACATCGAGATCGGCTGATGGTGCCGGCGTTGCGGTAACGGTGAACGTGGCATCGGTACCCTCGGTCACGTCGGTACCAGCAGCGATGCTGATTTCAGGCTCTGTCGGCGGCGGGGGAGCGATTGCAGCCTCGATGCACTCCAGGGCTTCCCGGATGGGTCTCCAGCCGAACCATACCTGCTCACCCGCGAGCGCTTCAGCGGCGGTGAACGGTGTGAGTTGGGAGTCCTGGACGTCGCGGAACGTGATCAGCACACGCTTCCAGTTACGGCCGTAGCTTGGCGCACGGTCTTTGTTCGCATCATAGTATCGACGCACGGTCGTCAGCAGGCTGTCCGAAACACATGAATCAACAATCGACTGCGGCGGGAGCTGTACACCGTCGTCGTCCGACACCGCCACTGTTGCCGAGCCTGCGCTGGTTGATACCGTGTAGTTCTGACTGGTGCTGAGGGTGACTGATACCGAGCCGTCAGCTTCACTGGTATCGTCGTTCGTTGTCGTGATCGTGATGGCGCTAGAGCCGCCGCTGTATATGTTGACGCTGCCTGTGGTCACGCTGACACCGAAGTCGCCGCTTTGGCTTACCGTGTAGTTGACGGTGAGCTGCGCGCTCGGCGGCGGAGTCGCGGTGATCGTGAACTTGGCGCCGCCGCCCTCGACGATGTCCGCGCCGGCGGCGATGCTGATCTCGGGTAGGTTCGACGCGTCGTCGTCCGAGACGGCGACGGTTGCGGCGCTGGCGGATGATGAGATTGTGTAGCCGGTACCGGTACTAATCCTCGCCGTGACGGAGCCGTCTGGCTCGTCGGTTGCGTCATTCGTCGTGGTGACGGTCAGCGTTTGGCTACCTGTGCTTGGGATGGCGACTGTCTGCGAGCCGGTCGAGGCGTAGTCGCCGCTTTGTGATACTTCGACTGTGACATCGAGGTCGGCCGCAGGCGTTGGTGTTGCGGTGATAGTGAACGTGGCGTCGCCGCCCTCAGTGATTGCTGTGCCGGCCGTGATACTGATCTCTGGTACGTCGTCGTCCGAGACGGCGACGGTTGCGGCGCTGGCGGATGATGAAACCGTGTAGCCGGTGCCCGTGCTGACCGTCGCGGTGACGGACCCGTCTGGTTCGTCGGTTGCGTCATTGGTCGTGGTGACGGTCAGCGTCTGGGTTCCCGTGGTTGGGATGGTGACTGTTTGTGAACCGGTCGAGGCGTAGTCGCCGCTTTGCGACACTTCGACCGTTACATCGAGGTCCGCCGAAGGATTGGGCGTTGCGGTGACGGTGAACGTGGCGTCTCCGCCCTCGGTGATGTCGGCGCCGGCGGCGATGCTGATTTCGGGCACCGATGCTTGCGCTGGCAAGCCGCTGATCTCCAACTTGAAATCGCCCGTACGTCCACGGCTGAACGTTGTCGCCTCGATTGTGTACCAGCCCGCGTTGAGAGTTCGGATGATGCGCGAATTGCGGTTGCCGCCGCCGATGTCGTCGTGTTCGGCGACGGCCGAACCGCTGCGAGTGTCGTTTCCTGCGCGCAGGAAGAGGTAGGTATCGTGTGAGGATGTCAACCTGATCGTGACGTTGCTCTGCTTTGAGAGTTGGAACGTGTAGAATTGAGCGTTGCGACCACTACGAGCGGTTGACTTGCAGCCACTGATCCAGGTGCCTTGTGTTGCGCCATCGACGGTCAGCTGCGTCTTGCACGGTGAGGCGGCGTCGTCATCGGCGACGTTTGAGGTGGCGGCGCCGTTGTTGGCTGAAACGCTGTAGCCCGTACCGGTACTGATGGTCGCGGTCACGGAGCCGTCGGCTTCGGTAACAGCGTCGTCGGTTGTGGGGACCGATAATGTTGCGGTGCCGGATGTGGTGATTGTCACCGTCTGTGAACCCGTCGTGACGTAGTCGCCGCTTTGCGTGACCTCGACTGTCACATCGATGTTTGCCGTAGGCTTTGGGTTCGCAGTGAGAGTGAAGGTCGCGTCGATGCCCTCGGTGACATCGCCGTTTGAGGCGATGCTGATCACGGGGGCAGATGGCGACGGCAGCCCGGCCACACTCAGTTGGAATCTGCCAGTCTTGTCATAGCGACTGGTCGCTGTTTCGATGGTGTACTTTCCTGCTGGGAGCACCTCCTCGATGCGAGAGTTGCGGTTGCCGCCGTCGCGGTCGATGTTGTCGTGTTCGTACAACTCTGCGAGCCTGGCGACGTTGTTGGTGTTATAGAGGAGGAGGATGGGGTCGACTTCATCCGACGTTAAGTCGATCGTCACTGTTGCCGATTGGTTCAGTTCAAACGTGTAGAAGCGACCGTGATAGGACGAGTGCTGGTCCGAGGAGCGATGGACGGCTGGACATTTTGGTGTCCATTCGTCAGTCACCTTGCCATTTGCGGGGAGCACCTCGGTGCACTCGAAGTCATTGTCGAACACTGTGACGCTGGATTGAGGCAGTGTGTAGGAGACAACGTAGCCGGAACCGGTGGTGGCAGTTGCGATGACGGAACCTGAGCTTTCACGGATCGCATCGTCTGAGGTTGAAACGAGCAGTTCCGCTTTCCCTGTGTTGGTTGGGATGGTGACGGTGCGCGTCTCGGTTGTGACACCGAAGTCGCCACTGCTAGTGATCTCCACGTTGGCGGTGATGGGCGTTGAGGGCAACGGATGAGCGGCCACGGTGAACTTGGCATCTCCACCCTCATCGACGTCGGCTCCTCCGTCGACGCTCACCTCGACGGCTTTCTCCGACATCGGAGGCAGGCCGTCGATTATGAACTCGGTACTACCTGGCGTGATCGAGCCGAACGTGGTCCCCTCAATTGTGTACCAGCCAGGAGCGAGCGTCTGACTGATTGTTGGTCGCAATCCACCAGGATCGCCTTGGGCGTCCTCGTGCAAGGCCGGGCCAGACTTGTTGCCTCGGCCTTGGCGCAGATAGAGATAGTTGTCACCGACAAAGCCCCATATGTTCATCGTGACTGTGCGCTGTTCCAGTAGTTGGAATGTGTAATACCACGAGGTCCTATTGCTATCTCTCGGTGATGGACACGTGTTCGGATAGAAGCCGTACGTGGTATGAGTGTCGGAACGCAGGTGCTCGACGCAGCCTTCGACATCGTTGTCGTAGACGATGACGTTTGCGGCGGCTGCGTTCTGATCGATGTCGTAATGACTGGCGCTCTCGAGCCTCACGGAGACCAGACCGTGCGGTTCCTGGACAGTATCCCCCTGTGTTCTGACTACGATGACCGCTTCACCGTTGCCGTCCAGATCCACTGTGTTGACTCCTGGGGTAACTCCTCCTAGTACCATGGGCTCGCCGACCCAGGAGACATTCACGCGCACGCCGTTGACTGGGACACCAGCGGTACCTTTTAGGCGGAAGTACGCCCACTCGTCCTCGGTGATGTCGCCGTCGGCGGTGATGCTGATTTCGGAGATTTCGTCATCTGCGACATTCGCAGTAGCCGCGCCCGCGGTGGATGACACGTTATAGCTCGTGCCAGTGCTGATCGTCGCGGTGACAGAGCCATCGACTTCGTCGATGCTGTCGTCAGTCGTAGGCACCGTGAGGGTGGCGGTGCCGGAGGTGGTGATGGTGACCGTATGCGAGCCGGTCGTGATGAAGTCGCCACTTTGCGTCACTTCGATCGTCACATCAAGGTTGGCCGTCGGCTTGGGTGACGCGGTGAGTGTGAAGGTCGCGTCGGTGCCCTCGGTGACGTCGCCGTCTGAGGCGATGCTGATTTCGGGTGGCGCCGGCAGCCCGCTAACGTTCAGTTGGAACGTGCCAGACGTAGAGCTTGAGAAGGTCGTTGCTTCGATCGTGTACCAGCCAATGTTGAGTGTCTCGCTGATTCGAGAGTTGGATCCGTTTCCACCATCGTCGTCCTGGTATATCGGGGCGCCGGATTTGGTGTTGTTACCCCGGCGGAGTAAGAGGAAGGTGTCCGTATGTTGCGAGGTCAAGTCAATCGTCACGTCTGTCGTCTGCTTGAGTTCAAATGTGTAGAACCGTGCGTATCTCCCACCAAGGTCGACGGAATCGCAGTTTGACGACCAAGTACCAGAAGCCTTGCCATTGGCGGGCAGCGGGGCGAAGCAAGGGTCGAGGCCGGCATCGTTGATGCCGACGCGGTAACTGGGCTTCGTTGGAGACACGTCGTAGCCCGTGCCAGCCGTGACTGTCGCAGTAACAGCACCATTGTCTTCAACTGCGTTGTCGTCGGTCGTTGCCAGCTTCAACTCCGCTTGACCAGTGTTGGTCGGAATGGTGACCGTATGGCTGCCGTTTGTGATGCCAAAGTCGCCCTTCGTAGTGATATCGACGTTGACGGTCAGCGGGGACGATGGAAGCGGATGTGCGGCCAGTGTGAACTTTGCGGTGCCGCCTTCATCGACATCGGGACCGCCGATGACGCTCACTTCGACGCCTTTGGCCGATAGCGGCGTCAAGCCGGAGATTAGGAACGTGGCGCCACCACCTTGTGGGGCCGTACCGACCGTGGTCGTCTCAACTGTGTACCAGCCGGGATCGAGCGTCTGAAGGATTCTGGATGCGCCCGCACCATGAATATAGATGCCGCCGTTGTCGTCCTCGTGCAAGGCTGTGCCGGACTTGTTGAGTCGGCCTTGGCGCAGATAGAGGTATTGGTCTCCATTGCCCCACAGTTCCATGGTGACGGTGAGGCGTTGCGACAGTTGGAACGTGTAATACCAAGATGTTCTGTTGCTGTCTCTCGGTGATGGACACTCTGCCGTGTCGTAACCGAACGGGGTCTGAATGTTGCTGTACAGGTGCTCGACGCAGGACTCGACATCGTTGTCGTAGACGATCACGTTTGCAACGGCTGCCTTCTGATCGATGTCGTAATAGCTAGCGCTCTGGAGCGTCAATGTGATCAGACCGTGCGGTTCCTGTTCGGTGTCAAACTGTGAATCGAGTTTGATGACCGCTTCGCCGGTGTCGTCCAGGTCCACGGTCATGACTGGTGGGATGACCCGCTGTGCGACCAGGAAGTCGCCGGTCAAGGAGACCGCTACTTTCACGTCCTTGACCGCGCCGCCATCGCTGCTCTTGATGCGGAAGATCGCATCCTCTGCCTCAGCGATGTCGCCGTCGGCCGTAATTCTGATGGTTTGCTTGTCGTCATCCTTGATCGCCACTACGCGTTTTGACGCGCTGGCCGAAAGGCGGTAGCCGCTACTGGAGAGCAGCTGTGCGGAGATGATGCCGCCTGGCTCGGCTTGGTTGTCGCCGACGGTGGACACGGTGAGCGTGGTGCTGCCAGTGGTCGGGATGGTGACCGTCTGGTCGCCGGTTGGCGACGCGTCGAAGTCGCCGGTGGCGGCGACCTGCACTTTGACGGAGAGCGGCGAGCTCGGCGCAGGCGTGGCTGTCAGCGTGAAGCTGGCACTGGATCCCTCGGTGATATCGGAGCCGCCGCTGAGGCTGACAATAGGCGTCGCGGTCAGTCCGCTGACACTGAGCGAAAACGCCCCGGTTTGACTGTTGGCGGCAGTTGTCGCCTCGACCGTATAACTACCGGCATCGAGCGTCTGGCTGATCCTCGCGTTGTTGCCGCTACCGCTGTTGTCATCCTGGTGGAGCGCGGTGCCCTTCTGGGCGTTGTAGCCACTACGCAGGTTGAGATAGGAATCAACTGTCGACGATAGGTCAAAAGTCACGGTCGATTGCTGGGCGAGGCTGAACGTGTAGTAACGACTGCTCTTCTGCGAGTTGATCGCTGAGATGCAGCTCGTGGACCAGCTCCCGGAGGTTGTGCCGGAACTGATCAGGTCGTCGGTGCAGCTGAGCGAGGGCAGTTGTGCGAAGCCGTGTCCCCACTCGCTGTTGGGCACGGGGGCGCCTCTTGGAGCGGCGTGCGTCTTGAGATAGCTCGTGATCTGGGTCGGAGTGAAACTGGGATTCTGCTGCGCGACGAGCGCGGCGAGCCCACCAACGTGCGGAGCGGCTGCGCTGGTGCCGAAGAACGAGGGCCTTGTAGCAGTACCATGTCCAGCCGCACCGATGATGTCGGGCTTGATCCGACCGTCGGGGGTTGGTCCGCGGCTGCTGTAGTTGTGGAGCCCTATCGGACTGCCTGCGCCAACGCCGAGCACGCCAAGATGCGGGCTGTCGGCGGGCGACCCGATGCTGTAGCCGTCGGTTGCGCTAGCCAGGACGCCGCCGCCCCAGACGACGAGCTGAACCCAGCTCGGTTTGGAGCCGTCCATCGACTTGACTCGCAGAGCGACTGTGGTGTTTTGGTTACCACGGTTTGTCAGAGTGATCGTCTCCCTCGGGACGTCATGGGTACCGCCAGCCTGTGCGTCGTTACCCGTGACAATGACTGACTCGTTTTGGCCAGGATTGCTCACTGCGACCAGCGAGAGGTCGTTGACCGCTTCGCCCCACTTGTCGTCCCAGCGCATGTACACGCGCGCTGATTGTCCCCGCAACAGAGACAGCGTCTTGTCTTCCTCTCCGGCCTCCCACTCGAGGATGTTGTCGTTGTCGGCGTCGGTGGGGGTGCCGTACCAACCGTCGAGATGGTGATTTCCGGCGGCGTTGACCCAGACGATGCCGTTGTCGGCCGCCCACTTGACCGTCTTCAGCGCGCCATACGTGTATGGAGTGGTGCCGTCGGGCGGACCGTGGTAGGACCAGTTGACGGAGTAGACGATGACCTTGACGCCCTGGCTGTGCATCCACTCGACCGCGCTGCGGAAATCGACAGGTGACGTGCCATTGGAGATATAGAGGCTGGCCTCTGGCGCCATGTCCATCACGGTTTCGGCGACGCGCGTGCCGTGGGTGCTGCCGGCGCTCGGCCCGCCGGGGAGGCCAGATCCGTAGGTTGCTTTGGAACAGTCGGCGATGTCGGAGGTGTAAGTGCCGATATCGGTATAGCAGCGAGCGACGATCGTGCTCGGCAATTCGGAGCCCATCAGGGCTGGTACCCCGGTGAAGCCGTCTCTGGATGTTCGCGTCGATGTGATGTCGATGACACCGACTTTGACGCCTTGCCCCTTAATACCGGCGCTGTGCCAGGCGTTGGCGAGGTGCTGGGCGACGCCACCGCTGGTGACCCTGCCTTTGGTTGCCATGGGCTGATCGAGTTCTCGCGCCCAGCTCACGCCAGGAGTCCGCGCCAGGGTGGCGAGCGCGGTCGTGGGCACGTAGGCCTCGATGTAGTTGTCGAGCACGTTGCGGACATCGCCGCCGTTGTTGTTGATCACATTGACGACGCGCTGAACGTTGCCGTCGACGATGATCGACAGCGCGACCATCGTGGCGGTCTGGTTGCCGCTGTCGGCGGGATCAAATGGCGAGGCGGCGACGCCGCCCGTCGGAGCGTCGCTGCCTGAGTCACTGCCGGAGGCGAAGTCGGCGCCATATTGTGAGCCCCAGGAACCGTCGGCGACATCGCTGAGCGCCGAGCCCAGGTTCGGGAAGGTGAGCTGATCTTGTCCGGGCAGGTCGGGATTGGCGAGTCCCTGAGTGAGGTCGGAGCGCTTGCCCTCGTCGGCGAGGACGTCGGAAGCGAGCACTGCGAGCAACGCGAGGCTTGCAATCAGCCCCGCAATGAGAACGAGCAACCCACGTTGCCTCGGCACGATGTTGCTCGCCTCTTTTCTCTGGCTTCTCTGTGCCACAAATGATAGAAGATGGGGGCGAACTACTCCAGATGCGGCTTGCGCTTCTCGGGGTGATCACATTCCCTATCTGATTAACCAGAATTCCGTCATTCCTGCGCGCAGCGCGGGAATCTCGATTCGTTTGGTAATGCCGATGTGCAACTACGGACGTGTCACCAGCGTCCACTCTGTTGCTGGCCACAGCGAGACACCCGCGGCGGAGCGCGGGTATGACGAATAGTTCAATGGCCTCCACTTGATGCGGGGGCGATCTCGTCGAGGTTTGCACTGACAGTTGTGCTGGATGCAGCGAGATACCCGCGGCGGAGCGCGGGTATGACGATCTCTTGTTGGCGTGGGTGTGACGAGCTCTTGTTGGCCTGGGTAGGACGATCTCTTGTCGGCGAAGGTATGACGGGAGCTCCTGGACTGAACCGCCCCATGGGAACACGCCCTGCGGTCAGCAAGTCAATGGTCGTCGTCGGCCGAGGGCAGCGTGGCTCTCCGTTCTGGCAACGCAGGGCCGCCTCCATCATCCTCCACGCACCTGTTCATCGGCGGACCAGGTGATCCTGGCGGCCAACCGCATATAGTGTCGTTAGGTCTGCAGAGGCAACCAATGACTCTCACACATAAGCCTGATTCCGCCAGTTCGGTCCAGTCTCTGACTCTGCCGGAAGAGTTGCTGTTGGCTCTGCTCAACGAGGAGAGCGGCTACTTCCACCAGGTGCCGGGTTGGAACCTGAATTGCGCCATGGCGGGCGCCGCATTGGCTGAGCTGTCGTTGATGGGCCGCATCGACACCGACCTGGAGTCATTGATCCTCCTCGATGCGACCGCAACCGGTCATCCGCTGTTGGATCCAATCCTGCGAGAGGTTGCCGGCGAAGCAGATTCACACACAGCTCGCTACTGGGTCGAGCATCTGGCTCCACAGTCCGAAGCGGTGATTACGCAGGCGCTGACCTCGCTGGTGCGACGAGAGATTCTCGACCTGCACCCGGGCGAGTTCTATACGTTCACCAAGCACTACCGGCGAGGCGAATCGACGCAGGAGTACTCAGCGGGAGAGTTCGTTCAGGCGCGGCTGACCAGGATTATCTTTGCCGACGAGATCCCCAATCCACGGGACGCCATCGTCGTCGCACTGGTGAACGCCTGCGATGTCTTCCATTTGATTTACCAGATCGACGATGAGCTTGCACAGCGCATCCGACTGGTCTGCAAGATGGACCTGATCGGACGGGCGATTGGGGATGCCGTCAGCGAGAGCATCAACGCGCCAGTGCTGCAGCGCGCCCGACTTACGAAGCCGATTCCACGCGTGCCGCTGCGCGAGATGCTGTTCAATCGTCATTTTCGCAAAGGACAGCTGCCGGCGTTTTTCGCCTCACTCGCCGAGAAGCACGGTCCGATCTACGAACTGCCACGTCCCTTCCAGGACCCACTCATTGTCCTCGCCGGACTACAGATGAATCGTTGGGCGCACCGTCAAGGTCGAACGTACCTGAGGTCTAGTGACTACTTCCAGGGGGTCAACGAGGTTTACGGATCGGCGCGATCGATTCACTCGATGGACGGCGCCGATCACTTTCGCTACCGCAAGGCGATGCAGCCCGCCTATGCACGTTCGACATTGGTCGATCGGCTGGACGAGACCTACGCCAATGCTCGGTCGCACATGGCGAACTGGCAGGTGGGTCAGGCGATCCCGGCTCAACGAATGCTACGGCCGCTGATGAATGCGCAGGTATCGCCGCTGCTGACGAGTACTCATACGCAAGACCTGATCAACGATGTGCTGAAACACAAGATGCGGGTGCTGAACGTCGCGTTGGCGAACATACTGCCGAGGTTCATGCTCCGCACACCGACGGCCAGGCGCCGGGCGAAAGTGACCGATCGGCTCGTGGATCGCATTCTGCAAGCTCATACTCCGGGCCAGCGGCAGGGCAAGCCACGCGACGTGGTCGACAACTACCTCAGCCTGCATGCATCCGATCCGCAGTTCCTGCCCCAGACCGACCTGGGCGTTCCCATGGGCACGATGCTGATGGCCAGCATGTACATGGGCGATCAGCTCGGCTTCGCGCTCTATTGGCTTGTTTCGAACCCGGACTTGTACGACCGTGTGACCGCCGAGGCCGACGCGCTATTCGCGGAAGGCGATCCGTCCGATTCCGACCTGACTCTGGAAAACATTGACGTATCCCACAGGGTGCTGATGGAGAGCCTGCGGATGAGTCCGATCGTCCCGATGGCGATGCGCACGGTGATGAATGCAGTGGTAGTCGAAGGCCACGAGTTGCCGGTCGGCGCCTCGATCTACATCGCCAACACCGCTCCGCACTACATGGAGGAGGTGTTCCCCGATCCGTGGACCTTCGACATCGAACGCTACGTGGAACCGCGAAACGAACACGTAGGCGAGGGTTACTCACCATATGGCCTGGGAACGCACTCATGCCTCGGATTCCGTTGGTCGGAGCTGCACCTGGCCATCAACTTGCTGATGCTGGTTCACTACTTCAGGATCGAATTCGCTCGACCGTACGAAGAGCTGCCAATGGATCCGTTCCCGTCGCAGTCGCCTAGCAACAAGCTGAAGTTCCGTATCGCCGAGCTACGGCACGAACTCCCCGTCTGAGGTCGGCGGCGCGTCGTTGTTGGATGAATCTCAGTCCCCGCTTCACGCGGGGACCCGCTCGGGCGGTACGGGCTATCAGGTGGTGGGTAACTTACCGGGGAAGGAGCAGGTCCCCGCGTGAAGCGGGGACCTGGGAGTGCTGACTTGTGAGACATACTCACGACTATCGGCTTCGTACTACCTCCATTCTCCCTCACTTCTCCCTCGCTGCTTTTGAAGCATCCCCTTACACAGCGCTCGGAGCCGACGCGCCGTGAGGGCGTCGGCTCCGAGGGTGCTACGGATGGCTGATGCGGTCGCGCTACTCCGCCGAGGGCAGTAGCACCGCGTCGATCACGTGGATTACTCCGTTGGAGGCCACGATGTCGGCGATGATCACGAGCGAATCGTTGATCCTCACGTTGTCGCCCTCGACGGTGATGCTCACTGCCTCACCCTGAACGGTGACGGCCGATTCGAGCGTCACCACATCGGCGGCGCGCACGTCGCCGGCGACGACGTGGTAGAGCAGGATGTCGGTCAGGGCGGGGATGTCTTCGAGCAGCGCTTCGACCGTGCCTTCAGGCAGGGCAGCGAAGGCGTCGTCGGTCGGCGCGAAGACGGTGAACGGGCCGTCGCCCTGCAGCGTCTCGACGAGTTCGGCGGCCTGTAGGGCGGCGACGAGGGTCTCGAAGCGGTCGTCCTGGAGGGCGATGTCGACGATGGAGCCGGGCGCCTGCGGCGGCAGCAGCACGGTGTCGATCACATGGATGACGCCGTTCTCGGCCACGATGTCGGCGATGATCACGAGAGAATCGTTGATCCGCACGTTGTCGCCCTCGACGGTGATGCTGACCGATTCACCCTGGACGGTGACGGCTGATTCGAGCGTCACCACATCGGCGGCGCGCACGTCGCCGGCAACGACGTGGTAGAGCAGGATGTCGGTCAGGGCGGGGATGTCTTCGAGCAGCGCTTCGACCGTGCCCTCGGGCAGGGCGGCGAAGGCGTCGTCGGTCGGCGCGAAGACGGTGAACGGGCCGTCGCCCTGAAGCGTTTCGACGAGTTCGGCGGCCTGTAGGGCGGCGACGAGCGTCTCGAAGCGCTCGTCTGCAACGGCGATATCGACGATTGTGCCCGGCTGTTCGGGCTGCTCAGGCTGCTCTGCCTGCTCTGCCTGTTCAGCTTGTTCCGGCTGATCGTCCTGCGCCTGCATTTCGGCCTGTTCGTCTTGCATCGCCTGCATCGTTGGCTCAGGCGGCAACAGAACGGCGTCGACCACATGGATCACACCGTTGTCGGCCACGATGTCGGTGATCACGACGTTGGCGTCGTTGATCCGCACGCTGTCGCCCTCGACGGTGATGCTCACTGACTCACCCTGGACGGTGACGGCGGATTCGAGCGTCACTACATCGGCGGCACGCACGTCGCCGGCGACGACGTGGTAGAGCAGGATGTCGGTCAGGGCGGGGATGTCTTCGAGCAGCGCTTCGACCGTGCCCTCGGGCAGGGCGGCGAAGGCGTCGTCGGTCGGCGCGAAGACGGTGAACGGGCCGTCGCCCTGAAGCGTTTCGACGAGTTCGGCGGCCTGTAGGGCGGCGACGAGCGTCTCGAAGCGTCCATCAGCGACTGCGATGTCGACGATTGTCCCGGCCGCCTCAGGCTCCGCTTGTTCCTGCTCTTGTTCCTGCGCCTGCTGCTCAGCCGGTTGGGCTTGCTGCTGGGGTTGATCCTGCTCATCGTCCGAGCAGGCGAACGCCAGCGCCACCAGGAGGCCGAGGACGGCCAGGCCTCCGGCCTTGACGACTGCGCCCGGTCTCAACCCTCGTCCCAGACCGAGCCTTCGTGCCAATGTCGCGAGCATGTTGTCCTCCCAATCGTGCTCTGCTGTCCGCTGCGACGCCTCGCCCAGATGGAGATATCACGTCACTAGCGGTGTATGTACAGCAGATAGTAGGTTGAAACACCGCAACATGTCAACTATATTCAGCTTGTCGTCAGATTCATGCAGGAGACGATCGGCTGATGAAGCGTCCAGATGAGACCAAACTGCTGCGCGAGCGATACACGGCGGCCCTGTTGGCCGGCCAAAACATCGAAGCCGAGCTGGTGGTCGTGGACGCGCTGCAACGCGGCATTGAGGCCGAGGCGATCTATCTCGAGGTCTTTGGACCGGCGTTGGTCGCCATTGGTGAAGCGTGGCTGCGGAGCGATCTGAATATCGCTAACGAACATCAGGCAACCAACATCACCCTGGAACAGATGGGGTACATCCGCCACGTGGTGCGCCGGCGCGACGATGTTGGCGCAGAAGTCGTCGTCGCCGCCGTCAGCGGGGAGATGCACTTCGTCGCCACGCAGATGATCGCCGACCTCTTCTACTTCGACGGCTGGGCGGTGGTGCATCTGGGACCGGACACGCCGACCGAGGACCTGGTCGAACTGGTGCGGGAACGCGAATCCGATCTGGTGGCGTTGTCGCTGTCGCACCCGGACCGGCTCGGCATCGCGCTGGCGGCGGCCGAACAGCTCAAGGCGCTTGAACATCAGCCGGCCGTGTTCGTTGGCGGCGCCGGAATCGGCCCGGCTGATCAGTCACGATTGATCAGCGCCGATCTGCTCTCATCCAATCCGTCCGAAGCAGTGCGCGCGGCGCGGGAGCTGCTTGGCATTGAGCGTGATCGGCCGACGCTGGGGTCGCAGCTCGGGACACTTGGACGGCGGGTGCAGGATCTGCGCAAGGAGCGCGGCTGGAGTCAGCAGCGTCTGGCCTCGGCGGCCGGCCTCGACCGCACCTATCTGGGCACGGTCGAGCAGGGCAAGCAGAACATCACCATCGGCGCGGCGCTCAAGCTCGCCGACGCGCTGGACACATCGCTGCGCGAACTGATCGATCCTCGCTGAGCGGGCGCTACCCGCTCTCGATCTGCGCTGGAGGCCTCGAGGATGTTGTCGGAAGGCCAGCGAAGCCGGTCTAGCCAGCAAGGATCAGGTTGGTGAGTTCGTCGGGCGTGCTGAGCATTGGGTAATGGCCGGTATCGAGCTCGTGCCAACTGGCACCGAGCTTCTCGGCGCAGCGGCGCTGGTGCGCTTCGCCGGGGTTGGGCGCCTGTCGACACCAGATCACGTTCGCGTCCCAGGACTGTTCCCAGAACGAGTCGAGCACGATTGGCTGGTTGAAGGCTGCGACCGGGTGCAGACCGAACCGATCGGCGGCCCAGGCGGCCAGGTCGGGATCCATGCTGGCCCGCAGGGTGTCAAGCATGCTGCCGGGTGGTGGCCCCGTTGAGACTTCGGTGTCGGTTGCTGCCGCTCCCATGACGATGTCGCGGATCTTTTCTCCGCTGAAGAGCGCGAGAGCGTCGGCAAAGACCAACCGCTGGACTCGTTCTCGCGCCAGTTCGGCGACCCTGGCCAGCACCATGCCGCCCGACGAGGTACCGACCAGCACCACGTTGTTGAGGTCTTCGTAGCGCAGCAGTTCAGCGATTTCCTCTGCGTGCGTCTCGGTCGTGATGCCGGGCCGAACCTGGGCCGAGCGCTCGGCGCAACCGTCGAGGGATGGGGCCAACACGCGGTGTCCTGTGTCCTGCAGTCGAGTCACGATGGGCGACCAGATCCAGCCGCCCTGGTACGCGCCGTGGATCAGTACGAATGTCGCCATGCTCGGCCTCCTCGGGTCCTGCCAATCGATGCTGTGGAGGCTAACGCACGGAACAACGAGCTCCGCTGGTCAGAAATGGTGCAGTTCAGTGGCAAGGAGCGCGGGATGGGATGTTGGCATCCATGCGCATTGGCAATAGCGTTTTGGTGAAGCGACCCGGGAACGTAAAGGAGCGGCCACGATGAGTACGAAGCGGATTGCGGTGATTCCAGGAGACGGTATCGGCCAGGAAGTCGTGCCTGAGGGGATACGCGTGCTTGAGGAGGCGGCCACGAAGTTTGAGATTGACCTGGCCTTTGACTACTTCGACTTTGCCTCGTGGGACTACTACGAGCGGAACGGCCAGATGCTGCCCGACGACTGGAAGGACCAGATTGGCGGGCATGATGCGTTGTTCTTTGGCGCGGTCGGCTGGCCGGAGAAGATTCCTGACCATGTGTCGTTGTGGGGATCGCTGTTGCAGTTCCGTCGTGAGTTTGATCAGTACATCAATCTGCGACCGGCGCGTCTGATGCCTGGGATCGTCGCGCCGGTGGTGCGCCGTGACGGCAGTCCTCGTGAGCCGGGTGAGATTGACATGTACATCGTGCGAGAGAACACGGAGGGAGAGTACTCGAGCATCGGTGGTCGGATCTTCTCAGGGACCGAGCGCGAGATGGTGATGCAGGAAACGGTGATGACTCGGATTGGTGTTGACCGTGTGTTGAAGTACGCCTTTGAGCTCGCGCAGTCACGTCCGAAACGACATCTGACCAGTGCGACGAAGTCCAATGGGATCGCGATCACCATGCCGTTCTGGGACGAGCGTGTTGAGGAGATGGCGGCGGAGTATCCCGACGTGGAGGTGGACAAGTTTCACATCGACATCCTGACGGCGCATTTCGTCCAGCGTCCCGATTTCTTTGATGTCGTAGTGGCCAGCAATCTGTTCGGTGACATCCTCAGCGACCTGGGGCCGGCCTGCACGGGCACGATCGGGATCGCGCCCAGCGCCAATCTGAATCCGGACGGTGCGTTTCCGTCGCTGTTTGAGCCGGTGCATGGCTCGGCGCCGGACATCGCCGGACGTGGGATTGCGAATCCGATTGGTCAGATCTGGTGCGGCGCATTGATGCTGGACTTCCTCGGCCACCGAGGGGCGCATGACGCGATTCTGGGCGCGATCGAGGCTGTGCTTGAGCCGTCGAGTGGGGCGCCGCGGACTCCCGATATTGGTGGAACTGCTTCGACCGCGGATCTCGGCGCAGCGGTCGCGGAGGCATTGCGGTAATTCATTCCAAGTGCAGCAATCTCTGTAGGGGCGACCCTTATGGTCGCCCGCTCTGCTGGTCCCATCAGATCAGTTTCGCGATTGCCAACACGGGCGACCACAAGGGTCGCCCCTACAGCCCCTACAGCGCGGGCGACCACAAGGGTCGCCCCTACGACGCGGTCGAACGCGCGGCTTGAGAACACGTGCCAAGATCGGCATACTTTCGGGAATCCGTCGCACGGTCGCGTCGGAAAAGGGAAAATGGGGAGCACATGAGCGACAAGCAGTATTGGCAGCGCCTTCGCGAGCAGGAATTGAGCCGGCGCAGGTTGTTGCAGTCGGGCGCGCGTGCCGGTCTTGGTGCAGCGGGACTGGCCCTGGTGGGTTGTGGCGATGGCGACGAGGAACAGCAGGCGGTCGCGCCGCAGCAGGATCAGCCGCAGCCGCAGGCTGATCAGCAGGGACAACCTCAGCAAGATCAGCCACAGCAGGCACAACAACAGGATCAGCCGCTGGTGGCGCAGACCGCCGACGATGCCAAGCGCGGCGGCGTCCTGAGGATTGGCTCTGATATCGGACTGTCCACCTATCGGGCTCCGTACCTGTCATCGTCGGCGCACATTCCGCTCTACATCCCGTTCTGGGACACGTTGACCAAGTACTCGCCGGACGGTCTGGATCCGCAGCCGCACCTGGCTGAGAGCTGGGAGCTGAATGACGACCAGACCATGTTGCAGGTCAAGCTGCGACCAGGCCTGGAGTTCCACAACGGCAAGCCGCTCAACGCGACCGAGGTCAAGCGCAGCCTGGAAGCGATGGACGACGAAGGCGTGGCCAACAACCAGGTCAAGGGCATCATGACGAAGTACGTGTCGTCGGTCGATGTGATTGACGACGTGACGTTGCAGTTGCACCTGGCCTGGGGCGGCACGTTGATCTTCGACGTGTTGAACTACGCCCAGATCCACGACGTCGACGACATTCCGAATCTCGACGGCTTCACCTCGCTGAACGGCTCGGGACCGTTCAAGTTTGACGCTTCCAGCTATCGGGTCGACAATTATGCGTCAGGTGAGCGGTTTGAGAACTTCTACGATCCGGCGCTCCTGGACGGGATTGAGCTGCATCAGTTCCCCGACGCCACGGCGATGGCGCTAGCGCTCGGCGCAGGCGAGATCGACCTGACCAACCGCCTGCCCAAGCCCGATTACGAACGATTCAACGAGGATCCCGACTACACAGTGGTGATTGCTCCGCCGACGCTCGCGATCTGGGTGATGGGCATGGTCATTCCAAATGAGAATGGTGGACATGAGGCGTTTGCCGATCCCAAGGTGCGGCAGGCGATCTATCGGGTGATTGATCGCGACCGGGTGGCGAATGAAACCTTTGAGGGCCTGGCCCAACCGAAGAACATTCTTTGGCCGCCGTTCTCGCCGGGCTACGACAAGGCTCGCGACCGGAACTACTTCAACCCCGAAGAGGCCGCGGCACTGCTCGAAGAGGCCGGTTACGGTCCGGGCGAACTGACGATCGAACTGGCCCACACCGGTGGTGAAGCCAATGAGATCGCGCAGGTGATCCAGGCTGGCGCCGCAGAGGCGGGGATCAACATCAACATCACATTGCTCGAAGCGGCGGTAGGTCGCGATCGATTCTTGAACGCCGGGAACGAGGCGTATCTGTCGTCGTATGCGTTCTTCGCGCTGCATCCGCAGACGCTGCCGGTGATGAACTTCCAGATGCGGATTCCCAACTCGTGCGCGTACGGCCCGGACTACTACCAGGCGCTGATTGACAGCTTTGGTACGGCCGATTCTGATACGCGCCGCAACGAGCTGCTGGAGGAGTTCAACACGCTGCTCGACGACGAGCCGTGGATCGCGCCGATCGTGACCAGAAGTGACATCTGGGCCTGGTCGAGCAAGTTCAGCGGGATCGAATTCGACGTGTTGAGCATCCCCTCGATGCAGCGGATCCAGTACCACGGTTAGGCAGCGATTAGGCGGTTCTCACTCGTTGTGACGCCGATTGAGATAGGCATCCTCTCACTAATCCGCGCTGGGGAATGCGTGGTTGCATCGCCTCTACATGGAGACGTAGGGCTTGTTGACCTGGGAGTTGGGGCAGGTTTCGTGAGCTTTACTTGGGGGTGACTCAGTCGTCGGAGTTCCAGTCCCCGCCTCCGCGCGGGGACCTGCTCCTTCGGGTGCCTCTAACTGGCGGTCATGTTTGTCGCTGGTATCTGCTCAACCGGGACCTATCTGAACAGCGTGGCCTATGCCAAAGCGGGTCCCCGCGCAAGGCGGGGACTGGGATCCGACTATTCGAGGGGAGTTCCGAGCACCTCCCTTCAGAGCAGTGCAGACCTATCTCCCGCCAATCTGGTTGGTTGATTAGCTGCGCTCGGATCGCGATACTCCCTAGAACTTGACTGTCGCGGGACAACTGTTGAACAGAAATGGATTCAAAGCTATGAGTGATCAACGATTCTGGAATCGAGTTCGTCAGCAGCAGATCTCGCGGCGATCGCTGTTGCTGAGTGGAGCGCGTGCAGGCGTTGGGGCGGCTGGGTTGGCATTGGTCGGTTGTGGTGGCGACGACGATGAGCAGCAACAGCAGCAGGCGCAACCTGCCGCTGCGCAGGCCGACCAGCAGCAACAAGATCAGCAGGCGCAGGCTGCACAACAGGCCCAGCAGCAACAGCAGCAGGGGCAGCCGCAGGCCGAGCAGGAACAGCAGCAACAACAACAGGCGGCGGCGGTCGCACAGGCGGCGCAGACCGACGATGCCGTCAAGCACGGCGGCGAACTGCGCATTGGCTGGGACCTGGCGCTGTCGGGCTATCGCGGTCCGTACGCGCAGTCGCAGCACGGCGCGTTCCACACTCCGGTCTGGGACACGTTGATTCGCTACCCGTTTGACTCGTTGGAACCGGAACCGCGACTGGCGGAATCGTGGGAGTTCAACGGCGATCAGACCGTGCTCTCGGTCAAACTTCGTCCGGGACTCGAGTTCCATAACGCGCGGTCGATTGACGCGGAATCGGTCAAGGCCAGTTTTGAGGCGATCCTGCATGAGGACACGCCGAACAGCCAGGTCAAGGGGCCGCTGGCCAAGTACGTCGAGCGGATTGAGGCCGTCGACAAAACGACGCTCAACTTCCACCTGCTGTGGCCGGGCACGACGATTTTCGACGTGCTCAACTTCGGCCACGTTCATGACCCGGATGAGATCGCCTCGCTGGAGGGCTACGGCACCGTGGCTGCCTCGGGGCCATTCAAGTGGGATCCCGACCCGCACATCGTGGACCAGTTCGCACGCATCGTGCGTCACGAGAACTTCTACGATCCGGCCTACCTCGACGCGATCACGTACCAGACGTTCCCCGACCGCGACTCGATGACGCTGGCTCTGGCAGCGGATGAGATCGATCTGAGTCCATCGTTCCCGGCTGAGCAGATTGACGCCTTCGAGCAGAATCCTGACTACAACGTGGTGTTGGGTGTGGCTCGCGGACTCTGGGTGTTCGGCATGGTCGGCACCGGACGCGGCGGCGGACATGAGGTCTTCGACGATCCTCGCGTGCGACGCGCGTTGTATCGCTGCATCGACCGCGAACGGATCTCGCTCGATGTGTTCAACGGTCTCGAGCAGCCGAAGCATGTGCTCTGGCCCGACTACTCGCCGGGATATTCGGCTGAGTTCGACCGTAGCTACTTCAATGTCGAAGAGGCCAAGGCGCTGATGGTTGATGCGGGATATGGCGACGGGACTCCGGAGATCGAGCTCTCGACCTGGCGCGGCGCGTTGGACAACGCGATTGCGCAGATCATCATCAACGATGCCCAGCAGGCGGGGTTCAACTTCAAGATCCACCTACAGGATCGTCCTGCCTGGTTGGAGCGCTTCCTGGCTGGCGACCATGAGTCGTACATCAACACGTATGGCTTCCATTGGCTGCATCCACAGACGCTTCCGGTGATGAACTACCAGATGCGGATTCCCAATTCGTGCGCTTACGAGACGCCTGAGTACCAGGCGATGATTGACGGCTTTGCCACGGCCGACACCGACTCGAGCCGGCAGGCGTTGCTCGACGACTTCAACGACATCCTCGATCGCGAGCCCTGGGTGGCGCCGATCGCGACGTCCAGCGGCATCTGGACCGGACACAAGCGACTGCAAAACCTTGATTGGGCGGTCTCCGGATTCACTCCGTCGATGGAGAAGTTCTGGCTGGACGCCTAGCCTGTGCGAGCGTCGACGACGCACACCGCTGGCCCCGCTAGCGGGGCCAGCGGTGTCACCGACCGAGAGCGAGGCGATTGAGCGTGGGACGATACCTGTTTCGGCGCTTCTTCGAGGGCCTGCTGGTGGTGTTCCTGGCCAGCATTGTCATCTTCCTGATCATCCGGCTGATCCCGGGCGATCCGGCTCAGCAGCTCGCCGGAGAAGATGCCACGCCGGAAGATGTTGAGGTGATTCGTGACCAGCTCGGTCTCAACGACCCAATCCTGACGCAATACGGCAATTGGATCGGCGGCGTTGTCCAGCTCGACTTCGGCAAGTCCTTCACCAAGCGGGTTCCGGTCCGCGACCTGATTGCGCAGTCGTTTCCGCCGACGATTGAGCTGGCTGTCGCTGCCTACATCTTCGCGCTGTCGATCGGCATTCCGCTCGGTGTGGCAGCGGCGGTCTGGGCGAAGAAACCTCCCGACTATGGGGCCAGTGTGTTCAATCTGTTCACGCTCGGAATCCCAAACTTTGTGTTGGGCATCATTCTGCTCTGGATCTTTGCCGTCGAGTTAGACCTGTTCCCTGTCTCAGGAAGGGTCAGTGTGTTTGAGGACTTTGCCGCCGGCATCCACCGGCTGGTGCTGCCGACGATTGCGGCAGGCTCGGTGACTGCCGCAGTGCTGGCGCGGTTCGTCCGCACGTCGGTCGCAGAAGCGCTGGCCCAGGACTACGTCCGCACGGCGCATGCGAAGGGGTTGCAGGCACGCAAGGTTGTGTTCCAACACGCGCTGCGCAACGCGCTGATTCCGATTGTCACGATTGCGGCACTGCAGATTGGCAATCTATTGGCAGGAGCGATCGTGGTGGAGATTGTGTTCACCCGTCCTGGATTCGGATTCCTGATCATTGATGGCATCAATGGTCGTGACTATCTGCTGATCCAGGCGATGCTGGCGATTCTGGTGTTCCTCTTCGTTGCGGCCAACACGTTTGCCGACATCACGTATGGCTATCTCGATCCACGAATCCGCGTTTCCGGTTTGGCTGGTTAGTCATGGCGCAGGCTCGAACACGGACTGAGTCGCAATATGCGCCGCCGATCAACCAGGGTTGGCTGCGCCGGATGCGTGACGAGTCGCTGACCGTTGACGCCTTCTACCGAACGGTCAAGAATCCGCAGGGATTCATTGGAATCGTCGTCTTTGGTGGGCTGCTGTTTGTCGCCATTTTCGCCGATCTGCTGGCGCCCTATGGCGAAGCGGAGCAGATCAGGGGCTCCAGATTGTTGGCGCCGTCGGGTGAGTACTGGTTCGGGACCGACGATCTGTCGCGAGACATCTTCAGTCGGATTCTGTTTGGACTGCGGATCTCGCTGTATGTGTCGATTGCGGGCGTGGTCGGTGGTGGCGCGGTTGGCACGGTCATCGGCTTCATGGCCGGTTACGCGGGCGGTTGGATTGAGGCGATCCTGATGCGCTTCGTCGACACGCTGCTCGCCTTCCCCTTCCTGCTGCTTGGCATTGCGGTGCTGGCGATTCTGGGCACGGGCACGTCGCAGGTGGCGCTCGCACTTGGCATTGCCAACATTCCAGTCTTTGCCCGGATTGCGAGAGCGCAATTGCTGACCGAGAAAGAGCGCGACTATGTGCTCGCTGCGCGCTGCCTGGGCGCGTCGCCGCCTCGGATCGTGGGGCGTCACATCGCGACGAACGCGCTACCGCCGCTGCTGGTCCAGGGCGCGCTGGCGATGGCCTTTGCTGTGATCGCCGAGGCGACGCTGAGCTTTCTTGGGCTGGGCGCGTCGCCGCCAACGCCTACGCTCGGTATCATTCTTAGCGATGGGCGTCGTTGGTTGTTCGCGGGCAATTGGTGGTTCGTGCTTTTCCCGACGCTCGGTCTGTCGTTGATCCTGCTATCGCTCAACTTCCTCGCCGACTCGGTGGTCGAGGCAATCGACCCGCATCGCCGGCATCGCTAGGCCGTCGCACAACCGCAACAGCTGATCTCAACGAGCCCGATTTCGAATCACTAACATCGGCCCAACAGGCCGTCGCGGTCGTCGCAGCCTGCCCCGCACTTGATGCTGGGGCAATCTCGTCGAGTGTTGCACATACAGTTGCGCTGAATGCAGCGAGATACCCCCGTTCAAGCCGGGGGCAGGCTCCGCGGCGGAGCGCGGGTATGACGGGAACCCCTGGACTGAACCACCCATGTGGACACGCCCTAGTCGGCGATGGGACCTCAGACCAGAGGGCGCGGATATCTTGAACGACGAAGCGGTCGCGGACTGGTTCTAGTCGGAGAGGCGTCGTATGGCTGACGAGTCGCTTGCGCGGGTGAAGTTTCTGACCTTTGACATCTTTGGCACGGTCTTGAATCTGACCGGCAGCTTGGCCGGTCCGGCCGGAGCATTTCTGGCGGCGCATGGCTCGGAGATGACGGGCGAGGCGTTCTACGCCGATTGGCGGGCGCGGCAGCGGATTGAGCAGTACCAGGACAACCTGCTGATGCTGGGACACAGCGGGTATCTGGAGACCTGCCGCCGCGCGTTCGTGTACTGTCTGAAGCTGCACAACGTGACCTATACCGACGACGACGTTGCGGAGTTCATGCAGGTCTACCACGGCCTGAAACCGTATCCAGACGCGATTGACGGACTGCGGTCGTTGGCCGAACGGTACAGCCTGGTCGCGTTATCCAATGGCGAGCAGTGGTACCTGGAATCGCTGCTGGCCAACAATGTGCCGGTCACATTTGACGCAATCATCTCCGTGGAGCAGGTCGGCGCGTTCAAACCGTCGCCGGGGATCTATCGGAAGGCGCTACAGCGGTTGGAGTGCGAGCCAGGTGAGGTCATGATGGTGGCAGCGCACGCGTTCGACATCCTCGGCGCGCAGACCTGCGGGTTCAGGTCGGCGTATGTGGATCGGTATCGGTTGCCGACGGAGGAGTCGGCGTACCAGCCGGACATTATCGTGAGCAACTTTGTTGAGTTGGCGGAGCGATTGCTGGCATAGGGGCTGCTCAGACACGCGAGTCCCCCAAAAGGGGGAATCGTCATACCCGCGCCTGTCGGATGCCTGTGCCGAACTCGGCGGACGAGCTTTCGACCACGTTGTAGGGGCGACCCTTGTGGTCGCCCGCTTTCTGGCTCGTATCTGGTCTGTCTTGCAATCGCCAACGCGGGCTACAGGAGCTCAGAACGACCGGAAACAGGATTATGCGTAGGTCTCCGCCTGACGCGGGAATGACGGGGTTGATGCTGGCTCGGGACCTGAACAGGGGCTAGATCACGCCCTCCCAGACCGATCGTTCCTCGGCGCGCCAGTGGTTTTCGATGCGGATGTTTGGCCCGAGCATCACTCGGCTTCTTGTGGTGGTGTTGTAGGCGGGCCAGGCCAGGTTGGGAGTGGATGGGTCTCCGGAATGTGCGAAGGCGATCCAGGCGTCCATGACGCTGCTGGCTAAGGCGTCGGCTTGGGGACCTGAGCCAGCGAACTCTGGCATGAGTCCCTGGGTGCCGAACGTGAACGGGATATCCAGCGCGTGGCAAGCTCCGAGCACGCCGCCGAATGCCGGTGACTTCCAGTCGAAGGTGTAAGAGAAGGTCTGTGGCTGATGCTGCGATTGCGCGTCGGCCAGCCGCTCGCTGGCGACGATGAACCACGAGTCGCCCGAGGCTGCGTTGAGGATCGCAGGCGGCGCGACGGATTCTCCTCGTTGATCGCGAGTTCTCTGATAGGTGTCGTAGGCTGAGCGCCCGTCGCCCAGCAGCAGATCAAGCCGCTGAACGACGTCAGCTTCACTCGGCGGGTCTGAGGGCGCCAGCGCTCCAAACAGGTTCCACTCTTCGTCCATGGTGCCGATCAGTAACGAGATACCGGCTGCGCGACCCATGGCGATGGATTCAAGCTGAGGCTCCAGTAAGAAGTCGCCATCGACGACTGGCGCCGCGGTCGGTTCACCGACGGCTCCGCCAGCGCTTTGTTCGTCGTCGGTTGTCAGGACGACATTGTGTTGGGCATCGAGGATTGCCTCCACGTCGATCGTCCGTAGGCCGTCGGCGTCGTCGTGTCTCAGGCCGAGATGGTCGCAGATTGCCTGACCGACCTGTGCGGCACTCTCGGCTGGCATATTTCGACGGACACCACCGCTTTGCACAATGGCCCGCTGGAACAGTCCCTCGCACCGAGGCGACGCCATGAGTGCGGCCACGGCCAGACCGCCGGCAGACTCGCCGAAGATGGTCACGTTGCCGGGGTCGCCGCCGAAGTTGGCGATGTTGTCTCGCACCCACTCGAGCGCGGCTGCTTGATCGCGCAAGCCGAAGTTTGTCTCGCCAAGCACCGGCAGATGCATGAATCCGAGCACTCCAAGTCGATAGTTGATTGTTACGACGACCACGTCCCCGCGAGCGGCCAGATTCGCTCCGGTGTAGTAGGTTTCGGAGCCTGACCCGATGGTCAGGCCTCCGCCATGAATCCAGACCATCACTGGACGCGCGTTGTCATCGCATCCCGGCGTCCACACGTTGAGGAACAGGCAGTCTTCGCTCAGCGGCTGCGCTACTCCGCCCATCATCTGATCGAGCGCCACGTTCGGTCGCTGCATTGCGATTGGACCGTACTCGCTCGCATCGCGCACACCGCTCCAGTCGGGATGAGGCTGTGGGGCGCGGAAACGTAGATCACCCACTGGAGGTGCAGCAAAGGGGACGCCGCGAAAGACGTGTAGTCCATCTTCCTGTTTGCCTTGCAGTTTGCCTTGTCGCGTGTCGACCGTCGTGGTCATCTGGTGCTCCTCGCGTTGGCTCCCGGACGCTACAGGTCGTCGCTGATGTTAGAGCGCCAGTTCATTGACCCAGTCAAGAATTTCCGTGGCGAATTGCTCGGCTTGCTCGACGATGACGAAGTGTCCGGCGTCCTTGATGTAGACCAGCTTGGAGTTCGGCAGGGCGCGATGCAAATCCTCGGCGTTCTGGGGATGGCCGACTTTGTCGTCTGCGCCGTAGAGGAGCAGTGCCGGGCAATCGAACCGACCCCAGTAGGAGTCGAGCGGCGCGCGCTCGATTGTTCCGACGACGACTGCCTGCTCGCTTGGCGTTGTTCTCGCAAGACGAAAGAGCCAGTTGGCTCGCTCGGGATCCCGATTGCTGAAACCCGGCGCGCAGTGGGCTCGTTCGAAGTGCTGGTTCCAGGCTTGTACGGTCTCTTCGCCTTCGGGACCCTCGGTCGCTGTTTGCACATCCGCCGCCGCTACCAGCGCTGGGAACTTGCCGCCGCCTGACCCGATCACGACGGCGTCGGGCGAATGGTCTCGGGCGATCACCTGTGCAGCTCGAGCTCCCCAGGCGTGCCCCACGATGATCAGCTTGTTGGTGCGATATGGCTCGGCAAGTTGTAGTGCTGCCTGGCCGAGTTCTTCGAACGAGTAGGGCTGATCGGGCGTTTGGCTGTCGCCGAAGCCCGGCGGGTCGAAGCGAATGACTCGGCCCGCCTCGAGCAGGCTGGGTACGACGTAGTCCCAGGTGCGCAGACTTTGGCCTGCTCCGTTGAGCAGGAGAAAGGTCCGTTCGCCGTCGCCTTCGACGACCGTGTGCATGGTCGCGAGATCGATGCTCACTGGTCACCGCCGCTCAGGATCGTCAAGATAGCGGCTTGGATGTCAGGACTCCGTTGTTGACCAGCGCACAACGGGCTAGCCTCTGACTAGCCGGAACGAAGGAGCATTTGATGACGGATCACGATCAACCACAACACGAAGCGATCATCATTGGCGCCGGAGTGGCAGGCATCTACCAGATGTACCGGCTGCAAGAGTTGGGTATCGACGCCACCGTGCTCGAGGCGGCGGATGGTCCCGGAGGGACCTGGTACTGGAATCGATATCCCGGCGCGCGCTTCGACTCGGAGAGCTACACCTACGGCTATTCCTTCTCCAAGGAGCTGCTGGACGAGTGGGAGTGGAGCGAGCACTTTGCCGGTCAGCCGGAGACGCTGCGCTACCTGAATCACGTGGTCGACAAGTTCGATCTGCGCCGTCACATGCAGTTCGGCTGCAAAGTGGCTGGGGCGTCCTTTGACGAGGATGGCAGCTTCTGGACCGTGCACCTGGAGGACGGCCGCGAGATCACCGGCCGCTTCCTGCTGACGGCGATCGGGATGCTCTCGGCGGCGACCTTGCCGAACATTGAAGGTGTCGACAGCTTCGAGGGCGACGCCTGGCATACGTACTATTGGCCGCATGAGCCGGTCGAGATGGCCGGTAAACGTGTCGCGGTGATTGGTACCGGCGCAACTGGCGTCCAGGTGATATCGGAGATTGCTGACAAGGTCGGCGATCTGACCGTGTTCCAGCGCCGTCCAAACTGGTGTGCTCCGCTGCACAACGCGCCCATCGACGAGCCGACCCAGGCCCAGATCAAGGCGTCCTATGACGAGATCTTCGAGATCTGCCGGCAGACACCCGGCGGCTTCCTGCACGCGCCTGATCCGCGCAAGTTCCGCGATGTGCCCGAGGAAGAGCGACTGACGCTCTGGCAGAAGCTCTACGAGACCCCGGGATTTAGCAAGTGGATGAGTAACTTCATCGATGTCGGCATCAACCCCGAGGCGAATGCTGAATACTCTGAGTTCATCGCCAACAAGATCCGCGAGCGTGTGCACAATCCGATGACAGCGGAGAAGTTGATCCCCAAGGATCACGGCTTTGGCACTCGACGGGTGCCTCTGGAAACCCGCTACTTCGAGGCGTACAACCGCGAGAACGTGCACCTGATCGATATCAATGAGACTCCGATCGAACGGATCACGCCGAACGGCGTGCAGACGACGTATCAAGAGTTTGAATTTGATCTGATCATCTATGCGACGGGCTTTGACGCGATCACCGGCGCCTTCGACAGGATTAACTTCACGGGCGTGGACGGTGTCGCGTTGCGCGATCAGTGGGCCGACGGTCCGGATACTTTCCTGGGCATGGGCACAACAGGATTCCCTAACTTGCTCATGCTCAGCGGTCCGCAGGGTGGTTCAGTGTCGACGAATTATCCTCGTGGGATTGAGACGTCGGTTGACTGGATTACTGATCTGCTCTGTTACATGCGCGACCACGGCTATCGGAGGGTGGAGTCGCGTGAGGACGCCGAGTTGGAGTGGTTGCAGCACGTCCAGGAGATGTACCAGTTCCAGCTCATGAGTAAGGTCAAGAGTTGGTTTACCGGCTACAACTCAAACGTCGAGGGCCACGACACCATCCGCTATCAGATCTATCCGGGTGGAGCGCCGCGTTATCGCGAGCGTCTGGAGGAGGTCGCGTCCAGCGGCTATGAGGGGTTCCAACTGACCTAAGGCGTGTTCACACTAGCCATCTACTTGGTCAGCTGCTTAGTCAGAATGCCGTCATTGCCGCGCTTGTCGCAGCCCGACCCGAACTTGATGCGGGGGCAAACTGGCCGAGTTGCGAATAGACAGTGGCGCGGAATGCAGCGAGATACCCGCGGCAAGCGCGGGTATGACGATGTTTTGTTGGCGTGGGTATGACGGGAACTTCTGCGCGGGTATGACGGGCACTCCTTGACTGAACCGCCCCATGTGTACACGCCTTAGGCGAACTGATCCTGGCCGACGGCCATCATTTGACCGACGTTCTCGGGGTTGCGGATTGACTCTCGCGAGGGGTAGGGATGGTCGTGGCCGAGGATCTTGTGTAGCTCTGGATAGCGTTCCAGGCGCTCGGGTGAGACTGCTCCGTCGTCCCACTGGTTGATCATCTTCATGTAGGGCCGCATCCAGACCAGGACAAGTGTGACGCGCAGGCCGACGCTCATACGGTTCATGGCGCCGTGCCAGGTGTTGCCGCCCCAGACCGCGAGTGATCCGGCCTTGGCCTGGATCGGGACTGGATCGAGCACTGCGTCCTCTTCCCAGAAGTTGGTCTCGTGCGGCGCAGGGGCGCGGCCCCAACGATGCGATCCGGGCACGAAGACGGTCGGACCATCATCGCGCGAGTCGTAGTCGGTGAGGATCCAACTGGTGTTGACGAGGTGCGTGTAGGCAGCCTGGGGCGGCGGCACGCCGTGTGTGTCGTTGTGGATGCCGAGGTAGTTCTTCTCGTGCGGCGGCTTGATGATCGATGAGGTGCCGCCGAGCACGGCGCTCTGTCCACAGTGCCAGCGCGCCATCGCCAGCGCGACCGGATTGAGGACTGCCTCGGTGACCGCGTCATCCTCGTCGATGAGTTGCCAGGCGCGCTCGTTCGGAGCGGGCATGTCGGTGGTGCGCCAGTCGTCGATCTCGACGTCGTGGCGACGCTGGTAGGTGTTGAGGATGGCATCGCGCAGTCGATCGGCGAAGCCGGGCGAGGTGCCCATTTTCTCCGGTGGAATGACGGTGAAGCCATAGGCGTCGAGCTCGACGATGTGTCGAGCCAGGTCGTATTCCATGATCGTCTGCACCAACGGGTCGGCGTTGGGAGACTTGCCCAGTGCGGCGATGTCCATCTCAGTTCCTGTCGTGGTGAAGTTGGCCGGGAGTTGCTCTGGCGAACCACGCCGCCAGTCTAGGGTGCATCGTCCTTGATGCGCACTGAGCTGCACAATCGGGACCCATCGGTGCTGGTCGGGCCGGGGCCAGACGGGTCCCTGCTTGGGGGGAGACCTTTGCGTAATCCACCAACTCCGTCATTCCTGCGCGCAGCGCGGGAATCTCGATCCGTTTGGCAATGCCGATGTGCAACTACGGACGTGTCACCAGCGTCGACTCTGGTGCTGGACTCAGCGAGATACCCGCGGCAAGCGCGGGTATGACGAATAATTCAAAGGCCTCCTTGGGGGCGGGGACGGGAACGGAGCTGGAAGTCAGAATCTGCACAGGGCGGAATGCTTGCCTTTCACCGCTTTCAGTCGCGCAAGGATCATGGTTGCTTCCTGCTAGCGTGACGTTCAATGGGACGCATACTTGAGCGTTTGAGTTGGCTGATCACGGTTCGTCCGTATGTCACGCTGGCTGTCATTTTGATCATCACTATTGTGCTGGCGGCTGGCGCAGCGCAGCGTGCGGAGATTGACGAGACTGACGGATTTCTCCCGCCCGATAGTCCAATCGCACTGGCGATGGATGAGATTAGCGACTTGTTCGGCGAGTCGGGCGGGATCATCACTGCCACCGTGATGTTTCGCGGGGAAGCGCTGACGCCTGAGGCGCTCGCCCAGATGGTCGATCTGACTGATCGCATTTTGCTCGAACCGGATGTTCGGCCGTTGCTGGTCAGCGGTCACCAGGCGATCACGCCAGCTTCGGTGATCGGCGCGGCACTGCAGGTGGACGACTTTAGCGGGGTCTCGCAGGACGCGATCGATCAGGTCAGCGCTGCACCTGAAATCTCGGCTGCGTTGGCCGCGATGACCGGCAGCGATGAGGATGGCACGTCGATTGCGGTGACCACGATCCGGCTGCGCGATACGGGCGACGAACGATCATCGGCTGCCGAACTTCGGATTCACGAGTTGACCGTTGCCGATGAGGGTCCGTTGCGCGTGAGCAGCGTTTCGCCGGCGGTGGTCGAGGATGAGTACCAGGAGGCGAACCGGACCGGCACAGCGCCGCTGGTTGGGATCGCCTTGCTGCTGATCGCGGGGCTGCTGCTGTTCTTCCTGCGGTCGTTGTCGGACTTGCTGCTGACGCTTGGTGGACTTGTGGTGTCGCTGATCTGGCTCATTGGAGCCGAGGGTTGGCTGGGTCCGAATGGACTTGGGATCACTGGTCGTCCGAGCGGGATCTCGGTGATGATTCCGATCATCGTGATCAGCCTGACGGTGGACTATGCGATCCAGTCGATCTCGCACTATCGCGAACAGCGGCTGGGCGACACTCCGGTGATCGAGGCACTGAGAGCGAGTATGCGGATCGTGATGGTGCCGCTGCTGCTTGCGGCGGTGACGACGATTGGCAGCTTGTTGGTCCAACTGATCTCGCCGATTCCGGCGATCGGGGATTTCGGTATCGTGGCGGGCCTGGGCGTGGGCATGAGCCTGATCGTGATGTTGACCCTGATTCCGGCGGCTCGCGCGATTCTTGATCGGCGTAAGGAAGCACGTGGAGACCTGAAGCCGCCAGCGCTGGTCGCCGATGCCATTCCGAGGATTGGACCGCTGGCTGAAGCGCTGGGTCGGTCGGTGACTCGACGGCCGATGCCATACATCGTTGCGGTGGCAGTCGTGTCGGTCGCGCTTGGGATCGCCTCGACAGATATCGAGGCACGATTCAGCATTCATGATGTCTTGCCGTCGGGCGGAGACGCGTTGGCCGACCTGAACACGCTTGACGCGGCGTTTGGCGGATCGACGGAGAACACGAACGTCGTGATTGAGGCGGAGTCGACGGACACGAGAACCTTCCTGAATCTGCAGGACTTACGGCTGGCGTTTGAAGACGAAGAGCGCAGACCGGTCGCGGCGGCTGGACCGATTGAGAACTCATACGAGTTGCTGGCGCTGGACTGGGTCGATTACAGCGGCGAGCCCGGGGATCGGTATGACGACGATCTTGCCACGCTGTATTCGGAGGCCACTGCCGGATTGGTACTCGTGCCGGCGCAGATGCAATCGTTCCTCGATCAGCTTGAGCTACGCGATCCGACGATCTCCAACTATCTGGTCAATCGACCGTCCGGGGTCGATACCATCCTCCTGCAGTTCCCTGCTTATGGACTCGATACTGATAAAGTCCGGCTGCTCCAGGCTGATATCGAGGAGATCTGGCAGGGCGATGATGAAGCGATCACGGCGACGTCGGATGGCATCATTTCGGTGGCGGTGACTGACGAAATCACTGGCAGGCAGACGGAGTCGATCATCGTCACAGTCGTCGTTGCGATGCTGATTCTGATGGTGTTCTATTGGACGACTCTGAGACAGCCGGCGCTAGCTATCGTGGCAGTCGGGCCGATTGTACTGGTGCTGATCTGGGTGCTGGGCACGATGGCGTTGGTGGGGATTCCGTACACGTTGACGACCTCGATCATTACGGCGCTTTCGATTGGTATCGGAGTGGACTACACGATCCATGTGATCCAGCGATATCGGGAGGAATTCACGCGGACTCGGAATCCCGAGCAGGCGGCGATTCGCACGCTGGCAACGACCGGATCGGCACTGATGGGTTCGGCGTTGACGACGGCGATCGGTCTGGGCGTGCTGGCGTTCGCTCCGACGGTGGCGACGCAGCAGTTTGGCATCACGGCGGCGATCACGATTGCATATGCATTGATCATCTCTACGGTGTTGGTCCCGCCGGCGATGACGATCTGGGGCGCGTATCAGAACATGCGGTTGCGATCGGCGCTGGAGCGGTCGTGGGCCGAACTTGACGCGGCGCTGGAGGATTAGCGGGGATCCGCTCCTTCCCTGGATTAGTGCCGGCAGTCATGTTTGTCGCTGGTATCTGGTCACCCGGGACCTATCTGAGCAGCCTGGGCTAGGCCAAAGCGGGTCCCCGCTCGGAGGCGGGGACGGGAAACTGAGTCATGCATCATTCTCCGCAGAGGAGACCTTTGCATAATCGTGTTCCCAATCCTTCTGAGCTCCTGTAGGGGCGACCCTTGTGGTCGCCCGCTCTGCCGTTCCTATCTATTCTGTAATGCAATCGCCAACGCGGGCTACAACCTGACCAATAGCGCACCGACCGATTCACGCGCAGGTCTCCAGAGCGAGGATCAGGGAGGCGGAGCGCTCCGGTGCTTGAGTTGGAATGAAGGGTTCTCTGCTGCTTCCCGCTTCCGCAGGCCATCGTTGCCTTTAGACTCGAATTCTGAGTACAGGGGGAAACCATGAGCACCGTCTCTTTCATCCAACGCAGCCTTGATTTCACGCATGCGGCATTGATTGATGCCCGCAATGGGACTGATGAGCAGCTTCACTTTGTTCCGGAGCAGGGCAGTCACTCGATTGCCTGGTGTCTGTGGCATACGACGCGGATTGAGGACCTGATCATGAGCCGGGTCAGCGGCGAGCCGGAGGTCTGGAACGAAGAGTGGGCTTCTCGGACCGGACTGCCGTATGAGGGGATTGGCGCGGGCATGGCGGACGAGGATGCTCAGCAGATCCAGGTCACGGACATTGATGCCCTGGGCGGCTACCAGGAGACGGTGTTTGAACGCACATCGCAGTTCCTGGCGAATGCCACTGACGAGGACCTGGAGCGCGAGATTCCGGCCCGGAACGGCACGGAGAGTGTCGGTGAGGCGATCTCGCTGCATATGATGGGTCACTTCAACGGGCATCGCGGTGAGATCAACACGTTGCGCGGGATGCAGGGCATGCCGACGGTCATGGCGGCCCAGGGCACGCACTAGCGGTTGCTTATCCCGTTCGTCATGCCCGCGCCAAGCGCGAGAATCTCGCCGATTGGTGCACATAGATTGGTGCCGGATGTAGCGAGATTGCCGCGGCGGAGCGGGGGAATGACGGAGTTGGAAGAGTTGCGCTTCTGTCTCCGCGAAGGGAAGCCCAAGCAATGAGCGGACCGAGATTGAAGGGGCGCACTGATGCCTGACTACGTTGATCGTGAACATGAGGGTGCGGCGCTCGGCGAGGTCCGGCAGGCGGCTGCGGTGCATGACATTCAGACGCTGCCTCCGGACATTGGGAAATGGCGGGCGGCGGTATTGATTGCGATGTTGCCGTATGACGATCCTGAGGTCGTGCTGACGGTGCGATCGCATCAAGTTGAGCATCACAAGGGGGAGATTTCATTTCCCGGCGGGGCGCTGGACTCTGCCGACGAGCATCCGATGGCTGCTGCACTGCGCGAAGCGGACGAGGAGGTCGGGCTGCGCGCGGAACATGTTGAGGTATTGGGCGAGCAATCGCACTATCGGACGATGTCGAATTTTCATGTGACGCCGTATGTGGGGCTGATTGATCGTGCGCCGTATCCGTTCCGCCCGCTGGAGATTGAAGTGGGCGAGGTGATTACGCCGTCGCTGTCGCACCTGCTCGATCCGGCCAATGTGACGTTCGAGCGTCGGGAGCGTGAGGGCGAGGTGTTTCACATGCGGGAGTACTGTTTCGAGGGTCACCGGATCTTCGGTGCGACGGCGACGATGCTGGGTCGGTTCCTGGATGATCTGTCTCGGCTGCGGGGGATTCCGATTCCTGAGGCGGGCTGAGAAACTAGGTGGTCGTGAGGACGACTTGGCCGTTGAGGGCGATGGTGATGATTCCGTCCTGGCCAAAGCGGGCGATGACTTCGAGGTCGTTGATCACTTCGACTTCCCGGACTCCCTTGACGACCCACATGTGTGGGCCGACGGCGACATCGATTCTGTTGATTGCGGGCCAGAGGATCATGCGGATGTTGCCGGTCTCGGCGCGGTGGTTGACGGCCCAGACTCCCTGATCGTCGTTGGCGAGATCGTAGGGCTGGCGCTCGGCTTCGCAGTTGAAGAGGGCGGCCGCTGCGCTAATCGCTGCGGAGGTCACGCCTTCGAATCGCTGGCGGGGCTTCATTGGGTTGCGTCCCGGTCGGTTGATTCGTAGAACACGGCACCCTGTAATGCGTCGGGCAGGTGTTGCTGCTCGGGAGCAATTGCGCCCTCGTAGTCGTGAGCGTAGCGGTAGCCCTTGCCGTATCCGTGGGCGGCCATGAGTCCGGTGGCGGCGTTGCGCAGGTGGAGTGGGACGGGAAGTGCTCCGTGTTGTCGGACGGCGCCGACAGCGGCGCTGTAGGCCTTCATGGCCGAGTTGCTCTTGGGCGCGTTGGCGAGATAGATGGCGGCTTCGGAGAGCACGAGCGTGCACTCAGGCATGCCGATCAGGTGGGTCGCCTGTTGGGCGGCGACGGCCATGGACAGCGCCTGCGGATCGGCAAGGCCGATGTCTTCGGCGGCGAGGATGACGATCCGGCGAGCGACGAACATCGGGTCTTCGCCGGCTTCGAGCATGCGAGCGAGCCAGTAGACGGATGCGTCGGGATCGGAGCCGCGCACGGACTTGATGAAGGCGGAGACGGTGTCGAAGTGAGCGTCGCCGCCTTTGTCGTAAGGCAGGGCTCGCTGGGCGACGGTGGCGACTGTGTCGACGGTCACCGTTGCTTCGCGAGCAACAGCGTCGCGGACGGCCGCCTCGAGGGCGTTGAGGGCGACGCGTGCGTCACCTGCGCCGTAGTTTGCCAGGGCGTCGAGCGCCTCAGGGTCGATCAGTGGCGGGTTGGGCGCGAGTCCTCGGTCGGCGTCGTTGAGTGCCCGGACGAGGAGTGCGTGGATGTCGTCGTGCTGGAGTGGCTCCAGCTTGAACACGCGGGCACGGCTGAGGAGCGGCGCGACGACTTCGAATGATGGATTCTCGGTGGTTGCGCCGATCAGGGTGATCGTGCCGTCTTCGACGGCGTGGAGGACGGCGTCTTGTTGAGCCTTGTTGAAGCGGTGGATTTCGTCGATGAAGAGCATGGTGCGGGCGAGACCGTCACGGCGACCGGCCTCGGCAGCGGCGATCACGGCACGCAGATCGGCGACACCGCTGGAGACGGCTGAGAGTGTGGCGAAACGTGCATGGGTGACGCGGGCCATGACTCGGGCGATGGATGTCTTACCGCTGCCCGGTGGTCCCCAGAGGATGCAGGATGGGGCGGCGTCGACGTCGATCGCTCGGCGGAGTGGAGCGTCGGGGCCGATCAGATGGGCTTGGCCGACGATTTCGTCGAGGGTGCGCGGTCGCATGCGTGCGGCGAGCGGTGCTGAGCGGTCGACAGTGTCCGGAGCGTCGAACATGGAAGTCATGCTCTGGAGTGCGGGTTGGTTGAATCGGCGGGCCATGGGTCTGAGGGTAGCTGTGGAGCGTGAACATTAGCTCCAGCATTGCTGCGAGTATGCGCGGCAACCTTGCTTTGGGGTTATTCGACGTGTCTCGATGACTCTTCGAGATACCCGCGGCAAGCGCGGGTATGACGATTTCCTGTTGGCGCGAGTAGGACGATCTCTTGTTGGCGCGGGTAGGACGGGAACTCCTGGACTGAACCGCCCCGTGTGAACATGCCCTAGATCAGGCGGCGGCCGTGGCCTTTTCGGTCTTTGGTCCATTCTTCGAGGAGCATTTCGGCCCTTCCCTGTGCTTTCTTCCAGGCGACTTCGGGGCCGTGCGTGTTGACCTGGTCTGGGTGGGCGGCTGACCAGGCGTCTCGGACTTCGTCCGCGCGGAGTTCTCCGACCATGGCTCCCCGGAGTAGGGCTAATCGGAGGATTTCGCTGGCTTGATCTGTCGGGACTAACGGAGCTCCACTTGAGCCCGGTGGTTGGAAGAGCATCACGGCGGCGTCGACGAACCCGACGAGGGAATCGGCGTCGATGCCTTCGAGTCCGGTGAGGACTTGCTCCGTGGAGCGTTTCTCCTGGACGTAGGGTTGGACGGCGGCCTGGTCCTGGTAGATCTGACCGATCAGCGTCATGGCGAATCGTTTGCGTCGCTGACTGAGCAGGGCCATGCTCCAGAATGCGGGATGGGCGAGATTGCTCACGTCCCAACCACTGACTCCCGAGGATCCGGAACGGCCTTTGCGTTTGGGGAGCTGGTTGACGAAATCGTTCGCCGCGATTTGCAGGATGCTGCGGCGGACGTTGTACGTGTTGGGTCGGCGGTCGATGGCTTCGGCAATTCGGCGGAGCACCATGGTGGCTACAGTATCGCGGCTATTGCTGAACGGCGTTAGCCGGCGAGCGTGACGATGGTGACGCCGTCGCCGCCTTGTTTGGGCTCGGCGCTTTCAAAGGTCGTCACGAGGGGGTGCTTGCGCAGCATCTCGCGGACGGCGCGGCGCAGTGCTCCGGTGCCCTTGCCGTGGACAACTTCCAGGCGGTTCTGTCCGGCCCGATAGGCGACATCGAGGAACGAGTCGACCATTGGTAGCGCCTCTTCGGTGACTCGACCGCGGAGGTCGATCTTGGAGCCAGGATCGACGGGTGGTTTGGGCATGTTGGATACGGTCGCGCCCATGCCTCGGAGTGGACGGCCCGTGTTGTCGGATCGGGCGCCGAACGGGGCATTGGCGGTTGATCGCGCCTGACTGGGCGCTAGACGCTCGACTTGCTCTACTCGAACGCGGGTGCGCAAGGCCCCGAGTTGGACATCGAGTGCGCCATCCTCGACGGCGGTCAGGACCTCGCCCGGCTCGGGCAATCCACGCAGGTAGATGAAGTCGCCAGCGGCGAGTCGGTCGGGTTGCAAGGCAGGTTCTGTTGTTGTCGCAGCCGTGCGTTGGCGACGACGCTTTGATCGTTCGCGGCGGACTCGCTGCAGTCGGTCGCGGCCTTCTTCGGCGCGACGGTCGGCGAGTTCTTCGGCCTGGTCGCGTGATCGCTGCTTCTCGAGCTCCTTGAGGCTGGCTCGCATTGTGCGACGGAAGGCGGCTAGTTCGTCTTCCATGGCGCGTTCCGCCTTGGCCAGGACGGCGTCTCGCTCGGACTCGATCGCGTCGCGCCGCTCGGCCAGGTTGGTGCGGATTTCCTCGGCCTCTTCGCGGGCGATGCGCTCGGCGCGGACCTGGTCGGCGATAGCGTCTCGCTCGCGCTGGAGTTCGCCGAGCAGGTGTTCCATGGAGGCGGTCTCGGTGGGCGCGGCGTCGCGAGCTCGGGCGAGGACTCGTTCGGGCATGCCGAGTCGCTGCGCGATGGCGAGCGCATTGGAGCGACCTGGTGTGCCCATTAGCAACCGGTAGGTGGGCTGGAGCGTGACGGTGTCGAACTCGGCCGAAGCATTGACGACGCCGTCGGTGGCATGTGCGAAGACCTTGAGCTCGCCGTGGTGCGTGGTGGCGACGACCATGCTGTCCTGGTCGAGGAGGTCCTGGAGCAGCGAGCGGGCGAGGGCTGCGCCTTCGGTGGGGTCAGTGCCTGCGCCGAGCTCGTCGAGCAGGACGAGGGTCCTGGGTCCTGCGGCTGCCAGGATGCGGACGATATTGGTCATGTGAGCGGAGAAGGTGGAGAGCGATTGCTCGATCGATTGCTCGTCGCCGATGTCGGCGAAGACATTCTCGAAGACGGGGATGCGGGTACCGGTCTCGGCGGGGACCGGTAATCCGGCCTGGGCCATGAGGCAGAGCAGTCCGACGGTCTTGAGCGCGACGGTCTTGCCGCCGGTGTTGGGTCCGGTGATCAGGACGCAGCGTGCTTCGGCGGTCAGGGTGGTGGAAATGGGGACGACATCTCCGGTGAGCAGCGGGTGCCGTGCCGAGTGGAGGATGAGGTCGGAGTCTTCGTCGCCCAGCCAGTTGAGGCTGTCATTCTCGGTTGGCAGCGGGGCGTCGAGTTCTTCAGCCAGGCGCGCCTTGGCACGGGCGAGTTCGATCTGCGAGAGACAGCGGATCGCGGCGCGGATCGCTCCCGTTTCGTCGCCGATTGACTGGCAGAGCGCTCGGAGGATGCGCTCGACCTCGCGTTGCTCTTCGCGCCGGGCTTCGCGCAGGCGGTTGCCGAGCTCGACGACTGCGAGGGGCTCGACGAATAGGGTTGCGCCTGAGGCTGAGACATCGTGGACGACGCTGGGCATGGAGCCGCGCTGCTCGGCTTTGATCGGGATGACGTAGCGGCCGTCGCGTTCGGTGATCAACGATTCCTGCGCGACTCCTTCGGAAACAGCGTGTCTCAGGGTTCGTTCGAGCTGTCGTTCGAGTCGTTCCTGGACGGTGCGGACACGATCGCGCGCTTCGGCGAGGGCGGGTGAGGCACTGTCGGGGATTTCGCCCCGTTCGTCGATGGTGGCCTCGATCTCTCGGATCAGAGCCGAGAAATCGCTGATCCGCTGGGCGACTCTTGCGAGCTGCTGGAGTTCGCGGCTGAGCGGGGCGATCTGGTTCTTGGTGTGTCGTGCGGTGCGCAGGAGGATGGCGACTTCGAGAATGTCAGGCGCGGTGAGGACTGCTCCGCGGGATGCGGCGAGCAGGCTGTTGGCGATGTCGGGCGCCTGTCCCATGTGGAAGTGCGGCTTGAGTCGGGCGAGAGAGCGAGCCTCGGCAGTGGCGGCGAGCCGACGACGGACTTCGTCGACGTTGGCGCTGGGCGTGAGATCTCGTGCGAGCGCCTGTGCTCCGGGGGAGCCGCAGAGGTCGGCGAGTCGCTCGATGATCTTGGGGAATTCGAGGACGGCGATACTCTTGGCGTCCACGATCAATGGCTTTCAGGGTTGCGATGCAGCGGAGTCTCGACGAGGGCGGTGACGTAAGCGACGCCCCAGGGGTGCTCTGAAGCCAGAATACGCGGGTTTGCGCTCTGGCCTTGCTGACCTTGCTGGCCTTGTAGCGCGCCCATCAGGATCAGCGTTGGCGAGATGACGGACTCGTCGACTTCGCGGCGCAGGCTTTCGTCAATGGCAATCAGGCCCTGTTCGTCCCAGTTGGCGAGGGCGGTCTCGTATTGCTGCTGGACTTCAGTTGCTCGGGGATGGAGACCGTAGGAGGAGACCTCGGTGAGGGTGTGGACGGCGTCGCCGGAGGCGATGATGGCGGTTGGCTCGGAGAACGTGGCGAGGGCATCGGCGATGGCACGACCAAAGTTGTAGTGGTCCTGTGGTGGTCGGAAGCTGATGCTGGCGACTGCGATCTGGTCGGGAACCGCGTCTCCCAGCAATCGCAGTGGGACTCCGACGGAGTGGTCGGACTGTTCCCAATGGTTGGTCGGCGTGAGTGGGACGTGGTGCGTGTCAGCGGCTGATTGGATGGCGGTGACGAGATCGCTGTCGGTTTCTCGCTCGAAGGTGAGCAGGTTGGCCTGGAATCGTTCGAGATCGCCGGAGAGTTTGCCGGCCAGGATGTGATAGCGCTGCAGGGTGACGATGCCGTGGGTGGAGATGATCAGCAGTCGCTGGACGGCAAGTTCGCGGAGCCGGGCGGCGACGGTGTCGTAGGCGTCGAGTGTGGCCTGTGCTTCTGCTTGTCGTCCGTTGCCGATCTGCGGCAAGAGGATGGGAGGATGCGGGAGGACGGCGCCGAGGACGATCAAGAGACGCCTCCGACGATCTCGCGCAGTGAGGTGATCACGTCGTGGTCTTCTCCGGGCAGGACGGTGCGCGGATCGAGAACCAGGCGATCTCGCTCGACCCTGGCGACGATTGGCGTCTCACTGTCTCGCAGACTGCGTGCGGCGTCGAGCGGGTGCGGGTGATCCAGGGACCAGACGAACGTTGGTCTGGTCTCGGCGGGCAGTGAGCCGCCGCCGATCGGCGACTCTGAGGCCTCAACCTGTCCGCCTCCCAGGGCGGCCTGCCACTGTTGGGCTCGGACTTCGAGCTCGGAGGCTTCCATGTCGATCATGCGCCAGATGGGAATGGCGTCGATCGCCTCACCCGCGAGGTAGTGCTGGAGCGTGGCGGCGAGTCCGGCGATGGCGGCTTTGTCCAGCCGCAGCGCGCGCATCAGCGGGTGAGTTCGCAGCGGATCGACCCACTCCTGGTTGCCGATGATCAGTCCGCCCTGGGGGCCTCCGAGCAGCTTGTCTCCGCTGAACAAGACCAGGTCGGCGTCGGCGTTCACGCTGTCTTGCGGACGCGGTTCGTATGTCAGGCCGAAATCTCTCGTGTCGAGCAGACAGCCACTGCCGACATCATCGATGAGCAGGATGTGGGCGTCATTGGCGACCTGGCGGAGTTGCGCGAGAGTTGGTTCCTCGGCGAAGCCGACGATGCGGAAGTTGGAGGAATGCACCCGCAGAATTGCTGCGGTGTGTTCGGTCACGGCTTCGGCGTAGTCGGCGGGGCGAGTGCGGTTGGTCGTGCCGACCTCGACGAGGGTTGCACCGGCCTGGCGTAAGACATCGGGAATTCTGAAGCCTCCACCGATTTCCAGAGCCTGGCCTCGCGAGATGATGACTTCCCGCCCGGCACAGTGTGCGGAGATGGTGAGATACAGCGCTGCGGCGTTGTTGTTGACTGCAATGCCGGATTCGGCGCCGGTGACGGCCTGGAGCAGCGACTCAAGGTGGTTAGCGCGTGAGCCTCGAGAACCGTGTACGAGGTCAAACTCGAGGTTGGTGTATCCAGTCGAGGCCTCGGACATGGCGAGCGAGGCGGCATCGGAGACGGGAGCACGACCGAGATTGGTATGGATGACGACGCCGGTGGCGTTGATGACGTGTCTGAGGGAGGGCTGCAGTCGTCCGCGCAGCATCCGTTCGGCCAGTTCGGCGAGTTCGGCGGGGGCGCTGGCCGCCTCTCGTCCATTGACCAGGAGCGAGCGGGCGACATCCAACTCGGAGCGCACAGCCTCGACGACGTGTGGTCGAGGCCAGCGGTCGAGGGCGTCGGCGAGGGCTAATTCGGAGAGGACTCGATCGACGCTGGGCAGCGAGCGCAGTTTGGCAGACAGATCGCGTTGGCCGTTGCGGGAGTTCACCATTGTCTTCACATATAGCGCTGATACGATTCGACCAGCAACACGTCAAACGGCATTGGACGTTCCAATGCTCGTACCTATCGTAGTGAACAACGTGAGATAGCAATGCCTACTAACCTTCGCATTCCCGGTCCAACGCCATGTCCGCCTGAGGTGTTGGCCGCGGCCGGCGGCGAGATGATCAATCATCGTGGTCCTGAGTTCGCCGAGCTGCTGGAGCGGCTGACGTGTGGGATCCAACCGTTTTTCGGGACCGATCAGGAGATTCTGATTATCTCGGCATCGGGCACGGGCGCGATGGAAGCAGCGGTGGTGAACACGCTGTCGACGGGCGACAAGGTGCTCTGTGTCACTGTCGGATCGTTCGGCGACCGGTTTGGCACGATTGCCGAGCGATATGGCGCTGAAGTGACACGGTCGGACATCGAATGGGGCGAGGCGGCAACGCCAGAGTTGGTCGCGGAACTGATTCAACAGGATGAGTACGACGCGCTGCTGATCACGCATAACGAGACGTCGACGGGCGTGACGAATCCGATTGGCGCGATTGCGGCAGCGGTGCGCGAAGTGGCTGACCCGTTGATCATCGTTGATGCGGTGTCGTCGTTGGGATCGATCGAGATGCGGATGGACGATTGGGGTCTGGATGCGGTGGTGACGGCGTCGCAGAAGGGTTGGTTATCGCCTCCGGGCATTGCGATGGCGGCGCTGTCGGATCGCGGTTGGGCAGCGGCGGAGCGCTCGAACATGCCGAGCTTCTACTTTGATCTGACGACACATCACGACTATGCCGAGCGCGGACAGCCGCCGTGGACTCCGGCGCTGCCGACGATGTATGCGATGGATGCGGCTGTGCCGATGCTGGTGGCTGAAGGTCCTGAGGCGATTTACGCTCGGCATCACCGGTTTGCGTCGTGGACGCGCTCGGCGGCCAAGTCGCTGGGTCTGGAGCTGTTGGCTGAGGAACAGTATGCGTCGGATACTGTGACGGCGATTCGTGTGCCGGACGGGATGACCGGGGCGGCGGTGTCCAAGCGCTTGCGCGAGGACCACGATGTCGTGATCGCTGGTGGTCAGGGCAAACTAGCTCCGTCGATCTGGCGGATTGGACATCTGGGATACCTGGACGAGGCTGAGTTTGTGGCCTGTTTCTCGGCGTTGCAGCAGGCTCTGGTCGCAGAAGGGTTCTCGCCGGCCGAGGGCGCTGTGATTCCGGGCATTGATGGCTGATCGGGATGGTTGAGTATGTGTTGAAAGTGGCTGCGGATGTCGAGCCAAATGCATGGCCTGAGCCGTGACCAACGATGGATGACCGGTGGCTGCCTTTGGTTGCGCAGACATGAGCAGTTGTTGGGCTGCTACTGCTACTTGGCGGCCCCCTCAGTCACTTCATGACAGCACCCCCCAAGGGGGGAGCGAAGGGAACCATGGAAATCCTTGAGGGGATCACGCCTCATGGCTCGGATTCTGGTTTGTGAGTCGCTGGCTGAGGAAGGGCTGTCGATTCTTCGTGAATCGGTGGACGTTGACGCTCGCTATTCGCTCTCACGAGAAGAGTTGTTGTCCGCGATCTCCGACTGTGCCGGGTTGATTGTTCGGAGTGGGACTCAGGTTGATCGGGAGTTGATGGCGGCTGCTCCGGGGCTTCGCGTGATCGGGCGGGCCGGGGCTGGGGTTGACAACATTGATCTTGATTCGGCTTCGGAGCGCGGAATCATCGTGCTCAATGCGGCCGGCGGTAACACGGTTTCGGCGGCGGAGTTGGCGATTGGGCTGTTGTTGTCGTTGTCGCGGCACCTGGCGGCGGCGAATGCGTCGTTGCGGTCGGGCGAGTGGAACCGCTCGGCTTTTGTCGGTGGTGAGCTGCGGGGCAAAACTGCCGGGATCATTGGGCTGGGCCTCGTTGGAGCGGCGGTCGCTCGGCGGCTTCAGGCGATGGAGATGCAGACGGTTGCGTTTGATCCGTTTGTCTCGGAGGAGCGAGCGCGGAGTGTCGGGACAGAGCTGGTTGGCTTGCATGAGCTGTTGGCTCAGTCGGACGTGGTGACATTGCATTCTTCGGCTGCTCCCGATGCACCGCCGCTGTTGGGTCGCGAGGAGTTTGACGTGATCAAGCCCGGCGCTGTGTTGGTCAACACGGCGCGAGGGCGACTGGTGGATGAGTCGGCGCTCACCGACGCGCTGGACTCGGGTCGGCTTGGCGGAGCCGCGTTGGATGTGTTTTCCTCTGAGCCGGCCCATGACAATCCGCTCGTCCAACATCCACGGGTGCTGGCGACGCCGCATCTGGGAGCGTCAACGCAGGAGGCCCAGGAGCGCGTCGCGGTGGATATTGCCACTGAGACGTTGAAGGTGCTGCGCGGTCAGCCGTCTCAGGCGGCGGTCAATGCTCCCCTGATTGACCCGGAGTCGTTGGAGGCGGTTGGTCCGTATTTGTCGGTCGCTGAGATGTGCGGGCGCCTGGCGACGCAACTGGCCACGCAACTGGCCAGTGGACAGTGGCGGGATATTGTCATTCGCTATCGCGGCGAGATTGCGAATCACGATGTGACTCCGTTGAAGGCGTCGGTGGTGGCTGGATTGCTGGCGCCGATCTCGGATGAGCATGTGAATCTGGTCAACATCAACAATGTGATCGCGCATCGCGGCTGGCGGATTTCCGAACGCAAGACACCGGATGCGGAACCGTACACGTCATCAATCACGGTGGAGCTGCACACGTCGGAAGGGGCGACGTCGTTGATGGGCACGCTGGAGCATGGTCGGGCGGCGGTCGTGGAGATCAATGGGTTCCACGTGCATATTGCCGGTCCGCAGCATCGCGGTCTTGAGCATCTGCATTTGTTGGTGGTGCGCAATGAGGACCGGCCAGGGCGGATCGGTGAGGTGGGGATGGCGCTGGGTCGGCTGGAGGTGAACATCGCGGCGATGGATGTGGGCTTTAGTCCTGAGGATCCGTCGGAGATGTCGTTGATGGCGCTGACGATATCTCGGGCGTTGAGCCAGGAGGAGATCGCGGTGCTGGATGCCATCGACGGGATCGAAGGGATTGCTCAGGCGTTGATGTAGGGCGGGTGTGGCGGTCTAATGGAGTCGATCATGATTGCTCGATGTTCCGTGCTTGATGCGGGGCCTAAACTTTGATCGTTGCTGGTGGCATGCAATTGAGCCTCATCCAAGCAGTTGGTGCGCAGGCTTCTTCCTGCGACCGCTGAGGTTGGTTGTCGGTCGATGAGGGAGCTGTGTTTGGTGATCTGGGCCCCGTGTCAAGGACGGGGCATCGGGGGTGGGGCGTGGGAAGGCTAGCTTCGATTGCTGGAGACCAGCGCTGGTTGGCGGTCGGCCCCCTCAGTCCCTTGGGGGCAGCTCCCCCAGTGGGGGAGCTTTTTTCTAGTCCAGGGGATGGAGGACGAGGCCGGTGGGGAGTTTGGGCACGAAGTAGGTGCTTTTCTGGGGCATGAAACTTCCGGCGTCGGCGGTGTCGATGACGTCCTGGAGGGTGGGTGCGGGGAGGATGAAGGCGGCGCTGGCCTGGCCTGTTTCCAGTGCGACGAGGAGTTCGTTGAAGTGATGGGTGTAGGTGACAGCCTGGCCTCCGGCGAGGGCGTCGGCGTCGATGCCGAGCAGTGGTTCGAGGACGATGTGCTGGAGGACGGCTGGGGCGAGGTTGCGCCAGGCGTCGGGTACGTCGTCGGGCATGGATCGTTGTGCGGCGGCGGTGGGCTCGAGCAGCCAGGCGCCGTTCGAGGTCACGAGTCCGAGCGATGAACTGCCATCGGGCAGGATTCCGGGGACTTCCGAAGCTGTCGCCTCAGTAATGCTGAAGTTCCGGCCGAGCTGGGCGAGCAGGCTTGCCGGGATGTCGGTGTGGACGACGCGATGCGTCGCACCGACGACCAGGGCCTGGTCGGAGGCGCAGGCAATGCCCATGAGGACGTTTCGAGAGTTGGGGCGATCGTCGATCGAGGCGAGCGCGGACTCGTAGCGGTGGTGTCCGTCGGCCATGTAGATGCGGTCGTGGGCGAAGGCGATCGAGATTTGTTCGACGCTGCTGGGATTGTCGATGCGACCCAGCGTGTGGGAGTCGCCGGTGGGGTCGGTACCTTCGTGGAGGATTGGCTGTGTTACGGCTTCATCGATGAGCTCGGCGAGGAATCCGTCGGTGTCGGGGACGAATGCCATCAGCGGTGAAATATCGGCGCCGACGACAGAGCGCAGGGCGGTCCGGGTGGCCTTGGGTCCGGGCATGGTTCGCTCGTGCGCCATGACGCCGGCCTCGCCCCAAGGCGTGAGCTCGACCGCGCCGAAAATGGCTCGGCGGACCTGGCCGTCGCCGAATCGGTGCTCGTGCAGGTAGAAGGCGGGATCGACGTCCTGGATGACGGCCCCGGATTGTCGCCAGTCCTGCAGGAGCTGCGCGGCGGCGGCGATGTCGTCGCCTGATGCGGTTTCGATGTGTGCGATCTGGTGTGGGCTCGATGATTTGAGGCTGGCGGTCTGGTCGGCGTCGACGATGTCGTAGGGCGGACCGAGGACGGCGCCCCAGTCGCCGACGATGTCGGCGTTGTAGCGGAGGCCTCGGAAGGGCTGGACGTTGACCATGTTGGAGTCCTCTAGGGGGAACGCGCTGGCAAGAGACCGAAGGGTTTGGTGATTGCTACCTGGCCCCCTCAGTCACTTCGTGACAGCTCCCCCAGAGGGGGAGCGCTTAGTCCTACGGTTCTCGCTAGGTCGGATCGTATCTCAAGAGTTTGCGCGGTCGCGGGAATGGTGCGACGCTGAGGCCTATGCCGAACAAGCCGGAGCAGCGCCAGACTCGACATTGCGTGTTTTGTGGGATTGCAGACGGTCGCGAGTCGGCGTTGTTTTTTCGCGACGGAGAGCGTCGGTTCACAGACTCCAGGCGCGGCGATCCGTCTGCGGCCTGGTCGGACGCGCGACCTGACGTGTTTGTCTTTGAGAACCAGTTCCTGTTCTTCGACCTGACGTCGCTGGTGATTCCCCTTGAGCACTCAGAGACAGTGATTCCGTTCTACTCGCAACAGTCTGAGTTGTGGTCGGACTTGGGCGAGGTTGGGGCGACGGCTCGTGACCACGGGAAGCAGGCGGTGGACTGGTTCCAGGATCGGAATCCTGAGCGCGCGCCATCGGGATATCGGGTGTTTTGCAACTTTGGATCGATGGGTGAACAGTCGCAGCCGCATGCTCACTTGCAGGTGCATGCAGCGAAGGAGCTGGATTCATCCCGCTGGGCACCGACGGGCGAGCCGTGGTTGGAAGCTGTGACCAAGAACGGCTCGAGGGTTGTCCACGAGACGGACACGACGATCTTCTACGACGCGCTGCCGACGTTAGAAGCGGGCAGGTCGAATTTGTGGCAGGTGACGGTCTCGGTTGGGTTTTCGGCGCCGCATCGGTCGCTGCCGAAGATGGCGCTGCTGGCTGCGCCTCGGGAGCCGGTCTCGCAGGAAGCGCTATGGGCGGATGTTGGGCAGCTTGGGGCGGATGTCGTCGAGTACGGGGCGGAGACATCTCCCGGAGGATTTCGGGTGATGAGCAATTTCCCCGGTCAGCAGGTGGATGAGGAATTTGGCGAGGCGCATGTGCTGTTGGTCGGTGGGAGTCACCTGGGGCTGTACGCGGATTACTTCTAGGACTCGTTCACATTAGCCATCTGCTTAGTCAGAATGCCGTCATTGCCGCGCTTGTCGCAGCCTGCCCCGCACTTGATGCGGGGGCAATCTCGCCGAGTGTTGCACAGACAGTGGCGCTGAACAAAGCGAGATACCCGCGGCGGAGCGCGGGTATGACGGATATCTCAGCGGGTATGACGGGAACTCCTGGACTGAACCGCCCCATGTGAACACGCCCTAGGACACGTTGCTGTTGAGGGCGGCTTGTTGGGCTTTGAACATCTCTTGTAGGGATTGATTGGCGGCGGTGACCATTTGGTTGAGTTGGTCCTGGGTGAAGGATCGGCCTTCGGCGGTTCCCTGGACTTCGACGAGGCCTCCGTTGGCGAGGCCGACGATGTTGCAGTCGACATCGGCGGTTGAGTCTTCGGCGTAGCTGAGGTCGGTGAGCACCTGGCCGTCCTTGATGCCGATGCTGACGGCGGCGACAGGGGCGATGATGGGCGATTCGTCGTACTCGAGGCGTTGAATGGCCAGGGAGGCGGCGACGAAGGCTCCGGTGATCGCTGCGGTTCGGGTTCCTCCGTCGGCGTCGAGGACGTCGCAGTCGATGTTGAACGTTCGCTCTCCGAGGGCGTCCAGATTGACGGCGGCTCGGAGGCTGCGTCCGATCAGGCGCTGGATTTCCTTGGTCCGGCCGGCGTTGAGGACTCGCTCGCGGTCGGAGCGCGTGTTGGTGGCGGCGGGCAGCATGTTGTACTCGGCCGTGAGCCAACCGCGTCCGGAGCCTCGCATCCAGCGCGGCACTCGCTCCTCGACGGTGACAGCGCAGAGGACTCGGGTGTTGCCCAATGCGACGATGCAGGAGCCGTTGGCGTGCTGTTGCACGTCGAGTTCGAAGTGGAGCGGACGTAACTCGTTGGGTTGGCGACCATCGATGCGTACCATGCGTAGGAGCTTATGCGGAGCGTCCGCACAATGCATGAGAGGGCATGAGAGGCAATACACATGGCGATACAGGGATACTCCGATCTCGATGCCGTCGAACTGGCGCGAATGGTGGCCGACAAGGACGTGTCGGCGATCGAATTGCTGGAAGAGGCGATTGAACGGGCCGACCGGGTCAATCCTCAGATCAGCGCGGTTGTGTATCCGTGGTACGACCATGCGCGCGAGAATGCGCTCCGTGGGTTGCCACAGGGCCCGCTCCATGGCGTGCCGTTCCTGCTGAAGGATTTGGGCACGCTGTACAGCGGACAGCCGATATCGAGCGGATCCAAGATCTTTGCCGATACCGTGCCCGACCACGACTCGGAAATGGTGATTCGCTACAAGTCGGCCGGGCTGTCGATTTTCGGGCGGACGACATCACCGGAGATGGGGATCACGTCCACGACCGAGTCGCAGCTTCACGGGAAGACACGGAATCCCTGGAATCTGGAGCACACGGCGGGCGGATCGTCGGGCGGCGCGGCTGCAGCGGTGGCGACGGGAATCATTCCGGCTGCGAATGCCTCGGACGGCGGTGGATCGATCCGGATCCCGGCGACGTGCTGCGGGCTATTCGGCCTCAAACCGACGCGAGCGCGGACGCCGGCCGGACCTGACGTGGGCGAAGGCTGGGCCGGTATGTCGGGCGTGCACGTGGTCTCGCGAACGGTACGAGACTCGGCGGTGTTGCTCGATGCGACGGCGGGCCCTGATGTTGGGGCTCCTTACTATGCACCACCGCCCGCGCGTCCATGGTCGGAGGAAGTCGGACGCGATCCTGGCAAGTTACGCGTCGGCGTGATCATGAAGCCGTTCAACGGCTCGGAGATTGATCCAGACTGCATCGCGGCGACCGAGCACTCCGCAGCATTGCTGCGTTCGTTGGGGCATGAGGTCGAGGATGCAGTGCTGGATATCCCGGAAGAGGTCCGCAATCCGCTCTTTGACATCGTGCGTCCGTCAACCAAGTTGGCGTTCGATCAGAAGGCCGAGGAATTGGGTCGGACTCCGAATCCCGAGGACATGGAGCCACTGACCTGGCGGATGATCTCGGGCGAGATGCCGACGGCGACGGCGTACATCGCGGCGACGCGGGCCGTTCACACGATTGGTCGTTACGTGGGGCGCTGGTTCGCAGGGATCGATAGTCCTGGATACGACATGATGCTGACACCGACGATGGCGGTTCCGCCGTTGGAGCTGGGACGGTTGTCACTGGATCGCGATGACCTGTTTGAGCAGGGCCAGGATGTGCAGCGCACGGTTGCGTTCACGTCGCTATTCAATGCGTCGGGCAATCCGGCGGCCTCGGTTCCGCTGTACTGGAACGACGCGGGACTGCCGGTGGGGACGCAGTTCGTCGCACCCTACGCGGATGAGGCGACGCTGTATCGACTGGGTGCTCAACTGGAAGCAGCACAGCCGTGGGCGGGTCGGAAGCCTCCCGTACACTCCGACACATAGACCTACCCCTCCGGGGGAGGTGCCCGGCAAGGGCGGATGGGCCGCCCGGAACACATGACACGCATCGCTGCGAGCGGCCCCCTCAGTCGCTTCGCGCCAGCTCCCCCCAAGGGGGGGAGCGTTGAGAATGAAGGAGCTACGGAATGAAGACTGCCAACGCGATTGCTGAGATGTTGAAGCGGGAAGGGGTCGAGTTTGTTGTCGGCTATCCCGTCAATCCGATCTTTGAGGCGGCGGCCCAGGCCGATATCCGCACGATTGTGGTGCGGCAGGAGCGGACGGCGATTCACATTGCCGACGCGTTTGCGCGAATGAACTCGGGCGATCAGGTGGCTGTGTATCTGACGCAGAACGGTCCCGGTTCAGAGAACTCGTTTGGCGGTCTGGCTCAGGCCTGGAGCGAGTCGGCGCCGCTGGTCGCGATTCCTGGCGGTTACGCGCGGTCGCAGACGAACGTCGCGCCGAACTTCTCCGGGCTGGTCAACTTCCAGCACGTGAGCAAATGGACCGAGCAACTGACTGACCCCAACGATCTGTCCAACGCGATGCGTCGCGCATTCACGCACGCCAAGAATGGCCGGCAACGACCGGTGGTGCTGGAGATTCCGGGCGACATCTGGGGTGCGGACATCGAAGAGCCGATCAACTACACGCCAACGCCGGCGCATCGCACCGGTCCGGATCCGGCAGATGCGCGCAAGGCGGCGCAGTCGTTGGTCAACGCTGAGCGACCAGTGATCTACGCCGGACAGGGCGTTCACTACGCGAAGGCCTGGGACCAGCTCCGGGAGTTGGCCGAACTGCTTGAGGCGCCGGTGACGACGTCGCTGCAGGGCAAGAGCGCGTTCCCCGAGACGCATCCGCTGTCGCTGGGATCGGGTGGTCGCGCTTTCCCTCGCGCCGTGCATGAGTTCCTGCAGGACGCTGACGTGGTCTTCGGGATTGGCTGCTCGTTCACCAAGACGGGCTTTGGCCTGCAGATGCCGAAGGGTCCGTACTACATCCACGCGACGCTTGACCCTGAGGACTTCAACAACGAGGTGGAAATCTCGGAGGGCGTGGTCGGCGACGCAGCGCTGGTGCTGGATGCGATCATTGCCGAGGCTCGCGAACTGATCGCCGGCCCTCGCGGTCGGGCTGACGCGATTGCGGCCAAGATTGCGCAGATCAACGGCGACTGGCGCGCCCAATGGTCGCACAAGAGCGACTCGAACGATGCACCGATCAACCCGTACCGGGCGCTCAAGGATCTGCACGCGACGCTGGACGAGACGGTCGGGATCGACAACGTGGTGGCGACGCATGACGCGGGATCGCCGCGTGACCAGATGTCGCCGTTCTGGAACTCGACGACGCCGCTCAGCTACATCGGCTGGGGCAAGACGACGCAGCTCGGCACCGGGCTCGGGTACGCGATGGGCGCGAAGGTCTCTGCGCCGGAGAAGACCTGCCTCAACGTCTGGGGCGACGCCGCGATCGGCATGACGGGCATGGACTTCGAGACGGCCGTGCGCGAGAACATTCCGATTCTGAGCGTGCTGCTGAACAACTTCTCGATGGCGATCGAGCTGCCGATCATGCAGACGGCGACGGAGAAGTACCGGGCAACGGACATCTCGGGTCACTACGCCGACATGGCGAAGGCGTTCGGAGGTTACGGCGAGCGCGTGGAGTCGCCTGAGGACCTGAATGCCGCGTTCAAGCGCGGTATCGAGGCTACCGAGAATGGTCAGGCGGCGTTGATTGAGGTGATTACGTCGAAGGAGATCGACTACTCGGTGCATCGATAGGGAGTCAACCTTCACGCCCGCAGCCTCTTTGCCGCGCTTGTCGCGGCAATCTCGTCGAGTGTTGCACAGACGGTTGCGCTGATGCAGCGAGATACCCGCGGCAAGCGCGGGTATGACGATGTTTTGTTGGCGAGGAGCGGTAATGGTTGGATGATGTGCCGCCTCTCCTGAGTCGTTAGCATCACGCGCAGGGTGGGGAGTGGGTGTCATCTGATGTTGGCTCGTCATCGCGTGGGATTGTGTGCGTTGCTTTGCTTGCTCGTGGTTGGTGTGGGAGTGGCGCTGAAGCCGCCGACCGTGGAGGCACAGACGTCGGCTGACTTCACCGTGCAGATTGCGGCACGCTTGAATCCCGATGGTCGGGTGGAGTTTGGCTTGCGATTGCTTGACCGGGAGGGAAACCCGGGGGAACGGCTGACGGGGCCGGAACGATTCTTCCCTCGACAATTGGATCATCATCGCTGGCTCAAAGCGACGCCGATACAGATCTCTCAACCCTCGGCCGCGCTCAACGGCGAGGATGAGGTAGCTCAAGTGCGGATCGTGGCACGCATCCACCCGACGCGAGGTCAAATCGAGTTTGGCCTGCAGTACGAGCTACCAGAGTGGGAAACCACTGAGGATAACGGTGGTTACAGCGAACGGATTTATCCCAGCAAGCGATTCTGGCCCGAGCGGATCGACCATCATCGCTGGCTGCATACGTCAGATATCGCGTTTACCGTGCACTATCGCGAGCACGTCGAGATGATGAGTGAGGCTGGGACGCTTGGGCAAGTTCCGTACGTGCAGGTTCCCATACCCAGCGAGACGGTCGATTCGTGCGTCAGTCAAATCGCAGAAGATGCAGAGGCCATGGTCTCTGGAGAATGCGAAGAGGTGCTCGCGGAATACTGCGAGTCGCACCAGGAGAACACCTGGTGCCGGCAGCTGATCGCCTCCAAGGCAGCAGCTGAGCGGCGGGCGCAAGAGGCGGCCGAGGATGCACCGACAGCCGAAGAGATCGCAAAGGCAGAGGCGGAGCGGAAGCTAGCAAGCCTCGTGCGCCAGTGCCTAGCGGACGAATTTCCGTTTGGCGACAAAGTGCACGAAGAATGTGACCCGATCATGTTCCAGCACTGCGAAAACATCCCGGGAGATGGTTGGTGCATTCACACGGGTTACATCGAGCCGTTGCCCTCAGCGATCCAGTCGGATGGGGATACTTTCTTCTGGGCTGTGTACTTTTGTCACAACCGAGTGGTTAACTTAGGCAGAGACATGGGGACCGTCTGTGACGCGCTCTTTCAGGAGAGTTGCGAGCGTGATCGCCTCCAGGACTTCTGTACGGATCTGGGCTATGTAGAGCTGGTGCCGGCGGACCATCTGCCATACGGCACCCCGGTCGAGCAGTGTGTCAACTGGGTGCAAGGGCTGGACTTGCCAATCGATCCTCACTGCCGTGATATTCTGCAAGACAGTTGCGATGACAATCGACATCAGCAGGTATGTACCGATCAAGGCCTCAAGGGGCCGCCGGTGCCGGCTGACTACTACCCGGACGGCACTCCCGGCGAGCAGTGCGTTTTCTGGGTACAAGACGTGGGAATGTCAATCGATCCACACTGCCGTGAGATTCTACAGGACCATTGCGACCGTTATCGACTCGAGCCCGTGTGCGCCGAACATGGTTTCGTCGAGTTAGTACCGGCCGACTACATGCCGTACGGCACCTGGATCGAGCAATGCTGGAACTGGGTTCTCGACGAAGGTGAGCCGATCGATCCCTACTGCCGGGCAACTTTGCAACAGGACTGCGATCAGATGGTCGCACAGTGGTGGTTCTACGTAGGGTGTGTCGATCTCGGTTTGAGCGATCACCCACCATCAGAACCGATCCAGACAATAAGAATCGGCCCTCCGGGCGCGATGGAAGCAGACGATGGATCGATGTTGGAAGCTGGCGATCCAAAGGTTCCCTTGGATAGCGATTACGACGATTGTCGAGAAGACCCAACGCTCATGTGTCCAAGTATGGGTGAATAGGAGGCAATCACTCTATGACGCCTTCGGACTCGAGGCGCTGGACTTCGTTGGATGAGATGCCGAGCCAGTCTGCCGCCACCGACGTGTTGGACTCTCCGTAGACCTCGGAGCGGTTGTAGACGGTTGCGGGGGTTTGGTCGAACTGGAGGGGGAGTCGGTCTCCCTTGAGCGGGCCGAGGTCGGGATGTGGGTCGGTGAAGTTGAAGAACATCTCGGCGTGGGCGAGTTGGGGGTCATGCTGTGTGAGGTCGAGGCCGGTCTGGACGACTCCGGCGGGGACTCCGGCCTGCTGGCAGCGATCCATTAGTTCGTAGCGGTCCTGGTTGCTGGTCCAATTGGCGATTCGGGCGTCGATGGATTCCCGATGCGCCTTGCGGCCCTTCGCCGTTGCCAGATTGGCGTCGTTGAGCCAGTCTGTGGCGTCCAGCAGATGACATAACGACTTCCACTGCTCATCCGTGGTGACGGCGATGGCGCACCACTGATCGTCTCCTGCAGTGTCGCCTGGGCCGTCGCCCGCGCGGTCGCCCGCGCAGGGATAGATGGCGTGCGGGGTCCAGACTTCCCAGGGTGGGTCGTTGCCAACCGGTTCGGCGGCGACGCCATTGGCGAACCAATCGAGCAGGGCCGGACCGCCGAAGTTAACGCCGACCTCGAACTGGCTCATATCGATGCGCTGGCCGGTGCCGGTCAGGCGTCGGCCTTCGATGGCGGCGAGCACGGCCACGGCGCCGTGTAATCCGGCCATGTGATCGTTGTAACTGAAGCCGATCCCGATGTCGTTGCGTCCGGGCACGCCGGTGAGATATGTGAGGCCGGCGAGCGCGTGGACTGTGGGCGCGTAGGTGACGTATGAAGCCCAGGGTCCGGAGATGCCCATGCCGGACATGCCGACATAGATCACGCCCGGGTTGTCGGGGCTGACGGCGTCGTAGCCGAGGTTCCAGCGGTCGAGTACGCCGACGGAGAAGTTGTCGATCACGATGTCTGCCTGGAGCGCAAGCTGACGCGCGATATCGCGCGCTTCCGGGCGGCTGAGGTCAAGCTGGAGGACTCGTTTGTTGCGGTTCCACATGGTGTGATACGGGTGGTCGGTGCCGCCGGCGAGTCCGGCCCGAGTGGAGCTCATGATCTTGACGACGTCGGCGCCCATGTCGGCGAGGACGCGGGTGGCAAAGGGTCCAGCGAGGACGTGGGTGAAGTCGAGGATGCGGATGCCTTCGAGGGGGCCTGTGGTTGGGCTGCTATTGGTAGACGTGGCTTGTGCGCGGCTTGGAGCCCCCCTCTGTCGCTCCGCGACATCTCCCTCCGCACTGCGGGGGGAGAACATGGACGAGCCAATCTGCCAAGGGGTGTCCGAAAAGTGGTATGGGGCTCCGGGTCCGTTGACTGTGGTATCGCCAACGGGGTAATCGGTCCACCAATCTCTCGCTTCGAGCTGTGGGTTACCGGCGACTTCTGGTGTGGTCATGACCCAGCCGTAAGGATGGTGGCGGGCCTGGGCTTCGTGGAAGAACGTCTCGACTTCCTTGGTGGCGACCCAGTCTCGGAGGGTGTTCATGGTCAGCTCGACCATTTCGGCGAGATTGGCCGGGTCGGTGAAGCGCTCATCAAGCAGCTCCATGCCCACGCCTTCTTCGATCAGCCAGGCGACCTGGCGCTGGAAGTCAGGGGTCGGCGTGATCATGATTGAGCCGCCGATTGCCTGCATCACGACGTAGGCGCTGGACCAGTGCAGTGAGCCCTGGCGGGGCAGGACGGGACCTTCGGCAAAGGGCAGGTGTTCGTGGTACCAGGCCCACATCAGAACGTGCTCGAGGACCGTGCAAAGCGCCTCGTGGGTGCTCAGGCGGACCATCTGTCCCTGGCCTGTCCCGCGGGCGTGGTTGAGAGCGGCCAGCGCTCCGATTGCGGCGTAGGCGCCGCCGACAAATGCGTACTGGTCGCCGAAGAGCTTGAGCGGCGGCGTGTCTGTGTCGCCTGATGTGGCGGCGACGCCTGCCAACGCTTCGGCCACGAGCCCTGGGGCCTGGTAGCTGCTCCACGGGCCGGAGCGTCCGAAGGAGGTGACATCGACGATGACGAGGCTGGGGTTGGCTTGGAGGAGGGACTCAGGATTGGGGAGGCGCTCACAGTCGAGGATGATGTCGGCTGATGCGGCAAGCTGCTCAATCGCACTTGAGCCGTGACTGGCGAAGATGCGAGAACTGGCGAAGTAGGCGTGCCAGAGGGAAGAGCCGTTGTCGTGAAAGGGTCCTCGGTGTCGGAGGGGATCGCCGCTGGGAGGTTCGACCCGGATGACTTCGGCGCCGAGGTCTGCGAGGAGTTTTCCGGCGTAGATGGCTCGGTCGTCGGTGAGGTCGATGACTCGGACGTTGGCGAGAGGGCCAGGTTGTGGGGAGTTGGGCATGAATGCGAGTGTAATGGCGCTCTGGTCGCCCCTCTCCGCCCTTTCAGGGCAGCTTCCCCAACGGGGGAGGTCTTAGGCTCTGTTAATCTGAATCCACGAACTGATTGGCTGGCAGGAGCGCGCAGACATGGATTTCAAATTCTCGACTGAGGACGTGGCGTTTCGGGATGAGGTGCTGGACTTTCTCGGTGAGCAGTTGCCTCCGGGTTGGGCGGATTTGTCGGAGGGGCCGGCGGAGGATGGAGCGGCGAATCGTGAGCGCTGGGAGTTTACTCGCGGCTTCCACAAGGCGTTGGCCGATCGCGGTTGGTTGACGCTGGGCTGGCCGGTCGAGCATGGCGGCGCGGGCGCGGGACCGGTGCGGCAGGCGATGTTCAACGAGACGATGGCGCATCATCGAGCACCGGTCTACAACCAGGGCGTCGATCGTGTCGGTCCGACGGTGATCATGTACGGATCGGACGAGCAGAAGGAGTTCTTTCTGCCCCGAATCCGGTCGGCCGACATCCAGTGGTGTCAGGGATTCTCGGAACCGGGATCGGGATCGGACCTGGCCTCGCTGCAGACTCGGGCGCAGCGCGATGGCGACGACTACATCATCAACGGTCAGAAGATCTGGACTTCGGGCGCGCAGCATGCGGATTACATCTTCATGCTGGCGCGAACCGAGCCGGATGCGCCCAAGCATCGCGGGATCTCGTTCTTCCTGCTCGACATGAAGACGCCCGGGATCACGGTGCGTCCGCTGGTCAACATGGCCAATCGGCATCACTTCAACGAGGTGTTCTTCGAAGATGTGCGGGTGCCGGCCTCGAATATGGTCGGCGAGGAGAATCGGGGTTGGTACGTGGCGACGACAACGCTCGACTTCGAGCGATCGGGGATCTCGCGCGTGGTCTCGGGCGTGCGCCTGCTGGGCGAGCTGACCGATCTGGCTAGCGTGCCGGGTCCGGACGGACACCGTCCGGACGAGGACCCAAGGATCCGGCACAAGCTGGCCGACCTGAACATCGAGTTTACGGTCGGTCGCTGGCTGGCGTATCGGGTCGCGTGGATGCAGTCGCAAGGTCTGGTGCCGAATCACGAGGCGTCGATGTCGAAGCTCTACGGGACGATGATCAATCAGCGCCTGGCAGGGATGATCAACATGTTCGGCCTGGCGGGCGGACTCTCGGGCGAGCAAGCACACGCGCCGCTGCACGGTCGGCTGCCAGACGAGTATCTGAACTCGGTGCCGCTGACGATCGCGGCCGGGACATCGGAGATCATGCGGAACATCATCGCAACTCGGGGTCTGGGTCTGCCGCGGTAGGATCGACTGGTGACGGCAAACTGGGCCAACCAGACGCTCTGGACCGGTGACAACATCGAAGTGATGCGGGGGATGAACTCCGCATCAGTGGATCTGATCTATCTCGATCCGCCATTCAATTCGAACCGCGACTATGCTGCGCCGATTGGGTCGGAAGCGGCTGGAGCTGCTTTCAAAGACACGTGGACACTGCACGACCTTGATGTCGCATGGCATGGCGAGGTGGCTGAGCGAGAGCCGGCGCTGGCAAGCGTGATTGAGACTGCCGGCATGTCGCATGGCAGGCCGATGAAGGCCTACCTGATCATGATGTCGGTACGGCTGTTGGAGATGAAGCGGTTACTGAAGCCGAGCGGCAGCATCTATCTGCATTGCGACCGCACTGCAGCGCATTACCTGAAGGTCACGATGGACGCGATCTTTGGCAATGAGAATTTTCGCAATGAAGTCGTGTGGAGACGGCACAACGCCAAGGGGCTGGCGACTCGAAACATGCCGACGAACCACGATCTACTGCTGCGCTATGCGTTGGGGCCAGATCATGCGTACAACGCTCAGTTCAGACCTCATGATCAAGCGTACATCGACCGCAACTATCGAGAGATTGAAGAGGGGACGGGGCGTCGATACTCGCTTGCTGATCTCGTCAATCCGAACAAGAACCGGCCCAATTTGACCTATGAGTTCCTCGGCGTCAACAGGGTTTGGCGCTGGACCCAAGAACGCATGGAGCAGGCACTCGCTGACGGGCGTGTTGTACAGAAAGCCCCAGGGCGGGTACCGCGATACAAGCGGTACTTGGACGAACAGCCTGGAATCTCAGTTGACAGCATCTGGGACGACATCTCGCCGGTGCAGGCGCGGTCTCGAGAGCGGACTGGGTATCCGACTCAGAAGCCACTCGCGTTGTTGGAGAGAATCATCGCGACCTCGTCGCAGGAGGGGGATGTCGTGCTTGACCCGTTCTGCGGCTGCGCGACCGCATGCGTTGCCGCCGAGAAGTTACAGCGGCAATGGATCGGCATTGACATCTCCGACAAGGCTGCGGAGTTAGTACGGGTTCGTCTTCAGAATGAGTTGGGGCTCTTCTATAGCGGTGTGCACCGGACGGACGTGCCGCAGAGGACAGACCTGGGCGATCTTCCTGCATATGGTTCGCCTTCCAATCGACACCTGTTGTACGGCTCGCAGGAGGGTCGTTGTAATGGATGTCTGACGTGGTTCCCGTTCCGCAACATGACGATTGACCACATCGTGCCGCGATCGCGAGGGGGAACAGATCACCTCAGCAATCTGCAGTTGCTGTGCGGGGCCTGCAACTCGACGAAGGGAACGGGCACGCAGGAAGACTTGGTGTCGAGGTTGCGGGCTCAAGGGATTCGGAGTTAGATGGCAGCGTGCCATTTCGTTCGGCAAAGCACTCAGAGTGGACTCAATGCCTTTACGAAGGCTATCTGTTCGGATACTATGTTCCTAATGGGCGTAGCGCAAGACATTTAGGAGGCGTTCCATGGCATCAAAGCGACAGCGCGAGCCACAGGACACAAATCGTGACGGTAAGAATGAACCGCGACTGGTCGGTCGTGACAAGCGAGGCCAGTACGACAAGCGGTCGCGACCCTCTGCCCCTAAGAAGAAGTAGGTGTTGGCTTGCCAATAGTAGCCACACCGTTGCCGCAGAGAGCAGGATCCTCTCAGCTTTGGCCAGCCCCCTTGCGAGTGAGAAGTGAGAGCTTTTTCCTTCTAGCCCCTTGCGTAGGCGTTGCCGAGGGCTCCCCAGCTGGCGACGAGGAAGGGGACGCAGTAGGTGAGGGGGATTTTCCAGGCTAGTTCGCTGTTGGCTTCTCCTGCGATGATGACGGTTCCCTGATTGATGGCGACGAGGATTGTTCCGACGATGGCGCTGGTGATGATTGAGCGGCGCAGCATGGCTCGGTTGCGGACGGCGCAGCGCCAGCATTCCCGGACAGTTTTCATGCGGAAGTGGGAGCCCAATGGGGACTCGCCCAGATGTGGGCAGACTGCGTTGGACATTTGGCGGTAGGCTAACGTTCGTGCGGCCTCTGAATATCTTCTTTGACGTGGACGGGTGCCTGGTTTCCTGGAATCTGCATCTGCGTCCCTATGCGCGCGAGGTGCTGGAGCGGCTGCAGGATCGCGGGCATCACGTCTACATGTGGTCGGGCTATGGTGCGCGTCGCGAGGTGGCGGACAAGCATGACCTCTGGCCACTGTTGGCCGGGATCATGGGCAAGCCGATCTTCCAGTACCGGTCGCGATTGCACCTGTTCACGAAGATTGAGCCGGATTTCATCATTGACGACCACCGGGAGATCGTGGATGCGCTGGGTGGGGCGGTGATCAAGCCGCCGCGTGAGCCGTTGTCGAAGGATCGGGAGATGGTGCGGATTTATCGGCGGATCCTGGAGTTTGAGCGGGAGCACCAGCGTCGTTGGGCTTGAGGCTCGACGGGCGGAGCGGGGGAACCGAGCGGGTCCCCGCGTGAAGCGGGGACTGGAACAACTAGCCGCCGTCTTCGGTTTCCTCTTCGAGGGGTGGGAGTTCTCGGCCGGTTGGGTAGAGCTCGTGACTGGTGTTGAGCCAGGTGTTGTTGAGGCGGTTGGTGGACCAGGCGTAGTCGAAGAGGCGTGGGTCTGGGTTGAGCCAGGGTTGGTGGATGCCGAGCTGGACGCCGTTGACGAGCTTGATCTGCCATTGGGCGGCGCTGCCGTCGAGCAGCATTTGTTGGACCTGATGGCTGAGGTCCTGGCGCGCTCCGAGGTTGAAGGTGGTTTTCATCTGGTCGAGCAGGGCGTCGAGCTCGGCATTTGCGGATGCGCTCCAGTGTTGCGCGCCAGCTGAGTGGAGTGTATTGAGCCAGGCCTCGGTGGGGTCAGCCTGCTGAGGCACGGCGCTCCAGCCGAGGAAACAGAATCGTTCTCCGCTACGGAGCTGGTCGATGGCCTCTGCAAAGGGGCGGTCTTCGAGGTCGACCTCGAGTCCGGTGGCGTCGGCGATCATGGAGCGCACCGACTCGCCGGCGCCGGCGAAGAAGCCTTCGAACAGGTCAGCGACGACGAGTGGCACCACGCCGATGTTGGCTGCGCCGCCGGCAGCGCTGAGCAGGTCGGCGATGTCTGACAGGTCGGCTTCGCGGTCGTTGCGGTAGCCGGGGAAGGTCGAGAGCAACTGTTCGCTGATGCTCCATCCCTCGAGGAACCAGGGCAACGGTCCTGATGTTCGGCCGTGACCGCCGTAGAGTCGTTCGACGAGTTGTACGCGGTCGACGGCGATGCTGATGGCTCGCACGATGCGTGGATCGCCCAGCGCCGCGAATCCATCCGCCGAGAGCGGTGCGAGCAGCTCGATCGAGGCGTCGAGGGGCTGTTCGAACGTTGGGTGTTCGGGATTCTGCTCGCGCAGCGCTTCGACGGCAACGTTGGTCAGGGGAAATGCGGCTGTGTCGAACGCTGCGGCGTCGTAGAGGCTGACGATGTTGTTGGTATCGCCTGATGTGAAGTTGATGCCATCGGCCCAGGCGGAGTCGTCGCGCCACCAGTTCTCGGAGCGGGCGAGCGTGATTTCAAACCCGTTGAAGAGGCGCGGAGTATAGGGGCCTGTCCCGCTGTTGCGCATGATGTCGCTGGGATCATCGCGCCAGTCGTCGGCGTAGAGTTCGGCTGCTTCAGGACTGGTGATCCAGGCGAAGGGCGAGGCGTGGACGCTGGACAGATAGGTGGCATCGGGCTCGGTGGTCGTGAGTGTGGCCGAAGTGTCAGAGGAGGCCTCGACCGAAGTCGTGCGGTTGTAGGCAGCGCGGCGGAAAAAGTAGGGATCGGGCGCGCCAGAGGCATCGAGCGCGTCTTGCTGTCGCTGGATGTTCCAGGCGATGTCCTGCGCGGTGACGGTGCGGCCGTTGGTGGGTTCAAGATTCCAGAAGGCGGCGTCGGGGTTGACGGTGAAGACGTAGGTTGTTTCGTCGGGCATCTCGGGGAGTGCACAGAGATCGGCTTCGAGTTCGCCCGTGGAGGCAGAGGCCGGTTGAATCAGGCGGTTGTACATCAGGCTGTGAGCGGCCTGCGTGTAGCGATAGCGGGAGCGATGCGGGTCCCAGCGGTCGTGTCGTTCGACGGCCAACCAGGTTCGGATGATTCCGCCTCGGGTCGGTCCGCTGGACTGTGGCTGAGATTCCTGTTGCGCTGCCTGCTGAGACTGTTGGCCCGACTGTTGGGACTGCTGGCCCGATTGCTGGGGCTGGTCGGGCTGATTGGGCTGGTTGGAGGACGCGTCCGCTTGCTCGGCTTGCTGCTGGGTCTGTTGGTCCGGCTCAAGGTCTTGCTGAGCTTGTTCGTCGTCGCCAGAGCAACCGACCAGTGCGAGCGAGGCGGCTCCGACGCCGGCGCGCGAGGACGCGGCGAGCAGGGAGCGTCGAGAGAGGCGATTGCGCCGCAGGGCGGACCAGTGGCGATGGAGATGTCTCGTTGACATACGCGTTATCGTATCCGCGATTTCGCTATCGGGGCATTGCCTAGTATGAATTTGATCAGGTAACTAGACGAAAGCGGCATGTGGGGCGATACTGGGTGGACTTGGGATGAGTGACGAGAAAAGGTTGTTGCGATGCCGCCTCTGGTTCCTTCCTTCATGTTGCCTCAGTGGCTCAAGGACGCTCCGATTCCGATCCAGATGGCATTGCTGCTGCCTGGCTTGATTGTCGGCAACGTGATCGCGATCGTGGTGCATGCGATCTTGATCAACTTGGGCGCGGGCAATCAGCATCTGTCGTCGGCCGACGGCGGCTTCGATGCGTGGCTGATCTGGATCATCGTTGGGGCTGGCCTGTTCCTCGGTCTGGCGGCTGGTGGGTTTGTGTATATCGGTGTGGGTCTGGGCGCCGACAAGGAGCTGGAGAATGAGGACGAGCACGGCGAGACGGGGATGCTTGAGCTCTAGAGTCTGAGGGTCAGATCGTTGAATGCAATGCGCACAAAGCGCCCGGTCGATTGACCGGGTGTTTTGCTGTTGGATCTGGGACGAGAAGACGGTTGGTGGTTGGCCGGGAGCCCCCTCAGTCACTTCGTGACAGCTCCCCCAGAGGGGGAGCGTTCCGATCGTGCTAGGCCTGGAGTTCGGCGGCGAAGAAGGCTTTGAGCTTGGTCCAGGCGTCGGCGGCGGCGGTGGGGTCGTGCACGTCGGGGCTGGTGTCGTTGAAGAATCCGTGGTGCGAGTCCGGGTACATGTGGATCTCGTTGCGGACGTTGGCGTCGTTGAGAGCCGATTGAATGCCCTCGACCACCTCACCGGTGATCCAGTCGTCGTGACCGGCGTAGAAGCCCATCACGGCGCCCTGGATGTTGGAGGCGTTGTCCATACCAGCGCCAGGGACGCCGTAGAACGGCGCGGCGGCGGTGACGGCGGGGTTGTTCATCGCCAATAGCAGCGACATGCCACCGCCGAGGCAGAATCCGGTGACGCCGATGCGGTCGGCGCGTACGTCGTCGCGTGCCTGCAGGGCGGCCACAGCGCCGGACATGTCGACCAGAGCGTTGGGCTCTTGCAGCGACATCATCAGTTTCTGCGCCTCGTCGGGCTCGGCGGTGACAGCGCCATGGAAGAGGTCGGGCGCGAGCGCGACATACCCCTCGGCGGCGATGCGGTTGGCGATATCGCAGATGTTGGGGTTGAGTCCCCACCACTCCTGGATCACGACGACGCCCGGGTAGGGTCCGCCGTCGACAGGTTTGGCCAGGTAGCCGGAGGCGGTGCCTCCGTTGGCGGCGAATTCAATGGTGTCGTGGGCGAGGATTGCCATCGGTGGTTGTCCGTTCTGGTTGGTGCTGTGAGTGGGGCCGAACTGGGAGCCCCCTCCGCCTTCGGCACCTCCCCCAGAGGGGGAGGTCTGAATCTAGCGTGGGGCCTGTCCAGGCCATCAGCGTGGGGCCTGTCCAGTCAATCAGCGTGGGGCCTGTCCAGGCCAGGGATTCTTCTGGGAGCCGAGGTAGGACTGGGCGGCGACTCGGTCGAGCTCGTCCAGGCTGAAGCTGGCGCCTGAGGCGTAGACGGCGGCCTCGACCACTGGCAGGTTGTACATGCCGACTTCGTTGCCCCAGACGAGGAAGTCGCGCCCGTTGATATTGGCAGCGGCGTCGGTGCAGAGCCAGACGGTGAAGGGCGAGACGTTCTCGGGCGCCATCATCGCTTCGCGGTCGGCGCCGAAGCTGATGTCTCCGGCGTCGCCGGCAGCCAGTCCGGCCTCGCGCGCGCGGCGCTGGGCCTCGGCCAGTTCCTCGGTCAGGGTGAGTCGGGTGCCCGCGCGGGGACGGATGGCGTTGGCGGTCACGCCGTAGCGGCCGAGATCACGGGCCAGCGTACGAGTCAGACCGACGATGCCTTCCTTGGCGGCGGCGTAGTTGGCCTGGCCCATGTTGCCCAGTCCGGACTCGGACGAGGTGTTGACGATCCGTCCTGAGCGCTGCTGGCGGAAGACCTGCGAGGCGTACTTGGTCACGGTGAAGTGACCCTTGAGGTGAACGGCGACGACGACGTCCCACTCTTCCTCGGTCATGTTGAAGACCATCCGGTCGCGCAGGATGCCGGCGTTGTTGATCAGAATGTCGAGTCCGCCAAAGTTGTCGAGCGCCTGCTGAACCATACGCTCGCCGGCAGCCATGTCGGAGACGGAGTCGTAGTTGGCGACCGCGTCGCCGCCGGCGGCCTTGATTTCGCTCACGACCTCATCGGCTGGCGTGGCTTCGCCGTCGAGTTCACCGCCCTGGGAGCCGCCGTAGTCGTTGACCACGACCTTCGCGCCCTCGGAGGCGAGCAGCAGGGCATGTCCGCGTCCGATCCCACGTCCGGCGCCGGTCACAATCGCGACGCGGCCTTCGAGTCGATCACCCATGAGTTTGGGTCCTTTCCTGGAGTCAGCGTGTCTGGAACGTGTCTGGCAGGCAGGATACAAGGCAGTGGCGGTGCAGTGGCGGTGCAGTGGCGGTTGATCGGCCGTCCCTGAACCCTGCGCGATCGACTTGGTCTCAGGCAGCTTCCTCTCTTGAGGGAGGAAGGGAACGCGCTTGGTATTGCGCCAATCGGACTGTCATACCCGCGACAGGCTCGGCAACGACGGCATGGGCTCTGGCTTGAGCAGACCGATGTTCTACTTGACGGAACGGATCGTTATTTGCTAGAGAAGTAGTGGCGGTTGAACGGGTGGGTCTCCTGGAGCGAGGGTTTGATGGTTACGACGTCTGTGGCGCCGCCGGTTGCGGCGTCTTCCCTGTTACTGAACCAAGACCCGGCCCACGTCGTGGAGCCGGTAGCGGCCGCGCCCGTTGCTGCGATGGCCTGTTCGATTCTGACGCCGTCGGGCGCGCTGCTGGCGCGGGCGATGGTCAAGCCGCGTCCGGCATCGCTGCCGGCGGACACGTACGCGGTGGAGGTCAGTGCGGTCGAACCGCAGGGCGCGCTGGAACCGCTGTTGCGGTCGAATCCACAGGTGGTGCTGCGGATGCCGCACGATGCGCAACTGGCGCTGCGGATTGATCACATCATCGGTCCGCGGGATCGTCGGACGTATTATCTGCAGACGCTGGAAGCGGCGCACGAGTGACATCGGGCCGAGTGTTGAGGGAACGTGATTGACAAGGAAGTGATTGCCATGGAGTTTGTCGAGCTGGCCTCGGGACTGGAGTTTCCCGAGGGACCGATTGCGATGGACGACGGATCGATTTTGCTGGTCGAGATTGCGCGGCAGACGCTGTCGCGCGTGACGCCGGATGGCGCGGTCTCGATCGTGGCCGAGACCGGCGGCGGTCCGAATGGCGCGGCGCTGGGAACGGACGGACACGTCTGGATCACGAACAACGGCGGCTTCGAATGGAACCGCGCCGGTGGTCGACTGTTGCCGGCCGGTCAGGCTGAGGATTACACGACTGGTTCGATCCAGCGCGTGAACATCGAGACCGGAGCGGTGGAGACGGTCTACACGGAGTGTGACGGGATTCCATTGAAGGGACCCAATGACATCGTCTTTGACCAGGCCGGTGGGTTCTGGTTCTCGGATCTGGGCAAGAATCGCGAGTACGACCGTGACCTGGGCGCGCTCTACTACGCCACGACGGACGGCAAGCACATCTCGCGCGCCGTCTTTCCGATTCCCGGCGGCGCCAACGGCGTCGGGCTGGCGCCGAACGACACCCATGTCTACATCGCCGAGACGCCGACGGGCCGGTTGTTCGGCTGGGAGATCGCCGAGCCGGGCGTGCTATCGGCCGACCACGCGGCAGCGGGCTTCAACGCATTCATCGCCAACGCGGGCGGCTACACGCTCTTCGATTCGTTGGCGGTGGAGGAGTCGGGCCAGGTCTGCGTGGCGACGATCGGACCGGGCGGGATCACGGTGATCGATCCGGACACGGGCGGTGTCGAGCATGTCGCGGTGGGCGATGATCCACTGACGACGAACATCTGCTTCGGCGGTGCGGACATGCGCACGGCGTACATCACATTGTCGACGACGGGTCGGTTGATCTCGTGTCAGTGGCCGCGACCGGGTCTGAGGCTGCACTTCAACGGCTGAGCAGCTGGCTGGATGCGACTCCACGCTCAGGATCTACTTCCCCTGCGTGTTGCGAGAGGGCAACGCAACGGCACGTTCGCTGAGGCGGGGCCGAACCGGGACTGCCGGTGGTGTCTCCAGCGGCCCCCTCAGTCACTTCGTGACGGCTCCCCCAACTGGGGGAGCCGTTGGCTGGGTTGTTCGGTTTCTGAGGCGCGGATAGCATGCAGTCAGTGCGTCTGAGAGACGGGGGTTGGGATGGAACGGTTCGCCGGACTGCTGCAACAGTTGCCCCGACATCAGGGCGAGATGCTGCGCGCGCTACACCTGGCGCAGGAAGAGTTGGGCTGGATTTCGCGTGATGCGATCCGCCTGATCGCTCGTCATTTGCGCGTCTCGGAGGCGCAGGTTTACGGTCCGGCGACCTTCTACGCCGAGTTCCGGCACTCGCCGCCGCCGAAGACGCTGGTGACGTGGTGTTCGGGTCCATCCTGCCGGGTCGTCGGTGGAGACCGGGTGCGTCGCATCTTCGAAGCCGAGTTCGGCTGCCACATGGGTGAAAACACTGACGATGACGAGCTGGGGCTGTGGCTGGGTCAGTGCAACGGTACGTGTGAGAAGGCGCCGATGGTCTGGGTCAACGGGCGCGTGGTGGGTCCTCTGTCGATGGTTGACACGGTCAAACTGGCGCGCGGGCTGAAGGCGGGCGATGACCCCGTGACCTGGCCCGAGCGTCCAATCAAGATTGCTCCGGCGACATTCGTCGACGCGGAGTCGACGTATGGCTCGGAAGGCGCCCACGGCGCGCATGATTCTGCGAATGATGGGACGGTGTGATGAGCAGCGCCTATGACGAGATTCGGGAAGCAGCGGACCTGAGTACGGCGCCGCGACGATCGCCCTCGCGACCGCTGGTCCGGGTGGATCTGTCGACCTCGTCGATTGCCGCCGAGGCTGACCGCCTGTGGGAGGTGCTGGAGCCCCTGGCGGCCGAGCACGATGTTGAGCTGGTGCGCGTGGGCACGCTGGGCCTGTCCTGGCTGGAGCCGGTGGTCGAAGTCGAGCGTCCTGGATTTGGCGGTGGCGGGGCAGTGGTCTACGGACCGGTGCGACCCGAGGACGCAGGGGCGTTTCTAGCTGCAGCGCTTGGACAGAATCCGGTGGAGGACGCGGCGCAGTGGCTGATCGGCGCTCGGACGCCCGTACAAGGTGTGCAGGGTGTTCAGGGTGTTCAGGGTGTTCAGGGTGTTCAGGGTATGCCGGCGCTGTCCGATCATCCCTTCTGGGCGCCGCAGGAGCGGCGGCTGATGCAGTCGATGGGCGTGATCGATCCGGAGTCGCTCGATGAAGCGATCGCTGCCGGCGCCTATGAGGCGCTGGACCGGGCGATTGCCATGGAACCGATGGCGATCTGCGACCTCGTCCTGTCAGCGGGCGTGGGTGGTCGCGGCGGCGGCGGCTTCCCGGCGGGACAGAAGTGGAAGTTCCTGCTGGGTGCACAGAGTGAGACCAAGTACCTGGTCTGCAACGCGGACGAAGGCGACCCGGGCGCGTTCGTGAACCGCGTGTTGATGGAATCGGATCCGCACCTCGTGATCGAAGGCATGGCGATCGCCGGCCGGGCCACCGGGTCGGACTACGGCTTCATCTACATCCGCGACGAGTATCCGCTCTCGATCGAGCGGATGGAACTGGCCCTGGCGCAGGCGCGCGAGCGCGGAGTGCTGGGCGAGAACATCTTTGGTTCGGGCTTCAACTTTGACCTGGAAATCACCCGCGGCGCGGGATCATACGTGTGCGGCGAGGAAACGGGACTGATCGCCTCGGTCGAGGGGCTGCGCGGGATGCCCAAGATTCGCCCGCCATTCCCGGCGCAGAAGGGGGTGTTTGCGGAGCCCTCGAACGTCAACAACACCGAGACCTACGCTAACGTGCCGCTGATTGTGCGGCACGGCGCTGACTGGTACCGGCTGCACGGCACCGAGTCTGATCCGGGCACGAAGATGTTCTCGATCTCGGGATCGTTGGAGCGCCCGGGCATCCTCGAGGTGCCATTCGGCATGGGAATGGACGAGCTCCTGCTGGGCTGCGGCGGCGGTCCGCCGGACGGTCACACGCCCAAAGGTATCCAGCCGGGCGGTCCACTGGGTGGTCTGCTGCCGGCCTCCGATCTGGGACTGAAGCTGGAGCGTCCGCCGTTCACGGAACGCGGCGTGCTGCTCGGTTCGGGCGGGTTGATCCTGTTCGACGAGCGCGCCTCGGCGGTCGACCTGACCAAGTACTTCTCCGAATTCTGCGAGGACGAATCGTGCGGCCGCTGCACCACCTGTCACGGCGGATCGCAGCGCCTGGTCGAGGTGCTCGAGCGGATCATGCACGGCGACGGGCGCGAAGAGGACCTGGAGCGGATCGGCGTGATCGACAAGACGCTGCAAAACGCCAACTGTCTGCATGGTCAGTTCACGCCGTATGCGGTGCGTGGGTTGGTCAACTACTTCCGCGACGAGCTCGATGTGCATATCAATGACAAGCGCGATCCGGCACAGGTCGCGCCGGGGCTGACCCGCTACCTGATCACCGACCAGTCGGATCCGCGTCTGGAGGAGGCGGCGGCATTCTGCCCGACCTCATGCATCAACCGGGCGCCAGTCGAGTCGGATGACGATGAAGCGCCGTCGGAAGAGCTGGGCGACTGGCAGATCAACGAGGCGCAGTGCATCCACTGCGATGTCTGCCGTGAGATCGCGCCGGACGCCATCCGAGTCGAGGACCGCTTCCTGACGATGCTCTCGGTGGTGTAGCCAGCGGGTTGACCCTGCTTCGCCTCGCAGAGACTGATCCATCAGTCGGATTCCCGTCTCCGCCCCCGAGCGGGGACCCGCTTTGGCTGAGCCAGTGCAGCTCTGATCGGTTCCAGTTGAGCTGGCGACAGCGCCAGGTCTGGCCGTCGCCAACCAACGAGAGCGGGAACAGGCCCCCGCTCGGAGGCGGGGGCGGTTGAGAAGTGATGCGTTGGTCTCCGAACGGGTCTGCGCTGCGAGCCTGGGCTACGCGCCTGGGCTAGGCGACTGGGCTACGCGCTTGCGAGCGCGCACTCGGATGTACACAGGCTGTTCAGGTTGTCCACTATTGCGAACGGCTGCGGTTCTCTTTCCGGTATCAATTGATAAACTGGTTGAGCAGGTAGGCGGAACTGTGACTTAGCGCGTGTGATTGTACACGGTAGCGTGTAGCATGTCGGTATGGTGACACCGGTGCGGCGGCAGTATCTGGACCTGAAGGCTCGCTATCCGGATGCGATCCTGCTGTTTCGTCTGGGCGACTTCTATGAGACGTTTGATGAGGACGCAAAGCTGGTCGCTGCGGAGCTGGAAATCGCGCTGACGTCGAAACCGATGGGCGGCGGGTTGCGATCGCCCCTGGCCGGCGTGCCGGTGCGCTCGGTCGAGCAGCATCTGGCCAAACTGGTGGCGCGCGGACACCGGGTGGCGATCTGCGAACAGTTGGAATCGCCGCGCGCGTCCAAAGGCCTGGTCAAGCGCGGCGTGGTGCGTGTGGTCTCGCCCGGAACGGCGCTGGAGCCGTCGCTGCTGGAGGCAGGCCAGGCTTCGGCCTGCGCCGCCCTGCGGCTCGTCCGCCAGCGCCGCGAACTGTATCTGGGGATCGCGACAGCGGATGTGACCACCGGCGCGGTGCACCTCAGTGAGATTCGGGAGCCGGCCGACGCGGTGGACGAACTCTGGCGGCGCGGACTCGATCAGCTGGCCCAGCTGGGCGTGCGCGAGGCGCTCTGGCCCGACGACGAGCCGGTCGCGCTCGATGCGGGAGCGCCTGTTGAAGGAGCTCTCAACGATGGAGCGCTCAACGATGGAGCGCTCAACGATGGAGCGCTGGGCGAGCTGACGTTGACCCGGCGGCCGTCTCATGAGTTTCGCCGGGAGCGGGCGGAGCGGGCTCTATTGAGGCAGTATGGCGCGCCGGCGGCGGCGTTTGGCCTCGATCAGCATCCGGCCGCGCTCGAGGCTGCGGGCGCGCTGCTCGAGTATCTCTGGACAGCGCTGCCTGAACCCGAGAGCGACACGTCAGAAGACACAACGAAAGACGACGCGACTGTCCCAGAGAATGACTGGGCCGACCAGACGGAGCGGGTGGACGCGGGCGCCGGGACCTTGCGGCAGTTATCGCCGCCGCGCTGGTTTCAGGCGGAAGCGTACCTGCAGTGGGATGCGGCGACCCAGCGCGCGCTGGCGATCGCCGAGCGCGGACCGGAGCAGACGGACGGATCGGGTCCGCGCACGCTGCTGGCCGTCCTCGACCGCTGCGGCTCGGCTCTGGGTCGTCGGTGGCTGCGAAGCGCGCTGACCGCGCCGCTGCTCGACCTGGAGCGGGCTGAGCGCCGGCTGGACCGAGTGGCCGCGCTGGTCCGTCGTCCAGCCCTGCGCCGGGCGCTCGCGCAGCGTCTGCGCGGGTCGCCCGACATCGAGCGGCAGTTTGCTCGCGCCGCATCGGGCCTGGCGCTGCCCTCGGAGCTGGCCGCGCTGGCCCGGGGTCTGAGCGCGGCCGCTGCCCTGGCCAGGCTGATTGAGGACGCCACCGCGGACGAGCCGGATTGCGCACTGGTCGGCCTGGCCGAGCGGCTCGGTCCGGCGCCGGAGGCGGCCGGACGGCTGGCGGACGCGCTCTCCGAGCAGCCGCCATCCGAGTACGGCCGAGGCGTGCTGCGTCCAGGCGCCGACGCCGAGAGCGACCGCTGGCGGGCCGCGCTTGAGCAGCTGCGCGGGCGGCTGCTGGCGTTGGAGTCGGACCTGCGCGAGGAAACCAGCATCGGCTCGTTGCGCGTCGGCTATCACCGCACGTTCGGGTATCACATCGAACTAACCCGCAGCCAGTCGAACCGCGCGCCCGAGTCCTGGGAGCGGCGCCAGTCGCTGCGCGACCGGGAGCGGTACTCGGAGTCGCGGCTGCGCGAGTTGGAGCGCGAGCTGACCGAGGCGGAGGCGGGCCTGGCGGAGGCAGAGCGAGCCTGCACCGAACAGCTGCGTCGGGCGCTGATTGAGGAGGCTGAGATCGTGCGGCGGACGGCAGGCGCGGTGGCCCGGCTGGACGCCGCCTGCTCCCAGGCCACGGTGGCCGCGGAACGAGCCTGGACGCGGCCGACGCTGGAGTACTCGGGCGAACTGGAGATCATCGGCGGCCGGCATCCGATCGTCGAAGCGACCGCGTCGGCCGGCGCGTTCGTACCCAACGACCTGCAACTAGCCGACGACGGCCTGCGCGCCCCGCAGCTCTTGCTGGTCACGGGACCAAACATGGCCGGCAAATCGACTTATCTGCGCCAGACGGCATTGATCGTGATCCTGGCCCAGGCCGGCTCGTTCGTACCGGCCGAGCGGGCGCGGATCGGACTGGTCGATCGGATCTTTGCTCGCGTGGGCGCGCACGACGATCTGGCCGCCGGCCGCTCGACCTTCATGGTCGAGATGCTGGAGACTGCGCGACTGCTGCACGGCGCGACGGATCGGTCGCTGATCCTGCTCGACGAAATTGGCCGCGGCACGTCGACCTGGGACGGCCTGGCGATCGCCCAGTCGGTGGCGGAATCGCTGGCCGGGGGTCCGCTCGCGGACCACACAGACCATGTGGGCCACGTGGGGTCGGCGAGCGCGGCCGACTCTGCGGGCGCTGCGGGCGCTGCCGGTCCCAGCTCGCGGCCGCAACGTCCGCAGCGAGGCCCGCGCACGCTGTTCGCGACCCATTTCCACGAACTGACGGCGCTGGCCGGCCAGCTGCCTCGGGTCGCCAACGCCGCCGTCCAGGTGGCCGAGAGCGATTCGGGTATGATCGAGTTCCTCTACCGGATCGCCCCAGGTGCGGCCGACCGATCCTACGGCGTGCAGGTGGCGGCCCAGGCCGGGTTGCCGGCGGCGGTCGTCGAGCGCGCCCGGCTGCTGCTGCAGTGGCTGGAACAGGGCGGCCCGACCACGGGGCCGACCACGGGGCCGGCCGAAGCACGCGAGCCGCAACACGGCAGCGCAGGTCCTGAGTCGCTGCCCACCGGAACGAACATCGGCGCGGTTCAGTCGGTCACGCCCCAGGTGGGTGCGCCGCAGCTGATGCTGATGCCGCCGCCGGCGCATCCGATCCTGCATGATCTGGCCGATCTGGATATCGACGGGATCACGCCTCTGGAGGCGATCTCGGCGCTCTACGCGCTACGCGATCAGGCGCACTCGGAGCTGCGCGGCCTGCATGACCTGCATGAGCTGCATGGCAACTTGAGCCATGCAGCTCATGGGGCAGCTCATGGTTCCGGCGGTGTGGTGGAGGCGGGCGGATGACGACGACCGAGTCTGTCGAGCGGGCGGCGGCGCAGCCGATTCGTGAACTGGCGGAGCGCGTCGCGGCGCAGATTGCAGCGGGTGAGGTGATCGAGCGTCCGGCGGCGGTGCTCAAGGAACTGCTGGAGAATGCGGTCGATGCGGGCGCGGGGCGGATCGCGGTCGAGCTGACGGGCGCTGGACGCGAGTTGATTGCGGTGCACGACGACGGGAGGGGGATCGTCGCAGATCAGGTCGCGCTGGCGTTTCGCCGCCATGCGACGTCGAAGTTGGCGCAGGTGGATGATCTGGCGCGGCTCGAGAGTTACGGCTTTCGCGGCGAAGCGTTACCGGCGATTGCGGCAGCGGCCGGGCGGCTGACGTTGACGACGCGGACTGAGTCGCAGTCTGCAGCGACGCTGATCGAGTTTGAACAGGGACGGCAGATCGGTCCCCGCCCGGCGGCGCGAGCGGTCGGCACCTCGGTCGAAGTGGTCGATCTGTTCGCTGGCCAGCCGGCGCGGCGCGCCTTCCTGGCCGGCAGGCGGGCCGAGCGCAGCGCACTGCTGCGGGTGGCGTCGGACTCGATCCTGGCCAACCCGGGCTGTGCGCTGCGCCTGATGATCGACGGTCGCACACCGCTGGCTCACGAATCGCAGCCTCACGAGTCCCAACCCGCCCAACCCGGCGCGGACTGGTCGGAGTCGCTGCGCGGGGCGCTGACCAGCGTCTTCCGCCCGGAGGCGGCCGAGCGAGCGCTGGTGCTGGAGGCGGCGTCGGAACGGGCAGCGGTGTCGCTGCAGGGATTCGCGGGATCGCCCGACGACGCGCGCCGCACCCGAGATGCGATCCGGCTGTTCGTCAACGGTCGTCCCGTGCATGACCGCCGGCTGTCGTTTGCGGTGCAAGAAGCCTACCGCGACTGGCTACCGTCGGGGGCGTTCCCGCTGGTCGTGGCCCGATTGACCGTGCCCCCGGAGGCGGTCGATGTCAACATCCATCCGGCCAAGACCGAAGTGAAACTGCGCGATCCAGCAGCCGCCTTCTCGCTGCTGCAGCGCACGATTCGCGCGGCGTTGTCGAAGGACCGCTACGCATCGCCGCGACGGCTCGGCGCGGATCGTGCTCGTGACGACGCGGTCGGCGCGGACAGAGGATCGGCGGCCGACTCGATCGCTTCGGGGACGGTGGCGCCGCCGATGCCGCGTATGGCGTTGCCCCGAAGGTCGGCGGCCGTGGCGGAGTCGGCGCCGACACTGGGGCTGGGCGTGGGGCTGGGAGTGGAGCTGGGCGTGGGGCCGGACTTGATCCAAGACCGGGGCCCGACAGGGAGCGAGCGGCCTCGGTTGCCGCCGTTGCGGATGGTCGGCCAGTTGCACCGGACGTTCATTATCGGCGAGGGCCCGCAGGGGTTGGTACTGATCGACCAGCATGCCGCGCACGAACGGGTGATGTATGAGCGCCTGCTGGCCGCAGACGGCGCGAATGGTAGCGCAGGCGGTCACGCGAACGGTCATGGGGATCGCGGCAGCCAACCCTTGCTGACGGCGCTGGTGATCTCGCTGGACGCGCAGGAAGCGGCCAACTGGGATGCGGCCGCGGAGCGGCTGGTCCGGCTCGGATTCGAGGCTGAGCTGTTCGGCGAACGGGCGCTCAGGCTGCACGCGCTGCCGGGGGCGCTGGCGTCGGCCGACGCCGAGCGCGTGATTCGGGGCGTGTTGTCCGATCTGGGTCCGCAGCCGGATGAGCCGCAGCGATTCGACCGCGCGGCCGCTTCGGCGGCCTGCCACGGATCGGTGCGCCGCGGCGCGGTGCTCGATCCGCAGGCGATGACGGCGCTGCTGCGCGACCTCGAGCAGTGCGCCAATCCGCACTCGTGTCCGCACGGACGGCCGACCCTGGTCGAGATCCCGGCGACTGACGTCCTGCGTCAGTTTGGGCGGACATAACTGTCGCGGATGACTACCTGACCACCTGACCGCCTGACCACTGAGGTGGCCGGCCAGCGATGCCGATCCACCCTTACCGTCAGCCGTCAGGGTCTCACCCACAGGGGGAGAGGTGCCGACGGGCATCCAAGGCACACACCCACACAGCATCAAGGCCGCTCCTGGAGGAGCGGCCTTGATCTTGTTGCCGATGGCAGGTGCGGCCAGCTGCGGAAAGCTGCGGCCAGTTGCGCTTAGGTGCCTCGCAGGCGTGGGTCGAGGATGTCCCGGAGGGCATCGCCCATCATGTTGAAGCCGAAGACGGCAATCATGATGGCCAGCCCGGGGAAGACGCCCAGCCACCAGGCCTCGCTCGCATAGAGCAGGGCGAGACCGCCGGTGTCGCGACCCCAGGTGGGGAAGGGCGGCGGGATGCCGAAGCCGAGGAACGAGATGGCGGCTTCAATGAGCACGGCCGCGCCGAGGTTGAGCGAGGCGAGAATGATGATCGTGGCCATGATGTTGGGCACGATGTGGGCGACCATGATGCGCACGTTGGAGGCGCCCAAGGTGCGGGCTGCCTCGACGTATTGGGCGGCGCGGGTGGCGAGGACGGCGCCGCGCACAATGCGCGAGTTACCGGCGGCGAGCACCAGCGCCACAGTCAGGATGACGGTGGTGGTGCGCGGGAAAACCTGCCAGAACCATTCATCGCCGATGTTGGCTTGCGGTCCGAAGTTGGGACCGAAGCCCAGCCCGAAGAATCCGTCTCCGCCGGCGCCGATGATGGCAAGGATACCGAGGATCAGGAAGATGGCCGGGAACGCGTTCCAGACGTCAACGATGCGCTGCAGCACAATATCGACGTCGGGGATGGGACCGCCCTTGGAGGGCATATCGCGCAGCACGGCGTCCTGCGCCTGTTCGATCTGGCTGTTGAACAGGCCAAGCGTGCCGATATCGATGATCTTGACCACGATCTGCAGTGCGAGCACGACCAGGGCAAAGGGCAGGGCGAAGAACCACCAGAGGGGGAAACTGGCGATCAACCGAGGGATCGCGAACGCGATCCCGGGACCGGTCATGGACGCGGGTATGGGGATGCGTAACCCCAAGATGAACCGGGGCGCGCGCATGGACCAACTGGCGCCGGCGCCGGCGAAGTAACCGGAGACGAGCCCGATCGCCGTAGAGAGAATGCCCGTCGCGATGACCGAACCGAGGCCGACCAGGACGGTGACCTCGGAGCCGTAGATGATCCTGGTGACAAGGTCGCGGCCCTGGTTGTCGGTGCCCATGACGTGGTCGGCGTTCGGCGCCAGGAAGCGCTCGGAGAACGACACCTTCGTATAGGGCGCGACTCGGACGGCGGCGGGATCCTGTTCGACGGTCTGAATCACGGGCGCAATCGCAGCCACGACGACACAGGCGAGCAGGATGAATGCCCCGAACGCGCCCAGGTACTTCTTCCGTTTGTACATCCAGTAGGGCATGATCAGCACACCGACGAGGAAGCCGACGGTGCCGGCGGCGACCAGCATCATGATGGCGATGACGAAGCCGATCGGGCTGGAGACCGAGCGGTCGATCAGCAACTGCATCTGATCGCGAATCCAGAGCCCGATTCCGCCTTCGTCCTGGACCGCGTACGCCGATACGGACTCTTGCGCGTCTGACATCAGCCCGCTCCCCTTCTCACCCGCTTAGCACGGAATGGTTAGTTGTATCGAATGCGCGGATCGACGAGCGAGTATGCGATGTCGATCAACAGGTTGGCAACGATCACGACGATGGCAATGACGACCATGATGCCCATGACCACGGGGATATCGCGGTCCCTGAGCGCGGTGATCATCCGCAGGCCCATGCCGGGCAACGTGAAGATTGATTCCATGATCACCGATCCGCCGACGAGAATGCTGGCCGACAGGCCAATCAGGGTCAAGACCGGGATCAGGGCGTTGCGCATGGCGTGCCGCACGATCACGGCGTTCTCCTGCAACCCCTTGGCGCGGGCCGTGCGTACGTAGTCCTGGCGCAGCACCTCGAGCATCTCACCACGGGTCAGGCGCATGACCGGTCCGGCCAGTCCGATCCCGAGGATGATGGCCGGAATGTACATTTGGCGCAGATTCTCGGCCAGGTTCTCGGTCGGATCGCTGTACAGCAGCGGCAGCGACGGTAAACCGAGCTGCGGGAAGATCACACGGATGATTAGCACAGCCAACCAGAAGCCGGGGATTGACAACGCCAGGATCGCGCCGCCGCGCGTGACGTAGTCGATCACCGAGTCCTGTCTGACAGCGGAGATGATGCCGACGGGCAGCGCGATCGCCACCCCGACAAACAGCGACAACACCCCCAGTTCGAGCGTCACCGGAATCCTCGTCTTGAGCTCCTCATTGACCGTCCGGAAGGCGCCAATCAGCGACGTACCGAGGTCTCCCTGCACCAGCCGCCAGAGCCAATTGCCGTACTGCACGATCCATGGCTTGTCCCAACCGAGTTCTTCTTCCCACTTGGCACGGATCTCTTCAACGTCCTCGCCCTGCGCGACGTGGTCGGCGAGCATCACGTCGATGAAATCGCCGGGTAGGAGCTGGGTAATCAGGGAGACGACCATGGTCACGCCGATCATCGTGGGGATGATCAGCAGGATTCGACGAAAGATGTACTGCTGCATCGTTGGTCGTCCTTCTTGCTAGCGGGTTACTCGTGAGTAGGCGTCACGTGGGTGTCCACTGCAGACAGGGAAACCCGTGCCGACTCCCGGGACGTTGGTCAAGATACGCCAACGGGAGGCGCGGCGGCCAGACTGTGCGAACAGGTCTGGGCCGCGCCTCCCGCGGGATTGTTACCGATGGACCTTAGACGTACTCGTCCTTGACGCTCTGGTTGAGCATGAAGAACGGTTCGCCCTCACCGCCCCAAGCGTAGTTGGCCTTGGGCCACATGCGCTGGTCGGCGTTTTCGATCAGCGTGCCGTCACGCGGGTCGAGCTGCTGCATCCAGGGGTTGAATGCGTAGACGCCCGGTGCCGCGACGTAGGGCACCATGTACTGCTTGGTCGCCATGTAGCGCTGGATGTCCTTGGTGTACTCCAGGCGCTCATTGAAGTCGAGCAGTTCCTTCTGCTTGGTGAACATGTCGTGCAGATGGTCGTCGGTCTCGGGACCGCCGCCGGAGACGGCGCTCGAGTGAGACCAGGACTCAGCGTGACCGCCGGTGTCGATTTCGAGCACCGAGGCCAGGCCGTCTGGCGTGCGACCGCCGGAACCCCAGTTGTGACGTCCGGAGGTGCGGGCGTAGACCGCAGCCCAGATGTCCTCGGGGTCGGTGGCGCCGCCGTAGAGCGGGCCGATGGCCAGGTGGCTGGATTCGCCGTCCCAGTCGTCGGGGAAGTTGCCGCGGAAGATCGAGGCGATGTAGGCGGCGTACTCCTTGAAGAAGAACTCGAACTGGAATCCGGCCTCAGAGGCTGAGGAGGCGCAGGCCTCGTAGAGGTTGACCACGGTGGCGCCGTAGTCGGCGGTGCCGTGCAGCGTCGCCTGGATGCCTTCGGGGTAGCCGGCGGCGTCGAGCAGGGCGCGAGCCTTGGCGATGTCGCGGTGGAAGGTGAGACCAGAGTCTTCGCCTTCATACGTCTCGCCGAATGCGTCGAGGTCCTTGGGGTCGAGCCAGTACGGGGCGATCTGCGAGAGCGGGCTGTGCCAGCCGCCGCGACCGGTGTCATCGGTGGCGGCGAGGATGCCGTCGCGGTCCATCGACATGGACAACGCGAGTCGCACGCGCACGTCGTTCCAGGGCGGGATCGAGTAGTTGAAGTAGAAGCCGCCGGGCACGGTGTTCAGGGTGAACACGTAGCCAGCCGTATCTTCAATCGACGGCGCCGCATCCTGGGCCTGCTTGAAGATCGCAGGCGAGAGCTGTGAGAAGTCCAGTGATCCATCGCCCAGGGCGGGGATCAGGACGTTGACATCGCCGTTCATGGTGGCGGTGACGCCGTCCATGAGCGGGAAGAGCTGCGGGTCGACATTGGAGATGCCGTTGTAGCCGCCAGCGCCGGAGTCGACCATGGCGTTGACGTAGTCGCGGCTGCGGTGCCAGTCCGGGTTGCGTCGCCAGTTGATGGCCACGCCGGGCTCGAAGCTCTCGAAGATCCAGGGACCGGAGCCGACCGGGCGCTGGGCGACGGTGCCGTCGTCGACGATTTCCTGGGGCATGATCCACATGTGCTGCGAGGAGCCGGCCAGCGTCAGGAAGGGCGCGTGCGGCTTGTGCAGGTCGAAGCGGATCGAGTTGTCTTCACCGGTGGTGAACTTGGCGATGACGCCGTCCCAGCCGGCTGCGTTGGCTGAGATTTCCTTGAACCGGTCGTGTGTCGCCTGGATGTCATCGATGGTGATCCCGCGACCGTTGAGCGGGTCGACATCGTGCCAGTTGGCGTCTTCACGCAGGGTGAAGTTGAAGACAGTCGGCTCGGGGATTTCCGGCATGGTCGCGGCGAGGTCGTTTTCGTACTGCGCCGTGTTGCCGGGGTTGACGTTGTCGCCACCAGAGATCGCCTGGATCAGCTTCGAGTAGTGGAAGCCAGACGGGATCTGGGCGCGGTAGGTCAGGTTCTCGTACGGGTCGAGTGTGGGCGGGTCGCCCGAGTAGGGGCCGACGAACGGGGCCACACGGCGACCGCCGCGAATGATGTGGTCAGCCGTGGCGACCATCGACGTATCCTGGCCCTGCTGCGCGTCGTCTTCCTGCGCACCGGCCTGGTCGGCCTGCTGCTGCGCCTGGTCCTGCATGGCCTGCTGTTGCTGACCCTGCTGCATGGCCTGCTGCTGCTGATCCTGCTGTTGGGCGACCTGTGCGGCGGCCTGCTGGCCGTCGTCATCGTCGTCTCCACAACCGACCAGGGCCAGTCCGGCCGCGCCCACGCCGGCTCGGGCGGATGCACCAAGCAGCGCACGACGCGACATCTGTCGCCGGCGCATCCGTTGCCAATAGTTTCGCTCGCTCATACATACCTCCTGCGACGAGAACGTCCCGCCGGATAAAGCTCGCCCGACACTGAGCCTGTCGGGTCAGTTCGTCGCATCCTACAACACAGATCGTCGATTTCCTGCAAGACATTTCCGGTTAGTTCACGAACTCGTACATTCCGTTGGGTCCGGTTGATTATCGTCGCCGTGCTTCCCGACGCGCCGTCGGACGGGCCGCGTTCGTCTGGACCGAGGTCTGTTCACATGGGAGAGCGAACGACCGTATGGGTGGGTCAAGGCATTGTCGATGGGGAGTGGGACTCTCTCAGGCCCCGTTCAGGCCCCGTTCAAGCCCCGTTCAAGCTGGGGGCAGGATCTTCGGCAGCTCCCCCTGCCAGACGTTGATTGACTCAGTTTCCCGTCCCCGCCCCCGAGCGGGGACCCGCGTTGGCAACGCCCAGGCTGCTCGAAGAGGTCCTGGTTGACCAGATACCGGCGACAAACTTGGCCGCCGGTAAGCCAGTTAGCCAGTTAGCCAGTTAGCCAGTAAGAAGGCAGGGCAGGAGCAGGCCCCTGCTCGGAGGCGGGGGCGGTTGAGGGGTGTTGCATCGGTCACTGCGAGGGGGAGCAGGGAATCTGGGCTAGCCACGCAGGCGTGTTCGCATCCATGTGCACACGCCCTAACGGGTGTGACCGACGCTGCGGCGGATGGCTTCGTAGAGGAACCGCCAGTCTTCTTTCGCCTCGGGCGATGCGCCGCGGTAGCGAATGCCGGCCAACATTTCGATATCGGCGGGCGGCAGATCGGCCTCCTCGCTGAACGCTCTGAGGCTGTCGGAGATGTCCAGGTCATCGGGGAGCAGTGGCTCGAGCTCCTGATGCTCGATGAGTTGGGCGACAGACGTGCCGAGGGCGCGTGCGATGTCAGACAGTATGGCCGCCGATGGCCGGGCGGTGGGCGAGCGCTCGACCTGTGACAGGTAGCCCTTGGACACGCCGGACAGTCTGGCCACTTCGCTGAGCGACAGCTTCTGCGCATGGCGCAGTGCCCGCAGGCGCTGGCCCAGGGGCTCTAGCTCTTCTTCTTCTCCTGTTTCTTCTTCGCCTGCTTCTTCTTCGCCTGCTTCGTCTTTGCCTGCTTCGTCTTTGCTGACTTCATCTTTGCTGGCTTCGTCTTTACTGGCTTCATCTTCGATCAGCGCATCGCCCGATTCTTCGCCGTCCGAGCCGATCGGTCCGTCGTCGGCTGTGTCCGCCATGCTGCCCTCAGTTCCTGGTCGGCGCACGCGGCACCTGCTGTTCCGGGTCGCATCCGAACGGGCGAATCGGATGCGGTGGTGGAGACGGGGGAGAATCGAACTCCCCGTCCAGACGATCGTCGCGGGCTATCTCTACGTGCGTAGCCGTCGCTTGTGTTGTCCCTGCACGCCGGCGCGTCGGCCTACCGTTACGAGCAGGTGAGTGGAATTAATCTTTCCGGCGCGGTCCCAACCGCCCGCGACGGGCATCCGAGTAAACGGCGCCGTTCTCTCTCCGACTCGGCGGCGGGTGAGAGACGACGTCACCGCGGTTAAGCGGCGAGGGCGAGTTCCCTGGATTCGCCAATTAGGGAGGTTTGGCGTGGATTTACGAGCAACGCCAGCTCGGCACGCAACAACTCGAAATCAACCGCTGTCGAACCCTTTCGTCCCCAGAAGGTCGTTCCATCGGCACAGGCCGATGCAACAGCAATCGTATCAATAGACGCGGCCCTTGAACCCGTATGTTTCAGATATGACAAATGTTCCGATATATTCGAGTCCCTGCTGTTGTCGATAGCAAACCCCACGTGTTTGCCAACACTGTTCTGCCAACACTGTTGCTGAGGGAATCCCATAGATGTTTGCTATAGAAGACCACAAATGACTCGATGAGTGCGGACGCAGCCGAACCGCGGGCGGCGGACGGACCAACTCCGGCGCGGCTACTGACCAGGGCGGACCCGGATGGCTAGCGGCGCAGCGCCCGTTCGATCTGGCGGTTGGCGTCGCGTTCGGCGATGCGATCGCGTTTTTCGTGAATCCGGCGACCCCGCCCGACGCCGATCTCCAGCTTGGCCATGCCTCGGGTGAGGTAGAGCTTGAGCGGAATCAGGGCCAGACCCTTCTGCGCGAAGGCCTGCTCGAGCTGGTTGATCTCGCGGCGATGGAGCAATAGGCGACGGTCGCGGGTGGGATCGTGATTGGCCTGACCGGCGGGCTCATATCGGGCGATGTGAGCGCCGACGAGATACATGTCGCCGTCTCGAGGGCGGCAATAGGCCTCCTGGATCGAGACGCGGCCGGCGCGGGCGCTCTTGATTTCGGAGCCCATGAGGCTGAGTCCGGCTTCGAAGCGGCGCAGGATGTCGTACTGGTAGAAGGCGCGCCGGTTGGTGGCCAGGACACGCTCGTTCTGGTTGGTCTTGGTCGGTTCAGGTTGCTTGCCGCGGGATTTCGATTTCTTGGGCATGGGATGAGGAACTGTTGATGAAGATGTCGAATATGAAACCAGTCAGGGCGACGGCGGTTGTTTCAGTGGCGCCGCTGGACGGCGCCTCCTCCGTTGGCAATCCTGGCCAGTTGACTTGAAGGGTAGCCTGAAGGGCATGATCGCAATCGGCCTTCGGGCACGTCATGGGCGCTGGACAACGTGGGGGTTGTGGTTGCTGGGGATGCTGGCGGCGCTGGGATTGTCCAGTGCGCTGGCAGTCGGCGCGGCGGTGCTGGTGCATCCGCCGCTGTTTGCCGAGCTGCGTCCCTGGTGGCCGCCCCTGGCGGCGGTCGGATTACTCTCGACCGCCGCCGGGTATTGGCTGCTCTGGGGTCGCGAGCGTTAGCTCGCTTCGGTCTGGGGACGCGAGCGTTAGCTCTCTTCGGCCAGAGCGGCTTCGACGCGTTCAGCGACATCGGCCGGGACGTACGCAGCCCAGACACTGACGTTGTTGGCGAGGTACCAGATGGCGGCCTCGTCAGGTGTGGCGTTGTTGTCGGCGAGCCAAATCTCGGACTCAACCTGGACCGAGGCGGCGAAGTCCCACGCGCGCAGGAATTCGACGATGTCGGGAGCGCCGTCGAGCAGATCGCGGTGGACGGCGATGCGCACCTCGGAGTCGGGGTAGGCGCAGCCCTGGTCGCTGTTCCAGCACTCTTCGGTCCACTCCGGCTCTTCGAGTCGGTAGAGGTCGAGGGTGGCGGTTGGCTTGGTCGGTCCCCAGATGTAGCCGAGCCACGGCTCGCCACGGTTGTAGGTGGACTCGAGGTCCTCGAACAGGGCGGCACCGGAACCTGGCTTGATCAGTTCAAGGACTTCCTCGAGTTCGTAGGCGACAACTTTGTTGCCGTTGACCTGCTCGCAGGCCCAACCGGGCACACAGTCGACGAATCGCGCTTTGCCGCGCGAGTCGGCGGTGACGAAGAGTTCCATGTAATCGGGCAGATCGGACACGGAGACGAGACCGGGGTTCTCATCCTTGATGTACTGCGGGACGACCCAACCTTCCCAGTTGGTGTCGAGCGAGTCACCGAGAATCTCGATAATGGTGGGGTCTTCGAGTTCGTCGATCCATGGTTGCTGCGAGGGCCAGATTTCCATGGTGACGTTGGTGTCGCCGTTGATCAGCCCCTGGAACAGCGACGTGGTGTCGCCAGCGATCAAGTCGACCTCGTAGCCGTAGCCGTGCTCGACGATGAACGCCGCGGCGCGCACCTGGACTTCAGAGGAGGTCCAGTTGAGGTCGGAGAAGATGATCGTGGGCTTCTCTTCGTCCATGGCCTGCTGCTGAGCGGGCTGGTCCTGCTGTTGCATGCCCTGCTGGTCTTGCTGCATGGCTTGCTGGTCTTGAGCCGGCTCGTCTTCTTGCTGCGCTGCCGGCTGCGGCTGATCCTGCTGCTCGGGCTGGTCGGCCGCTTGCGGCTGGTCTTGCTGCTGCTGTTGTGGTTGTTCGGCCGCTGGCTGCGGCTGATCCTGCTGTTGTTCCTGGACTTGGGCAACGGTTTGTTGCTGCTGTTGCTCGTCATCACCCGAGCAGGCGCTGAGTATGACCGTGGCTGCAATGGCGAGGGCGCCGAGCAAGCCGAGCGGTCTGCGCAACCATCTGAGGCGGATGGCGCCTCCTAAGCGGAACACGTTCAATCGAAGCATGTGCATAGTCCTTTCCTTGGTACACACGTGTGGTTGGGAACGAGTCGAGTTCAGCGACCGAACAGGGATCAGTCTCGGCTACGGAGTAGCCCGGAGCGGTACAACGCCATCAACGTCATCAGCACGGCCAACACCACAAACAACGTTTTCGCGCCGCCGTAATCTGCTCGGGCCGCGAGCTCTGGATCTGCGACCGCAAATCCGGCAAGCACCCAAGTCAGCACTGAGACACACAACAGCGTGGTCCCCGGCTTGGTCAAAACGCGTGAAATGAGTTCGCGGATGGCTCCGCTCCTGTCAAACTTGTCGACTCGCTCATTCTGAGCCTAGCGCATCTTGTTGCCGCCGCGTTAAGGCCTGCGTGATGCGATCGACGATGATTGCGAGGAAGACGATGCCGAGCCCGGCGATGAATCCGTTGCCCGGCTCGATCCGTCCGAGCGCGCGGAACACGTCCAGTCCCAGCCCCTTGGCACCGACCATGGATGCGATCACAACCATGGAGAGCGCCATCAGCGTGGTCTGGTTGACGCCCGCCATGATCGTTGGGATCGCGAGCGGAATCTTGACCTTGATCAGCAATTGACGTTGGGTCATGCCGAAGGAGTCTGCCGCTTCCAGCGTTTCGGCCGGCAACTGACGGATGCCAAGATTGGTCAGCCTGATCGCCGGCGGCACGGCGTAAATCAATGTCGCCAACACGGCGGGTGTCTCGCCCAGGGAAAAGAACGCGATCGCTGGCACGAGGTAGACAAACGAGGGCATGGTCTGCATCCCGTCGAGGATGGGCCGCAGGAACGCGTCCAGGCGGTCGCTCTGTGACGCCCAGACGCCAATCGGCACGGCGATCCCGATGGACAAGCTGACGGTGACGATGATCAGCGAGATCGTAATCACTGTCGATTCCCACAGCCCGAACGACGCGAGCAGGAGCAGGGACGCCGCTGAGAACAGGGCCATGCGGAACGAGACGAGCAACCAGGATGCCAATGCGATTGCGCCAATAATGGATGGCCAAGACAGCCAGAGCATCATGTCTTGAAGCGCGACCAGAAACCATACGATTACGTCCTTGATCGCTTGAAAGACCGGCGAGAAGTTGTCCTTGAGCCAATCCAGCCAGATATCGAGCCGGCGTCCGACGTCACGGCCGACATCGAATGGAAACTCTTCGGCGATGAAGAAATAGGAGATGACGAACAATGCGGCGATAGCGAGAATCGCCAGCGGCGCCGCCAAGGCAGGATTGTTCCGCAGCGGACTGTCTTCCGACATGATGTGGCGCATCACGAACTTGGCTGGAAAATGTGGAATTGGCCCTGGTTGTTCAGCCATTAGTCGACCTCCTGCTCGGCGGCGATTTCAGCCGCTGCCTGGTCCGAGACCATCGCGCGCGCCAAGCGGTTGAGCGGGATCACTCCGACCAGGGTGTCATCGTCGTCGACGACGGCGAGCGGGTACTGGGCGCGCAACCCGGCAGGAACGAGGTCGTCGAGCACCGCGTCGGTTCCGACATGGTCGCCGATGTAGAGCGTGACCTGTTCGACTGTCCTGGCGCCATTGCGCTGGGCGAGCCGTGCGCGAGCGAGATCAGACTTGCCGAGGTAGCGGCCTTGCGCATCGACGCAGCAGAGTGAGCTGGTGTCGGGAGACTCGAGCCGGTCGACGAGGTTCTTCACCGAATCAGTGTCACGGATCGTGTCGAATTCGGTGTCCATGATCGACGCCGCGGTGACCATGCCGTGCAAGCGCACGTCCTGAGTGAACTCGCGCACGAAGTTGTCGGCTGGATTGAGCACAACATCATTGGGCGCGCCCAACTGCACCACCTCACCGTCGCGCATGATCGCGATGCGATCGCCAACGCGCACCGCCTCGTTCAGGTCGTGCGTGATGAAGACGATCGTCTTTTGGACCGATTCCTGCAGCGCCAGGAGTTCGTCCTGGAGATCACGGCGAATGACCGGGTCGAGCGCCGAGAAGGGCTCATCCATCAGCAGCACCGGGGTGTTCATGGCCAGTCCGCGAGCCAGGCCCACGCGCTGCTTCATCCCACCGGAGAGCTGATTCGGCATCGATCCGGCCCAGTCGCCCAGGCCGACGAGCTCAAGCGACGCGGCGGCTCGCTCTCGGCGTTCCGTCTTGACCACGCCGCCGACTTCGAGCGGTAGCGCGACGTTGTCGAGCACGTTGCGATGCGGCATCAGACCGAAGTGCTGAAAGACCATCGCCAGTTCGGTGCGGCGTATCTCACGTAACTCTTCCGAGTCCATCGCCGTGATTTCGCGGCCGTTGAGCCAGACCTGTCCGGCTGAGGGCTCGATCAGTCGATTGATGCAGCGCACCAGCGTCGACTTCCCGCAGCCGGACAGTCCCATCACGACGAAGAGCTCGCCGCGGGCAATATCGATAGTGACGTCGCGCAGTCCAACGACGGCGCCGGTGTCTTCCTGGATTTCGTCTTTGGAGTGTCCCTCGACCGCCTGGTTCAGGCCGCTGCCGTCGTCGTCGGCGAAGACCTTGTAGAGGCCTTGGATGGAAAGCACTATCTCCGGCTCTATGGTCTCCACGAACAACCCTTCCAGTTCCACCAAGGTGTAATCACTGAGCCACTTGCCGGTCCGAACTGGACCGGCATCCCGCTGCGGGCAGACTACCCTTTCATTGATGCCCACAGATCGTAGCGGTCTCGCCGGAATGATCATCCTGGCCATGCTGATCCTGCCGATTGCGGCGGCATGTGCTGGATCGTCAGGTGCCGGGATTTTTTCGGGCGTGGGCGGGTCGGCGGTTGCGGCGCTGCACATCGATGAACAGGCCGAGGACAAAGCCGTGCTGACTCCGCTGAATCGCCCGCTCAAGCTGGACGAGCGATTCTGGCTGCGGCTGGAGATGAACGAACTGGTCGATGCCGACCACATCCTCGTGCGCGTTGAGTATGACGCCGGGGCTCGTGAGTATTTCGAGTTGAACGACATTCGCTTCGAAGACCTTGAACCGCCCTGGCAGGTCGCCGTGATTCCACTGCGGATCAACGATGACGGCGATTTCAACATCGCCTTGATCGTCAACTCACGCAAAGTGACCGATGTCAAGGTGACGGTCGAGAACTGACTCCACGTTCGACGCGACGAGCCTTGCTTCTTCGCAATCGGATACCTGCGCGCAAATCGGTCAGCGCGCATTTGGTCCCGTTGTAGGGGCGACCATAATGGTCGCCCCGACAGGAGTTCAGTTCCACCGGTATCAGGCTTACGTGCTGGCCTGCTTCACAACGGGTTGGCGGTCCTGCGCTACTCTGGCCTGCGAAGCGATCTGAGGGGGAGGCACATGCGGCCAATCGTCGATGTGGCAGCGGAGTTGGGCCTGTCGGAAGATGACCTTGATCTGTACGGACGGCACAAAGCCAAGCTGACTGCGGACGCGCTGGAGCGGCTTCGCTCTCGGCCGCAGGGTGACGTGCACGGCGACGTGCAGGGCGACGTGGTGTTGGTCACCGGGATGACGCCGACCACAGCAGGCGAGGGCAAGACGACGACGGCGATCGGACTGACCCAGGCGCTGCGGCAGTCGGGTGCGAACGCGGCGGTGGCGCTGCGTGAGCCGTCAATGGGACCGGTCTTTGGGATCAAGGGCGGCGGTACGGGCGGTGGTGGATCCCAAGTGTTACCGGCGGACGATATCAATCTGCACTTCACCGGCGATTTGCACGCCGTGACGGCCGCCAACAACCTGTTGTCGGCGGCGATCGACAACTCGCTGTTCCACGGCAATGCGCTGGGTCTGGACTCGCGCCGGATCACCTGGCGGCGCTGTATCGACATGAATGATCGGGCCTTGCGCGGCGCCGTAATCGGGATGGGCGGAACCAGCGACGGGATTCCGCGCGAAGAGGCGTTCGATATCACGCCGGCCTCGGAAGTGATGGCGATTCTCTCGGTCGCGACGGATCTCGATGATTTGCATCGCCGCCTGGGCGACGTGATCATCGGCTACACGACATCGACGCCGATTCAGCCGATCACCTGTCGCGACCTGAGCGTCGATAGTGCGATGACCGTCCTGCTCCAGGATGCGATGCGGCCCAATCTTGTCCAGACCGGCGAAGGTGGTCCGGCGTTTGTGCACGGCGGACCATTTGCCAATATCGCATTGGGATGCAACTCGATCGCCGCGACGCGGGCGTCGATGGCTTGCGCCGACATTACCGTGACGGAGGCTGGCTTCGGTTCCGATCTGGGGGCCGAGAAGTTCTTCAACGTGGTCTCGCGGATCGGCGGGTTCGAGCCTCAGGCGGCAGTGATCGTGGCGACGGCGCGCGCGATCAAGCGACACGGCGGGCGTCCGGCGAAAGAACTTGAGGTCGAAGACCTGGCCGCTCTGGAAGCGGGATTGCCGAACCTCGACGCGCATATCGATAACGTCGTCAAGCATGGCGTGATCCCGGTTGTTGCCGTGAATCAGTTCCCTTCAGACACCCAGGCCGAGCTCGATGCCGTCGTGGCGCACTGTCAGCGGCGTGGCGTTCGAGCGGCGGTTGCCAATCCCTATGGCGGTGGCGGCGAGGCCTGTCTTGATCTCGCGGTCCAGGTGCGTGAAGCGCTAGCCGGCGAACGACCCCAGTTCCAGCGCCTGTACCGCCTGGAGGATTCGCTCAAGGACAAGATCGAATCGGTGGCTCGTGAGGTCTACGGGGCCGGCACCGTGACCTATCTGCGCCGGGCCGAGCTCACATTGCGCCGCGCGCGGCGTCTGGGCCAGCAGGAGTGGCCGGTCTGTATTGCCAAGACGCAGTACTCGCTTTCGGATGACGCGGGGCGGCTGGGGCGGCCGCAAGCGCACGAGTTCACGGTCCGCGATGTCCGCCCCTCAGCGGGAGCGGGATTCGTGGTCATCATCTCAGGAGAAATTATGACGATGCCGGGGTTGCCGAGCACTCCGGCAGCGACCCGGTTCGATCACACCGCGGCGTCGCACACCGCCTAGCACTTGCACTCGCGCACGCAGACCGACCGGAGGGGTTGAGCTCATGCCTGAACATCGCAACACCTTCGCCGGCAATCCGCTCGATCGCGAAGCGGCGCGGCGGCGCGACGAGGAATGGGTCGGGACGCAACTGCGCGACGCCAGCGCTGAGTTTCTGCCGCTGCGCAATCTGACCTTTCCGATGCGACAGGTTGATGGTGGGATGCGACTGGCCTGGTCGCGATTGCCCATTGGCGCAGACATCGACCGTCATCCGGCACTGCTGCTGGGCACATCGAACGGCGCGGCGCGGTTTGCGATCAATGAAGCGGCTGCGCCCGGTCAGTTCGAGTTACCGGACGACGCCTCGTTCATGGACCTGCGCGCCGCCGCACCGGTGCTCGACGGCGATGACGCCGGGATCGCGGCCCAGGCCCGAGCATTTCTGGACTGGCATGAGCGTCACCAGTTCTGCGCTGTCTGTGGAGCAGCAACGGCAGCCGTACAGGGGGGCATCTCTCGGAAGTGCACATCGTGCCCCGCCGAGCACTTTCCCCGCACCGATCCCGTGGTGATTACTGTCGTGATTGATACAGAGCGGGATCGCTGTCTGCTTGGTCGTCAAGCGTCCTGGCCGGCAGGCATGTTCTCGGCATTGGCGGGATTCATCGATCACGGTGAGTCAATCGAGGACGCTGTTCGTCGTGAGGTGGCTGAGGAGTCCGGTATCGATGCTGTGAACGTGCGTTATCACTCGTCGCAGCCGTGGCCGTTTCCTTCGTCGCTGATGATTGGCTGTCTAGCTGATGCGGGCAGCGCGGACATCAACTACGACGAGTGGGAAATGGACGATGTGCGCTGGTTTACTCGGGACGAGATTCGTGATTCGCTGGCACAACCTGCGGCGCAGCTTGGACAACCGGGATTACCCGAAGGCGCGCTCTCGCTGCCTGGTCCGATGGCGATCGCGCACACATTGATCACGGCCTGGTCAGACGGCACAGCCTGACGAGATCAGCCCGCGCCGTTGTACGCTCGTTCCCATGAAACACACTCGGCTCGCCGGTCTCGGCACCCTCGCAATCCTTCTGATCACCGCGTTGTTCGTGGCCTGCTCGTCGGACGACGACGCGCCACAGGACCAGGAGCAACATAGCCAGCAGCAACAGCGCCAACAACAGGGCCAACAACAAGATCAGCAGCAAGATCAGCAGCAGTCCGAATCGTCGGCCGCGACCTCAGATAGCGACGAGCAATCGGAATCGCGGGAGACGACATCTCCAAGCACTTCCGCGCAGGACGAGGACGATCAGCAGCAAGCAGCACAGCAGGATGGCGGGCCGCAAGAGGCTGAGCAGCAGTCCGTTGGCGACGATGACAGCCAGGACGACGGAGCGCAGGCGCAATCGACGGTCAGTTCCACTGGCGAGAAGGACGCGGACGACGAGGGCGGGAAGGACTCGGCTCAGTCCGATTCAGGCGAGAAACAGCCACAGGAGGAATCGACAGAGGGAAGCGATCAGCAGCAGCAATCGGATTCAGGGGCGGAGGACGCAGATCCGCAGGCCGATGACGAGCAAGGCGAACCGGCCGAGCTGCAGGAAGAGGATGAAGAGCAGCAAGCGGAAGAGCAGCAAGCGGAAGAGCAGCAAGCGGAAGAGCAGCAAGAGCCCACGGTGGATGATCGGCTGCGGCTTCGGGCGGAAGAAATCAGCGCTCAGGCGACCACGGCCGAGTTGACGGGCCTGAACGGCTGGCTGAATGGGGCCGAGACGACGATCGCGCTGGAGTTGGCAAAGGGCAACATCGTCCTGATCGACTTCTGGACTTACACGTGCATCAATTGCATCCGCACGTTGCCGTTCCTGACCGAATGGGATCGGAAGTATCGCGACCACGGGTTGGTGATTATCGGTGTGCATACGCCGGAGTTTGCGTTCGAAGAGCGTATCGAAAACGTGCGCGCGGCGAATGCCGAGCACAACATCGAGTACCTCGTCGCCATCGACAATGACTACCGGACCTGGCGCGCGTTCCAGAATCGTTGGTGGCCGCGCAAGTTCCTGATCGGGCCGACCGACGATTCGCCGATGGGAGTCCGCTATGACCACATTGGCGAGGGGCACTACGAGCAGACCGAGCGGGCGATTCGCGAGGCGCTGGAAGCGGTCGGGAAGGATCTGTCCGATGTTCCGTTCGGGGTGAGCGCGCCAATCCCGACGCGACAGGGCGGCACGCCGCGTCAAACGCGCGAGCTCTACATGGGCTGGAAACGCAACGTGGGTAGCGGCGGACCGTACGCCGGTCAGGATGCGTACTTCCTCACCGGCAGAGGGATCGACACGCAGTTTTTCGACGTAGACAGGTCAGAACGCGAGCACAACTTCTGGTACCTGGAGGGACTCTGGCGAATCGAGGATGAAGCAATCGTCCATGCCCGCACGACGGACAACCTCGAAGACTATGTCGCCCTGCTGATCCGTGGACGCACGGCGAACATCGTGCTGACCGTGGCCGAGGATGGAGCGCCGTTCCGGGTCTACGTTGAGCTGGATGGTCGCTGGCTGTTCCCGAACGAGGCAGGCAGCCACATCCAGTGGGACGACGAGGGTCGCTCGTACATTCTCGTGACCGAAAACGACCTGTACCGTCTGGTCTTCTTGCCCGAGTGGTCGGAGCATGAGCTCACGCTGCGCTCGGACTCCGACCAGTTCCGCTTGTTCGCATTCACATTCGGCTCTTACGTGGGTGGCGAGTAGCGTTGAGTCACGGGAAGTTTCCCAACCGATCGAGCGAGGGGTTTCATGACAGCACTTCATCAGGTATTGCGGCGTGGGGTCCATCGTTGGCGACTGAGCCGGCGTTGGTTCGGACTCCTGGGGTTTGCCCTGGCCGCTCTGCTGACCGCATCGGCATGTACGTCGTCGTCGGACGACCAGCAGCAGGAACAGGCCCAGCAGGAACAGCAGGATCAGCAAGAGCAGGCTGAGTCGACATCGACCAGCACGGCGACTTCGAGTTCAGGCACCTCGACGTCTAGCTCGCGCGCAGCCACTGCAGCATCAGAGCCGGCTGAGCAACAGGAGCAGCAGGCCGACATGGAGATGGCTGAGCAACAAGAACAGCAGGCCGAGGCAGAGCAAGACGCGATGCAGCAGCAGGCCGATGACGGCATGGGCGGCATGGAGGGCGGCATGTCCGTTGGCATCATCGAGGAGGCCAACTACGACGATCTCAGTCCGCGACTGCAGCTGCTGCGCGACTCCGGTTACCCCGTTTACGTATCAGACAGCGGCTACACGATCGCCCTGGGTACCCCTGATCTTGCTCCGGGAACGCACCGGATTTCGGTTGTGATCGAAGGACCGGTCGGTCTGGTCGAGTTCCCGGCGCTCGGTGTCACCGTGCTCCCAGAGGATGCGCCGGGTGAGATGCAGGAAGTGGTCGCACGCTTCTCGCACTTCCCCGACGGAGTCCGCGGATTCCATGTCACGACGGTCAACTTCACCGATCCTGGACGCTGGAATCTGATCCTGCACATACCTTCCGAAGCCGGTTTCGACGATGTTGGTATCGCGATTGATGTGCCGCTCGATACGTCAGCGCCCTCGGTTGGCGATGCTGCTCCGGCGTCGGACAGCCGGACGCTGACCGATGTGGCGAACATCGCCGATCTCTCCACCGGCGAAACTCCCGACCCAGGTCTCTACCTGATCTCGCTGGCGGATGCGGTCGGAGCGGACAAGCCGTTCGTGGTCGTCTTCGCCTCACCCGGATTCTGCACCAACGCCTTCTGTGGACCGCAAGCGGAGGTGCTCTCTGAGGTGCGAGGCATCTTCGGCGACGCGGCCAACTACGTCCACGTCGATCTGTTTGAGAATCCGGAGCAGGTGCGCCTGGGCGACGAGCCGATCGAAACGCCGATCCTCGAGGAGTGGGGCCTGCACACGGACGAGTGGACGTTTGTCGTCAACGCACAGGGCGTGGTCGTCGCACGGTTCGAAGCATTCGCACCATTGGCCGAGGTCGAGGCGGCGCTGGCGGTGCTGTTAGAGGGCTAGGGCCGGATACAACTAGATGCAGCATTACAGCAGTGCAGCCGAGCTGCAAGCCAATGGAAGGCGTGCTCCCATTCTCCTCTCCTCTTGGGAGGGGAGTTGTCCAGGTGTCTTCGTAGCAGAACGATGGATCGCGGCCTGCGTGCGATATGCGGAGACCGATGCACAATCCCTCAACCGCCCCCGAGCGGGGGCCTGCTCCTTCCCTGGCTTCTGACCGGCGGCCATGGTTGTCGCCGGTATCTGCTCAACCGGGACCTATCCGAGCAGCCTGGGCTTTGCCACAGCGGGTCCCCGATCGGGGGGCGGGGACAGGAAACTGAGTTATTCGACGGTCTCCAACATGCGCGGACTTGCTGGAATGAGTCACAGCCCTCTTCAGTCGGCGGGCGTCTCGATCGGGTGATCGAGGGCGTTGCCGTATTCGTGCCAGGATGCGTCGTAGTTTCGGCTGTTGTTGTAGCCGAGCAGTTGCAGGAGCCAGTATCCGTGCGCCGCACGGATGCCTCCCTGTCAATAGGTCGTCACGGTGGTTTCGGGCGTGATGCCCAGGTCGCCGAGCATCCGGCGCAGCTCGGCCGGCGGCTTGAGCGTGCGTACGGGGTTCTCGAGGGTGTGCAACCACTCCAGGTGTACGGCGCCGGGGATGCGTCCTCCGCGCTGAGTGCCGCGCTTGTTGGCGCCGGTCCATTCACCGTCCGAGCGCACGTCCCAGAAGACGTGGTTGTCGTCTGCCAGTGCTGCCGGGATGTCGTCCAATCTACAGATGGAGTCGTCATGCGGCGCGGAGGGAGTCGGATACTCGGCAGCCTTCGGACGCAGATTCTGGCGTGACAGCGGGCGACCTTCCGCGTACCACTTATCGAGTCCGCCGTGCAGAATCTTGAAGTTGGTGTGGCCGAACCGGTTGAACGTCCACCAGGTCCGCGCCGCGTAGAGCGAACCTGATCCGTCGTAGGCAACGACGGTCGTGTCCGGAGTGATACCCAGCCGTCCGACCAACTGCGCAAACTGCTCAGGGTCGGACATCCCGTAGATCTGCGAGTCATCTCGCGGATCGGTCTTCCAGTAGCGCGAGAGCGACCAGACCGCTCCGGGAATGTGCAATCGCAGGTACCCGTCCAACAGATCACAGTCCAGCACGACCACATCGTCATCGTCGATGTGCTCGGCCAGCCAATCGGTTTCGCAGATCAGCTCGGGTCGTGCCCAACCGTCGGCATTTGATGTCATCACGAATCCCTTTCGCTCGGCGAGACCGCCTGCTTAGACCGCCTGATTGGCAGGTGACGCCGCGTAGGTTACTCCTCCGACTGCTGCTGCGATTCGACGTCCACCTCAGTCTCCTGCTGGCCCTGCTGACCGTCCTCTGTCGTCTCGTCGGCAACCTCGTCAGGCTGATTGCCGCCGGAGTCGTCATCAGCGCCGGCGCTGGGACTGTATTCGCCTCGCAGGTAGTCGATGGCGACGAACAACTGGATGTCCTGCCCAGCTTCGAACCCGGTGTCTGGGATGGCAATCTCGATATCTGGGGCGACACCGACACCCTCGACCTGGGCGCTGTTGGGGGTCAGGTAGCGGGCGATGCTGACATAGAGCACGCTGCCGTCGGAGAGACGTCTGGGCACGTTGACCGTTCCCTTGCCAGTGGTCGTCGTGCCAATCAGCACCGCGCGTCCGTGATCGCGCAAGGCGGCCGCCATCACCTCGGAGCCGGAAGCGCTGTGCTCGTTGATCAGGACGACGAGCTCGAGATCGATGCCAGCGCCTCCGGCGCGATCATTGAAGACTTCTTCATTGCCTTCACGGTCGATTTGACGCAGGATCACACCCTCGTCGATGAACTCGCCGGTGGTGTCGACTGTCGCGCGGAGCAATCCGCCGGGGTTGCCGCGCACGTCAATGATCAGCTGTTCCAATCCCGCGTTTCGCGCGCCGTCGAGTAACTCGAGCAGTTCGCTGCGGGTGTCCTCGGTGAATTGAGTGATCAAGATGTAGCCGATGTCGGCGACCGGATTGCCTGAGCGGTCGGTGATCGGCAGCGATTCGACGCTGGGCACCACGATCCGGTCGCGGGTGACGATGATCAGTTCTTCCTCGCCGTCGGCGTGTCGCACCAGCAGCGCGACGTCTGTGCCTCTGGGTCCGCGGATGACTGCGACAGCCTGCTCCAGGCTCCAGCCTTCGGTCGATTCGCCATCGACCTCGAGGATCACGTCGCCGGCACGAATGCCAGATTGTTGGGCGGGTGAGTTGCGGAAGGGGCGGACGATTACGATGGCGCCGTCGACCGAGTTGACGGTCGCGCCGATGCCTTCGAAGGAGCCGCCGATGTCCTCACTGGCGAGGCGATAGCGTTCGGCGTCAATGAAGACGGTGTGTTCGTCTTCCAGGGCGTCGATGATGCCATTGATCGCGGCTGCGCGAGTGTCGAGCGAATCAAACTTGGCGGGGTCGACAAAGTCGTTGTCCAGCACCTCGACGATTTCGTCGAGGATGGCGAATCTTGAGGCCCTGCCGCCGGTGCCAGCGGCTTCGACCGCCTGATCTTCGTCTGGGGACGGCTGCACGGCTGCCGGAATGGCCAGCGGCGCCCCGCCGTCCCTTGAGCTGCGCAACGAGCGAGCGGAGTCGTCGTTGGCGTCGACGACTCGCATGACGCCGACGCCCAGCGCGAAGGCGGCTCCGATCATGACGAAGATCAGCAGCGCGACTGACCATCTGCCTGGTCCACCCGAGCTTCCTGCTCCGCCCGAGCCGTCATGGCCTCCCGATCGATCGGGCACGACGGCGCGCTGGGCAGTGTCTCCGCTTGGCGGCGGTTCCCATCGCAGTTCTGACATCAGCCTCAACCTCTCCGCGCCGACGCGTCCACTCCGCTGCCTGCGTCGTCCATGATGTGTATCATCGCACTCAAATTACAGTGAACAGTCCTGTACATGAGCGTACGGGGAGATTGAAGGAGCGTGCCATGCCTGCCGTTGCCGGATACAGCCATGTGGCGATTTGCGTTGCCGATGTAGAGGCGTCGAAGCATTTCTACGGCGAACAGCTCGGTCTCGGTGAGATTGACCGCCCCGATTTCGGATTCCCCGGCGCGTGGTACGAAGTCGGCGCGCTCCAGTTGCACCTGATGGAGCGCGAGATGGACCAGTCGGTGGAGGGCATCGGGCCGCACTTCGCCCTGTACATCCCGACCGATGAATTCCATAGCGAAGTTGAGCGGCTGCGTTCGGACGGCGTCAGCGTGATGGTCGAACCGAACCAGCGCGACAACGATGGCATCTGGGCCGCATTCTGCAAGGACCCGGACGGCAACATCATCGAGCTGACCGACATGGGCCCCGACCATCACAAGTAGGTCCGGCACCAGTAGGTCCGTCGGCTCATTCAGGGGCCCGGCGGTCAAGCAAGCGCGTCACAACTACTGTGGCGTCTAGCGCGTACCCTGATTCAGTGAATCAGTCGCCCGACACCGTCCTGATCTGTCCGGGACAGGGAGCGCAACGCGCGGGCGGTGTCGCTGATCTCGCCGACGATGTTGCAGATCTTCCCGTGGCGGCGCAACGTGCGTTTGGCTTGGCATCGACGGTGACCGGCTGTGACCTGTGGAAGCTGGGCCAGAGCGCAGATCCAACGGATGAGTTGGCACTTCGTCAGCCGTCACTGCTGCAGCCGTATCTGATTGCCTGGGCTGTCGCCGAGTACTCGAAGGCGTCCGAACGGATCGGTCCGCTGACATTTGTGACCGGGCACTCCAGTGGGATGAACTCTGCGATGACGCTGTCTGGAGCGCTTGACCTGGAATCGACACTGGAGTTTGCCTGGAAGTGCGGTCTGTCGATGGATCGTGACTGCCGCGAGCAACCGGGCGGGTTGCTGGCGTTGGTCGGCGCCGGACGCGACGCCGCAGAAGCGATCGCCGCCGCATCCGGCGCATCGTTGGCCAATCACAACGCTCCCGACCAGACGGTCCTCGGCGGATCGGCGGATGCCCTGGAACGGGCCGCCGAGGTTGCGCCCGAGTATGGCGGTCAGGCGGTGCAACTACGCGTTGCCGGCGCGTTCCACACGTCCGCATTTGAAGGATCTGATCGCGTTAATCGTGCATTGATTGACGCGTTGCCCATCACCAACCAGTTCACTCCGATTGTGGGCAATCACTCTGGGCAGGTCATCTCGACGGCGGAACAGCTTCGCGACGAGTTGCGGGCGCAATATGTCCGACCGGTGGAATGGCAGGCCGCACTGAAGACGCTGTACGCAACGGGCGTGCGACGATACCTGACATTGGGTCCAGGCAACGTGATGGCCGGTCTCGTCCGACGCTACGGCAAGACCTTGCCAGAACGGATCCAGATTCAACGCATCAGCCAGATCAAGTAACGAGAATCCAGATCCGCACGAAGGGACCATGACATGAGCCGCTACGAATCCGACTACATCCTGACCACGACACGGTCGGTCCGGCTGCGCCTGGACTTTGAACGGCCGATTGAGCCTGAGGTGATCGAAGAGTGCCTGGAGATCGCGCTGCAAGCGCCGACGGCCTCCAACTCGCAGCAGTGGCAGTGGATGGTCGTGACCGACCCGGAGAAGATCGCCGGGATCGCCAAGATCTACCGGGACAGCTTCATGGAGCTCGCCTCCGCTCGAGCGGACGAAGGTCCGCGTTGGCCGGAGGGAGATTCGCGTGCGGCCGCGGCGGACGGCGTCACCCGATCGGCGACCTATCTGGCCAACGAGATGCATCGCTGTCCAGCTTTGTTGATTGCCTGCATTACCGGTCGGGTCGAGGATGCCGGGTACATGGCTCAGGCCGCGACGTATGGCTCGATCATTCCCGGCGCTTGGTCATTCATGCTGGCAGCGCGATCGCGGGGCATCGGGATGGCCTGGACGACGCTGCACCTGCGCGATGAGTCGTTGTCGCAGGAATTGCTCGGGATTCCCGAGGATGTCACTCAGGCGGTATTGCTGCCAATGGCCTACTTCACCGGCGAGACATTCAAGCAGGCGCCACGCGTGCCGTTGGAAGAGATCGTGCACTGGAATCAGTGGGGTCAGCGGACGCCATAGCCAGAGTCTTACGGTTGAGCTCCACACATCGAGAAACCCGCGGCAAGCGCGGGTTTGACGGGGTGACCGGTTGACGGGTTTGCGATTGCAGGTCCTCTGTCGATTCCCCTGAACGCAAACGAGACTAGCGTTCTTCGCTCAGGCGTAGTGCTCCGAGCGCTTCATCTGTGCCTTGGCGTTCTCCGTCGGCGAACCCGATCCGGAAGGCCTCATTGGACCGATTCTCCAGTTCGATCCGGCCCGCGGCGACCCCAGCGAACCAGCTGTCGGGATTTGGCAGGCGATCGAGCGAGAGCCATTCTGATGACTCGCGGCCCCGCTCATAGCCCTTGGCCGCCTCTTCGTCGGCAGCGTCTTCTTTGCCCACGGCGACCTCGGCCGTGGCTTCTTCACGACCTCGTTCTTGCGCATCGGAGACATCCTGCTCAGTTGGACCTCGGTCGAAGACGCCCAGCGCCCCGCCCGCGGCCGCGGTTAGCAGTACGCCCCCGGCGAAAGACAGGACCAGTGCCAGTCCGAACCTGCCTTTCAAGGTTCACCTCCCCATTCGACCCATTGCACGCGTTGTCCGACATCGGGGGGCGCGGCATCGAAGGGTGCCAGCTCGACTTCGCTCGCGATTGCCGACCAAGCCTGGGAGTATCCCGCCATCCATCCTTCGCGGTAGCTCCGCTCAAGATCGATATCGGGCGAGCGCAGTCCGGCATCGAACCCGCCCTCCCAGCTAAAACCCTCTCGAATCGCCACCGTGATTGACGGAGCGACCGATGATCCTTCGGATTGTCCCTGCATGTAGGACTCCCACCAACGCGATTCGAGTTCCTCTTGCCAGTACGTCTCCGCAGCAACGGTTCCTTCGTCGATGCCCTCGCGATATGCGGCACTGACATCGGACGAGGTGGGCCCGGAATCGAACAGATTGGTGGCGAATCCGAGCACGCAGACGAGCAGCACTCCAGCGACGAAGGCGGCCGCGTACCAGGAACGATCGGAAACGCTCGAGGGCGAGCGTTCAAGCGCGAGTTCGGTCAGTTCCTGCTGCCTGGCAGGCGGGATCCAGTCGGACACAGCGCATCACCCGCCCCCCGCAACGGCCCCCGCAGCGAGCGGTTCAATTGCCGGAGGCGTAGTGCGTGTCCAGCCCATCACGCGTCCAATCAGCAGCCCTGCGAGTGCAACCAATGCTCCGAGCGCTGCCAGCCAGAAGATCATCTCGACGCTAAAGAATGCGCCGACGATGCCGATCAGGAATGAGGCGAATCCACCGACATCCCAGGCAAGCTGGAAGGTGGCGGTCGCGCCACCGCGTTGCGTTGACGAGACGCGGTCGACCGCCATCGCCAGCAGTCCGGTGTGTGCGCCGCCCATTCCGATGCCGGTCAACAGCCCAGCGACCCAGAGCATCAGTGCCGTCTCCGACTGCGCCACCAGGACCATGCCGGCGCACGTGGCGATCAGGCCGGGGATGATCACCGGGACGCGGCCCACTCGGTCGGACAGGCGGCCGGCCATCGGTCGGGAGAGCATGGCGCCGACGCCACTGAACATAAAGAAGAGCGCCACGAAGCCGAGATTGCGGTGCGCCTGGTCGGCTAATGGTTCGAGGAATGCCGCGGCGACGGAGAATCCCAGCGTGACACTGAGGAAGACCAGCATGGGGAAGACGGCTCGAACGGGAATCAGCGCTTTCAACGACACGGGAGGTGGCGGCGCGGATGGTCGGGGAGGTTCCCGCTGGAACACGGTCACTACCAGCGAGACGGCGGCGGTCACGGCGCCGAGAATCAGGACTCCGTCGAACCCAGCGAAGACTGCGATCGCGCCACCGCCAACCGGCGCAAGCGTCTGGGCAAAGCTGGTCGAGAGGCCGAAGAAGCCAAGGCCCTCGCCGCGCCTGACCGGTGGCACGAGTTCGGCCACCAGCGACCCGGCCGAGGTCGGATAGGCGGCCATGCCGATGCCCTGCACACAGCGCAGCGCGAACAGCGCCCAGAGGTTGTCGGTGAAGATCATGAGCACGAACGATGCGATGAACGCGAACAGGGCGAGTCGCATCTGAAGGATGCGGTGGCCACCGTCGCTCCAGCGTCCGATGAAGGGGCGCAACAGAATGGGAATCGCGGCGTAGCCGCCGACAACCAATCCGACCTCGAACAGGTTGAAGCCCTGGTCGGTCATCTCGCGAGGAAGTGTCGTCGTCAGGTAGAAGAAGCAGGCGAAGAAGGAAGCCGTGCCCAGGAGCGAGAACGCGTATTGGTAGGTCCAGAGTTTGGGTCGGCGAGGCGGCAGGCTCGATGCCACACGGGCGACAGTGCGAAGTAAGGCAGCGTGTTGCGGAGCGGGCCGCGCCGTCAGCCAGTCTCGTCGTGCTGCGCCCTCATACGTCGTCAACAATCGCCTCCGGGCCTAGAATTCGGGCGGCCCGATTTCGGCGAGAGCGTCTTCCGCGTGCCCGTTGGTGCGCGGGCAGAGATGTTCCGATCCTTCGAGAGGTTGCTTACAGAGCGGGCAGTCTGGTCGGCCGCCGGCAACGGTTTCTTCGGCCTGGACGGTGAACAATCGTGCCGCCCGCCGGCTGAGGTCGCAGCGCAGCGTGGGCGTGTCGTTGGGTCCGCCCTGTTCGATGTCGGTCGCGAACAGCGTGATGCTGTCGGCGTCCTCGTCGTAGCCGAGCGCGATGCGACCGGCGAGAAAGTCATGCGTGGGCTGATCGGGGAATGGCTCCAATGGCCGTGAGGCGGGCCGGCGACCATCGGACGCGCGACGGTGACGTGACAGGACCTGCTGGATCGCTTCGGCGAGCGCACCGACCTGGGTTTTTTCACACCAGATGGACGCCGTCTTGTCTCCGGCGATCACGCGCAGCCGAAAGCGTCGCTGACCGGGCAGGCCGATCGCTTCCGCTTCCAGTACTTCCGCCGCACCCAGGTCGTACTCGGCGCCGTTAGCCATGGGCGAAGTATAGCCAGCGCGTAGGCTATGGACAGCGGCCGTCGGTGGCGCTCGCTATGTGGAAGCACACCGGGCGGAAGAGCACCGGGCGGAAGCACACCGGCACAACGAGCCGCCAGCTAATCGCCAATGGGCAGGAGCGGATCCATGGCAGTCGAGATTGGACAGGTCGCACCCGACTTCACATTGATGGACGGCGACCGCAAGGAGCACACGCTGTCGGAATATCGCGGCCAGACAGTCGTGGTGGCCTGGTACGTGCTCGCCTTTACGGGTGGTTGAACCAACGAATTGAGCCGTTTCCGGGAACTGCACGACGAGTTTCAGGAGGCGGGCGCCCAGGTACTGGGCATTTCCGTCGATTCACCATTTGCCAATGGGGCTTACGCGATCGAACTCGGGCTTGAGTTCCCGCTGCTGGGAGATTTCCCCTGGGGCAAGACCGGCAAGGCCTGGGGCATTCTCAACGAAGAGCGCGGGATCACTTCGCGGATGACCTATGTGATCGACGCCGAGGGCGTGGTGCGGCACATCATCGATGCGCCACGTGACTTCCATGCACATCCGGAGGGCGCGCTGGAGTTCGTCAAGGGGATGTCGGGCTGACTGTGTCAGTCTTGGGCGTTTGAGCGCACACGCGGTCGACGCGCATGGACTCTGCTCGTTCCCTATGAAGCTAACTCGGGCGACCACAAGGGTCGCCCCTACATGGTGGTTGCCAATGCGGGCGACCACGGGGGTGGCCCCAACATGGTGGTTGCCAAGTCGGGCGACCATGAGGGTCGCCCCTACCTCGCAACTGCCAACTCGAACGACCGTGAGGGTCGCCCCTACATGGTGGTTGAGCTCACGAAGACTGAGTTGACTTGCATCTCCCTTATGCGAGCAGAGGAGCAGATACCGCGACCGGGAGCGGTGCATCAGTGGTTCCCCGTATGAAGTGGATGGGCGAGTAACCTGGAAAGTGCGGTCTAATAGCGTATGGAAGTGATCAGTATTAGTTAAGGTCGCACGGCTGTACTGAATACTTGTCATAACGAGAACATTTATACTGCGTTGACACACATTACAAAATCCTTCACTATAAGCACAGTCGCGGACGATACGTCAAGTACAATCTGCGCACCGGGTGCTCGGCGGCGCCGGTCTCCGAGGAAGATTTCCAATGGTTACCGCTGTAGCCGCAGGCCTTGCTGGCCCTCGTGATTGCGTACATCTCTGGGACATTGACTCGCCCAACGGCGCGTCCTCAGCTGGACACTGTTTGCGTTGTGACTCACGACGTGAGTTCGACAATTCGATTCCCGAAGAAACTCGACTCAACAACTCGGACATCTTCACCGGGCGTCGATCTGGAGCTCGTCAGTCGTTCAGCGATGACGACGCTGACTCGGCCGTGCGTTCGATGTATCGGCGCTAGGTCGCCGAGGACATTCGTTCGCCAACGTACACTGTGCCTATGAATCAACTACTGAGCAACCAACCGTGAGCACCCGCAGCGGCGGGCGCACGCCCGGTGATCCGCCGGAGCCTGACATGTCGGCTGATCTGTCGGCCGACCTGGCCAGCTTTGCCGTGCGTACTGTGCCATTTGACGAATGGGTCGATATCGACACCCTGGTACACCGGAGCTCGGTGACCTCGGGCGACTTCGACTACGTCCTTCGGCCGCTGTGTCCCGACTGCGGTTCGGAAGCCGAGATCGAGTACGAGACCATCGATCTTGAGAGCGACGGTGGTCGCGAAGTGATCGCCGCGCTGGTTTGCGGAACCTGTCGACTTCTTTGGGAGCCTGACCAGCCGGAGGAATAGCCCGGCGAGTCACCGGGACGGGCAGCCAGGGCGAGCAGCCAGGGCGGGTTTCCGGGCTGGTCGGGCTCTGTGGTTGACCCGCCTTACTGCGTCAGCCTGCGCAGACGACGCACCAGACCCGCGCTAACCTCTATTCAAGCAAGTTAATCCAGAACGAATCGAGCTCTGTTGATGAGCGTTTCCGTGCGCATTCCGACCCCGCTGCGCGCCCTCACCTCCGACCAGGATGTGGTCGAGGCCGCCGGCGAGACCCTGCAACATCTTGTGCTTGACCTCGAGCAGCAGTTTCCCGGCATCGGCGAGCGCATCGTCGACGAGGACGGCGAAATCCGCCGCTTTGTCAACTTATTCGTCAATGGCGAGGATGTTCGCTTTCTCGATGGCCTGCACACGTCCCTGAGTCAGGGCGACGAAGTGTCGATCGTCCCGGCAGTGGCGGGCGGCTAGATCGCCATGTCAGTCCGAATCGAAACCGACTGCAAGATCGCGACCATCACGCTGGACCGACCAGAGCGGATGAACGCGATCAATCCTGAGATGTCACGGCAACTGGACGAGTTCTGGTCGGAGTTTGAACAGAACGACGCACTGCACGTGGCAGTCATCACGGGCTCCGGACGGGCGTTTTGCGCTGGACGCGACCTGGTCCGGCCGGATGCCCACAGTGACGAGATCAACCGCGCGGCCACATCGGCTTCCAAGAGGGAAGCGGATCCGTCGAACGCCTCCGGGCTCTCCAGTTGGGGACCAGACAAGACCTGGAAGCCGGTCATTGCCGCGATCAATGGATGGTGTCTGGCCGGCGGGTTCGCGCTGGCCTTGTCGTGCGACCTGCGGATCATGAGCGACACCGCACGGATTGGATCGATGGCGCCGAGGCGCGGACTGCTGCCAGGCGGCGGTCAGGTGCAGCGTTTGGCTCGCTATGTGCCATTCGGCAAGGCCCTGGAGCTGCTGCTGCGCGCCAACCATCTCGACGCGCAGGAAGCGCACCGGATTGGGTTGGCCAATGCGGTCACGACTCCCGATGCGCTGCTGCCGACCGCTCGAGAATGGGCAGAGGAGATTGCGTCGAACGCGCCACTGGCTGTTCGCGCGTCGAAGCGTGCCGCATACGAAGGCGTCTTGCTCCAGTCCGGCTTCGCCGAAGGCATGACGCTGGAATCGCAGCTCTATTCTGAAATCATGACCACGGAGGACGCCCGCGAAGGCACGACGGCGTTTGCCGAGAAGCGTCCAGCCGAGTTCACAGGCCGCTGAGGCACACTGGGCGTCTCACGGCACATGCCGGGAGCACGCCTGATGGTTGACACATTCGCTTCACTGACAGATATCGTTCGCGCGATCCGAGAGCGGGAGGTCTCCGCGTCGGAAGTGCTGGAAGCGCATCTGGCTCGGATTGACGAAGTCAACCCGACGCTGAACGCCGTCGTGCAGATGTCGGCGGAGCGCGCACGCGACGAGGCGGCTGAGGCAGATGCGGCAATCGCACAGGGAGACGACCTGGGTCCGTTACATGGCGCTCCGATCACCCTCAAGGACTCGCACGACACCGAGGGCATCGTGACGTCCGGCGGCACGCTGGGTCGCAAAGACTTCGTCCCAGACTCAGACTCGACAGTTGCGGCGCGGCTGCGAGCCGCGGGCGCGATCCTGATGGGCAAGACGAATACGCCGGAACTGACGTTGTCGGGTGAAACCGACAACCTCGTTTACGGACAGACTCGGAATCCGTTCAACCCTGAGCGAACTCCAGGAGGATCCAGTGGCGGCGCGGCAGCGATTGTCAGCGCCGGCGGGTCGCCGCTCGACATGGGCAGCGACACGGGCGGCAGTATCCGCTTGCCTTCGCATTTCAGCGGCATCTGTGGCATCAAGCCGACCGCCGGTCGAGTGCCTCGAACCGGGCACATCGTGCCCTGGGGCATGGGTGCGCTCGAGGCCTGGACGACGATTGGACCGATGGCTCGGTATGTCGAGGATTTGTTGCTGGCGCTGCCGATCATCTCAGGTCCCGACGGCGTGGACCCGTTCATTGCTCCAGTTCCGCTGCGCGATCCGGCCGATGTGGACTTGAGCGGCTTGCGCATTGCCTGGTACTCAGATATTGAGGGCTATCTCGAACCGGACGATGACACGAGGGCCACGCTCGATGCTGCCGTGACGGCGCTGGGCGAACGCGTTGTCTCGGTTGAGCCGGACACACCTCCCGCGCTGGCGGAGTACGTCGATCTCTGGCCTCGGGTCGGCGGCGGCGATGGTCGAGCCTGGGTCCAGCGGATGCTGGACAAATGGGGCACGACCGAGGAATCGCCCTTCCTGAAGCAAGGGTTCGCCACGATCGAGCCGACGGCGACGGACGAGTTCACGAAGTCGCTTGAACGTCAGGATCAGTTCCGCAGCGAGATGCTGCAGTTCATCCAGCCATATGACGCCATCGTCGCGCCGGTCGCGGCACGCCCAGCTCCGGAGCATGGGCAGACATACAGCAGCGAGCTACGCACGATGTTCTACACCGGTCCCTACAACATCACGGGATGGCCGGGCACGGCGCTGCGTTGTGGAACATCGGCCGACGGTCTGCCAATCGGCATCCAAATCCTGGCGCATCCCTGGCGAGAGGACGTCACGCTGGCCCTGGCAGCGGCGCTGGAGTCGGATCTCGGTGGCTGGCAGCAGCCGCCGATGTAGCGGCACTTCAACCAGTGTTGGTCGATCTCAGCGAGGGTCCCGCCTTCGGCAGCTTCCGCCGCAAGGAGAGTGTCGCATAACTCAGTTTCCCGTCCCCGCCCCCGAGCGGGGACCCGCTTTGGCATAGCTCAGGCTGCTTGGAGGCGGGGGCGGTTGAGAGGTTATGCATCGGTCTCCGCAAGGGGGGAAGCGGGGACGACACGATTGGTCCATTCGACCAAGAGATTCCAGAGGTCGTCGCGGCGTTGGCGGAGGGAGTGGGTTGCTTCTTCGAGGATGTGCAGTTCTCGTCCATCGCCGGCGATGGAATAGACCCATTGCGACAGGCTTGGCGGTAGACGCCAGTCTGCTGCTCCGTGGATGAGTAGCAGCGGCCTTGGGGCCAGTGAGGAGACTTCTACAGGATCGATTCCGGCGGTCTGGGTCGAGAGCGCGCAGGATGCGACGACATCGCTTGATCTCGCGGCGGCACGGATGACGATGGCTCCTCCGTATGAGTGTCCGATCAGCGCGACCCGGCCAACTTCCTGCTTAATCAGCCAGTCGACTCCAGCCAGGACATCGGCGGTTCCGTCGTCGATTGGGCCGGGCGAGGTCTTGACACGGAAGTCGAGCCTCAGGACTCCGATACCGAGCGACGGTAGTGCATTGCCAAAATCGGCGTAGATGCCCTCTGCAGGTCCGTCGAAGCCACCGTCGAAGCCGCCGACACAGAGCAGGGCCCCTCGGGGAGCGTTTCCTCGCGGCGGATGCCAGCGGACGGCGATCGGTCCGAGGCTTGATGGAATCGTGAGGTCGGTCATCTGAACACCGCTTGATACGCTACTGCTGCGCCCACTGGGCAGAAAGCAAAGGCCCCTACATGACACTTGTTCCGACACAATCCGGCCGCGAGGCCAATGCTCAACTCGCGCTACAAACCGCGTTTGCTCCAAACTCGCTGGCGATTGCCGGTGTGTCGCCGCGCACGAGCGGATGGGGCGGCGGCCAGATGTTCCTGCGCGGCATCCGCAAGCTCGATCGCGTGCCAAACGTGTATTGCCTCAATCCTCGAGGCGGCGAACTGGCAGATGGAACGCCGCTGTATCAGTCGCTCGCCGATGTGCCGGGACCGGTTGAGTCGTTGATTTCGTCGGTTCCCGCGTCGGCCATCCTGGAACTGGTGGATGACGCGATCGCCAAGGGCGTGAAGGTGATGCACCTGTTCACCGCAGGCTTCGGTGAGACCGGCAGCTCGGAGCGAGCCGACCTCGAGACAGAAGTGTTGCGCAAGCTGGACGAGGCGGGGATTCGCCTGATCGGCCCGAATTGCATGGGCATTCACTCGACACGCGGCGGTGTCTCCTGGATGGATGAATCAGACTCGAGACCGGGGCACGTTGGCATGCTGTCGCAGTCGGGCATGAATGCGTCGGAAGTCGTCGGCGAAGGTGTGAGGCGCGGGATCACGTTTTCCAACGTTGCCTCATTTGGTAATGCGTCTGACCTGAATGAAGCGGACTTTCTTGAGTTCCTGTCTCACGACAACGACACCAATCTGGTCCTGGCCTACCTCGAAGGCATCCGCAACGGACGCCGATTCCTGCAGGTGGCGAGAGAGATGTCGCAACGACGCAAGCCGCTGATTGTGCTCAAGGGCGGGCTGACGGAGGCGGGATCGCGTGCGGCCTCTTCACACACGGGATCGCTAGCCGGTTCGGCGCAGATCTGGAACGCGGTGCAGAAGCAGGGCGGGTTCATCCCTGCTCAGAGCATTGAGGAACTGTTGGATCTGGCTGTGACGATCGAGCGCATGCCCGACGTCAGCGGGCCTCGCTGCGCGGTGCTGGGTGGTGGCGGCGGTGTCTCGGTCCTGGCGGCCGACATCTGCGATCGCAACGACATTCCCGTGCCCTGGTTCGGCGAGGCGACGCAGAAGGTGCTGCGTGAGTTCACGCCGGTTGCCGGCACATCAATCCGCAATCCACTGGACGCTGGGTTCATGTTCGAAGGCGACCACATGGAGACAGCGCTGAAAGCGGTCTCGGACGACCCGAGCATCGACTGGCTCATGGTCCACACGGGGACAGATGGCGGGACTCGTACGCGGGATGAAGACTTCGCCGAAGAGACGGCGAACTCGCTGGCGACAGTTGCCGAGAAGTTGTCAAAACCGATGGCAGTCGTGGTGCGACAGCCGCGCACGAACGACGGCTTTGGCAGGGGTCTCGAGCTGCAGCGACGGCTTAACGATCAAGGCATTGCCTGCTATCACAGCATCGAGGCCTGCGCGCGAGCGGTTCGTCGCTATCTCGACTGGCAAGATCGATAGTCTGGCGATATGGCGATCCTGAAACCGCTGAGATTTCTGCGAGTCCCTGAGGCTCGTGTGGTCGAACTGCAGTCAGATCAGGCCACACTGGAGATTGATGGCCTGGTCTGCGGAATCTGTTCGAGCCGCGTGGCATCGGCCTTACGAAGTGTTGCTGGAGTCGAGGACGCGCAGTGTGATCTCGAATCCAGTAGTGCGCGTGTGGTCTTGAACCGCGACGTCGATGCAGACGTGCTCGTGTCGGCCGTGACCGGATCGGTGATCGCTATGCCTCTTCGGCGAGCCATCGATCGGGTTGCCAGATTGTTGAGACGTTAGCGATGGCACGAACTCCCAGCCTTGGCGCTCATGTCTCGTCAGCCGGCGGAATCGATAAGGCGGTCGGTCGAGCACTCGATTTGGGCGCGGAATCGTTTCAGATTTTCGGGGCGGCTCCCCAGATGTGGAGGCGCAAGCATCATCCCGACGAGGACACGGAGTCCTTTCGCAGGCAGATGAAGCAGGCGAAGCTGAAGTCGGCGTTTATCCACGCTGTCTACCTGATCAACCTCGCCTCGCCCGACGACGAGCTGCTGCGCAAATCGACCGACACGCTGACCGAGGAGCTGGACCTGGCGTCGAGGATTGGCGCCGACGGTGTGATTTTCCATGTCGGCTCCCACATGGGCTCAGGATTTGAGCATGCGTTGCCGCGGATTGCGGCGTCGATGTCGGAGGCGCTGGATCGCACACCCGACGACTCGCTGTTGCTGCTCGAGAACAACGCCGGCGCGGGGCGATCGGTCGGGTCCACGTTTGCCGAGTTGTCGGCGATCATGAATGCCGTCGATCATCCCCGCGTGGGCGTCTGTCTGGACACCTGCCACGCGCACGCGGCGGGCTACAACGTGGCAACGATTTCCGGACTGAAAGACACGGTCGACGAATTCCAGCTCGAGATCGGCGGGGAAAAGCTGGTTGCGATTCACGCGAACGATTCCAAGACCGAGTTGGGATCGGGCAAGGATCGTCACGAAAACATCGGCCAAGGATCGATAGGCCTGAAGGCGTTCCGGCGGATGGTTCGGAATCGGATGTTGCGCAAGGCGTCGTGGCTGCTCGAGGTTCCGGGGTACGAGGGCGACGGTCCGGGGAAAGCTGACGTTGATGTGCTTAAGGCGCTGCGGGATGAGTCGGAGTTGCCGGAGATCCCCGCAGCCGACCACGCAGCCGACCTCGCAGCCGAGTAAGGCCTGGACGCCGCCGCGACATTGCGAGGTTACGGCGTTGCGGGCAAGCGACGACTTGCGCCTCGGCCTGTCTGGCGGACGTCGGGCATGACTTCGACTCCGAAGACGTGACCGACCAGGCTGAGGAAGGAGAGTGCGGCATCGCTGAGCGAGCGGCGACGTCGCCGGATGACTGCGATGCTGCGCCGAATCGGCATGGCTGACTCGATCTCGATCGGCGCGAGTTCACCTCGCTTGAGTTCTTCCTCGACAGCCACCTTGGGCAGGAAGGCGAGGCCGAGTCCGCGCAGGACCAGTCGCTTGGCCATTTCCAGGCTGTCGACATCGATCGAGTGCCGCGGCGCCGCTCCGGAGTTGTGGAACACCGCCTGGCTGATGGCGTGGTAGCTGCTGCCGGTGTCGAAGAAGATCACGGCTTCATTGGCGATCTCGGCCGGGGAGGTCAGCCCCTGAATGGCGAGCGGATGTTGCCGGCTGGCGAGCAGGACGATGTCGTCTTCGTAGAGCGGCACCGACTCGATCTCGGCGTGACCAAGTTCTCGCTCGAAGCCAATCTGGACTTCGTCGTCGAGGACCATCTGCGAGATTTCCTGGCTGCGTCCGGTGCGGATCGAAATCTCGACGTTGGGTTGAGCGGCGGCGTAGCGCTGGAGCAGTCCGGGCAAGACGTACGTGCCGACGGTTGGCGCTGTGCCGATGACGAGGCTGCCACCGCCTCCCGCTCTGAGTGCGTGGACAGCTTCGGCCGCATCTCGCGCGGCCTGCAGCGTTCGCTGGGCGTGGGGTAGCAGCGCCCTGCCAGCGTCAGTCAGTCGAACGCGGCGTCCGAGCCGCTCGAACAGGCTGACGCCGAGCTGGGCTTCCATCTGAGCAATCCGAGCGGACACCGTGGGTTGGGTCAGATTGAGCTGTTCCGCTGCACGGGAAAATGACCGAGCCGTTGCAACTTCTACAAATGCTTCTAGTCTCGCCAAATCAATACCGTGAATGCCTTGCATGATCAGGCTCACTCTCCCGAACGAACTCCAGTCTTGCGAACTGTTGCGTCGCCATACACGCCCAACTGACATGCCAGGCGGACTGGGTTTTCGAGTGCGCGTCGCCCTCGCTGATTGAGCAACGCTTCTTCCTCGGCCCGTCCCATCTCCGACAGGTGGTCAACTCCTGAGACCACGGTAACGAAACAACCGGTGCAACGGCACTGCATGTCGCACTGGTTGGGCCACCAGAATCCGGCTTCACGGGCCGCCTGCATCAGTCGCTCGCCATCGGGCACTTCAATCGTCAGCCCGGATGGCTCGATCGTGACCGTATGCCGCGGTCCGAAGATCATGCCGTTATCCCGCTCCACCGGACGCGTGGTCCGAGCGGCGGATGCCGGCGAAGCCGAGGAAATCGTCCTCCCAGCTCAGCACCTTCTCGACGAACTGCTTGGGCACCGGGCGAATCTGCGAGGTGTCGATGCCATCGGTGGAGAGCGTGTCGGGCGGCGGACCGACGTGGACGTTTTCCTCGATCATCTTCTGCATCACCGCTTCAACCACCACTGGACGATCATCCGGTGAAACGCCTTCTTCGATGGCCGTCCATTCCATGTCGAGCACGAGGTCGACGAACCCACTGGTCACCATCAGTCCCTCTTCGGAGAGCTGTTCGGCGATCCATTCTCCCGCCTCGTTCATCAGTGCTTCGCTGGGTCTTGGCATCGCTATGGTTGCTCCCCTCGCCTGATGGCGCGGCGACTTACTCGCCCACAATTTCTGGTCGATGACTGTCGGTGATGGTGTCGTCGCTGTCGACTCCGAGGCCGGATTGCAGGACGACGATCAGCAGCATCAACAGGACGATGCTGCTGACGAGGATCAGCAGCGGTCGCTTGAGGCGCCGGGCGGCGGCAGTCGATAGACGAGTGATCGCAGCCACGCCGGTTCCGATGGTTTCATTCACGCCGCTGATCTTCCCTGTGTTCATGGATTCATGGTACTCCTGAGAGGGACCGCATTGAGGATTGACCGCGCGCAGCTGGGCTAGAACAATGCAGAGTGCATATGCAGGCGCACGCCGTCTGTGATGAGCGGAACGAGCGCGGCGCGAACGCGGCCGCTGCTACAACAGAGTGGTAAATCATGACACGACCAATCCTTCACACCGAGATGTGCGACCTGCTGGACATTGAGTACCCCATCGCGCTGGCAGGCATGGGGCCGACCGTCGGCGGCGGACAGGGCGGCGTGGCCGGGCCAGAGCTGGTCGCGGCAATCTCTAACGCTGGAGGTCTCGGCGTGCTCGGAGCCGCGGGCTTCCCGCCGGACCGTCTCGAAGCGCAGATTCGGCGGATCCAGGACTTGACCGATCGGCCGTTTGGCGTGGACATTCTGGTGCCGTCCAACGTTGCGGCGCGTCCGAGCGGTCGCGAGCGACCTAAGGATCCTCGCGACCTGCTGCCCGAGGAACAGAAGGAAGTGATTGGCGGGATTCGCGCGAATCTTGACTTGCCCGATGTCCAGGCGTCTCGCGCCGACGTGCGCACGCCTCGGTTTACTCCGCAGGATCAGGTCGACACGATCACCGGGATGCAGGTACCAGTCCTGGCGACCGGGCTGGGCAATCCGGCGCCGTTTGTCGATCAGGTGCACGAGGCCAATGGCAAGGTGATCTCGCTGGTCGGCAACGTCAAGAATGCGCGCCGCGTCCACGAGGGCAATGCCGACATCGTGGTCGCGCAGGGTCACGAGGCTGGCGGTCACACGGGCCGAATCGGGACGATGGCGCTGTTGCCGCAGGTACTCGACGCGGTCGCTCCGAAGCCGGTGATCGCCGCTGGCGGAATCGGTGACGGTCGCGGCCTGGCAGCGGTGCTCGCGATGGGATGCGCCGGCGTCTGGTGCGGGACGGTGTTCATTCCCACGCAGGAAGCAAACCTGGACGAGTACCGCAAGCGCCGCATTTTGGCCGCCAACGACGAGGACACGCGAGTCACGCGCCTCTACTCGGGCAAGACAATGCGCAACGTGACCAACGAACTGATCGAGGCGTGGGAGGATTCGGGAACACAAGCACTGCCGATGGGCCTGCAGGGTCTGCTGATCGCAGATATCGCCGAGGCGGCCAAGCAGGGAGATCGAGAAGACCTGCTGATGAACGCCGCCGGCCAAATCTCAGGTCTGCTCAATGAACTGAGGCCCGCAGCCGAGGTGCTCGAGGAGATGGTTCGAGAAGCTGTCGAGGTGTTCACGTCGAGGTTGCCAGCGAATGTGAAGGTCGCGGTTGGGGCGTAGAGATGAGCAAACAAGCTGAGGATTCACAATGGCTTCGCTGTGCCAGGCCTACCAAGTCGCACTAGATTCGGCCATTGTTCGGATTTCGAAGGAGAATCTTGCAAAATCGCTGGCCTTAGAGCCTTCGGACCTAGCGGCTCGGATTTCGCTGGCATTCGAAGAACTCGACAAACTTCAGACTGACGAGATTCCGGATTACACGAGTGTTGACGTTGCTCTCTTCTACGGGCATTGGTTCCTACCGGCGCAAGTAAATCTTGCATACTCACTTACCGTCGACTGCCTTGCAGAAAGCACCTTGAGCGGATCCGAGGGTCGTCCGATTCAGTTGGTCGATTTCGGTGCAGGATCAGGAGCCATGGTCCTAGGGCTGATTCTCGCATTGGCGGAACGACTTCCTCGTGATCGTTGGCCTGAGATGATTGCGGTGTATCAACTCGATGAGGCCGAAGCGATGCTCAATCTTGGTGATGATATCTGGCGCTCTCTACATGCTGAAGTTGACGCTCGCATAGGACTGTCCAAAATTTCAGATCTCATGGCAAGAACGGATTTTGAACGGGCAGATTCCACACCAGATGGGAAGAGTGTGCCTAGGTGGACAGAAGCCGAACGGTGGTTGACCGCGCTCCATGTCGTCTACGAGGAGATGGACGATACGAAGCTGGTCTATGGCAAGCTTCAGGAGTCCGTTCGACCTCACTTCAGAGTCGTGACCGCGACTACATCCAAGAAGAAACAGATTAAGAGCCCGAAACCGGTGGTCCAACGCCTTGAAGGCATGGCAGGAGCCCTAACCACCTATAGAAGGACACTTGCAGACAAGCTATATGGTCAACTAGGAGCCAAGGAGATCAAGTATCTGAGAAACAGCGTCCAATGGGCAGCGCATAGCAAGAAAAGAGAGCCAGTAGCTAACCTACGTTTTCCGGGGTCAGAAGGTGAGCGATGACCACCCATATCCGGAGTCAAACTGACGACAGCCAGAACGACCTTCCGCTCGCTCTGCACCAAGAGGGCGGCCCCTCAGATCTGAGAGAAAATGGGGTAAGTGAAGTCTTGGTGAGCCAGATACTGACCAAAGCCACGGGATTTATGGGTGAGTATGACTTCACTCTCAATCCCTACTCGGGGTGTGGATTTGGCTGCACTTACTGCTATGCCGCGTTCTTTGCTCGCGACCGGGCGCTTCGCGACGACTGGGGCAACTGGGTCAAGGTCAAGGAGAATGCGGTTGAGATCCTCAGTCGGCCTCGACAGCAGGCCAAGCTTGATGGTGCCCTGATCTATATGTCCTCGGTCACGGATGCTTACCAGCCGATTGAGCGCAAGCTTGGGCTGACCCGCCGACTTCTCGAAATTATGGCGTTTGGCGATTCTCAGGACTCCGCACCTGAGGGACAGGTCGATATGTTTGCTGAGCCGTCCCCCGCGCCCAACGGTGACAACGGTCACGCGCCGAAACTCGTCGTCCAGACGCGTTCGCCCGATGTCACTCGCGATATTGACCTCTTCCAGCAAATCACTACAAACGGTGGGCAGGTGCAGGTCAACATGACCGTCACCACCGACAACGAGGATGTGCGCAAGCGATTTGAGCCTTCTTGCCCGGCGAATCAGCGCCGCATTGAGGCCATTCAGCAAGTCCACGAGTCGGGCGTGCAATCCTGCGTCACACTGACGCCGTTGATCTGGTCCGACGATCCTCACGCATTCGCCGAGCGTTTGCTCGACACGGGCATCGAGCGCTTCATCATTCAACCCTTCAAGTTCACGGGCGGCAAGTTCGTCGCGCAGACTCGCGACGGCGCATTGCAACTTATGGCCGATTTGCTCGATTGCAAACCGCACCCAAAGATCATCGAGCGTGAATACATGAAGCGATACCGCGCGGCGCTCGCAGTCTTCCGAGAGACGCTTCCCCATCTCGGCGAAGAACGTGAAGGGTTTGCACCTCCGTTCTAACCCACAAGTGGAAATCAACCCTCAGGGGGCCGCTCCAACCCTTCGTACACCGACTCACGGTGACCAATTCGCGTGACCGTGACTTCTCTTTCTCCAGGGCCGGGCCGATAGATGATCCGATAATCCCCCACGCGGACTCTGAACAGAGCTTCCGGTCGCTCCAGACGAATGTGGCCCGGCGGATATGGATCTTCTTCCATTCCGCGCAGTGTCCGCCGAATAGCCCTCTTTACTGCCGGCGATAATGAGCGGCGTTGCCTTGCAGCCTCTCCCGACATGGTGACGCGGTAACGCACTGCTAATCGAGAGCTCGTTCTTCGGCGCCGAGATTCGCGTCTTCGGCATCCAGGTCGTCGAGTGTGTAAAACAGGCCTGCCCTGACCTCTTCCAGCGCTCTTCGTGATTCTTCTACGAGCGCCTCCTCTGCCTCGGGCGTGAAGCCGGGCTCGTCGTAGGCGTATGACGCGCCGTACTCCGGGTCGAACATCGGCACCCAGGCGCGACCCTCCGCGTCCCACATCAGGCGATTTTGTCGCCGCCGCTCCGACCATTCCCAATCCGGATACTGCTGGTCAAACTCTTCCAGCAGTAGCGCCTTGTGGCGGCGAATCTCTGACATTGGCGTCACTTCATGCCCTGCGTCTGCGTTGCTGCCAATATCTTCCAAGACCATCGTTCGTCTCCTGAGATTCACGATAGCCTGTGTCGCATGACTCAGGCAGCGCTTGATGGTGTCCGCATTCTTGACTTGACCTCTGAGATGGGGTGGTACTGCGGGAAGCTGTTGGCTGATTTGTGCGCTGACGACGTCAATGGCGAGCGTCCGGCTCGAGATCGTCGTAGACCGAAGCTCGGTGGCCGATCTTTGTTACTGTCACTTCCTCGAATCCTGGGCCAGGACGGAAGATGATTCGGTAGTCGCCAGCCCGAACTCGGTAGAGTTCCGCTTCTGGTGGCTGCAGTGGCATCGTGTCGAGGGCGTACGGACCCCGTTCCATTTCGCGCAGGGTGTCTCGGATGAGTCGCTTAGGAATGGGAGCTAGTGCGGCTCGTTGCGTTCTTGCTTCGTCCGTCAGAACAACTCGAGTTCGCATTGCTGGTCGTCGTCCCCGTCGTCCTCGTCGTCTAGCTCGTCCAATGTGTAGTAGCGACCAGCCTTGACCTCTTCCAGCGCTCTGCGCGAATGCTCGATGAGTGCATCCTCGGATTCAGGGGTGTAGAGGGGGTCGTAGTCGAGATACACCTCGTCCTGAGGGTCATACATCGGAACCCAGCAGCGACCTTGCTCGTCGTGCATCAGACGTTCACGCCGCTTATCCGACCAGATCCAGCCGGGATTGATGTGCGTGAACTGGTCGAAGAGGATCCCGCGGTGTCTGCGAATCTCTGACAGCGGCGTCACGGGTGGGGCGGGAAGTACGTCACGATCGATATCTCTGGTGACCATCGTTCGTCTCCTCAGATTCACGATAGCCTGTGTCGCATGACGCAGGCAGCGCTTGATGGTGTCCGCATTCTTGACTTGACCTCTGAGATGGGGTGGTACTGCGGGAAGCTGTTGGCTGACCTTGGCGCGGATGTGATCAAGGTGGAGCCGGTTGGTGGCGATCCCGCTCGCGGACGGGCTCCGTTCTGGCAGGGGACTCCGGGGCGGGAGACTTCGCTTCGGTTTTGGTACTTCAATGCCAACAAGCGATCAGTGACGGTCGACCTGGGACAGTTTGACGGGCGCTGGCTGTTTGGCCGGCTGGTTGAGACAGCCGACATTGTGATCGAGTCCTGGACGGCGGCGGAACGGCGTGAGTTGGCCGAGCGGGGCCTTGATCCGGACTCGTACATGGAGTCGCGACCTGAGCTGGTCTGGGTCTCGATCACAGGATTCGGGTTGGACGGTCCCAAGGCGGGCTGGGAAGTGAGTGATCTGATTTCCCAGGCCGCCGCGGGCATCGCCACACTGGCTGGATATCCGGATGGGTCGCCGATGCGGATTGCTGGGAATCAGGCGTACATCGTGGCGGGAATTTCCGCCGCGCAGGGTGCATTGCTGGCCTTGCTGCAGACTGAGGCGACGGGCAGTGGACAGCGCGTGGAGACATCGATTCAGGAAGCGATGTCGATCTGCCAGGAGACCGCGCATCTGCAGTGGGATTTCCTACAAACGTCGCGCGAGCGGGTTGGTGAGCGATATCGGCTTCCGGGGATTGGCACGTATCAGACGCACGACGGCTACATCTACTCAATGATTGGGATCCCCGGCTTTGGCGCGCCGTGGTCGGATGTGATCGGCTGGATGGATGAGCATGGCATGGCCGAAAATCTCACCGAGCCTCGCTTTGCGGAAACATTCGACACGTTTGACATGAGAATCTTGTTGGTCGAAGAGGAGCGCGACAAGCATGCAGCAGTGCTTGATCGGGCGCAGGAAGTGCTCACCGCGTTCTACGCGAGCATGAGTTCGACGGAGCTGTACGAAGAGGGACAGTCGCGTCGGCTGCTGATTGGGCAGGTGATGACGCCGAAGGATCTCGCCGAGAACCGGCATCTGGCGGCACGCGAGTGGTGGCTGGAACTGAATCAGCCGACCACGCTTGGCCAGGACGACGCATCGCTGAAGTTTCCTGGTCCTCCGTATCGGCTGTCTGAGACGCCTGCGACGATTCGTCGCCCGGCACCGCGGATTGGCGAGCATAACCAGGAAGTCTGGGTTGATGAAGTTGGGATTTCCGCCGAAGACCTGATCGCGTTCGCTGGGGAGGGTGCTGTATGACATCCGCAAGCGGGACAAGGCCGCTGGACGGCATTCGAGTGGCTGACTTTTCCTGGTTTGGCGTCGGGCCGATTTCTGCTCGGACGCTGGCCAACTTCGGCGCCGATGTGATTCGGGTGGAGTCGGAGGCGCGCGTTGATGGCCTGCGACATGGCGAACCGATCAAGCCGGGCAAATCGGGCTACAACGTTTGCGCCTACTTCAACAACTTCAACGCCGATAAGCGTTCGTTTCTGCTCAATATGGGAGTCGAAGGCGCGCGCGACGTGGCTTATCGGCTGATTGAGCGCTCAGACATCTTCATCTCCAATCTGACTCCGCGGATCTTTGAGCGATGGGGGCTGACGTACGAGGATCTGTGCAAGGTCAAGCCTGACATCATCGCCGCGTATCAGCCGATGCTGGGTCTGTGGGGGCCGCATCGAGACTTTGCAGGATTCGGCGCGGTGCTGACGCCGATTACGGGCATCTCACATCTCTCCGGCGATCCTGAGCGACGACCAGTGGGCGTGGGTACCAACTATCCCGATTACGTGGTCAATCCCGGACACTCGGTGGTGGCGATCCTGGCGGCGCTACGGCACCGGCGTCGGACGGGCCAGGGACAGCGGATCGAGTTGGCGCAGATTGAGTCTGTGGCTGCGACGATCGGTCCGTCTCTGCTGGACTACACGGCCAACGGGGAGAATCAGATGCGGAAGGGCAATCAGTCCAGTTGGATGTGCCTGCACGGGATCTATCGGTGTGCGGATGATCCCTCCGGTCGTGAACGCTGGATTGCCATCGCCATTGGTGAAGATGCGCAATGGGAGTCACTGTGCGCGATTGCTGAAGGTGCTGCGTTTGCTACCGACGACCGATTCTCGACGCTGCTGGGTAGGCGACGCCACGAGGATGAACTGAATTCGCTGATATCGGCGTGGGCGGTTTCGTTTGATGCGGCTTCGCTCGCGATCCACCTGCAGTCGGCCGGTGTCGCCGCGTCTCTGGTGCATGATGGCGAGGATATGTGCGAGCACGACGAACACTTGGCAGCGCGCGGGTTCTATGAGTACCTGGACCATCCCGAAACGGATATCTCGCTCTACGACGGGCCGATTGTCAAGTTGCACGAGACGCCCGGCTACCTGGCCTCGCCTGCGCCGCTGTTTGGCGCGCACACGTTTGAGGTTGCGACCGACGTGCTGGGTTACTCGGGCGACGAGGTTGCGGAGCTGACGGCGTCGGGAGTGTTGAGTTAGCCGCCGAAGTTGAGGGCTTGTTCGAGGAATGGGCCGACGGGTTTGATTCCCTGGGGCATGAAGTCCCAGTGACCGCAGGGCAACCAGACGAGATCTCTTGGCTCGGATAGCTGATCGTAGAAGCGCTGTGTTGCTTCTGGGGTGATGAGGTCGTCTCGCTCGCCGGCGACAACCTGGACAGCGCGGCCAGCCATCATTGGGGCGTATGCGCCTGGGTCGGTGAGTTGGTCACCAAGTGCTCCAGTGCCGCCGCCACGGCCGGCGATTGTGCTGGCGCCCGAGATGCAGAAGGAGGCGGCCTTGACGCGGTCGTCGAGGCCGACGAACGGCGCGCCTCTCATGCCGCCCATCGAGAAACCGACGAAGCCGATTCGCTCGGCATCGACTTCTGGCCGCTCGGACAGGTAGTCGAGGGTTCGCATCCAATCGACCACTGTCTGCAGGGTTTGGTCGATTCGGCGCATGGGCCAGCGCTGGAAGTCTTCCATCGAGACGGGTCGCCTGGCACGCTCGCCATGTCCGGCCTGGTCAATGGTGGCGCAGATCGCGCCGCGGGCGACCCATTGCTCTGCGGGCCAGAGGACGTAGTCGCTGGACTTGTCGAGCGTGCCTGGATGTCCAACAAGAATGAGGGGCCGGGGACCTTCTGCTTCGACGGATTGCATGAGCAAGCCGCCAACCCGGTCGTCGTATCGCGAGGTGATCTCGAAACGCTCGACGAGCATCCCGCCGCCTTCGCCGGCTTGCGCGGTTTTGGCGTCGAACGGGAGGTCGCGGTCGTAGCCGAAGGCAAGTTCTCGCAGGAGGTTGGTGGTGTCATTACTCATAGCGGAGCGCCTCGGCGATCGTGGTTCGTGCGGCTTGTCTTGCCGGGAAGTATGTCAGGACCAGCGACGCGACGAATGCGCCGATCAGCATGGGCAAAATGGTGCCCAGTGGGATGTACATCGAGATCTCGCCGAATGTGCCTTCGGCGAAGAGTCGCCAGGCGAGGCCAAGCGCCAGCGCGGTGCCCAATCCAAGACCGAGCAGGGCGATGAAGCCCATCTCGAGCAGCAGCTCGAGTCCGACCAGGCGCGCCTGGAAGCCGATCGCACGGAGGACGCCGATTTGTTGGCGTCGTTCGACCACAGCCCGCAATGCGATCACGCCGAGCGCAGCGAGTCCGGCCACCAGTCCGATGCCGATGAACCCCTGGAATAGCGCCAGGATCGAGGATTGCGTGCTTTGCTGGCGCCTGAGTTCGCCCTGAATGTCGACGGCGAAAATGCGCAGTTCGCGCTCAATGCCCTGCGCGACTTCGAGTGAGTCGGAGCCATCTTTGACCGAGATGAAATGGCGCGTGGACTCGGAAGGGCCTGTCACTTGTGTCGCGAGCGATTCGGGGAGTAGCAGCGTTGGCAGGCCGCTTTCCTCGCCGTCGAGATCGACAAATGCACCACTGATTCGCTCAAGGATGGCGATCACCTCCACCTGCCTGGCCTTCTCGCCGATGCCGACCTCGATCACGATGCGGGGAAGCAGAGTGGATTCGTCGGTCACGGAGTCCGGCGTTGACCACGGATCGAGGTCGTTGGCAGTGAATCCGAACGCGCCGTCGATGGCGTCTACCGTGGCGACGGCAACCATCTCGCCGCTGCGCAGCGCCGCCCAGACGGCTTGCTCGTTTTCGTACTGATAGGAAATGGCCTGGAGCTTTATTTCCTGGCCATCGATGAACTCGTTGTTGATTCCACCGATCACGACCGCATCGCGATCTTCCAGGTCGACATCCCCGAGATTGGTCTCCACCGTTCGAATATTGCCATTGCTGTCGAGAATGTGGCGCTCACCGACTGGATCCCAACGCTCGGTCAGGACGGTCACTGCCCGAGTGCCTCGCTCGGGTCCGGCCTCAATGCGACCGGCGTTCTCGATGCCGTCAAGCACGTCATCGGCGCCAGCGGTGGCGAGTCCGTCGCGTATATCGGCGATGGCGTTGACGTCGGTGTTGAACGCCAGGACCTCGAATCCTCCTGCCGTGTCGCTGCCGGTGAACGCCTGGCTGAAGGATGCATTGATCGTGCTGAAGTTGACCAAGGCGAAGGTGATCAAGGCGATCATTGCGATCGTCATGCCGGTTCGGTAGCGGGCTGCAGCCGGATAGGCGGCGGCTGTGCGGATGACCGGCGCCATACGCCCGACGCCTCCAACGGTCGCGCGAATTCCGCCAACGATCAGGTCGAGGTTGAAGACCAGGAGCAGTGTGCCTGCGGCGGTGAGCATCGTGCCAGCCAGCACGAACAACTCGGGTCCGCCATTCAGGTTGTTGTCGAAGAAGCCCTCGTGCCAGTCGTTCGGTGCGAACCACAGGAACATCACGAAGGCTGCTCCGACGGTGTAGAGGAACCGCTGATTGATGCGTCGTCCGGCGAGACGCAGCTTGTTCAGTCCCATCACGATGCCCAGCGGGATCAGTGAGATGCCTGTCATGTAGAGGAAGAAACTCTCTGTGCTCAGGCCATAATTGAGCAGGTAGAACCCGCCAACGATGAAGAGGGTCCACCATTGAGGGTTCCAGCGCAGGACCCGCCAGCCGAAGAACAGAACCCAGGGGATGAGTCGTTTCGACCAGCGATTGCCGACTAGGTTGAGCACGAATGCGATGGGCGCGCCAATGATGAGCGTGATTGGCGTCGTGATGACGAGCGCCAGCCCGATCGCGGTCGTGAAGATTCCAAGGATGTTGCGCAACACACGCCACGGCGTGAGTGGGTAGGTTTCCTCGTACTGCGCTTCGGGAATGTCGCGGATGGCAGCGACGATATTGAGCCGGGAGGCGCGGAAGCTGGAAACGACGACGGTGATGAACGTGATCACGACGCCGATACAGGCGGAGATGACGAGGCTCTTGATCGTGACGCTCCAGGTGAACTGGAAGCCAAAGCTCTCGAAGCCCTGGTTGAGCGCCGCGATCATGCCGATCGCGAACAGTAATCCGAGCACGACTCCAATCACTGCGGCTCCGAGGTTGTAGATCATGCCTTCTGAGATGAACATCTGAATCAGGTCGTTGCGCTGCATGCCAACGGCGCGGGCGATGCCCATCTCTGGCTTTCGTTCCTCGGCCAGCATGGCGAAGATCAGGAAGATCAGCAGAATGCCTGCGGCGACTGAGAATGAACCCATGAAGAGGAACAACGTCGTGAACACGCTGGCGATGAGTTCGGCGTCTTCGAGACTGTCGGCCTTGATCGGTTCGTTGGAGAAGCGCGGCAAACCATTGCTCAAATAGAGCCCAGGCTTCTGGCGCTCCAACATCATGATTGCTGACTGGATGTCTTCGTCCAGTGACTCTGAGAATTCCAGTGGCTCGCGGACGCCTCCTGTGCCGCTGACCAGAATGGTGTCCCATTGATTTGGAGGCGACAGTCGCGGCCCCAACAGACTCTGGTAGGTGTCCATGGATAGCAGTCCGCCAGCGCCTCCAGCTTCCAGATTGCCGGTCAGGATGGCATCTCTGCCGATTTCAGCGACAGTGAACTCACGCGGATTGCCAAGGACGTACAGGAGGACCTGATCTCCAGGTTCGGCGTCCAACTCAAGAGCGGCTCGCTGGTTGAGCACAATTTCGTTCGAGCCCAGAGACGACAGTTCGAGCAGATCGCCATCTTCGTCCCTGATCGCCTCCAGTTGATCGGCCAATTCAGGATCCATGCCGACCAGGAAAAACTGCGGTTCAATCTGTCCGGCATCAGGATGCTCGACCGGGACGAGATCGAAACGCGAGCCGAAGATGGCGTCGATCCGATCGTCGCCGGCGAAGTGTGCCTGCAGGTCGAGCAGCACCTGGTTGGGGATACCGTCCTCGCCGCTCTCACCGGAAGCGCCAGTTTCTTCGACCGTGATCAAGTGGTCGATGCGTTCGAGGCTGTCCAGCGCCAGGCCGCGGATGCTGACGGCGAGGGAATCGCCGGTCGAGAAGGCGATCGTGACGATGATCGTGGCCAGGGTCAGACCCATGGTGACGAGCACGGTTTGCGCCCGTCGGCGGGGGATGTTTCGCAATCCCATGCGGACGAGAATCGGACGCTTGATGAAGATGAATGCAATGACTGCGGCGGCGACACCGACGATGGCGACGACGATCCACATCAATCGGATCGTCGGTAAGCCAAACAGTTCCTCCATGTTGCCCTTCCCTCAATCGTCCAGCGCCAGTGCGATTCAGTCGCTGGCTGGCGAGCGCGATTTAGTCGCTCGCTGCCGAGCGCGACTCAGTCGCTCGCTGCCGAGCGCGACTCAGTCGCTAGCTGCCGAGCGCGCGGTGAATGGTCTCGCCTTCGATGACACCATCGCGCATCAGGATCGTGCGGTTGGCCCGTCGACCGATATTTTCGTCGTGTGTGACGATGACGAACGTCTGTTGATTGCGCCGGTTCAGATCCTCGAGTAGGTCCATGATCTGGCTGGCGTTGGTTGAGTCGAGGTCGCCGGTCGGTTCGTCGCCCCAGACAATGGCAGGTTCGTTGACCAACGCGCGGGCGATGGTGACTCGCTGTCGTTGACCGCCGGAAAGCTGAGCCGGGCGATGACCAGCCCAGTCGGTCAGTCCCACGTCTTCAAGCGCCAACATGGAGCGTTCACGAGCTTCGCGTTGTCCCACTCCGCCCAGCAGCAACGGCAACTCAACGTTTTCGATCGAGGAGAGTACGGGCAGCAGGTTGTAGAACTGGAAGACGAAACCCATGCGTCGGGCGCGGTGATCGGTGCGCTCGGTGTCGGGCATGTCGTGGATGCTGCGTCCCTCGACGAAGATCTCGCCCTGCTCGATGGTCTCCAGTCCAGAGAGGCAGTTGAGCAGGGTGGTCTTGCCACAGCCGGAAGGACCCATGATCGTGACCATCTCGCCGCGGGCGACAGACAGGGTGACGCCGCGCAGGGCGTGCACTGGTTCTCCGGCGCCGGCATAGGTCTTGTGGACGTCGTGCGCAGCGATGATCTCATCGCCGTCGGATCGGGTCAACGCGGACTTTTGCGGTGCGGCTTCGATGTCAATGCCGACTGGACGACTGCTCATGTTGACCTCCTGCTGCTGTCCTGAGGCGTGAGCGCCTCGCGACCAAAACTCAGCCTATCCCGCCTACTTGTAGGCTGAACGTCGATTCGGAAGCAAATTGCGAATGCACAGCAGAACGCAGACCGACTTCGTACCCGATGCTTACGAACAATCACCGATGCATGCTGCAAGCACTGGAGGATCACCGATGACCGAGTCAACTGACCTGTTGCAGATTGCCGATCAATTCGCCCAGGATCTGGTTGCCAACAACATCGCCGGCCTGATGCCGGTGTTTACGCCGGCCGGCATCGGTCAAGCGATGGCGCTGCAGGCGCAGCCGGACTCGGCTGAGGGATCGGACGAGTACGAGATTGCAGACCAGGGCGGGAACTTACTGCACATCACATTCCGTGGCGAAGACGGCGATGGCACGATCTTCACTCAATGGGTGGAGGTTGAGGGCGCGTGGAAGGTCGATGGGATCGGCCGGGTGGAGTAACAGACGGACCCAAAGAAGAGGCTCGTCATTCCCGCGCTTCGTCGCGGGAATGACGGAAGCTACTGAGGTACGAGCGCCGACGGTCTGCTGGCTAGGTCAGGTTCAGTTCGACGTCTCCGATACCGGGGAAGCGGATGGTGACTTCCTGACCGGCCAGGCCTGGCACGTGGATGGCGGCGGCTCCGGTAGTGATCACCTCTCCGGCGTTCACGGTCATGCCTCGATTGTTGACTTCGTTGACGGTCGCGACCATGATTTCGGTCGGATTCGGACGATCGTCGCGTCCCTCGGCGACGGTCTCACCGTTGATCAGGATCTCACATGGCAGCGCGACAAGGTCCTTGGATTGCCAGTCATCGATCTCGGGGCCGATAATCAATGCCTGGTTGCCAACACCGTCGGCGGCCATACCGGCCATTCCCGGCACCTCGGCAAACCGAACATTTGGCGCTTCGATCACGATGTACGCGTTGGAGACACCACCGAGTACGTCATTATCGCTGTGTCCTCCGTCTGTCGGGGCGAAGTCTCGACCAACGCGGAACGCGACCTCCGCTTCGAGGATGCAGTTGACGTAGGTGTCGCCGGGGATTGAGGCCGGCGACTCAAGGATCATGCCTTCGAAGAACGGCGCGAGGGCCATGTCTCCGTCAACCACGGCTGCCTTCCAGGCGACGGCAGGTCGCTGATTGCGCGACCAGCGCTCCCAGTAGATGCGTCCGCCGTCCGATGCGGACTGCGGACGGCAAGACTCTGGAATCAAGGGCAGGGGCAGGCCGTTGGCGGTTGCCTCGTCGAGGAAATCTGCGGCTTCGATGACTTGTGCATCGGTCAATGCTTCGGGCATGTTGTCTTCCTGTCTCTTGTCGCGTGCGGGTTGTACGTTTGGCGACGAAACCTGTTGGATCACCAACAGGATACGGCGATAACGAACCGTACCGCGTTCGCTGAAATATTCTGCGAGCGATGTCGGTCTCCATTGACTAATCAGCGATACCCTTGCCGCAACATGAACTCTGTTCCTCGCCCGGTCTCTGAGTTGGTCGATTTCTTGCTGTCGCTGGGCACTGACGAGGTTGATCACACTGGAGACGACTTTCTGACTCACTTGCGAGCAGTCCACGATCTCCTGGCCGAGCATGATGCCGGCGATGAGTTGTCGGCGGCTGGACTGTTTCACTCGATCTATGGGACGGAGAAGTTCCAGGACTTCAGCTTGCTGCTGAGCGAGCGCGCACAGGTTCGCGATCTGATTGGCGAGCGGGCTGAGCGGATTGCCTGGCTCAACTGCGTCATGGATCGCTCGACGTTTGATGCGGCGGTTTCGGCTGCACTGACCGGCAACGATGGTCTGTCGATCAGTGATCGTGAGGGCAATCCGGCGATCCCGATGTCCCGCAACGAGCTTCGTGATCTCGCGCGGGTCCACCTGTTCGACTGGCTGGAGCAGGTCGAACGGTCGGAGTTTGGCTGGAGTTATCGGCGAGAGGCGTATCGAGAGATGGCGCGGCTGGTGGGTCCTGTGGCGGAAGCGCTGTATGAGGACGTGTTCGCTCGGGAACCTTCGGGATCGACGGCGGTGGGCGGCGGCTTGTAGCCAGATCCTGCACTTGCGAGGACCTTCACAAGGTGTCGAGTTCACGCTCGCAGGTTGAACAGGCCTTAGACTGCGCACGTTCCGCTCGATGCTGGCCGCGACGCGATTTCGGCATCGGCGGGCTTGACGTGAAGTCCTTGAGAGGAGCATGCGGTGACGACCGACATTGACACGACGGCAGACAAGTATCTGCGCGACAAATACGCCATTATTGGCATCGGCGAGACGACATACACGCGAGGTTCGGGGACGACCACTCGCGGTCTCGGCACCTGGGCGATCAAGAACGCGATGGACGACGCAGGGATTCCGGCGTCCGAGATCGACGGGATGATGTCCTACTCGGGTAACGACTCGACAGCGTCACCGATGCTTGCTGGCGACCTGGGTATCCGGCTCAACTTCTACATGGATGTTCAGGGCGGTGGATCGTCGTCGGAGGCGTTGATTGGCCTCGCGATTGGCGCGATTGAAGCCGGGATGTGCGAGACCGTCGTCGTTTTCCGCTCGATGAACGGCTACTCCCAGGTACGGATTGGCGGGACTGGCGCTCGGGCTTCAGTGCCGGTCGGCGGTGACGCCTTGCACAGCGCGGCCTACGGTTGGTTCTCGGCAGGACAGAATTTCTCGCCCACGTTCATGCGTCACATGTACGACTACGGGACCACGCCCGAGCAGGTGGCGATGGTCAAGGTGATCCACTCCGAGCATGCCTCGAACAACCCGAAGGCGTACTACAAGCAACGCGTGACCGTGGAGGACGTGGTCAACTCACGGATGATCTGCAAGCCGCTACATCTGCTTGACTGCTGCGTCGAAACGGACAATGCCACGGCATTGATCATCACCTCGGTCGACAAGGCCTACGACTACAAGAACACGCCAGCACGGATTCTCGGTGTAGCTGGTCGGGTCTGTAAGCCGCGGATCGACATGCACTTCCAGCATGGCCCGATCTCGACGGTTGCCGGTCATTACATCAAGGACATCATCTACCGGAATGCCGGCCTGGGTCCTGAGGACATTCAGTGCACCGGCGCCTACGACGCGTTCACGTTCACCTCGATGCTGCAGCTTGAGGACTACGGGTTCTGCGAGAAGGGCGAGGGTGGCGACTACGTGTCGTCGGGCATCATGCGGCTGGGCGGCGCGCGGCCGAACAATACCTCGGGTGGGCACCTCTGCGAGGGCTACACGCACGGGATGAACATGATCATCGAGAACGTGCGTCAGTTGCGCGGTGAGGTGGACGACTACTGTCCGACCGATGCGAACGGCAGCAAGCAGCACACGTTCAACTACGCAGAGCCTGCTCAAGGCGGGGGCTGTCGGCAAGTGCCCGATGTGACGATCACGCAGAACCTTGGCTGGGCAATGCCTGGCACGGGCTCGTCGCTGATCATGCGTCAGGGCTAACTGACATCTCCAACCTGAGTTACTAGAACAGGAAATGAACGGGAGCTGACCATGCCGCAGGGTGAATACCTGGGAATGACCCTCACGGTCCTCGATCTGGACAACGAAAACCTGGCTTACTTCCAGCACTGCGCCGACCACGAATTCCATCTGCAACAGTGCGTGAACCCCGAGTGCGGACTGATCCGCTATCCGCCGGGCACCGCGTGCCCGTGGTGCTCGGGTCGCGAGTTCAACTGGATTCCGGTTGATGCTCGCGGGACGGTGCACTCGTACGGCGAGGTGCATCACGCGATCCAACCGGCATTCCGCGAGCGCGCGCCGTACATGATCTTGCTGGTCGAATTGGACACGCAGTCAGGCGTGCCGACCGAACATGAGGCGTTGCGCGTGGCAGGCAACCTCGTTGATGCCGATGGCAACTTCGCCAAGCCAGATCTGGTCAAGCAGGTTGGGATCGGCTCGCGGATGCGGATGGTCTTCGCCGATGTCGCTGATGGCCTGGCGATGCCCCATTGGACGCTGGATGATGAGGCAGATCAGCCGGAGTCGCCGTGGCGTTATCCGCAGGAAGTCAACGGCGTCTAAGAACGGACTGGCACGATGGCTGATAGCGGTGTGGCCCGATTCCAGGGCAAAGTGGCACTGGTCACCGGCGGAGCGTCGGGCATGGGCGCTGAGGCGTCAATCAGGCTCGCGCGCGAGGGCGCTGCCGTCGCAGTTGTCGGACTGACAGACGATCCGCGCGGCGGCGAAGTCGTTCGGGAGATCACAGATGCCGGTGGTCAGGCCATCTATGTTGGCGCTGACGTATCTCGCGACGCTGACTGCGAAGCTGCGGCTCAAGCGACCGTCGATGCGTTTGGGCGCATCGACCTGTGCCTGGCCGCCGCGGGCATTCTGCATGCGCAATACGTTTCGGGCGAGGTGTCGGACGACGATCCAACACCCAGAAGTCGCGAGACTCACATCATCAACAAACCGATCGAGTACTGGGAGAAAGTGCTCTCGGTGAATCTGACTGGCGTGATGCTGACCAACCGTGCCGTCGCGCGACGGATGATCGCACAGGGCGACGGCGGGGCGATTGTCAATATCTCGTCGGGCGCAGCCAAGATTCCGATGGTTGGTTCAGCCGACTATTCGGTGTCGAAGGCTGGAGTCTGGATGCTGACGCGCGTGCTGGCGCTCGAGTTGGCTCCACACAGCATTCGTGTGAACACGGTTGCGCCTGGCGTCATCGATACTCCGATGGCGCTCGGTCTGTCGCAGGATGAAGAACGTCGGGCTGCGTTTGAGCGCTTCGTTCCTCTGGGTCGGCTGGGTGCAGCGGAAGACATTGCCGAAGCATCGCTCTTCTTGATGAGCGACCAGTCGAGCTACATCACTGGTCAGATTCTGCATCCGGACGGCGGCTTGTTCACTGGATCGTGATCGGGAGCTGCCGTAGTTTGCGCTCCAGCTGGGCAGTCGGGTTGACAGAACATGACAAGCGTCTAACTGCGGCCTTACGCTCTGGCCGTAGCTTGCTGTGAAGAACGCACGAAGTCGGTGCGTTCTGTCGTGTCGATCTTCCGACTCCATGAACTGGCGGGCCGGCTTTGAGTACTCAAGACGTTGACATTGATGCCCTGGTGGGTGGACGTCGCGGACCACGACGTTGGATGATTCTTGTCCTGCTGATCGCGATTGCTGTGGTCGCCGTGTTGGCCTGGTTGTTGACAGGCGGCGAGGAAGAACAAGCGGTCTTTGAGCCGCAGCGCATTACCGCAACGACCGGGCAATTGACGACGACCGTCGAGCTCTCGGGATCGGCGGCGGCCGCTCAGACGGCAAGTCTGAGCTTCGCGGTTGCCGGAGAGGTTGAGGCGGTGGAGGTTGAAGTTGGCAGTGAGGTTTCCAGCGGCGAAATGTTGGGCCGACTCGATGATGGCGATGCCGAACGGCAGCTCGAGACGGCGGAGGTACAACTTGAGCTGGCACGGCTGAGGCTTGAAGAACTGTTGGAGAGTCCGGCGGCATCGGCGATCGCTGCGTCTGAGCGGGCCCTGGCGACTGCGCAAGCCGGAGTGTTGAACGCCACGCTGGCGCTTGAACAGATCAACGATCCGCCTGACGCCAGTGAGGTTGAAGCTGCCGAGCAATCGGTCGCGAGTGCGTTGTCACAGCTCTCTACAGCAGAGCAGGCACTTGAAGAACTGACGTCGCCGGCCAGCGCCAGCGAGACCGCGAAGGCACGGCAGAGCGTCGCCAACGCTGCCTCACAGCTATCGGCGGCAGAGGCGGCGCTGGAGGATCTGATCGGTGAGCCGAGTGACGCCCAACTGGCGTCGGCTGAACAAGCCGTCGCGACCGCTGCATCTCAACTATCAACCGCCGAAGAAGCACTAGCCGATTTGACGAGTGAGCCAACCGAGGCAGAGCTGGCATCGGCGGAGCAGGCGGTAGCGAGCGCCGCCTCCCAGCTTTCAAGCGCAGATCGGGCGCTGGCCAACCTGACAGATGAGCCGAGCGTCGTGGATGTCGAAACGGCGCGATCGACCGCGGTCCAGGCCCGGAATCCTGTTGCCGAAGCCGAAACAGCGGTTGAGCGCGGCAACGACGCCCTGGAACAGGCGCACGATGACTTTTGTGATGACATCGTCGTATTGCCCGAGGTATGTCGTGCCTCGCTGCCGCTGAATGACGACCTGATCGAACTGCTGGAGTCGAAGACTGAGAACAGTGGGAGCACGTTGGAGCGTCGCGCGCGGCAGTTGGTCGACGCTCAAGCGGCGTGGGAGGCAGCTGTCAACTCCTATGACGCGGCGGCTTCAACATTGATGGCGGCTGAGGCTCGGTTGGCCGATCTGACCGATCCGGATTCTGACCAGGTTGATCAGGCGACCGAGTCTGTCGCGGCGGCGCAGGCGGCGCTCGATGCTGCTGAAGCGAAACTGCAAGAGTTGTTGACGCCGTCGACAGAGGCAGATGTGTATCAGGCTGAACAAGCTGTCGCTGCCGCTAGGGCCGGCCTGGCTGCCGCTGAGGCGAATCATGCAGACTTGCTCGATCCCGCTGATCCGAGCGACATCTTTCAGGCGGAACAGGTCGTCGCCGCTGCCCGTGCCGGGCTGGTCGCTGCACAAGCGGACCTGAACGATGTGCTCGACGGCCCCGACGACGATGACGTGTACCAGGCTGAGCAAACCGTCGCTGCGGCGATTGCCAGTCGAGACTCGGCCGAGGCCAGGCTCGCCGAGCTGCTGGCGCCGCCAACCGATGACGACATCCTCGAGGCTGAGCTGACGCTGGCCAGCGCCCAGTCATCGCTGAACGAGGCGCAGGCCCACTACGACGAACTGATGACGGGTCCGACGGCGACGACCATCTCGCAGCAGGAACAGAATGTCCGTCTGGCAGAGATCACCTATGAACAGGCAATCTCGGCGATGGACGACCTGGTTGTGACGGCGCCATTCGACGGCGTGGTCGAGGAGGCCAATGTTGATCCGGGCGATCGCGTGGGATCGGGAACGGCAGCGTTTGTGATCAGCACCCGCGACCAGATTGTTGTCGCATTGACCGTGACTGAGGCCGAGATCTTTGAGTTGGAAGCGCTGCAAGTCGGCGTTGCGTCGTTCGATGCGATTGATGGCGTGCAGTATCCGGTGCGGATCACGACGATTAGCCGAGTGCCGAATGTTGAGCAGGGCGTCGTCACGTACTCGGTCGAGGCGACCGTGCTGTCTCCGCTGGCCATTCAGGCAGTCCGAGATGATTTGCAGGCGCTCGGAGTGACGGTCCCCGAGCGACAAGCTGCCGCAGGTCAAGGAGGTCAGGGCGGTCAGGGTGGTCAGGGCGATGGGGACGAGGAATCTGCGACGACGCCCGAGCAGGCGGCACGGTTCCAAGCCTGGCTGCAATCGCTTGAGCTTCCCGAGGGCGTGACCGTGATCCAGGTGGTCCAGGCGATTGCCAATGATCAGCCGTTGCCTGATGGAGTCGAGTTGCCGGACGACTTTGAGATCAGCGATGCACAACGTGAGCAGTTGCGGACGCTGATTGCTCGATTCAGTGGCGGCGGCGGTGCAGCCGGAGGCCGAGCGGCGGTTGGTGAAGATCGGCAGTTGCCGGTCGACGGCATGAGCGCATCCGTCACCATCTTGACGGCAGTGCGAGACGAGGCTGTACTCGTTTCAACCTCGGCCGTGCGTCAGATCGATGGCGCGTTCTACGTCGCGATTCCGACTGAGGATGGCGGTTGGGAACGGTTGGCGGTTGAGATTGGTGCAACCGACGGCACAGACGTCGAGATTCTCACAGGGCTGGAGGCCGGCGCGATCGTCCTGGTCGGCGCGGACTCAGAAGGCATCGCCTATAGCGCGACGCAATTGCCCGGCGGCGGGACAGGAGGCGGCTTTGGCGGACCAGCGGCAGGAGGTGCTGCGGGTGCAGGGGGTGCGGGAGGCGGTGGTCGAGGATGATCAGACTTGACAACGTTCGCAAAACCTTCACCGCTGGCGACTCGAAGATCCACGCCCTTGATGGGGTCAGTTTGGATATCGAACGGGGAGAATTCGTCGCAATCATGGGCCAGTCCGGGTCGGGCAAGAGCACGATGATGAATATCATCGGTCTGCTCGACAGACCCGATGAAGGCGCGTATCTGCTGTCGGGACGCAACGTCGCTTCTCTGAGCGAGCATGCTCGCGCGCGCCTGCGCGGCTCGGCGTTTGGCTTTGTCTTCCAGTCCTACTCGTTGCTGCCTCGTATGAGCGCCCTGGAGCAGGTCGAACTCCCGCTCATTTATCAGGGTGTTCGCGACCGGCGCCGACGCGCAGCCGAGGCGTTGGTGCGTGTCGGACTGGCTGACCGGATTGGACATCGACCGACGCAGCTTTCCGGCGGCGAGCAACAGCGAGTCGCGATTGCACGATCGTTGGTGGTCGACCCGTTGGTCGTGTTGGCCGACGAACCGACCGGCGCGCTGGACACCGCAACAGGCCACGAGGTGATGACGCTGCTCAGTGATCTGGTTGATCAACATGGCATGACCATCATCCTGGTCACCCACGAACCAGAAGTGGCCACGTTTGCTCATCGCACCGTGCGGATGCGGGACGGACAGATCATCGAGGACACGGCCGCCTCGACTGAACCTGTTGCGCAGTCCGCTCCAGTAGATGAGTCGGCGTCATGAGCGTGCTGGACGCGGTGCGGATTGCGGTTCGCGCGATTGTCGCCAATCGGCTGCGCAGTTTGTTGACGTTGTTGGGGCTCGTGATCGGCGTCAGTTCGGTGATCGCCCTGATTGCAGTTGGACAGGGGACGCAGAAGGGCGTCAGCGATCAGATTCGCGGCCTGGGTACCGATCTGATTTTCATTGAGCCTTCTGCTGCGGCGACGACGCAGGCCGGTGGTACCACATCGCTGATCACCACGACCCTGACGCAGGCCGATGCTTATGCGATTGCTGCGAACGGCAATCCGGCGATCTCGGCGGTAACGGCGCACATCACGGGCGACACGCAGGCGATTGCAGGGACAGAGAACGTTGGCGCGGAGTCGGTCTTTACAACATCGAACTACGCCGAGGTGCGTGACCTGGAGGTGGCGGCGGGATCGTTCATCGCGCCTCAGCATGATGACGCCGGCAGCCTGGTGGCCGTGCTGGGGTCGAGAGTGGCGGAGACGCTGTACAGGGGCCTCGATCCGATTGGGCAAGAGGTTCGGTTGTCGTTCCTGGCTGGCCGGGTCGTGTTTGGCTTTACGGTCATCGGCGTCCTTGAGGAGATCGGCGGCGCGGCCGACGCCAATGACCAGGTCTTCGTGCCCATCACCGGGTTGGCGGATCGATTCCGCTTTCTCTACACACCGACCGGCGATCTGCGGGTGACGCAGATCGATGTCCAGACCACTCCGGGCGCGGACACCGAGGAAGTGAAGCAGCAAGTCACTGACCTGTTGTTGTTCCGACATAACCGCAGCGACCCTGATTTCACGATTGAGAGCCAGGACGATCTGTTGGACGCGGCCTCGGAGGTTGCGAATACGTTGTCGATATTGCTGGGCAGCATTGCCGGTATCTCGCTGCTGGTCGGCGGGATCGGTGTGATGAATATCATGCTGGTCTCGGTAACGGAGCGGACTCGCGAGATCGGGATTCGACGCGCGGTGGGCGCAACCGGGGCCGACATCGTCAATCAGTTTGTGACGGAAGCGCTGGCGCTGAGTGTGCTTGGCGGTGTGCTGGGGATTGTGATCGGTGTCGTGGCATCGCTGTTGGTGGATGGGCAAACGGTCGGCGATCAGGAGATGACCACCGTGATCCAGGCCTGGTCAATTGCGGCTGCGTTTGGAGTCGCCGCAGGGATTGGGTTGTTGAGCGGGCTGTATCCAGCCTGGCGTGCGACCGTGATTGATCCGATTGCGGCCCTACGCAACGAGTAGGTGCGCCGAGTGGGCGCAACGAGTAGGTGCACAGCGTGGGCGCAACGAGTAGGTGCACCGAGTGGGCGCAACGAGTAGGTGCACCGAGTGGGCGCAACGAGTAGGTGCACCGAGTGGGCGCAACGAGTAGGTGCACCGAGTGGGCGCAACGAGTAGGTGCACCGAGTGGGCGCACCGAGTAGGCACAACGAGTAGCTATAGCGGGTATCTTGACGGCGTCTGGACTTAGGTGACGACCCTAGTTCAGCCATTGCGAGGAGCAAGACCATGACGGTACCGCCACAGGATTCGTTGGACCGATTCCAGGGGAAGGTCGCCGTTGTCACTGGCGGCGCGAGCGGGATGGGACGAGAGTCGTCTATTCGGCTTGCACGTGAGGGCGCATCGGTGGTGGTTGCCGGGTTGCCCGACGATGAGCGTGGTGCGGAGACGGTCTCGCTGGTCGAGCAAGCGGGCGGAAACGCTGTGTACGTTGGCGTTGATGTCACCCGCGAAGCCGATTGCGACGCGATGGCGCAGGCGGCCATCGATCACTTCGGACGCCTGGACCTGTGCATCGCGGCGGCGGGGATTTCGCATGCAGGTTACGTGTCGGGGGAGGTCACGGATGGAGAACCACTGCTCGGTGGGGCGCATCGACATGTGATCCACAAGCCGGTCGAGTATTGGGAGAAAGTGCTGGCGGTGAATCTGACCGGCGTGATGCTGACCAATCGGGCCGTTGCGCGTCGCATGATTGCCCAGGGCGAGGGTGGATCGATCGTCAATATCTCGTCAGGCGCGGCCAAGGCGCCGATTCGCGGGATGGCCGACTATTGCGTATCGAAGGCCGGGGTCTGGATGATGTCGCGTTGTATGGCGCTTGAGCTGGCCCCGCACCAGATCCGTGTGAACACCGTCGCGCCAGGGCTAATCGATACACCGATGACCCTCGCTGTGACGACTGACGAGGAACGCCGACAACGACGGATTGAGGCGATTCCGTTGAATCGGTTGGGCGAGCCGGCGGACATCGCAGAGGCTGCGTTGTTCCTGCTCAGCGACCAGTCCAGCTACATCACTGGCCAGATTCTGCATCCGGATGGCGGAGTCTTTGTCGGCAGCTAACCACGTTCCGACAGCACGAGTCGTCAATTGATGAACGGCCGCCGCTCTAGACAGAATCCCAACTCTGGGTTCGGACTCCGCGCTGTCGGGGGCGATGTTTCGGCGCAGCCGCGATAAGCTCTAGGACGGCAGGAGGCGTCCATGCTGACCCTGGCTATTCAGCAGCTCTTGACGAAGAAATTGCGCAGTGGATTGACCGTCTTGGGATTTGGCGTCTGCGTCAATCTCTACATCGTTGTGACGACGGTGATGCGATTCATCACCGACGATCTTGATCTTCAGGTGCAGCGATTCACTGGAGTCTTGTTCGTTCAATCTCGGGGTCTGACGGGGATGTCGGGAATCGAGTGGCCGCCGATATCGTCCACCATCTCGATGTCCGATGCGCATGCGGTCCTCTCGAATCCGGCAGTGGACCGGCAGCGATCGACCATGGTGTCGTTTGCTGCGCTCGCGCCGCCTCCATATCCGACAGCACCACCGGAGGCGCTGCTGGTCGGGATTGAACACGGCAAAGAGGATGTGTTCCTCAACGGAGCGGCGGCTATCGCGGGGGTGGCGGGCTTCTCAGCTCAACATGCAGACAGCGAGACGCCGCCAGCCGTGCTGGGTGTGCTCGCGGCTCGACACTTTGCCCGAATCGCTTCGTCGACCACTGAGGTGCCTTCTCCGGTCGGGCCAATCGCACTCGCCGCCGTGGGCAGCACCATCGCTGTGCGGGGGACGGAATTTGAGGTGCAGGGCATTATCGAGCCGGAGACCAATCAACTCTTGCGCTCCGCCGTGCTGGTACCGCTGGAACACGCGCAGAGCGCTCTGCAGACGCCAGATTCAGTGACTGCATTGCTGGTGTCGCCGAAGCGTGCTTCCGATATTGATCCGCTGCAAGCAACGATCGAGTCCGATCACGAAGAGCTGATGGTGATCTCGGATCGTCAACTGGCTGAGAATGCTCGTCAACTGTTGGACCGGGTAAACCAGTTGTTTGATGTCGTGCGTTGGACATCGGTTTCCGTGGCGGCCCTGTTGATTGCCATCGTGATGTTTGTCTCAGTCCTGGAGCGAACGCGCGAACTGGGGACGTTGCGAGCGATCGGGGCTCCTCGTCGGTCGTTGCTGTCGCTCATTCTGTCCGAGTCGGCCGGGTTTGCAATGGCGGGATCTCTGGTCGGCGTGCCGATGTCGAGGGTGGTGATCAGAAAAGCGCTGGGTCCCGACGCGGCGGGGCTTCGCTCTCGGGAAATCGAGTGGGGCGCGGCAGGCATCCTCAGTTTGTGCTCGATGATTGCGGCGTTGATGCCGGCTTGGCGCGCGGTTCAGGTCGATCCGATCATCGCGCTGCGCTATGAGTGAGGTCCGGAATGTGAGAGAAGCACAGAACGAGTCGGCAGCCAGCGCAACTGATGGCGCGGTTCCTCTGCTGTCCGTGCGCAATCTGGAACGGATCTATCGCCTCGGTGAGCAGACGATTCATGCGCTGCGGCCGCTGAACTTGGACATTCACCAGGGCGACTTCATTGCCATCGCGGGACCGTCTGGATCGGGCAAGTCGACGCTGCTGCAACTGCTGGGATTGGTCGACTCGCCGACGGCCGGCGAGGTTCGCGTGCGCGATCGGTCGGCACAGCACCTGGGTCGCGAGCAGCGAGCCGCACTGCGGCTGGGCACGCTGGGCTTCGTGTTCCAGGCCTTCAATCTGCTACAGATGTTGACTGCTCGCCAGAATGTTGAGATTGCCCTGGCCCTCGCGGGCACTCCGCGGCGCAAACGGCGCAAGCGGGCAGAATCACTGCTCGCGTCGGTCGGACTGGCCGAGCGGCTCGAACATCGGCCCCTGCAGCTTTCGGGAGGCGAGCGTCAGCGGGTAGCGATTGCACGGGCGATGGCCAATGAACCGGACGTGATTCTTGCCGACGAGCCAACCGGAAACCTTGATTCCCAGACTGGTCGCGAGATCGTCAAACTGCTGGAAGACCTGAACCGGGCCGGACAGACGATCGTCATGGTGACCCACAATCTTGAGATCGCGAAGCGCGCCAGCCGGCTGTTCTTGATGCATGACGGCGAGATTCGCGAGGCTGATCCGGGTGACCCTCGAGCGCTCGATTAGCCTTACCCTGCGGAGTACACCCAGTACACCGCAAATGTCAATTTCGTGTGCATTTCGGAGGCCATGTGGCGCAGCATCAGGAACACGCAGATGAACGGGATACAGGCGTACCCGACTTCTGGCCCGAAGCGCTGGAGGTCATCAAGAGTGCGCCAATTGGCCTGTTAGCCACGACCCGAGGTCAGCAGCCGCATGTGCGCCCAGTGACCCCGGCCTATGTCGGTCTCAATGCCTATGTACTGACCGCCGCTGGGACTCCGAAACTCAAGCAGGTCCGCAGCAACGAGTTGGTGGAGCTGCTGCATTGGACGGTCGATTTTCGGCACTTGAATCTCGCTGGCGTTGCCCGCGTGACCGAAGATCCAGAGTTGATTTCCGAGGTCGCGCCTCATTTTCCCTACGAGGTCGATGACTTCTTCGGTCCTGACATTCGAGCACCGGCTTTGATCGAGATTGTGTTGCGGCGAATCTCGATCACCACATTCAACGACATCATCGCGAACAAACGGCCGCGAATCTGGCGCGCGTCTTCATGACGCGTCATCCAGATCAGGCCCTGGAGGCAGAGGAGAGGTCACTGTTATGCGAATCGCACTAATCGGACAGGCTCCGTTTGGCGCAGCCATTTTCGAGCGGTTGGTCGCCGACGGACATGAGATCGTTGGCGTGTTCACGCCGCCCGAGCGAGAAGGCGGACGTCCCGATCCACTGGCGCAAGCCGCGCGCGAAGCGGGTATCACGCTCGTGCAGCCGCGTCGCTGGCAGCGTCGGGGCGTGGTCGACGAGGAAGTGTTGGCTCAGTATGAGGCGACGAATCCGGAACTCAACGTGATGGCGTTCGTTACGCAGATCATTCCTTCGCGTGTGCTTGAGTTTCCCCCGTTGAAGACGATTCAGTATCACCCATCAATCTTGCCAAAGCATCGCGGACGGTCGGCGATCAACCATGCCATCGTGCAGGGCGACACGATGACCGGCGTGACGATCTTCTGGGTCGACGACGGGCTCGACACCGGACCGATTCTGCTACAACGCTCCTGCCCGATCGGTCCTGACGCGACGATCAATGAGGTCTATCGCGAGCACCTCTTCCCGCTGGGCGTTGAGACGATGGCCGAAGCGGTGCAGCTCGTCGAGGCCGGACAGGCGCCGCGTCATCTCCAGAATGAAGATGACATGACGTATGAGGGTCCCTGGGAGGGCGATGTTGCGCGGATCGACTGGTCGCAGGATGCACAGGTCGTGCACAACTTCATTCGCGGCTCAGACCGCGCGCCCGGCGCGTGGAGCGAGGTTGGCGGTCAGCGTGTGACGCTGCTGGGTTCGACGAGGTCGGATCATTCGGGCGGCGCCGCAGGCGAGGTCGCGGCGCTCAGCTCGGATGGGATGACCATCGTCTGCGGAGACGGGGAGTCGATTCAGGTCGACACGCTTGCGGTCGGCAGGGATCGTCAACCAGCACAGGACTGGGCATCGGCGAACGGGGTGGATGTCGGTGCAGTGTTTGAGCCTGCGCCTGCGGAGTAAGTAGCGCCGGACAAGCGGGCAGCGGATTCGTCTAGGGCCTGTTCACATGGGGCGGCCAGTCCAGGAGTTCCCGTCATACCCGCGCTCCGCCGCGGGTATCTCGCTGCATTCAGCGCAACTGTCTGTGTAACACTCGGCGAGATTGCCCCCGCATCAAGTGCGGGGCAGGCTGCGACAAGCGCGGCAATGACGGAATTCTGACGAAACAGATGGCTAATGTGAACACGCCCTTAGGTCATGTCCTGGACGCGTTTGCCCGAGTCGACGAGTGGGGCGAAGCGGGTTTTGCTGAGTGGATCGTTGCGTGAGGCTTTGTCCCAGGCGGCGTCGACCATCTTGGCGTACTTGGGGTGCATCTCGCGCATTTTGGTGTTCTCGTCCTTGATGAAAGCCGAGCGGGCGATCAGACGCTCGACCTGCCCGTCGGACTCACATTGGTCGCAGGCCGGTGCTGGCGCGTCCATTTTGCGCGTGAAGTGCTCCCATTCGTTGCCACAGGCTCGGCAGGCGTATTCGTAGATCGGCATGAGGAGCTCCCGGCAACGTAGGCGTGCGATTCGATCCGTCTCTCACGATGGTACGATCTCGACGTAACTACCGCACCTGATCGACAAAAGATGGAGGCGATTCGTGTACGGATTGCGCACGATGTTCCTCGTGGTACTGATGGCTGGGCTGCTGATGGTCGTGGGGTTGGCGGTGGCCGGCGAGATTGGCCTGATTGTGATGGCCGTGATCGCCTTCGGAATCAACCTGTACAGCTACTACAACTCACACTCGATGGTGCCGAAGATGATGGGTGGCCAGCTCGTCACCGCTGCTGAGGCGCCTGACCTGTATCGAATTGTCGAGCGAGCGGCCTGTCAGGCCAAGATGCCGTTCCGCAAGGACTTGCTGGAGCAGTTCACGCTTGAGCATCTCGAGGCTCGCTGCATGGGGCACTGCCGCCCCGGCGACTGTCCGCGGCATATTCCCTCGGTGTATGTGATCGACACGCCGATTCCCAACGCGTTCGCGACCGGACGGCATCCCAATCACTCGGCGGTTGCCGCGACAACCGGAATCATGGGTCTGCTGACGCAGCGTGAGCTATCGGGCGTGATGGCGCATGAGTTGGCCCACGTGACGAATCGCGACACGCTGTGGTCAACGATCGTTGCATCGATGGCGATGATGATCTCGTTCATCGCGATGATCGCTCAGTTCGCGCTGTTCATGGGATTCATGTTCGGCGGCATGGGCGGACAGAATGATGATGAAGGCGGCGGTGGAGCGGGACATCTGGCCGGAGCGTTGATCGTGGCCATCATTGCGCCGATCATCGCAGGAATGATCCAGATGGCCGTCAGCCGGCAGCGCGAGCTTAAGGCCGACGACACAGGTGCGCGTCGCTGCGGCGATCCTGAGGCGCTGGCCTACGGCTTGCTGAAACTCGAGCAAGGCGTGAGGACTCCAGAGTCCCGCTATGCGGCGGAAGAGATGAAAACCGCCGAGGCGGCGAATCACATGTTCATTGTGAATCCGCTGGCGGGTGGCGCAGGTCGGTGGTTCTCGACCCACCCGCCCACCGAGCAGCGAGTCGAGCGTCTGAGGAAGATTGGGGAGGAAATCGGCCGCCCCTTCTGATGGCTGAGGAATCTCAAGAACTGGTTGACGTTGAAGTCACGCTGTACCTGGCTGAGGCCCGGTGGCGACGAGACGATCAGGATCGACACCACGCTGCGCTGAATCAAAGACTCAGCACTCTGTTCGCTCTAAACTTCGCTGTACTCGCGATTCTCGGAGCATCCCTGAGCTTTGCCGATTTGAATCTGCCCGCTTATGTGGAAGGCTTCGCTCACGCCACGATCTTCATGTTACTCGTGAACATCGCCCTCTTGATGTGGGCCTACCGGGTCGATCCGCTGAGTCGGCGACCGGGCTTACAGGCACTCTCCAAGATTGAAGATGACCATTCGTTGCCCATTGCTCAGCGGTGGTACGGCCGAGAAATCGAGTTGGCGCTAGAAACGAACGAGCGCAGGCTGGGTCATAAGCGTCGACTAATCGGGTCGGCGATGTTGACTTCGTCACTAACGGTGCTGATGGTCGCCGCAGTGTCGGCGCTGACTTTGCACTTCGGCTGAATGATGCGTCATGAAACAGACCCACTTCTGCTGCGCGGGCCGGTTCCTCACCTCTGACCGTTGGTCGAAACAGCGCGTCGGAAGTGTTTCGAAAGCCAGTTCAATAGCCTCCATTGCCTCATGCGCTCGTCGACAGCTTCTTCCGAGTCAAAGAGTCCAGTTGGACCGAATCCCGTCTCTGAGATGACATACACCGGACCTGGAGGGGGGAGAGCATTCTCGGGGTCTTTGTGCTGGCCGGGAGATGGTCTAGCCTGGGTCATCACGATCCTCCTAGTGTCAGGGTATCAGTCACCAGACTCCCTGCCGTTCGCGATTTCCTTGCGTAGCGCTGTGACCTCATTCTGTAGGACTTTGAGTTCTTCGAGGATTTGTTCTTGCTCTTTGTCCTGGTCCTGCTCGACGAACCAGGCGGCGATTGTGGCAGTGAGCATTCCGAGGAGGGCGAAGCCGAGCAGGGTGACGATTGCTCCCACGATTCGGCCGAGCACGGTTGTTGCCTCCTTGACGCCGTCTCCGGTTGCCATGGTGTGTAGCGTCCACCAGAGCGCTGAGTCCCAACTCTGTACCTGGCTCCCGGCGCCGCTTTCGACGGCCCAGATGGCGGCAGTTGCACCAAACATGATGGTCAAGGCAAGCACCACAGTGCCGCGCACTCCTCTTCGGTCGAGAAGCGTCCAAAGCCTGGCAACAAACACAACCGCCCTGAGCAGCCGTAGTGGACGCAAGAAAGGCACTACGACAATCAGAACATCGATCCAGTTGCGTCGCAGAAACTGTCTGCGGTTCTCCGCCAACCAGAGTCGGGCGACGAGATCGACAGCGAACACAGCCCAGATGCCCCACTCGCCGTAGGTGAACGCCCTATCAACGTCATCCGATAGATCGCTGACCAGCGGGAGCAAGAGCAGCGGCAGCATGATCCCCGCAAGAATCAACAGGGGAAGATTTGTGCGGGCTTCCCAACGCTCCAGGTGGTCATCGGAGCGTCCCGCTCGCAGAACACTCCACCACTCCAACAGGGGACTCACTGTCGAGATTCCCGGTCCACCAACAGAATCAGCCATCTAGGACAACCTCGTTTGCTTAGATGTCTCAGCAGGTTGCAGTGGGAGGACCGGCATCTGTTCAGCAGGAATACATCGGCGCACGTCGGATGGTGGTTCGTTGACTGTCTCGCATTTGACCCATCTTGTTACCCATCTTGACCTCGCCTACCCTGCAACTCCTCCAACTCAGCTCGTAGCCTCTCGTTTTCCTGTTCGAGTTGATCTATTCGGGAAACGTCGGGCGATTCCTGAGCCTGTTGCCCTTCGACGAACCACGCGGCCACATTCGCGGTCAGCACACCGAAGACTCCAATCCCGGCGACCATCAACAACACTCCGATCGCTCGACCTAACGCCGTGACCGGGGTGACATCCCCGTATCCCACTGTGGTAATGGTCGCGAGAGCCCACCATAAGGCAGTTCCCCAGTTGTCGATTGGCCCGTCCCCGCTCCGTTCGACAAGCACGACAAACATCGTTGCCAGGGCCAGGGCAAACAGCGATGCAAACAATGAAACAGCAATTGCACGGCGGCGAAGTATCTCTGAGAACACGCCACGAACAAAACCCAGCCTGAGCAGTAGGAGGATTCGCAGAGGCCTAAAGAACGGAACAACGACGATTGGGACTTCATACCAATGGCTGATCAGAAATCGCCGTCGATGCTCAGCCATCCAAACTCGAACAGCGAGATCCACGGCGAAGACAGACCAAATCACAGTGTCGCCGACGAAGAGCCATTGTTGCGCCGATGCTGACAACCTTGGATCGAAGTGACCGACGAGCAGCGGGATCATCGCGACAGCGAGAATCAGGAGCGCCGGTTCGGTGCGCCGCTCCCACTTCTCGCGCAGGTCGTCGTTCCTGGCTGTGTTCAATAGCCGACGAACCTGCTTACCCATCGCTCGGATTACCTGCATTTAGCGAATGCTGGCTTTCATGTCTTCCCAGGCAGAGCGGGCATCTTCGACGGAGCCTTCGTCTTCGATTGTGGAGATGTCTCCAGGATCCGTGTCGAGCGTGACGGCTTTGAGGACTCGCCGCATGATTTTGCCTGAGCGAGTCTTGGGCAGGGCGTCGACGAAGTTAAGCTCGCCGATGACGGCCACCGGGCCGAGTTCCCCACGGATGGTCTGGAGAATCTCGGTCTTGAGATCGTCGCCAGCCTCGTTACCGGCCTTGAGCACGACGAAGGCAGAGATGACTTCGCCTCGCAGTTCGTCCGGACGTCCGGTGACGCCAGCTTCTGCTGCGCCCGGATGCCTGAGAATGGCTGACTCGACCTCGATGGTGCCGATTCGGTGAGCGGCGATTTTGATGATCTCGTCGGCTCGTCCTGAGAACCAGACGTAGCCGTCTTCGTCGACTGCGGTGGCGTCACCGGTGAAGTAGACCTGGCGACCGGGAACCTTTCCCCAGTAGTCGGTCTGATAGCGCTCGGGCTCGCCCCAGAGACGAGCAGTCAGGCCCGGGAAGGGTCTGGTGATGGCGAAGATGCCTTTCTCGTCGGCGGGGAGTTCTTCGCCGTCGGTATCGAGGACGGCGCCCTCGATGCCTGGCAACTGAATTCCGGCTGAGCCTGGTTTGATTGGCAGCATCTGGATGCCGTAGGGATTGCCGATGATCGGGCCACCCGTCTCGGTCTGCCACATGTGGTCGAGGACGGGAATCTCGTCGCCGAAGATTTCCTGCTGGAACCATTCCCAGGCGGGCGGATTGAGTACTTCGCCGGCGGAGAAGACGCGGGTCAGTGATGACATGTCGACAGCTTCGGCCGGCTCAGTCCCCGAGCGCATCAGCAGACGGATTGCCGTTGGTGAAGTGAACATGCCGGTGACGCCGTGGTCCTCGATGATCTTGTAGAAGGTGCCGACATCCGGGTGATCGAGCGCGCCTTCAAATGCGATCGTGGTTGCTCCGGCGAGCAGTGGTCCGTAGACGATGTAGGAGTGTCCCACGACCCAGCCGATGTCGGAGGTAGCCCACCAGACGTCCTCGGGCTGGAGGTCGAAGACCCAGTCAGCCATGCTGGCGATCCAGACCGGGTAGCCGCCGTGGGTGTGGACGCAGAGTTTGGGCCGCGCGGTCGTTCCTGATGTGGCGAGGATGTATGCCGGTTCGTTGGCTTCCATGGCGACCCACGACCCGTCGCCTCCACGGCCAGCTTCGAGGAAGTCCTCCCAGCTCATCTCCTTGTCGCCACCGATGTTGGGGCTGTCGGCCAGGCGACGCTCGACGACGACTGTCTCGATGATCTCGCCTGCGCCTTCGTTCTCGAGCGCGCCTCTGACGAAGTGGTTGAGCGGGACGTTGCGGCCGCGCCGGTATGTGGAGTCGGTGGCGAAAATGGCTTTGGCCTCGGCCAGCTTGATCCGCTCGGCGATGGCGCCTGCCCCGAATCCGGCGAAGATGACCAGGTGGACTGCGCCGATGCGGGCACAGGCGAGCATCAGCGCGATCGCTTCGTAGTTGGTTGGCATGTAGATGGCGACGCGGTCGCCACGCTCGATTCCGATGGCGCGAAGTGAAGCGGCCATTCGCTCGACCTGCTTGAGGAGCTGCGCATATGTGAAGACACGTTGTTCGCCGTTTTCGTCGAGCGCGATCAGTGCGGCGCGACCACCATTTCCATTTGCGACCTGGGCGTCGAGGCAGGCGTAGGCCAGGTTGGTCTCGCCGCCGATGAACCAGCGGAAGGCAGGGATATCTTCCGGGGTCCACTCGAAGACTTCATCCCATTCTCGGAACCAGGGCAACCGAGCGGCTGCTTCCGACCAGAACGCATCGGGCTCGTCGAGCGCTCGACGTTGGATTTCGCGGACAATCGGGCCGACCAGATCGATGTCGGAAGGCATGAAGAGACTCCAACTCAGGGTTGCGGTCTTGCTGGCGGAGTGAGCGGGTACCGTATGCGGAGGGTATCAGCGGAGGGGTCAGAACCAATGGACGAAGCGATTATCGACGAGGTCATCCAGGCTCGTGCTCAGGCGATGGATGACGCCAGGCCTGAGGCTGTGGCGAAGGTCCACGCGAAGGGTAAGTTCACGGCCCGAGAGCGGATTGACAGGGTGCTCGATAAGAGCAGCTTTGTCGAGTATGGCGTACTGGCGATTCCGGCGAACAAGTCGATGACTGGTCCAGCGGATGGACTGGTGCAGGGCTTTGGCACGGTCGAGGGGCATCCAGTAGGCATCGCGTCCTACGACTACACGGTGCAAGGCGGTACTCAGACTGCACTGAACCACGGCAAGTTCGACCGACTGCTTGACCTGGTCCACGACCGCCGTTGGCCGCTGATCACGTTCGCCGACGGCGGCGGCGCCAGGGCGCATGACCTGGCTGGATCGCAACGGGGCCTGACGGGTCGCTGGGGAACATTCGACGGGATGGCGCAACTTTCCGGCTGGGTACCCACGGTGTCTGTGGTTTCGGGCAGGTCGTTCGCCGGCAATGCATCGATTGCCGGGCTGTCCGACTTCATCGTGGCCACGCGGGACTCGGCGATTGGCATGGGTGGGCCGCCGCTGGTCGAGGGCGCGATGGGTCTGAAGCTGACACCCGATGACATCGGTCCGGCGGAGATGCACGACCGGGTCGGTGGGATTGATCTGATGGTCGAGACTGAAGCCGAGGCGATTGATGCCGCAAATCGCTATCTGCGTTACTTCCTCTACGATCTGCCAGACGGAGAGGCCGATCCGTGGGCCGAGCGGATTCGCGGGATTGTGCCGTCGAATCGACGGCGTGCTTACGACATGCGACGGGTGATTCGCGCGATCATGGATCGCGACACGACATTTGAAGTGCGACCGACGTGGGCGCCACAGTTGATTACTGCGCTCGCACGACTTGGCGGCCGATCGGTGGGGATCATCGCCAACCAGCCACTCTCGGTGATTGCCGGTGCGATTGACTCGGACGCGTCGGATAAGATTGCCCGCTTCATCCAGCTCTGTGATGCACACGAGATCGCGATGGTGTCGCTGGTCGACAATCCCGGCTACATGGTCGGGAGACCGGCGGAGGAGCAGGGGATCGCTCGACACCATGCGCGACCGATCATTGCGCATCAGAATCGGACGGTGCCGCTGTATACGATTCAGCTTCGCAAGGCCTACGGTCTCGGTCCGGCGGCGATGGGCAATTCGTTTGCGCCTCGCGACGTCCGCCTGGCCTGGCCGACAGCGGAATCAGGAGGTATGGGGCTTGAGGGCGCTTCGCTCCTGGTTAATCGCGACGAGATCCGTGAGGTTGAGGAACGTGATCCCGCGGAAGCGAAGCGTATCCGCGACGAGTGGGCCAACGATATGCGGGAACACAACTCGGCGATCAACGCCGGTCGTCGGTATGAGTTTGACGACGTGATTCCACCCGAGGAAACGCGGGATCGGCTGATTGCCATGCTGCGGATGACGCCGAGAGCGCCGCTGTCGCCTGTGAAGAAGCATGCGGTGGATGCCTGGTAGGGGCTGCGCGGCCCCTCCGCTCTTCGGGGCACCTCCCCCAACGGGGGAGGTCTTAGTCGCTATCGATTGCGGTCGCAGGGATTGAGATGCCGGCGGCGGACTCGAGGACCAGTTGGGCTGAGAAGTGGTGTAGATCGTCGAGTCCTGCAGCGAGTGATGCAAGGTACGTCTGATGGGTGGCATTGGCTACCGGCATGGGGACTTTCTGGTCGCGTGCCAACTCCAGGGCGAGCCCGACGTCCTTCTCCGCGATGACCATCGTGGTCGTGGGATTCTCCCATTGCTTGTCGAGGAACTGTTCGGCTAATCGCATGTACGGTCGGGCTGTGCCTTGCCTGAGTTTGTCGACCAGGTCGAGCGGGTCGAGTCCGGCTTTGGCTCCGAGCACCAACGCCTCTTGGACAATCATGTGTCCGCAGAGAACGATGGTGTTGTTGATCAGCTTGTAGAGGCAACCCATGCCGGCTTCGCCGAGATGGAACACGTGATCGCCGATGTGGTCGAGGAGCGGACGGATGCGTTCGAAGGTCTCAGCGTCTCCGCTGCCGAGGATGGTCAGCGTGCCCTGTCCGGCGCGCACGACTCCGCCGGTGACTGGGGCGTCGATGTGAATCACTCCGGCGTTGGTCTCGAGCTGAAGAATCCGTTCGACGCCCTTGACCGAGTTGGTGCTGAGGTCGATGTGGATGTCTCCAGGCGAGGCTCCGGCCAGGATGCCGTCGGGACCGACGGTCGCAGCCTCAATCTGAGTTGGTCCAGGCAGCGAGGTGAAGACGATGGAACAGAGCGATGCGACCTCGGCGGCGCTGCCGGCGGATTCTGCGCCGAGTTCGAGCAGATTCTCCATGACTTCGGGTCGCAGGTCGTATACGACGAGCTGTTGCCCGCCTCTGATCAGTTGCCGAGCCATCGGGTTGCCGATGTTTCCGGTGCCGATGAAGCCAATTTGCTGGTCGCGTGTGGAGTCTGGCATGGTGTTGAGCGATCTCTTAGAGGGCAGCGCCGCCGCCTTCAATCTGGATGGTGGGGATCTCGAAGCCGGCGGCGGTCTCGATGGCCTGGAGGGTTGCGAGGAAGGACTGTTCACCGAGCCCGGCGCTTAGGGCTCGGAGGTACGTCTGGTGAGCTGCGTTGGCGACTGGCATCGGGACCTGGTTGACGCGTGCCGCTTCCATGGCGAGCGACACGTCCTTCTCAGCGAGGCGCAGGGTGAACGAGGGGTCATCGAAGCGCTTACCGAGCAGGTAGGGAGCCAGTCCCATGTATGGGCGTGCCGTGCCCAGCCGCAGTTTCTCGACCAGGTCCTCAGGATCGAGGCCGGCCTTGGTTCCGAGGACGAGTGCTTCTTGGACGATCTGGTTGCCGCAGAGAATGATCACGTTGTTGAGTAGCTTGAAGAGGCAGCCAGCGCCAGCCTCGCCAAGGTGGAAGATGCTTGCGCCGATCGGCTCGAGCAACGGACGGACGCGCTCGAAGGCTTCGGCCTCGCCGCTGCCCAACACCGTGAGGGTGCCGGCTACAGCGCCAGGAACACCGCCGGTGACCGGGGCGTCGATGTAGCTGACGCCGGCGTCCGCTTCGATTTGGGCGAGTCGCCGCACGGTTGTGATCGAGTTGCTGCTGAGATCGATGTGAATGTCACCTGCGGCCGCGCCAGCAAGAATGCCATCTGCTCCGGTGATCGCGGCCTCGACCTCGGGCGGACCCGGGAGCGACGTGAAGACGACGGAGCATCGTGACGCGACCTCGGCGCAGCTTTCTGCAGGCTCCGCCCCGAGCTCGAGGAGATTCTCCATGACTTCCGGTCGGAGATCGTAGATCACGAGTTGATGTCCGGCGGCGATCAGGTTCTTGGCCATCGGGTTGCCGATGTTGCCGGTGCCGATGAAGCCGATTTGCTGGTCGCGGGATGAATCGGACATGGATGGACTCCTTAGAGGGATTGGTCGGGAGTGAATGTGTCGGCGGCACGCCACATATACCAACTGGCGACTGAACGATACGGGGCCCATTTCGCGCCGAGCTCGGCGGCCTCTTTCGGCTTGGGGATTTCGGCGAGGTTGTAGGCGACCTGCATGCCTTTGCACACCCCGAGGTCGCCGACGGGCAGGATGTCGGGGCGGCCGAGATGGAACATCAGGTGCATGTGAGCGGTCCACTCGCCAATGCCTCTGACTTCGGTGAGCGCTTTGATCACATGGTCGTCGGACATCCGATTAAGTCGTGTGAGCTTGAGCCGTCCGTCGGCAGTGTGGACGGCGAGGTCGCGGAAGCAGGACATCTTTTGCCGCGAGATGCCGCAGGCGCGAAAGTCTTCGTCGGGGGTCGCGAGAATCTGTTCAGGTGTTGGTGTCGTCTGCTCGTCGCCGTAGTAGGCGAACCACTTGCGTTGAATCGCTGAGGCCGCTGCTCCAGCTAGCTGCTGGAAGAGGATGGAGCGGACGAGCGCCGACCATGGGTCGCCTGAAGGTCGTGGTTCAAATGGTCCGTGCTGATCAATGAGCTGTCCGATGACAGGATCGGCTTCTCGCAGGTGTGCGTTGGCTTTGCGAATGGAGAACTTTCGACGGACAGGGGGCATGAGCAGCTAGTCGTTCCAGCCGTTCCAGTGGAGGAACGTGTCGAGCGGCCTTCTGGTCACCGGACCGAAGTTGGCGTTGGGGTGTCCCATGGGGATGATTGCGACTGGCAGGGCGTCTTCGGGAATGTTGAGCTCTTCTCGCAGATCGTCCATGATTCCGTCTTGGGGCGTCGTGAGGACGGTGCCCAGACCCTCGGCGCGGGCGGCGAGCATGATGTTCTGGATGCTGGGATAGATGCTGCTGCCAGCGAGCAGGCTGTCGGCCGCGCGGGCCAGATACAGATTGGAGAGAATGCAAGGGATGATCCAGACCGGCGCGGCAGCGAAGTTGTCGAAGAGGTTCTTCGCGCCTCTGTACATGCGACGCTGAGTTGGATCTTCGACCTCATCAGGATTAGGGAAGCTGCGACCGACGCGGCTCTCGAAACTTGAACGGATGGCTTCGGCGAGGCGTTGGCGTTTGCCGTCGTCGGTGACGACGAGGAAGCCCCAGGGTTGCGAGTTACTGCCGCTGGGCGCCCAGCAGCCGGCCTGGATGATCCGCTCGATCACGTCACGATCAACTGGTTCGTCGGTCCAGCGGCGGATGGCGCGTTGGGTCTGCATGACTTCGTAGATGTCATTGGTGGTGGTCATGGGATCGATCTTTCGGTGCGTCGGGTCTGCCACGTGAGGAGCCGCTTCATGGCGCGGGCGGCGTCGCGGATGTTGTAGTAGAGCGGGAGTCCGGCGTCGGAGATCATTCGCGACAACTCCGCGTTGGACTTGCCCTGGCGCTGATCGAAGTTGATCGGCACGACGATCGAGATGGCCATGCCGTACCGTTCGCGGGCTTCGGCGATCTCGGCAATCATCTGGCGACGGTTTTCGATCTGGTCGTCGCCAAAGAAACCGACACCCCAGCTCATTCCGGTTTGGACGATGATTGCGTCGACGCTCGGATCCTCGGCGACTGCTTGCAGGGTTGGCCGGACCCGTTCTCCGTCCCAGAGTGACATGGTGTCGACGGGATTGCGGATGCCGGTGCCGGCGACCGCTGTGACTTTGGCGAGACGTTTGAGGGTGTGGTCGCTGAACGCGGGCAGTTGGAGTCCTTCGCGTTCGACGTCGTCGGCGCCCTGCACGGAAATGCCGCCTCCGCCGACGACCAGCCCGATCCTGGGTCCTGCCGGGATAGCGCCGAATCGCCAGCCGACGAGGAGGTCGACCATTTCCTGCATGTTGTGGACGAGGACGGCATTGGTTTGTCGTGCGGCAGCAGCCCAGACCTGACCGGAACCGGCCAGCGAAGCGGTGTGTGACTGGGTGGCTCTGCCGCCGGAGGGCAGGAGGCCTCCCTTCAGCAGGCCAACCGGCTTGCTGCGCGCGGCGCTGCGCAGCGAGCGGAAAAAGTCTCGCGCGTCTGGCATACCTTCGATGTAGGCGCCGATGATTTCGGTGTTGGGATCGTGCTCGGCATAGTCGAGGAGTTCGGCGGCGGAGACGTCGATCGCATTGCCGAAGGAGACGACTTTGGAGAAGCGCAGACCACGGAGCGCGCCGTTGTAGGCGGCGTCGCTGGCGTTGGTTCCCGATTGTGAGAAGAACGCGACGGGTCCTGAATCGGTTGGGAGCTGTTGGGTGAAGGAGACCTTGCCTTCGGGAACGTAGAGACCCAGGCAGTTGGGGCCGATCAGGCGGATGCCGAGTTCCGTGGCTCTGGTCTTGAGTTGGTGCTGCAGGTTCTGGCGGTCGGCGATACCGGTCTCGGCGAATCCGGCGGTGAAGAGGTGAATCGAGCGGACGCCTTTGGCGGAGGCGTCTTCAAGCATGTCGAGGACGTAGGCGGCAGGGATGGCGCTGATTACGTGGTCGACGGGTCCGGGGATATCCGTGAGGCGGGCGTAAGCGGGCAGGCCTTCGATCTCGTCGGCTTTTGGGTTGACGGGGTAGATGTTCGGCTGTCCGGCGTCCTTGAGCGACTGGAGCCAGCCGCTGGGTCCGCTTGCGCCGCGGCTACCTCGTGATGCGCCGACGACGGCGACGCCTCGCGGGTGGAAGATGGGATCGAGTGGGTGTGTGTCGGTCACGGTTGCAAGTCTAGGCGGTGATAGAGGATTGATTCCCAAGCGCGTAGCAGACCCTGTGAGAGAGCCCCCTCAGCCGCTCCGCGACAGCTCCCCCAGAGGAGGAGCTCTTCCTGATTGCAAGTCATGCATTCGGTCGTTGGAGGAGGTGCTCTAGCCGGCGGTGGCGCATCCTCCGGCTCCGAGTGGCTCGGGGGCGTCGTCGTGGAACTCGTCGAAGAACTGGTCGATGGCCCGTTCTTCAACGCTGTCGAGCGGCAGTCGCACTCCCCAAGCGACGAGCATGAGTGGTGTTTCGAGTCCGCCGTAGGGTGCCTGGATGACGTAATCACCGTCGTTGAGGTGTTTGCTGGAGATTTCTGTAAGTGTTGTGATCTCTTCGGTGGTGAGATCGGCTGGGGAGTACCACAATGCAACCGCACCGTGTTCCATCCCGTGAACGACCATCTCGAACAGAGGGGTCGAGCTGTAGATGCCGCAGGTGAGCGCGATCGGGGAGTGCTCTTCACCGTATGGAGGGAACACGGTGTAGTCGGCCGGTTGGTTGCCGATCAGGTGAATCTGTTGATCCGTCGTGTGTTCGTTGTCGTAGATCTCGAGTTCTGGTCGGTCGCGGATGTCGGTGGAGGTCTGACCCCCACTCGAACCTCCACCGCATGCCGACAAGGCGACAGCGAGCATGACAGCGATAGTCGCGACGGCAAGTCGGGGACTCAGGCGGATCATTGGGATGACGTTCCCGCCGAAACCGTGCTATCGCCGCGCTCGAGCCGATAGCGGTCGTAGTAGCCATCGGGCGCGTTCTGCAGGAAAGCGGTGATCTGCTCGTTGCCGTCAACGTCCCATTGGTTGACGCGGAGCAGGGTTCGCCAGGCGGCGATCACGATTGTTGCGCCTTCATGCTCCTCGGCCAACCCTTCGAATGGCACGACCGCGAGTCGCTCCCGGAACTGGCGCAGGCTTTGCATCGCTCCGAGCAGGCCGCTGGTGTCTTCAGCATCCGTGTACGAGTTCGGGTCGTAGTAGATCACGACGCCGCCACGCTCTAGCAGCGGCAACATTTGAGCCGGTTGAGGAATGTTCTCGTCGTCTGGCAGATACACGTCGGCATCCGGCGACTCAGACGGTTGCGGGCCTGAGGTCGGTGGAGACGAGTTGTAACTGTCGAAGGTCTCGCCCTCGCCCAGGTGTCGCCGCCCCTGGTCGGGATACGTCTGGACACCCTCGACCTGGGCCACTTCGTCAGGAGGGAAGAGGAGCTGCATCGCGAAGACGGCGATCATCGCAACCATCAGACCGCCGAGCAGGGCGACGGACATGCGTGGCATGCCGAAGATGGTGCCCCTCCGTTGCGGTTGATCAGCGGTTGCCGCGCCGGATCGTTTGCCGCCGCCTCGACCCCGTTCGCTGGATTCGGTATTCGTTTCGCCTTCGGGCCGACGCCCGACCTCGGATTCGCCGGAGTCTCCTGAGGGTCGCGCGGGGCGTCGCCGCCGTCGCCGTCGTGCTGGCTGTTGACTCATCGTGCGACTCCTGCGGCGATCAATGCGCCAAGTTCGTTCTTGCTCAGTCCGAGTTGGCCGCAGAGCACTTCGGCGGTGTGTTCTCCGAGCATCGGCGCGCGCCGGCCGTGCGTCCAGGGAGTCTCGCTGAGGATGTAGGGAGCTCCGGGGAAGGTCACAGTACGGTTGCGCTCCTCGTGCTCGACCTCGACGAAGAATCCGCGTGCGTGCCAGTGTTCGTCGTCGAGGCATTCGTCGGGCGTGCGGATGATGCTCCAGGCTGCGCCGGCGGCCTGTGCGCCAGCGTATATCTCCTGAGCCTCGTGGGCAGCGATGAAGTCGGCAATGTCAGCGAGCATCATCGCCACAGAGGGCTGCTGGAGTCCGAGTTGTCGTTTTCGACCGTCGAGGAGTTCGAAATCGGAGAGGTTCTCGCCCATGCCGTGTTCCTGAATGAACGCGACCAGCGCGAGCCAGCTCGCCTCGGAGCGTGGCATGCCGAAGATGTTGATCAGGCGTCCGTCGGCGGTGGGATATTGCCAGGGTTCGGTTGGCTGTGGTCCAGCGTGTCGGCCGGCCTGACGAATCAATGGATGCTGCTCGTAGAGAGCCCAGGGCGCGGATGACTCGATCGTGAAGCCCAGGCACTCGTGCATGGCGATATCGAGGTGCTGGCCGACACCGCTCTGTTGTCGTTCGTAGAGCGCTGCGCAAGCGCCGGTGGCAGCGAAGTATCCGGCGATGTGACCGGCGTGATGTTCGGTAGGCCTGATCGGAGGGGTCCCAGGAATGTTGTCATAACCGCAACTACCCATCGGTCCGCCCAAGGCAATACCAACGCCGTCAGACCATGCGTAGTCGCGCCACGGGCCAGTCTGTCCGAAGGGCGTGAGGCTAAGCACGACGAGTTCGGGATAGTACTCAGAGAGAGCAGCAGGGTCGAACGGTCGCTCTCGTCCTGGCTGCCATGTCTCGAGCACGATGTCTGCCTGCTCGGCGAGTTGGAGGAAGAGCTCCAGGCCGTCTGAACTGTGGAGATCGAGTGCGACGGATTGCGTTCCGCCGGCGTAGTGCCACCAGTACAGACTCCGTTCAGGGCCGGGTTGATCTTCAAGGAACGGTCCGTAGCATCGCCCGATATCACCATCCGGCGATTCGATCTTGATGACCTCGGCACCCAGACCTGCGAGCAGTTTGGCGGCGAAGTGCCCCTTTGGGTCGGAAAGGTCGAGGACGTTGATGCCGTCGAGCGGTCCCATAGCTAGCCCATCGCACCGTTCACTTGGAGTTCGGCGATGCGCTCGTCGCTGAGACCGAGGAGGTCGCTGAAGACGTACTGGTTGGCCTCGCCGAGCGGTGGACCAGGTAGGTTTCGATGCGCAGGAGTTCGAGAGAAGCGAATCTGTAGACCATCGGTTAGGTGCTCGCCGATGACCGGGTGGTCTCGTGTGACGGTCCAGTCTCGAGACTTCATCTGCGGGTCACGGACGACCAGGTCGACACCGTTCTGGACGACTCCGGCAGGGACATCGGCGGTCTGAAGACGCTGCATCAGCGCCCGGCCGTCCTGGCCGGCCGTCCAGGAACCGATCTGTTCGTCCAGTTCATCCTGGTGTCGCAATCGAGCGGGAAGCGTGGCGAAGCGGTGATCTGTCCGCCAGTGCGGATGATCGCTGGCGTTGCAGAACGCTTCCCATTCGGCGTCGGAGGTACAGGTGATCATGATCCAGTTGTCGTCGCCGGCGGTCGGGTAGGTGTTGTGCGGCGCGGCTTGTGGCCAGACTGAGCGGTTGCCTGGCGGATTGCCGGTATCGCGATAGCGTCGGCCGTTGACGGTGTAATCGAGCGTGGCTGGAGCGGTGAGGGCCATGCCGGTTTCGACCTGCGAGAGGTCGATCCACTGACCTCGGCCGGTTTCGCGCCGATGTCGCAGCGCGGCGGTGATTGCCGCGGCGGCGGTGAATCCGGCCATGTGATCGAGGTAGGAGTAGCCCCAGCCAGCCGGCTCGGGCGCCTCGGGCAGTCCCGACATGGCAGTCAGTCCACTGAGCGCCTGCGCGGTTGGTCCCCATGTTGAGTAATCGCGCTGCGGACCTGAGTGTCCGAAGCCTGACAATGAGACGTAGATGATCTCCGGATTTTCGGCGCATTGTTCCTCGTAGCTGAGGCCCCAGTTTTCGAGGATGCGTGACGAGTAGTTCTCGACGAGCACGTCGGAGATGCGGATCAGTCGCTTGATCAGGTCGAGGCCATCGGGATGTCGAGCGTTGACGGTGATCGAGCGCTTGTTGCGATCGAGCCAGTTGAACATGGCTCCGGAGTCGGGCGGGTCGAATCCGTTTGGATGCGGTCGGCCGAAGCGGATCGAGTCGAGGGTCTGCTCGTTCTCGACGCGGATCACCTCCGCGCCGAGATCGCCGAGCAATCGGGTGCATGTAGGCCCGGCGACGATCCAGGTGAAGTCAACGACACGCACGCCGTCGAGCGGCGGTCGGTTGTTGGGAGCAGCGTCGCTCGTCGGCGTGTCAGTCAAGCCGGTGCACCTATTGTTCACCTGCTTCCGCATTGCGGAAGTGGCGCAGCGTCATGGCAGTCAGTAACAGGGTACCGATGAATACGCCATGTTGAAGTAGGGCGTTGCGATCTCCGAGGATGATTGTGCCAAATGAGAGCGTCACGAACATCAGCACGCTGAGGGTGAGCCCGATGCCGGCCATGTCCCATCGGTGTGCGTGTCTCTGCACGAAGAGTCCGAGGGTCAGCAGGAAGAGCACGCCCAGGCCGATCTCGGCGACGCCCACGAGGTAGGCCATGATGTCGGCGAGGGTGGAACTGGGGTCATCGGGTGAGCCGATCCCGATGTTGGGTAAGAGGTTGTTCTTGAGGTGGTTGCTGAAGGTGACGCCGAAGTTGTTGTTGGCAAACTTGTCGATCCCGTTGAAGAGCCAGAAGAGCCCCCAGTGCAGGACAAGTACCAAGGGCAGCGAAATGAGCCTACCAAGACTGACCAATCCCTCGATCATCGTGTTTCTCCTATCTCCGCGGGGTTGGGTAACCGGTCACGGAAGGATAGGGAAATCGCAACGACCTCTGCAGGGACGGTTCAGCTTTGGCGACGTGCTCTTAGACAGGCTCGAACTTTGGCAAGGTGTGGTCGTCGGTGATGTCATCAAAGACCACCTTGACGCGTAGTCCGACGTGGACGTCCTCGACGGGCACATTGATGAGATTCGTGTGCATGCGCGGCCCTTCGTCGAGTTGGACCACGGCGAGCGTGTAGGGAATCTCTTCCTTCCACGACGGGTGGTAGAGCTGGTGCATGCGGACCCAGGTGTAGACCTCACCGTTACCGGCGGACTCGCGCCATTCCCAGTCAGTCGACCAGTCCTTGTAGCAACGGTCGCTATAGGGGTACTGGAAGTGGTCGGCCGAGGGGAAATACTGCAGCAGGAGCTTGTGCTCCTTGAGTCCGTCGAAGAACGGTTTGGTGTCCTCGTCGGGATTGGGGAGTGGCTTCTCGTATGCCATTGGCGATGGTGTCGTTTCTGATCTGGTCTCAAATGGACTAGTTGGCGTTGGGGGACAGGATGAGGGTGCCGTGAGTATCGAGCGTGCCACCGTTGCCTGAGCAGAGGACGATGTCGTTCTTCTCGATCTGGCGCTCGCCGCCGGAGCCGCGAGCCTGAATCACAGCTTCCGAGACCGGCGTCATGCCCCACATGTAGTAGGACGAAAGCTGTCCGCCGCCGGTGTTGATCAATGGGAGGTCGGCTTCGGGATCGGACGGGTCTTCGGGATAGAGGCCAATCGCCTCGCCCGGCTTGGCCAGTCCGTAGTCCTCAATGGTGCGCAACACGGTGTACGTGTAGCAGTCGTAGAACTCGCAGATGTCGACATCGTCGGGACCGACGCCGGCCATCTTGTAGGCGGTTTCACCGGCGATGACAGCACCGGAGGTGGTTCCAGTCTCGACCTCGGCATGAGGGAAGTTGCCTGGGTGGCCTTGTCCCATACCCCAGATGTATGCGGGATCGGACTGTAGATCGCGCGCGCGATCGGCTGTGGTGACAATCGTGCAGACGGCGCCGTTGGAGACCAGACAGCAGTCGAGCAGGTGGAACGGGTCCACGATCCAGCGAGAGTTGTGGTAGTCCTCGAGCGTCAACGGCTGGCGCATGGTCGCGTGCGGATTGTCGACGGCGTAGCGGCGCTGAGTCACCGAGACTCTGCCCAGGTCGTTGTTGGTGATGCCATAGCGCTCCATGTATCGGCGAGCGGCGAGCGCGTAGGAGGTATTGGCTCCGTAGAAGCCGAAGGCAGGCATGAGCGAGGCCATGCCTGAGGGTCCGCGTCGGCCAGCTCCGCCGTAGGCAGCGCCGGCTGACCCACCTTGCTGCAGTGGGGCGTCAGCGAAGATGCAGGCGACGTAGTTGGCCATGCCGTGATTGACGGCCATGGCGGCGTACTGGATCATCGCCGAGGCCGTCGCACCGTAGGAATTCATGTGGTTGAGCAGGCGCAAGTTGCGCAGTCCGAGGTAGCCCTGCAGCGGGATGCCAATGCCAGTGCCCATCATGCCAGTGATGCCAGGATTGACGAGCAGGCCGTCGATCTGGTCTTTTTCAAGGCCGGCGTCCTGGATGGCAAGCTTGATCGACTCTCCGGCAAACCAGGAGGCGTCGTGTCCGTAGACCTTGCCCATTTCGGTGATGCCGAGGCCGCAGATGGCGGTTTGTCCTCTGATTGGATCGCTCATGTGAAACTCCTCGCAAGTCCAGCGACAGTTTAGCAGCGGGTCGCTTGGCTCAGTTCGGAATGGGAAGCGAACGGTGTACCCTCAGCAGGCTGAGGCAAGGAGTGGGCCGTTGGTGGTCAATGGTGATCGAGCAGTTGACGAGGACATCAGAAGCAGGTTCTTCTACGAGATTGCTCGCTGGCGATTAGACGAGCAATCTCAACGAGCCGACTCACTCGATAGGAAGCTTGGCGCGACGTTCACGCTGAACGGGGCACTGATAGCGGTGTTCGCAGCGGCATTCGCACTCCAAGAGGGGTCAGTGCCCGAAACCGTGTGGTGGATGTTCGCTGTCGTCGTGTCGCTGTTCATCCTGAACGGAATCTGCACGTACGCCGCGTATCAGCTGCGCAAGTGGCAAGTGAATCCAAATCTCGTCGACCTTGAACGCGTAACCAGGCGGTCGAGTCGTCGAACCGCGGAGATCTGGACAGCACGTGAAATGCGGCGAGCTTATCGCGACAACGAAATCGAGTTGTTGCGAAAGTCGTGTTGGTGGCGTTGGGCATTCGCGATCGGAATGCTGGACATCGGGCTAGCTGCCGCGACGGCTGTCGTTGCCTTGTACCCATGAGACCTGAGTTTGGACTGTCACCCACGCACTACATAGTCAGGTCGACCCTTGGGCGGGATCTTTGGATGCTTCGAAGGCGGCATGGCCTTTGGAGTGTTCGCACCAGCTTTGGGGTCTTCCGCCATCGTCGTACTCCGAAGTACTGAGTCGGGAGTAGATCAATGCTATTCGCTACAACACCGTGATGTCTTCGCCTCCGTCGACGTTGATGGTGTTTCCGGTGACCCAGTTGGAGTTGTCTAGGCTGAGGCCGATGATGGCTCGGGCGATGTCTTCGGGCTCGGTGACTCGGCCTGAGGGGTTGTGATTCTGGGCAAAGTCGAGCAGTTGCATCCCGGCCGGGATTTTCTCCAGTGCGGGCGTGTGGGTGATGCCTGCTTTGATCGCGTTGGCTGCGATTCCACTCGGCGCCAGCTCGACCGCGAGCTGACGCAAATGGGCAGCGAGTGCAGCCTTGGCTGCAGAGACAGCTCCGTACTGCGGGATGACACGCATGTCCCCACCTGAAGTCATTCCGTAGATCTTGCTGCCTTCGCCGAGCAGACCACGGCTGACCATGTCCTGCGTCCAATAGACGACGGAATTGGCCATGACGTCCATGGTCATTTCCATCTGTCGCTGGGAGATGGGCCGATCTTCTTTCTCGCCGATGTAGGGACCGAGCGTACCGAAGGCCAGCGAATGCAAGAGGACACGGACAGAACTCGGGCCATCTTGACCGTCGAGCTGTTCTCGCAGACCGTCGAGCATGTCGCCACGCTTGGCGGCGTCGGCGGCGTTCATGTTGTGGAACGATGCTTGCCGGCCGTGGCTCTCGATTTGACTGACGATGTTTTCGACGTTGGCCATCGTCGAGCGCCGATCAAGGTGGACGCCGGCGATATTCATGCCGGCCTCGGCCAGGGCAACGGCGCAGGTGCCGCCGAATCCCGATGATGCTCCGAGGATCAAGGCCCACTGTCCGTCAAGTTGAGGATGTCGCACGGATTGGCTCCCTGCAGATTGGTCAGTGCGGATTGGGTGAGGACTTAGAGTCGCTGGGCGTTGGTGAAGCGCCGCACGACCTCAAAGAGGATTTGGATGCCGGTGTTCAGACCTTCGATCGGCGTGCGTTCATTGTGGCCATGCACGCCCGCGGCGAGCGAAGCATCCATCAAGGTAGGCACGAAGCCGTAAGAGTGAACGCCGTGGCGACGCAGGACCCTGGAATCGGTGAATCCCACGCACGTGGATGGAATGACGAGCGCGCCCTCGACCTGCTCGCGCACGACATCCTCTATCACGCTGACCATCTCGGTCTCGAAGCTGCTTGACGGACCCATGCTGCCGAAGACGACTTCGACACTGACCTTTTCGTCGTCGATCACGTCTCGCATGCTCTTGATGAAGTCGTCGTAGGACTCACCAGGTAAGAGTCGGCAATCGAGCGTGGCTTCGGCGTCGGCCGGGATCACGTTGTGCTTGATGCCGCTGGTTGCTCCAGTGTTGGAGATCGTGTCGCGGGTGACAGCCGCGAAGGCTGGATAGGTTTGGCAGAGTTTGTTCAGGCTAGGGGCCGAGCCAGCCCAGGCGTTGGCGTCGCGCATCCGCTGGATTGCTTCGGCGGTGTGCGGTTGGACGGTGACCGCTCGATCCCAGTTCTGAATGGCGAAGAGCGCGCGAATCAGACGCTCGACGGCGTTGTCGCTATGCGGCGTTGAACCGTGTCCGGGTTGACCCTCGGCTCGCAGTTTGAGCCACAATGGCGACTTCTCGGAGGGCGAGCAGGAGAAGACGGGCCGATTGGAACCAAGCAGATTGAGAGCCCCCATCCCACCTTCATTGAGCGCGAACTCGGGCTCGGTGATCCATCCCTGCTCGTTTTGATCGAGCCACTCCATTCCGTAAGCGGAGCCAGCTTCTTCGTCGGCCACGGCGAGAAAGACGATGTCGCGATTGGGTGTGAGATTGAGGCGCTTGAAGAGCAGCATGATCAGCAGCTCAAGCGTGCCCATGCCCTTCATGTCGAGAGCGCCTCGTCCCCAGAGCATGCCATCCTGCTCGACGGCTGCAAATGGGTCAACATCCCAGAACTCTTCCTGCACCGGCACGACATCGGTGTGGTTGAGCAGCATGAGCGGCCGCTCGTCGCCGGTTCCCTTGAGTCGACTGCGCATCGAGACCCGGCCAGGACCAGCCTCCACGTATTCACACTCGTAGCCTTCGGCCTCGAGGAGGGTGGCGAGGAACTCGGCGGCGGCCTGTTCGTTTCCAGGCGGATTGGATGTGTTGATGCGGAGGTAGTCGCGCAGGACCGACGTGATTTCGGCGGTCACATCGTCCCAGTTGACGCCTAGTTGGGGTGTCGTTGTCATGGGTCGAGTATACGCATCAACCGTGGGTCGACAGAGCGATGTCAGGGCAGCGTCAGGCAGAATCACCGGCGAGGACGCGCTTGACCTCTGCGGTGATTCGGGACATGAGCTCGCCGGCCTTGTCGTGTATTGCGACCGTGCAGTACTGAGAGATGATTGTGGGGTCGAGGTTGACTTCGATCATCGGGTGTCCGCGCTGTCCGATGGCGAAGGCGAAGTCGGCTGCCGGCGAGACGACGGCAGTGGTGCCGACGAGAATGACGCAGTCGGCTTTGGAAGATTCTTCGTAGCAGCGCTGGAGGCAGTCGGGCGGAATCGGTTCGCCGAACATGACCGTATCGGTCTTGACGATGCCGCCGCACTTGTCGCAGCGAGGCGGGAAGAGCTCGGGGATCTCATCAAACGGCGAGCGAGTGTTGCAGTTGATGCATCTGAGCAGCGTGGTGCAGCCGTGAATTTCAGTCAGGCTTTGCGCTCCGGCGACACGGTGCAAGCCGTCGACGTTTTGCGTGATGATGTGCTTGAGAATGCCGATACGCTCGAGCTCGGCCATGGCGTAGTGGGCATCGTTGGGTTGCGCATTGGCGATGGTGGCCGTCAGTTCATCCGGGTTTCGGCGTCGTTCCGCGACATGCTGCCACCACTCAGCCGGATCGGCGGAGAACTGCTCGTACTGGTTGAGCGGCGGTTCTCCATGCTTGGTCCAGAGGCCGTCTTTGCCCCGAAATGTGGGGATGCCCGACTCGGCCGATATACCGGCTCCGGTCAGCGCGATGCAGTAATGCGATTGGGCTAGCAGCGCAGCCGCACGTTCGACAGAGTCCTGATGCTCGTCTGCCAGATGCTCGTCTGATGACTGGTCGGCCGGGGTTGGCATGCGCGAATTTTCCTCAGATACGACAACGCCCCCTAACGGGGGCGCATCTTCTTGTGTGCCGTTGGCTCCCTAACGGGAGCCTGACCTGTCAACTTGAAGGACTCCAAAGATGAGATGGATATTCAGCTTACGCATCGAATCCTCCTCTCGATTCCCAACCGTGTTCATCGTAGCGGATCGCAAGGGATTTGTCACTGGGACTGGAATCAGGGCAAACTGCGTTAAGCTGGTGACGTAACGAGGGTGGCTGATCACCATCTGTTGACAGAGGAGCCGAGCGGATGCTGAGATTGGCCGAGCCGCTGCTCAGTAGTCGAATCGGCGGTTGGGCGTTGGTTGAGAGTCCGCCGCAGCGGACCGCCGTTACCGGACAACAATGGTCTCTCCTGATCGTCACCACTGCGGCGTTGGTGGCAATGCTCGCTGTCGTGTTCGATCTTCGACTTTCTTCCGATGGTGCAGTGCTCATGGAGATGCCAGCGGCGACGACCGTGGACTCCCCACGGGCCGAGGCACGCACTCCCGCGACCGTGCCACCGCCTGCTTCGTCCGAGCAGCAGCGGAGTGAGGCAGCCAGCCCCGCAGCAACAACGGACGTTCTTACATCACCCGCAGAAGCAAGCACGCAACGATCGGCGCTCACGTCGCCAGCGCGACCGGGCGAAACAGAACGAGGCGAAGCAACGACAACGGCTGAAGCTTCGCAGACGGGAGCCGATATTCGGCAAGCAGAGGCGGCTTCAACAAGTGCGGCCGCAAGCGAAGCGTCAAGCGATGCTGCCGTGCCTGCCGATCCGGCGTCGCGGATTCGTGACTACCTGGGACTGCACGCGGCGGCGCAGTTGCCGGTGTCGTTCGCGTACGAGGTTCAGGCGGGAGATACCGCGTCGAGTATCGCGACACGGTTCGGGCTCGAAGAGGCCACGGTGCTATTCAACAACTTTGACATCTACGACCCGAATCACCTGACGGTGGGTCAGATATTGAAGTTGCCGCCGGTCAATGGACTCGTCTACACGGTGCAACCTGGCGACCTCTTTGATGCGTTGATGGAGAACTACCAGAGCGACCGACAGGCGACGCTGGCCTACCCGGCCAACGAGATATCGAGTCCTGACCAGATTTACGTCGAGCAGAAGCTGCTGCTGGTGCATGGGTCGGCATCGCTCCCGGCGACCGGCAGCGTCGCGACCGCCAGCTCTGGCGGCAATGGGGGCACGCAAGTCTGGACGGTGCCGACCTTCATCTGGCCGTTGGGCTACGACGAGATCAGCGACCTGTTTGGCACGCCTCGGGCAAACTCTGTAGGCTACCACACCGGGGTGGATTTTGTCGCGGCAGTCGGCACGATTGTTGGTTCGGCGGCGGCGGGGCAGGTGTCGGTTGCGACATGGGATCCGTCCTACGGGAACTGGATTGAAATCAACCACGGCGGCGGATATCGCTCGCGGTATGCGCACCTGAATGAGATTTGGGTTCGCGAAGGAGAGTGGCTTGCGTCGAACGCTTACATTGGCACGGTGGGCAACACCGGAAATTCATCCGGTGCACACCTGCACTTCGAGATCATCATTGACGGTCAAACGGTGAATCCGTTGGCCTGGTTGAACTAACGGATTTCGTTTGCATGCTCGGGCCGCATCAATGCGCCGCTCGAGGCGGAGGTTCGCATGAACGCAGTAGCACCTGGATTCGATCCAGCAGGTTGGACCCACGATTACGCGACGACGAACGGAGTCCGGCTGCACTACGTGACCCAGGGCGAAGGCCCGCTGATCCTGTTGCTGCACGGGTTTCCTGAGCACTGGTACTCATGGCGCCACCAGATTGGCCCGTTGACCGAGGCGGGTTTCCGAGTCGTCGCGCCTGACTTGCGGGGCTACAACCTGTCCGACAAGCCTCGCGGTGGATACGACATCAAGAATCTGACCAAAGACGTACGCGGATTGATTCGAGCCTTCGGCGAGCAATCGGCAACCATCGTCGGGCACGATTGGGGTGGAGTGATCTCGCTGCAGTTCCCGATCGATTACCCCAAAGCTTGCGAGCGGTTGATCGTGATGAACGCCCCACTGGTCCGCTCGTGGTACTGGGGCAAGCGGAACTACCCGAACAACACCTATGCACTGCTGATGCAGGTGCCGGGACTTTCCGAGCGCAGGGCTTGGTCAGACATTGACCAGACAACCAGCCGGGTCTTCACCGCGGTCGGCGATAACGAAGATGCATTCACTCAGCAAGATCTCGACATCTTCGCCGAGGCGCTGAAGCAGCCGAACGCGCTGTCATCGGCAATGAAGTACTACCGCTCGATCTACTGGCCGAACTGGTTCCTGACCTGGCCTGACCGCAATGCGCGGATCACCTGTCCGACCCAGTTCATCTGGGGCCGAGAGGATCGCGCGGTGCGGTTGCCGTTCATGGAAGAAGCCGCTGAACGAGTGGACGATTTGCGGACCGTGTTGATTGATGACGCCGGCCATTGGGTCCAACAGGAGAAACCGCAGGAAGTGACCGCTGCGATGCTGGACTTCCTGGCGCCGAACGCTGTTGGAGCGCCACAGCAATGAGCGACCCGTCAACTGAGTCCGAACCGGTAGGTATCTGGACTCACGGATTTACGTATGGAGCCGGTGGGGTTCGGTTGCATTACGCCGAAGCTCGTCCCGAGGGCGACCTGGATTCCGCGCCGTTGGCGATTCTGCTGCATGGTTTTCCCGAGTTCTGGTGGTCCTGGCGATTACAGATTCCGGCACTGGCGGCGGCAGGGTATTGGGTCGTGGCCCCCGACCTTCGCGGATACAACCTCTCCGACGCTCCCTCGGACGTGCAGGACTACTCGATGGATTTGCTCACGGAAGATGTGCAGCGTCTGATCGCTCACTTCGGTCGTGAACAGGCAGTCATCGTCGGTCACGACTGGGGCGGGGCGGTGGCCTGGCAGTTTGCCATGGATTGTCCGGGATCTGTTGAGCAGCTCGTTGTGATGAATGCGCCGCATCCGGAGCGCATGGCGGAGGCATTTGGCGGCAAGATCAACTTCCGCCAGATCGGCCGCTCCTGGTACATGTTCGTATTTCAGATTCCCAAGCTGCCCGAGCGCTGGTTGGCCACCAATGACTACGAGCGCGTGGGCTGGGTGTTGCGCGACAGCGCCGCGCATCCCGAGGCGTTTCCGCCTGAGGTATTGCAGGAGTATCGCCGTGCGGCGGCGCGAAACGGCCTGACGGGGCCGCTGCACTTCTATCGCGCGGCGGTCCGCGCCGCAGCGCGAGACTCGCGCGCTCGATTCGGTAAGCGGTTCGTTGGGCTAGCTCAGGCGCTTGACAGTGTGCTCGACAGCGTGCTGGGCTCCGCACCCGCGGAGGCCACGGTGTTCCCGGCGATCTCTGCGCCGACACTGCTGCTCTGGGGAGAACGCGACACGGCGCTGGGCAAGGAGCTGACCGAGGGCATGGACCACCTGTTCAGCGGCCCATTCGAGATTACGTATCTGCCGGACTGCGGACATTGGGTGCAGCAGGAAGGCGCGGAAGACGTCAACCGGCTGATGTTGGAGTTCCTGGAGCGTTATCGCGAGAACTAGGGCGGGTTCCCATCAGCCATCTGCTTAGTCAGAGTTCGGCTATTGCCTCCCTTGATGCGGGTGCAATCTCGCCGAGTTGTGCATAGACAGTGGTGCTGAATGCAGCGAGATACCCGCGGCGAGCGCGGGAATGACGATATTTTGTTGGCGCGGGTATGACGGGAACCCCTGGGCGGGTGTGACGCGAACTCCTAGGCGGATATGAAGGGAACTTCTGGACTGAACGACGCCATGTGTACACGCCCTGGAGCGGCCCAGGCTGGAACTGCGGCCCCTTTAGGTCAGTGGCGAGTCGGGGTCGACATCGGTGGTTGCGGCGATCCAATAGCGATGCCTGATGCCCATCGATAGTTCCTCGAGGTCGCGTGCCACCTGACGTTCGGTCGTGGCATCGAGTCCGGCGCCACCGCAGACTCCGGTCAGCATCGAGCGTTTGAAGATGAGGCCGACTGAAGCGTCAACGAACGACAGGTCTCGCGCCTTGTGGGCGAGGAAGTACTGCATGTCCTTTGAGTCGAACGGCATCGGACCGCGGCCATCGGTGGGCCACAGACCCCAACCGAGATAGCCGCCGCGCGCGACGTGTTCGCGGACTGCACGGTGATGTTCGATCACATCGTCGACATGTCCTTCACGAGCATCGAAGTGGATCAGGTTGGGTCGGGAGTCAAGAATCCGAGTCCAGTTCGGTGAAGCGCAGCAGTGGATACCAGCGAGCGCGCCGACGCGCTGGACGGGCTCGATTGCGGCGCGCAGCACTGGAATGACTTCACGCCAGGGAAGTGGGATGGCTGGTTCTCCAACAGAAGCCAGTTCGGGTTCGTCAAAGAGAATGATTACCTGCTGGCCGAGCCGCTGAAAGACTCGCGCTTGCTCCGCCGCTGCGGCGCCGAGCCATGCCGCGAGTTGTTCAAGGGTTTGCAGATTCTCGTGCGGGGCCTTGCCAGAGGTGTCGCGAGTCCAACGGGACAGCGTGAGCGGGCCGACGATATGTCCCTTGACGACATTCGACTTGCGTTCCTCGGACACTGTCGGCAGCCGGTCGAGGAGCTCGTACAGGCCTGCAGCGCGATCACGAGGCGGCAGGCCGGCGTTGGCCAGGTCGGACTCGGAGAGCGAGCCCGACCAGGTGATGTACTCGCCGTCCCACGACGCTCCCGGTAGGGAGAGCGCGGTCTGCGGGATCATCTGTTCCTCGGGCGTGCGGTTCGGCAATTGCGGCCAGAACGGGAGGCGCCAGTAATCTTCGAGGATTTCGGCAGTCGCTTCGCTGGCATCGGTGTGTCGAGTGGATCCGATGCCGCAGGGCAGGAGTGGGAGATGTATTGGTGCGTCCACGTTCTCAACGCTTTCTGTGGAGATGTGGCAGGCGGACTCGCGGAGGGCGGGGCGGCGAGTCTAGTGTACCTGTGCGTTGGACGAAGCTGGGTTTGTCGCTTCGGGCGTCGCGGGGCAGGAATTGGGCCTCGAAACGTCTAGACAGGGCCGCTGAGATTCCTTACCCTAACTGCCCAGGTGATCAGACAAGTGATCCTTTTCGAAGCCGCTAACGCTGCCTCCATCGCGTCTAGTCGCCTGTGGAAGATACATAAGCTCAGCCGAAAGCCGTTTTGTTTCCTTCATTGAGGAACACACGTGCTACTATTGACCCTACAGGAGTCAGCGACATGACCCGCGACGACGACCACACTGATGCTGCCGATGAAGCAACCGCTGCATTTGCGGGAGAAGCGGCTGTAGAGGAGACCACTTCCGCCCAGCCTGCCTCGCGTGTCGTCCGCGAGCCGCTGATTGGCCGCCACTTCACCCAGCCTGGTGAGGACGTGTACGCACAGATTGAATGGACGTATCGCACGGCGGCGATCACGTCTGATTCCGGCGAGGTGATCTTCGAGCAGACCGACATCGAGACGCCATCGTTCTGGTCGCAGACAGCGACGAACATTGTGGCCTCCAAGTATTTCTGGGGAGAAACCGGCACGCCTCAGCGCGAGACGTCGATGAAGACCCTGGTTGATCGCGTGGTCGAGACGATCACGCGATGGGGACGCGAGGGTGGCTACTTCAGCGACGGCGCGGCGGCCTCGGCGTTCTCGCAGGAGCTGCGCTATCTGCTGATCAATCAGTACGCGGCGTTCAACTCGCCGGTCTGGTTCAACGTGGGCATTGAGGAGACGCCGCAATGCTCGGCCTGTTTCATCAACTCTGTCGAGGACTCGATGGAGTCGATCATGGATCTGGCCAAGCGTGAAGCGCTGCTGTTCAAGTGGGGTAGCGGCACGGGATCGAACCTGTCGACGCTGCGATCGAGCCGTGAGTCGCTGACCGGCGGCGGTAAGGCATCGGGACCGGTCTCGTTCATGCGTGGCTATGACGCGTTCGCCAACGTGATCAAGTCGGGTGGTAAGACGCGCCGCGCGGCGAAGATGATCATCCTCGACTCGGACCACCCGGATGTGATGGAGTTCATTGGCTGCAAGGCCGAGGAGGAACGTAAGGCGTGGGCACTGATCGATGCCGGGTATGACGGATCGCTCAACGGCGACGCCTACTCTTCGGTGTCGTTCCAGAACGCGAACCACTCAGTCCGCGTCGCCGATGAGTTCATGCAGGCGGTCGAAGCGAACGGGATGTGGGCGACCCGCGAGGTGGTCAGCAAGGATGTGGTGGAGCAGATGCCGGCGCGAGAAATCCTGCGCGCGATCTCGGCTGCGACGCATCAGTGCGGCGATCCGGGGATGCAGTTCGACTCGGTGATCAATGACTGGCACACGTGCTCGAACACCGACCGAATCTATGCGTCAAACCCGTGCTCCGAGTACATGTTCCTGGACGACACGGCGTGCAACCTGGCGTCTCTGAATCTGCTGAAGTTCTATGACCTTGAGACGCACGAGTTCAACGTCGATGCGTATCGGCATGCTTGCCGCGTGATCATCACGGCGCAAGAGATTCTGGTCTCCAACGCCTCGTATCCCTCGCCTCTGATCGGCGAGAACTCGGAGAAGTACCGGCCACTGGGGCTTGGCTACACGAATCTCGGCGCGCTGCTGATGGCTCGCGGACTGCCCTATGACTCGGTCGAGGGTCGGGCGCTGGCTGCAACGGTGACCGCGTTGATGACCGGTGAGGGATATCTGCAGTCTGCCCGGATCGCGGAACGAATCGGTTCATTTGCCGGATTCGCCGACAACCGCGAACCGTTCCTGCGCGTAATGCGTAAGCACCAGGCGTCGGTCGGGCGGATCGATGGGCTGGCGAGCGTGCCCGCGGTCGTTCGCGCTGCCGCGGACGATGCCTGGCGTCAGGCGGTTGAGCTGGGCGAGGCGCATGGCTATCGCAACGCACAGGCGACGGTGTTGGCTCCGACCGGCACGATCGCCTTCATGATGGACTGCGACACGACCGGCGTGGAGCCCGATATCTCGCTGGTCAAGTACAAGAATCTGTCCGGTGGCGGCTACTTCAAGATCGTCAACCGCACGGTGCCTGCTGCGCTGCGGCGCCTGGGCTATGCCGAGGACGCGATCGAGCGCATCGGTGAGCACATCGACGAGACGGGGACGATTGAAGGCGCGGCGGACCTGAACTCGCAGCATCTGGCGATCTTCGACTGTGCGTTCAAAGCTCAGGCGGGGCAGCGCAGTATTGCTCCTTCCGGTCATATCCGGATGCTGGGCGCGGTGCAGCCGTTCCTCTCCGGCGCGGTCTCGAAGACGGTCAACGTGCCCGAGCACACCACCGTCGACGAGATCATGCAGACCTACATCGACGCATGGAAGCTGGGCGTCAAGGCCGTCGCGATCTATCGGGACAACTCGAAGCGGATTCAGCCGCTGGAGACCGGCGAGCGCAGCGGTCCCGCGGTGGCGCAGGCGGCGCAGGTCGCGGTTGACCCCGGACCGTCGTCGCCGATGGATGAACCTGTCGTCATCGAGAGTGCGAAGTCGCCGCCGGCGTATCGCCGCCATCGATTGCCCGACGAGCGCAGTGCGATGACACACAAGTTCACGATCGGCGAACACGAAGGCTATATCACGATCGGCGAATTCGAGGACGGCAAGCCAGGTGAGGTGTTCGTACACATCTCCAAGGAAGGCTCCGCCGTTTCGGGACTGATGGATGCGGTCGGCACGCTGACATCGGTTGCGCTGCAGTCAGGCGTCCCGCTGTCGACATTGGTGAAGAAGTTCGCGCATATGCGCTTCGAGCCAAGCGGCTGGACGCGGTCGAAGGAGATTCCGCATGCGGATTCGATCCTCGACTACGTGTTCCGCTGGATGGGCACGAAGTATCTGAACGAGGACTCCTCGGACACGGTGGCCCAGCAAGCGCGGATGGCGATGTCGGCGGACGAGGTCAAGCTCGCCGATGAGTCGGCTGGACCGTCACCGGTGACTCCGACGCCGGTCGCGGTTCCTTTGGTGGACTCCTCGTCGACGGTCGGATTCCAGAATCAGCTCGACGCTCCACCATGTGCGGAATGCGGATCGATCATGGTCCGTTCCGGATCGTGCTTCCGCTGCATGAACTGCGGCGCAACGTCAGGCTGTTCATAGCGAGCTCAGGCTGAATCCTCGAGTTCCTTGAGCAGCGACTGGCGCCGGCGCTCGTACTCGGCCTGCGAGAGTGTCGTTCGCTCACGATCGAGCGCTTCGAGCTCAGGTGATGTCGGAACGTTCCTGGCAGGTGTTGGGCTGCCGGAGTGCTCGGTCGCCGACGCTGATTGGTCTGGTCTCGCGCTCGGTGTTGGGGGCAATGTCGGGGCAACTCGTGGCCCAGGAGGCGCCGGCGGTGGCATTCGCACTTCGCTTCGAGCAAATGTGGATCGCTGGGTCGCCAGTTTGGGCGCATCTCGGCGCACGACGACGAGCGTTCCCACGAAGCGATCATGCACGCACTGGCGATCGGGATTCATCAGGATCCAGCCGGCGTTGATGATCGGTCCGAGCAAGCTGAACGCGTAACCGACGAGACCGAGTAGCAGGCGTTTGATCACCAGTTCTCGCACCCACATACGTTGTGGGGTGATCGGCTGACCGGACTCGGAAATCACATACAGGTTGAGTAGCGACTTGGCCGGCGACTGACAGTCCCGCGAGGAACTCCACATCCAGACCAGCCAGACTGGCAGGAGCAGGAAGATCACGAGATCCAGAAGCTCTGCCCCGAGGCGAAGCTGGTAGGGCGCTGCGTAATCGCCTGAGGTGGGATGAGATGTGAGCACGCCGCATTCGCTGCAGAATGCTCCAACGCCGGGATACTCAGTGCAAACAGGGCAATGCTGGGTGCGCAGCGCGCTGGTACTGCCTGGGTTGGGCGTAGACATGGTTCGCCCTCCGCCTGGAGGCTAGGACAGATGGTTGATCGGGCGTCATCGCCGGCGTGCGATGCGCTGATTGGGCGTCAACGGGGATCTTTGACGCGTTCAACGACGAGAGTTCCCATGACCTTGTCGTGCAACGTCTGGCGATCGTGGTCCCAGAGCAACCAGGCGGCGTCGAAGAAGGAGACTGCCCAGAACAGCACAGTCAGCCAGAACCAGAGGATGAGGAAATCACCGACGGAGCTGGCGACCGCTCCCAGCACGACGAGCAAGGCCACGGCGACTAAGCCGACTGCTGCGTCCCAACCAAACTCGCGGACCCAAACGTAGCGAGTCGTTGGTTGTTGGCCATCGGTTCTCAGAATGTACAGGCCCAGGAGCGACTTGCCCGGCGATTGACCTCGACGGGCGACGATTGCCAACCAGACCAGCCAGCCGATGCCGATCGTCAGCCAGATAATCAGGTAGTCCAGCAGAAAGGCTCCGAGTCGTGACCAGCGTGACGCTGCAAACGAGCGTCCCTGAGGGTCGCGGCTGAGAAGATCGCAACTGGCGCAGAAGTAGGCGCCTAGTCCAGTCGGCTGATGGCAAGCATCACATTCAAGGACGAACGTCCTGTCCGTGGGTGAGGACGAGGACGAGGACGAGGACGAGGTCATAGTGCACGAAGCTCCGCGCTGGGTTGCTTGACTGGCCGAATGCTGATGACCAGCGTGCCAAAGACGCGATCGTGGAGCGTCTGTCTGTCGGGGCTGAAGAAAATGGCGACACCGTCGGCGACGACCACCATCGCGATCAGCACGACCACGATGCTGGCAATCGCGGAGTCGGGGTACAGGGAGCCGATCAGGAGCAAGGGCACATTGACCGCGACGCGATACCCAACTTCACGCGCCCACATCAGCTTGCGTGACGCGGGTGCGCCGTCTGTGCGAACGACCTGCGTCGAGACGAGCTGTTTGCCAGGCGTCTGACCTCGCTTCGCGATAGTGGCGAACCAGATCAGCCAAATCACGGAACCGAGCCAAAGCTCGAGCGATAACAGGCCTCCGACGCTGGCCAACGTGATGATCAGGCCGATCACGCTTGGAATCAGTCCGTCGGCAAGGGAGCCCATGAAGCGTGACATGCGGGTCGCGGCGTAGCGCGGCGAGTGGCCATGCTCAGCGTCCGAGCGAAGCACCTGGCAGGACGTGCAGAATTTGACACCCAGTCTGGTGTTCTTGCCGCAGGCGGCACAAATCGCTCCGAACAAACCTCGGGGCGGCGGCGCTGATTCTTCTAGAGGCTCGAATCGGCCCATGTATGGCGCTCCTGGCCCTGAGCTTAGTAGGGCAACCTAGTAGGACACTTAGTAGGACAAGGCTGAAGGTCGGTAGTCTCCGCTGCGCAGCGCCTTCATGAGATCGTCGACGCTGCGGATATCTGCCTCGAACTCGGTCGCGGCCGTCCCGACCTCATGCAAGGCATGGGAATCGCTGCCTCCGATCGGTGGAAGTGGCCTGGTCCGTCCCCGGGACGACGCGCTTTGATTTTGCAGCGGGCCATCGCAGCCGTTCAGGCCTTCGACGCCGTCGAACAACTCCATGGCAGCTCGTGGGACGCGCAAGCCGGGATCTCGGGCGGGATGGGCCAGATACATCAGGGCCTTGTGCTCGTCGCATAGCGCTCGCAGGCGTTTGGCATCCGTGATCCGGGGCACCAGCGACGCCAGACCATAGACCAGCACATGCCCCAGTTCGGTCGTCACTTCCACTCCAGGTAGCACGACGATGCCGACTTGCTCGGCAAGCCGGGCGGCTCGGTCGGCCGCCCAGACGACATCGTGCTCGGTCAGGATGACGCCGTCGATGCCTCGCTCGGCTGCTCGCGCGAGCGCCTCGTGGGGCAGCAGGTTGCTATCGGTCGAGAAGACCGAGGTGTGGGTGTGCATATCGATGAGCATGTTGGCAAGCGTCACGGGTGCTGGAGTGTGGGTCAACCCCATGCCTGGACCGGCAAACGCGGAACTCGGTTGTACGATTCGCACGTGAGACTGATTGAGATGACCGCCGCATTCGTCGAAGATGAACGGCAACTCGACGGCAGCCGACACGTTGAGATCGTGGGCGATACTGATGTCGCCGACGCGGCGTTGAGGTTGGTTGTCGACCGCGACGGCCAGGTTGAGGAGGCAGAGTTGAGCCTAGAGATTCACGAGGGATCGGACGGCACCTTCGCTGTGATTGAATTTGATCGAGACGCTCAGGGCGCGTCGCCAGACAACCTGGATCTGCAGTTGAACGGTATCGGAGGGCAATTGGTGCTGCGTCAACGGGATGACGGCGATATCGATCTGTCCCTGACACTATTCGACGCATCGGGAGACCCGACATGAGCCGGGTCGCGGTACTGGCTGGTGGCGTGGGAGCTGCGAGGTTTCTTGACGGTCTGGTCAGAGTCGTTCCGCCAACAGACGTCACGGCCATCGTGAATGTTGGCGATGACATGGAGTGGTCTGGTTTACACATCTCCCCAGACCTCGACACGGTCACCTACACATTGGCCGATCTCGTCAATCCGGAGACCGGCTGGGGCCTGCGTGGCGAATCTCGCCGGACGCTGGACCGGCTGTCGGAACTGGGTGGTCCAGACTGGTTCATGATTGGTGACCTCGATCTGGCCACGCATCTGTATCGGACACATCGGCTGTCGCAGGGCGACCGGCTCTCAGCGATTACCCAGGACTTGACTCGCCGACTCGGTCTGGAACTGGCGATCACTCCGGTCACCGATGATCGGTTGCGGACTGTTGTACAGACCGATTCGGGCGAGCTGGCGTTTCAGGACTACTTCGTCAGACGCCGTGCGGCTGATCCGGTTCACGCCCTGCGATTCGATGGCGCAACAAGCTCCAGTCCCGCGCCGGGCGTGATTGATTCTCTGCAGGAGGCCGACGTTATCGTCATCGCTCCGTCGAATCCGTTCCTTAGCATCGACCCGCTGCTCAGCGTTCCAGGCGTACGCGACGCGGTGACGTCGAGTGCGGCGCCTGTGGTTGCGATTAGTCCGATCATCGGGGGTCAGGCTGTCAAGGGTCCGGCGGCCGACATCTTGCAGTCCCTTGGCCACGATGTGTCAGCCCTGGGCGTAGCACGAATCTATGGCTCGCTGGCCGATGTATTCATTCTGGACGAGGAAGACGCATCGCTGGCGTCCGAGATTGAAGCGGAAACGGGGATGCGCGTTGTCGTGATGGCGACACTGATGAGTGACTTGGAGGCGAAGAAGGCGTTGGCAACGGGCACACTACAGGCGGCGCTCGATGCCGCCTAGCAACATGCTGGCCAACAAGCTGGACGTGGTTGCGGTTGTTCCGGTTCGCGGCCTTCCTGCCGGCAAGCGTCGGTTGGCGGCGCTGTTGGATGTCGATGATCGCAACGCGCTGGTGCTGGCGATGCTGGATGACGTCGTCGCGGCGCTCGTAGCGGCTGAGTCGATTGATCGGGTGGTGATTGCCTCGCGGGACTCGGAAGCTCGGGACGAAGCGGCGCGGCTGAACGTGGGTTTCCTCGATCAAACCGAACTGCGCCTGGGCTACAACCGCGCGGTCTCGTTTGCGCAGGAAGCACTGTCGGACGCTGGCGCGCTGCTGATCGTGCCGGCTGATGTGCCGCTGATTACGCCGGATGCAGTGGACCTGGCGGTGTCATCTGCGCCTGACGGCCCGGCGGTCGTCGTGGCGCCAGCACATAACGGCGGGACGAATGGTCTGTTTCTGCGACCGCCGGATGTCATCGCGCCGCAGTTTGGTCCATCGTCTGCTCGTGCGCATGCGCAGTCGGCGGCAGCGGCAGGTGAAGCCGGGGTTCCGTTCAGGGAGGCGCGGATCGACGTGTGGGCATTCGATCTTGACACCCCGACCGATCTGCAGTGGCTCCAGGAGGTGCTGCCGGAGTTGCCTCAGGAGATTGCGCCGAACACCCGACGCTGGCTGGCGGCACATGTCGAGGGGACAGGCACTGCGACGTAGGCTGGGCGACTTCACACACACCCTGGAAGGCGAAAGGCTACAAGCAATCGATGCTCTTTGGCCTGTTGGATTCGGTGGAACCACTCCGTCATACCCGCGCTTGGCGTGGGTATCTCGCTGAATTACTCACGGACGATTGTGCTGGACGCGGCGAGATTGCCGCGACGGAGCGCGGCAATGACGGAATAGAGGACAGGGTTTACATCAATCTCCCTATGCGCGGGGCAGGCCGAAGCCTCGCTGGGCAATGATGTTTCTTTGCAGTTCGTTTCCTCCGGCTCCGAAGGTTGGCATGACTGCGGCGAGGTAGCCGTTTTCGGATGAGCCGCCGATTGGCGCTCTCGAGTCGTTGCCGTTGAGCTGTCCGTAGAGTCCCATGGCGTGCAGTGAGAAGTTCTGCAGGCGCTGCATCATCTCGGTGGAGAAGATCTTGACCTGGCTGGCCTCGTAGTTGGGCGACTCTTCGCGCTTGAGCATGTCGAGGATGCGGAAGCTCAGGTGTTGCAGGACTTCGAGCTGCACCTTGAACTCGGCCATCGTCCCCTTGATGCCGGCATCGTCGATTGGGCGGCCCATCGGTGTGTCGGACTTGGCCCATTCGATCAGGTTGTCGTACACGGCCCGCACGGATGAGACGGTGAAGATCGAAATCCGTTCGCGGTCGAGCGCGTGCGCAGCGTAGTACCAACCGCGGTTCTCTTCTCCGACGAGGACGTTCGTCGGGACGCGCACGTCTTCGAAGTACACCTCGTTGGTTCGGTAGCCGGCCATCGTCCAGAGCGGCTTGACCGTGATGCCGGGCGACTTCATGTCAACCAACATCATCGAGACGCCACGGTGCTTGGGCGCGTCCGGGTCAGTCCGAGTGGCGAGCCAGACATATTCGCTGCGATGGGCTCCAGAGGTGAAGCGCTTGATTCCGTTGAGGATGTAGTCATCGCCATCTTTGATGGCGCGAAGCTGCAGAGAGGCGAGGTCGGAACCGGCGTCGGGCTCTGTGTAGCCGAGGGCGAATTCGACTTCTCCGCGCGCGATCGGCGGGAGGAAGCGTTCCTGCTGCTCGTCGGTGCCGAATCGCATCAGCGTCGGGCCGACCTGCTGCGTGGCGACCGTCGCCTGCGGCGCTCCGGCGTAGTTCATCGCCTCCCAGAAGAGGTACTGCTCTTCTAGAGAGCGTTCTTGTCCGCCATACTCGGCCGGCCAGGACATCGTCAGCCATCCACGCTCAGCCAGCAGCCTTCGGAAGCCGCGTTCTTCGTCCATCGTATCCGTGGTCGGATCGCCGATGGTCGCCCTGAGTTCGGCGGTCCATGACTGGTCGAGAAACTCGTTGACTTCGGTTTCGAAGGCGAGTGCCTTGTCGCTGAATCGATATTCCATGGTGGAGACTCCCTCGGCTGGGATGCTTGGTTCTGAGTGGATTCGAGTTGGTTGAATGTTATCGCAGGCTCGAGAGGGCTTTGTTCGGCGCGGTACGAACGATGAACGTCGCCGCGCCGTTAAGCACTTTGCGCGCAGTGGCGGGCGCGGTGGTCACAAAGGACTCCGGCGGGTGTTGCGGGACTCGGGCGCGGAGGATGACCGGGCGGAGCAGGATGATCGCAGCGAGCAACACGATCACGGCGTAGGACATTGGCGGGAACAGGGTTTCCATTGTCAGGGTCTGGGCGACGGCGCCGAGCGGCAGGCCGACAGCCTGGGCGATGCCCATGCCGAGGAAGACCAGTCCCATAATCCGGCCACGCATCTCGTTGGGGGTCTCGTAGGCGAGGGTCGCATTGGCCGAGACCATGGCGATTGACATTCCGACACCGAGCAGCAGGTTGCCCATCATGGCGTTGACGACGGTCGGCGGGTTTGTGAAGACCACGAATCCGAGTGCCATGACCATGACGCCGAGCGCAGTCAGGAGGCCCTTGCGCTCGATCCAGGAGAAGCGGACGAGGAAGAGTGAGGCGATCATGGCTCCGCCGCCCCAGAAGACGGCGATGTAGCTGAACTCCGACCAGGTGGCGCCGACGACGGTGGTGACCCACTGCGGCCCGAGCGTGCCGGTGGGCGGCATGATCAGCGACATCATCATGACGACGATGAACACGGTCCAGAGAATGACGGGTTTGGAGCGCGCGTAGCGCAGGCCGGCACCGATGTCGCGGAGGGCCTGTCCAGGTCCTTGACCGCGTCTGGCTGCCATGTGCGCAGCGGAGAATACGGTGCGGTAGGACATCATCGCCAGGACGAGGACCTCGCCGAAATGTCCGAATGAGGAGATGGCGAATACCGCTCCGTGGCCCAGGTGATCGATCATCAGGCCGGAGGCGAAGATCGCTATCGGCATGGCGAATTGCATCGCGGCCGAGTTCAGAGCGATGCCCGCCGGGGTCAGTCGTGGCCCCAGGATTTCTGGGGTGATTGCGTTTCTGGTGGGTCCGTCGATGGCATGGGCCGATGAGGCGATGATGGTCAGCGCGAAGAAGAGGATGATGTCCGTAGACGTGCCTGAACCAGTCCACATGACGACCGCAATGAGAATGTTGGAGACAAATGCAATCGCCTGAGTGACCATCAGCAGTCGGCGGCGGTCGAAGCGATCGGCGAGCGCCCCGCCGAAGAGACCGAAGCCGATCATCCCGATGCCGCGAATTGTGCCGATTGCGCCGACCATGATGATCTCGACGCTGTCGTCGGCGACAAACTGTATCCAGGCGATTGAGGCGACGAACTGCAACGGCATCATCGATTGGCCGACGATGAAACCGGTCAAGAGCAGTCGGAACTCTCGTATTCTGAGCGGTTCCGTCATGCCGGGTCGCGTAGGTGGCGACTGTGCGCTCATGTCGATAGTTTCGCCGCTTCGAGGACCGTGTGTCGCGGCCCTTGATGAACTTTCGCGACCTGATCGGCTCCGAAGATCATGGCCAGACGTCGCTGTAGATAACGGCGCAATCCATTGACTGCCACCACGACGAGCGAGCCACCGTCGGCCAATGCATCGTGTGCCTCGAGCAATAGCTGATCGAGGGCGTCATTGCCGGCCTGTGCGGGCAGGTTGGACACCACGAGTTCGTAGGTTCCGATGGATTGACTGGGCAGGTCGCGAATGCCGTCGCTGAGCGTCGCTGTGGTGTTACTCAAGTGATTTCGTGCCGCGTTGTCGTTCGCGGCTTCAACGGCGCGGATGTCTGTGTCGACCATATCGATCTTCGAATCAGGCCAGCGGGCGGCCAACGTCAGTCCGATTGCACCGTAACCGCATCCAAGGTCGAGGATTCGCGGCATCGGCGAAAGTTGATTGAGTTCTCGGAGCAGTAAAGCGGTGCCTTCATCGAGCGCTCGGGCGGAAAACAGTCCGTGCCGGGTCACGAGTTCGAGCTGCTGGTCGCCGATCTCGATGGTCACGCGAGGCTGCGTTGCGAGATGTTCCCGCAAGTGGTCGAGCCGGGCGGGTTCGACACGGGGCAAGGTCACAACGGATCGATTCGTGCGGACACTGGAGTGAAGTCGTCCATGTGCTCAGGGTCCATCCTGCGGACGATCCCCGGGTAGATGCCGGTGCGCTTTCCGGCGGTCGATCCGGCGACGGCGATTTGGATGTGCGAGGGATGGGCAACCTTCGACATTGGACGATTGAGGTCTGCTTCGGTGATTCCCTCTCGCTTGAGAGTGGGCTGGGTGATGCCTCCACCGACTCGGTCGGTGGCGAGACGATCGCGGATCGGTCGTGCCGTGAGTTCCATGATCGCTTCTCGGACATTGGCTTTGGACCAACCGTCCTGACGAAAGACACCAGCATGCTCGGGACTGATCACCAGCATGGACGGGCCGATCTGTCCGTTGGGGCTGAAGATGCCGTCAAATCCCATCGCCAGGGAGCCGACGAGCGCTCTTGCTGTGCGGCTGTACTCGTCGACGCAGACTCGAGGTCCGCCGATCACGGGCAGGAGCGTGACGACGCTGTCGTCGGGCTGGTAGCCGTACTCGACGTGCAGCGGTTGCCAGGGCGAGGCATCCTCGTGCTCTGCAAAGGTCAGCGTGAACTTGTGCGCGCCGCCCTGGACGGTCTGGTCGATTTCGCCCTCTCGAGCGCCGCCGATGTTGCGCAAGACCAGCCGCAAGGCTCGGCCGATGGTCATGTTGGCGCGATTGCCCTGTCCCAGTGCGTTGAGCCCCCAGTTCATCCTGATCTGCTCGCGAACCGGGCCATTGACAATGACCATGGGCGAAATGCCGTCTGTACTGGCGACCGTCCCGTGTAAGGGAAACTGGCCACCGGCGGCAGCAGCAACGGCGGCGATGATGGCCGGAAAGAATGTTGGCGATGCTCCGGCCATGACTGCGTTGATCGCGATTTTCTCGACCGTGGCCGGCGCGTAGTTTGGCGGGATCTTGCCAATCACTTGTTCAGGAGAGCGATTTGTGTTGGCCAACATGCGCTCGACCCGTTCGCGAGTTGGAGGGACAACTGGTAGGCCGTCGGTCACACGCTGGTCGAAGAGGAACTCGTAGATGTCGTCGTGGTCGGCGACGTCAATGGTGCGCGAGCCAAGGTTGATCATGAACGAACAAGGGCGGACGGGGGCACGAACGTGGGCGCAGGCGCTAGGGGATTGCCGTCGCCGAAGATGCCCTGGTAGATGCTGGTCCACTTGCCGGCGTGGCTGCCGGCAACGGTGATCTGAATGAACGAGGGATCGGCCACTTTCGACATGAGCATATCGAGTTGATCTTCGGTCAGACCGTGCTGTTCGGGCAGGTATTCATTGATGCCGCCACCCATGCTTGGTGTGGCCAGACGCTCGCGGAGCGGGAGCGCGGTGAACTCCATGATCGCTTCGCGGATGTTGTCTTTTGACCAGCCGTCGGCGCGATAGACATCAGCGTGTTCGGGACTGATCACGAACATCGTGGGTGAGACCTGACCTCGCGGCTTGACCACCTGCTGGAAGGCCATGGCGATCGATCCGGTCAGCGCTCTCCCGTTGCGACTGGTCTGATCAATACAGACTCGGGGACCGCCGGTGATTGGGATCAGCGAGACGACACTGTCGTCGGGTTCGTAGCCATGCTCCACGTGGAATGGTTCCCAGGGCGAGTAGTCTTCGTCCTCCGCATAACTGAGCGTCCACTTGTGGCCGCCACCCTGGATGGCCTGTTCGATCTCGCCGGGCACGGCTCCGCCGATGTTGCGCAGCATCAGGCGGAGTGCGCGTCCGAGAGTTGAGTTGGCTCGGTTGCCCTGGCCGAGGGCGTTGAGACCCCAGTTCATGCCGATCTGCTCGCGGACTGGTCCGTTGACCAACATCATCGGGGCGAGTCCGGCCGTCGTGGCGATTGACCCGTGTAGGGGAAACTGCCCCCCGGCGGCGGCTTCGACGGAAGCCAGGACTGTCGGGAAGAACTGGGGACTGCAGCCAGCCATGACGGCGTTGATGGCTGCCTTCTCGACGCTCATCGGCGCCGTGTTGGGCGGCAGCGTCGCAACGATCTTCTGAGGATCACTCCAGTGCTCTGGAGCGCAGGCGAGCATACGGTCGACACGCTCACGAGTGGGCGGGATGACGGGCAGGCCGTCGGTGATTCCCTGGGCGAACATGAACTCGTAGACATCGTCATGCTCGGCGATTTCGATGATCCGAGAGTAGAAGTCGGTTTCGCCGGGCACGGCATTGCCTTGTCGATTGGGTGCGGCCCCTCGGTCCAGGGGAACGCCCTCACCCTTACCCTCTCCCAGCGGGAGAGGGGATTGAATAGATTCGGGGGCTCTCAGCAGAGGCGGTCTGAGAGCTATTCGACGGGCGCCATCAAGGTGTCGAGGATTTCGTCGACGAAGCGTTCGGCGTGTTCGTGCATCTCGGCGTCGGTGCGGTCCTGCATCGGATGCGGGATGAAGACGCGACGCACTTCTTCAAGTCCGAGACGCTCAGCCTGATGGCTGGCGGCTTTGATGAACTCGGAAGTCGCAATGAAGACGCTGGGCTTGCCCTGCAGTTCGAAGAAAACGGTGTCGTGCACACTGCACGTCGTGCAGGATCCTCAATCAGCGAGCGCTTCGATGACGAAGTCGCACTCCTCCAGGATGGCATCTTTGATCGGTTGCGGGGCCGGCTTGGCGACGGTCGGCTTCATGAAGCGTCGGGTCTCGACGCCGGGCGCACGCTCGTGGAGGAGCTGCTCGAGTCGGTCGAGGAAGACGTTGCCACGCGGCTTGGAGATGTCGAGCAGGGCGATCGTCCCATGCAGCGCTTCCGGGCGCGGCGTGAGAGAGCGCTTGATCGGCACTCGTTCGTCGGTTGGATCAAGGATCTGGGTAACCATTGGACCTCTCCATCAACGCGCTCGGTGCAGGGTCTGGCGCGTTGTGTGTTTGTTGACAGTCTACTCGTTGCAACTGATGACTTAGGGTTTGCGGACGCTCGGTTCGAACGCGCCGAGTCTGGGTCCGCCAGCGGGACTCTTGCTGTTGCCGGTGCGTCGCGGCCTGATTTCGGTCGCGCCGTTGGGACCGATATTGGCGCTGGTTGCGGTGGAATACACGCCGGTTGCCCAGCCGCCAAGGATGGTGGAGAACTTCGCCGCGGACGATCCGGCGACGACGAGGATGATGTTCGACTTGTCCTGGAATTTGGCGACGGGGTGGTCGAGCGCTGCTTCGCCCCCGAATCGCTCGACGACGCTGGGCGGCAGGCCGCAACCGGCATCGTCAGAGCGGAGACGGTACTTGAGCGGGATGGATGTCTCTTCCATGATGCACTCGCGCACGTCGTCTTTGGACCAGCCTGAGCGTCCGAAGATGCCTGCGTGGTCGGGGGAGAGGACGACGAGGGTGTCGACCATCGGCGACTTTGGGTCTTGCATGCAGCTCATCGAAGCGGCGAGCGTGCCGGCCATGCCTCGCCCGTCTCGGGAGCGTTCGTCGGCGATGGTGGCTGGGCCACCGGACATCGCCGTCAGCGTGGCGACATCGTCGGTGGGATCGAAACCGAGCTCAACGGCGAGCGATTCCCAGGGGCTGGCGTCCTCGTTCTCGGCGAAGTTCATCGTCAGACGGTGCGGGCCGCCCTGTGTGGCTCGATCGGTACCGCCAGGGATGCTGCCACCGACATTTCGCACGCACAGTCGCAGAGCCCTGCCGATGGCTGCGTTGGCTCGGTTGCCGGATCCCAACGCTCCGTGGAGGTAGTTCATCCCGATTCGGTCTCGAATCGGTCCGTTGAAGATGCCGACGGGCGTGGCGCCCATCGTGGTCGCGAGCACGCCGTGGACGTTGAAGCTGTCGGTGCAGGCGATCTCGATCAGCGCGATGATCGAGGGCATGTACACGGGCTTGGCTCCGGCCATGACTGCGTTGATCGCAATCTTCTCGACTGTGATCGGCGCGAGATTGGGCGGGACGACCGCGACCTCCTCCTGAGGGTCGCGCGGAGTGCCTTGCAGCATTTTCCAAACGCGCTCGCGCGTCGGCGGCACGACGGGGAAGCCGTCGGTGTAGCCCTGCTCGTACATGAAGTCGTGAATGTCGTCGCTGGACGCCAAGTCAACGAGGCGCGAGAGCAGGTCGCCGCTCTTGATCGCTTGCAGCCGTTCGTAAACGCCCGGCTCGTAGTTGCGTGCGCCGCATCCGGGTCGCTGGACGGGGAGCGCATCCCAATCGATGTCGGTGTCGCCATCGGGTCGGCCGGCGAGCGCCATCGACTCTTTGGCGATTTCGTGCCACTCGTGCCTGTCGAAGCCGAACGTCTGCAGGGTGCAGTTCTGTTCTTCGTCGTACAGGAACAGCGTCGGCACGGTGTCGATATCCGTCTCGTAGGACAGATCGAGCGCGTCGTCGTCCAGCAACGGCATTGTCAGGTCGTGACGGTCCTTGAGGACGGGGATGTCCTCGGTCTTCTGTACGGCGACCCAGACATCGAGTCCGTCGTCAGTGGCTCGGTGGACTGCCTCGAGCAGCGGCAGGGTGAGGTTGCAGGTATCGCAGTCTTCTTTGACCAGCGCCAGCAGGACGGGGCCCTGCGGCGGGAACTGCATTTCCTGACCGTTGGCGTTTTGGAGGGAGAATTTAGTAGGTGGATGCATGGCAGTAGTTTAGCGTTGACGTTCGTCAGATTGACCCTGTCGCGCGTTAGCGCGACACTATGCCAAGACACGATAGCCGTAACGGTTGAGGGGTGTGATCCAATGTCCCAGCTTCGACGCTTGCTGCTGGCGCTTGTGGTGATTGGTGGACTGAGTGCGTTGACACTCGGGGTCGCAGCAGCAGGCGAGTACGCCATCGAAGAGCCGGCGCAAGTAGTTGAGGCGGGCGGCGACGAAGAGGACAGCGTTCACGTTTCGGATGAGTCGCTGGCGACTTCGCTGTTCATCCCATTCTGCTTTGTCGGTGCGACGTTGGCGGTGTTCGTCTGGGCAATCCGCGCCCGGGCGAGACGCGAGGACGACGAAATCCCGATGCCATGGTGGCGGACACGTCAGTGGTACACACGCGGCACCGAAGAGGACGAGGCGTAACTGGCCTGCTTCTGCCGTTGCGAGGCAGATGCCGATAGCGGGCAGAGTTCCCCTTAGACACTGGGAATTCGATAGTCACCTCCCATCCTCTGTCACTCCGTGGCATCTCCCCCGCAGGGGGGAGGTGAGGCACGAACGTGCGGGCTCTAGGGCGTGTTCGCGCTAGCCATCTGCTTAACCAGAATTCCGTCGTTGCCGCGCTTGTCGCAGCCTGCCCCTCACTTGATGGGGGGGCAATCTCGTCGAGTGTTGCACGGACAGTTGCGGCGAATACAGCGAGATACCCGCGGCAAGCGCGGGTATGACAATCTCTTGTTGGCCCGGGTAGGACGGGAACTCCTGGACGAACCGCTACGTGTGAACAGGTCCTAGCTGCGACCTGCCCTAGAACAGCAACTGGCCTAAGCGACGGCGATAATCCGCGACGACTGGCTGGTTTTCGCCGAGCATTGCGAAGATTCCCAGGAGGGTCTTGCGCGCGGCTTCGTCGCCGGCGGATTTGTCGATCTTCACCGACTCGAGCAACTCGTCGAGCGCTTCCATCCACTGACCCTCGATCGCCAGCAGGCAACCGTGCCTGAAGTGGGCGAGCGGATCGCCGGGATTGCTGGAGACGGTTTGCCTGATCTCGTCCGGCTCGAACCCTTCGAGGGCCGCCATCAGCTCCATCGATGTGAGGACACTCTTACTCAATGGGTGATTGGGCCAGCGACGAGCGAGCTCGGCTGCTCGGTCAGTCTCTCCGACCCTCGAGAGGATGGCAGCGAGTCCGACTCCTGCCGGCTCGTGGTTGGGATCTTCTTCCAACGCCGACTCGAAGTGCAATCGGGCAATCGGAATCTGATTTTCCTGCATCATCCGATAGCCCTCGGCCGCTTTCATGTCTGCTTCGGAGGGAATCAGAGAATCGAAGAAGGTTCGGACCTGATCCTCGGGCAATGCGCCGACGAACTTGTTGACCAATTGACCTCCGACGAACGCGAATACTGCCGGAATGCCCTCGACCTGTAGCGCCTGGGCGACCTGCGGGTTTTCGTCGGTGTTGACCTTGACCAGTTGCACCTGGCCGTCGCGCTCGTATGCGAGCTTCTCCAGGATCGGACCCAGGACTCGGCAGGGCCCACACCAGGGGGCCCAGCAATCGACGATCACGGGCAGCTCATGGGAGCGCTGCAGCACATCCTGCTGGAATGTCGCATCGGTGGAATCGATGACGGCCGCGACGTGGCCATGCAACCCCTGTGGCTCGGTGCCGTCAGGCGCTTGCCCTGGCTCAGATCTCTGTGAGGGTGGTGGCGTCTCACGAATCGGGACGGGCGGTGGCGGCGGTGCGGCTGGCTGCTGCTGAACGCTACGTATTGGTTGTCCCGAGGCCGAGTAGATGACCGGCCCGGAAGGCTGAGGCGGCTGCTGTTGAGGAGGAGGCTGTGGCGCGCCGCGTTGCACTCGGTCACGGGGGAACGGGATCGGGTCGGGCGGTCGCTGCGTCATGCGAGTCTCCGGTGAGCTGACAACTGAGTCTGATCAGCTGAGTCTGATCAAGTGGGTTGATCTACCAGTTGGTGTAGCGCTTGCGCTTGGGGAAGTTGGCGGATCGATTCTTGGTCGAGTTGTTCTCGAAGATAGCGGCCATCACGCGATCGGAATCGGCCTCGCACGTCGGGCAGGGTTGCGCTTCCGAGGCTCGAGACATTGGTTGAATTCGCTCGAAATTCTCGCTGCATTGTTCGCAGCGATAGGTGTAGACGGGCATATCGTCACTCTCCGGCACGCACAGTGTTGTTGGTCTGTTGGCGCTTGCCTGTTGCAGCGAGTTTATCGCTAAGCGGACATCTCGGAGCGAGCACGCTGAATTGATCGAGCGACGGTCGAGACACTCAACGCCCAGGCGACCTCCTGGACATCGTGGACTCGGACCACGTGTGCTCCCAGCCAGGCGGCTAACACGTTGAATGCCACCGTCGCCTCCAACATGCCCGGCTTGCCCTGAGCGTCATGCGAGCGGAGCTCGCCGTGTCCTAGCAGCTCGGCCAGGAAGCCTTTTCGCGACGCCGAAATCAGCACCGGGTGACCGAGCTGGGAGAGATTGGGTAGATCGAGCAGGAGACGAAGATTGTCGTCCAGTCCGCGGCCAAACTGGAATCCGGGATCGATCCACACGTCGGGCGCGCCCGCTTGCTTGATTTCTTGCGCTCTTCGGTCGAGGAAGACCCGGACTTCTGCGGCGACATCGTCGTATTCGTGCTCGACTTCGCGGTGCCGTTGCGGTCGGCCCCGCATGTGCATCACGGCGATTGGCGTCTTTGTCTCGACGGCCACGGCGACGGTCTCCGGGTCGGCTCCGGTGATGTCGTTGATCAGATGAGCGCCGGCGGCAACGGCCGCTCGGGCCACATCCGCCGTCCAGGTGTCAACCGAAATCAGGTGACCCTCACTGACCAGCGATTCGACGACCGGCGTAACACGGGCGATCTCTTCGTCGACGGAGATCTCTGCTGCGCCCGTTCTTGTCGACTGAGCACCGACGTCGATGATCGAGGCGCCTGCGGTTCTGAGCGCCTCGGCGCGGCGCGGCGCATCTCCGACATCGACGATCGAATCAGCAACGGGGGAGTCGGTGGCGACGTTGAGGATGGCCATCACGTGGCAGCGGTCGGTGGCGTCGAGCGTTTGGCCGCCCAATTCGATCAGCATTGTTGTCGCCTTAGCGCCGACGGGTGAGGTAATGCGGACTGCGGCCGTAGAAGACCTGTGCCGATTCCATGATCGATTCGTTTAATGTCGGGTGTGCATGAATCGACTCAGCGATATCCGCGACTCGGGCGCCTAACTCGACTGCCAGCACGCCTTCGCCGATGAGTTCTCCCGCACCGGGTCCCACTACTTGCATGCCCAGCACTCGTTCAGAGCCTTCTTCGATCACCAGCCGCGTCAGGCCATCGTTGCGGCCCGAGGCGGTTGCACGACCCAGCGCAGCCCAGGGGAAACTCACTGTGGTGGCCTCAATGTCAAGCGCGCTGGCGTCCGACTGTGTCAGTCCGCACCAAGCGATCTCGGGGTCGGTGAAGATGACCGCCGGTACGGCGAGCGGGCGGAAGGCTGACGGCTCGCCGAGGATCGCGTCTACGGCCACGCTGGCCTCGGCGGTCGCCTTGTGGGCGAGCATCGGATCCCCAGCGACATCGCCGATTGCGAATATGGACGGCTCGGCTGTTCGCCGCTGCTGGTCTGTGACGATGAATCCGCGATCGTCAATGCGTGCGTTTGTGCGTTCCAGTCCGAGTCCGGCGCTGTTGGGACGTCTGCCTGTAGCGATCAACACTCGCTCGAAGACCTCGGTGCGTTTGACACCGTCTTGGTCGACAATGACGGCGGCGACACCGTCCTCTACTTCTTCGAGTGAGGCAACTGAAGTGTTCACGTGCGTGGCCTTCAGTCTGGTGCGCAAGCTGCGTTCGAGGATGCGCACCAGGTCGCGCTCGACACCGCTCAGGATCTCAGGCAGTGCTTCGACCACAGTCACCGCGGTGCCGAGCTCGGCATAGACGGTTCCCAGCTCCAGACCGATGTAGCCACCGCCGATCACGAGGAGGGACTGTGGAACATCTCGCAGTTCCAGCGCGTCGGTCGAGTCCATGACGCGGTCTGACTCAACCTGCAGAGATCGAGGGATGGCTGGCGTCGAGCCTGTCGCCACAATCAGTGCGTCGAAGTCCAGCGGCAGGACTTCGCCGTTGCGTTCGATGTTGAGTTGGCCTGCGTCACGGATTCGTCCGTAGCCCTGTTGATACTGCACGCTGTGTTGTCGACGAAGGAGTCCCAACCCATTCGTCATCTTGCGAACGACGCTGTCCTTCCAGTCGCGGAGCGCATCGACATCGATCGTTGGGTCGCCGAATGTCACTCCCCAATCGGATGCGTGACGAGCTTCACGGATCAGCTTGGCAACGTGCAGGAAGGCCTTTGACGGGATGCAGCCTTCATAGAGGCAGGCGCCTCCGGGTTGCGCTCTTGCATCCACGAGCGTGACATCGAGGCCACGCTCGGCGGCGTGGAATGCGGCTGGGTATCCGCCAGGTCCAGCGCCCAGCACCACGAGGCGGAAGTTGTCACCCCCAGTGTTGTCTGAACTGACCACGCGTCAGCTCCCGAGCGCCAGCACGAGCGGCTGGCGGATGACGTCGGCGATCCAGGTCATGAATCGCGCGCCGTCCGCGCCGTCCATGACTCGGTGATCGAACGTGAAGGAAAGCGGCAGGATGCTGCGCGGCTCCCAGTTGTCGATGGCCTCGGACCAGACCGGGCGGCGTTCGGCTCGGCCGATGCCGAGGATGGCGGTGTTGGGATGGTGAATGATCGGTGTGAAATGGCCCGTACCCATGCCGCCGAGATTGGTCACCGTGAAGCTGCTGCCGCGGAAGTCCTGCAAGCCGAGATCCCCGGAACGGGCGCGCTCGGAGATGTCGGTCAACTCGACTGAGATCTGGATGATGTTCTTTTCGTCGACATCGCGAATGACCGGGACGACGAGTCCGCGTGGCGTGTCGACGGCGACGCCGAGATGTACGTAGTGCTTGAGCACGAGTTCGTCATTCTCGGCGTCGATTGAACTGTTGACGTGTGGATGCGCCTTGAGCGCTGCGGCGGTGATCTTGAGCAGAATGGCCGTGATGGTGAGACGGCCGCCTTCCTGTTCGGCGCGGTCTCGATAATCTCGTCGGACCTGCTCGAGTTCTGTGACGTCGGCGGTGTGGAACAACGTGACGTGAGGCACCTCGTGCCAGGAAACGGACATATTGCGCTTGATCGTGCGGCGCAGCCGGCTCATTGGCACCCGCTCGACCGTCCCGAACTCGGAGAAATCAGGCAATGGACCAGGAGTGAGCGCGGTATGGCCGAGGCTCGGCGCCTGCACAGGCGTCTCGCGCGCGTGCCGCTTGATGTCCGCCTGATCGATCCGACCGCCTGGTCCACTGCCTCTCACGCCGCGAATGTCGACACCGATTTCGCGGGCAAAGCGTCTCACAGAAGGAGATGCGAACACTGGACGCGACTCGAGGTCGCCCTCAACTAGCGGGGCCGGGGCGGCGGGCGAGACGTGCAGGATTGGAGCGGGATGATTTTCCTCAGCTGACGGCGATGGAGGATCCGGCGAGAGCGGCATGACCTGATCGGAGTCGGTCGCATCGGCTGGCGTCAGTTGAGGCGGCGACGGTGGTGACTCGGTAGGCGTGGTGGGCGGTGGGCTGGCAGCGGCCTCGTTCGAAGATGCGATTGTCACGGAACCAACGGCAGCGTCGACACTGAGCACCGGGTCTCCTGGTCGGATGGTGTCTCCGACTCGCACATGGATCTCAGTGACTGTGCCGGCAACCGAGGAGGGCAGATCCAGCGTGGCCTTCTCCGTCTCGATCTCGACGATCGGCTGTTCGAGCGCGATCAGATCACCGACGGCTACGTAAATCTGCAGGACATCGGCTTCCTCGATGTCTTCACCGAGATCGGGCAGGAGCGCCAGGCCGGGATTGGATGTGGTGGTGGTCATCTGATTTCCTATCGCAACATAGGATCAGTGCGGGTCGGGTCGATGCCCAGTTGGTCGCGGGCTTTGAGCACCAGGTCGCCGTCGATTTCATCTCGGCGGCTGAGAGCGCTGAGCGCCGACCAGGCAACGTGGTTTGCATCGACCTCGAAGAAGTCGCGCAGTGATTCTCTCGTGTCGGACCGACCGAATCCATCGGTTCCGAGCGCCGTCATGGAACTTGGCAGCCAGCGTGCCACGAGGTCGGGCAGCGACGAGGTGTAATCGGTCGCCGCAACGATTGGTGCGTCGCATGATCCGAGTGATGTTTGGAGCCACGACTCACGCGGGTCTTCGAATGGATGCAGCCGATTCCAGCGATCAATCTGTAGCGCTTCGCGCCGAAGCTCGGTGTAGGAAGTCACAGACCAGACATCGGCGCGGACATCGTAGTCATCGCGGAGGATCTGTTGCGCTCGGCGAACTTCATTGAGGATGGGCCCGCTGCCGAAGAGTCGCACCTGCGGCGCCTCGCACGGAGACAGCGGGTAGATGCCGCGCAGGATTCCCTCTCGCACGATCTCCGATTCTGGCATCGGTGGCTGGACGTAGGACTCGTTCTCGACCGTGACGTAGTAGAAGATGCTCTCGTCCTCGTCGTGCATGCGGCGGATGCCCTCTTGCACGATGACGGCGATTTCGTAGGCATATGCAGGGTCGTAGGAGACGAGGTTCGGGATCGTCGAAGCGAGGATGTGGCTGTGTCCGTCTTGGTGTTGCAGACCCTCGCCGTTGAGCGTGGTCCGGCCGGCGGTTGCGCCGATCAGGAAGCCTCTAGCCCTGGCGTCGCCCGCGGCAAAGGCGAGGTCGCCGACTCGTTGGAGTCCGAACATCGAATAGAAGATGAAGAACGGGATCATCGGCACATCGAGCGACGAATAGGCCATGCCGCTGGCGATAAACGATGACATCGCGCCGGCCTCGGTGATGCCTTCCTCGAGAATCTGGCCGTCGCGCGATTCCTTGTAGTAGAGCAAGCGATCGGAGTCGACTGGCTCGTAGAGCTGGCCGGTGGAGGCGTAGATGCCGAACTCGCGGAACATGCCTTCCATGCCGAACGTGCGCGACTCGTCGGGAACGATGGGCACGATGTGCTGGCCCAGTTCGCGGTCACGCATCAGTCGGCTGAGCATCCGCACGAAACCCATGGTGGTCGATGCTTCGCGGTCGCCTGTGCCCTCGTGGAACTCGGAGAATGTCTCGTCGGGTGGCGACGTGAGGTGCGATTTGGGCGAACGGCGTTCAGGGACATGCCCGCCGAGCGCTGCTTTGCGTGTCGAGATGTAGTTGGCTTCGCGGCTATCTCGCGACGGGCGATAGAGCGGTGCTCCGACTACTTCGTCGTCCGACAACGGAATGGCGAACCGGTCGCGGAACTGCATCAGCTCGCGCTCATTGAGCTCTTTCTGCTGGTGCGTAATGTTGCGGCCTTCGCCAGCTTCACCGAGTCCATAGCCCTTGATCGTCCGGGCGAGGATAACGGTCGGTGCGCCGCGGTGATTGGTGGCCGCGTCGTAGGCGGCGTGCACTTTGAGCGGGTCGTGGCCGCCGAGGCGCATTCGCCACAGTTCGTCGTCGGAGATGTCGTCCACCATTCGCAGCAGTCGAGGGTCCACGCCCCAGAAGTGCTTGCGGATGTAGCTGCCGCCCGCGACGGTGTACTTCTGGTATTCGCCGTCGACCACTTCGCCCATGCGCTGAATGAGCAGTCCGTGCTCGTCGCGCGCGAGCAGTTGATCCCACTCGGAACCCCAAACGACCTTGATCACGTTCCAGCCGACGCCGCGGAATACGGCTTCCAGTTCCTGAATGATCTGTCCGTTGCCTCGCACAGGTCCGTCGAGTCGCTGCAGGTTGCAGTTGACGACGAAAATGAGATTGTCGAGCTCTTCCCGCGAAGCAAGCGCAATTGAGCCAAGGGACTCCGGCTCATCGGTCTCGCCGTCGCCGAGGAAGCACCAGACCTTGCGGTCGGTCACTGGCAGGAGATCCCGATTCTCGAGATAGCGAATGAAGCGAGCCTGGTAGATGGCCTGCAGCGGTCCGAGGCCCATCGAGACCGTGGGGAACTGCCAGTAGTCGTCCATCAACCACGGGTGCGGATATGAGGGCAAGCCACCGGAGAGTTCCTGGCGGAACTTGTGCAGTTGCTCGGGCGCCAGCCGGCCCTCGACATAACCACGGGCGTAGATGCCCGGGGCGGAATGACCCTGGAAGTAGATCAGGTCGCCACCGGAGGGATGATCCTGGCCACGGAAAAAGTGATTGAAGCCGACTTCGTACAGAGTCGCGGCCGACGCGTAGGTCGAGATATGACCGCCGATGCCGTGGTTGTTCTGATTCGCCTCGACGACCATCGCCATCGCATTCCAGCGAATGATCGACTTGATCCGCCGCTCGATGTTGAGATCACCCGGATAGGGCGGCTGTTTCTCGATCGGTATCGAGTTGACGTACGGCGTCTGCGAGGTGACCGGCAGACGTATGCCTGAGCGTTGCGCTTCGATCTGAAGTGTTTGCAACAAGCGAGACACTCGCTCGGGTCCGCGACGTCTCGCGACATCACGGAGCGAGTCGATCCAGTCGTTGGTTTCCAACCAATCGTCGGCCCCGGCGGTGTCTCGCACCCGTTCAAGCGCAGTTTGCCAGGGAGATTCGGAGGTGGTCATCGTCATCTCAGTCTACTCAACCTGACACACTGCTCCGGTCGCGCAGGTAAACGATAGATAGAGTTAAACAGGCAGGAATGCTGGCGGAACGGCATGTCGATATCGGCGGTGGATGTGACCCAGAGGGAAACAGTCCGAGGCCTGGAGCGGTCTCAGATCGTGCAGTCGTCGCACAGCGGGACAGTGCCATACGAGCAGGCTGCTGCCTGGCAGGCGAACCGCGCACAGGCCGTTGCCTCGGGATCGAAGCCGGAAATCATCGTGTTCCTGGAACACACTCCGGTCTACACACAGGGGCGACGCGGTGGTCGAGAGCATGTGTTGCGCGCGCTGGACGCGCCGATCATCGACACCGACCGTGGCGGTGATGTTACGTTTCACGGTCCTGGACAGTTGGTGCTCTGGCCGCTCTTGCGTCTGCGTGAACGGGGGATGGGGATTGCCCGTTACATCCGCGGCCTCGAAGAATCGGTGATTCAGGCGACCCGAGCCTTCGGCATTGAGGCCGAACGCGTCAAGGGACGCCCAGGCGTATGGATCGGCAATCGCAAATTGGCGAGTGTCGGCGTTCGGGTGCAATCGGGAGTCAGCAGGCATGGCCTGGCTCTCAACTGCGATGTCGAACTGAGCTGGTTTGACGACATCCGCGCCTGCGGGATCGCTGAGAGCAGGGCTACGTCACTTTCCAATGAAACCGGCAAGCAGATTGGCGTTGACGACGCCAGCCCGGAACTTGAGCGCTGTATCGGCGATGTGTTCGGACTGCGATTGTCGCCGGTTTCGGACCTTAGGATGCTCAGATGAGCAGCCTGCGAAAGCGAAAACCACCCTGGATCCGGGCGCAGTTTCCCGGAGGCGCACGCTATGGCGAGATCGTCCAACTGCTGCGTGAGGAGACGTTGAACACCGTTTGCCAGGAGGCGCGCTGCCCGAACATCGGCGAGTGTTTCAATCGGGGCACGGCGACGTTCATGATCCTGGGCGACACATGCACTCGCGCCTGCGGGTTCTGCGCCGTGACCTCAGGGCGTCCGTCGCCGATTGACTGGACGGAGCCGCAACGCCTGGCAGAGGCGGTGGAACGACTGAATCTGGCCTACGTCGTGATTACATCGGTGAACCGAGACGACGCTCCAGATGGCGGAGCACAGATCTTTGCTTCGTGCATCGAGCTGATTCGGCGGCAACGGCCCGAGACCGAGGTCGAGGTGCTGATTCCAGACTTTGAAGGCAACTGGGATGCGCTGACGAGGGTGCTATCTGCTCGCCCGACAGTCTTGAATCACAATGTCGAGACCGTGCGACGGCTGTATTCGCGAGTGCGGTTCCAGGCTCGCTATGAGCGGTCGCTGGAACTATTGAAGCGCGCGTCTGAATGGACCCCACACGTCCCAACCAAGACCGGATTCATGTTGGGGCTGGGTGAAGAGCGCGGCGAGGTTTCAGAGCTCCTGGAAGACCTGCGAGCCGCCCAAGTCGAGCTGCTGACCATTGGTCAATACCTGAGACCATCGGCGAAACACTTGCCGGTCGTCAGATATGTGCCGCCTGAGGAGTTTGCATCGATCAAAGCAGAGGCGCTCGAACTTGGCTTCCGACACGTGGAGTCAGGGCCCATGGTGCGGAGCTCGTATCACGCCGACGAGCAAGCGCGAGCCGCCCGACTGGTCGACGTGCCGCTTCACCGCTAGGACTCTTCTCCTTCTTCTTCGGTGATTGGCACCAGCAGCACATCGCCGGGGTGTATGAAACTCTTGCTATCAAGTTTGTTGAGGTTCATGATCGCTTCAACCGTCGAGTCATAGCGAATGGCGATGTCGTACAGCGTGTCGCCCTCTGCGACGATGTACTCGAAGGTGTTGGCCGCGTCGGGTGTGAGGTCCAACTGATCGACTTCTTCGTCGGCCGGCGACGCCACAGTGGGCGCGGCGACGACGATTGGCTTCACCGGTCCGGCTGATTGTTGGGATCCGGATGCCGCCTCGGCGGTGGTGTCTGACTGTTGAGTGGCTCTCACCGAGGTCACCGTCGTGGTCGTTTGTGTCTGTTGAAGCTGACTCGCTGTCGGCGGATCGACGTTCGGTGTGACCGGCTCGCCATCGCCGCTGCGGTCGATGGCCGTCACGCTCTGGTCGAGCGGTGTTCCTGCCTGTTCGACCGTCGTCTCAGCAGAGCCAATGGCGCCGCCAACGAACAACAGGATCGCCAATGCAGAGATCGGGGCCAGGACTCCGGCGAGCGGGACGCCGGACGATTGCTGTTGGGTCGACACGATTTGCGAACCCGCCAATCCATAGGCGCCGACGTTCGTGAACGGAGACGACGGAGTCTGCCTGTAGGGATCGCTGTCGGGTGGGAATCGTTGTTGCCACCACAGAACGGCGGCGATCAGTCCGAGCAGCAGGCCGACGCCGAGCTGCCACAGACCATGTCCGGGCCAGGTCAGGCTGAAAACGATGAGCAGCAGAAAGACAGCGGCGGCGGATGCAGCAGCCGGTTTGAGATTGAGTCGCATGACGGTCGTGGCCTCGCCGCCGAAGCACTGACGGATCCACTCTAGCGGACGAGTGCATCGTGCGAGCATGGGGCTGACTGCTCAGGTCGCGTACACTCGCGGGAAACAAGCAGGATCACGCGCTCTCCGATGTGCGGAGGGCCAGCGTGATGGGAGTGCTACGCGATGTCGCAAACGCAGTCAGAGACGCCGTCGCTGAATGAGTTAGCGAAGGCCGCCGGCCTGCACATGGAAGAAATGGACGGGCACCAACGCGAGGTCGGTACGCCCGACATTTTTCAACGCATCTCGCATTTCCAACTCGCCGACCAGGCCCGCGCTGCGGGTCTGTACCCGTTTTTCCAGCCGATCGAGGTCAACGACGGACCCGAGGCGATTGTCGACGGCAAACGCGTCATCATGCTGGGGTCGAACAACTACCTAGGCCTGACCCGTCATCCGAAGGTCATTGAGGCAGCGCACGAAGCGCTCGACCGCTATGGACCGTCGATGACGGGATCGCGCCTGTTGAACGGCACGAGTCCGGTTCATCTCGAGCTTGAAGAGTCGTTGGCTGATTTCCTCGGCGCTGAAACTGCGATTGTCTTCTCGACCGGATATCTGGCCAACCTGGGAGCGGTCTCGGCAATGGTTGATCGGCACGGCGTGTCTGTTCTTGATCGGGATGTACACGCCTCGATCTACGACGCGGCCGGTCTAGCGCTGGGCAAGTACACCCGATTTCAACATAACGACCCTGCCCATCTCGACCGTGTGCTCTCCAACCTGCCAGCCGATCAGGCTCGACTGGTGCTGATTGACGGTGCGTACTCGATGGGCGGCGACCTTGCCCCGTTGCCGGAACTGCGAGAAGTCTGTCGCAAACACCAGACACGCATGTTGGTGGACGACGCTCACGCGATCGGCACGGTCGGTCCGACCGGGCGCGGCACACGATCGCACTTCGGTCTGGAAGAGCCGGACGATCTGACCATCGGCACGTTCAGCAAGACCCTGGCCTCAGTCGGCGGCTTCTGTGCGGGGCCGCGAAATGTGCTTGAGTACATCCGCCACTTTGCACGGCCGATGCTGTTCACGGCCGCGCTGCCTCCAGCCTCCGCCGCGGCGGCGCTGGCGGCGTTGCGGTTGATCGATGAAGAAACCTGGCGTGTGCAGCGGGTCCAGGAGATTGGTGAGCGCATGCGCCAGGGACTCTCTGACCTGGGCTTTGACGTCGCCAATTCGGCAACGCCGATCATTCCGATCCGGGTTGGAGACGAAGTGCGGACGGCTGCCTTCTGGCGCGACCTGCTCGACAATGGCGTCTACACCAATGCGGTGATTGCCCCTGCGGTTCCTCGTGGCCAGGCGATTCTGCGCACGTCCTACATCGCGACCCATACCGACGAACAACTGGAGCGGGCGTTGCAGATCTTTGCCGAAGCCGGGCGTCGACACAGCGTGATCGGCTAACTGATCGTGCGGGTGCTGTTGACCGGCGGCAGCGGTTTCATTGGCGGGCATATCGCCCGGGCGTTGGCAGATGCGGGTCACGATCTTCGCCTGTTGCTGAGACCCACCAGCGATTCCGGGCTCGTCAGTGATGTTGACTTTGAGCGGGTCGTGGGAGATCTCCGCCAGCCCGACACACTTGCTACCGCCTGCGAAGGCATCGAGGCAGTCGTTCATGCTGCGGCCGTGCTGCGAGCGGTGCGTCAGGGCGATTTCATGCGCGCCAATCGGGAGGGCACAGGGAATCTGGCGTCAGCGGCAGCGAGCGCCGGCGTAGAACGATTCCTGTACATCTCCTCGATTGCTGCCCAGGGCCCGGCGCCGAGTGCCACTCCGGAGCCGCCGGAAACGAAACTACACCCGGTGTCGGCTTACGGTCGATCCAAGGCCGCCGGCGAAGACGAGTTGCTCAAGCATCTGGGTCGTATGCAGATTGCGATCGTGCGTCCGCCGATGGTCTATGGCCCGGGCGACACCGGCCTGCAGATGTTCTTCTGGCTCGCGCGACGACGTGTCTCGGCTCGATTGGGCGATGGCAAGAACCTTGTCGACGCGATCTATGGTCCGGACCTGGCACAGGCGATACGAGCGATCCTGGATGCTCCGCCACAAGAACTCTCCAAGTACCACACATCCAACGACGACGGTCCGTTTACCTGGAACGACCTGCTCTCCAACCTTGAGATCGTCTCGGGCAACAAACTGTGGATTCCAACGCTGGCGCCCAGCGTGTTTCATGGCTTCGCCCGATGCTCGGAAGCCTGGGCGATGTTGACGCGGTCGGAGCCGACGCTGGATCGGACGCGGGTGGTCGAGATGCGGCAGCCGGCGTGGATCTGTGACCCGTCGTCGCTGACTCGGGACACGGGTTGGCATGCCAGCACCACGCTGTTGGAGGGGATGCGGCAGACCATGGCCTGGTACCAGGAACACGGTTGGGCCTGAGCACTGGATGTTGATGTCGAGGTTGTGGTCATTCGATCTGGACGGCGTGTTGGCGGAGCCGCCGTTCGGATGGAATCCGGCGATCAATCAGGACGTGAATCTCGCACCCGCGTTGGACCCGGTGCTGCCGGAGGCGAGCCCCAATCCCGCCCTCGATGTTCTCCTCGGCCTCACTTGGTATCGATTCCGCTACGTCCTGCGACCGCCTCGCCCGAATTCACTTGAGGCCGTGCGACTTGCTGCCGGAAACGGCAACGTGATTGTCCTCACCGGCCGTCATGAGCGTGGTCGGCGGCAAACGTGGGCGTGGCTGGAGTCTCATGGATTCTCGGATTTCATTGACGAGTTGGTCATGAACAGCTCCAACCTCAAGTCGGCTCGCTACAAGGAGGCATTTCTCCGGGATCGCGATGTCGCCCTGCACGTCGATGACGACGCGGCGACGGCTGCGCTGTTGGCTCGCAACGAGATCACATCCGCTCTGGTGACATGGCCGCGCAATCGCGACCTGGCCTATCCGCCGGGCGTTGAGCGTTGTGCAGACATGCATGAAGTCTGCAAACTGATCGGTGAGCTGGTGTCCAATGACTGAACCGCTCGAGATATCGGCGCCTGCCGAGCGTGCGTGGAGCCTGTTGGCCTCAGAGGCGCATGCCGGCGTCGAGGCAGGACAAGCCGTGGTGCTCTCTGAAGTGCGCGGGCGCGAACTGCTGCTTGAAGTGCAGATGGGCATCGGATTTCGGGTGCAGCATGCGTACCAGATTGAGCGACGCGGCGAGCGGTGTGCGATCAGCGACCAGATACGGCCGATCGGTTGGCGCTGGCGCCTGAGCAATGTGTTCCTCTTTGGACGGGGCAGACGCCCGCTCGAATCCGCTTCGGCTCAAGGACTACTGAACCTCAAGGCAGTTGCCGAAGGACAGGGCGACCCAGCGACGTAGCGGGATGCACTGGTCGTATCGGGCACCGGCTGCGCATCGACTCACTATTTGTCGAAACTGTGGATAATGTTGTCAACCAGTTATGTGTACAATGTTGATAGCGGCTGGGGTCATCCTTGATTGAAACAAGGCACATCAGGTGTTTTCTCAAGATGGCTTGCGGACCTATCGCCTCCTCAGGTTGATGCTCGTCACTTCCGTCGTGCTGGTGGCATTTGTCGCTGGTGCCGCACTGAACATTGTCGACGCCGAGGATCCTGAACTCTCAGGAGATCTCCCGGGTGCGGAGTCGACTGCCATCACCTCGGCAGCCACCTTCACGAAGAACCTGAGCGGTCGGGTCTACGTTTGGGATCAGGGACGGCTGCGACCCGCATCGCAGGCCCGTGTCTCGACAGGGAGTGCCGTTGTTCGAACGGATAGCAGCGGGCGATTTGAATTCGCAGCGGACCAACGCAGCGGTTCCATTGCGATCGTCCAGCCCGGATACGACACGGTCAGGCGTCCGATCTACTACGACGAGACGGTCGTCGTGTTGCGCAATCTCGTGGTTCGCGCCGTCTACATTCCTTTTGCCCAGGTGTTGAATGAGTCCGTCCAGGAATACGTTCATGAGCTGGTTGACGCTGATCTAATCAACGCCGTGGTGATTGATCTGAAGGATGAGTCGGGGCAGGTGTTCTCGCTGGCTGCCACGCCGACCGTCCGCCAGATCGGCGCCGCCTACAGCAGCGCAGCGGTGACACCGTTCCTGGAGTCGCTGGAGAACAAGGGCGTGTATCGGATCGGTCGTGTCGTGACGTTCCTTGATCGCTGGTACGCGCGATGGTTCCCGGGCAACGCCCTGCACGACATCAACGGCGGATTGTTCATTGATGACATGGGCAGTGCGTGGTCGTCGGCGTACTCGCCGGAAGCGCGCAAGTACAACGTCGAAATCGGCGTGGCTGCTGCTGGCTACTTCGAGGAGATTCAATACGACTACGTCCGTCTGCCTTATGAGCGCAATCTGCTGGAACGCGGACAATACTCCGAGGCAGGTCGCGTGGCGGCAATCAACAGCTTCGCCCGCGAGGCGAGCGAGGCGCTGCACCTGGCTGGACTGGCGGTTTCGTTCGACACCTTTGGCGTCGTCTCGACGGCCGGCAACGATCAGGGCATTGGCCAGTCGGTTGAAGGCGTGGCGCCCTATCTCGACTACGTCTCGCCAATGGTCTACCCGAGCGGCTGGTCGCCTGGTTCCTTTGGCTTCGCGTATCCGCCTGAGCATCCTGGACCAGTCGTGCGGATGAACGTCGAAGCGACCGTTGATCGCATCGGTGACCATGGATCAGCGCTGGTTCGACCGTGGCTCCAGGACTTCCATGACTACCAGGCACGCGGGCTTGGTTACTACTCCGAGGAAGTGCATGCCCAGATTGAGGCGACGGCTACAGCGGGCGGGATCGGCTTCATGCTCTGGGACCCGTCGCTGCAGTACGAGCGTGGGGCGCTCGAACTGGCGCTGAGCCTGATCTGGTCAACGTTCGGCTAGCAACGAACGGTCGGCCGAAGCAGCCGGAATGCGGTGCAATCCGAGAGAATGCATTGCGCACGGATCGACTCAGCTCTCGGGACAAGCCCTAGATTCCGTTGCCCCATCCTGCGTCTGTGAGGAGTCGGCTGACTTGGCCGTTGAATTCCTCAGCCCGCTCGAAATAGACGCTGTGTCCCGTGGCGGGAATCTCGTAGTACTGCGACCCCGGCACGTGGTCGTGCGCGGCGCGCATTGCGGCTGGTGTGATCAGCGGATCATTGCCTCCGACGACCCAGAGGATTGGCATTGGCAAGTTGGCGACGGCATTGGGGTCGGGCGCCAAATCACTGAGCGCGCCCATCAGTGCGGGATCTCGCGGCGGATTCAGGGCCATGATTTCTTCATACAGGAACGCGAGCTCTGGATCTCGTTGTTTCAGGCTCTGGTCGTAGGCGAGGGTCGCGAGACCCTCCTCGCGCAGCCTGGCGCGTGTGGCCTCCCAGGGTCCCCGAATGGCATCTGTCATGAGTCCACCGATGGTGTCGGCCATGACCAACGCCGCGACTCGCTCCGGGGCTTGCAATGCTGCGCCGAGGCAGCTCCAGCCGCCCATGGATTGTGCCACGAGCGCCGCCTGGTCGATGCTCAGTTCGTCCATTAGCGCAATGAGATCATCGACGAACGCAGCCGGCCCGGGTCCCCCTGTGGGGATGCTGCGTCCCCAACCTCGGTGGTCGAAGGCAACGCATCGGTAGCTCTTGGCAAACCATGGCACCTGTTGCCACCATGAGAGGTGATTCCCGCCCGCACCGTGGGCGAAGATGATCGCCGGGCCGCTGCCTGACTCTTCGTAGTAGATGTCGCAATTGGGTCGCTCGAGTACTGGCATCGAACCCTCCGAATCAACAACGCGTACGCTTCTGATGCATAGGCGAGGCTACCAGTTGCCGCCGCGGGGGAGTGAGCGGATGTCAACGCCGCGCATCGTACTGACAGGCGCCGACCAGCCTGTTGGTCTGGCGATCCTCAACGAACTCCAACGGCACCAGGTAGAGATCCGACTCGTGGAGTTGGAATCTACAGATGATCTCGACTCCCAGATCCGCGGCGCCACCCATGTGGTACATGCGGCGGCATTGGTTGAACTCGGTCTTCCGGCTGCCGAGTACACGGCGGCAAATGTACACACGACCACGGCCTTGCTGGATGCTTGCCGACGCGAGGAACTTGAGCAGGTGATCGTGGTCTCGACAACGGAGACCTATGGCCGACGCCTACCGCCCTGGCCGGTGACGGAGAGCTGGGTGCCGAGACCGCTGGGGCCAGTGCTGCAGAGTCGGGTGGCGGCGGAGCGAGTGGCCAGAACCTATCGGCGGCGCGTTCCGCTCTCGATCCTTCGTCCTGCGCCCGTGATCGCCGATGGCGACGGGACGGTCATGAGAGTGATCCGTCACTTCATCAGTCGCCCCAAGGCCGCGCTCGTTGCTAGAGGTGAAGCGCCGCTGTCGATCCTTGCCGGCGCCGACCTGGGCCGAGCGGCGTGGGCGATGGTGAGCCAGCCGGAGGAGTCGGTTGACCAGGTGTTTCACGTGGCGTCGGCACACACGACCTGGCGAGAGCTTGCGGTCGAGGCCTGTCAACTGCGGGGAGTCGAGGAGCGCTTCTGGAATGCGCCGTATCCTCTGGCGCGGGCGCTGGACGCGGTCAGGCTATCTGGTTGGGTATTGCCCGAACCTGAGGGCGTAGACGCATACATCTCGCTCACAGGTCGGCCGCATTTGATTGACGATTCGAGGGCGAGGGTCACCTTGGGCTATACGCCGGTGCTCGGCGTACGGGCAGCATTAGCCCAGGCTCTGGACGTCTACGGACGAGGGCCTGAGGTCAACTCTGCCAACGCCGAGAAGTCCTAGCCGGCTGCCTGGACAGCGTCCGCGACCTTCTGAGCCAGTCCTTCTTCGAAGATGCTCGGCACGATTCGGTCGGGGCTGGGATCGGTGACGAAGTCGGCGATCGCCTGGGCCGCCGCGATCTTGTGTGCATCCTCGATCTTGGGGATGCCGCCATCGAGCAGGCCGCGGAACATGCCGGGGAAGCCGAGTGCATTGTTGATCTGGTTGGGGAAGTCGGAACGACCAGTCGCGATGATGGCGGCGCCGGCTTCGGCGGCCTCGTCGGGCATGATCTCCGGCGTCGGATTCGCCATCGCGAAGACCATCGAGTCATCGTTCATCGAGGCGACATCAGAGACCGTGACGAGTCCCGGTCCGGCGAGACCGAGGAAGAGGTCGGCGCCTTCCATGACTTGCGACGTCTGAGGAATGCTGCCGTCGGCGTTGTTGTGGTGAACGCACCACTCGGCGGCTTCACGCTTCCAGGGGTTCAGGTCTTCGCGATCGACCGTGAGCAGTCCCTTGGAGTCGATCAGGGAGATGTCCTCGCAGCCCATCTCTCGGAGGATGGCCGAGCAGGCGATGCCACTGGCGCCGGCTCCCAGGACGACCGTGCGGATGTCCTTGAAGTCGCGGTTGGTCAGTCGCAGCGCGTTGATCACGCCGGCGAGGGCCACGACGGCGGTACCGTGCTGGTCGTCGTGCATGACCGGAATATCGAGCGACTCGTGTAGCTGGCGCTCGATTTCGAAGCAGCGCGGCGCGGAGATGTCCTCGAGGTTGATGCCGCCCAGCGACGGCGCGATTGCCTCAATCGCGGAGACGATGTCTTCGACCGAGCGAACCGAAAGCGCAATGGGAATTGCGTCAACGCCCGCGAACGAGCGGAAGAGCACGCACTTGCCTTCCATCACCGGCAATGCGGCCTGGGGGCCAATGTCACCGAGACCGAGGACGGCGGAACCGTCTGTGATCACTGCGACGAGGTTGCCGACCCCGGTCATCACGCGAGCCAGGGACGGGTCGCGGGCGATCTCGAGGCAGGGCGCCGCGACGCCGGGGGTGTAGACCACGGACAGGTCGTCGTGATTCTCGACGGTGACCTTGGAGGCATAGTCGACCTTGCCGCCCCATTCACGATGCATCTCGATGGCGCGCTGGTCGTAGTCGCTCATGTTCCCGCTCTTTCTGGGGGCCCTGATGGTCAAACTGAGGGCCGAGAATTGGTATTCCTGCACTGTAGTAGTGAGAGCCGAGTCGGTCACTAGTCCAACACGCGCAGGGCGGACCAGGCACGTGTTGCGTAGCAACGATTACATCTGATGAAGTTGTGGGACTCAGAGCGAGCGCTGGGAAGTGCCAGGGTGTGTTCACATCAGCCATCTGCTTAGTCAGCTGCTTAGTCGGAATTCCGTCATTGCCGCGCTTGTCGCAGCCTGCCCCGCACTTGATGCGGGGGCAATCTCGCCGAGTTGCGCATTGACAGTGGCGCTGAACGCAGCGAGATACCCCCGTTCAAGCCGGGGCAGGCTCCGCGGCAAGCGCGGGTATGACGGGAACTCCTGGACTGATCGACCCAAGTGAACACGCGCTAGAGCAGTGTTCCTTCAAGGATTCCGCGGTGGGCGCGGAGGACAAGTTGTCCCTCTTCGCGCCGTTCGACGATCAGCGGCTTTCGACATTGATGGCAAGGAGTGGTTTCCTTGCGTCGCAGCAAGCCCTTCGGCGGCACTCGCGCCACGCTGGGCTCTTTGCAGTAGGGGCAAGTGACATCCCAACGCATGCAGGCCCTGATCCGCATCGGCTCATCGTCCTTCTGCGCGCGAGAGACGACGAGATCGTGGTTGCAGTTGGCGCACATAGTGACCACGCGCCGGGTTGTGCCAGTCTCGGGGGGTATGCCCACATCAAGAGGCTTGGAACAGTTTGGGCAACGTATGTGCTTGGTCTCGATGGGGTTGGCCATATGTCCATGCTACCGAGGATCGGACGGCGAACCCTGATCGAGAATTTCGGCGTTTACCTCACTGTCGGGGTGATCGCATACTCTGCGGATATGAGCCATCACTCCCGCGAGCCTCGTGGCGCCCATGACTCTTCAAGCCCGCAGATTCGCGTTCGTGGCGCGGGTGACTTTCGGCATTACTCAAACCAGCGACTGCGGCTACCCAATGAACGGCCACCGCTTGGTCCGAGACTCAAGCAACTCCTTGGAGCCGTGCTCACCCTGGCTGTCGTTGGCGGCATCGGGGTCGCTGTCTACTACGGCGTGACCCAGTTGATTGCAGATGACGAGCCTGCGACTACCTATGTGGCTGAAGCAACTGCTGAGGATCAATCCGCAGCGTCGGAGCAGCAGGCGCAGCAGGCAACAGTGTTGGAACCAGAAGAGGCAGAGACGAGCGTCGAGGAGTCGGAATCGACGGAGGCAGCAACGACGGCCAGCGAAGCTGAGTCAACCGAAGCTGAGACGGCCGAACAAGCGCAAGCTGAGCAGACAACCGCCGGTGATGCCAAGGAGGAATCCAGCGCATCTGACGCGCCGCCTGTGTCCGTGTCTACGATTGAGCCGAGTGTTTCAGATCAGGTGATTACTCCGGCTCAACTCGGCGGAGCGGAGATTAGCGCTGAGCGAGTCACGGCCGAACCGATCCCTTCGGGGATCCCGCGAACGCTGGCCGACGGGGCGGTCTACGATCCGACGGAGCCTGCGACTGTCTTTACGGCGCGTTGGCCGGTCGGTACGACGCTTCGCCTGGTGCGACTTCCGGGCGCGACGCTGCTGACCGATGAGGAGCAGGATCAAGTGGTCGGGACCGAAACGCTGGTTGTGGTGCGGGGCACTGAGTCTTCGAACACGGACCTGCAACTCAGCCCGGCGGCGTTTGACCAGATTGCGATCTACGGCACGGAGCGAATCATCGCAGTGCGAGTTGAAGTGACGGCGGGGCCGCCATAGGTGGGGTTGGTGGTGGGATCAGGAGCGTCGACGCCGCCCGAACGGCATCCGCAGTTCCTCGCCGTAGTTGAGGAAATCCTTTTCGGCGCCGCATTTGGTGCAGTGGCCGTGCGAGACCTGTTGATTCGGGCGGTCAATTTCCCAGGAATGCGAACATTCCTCAACCTCGAGTGCCGCGCCGACAGCCGGTTGTTTGACCGCGTCAGCGCGACGGTGAGCCTTCGTTCTTCGCTCGACCACTGGTACCGCCTTGTCCCAACATGCTGATCCCAACATGCGCACTAGTTAGCCCAGTCTATGACAACCAACTAACACTTACAACGCACGGACGTAACGGATATGTGAAGGAGTGAGGCCTCAGGAGGTTCGCTCATAGAGCGTGTGGTACTTGTCGCCGCCCGAAATCGCCTGGCGGATGTCCTCGCGGTCCAACTCGTAGAGGCGACCGAGAGCAGCTCTGGCGTCGTCCTCTGCCGTGGGATCGCCGGCGCAACGCTCGAGGATTCGGTCGAAGAGTTCGGCCTCGACAAAGGAGTCGACGCGTCCCGCCCAGGGGAAGAAGACAAACGACTCTGGGTCATCGAAGCTTGGCCGGAGTCTGCGCAATTCCTTGATCCGGTCCTGAGGAGATCTGACTGGCTCGACTACTCGGACATAGGGACCATCGGAGTCGTTGCGGCGGCCGTCAACCAGGAGGCGTTCCTGCAACCATCCGAATCCGATGACGACGACATCAGCCTCGCGCAGCGCGCGTAGCGTCTCTTCGAGATCAAAACCTTCATCAGCCATGGCGCCAGTATACGATCAGCCTGCATCTGATGCCGAACCCGGCTCGGTGATTCGATGAGTATGCTTCGGCAAAGGCCCTCGTTGCTATGCGTCGATCTCCAAATGCTGTGCGTCCTCACCGATCTGCCGACCAGGCGGACGCGTTTCGAACCCTGTTCCGGCAGCAGAGCGACCGCCTCTGGAATGCCGACCGTGATGTCGACTGGGCTGGTGGTTCGCAGATACCCGACGAGCGGCGCGCCGCCTGGCTGCGGATGATGAATGTGTTTCATGGGCTCGAGGTGATGGGCCTGGAAACCATCCAGGTGATGATGAGCCAGGCGACGCACCAGGTTCGCGATCCTGCACTCAACCTGTATCTCGCCGCCCAGTGCCAGGATGAAGCCAGGCATGTGTATGTGCTCGACCGATACCTGACCGAAGTCGACGGTCACGGGTTCATCTCGAAGCCTGAGAAGTTCCTGATCGAGCGGTTCAGCGGTATGTCATCGTGGGGTTTCTATCGCGTCGAGAATTGGCTCACGTCGACATTGTTCAGCGAGAACTTCGCGGCGCTGTTCCTGCAGCAAGCGCTCGAGCTTGAGGATGTGGACCCACTGGCGAAGCAGATTTTCCGGCTGATTCTGCGCGACGAAGTGAGGCACGTGAACTTCCTGCACACGATTCTGCCTCAGTTGATCGAGCGGTTGCCGGCGACGGGGCGCCTCTACGTCTGGCAGAGCCAGTTGCTGTTGGCCGGCGCCATGGCGCTTGGCCTGCGGCGAATCAAGGGCGATGTTGCGGCGTTGGGCATCGACGTCGACGCGTACAAGGCGACCTTGCTCGAGAATCTGGGAGTGCAGTTCAAGGACGCCGGCCTCGATTCCTTCCTGCGGATCGACGCTTACGCGAAAGTGATCAACGCCGCAACATGACTAACGACTCCAACGACTCCAACGACTCCGACAAATCCAGTGGTAGTGGCAAGATCGATGACTGGCGACGACTGAGTTCCGAGATCATTGAGGACTTCCGCTTCTTCAAGCTGCGCAAGGACGTCTCGCGCCACCCCACCTCGGGTCGTGAACACCGTTTCTTCATCTTCGAGTTTCCCGATTGGGTCAACATCTTGCCGCTCACGCCTGAGGGCGAGGTGGTGTTCGTCAATCAATTCCGCCATGGCACCCGCGAGCTGACCCTGGAGATTCCCGGTGGCATCGTCGATCCGGGTGAATCGGCCAAGGAGGCTGGGTTACGCGAGATGTTTGAAGAGTCGGGCTACTACGCGCCTGCAGCGATCGAGCTGGGCTGGGTGCATCCGAATCCGGCGCTGCAGGAGAATCGCTGCTGGTCCTACCTGGCTGAGAACGTGGAGCTCGTCGTTGACGATGATCACGTCGTAGGGACGTCGAGCGAGGCGATCGAAGTGAGCAAAGTGCCGTTGGACGAGATTCCCGGAATGCTGAACGACAAAGTGATCACGCACGCGCTGACGATCGCGGCGTTCGATCACTACTGGCGCTGGAGCGGTCAGGTCTCGGACCATCGCTCGCCGTAGCGGGCCCTGACCCTCATCTTCTCGCAAAGGTGACTTGGGCGTAATCCACGACATTAGGATTCGAGTCCTGTCCCCGTATCGCCCGAGGACCTGTTCCCTCTCGGCGCGCACTGACGCCAGCAGACAGTTGGGGGGTACCGAGCGGGTCCCTGCATAAGGGAGGCCATTGCGTAATCCACCAACTCCGTCATTCCCGCGCTGCGCGCGGGAATCTCGATTCGATTGGTAACGCCGATGTGCAACTACGGACGTGTTACCAGCGTCGACTCTGGTGCTGGCCTCAGCGAGATACCCGCGGCAAGCGCGGGTATGACGAATAATTCAAGGGCCTCCATAAGGCGGGGACTGGGAATTGGCAGGTTGAGCGCACGGAACGCGGATTTACGCGCCGGTCTCCAGAGGGCGAAGGGATCGGCGGGCGTTAGCTGCGCAGTGTGTCGACGTCGAAGTCCTCGGGGAGGGGAATGAAGAGGCTGTGGCGTGGGCCTTCGATGTCTCTGGTGATGTGCCCGCGTCCGGTAACGTCGTCGGCTAGCAGGATGTCACCGCCGTGTAACTGCAGTTTGGATCCGTCGCCCACTTCGATCTCAACAGTCCCGCTGAGGTTCACGACGAATTGCCGCCGAGGTGCGTTGTGGAAGTCCAGTTCTCCACCGATTGGCGTGGTGCGAAACATCACGCCTTCGGCCTCGAACAGATCCGAGAGGCTGCCGTAGCGACTCTCGGACATTGTGATGTCAATCGTCTCGAAATGGGACTCGCCGTCGTCGCCGGTGTAGACGCGTGTGATTTGCATCAGATCAGTTCCAATCGATTGATCAGTCGTCGAACGAACGAGCCCAGCGGTGGACATCGAAGTCGTCGGGCAGGAAGACCATCAGACTAAGACGCGGGCCTTCCAGATCGGTGGTCAGGTGGCCTGGTCCTTCAATGTCTTCGGCGTAGCAGATCTCTCCGGGGCCAAAACTGCGTGTTTCGCCGCTTGACACCTCGGTCTGCACTGATCCCTGGATCACGATGATCATGGTCTTGGCAGAGGCGTTGTGCCAGTCGTTGACCAGACCAGGCTCAGAGATTCGGAAGGACATGTGGTCGGGACGAAGATTGCGCGTGAACGCTCCGACATCGAACTCCTTGAGTCCAATCTCTATGTCCTCAAACTGCGAAGTGCCGTCGTCACCCAGGTACATCCGCGTTAATCTCATGGCCAGCCTCCTGCGCTGATCCTAACGCGAGTAGTGGAGCCGCCAGTAGTCGCCCAGTTCGGCCAGCGATTGCACGATCAAGTCAGGTTGTACATCGTCTGGAATCGGTTCATGAAAGCGTCGGACCCAGACGGTGTTCGCACCGAGTTCTGTCGCGGCACGAATGTCGTGAGCAATTGAACCGGCGATATGCAGTTGTTGGTCCGGTCGGATGTCACGGGACTTGTAGAGCGCTTGCCAGTGATCATGGTCGGGCTTGTAGCTGCGCACATCCTCGGCGGTGACTAGCTGATCGAAGGTTCCTCCCAGTTTCTGGACGCTGACCGCCAGACTGGATCGAGTCACGTTGGAGAGAATCGCTAGCGGCGTGCCGACGGTGGCCAGTCGCTTGAGGAAGCCGCCGGCGTCCTGGAAGGGCGGCCAGTTGGCAATGGAGTCGGCGAAGGCGCGTGCGGTCGCCTCGTCAAGCTCGACGCCGAATTCCGCAGCGGTTCGCTGAACCGAGATTGCCAATACCTGGTCATACGGCCGGTAGTATTCGTGCTCGACTTTCAATTCGACCTCTAGCCGCCGCGCGATGAACGCGCTGGTGTCGACATCGGAGAGTTCCGGGATTGCCTCCACGGCGGCTCTGGCTCCCGACTGCCAATCAATCAGCGTCCCGTAGCAATCGAAAGAAATCACAGCCGCGTCGCGTGGATGGATCATGGAGACTCCCTGGGCGGTCTGGCATCAGCGCCAAAGTGGACGATATCGCCCCCAAACTTCTCGTTCAGCTCACGCACCGCATCGTCTACGACTCGCTGCCGTTCTCGACGCGCCGTGGATTGAGGAGGCTCCACCGCCGGAGCGCCGGACTGATCGAACATCGACAGCTGTGAAGCCACCGGCCGCTGCTCCAGTCCCAACACGCCGACGCCGACGAGGCGAAACTTGCGAACCGGGGAGAGCTGCTCGCGTAGCAGCGACAGCGCCGTTCGCTGGATGATTGCTGGGTCGCTGGTTGGACTGGAGAGCGTTCGTTGACGCGTGAACGTGGTGAAGTCCGAGAGTCTGAGCTTGATCTGCACGGTGCGGGCTCGGAAGCCGTGCTCGACGAGACGCTTGGCGACGCTACTTGCCTGTTCTGAAGCGACGGCGCTGAGCTTGGTTTCGCTGCCGACATCTTCAGCGAACGTTGTCTCGGATGAAATCGATTTGGTCTCGCGTTCGACAGAGACGTCACGATCGTCCAGGCCGCGCGCCAACTGCCAGAACCACTCTCCGCGGGAGCCAAAGCGGTCGATCAACCAGGGCAGGGGACGTTCAGAGAGATCTCCGACGGTCTCGATTCCGGCTCCGCGTAGACGATCCGCGGTCTTTGGGCCGACTCCCCACAAGTCGGAGATTGGCAACGGGGCCAGGAATGCGGCTTCGGTTCCAGGCGCGACAACGGTGAGACCATCCGGCTTGTCCTGATCCGAAGCAATCTTGGCGACCGATTTGCTGGTCGCCACGCCGCAGGACACTGTGAGTCCGGTCTCTCGCCTTACTCGCTCGCGTATCCACTGACCCAGCTCGGCCGGCATCGCGCCTTCGCGCACGCGATGGCTCACGTCGATGAAGGCTTCGTCTACCGAGAGTGGCTCGACCAGCGGTGAGACGTCGCGGAAGATTGACATAACTACCGATGAAACTTCGCGGTAGCGCGAGAAGCGTGGTCTGACGATCTCGGCGTGGGGACAGAGGCGGACCGCGGTGCGCATAGGCATTGCCGATTTACAACCGAAGACCCGGGATTCGTAGGATGCAGCCGCGACGACGCCACGGCCCTTGGGCGAGCCGCCGACCAGGACAGGTTTGCCACGCAGTTCTGGATTGTCGCGCTGCTCGACCGACGCGAAGAACGCGTCCATGTCGGCATGAATGATGTGCCGTTGCTGAGGCTGCTCAGACTGCGATGTCACGCCATTACGCTATCAATTCGGCGGAGGTTCACCGATGAGCTTGATCAGTCGTCTGCGAACCCGATGGTCGTCAGGCGCCACGCCTCCGGGTTCTCAGCATGCGCTCTCAGAAGCTGAGCGATTGATGAGGAGCGGCGGGGCGGTAGCGGAGATTCGCCGTCTTGCGAAGTTGGCAGTCCCCTCAGACAACGTTGGTCGAGCGTGGCAGGCGTTGTTTCTTGGCCACGTGGATCAGGCACAGCATCTGGCGTATGAGGCGGCAGATGCGCGTCCGTATGATGTTGATTCTCGGATTGTGCATGGGACGGTGCGACTGGCGCGGAATGAGATTGAGTACTCCGACCATGAGTTCGAGGCGGTGATTGAGGAGTTTGGCGCCGAGGCCGACGCCGCCGACGGCCGCCGAGCCGGGATCCTGGCCCGCGGATTCGCTCCCCTGGACGACATCCCTGCATCGGACGATGATTGGGAAACTGCGGCGACGCTGTTGACGACGCTCTGGAGGCTCTGCGGACTGGTCGAGACACGAGTGCAGTCTCTGAACGGCGCCCACCCGGACGGACTAGGAATCATTGAGCGATCGCTGAACCGTGGTATGACGATCGATTCGGAGGGTGATCATGGGGCTGTTTGAGGGACTGAAGCGGCGGTTGTCGGCGCTCAATGACGTGCGTGAAGCAACCGAGGCAGAAGCGGCGACGATGGCCGACGTCGATACGGTGCGCCGAGCGCTGGTGGCTGAGTCGCAGCGTCTGGGTCGGCGTGATCGAATCTCGATGACGATGCTGATGGAGTACTCGAAGGAGGACCTGCGGCGCCTGGATCTGTTTCAGATCATCGGTCATCTCGATGCGGAGGGCGAGATCGCGAACGTGGAGCAGGATTCGTTCGGCAATCTCAAGTTCGACCTTGCCACGCTGCACGGGCGCTCGAATCAGACTCTATGATCGCACTATGTAGGTTATGTAGACACGGGGACTCCTGGCGCGACATAACAGAGGAATCAGGGGCCGGACCAGGCGCCATGGGCGTCCGGACAGCGGTGTTGTTCACCAGAGCCTGAGCTACGTCAGGGCGCGCGCTCGAGCACGATCTGGAACTCCATGATGCCGACGTCGTCGATGGAGAGGACTCTGAAACCGGTTGGCGGCTCAATGTCGTAGTCGGCGAGCGCGATTTCGGTTGATCCAACGACGACGACGAGACCGTCGACGAACTGACCTTGCAGATCGATGCTCACCGGATTCGTGACTCCGTGCAGGTCGAGGGTGCCGTCGACTGTGACACTGAGCGTCTCCTCGCCGGCGGGCAATGTGGCGATTGGGATGGGCTGGACGAGGACGAATGTGGCAAATGGATAGGTGTCGGACTCGATCCCGCGCGTGCGCAATGCGCCGTCGCGGAAGGACTGATCGCTCGTGAGCGTACGCAGATCGGCCACGATGTTCACCGAGGTGATCATGACGCCGTCGAATTCCAGGGTCGCTTCAATGTCGCTGGTGCGGCCGACCGCCGTCGTGGTACCGATGTTGGCCAGCTCTTCCCCGATCCGGTAACCGACGAATGACGTTCCCTGCCCCGACAGTGTCCAGGTGCCGGCCAAATCGCCCAACGTTGGCGGCTCGCTGCTGGTTTGCGTCTGGGACGCCTCCTGCTGGGTCGTCTGCGCCTGCTGAGCGGGCTGAGAGGGCTGAGCGGCTTGTTGCCCGTCCTGTTGCTCGGACGTGGCCTGTGCGTCCTGCTGCTGAGACGTGGATTGTTGACCCTGCGCATCAACAGTGGACTGCTGCTGCTCGGACTCGTCCTGGGCTGTTCCTGACTGCGTTGATTGCGCCTGCTGCTGCGGGGCCTCGGTTGAGTCTGAATTCTGTTCTTGCTGCTCAGCAGGATCGGGTTGATCCTCGGTGGTCTGCTGAGATCCCTGGTCTTGCGAGTCGTCTTGCTGTGTTTGAACGGATTGCGCCTGGTCCTGCTGCTGCTCGTCCTGTCGGACCGACTCCACCGCCGACTGCAGCGACACTGGGGGTGGTGCACTGTCGAACAGGCCGACCTGCCAGAGGATGATGAGCAGGACACCGACCAGTACAGCAGCGACGATGAGGCCCGTGGCAATCAGTCGTCGAGGACTGAGGCTCAGGAGTTGACTCAACATGCGTGCCTCCTCGCGGTTCTTCGTTATGTCAATCAGTCGTCGGAAAGCAGCGCATCGACGAACGCAGCCGCGTCGAATGGCGCGATATCGCCCAGACGCTCGCCCGTACCAGCGAATCGGACAGGAATGCCGAGTTCCTCCGAAATCGCGAAGACGATGCCACCCTTGCTCGTGCCGTCGAGTTTGGCCAGGCAAACCGATGTGACACCGGTCGCCTGGGAGAACTGCCTCGCCTGACTCAGCGCGTTTTGGCCGCTGGTGGCATCGATCACCAGCAGCACTTCATGGGGCGATCCGGGATGCTTCGTTTCGACGACGCGTCTCACCTTGCCCAACTCTGCCATCAGATTGCGTTGGGTTTGCAGACGACCCGCCGTGTCGATGAGCACGACATCCGCTCCGCGTGAGATTCCGGCTTCGACCGCGTCGTAGGCGACTGCGCCAGGGTCTGAACCTTGCTGATGCGCGATGACCGGAGCGTCAATTCGTTCTCCCCAGGTCTGCAACTGTTCAATCGCGGCGGCGCGGAACGTGTCTCCGGCGGCGAGAATGACTGACTTGCCGTCTTCCTGATACGCGTGCGCGAGCTTGGCGATCGATGTCGTCTTACCAGCGCCGTTTACGCCAACGACCAACACCACATGCGGGGTCGGCTGCGCCTTGAGTCCGTTCTGACTAGTCCAAAGCGATCCATCGGCACTCGGCCGCTCAAGTCCGGCGATCATGCGATCCCGTAAGAGATTGCGAATCGCCGGCGCATCCTTGCCTCGCGATTCGTCCCGCAGTTCTTCCACCCAACGCGCCGACGTGGCGCCGCCAACGTCGCCGAGAATCAGCGTCTCTTCCAATTCTTCCCAGAAGTCTTCGTCGACGCGGGTACGGGAGAAGATCTTGCGCAATGCGCCGAGCTGACCGCGCCGGGTATTGGCGACGGTGCGCTGGTATTCCTCGCGCACATCCTCTTGTTCCTGGGCGTCCGAATCGTCCGGTTGCTCATCGCGGCCTCGGCGAAAGCGTCGAAACAGTTTGACCATCAGTCGCCAGACCGTCCACTGAGCAGCCGCTCGGTGAGCCAGGCTGACAGATCGTGGATGCTCTGCCGACCGATTTCGTGCTGCATCGGATACTCGCGGTAGTCAAGGTTCATGCGCATCGCCTGCAGTTGATCGCGAGAGGTCCTGCCCTTGTCAATCCCGACCAGAGGATCATTGGTTCCGTGCTGAACGAGCAGTGGCAGGTCGGCCGCGTCTTCATGGACATCATCGGCCGCGTCATCCGAAAGCCAGGTTGAGAGCATCGCGGCGCCTTGCCATCGATGTGGCTCGCTGAGCGCCAGTCGATAGGCAAGGAACCCGCCTTGCGAGAAACCCATCAGTGCCAATCGATCCGTGTCAACGTTGTAGCGCTCGCAGACGGTGTCGATGAAGGAGGAGAGGGCTCCGGCGACGCGGTCCAACTCGCCGTCGATGGGACGATCGTTTGCTCCGCGGCGCATCCAGGTGTACATCGGCGAGTAGGAGTACGGCGTGCCTTCCAATGCGAACTCGGCCTGCGGGCAGATGACCTGTAGTTGTCCGTCGGCCAGCATTGGCGCGAGCGGAGCCAGGTCCTGACAATGCGCACCGTGCCCGTGCAACGCGATCAGCGTTGGGTGAGGGCCCGGGCCAGCAGGCGACCAGACGGCGTGTATGAAATCCATGGCGATCAGGTTAGGGCAGAGCATCCTGCCAGTTGTATGACCAACGTCATCGGCTCGTTACGGATCGGCCTGTGGCAGTTGATCGACTCTGACTGACAGCAGGCGGCTGACTCCGGCTGCGCCCATCGTGACCCCGTAGATGCTGTCGGCCTGTTCGATGGTGCGTCGATTGTGGGTGATGACCACGAATTGAGTGTGCTGCGCCCGCTCCTTGAGCGCAGCCACGAACCGTTCAACGTTGGCTTCGTCGAGTGCGGCATCGACTTCGTCGAGGACGCAGAAGGGCGCCGGTCGAATCTCGAGCAGGGCAAACAACAAGGCGATCGCGGTCAGTGCGCGTTCTCCCCCAGAGAGGAGTCCGAGCGTCGAGACTCGCTTGCCTGGAGGCTGGGCGCGGATATCGACTCCGAGCCTCGCGGGCTGTTCAAACTCCTCAGAATCGTCGTCGGTGTTGGCCCGATCTTCGGTCAACACCAGCTCGGCCTTGCCACCGCGAAACATGAGCTGGAAGTAGCGCTGGAAGGCCTCGTCGACTTGCCGGCAAGCCTCTCGGAACTTGCGCTCGATCAACTGCTCAAGGTCTCGCTCGGCAATACGCAGCGAGGCTTCGGTCTGTTCGAGATCGACGATCTGCGACTCCATGTCCTGCCAGCGGGTCTGTTCGGATGCAAACTCGTGCGCCGCTCCCGGGTCAACGGGACCCAGCCGGTGGAGTTTGGCTTGCAACTCCTGGACGCGTTGCTTGAGTTCCGACACGTCGTGCTCAGCGACAGCGACGGCAGTGCGTGTCGGTCGATGAGTTCCGTTGCCCAGGCCGTTTGCGGCATGATGTCCTGTGCCGTTGGCGGCCTGACGCTCGTTGCCCTGTACGCCGTTGACTTCGACCAGGTCGAGAACGGGTTCAGCGACTGCTTGGGCGGGACTGAGGTCGATGCCCTCGGAAGCGGCTTCAGCCGCGAGGCGAGCTCGAGAGGACTCGGTCTCTCGTAACGCCGAGGACGCTTCAACCTCAAGACGCTCGGCGACTACGCGAGCCTGCTGCGCCTGCTCTAGTTCCCGGCTGGCCTGTGCGCGTTGGGTTTCGAGCGTGTCGAGATGTTCCCTGGCCAGATCATGTGCTGCGGCATCGGCAGCGATAGATGCTGCACGCTGCAGCAGCGGCTCCCGTTCCAAGATCGCCGCCTCGACGTCGGCCAGTTCACGCCTGAGCGAGGACAATCGCGCCCGATCGGCACGAGCCCGCTCAAGTGCTGCAGCGTGAGCCCTGGCTTCGGCGAGCGCTGCAGCGCAACGGTCACGTTCCGCTTCGAGTGTTGACAGGTCCTCGAATTGGGCCTCTGGCATCGTGGCGAGTTGACTCGCCGCCGCTTGCTCGGCTTGCATTGAGTTCTGCAGGCTGGAACGCACGCGTCCAATGTCCGCGAGATCGGAGCGCCTTTCTGCCAACTTCGCTGCATGTCGGCGGCGAGTGTCATCGACCGTCATGGCCGATTCAGACGCTGCTTGTCGGGCGGCAACTCGCTTGCTGTCGGCTCGTTTCCGGACGCTCACTAGTTTGTCCAGGTTTCGACTCAGCTCCTGCGAGCGGGTGACGACGCTCAGCTGCTCTCTGAGATCGCTTCGCTCTGACTTGAGCTCCGCCAGTTGCTGTAACCGTCGCCGGGCGCCAGGCATTGAGCCCCCTGCCTGAACGACGCCGTCCGGTCGAACGACGATCCCTGACGATGTGACGGCTGTGTTGCCGGCGTCGGCAAGCCGCTTTGCGTCGTTGACATCTTCTACAAACTCGACGGTTGCCAGGATGGAGTCAATCAAGCTTGAGGCTCGACCGCTGACCATTGCCGAGGCCCGACCAACATCAGCGTCGACGATGTGCTGAACGGATGCCACGGCATCATCGAAGTGCTCATGCAACGTCGCGTCCATCAGTTCTCCGAACAGTGCATCCGCCTGAATCGGATCGGCGACTCGATCCGAAACCAGGGACCGCAGCGTGTGCTCATGTTCATCGGTAGCTTCCAGGGAAGAGATCTGGCGATCAATCTCCCTTAATCGCCGAGTCAACGTCTTCTGCTCGGCCTGTTGGCGTTCCAGGGCTTGACGTGCTGCATCCTCTTCTCGCTCCAACTGGAGTGATCGCGACTCGGCTTCTCGCAACCGATCTTGTGCTGTTTCGTGCTGTTGCTGTGCGACGGCGACCTTTGCTGTCGTCTCCAGAATCGCTGTCTCATTTGCTCTCCAGCGACGATTCAATCGTTGCGCCTGTGAGCGGAATGATTCGATATCAGCGAGAGTGCGTTCGTGCTGGGCCGTCGCCGCCGACCGGCTGCGCTCGCGGTTGTCGCGTTCGCTTCGCGCGGCATTCAGCCTGGTGGTGACGGCCGCAAGTGCCTCTTTGGCCGCGTCGAGGTCGGAGGTCGCAGGATTGAGGCGCTCCCGCGGGAGTCGCGCGGAGAGGTCGGATACTTCCCGGCTGAGCCAGGATCGATGTTGCTGGTCCAGTTCCTGTTGGTGTTCGAGCGTTCGCAACTCCGAACGCGCTGCGCGAATCTTCTCCGCTGCGCGTTCCACGGCTCGCCGCGCGATGGCTGTCTCGCGTTCGACCACCGCGAGCGCATTTGTGGCCGATTCTCGGCGCTCCTCTGCCGCCGTCCGGGCGGCGGCTGATGCTGTTGCGGACTCGTGGCGATCCAGGAGCTCGTGCTCCAGATCGGCGGCGGCGGCTTGGAAGTAGCGTTGTTGCGCCTGATCCAACTGCTGTTGGAGGTCGGCTTGCCGCCTCGCTCGGCGCGCGGAGCGCTCGAGGCTCTTCAATCGAGGCGCCAGCTCGTCTCGAAGCAGTTTCGCGCGATCAAGATGATCTTGGGCGCGTTGCCGGCGACGACGGGATTCCTCCATCTCGTGGCGGTGTTGGCGTACGCCGCCGACCTCTTCGATTGCCTGTCGGCGTTCGTGCGGTCGAAGACGCAGCATCTCGTCGACGAGCCCCTGGCTCATGAGTGCGAACCCACCAGCGCCCAGTCCACTGCTGCGGAAGAGTCCCTGTACGTCGCGCAGACGAGCGGCCCGACCGTTGATTCTGACCTCGGATTGTCCATCGCGATGGACGCGACGTACGATTTCCACTTCCGCGGCGTCGAGATTGAGCCATTGATCACTGTTGTCGAGTTGAAGCCGCACTTCAGCGAACCCGCTGGGGGCGCGATCGCGTCCACCGGAGAAGACCACGTCTTCGGCCCGCTTGGTGCGAAGAACTCGTCCCGATCCGGCGCCGATCACCCAGCGCAACGCGTCCATGACATTGGACTTGCCGGAACCGTTGGGTCCGACAATCGCGATCACGGGCTCGTCGAACTGCAACGCCGTACGCGTCGCGAACGACTTGTAGCCGTGCAGATCGATCGAGCGCAGGCGCATCATGCTCCGGTCTCCTCGAGCAGGGCCAATGCCGTCCGCGCCGCGTCCATCTCGGCCGACTGCTTGCTTCTGCCGCAGCCTTCGGCCAATGGTTCAGCCTCGACTTCCACCAAGGCACGGAACGATCGATCATGTGGCGGGCCGGACTCGCAGATGATCAGATAGGTCGGCTTCGATCCGTATCGGGACTGGGTCAAGTGCTGGAGTTGCGACTTCGCGTCGGCCTGTACTGCGTCGGTGCTCAAGGTGTTGATGCTGTCCTCAAGCAGCCCAAGAATGACTGCTCGGGCGGCGCGTTCTCCGCCGTCGAGCCAGACGGCTCCGAACGTCGCTTCAAGGGCTCGGCTGAGCACCGATAATCGCTCGCGAGCTCCGTCGTTATCGATTCCCGCACCCATCAACAGGCACTCTCCAAGGCCAAGCTCTCGACCGATACGTCCAAGCGTCTCGTTGCGCACGAGCTGAGATCGGGCGGCGGTCATCCATCCTTCACGCTTATCGATGAATTCTGTGTAGAGACGGTGCGCGACGACCGCGCCGAGAATGGCGTCTCCCAAGAACTCCAGCCGTTCGTTCGATTCAATCGTCGGGTCGCTGACTTCGTTGAGATACGAGCGATGGACCATTGCCTGACGAAGCAACGCCATGTCGGAGAATCGGTAGTCGAGCCGATCCTGAAGTCGTTCCAGGTTGATGTCCATGATCTTACAATTCACCATTTCAGTGTACTCAGGTGATCAGTTTTCGCTCAGTTGGGTGCTGGGCGCGGCGATGAAGGCTTACGGTGTCAGCAATGGGGAGCGAGAGACTGACTCCAATTCCTGTCCAGAGGACTGATCTCGCGGGGCAAGTGTTGCGCCGTGTTCGTGCCTGCTCCGAAGCAACAAGTGACCTGCTGGATATGTTATGTCATCTGGCATCGGAGCGTGGGACCTCCCTGTACGTTGTCGGCGGCGTGATCCGAGACACGCTGCTTGCAGAGCCGCCGCCGGACCAATTGGATCTCGATCTGGCCGTGGACGGGAACCCCATCCCGTTTCACGAGGCGATGGCGATAGCCGCGAGCGGAAGTCTGACGACTCACGAGCGGTTTGGGACCGCCAAGGCGACTCTGCCTGACGGAACATCAATCGATGTGGCGCGAACCCGTGCAGAGCGGTATCCCGCTCCCGGAGCCCTGCCGATCGTGACCCCGGCACCGATTGAGATTGATCTCGGCCGCCGTGACTTCACGATCAACGCTGTCGCACTAGCGATCGCTGGTCCGGGCGCGGGCAATGTGCTCGATCCGTACCGGGGTATTTCCGACATAGAGCATCGGCGGGTTCGAACGCTGCACGCAGACTCGTTTCGCGATGACCCGACGAGGCTGATTCGCGCCGCGCGCTATGCCTCGCGGATTTCCGGGTCGCTGGAGCGCCAGACTCTGGCCAATGCCAGGCGAGACCGTGCTCATCTGGCTGCGTTGACTGCGCATCGCTTCGGTGATGCCTGGCGGTTGTTGCTGGGTGAACGTGATCGTGCAACAGCGCTTCGAATTGCTCGAAGGCTCAAGCTCGCACAGTCACGCGATCAGCGATGGACAATTCCCCTTGCCGTCCTGCCGGCCGCGCAGTCTGCCGAACACTTCTGGGCGGCGACAGGTCTGCTGTCCGCACCGGACGACTTCGCAGCCTGGCTGCCCCAATCAGTCGGAATGAATCGAGGGGAACGTGCCGCACTCTCGGAAGGGGCAACGTTGGGTCGCGACCGGCGAAGCGTCGGCAATATGCAGAGACCGTCTCGCGTTGCGGAGCGACTGGGCGGGATACCGAACGCCGTGCTCGAGGCTGCCGCAGACGTTTGGGATGGCGCATCAGGGCGTGCCGTTGGCAGATATCTTGAGCGACGCGGTGTGGTTCAATCGCCGATTTCCGCCCGTCGGCTGATTCAGTTGGGTATCGAGCCAGGGCCAGAACTTGGGCAATGGCTGAAACGTCTGGAAGCCGAAGTTTGGGACGGAGAGCTTGACCCGCAAGACGAATCGTCTGTTGCCCGAGCGGAACAACGGATACGATTGTCGCGATGACTACTGAGCCTTCAGTCACCGAGGGCACCTGGCCCTGCTCCGTCTGCGGCGAGCCGGCCGGTCCGGATGCGCGCTCCGACTGTTACCGCTGCGGCGAATACTTCCATCTGCGGCTGACGACCACCGCGACCGGACCGGACTGTGGTGATGTCTGGCTCGACGATGAAGTGATGGCGCTGCAGTTCGCTTGTCGCAATTGCCTGGCCGAGCAGGCAGGCGAAACGGCGGCTCCGGTTCAAGTGCCGCCTCCGCCGGAGGCACGCTCGGAGCCAGCGCGGCCACAAGCCAGACGCGCTCGACGCGCGAAGAGTGGCGCTTCTGCTCGCGACCTCGCTCGGCGGCGACGCTGACATGCCGCGTCAACGTCCGAAGAGGCGCAGGCGCCGCGCGTCATCCAGCTCCACACCAACGGCACCTGCGGTTGAGAATGCTCAGATCGAACGCATTGAGCAGCCACGCCGTCGATCGTGGCTGCCGACGGCTGGCGTGGTGACCGGCATGGGCCTGGGCATCTGGCTCGGTTGGACGTTTACGATCGCCGGCGGTATCGCCGAGGACATTGCGCTGTGGGTCGGTGTGTTGATGGCCGGACTCGGGGGCGGGCGCCTCTTCCGGCGTTCGTTTCAGGCCCGCCGAGACCGACGCAATGGTTCCGGCAGAGGCCGCTAGTCGCGCTTGAGGTCGACACCACTGCCCTGGACTGAGTCCAGTCGAACGACGACGGCCGTGCCGGTCCGTTCCGTGTCGCGCGCTTTCTCCAGGGCGTGCTGACCTTCCCAGATCTGATCGCGTTCACCTGCGTCGGTGGTGACCGCCGCTTGTCCCTTGAAGATGAAGAACTTGCGGGCGGGCATATTGGTGTACATCAAGGCCACACTTGGGTTCTTCGCGATTGCGTTGAGAGTCGATGACGGCTCGCCGCGAACCCAGAGCGCCAGTGCGTCATCGCCGAAGGTTTGCGTGCTGCCGCGGAAGCTGACCACCGGCTGCGCGTCATCGCCGATTGCGACCATGCACATGGGAAATCCCTCGTCCAGCGCACCGTTGACCCGAGCGTGAACTTCATCAGGCAGAACAAGCGACATGTGCTACTCCTCGGAGTGTTGAGAATTGAGTGGACGCTGCATCCAGAGCGCGTCCGCCGTCACGCCGGTCGGTATGTCGTCTGGAGCGACATCGACACTGCGCACTGGCGTGTAGCCCAAGCGTAACCAGAAGTAGAGCGCGACTCCATTGTCGGGAGGCAGTGGCGTCAGAGCGATGGTCGCGCCGACATGTCGTGCCGCCGCTTCCAGCAGCGGCACCGACGCGCCGCCATATCCGTACGCCCGCCACTTCGCGTCGATGGCGAGCCAGGTCCAGATCAATGCGCTCGAGGCCACGGAATCGGGGAGTCTCACGACCTTGCCGCAGAGTGCGCCCACGATTTCACCATCTCCGAGAATCCACCAGCCGAGATCGCCTTCGTCTATTCGACCTTGCAGGGTGCAAGGCGCGGCGCGTCCGGCGATAGCCTGTGCGGCTTCATCGAGCCAGTCCGCTTCGATGACTTCGCCTCGGAATCTCACAATGCTGGCGCGTTGACCCTCGACGCTCACGGGCCAGTCTGCACTGTCTGCACTGATTGTCACTTGGAGTCACGATTCGACGGGAGGAAGGTCTGCAACTCTTCTGCAATCTCGCTGGTCGCTTTCCTGATCACGGGCGCGGGAGGGAGGGCATCGAGGAATCGCTTGCCGTACCTGCGTGAGACGATTCGGCCGTCCAGGATTACCGCAGCTCCGAGGTCCGACTGCGTCCTGATCAGCCGTCCAATCCCCTGTCGGAATTGCAGGATGGCTGCCGGCAGCGAGAACTCCATGAATTCGTTGTCGTACTGTTCGCCCCTGGCTTTGAGCACCGGATCGTTTGGCGGCACGAATGGCAGTCGCGTCATGATCAGCAGCGACAGCGCGTCGCCAGGAATGTCGACTCCAGTCCACAAGGCTGCTACGCCGAATGCAACGGTGTTTGGATCCTTGCGCAGCAGCTCGACGATGTTGGCAGCCGATCCATCGCGGCCTTGTCTGACCAGCACCAGCCCAGCCTGTTCGAGATCCGATTGCACTCGTCGGGTGACTTGGTTCATTGCACCGTAAGAGCGAAACAGGACCATGGTGCGTCCGCCGGCTGCCACGGCGAGCGAACGCACTGCGGCCGCAACTGAGTCGTGATGTTCGTTGTCGGTGGCGTCGACCATGTCAGTTGGCAAGTAGATGCGACAGCGACGCTGATAATCGAACGGTGATCCATACTGGGCTTCAGCCGCGTCCTCAATTCCCAGACGCTCGCGCAGGAAGTCGAATGCGGCATCGTCCTCGGTGCTAGTGGCTAACGTCGCGCCGGTCAGGACGGTGGCGTGACGCTCCTGCCATAGCGGCTGCAAGTGAGCAGCGACACTGAGCGGCGCGGCATGGACGCTTGAAGCTCCGGTCTTGCGATTCTCCCTGGCGGCCCAGGCGATCTCCTCGCCCGAGTACTCGGAAATGGCGCGACCGAGCAACGAGCGTCGCTCCGAAAGCTCGGCCAACACGCCCTGCGCTTCTGTGGTGACAGAGTGAAGCCGTTGACGTTCGTCGCCACCGGCCTCTCTGGCTTGCTCATCGCACCGTTCCGCGATCTCCTTAATAGCAAGGCCGACCTCGGCGATCACATCCTTGGTTTCTTCCCACTGCAGCTCAAGGTCCGACCAGTCCTTGCTGCCTCGAGTCCCTTGACTCAGGGTGACTCGATCCTCACTACCGCGCCGGTCCTGGGAGTGCTCGGAGACGAATGAACCAATCCCGTCGAACAACGTCTCAACCGCGCTCGTGGCCAGTGCTGTCTGCTGCTTAAGCTGGTCCGCTTCGTTTCGTAGGCCGACATCCTGAGCGAATCGTGTCAGACCGTCGCTGCCTTCGGCGCAGCGCTTGAGCGTCTCGAACATCCACGACTCGCTCATTTCCAACGACAATTGATCGGTCGCGACATCTTCGAGCGCGTGGGACTCATCAACAATCACGACGGGCGCGTCGGGCATCGTGATTGCGCCGCTCGCCATCGCTCGGACCAGCAGCGCATGATTCGCGATGACGATGTGGGATGAGGCCGCCTGTCGCTGCACTCGCATCAGGAAACAGGTGCCGTTCATGGCGTACTCGCAGGTCCGGTCGGACAGGCAGCCGGTGCCGCGGGCTGAAAGCTTCTCCCAGGATCGGAGCATTGGCACCGGTAGACGGAGCTCTGCACGATCTCCTCGGGCAGTCGCTGATCGCCAAACTGCGGCTCTCGCCAGTACGAGAGGATCTTCCCAATCGACGACCCGGCCCAGCTCCCGATCCAGCTTTTCCTGGCAGAGGTAGTTGTCGCGTCCCTTGACGACGGTCGAGGTGAGCGCTTCCGAGGCCTCTGCTGATACTCCGGCAATCAGTTTGCGAGCGAACTCGACATCCTTGCTTTCGAGCTGCTGCTGGAGGTTGATCGTGTGTGTGCTGACGATCACCGTACTGCCGGTCTTGAGAGCCCAGAGCGCGGCCGGCACGAGGTACGCAAGTGATTTGCCGGTTCCAGTCCCCGCCTCGACGATGAGCGTTCCCCCGAACTGCAGCGACTCGGCCACGTCCCGAGCCATGTCAAGCTGTTCGGGGCGCTGCTCGAAGTTGTCATCACCCACAGATGCGAAGGCTTGAGCCGTTAGCTCGGCGAGGGTGCCGCGAGGCAGGTCCACGGGCTCCAGGGGACGATGCGGCTCCGCAGATCGCGCTCCGGACGAAACAGGCGCTGGCGTTCGCGGAACCTCAAGCGACCACTCGCGCAATACTCGGCCTGGTCCCCAGAGAATGTTCGCTCCAGCAGCCAGTTCGCTCAGAGAGTTCCTGGCATCCTGCGGAAGCTGGGCGTAGCGATCCTTGAGTTGCAGAAACAGCAGACGCGCAGCCTCGGCATCGGCGAGTGCGCGATGGGCATCGGTCAGCTCGATGTTGAAGCGATCACATAAGTCGCCGAGTCGGTGCGATGAAGCTCCGGGCTCGATGATCTGCGCCAGCGGCAGCGTGTCGATCGACGGCGTTGCCGACTTGATTCCGACGACCTCGAGAAACGACTCGTCGAAGCCGACATTGTGGCCCAACAACGTGCAGCCGTCGAGCAGGCTGCGCAGCTTGTCCTCGACCTCGCTCCAGGCAGGCGCCTCAGCCAACATCTCGGGCGTAATGCCGGTCATGCGCTGGACGCGCAGCGGCGGTAACTCGAGTGGTTGGACCAGCGTGCTCCAGCGTTCAAGCACGCGCTCGGGCGTACAGCGAACGACACCGACTTCGATGATCTCATCGAGCCCGGGCTTCAAGCCCGTCATTTCAAGATCAATGGCGGCGTAGATGCGTTCTGACACGCCCCGGACCGATTCTGTGCTGCCGGAAGCTATGGCGCCTCATCCTCGGCGCAAGGGCCAAACGGGCGGAACTCGCCGATGTTGAGGCCCTCGTAGCAGACGGTCGCTCCGTCGTGCAGCAGTTGCACTGTTTGCTCGCGGTTGGTCAGTGGCTCAGGGAACACGGTGGCATAGCTGCCGATGCCTGAGGTTGAGTGCGCATCCGAGCCTCCGGTGACCGGCTTGTTCAGAATGCGCGCCACTTCCAGTGCGAAGAGATTCTCGCGCCTGGTGTTGCCGCCGTTGCCGACCTCAATGCCATGCACGACCTGGAATACGTGCATGCGCTCCGCTGCTTCGGCGGGAGTCATCGAGAAGGGCTCCTCACCCTTGCGACGGAATGTGACCGGGTCGAAGAAGTGCCGGAAGGGGTGCGCGACAGACATGAACGCGCCGATTTCATCGCAGACTTCGCGCAGTCGCTCTGCCGAGCGGATGCCCGAGTAGTACTGGTCGATGCCGAAGACGATGATGTGTCCGAGATCGGTGGAGACTTCCATCCCCTGATTCAGGTAGACTCCCGCTTCGCTCATTTCATTGGCGTAGTTGTTCCAGTCGTACCGCTCCCAGACCCGATCGTGCTCGGTCAGGTTGACTCCGGTGAGGCCAATACGATTGGCTTCCGCCAGGAGGTCGTCGGGTTGCAGCGCTGAGTCTGCCGCGCCGCGAACGGTGTGAATGTGTGCATCGAGGATCGTGCCGGGCATCGACTGAGGATCCACTAGGTCTCCAGCTCCAGGGGCGAATGTGGTCACCCACCTGAGTATACGCACCGTCTGTGTGAATCCCGATGCGATTCTGACCCATTCATCCGGAAGCGAGATGCGGGAGCATCCAGCCGAAGCTTCCGGCAGCGAGCAGTGAGATGGCGACGAATCGCCTCCACAGCGCGCGTTGCCATACGATCGCTCCGACCGCCAGCAACACAATGCAGATGACGATTCCGGACGTGTACTGCCAGGACGGACTGCCGAGCCCGCTCGAGCCGCCGTCGGCAATGCTGAGGAATAGCACGCCGAGCAGCATCCCCAGCACCGCGCAGCCCGCCTGGGCGACCAGAGCGGCTCCCAGGCTGACCATGACCCAGTTCGAGGGATCGGGAAACTGCTGTCGTAGCCAGTTGGTCGTTGGCACGGTCACGAGGAGTGAGCCGAACACGCCCAGGCCCAGCACACCCACGGCTGCGCCGGCCACGAATCCGGAGAACAATGCAGCGACGGTTTCCATGCTCAATCAATACAGATGTTGGTGGCCTCGGCCCGAGTGATTGGCAGAACGACACGAGTGAAGCCGGGCGCGCCCTGGAGCGCGGTGGCAGCCGCGTGTGCTGTTTCGGGCGTCAGGATCGCGAACATTGTCGGTCCCGCTCCGGCCAACAGAGGTGTGACAGGCTGAGCATCGGTATCGACGGCGGCGCGGCCAATGGCTGCCCCCATGCGACGCCAGGCGGGCGTCAAGCCCTGCATCACCTCTCGAGCTGATGCATCGAACGAGTTGATGCAATCGTCATGCGTGGGATGTTCTCCGGCGAGCAACAGCTGCCGAAGTGCGCTTGAACGAGCGCCGTCACGGAAATCTGATGATCGTAGCGAGCGATACATTGTCGCTGTTTTGTCCTCTGGGACCGGAATTTCGGGGCGATGCAGGAGGACAGCCCAGCCGACGAGCGACGCGGATGGCGCTTCAATCGACTCGACTCGCTCACCGCGGCCGGCCATCATCACTGGTCCACCAATCACACAGGCTGCGACGTCGGAACCGACTTGCGAGCCGATTCGGCAGAGATCGTCGTCGGATAAGCCGAGCGTCCACGCCTCGTTCGCCAGTCGCAGGAACGCGGCAGCGTCGGTGGAACCGCCTCCAAGCCCGCTGGTGACCGGAATTCGTTTCACCACGTCGACGCGGCCGTGCATCTGCTGATCACAGTGCGTCTCGAGAGCCGACCAGACGCGAGCGATGATGTCGTCGTTTGTTTGAATCGAGAATGGGCGCCCATCGGCGTCCTGGTAGGTGATGGTGCGCTTGTCGCCACCCGGCGTGAGACGAACGTCATCGGCAAGATCCAGCGAGATGGCGACTGAGGAGAGATCGTGGAACCCATCCTCGCGCTTGCCCAGGACCTCGAGTGTCAGGTTGAGCTTGGCTGCGGCGATCGTGCTGAAAGAGGTCATTGCAGCGAGCCCGTCTGATTCTCAAGTTGCTCCTCCCGCCACCAGGCGAGCCGAGCCCACTCCTCGAGCGTTAGAGTCCCTGGCCGGCGTGCCGGATCGATCTGGCAAGCTTCGAGCCATGCTCCGGCACCCTCTGGCGGTAGCCAGACTCCTTGTGCCAACGCGTTATGTAGTTGCTTTCTCGGACTACGGAATCCGCCGCGCACGACCTCAAAGAATCGCTCGACGCTGGGCACGTCGACGGCGGGTTGCTCTCGGACCTGGAGTCGCACCACTGCCGAGCGCACTTGTGGCGGAGGATCGAATGCCTCGCGTTCGACAGTGAAGAGCAGTTCTGCCTCGGCGTAAAACTGCACCGAAACGCCCATGAGCGACAACTTGCCCGGCATGGCCGTCACTCGTTGTGCGACTTCGTGCTGGATCATGACCAGCATCCAGTCCGGTCGCGCGGACTCTTCCTCCAGGAACTTGCGGAAGATTGGGGCGGTGATTGCGTACGGCAGATTGCCGACCAGTCCGTAGGGCGGATGAGCCGCGACCGCGGCTAAGGCCTCCTCGGGTTGGACATCCAACACATCGTGCTCGATCACGACGGCGTTCCGATCGAGTTCGGATCGAGTCAGCCGCCTGCGTGCTCGGTAGGCCATCCCTTCATCGAGTTCGACGGCGACGAGGGGACGATCCAGCTCAGCCAACCGCTCGGTCAGTACGCCATCACCAGCGCCAACCTCAATGATTGCGTCCGGCACATCGGGGACGGCATCGACAATCCGTTCGAGCACTCGCTCGTCGCGCAGAAAGTGCTGCCCCAATCGCGCGCGCCTTCGGCGTCCGCTCATCTGTTGACTCGGCAGGATGGGATGTCATGACCACGTAAGTGAGTGGGCAAGGGTGTGGGCAAAGGTTTGGGCAAAGGTGTGGCCGTGCACCCGAGATCGAACGACTTCATCAGCTTGCCTTCGCTAGCCGGCTCAGCCCAGGCACTCCCGCGTCACCCGACCGACAACCGCTTACCGCTGCTTCCTCTCGGACCTGACGGGGTTCACGGCGGGCCGCCGCGCGGGACCCAAACTTCATCACTGCTTGGCGTCGGTAGTTCTCATGTCGCCGCCCTCAACCCAGGAATTCAACCCCGCTAGAGCGGATTGCGGGTACAGGGCACCGCTAGCTCCCCATCTAGCACGACCAACTGCAATCCTAGCACCAGCGGCAGCGGCGATACGTCGGAGTAAACTCATGGCAATGGCCCAACCGCGGGCAACAACATGAGCGAAGGAACAGCCCGTGCGAATCATCTCCATTGGCTGCCCGATACCCAGCCCTAGCGTTGACAACCACTCCATCGCCAATGCTTCGTCGATCTTCGATTACGACGCTTGCATCGTCGATCTTCAGTCAGTGTCCGAGCAGATCGAGGGAATCGCAGCGACAACGCTCGATGCGAAAGCACCAGACGGACGCTCCATTGGCATTGGAGAGTCGGGCGCGTTTCATTTCGGCCTGGGAGAGTTGTTGCAGCAGCGCCAGCTTGAGTTTCAGCAGTTGCTCGACAACGGCGGTGTGCTCGTCGTCTTCGCATATCCAAACGTCCGTCACCCAAACATTGCATCGTTCCCCGGACTGAATCGATACTCGCTGATTCCGGGGCCTGAGGGAGATCCGTTTCGCTGGCCCACGCTTCGTCCCGCCGACGGCAAGGATGTCCGTCCGACGGTCCCGCAGCATCCGGCCAGCGGCTTTCTCGACGACCTGGCCGGCCGGCTTCGGTATCGGGCATTGTTCGACCTCAAGGAGTTCAATGGTGCACAGATCGTTGGACGTTCGGTAGGCGGAGCAGCGGTCGCCGTCGAGTTCCGCAGCGGTCCCGGTCGAATCGTGGTACTGCCTCCGCCCGACAACCTGGCATCTTCTCAGCGCAAGGTGTTTTCGGCAGCGCTGTTGGAGATGATCGAGCGGCTGGCACAGGAACCAGATTCGAGCGCCGCTCCGGTCTGGGTTCGCCGATACGACACTCCAGAAGCGACCTCCGCTCGCGACGAATTGTCGAGTGCGCAGGATGAACTGAAGCAAGCGCAACGCCGCGTGACCGAAGCAGAATCGCTGCTGGCCGACACGACCCGATTCCAGGGTCTGCTCTGGCAGAGCCAAAATCTCGCCTTCCGCGACACCGTCGCTGACGCCTTCCGCGTACTGGGCTACACAGTTTCGATGTCCGATGACGACATGGAAATCCGCGAGGGATCCGAAACCTCACTGGTCGAACTGGCGTCGGCGAACAATGCGGTCAGCGACCGCCTGTATTTGACTTTGCAGAGCCGAATCGAAGAGCAGTACCTGCGTCGGAAGAGTCGGCCCAAGGGGATCATCATCGCCAATGGCCATCGGCAAACCGACCCCAGGATTCGCCGAGAACCGTTCCCCAAGACGCTGATCAACGCCTGCGAGACGTACGGCTATGCCCTGATTCCGGTTGAGGCGCTGTTCGAACTGGTCAGCTTTGCGGGCGAAGCGGCGGATGAGCCTGAGGTGCTCGAGGACATTCGTCGTTCGGTCGCAGAGACGGCTGGCGTACTGGAGATCGCGCTGGAGGAGGAAGAGGAGGAGGCGGAAGCTTCGGCGCTGCCAGCCGAAAATGGCACCGTCGCCGCTCCAGCGGAAGCCAACCCAGCCAGCTAACGCGCGGGTATGGCGAAACAATGAGTTGAGAAACGAAGTGTGAGAATCGGGCTCTAATTCTTGCCCAACTGCAGGACGGCGAGGAACGCCTCTTGCGGAATCTCGACGTTGCCGACTCGCTTGAGCCGCTTCTTTCCTTCGGCCTGCCGCGCCAGCAGTTTGCGCTTTCTCGTGATGTCGCCGCCGTAGCACTTGGCGGTGACGTTCTTGCGCAATGCACGCACGGTCTCGCGAGCCACGATCCTGCCGCCGACGGCCGCCTGGATGGGCACATCGAATAGTTGCCTCGGAATCAGTTTGCGCAGCCGGTCGGCCAGTTCTCTGCCTTGCGTGGCGGCCGCGTCGGAATGCACGATTGCAGAGAGTGCATCGACCGGTTCACCATTGATCAACAGGTCGAGTTTGACCAGCTTGGCGGGGCGGTAGCCAATCAAGGTGTAGTCGAGACTGGCATAGCCATGCGTCTTCGATTTGAGGTCGTCGTAGAAGTCGGTGAGGATTTCTGAGAGCGGCAGCTCGTACTCGAGCAGCACTCGAATCTCGCCGGTCGATGGTCCCGAGCCATTGGCGCCGTTCGCCTGGCTGGTGCGTTGCAGATACTCCATGCGATCGAAGACGCCGCGGCGGCCTGTGACGGTCTCCATCACCGCGCCGACGTGTTCGTGCGGCGCGATCACCGAGATCCTGACCCAGGGTTCGCGGATTTCCGCCACGTGGTTTGGCGCCGGCAGTTCGGATGGATTCTCGATCAATCGCACTTGCCCGTCGACACCTTCGACTTCGTACTCAACTGACGGCGCAGTAAAGACGAGCTCCAGTCCGTATTCGCGCTCGAGTCGCTCTTGCACGATCTCCATGTGCAGGAGTCCGAGGAATCCCATCCGATAGCCAAAGCCCAATGCCGCCGAAGACTCCGGCTGATACAGAATCGAGCTGTCGGAGAGCCTCAGTTTGTCGAGCGCGTCCGAGAGTTCCTGGTAATCGGCGGAGTTCGCCGGATAGAGCCCGGCGAAGACCATGGCTTTCGGTTCGCGGTAGCCGGGCAACGGTTCGGGATGATGGCGCCCACCGCTGGTCATAGTGTCACCGACGCGGACATCGCCTACATCCTTGAGCCCGGTTGCGACGTAGCCGACATCTCCAGCCGACAGTGACTGGAGCTTGAGTAGGTCCGGGGCAAAACTGCCCACTTCCATGGCCTCGAAGCGGCGATTGGTTGCTGACAGACGAAGCGGGGATTGACCCTTGACATCGCCGTCCACGACCCGAACGTGGGCAATGACGCCCTTGTAGGGGTCGTACTCCGAGTCAAAGATCAACGCACGCAGTTGTTCGTCGCCGCTGCCGTCGGGCGGTGGAACACGCTCGACGATTGCCTCCAGCAGCTGGTTGATGCCCTGACCGGTCTTGGCCGAGACGTACAGAATCTCGTCCCGAGCGAACCCAATCACGTCGACCAATTCAGCGGCAATGGCATCGGGTCTCGCGACATCAAGATCGATTTTGTTGATCACCGGAATCAAGGTGAGGTCTTGCTCCATAGCCAGATATACGTTGGCCAGCGTCTGAGCCTGGATGCCCTCGACTGCGTCAACCACCAGCAGCGCACCCTCGGCGGCTGCCAGGCTGCGCGAAACCTCATAGGAAAAATCCACATGCCCTGGCGTGTCAATCAGGTGTAATCGGTACTCATCACGTTCGGGCGACTGGTAGTCCATGCGTACCGCCCGCGCCTTGATCGTGATGCCCTTCTCTCGCTCGAGGTCCATGGAATCGAGCAGTTGGTCGGACATGTTGCGTCCATCGACCGTCGCGGTCGCCTCCATGAGGCGGTCGGACAGGGTCGATTTGCCATGATCGATGTGGGCGACGATGCAGAAATTTCGGATGCGCGATGGGTCCATGTGGGCAGATCGTATCAGTCAGCGACGGTATCGCTGTGTGCCGTATACGCAGAACGGGGCCTCGCGGCCCCGTTCTGATGTAAGTCGTTGGGCAACGAACTAGACGCGATGACAGCGGACGAAGTGGTCGTCGCCGATCTCGCGCCACTCCGGGTCTTCCTCGCGACAGATGTCGATGGCAATCGGACAACGTGTGTGGAAGTTGCATCCTGGCGGCGGCGCGATCGGGTTGGGTACGTCGCCGGTCAAGATCAAGCGCTCACGTCGCCGTTCCAGTGCCGGGTCGGGAATCGGCACAGCGGAAATCAACGCCTGTGTGTAGGGGTGCAGCGGGTTGTCGTAGAGCTGGTCCGCTTGAGCCAGCTCAACGATCTTGCCCAGGTACATGACCGCGATGCGGTGCGAGATGTGACGCACCACGGAGAGGTCGTGAGCAATGAAGAGGTAGGTCAAACCGAAGTCGGCCTGCAGGTCCTCAAGCAGGTTGATGATCTGCGCCTGAATCGACACGTCAAGCGCGGAAACTGGCTCGTCGCAGACGATGAATGCCGGCTCGACCGCGAGCGCGCGGGCGATGCCGATGCGCTGACGCTGTCCACCAGAGAACTCGTGCGGGTAGCGGCTGGCGAAATAGGGGTTGAGACCCACAGTCTCGAGCAGCTCACGGACACGCTCCTTGCGCCGACCCTTCTGCAAGCCGTGAATCACCATGGGCTCGGAGACGATGCTGCCGACGCTCATACGAGGATTCAAGGACGCATATGGGTCCTGGAAGATCATCTGCATCTGGCGTCGGTAGGCTCGCAGGTTGCGACCAGCCAGCGTGGTCAGGTCGACCGGGCCGCCGTTTGAGTCAGCGCCTGGGAGCGACACTGATTCAGCGCCACCATCGTCATCTGCGCCGATGTGCGAGGTGTACTGCGGGGGCGACATATAGACGTTGCCGGCTGTCGGCCGGTAGAGCTGGAGGATGGCGCGGCCCGTGGTTGACTTGCCACAGCCGGACTCACCGACCAGACCAAGTGTCTCGCCCTCACGGACAGAGAAGGTCAATCCGTCAACGGCCTTGATGTCCGCCACCTTGCGCTTGAGCAGCAACCCGGCGGTGACCGGGAAGTACATCTTCAGATCCTGGACATCAAGCAGGGTGTTCTCATGCGGCTCGGTGCGACCGCTGCCCACGAGGTCTGCGATCGCGGCAGTCGCGGCGCCAACCGAAGCGGCGGCCGCGGCCCGCATGCTCTCCGGGGTCATTGACCCGGCGCCGGCCTCTTCCTGTGACTGCTCCTCCTCAACGACTTCTGGTTGTTCGTTCTCAGACATTGGCAGTCTCCTCTTCCAACATTTCGGCGGTGTGCGCGCTCGCGAGGATGGTGTCGGCCTCAAGGGCGACAGCCTCGGAGTTCCAGCATGCGACCAGGTGGCCAGGAGCGAACTCCTGGAGCACCGGACGTTCGGTGGTGCATTGATCGGTGGCGAATCGGCAACGCGGAGCGAAAGAACAGCCCTCAGGCATGTTGGTCAAGTCTGGCGGCGTGCCTTCAATCGGGATCAGGCGGCCGGTTCGGGCGTCAAGTCGCGGGACCGACTCAAGCAGTCCGAGGGTGTACGCATGCTTGGGGCGAGCGTAGATCTCTCCGGCCTCTCCGCTCTCGACAATGCGTCCGCCGTACATGACGTTGACGCGGTCGGCGTAACGTGCGACGACGCCGAGGTTGTGTGTAATGACGATCACTGCGGTGCCAAGTTCGCGGCTCAGGCGGGCCATGACTTCAAGCACCTGGGCCTGAATGGTCACGTCGAGCGCGGTGGTTGGCTCGTCGGCAAGCAGCAGCTTCGGGTCGCAAGACAGCGCCATCGCGATCATCACGCGTTGTCGCATGCCGCCCGAGAACTGGTGAGGGAAGTCGAACAGGCGCTGCTCTGCAGCCGGAATACCGACCATGTTGAGCAGCTCGACGGCACGCTCGTTGGCCTGCGTCCGGTTCAGACCCATGTGCAGCTCGATGGCTTCGGTCAACTGTCGACCGATGGTCAGCACCGGGTTGAGCGAGGTCATCGGCTCCTGGAAGACCATGGCAATGTCGTTGCCGCGGATTTCGCGCATCCGCGAGTCGTCAACGCTCATCAGCTCTTCGCCGTCGAACCAGACTTCGCCGTTGACGATCTTGCCAGGCGGGTTCGGAATCAGACGCAGCAACGAGAGCGCAGACACGCTCTTGCCCGAGCCCGATTCTCCGACCAATCCCAGCGTTTGGCCGGGCATGAGGTCGTATGAGACATCATTGACCGCCTGGACGACTCCTTCAGACGTGAAGAAACTCGTCGAGAGGTTCTGGACACTCAATAGCGGGTCAGCCATAAGAACACTCCTTCAGCGGCGCCTGTGATTCCAGGGTTCGCAACACGCCCGACCGGTTCTCAGACGGGCGAGCATTGGTGGGGAAGAGGAGACTCGAACTCCTACGCCTTGCGGCACATGATCCTAAATCATGCTCGTCTGCCAATTCCGACACTTCCCCCGAGGAGGACAAGAAGGCCGGCGAACCGGTGTCCTCGCGCGAGAGGCGCGGAATCTGAGGCAGACCGCTCGTGCTGATGTAGCTGGTGAGCCGCCAGGGACTCGAACCCCGAACCTGCTGATTAAGAGTCAGCTGCTCTGCCAATTGAGCTAGCGGCCCCCGCGCATGGATGGCTCCCGACGCCGGTTGCGTCGAGGCGTCCCACAATCTTACACGGCGCTCATCCAGGACGCTCATTCGACCTGGGCGCTCCGCGCGGTGTGCGGCCTCACTGCTCAATGGTTGCTCCCTAACCTGGCTGCTATTCGGTTCTTCCACATCAGTTACGAATCGGGCCAACAGCGGCTTGGCGTGCAAGCTAGCCAACCCGACGCGGAACGTCAACGAGTTGACACTAATTCTACCCGCTCCAACGCTTGTGGTTCCGGACTGCTCCGCCTACCCGTTCGTTGACCAAGCCGACGGGCGAGGCATACGATGAACCGAGTCCTGTTGTCTCCATCTTCAGCGAGGCAGTTGGGCGCGGGCGGTTAGCTCAGTCGGCTAGAGCGCTGCGTTGACATCGCAGAGGTCACTGGTTCAAGTCCAGTATCGCCCACCACTCCTTCGACCACACCTGTCCTGGTATGACTCGTCAGATGATGCCGTGGGCAGAGCGCAGATAGCAGGCGGATGGCGGACGACCCGTACGACGCGGGAGTTGCGACTGATGAAGGGGACGCCGCCGGCGTCGCCTCGCGTGACGAGGTCGATGAAACGGAATGGCTGCGTCGGATGCGCCACTCGGCGGCGCACGTCCTGGCCCAGGTCGTGCTGCAGATGTTCCCCGAAGGCAAGATTGCCATCGGCCCACCGATCGACACCGGCTTCTACTACGACTTCGACCTGCCCAGGCCATTGACGCCTGAGGACCTGTCAGACATCCAGAAGCGGATGCGCAAGGAAATGCGCCGCAATCACCGCTTCATTTGGGATGAGATTCCCGTAGACGAAGCACGAGACCGATTCGCCGACCAACCCTACAAGCAGGAACTGATCGACCAGTTTTCTGCCGATTCGGAGGCTCTGGGCATTTGCACCCACGCGGAGTTCACTGATCTCTGCCGCGGTGGTCATGTCGAGTCAACCAAACAGATCGGGCCGTTCCGCCTGACCAGCGTTGCCGGCGCCTATTGGCGCGGCGACGAGAATCGGCCGCAGCTTCAGCGTGTCTATGGCGCGCTGTTCGCCACCCGCGAAGAGTTGGACGCGCACTTTGCTCGCATAGAGGAGGCTCAGCGTCGCGATCATCGCCGCCTGGGCCGCGATCTGGAATTGTTCGCATTCTCGGAGCTGGTGGGCGCCGGGGTTCCACTCCTGTTGCCCGACGGTGCGATCATCCGCCAGGAAATGGAACGCCTGATTCGCGAGTTGCAGGACGCTCGTGGATACAGCGAGGTCTGGACCGGCCATGTCGCCCGCGGCGAACTCTTTCGCCGGTCGGGTCACCTCGACAACTACGGCGATGTCATGTTTCCGGCCATGCGGGAATCTGGGCGGGAATCTGGACACGAACACAGCGATTCGGCTGACGAGAGCGACAGCGAGGCCTACTTCCTCAAGCCGATGAACTGCCCGGTCCACATGACGCTGTACAACAACTCGCTGCACTCCTACCGAGAACTGCCCCTTCGCTACGCGGAATACACGACGCTGTACCGCTACGAGAAGTCGGGCCAGCTTTCCGGTCTGACTCGAGTGCGATCCTTGACCCAGGACGACTGCCACATCTTCATCACTCCCGAACAGATCTCCGAGGAAGTGTCGAATGTGCTGGAGCTGGTGCAGACGCTGTTCCAGACCTACGGCATGCCCAATTTCCGATACGACCTATCGCTGCCCGGCGAAGGCGGGAAGTACGTCGACAATCCGGAGGCCTGGTCAACGGCGGTCTCGGCGCTGCGTTCCGCCCTCGACGACGCCGACATTGATTATGTCGAGCAGGAAGGCGAAGCCGCCTTCTACGGACCGAAGGCAGACCTCTTTGTCTCGGATGCGATGGGGCGTGAATGGCAGCTCTCAACCATCCAACTTGATCTCATCCAGCCTGCCCGACTGGGCTGCGTATACGTTGCCGACGACGGTGAACGACGCACGCCAGTGGTCATTCACCGCGCCATTCACGGCTCGTTCGAACGATTCCTCGGCATCCTGATTGAACACTACGCCGGCGCATTCCCCCTATGGCTGGCGCCGATCCAGGCACGCTGCGTTCCAATCGCAGACCGCCATCTGGACTGGGCGCATGAGATCGCGGCCGATCTGCGAGCTGCGGGGTTGCGCGTCGATGTCGACGACGGGAACGAGCGGATGCAGGCGAAGATTCGCAATGGTCAGCGACGCAAGATTCCTTACCTGCTCGTGATCGGCGACCGGGAAGTCGAAGCCGGCGCGGCTGCGGTCAGGGTCCGTAATGGCGAGGACCTCGGCGCAATGTCGCTCGACGAGATTCGAGAGATGCTGACCGAGTTGAAGCGCTCACGTGCCATTCAGCCCGCATGAGCCGCGTGCCTGATTCGATACTCTCCAGACATATTGGCAGGTATGATTTGTACAGCCACCGAACGCATGGTGGTCGAGACAACCAAACAAGTTCATTTGCCGAACTCCAACACAACGAAAGTGGCGGATGACTGACTCCCAACGTCCATTCGACACTCTCCTGATCGCCAATCGAGGCGAGATCGCCGTACGCGTGATTCGCGGCGCGCGCGATCTGGGCATCAAGACTGTTGCGGTGTTTTCAGACGCCGATCGCAGCGCTCGCCACGTGAGGATGGCTGACGAAGCCATCCGAATCGGTGGCCCTGCGCCTGCTGACAGTTACCTCTCGGCTGATGCCGTGCTGGCAGCAGCCAAGAGCACGGGCGCTGACGCCATCCATCCTGGCTACGGCTTCCTGTCCGAAAATGCCAACTTCGCCCGAGCCTGCCGGGAACGCGGCATCATCTTCGTTGGTCCCTCGCCCGAAGCGATTGAGCTGATGGGTGACAAGATCGAGTCACGTCGCACCATGAAGCAAGCAGGCGTACCGATTATCCCGGGCGCGATTGATCCACTCACCGATCCCGTCGAGGCCCAACAAACGGCTGATGAAATTGGTTATCCAGTCGTGATCAAGGCCGCGGCCGGGGGTGGAGGCCGGGGCATTCGCGTCGTTGAACAGGCGAGCGAAATCGAACGGGCGGTCCAGCAGGCGCAGGAAGAAGCCATCACGGCGTTCGGCGACGGCGCCGTGTTCGTCGAGAAGCTATTGCGTCCGGCGCGACACATTGAGATTCAGGTCGTCGCCGACGCTCTGGGAAATGTCGTTTGCCTGGGCGAGCGTGACTGTTCGGCGCAGCGCCGGCGACAGAAGCTGGTTGAGGAATCGCCCGCGCCGGGCATGTCACCACAGCTTCGCGCGCGAATGGAAGAAGCGGCGACCAACGCCGCCCGAGCTTGTGACTACACCTCGACCGGCACGGTCGAGTTCCTGGTCTGGGACGATCCGAACGCGCCAGACGGACAGAACTTCGCGTTTCTTGAAATGAATACGCGTCTCCAGGTCGAGCACCCCGTGACGGAACTCGTCCGCGGCGTCGATCTCGTGCAGGATCAACTCAGGATCGCCGGCGGCTTGCCCTTGGGCTACACCGCGGCGGAGCGTCCGATTCGCGGCTGGGCGATGGAGTGCCGGATTACAGCCGAAGACCCGTACCACGACTTCACGCCCTCGGTCGGACCGATCGCCTGGTACCGCGAGGCAGATGGTCCCGGCGTGCGGCTGGACTCGATGCTTGCTCGCGGCATCGGCGTGAGCCCGCATTACGACTCACTGATCAGCAAGCTGATCACCTGGGGTGAAACCCGAGAACAGTGCATCCGACGCATGAAACGGGCGTTGGGCGAGTATCTCGTGATCGGCGTCAGCACGTCGATTCCCTTCCACCAGGCACTCATGGATGACGAGAATTTTCGTGAGGGCGCAATTCACACGCTGTATGTCGAGGAGAACGACATACTCGACAAGAGCAAACGACCAGAGCACAGCGCCGAGGCAACGCTCGCTGCCGCCATGTTCTTTCACACGTTGGGCGAGCGGGCCGATCCGGAACGCAGCGGACCACAACCCAGACGTCGGCATTGGGCGTCCTCTGCACGGGGCCGTCGATATCCAGTGGAGCAGGGATGGCGAAGAACTACCGGCTAATCGTCCACAACCAGCTCGAGGAAGTGGCGATCGCCGACATCGGCGATGGCCGCTATGAGGCCGAGTTTGGCGGTAAGACGTACTCTCTTGAGCTCGAGTCGCTCGACGACAACACACTGTTCCGACTCTGGATCGATGGCGCGAGCACGCCGCTAGCCATCAGACGCGAGGGGATGAGCCTCGACCTGTTCATTGGTCCGGACCGGTACGTCGCAGAGATCGAACGCAGCGCCGGCGCGCTGACCCAGAGTGGTCCCGCGATCGAAGGCGAACTGCGGTTGACCGCGCCAATGACCGGACAGGTCACAGAGGTGCTCGTCGGCCCGGGTGACCAGGTTCAAGAGGGCGACCCGCTGCTAGTCATGGTTGCGATGAAAATGAACAACGAAATCCGCTCACCGGTGACCGGGCAAATCATGGAAGTGGCTGTGGGAGCCGGCGATTCCGTCGATCAGGGCGATCTGATGCTCGTGATCGACACCGAATCGGAATAGCGATTTCCGCAATCTCCCCGCAAAAGTTTGAAACCGCGTGTTTGCGCGCCTACCATCGGCGTCAGTAGAGCCACACGCACTCGCGTAGACACCGGCTCGCAGCAAAGGAGCATTCTTCTGGCCGTCAAGGATCAACGAGAACACAAAGAACAACGCGTCAACGAAGCGATTCGCATTCGGGAAGTCCGAGTGATCGGTTCCGAGGGCGAACAGCTTGGTGTCATGCCCACCATCCAGGCGTTGGACCTTGCGAGGGCGCAAGGGTTGGACCTCGTCGAGGTCGCACCCAACGCGCGACCGCCCGTCGCCAAGATGATGGACTACGGACGCTTCAAGTACGAACAGTCCAAGCGGGAGCGTGAAGGTCGGCGCCGTCAGAAGGGCGCATCTCTGCATCAGATCAAGATGCGACCGAACATTGGCAAACACGACATGGAAGCCAAGGGGCGCACTGCGGCCCGGCTGCTGCGCAACGGGGACAAGGTCAAGATCTCGATCATGTTCCGGGGTCGAGAAATCACCCATCGCGACATCGGTCAGGAACGTATCTACGAGATGCTCGATACGCTCGATCAGAACGAGGTGCCTACGGTGATCGAGAAGCCGATTTCGACCGAAGGCCGGTTTATGTCGATCATCGTTGCCGAGGACAAAGCCAAGGCGAAGGCCATGGCGGACGCGAAGGCGGCCGAGGCAACGAACGAGGCATCGGAGGCCGCCGGCTAGTGCGCTGATGCTGCGTGCTCCGACCGACAAGTCCGCGGCTCCTCGGCTGTGTCGATTCTGATTGGACTGAGCCCGATTTCCTCCTAAGCTGAGGAGACGCGCCAGTGTGTCGTCGCTGATGCGCGGCTGTGTTGGAGACAGTCAACAATGCCGAAAATGAAGACCCACAAGGGCGCGGCGAAGCGATTTCGGATCACTCGCAATGGCAAAGTGATGCGAATGAAGGGCTACCGCGGCCACAACAAGCAAAAGAAGCACAAGCGCACTCTGCGCGCCCAGGGCCGCATGCATGAAGTCAAGCGACCGGGCGACCAGAAGCGGGTCAAGCGACTGCTGCCGTACGGCTCTCCCTAAGCCGGATCTGAACAGGACACCTAGCCATGCCACGAGTAAAGGGCGGCCCGCGCGAGCGACGCCGACACAAGAAAGTCCTCAAGCAGACCAAGGGCCATCACGGTGTACGTAATCGCCTGTACCGCCGGGCCTCGGAGTCGCGTCTGCACGCACTCTCATACGCCTACGCGCATCGACGCGAGCGCAAGGGCGACATGCGCCGGCTCTGGATCCAGCGGATCAATGCTGCTGCCCGTCTGAACGGCACGACCTACAGCCGGCTGATGCACGCGTTGAAGCTGGCTGAGATTGAGATCGACCGCAAAGTCCTCGCCGAAATGGCACTGCACGACCCTGCCGGCTTTACAGCGGTTGTCGAACAGGCCAACCCCGCCTGATTGATCACACAGACCAGCGGCAAGACGCCCGGCATCGCTCAACACGGAGCGAGCCGGGCGTCTTGTTGTGTGTCTGGAGTTGAGAGCGCTAGGAGCCTGACGCCAGTGCCGGGGTCCCGCTGGCCTCGGCGACGAGTTCTGCGTCGTCACCTTCAGGCAGATGGTCCAGCAGCCAGTCCGACGCGTCGTGCTCGCGCAGCCAGGGCACAATTTCGGTCAGTGCCAAGAACTCCCGCATGTGCAGCGCGTTCTTGATCACGTCGAACTCAATCTCCCGATTGCGCTCGCGCCACTCCGCCGGCAGATCGATGTGGGCATCGACGAAGGCGCGGGCGGCGATCCGCGCCTCTTCAACATCCAGTTGGAGGAGCGCTCGCAATCGCTTCACCGACAGCTCATGCGCCATCTTGATCGTCGCGGCGCCTTCGCGCCGGGCCAGTGCCCGCATCACTCGGCGAAGCTCGATCGGAGGCAGCGCGGTCGCGTCGTAGAGCGCAGCGGCCAGCTGGATGTGATCGCCTGCATCGTTGAGGCGATGCGTGAGATCACCCAGGTCGAAGGCGCTCCCATAGTTCTCGGACAGGTTCGGATGCACGTACGTCATGATTGATCTCTTCCCTGTGTTTAGCCTGCAACCTCAAGTTTGGCACTCTCAGGGCGAGAGTGCCAAATGAACCTGCAATCGTCTCGCCGGAGTCGGCAAAGCAGGCAACAGAGCTAGTAGAACGGACTGGGGCAGGAGCTTAGGAGTCGCGCAGTGTCGCGCCGAACTGAGATTCCAGGCGTCGGACAATGCCTCGTCGCGCCTTCTCGACATCGCGGTCAGTCAGTGTCCGATCAGGCGAGCGGTAGTAAACACGGAAGGCTAGTGACTTTGACCCGGCGGGAATCTGATCGCCCGTGTAGATGTCGAACAATTCGACCGTTTCGACCAGCCCATTACCGGCGATCGCCGACGCCAGGTCGCCAGAGACGGTTGAGGCATCAACGATCAACGCCAGATCTTCAACGGCCGCCGGGTAGACAGATGGTGAGGTGACATCGGCAGATTCGCCGAGCAATGGCGTCAGTGCTGTGATCGACAACTCAAGCGCGAAGACATCACCCTCAACGCCAAATCGAGATGCACTGGGCCCAGTCACTCTGCCCAACACGCCGACCTGCTGTCCGCGAACCGAGATGTTCGCTGATTGGCCGGCGACCAGCGCCGCATCTTCAGCATTCGGCGTCAACCCAAACTCCACGTCAAGACCGGCTCCCAACTGCTCCATAACGCCCTTGACGTCGTAGAAGTCCAGTGCGCGCCCGTGATCTCCATGAACAGAGGTCTCGGACTCGCCGCCGACCAGCGCCAGCAACATGCGTTCCTCGGTCGGCTGTTGGCCGCGGCTCGCTTTGAAGGTCTTGGCGACTTCATAGAGTCCGAGCGGACCTCGCGCCTCGCGTTGATTGGACGCGAACGTCTGCAAACCCCAGGGACGCAGGCTGGTCCGCATCCGGTCGCGGGCGGCATTCATGGGATTTTGCAACTGCACCGACGCTGAGTGGTCGCCGGCTGCCTCGAGCTCGTTTTGGCTGACGGCGACGTAGGTGATGATCTCGCGCAAACCCAACCCCGAGAGAACATCACGAATCCGCTCGCCGAGGTCGCGCTCTGCGTCGATCTCAGGATCGGGCACGGCGCCAGGCAACGGCGCCGAGGGCAGGTTGTCGTAGCCCTCGATGCGTCCGATCTCCTCCACGACGTCATCGGGAACCGTGATGTCGGAGCGCCAGGGCGGGCCGGTCACCGCGTACCGATCGGGCGGCAGCCAACGATTGGAGATGCCCAGACCGGAGAGAATGCCTCGCACTCGCTCGACGCTCGGCTGGACCCCAAGGATCTGTTCGATTCTTCGCTGGGTGACGACCACCTGCGGAGGATGCACCTGTCCCGGATAGGCATCAACGATGCCCGCCAGTGCGGTCCCGCCGCCAGTTTCGATGATCAGCGCTGCTGCACGCCTGGCGGCGAGCTCCGCCAACTCGGGATTGAGCGATTTCTCGAAGCGTCGACTGGCTTCGGTGCCGCCCTCGGTGTGACGGGCGCGGCTGCGTCTGATCGACGCCTCCTGGAAGTTTGCCGTTTCGAGCAGAATCGTGGTAGTCGAATCTGAGATTTCCGACTCGGCGCCGCCCATGATGCCCGCCAGCGCGACGGCGTGATCAGCATCGGCGATGACCAGGTCATCCGACTCGAGCTTGAGTTCAGAGCCGTCGAGCAGTTCCAGATGTTCGCTGGCGCGTGCGCGGCGCACCACGATCCTGCCTTCGCGGAGAATCTGGTGATCGAAGGCGTGCAGCGGCTGACCCCACTCCAGCATCACGTAGTTGGTCACGTCGACAATGTTGTTGATCGGGCGCATTCCCGCCGATGACAGCGCGTCCTGCATCCATTGCGGCGAAGGACCGACGGTGACACCATCGATTACGATCGCGGTGTAGCGGGGACATCCCTCAGCGTCTTCGATCTCGACACTCGTGCGTTGATCTGCAGCAACGTCCGACTCCGGGTACGAGGCCGGAGGCTCGTTCACCTGGCCACCTGTTAGCGCCGCGACCTCGCGGGCAATGCCGAGGATGGAGAAGTGGTCCGGGCGATTCGGCGTCGGTTTGATGTCGAGCACCACGTCGCCAAGCGCGTCGGACAACGGTGTGCCCAGCGCGGCGTCGGTCGAGAGCTCGAGGATGCCCTCGTGCTCGTCCGAGAGTCCCAGTTCGCGCTCTGAACAGACCATTCCGAGCGAGGTCACGCCACGAATCTTGCCCTTGCGAAGTTTGCGCGGCTGGCGGCTGCCGGGATCAATCAGTTGCGCGCCGACCTGGGCGAAGGCGATCGTCTGACCCTGAGCCAGGTTGGGAGCGCCACAGACGACCTGCAGCGGTTCATCTGCGCCATAGTCGACGGTCGCGAGTCGTAAGCGATCGGCATTTGGATGCTGCTCAACGGCAGCCACTCGACCGACCACCACGTGATCCCAGTCGCCACCGCTGCGTTTGATCGATTCGACTTCCGCGCCAGCCATGCTGAGCCGATGAGCCAGATCTTCGACCGAGAAATCCCAATCGACGTACTGTGCCAGCCATTTGAGCGGGACATCCATCAGCGTCGCCCCTCGAACTCACGCAGGAATCGAATGTCGTTGCGATAGAAGTGACGGATGTCGCGAACGCCATAGCGCAGCATTGCCACGCGCTCTACGCCCATGCCAAAAGCGAATCCCGTGTAGCGTTCCGGGTCGAGCCCGGCATCTTCGATGATTTCGGGGTGGACCATGCCGCAACCCAGCACTTCCAGCCAGTCTCCCTGCCAGCGCACACCGAGCTCAGCGCCCGGCTCAACAAAGGGGAAATAGTCGCAGCGGAATCGCGTTTCAATGTCGGCCCCGAATACGCGATGCACGAACGCCTCCAGCGTGCCCTTGAGATGTGCAAACGAGAGGTCTTCGTCGATCACGAGTCCTTCGATCTGCGTCAGCATCCATTCGTGCGTGGCGTCTGTGGCCTCGTAGCGATAACAGGTGCCCGGCACGATGACTCTGATCGGAGGCGTTCTGCGCTCCAGGTATCGAATTTGCATCGGCGACGTGTGGGTGCGCAGCAACTGGCGCGGACCGCCGCTGCCATCGTCGGTGACCCACATCGTGTCCCACATATCTCGCGCAGGATGCCCTGCGGGGATGCGCAGGCGGTCGAAGTTGTACTCCTCCAGCTCAACATCGGGACCCTCAACCACATCGAACCCCATGTCTCGGAACGTTCGCTCCATCATCCGTCGAGTCAGTGTGACGGGATGCAGCGAACCCAGTGGCGGGCGTCGTCCGGGTAACGTCACGTCAATTGATGGACCGTCGGCACTTGCTGCCATCAGCTCGGTTCGACGCGCCGAGACTGCCTCTTCCAGCGAGCCTTTGAGCCGGTTCGCTCCGGCCCCAACTCGCGGTCGTTCTTCAGCCGGCAGATCGCGAACCCCGCGCAGGACGGCCGTCAACCGTCCTCGTCGACCCAACCACTCGACACGCCAGGACTCAAGAGCGGGCTCGTCACCCGCCTCAGCGAGCGACGCCAGCGCTTCCGCTTCCAATGCCTCAAGGTCTACCACTGCGCAAACCCATCGATGCGGTGCTCGATACTCACGGTTGCCCAATTGGGCATACGATTCGTATCGTACCGGTCGTCGCGCAGATGCAGAATGCGCCTCAGGGCCTGGATAGTAAACTTGTCCCATCTCGACAGCCACCGTGAGGCTGGAAGGTTTCTGGAGGTTCCCCAATGGCTGTGAAGAGCTACATCCTGATCGAAACCGAAGTCGGGACCGCCAAGCAAGTGGCGCTCTCGCTGGGCGGCATCACTCATAGCGAGGGCGAAATCAAGTCGGTTGAGCTGGTCACAGGCCCATTCGATGTCATCTGTCTGGTCGAAGCCGACAACCTCGAGCGGCTGGGAAGCTGCATCACTGATTCGATCCAGACGGTGGCTGGCGTCATGCGAACGACAACCTGCCTGACCATCCAGGTCTAGAGACGAGCCGCAACGCTCAGATGTCTGATCACAAGACCCCCGAGGCGCGTTCGACCGAACCACCAGTCGACATGCTGCCCGTTGAGGACGCGGTCGAGCGGATTCTCTCGTTCTGCCAACAGTTGCCGTCCGAGACGCGTGCCATTGACGACGCCGTGGGACAGGTGCTGGCGACCAATGTCACTGCGCCATTCGATATCCCGCCCCACGACAACACTGCGATGGACGGTTATGCCGTCCAGTCGACGAGTACCGACGGCGCATCCGCGGACAATCCGATCCGGCTGCGGGTGATCGGCGAATTGGCGGCTGGTTACCTCTACGACAAGGCCGTTGGTCCCGGCGAGGCCGTCCGCATCATGACCGGCGCGCCGATGCCAGACGGCGCCGATACGATTGTGCCGTTCGAGGAGACCGACGAAGAAGGGCTGCGAGCTCCTGGTCAGGCGCATGAAGCCATTGCGGATGTTGGAATCCTCAAGGTCGCGGGCGTTGGCAACAACATCCGACGGCGCAGCGAGGATGTCCGTCAGGGGCAGCAGGTGCTGGACGCCGGCACCGTGCTGCGTGGACCTGAAATCGCTGTGCTTGCCTCGCTGGGCGTCGCCGAGGTCGAAGTCATCCGGCGGCCCCGGGTTGCCATCCTGTCGACCGGCGACGAACTACTCACGCCCGGCGAATCCCCAGCGCCGGGCAAAATCTACGACTCCAATTCCTATGGCCTCAGTGCGCTGGTCACCCAGTACGGCGGTGAGCCACAGCGATTCGGAATCGCACAAGACACGATTCCCGCGCTGACCGCGAAGATCAACGAGTCACTGGAAACCTGCGACCTCGTGATCACTTCAGCGGGCGTCTCTCGCGGCGATTTCGACGTCGTCAAGGAAGTGCTGGCTCGAGAAGGGGCCATCGACTTCTGGACCGTACGGATGAAGCCCGGCAAACCGCTGGCGTTCGGTGAATTCGACGCGCCGAACGATCGCCGTGTGCCCCACATCGGACTGCCCGGAAATCCCGTTTCCTCGCTGTTGGCGTTTGAGTTGTTTGGACGGCTTGCTATCTACCAGATGATGGGTCGCAAGCCGCAGCCCCGCCCGATCGTTCGTGCCATAGCCGACGAAGACATCGTCAACACCGATTGGCGGCGTGTGTACGCCAGGGCGACATTGAGTCAGGACGACGAGGGTCGCTGGCATGCACGCCTGACCGGGCCGCAGGGCAGCGGCGTGCTGACCTCAATGGCGATCGCCAATGGGTACGCTGTGTGCCCAGAGGACGTGGAGCGAGTCCACGCTGGTGAGGAATGCGACGTGATCATGGTTGATTGGGATCACCCGCTCGATTAACTCAGAACAGGCTTCAGTCAGAAACGAGCGGAATATGTCATTCAAGTCGACCCTGCGGAACACCATTGCCCCACTCTACATCCGCGCCCGACTGGCACAGGAGAAGCTGCAGTCGGGGGTCGTGTGGTTCCCCCTCGATCCGAACTTCATCGCCAACCCCTACCCGACGTACAAGGAACTGCGCGAGAGGGATCCGTATCATCCCAGCCCGTTAACCAAGGCAATGGTGCTCTCTCGCTACGAGGACGTTGACGCGATCCTACGCAACTACAAGTCGTTCTCCAATGAACGAGGTCCAGTAGGTTCGCGCAACCGACGCGGGATTGGCGAACAGATTGAGAATGAGTTGCAGCCGTCGATGCTGTCGCTCGATCCCCCCGATCACACGCGCTTGCGCAGCCTCGTCAGCCGAGCCTTCACGCCGCGACAGATCGCCAAGATGGAAGACCACATCCGCGAGACGGCACACAGCCTGCTTGATGAAGTCGATGGCCAGAACGAGTTCGACTTGATGTCGAACCTGGCCTCACTCTTACCAACCGTGGTGATCGCTGAAATGATCGGGGTACCGACCAAGGATCGGCAGCAGTTCAAGGAATGGTCTAACCAGTTCGCCCGAGTCCTGGAGCCGAATCTGACCGAAGACGAACTCGGGCGAGTGTTCGACACGGCGCAACTCTTTGACGGCTACTTCAGGGACATCGTTGCTGATCATCGAGAGAACCCGCGCGACGACCTCGTCTCGCGTTTGATCGAAGCCGAGGAAGAAGGCGACCATCTGACGGAAGACGAGATGATTGTCACGCTGCGGCTGCTGTTGGTCGCTGGTAACGAGACGACGACCAACCTAATCGGCAATGGTCTCAAGGCGTTGCTCGAGCATCCGGACCAGCTCGAGCTTCTGCGTGAACAACCTGATTTGCTCGACAACGCCATTGAAGAGTTGTTGCGCTACGACTCGCCGGTCCAGGTCGACGGACGGACGACGCTTGACGAGTTCACGATTGATCGCCACACGCTCAAGCCCGGCCGCCCGGTCTCGCTGCTGATCGGCGGCGCAAACCGCGATCCGGAGGAGTTTCGCGATCCGGAGACGCTGGACATCACCCGCGAGGACGTAGGCAACATCTCCTTCGGTCGCGGCATCCATCACTGCCTCGGCGCGCCATTGGCCCGGCTTGAGGGCAAGATCGCCTTCGAGGCCATGCTTGAACGCTTTGATGACATCTCCCTGGGTGCACGAACTCCTGTGTACAAGCCAAACATTGTTCTACGTGGCCTGAGGCACCTCGACATCCGCGTCCAGCGCACCAGTGGAATCACACGTTCTGCGCCGAGGACAGAAGCGACGGTGGATTAGTCGAAGCGACTCTTCCCTGACGCCGCCGAACGCGGCACGTCACCCATTCGAGATGTCGTTCGCCGCGAGTCCCTATCCGGCCTCCCCCACACCAGCGCGGCCCAAGTCTCGCGCTGCGAATCGCGCAACACTTCGACTCGCTGTCCAGTGCCAGAATCGCTAGTAGACCGTCTCAAAGCTGTCGAACTCGCCCGAAGCCACGTCCCAGTCAACTTCTACGCCGCGCACCAGCGCATGAGCCGGACCACTGTTGAGTTCTTCCAGGAACTCCTCCAGATTCCTCCGCAGCCCCTCAGCGACCACTTCTACCGTCGCGCCGTCTGGCAGGTTCCGGATCGTGCCCTGGATGCCGCCAAGACGATCCGCAGTTCCTTCAGCGAAGACGCGAAAGCCAACCATCTGGACTCGGCCGCGCAGGCGAACTGTCATTCTGACCATCAGCGAACCATCAGTGCGCGCCGACCACGGCGTCAATCGCCTGCGTGACGATTTCCTGCGGTACGTCATCACGCACAATCGGTGATCCGATGCTCTCCAGCAGCACCCAATGCTGCTTGCCGCCGACAACCTTCTTGTCTCTCGACATGGCCTCGACGATCTCCGCCCGTCCGAGACCAGGAGGGCTCTGTGTCGGTAGACCAAACCGTTCAAGCAGACGTCGGTGCTGAGCCACCAGCGCTTCATCGATCAGTCCCAAGGCATTGCCCATTTCGGCCACGGCGACCATGCCCATCGCCACCGCTTCTCCGTGCAACACCGCGCTGTAGCCGGTGACCGCTTCGATGGCATGCCCAAGCGTGTGACCGTAGTTGAGAATCGCCCTAACATCCGACTCGCGCTCGTCGGCCGATACCACGGCAGCCTTGATTGATTGATTGCGGGTGATGACGTCAACCAGCAGTTGGCGGCTGGTTTCGTTGCTGACAGCAGCAGCGGGATTGAGTAACACGTCAGCCGAGTCCTCGAGCAAGTCGAGCATGGCTCGATCGCGAATGAACCCATGCTTGATCACTTCGGCAAATCCGGAACGGAGTTCTCTAGTCGGAAGCGTCGCCAACGCGGCAATGTCGGCGAGGACCGCACGTGGCTGGTAGAAAGCGCCGACCAGGTTCTTGCCCGAGGGCAAGTCGACGGCGACCTTGCCCCCGATTGCGGCGTCGACCATTCCGAGCACAGTCGTTGGCGCGTGCACCAATGGCATGCCGCGCAGATACGTCGCCGCCGTCATGCCGGCGAGGTCCGTGACCATGCCGCCGCCGAGCGCGAAGATGACATCACGCCGCTCGGCCCGGTGGGAAGAAAGCCATTCATACAAGAGGGATAACGAGGTGAGTGACTTACTCGCTTCACCGGACGGTACCCGGTAAGTCTCGACCGTTCGTCCCGCCTGCTCCATTGCGCTTATGGCGGTGGCGCCGTGGGTATCGAACACCGCGTCATCGGCGATCAAGAACACTCGGCCAGGCAAGTTGAGTCGTTCCAGCACATCGGCAGAGCGTTCCAACAGGCCCCACGCGCAGTAGACGGGATATTGGGCCGACCCAGTGTCCACGATGCAGCCAACGTCCGGTCCATAGTCGTGAATTGGCGGCGGATCGACACCGGGGCCATCGCGCATTTCCCGCAGCCGGCTCTCCGACTGAAGCACTGCGCCGGCCCGTCGCTGCACCGCGCTCACGATGTCATCGACTGCGTCGTCCATCTGATCATCGGTGTGGACTGTGAGATCTGAGAGGGCATAGAAGGGCTGTCGCGCCGCCTTGAGCGTTTCAATACGGCGGCGACGGTCTGCTCCCGCAAGCATGGGTCGTTCCTCGGTGGAGTCTTCCTCTGCCGCCGCATATCGAGCCTCGATCGTCCCTGTGCGTGCTTCCAGCGTGATGACAAACCCGTCATCCGCAAGGAGCGCGCGGTTTTCTGCGTACAACCAGGCTCCGCCGCCGGTAGCAATCACCATGCAATCCTGAGCGACCGCGTCGGATACCGCCCGGTGTTCACGCGAGCGGAATCCGCGTTCCCCTTCTGCCTGAAAGATCTCAGGGATCGTCTGGCCCGAGGCGCGTTCAATTTCGTCGTCCAAATCAATCGCATCCCAGCCCAAGCGATGGGCGATGACCGGAGCCAGTGCCGATTTTCCAGTCGCGCTGAATCCGATCAAGACAACTCGCTTGAGGCCCTGCGGAATGTTCACGTCCACTCCTCGCGGGGAACTGCCGTATCGAGAAATGCCAGCATGTTTCGTCGCGTCTCAGCAAGAGAATCGCCACCAAACTTCTCCAGCAGGGCGTCGGCGAGGACCAACGCCAGCATCGCCTCCACGATGACCCCGGCTGCCGGTACGACGCAAACATCCGAGCGCTCGTAATGTGCTTCGACTCGTTCTCCGGTCGTCAAATCGGCCGAGGGCAACGGATGAGCCAGGGTCGCAATCGGTTTGACCGCGACCCGGACGACGAGGTCCTCGCCGTTGGAGATGCCGCCTTCTATGCCGCCCGCGTGATTTGACTGACGGCGCCAGGGGTGCTCGGCCCAGGCGTCCTGGGGCAGGACCACATCGTGATAGCCGCGACCGGTGAGCGCCGCGCCACTGAATCCATCACCGATTTCAATACCCTTGAACGCGTTCATCGAGAGAATCGCTTGACCAATTCTGCCGCTGAGCTTGCGATCCCACTGCACATGGGATCCAAGTCCAAAGGGAACGCCCGAGACGCGAGCTTCCAGCGTGCCACCCAGCGTGTCGCCGTCCTGCTTCGCGGCGTTGATCGCATCGATCATTGCCTGCGCAACGCCCTCATCAGTGCAGCGGACCGGTGATCGCTCCACCGCTTCCCAATCGGCTTCTACGGCTGGATCGAGCGCGACTGATCCGATCTGCACGACGTGGCTGTTGAAGTCGCATCCCAGCTCCTCGCAGAGGCGCCTGGCCACTGCTCCAGCGCCGACACGAGCTGCGCTCTCGCGTGCGGATGCCCGCTCCAGCGAGTCCCGCACATCCTCGTATCCGTACTTCAGCGAGGCGGTCAGGTCGGCGTGTCCGGGACGGACTCGCGTCACCTGAGTTGGAGGCGGTTCGACGGAATCAAGCGACATGGTCTCGCGCCACGGTCGCTTGTCGGGACCGACCCCGTTGTCAAAGTCTTTGTTTTCGATCCACAACGCGACCGGGCTGCCCATCGTTCGGCCCTGCCGGACGCCTCCGCGAATCTGCGCGTAGTCGGTTTCGATTTTCATCCGCCCGCCGCGTCCATAGCCACGTTGACGCCGAGCCAATTGCTGTCGAATCTGCTGCTCGGACAGCGGCAATCCCGACGGCACGCCATCGATAATCACGGTCAATCCCGGACCGTGCGATTCGCCCGCTGTGAACCAGCGCAAGCTGCCCATCAGTCTGTTCTCTGTTCCTCGTTGGGAGCTTCAGGTGCTGCGGCCACGATATCGGCAAAGCGGTCTTCAGGCAGTTCGATAGGTCGCGGTTCGCCATTCGCGGCACGGTCTGCCGTGGTATCAAACTCACGCGCCAACGCCCCTGGCGGAAGATTCCAGTCGAGGCTCATCGCCGACCTCCGGTCCGCCTCCACGCAGAGAATTGGCAACGCCTCGGCGACGCCCTCGGCGTTGCGGAATGTCGTGTAGACATCAACTCGCACATGATTGGGCCGGAAGTTTGGCACGTCGTAGAAGATCATCTCGACGAGGCGTAAGGCCGTCGAATAGGCAGTGTCCAGCGAAGAGGCGATCTGTTCACGCTTGCCGTCGACGGTGCCGAACTCCGGATCGGCCGACGTGCTCACGCGGACATGTTTGGCCGACGCTGCAACCAGGTCGAGACCCTGGACTCCCGCCCAAACGGTGGCGCTGACATCCTTCGGCGGACGCTGCGTGCGCCAGTGCTCAAGTTCCTGGTCCAGAATCCCTTGAATCGCGTCCATGTCGTTGTTGGCCACGAGCTGTCGCCAGAAGCGATGCGTCCGAGCTTCCTTGAACAACAGCAGCCCGATGCCGCCAAAGAACATAGCGATCAGCGCGAATCCGATGGTGACGCCTTCGTTCACGAGCTAGCCTCCGCCATTGCTGCCTCCGCCTGACTGAGCATGACCTCGACTGGCGCCTCGCGCTCAGTCCACAGTTCAAATGCCGCCGCGCCCTGGTACACCAGCATTGGCAAGCCACCGATCGCGCGACGTCCCGACTCCCGAACTGCCTGAACCAGTGGAGTCTCGACAGGATTGGCGATCAGATCCGCAACGAACGCGTCACTGGACAAGTGCGAAGGGTTGAACGGCAGCTGTCCTTCGGTTTCGCTGCCCTTCAGTCCCACTGAAGTGCACTGCACGACCAGATCGGCCGAGTGCAGTGCATCAGCGACTCCTTCATCATCGGCGCCTAAGGATTTCAGCGATGCGCCAGCCGAGGCAGAGGCAAGATCGTGGCGCAGCCGTCCGCCGCGTACGGCGGTTCGATTGATGATCGTCAACGCCTCCACTCCACGCCAGATCAACGCCCAGGCAACCGCTCGGGCAACTCCTCCAGCTCCCCAGAGGACTGCATGCGCTCCGGCAGGGTTGAAACCAGCCTCGGACAGCGACCGCTGGAACCCCGTTACATCCGTGTTGTAGCCCTGCAAGTGTCCTGAGTTGTTGACGATCGTGTTGATCGCCCCAACAAACCGCGCCGTCTGGTGGAGTCCATCCATGTGCCGCAGCGCAGCTTCCTTGTACGGGATGGTGATGTTCGCGCCTAGTGCATCATCGTCGCGCAGTCCGCTAATGAAGCCTTCGAGTTCACCAGGGGCGAGATCCCAGGCGCTGTAGCTGACATCAAGCTCCGCAGCGTCAAATCCCGCCTGTTGAAAGCGTGGCGAAATGCTGTGCGCCACGGGATGTCCGATCACACCGACACGTAGCGTCATTCCTGGCCTCCGCGATAGCGCTCGACGTTGGCCTGATGTTCCTCGTAGGTGACGGCAAATGCATGCGTGCCATCGCCGCGTGCCACGAAGAACAGATATGGCACATGAGCAGGGTTCGCTGCCGCTTCTATTGACGCCAATCCTGGCGATGCAATCGGCGTCGGAGGTAGCCCGTGCGACACATAGGTGTTGTACTCGGACTGCACCGCGAGGTCATCCAGCGTCAGATCGCGCTTCCACCATTCGCCGGCCGATCCAACGGCATATTGGACGGTGGGATCCATCTGCAGCAGCATGCCCGCGTCGAGTCGATTACGGATGACGGCCGAGACCAACACCCGCTCGGAATCCTCAACCACCTCTCGTTCGATGATCGAGGCAATCGTCAGAATCTCGTGCAGGCTTCGGTCTGAGGCGTTGATCTGCTCTAGCAGAGGCGGCGTCAGAGCGTCGTTGAAACGCAACAGCATCATCCGCAGCGCATCTTCCGCTGTTGCTCCCAGTGGGAACGAATAGGCGCTGGGGAAGAGGTAGCCCTCAAGCGAGGTCCCTGGTGGCCGTTGTGAGGCGACCGAGCCGGACACGACTGATTCCGCGGCGGCTTCGAGCGCTGCCACAAATGACGCCTCATCAATGCCTGCGAGCTCTGCCAGTCGTTCCGTCACCTGCTCAATCCTTAGCCCTTCCGGGATCACCACGCGTAACGGCGAGGTTTCTCCAAAGTGTATGCGTCGCAAAATCTCGTACGTGGTCAGACCTGCCTCGAACGAATAGGAGCCCGGCTCCAACCTCGACTCCCAACCGAGCAGCAGAGCCAGCAACTCAAATCGCGTGTGCGACGCTATCGCCTCGCCCGCGAGCAACCGCTGACCGATCACTGCGGCTGAGTCACCTTCGACAATCGTCACGGCTGAGGGTCCCTGCAACGTGGTAGACGGCGGGCGCTCCGACGACGGCGAGACCTGAGCGGCGGGCGTTCTCGAAACGGCTACTGTCGCCGCTGCGGTGCAACCAACTGCGACCAGCAGTAGAGCGACCATGGTCCAGGTTCGCCAGGGAGAGGCAGTCATCTCACGCCGCGATCCGCCTGTTCGCGCGCTCTGTGTCCTGCCTGCGAGTCAAGCCATCGTTGCAGAATCCGCGCCGCCGCTGTCGAGTGAGATCGTTCTCGATCACGTCGCTGACGCTGAACGCTTTTCTTGCCTCGAGCCCTCGATTTTCGGCCGCCGCCGGCGCGCTGGTTGTCTGTCACGGTCGGAGGTTCGCTGGAGAATCGCTCGTCCTGGGCGACACACACGGCTCCAAGCGATTCCGCAAGCGCTTCGCCAAACTGCCGAAACGCCGTCGCCTGCGCGTCCTCACGGCCGTCGGGACGAAGCGGCACGCCGATGACCAGCTGAGAGACCGCCTCACCACCTAGCATCGACTTCAATGCTTTCGCTGTTCCGGCGTCTCCAGCACTGCGATCGATCGTGCCCACGGGCAGCGCGAGGTCGGAGCCCGATGCGGCCCGCGCCACGCCAATCCATCGTTCACCCGGGTCGATCCCCACTGCGCATCCGCGCGTCATCGAACGCGCCTCATCTCGCTAATCAAGCTGACCACTACCCAAGCTGAGCTCGGACTGCGTCGACGGCCGAACCGAGCGCTTCGTCGAGCTTGTCCGCTTGGCGACCTCCGGCTTGTGCCATGTCAGGACTGCCGCCACCGCCTCCGCCTGCGAGCCGCGCTATGCCGCCTATCAGCTTTCCCGCGTTGACGCCGGCGGCTACCGCGCCGTCCGTTGCCATCGCAACAAACAGTGGGCGGTCGTTCGCGACGGCCCCGAGCACAATCACGCCTTCCCGGTCGCGCTCAAGTAGTCGACGCCGAACCTCGTCTCCTGTGCGACGCAGCGCGTCTGCCGACTCCACAGCGACTCGGCCAACTGCGACCGCGATATCGCCCACATCGGATGCGCCTGCCGCGAGGTCTTCGGCAACGGTGGCGCCGGTCTTGGCCTCCACGGCCTGCAGTCGCCGCCGCAGTTCTGCGGCGTCGGCCTGCAGTTGCGCAATTCGATCGCCTGCAGCGTCAGGCGTCGAGCGGACTGCGCCAGCAATCTCGTTGAGTGCGTCGAGGCGGGCATCAGTCCAACCGGACGCCGTGGCGCCTGTCAGGGCTTCGATTCGGCGAACTCCGGCGCCGACGCTGCCTTCCGAAATGATCTGGAATGCGCCCACAAATCCTGTTGACGGCGCATGTGTGCCGCCGCAAAGCTCCTTGGAGAAACAATCGTGTACGTGAGGCGCCGGGTCGCAAATCTCCACGACCCGGACGGCAGTCTCATACCTCTCCCCAAAGATTGCCATCGCGCCGGTCTTGAGCGCGTCGTCGTACGACATCTCCGTCGTGGCGACTGGAATGTTCTCGCGAATTCGCTCCTGGACAAGCTGTTGAACCTTGCGCAGGTCTTCTGCGGCGGGTGCCTCGGGCTGGGTGTAGTCGAAGCGCAGGTGATCGGGAGCGACCAGCGAACCTGCCTGGCGGACGTGCTCCCCGAGCACGCGACGCAACGCCGCGTGGAGTAGGTGAGTCGCTGTGTGATTGCGTGCAGCGTCGGCTCTCCGCTTCCGGCTGACTGTCGCCGAGACCCGATCTCCCACCGCGATACCGCCTGAAGCCACTTTGCCAACGTGAGCAATGACATCTCCGAAGGCGCGAGTGTCCTCGATATCGATTTGCAGATCATCGCCGCGCAGCCAACCAGCGTCTCCAACTTGTCCACCGCCTTCCGGATAGAAGGGCGTCTGGTCGAGGACGACGGAGACATCCTCGCCGAGCGCCGCTCTCGCAACCCGTTCACCGCCCGCGACGATCGCGACCACTTCAGCCTCTGCCTCGATTGACTCGTATCCGGTGAACTGTGTCGCGGTGTCGAGTTCCGCATACTGTGCTGCTGCTTCGTCATAGGCAAACGTGGCCTGCTGGCGCGAGCGTTCACGCTGTTCCTCGAGCGCCGATTCAAACGCGGCTCTGACTTCGGATTCATCTCCGATCGCTTGATTCTCTCGAGCGACCTCTGCTGTCACCTCGAAGGGAAGGCCATAAGTGTCGTAGAGCTCGAAGGCATCACGCCCGCTGATCGTGCCGGACTCGAGCTCCGCAATGCGTCCTTCGAGCAGCGAGCGACCCGTCGATAGTGTCCGGCGGAATCGATGCTCTTCCTGATCCAGTACGTTGGCCACGAGCGCTGAGTGTTCATCGAGTTCCGGGTACCAGGCTCCCATGACTCTTCGAACCTGGATCGCGATGTCCGACAGCAAGTCGTCTCGAATACCCAGTGAGTCGGCCATGTACAAGGCGCGCCGGATCAAACGGCGCAGTACGTATCCGCGACCCTCGTTGCCCGGCAGGGCGCCGTCCGCAATCAGGAAGGTCATCGCACGACCGTGCTCGGCGACCACGCGCATCGCACGGCGCTGGGCCTCGTCGGCGCTGTGGTAATCGAGATCGCAACGGCCGCCGATGTAGTTCAGCAGCGGTACAAACAGGTCGGTGTCGTAGAGATTGTCTTTGTCCTGCAGCATCATCGCCCAGCGTTCGAGCCCGGCGCCGGTGTCGATGCTTTGTGCCGGTAGGTCCTCTCGGGTGCCGTCGTCGAATCGCGTCCACTGCATAAAGACGAGATTCCAAATCTCAAGCCACTTCTCTTCCGCTTCAGCCGGACCGGTTCCGTCCCGGTATCCGGGGCGCATGTCGTAGTGCAACTCGGAGCAGGGACCGCACGGTCCCGTCGGTCCCGCCGCCCAGAAATTGCCTTGATCTTCGCCGTAGCGATAGATCTTCGAATCAGGCAGGCCGATCTTCTTCCACTGGTCGTAGGCGTAGTCGTCGTCGGTGAACACGGTGGCTACGAGACGTTTGGCTGGAATGCCGATCACGTCGGTGACCAGCTCCCAGGCCCATGCCTGCGCCTCGGCTTTGAAGTAATCGCCCAACGAGAAGTTGCCCAGCATCTCGAACATCGTCAGATGTGAGGCGTCACCGACCTCATCGATATCGGTCGTGCGGAAGCACTTCTGGATCGAGGTCAGACGATAATGGGGCGGTTGCGATTCACCGAGAAAATACGGCTTGAACGGCACCATGCCGGCACTCGTGAAGAGCAGCGTAGGATCGCCAGGCGCCGTCAACGGCGCCGAGGCTACTGCAAGGTGGTCGCGGCCAACGAAGAAATCGGTGAACGTCTGTCGGATCGTCTGTGCGTCCATAGCTGAATGGCTGCCTCAAGAGTTGAAATGCGCACGCTGAATTTGGCCCGCGCTGAGAGCAGGCTGCAATTTCCGAGTATAGGCAGGGACAGACCGAATTCCGCCGCTAGGGTGAGGCTCGTTGCCTGCGTAGTTGACAGTCCGTGATTTTCCTACCTAGCGTTACTGCACCGGCCCGCTTGAATCGGAGCCCCACTTGAGTTCCGACGACGATCCACCAGAATCCGAATCATCTCCACATATCACTGCCGTGGTGCTTGCCGCTGGCCTCGGCAAACGCCTGCAATCCGACGTGTCTAAACCGGCCTTCCCAATCTGCGGTCGCGCCATGGCTTCACATGTGATTCATGCGCTTGGCGACGCCGGGATCGGCAAGGCGGTGGCCGTGGTTCCACCTGGGGAACGCGGCGAGCTGGTTCGTGAGGCCCTCGCACATGACGCCGGCAACGTGGACCTTCGATTCGCAGTGCAGCAGGAACCGCGAGGCACCGCCGACGCCGTCCTTGCCGCTCGAACGTATATCGAGACTTCGCATGTGCTTGTCGTCAACGGCGACCTCCCCTTGCTGGCGGCCAGCCACGTTCGTCCCCTGCTCACGGCTGGCGAATTCGATGCCGCACTCGCTACGGCCAGAGTCAACGACCCAGCCCGGATGGGAAGAATCCTTCGCGGGCCAGAAGGCCGTCTCAAAGGAATCGTCGAATGGCGAGACGCATCCGAGGATGAGCGGGCAATCGACGAGGTCAATCTGGGCTTCTATCTCTTCAGCAGCGACTTTCTCTGGCCTGAAATCGAACGCATTGTTGAGAGCGCAAGCGGTGAATCCTACGCCACAAATGTGATTCCGACAGCCGTAGCGCGGGGGAGTGCCGTCGCGATCGCGATCGATCTCGGCGGCGTTCGACTTAACGTTGAGACGCCCGCCGACGCTGCAGACGCGGAAGACGTCATTCGCAATCGTGTGATTGGCCGACTGAGCGAGTGTGGCGTACACATCCCCGACCGCCGTGCTGTCTGGATAGACGCTCGGGCAATCATCGAACCTGGCGCTGTGATCGAACCCGGCAGCCACATCCGTGGTCACACGACGGTTGCGACCAAATCGAGAATTGGGCCAAATGCAGTCGTCAAAGACTCGAGCATCGGCCGTGACTGCATCCTGGAATCGTGCACCGTCCGCGGCTCGATCTTGCGGGATGAAGTCGAGGTCGGCCCCTATTCCACAATCCGCCCCGGCTGCACGATTGAGTCTCGTGCCCACATCGGCACACATGCCGAACTCAAGGAATCTCGAATCGGCGAGGGCGTGCAGATCGGACATTTCAGCTATATCGGCGACGCCAATATCGGTCAGCGTGCGAATATCGGCGCCGGCGCGATTACGTGTAACTTCGATGGCGAGTCCAAGCACCAGACGATCGTCGGCGAGGATGCGTTCATCGGTTCCGACACGATGCTCGTCGCTCCGGTCGTCGTGGGTGCGCGGGCCAGGACAGGTGCAGGCGCAGTCGTGACCAAGGATGTGCCTGACGACGGCGTTGCCGTTGGCCATCCCGCTCGACTGACGCCTTCGCGTCGCTCTCAGCGAGACTCGGAGCCAGGCTCATGAGCGACAGCTCGATCATCGCGCTGGTCATCCTGATCCTGGCCGTCGTGCTGCTGACGCTCGAGGCGATCGCCGAAGCCGGCGTCATTTCCCTCTCTCGTTCCCGAGCCCGACTGCTCGCCAGCAGACAGCCCGACAGTCGTCGCGCCAACCGACTGACAAGAATCACCGCCGACCGCGAACGTGCGCTCGGATCATTCGCTGTCGGTCGCACCGTCGCGATCGCAAGTGGATTTACCGCGATCTTCTACATCGTCGTCCGTGAGTTCGGCTTTCAATGGGAATCGATGGTCATTACCGGCCTGGTCTCGGCAGTCGTTGCCGCCCTGATTCACTCTGTGCCGAGACGACTGGCCGCAACCTGGCCCGAGGGCTTCGCGATGAACTTCGTGCCGGCGATCGACCTACTGGACGCCGTGTTCCTCCTGCCGGCAGCGATCTTTGAAGCGCCGGCGCGGTTGGTCACCGGCCTCGGACGCCGACATACGGAAGTTGCGCCGCAACCGACAGACATCGAAGTCCTGATCGAGCAGGAGCACGAGACCATCGCCGACGATGAGCGCGAGATGATCCGGGGCATCATGACGATTGGTGACCGAGTCGTGCGCGAAGCGATGACTCCACGCCCTGATATCGCCGCGCTTCCGTCCGACACGAACCTGACCGACGCAGCCAACTTCCTCCTGGAGAATGGATTCTCGCGCGTTCCCATCTTCAATGACTCGATCGACAACATCATCGGCATTGCTTATGCAAAGGACCTGCTGGCCGAGATTCTCAAAGACCGTGAGCGTCCCATTGCCGAGATTGGACGCGAACCGATTCTCGTGCCCGAGTCCAAACTGATCGACGATCTCCTGCACGATCTCCGTGGCTCGCGTGTACACATGGCGATTGTGCTGGACGAATACGGCGGCACCGCCGGATTGATCACACTCGAAGACATCCTGGAAGAGATCGTCGGCGAAATCGCGGATGAATACGATCCCGCTGGAGCCGACGACGACGATGCCCGACTGGAAGACGGCGAACTAATTCTCGATGGACGAGCTCCGCTGGCGGCGCTGGAACAGCTTGGCGGACACATCGAAGCAGCCGACTATGACACCGTCGCCGGGCTCGTCTTCGACCGGCTGGGGCGCATTCCGCAAGTGGGTGACGAAGTCCGCTTGGGCACGCTGTCGGTCATCGTCGAACGCATGAATGGCCGTCGTGTGGTACAAATGCGCGCGGTAAGCCTCGCAGCGCCTGCTACTGACAGCCAGGCCAACTCGCGCTAACGTGAGCGCCCGTGCCCCACTTCAACGAACCAACCGATAGCCCGACAGACAGCGATGTCCCCTTTCGAGTCGCGTTTTCGCACGTGACTGGCGTTGGTCCGGCGCGCATGAGCGCCCTCGAACGTCATTTCGACAGCCTCGAAGAGGCCTGGGGAGCCGACCGAACTCGGCTACGACAGGCTGGACTCGACAAGCGCACGACCGACGAGATCGAATCGACGCGAACTACGCTAGACCCCCATGACGCCTACACACGCATGTTGGACGCAGGCATCACTGCACTGACGCCGGAGGATGACCGCTACCCGCGCCGGCTCAAAGAGATTCCCGATCCGCCTCCGCTGTTGTACGTCCGCGGAGATTTGATCGAACGCGACGAATGGTCACTGGCGGTCGTCGGCACTCGGAGGCCGACGGCCTATGGACAGCAGGTCACACGCGCTCTGAGCGCCGAACTTGCTGGCTCCGGCCTGACCATCGTCTCCGGGCTCGCGCGTGGAGTAGACGGCATCGCTCACGAAACCGCACTCGAACACGGCGGCCGTACACTCGCGGTCGTCGCCTGTGGACTCGATCGTGTGTATCCCCCTGAACACAAGCCGTTGGCTGCAAGGATTCTCGACAGTGGCGGAGCCATGCTCAGCGAGTACCCGCTCGGCACTCGGCCCGATGCGCGTTACTTTCCTCGCCGCAACCGAATCATCGCAGGGATGACGCTAGGCACACTGGTCACCGAGGCCGGCGAAAAGTCGGGAACCTGGCATACCGTCACTTCTGCGCTCGACCAGGGACGAGAAGTCTTTGCGGTTCCCGGCCCGATCACTTCTGATCAATCGACCGGCGCCAACAACGTCATCAAGCGGGGATTGGGTAAGCTCGTCACTTGTGCCCAGGACATCCTCGAGGAACTCAATCTGGGACCGATTGAGCGGCAGGCGGAATTGGTGGAACAACTTCCTGAAGATCCCGTCGAGGCAGTCTTACTGGAACGCATCGGCAGCGAGGCGATCCACGTCGATGAACTGTCTCGCATCCTCCAGCAGCCTGTACACGAGACCGCTGCTGCGATGGCGACCCTAGAACTCAAAGGCCTGATTCACCAAGTAGGACCAATGACCTATGCCCGACGCTGACAACGCCGGCTCCAGTGGCAAGAAGACGCTCGTCATTGTCGAGTCGGGCGCCAAGGCCGACACGATTTCGCGATTCCTCGACGATGACTACGTCGTTAGCGCGTGTTTCGGTCACATACGCGATCTGCCTCGCCGGGCAGCGGAACGACCAGCCAAGATCAAAGGCCAACCGTGGGCTGACTTCGCCGTAGATGTCGATCACGGCTTCGAGCCCTATTACATCGTGCCCAGTGAGTCGAAAAAACACGTCACCCGCTTGCGGAAGGAACTCAAGCAAGCCGACCGTGTCCTACTCGCCACAGACGAGGACCGCGAAGGTGAGTCGATTGGCTGGCACCTCGTCGAGGTCCTGAAGCCGAAAGTGCCATACCAACGAATCGTGTTCCATGAGATCACTCCCAGTGCCATCGAGCAGGCGATCGAGTCGCCGCGTGAAATCGACGAGCACCTGGTCGAGGCCCAGGAATCCCGGCGCATTGTCGACCGGCTCTACGGCTACTCGCTCAGCCCCGTCTTGTGGCGCAAACTCGGACAGGGCACATCCGCCGGTCGTGTGCAGAGCGTCGCACTGAAGTTCCTCGTCGACCGCGAACGCGAACGCATGGCATTCGTCACTGCCGAATACTGGGGAGCAAACGCCGACTTCGCCATCGGTGACAGCCAGCTCAACGCACGTCTGCTCTCGCTGGGCGGAGTAGAACTCGCCAGCCAGACCTCCGACTTCGATCCGGCCACCGGACAGCTTTCCGCAACCGACAAACGCTGGGAAACGGAAGCCACACTCGAAGATCTGAGACCAGCCGTGACCGTCGCCGATTGGGTCGTGTCCACAATCAACAAGACCCAGGCTCGGATGCGTCCGGCGGCGCCGTTTACGACGTCGACGATGCAACAGGCTGCGTCGAATCGGCTTGGCATGGGCGCGGGCCGCGCCATGGCTGCAGCCCAGCGGTTGTACCAGGGCATTGATCTCGGAAGCGAGCGTGTAGGTCTGATCACTTACATGCGAACCGACTCCGTCACGCTCTCCGACCAGGCACTGGCGCAGTCGGCCGATTACATCAAGACAACCTACGGAGACGATTACCACCAGTTCCGCACGTACAAGACGCGCTCGCGCAACGCGCAGGAAGCGCACGAAGCGATTCGTCCGACCGACATTGCACGGACGCCCGAGTCAATGCGCGGAACGCTCGACGGCGACGACTTCGCCCTGTATGACCTGATCTGGCGTCGAGCGCTCGCTTCACAGATGGGGGACGCCCGCGTCGAGCGGACTCGTATCGAGCTACGGGCCAACCTGCCCGATCGCCCCAACGACGACCCTGCGATCATGATCGCCAATGGCCAGGTCGTGCTGTTTCCCGGCTGGTATGAGGTCCTGCCGCCTCGCGGGGATGGCCTGCAGCTCCTGCCCGACGTGGCCGAGGGCGACAACGCACAACTCCTGAACTTCGAACCGAAACGCAGCGAGTCGCAGCCGCCGCCTCGATACACGGAGGCTTCGCTCGTCAAGAAGCTCGAAGACGACGGTCTGGGCAGACCCAGCACCTATGCCGCGATCATCAAGACCCTCACCGACCGCAACTACGTCAGCCGCAGCGGACGCACCCTGATCCCTACATTCCTCGGCTTCGGCGTGACCGACTTGCTCACGCAACATTTCTCCGATCTGGTCAATGCCGAATTCACTGCCGACATGGAGGACAGCCTCGACCAGATCGCCCGGGGCGAGACGCGCGCCGAAGAACACCTGCACGCCTTCTACTTCGGTGCCGACGAAGCCGAGACTGGACTCAAGGGACGCGTGGCCGAGAAGATCGACACCATCCCATTTTGGGCGCTTAACCTGACCGAAGATGGACTCGCGCTCGACCTTGACGGCGACGAGCATGTCGGTCCCGACGACATCCAGGTACGAATCCGCGGCGGATCATCGTTCCTGCGCCGAGGCGTCGGCGACAACATGCGCACTGCTCCGCTTCCACCCGATCTCGCGCCGGCCGACCTCACGCTGACTCAAGCAGACGACCTGATCGAGACGACACTGCAGCTTCCACGCCGATTGGGCCATCATCCCGACTACAACGATGATGTCTGGTTGCTCAACGGCCGCTTCGGCCCCTTCGTTCAGGTTGGCGAGACGGCCGGCCGACCGAAACGCGGTCAACCGAAACCGCGTCGGGCCTCGGTGCCCAAGGACATGGAGCTGCCCGAGGTCAACCTTGAGCACGCGATTGACTGGCTGCGCTGGCCCAAGACACTCGGTGCCCACCCGGACTCCGGCGAAGAGGTCACCGTCCGTCCTGGTCGCTGGGGACCCTACGTGCAATGCGGCGACGAGCGGCGCAACCTCAAGGACGATGACGACCTGGAGACGATCGAGTTGGATCGAGCGTTATCGCTGCTGGCCGAACCCAAGGCGACGCGACGTGGTCAACGCAAAGGCGGAGCACGACGAGGTGGTCGCCGTCGATAGCACTTGGCTGGCTGTCCTACAGTGACTTCGTGCCAACGATCGAGCTCTCACAACATCACCTTGCCGCACTCGACCGCTACCTGTCCCTGCTCAAGAACGGTCGCGGGCTCTCCCCAAACACGATTCGCAACTACCGCTCGGACATCTCGCACTTCCTGAGCTGGCTGGAACAATCCGGTGTCGGCCTGGGGGAACTCAGCCGAGCCGACTACCGCCAGTACCTGGCAGGCTTGCAGGACGACGGCATGGCAGAGGCTTCAATCCGACGTCGCGCCTCGACGATTCGATCCTTCACCCGCCACCTCAATCATCGAGACGAGATTGAACGAGATCCGCTGGTGCTGGCCTCAACGCCTAAAGCGACCTCATATCTGCCGACTGTCCTGAGCAGAGCACAAATCGATGCGCTGCTCGACGCCCCCGACATCTCCTCGGCGGCAGGGCTACGCGATCGCGCGATGCTCGAGGTGCTGTACAGCGCCGGCCTGCGGATCAGCGAACTGACCAGCTTGCGCCTGTCCGACTACGACGGCGATCACAACGCGTTCATCGTCAGAGGTAAGGGCAACAAGGAGCGTGTTGCATTGCTGGGCGAGACAGCGCAACACTGGCTGCGCCGCTACCTCGATGACGGACGTCCGGCGCTCATCTCCGAGAAGTCGGCGAACTGGGTTTGGCTGAACAGATTCGGCGGATCACTATCGAGTCGAGCGGTCCAACTCAGCGTCCGTCGATACGCCGAGCAGGCCCAACTGCCCCAGGACGTGCATCCGCATTTGTTGCGACACTCGTTCGCCACTCATATGCTCGATGGAGGCGCCGATATTCGTGTGGTCCAGGAATTGCTCGGACATGCTTCCGTGTCCACGACGCAGACTTACACCCACGTCAGCGACGCCGCTCGGCGCGACACCATTGAGCATGCGCTCGACGGAATCGCTGACCTACTCCGCGAACGACACAGCCGGGACGTAGGCGACCAGCAATGAAAGTCCTCCTCATTTCGGGACCCAATCTCAACATCCTCGGCCAGCGTCAGCCGGAGATTTATGGCACGCAGACGCTCGCCGATATCGAGGATCTGGTCGGCAAGCGGGCCAAGGAGTGGGGCGTCACGATTCGCCCCTACCAGTCCAACCACGAGGGCGCGATCATCGACTTCATCCAGCAGGAGCGCTCGGCTGAGGGATTGATCATCAATCCTGGAGCACTCTCGCACTACGGTTACTCGCTGCGTGACGCGCTCGAAGCGTTTCCAGGTGGCAAAATGGAAGTTCATCTATCCAACGTCCATGCGCGCGAGCACTTCCGCCACAATCTGGTGACGGCGCCAATCATGGATGGCGTCGTGGCAGGGCTCGGTTGGCGCGGCTACCTCGCCGCTCTCGATGCCCTGGTACCCATGCTGCAAGAACGACACGGGCGCAGCGCCTCGAGCCCAAGCGCCGCCAACGAACCCGACTCCTGAGCGTGACCGCCTCCCGTCTCGATCGAATCCGCGAACGTTTGCAGCAAGCAAACGTCGATGCGCTGCTGGTAACGAATTCCGTCAACCGGCGCTACGCCTCCGGGTTCACCGGATCCAACGGTTGGCTGCTGGTACCGGCCGATGATGCCACTCCACCCAAACTAGCCACCGATTTCCGCTATCTCGATCAAGCGGCCCACGAATCGCCCGATTTTGAAGTCGTCAACATGAAGGACGGATTCGAGAAATGGTGGGGCGAACTGGCGAAACCACTAGGTCGAGGACGGCTTGGCTTCGAGTCGAGCGACGTCACGGTGGCAGCGCACAAACAATTGCGTGACACCAATGCCAAACTGCCAGCCAGCCAGCGACCGGCGCTCGTCCAGACCGACAAGGTCGTTGAGTCCGTACGAGCCATCAAGGATGAACCGGAGCTCGCGCTGCTCAAGCAGGCAGTCGAACTCACAGACGACGCATTTCAACACGCCAGGCAGACCATCGAGCCGGGCTGGACCGAGCAGCAGGTCTCCTGGGAAATCGAACAATACGCTCGATCACACGGCGCCGACAGCATGGCGTTCGAGTCAATCGTCGCCGCCGGCCCGTGGGGCGCACGGCCGCATGCTCGACCTCGCGATGAAGAGATTCACGCGGGAGCACCCATCGTGATCGACATGGGCGCTCGATTCAACGGCTACTGCGCCGACATGACTCGCACGATCGTCCTCGGCGACCACGACGAGACGTTCCCAAGGATTTACGACATCGTCCTTGCCGCCCACGAGACCGCCGCCGAGATGGTTGAGCCGGGCATGACCGGCAAGGACGCCGACCAACTCGCCCGACAGGTCATCAGTGATGCTGGCTACGCCGACCAGTTCGGTCACGGACTTGGCCACGGCGTCGGCCTCCAGATTCACGAGAACCCTCATTTGGGCACGACCTCAACAGACACCCTCGAAGCAGGCATGGTCATCACCATCGAGCCGGGCATCTACCTGCCCGAGTGGGGTGGCGTCCGGATCGAAGACATGGGTCTGCTCGACGAAGACGGCTTCCACTCGTTCACCGGCACGCCCAAGCTGCGCATGCTCGCGTAACCTGCTGGTACCACACTTCAACAGTCAGACACTCGCGAACAACTCCGACGACCACCGAACTCAACTGACAGGCAGACGATGATCTCCACCGGCGACCTCAAGCGCGGCTTCGTGATCGAACTCGACGGCAACGACTACCAGATTGTCGATTGGGAACACATCAAGGTAGGCCGGGGCTCAGCCCAGGCACGGTTGAAGCTGCGCGATATTCGCGGCGGCCACACCATCGAGCGCACCTTTCAGGCTGGCACCAAGTTCCGCCGGATCCGCACCGAGCATCACACCATGCAGTACCTCTACCGCGAGGACGATCTGCTCTACTTCATGAACACCGAGACGTACGAGCAGCAGCCGCTTTCGCTCGATATCGTCGGCGACGCGGTCAACTATCTGGCCGAAAATGCCGAAGCGGAAGTGCTGATCGTGGGCGAGAGTCCGGTCGCGGTCGAGCTGCCAGCGGCCGTGCCGCTGGTGGTCGCGGAATCCGATCCCGGTGTCAAGGGCGACACAGCGACCGGAGCGACCAAGCCGGCCAAGCTCGAAACCGGCCTGACCGTCAATGTGCCGCTCTTCATCGGCCCTGGCGACACCGTCAAAGTCGACACTCGCAGTGGACAGTACCTCGAGCGCGCCTGAGGGAAACCATCCCCTCTCCTGCTGGGAGAGGGCGAGGGCAGAGGAAGCCCGGCCAAAGACAGCCAATGCCCAAACGTCCGCCAACCGGCTACAACGCCCGACGCGCCCAACAGCAGCGCATCGATTGGGAGCAGCCAACTCCGGCTGCCGCGCCCACCCCGCAATCACGACCGGTCGGCGACGTCGCCCGCCACATCCGCTCACAGCTAAAGTCCGACCCACAACTCACCGACGTGTGGATCGAGGGTGAAGTCCGCAGCTTCAACCGATCCGGAGCAGGGCACTACTACTTCGACCTCGCCGACTCCAAGACCGACGCTGCGCTGGCCTGTGCATTCTTCCGCCGCGAAAATCGCGGAATCGCCGTCCGACAGGGCGACCAGGTGCTCGTGCACGGCAGCGCCGACCTTTACCTCGCCCGTGGCTCGCTGCAAATCATCGTCGACGATCTGCGTCCAATCGGCGAGGGCGTTCTTCAAGCCGAGTTTGAGCGCCTCTTTCGCAACCTCGATGCGGAAGGCCTCTTCAATCCTGAGCGCAAACGACCCCTGCCGACCTATCCAAGCAGAATCGGAGTCGTGACCTCACCGAGTGGTGCCGTCTGGCATGACATTCAACAGGTCGTGGCACGACGATGGCCTCTCACCGCCTTGACCTTGTCACCCTGTCTGACACAAGGAACCGGAGCCGCACAATCGATTTTTCTGGCTATTGAGCGCCTCAATCTCCTCACGGTCGACGCACCCGAGGTGATCATCGTCGCGCGAGGTGGGGGATCCCCTGAAGATCTCTGGGCCTACAACGAAGAACCAGTCGCCCGGGCAATCTTCGCCAGCGACATCCCGGTCATCTCTGCTGTCGGTCACGAGACGGACGTCAGCATCGCCGACCACGTTGCCGATCGTCGAGCGCCGACACCATCGGCGGCGGCCGAGATTGCCGTGCCGGACCGAGCAGAAGAAGCCGCCCGCATTGCCGGACTCCGTCAGGCAGCCGACCAGGTGATTGACAACCGCTTCAGTCGGATCGCACAGGACACATCGCTCAACCGCGACCGGCTGGAACGAGCCGTCCCGCATCCTCCGACAATGCGCATCGAATTCAACCGGCGCCGCGAGGACCTTGAACAGGCGGTCAATCGTCAGCTCGCCTTGCTGCAGGCGCATCAACGTGCCGCTTCCTCGCGACTGAACGCACTCAACCCGCGTGGAACCCTTGCACGCGGCTACGCAATCGTCTCGGACGCCGATGGAACAGTGGTCACGTCAGCAAAACAGATGAGAGCCAATCAGCAGATTGCAATCCAATTCGCCGACGGAGATGTCGACGCCAGGACACTCGCCATAGAGCACGCCCGCGAGGAGTGAATGAATGACTGATGAACCGGAACGCTCCTACGAAGAGACCGTTGAGGCGCTAGAGCAAGTGCTCTCTGAGTTGGAGGAAGGTGGGCTGCCACTTGACCAGGCAGTGGACGCCTACGAACACGGAGTCGCGCTCAGCGAGCGAGCCCAGAAGCTGCTCACAGAGGCAGAGCTGCGAATCGACACGCTGCGCAACGATTCCTGACCTGCTGCAATGACACTCCGCATCGCCTGGTTCGCTACTGCCAAGGGCCAGAGCTCGCGTAAGCTGCTCAACGCCGCGCTCGATACCATCGACGCCTGCGAACTCGATGCTCACATCGTCTGCGTCGTCTGCAATCGAGCACCCGGGCAATCCGCCAATACCGACGCGTTTCTGAACGATGCGAGGCAAGCGGGCATTCCGCTGATCGCCCAGAGCTCCGGGGAGTGGCGAAGAGCAGTCGGAGGCAAGATCTCTGATCCGGGCAAGGGTCTGGCCCCTTGGAGACGCGACTTCGACCAGCATCTCTATCAGCAGATCATTGAGTTCTCGCCCGATGTCGCCATGCTCGCCGGTTACATGATGGTGATCACCGACGTGATCTGCGACCGTCTGGCCTGCGTCAATCTGCATCCGGCGCTGCCCAACGGACCGATCGGCACCTGGCAGGAAGTCATTCATCAGCTCATCGCCCAACGGGCCGAATCTTCAGGCATGGTGCTCCAGCGAGTCACAACCGAGCTCGACCGCGGACCAACGGTCACCTGGGCTCAGTATCCGATTCGAGGTCCGGGGTTCGACGAGCTGTGGACCGAGCATGGCTCGGACGCCAAATCGGAAACGCCGCTGTTCCACGCCATTCGCGAAGCCGGCGCCAGTCGCGAACCGACGTTCATCCTTCAGTCGCTCAGGGCAATCGCATCGGGACAGACATCGCTCGATGCCAAAACGCCGTCTGGCAATCAATTCGGCGTAGGCTCGGACATCACCGCTGCGGTCGAAGCAGAAATGTTGCGTCAACGCCTGTGACTTGCAGCAGTTATGTAAAGTTACAGCCCGTGTGGAGGATAGGGGCAAACTGTATACGCGCTTAGGCCATTATCTATATGATCTGATCATGACTGACAGAGAGACGCGAGTGCTCACGCCCACAATCATTGAGCCGGGTCCATCTGCGCTGCTGCCTGCGATCCGCGAGGATCTGGCCCCATTCATCCCTGCATTGCGCAGCGCCGCCGGACTGATCGCCGCTGCGGCTGTCGCTGAATTCACGACTCGCTATGCTGCACCTGCGCTGGCCCATAAGGCTCGCCAGATCTTCTCACCGGCACCGCAGCACACGCAGACGATTCTCGTTGAAGAGCACACCACGGTTCGCCGCCGCGTCACGATTGCTTCCTGAACTTGTAGCTGCGCTTGCCATCACCATTCTCCTGTTCTCTTTCGCGAACCTCGGGGGTTCGGCAAAGGCGTCGCATGACCCGCGACTGGTCATCTCCGAGGTCCACCCCAGCGTCGTCGCCAGTGAATCCTCCACAGACTCCAACGAGTGGGTCGAAATCCACAACCTCGAGCAATACCCGGTCAGTCTCGAAGGCTGGACGATCGAGGATTCTCAGGCCATCGCCGCGCTGCCGGATTTCGAGATTGAGCCTGGAGGAGCCGTCTTGGTCGCTGGAAGCAGCGCAGACATTGCAGTGCCTGCTGGCCGATCTTTGGTCATCCTTGAGTCCGCCAACATCGGAACAGGCCTGCGCAATACCGGCGATCGGGTGGCGCTGGTCAATCCATTCGGAGTCCGTTACGACGCGGTGAGCTGGGGATCGGTCCGGACTCCCAGGGCCATCGACCCACCTAATCCGCGACAGTCGATCATTCGAACTCCGACCGGTGGTCAAACGCTGTCCGACGCATTGACTCCCTGGACCGTCGGGGAAGCCATCAGCGCGGAACCGGAGCGGCACCGCCATCCGCTGCCCGATACCACCATGAGAATCACCATGGCACAGGTCGATCCTACCGACGGACAAGCGGAGTCGGTCACCATCAAGAACATCTCAGACAACCCGCTCCTGACCGTGAACTGGTCCCTTACCGTGGGCAATTCCCTGGTCAGACTCCGTTCGGTTCGGATTCTGCCCGGCGAGTCATTCGAAGTCACCGAGCCCGATGGCAAGATCGGAGCAGGCTTGTCTCGACGGGGAGGTCATCTGGTCCTGCGAGACCAGCACGGCAACTGGCTGGCGACCGCTAGCTGGGGTGACAACGACACCTTCCACCGACAATCTGCGCCCCCTCCAGGTGAGCCAGTGCACTTCAGTCCCCTGGCACGGGTTCATCCTCGAGTCCCCTGGTTCCAGACCATTGATTTTGGCAATCGACTGATCATCGGTGCCATCCCACGACAATCTGCCGCACGACATGCCGACGTATCTCAAGACATCGAGCGCCTGAAACTTCCGAGCCTCGCCGATCAGGAGTCTGAGGAGTCTGGGGTCTGGATTAGCGAGGTGCATCCGACGGCCGGACAAGGCCGCAACGATCCCGCGTTCGAATGGTTCGAGATCACCAATTGGACCGACCAGCCGGTCTCGCTCAGCGGGTGGACAGTCGCCGACAACACGACATCGGACACGCTCGGTGATCTGATCATTCCGCCCAGATCATCCGTTGTTGTTGGTGGGTCTAGTGAAGCTGATCCGGCGACTTCGGCCATAATCGAGGATGGCCGTATCGGCAACGGACTGGCGAACGCTGGCGACCAGTTGCGTTTGATTGACACGCAGGGCAACGTCGTCAGCGCCGTGAGCTGGGGCGACGATCGCTCACACAGCTCGGTCAAAGCGCCCAAGGCGGACGAATCCATCCATGTGAGTTCGCCCGGCAGAGCCGCTATGGTCGCTCCACCGTCGGCCGGAACACTGAGCACTCGTGCTGAGACACAGACCCTCCCGCAGTCGGCACAGGAATCTACTCCACTCTCAACGGTCTCGACATCCTCAACTGATGCGCCAACAGTCGCGCCTGCTCCGGCCCAACCGAGCGCAGATGTCGCTGATGGGAGCGAACCTCTGAGAATCACAGAAGTCATGCCCGCTCCTCTAACAGGTCAACCTGAATGGGTTGAGCTGTACAACCCTGGCGATCAACCAATCGATCTCACTGGCTGGAGCCTGGGTGACACAGTACGTACGTCGCCACTGGTGGGCACGATCTCAGCAAACGCACGTCTGGTGATCTCGACAGCAGAGCTCGATCTGTCAGGTCCCGTCCTCGTGGTCGACCGTATCGGTAACGGCCTCAACAACGACGGCGACACCATTGCAGTCATCGATCCGCAGGGCAACGTCGTCCATCAAATTCGCTACGGCGACGATCAGCTACCAGCACCCGATCGTGGCCTCTCGATCGCACTCGATCCCGAGAGATGGGTCGTGACTGCAGAACCCACACCTGGCTCCGACAAGGTCACTCCCCTGCTTGGGGACGCCTACCGTACGGCTTCTCCGAGACCGGAAGTCACTGGTCAAGAGCGACTCCCGATTGTTGCGGCTTCGCAGAACGACGGAACCAACGCCTGGATGATCGTGAGTATTGCCCTGATCGGAGTGATTGCGACACTGCTCGTGCGCCGATGGCGTCCGGAGATCGAACCGACTGATCAGAACACGGATAGTGTGACATACACCGGCGCCAGTGATGCTCCGCTCTTCGAGCAGGATCTGGAACGAGACGATGAGAATCCCAAACGATGATCGATTCCGACAACATTCGCATATCCGTCGCCATTGCCCGCAGCGGAGTCGCATCACGGCGCGGCGCGGAGACGCTGGTCCGCGAACGGCGAATCACCGTTGACGGTCAGGTCACCACAGACCTCTCACTGCGCGTCAATCCCCGCACGCAAGCGATCACTCTCGATGGGCGGCCATTGCCCGAGTCGGAGCCACTGCGCTATTACGCACTGAATAAGCCTCGCGGCGTACTCTCCAGTGCTCGAGACGACCGAGGTCGACGAACCGTCATCGACTTGCTGCCCGGTGACTCGCCCCGCTGTGTCCCGGTCGGTCGACTCGACCTCGACAGTGAAGGGCTGATCCTACTGACGAACGACGGCCCACTGGTCACGGGACTTCTGCATCCCTCCCGCGAGGTGCCGCGCGTCTACCTGGCAGAAGTGATTGGAACTCCGACGGACGATGAGCTCGACCGCGTCTTCAAGGGTGTCGAGGACGACGGAGACATATTGCAAGCCAAGCCGGCCCGTTCCCGACGAGCCGGCAGGCGCCTGCGCGATCGTCGTACGACATCATGGATGACCCTGACGCTGCACACCGGACGCAAACGCGAGGTTCGACGGCTGTGCGACGCCATCGGGCATCCTGTCTTGACGCTGCGTCGTGTTCGATTCGGTCCGCTACTACTGCAGGACCTACCAGAAGGGGTCGTGCGACCGCTGAGCAGGCGCGAGATTCGGATGCTGCGCCGAGCCGCCGGGCTCGTTGATGACTCCGCCGAAGCTGAGCGCTAGCTCTCTCGCCACTACTATTCCCGTATGGAACAAGCCTCCGTTGCCGATTGCAAACAGCAGGTGGTTGCGATCGATGGCCCCGTCGCATCAGGCAAGACTGTGGTCGGTCGCGCCCTCGCGACCAGATTAGGCTGGCGTCTGTTCGACACCGGCATCATGTATCGCGCAGCCACCTGGCAGGCTCAGCAGCGTAGGGTTCATCTCGATGAGGAAGAGACGGTGACTGACTTGATCAAAGAGTCAGACTTTCGCCTGGTGCCAAGTGCTGAGAGCGACGCTCCCGACTTGGACGTGTATGTCGACAACGTCAATGCCACTCCGCATCTGCGTGAATCCGCTGTCGAGTCGGGAGTGCCAACAGTCGCCGCCATTGCTGGTGTTCGGATCCTGATGGTGGAGATTCAACAGGATCAGGCGACTGATGGCTGCATGATCGTGGTTGGCCGCGACATCGGAACCGTCGTACTGCCAGATGCACCGGTCAAGATCTTTCTTGACGCCAGCGAGGAAGTACGCGCCAAGCGTCGCGCGGCCGAACAGAATGGCGGCACAGACGAAGCGTCTGTGCTCAAAGCCACACAGCGACGAGACGCACGTGACCGCAGCCGCGAGGCCTCACCGCTCATTGCGTCTCCAGATGCGATCACTCTGGACACCTCAACTCTCACCCTCGAACAGGCGATTGACGCCGCGGAAGCGATCATTCGCGAGAGAATCCCAACCCTGGCCCAGGTTCCCGACACCGCGTCGGCTAGGCAGGGATGAGCAATGCGCGGACGCATCTATCGCTGGACTACACGTCAACTCACGCGCATGATCTTTGGCGAATACAAAGCGCTGTCCGACATCGGCATGCACGGCATGCCTAATGCGTCTCGGGTCTGGTTCCTCGTGGCTGGATTCTTCGCGCGGTTCGCATTCATGCGCATCGTCCGCTGTGAGTGGGTCCATTTTGACCGTATTCCCAAAACCGGCGTGATCATCGCCTCCAACCATGTGTCATCCGCCGACCCGGCGATGATGGCATCGGCCATTTATCCACGTTCGCCCCGATACATGGCCAAGGTGGAACTCTTTCAGAAGGCGCCAGTCATTGGTTATCTGTTCGCGCTGTCCGGTGCATTTCCGGTCCGTCGCGGAGCCGGCGACCGCCTGGCAATCCGCGAGGCCGAGCGCTTGCTCAGAGACGGCGCGGTTGTTGGGATGTTCCCTGAAGGACATCGATCCGAGAACGCCTCGCTGATCGAGGCGCACTCGGGCACTGCCTTGCTGGCCCTGAGAACGCAGGCGCCTGTCGTGGCGGTTGGCATCACCGGCTCCGAGCGCATGAGAGCGGGTTGGCGAGCCTTGTTTGCGCGAACCCAGGTACGGATGACCGCTTCACATCCCTTCGTGGTCAAACCCAAAGGGCGCCGCGTGACCCGCGCCGACATCGATGAAGCGCATACCACAATCATGCGAGCCATTGCCGAAGAGCTACCCCCCGCGTATCGTGGCGTGTATGCACACTTGGTCGACGACACCGTCGCCGAGCCAACAGTGAGTGCCGACCGGTCCCGTACGGACAGACCAGGAGCCGCAGCATGAAAATTCACCGCGCCAGCGACATGGGATTCTGCTTCGGCGTTCGTCGTGCCGTCGACATGATGCAAGAGGCTGCCGCAAACGGCACCAGGGTTACGACGCTCGGCCAGGTCGTCCACAATCCTCAAGTTGTCGCCCAGCTCGAAGAAACCGGCATCATGGTCAAGAACGACCGGACAGCCGACGAGGTTGAAACTGAAACCGTGGCGATCACCGCACACGGCGTCGGTGAAACCGTCGTGCGAGACATCGAGGCTCGCGGACTCAAGGTCATCGATACCACCTGCCAGTTCGTGTCTCGTTCGCAGCGAGCCGCCCGAAATCTGGCTGAGCGCGGCTTTACCGTCGTCATCTTCGGAGATCCAACCCACCCTGAGGTCAAAGGCGTCCTTGGTTGGTGCCGAGGGCGAGGCATCGTGATCAAGAATGAGACTCTCGACGATCTTCCGGACTACTTGCCCGCCAAAATCGGCGTGATCTCGCAGACCACGCATACCCCCGAACGCTTTGCCATGTTCGTCGCCAACCTGATGCGGGCGAGGATCGACCAGATCACTGAGATTCGCGTCGTGAACGTCCTTTGCAACGCCACGACATCGCAACAGGCTGCGACCCGCGACCTGACTCAGGATGTCGATCTCATGATCGTCGTCGGTGGACACAACTCCGCCAACACGCGACACCTGGCCGAACTTTCGCGGGCAAACGGGGTTGAGACCTATCACGTCGAAACGTCGGGCGAACTGCAACCGGAGTGGTTCATTGGGCACGACGACATTGGCGTGACTGCGGGAGCCTCAACTCCAGACTTCTCAATCGACGCGGTTGTCAAGAGAATCGAAGAGATTGACGAAGTGGCGTCCGCCACCGTCTAACAGCGACCCTCAACGGCTCGGCATTTTTCCTGATGACAAGCAAGCGCCGCTCCTCTGTGCCTGCCGGCGCGATCAGCGCGATTGATCCCGACTCGTTAGCAGCAGAGGCCGGACTGCAGCCGGGCGATCAGGTGCTCGCCGTCAACGGGCAGCCGATTCGTGATCCCGTCGACTATCGCTTCCAGACCACCGACGACATTGTTGAGCTCGAAGTTGTTCATCAGGGCGAAGTCGGGCTGGTCGAGTTCGAGAAACCAATCGACGAACCGATCGGCATCGAATTTGAGGACGACGCCTTCGACGGTACGCGAATTTGCAACAACAAGTGCTTCTTCTGTTTTCTCAAGGGACTGCCCAAGGGCTTGCGTAAGCCGTTGTACATCAAGGACGATGACTACCGCCTCTCGTTTCTGCACGGCAACTTCGTCACGCTGACAAATCTCTCCGACGACGACTGGATTCGTCTTGAAGAGCAACGACTGAGCCCCATGCACGTCAGCGTTCACGCGACCGATCTGAATCTGCGCCGACAACTGCTCGGAAACCGAACCGCTCCAGACATTCTCGACCAGCTACGCCGCCTGGCCGACATGCGAATCGAGGCGCACACACAGGTCGTGCTCTGCCCCGGCGTGAACGACGGTGACGCCCTGGACCAGACGGTTGGCGACCTGCTGCGTCAGGACAATGTCACATCCATCGGTGTAGTCCCTGTCGGCTCATCGCTCGAGGGCGAGCAGCGCATAGGCGATGACAGCATGCGCGCTCACAGTCCTACGGAGGCCCGGCGAGTCGTCAAGCAACTGCGTCGCTGGCAACGAGCCGCTCGCGCTGAGCGTGGACAATCGGTGGTTTTCCCCAGCGACGAGTTCTATCTCACCGCTGAGGCGCAGATTCCTTCGGCCAGACGCTACGACGGATTCCCGCAATGGGAAAACGGCATCGGCATGACCCGCACGCTCGTCGACGACTGGCGAAAGACGAAGCGCAGGATCCAGGAGGGTCGGCTTGACGTTTCGGAAACTTCAGTGCTCATCGCCTGTGGCACGCTCATCGCGCCTACGATGCAGGCCCTCTGCGATGAGGCCGCCGAACTGACAGGGATTGACTTCACCATCGCGCCGATCACCAACACGCTGTTCGGATCGCGAGTCAATGTCAGTGGACTGATTCCCGGCCGCGACTACCTGTCAGCGCTGTCCACACGCGACCTGCCTGAGCGCGTATTCCTGCCTCGAGCCTCGCTCGACTACTTCGGCGCCAAGTTCCTCGACGATCTCACTCCAGATCAGTTGGAATCGCAACTCAATCGACCCATTGCGTTCGTCTACACGCTCTCAGAACTTCTACAGTCGATAGTTGACGGCGTCGACAGTTCTGAATCGGCTCGCAGGCAGCCGCAGCCGAATCAGCGTTCCAACGGACGTAGCTGGACGACTCCGGTAGCGGGCTAGACGCAGGGCATTCTCATGTGTGGCATCGTTGGCTACATCGGCCATCAGGCGGCCGGTCCCATTCTGCTCGAAGGCTTGCAGCGACTCGAGTACCGCGGCTACGACTCATCAGGCATCGCGGTCGTTGACCGTGACGGAGCACTCGCCGTACTCAAGCGGCAAGGCAAACTCCGTGATCTGCAAGCAGCCATCACCGAGATGCCGGCGGGTGCAGCCGGCATTGGGCACACCCGCTGGGCGACTCATGGCGAGCCATCCGACCGCAACGCACATCCGCACGCCTCCTCGTCCGGAGATGTGATTGTGGTGCAGAACGGCATTGTCGAAAACTACAGAGAGCTCAAGGCCGAATTACAGGAAACACTCAAGACTGAAGGCCGCACCTGGCAATCGGACACTGACACCGAGGTCATCCCTGAATTGATTTCACGGGAACTCGCCCAGGGACGCTCGTTTGAAGCTGCGCTCGCATATGCAATCGGCCGTCTGAACGGAGCCAATGCGATCGCAGCCGTACACCGGAACGATCCGGGACGCATCTATGCGGCTCGAACAGGTTCCGCCGGGGGCATCGTGATCGGCTACGGCGAGGGCGAGATGTTCATCGCCAGCGATCTGCCGGCGCTGCTCCCACACACCACAACGGTGTATCACCTCGAAGATGGAGACATCGCAACGATCACGGCCGACGATCTCAGGGTCAAGCGATCCGGACAGCCGAGTATTCGCCCCGAACCGAGACAAGTTGACCTCGATCCCGTCGCAATCGCCCGGGGCCCGTATCGACACTTCATGCTCAAGGAAATCCATGAGCAACCGCGCGCGCTCTCCGACACGATTCGCGGACGTGCCCGCCTCGACCCGCCCAGCGCATTGCCTGACGATCTCCGCATGTCCGACGAAGCGCTCCGGTCCATTGATCGCGTCCTCGTGATTGGCATGGGCACTTCGCTCCACGCAGCGATGATCGGCCGATGGTGGATGGAACAGATCGCAGGCATTCCCGCCGATTTCGACAACGCCTCGGAGTTCCGCTTCCGCGCGCCGCTGCTTGGACCCTCAACGCTCGTTGTCGCCGTGACGCAGTCCGGCGAGACGATCGACACGCTCGGCGCGATGAACCATGTCCGCGATCGATGGGGCGCACCCCAGGTCGTGATCACAAATGTTGAAGGCTCGGAAGCAACGCGGCAGGCAGACGCGTCGATCATCATGCGCTGTGGTCCCGAGGTTGGGGTGGCCTCGACCAAGACATTCGTGGGGTCATTGGCAGCCTTATACCTGCTCGCCTGCCGAATCGGGCGCGTTCAGAGGCGCCTCAGCGACGACGACCTGTCAACTCGCCTTGAACAGCTATTGACAGCGCCCTCCCTGGTCGACCGAGGCATACAGCGCGGCGAGCGCTGTGCTGAAATCGCGCAGCGCTTCGGCTCGGCAGCGAACTTCCTGGTGCTCGGACGCGGAATCGAGCACCCGCTGGCGATGGAAGCTGCCCTGAAGTGCAAGGAAATCTCCTATGTCCACGCCGAGGGATACGCCGCCGGCGAAATGAAACATGGGCCGATCGCGTTGCTCGACCAGGACTTCCCCGTCATCGCGCTGGCTCCTCGCGGACCGTTGTTTGACAAGATGACCTCTGCCATCCAACAGGTCAGAGCTCGGCGTGCGCCCGTGATCGCCATCGGCGACGAGGGCGATGAGGAACTCATTGACCTGGTCGACCATTTCATCGGTGTACCACCGGCGCCGCCGTCGCTCACCCCGTTCTCGCTCACTCCGGTGATTCAACTGCTCGCCTATCACATCGCACTGGCTCGGGGGCTTGACATCGACCAGCCGCGCAATCTCGCCAAGACCGTGACGGTCGAGTGATGTCCGATTTCTCGGCAAACTTGGCTGGTGATACTAGGTGACATCGGAGTTTCGTTAACGCGGTGATATCCTGCGTCAGCCAGCCCTGAACGTCCCAACCACCACTCGCGGGCTACCTACATGACCTCTGACGCACAGCACATTGTCTGGTTCGCCCAAGTCGGACGAGAATCTGTCCCTCTTGTGGGCGGCAAAGGCGCAAACCTGGGTGAGCTGACCCAGGCAGACATCCCTGTCCCGCCCGGCTTTGTGGTCACCACCCACGCTTATCGCCAGTTCATCGAGGACAGTGGTCTCGATCTCACCCTGCGCCGGCTGCTTGCCGGTCTCAACGTGAACGACGACGACCAGCTCAACTCCCGGGCTGAAGCAGTACGCCACGCCATCGAGCAGGCTGAAATGCCAGCAGTGATGCAGCAGGAGATCACCGCTGCATACGCCCAGCTCGGTGAAGGGCCGGTTGCGGTGCGTAGCTCAGCCACGGCCGAAGACCTGGCCGAGGCTTCATTCGCCGGACAGCAGGCAACATTCCTCAACATCGAGGGTGGAGTCAACGTCGTCGAGGCAGTCCAACGCTGTTGGGCATCGCTCTTCGAGGCACGCGCAATCTTCTACCGCGAACAGGCGGGTTGGGGTCATCTCGACGTCGACCTCGCGGTGCCCGTCCAGCGGATGGTCCAGTCGGAATCGTCCGGTGTCATGTTTACCGTCGATCCGATCACGAACGACACCAATCGAATCGTGATCGAAGCGGCATTCGGACTCGGCGAAGCGGTCGTCGGCGGCCTGGTCTCGCCGGACCACTATGAAGTCGAGAAGTCCACTGAGCGCATCCTCGAGCGGCAGATATTCATCCAGGACCGAAAACTCGTGCGCTCAGCGGATGGAACGATTGATCCCGAACACGGGGCCAACGTCTGGGTCGAGCTCTCTGAGAACGATGGATCAGTCGCAAAATTGGCCGATGACCAGGTCGTTGAACTGAGTGCAATCGGCAAGCGGATCGAGTCACACTACGGCTCGCCGCAGGACATCGAGTGGGGCTGGGCCGATGGTCAGTTCTATCTGCTGCAGACCCGGCCGATCACGACAGTCGCCCCACAGACCAAGACCAACGGCGCCAATCCTGCCCCAACTCCTTCCGAGCCGCCGATTCTTAACGGCTCGCCCGCATCCCCAGGAGTTGCGACCGGTCGAATCCGGGTCATCGTTGACGCCCGCGAAACGTCGAGCATCGGCGAAGGCGACGTGCTGGTCGCCGAGATGACCACACCCGACTTCGTACCAGCGATGAAGCGCGCCGCGGCGATCATCACGGAACGAGGCGGCCGCACCTGTCACGCCGCGATTATCTCCCGGGAACTCGGCGTTCCTTGTGTCGTCGGAGCATCGGGCGCAGCCAAGCTGACCGACGGGCGTGAGGTCACGGTCGACGGCGCCTCAGGGTTGATCTACGACGGCGTCCAGACCGCCCTGATCAATTGGTGGCAACACCGCGAAGAAGAGCTCTACGCACCGATCGCCACCGAGACCAAGCTCTACGTCAATCTGGCCGAGCCTGAAATCGCCGACCGCGTCGCCGAACGTGATGTCGACGGCGTCGGCCTCCTGCGTGCCGAGTTCATCATCGCCCGACTTGGCGAACACCCTCGCAACTTCATCAACACCGGCCGCCAGGACGAATATGTACGCCGACTGGCCGAGGGGATGCGCAAGATCGCATCCGCGTTCGATCCACGTCCGGTGATCTATCGAGCGACCGACTTCAAGACCAACGAGTATGCCAATCTCACCGGCGGCGACATCTACGAGCCGAACGAAGAAAACCCGATGATTGGCTACCGAGGCGCGGCACGATACATCCGGGAACCGGATCTGTTCGAGCTTGAGCTACGCGCCCTTGAGCAAGTCCGCGAAGATCATCCCAACCTTCACTTGATGATTCCATTCGTCCGCACGCCCGATGAGATGGCTCAGGTCGCCAGGCAAGTCGATGACTACGGTCTTGAGCGCAATGCGGGCGAGCCCGGCGGCTTCCAGCTCTGGATGATGGTCGAAGTGCCGTCCAACGTGCTGCTACTGGACGAGTTCATCGATTGCGGAATTGACGGCGTCTCGATCGGCTCGAACGACCTCACACAGCTCACGCTCGGTATCGACCGAGATTCTGAACGCTTTGCCGATACGTTTGACGAGCGTAATCCCGCCGTCCTTCGGGCGATTGAACAGGTGATCACGACCGCGAAACGTCGCGGCATCACCGTTTCAGTTTGCGGTCAGGGTCCGTCGGAACATCCGGACCTGGCGCAACGTCTAGTTGACTGGGGGATCACCTCGATCTCCGTCACTCCGGACGTGATCGAACAGACGCGTCATCTGGTCGCAAATGCCGAAGCGCAACAGCAGCGATAAGCGTCTCGGCCCCTTCGCCAGCTAGAGTGACGACGAGCCCCCTCGCCATGGCATAGGGCGCACTTGCCACGCGAGTCGTTGCAGGTCGAATCGGGTCGCAGGAGACGCATGGGCAGCCGAATCGGCTCAATCGCCATTCTTCTGGTCATCGCGGCTATCGTCGCCGCCGTGGTCGTTGTGATTAGCAGGCTCGATCTACTCAACACTGGTGGACCCGACGCCCCAGTCATGGTGGTCTCGCTCGACGAGGGCGAACTCGTCCTCCTCAATCAACCCCAGAGCGTGACCGTCACCATCTCGTCCGGCAATCCCATCGCCACTCTGGAACTGTTTGTCGATTCCCAATCTGTCGTGTCGGTACTGCCGTCCTACTCGCAGGACCGCGGAGCGTGGATCGGTACATTCGTCTGGACACCCACCCAACTCGGATTCGCCGACGTGCAAATTGTCGCCCTTGACGACCAGGGAGTGGAGTCCCAACGTCAGATCCGCGTCGAAGTCACCGATGATCAGGCTCGGGTCGCTGCCGCGCTACGAGTTCAGGTGCTGGGCATCGTTCCGCTACAACAGTTCGTCTCCGGGACCAGTATCCGATTCGCCATCTCGGCGACCGGCAGCCAACCAATCGAGCGGTTCGACATGTTGGTCAACGATGAGCACATCGTCTCGGTGACTCCCGTCCTGGACGAATCCGGCGACTACATCGCCCGAATCGAGTGGACGCCGGGCCAAACAGGCGAGGTCCAGGTCACGATCGTCGCAGTTGACGTGGCTGGGCGAAGGGAATCGCAAACGATTCCTGTCATTCTGATCCCGCAAGGCGGGAGCGTGGTGACTGCGGAAGGTGACGACGAGGCACAAGAGTCTTCCACACCCGACCAACCATCGGACAACGAACAGGCTGACAGCGGCGTCGGCACAGCGCGAATCGAATCGCCGAGTGACGGCCAGCATTTCACGTTGGACTCAGACCTGGCCATCGATGTCGAACTCATCGCTCGCAATGTGGGCGCTGTCGCCAGTGCACTGCTCTACATCACTCCCATCGCACCCGACAACACGCTCGGCAACTCTGTCCTGATCCACTCTTCCGAAGGTCATGGGCCTGGCGACTACAGCGAGCTCGTCACAGATGTCCAGCGATTCATCACCAGCTCCGGGTCATACGAACTCCAGCTCGTCGTCTTCACTCCGGAGAAGGATCGCTACGACGATCGCATCGTGATTCGCATCGTGGCTGTAGCAGATCAGGACAACGAGCAAGCCGAAACGGATGACGCCGACGCAGACAGCGCTGCGCAGAGCGATCAAATCGACCTTGTCATCGTCACTGCCAGACAAGTCGATGACGACCGCAACCGCCTCAACGTTTCCATCACGAATGCCAGTTCCGTGGACATCGAGCGCGCCGATGTACTAGTCACCGTCATCAACGCGAGCAATGGTGCCGAGTTGGCGTCTGCGGCCGTCACATTCGAGATCGAGTCGGCCGGCGTCCGCACCATTCCCCTCGATCTCGACTTGATACCAGGAATCACGGTCGAAGCGCGAGTCCTCATTGAGGCAGCCGTCGATACGAACACCAACAACAACGAGTTCCTGATCACCTTGCAAGGTCCCGAAGAATCAGGAACTGAGGACAGTCAAGACAGCCAGACCTCTGAAGCTGATCCACAGGATGAGCAGCAGGAAGAGACAGTGAATCCCGATCCAGGACCTGCGCCCGATCTGACCTTCCTCGATGCGCAAGCGACGAGCGACGGTTACGTGTTGCTGACTGTCATCAACAACGGCAACGCACCTGCCGAGAGCTTCTTTATCACCATTGCCGATCAGTCGGGAGCTCAGTTGGAAGTCATCACCCGGCGCGACGCAGATGCCCAGCCGCTTGTCGCGGGTAGCGCTGAGATCCTGACAAGCCTCCAGCCGCACTCCGGAACACTCACGATTTCGGTCGTGGCTGTCGGAGACACACCAGAAGTCAACACTGCCGACAACGAAATGACGCTCGAAATACCCCGCTGAACCATTGAATCGCTTTATTCTTGTCCGGAGTCATTGATAAATGTTCCGCATCAACGTAAATTTAGTGTATGCCGCGCGCTTCCCTCCCGATTAGCCTTCACGGCCACTGCGCATGTCAGTAGCCGAAGAAGTCAAGGCGAAGATCGACATCGTCGATCTGATCGCCACCGAAGTTCAGCTCAAGCGGAGCGGCTCCACATTCAAAGCGCCGTGTCCCTTCCACGCTGAAAAGACTCCGTCGTTCATCGTCAATCCTGACCGTCAGACCTGGCATTGCTTTGGTGCATGCTCGGAAGGCGGCGACATCTTTAGCTGGGAGATGAAGCGGCACAACGTTGACTTCCGCGAAGCGCTTCAGCGCCTGGCTCAGCGCGCCGGCATCCAGCTTCGCTCCAGGACTCCCGAACAGACTCGCCAGGACGAGCAGCGGCAACGACTGCTGCGTGCGAACGACGCCGCACTGCACTTCTGGCGCAGCCAACTTCAGGATTCGTCCTTCGGCCGCGAAGCGCAAGAGTACCTGCGCGAACGAGGGATCTCGCCTGAGGCGGCCCAGCAATTCAACCTGGGACTAGCCGGCTCAGAATCCGACGCCCTGGCCCATCATCTCTCTGCGCGCGGACACCAACTAGAAGACGCTCAGGCAGCTGGACTCATCCTGATCACGGAGAACGGTCCCAGAGACCGCTTCCGCGACCGTCTGATCTTCCCGATCCGCAACGGCAGGGGCGAGACGGTCGGTTTTGGTGGCAGAACCCTGATCGATGAACCTGCCAAGTACATCAACACACCTGAATCGGACCTCTTCCGCAAGCGCGACCTGCTCTACGGACTCGATCTCGCTCGTCCAGCCATTCGCGAGTCCGGCTCGGTGATCATCGTCGAGGGCTACACCGACGTCATCAGCGCTCACGAATTCGGCAGCCCGAACACCGTGGCCTCAATGGGTACGGCGTTGACCGAGACCCAGATCGGGCTGATCAAGCCGCTCGCCACTGACATTCGCCTCGCGCTCGACCCCGACGCCGCCGGACAGGCAGCCGCTCGCCGCGGTATCGATACTGCACGAGCAGCGCTCGGCACCGAGCAACGCGTCGCCACCGACATCCATCGCGTCGGCGCACTGCAGAATCAGTTGTCGAACGATATCCGCATCATTCCGCTGCCTGAAGGCCGCGACCCAGACGATCTGATTCGTTCCGAACCTGAGCTGTGGAGATCGCTCGTCGAGACAGCACCGACGTATCTCGACTGGCTCGTCGATCACACGCGTTCCCTGCACGACCTTGAGACGCCACGAGGCCGAGCGCAATTCCTCGACGACCTGATGCCCACCGTCCGAACCATCGGCCACGCCGTCTTGCGCGAGGAATACACCAAGCGAGTCGCCGCCTGGGCACGCGTTGACGCCGCAGCGCTGCTGACGCGGTACTCAACGCCGTCATCCCGTTCGTCTCGCCCGACGCAATCAGGTGCTTCCGCTACTCGATCCCGGCGTGACCGCCAACAATCGTTCATCCTCCAGCTTGCTCTTGCCTACCAGTCCGTCCGTGATGGATTGCAATTCGAAGACATCGAGCTGATCGAAGATGCTGAGGATCAGGCCATCCTGATCGCTCGCATCAACTCCGGAGAATCCTCCTGGGCAAGCGATTTGCTTGACTCTTCTGAGCGAATCGCGGAGATACTACGTGACGCGAAGCATCTTCCGCCCTACAGTGACGCGGAGGCCACTGAGGCCGCGTCAGATGCCATCGCCAGAATCCGACGAAACCGCAGCAAAGAAGGCCTTCGCCTGAAGAACCTTGAAATCGGCGAGCAAGAGCGCGAACTCGGCGTTGACGAGCTCGCCCGTGCCGCCGCGCAACTCGACCAGACCGACGAATGCGAGCCCGATCTGATCGCGGCCGCCGGTGCCGTCGTGTCCACACGAGACCTTGCCCGAAATCTCCATCGACTCTCCCCGTCAGGGGCGGATTGATCTGTTCGGAACCAACGAGAACCACGCTGGAGGACCACGCTGAGAGAAGGGACCACGACCATGGTGATCGCTCGAGACGCAACCGCTGATGCACCGGCGGAAGCCGCCACGTCAACGCTTGTCACTCCATCAGAAACAGATTCGGCGAGTGCATCCGCGCCCGCGTCGAACGGGGTGGCAGCCAATGGCGCTGATAACGACCATGCCGAACAGGCCGACCAGGCCGACCAAGCGCCTGCTGGATCATCGGCAAACGGCAAGAATGGAACGGCGCAATCGGCGGGAACCAGCACCGCCTCCCGCTCTCGAGCCACCTCGACACCGACGCCGGCCACGCTGGCTGAACGCGCCCGCAGCGCCGAGGTAGCCAACCACATTGTCGGCAATCTGAGGCAGCTCGTCCGTGATCAACTCGGCGACCGCCGCGTGACGGCCGAGGCGCCCGGACAGCGCAAGCCTCGAGCCGTCGCCAAGTCCGAAGAAGAAGCCCGCGTCCGCGCGTTGACCGCCCCGGTCGACGAGTTCTCGATGCCGGCCGGCCGACGAACAATCAACCTCGCCGAGCAGCCCAAGCGCACGACGAAGAAGTCCACCAAGGCAGCGCCAACACCGAAGAAGGCCGCCGAACGCCGCAATCAAGCCAAGATGCACGAAGAGCGGCAGATTTCTCATGCTTCTGTGGCGAGCTTCACGCTGACCGGCGAAGAGTCGCCGGAAGCCGTTGATTCGCTGGGCAAGCTGCTCGGCGTGCTCGACCGTCCGCTGCAGGCTCGCCCCGAGCCCAAGCCGAAACCGACTGGCCGTCGTGGCAAAGGCGGGGCCAAGGGTCGAGGCCGCGGACGCGGCAAGAAGGCCGAGCCCGCCAAACCTGAGGTGCCAGCCGTAGACCTGTACGGCAGGACCAAGGAAGTCAGTTCCCGACGCATCATCGAAATGCGCAAAGAGGGTCGCCAGAGCGTTCATGAAGAGGCCGAAGGCATCGACGACCCGGTCCGCATGTACTTGCGCGAGATCGGCCGCGTCAATCTGTTGACCGCGCAGGATGAGCGCCACCTCTCACGTCAGATGGAAGAAGGCAACTGGATTCGCGACTTCGAGGAAGAGTGGCGCATCCTCAACGGCCGTTGGCCCACAGCCATCGAGATCACGATCTTCCTGCTCCTGCAGTTGGAATCGTTGTTGCCCGAGATCGCCGTCATCGCACAGGAAATCGGTAAGTCCAACCTCTCGCTCTTCGACCTGACCAAGGACAGCGACTTCCGCGAGCGCGTCGACCAGGAAATGGACCCTGAACTGCGCGAGGCATTGGTCAATCGCTACCAGCCTGTCGACGAGGAGTACGACGAGGCACGCGCCGAAGAGCGCCTGGTTCAGGTGTCGGTCGTGACCCACATCTTCGACCAGCGTCATGTGCGCCATCTCCTCCGTGCGACGGGTGGACTCGAGCAATTGATCCCCTGCCCATCAGACCTTGACGACAAACTTGACCCGATTGCATTGCGCTGCGAGCGACACATCGGTGTGCTCAAGGAAGACGCATACCTGTCAGAAAAGCGCCTCACGGAAGCCAACCTCAGGCTTGTTGTCTCCGTGGCCAAGAAGTACATCGGCCGCGGCATGTCGATGCTCGACCTGATCCAGGAAGGCAACATCGGACTCGTCCGGGCCGTCGAAAAGTTCGACTATCGCAAGGGCTACAAGTTCTCTACCTACGCGACCTGGTGGATCCGCCAGGCCATCACCCGCGCGATCGCCGACCAGGCCCGCACCATCCGTATTCCGGTGCACATGGTCGAAACGATCAACAAGCAGGTCCGAGTCTCCCGCCGGCTCGTCCAGGAGCTCGGCCGAGAACCCACCTACGAGGAAATCGGTCAAGGCATGGGCGTCGATGCCCAGCGCGTCCGCGAGATCATCAAGGTCTCTCAGGAGCCGGTGTCGCTGGAGACGCCGATTGGCGAAGAAGACGACAGCCACCTTGGCGACTTTGTCGAGGACGAAAAGATGGTTGCTCCCGACGCCGCCGCCGGGCAGCAACTGCTCAAGGAGACGGTGGGCGCCGTGCTCGGCTCGCTCTCAGCGCGGGAGCGTCAGGTGCTCGAACTCCGATTCGGCCTCGGCGACGGTCGAGCCCGGACGCTTGAGGAAGTCGGTCGAGACTTCGACGTCACCCGCGAGCGCATCCGACAGATAGAGGCCAAGGCACTGCGACAACTCCGTCACCCAACCCGAGCAACGCGCTTGCGCGACTACATCGAGTAGCCGGCTTGCCGGCTCGGATAGTAGCAACCATGTTGCAAGAAGTGACGAACTTGCTCCGACGCACCGGCATCTTGCGGCCGTTGGAGGAGTTCGTCGTCCGAATCACGGGCTTTTCCATCCTCGGCCGCATGATCACCTGGAACGAAGGCGTTCCTTATGTCGACTCCATGATGCTTCGGTCCGTCGGCGCGAAGTCAGGCGATCTGCGCGACGCTGTGCTCTTCTACGTTCCCGACGGCGAGAACTGGGTGATCATCGGATCGGTCGGCGGCGCGCCCAGCCATCCGTCGTGGGTGCACAACCTGCGAGCCAATCCGCACGCCTGGGTATTCGTCGACCGCAAGCGATTTCCCGTCAAGGCAGAGTTCCTTGAGGGCGAGGACCGAGAACGCCTCTGGGTTGCGGCAGCCAAAGTCTGGCCGCCCTACATCCAATATGCCGAGCGGGCGGCGCCGCGCACAATCCAGGTGATCCGTCTCAATCGCGCCAGCAACTGACAGCGGCTAGCAGCGGCCGACTACAGGGTCGGAGCCAAGGCGCCGAGGAACTCCTCGGTCCGCGAGCGCTCGTCCTCTGAGCCGAACACGACGCCAACGAAGTCCGTCGTGCCCGCATCCTGCAACTGCCTGAGCTGCGTCTCGATTTGCTCTTCCGTACCGACCAGAGCCACATCTTCTGGATGGGCTGCGCCCTGCCTGTCCAGCATTGAGCGATACGAAGGCAACCGTTCATAGTTGGCAAACTGCTCAGCCGCCGTCGCGCGAGCAGCATCGACATCCGAGTGCAACATGACCGGCAAGCCAACCACGATGCGCGGATGCGGACGTCCTGCTTCATCTGCAGCAGCGTTGATCGTCGGCGCGATGTAGGACTCGACCACTCCAGCCGCAGTCATCCAGAGAATTGTGCCGTCGGTGCGAGCGCCGGCCAGCCGCAGCATCGCTGGACCCATCGCCGCCAGCATGCACGAAACCGGCTTTTCGGCGTCGGGTATGTCCAGACTGACCGCGCCGCGATAGTGCTCGCCGTCGGTCTGGACCGGATCGCCGTCCAATAGCGGCAGGAGCACATCTAGGTATTCCTTCATGTGTCGCGCCGGACGGTCGAACGAGTAACCAAACATCCCCTCAATCACCACCTTGTGCGACAGACCAATGCCCATCACGAATCGCGATCCGCCCGACGCCGCCTGCACGGTCAGAGCCTGTTGCGCCATCGCGTGCGGGTGACGCGGATACGTCGGCACCACGGCCGTCATCAACTCGATCCGCTCTGTCTGGGCCGCAACAAGCGTGAGAGCGCCCATCGCGTCGTGCGAGAAGATGTTGGCCATGCCAAACGTGGCGAATCCGGCAGCTTCAGCGCGTTGCGCCTGTTCGACGATGTCCTGCACACTCGGCGCCGGACCAGCTCCGCCGATAAAGAGTCCAATATCCATTTCGTGTCTCCGTGTTCAGATTCGGTTAGGTCGGACGGACCAGGATGCGTCCGCGGACACCGCCCGCGAGGATCTTGGCTGCTGCTTCCGGAACATCTTCCAGTCCGATCCGAGCCTCAACCAGATCCAACAGGTTGCGACCACTGAAATCTTCCGCCATCCGCGCCCAGAGTCGAGGTCGATCCTCGCCTGGCCAGTACACCGATTCGATTCCGACGAGCGACACGCCACGCAGAATGAAGGGCATGACAGTCGTCGAGACGCCCGCGCCGCCAGTCAGTCCGGACAGCGCAACCACGCCGCCGTACTTGGTCTGCCGCAGGATCGACACCGTCGTCGAGCCGCCGACCGGATCGACTCCAGCCGCCCAACGCTCCCGCTCGATCGGTCGTCGCGATTCAGCAGCCAACTCTTCGCGGTCGAGAATCTCCGACGCACCCAGTTCTCGGAGGAAATCGTGCTCAGACGCTTTGCCCGTACTGGCGTGAACCGTGTAGCCACGGGCCGCCAGCATCGCGACAGCCGTCGAGCCGACGCCGCCGGTTGCTCCCGACACGATTACCGGTCCAGCGTCGGGACCAATCCCGGCCTTCTCAATGACATCAATCGACATCGCTGCCGTGATGCCGGCAGTGCCCAAGGTCATCGCTTCTTCCGAGCTCATGCCATCCGGACGCGGAGCCAGCCAGTCGCCCGACAACCGCACCCGCTCGGCGTAGCCGCCGGGATGTCCGGTACCAAGGTCGTATCCAGTCGCCACGACCGCGTCGCCTGCCGCGTAGCGAGAGTCGGAGGACTCCACCACGGTTCCGGCAAAGTCGATACCCAAGGTCATCGGGTAGCTCACCACGACCCGGCCATTCGGCGTGCAGGCAAGTCCGTCCTTGTAGTTCAGGTCAGACCAATCGACGGCAACTGTCACGTCGCCTTCCGGCAGCGAGGACTCGTCCAGCGTCTGGACAGACGCCGTGAAATCTTCGCCATCCTTGTTCACCACAAACGCCCGATAGCTCACAGCGCCTCCTGTTCGAGTTCTTCTTGAACCGGCTAGTGCAAGCGAGCTTCCATCATTGGATTGCCCGCAGTTTGCGGATCGCTCTCCGCGCCGTCATGCAGCTCATGACGCACCGTCGTGCCATCCGCGGCAAAGTCGACAATCGTCGCGCCGCCTGAGTGACGCGGCGCGCCTGGGTAGTAAGCAGGCACCGTGCCGTCGCCGACACCCTCGTGCACATCGATGTGCCCAAGTGCGACGTAGTCAGCGCCCATCCCGGCGATTTCCGACGCATGAATCTGGTACGAGTACCGAGACTCGCCAGTGCCCACGTAGTAGCCGTGGGCCATCGCCACACGCCAGATGTACTGGTCCGAGCCGTTCGCCCAGGCCGGCATCGCCGAGGCGGGCGAAAAGTCGTTGTAGCTCTCGTGCGCCTGGCCCCAGAACTGAATGCCGACATCTTCGAGCAACACCAGCTCGCCCTCGGCCGAAGCAATGATGTGTACGTTCGACGGGAACGCATCCTCGAACTTCTGGTAGATGCCCTCTGGCATGTGTGGATCGTGATTACCCGGCAGCACCACCACCGGCCGGCCGACTGCTTCCATCAATTCGCCGGTCACTTCGACGTACGGCCGCTTGACGCGCACATGATCGAAGAAATCGCCCGCAATGGCGACCACATCGACATCTGCCTCGACGCCGAGCTCGAGCACATGCTTGAATGCCTTCAGCGCCGGCTCCAGCACGTCCGAGCCGTCTGGCTCCGTCTTGTACGGCTGCGACGTGTACGCGCCCAGGTGGACATCCGAGGTGTGCAGCATCCGCAGCGGGCGGACCTCCGACTTTGTCTCCGACAGCCCGGCTCGCGGCGAATAAACCTCAGTACTCATGCAGTGCACGCACCCCCGACGCCGCTCACGCACGGCGAAATACTTTGCTCAGACTAACAGCAGACGGCAAGTAAACTGACCTGCATGACCACTCATGCCTCAGCTCATGCCGCAACCGAATTCGAGACCGTGATCGGGCTCGAGGTGCACTGCCAACTACGCACCGAGAGCAAGATGTTCTGCCGCTGCCCGGCCGACTACGCCTCTGCTGATCCCAACACCTACGTCTGCCCACTCTGCCTCGGCATGCCGGGCACGCTGCCGGTGATCAACCGGACTGCGGTCGAGTGGACGATCCGCACCGCGCTCGCGCTCAACATGACGATCCCCGAGCTGTCCAAGTTCGACCGCAAGAACTATCCCTATCCCGACCTGATGAAGGGCTACCAGATCTCGCAGTACGACATGCCGCTCTCGGAGGGCGGCTGGATGGACGTCGAGACCGAGGACCTGGGCAAGCGCCGCATCGGCATCACTCGCGTCCATCTAGAGGAAGACACCGCTCGCCTGCTGCACCGCGAGAGTGAGGCGGGCGAACGATTCTCACTCGTCGATGTCAATCGCTCCGGCGTGCCGCTGATGGAGATCGTCTCCGAGCCCGACATGCGCTCGCCCGACGAAGCGCGCACGTACCTTGTCCAACTCCGCCAGATTCTCCGCTTTCTCGGAGTCTCCACGGCCGACATGGAGAAGGGTTCATTCCGCTGCGACGCCAATGTTTCGCTGCGCCCGGTCGGTTCGACCGAGCTTGGCGGCAAAGTAGAGGTCAAGAACATGAACTCGTTGCGCGGAGTCCACGGCGCGCTCGAGTACGAAGTCAAGCGGCAGGCGGAAGTGCTGCGCAGCGGCGGACGCATCGATCAAGAGACACGCGGCTGGGACGAAGCGCGACTGCTCACCCTCTCGCAGCGTTCCAAGGAAGACGCCCACGACTATCGCTACTTCCCCGAGCCAGACCTGCCGCCGCTCTCGATCACGCCCGAAGAGGTCGAATCGATTCGTGCCGCGTTACCCGAGCTGCCCGATGAGCGTCGCGCCCGTTTCGAGTCCGACTACGGCCTGGGCGACTTCGAAGCCAATCTGCTGACCGAAGAGCCGGCCCGCGCCGAATACTTCGAGCAAGCCGTCGCCGCCCTCGACGACTCGGCCAATGCACGCGAAGCTGCCAACTGGATCACCGGCGACCTCTTCGCTCAGATCAACAAGGACCTCGCCCACCCGGAACTCGAAGACCAGCCAATCCGGCCCGAACACATCGCCGAACTGGTCGGCCTGATCGTCGGTGGAGACATCTCACGAAGCCAGGCCCGGACCGTCTTCGAGACCATGTACGAAACAGGCGACGACCCCGCCAAGATTGTCAAGGCCAAGGGCCTCACGCAAATCAGCGGTGAGGATGCGCTCAGCCCGATCATCAGCCAGGTCATCGCAGACAACCCCGACGCCGTCGCCGATTACCGCTCAGGAAAAGAAGCCGCCCTCAAGTACCTCGTCGGCCAGGTGATGAGGCACAGCCGAGGTCAGGCAAACCCCCAGCAGGCGTCAGAGTTGTTAGTCGCGTCGCTGAGCGAGTAGCACCGCCGTTACTTCCTCATCGCCGCCACGCGCGGGTTGTGCACGATCTGCGGTGTGTTCTGGTACGTCGGCACTCCGACCTCGTCGAAGATCTGATTGACCCCGCTGCGGATCTCTTCAGTCAGCTTCCAATCGGTCGCTGCCACGTTTTCTTCGAGCTCACGCTCATTCCTCATCCCGACCAGGGCGCAGGAGACTCCAGGGTGGTCGAGCACCCAGGCGAGCGCGAGCTGCGCGACCGTCTTGCCGTAGCCGTCGGCGAGTTCCGCCAGCCGATTGCAGACTTCGACTTCCCGCTGGAAGTGCTCTGGTTCGAACAGCGGCAGGTTGAATGCGATGCCGCCACGGCGCCAGTCACTCTCCTCAAATGTGTGGTCAGGCGAGAATGCGCCTGTCAACAGCCCAAATGCGAGCGAGCCATAGGACATGAAAGCAACTCCATTGGCCATGCACCAGGGCAATACCCGCGATTCCATCCGGCGGTCGAACATGTGGTAGCCAACCTGGTTGGCTGTGATGTGTCCGTACTGCTCGCACTCCTGCATCATGTCGATGTCGTAGTTCGAGACGCCAAAGTGGCGAATCTTGCCGCTCTGCTTGAGCTGCTCGAGAGCTCCGATCGTCTCCTCGATTGGAGTGTCGAAATCAGGCCAGTGGATCAGCAGCAGATCCAGGTAGTCCGTGTTCAGCCTTCTCAGGCAACCCTCGGCGTGTTCAATGATGTTGTCTTTCGACGAGTTGAGACCAGTCATAGTCGGAGTGTCGTCGAAATCGAAGCCGACCTTGGTCACCAGGACAATCTCATTGCGACGATTGCCCAGTGCTTTGGCTAACAGTTCCTCGGAGAGGTACGGCCCATAACCCTCAGCGGTGTCGAACAGCGTGATGCCACGGTCGATCGCCATGTTGACGGCCCTGGCGGCTTCGTCCACGTCGATGTGGCCGTACATCGTCGTGCTCATTTCCCAGGTACCGAACCCGACCGCTGATGCAACCAGTTCAGTGTTGCCAAATCGTCGAAGTTCCATCGCTGTCGCCCAGAATCTATCGGTCTTGTCTCAGATCGCCTGCGGCGCGTTCTGGTATGTCGGCACGCCGATCTCGTTGAAGATCTCGTTGATTCCGGAGCGGATTTCCTCGTTCAGTTTCCAGTCGGTGGCAGCGACGTTTTCTTCGAGCTCTCGCTCGTTTCTCATGCCGACGAGCGCACATGAAACCGCCGGGTGATCGAGGACCCAGGCGAGGGCGAGCTGAGCGACGGTTTTGCCGTAGCCGTCGGCCAGTTCGACGAGACGGTTGGTCGCTTCGACTTCCTTGCGGAAGTGCTCCTCCTGGAAGAGCGGCAGGTTGAAGGCCATGCCGCTGCGACGCCAGTCGCCCTCCTCGAACGTGGTCTCGGGTGTGAACGCACCGGTCAGCAGACCGAACCCGAGTGAACCGTAGGCCATGTAGCCGACACCGTTGGCCATGCACCAGGGCAGCACGCGCGACTCCATGCGACGGTCGTACATGTTGTAGCCGACCTGGTTCGCAGCGATGTGCCCGTGCTGCTCGCACTCCTCCATCATGTCGATGTTGAAGTTCGAGACGCCGTAGTGGCGAATCTTGCCGCTCTGCTTGAGCTCTTCCAGACCCTCCATCGTTTCCTCAATCGGGGTGTCATGATCGGGCCAGTGGATCAGCATGAGGTCGACAAAGTCGGTGTTCAACCGACGTAGGCAGTCTTCTGTGTGCTGGATGATGTGGCCCTTCTTCGAGTTCCGACCAATCACCTTGGGCGTGTCGTCGTAGTCGAATCCGACCTTGGTGACGAGGACAATCTCGTTACGTCGATTGCCCAACGCCTTGGCCAGCAATTCTTCGGAGTGGTACGGACCATAGACCTCGGCGGTGTCGAACAGCGTGATGCCGCGGTCGATGGCCATGTTGACCGCTTTGGCGGCCTCATCGACATCGATGTGGCCATACATCGTGGTGCTCATCTCCCAAGTGCCGAAGCCCACGGCCGATGCCACCAGGTCGGTGTCGCCGAATCGTCGCTGTTCCATGGTTGGTTGCTTTCTAGTTTGTGGTCTTGGCCGCGCGCTGGCTGCCGGCCCTCACCCTAGCCCTCTCCCAGAGGGAGAGGGACCGGAAGGGAACGGGCCAGAGGAAATGGGCGTTAGTCGCGGAGGTTGCGACGGGCGCCCGTGGCGCGATTGACGTGGACGACCTGATCCAGGTTCTGGTAGGTCGGGACACCGACCTCGTCGAAGATCTCGTTGATTCCGCTGCGGATCTCCTCGGTCAGTTTCCAGTCGGTGGCGGCGACGTTCTCCTCCAGCTCACGCTCGTTGCGCATCCCGACCAGTGCGCAGGTGACGCCGGGATGGTCGAGCACCCAGGCGATGCCAAGCTGGGCCACGGTCTTGCCGTAGCCGTCGGCGAGGACGTTCAGCCGATTGGCAATCTCGACCTCTTGCTTGAATCGCTCCCCCTCAAACAACGGGAGGTTGAAGGCAACGCCGTTGCCACGCCAGTCACCCTCCTCAAACTGATGGTCGGGCTTGAAGGCGCCGGTCAGCAGACCGAACGCCAGCGATCCATAGGACATGAAGCCGACACCGTTGTTCATGCACCAGGGCAGCACGCGCGATTCCATCCGCCGGTCGAACATGTGATAGCCGACCTGGTTGGCGACGATGTTCCCGTACTGCTGGCACTCCTGCATCATGTCGATGTTGAAGTTCGAGACACCATAGTGGCGAATCTTGCCGCTTTGCTTCAGTTCCTCCAGGCCCTCCATCGTCTCCTCGAACGGCGTGTCGTGGTCAGGCCAGTGAATCAGCATCAGGTCGATGTAGTCGGTGTTGAGCCGGCGCAGGCAGCCCTCGGTGTGCTCGATGATGTGTTCCTTCTTCGAGTTGAGACCGCGCACCATCGGTGTGTCGTCGTAGTCGAAGCCGACCTTCGTCACCAGAACCACCTCGTTGCGCCGATTCCCCAGCGCTTTTGCCAGCAGCTCTTCCGAGTGATACGGGCCGTAGACCTCCGCCGTGTCAAACAGCGTGATGCCACGGTCGATGGCCATGTTCACGGCCTTGGCCGCTTCGTCGACGTCGATGTGGCCGTACATCGTCGTGCTCATCTCCCAGGTGCCAAAGCCGACTGCCGAGGTCACCAGGTCGCTGTCGCCGAATCGTCGCTGTTCCATCAGAATTCCTACGTTTCCAGTGCTATCGGGCCAGAGCCGTCAGGCCCGTGTTATGCAGCGCCTAAGCTACCGCTTGAGCCTGGAGCCGCGTATAGTGACGTTATGTTCCGGCGCACCCGTCCGAGCTCACACGGCGCCCAGGCGTCAGTTGGAGTCTCGGCCCGTCCGGAGTGGCAACTACGCAAGTGGCTCGCTCCCGGCATTGGGATCAAACGCTGGTTCGTTCTGCTGCTCTTTGGCATGGGACTGCTCGGGCTGGGGGTATCGTTCCTCGCCCGCGAGCTGTACTTGACCGTGACCCTACCCGGCACGTTCTACTACCTCACCCTCCAGTTTCTGCCGTACGCCGTGCGAGGAGCAATTCTGATCAGCCTCGCCGTGCTCTGCATCGGCTTCGGCATTGGCAAGTTCACCTCCGGCCTCGTAATCGCCGCGCGCTCGTCTGACCGTCGCAACGGCGCCGACGAGCCACTCGTCGACCTGCTTCACCGCCAGCGATTCGCCGGTCGCGGCATCCGCATCGTTTGCATGGGCGGCGGGACCGGACTCTCCGTCCTCTTACGAGGTCTCAAGGCGTACACCGACAACCTCTCCGCAGTCGTCAGCGTCGCCGACGACGGTGGCTCGTCCGGCCGGCTCAGACGTGACCTGGGGATCATTCCGCCCGGCGACCTTCGCAACTGCATCGCCGCCCTCGCCGACGCCGAGCCATTGATGACGCGACTGTTCCAGTACCGCTTCCCCGAAGGCTCAGGCAACGGACTGGCAGGTCACTCGTTCGGCAACCTGTTCATCGTGGCGATGTCCGAGGTCGCTGGATCGATGGAGGAAGCGATCCACGAAACCGGACGCGTTCTCGCAGTACGCGGCAAGATCCTGCCTTCCACGCTGGAGGACATCCGGCTCGCAGCGATGACCTCCGACGGCGACACCATTCGCGGCGAATCCTCAATCACCGAGGCAGGAGAGCGCATCGCACAACTCAACCTCGAGCCGCAACATCCGCCCGCATATCCCGAGACGTTGAACGCGATCCGCAATGCCGATTTGATCGTGGTCGGACCTGGCTCGCTCTTCACCTCCGTGTTACCGAATCTGCTCGTGCCAGACTTGCGCATCGCTTTCCAGGAATCTGCGGCGATGAAGCTGTACGTCTCCAATGTCGCCACTCAGCGCGGCGAAACTGATCACTTCTCCGTTCAGGACCATGTCCGAGTGATCGGCGACCACATCGGAGGGCTGCCCTTCGACGCCGTTGTCGCGAACAACAACAGCAAGGCGAGATTGCCGCGCGGCTGGAACTCTGAACCCGTCCGGATCGAACACTCTCGCGACACGTCGGACGCCGCGCACACCCTGCGGATCATCGAGGCCGATATCGTCGACACCGGCAACCGTTACCGACATGACAGCGCGAAGCTCGCTGATGCGATCATGACCGCATACCATGAAGGTCGCGAGGCTGGTGTCACTCCGCGCCGACCACAACGCGTCGCGATTCCTGAATAGTCAGCAAACGAAGCCAGGTTTCCAACCAACGTGAGCACTTCCGACATCCTCAACATCTTCCAGATTCTGATCTCGCTCACGGTGATCGCGGCGGTCATCCTGCAAGCCAAGGGCGCCGGACTGGGCAATATCTTCGGCGGAGCCGGCGGCGACTCCTATCGCACGCGACGCGGGATCGAACGCTCACTCTTTCGAGGAACCATCGTCCTCATGCTCGTCTTCGTCGGCCTGAGCATCGCCGCGACTCAAGTCTGAAGTCGCCCTCCAACACTTCGGCCAGACCATGTCCGACCCGCCGAGAGTCCTGTTCTACGGATCGCCCGACTTCGCGATTCCTACGCTGCAAGCGCTGATCGACAGTCCATTCCGCCCAATCGCCGTCGTCACACAGCCCGACGCTCGCGCCGGACGCGGCCGGTCGCTGCGTCCGCCTCCCATCAAGCAACTGGCCGCAGCGCATGACATTCCGGCTCTGCAACCCGCGAAGCTTCGCGACCGCGCCGCAATCGCACAGATCGCCAGCTTGCGGCCTGACCTACAGATCGTTGCGGCTTACGGACAACTCATCCCAACCGAAATCCTTGACCTGCCGTCACACGGAAGTCTGAACGTCCACGCCTCGCTGCTGCCGCGTTGGCGCGGAGCATCGCCAATCTCCGCAGCCATCCTGCACGGCGACACCGAGACCGGCGTCAGCATCATGCTGGTCGATGAGCACGAGGACACCGGAGATATCCTGCGCCAACAGACGACGCCGGTTCGCCCAACCGAGAACGCTGGAGACCTCAGTGATCGGCTGGCCCAGATGGGCGCGCGTTTGCTACTGGAAACGATTCCGGATTGGCTCAACGGAGCGATCCAACCAATTCCACAGGACTCCGATCGCATCACGCGAGCACGTCGGGTCAAGAAGTCGCAGGGCAGGATCGACTGGCATCAATCCGCCGAACAGGCCTCCCGACACATTCGCGCCTACACGCCGTGGCCTGCCGCGGCAACGACGCTCGATCAGACACCAATCCGAGTCACGCTCGCGACGTGTTCCCATGCCGCCGATCAGAATCCTCCGGGAACCATCTTGCAGGCAGGAACAACGATCGACGTTGCGACAGCTGACGGAGTCCTGCATATCCACCGTCTGCAACGAGCGGGCAAGCGGGAACTGAGCGCAGAGGAGTTTGCACGGGGGACACGCGAGCTGGTTGGTCGCCGATTCGGCACGGCCGATGACTGAGCCACCGTCACAAACGTCACAACTGCTCGATCTCGACCAATCTGGCCTGAGTGAACTTGTCGAATCGCTCGGCCAACCGGCATATCGAGCCAAACAAATCTGGCGGCAGGTCTATCAGCGGGGCGTGACTGATCCGTCTGCGATGTCAGACCTACCAGTCGACCTGCGACGTGCCCTGACTGAGAGAGAATCCCCGCTGACCGAACCCGTCGAGTTCCAGACGTCTGCCGATGGCTCAACCAGCAAGGCGCTGATCGAGCTACAGGACGGCGAGTTGATCGAGACGGTCCTGATCCGTTCCAGACCGCGCGACACCGTCTGCCTCTCGTCACAGGGCGGCTGCGCCATGGGCTGCGTCTTCTGCGCTACAGGACTACAAGGGTTGCGACGCCAACTCACGACCGGCGAGATCATGCGACAGGCCATCCTGGCTCGCTCATGGTCGCGCGATGAAGGCCGCGAGCTCACACACGTCGTGTTCATGGGCATGGGCGAGCCGCTCGCCAACTATGCCAATGTCAGCGAGTCGATCCAGCGTCTCACCGATCCCGGGGGCTTCGCTCTCTCCCCACGCCGTATCACCGTTTCCACAGTCGGGATTCCGCAGAACATCCGCCGACTCGCCAGCGACCATCCCAATGTCAATCTCGCCGTGTCGCTACATGCACCCGACCCGAAACTACGCAGCGAACTCGTGCCGGTGCCGGGGGCATCAATCGACGACATCCTTGACGCCGTCAGGGAGCACAACCGCAGTACCGGCGGACGTGTCACGTTTGAGTACGTCTTGCTCCGTGACGTCAACGACAGTCGTGGTCACGCCCGACGACTCGCCGACCGCATTCGCGGTTTACGCGCGCACGTCAACCTGATTCCGTTGAATCCGTCGCCCGGCGTGGTTGGCGAGCGACCAACTCGTCGGGCAACGCTCGGATTCCAACAGGCGCTCCAGGAACGCGGAGTACCGGCGACGGTGCGGGTAGAACAGGGACGAGACATCGCGGCTGCCTGCGGACAGCTCCGCGGCGACCGAGTTCGCGATCGGAAGTAGCCGACTACTCTTCGGCTTCTTCCTCTTCCTCGACCTCCAATGGTTCGCCATCCTCGCCGAGCAGCACTTCCTCGGCCTCTTCCTCATCCTCTTCAGCGACGCGCGGCGCCAAGGCGGTCGCGACCGCAACTGCGCCGTCCGTAAGGGCAACAACGCCCTCCGGCAGCTCCAGGTCGCGAACCAACACGGAATGTCCAAAGTCCTCCAGCACCGAGATGTCAATCTCCAACACTGAAGGCATCGCCTCGGGCAAGGCTTCGAGCATCAGCAGTTCAAGCGATTGCACGACGGTGCCACCCTTGGTCTCCGCCTCCGAGTCGCCAATCAGTACCAATCGCGCCTCTGAGTGGATCGCCCGCGTCAGGTCGACCTGGTAGAAATCCAGGTGAATCAACTGGCGTGTGACCGGATGTCGCTGAATCTCGCGCAGCACGACTGGAATCGTGTCTTCCGAGCCGTCGATCGACATCGTCACCACGGAGTTGCGGTCAACGGCGCTGAAGACCCGCCGTATCTCTGCCAGCGGAGACTGAATCGCTTTCGATTCCTCGCCCCGCGCATAGAGATTGCCGGGTACGACGCCTTCGCGACGCAGCCGCTTAACCTTCTTGCCCAGGACCGACCGAGTCTCCGCTTGTAGGACTAGTTCAGCAGCGTCAGACATCGGTTTCCATCCATCTCAGGCAATACTCAGGGGTGATCTGTCGGTATCGACAGAGCTTACCAACTGACGCTATGAGCGCATCTCAGGGCAGTCAAGCAATCCAACTACTCGACGTAGACTGGCACGACAATGGCGCCATCACGACCAAATCCAGCGGCAACTGATCATGACCGGTTGCTCGGCGTCGATGTCGGCGGAACCTTTACCGACTTCGTCTTTCTCCGCGACGGCGAGATCACCATCGCCAAACGGCCGTCAACTCCCGACGATCCCGGCCGAGCGATCGTCGACGGACTCGCTGAACTCGGCTGGTCGCCCGAGGAGGTCATCCATGGCTCCACAGTGGCCACGAACACGCTCCTCACTCGAACCGGCGCGCCGACGGCGCTGATCACGACCAAAGGGTTCCGCGACACCCTGGTGATCGGCCGCCAGGCGCGTCCCGACCTGTACGCCCTGCATCCGCAGCGCCACGAACCGCTCGTCCCACAACGACTGCGCTATGAGGTCGATGAGCGCATCGCCTTCGACGGCGAGGTCGTCACACCGCTCGATCTCGCTGAACTCGACGGCGTGCTTGATCGGATCGAACGGACCAGAGTGCGAACGGTGGCAATCTGCTTCCTCTTCAGCTTCATCAACGCCGAGCACGAGGAACTAGCCGCGAATCGAGCGCGTCAGCGCGGATTCAACGTCTCCGCTTCGTATGAAATCCTCCCGCAGCACCGCGAATTCGAGCGGATGAGCACAACCACGGCGAACGCCTATCTCTCGCCAGTGATGTCGCGATACCTGGACAGGCTCGACTCCAGGCTCCATGAACAGGCCGACGGGAACGTGCGTCTGCGAATCATGCAGTCCAACGGCGGCTCACTCTCCGGCGATTCCGCCGGCCGCAACGCCGTCCGCACCGTACTGTCAGGCCCCGCTGGTGGCGTCGCGGGCGCATTCGCAGCCGCCGGGACCGACGGCTTCCCATACGCGATCACCTTCGACATGGGCGGAACATCCGCCGATGTCGCGCTCTGCCCCGGACGATTGCTCGAGCGAACCGATCTCGTCGTAGACGACATGCCGATTCGCACACCGGCGGTCGACCTGCACACCGTCGGAGCTGGCGGTGGCTCGATTGCCTGGTTCGATTCCGGCGGAGCTCTCCGAGTCGGACCGCAATCGGCAGGCGCAGATCCGGGCCCGGCAGCGTATGGACGCGGAACCCTACCGACGGTCACCGACGCACACACCATTCTCGGGCGTCTCCGCCCTGAACAGCAACTCGGTGGCACTGTGGCTCTGGACGTTGAGCGCGCTCGCGACGCAATCTCAACGATCGCCGAGCCGTTTGGCTCAGTCGAGATCGCAGCCCAGGCCGTCATCGACGTCGTCAACGCAAACATGGCCCGAGCTCTTCGTGTGATCTCCGTCGAGCGTGGCTACGACCCAGCCCGATTCAGCCTCGTCGCATTCGGCGGCGCAGGTCCGCTCCACGCGTGCGATTTGGCCAACGCCGTCGGCATTCCGCAGGTGCTCATTCCACCGTCTCCCGGAGTACTATCAGCCGCCGGCATGATGATCGCAGACATCACCCGCGACGCCGAACAAGGGCTCCACCTCACGATCAATCCTGAGGACGCCGGAGCCGTCGAGTCGTTGGATGCAGCGTTCGCAGCCATCGCAGCGCAGGCCCGGTCTGCCATCGCCGAGGACGGCTACACAGACGGTGTGAGCATCGAGCACGCGGCAGACCTTCGCTATCGAGGCCAGTCCCACGAACTCACCGTCTCACTCAACGACGCCCATCACGCTCAGGCAGTCAGGGACGCCTTCCACGAGGCTCACCGAGAACGCTTCGGCTTCTCCTCGGAAGACACGCCGGTCGAAGTCGTCACCGCACGAGCCAAGGCTCGGCACAGCGGATATCGCGGCGATGTCGGTGGCACACAAGAGTCATCGAACGCTGGCCAACGGACCGAGGCAGTGACCTGGGATCGAGCCCGGGATACGCGGGTGCTTGCCCGTGGATTTGTCACCGAGTCCGTTCCAGGACCGGCAATCATCACACAGATCGACACCACGGTGACAGTCCCGCCTGGCTGGTCGGCCGCACCACTCCCCTCCGGCAGCCTCCTCCTGAGCCGGGAATCCTGAGCTTTCGCATTATGTCAACTGTCAATATCGACCCTGCACGACTTGCCATCTTCGACTCCCTGGTCAGTTCCATCGCAGAGGAGATGGGCGCCACCCTGCGGCACACGTCCCTTTCTCCGAACATCAAGGAGCGCGCCGATTTCTCCTGCGCCGTCTTCGACCATGACGGACAACTCCTGGCCCAGGCTGCGCACATTCCGGTTCACCTGGGAGCGATGCCCGAGTCGGTGCGTGCGGTCGAGCGCCTTGCTCCGCTGCAGCCGGGCGATCTCGCCATCCTCAACGACCCATTCCTTGGCGGCACGCATCTGCCCGATGTCACCATGGTCTCGCCGGTCTTCGCCCAGGGCGCAACCGATGGCGACCGACCCATCGGCTACGTTGCCAGTCGCGCCCACCAGGCGGATATCGGCGGCATGGCCCCTGGCTCGATGCCGGTCGCACGAGAGTTGATCCAGGAGGGATTGATCATTCCGCCGATCCGTCTGTATCGGGGCGGTGAATTGGTCGAAGAAGCGATGGACCTGATCCTGCGCAACGTCCGAACGCCGGACGAGCGACGTGGCGACTTCAACGCTCAGATCGCTGCTCAGCGACTTGGCGAGCGACGAATCGCCGATCTGCACGCCGAATATGGCGACGACACCTACCGAGTCACCACGGAGGCGCTGCTCGACTATGGAGAGCGACTCACGCGAGCCGCCCTGGAAGACTTGCCGCACGGCACCTGGCGATTCGAGGACTCGCTGGACGACGACGGTCACAGGCCCGATCCCGTGCCGATCAAACTGAGACTGACGCTGGACCAGGATCGCGCCCACTTCGACTTCTCCGGTTCTGCCCCTCAACGCGCAGCATCGATCAACGCAGTCGCGCCTGTGACGCGCTCGGCTTGCTACTACGTCATCCGCTGCCTGCTGCCACCCGGTACGCCGATGAACTCAGGACTGTTCCGGCCGATCAGCTTCACGTTGCCTGAGCGGACCGTCGTCGCGGCAGAGTCTCCTGTCGCGGTCGCCGCTGGCAATGTCGAGACGTCCCAGCGCATCGTCGACACCGTCTGGGGCGCGTTCAACCAGCTCCTACCCGAGCGCATGCCGGCCGCATCGTCCGGGACGATGAACAATCTCACCGCCGGCGGGATCGATCCTCGCAATGGTCAACCCTGGGCGTACTACGAGACGTCGGGCGGCGGACTCGGCGGCGGCCCGGAAGGCCCCGGGCTCGACGCGGCGCACTCCCATATGACGAACACACTGAACACGCCCGCCGAGGCTCTGGAGTTGGCCTATCCATTACGAGTGGTCGAGAACAGCATCCGGCCTCGCTCAGGCGGGCGCGGCGAGCATCGCGGCGGACACGGGCTGATTCGGCGCACGCAATTCCTGGGATCAGCGCAGCTCACTCTGATCACCGAGCGTCGCAGCCAGCAACCCTGGGGCTCGCAGGGAGGCACGGCGGGCAAGACCGGCCAGAACACTCTGGAGACCAGATCTACCAGCGGTAAGCCGTCGCGGCGACGACTGCCGGGCAAGGTGACAATCAACGTCGAACCTGGCGACATTATTCGGGTCGAATCTCCTGGCGGCGGAGGATGGGGCAAACCCTCCTCTCACTAAGGTTGGGCGCTAAACTGAGAGCAACGGGCAGCGGAGGAGCGACCATGTCGGACGGTTCTGACCGACTCGAACGCGACGTTGAAGAAGTCCTCTCGAACATCGAAGACTTCGACTGGCGCAAGAAGCAATCCCGGCGTCCTGGACCCTTGCGGCTTGCGGTGCAGCGATTCGCAGGTGCAGTGGTCAGCAAGGCTACGTCGCTGACGCCAAATCACCTGTTGATCGTCGGTGCGATCATGCTGATCATGGGATTGGTGTTTCGCGGCGGAGGACTCTGGATCGCCGTCGCAGGCATTGTGATTTTTGTGATCGGCCTATTCTGGACTTCGCGCGGCGGCAATCCTCAGGCGAACCAACCAAAGGGTGGTTACTGGCGAGATCGATATATCAGCTACGAACAGCCCCCATCGAACCCGCTACGACGTTTCTTTCGCCGCGATCGTTGATCCCAACGTCGACCCCGTGACCAAGCGACTCTTCCTGACAGTCGTCACCGCGGCGCTGTTTCTCGTTGCCTGCAGTGGCACCGACAACACAATACGCCCACTCGGCGAACAATCCCAAGTCGTTGAGCAATCCGCGCAAGCACAAGCGCAATCCCTCGGGACTTCGACATCTGAAGCGACGGTTCCTCAGCAACAGGCGACACAGACCGACCAGAGGCAGCAACAGCAATCGACCGAGACAACAGCAGCGCACTCATCTGACACAGAATTCGCTGACCAGCCCCAACCAGTCCAACAGGTCCAACAAGACCAGACCTCAGTACAACAGGCAGCTGCCACAGGCCCGCCGGCACCCGACTTCGACTTCGAGATCGCCATCGGCTACCTCAATCACCTGGCAGGAGAAATCGGACCGCGAGCATCAGGTACAGAACAAGAACTGGCAGCGGCCGACTACCTCGTTGGCGCCTTCACCCAACTCGGGTACGACACACGGATACAGACCTTCGAGTTCACGGGCGCGCCAAGCGTCAGCCGCCTCGACATCGACGCCGATTCCCCCACGTACGGATTCCGATTCCCCGGATCTTCACCCGACGGATTGACTGGCACGCTCGTCCGAGTACCAGGCGTCGGAGAGCAGGCCGACTTCGACCAGGTCGACACGGAGGGCAAGATCGCCCTCGTCAATCGCGGCGTCATAGAGTTCCGTCAGAAGGCGGCCAATGCGAGAGACGCTGGTGCTGTGGCGCTGATTATCGCCAATACCCGGCCCTCCGACTCCATCGGCGGGACGTTCGGCGCGTTCACGGTGAACATCCCGGTGCTGCATGTCAGCCTGGAAGCCGGCAATCGGCTGAACGAGCTCGTCGAAGAGCGCATCACGATCCCCGAAGCAACGCCTCGCACCGGCCAGTCACAAAACGTGATCGCTCGCAAACCGGACAGTGCCTGCCGTGTGATCGTCGGAGGACACTACGACACCGTGCCGGAAGTCGACGGCGCAAACGACAACGCATCAGGAACCGCGCTCACGCTGGCGCTCGCAGAGATCTGGGCCAGTCATCCCGCTTCAGCGGATATCTGTTTCGTCGGATTCGGAGCGGAAGAACTGGGTCTGTTCGGATCGCGAGAGTTCGTCAAGATGCTTGGCGAGCAAGGACAGTTGGACGAAGTGACGGCCATGCTCAACCTCGACGCGATCGGCGATGGTCGGGCACCGTATCGAATCATCGCTTCGCCCGAGTTGCGTTCGCTCGGCGATACGGTCGCGGCCGAGCTACAAATCAACGCAGCTAGCGGCAGTTTGCCGATGGAACTCGGCTCGGACCACGCCAGTTTCGTCGCAGAAGGAATTCCGGCCGTTTTCCTCTTTCCTCCCGGAGCAATCATTCACACGCCCGCCGACAACCTGGACAACATCAACCGTGACGTGTTTGGCGAGATCGCCACGCTGAACCACGGCATCCTGGCTTGTCTGTTGCAGCGTGCCGGTAGTCCTGTCGCTCCAGCGACAGCCTGCGAGTCCGAGGAATCGCCCAGCCCATGACGTGCGAAACTATCAGCGTGAACCGTTCGCTTTTGCGCTCAGCCTGGCTCGTGGCCTTCCCCGCCTTGCTGGTTCTGTCCCTCGTAGCCACTGCCTGCAACAGCGGTAATACCCCGACGACGACTGACGAACCAACTCGACAACCGGAAGCTCTCCCGATCAACGAGGACATCCCTGTCGAAGCGCTCCCTGACCCATTGCCTGCGCCGTATCTGTTCACCGACGAAGTCACCTTCGAGCCTGAGCTCGTCACCGAGACCGTGTATGTGGTGCAGCCTGGCGATAATCTGGCGGCGATCGCTGGCAGGTTCTGCATCACGGTCGAGGAGATCCAACGTCTCAATACCATCGTCGACATTGCGCAGATCTCTGTTGGTCAGGAGCTTCGCATTCCGATCCGGGAAGGCGCATGCGGAGCAGCGGCGCCCGTGAGCGCAGAGGCCAGCCCTGAACCAAGCGAACCGCAGCGTCCGCCGGGCGAGATTTACATCGTGCAGGACGGCGACACGCTCTCCGGTATCGCCGAGGCGTTCGGCTTCACCTGGGTTGAGTTGATGAACTACAACGGACTCACCGAGGCGGAAGCCAACGCACTACCGATCGGAACCGCGCTGATCATCCCACCGACGCCAGAACAGCCCACTCAGCCCGACGAATCCGAACAGTCGGAACAGTCGGAGTCAAGTGAACCACCCGGCTAACAGCCGATCGACGGGACGGCGAATGTTCGTCGTTGATTGTCCGCGCGATCCCCCTGTAGTAGCCTCACTCCCTGCGAAGCCACCACTCAACGGGTCCCGCTATATCGAGCCACAGGTGTCAAATGGTCTCAGAACCTGCCCAGCCCCCTTCGCAGAACAACTCTCAGCGCGGTATTGATTTTCTGCTCGAAGAGGTTGCTCAGCGCCGCCTCAACGGCAATGCCGAGCAAACCCGCGCAGCCGCAATGGAGCGCCAACACGGCCGTGGCAAGCTGAGTGCGCGTGAGCGTCTCGACATCCTCTTCGATGCCAACTCGTTCACAGAAATCGATCCGTTCGTCAAACATCGAGGATCCGGATTCGGTCTGGAAAACAACCGTCCCGAGGGCGACGCCGTCGTCGTTGGACACGGCACTGTTGACGGCCGGACCGTGTTCGCCTACGCACAGGACTTCACGCTCTTCGGCGGCTCAGTCTCCGAAGCTGCAGCCGAGAAGATCGTCAAGGTCCAGGATTTGTCGATGAAAGTTGGCGCGCCAATCGTCGCGATCAACGACGGCGGCGGCGCTCGCATCCAGGAAGGCGTGACCTCGCTCCGCGGTTACGGTGAGATTTTCCTGCGCAACACGCTGTCCTCCGGACTCGTTCCGCAGATTGCCGTCTGTGCCGGACCGGCTGCCGGCGGCGGCGTCTACTCACCCGCGATCATGGACTTCATTTTCATGGTCCAGGGCACCGGACAGATGTACATCACCGGGCCAGACGTGATCCGTGCCGTCTCCGGGGAAGAAGTCACGCACGAGGAACTTGGCGGCGCGATGACCCACGCCACCAAGACCGGCGTCGCGCACTTCTGCATTCCCGGCGAAGAGGCAACGCTCAACAGCGTGAGACAACTCCTCACCTTCCTGCCTCAGAACAACATGGAAGATCCCCGTTGGACCGACACCGGGGACTCGCCTGAGCGCAAGCTCGACAACCTCATCGACATTGTGCCTGCCGATTCCACGAGGCCGTACGACATGCGTCGCGTCATTCGCGAACTCGTCGACAATGGCGAGTTCATGGAAATCCAGGCGCAATGGGCCCGCAATGTCGCCATCGGCTTCGCCCACATGGGCGGCTACGGGGTTGGCATTGTCGCCAACGACCCGGACAGTCTCGCCGGGGTGCTCGACATCGACGCATCGCGCAAGGCTGCTCGCTTCGTCCGCTTCTGCGACTGCTTCAACATCCCCATCGTCACCCTGGTCGATGTGCCCGGCTTCCTGCCCGGCACGCAGCAGGAGTACGGCGGGATCATCTCGCACGGCGCAAAGCTTCTATACGCCTACGCCGAAGCCACGGTGCCCAAGGTCGCCGTCACGTTGCGCAAGTCAATCGGGGGCGCATATGTCGTGATGAGCAGCAAGCACCTGCGATCCGACGTCAATCTCGCCTGGCCCACAGCCCAGATCGCCGTGACGGGCTCAGACGGCGCGGTCAACATCATCCACCGACGCCGCATCGCCGCAGCCGAGGACCCGGCTGCCGAACGCGCCAAGTTGATCGCCGAGTACGAAGCCGAGTTCTACCGGCCCTATCAGGCAGCCGAACTCGGATTCGTCGACGATGTCATCCACCCACGCGACACACGCACGGCCATTTTCCGGGCGCTCGACATGCTCGCCGACAAGGTCGACACATCGCCGCCCAAGAAGCACGGCAACATCCCCCTGTAGTCTCGTACATCGCGGCTCCAAGACACGCCCACGACCCCACCGAACTGGATCCCGACATGGCAAACGAATCTGACGCCTCCCAGCGCAGCGACGCTGACGACGTACTCGAGCGCATCGACGCCGCCTACGCCAAGCTACGTGACGGTGTGGCAGTCGCCCGAGAGCGCATCGACCGGCCCTTGACCCTGGCCGAGAAGATCCTCTTTGGACATTTCACCGACCCGCGCAATCAACCCATCGAACGCGGCGTCGATCACGCAGCTCTGGAGCCAGACCGTGTCGCCCTGCAGGACGCCACGGCGCAAATGGCGCTGCTCCAGTTCGAGCTGGCCGGCTTGCAGCGCGTCGTTGTCCCGACCACCGTTCACTGCGACCACCTGATCCAGGCCCGCGTCGGCGCAGATCCCGACCTTGAGGTGGCCATTTCCGAGAACGAAGAGGTCTTCACCTTCCTGCAGACCGCCGCCGCACGCTATGGCGCCGGCTTCTGGAAGCCCGGCTCGGGCATCATTCACCAGGTCGTCTTTGAGAACTACGCCTTTCCCGGCGGCATGATGATCGGCACCGACTCACATACCCCCAACGCCGGAGGCATGGGCATGATCGCGATCGGCGTCGGCGGCGCGGATGCCGTTGACGTCATGGCTGGACTCGGTTGGGGTGTCACCATGCCCAAACTGATCGGCGTCTACCTGACCGGCGAACTCGACGGTTGGACGGCGCCCAAGGATGTCATCCTCCAGGTCGCAGATGAACTCACCGTCAAAGGCGGCACCGGCGCAATCGTCGAGTACTTCGGGCCAGGCCTCGCTTCCATGAGCGCCACCGGCCGAGGCACCGTGACAAACATGGGCGCCGAAATCGGAGCAACGACATCCCTGTTCCAGTTCGACGAACGGACGGCCACCTACCTGCGCAGCACTGGTCGCGGCGACATCGCCGACCTGGCTGAAGCGAACGCTGAGCACCTGCGGGCCGATGATGGTGTCGAAGCTGCGCGTCATGAGATCTTCGACCGCGTGATCGAGATCAACCTCAGCGAACTCGAACCAGCCTGGGTCGGGCCGCACACGCCGGACTTGCGCAACACCGTGGACGAAGTCCGCAGCTACATGGAGTCGCAGGACTACCCGACGAATGTCGAGAGCGCACTGATTGGCTCTTGCACCAACTCCTCCTACGAGGACATGAGCCGAGCAGCTCACATCGCACGACAGGCCGCCGAAGCGGGTCTCGAACTACGGACCCCGCTCCTGGTCAGTCCAGGCTCCGAGCAGATTCGAGCCACCATCGAACGTGATGGCCAAATCGACGCATTTGAGTCGGCTGGCGCCACGGTCCTGGCTAACGCTTGTGGACCCTGCATCGGTCAATGGAAGCGCGAGGACATCGAAGGCGGCCAGCAGAACACCATCGTCACGTCGTTCAACCGCAACTTCCCCGGTCGCAACGACGCCAACCGCAACACGCTCGCCTTTATCGGCTCACCCGAGCTGGTCGTCGCAACCGCGTTCGCAGGGGAAATGGGATTCGACCCGCGCAGCGACGCCCTCACCACCGACGACGGCGAGTTCCGCTTTACTCCGCCAACCGGCGACGAGTTACCGCCGAACGGATTCGATCCCGGCGACGAGGGATTCATCGCTCCGCCGGAAGATGGCAGCAATGTCGATGTCGTCATCAGCCCGGAGAGCAATCGTCTCCAGCGGCTCACGCCGTTCAACGCCTGGGACGGAAACGACTACACATTCCTGTCGTTGCTGCTCAAAACCCAGGGCAAAACCACTACCGACCACATCTCACCCGCTGGCTCCTGGCTACGATTCCGCGGTCATCTGGAGAACATCTCCGGCAACCTCTTTAGCGGCGGCGTCAACGCGTTCAGCGGTGAAACCGGCACCACTCTGAATCAGATCAGCGGCCAGGCCGATCAACCGATCAGTGATGTCGCACGCGCTTACAACGACGCTGGCATCCGCTGGGTCGCAGTCGGCGACGAAAACTACGGTGAGGGATCGAGCCGCGAGCACGCCTCAATGGAGATTCGCTTCAGCGGCGGCTACGTCGTGATCGCACGCTCATTCGCTCGCATCGCCGAGACCAATCTGAAGAAGCAGGGCGTACTGGCCCTGACCTTCAGCGATCCGGCCCACTACGACCTCGTTGGCGAGCGCGACCGGCTGAGTGTGCTCGGACTGGCGGACTTCGCACCCGGCAACCCGCTCACCCTGCGCATCGACCACGAGGACGGTTCCAGCGACGAGGTGTCGGTCAACCACAGCTACACCGAAGAGCAAATCACTTGGTTCCGCGCCGGAAGTGCCCTCAACAAAATCGCCGCCGCGCAGTAGCTCAGCGCACAAGCGCTACTGGATCAGCTCCGTGCGCTACTCACGTGGCAGACCCAAGCGCGCCCATCCGATAACAAGTACATACCACTACCCGTCAACGTGCTGTCACGGGGACATGCGCCCGTGCCCTGAGAGGATGATCGAGCAATGCGAACGAAGGTCACCGTTATTGGAGCTGGCAACGTCGGCGCAACCACCGCTCAGCGACTCGCCGAGCGTGGCTACGCCGACGTCGTACTCGTCGACATCGTCGACGGCCTGCCCCAGGGCAAAGCGCTGGACATGTACGAAGCCTCGCCGGTCGTCGGCATCGACGCTGCCATCACCGGCGCAACCGACTATGGCGCAACGGCCAACTCCGACATTGTCGTGATCACATCTGGCGTCGCGCGCAAGCCCGGTATGTCGCGCGACGACCTGCTGCAAATCAACATGGGCATCGTTGACTCCGTGACCCGCGCGGCCATCGCCGAGTCGCCCGACGCGACAATCGTCGTCGTCTCCAACCCGCTCGACGCCATGTGCCACGTCGCCTACGACGCAGCCGGCATCCCCAGCTCCCGAGTCGTCGGCATGGCCGGCATTCTCGATACCGCTCGCTACCGATCCTTCCTCGCCGAAGCGCTGCACATCTCCGTCGAGGACATCAACGCCTTTGTGCTCGGCGGACACGGCGACACGATGGTCCCGCTTGCTTCGTACACCACTGCGGCTGGGATCCCCATTACCAAACTGCTGCCCCAGGATCAGCTCGACCAGATCATCCAGCGCACCCGAGACGGCGGCGCGGAGATTGTCAATCTGCTCAAGACCGGTTCGGCCTTCTACGCCCCCTCAGCCGCAGTTGCGCAGATGGTTGACGCGATCGCACTCGACAAGCGCCGCATTCTGCCCTGCGCTGCCCTGCTCGACGGCCAGTACGGCGTCGACGGCCTCTTCATTGGGGTCCCCGTCGTCCTCGGAGCAAACGGCATCGAGCAGATCCTCGAGATCAATCTCACCGACACCGAGCAGTCCCAACTCAAGCACTCCGCAGACGCCGTCCAGGGCCTCGTCGATGACATGGCCCGACTGGCCGCCAACTGATTCGCACAAGCCAAGAGCCCATCCGAGCCCCAATTCCTTGTTGAGGACTGAATCATGACCGAAATCCGCGTCGAATCCGACACGATGGGAACCATCGAGGTTGCGGCCGATCGCTATTGGGGCGCGCAGACGCAGCGCTCGCTCGAAAACTTCAAGATCGGCGGCGAGCGCATGCCGCGCTCAATCCTCCGAGCGATGGGCATCGTCAAGCATGCTTCCGCCACCGCGAACCAGAAGCTGGGTCGTCTGGACGCTGGCCTCGCGGACCCGATCCGCTCCGCCGGACAGCAGGTGATCGACGGCGAGCTCGACGACCATTTCCCGTTGGTCGTCTGGCAGACTGGGTCCGGCACTCAGTCAAACATGAACGCTAACGAGGTCATCTCCAACCGCGCCATCGAGTTGCTCGGCGGCGAGATCGGTTCGAAGTCTCCTGTTCACCCCAACGACCACGTCAACATGTCGCAGTCGTCGAATGACGTGTTCCCTGGCGCCATGGCAATCGCAACGGCCGAGCAGACGGTTCATCACCTGATTCCCAGCCTGCAATACCTGCACAACGCCTTGCAGGCCAAGGCAGAAGCCTGGTCCGACATCGTCAAGATCGGCCGCACCCACTTCATGGACGCCGTGCCATTGACCCTGGGCCAGGAGTTCAGTGGCTACGTCCAACAGGTCGCCTACGGCATCCAGCGCGCCGAACAGACCCTGCCCCGCCTCTACGAACTCGCCCTGGGAGGCACGGCCGTCGGCACCGGGATCAACTCGCATCCCGACTACGCGGTCAGCGTCGCCGAGGAAATCGCCGAACTCACAGGCCTGCCCTTCGTCACCGCCCCAAACAAGTTCGAGGCGCTCGCGGCACACGATGCCCAGGTCGAACTGGCCGGCATCCTCAACACCATCGCCGTCTCACTGATGAAGATCGGTAACGACGTGCGCATGCTCGGCTCAGGACCTCGCGCCGGTCTCGGCGAACTGAGCCTGCCCGCCAACGAGCCTGGCTCCTCAATCATGCCCGGCAAGGTCAACCCGACCCAGTCCGAAGCGCTGACCATGGTCTGCGCCCAGGTGATGGGCAACTCGGTGTCGGTCTCGGTTGGCGGCTCCAACGGACACTTCGAACTCAACGTGTTCAAGCCGGTGATGGCATTCAACAACCTGCAGAGCATCAAACTGCTCGGCGACGCTTCGGTCTCCTTCACCGACAACTGCATCGTCGGCACCGAGCCCAACAGTCAGCGGATCGATGAGCTGATGCGGTCATCGCTCATGCTGGTCACTTCGCTCAACCCACACATCGGCTACGACAATGCCGCTGCGATCGCCAAGAAGGCACACAACGACAATGGCACCTTGCTCTCAGCAGGCCTCGAACTCGGCCTGCTGACCGAGGAACAGTTCCGTGAATGGGTCCGACCTGAGGAAATGACCCGTCCATAGCAAGATCACCCTCGCTGTGGGAGATGCCGCTGGTAGAGGGAGCATCCTCGCGGCGCGATTAGACTGCCCGAAACGCATCAAGAATCGGAGAAGCCATGCCTAGCCGACGCAACATGATCGCCATGACTGACGAGGAAGCCAAGGAATTCATCGAGACTGGTTGGACCCTCCAGGTTGCCTCCAACGGCAACAATGGATTCCCCCACCTCGTCGCCATGTGGTACGGCGTGATCGACGACAAGATTCACTTCACCACCTACGCCAAGGCGCAGAAGGTGCTCAACCTCCAGCGCGATCCACGCATCACGGTGATGCTTGAGTCCGGCACCGAGTACACGAAGATCAAGGGTCTGGTGATCGAGGGCGAAGCCGACGTGATCCAGAATGACCCGCAACTCGTGATCGCCGTCCAGGACGCCACTGGAAGCAAGCGCAATCCAAACGCCGCTGGCCCCTCGACCACTCCAATGGACGACGAGCAGCGCGTCCGCCAGGCCTCCAAGCGAGCCGTCGTGAGAATCAACCCAACCCGCATCTACAGCTGGGACCACGAAAAGCTCGGCGGCGTCTACTAGCTCCGGGGTGACGCTGAATCGGTACTCTAGAAGCAGAGTTCGAATGTCAGGTTTACCCCATGTCTACTGAGACTGACAAGAGCGAGGAAGTCAGGGCCGAATCCGATGACCGGTCTGCTCGGCCTCGGAGAATCCCTGGTCTTCACAAGGCCGATGTCATTTACACCAGCGGTTTCCCACCTATCTGGCGTCGTAGGAGCGATGACTGGGTCATTGACTTGTCAGAAGAATCGCCGCAATAGCAATAGTCACTGCCGTGGACGCGGTAAGAATGACAGCACCTGTCACTAGCAGCGCCTTGCGCCGTAACCCTCGTTCATTGGCCTCGATGACCTCGACGAGCGATGAGGCAACTTCGATAGTCAGTTCGTCAACTGGGAGTTGATCGACGTAAGACAGCAGGGCATCGAGGTTCGGCGCCAGAGCCCACCGGCCGGCCAATAGCGCGCTTGTTGAGACCACAATGTTCGCAACAAACAACGCTGCGCCAGCCGTCACAGCGGACCTCACCGCTGAACCTTCCGGCAAGTCCGAAAACAATAGTGCCGATCCCAACAGGGCAACCATCGCAGCGCTGAGCGCGAATGCATTGGTCAGCCGACTGTGAAGAGCCCGCGACCGCTCTAGCTGTTCTTGAAGTCGCCAAAGAGAAATCTCGAAGGCGAGACGAGATCCCGTGCTTGAGTCATTGACCATCGAGAGCGTTATCCCGCATCGTGGGCGTGTTCTCCTCCGCGAGGACCGTAGAAGATCACCCAGACTGCGAGGTCCTCGCTGAAATCCACGAAGCGATGCCGCGCGCCAGCGCCGACAAAGAACGTGTCTCCGGCGCCGCAGGCAATCCGCTCGTCGCCCAGCTGGAAGGTCCCAGTCCCCGAAGCGATGATGTAAACCTCATCCTGATGATGCGGTTTCTGATTGTCCACATCCTTCGGTGTGTACAACCCCACCGACATCGTCCCGTGACGCAACATCTCCTGGTACTCGCCGACCGCATCCTGATTCGCCATGACCCTCTCCTCACTTTGTATGCAGGATATGATTAGCCAGCGCCCATCTCACATTGAGGATGCTGACCATGTCCCTCTCCCAGATTGAAGTGATCCTGGAAGGTCTCGACGGCATGCACGGCATGCTCGACAAGGCTGTTCCTGACATGACCGCCGACCAGTGGAACGCGCGCCCCGCAGATGACGGCGTCAGCGCCTTCTTTTCGCTCTGGCACTACGTCCGTACCGAGGACAACATCGTCAATTGGGTCGTCCATCGGCGCCCGACGGTCTGGCTCGACGGCGAGTGGGATCAACACTTCGGCCTGCATCGTACGTCGCAGGGCACGGGCATGACCAAGATGGAAGCCGATGCTGTTCTGCTGACTGATGTAGACGGCTGGCTACGGTATCAGCAGAGTGTCTGGGTGGTAACACGCGAATGGGTAGCCAGCCTGAGCGAGGCTGACCTGGCCGACGAGATCGTGATCCGGCCAACACCACCCATGTCGATCTGGCAGGCGCTAACTGGCATGTTGCTTTACCACGGCTACCGCCACGTCGGCGAAGTCGAACACGCACGAGGACTGCTCGGGCTCGGTGGCCTGACGATTTAGCCGTCAGAAGACCGCGATCGGATTGACCGGCGAACCTGTCCCACCCTGGATGTTCAGCGGCAGCACGCAGAGCAACATCTCATAGCGTCCTTCCTCTGCGCAGGCCTCCGCCAGAGGCTGCAACAACGCATTGTCCAGCAGAACGACTCCAAAGCTGTAGATCACCCCGTGAACCGGCCAGGCAAGACCATACTCGCTGGGCCGCTGATCCATCATGTCCCAACCAAGCATCGAGACATCCTTATCGCGGATGAACGTGCTGCAGGACGCGTGCAGACCCGGCGACGGCGCTTGACCGAAAAAGTCCGTGGGATTGTCGGCCTGATACGCCTCACGCCCCGAGTACACGAGCAGCGCATCCCCCGGCTCCACAGTGACGCCCTGCGCATCGGCAATGTCCTGCAGCTCGTCGCCCATGACCGGCTCGTCAAACGTGACGTACGGCTCTCCGCGGAACTTGGGAACGTCCAACATCACGGCTTTGGTGAAGATGCCCTGGTTCCAGGCAGTGACATCGGCAAAGGTGGCGCCGGTAGCCGAATCGATTGCCTCTTCAGGATCGCGACCTTGCCAGATGCCATCGGAATCCCAGATATGACAGAGCGCGTCCACATGCGTGAACGTGTGGCCGTGATAGATGAATCCGTAGTAGTCGACCACTGCCCCGTCGCCGTCCTCTCCTCGATCGAACGTGCGCATGAAATGCTGCGCAGGGGTCGGATTGATCGCTGACGGATCCTTCGGATAGGGACGCGACAACGACACAGTCCGACCATTCTGCACCGACGCCAACGCCGCCATTCGCTTCTCCACGGTGATCAGATTGACCGCGCCAACGGAGTCATCGTCGCCCCAGCGACCCCAGTTGCGCCGCTCCTTGAAGTTGCGCATGATTTCGTCGCGGCTCGGTCGCGGATATCTCTCAAGGTGACTGACCATGGTGTTGCCTTTCCCGATTCACCCTCAATCCCAGCGAAGATAGCGGCAGGCGATATCCTCAATCGCGAACGAGCATTTGCGCACATGCACACAGACAGGACGACACATGACCGATTTCGGCGTATCGATGTTCCCGACGGACTATGCCATTCAGCCGATGGAACTCGCCCGCGAGGCTGAGGCTCGCGACTTCGAGTCACTCTGGTTTCCCGAGCACACGCACATCCCAACGTCGCGTGTTTCGCCATGGCCTGGCGGTGGCGATCTGCCGCAGGAGTACTGGCACACCCACGACCCCTTCGTATCGCTCATGGCAGCCGCAGCCGCAACCGAGAAGATCAAGGTCGGAACCGGCATCCTGCTCGTTCCAGAGCACGATGTGATCGTGTCCGCCAAGTCGGCTGCCTCGCTCGACATGATCTCGGGTGGCCGCCTGATCCTTGGTATCGGCGCCGGCTGGAACGCCGAAGAGCTCGAGAATCACGGCTGGGACTTCAAGGACCGCTGGAAGGTCACACGAGAAATCGTGCTCGCTTGGCGAGAACTCTGGACCCAGGACGAGCCTGAGTTCCATGGCGAGTTCATCGACTTCGACCCCGTCTGGAGTTACCCCAAGCCGGTCCAGGAGAACGGCCCGCAGATCCTGCTCGGCGCTCAGTCCAAGTGGGCATTCGATCGCGTTGTCGACTATTGCGACGGCTGGCTACCGATCGCGCTGCGTGGCGACATGCGCGCCGACATGGAACAGCTCAGAGCCGCCGCCGACCGCGCCGATCGCGACTTCGACACGATCCAGCGCACCGTCTTTGGGGTTGGACCGAATCCGGAGCAGGTGCAGAACCTGATCGACATCGGCTTCCAGCGGATCATCTTCGGCCTCCCAGCGGCAGATTCGGGCACGGTCATCCCGCTGCTCGACCAGTACGAGAAGGTCAAGGCCGAGTTCAACGGCAGCTAGGACCTGAACAGCATTGGGCGGGCGTCGTGAGCGAGGGAGACGAGTTCCCGCGTCTAACGCGCGCCCGCCTGCGCCAACTCCAACGGCTGCGAACGGCCAAGGCTCGCCGCGAGCAGGGCGTGTTCCTGCTCGACGGCGAGAAACTGGTACGAGAAGCCGTTGATGTCGCCGCTCCGATCGTGGAGGTGCTCAGTACTGATCCCGAACTGTGGGCGGACACCGGACACAGCACCATCAGGCTCAGCCAGGCCGATGCGGAACGGTTGTCCGAGACGCGAACACCGCAGGGTCACTTCGCCGTCATACGTGATCAACTGAGTCCTCTGGTGCAACCGACTAGCGATTCATGGTCCATCGTCGCCCTCGATGGCGTACAGGACGCTGGCAATCTCGGCGGCATCATTCGTTCCGCTGCGGCATTCGGCGCTCACGCCGTCATCATCGGCCCGGGAAGCGCCGATCCTACACATCCGCGCGTTGTCAGGGCCGCGACAGGCGCCTGGTTTATGACAACAATCTGCAGATCCACGGACCTGGCATCCGAACTTTTCGACTTGCGAAGCCATGGAGGGATCGTGTTGGCCGCCGACCGACAAGGCGCTCCACTCGACGAGACCGAGATTCCTGACAAGGTCGTATGGCTGTTTGGCAACGAGGGATCAGGCATCAGCTCGAGCCTCGATCCGCTGATTGATGGCCAAATCGCGGTGCCACTTGCTGAAGGCGTCGACTCACTCAGCGTCAACGTGGCCGCCGGCATCATCCTGCATCATGGTTGGCGACATGCGCACGACAGGAGCCGCTGATGCGAATCACCACCTGGAACGTCAACTCGATCCGCGCGCGCGAGGATCGTGTGCTCAACTGGCTCGATCAGCATCAACCCGACGTGCTCTGTCTGCAGGAACTCAAATGCACCGAGGAACAGTTCCCCTTCGACGGCTTCGACGAGCTGGGCTACAACGTCGTGCTGCACGGACAAAAGTCGTACAACGGGGTGGCGATCGTGTCGCTCGACTTCCCGGATTCGGTCGAGGAAGCACTTCCCTGGCCCGAGGACGACCAATCGCGCGGCATCGCCGCCGAGATTAACGGTGTGCGTGTGGTCAGTCTGTATTGCCCCAACGGCCGCGATATCGACAATCCCGCCTACCAGTACAAGCTTGAGTGGTTCGACCGGCTACGAGCCTGGCTTGACCAACAAGACAATGCCGACTCCCTGGTCCTGACCGGCGACTACAACATCACCTTCGACGATCGTGATGTGGACGACCCCCAATCTTGGCGCGAGAAGATCCTCTGTTCGACTCCCGAACGGGATCGGCTCAACGCGCTGATCGATTGGGGCCTGACTGACGCCCTCCGGCTGTTCGATCAGTCAGACAGGGTCTACACATGGTGGGACTATCGAACGGGCGGTGTCTTGCAGGACAAGGGTCTGCGAATCGATCATCATTTGATAAGCGAACCGTTGGTTGAACGCGCCGTGGCGGTCGAGATCGACATTGAGGAACGGCGAAGAGAGGGTGACGGAGACAAACCGTCCGATCACGCACCGGTCACGCTGGTGCTCGACGATTGATTGCCGCCTCGTTTCCGATGCGTCACTTCGGTCGCCAGATTCGGCAGCCCCGCTCGCAGGACACGCCATCGTTGTCACCATCGCCAAGCGAGCTGTAGCACGATTGCCCCCTGGAGCAGGCGCCGATCGTTACCCATCCGCCTCCAGAACTCGAGTGAGAGGAAGTCGTCGTCGGTTGCGAGGAAGGAGTTGAGGCCGCATTGGCAGGACGGTAGAAGCGGCATCCCTGCTCACACGCGACGCCATCGTTGTCGCTGTCATATCTGGCGTTGTAGCCGGTAGATCCCTCGTAGCAGGGCCCGACGGTCACCCAGCCGGTCGTTGTGGAGGAGCACGATGAGTCGGACACTCGCTGTTCTTGCTGTTCTTGGCTGGCGTTGTGAGTGGAACTCTGGTCAGAGAGATCAGTTGAATCTTGTGAAGCGTCACTCGCAACATGTCGGCGCATTTCCTCGTTGATGTGGACCATGCCGTTGCTGCGCCGCACGTAGAGATCGCCGACCAACCGGCCGTAACTTCTCTCCCCATGCCAATCGAGGGTGATCAAATCGCCGTGCCTCAACATTGAGGAGAGGTGCTGGGTTGCCTCCGCTCCGCCGGGTTCGTCCACCTCAGGGGCCGACAGATTGGCGAGACGGACACGTACCTCAGCTCCAGAGTTGCAGTCGGTGGCGATGATCGTGTCGCCATCGATCACGTGCGTGACATTGAGACAGCGAGCCGACGCCTGGATCGAGAGTGCTGCCCCAATCAGCGCTGCCGCCACCGATACGACTATCAACAGGAAGGGCTTCACGCGGTTCTCCTAAGGAATCTTTACTGGCACATATATACTATATAGAACAGAAAAGCGAAGCAAGCAGGTCAAGCGGGGTCACCTACAGATTTGCGAGACCTGCGTCTTCCAGCACAGCCGCGCAACGAATCGCGGCGACATCGTTGCCTGCTTGAGCCATGACCTGCACCGAGATTGGCAGGCCGTCCGAATCGACACCGGCCGGCATTGCAATCGCCGGAGCCTGGACCAGGTTGGCCAAAGGGGTGTAGAGAATCGAAATCATCCAGGGATTCACAGGTTGGCCAGCAATCTCATCGATGCGTGCGCCGTGCTCATGGGCTGCGATTGCGGAGGTTGGAGTGAGCAGCACGTCAAACTCATCGAACCACGATTCCATCCTCCGCTGTAGCACGTCGAGTTTCGCGTACACCTCGGCAACGTCCGCCCCGGTCAGCGCCAACCCGCGCCGCAAGCTGCTTCGGGTGTAGTTGGACAGCTCGTCTTCACGTCCATGGCAGAGCGCTGCGTAGTTTGATGCCGCGCCCACCGCAGACAACACCGGGAAAATCTCTTGCGGATGAGGAATCTCGGGGCTCGCGTGACTCACATTTGCTCCGGCATCCGCAAGGGCCTGTGCTGCAGCGACCACTTGCGACTCAATCAACGGTTCACATGGCGTCGGTCCGGCAAGATCGGTCGTCCATGCAACTCGCACTCCCGCCAGCGAGCCTGCTTGCGCAAACGAATGAAAATCCACTGGTCCCGATCGATCAGGAGCCGGATCTCGACGATCCGGCCCTGCAATCACGCCGAGCATCATCGCGGCATCCGCCAGCGACCTTGCCAGGACTCCGTCTGTGGAAATCTGCGACATACCTGCGCCGCGTACACGTCTTGGAATCCGTCGTCCTGTTGGCTTGAGACCAACGACGCCGCAGTAAGCAGCGGGGACACGAACGGAACCACCGCCGTCTGTACCGTGATGTAACGGCCCGTAGCCTGCTGCGACGGCCGCAGCCGCGCCACCGCTCGATCCTCCTGCTGTCCGCCCCAGATTCCATGGATTCGCGGTCGTCGGAGAGACCCGATTCACCGTTTGTGCCGCGAGTCCAAATTCGGAAGTGTTCGTCTTACCCAGGAAGATCGCCCCAGCGTCGCGCAGCCGCTCGACAAACAGCTCGTCGGTGGCGGCCGGCTCGTGAGACGTCACCAGCGAGCCCATGGTCGTTGGCGCCCCTGCAACATCAACAAGGTCCTTGATCGTCACCGGAATGCCCAGCATCGGTGACCGGTCGTTGGCGTCAGAATTCATCCACGTCACTTCGGCCGCACGCGCCTGGGAGATCGCCAGCTCCGGAGTCTGGGTTATGAACGCGTGTACCGATGGTTCAAGCTTGTCGATGCGAGCAAACAGCGCTTCAAGCACCTCGACTGGTGAGAGTTGACGCGTCTGATACGCCGCCCGCAACTCCAGCGCCGACAGCTCGTAAATCTCAGCCATTTACAGGTTCTCGATCTTGACAGGCTTGATGTTGCCAGCCGGACTGAACCCGAAGATTCTGCCGTAGAAGTCCAACTCGGCCTCTGTGGCGCGTTGAATGTTCGCCGCCTGACGGAATCCGTGCTGCTCGCCTTCAAAGGTGATGTACGCGACCGGCAACCCCTTCTTGCGCAACGCATCGACCATCCGCTCGGCCTGGTTCGGTGGGACAATCTTGTCTTCCAAGCCTTGCAGGAAGATGATCGGACATGAGAGTCGGTCAACCGCATGAATCGGCGATCGCTGTTCGTACAACTCCGCACGCTCCGGGTACGGACCGATCAGTGAGTCGAGGTAACGCGACTCAAACTTGTGTGTGTCTTCCGCCAATGCGGCCGCGTCCGAGACGCCGTAGTACGAAGCGCCGGCGGTGAAGACATCCCCAAACGTGAGCGCGCAGAGGGTCGTGTACCCGCCAGCCGAGCCTCCGCGAATCGCGAGCCGTGAACCATCGACATCGCCGCGCTGCACCAGGTAGTTCGCCGCCGCTTCACAGTCCTCGCGGTCGACGATGCCCCAGTTCCCATTCAGCGACCGCCGGTACTCGGTGCCGTATCCGGTCGAGCCTCCGTAGTTGACATCGACAACCGCAAAGCCGCGAGTCGTCCAATACTGAATGCCCAAGTTGAATCCCGGCACCGTCGCGCTCGTCGGTCCGCCATGAATGAACGTCACCAGGGGCGGCAGGTCGCCGTCCGCAGCCTGGAAGTCCGGATTGCGAGGCGGGTAGTAGTACGCATGCGACGTCCTGCTCCCACTGGTGGGATACGAGATCGCCTCTGCCTCAGAGATGTAGGACGGATGGAGGTCGGGTCCGGTAGACGAGCGAATCGTCTCAACTTCGCCCGTGTCGGAGTCAATGGCGACAATCGCAGCGCCAACATCCGGGCCAGCAGCGGCAGTGACGATGCGCCCACCGACCGCGACCGTGAACGATCCGTACGAGTTGAACGGTGAATCGATTCGTCTCAGCTCGCCGGTCTCGAGGCCGACGACGCCAATCTCGCGGCCATCGGCATTGGAACACTGGGCGCCGATGCAGCACTCATCCAGCACGGCGTACGCCGACATCGAGAATTCCCACTGGGGCAGCCCGAACTCAGCAGCCATGTCCAGGACCGGAACGAGTCGCTCACTATCCCAGCGCTGAAGGTTCCACCAGCCCGAGGCATCGGAGACGCAGTAGAGCGTGTTGTCGGGACCCCATTGCGGCTCAATGATCGAAACATCACCTTTCGCATCGCCGGCGATCCGTCTCGGCGAAAGCAACGAGCCGTTCGTCGACACTTCAGCAAGCCAGAGTTCAGTTGCATCCCAGGGCATGTTGGGATGGTTCCAACAGATCCAGGCCAGCCTCCGGCCATCGGGGCTCAACCTCGGCGATGAACAAAAGTCGAAACCTTCGTGCAGCCGCGTAATGTCATCTGCATCCGCGGCGCTGCCGTCGGTAGGGATTGACGCCAGATAGTTCTCAGCTTCCAGACCATCACGCCGATGGTCCTCGGCCACGCAGATCAACAGACCGCGTCCATCATCGACGGTGGCATCGGCGTAGCGAACCGAAATCTCTGGGGTCAGGGGAATCGGATCCTCGGAGCCATCTACCGGACGCCGATAGAGGCGCTGATCGCTGAAGTTCGAAAAGTACCCCACGCCATTCGACACGGCAAACGATCCGCCGCCGTATTCATGCACCAGTGTGCGAGCGCTGTAGTCCGGGGTCGTGACCTCACTGATCTCTCCGCTCGCCGAGTAACGCATTGCGGCATACCGACCCTGTTCATCGGGTCGCGACTCAACCCAGTAGAGGTCGTCGCCATCGACATCCAGCTCGTCAAATCGCAACGCGCCTGCGGTCAACATCTCGGTGGACACCGGCGACTCCCACGAACCGTACGCTGCGATCTGTCTTTTGCCAGATTCTTCACTCATCGTTGGCCCCTCGCTCACTGCAAACCTGCAATCATCGTAAGCGAACCTCAGAAATACGATCGCATCCAGCGGACTCGATGGAGGGCGTGGCATGGCTCGTACATCTCAGGAAGACACTCAATCCGCAAGTCGAGCGGCGAATCGAACAGCACAACTGACCAACCACGACCGAGAACGCGTCGACGCGCCACTCGCTGCCGATGTGCGGCTGTTGAGCAGCCTGCTCGGCAACACGATCCGCACGGTCGATGGCGACGACGTATTCGACGCCGTCGAGCAGCTGCGCGGTCTCGCCCAACGACGTCGCGGCATACGTCAGGATCCCGAACCGCAGCTGACAGCCGAGATCGTTCAACTCGTCCAGAGCTGGCCGCTCTGGCTCGCGGCAGAGGTCGGCAACGCGTTTCTCACATACTTCCTCCTGACCAATACGGCCGAGGAGACTCACCGGGTTCGCCGGCGACGCTTGCGCTCTTCGGACTCTCCGACTGCGCCCAGGTCGATTCCTGCCGTCGTTGAACAGCTACTGTCCCAGGGCATCGATGAGCAAACGATCCGGTCGCAGGCCTCTGGCATTCACCTTCAACCCGTGTTCACCGCGCACCCGACAGAGTCACAACGCTTGACAATGCTCGGCACGCTGCAGGATGTGCATCGCTTGTTGCTGGAACGGGAACACTCGATCCCCGATGAGCAGGAGGATGTTGACGCGGCGCTGAGAATGCACATCGAGGGTCTGTGGCAGGCCGACCACCTCCGCTATCGACGACCAACCGTGTTGGAGGAATCGCGCCTGCTGCTTCGCACGTTCGAGACCACGCTCTGGGACGCCGTGCCTGAAGTGACACGACGGTTTCGTCAGGCGACCGGTGTCAGCCCTGCTGAGGCGCCAGCGCCGATTGTCCTGGGATCCTGGATGGGCGGCGACGCTGACGGCAACCCGAATGTCACCCCCGATCTGACCTGGCAGACCGCGTTGACCATGCGCGCACAAGTATTGCGGCAGCACCTCAACGCCGTCCGTGCGATGGATACGATGCTTCCGCACTCTGTACGTCGGGTCGCGGCATCGGCAGAGCTGGAGGCGTCAATCCGACGCGACGAACGCCGCATGCCACGCATCCAGGAACGACTTGAACGCCGCAATGCTGCCGAGCGATACCGCCACAAGGTCCGCTACATGTCCGCCAGACTGCAGGCCACGCTGGAGGCGGACTTCGCATTGCTCGATACCAGGGCAGCGAGAATCCACGATGCACGGCTGACTGCGACTGAGCCCGACGGCGTGCCCTACGACTCGTCGCAGGACTATGTCGAGGACCTCGAAGCAATCGCCGAGAGCCTCCGCTTCCACGGCGCGAATGCTGGTGCAGAAACCGTGGTGCAGCCCCTAATCGACCGCGCCCGCGTCTTCGGCTTCCACCTGGCCACGTTGGATATTCGCGATCACGCTGACCGCTTCCACACCGCAGCCGACGCCGTGCTACAGGGTCTCGACATCCAGCCGCCCGGCGGCAGCTATCTCGAGCTCAATCGAGACCAGCAGGAAGAATTCCTGGCCGGCGAACTCGACCGCGATTACTTTCCCGTCGGTCACGCGATGTCGACGCATGACGACGACACGTTGCGCCGATTCCGCACCGCACGCCGGATCCAGCGCATCTGCGGAGATGAGGCCATGCAGACCTGCATCGTCTCGATGACCGAGACCGCCGCCGATGTGCTCGCCCCGGTCCTGGTCGCGCGCCAGGCGGGATTGAACAACATCAATCTCCGAGCGCCTGGGGGACGCATCCGCATCGCTCCCCTGTTCGAGCGCGTGCCCGACCTCAATCGCGCGCCATCGGTGCTTCGCTCGCTCTTCAGCCACGGCGCCTATCGACGACACCTCCAGGCCCACAACAACCTCCAGGAAGTCATGGTGGGCTACTCCGACTCAGCAAAGGACGCAGGCGTCCTGCCGTCCCTCTGGGGCCTGTATCGCGCCCAGGATTTGATGCATCAGGTCGCCCGCGAGGCGGGCGTTGACTTGATGTTTTTCCACGGCCGCGGCGGCACCGTCAGCCGAGGTGGCGGACCATCGCACGATGCCATCCTGGCCCTACCACCGCACACGACCGAGGGCGGGATCAAGTTCACCGAGCAGGGCGAGATGATCCAGTTCACATACGGAATGCCCGCCCTGGCCAAGTGGAATCTGGAACAAACCCTGGCCGCATCGTTGGTCAAGCGATTCGACAGCGACCACGACGACACTCCCGATACCGAACGCGATCGCTACCACGCAGTCATGGACGAACTGGCCGAAACCGCCGAACAGGCCTATCGGTCCCAGGTTGTCGAGAATCCTGACCTGCAGGCCTATTTCCAGCGAGTCACGCCGATCGGCATGTTGGGCAACCTGGCCATCGGCTCACGTCCGACCTTCCGTCCAGGCTCCGACGCGTCACTGTCTTCGCTGCGCGCCATCCCCTGGGTCTTCGCCTGGATGCAGACTCGCCACGTGATCACCGGCTGGATGGGCGTCGGCACGGCGCTGGAGCAGTTCATCGAGCGTCACGGCGACGCCGGTGAGCAAGTGCTGCGCGACATGCGAGCGCACTGGCCCTTCTTCACCACTCTGCTCTCGAACGTCGAGATGGTGCTCGCCAAAGCAGACTTCGATGTCGCCGAGCACTATGCCCGCACACTCGGCGATGGCGACACGGACCTACGCACCTTCGACCGCTTGCGCGGAGAGTTCTTCCGAACGGTCAACATGGTCAATCGACTGTCTGAGCAGGAGCGCCTGCTCGATCGCACGCCGGTGCTACAGCGCTCAATCGCACTACGTAACCCGTATGTCGACGCACTGAGTTTCCTGCAGGTGGAACTGCTCAACCGAATCCGCGACCTGCCCGAAAACGACCCAGAGTACGCCGACACACTGGAAGCCATCCTGCGAAGCGTCAACGGCGTCGCCGCTGGCCTGCGCAACACCGGGTAACGCGCTCCAGTTGGTCGTCATACCCGCGACAAGCGCGGGTATGACGAAACAGGGTTGTCTACGCGACCACTTCCCATTGCACGAGCGTGAAGGGATCATCACCTTCGTGGTCTTCAAAGACTGGCCGCACCTCTGCCCCAATCTCGACGGTCTGCATCGGGTCGCCGACGAGGTTGCCGACCATGCGGACGTTCTCGTGATTGGGCAGCTCGACCAACACCACCAGGTACGGGCATGAGTCCTGCAGCGCCGGATGGACCGGGTGCCAGACGCGTTCCCACGAGTACACGCGTCCGTTGCCTTCGACCGGCTTCCAGCCCATGTCGAATGAGTGGCAGCGGTGACACACCCACTCAGGGCCAAACTGCGGGCGGTCGCAAGTGTTGCATTGCTGCACCAGCAACTCGTGGCGCTTGACGCCTTCCCAGTACTCGGTGTCGAGGCCGTCGATGGCCGGGGCGGGAGCGGGCATGCCCTCGCCCAGGTAGTAGGCTCCTGGATTTGCCATCAGAGCACCGCCTCTGAACCGACGATCATGTCGGAAACCGGAGTGACCATCGGGCCCGAGGCGACCAGCGACACATTGACATCGTCAACCTGGTTGCAGGACTCACCGCGTACCTGGCGGACGGCCTCGATGTTCAACTCCAGTCCGTGCATGTAGCACTCGGCGAGATTGCCGCCGCTGGTGTTGATCGGCATCTTGCCGTTTGGAGCAGTCATGTTATCGAACGTGATGAAGTCGTTGGCCTCTTCGTAGCTCGTCAGACCGTGCTCGATGATGCTCATCACCACACCGCCGGTGAAGTTCTCGTAGACCTGCGCGACGTCAACCTCTTCCGGCTTGACCTCGGCCATGTCGTACATACGCGGTGCGACCGTCTTGAAGTTCGAAGTGGCGTAATCGGTCGCATTGTGCGAACCAGAGCCGGCGCGGTTGCCCGATCCAACGGCTCCGCCAAGGAAGTACACCGGCGTTTTGGCGTAGTCCTTCGCCCGGTCGGCCGAGACAAAGATCATCGCCGCAGCGCCATCGTTCTCCTGGCAGCAGTCGAACAGGTGGAACGGCTCCACAATCCAGCGTGACTGGTCGTAGTCCTCTGGAGTCAGCGGACGGCCATACATGACGGCTCGAGGGTTGTTCTGCGCGTGGTGATACGACGCCAGGGAGCAGGCCTTGAGCGTGTCCTGCGTGATTCCATGGTCGTCGAACAGACGGTGGACACGCATCGCGAACGACTGCGCCGGTGACATCAGTCCGTACGGCGCGGTGTAGGCGGGGTCGCCCCGAACGTGCGACACCTGGGCACCCTGGCCGAACCGACCAAACTGACCCTGCGCCAGGCCGCGGAAGACGACCACCGTGTCGGCCAGACCAGTCGCAACCGCCGAAGCAGCGTGTGCGCAGGCTGCCGATCCGCCGCCACCGCCACCGCCCCACTCCATGTTGGAGAAGCGCAGGTCCTTGATGTCGAGCGCCGCCGCGATTCGCGAAGGATCGTTGCGGTCGTTGGAATACGAGGCGAAGCCGTCGATCTCGCGCGGATCGATGCCCGCGTCGGCGCTGGCCTTGAGAATGGCTTCGACGACGAGCTTGAACTCGGCGTCCGGCGAGCGGCCGCGCTTGTAGTACGTCGTTTCACCGACGCCGATAATCGCAGTCTCGCCGCGCATGGTGCGCTTACCCATCTGTCCATGTCCTTCCTGGCGGCGCAATCTAGCGGAGCGCGCCTGTTGTCGAGTCCAGTCCGCGTGGGTACGGAATCATGCCACGCAGTTTACTTGATGTTCTGGCTGTTTTGAGCCTCCCTATTCGAGCGCTCCTGCCGCCAGTGCCTCGTAGATCTCTTCGTCCGGGATGGACAGGATCTCCGACAGCACCTGATGGGTATGCTCGCCGATCGCAGGCGCAGCCCGGCGCAAGCGTGCCGTACCACCCGAGAACTTGGTCACCAGACCGTCGTACGGCGTCGGACCCATGACCGCGTGATCGAGCGTGACGAAGAAATCGCGATGATTGAGCTGCGCGTCCTCGTACAGGTCGGAAGGCCATTCGACCAATGCTGCAGGCACTCCAGCCGCTGTGAGGCAGTCGATGACGGCATCAGCGGTCTGTGGCAGGCACCAGTCAGCGATCTCGGATTCAATCTCAGCTTTCGCGGCGATTCGGGCTGAGAGCTCATCGAACTCGGCGCCGGACCACGCACTCAGGCCAACGGCCTGTCGCAGACCATGCCACTGCTCGGTCGTCTCAGTCGCGATCGCGACGTAGCGCTCACGGTTGTCGACCTTGAACACGCCATTCGGGGCCGCGTACATGGAGTCATGTCCCGGAGCCTCGGCGATTCGGCCATTTTCGAAGTAGTCAAGCAACAGCGGTGCACCGAAGTGGATGCCTGCTTCGGTCTGCGCCAGGTCGATGTACTGGCCCTGGCCAGTCAGATCTCGATGACGAATCGCCGCTGCCAAGGTGCCTGAGCCGTAGCGCGGATTGATGAAGTCGGTGTATGCACCCCAAGTGCCGGCCGGCTGCCGATCGGGCCATCCGGTGATTCGATGCAGGCCCGACAGGCAAGCGCCTTGCAAACCGAATCCGGCATAGCTCGACTCCGGCCCATATTGCCCGCGCAGGCATGTGCTGAGCATGATGATTTCGGGGCGTTCCTTGCTCAGCGTGGCATAGTCCAAGCCAAACCGCTTCAGCGTGCCAGGGGTGAAGGATTCAACCACCACATCGGCCCACTCAACGAGCTGCCTTGCGTAGGACAGGCCGTGATCCGTGTCCAGTCGAAGCGCAACGCCGTACTTCGAGGAGTTGAAGTTGGACATGAACTGTCCGCGGTCGATCCCAGGCTCGTTGTCCTTGAACGGCGGAGCCAATCGCAACACGTCGGGACGAGTCGCGGACTCGATATGAACCACTGTTGCTCCGTGGTCCGCCATCGATTTCGAGATCAGCGGTCCCACGCCAACCCAGGCGAAGTCGGCGATCTTGACACCAGAAAGCGCGCCTCCTTCTTCACCGCGAACGCCATTGGAAGAACGTGCCACGCGCCCGCTTCGCTTCGGCGCGCGACCGACCTCTGCAAGCAGATGCTGATCCTGACCCAGCGTCGGAGCGGGTCGAGTCAGTTGCAGGGGCGTCTCCGACAGCTTCGCGAATGGGCCCGGATATCGTTTGCCGTCGACATCCACCCAGTAGTCACGGGCGGCCAGATGCTTGTCGTTTGCGATGTCTTCGAACGTGTAGAGCGGCGCCATCATGAAGCCGTCGTCCACGGCGCGCTGATAGCACTCGGCCATCGTCCGTGTGGCCACAAAGTGTTCTAGCTGTTGGTTCGCCACGACCAGCATGCGCTGCATCTCAGCTGGATCTTCCATGACCACGCGACCGAGCTCGGCGGCCCATTCGTCGATATCAGCGCCTTCGAGTTCACCTGTCAGTTCTCCGCACTCAGCAATCCAGCGCATGACTTTTGTCGAGTGCCGCAGTCCGAGTCCGCCAGGCACGATATTGAAGACGATGTAGCCATCAGCACAGGGATAAATCGACATCACTGCTGCCCCACCGCTTGCGCGATCGTCGCACGTGCCGGGCGGATCGCCTCCGGTGTTCGGCGGGAATCCTGTTGCATTCATCAGCGTCCAGACGACAGCCGCCTGCATGGAAACGTCAAGGTACTGTCCCAGACCAGACAGTTCACGCTCGCGCAGTGCGATCGAGGTATCTGCTGCAGCTTGAACTCCGGCATGAATGGCCGCCTGCGGGAAGCCCACTGGAACCGGCGGTCGATCTCCGTCACCTTGCAGACCGACCAGGCCGCCGGCCGCTTCAAGCGTCAGATCGGTTGCTGGTCGATCCGCGTGCGGACCATCTTGTCCATACGGGGTTACAGAGACATAGATCAGTTCGGGATGCTCGTCCCTGAGATCTTCGTAGCTCAAGCCCCAATCAGCCATCACACCTGGATCGAACGACTCAATCAGCGCGTCGGCCGTGGCCAGCAGAGCGCGAAAGTCGTTCCGGCCAGCTTCATCGTCCAGATCGATCACGACACTGCGCTTGCCGAATCCCATCGCAGCCCAATAGAGCGAGCGATCCGGTTCGTTGTCACTAAACGGGGGCAGCGACCGAGACGGTGTGCCCCCGGGCGGCTCGACTTTGATCACTTCCGCGCCCATATCGGACAGCACACGACCGGCCATCTCCGCTCGCGATGTTGCCAGATCCAGCACTCGAATCCCATCCAGCAACGTGTTCGACGCGTCTGTCGTCATACCCCTGCTCCGATCTGCCGGTTCGCTCGCACACCATGCACTATCTCACGCCCACAAGACTGCGCGCGGATTGCCAGTCAAGATACCGAAGCAGTGGCGTTCAGTGGACTAGATGACCAGGAACATCCGGATCAGCACGGAGAACACGCCAAACAGCAGCAACGCTCCCAAGGCCCACCAGAGCAATCTCGGCGCATCTTCACGAGGTTCTTCGGCCCGTCTGTCAGGGTCGATCCAGCGAGCATGACGCTGAGGCGGCTTGCGTCTGCGGGCGCGAGGAGAATCGGGCGCAGGCGGTGGCCAGATGCCCTGGTCAGTGCGAGGGTCCTGGGCCATGCCGTTGTCCTTTACCTGCCGGCTTGTCCATGCGTCCAATCGGTGCCTGCATTCTAGCCAGCGCATGTTGCCTGCCGCCCTGCACGCCAATCGTGTCTGCAATCGGGCCCGACTGCGCCTATTCCTGCCTGCGTCTACCCTTTGACACAGCCATTGCACAAGAACCGGAGCGTCGCGTGACCCGCATCCTCGTCACTTCCACCCTGGCCCGAGACGGCAAGTCAGTGGTCGCTGCCGGCATCGCCTCGGCACTGCGTGCGACCGGCGCAACCGTCCGCCTGGTGCGAATTGACGACAGCGAATCCGCGACCGACGACGCTCGACAACTCGCGCGAGTGAATGGCGTTCGCGGCAATGCTGAACCCGTTCCACCCGGCGACATCCCCGCCGATACCGATCACACGGTGATCGAGGCATCCTTGACGGCTGGCATAGACGCAGACCGGACCGTGCTGGTTGTGCGTCAGGGAGAAGCAGACGACGACACCGTGTCTCGGGCGCTATCCGAAGTAAATCCAGACGCAGTAATCGTCAATGGAGTCCCCGAGCACGGTGGACCAGCAGCGATCGAGAGAATCGCCGGCCTGGGCGGCAATGCCATTGGCGCCATCCCGCAGGATCGACATCTGGCAGCCCCGCTCGTCAGCGAAATCGCGCCCGCGGTTGGTGGTGAGCTATCGGGCGACGAGGATCTGTTCAACGAATCCTCGCGCGACCTGGTGATCGGTCCAGTCAGCGCCCATGAAGGCATGGACTACTTCCGCAAGTACCCGGACAAGACGCTAATCACGCGTCATGACCGGATCGACATCGCACTCGGAGCATTGGACTACGAACCGCTATGCCTGATCATCGCCGGCGGTGAACCAACGTTGCCCTACGTCGCACAGCGAGCTGAGCGGGAATCGTTCGCGCTGATCACGACATCGCTGACGACGTTGGAAACCGTCGAAGCGATCGGCCCGCTGTACGGCAACTCCCCATTCACCGGAGAGCGAAAACTCGCGACAGCGATCGAGCTCGTCTCCGCGAACGTGAACGCCGGATCGCTCGCCTGAGTCTCGACTCAGAGTTTCCTGAGCAACGTCAGGCCATCTCCAACCGTGAGTTGGACCGGATCCACGCGTGGGTCATCTGTGATTCGCCGGTTGAATGAGTCGATCGCTTTCGTATCCGCATCGTTGACCGTCGGATCGGCGACTTGGCCACCCCAGAGCGTGTTGTCAACCGCAACCAACCCGCCCACCCGCACAAGGGCCAGCGCACCTTCGACATAGCTCCAGATCGGTTCCTTGTCAGCGTCGATAAAGGCGAAATCAAACAGACCGCCCCCTCGCGTGCGAGCAACGACAGGGTGTCCAGCGCCGGACCTAGACGCAGATCGATCTTGTGACGTACATCGGCCTCGATCCAGTATCGGCGGGCGATCGAGGTCCACTCATCGCTCACGTCGCAGGCCACGACTCGTCCGTCCTCGGGCAACGCCTGCGCCACCGCCAGCGCCGATGCGCCGGTGAACGTGCCAATCTCGAGTGTCCGGCGAGCACCGATCAGCCTCACCAGCCAGCCCAGCAGTCGAGCCTGATCAGCCCCAATCTGCATGCCTCCTGCAGGCAAGGAAGACGTCTCTTGTCGCAACCGACGCCATACATCGTCCTCGCGCGTTGCCGTCTGCTCAATGTACTCAGCCAGTTCTTCATTCACGGACACGGTTCGGATAGAGTTCATGGCTGAACGTTAGCTGGGGCAACAAAAGTAAGTCTGGACTATTGCCCCATGAGGATTTGGCGATAACACTAAGCAAACAGTGGCAGAAGGACCGTGTCTGCAGTCCAGAACGGAAAGAGGGTGACGATGACGGACGCCAAGCCAAAGACCAAGGCACAGATGGCCAAGGCAATCGAAGCAAAGACGGATATTCGCAGCCAGGATGTCAATGAGGTACTAGATGCACTCGCCGACATCGTGATCGAGGACCTCTCAGACGGCGGCCCCGGTTCGGTCACGGTTGCGGGACTGCTCAAGGTGGACGTTGTGCCGCAGACGGCGCGTCCTGAGCGACAGGGACGCAATCCGGCAACCGGCGAGAGCATCACGATCGCGGCGCGTCCGGCGCTGGACCGCGGCAAAGTCCGCGTTCGCGCACTCAAGCGCCTGCGCGACGTTCTGTAAGTTTGATTCCACGAACCGACAATGCCGCCCGTTCCGCCAACCAGTGACGCCGGGCGCGACCTCATTGAGCGGCTCGAACCACACCTGCCGAAACTAGCGGCGTACGCGGAAACTCACGACCGCGACGCCAGCTTTCCGTTTGCGTCGTTCGACCTCCTGCGTGAGATCGGCTGGATCGCCGCCCCGGTCCCCAGGGAGTACGGCGGGCCGGAGCGGTCACTCGCCGACCTGGTCTCAGCCCAAACCGCCCTGGCCAAAGTCGACATGGCTCTGGCGTTCTCTTGCGGTATGCACTTGATGTCCGTCGGTGCCGAACGAGCCAACCGAACCTGGCCAGACCAGCTTCGAGAGCGCATTTTTCGGTCCGTTGTAGAGGAAGGCGCACTCTGTAATCAGGTCGCCACCGAACCGGAAATGGGATCGCCGCAGGGCGGAGGCAGGCCGCAAACGACGCTCACGCCAAACGGTCCCGGCTGCTGGACCATCAACGGCCGCAAGTCCTTCACGACACTGGCACCCGGCTTGACCTGGTTCCTGACATATTGCGCAGTTGAAGATGGCTCGGGGACGCTCGCCAGGGTTGCAGTGCATCGCGATTCTCCAGGTCTACGAATCGAAGAAACATGGGATGTCGTCGGACTTCGGTCGACCGGTTCGCATGACGTCTGGTTCGAAGACGTGGCAATCACCGACGATGAGTTCCTGGTTCGACAGGACCCGAACCGGGCCGGACAGCGCCACGGAGACTTCGCCTGGTTCGCGCTGCTCGTTTCCGCTGCATCCCTGGGCGTTGCCGAGGCTGCGCGCGACTACACCGTCGAGTTCGCACGCCATCGACGACCAGGCGGCGCGCCGGGAGTGATCGGCAGTCTGCCAACCGTTCGCGCTCAGATCGGCGAGATTGACCTGCGAATCATGTCGGCTCGAGCCCTGCTCCACGAGACGGCGGCAGCATGGGACCAGTCTGACACCGAGACTCGACCAACGCTGGGACCACGCGTTGCGGCCACCAAGTTGCACGCCGGTGATTCGGCCGTTGACATTGTTGACCGCTGCATGAGACTCGTCGGTGGCATCTCACTGCATCGATCGCAACCGCTGGAGCGCTTCTACCGCGACGTTCGAGGACCGCTGCACAACCCGCCGATCACCCCTCGCGGCCTGGAACTGATCGCGTCGGCCGCCCTCGACCCGCTACCTGACGTCACTTCTTGAAGGTCGTGATGAGCCGTTGAGCGACCGACAGTTTCTGCTGGTCGATCCCACCTCCGCTCAGTCGCAGCCAACGCAGCTCGCGGGACCAGCGCTCGAGCGGCAGATCGGCCGACCCTCCTGACGGCCCGTGCAGATCAATGGCCCGGTCAACTATCTCCGTTGCCATCTCACTGGCAAATGCCAGCGCCTGCAATGCCAGCTCATCGAGGCACTCAGGCGCGGACAGATACAACGCCCTGGAAGCTGACAGCGCGATTTCGTTGTCTGCTAGCGACAGCCTGGCACGCTCACCCTGCGCCATCGGCACACCGTGCTCGCGTCGAGACCAGACCACACTGCGGCACATGTCCTGAGCCGCAGACGCGATGCCGGTCAGATGCGCGGCGCTAAACAGTCTTCGGCGCAATACAAGATCATTGGCAATGCTGGGTCCCTCGCCCGGCGCACCCAGGAGATTCGATTCAGGCACTTTGACAGCCGAGAGGTTGAGTTCCATCGTGTCCCGGCCGACCGCAATCGTCGGCCAGGGACGCCAGCGCTGGAATCCGGTCCTGTCAGTCTCCACAATGATCGCGGATGCTCCCGATCGCTCTCCGGGGACGAATTCGGTGTTGGCGTAGACGATTCCAAACGAGGCAGCAGCAGCGTCCGCAGCAAAGAGCTTCGTGCCATCGAGCATCCAGCCCTCAGGATGCCGCTGGGCGCGAATCCGCACCGAGTCAATCGGCAGTGTGGCGAGGTCAGGATCATCCAGTCCGCGGAAACACGTCGCGCCTCGGCCTTCTAGCGGCTTCAGAAAGCGTTCTTGTTGTTCGTTCGTCGCGGCATAGAGCTGGGGCGGAGGATCAGGATCGAACAGGCCATAGGACGGATTCAGGATGCCTGCGCGATGTTGTGACAGCTCCTCCGCGATCCGCAGCCGATCAGCGTCTGGCAGATCGACGTCAGGACCCACCTCGGCCTCACGGGGAGCCATCAGATGGTCGATGCCCAGCTCCGAAGCGCGCTCTAGCAACGTCGCGAATATCTCTTCGGGCAGCCGTGGCGCGTTCGGATCGACCCGTTTCTCCTGCAGCCAGATTTCGCGACGGATGAAGCGCCGGACAGATTGGACGATGAGATCGAGTTCTTCACTCACGACTCAACATCCATCCCTCATCTATCCCTATCGCGGACCAATCGGCTAACCGAGCGCGCCACTGGCCGCAAGCTGGGCGATTTCATCGTCCGAAAGCCCCAGTTCGCTCAGCACTTCATGCGTATGCTCGCCCGTCTTGGGTGCTGGTCCACGCGGTCCAACGTCCGCGCCTTCAATCGCAAAGGGCGTGTTCAACGTTCTGAACGATCCCTGTGGGCCATCGATCACGCTCCAGGCATCCATTTCCTCCATCTGCGGGTCATGAATCAATTCCGGCAGCTCAGCCACCGGCGCCCAGGTCAGCGACTCGGCATCAAGTAGCGGGGTCCACTCTGCCAGAGTTTTGGTCGCAAAGATTGATGCAATTGCTGGCGTCAGTTCTTCGGTGAGCTGCATACGCCCCATCAATGTGGCCAAGCGCTCATCCTCAAGCCAGTCTTCACGACCGAGCGCTCGACAAACGGGCTGCCAGTATCGATCGCCGGTCGGCATGACCAGCATCAGCCAGCGGCCATCGGCCGTCTCGTAGGAGTTGAACAGGGGATTGCCCGGTCGAACGCGGTCGATCCGGCCCGGCTGATCCTCCAGAATCAAACTTGCCGAAACATCGGCGCCGATTGTCCAGGCGCCGGTGCGTTGCAGCGTGACTTCAACAACCTGTCCTTCACCCGTTAGGTCTCGCAGTCGAAGCGCCGCCAGCGCGCCCGAGAGCATATTCAGCGACGTCGCGTGGTCGCCCTGGCCTGGACGACATGGCATCGGAGGACCGCCTGGCTCACCAATCAAACTCATGATCCCGGAACGAGACCAATACGCCGAATAGTCAAACGCCGTCTTGGCATTGTCGGGACCGCGAGTCCCGTATCCGGTCAACACGACGTAGATCAGTCGCGGGTTCAATGCCAATAAGGCTTCGCTTCCCAGGTCGTAGCGGGCAATGCGTGGCGCCGTCAGATTGGTGACAAAGATGTCGGCCTCAGCCACCATTCGTTTGACAACATCGCTCGCTCCAGGTCGTTCAAGCGAGAGCGCGACGCCTCGCTTACCGCGATTGTCAAGCTCATAGGGAGCGTCCACATCTGTGTCGGGATCGAAGTCTGGGTTGCGGCCTTGCATCAACACGTGGCGCCAGGCGTCTCCGCCGGGATGCTCGATTTTCACGACATCAGCGCCCAGATCGGCCAACAACGCAGCCGCCGACGGCGCGGCCAGCCAGTTGGCGACTTCGACCACACGAATTCCATCAAGTGGCGCAACCATATCGACCCCCTTCGTTAGCTTGCAGTCCGATCCTACTTGCCCGACAGCAACACGATGCTTCGAACGTGAAGGAGTGCGACATGCAGAATCGACCAACCGCCGCCCGCGTGCCTGATCCGGGAATTCGGGCGCTGTTCACCAGAGAGGCCCGCTGGCAGGCCTGGCTCGACGTGGAGGCCGCGCTGGCGCGTGCTGAAGCCGACCTGGGCATGATTCCAGCCGACGCGGCCGTCGAGATCGCCCAACACTGCCAGCTCGACTTGCTCAGCATCGAAAACATCGAGGCCGGACTCGCGGTCACCGCGCATCCGTTGGTCCCACTGATCTGGGAGCTGGACCGCGTCCTGGGTGGAGATGTCGGCGGTTATGTCCACTGGGGTGCGACGACCCAGAACATCACCCAAACCGGCGACATCCTCCAGTTGCGCAAAGCGCACGAAATTGTTCTCGTCCAGATCGCTCAAGTGCTGCGCTTGCTCGCTCCCCTGGCGATCGAGCACGCCGACGATCCATGCGCCGGTCGGACTCATGGGCAGCACGCCGTTCCAGCGACCTTCGGCTACAAGGTTGGAGCGTGGATTGATGAACTGTGCCGACATGTCGAACGCCTTGAGGATGCCGAGCCTCGCGTGTTCGTCGCCATGCTCGGCGGTGCGGCGGGAACGCTTGCTTCCTTCGGCACACCCGGACTCGCTGTCCAAGACGGCATGGCCGCCCACCTCGACCTCCTGCCCATGCCCGTTCCCGGACGGACCAGCCACGATCACCACGCCGAGTACGCCGCAATCCTCGCCATGATCGCTGCGACCTGCCGCAAGATCGCCGACGAGACCTACACCTTGATGAAGCCGGAGTTTGGCGAGATCGAGGAGCCCGTCCCGCCCGGTACGGTCGGCAGCAGCACCATGCCACAGAAGCGCAATCCGAAGCTGTCGCAGGACATTCGCGCAGCGGCCGCCCAGGTCACCGCGCTGTTCCCGCTCGCGCTCGACGCGATGCGCACCGAGCACGAAGCCGACGGCTCGACCAGCGTAATGATCGAGCGCGTCATTCAGGGTTCGATCGAGTTAGTCGGCGACATCCTCTCGCGCCTGGCGTTGTTGTTCGACGGCATCGACGTAAAGCCGGAGCGAATGCGCCAGAATCTCGAGCTGTCCGGCGGACTGATCATGAGCGAGAACATCATGCTCGCCCTGGGCGAGCGAGTCGGACGCCAACGAGCCCACGACATCGTCTACGAGCACGCGCAGGACGCTGCGATACAGAACGTTTCATTCCGTGATCTGCTCGTCTCCGACCAGGAAGTCCGAAACCACTTGTCCGAGGACGAGTTGGATGGCCTGCTGGATCCCGCGAGCTACACAGGCGCATGCGGCGAAATCGCGAGAACCCAGGCCGAGCGGGCGGTGGAGGTCGCAGAACGCCTAGACTCCGCCCAGAGTTGAGCATCTCCGAAGAGTGGAAGCGAGCAAATCATGTTGAAGTGGATCGTCCCCGTCACGAAGAAGGAAGGCGTGGACCGAGAGTCGTTCTATGAGTTCTGGCGCTCTATTCATGCGCCGCACGTCGCCAATCTGGCCAGGCCGGTCCGCTATTGCGTCACCTTCTTCGAGAGTGTTGGCTCACTCGGAGGCCCGCCAGCCACGGACGATATGCCCTACGACGGCATGGCGGAGCTCTGGTTCCGAGACTTCGAGCACTTCGGCGAGGCCTTCGGAGAGCATCGCGGCGCTCTGCGGTCGATTGACGGTTTCGGTGAGCTGATCGAGCCCACGTCGGACGCGCTGTTCACTACCGAGAATCTGATCGTCGACGCGACCACGCCCGATCACGCACTCAAGTGGGTGGCGTTTGTCAAGCGAGGTGAGGGCGTCACGCGTGAGCAACTCTTCACCGCATGGACCGACGGACACTCGCCGCGAGTGGCCAACACCATCGCTCGCACGAGTGGCGCCTGCCTCAGGTACACGACGTCGCATGCCAATCAAGGCACCGAAGGTGGACCGTGGGACGGCATCGCTTCGCTCTGGTACTCCGACGCGAAAGCCTCGGCGAAGGGGTTACCGCCCTCCGATGAGCCCGGCGATCCGTTCCCAGCGCTGATCGACGGACCAGCCTCCGTCATCCTCCAGGGACGCGAGATCACAGTCGTCTCCTAGACTCGCAACAACAGACACGAACGGAGCCGCAAATGCGTTTTGGCATCTTCTACGAGCACCAACTGCCCAAGCCCTGGGGCGATGGTCAAGAACAGCAACTCTTCCAGGATGCGCTGGATCAGGTTGAGCTAGCCGACCAACTCGGCATTGACCACGCCTGGGAAGTAGAGCACCACTTCCTCGAGGAGTACTCCCACTCCTCCGCCCCCGAGGTGTTCCTGGCCGCCGCGTCTCAGCGGACCAAGAACATCCGCCTCGGTCATGGCATCGTGCTGATGCCTCCGGGTTACAACCATCCGGCGCGTGTCGCAGAACGGATCGCAACGCTCGACCTCGTGTCCAATGGCCGAGTTGAGTTCGGTACCGGTGAATCCGCCTCTCGAGCTGAGCTCGAGGGCTACATGGTCAATCCGGAGGAACGTCGCTCGATGTGGCTCGAGACCGTCGAGCAGGTGGCCAACATGCTCGCGATGAACCCGTATCCGGGCTTCGAGGGTAAGTACTTCTCGATGCCGACTCGAAACGTCGTGCCCAAGCCGGTGCAGCGACCTCACCCACCGCTGTGGGTCGCCTGCTCCAACCGCGACACCATTCACCTCGCGGCCAAGCTAGGCATCGGCGCATTGACCTTCGCCTTCATCGACCCAGAAGAAGCACAGCACTGGGTCAACGACTACTACGAAACGCTGAAGACTGAGTGCGTGCCGATCGGTCACACGGTCAACGCGAACATCGCCATGGTCTCATCGTTCTCTGTTCACCCCGACGCGGCCGAGGCCGAGGCTCGCGGCGGCGACGGCTTCCGTTTCTTCCAATACGCGCTGGGTCACCACTACGCCGCAGGGATGCACAAGCCGGGCCGAACCAACGTCTGGAAGGCCTGGGAACAGGTTCGCGACACCTGGCCCCGACAGGGTGGCGAAGGCGGCATCGGCACTCCCGACGAACTGCGCGAACACCTGCGCATCTTCGCCGAGTGCGGTGTCGACCAGTCGGTCTTCATCCAGCAGGCCGGCAACAACAAGCATGATCACATCTGCGAATCGCTTGAAATCTTCGCGCGCGACGTGATGCCCGAGTTCAAGGAATTCGAGTCAGAACGTGTCGCGCGCAAGGACGAAGAGCTCGCACCGTACATCGAGGAAGCGTTCAAGCGCAAAGCCGATCGCAACGAGATGATGGCAGAACTCTCCGACGACGAGATTCCGGTCTACGGACCCTACGGATTCGACGTTGTCGCCAGCGAGACGCAACCCGAGCAGGAGTACAAGAACGAAGCAGCCGAAGCTCGCGCCCGTGAGCAGATGGAACGCTTCGAGGAAATGAAGAAGACCGCCAACCTCGCGGTCGAGCTGGGAGCGTCGGACTAACCGCCCGACTCTCGCCCCGACTCAGGCAACGAGCGCAGAAACGCGGTCACTGTGTCCGCTGTCCGGCCTGGGTGCTGGACGTGCGGCCAGTGACCGCTGTCGTTCCAGACGTGTACGTCGGCGTCGGGGAACGATTCTCGCTGGCGCTCGGCGTACCGCCATGAGATGTACGGGTCGTGCCTACCCCAGATGACCAAGGCCGGCTTTCGTTGCGGAGCGAGCGCTTGTCCGAGCATCGGACTGCCTGGTTCATCGGTGTTTCTGTACAGCTTTAGGGTCGCTCGGCGGGTGTGCTTCTCGTCCTCGTCGATCAACTCGTCAAGCCATCGCGAATCAAGTCCGCGAACGTTCCCGCGACGCATCCACAGCCTGAACAAGGGACGAATCGTGCCGGCTTGGATAGCCTCGCCGATGCGCGGCATCCGCCACAGCCTCCCCAATAGGTGCCAGCGATAATCCGCCAGGACACCGGTGTCGATCAGTACGACCGATGCGAACTTGTGCGGGTTCATTGCCGCCCACATCAGTCCAATCGGCCCGCCAAAGTCGTGCAGCACCAGGTGCGCCCGCCCAACGCCCAACTGATCCAGCGCCGGTGACAACCAGGTCTGATAACCCTCAATCGAATAGGGAAAGTCACTCGGTTTGTCGGCCCGACCGAAGCCCGGCAGATCGATCGCGATTGATCGAACCACCTGCTCCGTCTCTGGCAATAGCCACTGAAAGTCACGACCCGATCCGGGCACTCCGTGCAGGCAGACGACAGCTTCCCCGCTGTCGCTGTCGCTCGCACTCGTGATCACGCCGTGAACGCCATAGATCGACAGTCGCGACTCTCGGAGCTCAGACATTGGAGGCACTTCGTGGAGCTGACGGCGAGCGCTGGTCGCTCGGCTCAGTCAGGATGTTCCGCGGAGCGGACACGCTTGGCGGCTCGTTCGATGGCGGATGTGGCACTTCGATCTGGATCGCGGTCACGCACCAGGGACAGATCTGCCAACTGGGATCGAGCACTCGCTCGCACGATGAGCACGACATCCGCAGCGGCATCGCACAGCGTGGACATGCCAGGTAATCAGGAGCGATCTGGCATCCGCATCGCGGACATGGCGGTTGCTGCTCCAGCTCACGTAGCAAGGCGCTCGACTCGAGTCGGTGTTCCTCTGCTTCCTGCAACGTCAAGGGTGGCCGCAGGACCCGATAGACCACGAGTCCCGGGAAGTTGAAGATCAGCACGATCAACGTGAAGACCAGTTGCGCCATCGGCTCACTCGTGCGCTGGTGTATGTCCCGCGCCGTCCAGACCACGGCCGAGAGCCAGAGCACCAGAAAGTAGGCGCCAACGATCAGCGCCAGGATCAGTCCGGTGTTTTCGGGAGAGCCCCCCGGCCAGGAGATGCCCACTCCGTCGAGCATGGTTCGCCTCGTCTGCACCCCGCTTGAATCACTATAGGCCGACGCCGAAGGTATGCTCGCAGCGATGCCTGAAATTTCACCGTCCGGTCTCAGTTCGGTACACAAGCCGCTCGATCTCGATCACCTCAACGAGGCGCAGCGAGCGGCCGTGACCCATCCACACGGCGCGCTGCTCGTCATTGCCGGGCCCGGTTCGGGCAAAACCAGGGTGATCACCCACCGAATCGCCTGGCTGATCGAACAGGGCGTCCCACCCTGGCGGATCCTTGCTGTGACGTTCACAAATCGAGCAGCCCGCGAGATGCGCTCCCGTCTGGAAGCGCTCATCGGTCCCGAAGACAGCGACATCGTCTGGCTCGGCACCTTCCATCGCATCTGCGTGCGCATGCTGAGGTCCCACGGACCCGAAGTGGGCGTGCCGAGCAACTTCGTCATCTTCGACGGCGACGATCAGATGCAGGTCGTGCGCCGCGCGATCAAGGAGATGGAGCTCGATCCCAAGCAGTTCGCTCCTCGCGGAGTACTCAACAGAATCTCGAGAGCCAAATCCGAGGGCGATTCATTGGACGACTTCGCTGCTTCGACCAAATCATACGTTGATGAGGTCGCCGCGCGAGTCTGGGAACGCTACGCCGCAGAACTCACACAGGCGGCGGCGCTAGATTTCGACGACTTGCTGCTCAAGACACTGGATCTGTTCGAACACGAGCAGGTGCGGAGCATCTATGAAGACCGATTCGACCATGTCCTCGTCGATGAGTTCCAGGACACGTCAACCATCCAGTACCAGCTTGCCCGCGCGTGGTCGGCCGGTAGCGGAAACCTGACGGTCGTTGGCGACCCTGACCAGTCGATCTACTCCTGGCGCTCCGCCGACATTCGCAATCTCAACTACTTCGTTCGCGACCATACCGACGCTGCAGAAGTTCAGCTCAACAACAACTACCGCTCGACTCAGCAGATCCTGGACGCGGCCAACGCAGTGATCGACCGGGCCAGCAATCGGATCAAGCGACAGTTGGTCACCGACAACAGCGATGGCGCGTTGCCGCGGCTGCACGAGGCATACAGCGAGCAGGATGAGGCGGAGTACGTCGCTAGCCAGGTGGAACGTGGCGTGCGCGACGGCTCACTCAGGCCCGGCGAAGCTGCGGTCTTGTACCGGACCAATGCGCAATCGCGGGCGATTGAAGAATCGTTGGTTCAGCATGGGATTCCCTACCGATTGGTCGGTGCGACGCGCTTCTACGACCGGCGCGAGGTCCGCGACCTGCTCGCCTACCTGCGGCTGATTCGCAATCCCGCTGACGCCGTGGCATTCAACCGAGTTGTCAATGTGCCGACGCGTGGTGTCGGCGCGAAGACGGTCCAGACACTGATCGACTGGGCAAACACCCACGCACGGTCACCGTTTCAGGCAGCGGCCGCAGCAGCCGGAAGAAACGCCGACGCCCTCGGCGGCTACCTGTCGCCACCGGCAATCACGAAGCGAGCGGCCAAATCTCTCGGCGATTTCGTCGACATGATTGAAGCCGCGCAGCATCAAGCCTCGCAGGAGCCACTCTCGGATGCCCTACGGTCCATCCTGGTCAAAACCAGGTACCGAGACTGGCTCGTCCGACAGTCAGACTCCGAATCCGAGGCCGAAACCCGCTGGGAAAACGTGCAGGAGCTGGTCACCGTCACCGAGAACTACGCAGGAGTCGCTCCCGGCGCAGCGCTCGACGCGTTCCTCGAAGACGTCGCCCTGGTTGCCGACGTTGACGACCTACCCGACGGTCCACCCGATGCGGTCACACTGATTACATTGCACCAGGCCAAGGGTCTGGAGTTTCCCGTCGTCTTCATGGTCGGTATGGAGGAGTACCTGCTTCCTCATCAATTCTCTATCGACGACCCGGCGCAGCTTCAGGAAGAACGTCGCCTTTGCTACGTCGGCATGACCCGCGCCATGCGCGAGCTACATCTGCTCTACGCGTTTCGTCGCGCGTACCAGGGACGATCAGGACACAATCCGCCTTCCCGGTTCCTGGCCGATATCCCTGAAGAGCTCGTACAGCGCCATCAACGCCAACAGGCGCAGGTCGGCGCGGACGTCCGACCAGCCCGCAACCGAACCGTCCGTTGGGACGACTTCGACAGTTTCGATCCGGAGCCAGCCGCAGCACCGACGGTCGGCTTGAATCCGGGTGACGAAGTCTCGCACGAAGTCTTCGGAGACGGGGTCGTGATCTCGTTGCGCACGATCGGCGAGGATGCCGAAGTCACAGTCCGATTCGCCGAGACCGGCGTGAAACGCCTGCTCGCATCGGTGGCCAACTTGAGCCGCGTCTAGCGCCATCCCGACCCCTCAGTCAGGCACCAACCTCAGTCGACTATTCACTCGACCTCTCGGCCAACCTGACGCCGCGCTCGAATGCCCCCAGCGCATCACGCAGAGCATCCTCCGCCGACACATCCAACTCCCGCGCTTCCTGCACGAGATTCAGCAGACGCTCTCCCAGCTCAACAGGCTCAACAGGCTCAACAGCGCCCACCGGTTCACGCGTAAAGCCGTTGCGCTCTGCCCGTCCAAGAATCGATTGTGCGCGTGCCAAGGCTGGCAATGTCAGAGGCACACCATCCAACACCGACTCCCGATACGGCCGCTCTCGCGCCTTCAGTCGTTCCCAGGCGCCTTCGACCAACTTGGGAGTATTGGCGGTGCCGTCGCCAAACACGTGCGGATGCCGCCTGACCAGCTTCGCGCGAATGCCCTCCGAGACATCATCAAGCGTGAACTCGCCAGCCTGCTCAGCCAGCTTTGCGTGCAGCACGACCTGCATCATCAGATCACCAAGCTCCTCACACAGATCCGCCGGATCGCCCGAGGCGATCGCCTCAAGCACTTCATAGGTTTCTTCCAGCAAGTGCGGACGCAGACTGTCATGAGTCTGAGCGTTGTCCCACGGGCATCCATCCACTGGGTCGCGCAGACGATCCATGACACCTCGCACGCCATCAGGAGCATCCCGCACATCAAACAGCGGAATCGGATCAACAACCAGTGCATCAACGCCCGAGAGGTCCTGACCCACGATGTCCGCAATGGTGCTCAAGCGGGCTGACAAATCCGAGTGAATCACTCTCAGCTCATGAGTCGACGGATAGTGCCGCAGTGCGCTCGCGACTCCTGCTGGGTCGTCGATCAGAACGACCAGGTAACCAGTCGTGACTGGTGATTCTTGGGCAGATGCGCAAGCAATGACCAGGGATTCGGCTTCATCGAGACCGGCGATCTCGATGATCTGGGACAGATTGATTGGCATCATCGACTCCGAGGCCCGTTACGCTCATTCCGACGTATGAATCCTATCGCCCAACTCGTGCTGCTCAGGCTGTTACGCACCGTTGCCGAGGTCGCGCTTGCGCTCGCGCTGTTCACGCTTCCCATCGCCTTCACCGTCCGCTACGCCACATCCTCAGCCTCATGGTGGGAACGTGGATTCGACCGATACGACGCCACGGGTCGCACCGGTCTGTCCCAGGACGAGGTGCTCAGAGTGGCGCAAGAGACTCGCGACTACCTGCTCAATGACGACGACCGGCTCGATGTCAGCGTGGCCGGAGCGTCCTTCTACAGCGAGCGAGAAATTCTCCACATGATCGATGTCAAGCGGCTGATGGCGCGCACGTTCGATGCCGGTTGGGCCGCGCTCGGATTCATCATCGCGTTCGTGGCAATCACCCTAGTGCGATCGGGCAAGCGAGCCGCCATTTCATTGGCCAGGTCGGTCCTGACTGCCTGTGGAATCGTGGCGCTATTGGTCGTCGTGCTTGGCGTCATCGGCATCACCGGCTTTGACGCCGCGTTCCGCAACTTCCATCTGTTGTTTTTCACCAACGATCTTTGGCAGCTCAGCTCGCGAGACGGGCTGATCCAGCTCTTCCCTCAGCGCTTCTTCTTCGACACCACGCTGCTCATCGGCGGAGTCACACTGATCTTCGTCCTCGCGGCAGGCGGCATCTCTGCCGTCTACCTGTGGCGCGACCGTCGACGCGAACCACTCGATATCAGTTAGGAGTCAGGAGTCAGGGCGCCTCATACGCGTCCGGCTCGTACCATCCTGAGCCAAAGATCAATCCGTCGTGCCTCACGATCCACGTGTTCTTGCGCTGATACTTGCCCTCGTCATCAGGATTGACGAACACGTATGAGACCCAGCCGGAGCCCTCGATTGCGAGCATGTCGGCCCCATAGTCGTAACCGGTGACATCGACGCCTGAATCGCCGACGTTGCTGCCGAGCCAGCCTTCCTGTTCCGAGCGGTACGCATGTGCGACTCGTGTGCCGTCTGCCTCGTGAATGAACAGGTACCACTGATCGTCGGCGCTGTCGGGCGAGTTGTAGTACTCGAGCGTCGCGTCACGACCCAGCACGCGATACATCTCAAGCGCCCGCTCCACATACGACTGCGTGTACGCTCCGGGCGCGTAGGCCTTCGACGGTGCATCCTCGTACCAACCAGATCCAAAGATCAGGCCGGCGTGACGCACGATCCATGAGTGCTTGATCTCGGCTCGTCCCGTTTCCAGATTCGTGAACTGATAATCGACCCAGGCACCCTCCTCGCTGGCCATCGCAATGATCATGCGTCCGACCGGGTATCCGTCAGGGCCAAGGACCTCAGTGCCAGGTACATCTCGCAAGTCTGAATTCTGATGGGCCACCATCACATCATCTTCGTCAATGATGAAGACATACCACTGACCGTCCGCGCTTGCGGCGGAGTTGTAATGGCGGATCGCTGCTTCACGACCATGAAGCTCGTAGTAGTCGATGGCCCCGGCCACGAGGAACTGGGTGTAGGCGGCTTCATCGGACATTGCAGGCTCTACCGGCGCTTCGGATGCGGCAGCAGGAACGCTCACGGTCAATGAGCTGCTCGAGTACCATCGGCCTAGCTCCGGCTCAGCCGGGAGGAACCGCAAATCGGGCGTATGTGTCATCCATTCGTGCTCGCCGACATTGGACTGCGCCCGAACCTCGACCCGACCGCCTTCCGCCTGCCTCGCCTGCACTCGAACATCGATTGCACTGTCGCCGCTGTTATCAGAGACAGCGAAATCGAGCTGGACGCCAACGCTGATCAAGACCGCCGCGACAACAGCGGTTGTCAGCAGCGCACCCGCGGTCAAGAGTCTCAGGCTGAGATTCACGTTGGGCTCCCATTGATGTTGGCTGAGCGCGAACGTTCGCGCTCTCCTAGCGAATACGTCCTAGTTCAAATCTCCCATGCCTCCAGCACCACATCCGCAGGAACCACGACCGCAAGCGCAGCCGCCGCCTGTCGGCATCGCTTCTGCCGCCTCCATGTCGCCGAACTCGCCGGCGACCGAGACCATGGCTGCCGTCAGCACTTTCTGCGCCACGGTGCCACAGGCGTGCTCAAATGGCTCTGCAGCGGCGCTCATCGGTCGCCGCTTGATGAATTTCTCGTTGCAAGGTCGGCAGTAGTACTCGTACATCGGCATCGAACACGCTCCGGTTCGTTGTTCAGCTTCTTCTTGCAGGATACGAAACGAAAGTCGACGATCAATGATGCCCTTCGGGAATACACTCAGCGGTACCCCCCGTAGCTCAGGGGATAGAGCGGCGGTTTCCTAAACCGTGCGCGGAGGTTCGATTCCTCCCGGGGGGACCAGGAACGTCATTCGTTCGCCGATCAAGCCTCGATGGTCTCTCGGATGTCCTGGAGCAAACAACATCGCCGCCCAACTCTGCAGCATTTCGTCATGTCCAAGCCAACCGACCAGTGAGCATCTATCCGGCCTTCGCAGATTCCAATGGCTGGATGCTCTCGATTTCCGCAGCTTCGATTAACTGTGCGTGATGTAGATCCCATCGCAGTTGCAGATTCATCCAAAAGTCCGGAGTAGTGCCCAGGAATCTTGCGAGTCGCAAAGCCGTGCTCGGCGTCACGCCGCGTCTGCCCCTGACCACCTCGTTGACGCGCTGAAACGGCACATGGATCGCGGTGGCCAGGTCGCGTTGGGTCAGACCCATGGGCTGTAGGAACTCAATCAGAAGCATCGCGCCCGGATGGGTCGGCTCTCGGTTGCTCGGAACTCGTACCATCTCTGATCTCCTAACGGTGATAGTCAGTGATCTCAACTTGGTCAGGACCAGCCTCGGTCCAAACGAAGCAGATGCGGTACTGGCCATTGATTCGAATACTGAACTGCTCGCTGCGATCGCCCCTCAGCCGCTCGAGCCTGTTTCCCGGCGCCACAGCAAGATCCCCCAAGACGGCGGCCGAGTCGAGTAGATCCAGTTTTCTGCGTGCCACGCTCCAGATCGCGGAAGGACATGTCCGTCGCGCCCGGCGCGTTTCATGTCCGTTGAAGAGGTCCTCAGTACCGTCTCCCGCGAACGAAACGATCATGCGTGCATGATAGCACGGATATCGTGCTATCCCGTCACCCGCTCAACTCAGGCCCTGGCTGCCCAACGCCGACTCCACCATCGCCGCCTGGCCTAACAGCGTCTCGTCGTGCCCGAACCGTCCGACCAATGACAATCCCAGCGGCAAGCCGTCCACATCGCCGAATGGCAACGAAATGACCGGCATGCCTGCATGCGTCCACGGCAGGTTCATTGCTGGATCGCCGGTGGAGCTGAGCCCTCGAGGCGCCGGACCAACCGCCGAAGGCGCTAGCCACAGGTCGATACCCGCGCGATCCATCCGCTCATGCAAGCGTTGGCGCAGAGTGATCCGCCCGGCTCGACCTTCCTCTGCAGCTTCTGCTGCGATTCGCGTGCCAGCCTCATAGAGTTGCGCGCTCTCGGGACGGAACATCGCTCCATACTTCTCGTAGCGCTCGTGGTGGGTTTCTGCGAATTCTCGAGTCGTGAGATTGCGGTGTCTGGCGTTGATCTCCTCGATGTCGTGAAGCGTCGCCGTCGGCGCGACGCTGAAGCCATCGTCGCGCAGCTTGTCGGCAGCAGCGTCCAGCGCCTCTCGGATCTCTGTGCCGGCTTGGTCCAGAAATGCACCGTTTGGAATCCCGATCGTCGGCTTGGGGGCCTCAGCGTCCTCGCCAGCGCGCCAGCCGGTGAGCAGGACGGTTGCGACCAGCGCCGCGTCGGCGACTGAGTTGACGAAGTAGCCAATCGTGTCCACCGATGGCGAGTAGTACAACGTGCCGCCGGTTGGAATGCGGTCGTATGAGGGCTTGAATCCGACGACTCCGCAAAATGATGCAGGCCTGATCACCGATCCCACCGTTTGCGATCCCAAAGCCAGCGGCGCAATGCCTGCCGCGACCGCGGCCGCCGAGCCGCTGCTCGATCCGCCGGGTGTGTGCGCACGATTGTGCGGATTGGCCGTTGCGCCAGGCGCGAAGTAGGCAAACTCGGTCGTGACCGCCTTACCCAGGACCAGTGCGCCCGCCTCGCGCAGACGCGCAACGACATCAGCCTCGCGACCGCTGAACGATTCCGGCGGCACAGCCGAGCCAGCCCGTGTCGGCATTCGTGAGACGTTGAAGATGTCCTTGACCGCCACCATCGCGCCGAACAACGGCGGACGCAGCGACGGCGTCGGCCAGCGATCAATGATGTCGGCTGCTTCCGACGACAGCCGCTCACGCAGTCGCGGGTCTGGCAAGATGGCGCGAACCGACGGATTGACCAACTCAAGTCGTTCGAGCGTCTGCGCGATCAGATCCTGCAGCGGCAGCTCGCCCGACCGTGTCGCACTGACCTGTTCAGTCAGGGATAACGGCGCGACGAACTCTGGGTCGCTGGAAGTAGGCACCAGGCGTACCTGTCAGCTCTGGCTAGAAACCGAGGCCCTCTTTGCCCTGCATCGAACGGCCGACGTTGATCTGGCCCAGGTGGTTATTTGAGTGGTTGATGATCACCTGTCCGATAATCTCCCACTTCGGCAGCTCGCCCTGCGGGACGATGCGTGTGATCGAGTTGAGATAGTCCAGCGGCATGTCGGCGATACGCGGGACGATGACATCGGCGACGTCGTTCAGGTAGCTAGCGATCACTGCGCCTTCCGGGAACACCCAGCTCGCGACCTCGTCGTAGTCAGTACCGGTGCCCTGATCGACTTTGGGCAGTCCCCATTCCTCGTGCAGACCCTTCGACAGCCAGATCGGCTTCTCGCGCTCGAAGGCGAAGTGGATCAGATTGTCGGCGGTCCGGGCGATGTGCCAGGCCTCGAAGCCGATGCAGTTCTGACCCTCGTGCGTGCAGAAATGAACCTCTTCCTGTGAGAGGTCTTCCATCGACTGAACCGTCCAGCGCAGCACGCGATCGGTGAATTTTGCCAGCGACTCAGATAGCGGGTTGTCTGCCATTGCGATTCCCTTCAGAATCCCATTGTGGATGTGTGGTGTTCTTTGGTGAACGTTACTTGACGAGTTGGGCTAGGGCGTCTGCCCAGGCGACATCATCGTCGGTATCGACCGAGACTTGATGCAAGTCGATGCCGAGGCCTGTCTGTTCGTCGAGATGCGCCGCACAGTCCTGCAACGAGCCTCGTCGAGAGAACTTCGGGGCGATCTCCATCGCAATCTCTGTCGCCGCGCCCACACCACCGTCCTGCCACGCTTCGCGCATCGCCGCTACCTCTTCGGCAAAGCCCTGACGCTCGAACTGGTGGAAGTATCCGGGTCCGTTGCGAACCGCGAAGAACGCGAGGCCCTGAGCGAATCCGCGATCGATCTCAGCCTGCCGTTCCGAGTCAAGCAACACTGTCGCTGAGCCGGCAGAGCGGACCTCGACCGCGTCGTCGGGTCGTCCGAATTCACCGCACCACTGTTTCACCTGCTGGACCGATTCCTGAACCCGATCATTTGGAATCCAGGTCGGCATCCAGCCGTCAGCCAGCTCGGCCGTCATCTTGACCGACGTTGGGTGCAACGAGGCGAGATGAATTTGCGCGGTTGGTTGGCCAGGAATCATACCGCTGACCAGGGCGCGCTCGACATGGATTGTCGGCCCGTCGTAGTCGAATCGCTGGCGTGACCAGTACAGCCGGATTAACTCCACCGCTTCCCGAATTCGAGCAAAGGGACGTTCAAACTTGACACCGTGGAACCGCTCAATCGCACCCGGCGCGCTCGCGCCGAGGCCGATCACCACCCGCCCGCCCGACAATTGGTCAACCGTGCCAAAGCTCTGAGCCAGCGTCGCCGGAGTGCGAGAGAAGACGTTGACAATGGACGATGCGATTCGCACACTCTTTGTCTCATGCGCGAGCAGCGCCATGCCTGTGAATGCATCGTGTCCGTAGCCCTCAAGCACCGAGATCGTGTCGACGCCGATTTCGTCGGCCAGTCTGGCCCGCGCGAGGAACGTATCGACGAAGTCGGGGTTCCAGGGCAGACTGACGGAGATTCTTCGTTGGGGAGCTGATTGCCCGGATGTCATAGCCAAGGGTCTCCTTCACTCACCGTCGCAGACAACAACCACATTTTGATCGTGCAACGCACTTTGCCGTCCGGGTCCACTACTCGATCATCGTTCTGCAGATCGCGGATGACGTGTTCCATCATGCGCTCGCGACCTGACGGCAGAAAGCCGAAGGCAGACAACATTTGCCACCACGCGTCGAAACTCTCCCACCAGAGCTCGCGCTCGATCTCCTCGATTGTGACATCGTCCAGTCGGCGTCCGTCTACTTCGCACAACAACGCCAGTTGGACGGCGTGCCTGGGATCGAACTGCAACTCAACTTCCGGCCAGGCGACACCGCGTCGCTCGAGCAGGCCGAGCAGTCGCATTCCCGGTGAGCCAAAGAACGGATTGCCGATGATGGTCGCGGCCACTCGTCCTCCAAGGCGTGTCAGTCGCGTCGCTTCCTTGAGTATCTGTTGCGGTCGCTCCGCATAGGGCAACACCAGTCCGAGGCCGACCGCGTTGGCCGAGCGATCTCGGAGGCTCGTGGCTACAGCGTCTTCCTGGACAAACCGTGGTTGAATCGGTGAGTTCCGAAATCGCTCTCTGGCTAGCTGAAGCTGCACTCTCGACAGGTCCACTCCGACCAGACTGCCATTCTGCAATAGCGGCTCGGCGTGGGCGGCTACCGCTCCGGAACCGCAGCCAAGGTCGACGAAGTCATCATGCTCGGTGAGATTGAGGCGCTGCACCAACTCGGAAGCGGCCAAGTGGATCAGATCTGTCGCGGAGGCCTCGTAGCTTGCTCCGCTGGTATTGAAGACCTCGGCGATATCCTCGTTGCGCACCTGCTCCGCCTTTCAGACCGATCGCAAACGAGTCCACCGATGTCTCACGATACCCCGCTCGTGATTGCACACCGAACCACGATGGGACACGCGCCCGAGAACACCTTGCTTGGCATACGCCGAGCGCTAGATATGGATTGTGACGGAGTCGAGATTGACGTTCAGTTGAGCGCGGACGGCGTGCCCGTGCTGATTCACGACGATTTGCTGGACCGCACGACGAATGGGTCGGGGCCGGTCGGCAAAGCGACGTTGGCAGCACTGCGGTCGCTCGACGCTGGTCAAGGCGAGCAGATCCCCACTCTGCGTGAAGCGCTTGAGCTGATTGACGGTCGAATGCTGTTCGTGATCGAACTCAAGATCGCCGCCGGCGCCAATGTGCCGGACCTTTGCCAGGCGGTGCTGGATGAAGTCGCCAGATTCGACGCGTTGCCCTGGTCCTGGCTCTGGAGCTTTGATTCGGATGCGGTGATTGAACTCGCCCGACAGGCGCCCTCGGGTCGACGGATCGCTCATCTTTGTCTCTCGCCGACCGCGGAAGTCTGGCAGATAGCCGCTGAACACCAGATCGACGGCATATCAATGCACTCAACGGGTTTGACGCAGAGCAACGTGGAGGCCTGCCGTGCTCACGACATGGCAGCGTTTGTCTGGACAGTGAATGAAGTCGAAGACATCCGTCGCTGCGCCGAACTGGGAGCGACAGGCATTGTCGGGGATTTCCCGGAGCGCATTCGATCCGCTATCTGAGTCGACCCAGGCGTCAATATCGCCAAGGACGCCAAGAACGCCTAGAACTCCTCCAACGCGGCTTCGCGGTTGTCGTGGATCGGGATGAGCTCGGCAAAGCCTGAGTACTTGAACACATCGTTGACGTGATCCTTTACCGCGAAGAGGACCAGTTTGCCCGCAGCATCGCCCACGCGCTTTGACGCCATCAGCAGCACCCGCAGGCCCGCGGAAGAGATGTATTCCACCGCCTCGCAGTTCAGCAAGATGTTGCTATGGCCCTCTGAGATCAAGCCGAGCAGCGAATCTTCGTACTCTTTGGCAGTCACTCCGTCGATTCGACCCGTTGGGTTGAGGACCAGAACGTCGTCGTCGAATTCGGGTTGCAGGTCAAGCATGATCGAGTTCATCCTCTCAGTCCGCTGCATCAGGATAGGCAAGAGCGCGTGGCATCGCAGGGGGTTCGAGGGCCCAGACACCTGCTATGCTCGGAGCTTACGGAGGGGTGTAGCTCAGTTTGGCAGAGCAACGGTCTCCAAAACCGTAGGTCGCGGGTTCGAGTCCTGCCACCCCTGCCAGAGCAACCAACCTTCGATGCCGAGGTGGTGGAACTGGTAGACACGCAGCGTTGAGGGCGCTGTGCTCATTGCGAGCGTAAGAGTTCGAGTCTCTTCCTCGGCACCACCCTACGGACAGCCGTCGTGGAGCCAGTTGGCCATTCGAGCCATCCGGCCAATCGACAGGTACAATGCCCTCGCAGAGCGGCATTATGCTGTTCCGACGAGCGGAAGTGGCGCAGCGGTAGCGCGTCTCCTTGCCAAGGAGAAGGTCGAGGGTTCGAATCCCTTCTTCCGCTCCAGACAACAGCCCTCACCAGCCTCAGCGCTGAACCTCATTCCGGGCGACGTGGCCAAGTGGTAAGGCAGGGGTCTGCAAAACCCTTATCACCGGTTCGAATCCGGTCGTCGCCTCCAACCTCCCTCTGCATCCTCCCCAACAACGACCCGTGCCAGCCTTCAATCCCCGAACCGCGCTGATTGTCGTCGATATCCAGAACGACTTCGCGCACCCCGATGGATCGCTGTACGTCAACGGCGCAGCAGCGGTCGTCACCTTCGCCAATGCCGCCATCTCCGAGGCAACCGAATCCGGGGCCCTTGTCATCTACACCCAGGATTGGCATCCACAACACACCCCGCACTTCCAGTCCGACGGCGGCATTTGGCCCGTCCACTGCGTCGGCGACACCTGGGGCGCAGAGTTCCACGAAGACTTGACCATCGACTCCGGACCAGTGGTCCGCAAGGGCGTAGACGGCAACGACGGCTACTCGGGCTTCAGTACTCGCGATCCCAGGAGCGGAGAGCATCAGCCGACGAACCTGGATTCGCTGCTCCGTGACGCAGCGATCGAGCGCTGCGTGGTGCTCGGCCTCGCTACCGACTATTGCGTCAAGGAAACCGCTGCCGATGCCCAGCGCCTCGGCTTCTCTGTCATCGTCCCAGCCGACGGAATCGCTGCCGTCAACTTGCAGGCTGGTGATGGTGAATCGGCGCTCTCTGAGCTACGCCGCCTCGGCATCGAGATCGAATAGTGACCTGGGGCGTGTTCACATTGGTACGCAGCGTCAAGAAACAGCCCGTCATTGCCGCGCTTGCCGCGGCAATCTCGCCCCGTTGGGCACAGTCGTGGCTGCTGATGTCGGCGAGATACCCGCGACAAGCGCGGGTATGACGGAATATTCTGGGGCGCTGCACCCGACGTGAACACGCCCTAGTGTTCAAGCTGTGAACACGCCGCCACCGCTCTTCGTTGACCTCTATGAGTTGACCATGGCGCAGGTCTACTACGACCGCAACATGACGGGCGAGGCTGTTTTCGAGCTCACCGCTCGCAGCTTGCCCGAGGGTTGGGACTATCTGATTGCTGCGGGTCTTGAACGAACGCTCAACTTCCTCGAATCGTTGCGCTTTGGCGATGACGAAATCGACCACCTGTCGACGTTGCCGCAGTTTGATGCCGGTTTGCTCGAACAGCTTCGCGAGTTTCGATTCAGCGGCGACGTATGGGCGCCGCCCGAAGGAACGCCGGTCTACGAGCATGAGCCGCTGATCCAGGTCATCGCGCCGTTACCGGAGGCGCAAATCGTGGAAACAGCCATGATCAACCAGATCGCCTACCCGACGCTGGTCGCGAGCAAGGCTGCTCGCGCTGTTGATGCCGCCGCCGGAACACCCGTAATCGAGTTCGGCGGACGACGCGCCCACGGCTCGGAGGCGGCGATTGAAGCGTCACGCGCCACGTATATCGGCGGTTTTGAAGCCACCTCATCTGTCGAAGCGGGCCGACGCTACGGGATTCCCGTCACCGGGACGATGGCTCACAGCTTCGTCCTGGCAAGTGGCAGCGAAGGAGACGCCTTCGACGCGTTCGTGTCTCGCTACCCCGGCACGACACTCCTGGTCGACACCTACGACTCAGCAGCGGGTGTGAACAACGCGATCAAAGCGGCAAAGCGGTTCGGTCCCGGTTCCGTCGGCGCGATTCGACTTGACTCCGGCGATTTCCGCAGCGAGGCCTGGCAGGCCCGAGTCAAGCTGGACACTGTTGGATTGCAGGATGTACGGATCGTCGTCAGCGGCGGCCTCGACGAGTACCAGATCGCGGCACTCGTCGCCGCAAACGCCCCAATCGACGTCTTTGCCTGCGGAACCGCCATCGTCGCACCACCCGACGCGTCGACCCTCGACACGGCCTACAAGCTCGTCGAATACGACGGCAGACCCGTGCGCAAACTGTCGGTGGGCAAGCCCAGCTACGCAGCACGCAAGCAAGTCTGGCGACAGGATGATCACGACTTCATTGGACGTTGGGATCAACCATCCGATTCTCCTGGCGAACCGCTGTTGAGGCAGATGATCTCGAACGGGAACCGCACAGATGCCTCGCATGACTCGCTGGATGCGATTCGTCGCCGGGCAAGCGAGGGCCGAACCTCCAGGCGAGTAGACCTCGCGGACTCACTGATAGACTGAAATCCAAACAAACACAGTTGGAGTACTACGGTATGTCCGAATCCAGAACCGACACGCCGGGAGTTGTGATTCCGATCTGGGATGACGAACTCGACGATTTTGAAACCGAAGCCACCGCCTTCCGCGCGCAGGAGCGCGAAGAAGTCGAGTTCATGCTCTACCGCCTGCGACAGGGCGTCTACGGACAGCGTCAACCCGATGTCCACATGAACCGGATCAAGCTGCCCATGGGCGGCGTGACCTCCGACCAGCTAGATGGCCTGGCGGAAGTCTGCGAGACCTTCGCACCGCTGCAGAAGGGCCACATCACGACCCGGCAGAATATCCAGGTCCATTTCGTGCCTCTCGACCAGATGCCCGACATGCTCCGGGTCCTCGGCAAGGTCGGACTCTCTTCACGCGAAGCCTGCGGTAACACCGTGCGCAATGTGACCGCCGATCCCTGGGCCGGAATCATGGACGATGAGGTCTTCGATCCGACGCCCTACGCCGGCGCGTTTGTTCGCTACTGGGTGCGCAGCTCGATCACCCAGCTCCTTCCACGAAAATTCAAGGTCTACTTCACCGGCCGCGAGGCCGACTCCGCCATCGCCGCCATTCACGACCTCGCGTTCTTCTCGCAGGTCCGCGTCATCGACGGCCAAGAGGTTCGCGGTTTCCGCGTCATGGTCGGCGGCGGACTCTCGACGATGCCGAAGGAAGCGGTCACCCTGACCGATTTCGTGCCGATGTCGGAGTTCCTCACGCTCTCCGAGGCAGTGATCCGCATCTTCAACGCCGCCGACGAGCTGCGCAAGAACATCCTCAAGGCCAGGCTCAAGTTCCTCGTGCACCGAGTGGGTGAAGCCGCCTTCCGCGAGATGGTCGATGAAGAGCTGAAAAAGGGCTGGTCGGCTGAGACGCCGCCGCTCGAGGATCTGCTCTACCTCGACGACGAAGCAGCAGACGAACGCCCGGCTCCGGTCTCACCACCGCAACCCAACGGCGATGCAGCAGCTTTCGAGCGCTTTGCCGCGACCAACGTGCGACCTCAGGTCCAGGCCGGCTACTCCTCAATCGAAGCATCGATTGACCAGGGCGATCTGACCCCTGAGCAGTTCCGCGGACTCGCCGAAATCTTGCGCAAGTACGGTCGTGAGCGCGCCCGCACGACGCCACAGCAGAACGTCGTCTTGCGTTGGATCCCCAACGAGTGTGTCTACGCCGTCTGGCGTGAGCTCGACGCGCTCGGCATGGGCGCGCCCGATGCGCAAGAGATCGAAGATGTCGTCTCCTGTCCCGGCACCGACAGTTGCAAACTGGGCATCACCTCATCGATGGGCCTCAATCGCGCCGTCCAGGAACGGGTGAGGGCACTCAACATCGACGACCCGGTGACTCGCAAGATGCGCATCCACATGAGCGGCTGTCCGAATAGCTGCGGCCAGCATCACATCGCCGACATCGGCTTCCACGGCGCGGCGATCAAGGTTGGCAACCGCCAGATTCCGGCGTATCACATGTTCGTTGCAGGCTCGTACCGGACCGAGGAAATGCGACTGGGCACGCTGGTGCCCAGGATTCGTATTCCGGCCAAGCGCGTGCCCGACGCCGTCGAGCGTGTCGTCAACCTGTACCAGTCGGACCGTGAGAGCAACGACGAGTTATTCAGCGACTGGTTCGACCGAGCAGGTCTCGCGCCAATCCAGGAAACGCTCAACGACCTCACCCTGCCACCCGAGTTCTCTGCCGACACCCTGCCCATGTTCATCGACTGGGGCCGAGAAGACATCTACATCCTCCAACGAGGCGAAGGCGAGTGCGCCGTCTAGCTCCCAAGACTTCTCCGCCTGGCCCAGACCTCCCCCTCTGGGGGAGGTGCCCAGCAGGGGCGGAGGGGGCCGTTCGGCAACCGCGTACGAGGGTGTCTCACAAGTCAACCCAGTTGGATGGATCTCAGTCCCCGCTTCACGCGGGGACCCGCTTGGGCGGTACGGGCTATCTGGTGGTGGATAACTTGCCGGGGAAGGAGCAGGTCCCCGCGTGAAGCGGGGACTGGGAGTACTGACTTGTGAGACTCCCCCGTACACCATGATCACCGAACGCCGCCTCGCTCGGATGCGCCAGGTCCTCGAACAACGTCACGACGACCTCGTCGTCGTCCTGGAGAACATCCACGACGCGCACAACGCGTCGGCGATTCTACGCAGTTGCGATGCCTTCGGCGTAGGACGCGTCGCGCTTGTCTATACGGACCAGATCTTTCCTGAGATCTCCAGCGGCGTCGCAGCCCAGGTCGACAAATGGCTACAGATCGACCGCTTCGACAGCGCCGAAGCGTGCGTCTCTGCGCTCCACGATCAAGGCCTTTCGGTCTACTCGACACATCTGACCGAAGAGGCGCGTGACTATCTCAGCATCGACTTCGGCGGGCCTTCGGCCATCGTCCTGGGTAATGAGCGCGCGGGCTGTTCCACGGAAATGCTCGAGCTCGCCGACGGGGCGATCATCGTGCCCATGGTCGGATTCGTGCAGTCCCTCAATGTCTCCGTCGCTGCTGCGGTCATCCTCGCCGAAACCGCCCGCCAGCGCCGAGATGTTACTCCCGAGTGGACCGAGGGGAAGGCAGCTCTCGAACGTGCCTGGATCGAACGCGAGTCTAAATCACGCTGATTCATGGGTGTCGTGTAGCATCGCGTTGGACACAAATCTTCATATGCGAAGGAGCCCCGCATGGCCGACTACGCTGGCAGGCTGCCCGTGGCGACGCCTGAGTCACAGCCCTACTGGGATGGTCTCAAAGAACACAAACTGATGCTGCCCACCTGTGACGACTGTGGGCCCCACTTCTATCCACGACCGTTCTGTCCCACGCCTGGTTGTTTCAGCTGGGACATCAAATGGACTCAGGCCTCGGGCAAGGGCAAGGTCCACACGTTTGTGATCTCGCACCAGCCAATACCCCCGTACAACAGCGAAGACAATCCGCCGCCGTACGTGATCGCCGTGATCGAGCTCGAAGAGGGCCCACGCCTGATGTCGAACCTGATCATCGACGACCCGTACACGACCACGGTCGACATGGATGTCGAGATCGTCTTTGACGACGTGACCGATGAGGTCACGCTGCCCAAGTTCAAGCCCGCTTAAGCGCCGATACCCAGTACTTCTCTGGAACGGAGACCACTCATGGATCAGATTCGACACAAGGTTGCCATCGTCGGCGCTGCTGAGACCGACGATTTGGGCCAGCTTCCGCACATGTCCCGTCTGGCGCTGCACGCCCAGGCCGCCAAGAATGCGCTTGACGATGCCGGCATGTCGCTGGCCGACGTCGACGGCCTCCTCTGCGCCGGCGCCATTCCAAACGAGGTCGCTGAGTACCTCGGCATCCAGCCGCGCTACATCGACGGCACATCCGTCGGCGGTTGTTCATTCATGATTCACGTCCGCCATGCTGTCGCTGCGATCATGGCCGGCTACTGCGATGTTGCGCTGGTCACCCACGGCGAGAGTGGACGCTCAGGCGTTGACGCGCCGCGCGGCGGTTCCGCCTCGTCACCGGGCGGCCAGTACGAGGCTCCCTTCGCGATCGGCGGCGCGCCGACCACGTTCTCCATTCCAGTGCTGCGCCACTTCCACGAGTACGGCACCACGAAAGAGCACCTCGCTCACATCGCTGCGGCGACACGTTCCTGGGCGAACCTCAACCCGATGGCGATGATGGGCAGCCACCGCCGTGCGCCCGAGCGCGGAGGCGGACCGATCACCCCGCAGGACGTGCTCAACTCGCGGATGATTTGCTACCCGTTCAACCTGCTCGACTGTTGCGTCGTCGCCGATGGTGGTGGCGCTCTAGTCCTGGTCTCGGAGGAACGCGCCAAGGACTTCGCCAAGGACCCGGTCTACGTGCTCGGCGCCGGCGAGGCCGCAGCGCACTGGATGGTCTCGCAGATGCGCGACCACACGACCGCCGACGGCTACCGCATCTCCGGCGAGGCTGCCTACAAGAGCGCTGGTTTGGGCCCGCAGGACATCGATCACTGCATGTTCTACGACGCCTTCACCTTCACCCCGCTGATGGCAGCGGAAGACCTGGGTTTCGTGCCTAAGGGCGAGGGTGGCCCGTTCTTCGCCGAGACCAAGACCGGTCCGGATGGTGAGGTCATCTACAAGTCCGGCCCCGGCGGCGATTTCCCGATGAACACCAACGGCGGAGGACTTTCCTACTGTCACACGGGCATGTACGGGATGTTTGCGATCATCGAATCGGTGCGTCAGCTCCGAGGCGAATGCGGTGACCGCCAGGTGCCCAACGTGAACGTCAGCATGGCTCACGGTCCGGGAGGCATGTTCGCCTCGGCAGGAACGCTGATCCTCGCAAACGCATAGCATGGACTCATGGTCACCGAGACTCGCCCCAAGTCAGTTACCGCTGAGGAACTGCTCCAACTCTCCAAGGAAGACTTCTACGGAGAGCTAATTCAAGGGGTTCTGGTTGAGGAGATGCCGCCAGGAGTTCGCCACGCGCTGATTGTCGCCAAACTCATCGCGCTGTTGCTGAGCTACGTCGAAGAGAAGGACTTAGGTAGCGTCCTCGCCGACGCCGGGATTTGGACTGAACGCAATCCTGACACTGTGCGTGCGCCTGACGTTCAATTCTTCGACCACAGTCGGTTGCCGCCTGGCGCCGAACCAGCCGGATACGCTGAGATCCCCCCGAACCTGGCCGTGGAAGTCCGGTCGCCCAATGACAGTCACCGTGCCTTGCGCAAAAAGGCCACCATGTGGCTGAACGTTGGCGTGCAAATGGTCTGGGTTGTACTGCCGGAGACCCGCTGCGTTGATGTCTACTTGTCGGGGCAGGACTCGTTCAGGTTGAGCGGTACCGACTCGCTTGAAGGTCTTGAAATTCTCCCAGGCTTCCATTGCGAGCTCGACGCCATCTTCGGTAGTCAAGCAGAACCTTCGCAGCAAGAAAATGAAGATCCATCAGCTGCTGGCGACTAGGGTTCGCACCGGAGCGTCTGGCCGACGCGCCAGCAGCACGCTGAGGGCTGCGGTCAGCAACAGACCAATGAAGACGAAGTAAATCAGGTCGTACGATCCTCGACTGTCGATGACAAGTCCCGAAACAAACGGGCCGAATGCGTTCAGCAATAGTTGCGGCGGTGCAGTGACTGATCGGATCCGCCCAACCGAGTAGCGACCGAAGTAGTCGGGAAACGAGATCCTGTTCAGCGGCAGTTGCGCGCCGAACGCCAGGCCGTGCCAGATGGCGAAGACGAATGCCATCCAGATGGTGTCGGTCATGACGAACCAGACGAGCGCGCTCGTCGTCACGCAGATAACCAACGGCAGCGCATAGCGCACCGCGAGTCGTTGTCGCAGCTCACCACCGACCACGCCGCCGATGATTCCCATGCCCGCCCACAGCGCCAGTGCTGAACGTGCCGTGTCGGCGTCGATCCCGTTCTGGGTCATGTGCGAGACGAACGTGAAGTTCACCGAACCGCCAACCGTCATCAGCATCGTGGTCCCGAAGAGCAGCAGCCAGAACGCCCGAGTGCGCATCGCCTCGCGCACCGTCCAGTCAGGATCACTATCGAGCAACGACTGGCTCTCTCCGGTTGATACTGACGCGCCGGGGCGTTGTCCGTCCGGATGTAGACCCACATCCTCTGGTCGGCGGCGCATGATCAATGGAGGCAGCAGGCCGATCAGGATGACCAGCAGCGCCATCAGCAGGAAGGCCTCGCGTAGGCCACCGAGCCAGATGCCCGCTGTGATGACCAGCGGAAAGATCATCATCCCGCTGCGCGTGCCGACCATCGTCATGCCCATCGCCGAGCCACGCCGTCGGATGAACCAGTTGGCGATCACGACGATGACCGCGATATCTATCACCGCCACGGTGATCCCACGGCCCAGCCCCCAGAGCAACAGGAACTGCCACAGCTCGGAAATGAACCCCAGCCCCACCAAGAGACCGGCTACGATGCCGACCGACCCGAACAGCAGCATCCGCGGCCCGTACCGATCGGCGATCGGTCCAACAAACGTCGCGATCGCGCCGCCGCCGATCCCGCCGACGACCATCGTGAGTGCGATCGAGGCGGTGCTCCAGCCGTACTCGGCCTGTAACTCAGGGGTAATGGCACCCAGGACGGGGTTGAAGAATGACACTGCGGCGAACGAGGACATTGACGCGGCGGCGGCAATCCACCAACCCGCAAAGACCCTGCGGAAGACGCCTCGCCTCAATAGTCCTGGCAGGCGTTCGCGTCGACGCGGTCTTCGGTCCATGGCAGACATACGCGCCGCCCTACCCTATCAGCAGAGCGGAGGGTTGCGATGACTGAACTGGGCGGCGAGCCATTGCGCATCGCTGTAACCGTCGAGTTGAATGAGAGGGCAGGTGATTCTCTACGATCGGCCGCACCGAACGCGGAGGTTGTGCTGCTCGATAGAGACGGCGGCTGGTCGGAAGAACCAGGTCAGCTTGACGCCTTCTTCTTTTCCGAAGACCTCTACTACTTGCCCGAAGCGGCAGGTGCATTCATCAACCTGTTGGAGACATCGCCGCCGAAGTGGATGCAGACGGCCAGCACCGGTGTCGACCATTCGCTGTTTGCTTACTTGCTGGAGTCTGGCGCGATTGTGACCAACTCGCCTGGCGTGCATGGCTCAACCATTGGCGAGTATGTGTTTGCCTACATCCTCAGCCACGCGAAACGGTTACCCCAACACGCAGCCAACCAGGCAGATCGACAATGGCTTCCGCTCGATTCTGTCGAACTGAACGGCCAGACGCTCGGAATCGTCGGCTACGGAGGCATCGGCGAAGCGTGCGCACGGCTGGCGAAAGCGTTTGGGATGCGCACGATTGCAACGAAACGCCGACCACCGAGCGATGACTTCCTTGATCAACATTTCTCACCCGATCAACTACACGAGTTGCTCGCTGCGAGCGATTATGTCGTGCTCTGCTGTCCACTGACCGACCAGACGCTCAATCTGCTCGATGCCGACGCGCTCGCGGCGATGCAGTCTCACTCGCTGTTGATCAATGTGGCCCGTGGTCGCGTGGTCGATCACGAAGCACTCGGTGAATCTTTGCGAAGCGGCGCTATTGCCGCTGCTGTACTTGATGTCGTGCCGCAGGAGCCGCTTCCGGCCGATTCTCCGCTGTGGGAACTGCCTAACTGCCAAATCACACCTCACGATTCCTGTCACGTAGATGCGTCGTACCTGCGCACTGCGGACTTCTTTTTCGCCAACCTCACTCACCTGATTCGAGGCGAGCCGCTCGAATGGGTCGTGACCGACATCGAGCTGAGCGATCCCAGCCAAGGCGACGTCTAGGAGCCCTGATGACCAAGACCAACAGTACTCATCCGCCGGGACCCCTTGCCGGGATCCGCATCCTTGACTTGACCTGGGTCCTGGCCGGGCCGTATGCGGCGATGATCCTCTGCGACCTCGGCGCAGAGGTTGTCAAGGTCGAGCGGCCGCCGCATGGCGACGTCGCCCGCACGACCGGACCGTTTGTCAACAACGAGTCGATGTACTTCCAGTCGGTCAATCGCGGCAAGCGCAGCATCTCGATTGATCTGCGCTCGGACGAAGGCCACGACCTCTTCCTCCGCCTGGTTGATCAGGCCGATGTCGTCATGGAGAACTTCACACCCGGCGTGATGGACAAGTTGGGCCTCGGGCCGGAAGCGCTGTTGGAGCGCAATCCGCGGCTGGTGTTCGCCTCAACTTCCGGGTTTGGCCAGACCGGTCCGTGGCGAGATCGGCCAGCACTGGACATCATTGTGCAGGGGATGGGCGGTGTGATGAGCATTACCGGCTATCCCGATGAGCCGCCCGCCCGACCGGGCACATCGATTGGGGATATCTGCGGTGGCCTGTACACCGCGATCGGCATCCTGGCGGCGCTGCGCGAACGGGAGCACAGTGGACTCGGGCAATCGGTCGATATCTCGATGCTCGACTGCCAGATCGCGATCCTCGAGAACGCCGTCGCGCGATACTTCACGACCGGGACGGAGCCGGGACCGCTGGGCACTCGACATCCGTCAGCGACGCCCTTCCAGGCGTTTCCCACAGCCGACGGCTGGATGGTCGTTGCGCTGTCCTGGGGTGTCGCGACGCAGTGGGAGTTGTTCTGCGCGGAGCTTGGTCTACCAGAACTGGTCGGCGACGAACGCTTTGAGACATCATTCAAACGTACAGAGAACCATGCCGAGCTAGAACCGGTGCTCTTCGAAGCGACACGCAAGCAGTCCACAGACCATTGGGTTTCAGTCTTGTCCAAGTACGGCATTCCCATCGGCCCGCTCAACACCATCGGCCAGGCGGTCAGCCAGGAACAGATTGCCGCTCGGGAAATGATCACGACCGTGCAGCACCCGATCGCCGGAGACGTCACGATGGCGGCGTCGCCGCTGAAACTGTCGCGCACACCGGGCAGGGTCTACGGATATGGACCGGTGTTCGGACAAGACACCGCAGCGGTGCTCGAGGAATGGCTCGATATCACTGGCGAAGAAACATCAAGCCTCGAAGAGGCTGGTGTCGTACTGACCAAGGGCGGTCCCGATATCGCCGCGTACCTCAGCGCTTAGGACGCCAGGTGACCTTCAAAGTGTCATTCAAGACACGACTCAGCAGAGTTCGGGCAGCGCTGAAGCAGCGTCTGCGGCCGGATCCGATAGAGGTTGAACTGGATGTCGTCGAGCAACTCATCATTCAGCATCTGCTGCGAGTTGAGCAGGCGTCGTTTGCGGAACTCGCCGATGCCGTGCTGGGGGCGCGACCGACGGCGGATCAACAGCAGGTTCGTCTGTCGTTGATCCGATTTGAGTCATTTCGCCTGGTCCAACGCATCCTGCATCCCGAGCTAGAGCCTGGGAAGCAGATGTCGTTTACGCTCACTGCTGATGGTCGGCGGCTGAAGTCGGTGATTCCGGATCAGCCGCGATCCAGAATCCAAACCTGGCTGTAAGCGCGGGCAACCGAAGCAAAGGCATCACGAGAGGCAGGAGTAGTTGGCAATGGCGAAGTTCAAGGTCTACCACGTCGATTCGCGTCCCGATCGGCAACCGCACGTGGCGGAAGCAGAGCAGTTGGCCATGGCCGACGCCGAGCTGATCGCGCTGACGCCCGAACAGCAGCAGGACATTCCGGCCCACGTGACCGACGCCGACGGGATCATCTGCGGCTATCGACAGGTGGGCAAGGATGTGTTCGATGCGGCGCCCAATCTCAAGGTCGTCGTTCGCTATGGCATTGGCTTTGACAACATCGACTGGCAGACCGCGATCGACTACGACATCGTCGTATGCAACATCACCGATTACTGCATCAACGAGGTGGCGACGCACGCGATGTCGCTATTGCTGGCGCTCAACCGGAAGTTGATCGCGCACAACGACGCGGCGCGCTCGGGCGACCGAGTTCCGCTAGGACCATCGGGGCCGCTCTACGGAGAGACACTGGGATTGGTCGCGTTCGGTCACATCGCCCAACAAGCGGCAATTCGCGCGCAGGGATTCGGGCTCAACGTGATCGCGTACGACCCGTTCCAGGACCCGGCAGCAGCAGAAGCGGCCGGCGTGCGCCTGACCTCGCTTGAAGAGGTGATGCAGGCCGACTACGTTTCAGTGCATCCACCGATGAGTCCGGAGACACGGGGGATGATCGGCGCGGCAGAACTGGCGATGATGAAGCCAACCGCCTACCTGATCACCACCTGTCGCGGCGGGGTCGTGAGCGAATCGGCACTGTACGACGCGCTCAAGAACGGCCAGATCGCTGGAGCGGGCGTAGATGTCTGGGATCCAGAGCCGGTACACAAGGATCACCCCTTGTTGGAGTTCGACAACGTGATCGCAACACCGCACTCCGCCTACTACTCGGACGCGTCTGCGCCGCTGCTGCTGCAACGAGTGGGCGAAGCTGCCGCCGACGTGCTGCAGGGCTACATGCCGCGATCAGTCGTCAACAAGGCAGTGCTGGACAAGGTGTCGCTGTCGCCTCACCCGGATCGCTAGCGCTCAAGCGATTCATTCGATTCCTTGGTCATTGCCGCGCTCCAACGCGGCAAGCGCGGGTATGACGGGGAACGGAGACCAACGCCTCCGGCAATGCGCTTCGTTGTTAGCTCTCCAGCAGTTCCACGTCGGCGTACCAGGCGGTGACCATCCCGCCGCTGCCGTCGTGGTTGCGGCTGACCGGCCGCCCGGCGATCTGTCCCGGTCGGGCGGCGATTGCTCGGTCGAACATCGGTCCATCAACGACGCAGGTGTGAAACTCACCGTTCTCGCCTAAGGGATCCGTGCCAACTGGCAGGTCATCGAGCAACGATTGATCGAACCACCGCCCGGCGAAGCTGCGATCCAACTGCGACGTCGGACTGACCGCTGTCACGATTGCCCTGAGGTTTGACTCCAGCATGGTGTGAGCGAGCTCTGCGGTCGGACTTCCCCAGACTGGGAAGATCGCATCGAATCCGGTTCCGTTGAGATTCGATTCGCGATACTCGCGGATGTCCTCAAGAAACAGATCACCGAAGGCAAAGGTGTCAGCCGTCAAGTCATCAGGAAGGTTGCGGACGCGCTCAAGGAATTGCAACATCGCCGCTTCATACGCTTCGTTCGGGCATGGATAGGGGATGGGGATTTCGTAGAGCGGCAGTCCTAAACGGTCTGCTTGAAGTCGCAACACTCGACGGGGCGTGGCTTGGATGGCGACCCGATCGAAGTGCGGCGTCACGGTGGTGAAGATTCCGCGAACGTCATAGCGCTCGGGCTGCTGGCGCAGCACGTGCAGCGCCCACGCAGAGTCTTTGCCCGATGACCAGGAGACCAAAACGGGAGTGGCATTCATGGCAGAAACTCTTGATTTATCGTGTAGGCTTTTTGCAACTTAGATGACAGTTCCAGTTTCCGCTAGCGGAGGTACCTAATGCGACCGAACACGGTGAAACAGCTATGGGCCGAGGGCAAGCCGGCGTTCGGCGCCTGGCTTGGCACCTGCTCGACGCTCGCAGCTGAGTCTATGGCTCACCAGGGCTGGGACTGGCTCGTCGTCGACGGCGAACACTCTCCTGTCGACCTCCAAACCATGATCCAGATGTTCCAGGCCATCTCGACCACTGACACCATTCCTATGGCGCGAGCGCAGTGGAACGACCCGGTGACCATCAAGCGCATCCTCGACGGCGGCGCCTATGGTGTGGTGATTCCCTGGGTCAACAACCGCGCCGAGGCCGAGCAGGCAGTCTCCGCCTGCCGGTATCCGCCCGATGGGCTGCGCGGCTTTGGTGCGTATCGAGGCTTTCTCTACGGCGGCCCCGACTACGGCGACGAGGCAAACAACGAAATTGCCTGCATTATTCAAATTGAAACGATCGAGGCCGTCGAGCGAATCGACGAGATTCTCTCTGTACCCGGCATCGACGCGACCTGCATCGGCCCGGCTGACCTGGCCAAGTCGATGGGCATCCCGGTCCGACCCGACAACCCACACCCGGACCATGTCGCCGCATGCGCCGAGGTGCTGGCTGCCTCACAGCGGATCGACAACCGCGTCGCACCGGGCATCTTCACATCTGGCCCCGTCGAAGCGAAACGCCGCGCCGAAGAGGGTTGGCTCTACATCCCCTCCGGTAGCGAATCTCAGTTCATGTTACAGGCTTCGACGCAGGGACTGCGCACCGTCCGTAGCTATGGCCAGGACTAGACGTGGCCTGGACCGGGCGTGAAGCGCCCGAGACCCGTCATCGCTATGACGCCGCCGACCTGCGTGGCTTCACTTCGGCCGTGCTGCAGTCCTATGGAGTGCCAAGCGATGACGCGGAGATCGGCGCCGATGTCCTGATCGACGCCGATCTGGTTGGCATCGAGTCTCACGGCATCGCACACCTTCCCTGGCATATCGGCTACGCGCCGGGCTTTGAATCGGGCGTCGTCAATCCGACGCCTGAAATCAAGGTCCTGCGCGAGTCGCCGGTATCGGCTGCGTGGGACGGCGATGGAGGATTTGGCACCATCGTCTGTCAGAAGGCGATGTCAACCTGCATCGAGAAGGCCGAAACAAGCGGCATGGGCATGGTCACCGTTCGAAACGGACGCCATTTCGGCGCCGCCGGATACTACGCGCACATGGCGGTCGAACACGATCTCATCGGGATGGCCATGTGCAATGTGCCACCGATCGCGGTGGCCTCGGGAGGCAAGGGTCGCGTGTTTGGCACCAACCCGATCGCCATGGCCGCGCCGATCGCCGATGGCACGCCATTCCGGCTCGACGTCGCGACCACAGCAGTCGCGGGCGGCAAGCTGGAGATCGCCGGACGGCAAGGCAAGCCCCTGCCCGAGGGCTGGGCCGTCGACGAAGACGGCAACCACAGCGACGACCCGTTCATCCTGCGCAAGAACGGCGGCCTGTTGCCGCTCGGCTCGACGATTGAGACGAGTTCGCACAAGGGTTATGGCCTCGGGCTGATGGTCGACATCATGACCGGTGTGCTGTCAGGCGACGGTTCCGGACTGTTCTCACCTCGAGGACAGAATCTTGTCCAGGGACAATGGTTCGCAGCCTGGCGAATTGACCTGTTCTGCGATCCTGACGAGTTCAAGTCCAGCATGAAGGAAATGGCCGATGCGATTCGTGAGGTCGCCCCGGTCGACGGCGTCGAGCGAGTCGTGATTCCGGGCGATCCGGAAGAGATGGCCCGCGCAGAGCGCGCCAAGCACGGAATCCCGTTGGACGACGAGACCATCGAACAACTGACCGCGCTGGGCGAACAACGCGGCATTTCATTCCCGGCATCAACAGGCAAAGGCGGCGCTTCATGACGACTGTCGACTCCAAGATTGACAGCTTGATTGAGAGCATCCTCGACAACTATGGTCGGGCGGCAGGAGTCTTCGACCCCAACCGACTGGAGGTATGGGAGGAGCTGGGACTGACGATGTCTCAGCTTCGTGTCCTGTACATGCTGCAGGCCGGTCCTGGCACTCCAGCCGGGGCGGTCGCCGCGCATCTCAAGGTTCGACCGTCAACGGCCACCGGCATCGTCGACCGCCTAGTCCGCGACGGTCTCGTCCGTCGCGAGCGTGATGACCTCGACCGGCGACGGGTCCGGATCTGGCTGACGGAACGCGGGATGCGGGTGATCAATGAACTTCGGGCTCGCAACCGGGCACAGATATGGAAGATTTTCCGCAACTTCAGCCAGCAGCAGCTCGACGACATTGACCGCACATTCACACTGCTGACAGTCGAGGCTGAGCGCCAGGGCATCCTGGCGCCGTGGCCACCTGATCCTGAGGTGATGTAATGTCTGCGGGGCCGCCACGTTCGACGAACGGCGAAGGGGGCGCCCCTACCGGACCGCCTCCTACAGCTCCCGGCGGGCCTCCGATGGGCATGCCAGGCATGGGCGAGGTCCCACCTGGCTGGATGTTGCCACAGCGCCGCAAGGTGCTGATCATGGTCTGTGTCATGCTGGCGCTGTTCCTGGCAGCGCTCGACCAGACTATCTGGAGCGTGGCAGCGCCCAAAGCCGTCGGCGACCTCGGCGGGCTTGACCTCTTCGCCTGGCCAGCGACCTCCTACCTGCTCGGCTCGACCGTCATCGTTCCGATCATCGGCAAGCTCTCCGATGTCTATGGTCGCAAGCCGTTCCTGCTTGCTGGAATCGTCATCTTCCTCATCTCCTCCGCGCTCTGTGGTGCGTCCGGGAGCATGTGGGAACTGATCGGCTTCCGACTGCTACAGGGCTTCGGCGCTGCCTTCATCATGGCCAACGCCTTTACGACGATGGGCGACTACTTCGCGCCTGCCGAGCGAGGCCGCTGGGCTGGGATTATCGGTGGGACCTTCGCGCTGGCCAGCATCATCGGTCCGCTCGCCGGCGGAGTACTGACCGACGAACTCTCCTGGCGCTGGGTCTTCTACATCAACATTCCGGTGGGTGGTGCGGGACTGCTCGCGATCACCATGATCATGCCGCGACAGAAGCCGCAACATCCCAACCGACAGCCAACCGACTGGCTCGGCGCGAGTTTGCTGATCGTCGCCGTAACGCCGCTGTTGCTGGCATTCTCCATGGGCGGCAACCAGTTCGGCTGGCTCGATTCGCCGATCATCGCCTGTTTGGTCGTCGCCGTGGTCGGGGCATTCATCTGGTGGCGGACCGCACGACGCAAGGGCGAGCACGGCATCATGCCGCTGCCCATGTTCCAGAACCGGATCTATCTCCTCTGCACTGTGGTGATGTTCGCCATCGGGGTCGCGATGATGGGCGCGATGATCAACCTGCCCTTCTTCCTCCAGGGAGCGCAGGGAATCTCCGCCACAAACTCCGGGTTGGTGACACTGCCGATGAGCCTCGGCGTCGTACCGATGTCGATTATCACCGGACAACTGCTCGCACGGACAGGACAGTACAAGGTCCTCGCCATAGTCGGCGCCGGCGGCGCGGCTGTTGCGCTATTCCTGCTCTCGACGCTGGAAGTCGATTCCAATCTGACGCTCGCCCGGGTCTACATGTTCATCATGGGCGCCTCGATGGGCACATTGATGCCGCTGTACTCGTTGCTGATGCAGAACTCTCTGCCGTTCAATCTGCTCGGCGCTGGCACGGCAACCAATCAATTCTTCCGACAGATTGGCGCAGCCATCGGCGTCTCACTGTTCGGCGCGATGATCGTCAGTGGCTTCTCCAGTCAACTCACCAAGGCATTCCCGACCGGCTACGACACTCTCAAGGAGCGTCCGGAAACGCTGCTGAATCCAGACGCGTTGGAAGGCTTCCGACAGGAAATCGAACAACAATCGCCTGGTAGTTCGGATGCTGTGATCATGACGGCCCGCGAGGCTCTGGCTGTCCCAGTGACCGATGTCTTCCTATATGCGTCGATTGTGATGCTGGTCGTGTTGGCAATCGCGATCATTTTGCCCCGAGTGAGATTCCAGACACAAGCGGAAATGATGGCCAATGCTCGCGCAATGGCGTCCGCCAACAGACCGCCCGGAGCTGGACCGGGTGATGGTCCAGGCGCTGGTCTGGGTCCGCCCGGAGGTCATCCAAGGGCAGCACCCGTTGGAGCGGGCGTGTCGGGTCCTCCAGCGATGCCGGCGACTGCCGTTGCCCAACCGACGCCCGCTTTGCCGACGCAGTCCGCTGCAGGCCCTACAGTAGGTTCCATACCGCGACCTTCAACGGTCGAAACCGCCACCGAGAATGGCGGCTCGCGTACCAGACGGCTGCATGATTCGGTCCCGCTGATCGCTTCCTGGGCCAGTCAGCGACCAGACCGATTCGATTCAGACGGTTAACCGGAGCTCCGATGTCGACCCCCAACGGCAACCACCCGCACGATCCCAACGGCGCAACCAGTCAGGCGACCAGCACTGTGCTCGCACTGGATGGCTGGGGCCCCGTCCTCGCCGAACCGCCGTCCAATGGCGCGAATGGCAGCGAACCTGAGCTCATCGTTGAAGAAGCGATTCCCGACGCTCCTGTCAGTCAACCTGTCAACGGTTGGCGTCAGAGCTTCAGGTCCAGCTTGAAGCATCAGGTTGCGAGACCGTCAATCAGTGCTCGCATGGTTCGCGTGCTGGTACCGGCAGTCACCATGACCCTGGCCATCGCCGTAGCGGTCCGGTTGGGCGACACATGGCGTCAAGCACAAGTGCCGGCGCCCGAGCCCGCACCGCCCAGCCGGATCACGATGCTGCGTCGGCGCGCTGCACTGGTTATCGACCCGACCCTTGAGCCCATCGAGCCGCAGCGCAACAGACTGCTGAGCTGGCTGAACTAACGCGTTCTCGCTTGTCAGAGTGAATCGACCGTTGAGTTTTGCGGGGGTTCCCGGCGAACGAGAGCGAGACCCTCTGAGCCCCCGTTCAAGCCAGGGACAGGCTCTTCGTCAGCTCCCCCAGCAAGAGGGAGCGGGGAGGAATGGGGAATGGGGCACGCCAGGCATAGAGTGGCCGATTCGAAGCAACCAGGTCCCGGTCGACAGAGTTTCTGTACTGAGCCCCAGAGCTACTCCTGTGTAGCCAGTGCCATCGCTCGTTCTGCCGCTCGCTCCTTCAGGACTCGCTTGTAGTCGCGAGGGATGACTTTCACGATCTGTCGCAGGACGACATCCCAGTTTTCCAGCACTTCCTGAGCGAATGGGCTGCCGGTGCGCTCTGAGTGTGTCTCGATCATCTCCTCGAGCATGGTCGCTTCGATCGGATCAGTGACCGACTCGAGGTCGACCATGGCGGGATTGATCCGGCGTTCGAGGTCTCCGTCGGCGTCCCAAACGTAGGCGGTGCCGCCGCTCATACCGGCGGCGAAGTTCCTGCCGACCGGTCCGAGCACCACGACCGTGCCGCCAGTCATGTACTCGCAGCCATGATCGCCGACGCCTTCGACTACCGCTCGCGCTCCTGAGTTGCGAACCGCGAATCGTTCGCCGGCGCGTCCTGCGACCCAGAGTGTTCCGCCTGTCGCTCCATAGAGGACGGTGTTGCCAACCAGAACGGCGTCTCGTCCTCGGAAACCGGCGTCATGCGTTGGCGAAACTGCGATCATCCCGCCAGCCATACCTTTGCCGACGTAGTCATTTGCCTCTCCACGCAGGAACAGACGCAGCCCACGCACCAGGAATGCGCCGAATGACTGACCAGCCGAGCCGGTGAAGTGCAGCTCGATCGTTCCGCGCTGCATTCCCAAATCGCCATATTGCTGCGCGATCCGGCCAGAGACCCGCGCGCCAACTGTGCGGTGCTTGTTCGTGATGTCAAACTTCGCTGAGATGTGCTCTTCCCCCTGGATGTGCGGCTCGAGAATCTCCAGTAACTCGTCGTCAAGTCGGACATCGTCCCGACGATCATTCCGCTCCTGGGTGCGCATCCTGGGCAACTCAGGGGCAGCTTCGATCGGGGCCAGCAGCTTCGACAGATCGACGAGATTTGCGCGTTCACCGGACCGCGGCGGAATCTGTTCAAGTAGATCGCTACGGCCGATGATCTCCTCGATTGAGCGATAGCCAAGCTCGGCCAGGATGACTCGAACCTCTTCAGCCACGTGCAGCAGGAAGTCAATCAGCATCTGCGGCTTGCCGAAGTACTTGGCCCGTAGATCCTCACGCTGTGTCGCGACACCCACCGGACAGGTGTTGAGATGGCATTGACGCGCCATCTTGCAACCGAGTGCGACCAGCGCGGTGGTGCCGAAGCCGTATGCCTCGGCACCCAACATGGCAGCCACGACGACGTCGCGTCCGGTGTGGAAGCCGCCGTCCGTGCGCAGCCGAATCCGTCCGCGCAATCCGTTCACGACCAGTGCCTCGTGCGCCTCTTTGACTCCGAGCTCCCAAGGCGCGCCAGCGTACTTGACCGACGACAGGGGCGATGCCCCGGTGCCACCGTCTGCTCCGGAGATGTGTACGACATCGGCATATGCCTTGGCGACGCCGGTGGCGATCGTGCCGACACCCTCGCAGGCGACCAACTTGACACAGACCCGTGCTCGCGGATTGGCGATCTTGAGGTCGTAGATCAACTGCGAGAGGTCTTCGATCGAATAGATGTCATGGTGCGGAGGTGGAGAAATGAGCTCGACACCAGGTGTCGAATGTCGCAGCATGGCGATGTACGGCGTCACCTTGTGGCCGGGAAGCTGGCCGCCTTCGCCCGGCTTCGACCCCTGCGCGATCTTGATTTCAATCTCGCTTGCACTGCCCAGATAGGCCGGAGTCACGCCGAATCGTCCTGAGGCGATCTGCTTGATGTTCGAGTTCGCGTCGGACTTGTCGCCAGACTCAAGGAAGCGCCGCGGATCCTCGCCGCCCTCGCCCGTGTTGGACGAAGCGCCGAGCTCGTTCATCGCCCGGGCGATGTCCTCATGAGTCTCGGGACTGAGCGCGCCAAGCGACATCGCACCGGTACTGAATCTTGGCGTAATCTCCTCATGCGCCTGAACGTCGTCCAGCGAGATTGGTTCTCGGTCGGACTTGAAGCCCAGCATGTCGCGCAACGCGGTCGGTCGCCGATTGTTGGCGCGCTCGGCGTACTTCGCATACTCCTCGGCGCCGCCGCCCTGGGCGACCTTGTGTAACGAGCGCCAGATCGGCGGTTCGTTGGCGTGATAGTCCGCGTTGCGGCGATATCGATACCAGCCTCCCGCATCCAGCCCGTCGGCCGGATAGGCGAGCTCGTGGCGCGAGAGCGCGTCAGCGCCGATCTCTTCAAATCCAACGCCGCCGATCCGTGAGAGCGTGCCGGGGAAGGAGCGCTCAACCACCTCTTGTCCGATACCCAGGGCTTCGAAAATCTGAGCGCCGTGATAGGAAGCACGCGCTGCGATTCCCATCTTCGACATGATCTTGAGAATCCCCGAATCGACGGCCTGCACGTAGCGGTCGATCACTTCGGCGGGGTCCATATCTTCGAACTCGCCCTCTGCATGCAGCGAGTTCAGGGTCTGCAGCGCCAGATACGGATGGATGGCATCCGCGCCAAAGCCGATCAGGCAGGAGATCTGGTGTACATCGCGGGCGTCACCGCAATTGGCGACAATTGACGCGGACAGGCGTTGTCCGCTGTCGATGAGATGATGATGGACGGTCGAGACGGCAAGCAACATGGGAATCGGTACACGGTCAGATCCCACTTCTTCGTCACTCAGAACGATCAGCGAGTGTCCGTCTTCTATCGCGTTGTCGACGTGGTCGCACAGGGCATTGAGAGCGGCCTCCAGTCCGGAAGGCCCATCTTCGACGGGGAACGACGCCTCGAGCACCGCTGCGGAGAATCCGGGCTGACGGAAACCGACCAGCGCCTCGAACTCGTCGCTGAGTAGCAGCGGGGAGCCCAGATGCACAAGTCTCGCCGCCTCAGGAACTTCCTCGAGCAGCGACTGTCGGCGGCCGAGCCAGGTATCGAGCGACATGACGTTGCGCTCACGGATGGAGTCGATCGGCGGATTCGTGACCTGGGCGAACTTCTGCTTGAAGTAGGTGTACAACGGCCGCGCGGGATCATGCAACACGGAGAGCGGAGTATCGTCGCCCATCGAACCGACCGGCTCTTTCGCTTGCCGAGCCATCGGCTTGAGGACGTATTCGATCTCTTCCTTCGAGTAGCCGTGCAGAATCTGCCGAGACAACAACTCACCTTCATCGGGCTGTGGAATCGCCGACGCGTCGATGCTCGCAGTTCGTTCCAACCGACCCATGTACTGGCGCACCCAGCGTCCATAGGGTCGTCGCGAGGAGACGCGGCTCTTGATGTCGTCGTTGCGCAGAATTTCGTGGCGCTCGGTGTCTACAGCGACCATTTGGCCTGGTCCGAGCCGGCCTGACTCAATGATCTCCGACTGGTCCAGCTCAATCAGACCGACCTCCGACGCCATCACGACCAATCCGCCACGAGTTACCTGATATCGGGCTGGTCTCAGTCCGTTGCGGTCCATCGCTGCGGCGGCAATCTTGCCGTCTGTGAAGGCCATCGCCGCGGGGCCATCCCACGGTTCGGATAGACAGGCGTGATACTCGTAGAATCCACGCAAGTCAGGATCCATGTCCTCGAACTGTTCCCAGGCTTCGGGGATCAGCATCATCATCGCGTGCAACCCGCCGCGTCCGGACGCCACGAGCAGTTCAAACGCTTCGTCGAACGCCTGAGAGTCAGAACTCACCGATCCCAGTACAGGATGTAGTTCGGAGACGGCGTCGCCCCATGCTGCCGACTGCAATGCCGGTCCACGCGCCCGCATCCAGTGCCGGTTACCGAGCAAGGTGTTGATCTCGCCGTTGTGTGCGATGTAGCGGAACGGCTGAGCAATCTTCCAGTCGGGCAGCGTGTTGGTCGCGTAACGCTGGTGGAACAACGCCAGCGCGGAGACGGTCTCGGGATTCGTCAAATCGGGGTAGAACTTACTGAGCTGCGGGGCGACCATCAGCCCCTTGTAGACCACCGTCGAGGTAGACATGGACACGATGTAGGTATCGCCGGCGGGATCGTCCGCGCTGGCATCGCTGAGCGCTCGGTACTCGGTGTCGGCACGGCGACGGGCCAGATACACGCGGCGACCGTATTCGTCGTCCGAGACGCCTGCGGGTCGCGCGAACAGCATCTGTTCGACGCAGGGCAGCTTGCCCAGAGCCCAATGGCCGAGCACGGACGGATCGGTCGGCACGACACGCCAGCCGATGACATCAAGTCCAGTCCGATTTGCGGCCGCTTCCAGAATCGCTCGACCGCGCTGAGCCGCCGTCTTGTCCATGGGTAGGAAGACCATGGCGAGGCCAAGATCGGACTGGCTCACGTTGGCTCGGCCCAGGCGAGCCAGATCGTCTTGCAGAATTGCGTAAGGAATGCTGATCGTGACACCGGCGCCGTCACCCGTATCCGGGTCGGCGTTGACCGCGCCTCGATGCGTCAGGCTGACGACGCCCTCGACGGCCTGCTGGACCAGCGCATGGGTCGCGACTCCGTCCAACCGAGCGATGAATCCAGTACCGCAAGCATCACGGAAACTCAGCGGATCGTGCAGTCCCGCATAGTTGGCCGGCGTCGCTTGGTTGGGATACTGGGTACGTGTCATATCGTCTGCGTCTATCGATTCAGGGACATTGACTGTCGGAGTCAATGCAACAGAGGCCACCAGTGCGGATATTACGTGAATAATCCCACAATCGACCTCACCACGCTAGCGACTTCGTTACAGGATTCTGGGGTCACTGCGCGGCCCAGCGTCCGCTACAGAATCTCGTCCCGGCGCAGGTCCGAGAACGCCCCGCTGAAGCTCTCGATGGTGGCATCGATATCCGCTTCGGTATGCACACAGGACACCAGAGCGCCCATGCCCATGAGGTCCACTCCGTGGTTGAGCAAGGCGCGACGGAACGGCCAGGCGACCTCTGAGGCGGTCATCGGCAATGTCGATCGTGCGCCACCATGCTGGCCCCAGTCCCAGGTCACGCCGTCGCCGGGACGCTCGACATCCTGACCGAGGATGATGTGTACCATCGACGCATCGGCCCAGACGCAGCCAGGTAGCTCTGCCTCAACCAGCGCCCGATTCAGTCCGCGCGACAACTGAGCCGCACGCTCATTGGCCACGGCGTTCGGATCTTCCTCAGCCACCGCCCGCAATGATCGCTCACCCGCGACAGCCGACAGTGGATTGGCGTTGAACGTGCCGGGGTGAGCCACGCGTCCCCCGCCGGCATCGAAGCTGATCTGATCCAGCAGATCGGCTCGCCCGACCACTGCGCCACCGGGCAGGCCGCCGGCCGCGATCTTGGCCAGCGTCGTCAGATCGGGTCGAACGCCGATCCGTTCCTGCGCACCGCCCGCGCTCGCGCGGAATCCAGTGACCACCTCGTCGAAGATCAGGAGCGTGCCATGTCGCTCGGTCAGATCGCGCAGTTCTTGCGGCACGGACGGTTCGAGCGGACACGTCCCCCACGAGTAGCCAGTCGGTTCCATAATCAATGCCGCGTACTCTCTCGAGGCGAGCGCGGCTGCGATTCCCGACACGTCGGCCTGCTCAAAGACCGAGATCAAGTCTTGCATCGCCTCTGGTTGGCCATTGGCGGCCACAGCGCCTGCCGATGTTCGACCAGCTGCAAAGACGCTGTCATTCCAGCCGTGAAAGTGATTGGCCAGACGAAGCAAGCGGTCTCGACCGGTCGCTGCCCGCGCGAGCCGCACCGCCATCATCGTCGCCTCGGTGCCCGATGAGGTGAATCGCACCTTCTCGGCACTGGGAATCAATCGTTGGATTGCCTGAGCCCAGCGACGCTCCAGATCGCTCGAACCGCCCATGTGTGTGCCGCGTGCCACCTGTTGCGTCACTGCCTCGACCATGTACGGATGACTGTGTCCAAACAGCAGCGCTCCATGGCCCATCACGTAGTCGATGTACTCGTTGCCATCGACATCCCACTTGCGCGGCCCGATTGCGCGATCGACGACGATGCCGAATGGCTCGAAATGGCGAGCATCGTGAGTGACCCCACCGGGAAACACCGTCCGCGCTTCTTCCGCCCGTCTCGCCGACTCTGCGTGCTGCGAGAAAAACTGTTGGTCAATCGTCGTCGTCCTGCTCATAGTTGACCTCCTGCGTCACCCATGATTCGACACTAGCGCACAATGACGAGCGCATCCGCTGGCTGAGGGTCAAACTAGAGTGACGACATGCAGAACTGGCAGATCACTCGGCGCCGAGCAGCGCTGCTCCTCCTGCTCGGCGTTGCTGTCATTGCCATACTGATCGGCGCGTATCTCGCATACGAGCGATGGTTCCCCTGGGAGCAGGCCGAAATCGAGGAATGGATCGACGGGTTCGGCGTCTGGGGACCGATCGTGTACATCGTGGTGTTCGCGCTATCGATGCTCTTCGCTCCGCTGCCGACCGCGCCGATGCCGCTGATCGCCGCTGCGGTCTTCGGTCCCGCACTGGGGTTCCTCTACACCATTACAGCGACGGCCATCGGTTCGACGATCTGCTTCTGGGTCGCACGGCGCCTGGGCCGGCCGGTGCTCAGACGGCTGACATCGCAGGCGGCACTCGACAGGATCGACGAGCTCGGCGCGCGCTTGGGGATTCGGCTGCTGGTCGTGCTGCGGCTGTTTCCCGTGGCCGGTGTCGACTACGTGTCCTATGCCGCTGGGCTCACGCAAATGCGCTTCGCGTACTACATCGTGATTTCTGTGCTGGCCTCTGCGCCGATCCTGATATTCGCGGCCGTGCTCGGCGACGCGGTGCTGGAGCGCAACCGCGAAATCCTGATTGGCGCATTCGTCGCGATCGTGCTGTTCTTCGCCGCGCCCATATTCTGGGTCTGGTGGCGACAGCGGCGTCGCAGGCAACCAACCGAAATGGAGCGTTAGCCTCGGGACATGCCGCTTTCCGATGCTCCCTCGCTACTGACGCTGATGTGGTCGCCACTCACAGTGGTCACTGCCTCCCACGACGGGCAACGCGGCGGTCAGATTGCTGTTGGCGCATTCGCGGCGTCCATCGTCCCGGCCCAGCCACGAGTCCTGGTGCAGATCCAAAAGCGGAACCACACCAACTCGCTCATCGAGGCTTCGGGACAACTGGCGGTGCACGTCATCGCCCGCGAGCAATGGCATTGGGTCAAACATTGGGGATTTCGCTCACAGACCGAGGTCGACAAGTTCGACGGTCTGGGCTGGCGGTTGCACGACGATGGATTGCCAATCCTCGACGGCGTCCTCGGCTGGATGACCTGCCGCGTGGTCAACTACATGGACGGCGGCGACATGGCCATCTGGCTCGCCGATGTGACCGATGCATCACGCAACACGCGGGCTCAGCCGCTCCGCTGGCACGAGGTGCAGCAGGTCCTGCCACCGGAATGGGCTGAGGAATACGGACGCAAACTAAGCCACGACGTGCCTGACTCGGGCCGTCGTATGGCTGAGCTGACCGCAAATCCACCCTGGACACCGCACCCCTAGCCGCGTCCACAGCATCGACTTGGAGCTGCATCATGAGCCGTATCAGCGAAGACCCACGGATCGATCCGCGACTAAAGGCCATCTTTGGAAACATGCCACCGGTCTCCCAGCCGAACGTTTCTAGCCGTGAGGAGGTCATCGAGCGCCTGAACACTCCGGAAGCGCTTGAGGCCCGGTATAGAGCCATGCAATCGATGGCCAGCCCTGAGTTGGAGGCGCTGGCCCCGAAGGACGGACTCACGATCACTGACGAGACGTTCGAATCCAGGCCTGACGGTAATGCTGTCAACGTGCTCCTGATTAGGCCCCAGAGCGATGATCCGCTTCCCACCGTGTACTACATCCATGGTGGCGGCATGCAATCCGGATCCTGCTACGACCCGCTCAGCGCCGCTTGGGGACGCCTGCTCGCGCAGATGGGGGTCGCCGTGGCCATGGTCGACTTCCGCAATTCGGTCGTGCCATCTTCGGTGCCCGAGATCGCGCCGTATCCGGCCGGTCTCAACGACTGCCTATCCGGGTTGCATTGGTTAATCGATCAGGCGGACACGTTCGGTCTCGACGCGAATCGCATCATCGTTTCCGGTGCGAGCGGCGGCGGTAATCTGACGCTTGCGTTGGGCCTGCGTCTGACGAGCGAAGGTGTCGCCGACAAGATTCAAGGGCTGTACGCACTCTGCCCATACATCGCCGGCAGTTGGCCTCGCGACAACTTACCGTCCTCCATTGAGAACAATGGCATCTTCCTCGACCTGCACGACAACTCACACGCATACGCATATGGAATCGAAGCACTAGAAGCCCAGGATCCGATGGCCTGGCCATTGTTTGCCTCGGAGGAGGACGTCCAGGGATTCCCCGAGACGATCATCTCGGTCAACGAATGCGACCCGCTTCGCGATGATGGCGTCGAGTTCTATCGGCTCCTGCTGCAGGCAGGACAGAAGGCCAGATGCCGTCAGGTGATGGGCACCGTGCATGGCGGCGATGTCTTTGTCGCTCCGTGCCCCGAAATCTCGAGGGACACGGCACGCGACATCGCCGCCTTCTGCATGGGCGACTGAGGCAACCGGGGCGACTGAGAGCGGCCTAGCGGCCCTTCCAGTTCGGGGTGCGCTTCTCGGCGAAGGCGCGCGGGCCCTCGATCAGGTCTTCCGACTGGCCCATGATCCGCTGCTGGTGGAACGAGTGCGTCAGCGCTGCCGGCAGCGGCAGGTCGAGACCCTTGTAGGCCGCTTCCTTGGAAGCGCGCACGGAGATCGGCGCACAGAGCAGAATTTCTTCGGCCCAACGGCGCGCGGTCGCCATCAGGTCTTCGGCCGGAACGACTTCATTCACGAGACCCCAGCGATGCGCCTCGGGCGCGGGGACGTGTCGTCCGGTGAGCATGAAGCCCATCGCGATCTTGAGCGGGATGTGTCGCGGCAGACGATGCACGCCACCTGCGCCGGCCATCAGACCAACTTTCGGCTCAGGCAATCCCATCACAGCGTGGTCGGCAGCGACGACGATGTCGCAGGCCATGGCCATTTCGCAACCGCCGCCTAGGGCAAACCCGTTGACCGCAGCGATCATCGGCTTGGGACAGTCAAAGTCGGCGGTGATGCCACCGAATCCGCCGGCAACCGGATCAAATGTCGGGCGCTCGGAGGATGGCAATCGCGACATCTCGGCCGTGTACTTCAGATCGTTGCCGGCCGAAAACGCTCGTGTGCCCGCGCCGGTCAGAATGCCAATCCAGGCTGAGTCGTCGTTCGCGAAGGTGTTCCAGGCGTCGGCCAGCTCAGCCGTCGTCGGTGGATGAATCGAGTTCATGCGCTCGGGACGGTTGATCGTGATCGTGACGATGTTGCCGTCCTGCTCGTACTTGATGAATTCGTAATCGGCCATACTCAACCCCTGTTCAGGTGTGTTCCGGTGCGTTGCGCGGTCTCGTCAAGGCAGAACTAATGCTGGACGCAGGTCCCGCCGTCCACATTGTACGACTGACCAGTAATCCACTCTCCCTGCTCAGAGCAAAGGAATGCGGTGATGTAGGCAACGTCCTCACCTTCACCGGCGCGACCGAGGGGAATGCGCGTGTCGATCGCGCGCTGCCAGAATTCGCCCCGACCCATGTCATCCATCCGCGACGTGTCGATGATGCCGGGGCAGATCGCGTTGACGCGAACGCCATGCTTGCCAATCTCCTGCGCCATCGAAGCGGTCATCGCTTGCAACCCGGCCTTCGAGGCGGCATAGGCCGCCGTGTTGGGACCAAGCATCTTGCCTGCGATCGAGGAAATGTTGATAATCGCGCCGCCGTCGCCCTGCTCAATCAGGTGCCGACCAAAGACCTGGCTCATGTAGAAGGCACCGTTGAGATTGACATCCATGACCACGCGCCACAGCTCCGGGTCGATGTCGACGACCGGTACGCGGTCGGATCCTCGAGCGGCGCCGGCGTTGTTGACCACAAAGTCGGCGCGTCCGAACTCGCCGAGCGTGGTCGCCAGCAGATCTTCAACAGCGCCGTAGTCGGCAACATCGGAAACCAGCGCCAGGGCTCTCTGTCCCTCAGCTCGTACCTCGTCTGCGACGGATTCGATATCCCGCCAGCCGACGGCCTTCTCGTCGTCCGGATAGTTCTCGGGCGCGCGTCCAGTGCCAGTCAGTACGACATCGCAGCCTTGCCGGGCTAACTCCACCGCGATCGGACGGCCGATGCTGCGCATCCGTCCGGCGCCTGTCACCACTGCCACTTTGTTTTCGAGACCACTCAACTGCATATCGGTTCCTCTTCGATCAATCGAACTTCAGTACGCGGCGAGGCTAACAGCCAACTCAGTCTTCTTTGTCCTCGGCTTCTTCGTCCTTCAAGTCGCGCTCGTCGTCCGATTCATCCACCGATTCATCGTCTTCGGTGTCCTCGTAGAACTCCTCCGACTCCGCCAGATCCTGGATATCGTCAAGAATCTGCTCCAGGTGCCGTCCGTTCCCGGCGCCCCTTAAGAGGGTCAAGAGTGGGCCCAGAATGCCCGAGAACTCAAGGACTGCCTCAGCACGCGTGGTACCGCCGGTTCCTCGTTCAAAGCGAAAGTCGTACCGAGCGCCAGTCACCGCGGTCGACCAGCTAATCGCATAGTGTCGCGGAGCTTCGCTCACAATCTCCTTGAACGCACCCTCAGTAATCGCCCGCTCAAGAACCTCGACAGTCGCCTCAAAGGCGTCAATCGGCTCAGCGTCGATCTCAATCTCACGCGTGGTCATGCGTCGCTCCTCTTCGGCCGCTGTCTACCAATGCCCGACAATACGTATGGGTTCGAGCCCCAACGGTTGGCATTCGCAATACGATGATCCACTGTGGCGCAGAGTAAACCCCGCATGACCGAAATCGATTCAGTTCCCGACCTCGACGCGGAAGAGCAAGCCGCCTACGACCTCGGACTCTCGGTCCGCGCTGATGCTGCGTCTCGGTCTCCGGGATGGATTGCGCGCATTGTTGAGGTTGCTCTGAACACCAACCATGGATTTCCTCGGGGTGAGGCTCGGATTGCTCTTCAACTTGGTCCCGCTGAGGAAGTGGTTGCGACGCTGCTTCCGGCCCTGCTCTCGCCCAACAAGCGCATGCGGCGACGCTCGATGACGCTGTTGCCTCGGCTCGACCCGGACGAGGTCTGCCGACAGCTCGATCCGGTGCTTGAGTCCGGACAGCGAAAGTCGCGGCGTGCCGCCTGCGTCGCCCTGGCTGCAATCGGGGCTCCGGCAGCTCCGCTCCTTAAGCGACTGCTCCAAGATCCAGATCAAGCGATTCGAGACCGGGCGCAACGGGCGCTCGACGCGATTGCCGCCCGACCTCCGGACAACGGCAACCGCAACCGTTCTGATGTCCGTCCCTTCGGCCTGCCGTTCCGCGAGGCTCCACCGCCCAGGCCACAGTCGTTTGCTGTCGCTGCATTCAACTTTTCTTACGGCGTCAACCTGGGCACACTGATACGGAGCGCCGAAGCCGCAGGCGCTGAGGCGGTCTGGATTGTCGGACGCGACTTCTACTACCGACCGTCGACCAAGGGAACGGACTGGTGGCTGCCGATGCTGACGTTCGACTCCCCGGCAGAGTGTCTCAAGCAGGCAGCCGCGGAGGGCTTCGAGATTGTGGCGCTCCAACAGGGACCGACGGCTCAACCGGTCTGGGAGGCCGACTGGCCGGAGCGACCGCTGATCGTCGCAGGCAACGAGGGCGATGGCCTGCCTCAGACATTTGTCGACGCCGCCGCGCTGCAGTTGGAGCTGCCACTCTCGGGCAACATCGACAGCCTCAACGTCGCCGTCGCGACATCCGTTGCCATGTTCGCGTTCCGTGGATGGCAGGCTCGTCAATGACACGCCGTTTCAGCCGACGAAGCGTCCTACGTGCCGGAGCGGCGTGCGCATTGACAGCGGCCGTTGGTCCAGGAATCCCGGCCCTCGCTCGAGAGACCGACGGGATCGCGCTGGCGGCCGGTTGGAATTCGCATTCCTGGTGCGGTCCCGATCTTCCGATTGCGGAAGCAACATCTTCCCTACCTCTGCGAATCGCCTACGGCTGGGACATCGCCGCTCAGCGTTGGTTGGCGTATGCGCCGGGTACCTCCATCGACACCATCGGCGTCCTTCGACATGGACAGCCGTTGTGGCTCTACATGACTGAGGACGCCCACTGGTCACAGCCAGACTTCCAAGGCGCGTTGCCCGAGGCTGTCGAGTTGCCGGTTGGTTGGTCGTATGTCGGCTGGACGGGACTGCATCAGCCAGTCTGGGATGCGTTCGGTGTCGAGGAATTTGGTTCGGTCAGCGAGGCCCGGCGCTGGAACACTGATCTCCAGGAGTGGATCTCTTACTCGCCAGGACAGTCCGCCGAGCAACTGTTCGCCGTGCTGCATCCGGGAAACGCTTTCTGGCTGCGGATGCGCGTTGCCGGACCGCGTTGGAATCCGGCCCATGGGATTATCGAGGCCGGCCGCGCGTCGCGGGTCGTTCTCGGTGAAATCACCTACTACCACCCCTCGTTGGCGGGTGGTGTGATGTACTGTCCACCGCACAATCGATACGATCCTCAAGATGTCACCGTGGGCGCCGCCGTGACGTGGCCGTGTGGCACGCGGTTGCGGATCTGGCGAGACGAACGATCTGTCGATGTCATCGTCCAGGACACCGGGGATCTGGGTCACAATCACGTCGACCTGTCCGAGGCTGCCTTTCAGCGATTGGCCACACTTCCTGAAGGGCGTGTAAGCGTTCTGATCGAAGTGCTCGCAGGTCCCGAATAGGAGGGCTTTGAGCAGATGATGCTGACGTACGCTGAGGCCATGGAGCACCCGACATGAGCCGACGCGCCACCTTCACTGCCCTACTGTGTTCGATTGCGATCGCCTCGCTTGTCACGGCAATGACATTCGTTGCTCTCGACGACCGGGAGTCGCAGACAGATGCGAGCACAGCCGTATCGATCCTGAATGGCCGTCCCGAACCTCTGCCAGGGACGGCCACTCCGTCCGCGCCCGCTGAACCGTCCCTCCCGCTGTCCGACTTCACACGTCCTTCTGTCAACTGGGCCGCCATCTACACGCAAGCGGTGCCATCGTTGGTGACCGTGCAAACCGAAGAGGGCGCAGGCTCAGGCTTCTTCGTCAGCGAAGACGGCCACATCATCACCAACTTCCACGTGGTCGCAGACGCCGAGCAACTGTTCGTGTTCATGCAGGACGGCCGTCATCTCGAAGCCGAGTACATCTCTAAGGACGCCGGTAACGATCTCGCGCTGCTCAAGGTCGACCCCGAGGAACTGGACATCGTCGTGCCGACCTATGGCAAAGTTGAAGAGCTCCAGGTCGGAGATCCTGTTGGGGCACTGGGAGCGCCATTCAGCCTTCCCAACACGCTCACCATTGGAATCGTGTCGGCGCTTGGGCGAGACCGGCCCAGCGGCGGCCAGACCTTGGAGCCGATGCGCGACATGATTCAAACCGACGCCGCGCTGAATCCCGGCAACTCCGGCGGCATGTTGATCGACGAGCACGGCCGCGTCATCGGCATTCCAACTCAGATCGAAAGTCCCGAACGCGCCTATAGCGGCATCGGATTTGCAGTCAGCGCAGACGCAATACTGCAGGCGCTACCGACGCTGCTCGCGGGCACAGACGTCGAACGCGGTTATCTCGGAGTCAGTTTGCAGGAGCATGAAGATGAACTTGAGATTCTTGATGTGACATGCGGCTCCGCTGCAGAGGACGCAGGCTTGCGTTCCGGTGACCTGGTGCTGCAAGTCAATGGCGATCCGGCTCATTCCTTCGATCTGCTGATAGATGCGATGGCGTCGGTCAAGCCCGGCGACGAACTCTCGATTACTGTGATGCGACGCTCGAACGAGATGACACTGGAAGCGACAGCCGGATCCTGGCCGACCGAGCGGACCATGTTGGGTTGCGGCTAGCGATCGGCTTCATTCACCTTCACTGGAGCGGAGCCAGTCTTCTTTCGACACATTCGCGTACATCTGTCGACGCCACAACCACCAACGCACTCGCGGCGTCGACAAGGCCAACAACGCACAGCCGAGCAGGCAAGCGCCCATCGTCAGGAGGCCGACTCGCGGTCCCAGAGAGTCAGCCAGGGTTCCAGCCAGCAGCGCGCCGATCAGGATGGTGCCGAGAACCAGATTCATCAAGGTCAGCGCCTGACCTCGGATGCGCTCCGGAGCGTGCGCCAGCAGCGCCAGATTCGCCACCGCCACCATGTTGTTGACGCATGCACTGGCGAAAAAGACACATACAGCGACCACCGCCAGATGCGGCGCCTGTGACAGCACCGTGAGCGCGACTCCACCAATCACGATGATGCCAACCATCAGCGCATTCGGTGATCGAATCTCGCTCATCGACGCCATGGCGATGGAGCCCAGAGTGGCTCCGACGCCCCCGATCGCGACCATGTAGCCGACCCAGGAAGCGTGTTGGCCCAGTTCGTCGATCAAAATCAAAGGCAACATCACGCCTTCATACGGCTGCAGGAAGATGAAGAGCACTGCGGAGATGGCGAGCACGGCCAGGGGCCATCGAGTTTCTATTGCCCACCTCGCTCCTGCACTGAACTGACCAACAATCGACTGCCTCTCATGCTCCGACTGGTCGTGTGGCTCCTCACGCGCCCGAATCATGATGATGAAAATGGCTGCGATGGCACTGAACACCGTCACCAGCCCGAAGATCCAGGTGAAGTCCGCGAAACGCAACAACAATCCTGCCAGCAACGCTCCACCCATCCTCATTGACGTTTGTCCGGTCTGCGAGAGCGCCATCGCCGATCGCAGGTGAGATTTGTCGACCAAAATTGGCAAAATGGCTCGCCGACCCGGATTGAAGAAGCCGCTGCTGACGCCGGAAACGGCAGCAAGCACAATGACGTGCCAGCCCTCGGCCTGGCCCAACAACAAGAGCACAAAGAGAATCCCAGACGAGACGATGGTGGCGACAAATGATCCGACCAGCACCACTCGATACGGGTAGCGGTCGATGATGACTCCAGCGAACGGCGCCAGCACCAGGTTGGGCGCCATATATGCGGCGAGGACTGCTCCCAGGAGAAAGGCAGAGCCGGTCAGTTCAACCATCAATACCGGCCGAGCCACCATCTCCAGCCACAACGCCGCCGAGCGGATGAAGATGGCAAGCCACAGCACTCGAAAGTCGCGGTATGCAAACGGCGCAAAGGTCTCGGGATTCAGCAGTCCGAAGAGCGGCATCCGTGGCGCCGGGTCACTATCGGCCTCTGGACTTGAAGACACCGCGCACTCTCAAATGACTCCCGAGACGCGGCGTTGGTGGAAGATCGAGCGTCCAGGACGTGAGCGCATTCTAGGAGCCTTACAGATCGTCGCTGGGCCTGCCTTCAACTGTTCCAAACCGGCAGACGCGAGATCGCTAGTTCCCGCCCGCAACCTCAGCTCCGTCTTCTTCACTCACTCGACGGGCCAGCGGCGATGCCAGCATCAGAGCGGCACTGACAGCGAGACAGACGCCCATCGTGAGCAAACCGGTCCGCGCGCCGAGCAAGTCGGCAAGTCCGCCCGTGACCAAGGCGCCGACCAGAATCATCCCTCGTGCGACATTCATCAGGCTCAGCGCCCTGCCGGCCATGCCCTCGCGGGCTTGAGCGAGCAACGTGAGGTTGGCCAGCGACATGACATTTGTCGAGCACGCGGCAGCGACGAACACGCAGACGCCGACCACGGCAATGTGCGGCGCTCCGGACATCGCCGCCAAACCGAGTCCGGCAGCGATCAACAGCATGGCCATCAGCCGACCCGGAGCGGGGATCGAGCGAAGCCCGGCCAGGACCAATGAACCGCTGGCTGCTCCGATTCCCCCGATCGCCATCAGATATCCGACCCAGGACTTGGGCTCTCCCAGCACATCCACAACGATGAGTGGAATGAACACGCCCTGATAAGGCACCAGGAAGATAAACATGACCACCGAGATCGCCAGCACTGCCATGGGCCAACGCGTCTCGACGGCCCAGCGAACACCGGCGATCGTCTGTCCCCATAGCGATCCGCTCGCTCGGGAGGCCGCCGCCACCGCCGTTCCTCGAGTGCGGATCAGCGCCGTGCAGACTGCCGCTCCGACGTATATGCCGGTCATGGCGCCGTAGATCCAGGTGAAGTCGGCAAACGCCAGCAACAGTCCGGCCAGCAACGCGCCACCGATTCGCATGATGGTGTTTGCGGTCTGCGACAACGCCACGGCCGGTCGCAATGCCGAGTCATCGACGAGCGCAGGCAAGATCGCCTGACGCGCGGGCTGGAAGAAGGCGATGTTCACTCCGGCCGCCGCCGCCAAGGCAATCACGTGCCAGGCCTCGACGACATCAAACAGCAGCAACGCGAACAGCGCTCCGGATGCCGCCACATTTCCGACCTGAGATAACGCCAGGATGAGGCGTCGCGGATAACGGTCCACGACTGCGCCGGCGAACAGGCCCAGGATCAGATTCGGCGCCATCCGCGCGGCAAGCACGACACCCAGGAGAAACGCCGAACCGGTCAGTTCGGCGATCAGCAGCGGACGGGCCGCCTGGTCAAGCCACAATGCGCCGGACCGCAGGAAGATCGCCAACCAGAGCACCCGGAAGTCGCGAGACGCGAAGGGAGCAAACATGCCCGCTTCGCGCCGGCGCAGAAAGGCTTGCCGCCTGCCGTCGGTTGCTGCTCCCTCAGGAGTTCTTGAAGTCGAGGGTTACTCCTCGTCGGCGTAGGGCGCCCGCCCCTGCATCACATTCAACAACCCTTGACGCGAAAAGTCCTCAGACTTGGCGTAGTTGATGATCACGCGCTCCCGGTCTTCAACAGCCTGTGCGGCGGCGGCGACTTCCGGAGCAATGTCCTGCGGAATTCCAGTGACCCCATGCTTGTCGGCATGCAACAGATCGCCAGGATGCACCGTCATGCCGCCCACTGTGACCGGCTGTCCGATCTCGACAATGTGTACGTAGGCGTGGGAGACCAGGATTTCCTTCGACAGGAACTGAAATCCAATCTCTTCCACCTCGTCCAGGTCGCGCACACCACCGTCAGTGATCAGTCCAATTGCACCCAATGCTTTGTGGATGTTGCCGTTGACCTCGCCCCAGAAGGAGCCGATCGGCGGCTGATCCAGATCCTGGATGACGATGATTCGCGGCTCGGGGATTGACTCGATGTGAGCCCACCAGTCCGGCGCCGACTTGGTCTCTGGGTCGTCGCCGGGCGGAACCGAAGCGCGAATCTTGCAGGTGGCCGCGTAGCCCACGATCGGATCCATGTCCGGGAACCGACAGAGGATGTCGGGAGTCATGAAGCCGGTGGCTCGGCTTTGAACGTTGAACGTTTCAATCGCGTTGGCAATCGCAGGAGAAGGCCACGCGCGTAAATCTGCCAGCTGTTGGTCATTCAGTGGTTCGGTCATCAATCACCCTTCACAGGTTGGTTCGTTGCTTGTTTCATTGCCATTGATCACTCGCCATTGATCACTCGATCGGGGCAGGAGCGCAGCTACGGCGACAGCGAGAACTCACGCTCCAACGCCGACGGCTTCAGGATTGTCACGCGTTGCCGGTTGACGTCCACGATGTTCTGCTTACGCCATTGCTGCAGTTGTTTGTTCACCGCCACTCGCGAGGCGCCGATCATGTTGGCCAGCTCCTGTTGCGACACGCGCAGTCCGATGTCAATGCCTTCGTCAGTCTCTTCGCCGTGCTCTGCAGCAATCGTCAACAACCGACGCGCCAGGCGTCCGGGAACATCGAGCAGGTACGCATCCTGTATCGACTGATTCGTCGCTCGCAGGCGGGCAACCAGAACATCGATGATCGCACGCTGCGCTTCAGGATGGCGATCGAGCACTGAGAGGAAATCATGCCGACTCAAACTGACCGCTTCGGTGTCTTCAATCGTTGTCGCAGAAGCCGACCGAGGGTGGTCGTCCAGCAGGGACATCTCGCCAAGGAGGTCGTACTTGCGGTGGACGGCCAGGACCACTTCACGACCGTCCAACGACGGAATGAAGATCTTCACCGCGCCCTTGAGCACGATGTAGAGGGTCGCACCTTCGTCGCCTTCGTGAAAAATGTCCGTGTGTGCGCGATATCGCACCGGCCGCAACTTCGACGCCAGGTCCAGCAACATCGAACGCGGCATGCCTCTCAGCAGCACGACGTTCAACAACAGGTCCAGGGCTTCTCCACCTCGATCACTCGCCATCGCTCGTCTTGTAGTCATTACACGCTCCGTGGGCAGTCTAGGCGTTCATGCCTAGTCCGCAATTGTGCAGCATGACTGTTGACGATCAACAGTCAAGACCCCGGAGACATGCGCGAGCTGACGTCGGCGTCGACATTCAGGGCTGCAGATGTCGGCAACGACCGACGCCGTCCCGCTGTGATCGGCGCCATTCGCCGGCCAGCGAGGTGTCCAGAGGGTGCCAACGCGCCGGTTCGCCATTCCCACAGCAGCCAAATCGATGCAGCCAACACCAGCAATGTCACGATCACCATGTCTCACCTCATTCGTAGTACCTGCGTTCTACTTGCACGCTAGAACGGATGTCCGTCACCATGCAACCCAATACGATGTGCACGATCTGTTATGCCCGCCAACTTTGACTCGGCTGGCGATTTCGGACGGAGGCTGTGACGTGCCAGAGACCATTGCCGTGGATCACGTCGGTCGTGTCGCGAGGATCACGCTCAACCGGCCGGAAAAACTCAATGCCATTTCCCGAGAGCTACAGCACGAGTTGGTCGAGGCGTTGGTTGAGGCCGAGCGTGACGATGCGATTCACGTCGCCGTCGTATCGGGAGCGGGACGGGCGTTCAGCGCCGGCTATGACCTGGTCGGCGGATCCGGGGTTGCCGCCAACCAGTCATCAGCGATCTCACGGGACCGCGACGGACTGGAAGAGCTGAATCGAAACTGGTTGCGCATCTGGGATCTGAGATTGCCCGTCATCGCCAAAGTGCACGGCCACTGTCTGGCCGGCGGCACGCAACTGGCGACTATCTGCGACGTGACCTTTGTCGCCGACAACGCTCGTGTGGGAGCGCCGCAACTGCCGCTGGGCGCAGGCTTCGTCGCGTCGTTCTGGGCCTGGCAAGTCGGCGCCAAGCGCGCCAAGGAGTTCTTCTTCCCGGTCGGCAGCATGATCTCGGGACAAGAGGCAGCAGACATCGGACTGTTCAACCGCTCGATACCGGCCGATGAACTGGACGGCTTCGTCAATGATTATGTCGAGCTCGTAGCCAAGACACCGAAGGAAATCCTGGTCCTGCAGAAGAAGGCCATCAACCGCACACAGGAGGTTCAGGGATTCCGCGAAGCTTTGATGGGTGGCGTCGAGATCGACGCCATCGCCCATTTCACCAATCCCGTGCTCGAAATGAACCGTTCGCTGAAGGAGCGAGGGCTCCGCGCCACACTCGATGACTTTCACAAGCAGGGATGAGCCACCGACGTCGCTCGAGGAAGCCCGGCTGCCCAAGGATCAGGCCGCGCGGCTGCTCGCGATTGCCGACGGCCTCTGCTCGATTGGCCAACTGAGAACGGGAGAACGAGGCGGACAGTTCTCCGTGTTCAACTTCCTGATTCGCTGCGCTATTGACGAGGAATATCCTGCGCCGGACGATCGCGTGACGCATGCGTTACTGATGCAGGCAGGAGTGATTCGGCGGCACGGCTGGTTCGCGTACTTCTGGCTGCCGGACGACGAGCGGCCGTTGCGCTTGGCTGTGCCCTCGCCGATCGGCAAGTCATGGCACTGGTATGAGGACATCGTCGAGATCAGCCGACGGCTGGAACCGTCTGACACCTGGGTCGAGGCGGTAGGTCGAAGCGTCGACGAGCACGTCGAACAGTTTGCACTGGCCCTGGAATCAGCCGAAATCGTCAGAGCATCGAAGGCGTCGTAGGCATCTCTGAGGCGAGCGGCACGCCTTCCGGGCGCGACGCGATGACACCTGCCGCTTCGAGCGCGGCCCGTTCCTCGTAGGACATCCCCAGCAGGCCGCCGAGTACCTCGGCATTGTGCTGACCAAACTCAGGGGCCGGCGCCAAAATGCAGGGACCAGCTCCTTCCGTACGCCATAGCCAGCCATGCACCGCCCAGATACCCACTTCAGGATGTCGCAGCGGCTCGTAGAAGCCTCGCGCCTTGATGTGTGGCTCTCGCAACGCTTCGAGCATCTGCCAGACCGGCGATGACGGGACCCGTTCCGGATGCAGCACATCGAACACGTCAGTTTTCGACATCGTTGACGTCCATGTCCCGACGAGTTCATCGAGCTCTTGTCGGTGTTCCCAGCGCAGGATCTGATCGGAGAACTCGTTGCGCTCGGCCCACTCCGGCGATCCCATCGCCCGCTTCAGCCCTTCCCATTCGCCGTCAGTACGCACGCAGATCGCGATCCACTCATCTTCGCCGGCGCAGGGATACACGTTGTGCGGCGCCATCCAGTCGTGTCCATTGCCCATGTGTTCGGGCAGTCGCTGATTCATCGACCAGTCCATGTAGAACTCGCCCAGCAGTGTTGACATCACTTCACGCTGCGCCAGGTCGATGTATTGACCCTGTCCGGTTCGCTTGCGATGAATCAGCGCCGTCGCCACGGCCGCCGCAGCACAGACGCCGGCGATTGGATCGCCGTAAGAGATACCGCTCTTGTAGGGCACGCCGTCATCGCCATAGCCGGACGTGGATGTCATGCCGCTCATCATCTCGATGATCGGTCCGTAGCCGACGGCGTCCTTCTCCGGACCTGTCTTGCCAAAGCCCGCCATCCCGACCACGATGATGTCTTCCTTCTGCTCTTTCAGCCACTCATATGACAGACCGAGTTTGTCCATGACATCGGTGCGGTAGTTCTCGATCACGACATCACAGTGACCTAGCAGCTTGGCGAAGATCGCCTTGCCCTCGTCGGACGCCAGGTCGAGACTGAGCGACTTCTTGTTCCGGCTGTACTCGTGGAAATAGAAGTTGGTGTTCCACCAGTGTTCGCCGGGCGCGACTGGGGGCGGGAGCAATGTGCGGATGTTGTCCCAGGCGCGCGGCGACTCGATCTTGATCACTTCCGCGCCCTGGTCGGCCAGGATCTTCGCGGCGTACGGACCGGCCCAGATCATCGTCAGGTCGGCGACTCGCACACCAGTCAGCGGACGGCCGGGATCAAACATCAGATCGCATCCAATTCCCGTAGTCGGACCAGGTCTTCGCGTTCATACCCCAGCTCGCCGTGAATGACATCAACGTTGTGTTCACCCAACAAGGGCGCACGACCCATCTTCCAGTCATGCCCATTGCTGATCCACAGGCGTCCGGGATAGGTCAACGAACCGGCTCGGTCGTCGTTCAGTTCAGCGAAGAAATCCCGGCTGTGAAGGTGCTCGGAATTCGTCAGATCTTCTATCGTCGCGACGAATCCGAACGGCACACGATTCTCGATGCCCAACTGCAACAGTTCCTCGCGAGTCTGGCCGATGAACCAACCAAACATGATGGCCATCAACTCGTCGTTGTTAAGCAGTCGCTGGCCGGGATCGGCGAACCGATCTTTCTGCAGCTCCGGAAGTCCCACAGCCTCCGCAAACGCCGGATAGTTGCGCGGCAAGGCGCAAATGCCGCCGTAGCCGTCGGAGAGCTCGTAGACACCCCAGAGCGCGTTGAGATTGTTGCCCGAGCGCTGCGTCTCGATCCCAAGCTGGGATGCCCGAGTGTGGAACGCCTCGGCCATCGCCGCGTAGGTCTCGCGCATCGACAGATCGATGTATGAACCCTGATCATGCATTACGGCCCCGTAGTACGCGCCCGAGATTGCCGCAAAGGCATTCAACCCGGCCTGATACGACGGCTGCGACCCGCCATTCTTCAGCGGTGGACGATCCGGGTGGCCCGTCAGCCACATCTGTCCACAAGCGGCGTACAGGGTCAGTTCGGTCGCCGGCAAGTTGGCGTTGGGTCCAGTCTGTCCAAACGGCGTGATGGAGATCATCACCAGCGAGGCATTGTCCTTCGACAGCGCGTCGTAGCCCAGTCCCCGATCGACCAGGTAGCCCGGTTCAAACGACTCAATCACGATGTCTGCTGCGGCAGCGAGCTCGCGCAGGATCTCACGCCCGTCGGACGTGTCGAGGTTTAGCGTGACCGAGCGTTTGTCCCCGTTGAGGTACAGGAAGAGTCCGCTGGTCTCGTCGTCGGGCAGATCGTCAGGCCAGGGACCGAACGCCCGCGAGGGATCGCCAGTCGTTCGCTCCACTTTGACAACATCCGCTCCAAGCGCGGCTAACCAGCGTCCTGCGTAAGGGCCGGAAATCCCCTCGGCCAGTTCGAGGACTCGTACGCCGTCATATGGCCGGGAGACATCGGGTTGGGATTGATTGTGCTCGCTCATCGATGGCAGTCTATGAGCACCTGCCACTGCGTTCTAGACTGTCTCTGAATGACCACGCCATCCAGCGATCCCACGCAAGCTCCCGAAACCCTCGGCCCGCCACTGCTGGAGGGCGTGCGTGTCGTCGAACTGGCCGAAGAGGTCGCTGCTCCGTTTGCGTCCAAGCTGTTTGCCGACGCCGGTGCCGAAACGATCAAGATTGAGCCTCTGACCGGTGATGTTGCGCGGCGCACAGCTCCGTTTGCCGAGCCGTCGCCACATCGTGAAACCTCAACGACGTGGCTCGCCTACAACACTTCCAAACGAAGCGTGGCGCTCCACCTGGAGAGCAACTCTGGCCGCCGTGTGCTGCAGCAGCTGATCTCCGAATCCGATGTCTTCTTCACCGACCGCACACCGAGGCAGTTGTCGCAACTTGACCTGAGTCCTGAAGACCTGCGGGAGCGTTATCCACAGCTCATCATCGCCGCCGTGACGCCCTTTGGGCTCATCGGCAGCGCCGCGGAATGGCCGTCTACCGCTCTAACCCGAGCACACGCCTCAGGCTCCGCCGCAGGCGTTCGACGCAACCTTGGCGCAAACACCGGTGCTCCGCTGATGGCCGGAGCCAAGGTGCATGAGGCCGATGGCGGCACTGCGCTGGCACTGGCGACGTGGGCTGCTCTGTTGGCCCGCGATCGGTTCGGGCACGGCCAGATTGTTGATGTCGCCTCGACAGACGCGATGATGAACATGGACCGCGTCGACATTTCCATTGCCCACAACGACGGCGGACCACCAGCGCGTCCACCGACCAAGGGCGGCAGCGCCTTCGGTGGTCGTCTCGAATGTTCAGACGGACACATCATCGCTGTGACGCCGCAAGGTCATCAGTGGGCTGGCCTGATCAAAGCGATGGACGATCCGGCATGGGCATTTGACGCTGAAGGCCAGCTGATCGATCGATTGGAACTCGGGGAGGAAGCTGGCGACGCGATCGCCGAGTGGGCTCTGGCCCACACACGTGACGAAGTGTTTCGCGCGCTGCAAACCAACAGTGCCCCAGCCGGACCCGTGATGCGTCCATCCGAAGTGATGAACTCCGAACAGGAGCGTTTTCGCGGCTTCTTTGATCTGCTTGATCACCCGGTCGCGCCAAGCGGCCGATATCCCCAGTTCGCCGCACAGTGGACAGGCGCCGCTCGCAGCCCCAGAGCATCTGCTCCGTTGTTCGGATCATCATCTGCCGACATCACACGATCCCACCTCGCACCCTGGAGCCCCGCACAAGCCCGTAGAGCCGGAGTCATTGGATGACCACCACCAGCAACGGAATCAACACACTCAACGGTCAGCATGATCTGAACGGCCATGTCGGTCCGGTTGCACCCGCGACGCGTCCTGGACCGCTTTCGGGGAAGCGAATCATCGACTTCACCTGGGCCTGGGCCGGACCGTACGGCGCGATGCAACTCGCGCTGCTCGGTGCCGAGCTGATCAAAATCGAGTCGGCCACCCGGATCGACCACTCACGCCAACGGTCACTGGCCATGGGTTCGTTCAAGGGCGGCGTCAACCAGGCGCCGATGTTCAACGAGGTCAACCTGAACAAGTACTCAATCCAGCTCAACCTCAAGACGGAGGGCGCCAAGCAGGTCATACGCGACCTCGCAGAGACCGCCGACGGCGCGATTGACAACTTCCGACCCGGCATTCTCGAGAAGCTCGGGCTGGGCTACGACGACCTGCGCCAGATCAATCCTGACATCGTGATGATCTCCGCCTCAGCACTCGGCGCAACCGGCCCCGAGCGACATTACACCGGATACGCGCCGACTTTTGCGGCGATGAGCGGACTCTCGTACCTGACCGGCGAGCCCGAGGAACCGCCTGTGATGATGGGCGGCTCGATCGACCTGCGGGCCGGCACAGCGGCCGCGTTCGCGATGATCGCCGGATTGCACTACCGCGATCGCACGGGCATCGGACAGTTCATTGACGCTTCGTCATCGGAAGCGATTGGTATGCACATTGCCGAGGAGTTCCTGCACGTCGACCTGCTCGGCAAAGATGGCGACCGGCTCGGAAATGGGCACCGATCCTATGCCCCGCACGATGTATTCCGTTGCGCTTCGATGCGTGCGCCCGAGGCGTACTCCGATGATCACAAAGGCGCGAAATCGGGTTGGCTCGCAATCGCCTGCCGCTCCGACCGAGAATGGAACGCGCTCTGCGAATGCAGCGGACTTGACCACTTGCGCGAGGATCCGCGCTTCCGCACGGGCCTCAAGCGTTGGAAACATCGCGACGAACTGAAGCCGATGATCGAGGCCTGGACCTCGGAACAGTCAGCCGTCGAAACGGCCGAGACCCTGCGTGCTGCCGGAGTTCCGGCCGCTGCCTCGGTCTGGGGCAGCGACATTCACCACTCCGAGAACTTCCAGTCCCGTGGCGGCGCGGTCAGCGTCAGGCCGCCTGAGACGCATCTGCGACAGGTTCTGCCGCCGCCGTGGAAGCTATCCGAAACGCCGGCAGAGATTGTCTCGCCAGCGCCGCGGCTCGGTGAAGACACCGACTACGTGCTGAGCCGAATGCTGGGTTACGGCCAGGACAAGATCGACGCTCTCGCGCGAGAGGGCGCGCTGGAATAACCTTTAGTCAATAGCCACTCAGAGCGAAACAGTGGAGGGGAAGACCATGCGAGACGTCCTGCGAGCAATCATCAAGCCCATGGCGCGACTCTCACTGGCCGCCGCGCTGGCCCTGATTGTCATCTCCGCCATTCAACCGGTGTTCACGGGCAACGGCGACCTCCTCGCTGCCGAATCGGCGCCGGCTGAGACGTCACTCACCCTGCCGCAACAGGCCGCGCCGGACGAAGGCGGCACGGGTGTGAACAACTTCGACCGCGAAGAGTGGTACGAGTTCTCCATCCTGCTCGCCCCGTTCATTGTGCTGGTCACCTTCATCCTGATCCTGATGTTCAGGTGGGATCGCTCGACCGGAAACGAAGACTAGCGACCACTGCCTCACTGCGGAGAGCTGACCAGACGATGGCCGAACCAATCGCTCAGCAGCTCATCGATACTCTGTCCGAGCGCGGACTCACCCTCGCCACTGCAGAGACTGACACAGGTGGCCTGATTGGTCACTGGATCACCGACATCGCCGGTTGCTCCAAGGTGTGGATCGGTGGAGCAGCTCCGTATCACAATGTTCCCAAGATTGAACTCATCGGTGTCTCACGCGATCTCTTGCGGGAGCATGGCTCCGTCTCCGAGGAAGCCGCTGTGGCCATGGCTCAGGGCGTACGCGAGACGCTCAACGCGGACATCGGCGTCTCAGAGACTGGCATCACAGGGCCGGCCGGTGGGTCCGAGAGCCGTCCCGTCGGCACGGTCTGGATTGCCTGCGTCGGACCTGGTGACCGCGTCCATTCCGAGCGCCAGGTCTGGGACTCGGATCGCGAAGGCAATAAGCGACTGACCGCCCTCCGCTGCGTCGAACTGGTCCTTGAAGCCGCGCAAGCGTCGGTCGACGACTGAGCAGATCACAGACTCCGAACCCACAGTGCCATTCCTCCATTGCAACGAGATTGACCTCTACTACGAGGCCCACGGCGATCCCGCCAATCCGGCGCTGATCCTCGCCCACGGTGCAGGCGGAAATCACCTCGTCTGGTGGCGCAATGTTCCTGTCTTGAGCGAGAAGTACTACACCGTCACGTTTGATCACCGTGCATTCGGTCTCAGCCGCGATGTTCCCGGAGGTCCTGGCCGACGCGCTTTTCCGCATGATCTGCACGCTCTGCTCGATCATCTGAACATCGACCGATTCGCGATGGTTGCGCACTCGATGGGCGGCCGCACGGCGACGCCGTTTGCGTTGATCTTCCCGGGACGCATTGAAGCGTTGATTCTGTCAGGCACCCTCGCGGGCGCAGTCAATGATGAGGTCCGCGAAATCCAGGCGGCCCACTACAAGACCGTCGAGGGCATGACGCTGCGTCAGCGCGCCCTCGCTCCATCGACCGAGGCAAACGATCCGCAGCTCACCTGGCTCTACCGACGCATGAACGGTTGGAATCCCAAGCGGCCGTCAACCTTCCTCGCTCCCACACCCGGACTCGCGACCTGGCGAGGCTCATCGATGCCGCTATTGCGGCAGTTCGGGATGCCGATGCTCTATATCGTCGGCGAGCATGACCGCATCGTCCCGCATCAGGCGATGGAGGCATCGCATCGTGCGATGGACGGTTCGGAGTTCGTCGTAGTGCCAGAAGCTGGCCACTCTGTGTATTTCGAGCGACCTGCTCGCTTCAACGAAGCTGTTCTCGACTTCCTCGATCGCCGCTGGAAGCCGTAGTCAGCGCTCTATCATCGAAGCATGAAGACTCCTACACCGATGGTCCGCGAACTGATCGATGCCGTTGGCGATCAGGCCGTGGTTTGGCACGATGAAGACCTGTTGGTCTACGAGTACGACGGCACGATCGACCGTGGCAACCCCGATGTCATTGTGTTGCCGGCGAACACGGACGATGTGGTCAACCTCATCAAGATCGCCAACAAGTACGAAGCGCCTGTCACTCCGCGAGGCGCTGGCACCGGACTGAGCGGCGGTGCACTCGCAGCCAAGGGCGGCGTGATCATCGGGATGAACCGCATGCGGCGAATTCTTAACGTCGATGTCGAGAACAAGACCGCGATCGTTCAGCCTGGGGTCGTGAATCTCGACCTCGGCGCAGAAGCCGAGCGCCACGGCCTGGCATACGCGCCCGACCCCAGCTCTCAGCGAGCATGCACGATCGGCGGCAACATCGCTGAGAATGCAGGCGGTCCGCACACGCTGGCCTGGGGCACCACGACCAACCACGTCCTGGCGCTGGAACTCGTGACCGCCGACGGTGAGGTGCAGTGGATCGGGCATGACACCCGCGACGAACCCGGCTACGACCTCGTAGGCTGCGTCGTCGGTTCCGAGGGCACGGTCGGAATCGTCACCCAAGCGCTGGTCCGCCTCGTGCCCAAGCCAACAGCGGTTCGGACCATGCTGGCGGTGTACGACAGCGTGCGACAGGCATCCAACGCGGTTTCGGCCGTCGTCGCATCGGGGATTGTGCCCGCCGCCCTGGAGATGATTGACAAGATGACCATCGCCGCGGTCGAGCCGGTGCTCAACACCGGTTTCCCGCTCGATGCCGAAGCCGTGCTGCTCGTTGAGGTAGACGGTCCGCAATCGCAAGTCGACGCCGAGGGCGCTCGGGTCGAAGGCATTCTCAACCGCTTCGAACCTCGTGAAGTTCGGTCGGCGACCGACCCGGCGGAGCGCGAACACCTGTGGGCCGGACGTAAGGGCGCGATCGGTGCACTGGGCCAGATCATGCCTAACTACTATCTGCTCGACGGCGTCGTGCCACGTACCAAGCTGCCCGATGTTTTGGACGCCGTCTACGAGATCGCTGAGCGATATCGCCTGCCGGTGGCCAACATGTTCCACGCCGGAGACGGCAACCTGCATCCCTGCCTGCTATTCGACGAGCGAGAACCCGGCGCTACCGAACGGGTGCTGGACGCTGGTGGAGAGATTATGCGCGTCTGCGTCGATGCCGGTGGAGCGATCACCGGTGAGCACGGGGTCGGACTGGAAAAGCGCGATTACCTTCCCTGGATCTTCACCGACGCTGACATGGACGCCATGAAGGCCCTCCGAGCCGCGTTCGGTCCCACCGACAACTTCAATCCCTGCAAAATCTTCCCCAAGGGACACGGCTGCGGAGAGGCCGGTCACCAACACGCACAACACCAAATCGCCAAGTTCGGCCCCAAGGCGTTCGTCTAGGAGATCGTGGAAGAGGTGCTTTTCGTGCAACGCGACGAGGCAGTACAAACCGCCAAGTCGATCATCACCGAGCTCTACCAAGATGAGAAAATCGGTCAGATTGGCTTGGAGGAACTTCGATTCGATCCTGACTCCGACGAATGGCGAGTCACGATCGGCTACTCACACCCTGCAGCCAAGGACATGATTCTGCCTGACTTCGCCCAACCAAACTGGACGAAACGGAGATACAAGGTCGTTCACCTGAAGGATGGCGACGGGCGATTCGTGGCGGTGACCGACCGTTTCCTTGGCGCTTGGGAGTAGGTATGCCGACTTCCGGCTACCTCATCGACTCGAGTCTGCTCGTGCTATTGGTCGCAGGCCGCCTCAATAGGCAGGTCGTTGTCCGACATCGAAGGCTGCGTGAATTCTCGGTCCGAGATTATGACACGTTGCGCGACGCGATTCGCAACGCAGGCAACACGGTCTTTTGCACGCCGAACACGTTGACTGAGGCCTCTAATCACCTCAGACAGTGCAGTGAACCTTGGCGCAGTCAGCTCTCAGAGAAGCTGGCAGATCTCATCAACGAGAGCAAGGAAATTATCGTCCTCAGCAGCGACGCGATTCAACACGGTTCATACGCAAGGCTTGGCCTCGCGGATGCCTCCTCACTTCAGGCGTGTGACGCAGATCGCCCGCTCTTAGCTGTCGACCTGGTGCTCTTCAACGAGGCCGTGCAGCGGACTCCGGGTGCTGCCGTTTACTTCCGTGCGCTCCGTCAGGCTGTGACGTCATGAACGCGACATCCTCATCTGAGACGCCGCAGTTCCTTAACGCGCTCAAAAGCGAAACAATTCGATTCGACTCGATCAATCCGTGGTCGGTCGATCTCAAGCTCCCCAAAGCCCTGGTTCGCCCTTCTGAGTCATCCGAAATCGAACAGACCTTGAGGGGCGCTCACGAGACCGATCTCGCAGTCATCCCGCTTGGTGGTCGGACGATGCTTGACCTCGGCATGCCGCCGACTCGATACGACATCGCTCTCGACCTATCCCATCTGACCCAGATCGTCGACTACGAACCCAACGACTTCACCATCACTGTCGAAGCCGGCATGACATTGGCGGATCTACAACGACATCTGGCGATGAATGGACAGTTCCTACCGCTCGACCATCCTCAGTTCGAACGCGCGACGCTAGGTGGACTCTCCGCGGTCGGACGTGGAGGACTTCGACGCAACTCGTTTGGCGGTCCTCGCGACTGGCTGATCGGCATGCGTATGGTCAAAGCCGACGGCGCCACCATCAAGGGTGGCGGCCGAGTCGTCAAGAATGTCAGCGGCTATGACTTACCGAAGCTCTTTGCCGGTTCGCTCGGCACTCTGGGCATCATCGTCGAACTCACCTTCAAACTGCGACCGCTGCCGGCCAGCGACCAGATCGTGGCGATAGCGGCCAGCAGTTTCGATTCGGCACTGGCAGCCGGTCGCGCGGCCTCACAGGCGGCGCCGTTCCTCAATGGCTGCGTCGCCCTCTCGGCCGAGGCTGCAGCCAACGCCCGATCACTCGGTGCAGAGATGCTGAGCGACCAACCTGCGCTCTTACTCCGAGCCAACGGCCTGGAATCATCGGCCAATGAGGTGCTGGCTCAGGCATTGAACGCGGCGCGCCAGAGTGGTCTGGATGGACCAGAACTGAGAACCGGCGCCATCGTCGAGACCTGGCAAGCGGTGACGGACCTTGAGTTGCACACTCCCGAGCACCACGTGCGGCTCCGCCTGGGATTGCCACCTGCAAACCTGATCCAAGCCCAGGGAGTCCTAAATCACCGACTTCCCGATGCCACGACGTGGATCGCCGCCGCCGATTCCGGACTGCTCTTCCTCGACGTGCCAACTGTGGACGCAGAAACCGTCAAGTCGCTGAGAAACGCGCTCGGGCCTCTGCAGGGTCGCTTGACGATTGAATCCGCGCCGATCGAGCTGAAGCAGGCCTGCAACGTCTGGGGACCGAGCGGGTCCGGGGCTCGGCTGATGCACAGCATCAAGGAGACCTTCGACCCACAGGCGATCCTCAATCCGGGCCGCTTTGTAGACGGAATCTAAGCTGGACAAATGAGCATTGCTCCGACTCCATCGAATGCCGAGACGATCTGGCTGACCGAAGATCGCCCCGATGTCGCCGAACTCGGTCTCTGCGTGCATTGCGGCTTCTGCCTCAACGCCTGCCCGACCTATCACGATCTCGGCGTCGAGACCGATTCGCCGCGCGGGCGCATCGCGCTGATGCGAGGACTCGACGAGGGACGAATCGAGTGGTCCCCCAGAGTTCAGCAGCATTTCGATCAATGCCTCCAATGCCGCGCTTGTGAGACCGCCTGCCCCTCGAAGGTGCCCTACGGACGGCTGATGGAAGCGACCCGGGCCGAAGCGTTCGCACAGGAGAAATGGCCGCGTCGCCAGCGAATCATCTGGCGATTGATCATGCGCGGACTCTTCCCCTATCCGGGACGAATGAGATTGGCCGGCTACGGCCTCAAGCTCTACCAGCGCACGGGCATGCAGACGCTGGTTCGCAAGACCGGATTGCTGAAACGGCTGGCCCCCAGGCTCGCAGGCGTGGACGCCCTCTCACCAGTCGCCGACAAGCCGTTCTACTCGAACCGAGAGGCAGCTCGCGTTCCGGTGACGCAACCAACTCGCGCAAGTGCTGCCTTGATCACGGGCTGCATGATGCCGCTTGCCTACCCTGAAACGCACCGGGCGACCGTGCGCGTGTTTGCACGCAACGGCGTCGCGGTCAACGCACCGGATGCCCAGGTCTGCTGTGGCGCACTCCACGCGCACGGCGGCGACGTCGAGGCAGCACGCGGTCTCGCCAGGCAGAACATCGAAGCCATCACTCCGGAATCGTCCGACCTGCCCGACGCCATCTTGATCAACGCGGCCGGCTGTGGATCTCATCTGAAGGAATACGGACACCTGCTCCGAAACGACCCTGAGTACGCTGCGCGCGCGGCCGCGTTTGGGGCGCGGGTCCGCGATGTGCATGAGTACCTCGTTGAAATCGGCTTTGCCGCTCCTGAAGGCCATGTAGAGCGCGCAGTGACCTACCAGGACTCTTGCCACCTCTCACACGCCCAGAACGTTCGAAGCGCTCCGAGGGACGTCCTGCGCAGCATTCCGGGACTCACCTTGAACGAGATGCGAACGCCGGACAAGTGCTGTGGCTCCGCAGGGATCTACTCGGTTGTTCAGAGCGATATCTCACAGCGCGTGCTGGCCGAGAAGATGGAAGACGTGCTCGCAACGGGCGCCGAACAGGTCTGTACCGCCAATCCCGGCTGCATGCTGCAGCTCGACGCCGGCATTGCTCGCTTCGATGAAGAACAGCGGATGATGACCCGCTCAACCCATGCCATCGAGCTTCTGGACGAGGCGTACCGGCTAGGAGACGAAGAGCGCACACGCTGATCCGTTAGCCTCCCTACGGCAAACCAACGATCAATTGCACTGGAGAGGCGGCAATCATGGGACAGTTCCAACAGCTCGAGGTCGGCGGAGCAACGCTCATCGCGGTTCAGGACTCATGGGCCGCCATGCCGCCGACGGCATTCTTCAACAAAACCGAGGATTCCGACTGGGACAACTACCGAGACCTGCTCGACGACGACGGGAACATCACACTCAACCTTGGCGCGTGGCTCGTCATCTCGCAAGGGACCACGATCCTGGTCGACTCGGGCATCGGCGGACGTCCGACCATGATGCCGCTCAAGGAGCCCGCTGCACTGCCGACCGTGATGCAGGAGGCAGGCGTATCCCCCAACGACATCGACATCGTGGCGTTCTCACACCTGCACTTCGATCACACCGGCTGGAACACCTACGACAACGACGGCACGCCCGTCCCGCAGTTCCCCAACGCGCGACACATCATTCAGCAAGTCGAGTGGGACTACTGGACAAGCAGCGACGAACTCAAGGAGGGCGCCACCTACGACAACGTGCTCGCTCCGATCGTCGATGCTGGACTGGTCGACTTTGTCGAGGGCGAACACGTGCTCACATCGGAGGTCGTCACCGTGCCAACGCCGGGCCACACGCCGGGCCACGTCTCGTTTGCGGTCTCCAGCGGCGGCGAAAAGGCCTACGTCCTCGGTGACGCTGCGCATCACCTCGTCCAACTGACAGAGACGGACTGGTGCCCAGGGGCAGATGTCAACACCGACGAGTCCACTGCCAGCCGGCACAAGCTCTTCGACCAGATCGAAGCGGAGAACGCCCTAATCGCCTCAGGCCACTTCGACTTCCCCGGCCTTGGCCGAGCCGCCCGCCGAAACGGAGTCCGTTACTTCGCAGCCGAATAAGGCCTCAAGCGCCGATGCTGCGAGACACCTAGTCTCGCAGCCGATCGGCGTGGCTGGCGATATCGATGTAGCGGTCGGCGACCTGTCGCAGGTCGGCAGATGTGCTCTTGCCGAACGCCATCACCTCGACCCTGACCCCGCGCGCTCCAACGATCTCCACGAGACGACGGAAGTCGCCGTCGCCCGAAACCAGCACGATTACGTCGACGCGATCAGACATCGTCAACACATCGATCGCTAGTTCAACGTCGAAGTTTGCCTTGACTGAACCGCCCGAGAAGCGCTTCAGCGGTTTCGTCGCGATCCGGTAGCCGTGATCGAGGAACGGAACGACAAATCGCTCGTTCTCGGTTCGCGCGGTCGGATCGTCGGAAATCGGCGCATATGCGATGGCGCGGACGAGGGTTCGTCCGTGGGATAGGAAGTCGGCCACCTTACCCCAGTTCAGTCGCACGCCCGACGATTCCGCCCCGTAGAGGATGTTGGGCACATCGACGAAGATCGCCAACCTCGGCAACACCTCGATGCGCGCCGGTGCGTCCGCGTCGCCGCGACGACCCAGCAGGGTCTCAGTCAACAGCATCTGCGACTCGGCCAGTTGCTCGATCGTGCTGCGTTGCTGCTCCAGCAGAGCCGTCTGGCGTTCTAACAGCGCCAACATCTGCTCAGTTGGATCCGTTGGCTGAGAGTCTTGCGCGGGGCGTCGTCCACTTCGACGTTGCGAAGGCTTCGCGGTCGAAGCTGAAGCAGAGGATGAATCCGAAGCATTCGAACCGTTGGAGGGTGAGCGTCGGCGTCCGCCGCGACGCGACGGAGCGCGCGAAGGGGGTTCAACCGGGGACTGCAAATTTGATCGGGTCTGCGCGGGCGCCTGCGTGGGCGCGGCCGGCGGATTGAGTGGTTCTGTTTGTTCACTCGCGGGCGCTTCAGTCGAAGCGGACCGCCTCAAAAACCTTGCCATTACCTAGCTTTCCGTTCATAGGACGGGAATTGTGATGGGCTGGAGCAACGCCGATGCGGCCGCCTTGACGGCGACACGGTTCGCAATCGAAACGAAGGCTTCGGCAGCCGGATTCTCGGCTTCGAAGGCGACGATCGGCTGTCCGTCGTCGCCGCCGGCGCGGACTTCCGTCGCCAGGGGCACTTCGCCCAAAAAGTCAATCTCCAGATCATCCGCGGCAACCCGTGCGCCGCCATGTCCAAAAATCTCCACTCGCTGACCGGTGTCGGGCGTAATGAAGTAGGACATGTTCTCGACAATGCCAAACACCGGCACGTCGAGCTTCTCAAACATCGTCACCGCCTTGCTTGCATCCTCCAGCGCTACCTGCTGCGGAGTCGAAACGACTACTGCCCCCGCAATCGGCGCCTCCTGTGCCATCGACATTGACGCGTCGCTGGTCCCCGGTGGAAGGTCGATCAGCAGGTAGTCGACCTCGCCCCAATCCACATCGTGCAGAAGCTGTTTGATCGCGGAACCGATCATCGGTCCGCGCCAGACCACTGGAGCGCCCGGAGGCAGTAGAAAGCCCAGCGAGATCACTTTGACGCCATATCGCGCGACCGGGTGTAGTCCCTGCTCGCTTTGCGCCTGGAATCCGTTGGGTAAACCGAACATGGTTGGGAGATTGGGTCCGGTGGCATCTGCATCGACGAGTCCAACCGCCGCCCCCGACTCTGCGAGTGCGACAGCCAGGTTGGTGGCAATCGTTGATTTGCCAACACCGCCCTTGTTGGAGGCAACGGCGATGATGTTTTTGACTCCGCCGATCGCGGCTTGCTGGCCGCTGCCCTGCCAGGACGGCACATCGACACGAAACTCGAACGACACTGACTCAGCGCCGGCATCTCCAAGAGCCTTGGAGATGCGCTCTTCCAACTCGGCCTGGGATGGGTATCCGTGAATCGGCAGCGTCAGGTGCACAGTCACGGATGCGCCGTCAATCACGGCTCCGCCGAACATGCGCAATGAGATCAGGTCACGACCCAGTTGCGGATCGCGAACGGTCCGAAGGATGTCGCGGACCGATTCAACCGTGAGCGCCATGCCATTGCCTTTCCCGCCGGGCTGTTCCCGACCCTCGCCTCGACCCGTCAGCCTCCGCCAAACCATGACCGCCTCAGTTCCAGGACCGCGAAACCGCGGTACCGTGAGATGAGCTGCTGTGGCGATTCTGGCAAATCCAGCGCCGGAATCGGCGGTGGCGTGGCATGCAAGGTCGGTTGTGATTGTGTGTAGGAATCAAGGTTAATCAATGTTGCAGAAATCGTCGCAGCGGTTGCTGCCGGATCGACTCTCGCTGCGTTCATCGTACTCCAACGTGCGGCTGCGCTTGCGCGCGGCTCAGGATCGAATCACAGGGGACTTGCCAATCACGCAGAAATGGGTTCCGTTGGTGAATCTCTGGAACCAAATCAACGCCCAAATCGTCAAGTAGTTACAGCCGCGTGTTCCACTTTACAGGCCCAAATGCCGTGTGTTGCCCGTTGTATTGCCCAGCGTCCGAGCCCTACGTAGCGTCCTGCTCACGTGGGACTGACAGAGAGCGGGTTGCGTCCTCAACCCGGTTGCTCAGCTCCAGGAAGGTTCCTTGAATGCCTGCCAAGACTCGTGTGAAGAGCGAAGCGCCCAGCCACATTCACCACTGGGTGATCGACGCCCCCAACGGACCGATGTCCGAGGGTGTGTGCAGCTGTGGCGAGACCAAAGAGTTCCGCAACTCGTCTGAGGACTCGATCTGGGATCGCAACGAGGGCCGCTCGCGCTGGAACGACATGGGTATCTCGAAGCGCCGCCGCGCCGCCGGCGACGACAACTAGTCACCCGTTCCCCGGCGTTTTCGCCGCCACCGGATCCTCACTCCGCACGCGCCCTAGCCTGCGCGTCAGGAGGTCCGATGTCCCCGCCCATTGCCGAGACCGTGCCCCCTGCATCATTGCCACCTGCATCGACTCCATCTGCGTCCACGCCCAACCGGGACGTGATGCCGAACCTGAGCGTCGATCTGGCACCGGGCGCCAAGCGTGAACTGATCCTCCACAATCCCGTGATGACGGCCTCAGGCACGTCCAGTAACGGGATCGAGTTCGCGCGTCTCTTCGACATCAACCGCCTCGGAGGTGTCTTGTCCAAGGGCGTCACGCTCAAGCCGCGACGTGGCAATCCAACGCCGCGCATCGTCGAGACGCCCGCCGGCATGCTGAACAGCATTGGCTTCCAGAACATCGGCGTGCGACGCCTGCTCAGCGATGTCGCGACGGTCTGGGAGACGTGGGATGTTCCGGTCGTGGTCAACATGCTCGGCGACACCGTCGACGAGTTCGCTCGCCTGGCACAAGTGCTCGATGGCGCGCCAGGCGTCGCGGGACTCGAGGTCAACATCTCTTGCCCCAACCTCGATGTCGGAGGCGTCGCATTCGGCCGAGACCCTGTTGCAGCGGGTCGAGTGATTGAGGCGGTGGTCACATCGACCACGCTGCCGGTCATCGCCAAGCTGACTCCCGATGTCACCGATATCTCGGTCATCGCCAGAGCGTGCGAAGACGCCGGCGCAGACGCGCTCTGCGTAGCAAATTCCTTCGTTGGTATGAGCATCGACGTCAACACACGCCGCCCACGTACCAATCGTCCGGTCGCCGGTCTGACAGGACCGGCAATCAAGCCACTTGCTCTCAGGCTGGTCTGGGAGACGGCGCGCGCGGTCGATATTCCCGTGATCGGCTGCGGCGGCATCGTCGACGGGCGGGATGCAGTCGAGTTCCTGCTCGCAGGAGCAACTGCCGTGCAAGTCGGCACGGCCTCGTTCCGCGATCCCTTCGCCACAATTCGCGTGTTGGAGGAGATCGTCGAGTATTGCCGAGACAACGGTGTGTCGGACATTTCCGAACTGATCGGCGCGGTACAGGTCGACTAAGCTGCGTCAGCCCATACAGTGATCAAGACCGGGGTGTAGCTCAGCTTGGCAGAGCGCACGGTTTGGGGCCGTGAGGCCGGCGGTTCAAATCCGCCCACCCCGACCACTTGCCTGCACGAGACTCTCAGATCTCGTCATTCCCACGCTTGCCGCAGGTTTGACCAGAGCGCTGCTGCGCGCCTGAACGACGTTAGCGACCCTTAGATTCTTGCTCGCCCCAGCTCCGCCATACTCGGCGGTCGATCGGCGATAACGTGGTCTTCTGCCAACGTGGCAATCTCTTCTTCGCTCATCCCCAGGACCTCGGCCAACACTTCAACGTTATGTTCACCGAGTCCAGGTGCGCCACGTCGGTATGTGGCCGGCGTCGCACTGAGACGCACCGGACATCCGGGATAGCGCAGCACACCCATGTCGATTCCGCCGACTTCCGCCCAGAACTCGCGCTCGGCCAGGTGCTCGGACTCGAGTAGGTCTCGGGCATCTGCGACTACGGCGGCGATCACACCCGCGTTCTGCAGCTTCGACGAAGCGTCGGATGGCGAGATTGACCTGCTCCAGATGCTCAGCGCCACATCAATCTCGTCGTGTCGCGACTCCCGCTCCCAAAGCTCCCAGCCTGCCCATCCCTCTGGCAAGCCGGCAACTTCGCACACGGCATGCCATTCTGCATCGGACGTGACCGAGATTGCGATCCAGCGATCATCGCCAAGGCAGCGATAGACACCCTGTGGCGCGACACCAGGCTCGCGGTTGCCACGGCGCGGCGGCGGATGACCGATGACTTGTGCTGAGAGCAACTCGTCCCCAGCGAATGAACCCATTGACTCGATCATCGCTGTCTCGATCCGCTGTCCGTCGCCTCCCTTCGACATGCGACGCCAGAGGCCGACCAGCGTCCCTGCGACGGCGCTCATGCCGGAGACCGGATCGGGCCAGGCCACGCCTGAGCGATAGGGAATGCTATCCGAGTAGCCCGCCATCATCGTCATCCCGGTCGCTGCCTCAATCACCGGTCCGAGCGCCACCCGATTCGCGCCGGGACCTGTCGCGCCGTAGCCCGGCATCGAGATGTGCATGATGCTCGGATTGATCCGTTGCAGTGCGTCCCAGTCCAACTCCCACTGCGGAAACACACGCGGCGAGTAATTCTCCAGCACGACGTCTGATTCGGCGATCAATCCGCGGAACACTTCCTGGCCCTGCGGAGTCGAGAGATCGAGCGACAAGCCACGCTTGTTTCGCGCGAGTTTGTTGAAGCCGCCATTGCGATTCCAGGGCCGATCGCCAAGCTCATCGTCGGGGAACAGGTGAGTCAACTCCGCCAGATCGTCCGAAACTTCCAGCGGCCCACGATTCCAGGGAGATTCGATGTGAATCACATCCGCGCCCAGGTCGCCCAGCAGCCGCCCTGCGATCGGTCCGGCCCAGACTCGCGTCAAATCGAGAACTCGTAGCCCTGTGAGCGGGCCGGCCGACAAGTCACGCGACTCTGCGGGTGTGGCATGCTCCGACTCCCAGTCGGTCAGGTCGTCGAGGGAGGCAGTGCGAAGCGGCTTCGGCGCTGCCCCCGCGTAGTCCGCGCCCAGCCTGAACAGGCCTCGAGGAATCACCTCCTCGCCGCGTTCGCGGTCCAGCGGAACGAAGAACTCCCTGGCGGCCATGTGAGGGTCTGCCAGGAATTGATGCGTGTCCCAGACTGGTCCCATCGGCGAGAACGTCGCTTCGCCTAGTTCGCAGATCTCCTCGACCGTGTGCGACATCAACCAGGGACGGATCGCGTCGTCGAAACCACGCTTGTTACGCGCTCGCGACTCGTTCGTCGCGAGCAACGGATCCTCAAGCACATGCCCCAATCCGGCCGCGTACAGGAACGGATCCAACTTGGCCGATCCCGCGTGCCCGAGGAAGACGTAGCCGTCCTGACACTCATACACGCCCGCCGGATGCCACATGCCGGGCTGTCCATTGCCGACCCGCGTCAGGACGTGACCGGCGTGCGTCCACATGGTCGTGGTGTGCTGATGCATCGCTACCATCGCCTCGATGTGAGCGACCTCCACCGTCTGACCTACTCCGGTCGACTCGCGCGCAATCAGCGCCGCCATCGCACCGATGAAGCCGTACATGCCCGCCGCGTACTCCGTATGCCGACCGAGCCGGCGGAACGGATGTCGGTCGGGTTCTCCATTGAGATACAAGTGTCCGCTGGCAGCATCGTCAGTGAAGACATTCGAGCGGCGCTCAGACCACGGCCCATGCAGTCCAAACGGCGACAGGTACACCTTGACCAGCCTCGGAGCCTCAACATCACGAGTCATAGGAACCAGCGGATCAGGCGCGGAGCTCTCGATCACGACGTCGGCGTCGAGGATCAGCGCTCTCACGTCGGTCGAATCCGGTTCGGACTCGACGATCTGCTTCGAAGTGTTGCAGTACGCCCAGATCGACCCAACTGCGCCATCGCCCAGCGCATGCGACGGCAGCAGTTCGCCATGATGCAACAAGGGATCGCCGCCAGGCGGCACAATCTTGACTACGCGAGCGCCATTGTCGCCAAACACTTTCGCCGCAAACGCGCCCGCGTGAGAACCAGCCAGCTCTACCACCCGTAACTGCTCAAACGACTTCGTCATCAATCCCACCTCTTCATCACGTTCATCACGACTTGTTCGTCACGACTTCGCTGCTGGCTACAGTTGCCATGCCGGGCCATTCGATGCTCACGGCAGTGTCCGTTAAGCTATCGCCCGTAAGCAGAACACCATCCAGGAAGGACCCATCAGTGGCCACCGACCGATTCCCCGTCGAGCAGGGACACATCATGTTGTTCGCCCGCTCGGTCGGCGACGAAAACCCGATCTACCACGACCCCGACGCCGCAGCCGAGACTGAGCCCGGTCATGTCATTCCGCCGCCCACGTTCGTTCAGGCGTCGGCGCAATTCACCGACGGCTACAGCTTGCGTCCCGTGACCGGGCAGGCATGGTTCGGCTCGGGGAAAGAGCCGACAGGCGTCAAGCGCGAGTCCTCCGGTGGCGGCGGCGGCACCGGCTTCCACGCCGAGCAGCACTACGAGTACCACGCGCCGATCCAGGCCGGAGACGTGCTCAAGGCCGTTGACAAGGCCGGCAAGAGCTGGACACGTGAAGGCCGCCGCGGTGGCAGCCTGAGCTTCAACGAATCCATCACCGAGTACTACAACCAGGACGGCGTCCTGGTCGTCACCGCCCGCTCGGTCGGCGTACAGACCTCTCGCGTCGTCGAGTAACCACACCGACCACCACACGGAAAGCAATCGTCATGGCTCTCAGCAAGTCCAACATCAGCGTCGGCGACCAGCACAGCGAGCAGGTCGTGGACAACCTCACCCGCACCCAGATCATCCAGTACGCCGGCGCATCTGGCGACTACAACCCGCTGCACACCGACGAGATCTTCACCACGCAGATCGCCGGCTACCCGACCGTCTTCGCCCACGGCATGCTCAGCATGGGCCTGACCGGCAAGATGCTGACCAACTACGTCGGTGACGGCCGCCTGACCAAATACGGCGTGCGTTTCGTCGCCCAGGTGTGGCCCGGCGACTCGCTGACCGCGACCGCCACAGTCGAGGACATCCGCGAAGAGGACGGCGTGAGCCTCGTCGATCTCGCGGTCTCGACCGTCAACCAGGACGGCGCAGAGGTCGTCAAGGGATCGGCCACCGCTCGAATCGACGGTTAGCGAACCCGACTGAGTAATCTCAGACACTTCATCGCCCGCAGCGTTCTCTCGCTGCGGGCGAACGTCGTTAATCCTGATCCTGTTGCGGTGTGTTCTCAGCCACCCATTCCGCGACATCGGGAATCAGACGGTCGACGATGCCCATCATCAACATGAAGGGCACGAACGCGACGCCTGTGCCGATCGCCCACCACCACTCGGCAGCAACGAGCGCCAACACGCAGCCTGAGATCGTCAGACCCATGCCAAGAATCGATACCACCCGCAGCACCACTGCGACTGGAGGAATCGGCGGAATCTGAGGTGGCTGCGCCGACATCGCGCTCACGCTTCCCTGATTGATGAGTTAGGACTCAGTGATCGTAACGGACTTCATCTTCGGGCCCGGCTCGCGTGCCCGCTGCGGGTCTCGCTCGGGGAATGCCTTGACGACTTCAATGCCCGACGTGACCTTACCGAACGCCGTGTACTGACGGTCCAGGAACGTCGCGTCGGCGTTGCAGATGAAGAACTGGCTGCCTGCAGAGTTCGGATCCTGCGCGCGTGCCATCGAGAGCACGCCTTCGACGTGCGATGTCTCGTTAAACTCGGCAGGCACGTTGTAGCCGGGGCCACCGGTGCCGGTACCGTCTGGGTCGCCGCCCTGTGCCATGAATCCGTCGATGATTCTATGGAACGTCACGCCGTCGTAGAACCCATCGCGAGCCAGGAAGACGAAGGAGTTGACATGCTCCGGCGCGAGGTCGGGCCACAGCTCGAGCTCGATTTTGCCGCCGTCTTCCATCTCGATCGTGGCGCTGTAGGAAGCACCCTCCGTCAAGGCCATCTCGGGCCGCTTGTTGTACTTGGCCATCAAAACCTCCGCCGCGATGCGGCACTGTTGGGCCCGAGCGCTATTCCGCGCGGGCGATTTCGCTGATAGTGATCGTGGCAATCTGTGGACCAGGCGGTTCCCTCGGATCCGCCGGATCGCGCTCTGGGAACGCAGCCACGACATCCATGCCCGACGTCACCTCACCAAACGCCGTGTACTCGCCATCCAGATGCGGCGCATCGTTGTACACGATGAAGAACTGGCTCCCGGCCGAATTCGGATCTGCCGACCGAGCCATCGACAGAACTCCGCGCACATGCGGCGTATCGTTGAACTCCGCATCCAGCAGATATCCCGGACCACCGGTCCCGGTGCCGGTCGGATCGCCGCCCTGGGCCATGAAGCCGTGAATGATGCGATGGAACGTGACTGCGTCGTAGAAGCCCTCACGCGCCAGGAACACAAAATTGTTCACATGGCTGGGCGCGAGCTCTTCATACAGATCGATCTCGATCGTCCCACCGCCGACCATCTCGATCGTCGCGCCGTAGTCAACGCCGTCCTCAAGTGTGAACTCCGGCGGCTCGTCCCAGCGCAACGCCAGATTGGGAACGGGCGGCGGTTCGTCTTCGCCGGACGGAGACTCGGCCGATTCGGTGGCGGATTCAGCGGCCGTTTCCGTGGGCGTTGCAGCTGCGCCGTCTTCGGTGATTCGAATCGCGACGATCTTCGGTCCGGGTGGAGGAACCGGAATCCTGGACGGGTCCCTGGAGCCGAAACCATGCAGCACTTCGATGCCCGATGTCACCCGTCCGAATGCCCTGGTCCCGTCTTCCGCTTCCGATGCCTGGGCAGCCAGGGTGATGAAGAACTGCGACGACGACGCACCAGCTTCGCCACGCCTCATAGCCAACAATCCCTCAGAGTCCAGGACAGTCGCCTCGCCGGTCGTCGGTTCGTCGGGCAACAAGTATCCAGCATCATCGGCGTACTCGGCATCGGGATCGCCGGCGGTCGGATCGCCTGCGTGGGCTCGCAATCCGGGTAGCACCTCGTGGAACGTCAACTCGTTGTAGAAGCCCTCGTTGACCAGGAAGACGAAATTGTTGACGTGCCCGGGAGCTTGGGTCTCCAACAGGTCGACCACAATCACATCGCCATTTTCGAGTTCGATTTCTGCTCCGTAGTCAACGCCCTCGCTCAAGGCGAACGCTGGAGGAGCACTCCAGGTCGGTTTGCCTTCGACGGCGCCGGTGATGACATCGGACCCAGTGCGGCGAACTGGCGGAGGATCTGTCGTCGGCGATGGCCCAGCGTTATCGAATGCTGTCAGAGCCAGGCTGACAACCAGTGCCGCCGCCAGGACGAGCCCGACGGTGGCAATCACCGGGCGAGAAAACAACCTGGACCGACGCACGCCGCCTCGATCAAATCCCTGCACTGCCGCACGTCGGCGGGCCAATCGCTGCGGACGCCGTCGGGCGCTGCGACCTTGTTGCGACACCGGCTATCCCCTCCGAGCGCACAGCACACAAGCGCACTCAAGGCCTTACGCTATCACCGCTCCACGTTATGACGATGTCACTGGAACGCCCAACGCCAGTCGAATCGCAACTGTGAGGGTCAACCAATCATGAGCGCGGCAGAGCGATACAACGCGATGGTCAAGGCCCGGCACGACCAGCAGGCGCGGTTGGCCACACCCGTCAGCGAGTGGTACTGGGAACGATTCGCGCACACATATCGCTTTGATCCCTACCGCGAACCAGAACCGCAGCTCGCCGAGACGCTGAAATACATCGAGCCAGGCGACGACATCATCGAAATCGGCGGCGGTGCCGGACGAATCGGATTGCCCTTGGCCTTGCGAGCGCGCTCACTGCGCAACGTCGAACCCTCGGCGGCGATGCGAGAGCAGTTCGCTCTCGCCGTCGACGAGCACAACATTGCCAACGCCGAAGCGATCGCAACAGCTTGGCCAACTGCCGACCCAATCACTGCGGATGTAGTGATTACTGTCGATGTGACGTATTTCATCACCGACATCGAGCCGTTCCTTCGAGCCATGCATGCATCAGCGAGTCGCAGAGTCATCATTCTGACCTGGACAGTTGCGCCACCCAATGTGAATGCCGAACTGTTCCAGGTTGGATTCGGAGAACCCGAAGCGCATTCTCCCGGATTCCAGGAACTGCTCCCGGTGATCTGGGAGATGGGAATCGTGCCCGATGTCCAGGTCGTCGATCAGCCCTTCACCTGGCCTGAACGTTTACCAACGACCGAGGATGAAGCCGTCACATTTGCGGTGTCCGAACTAGCCGCCTTTGATCGTCCAGACGCCGAAGAGCGCATTCGTCGAAGTGTCGGGACACTGTTCGAGCGAAGCGACATCTACCGGCCTACCTGGCGGACACCCTCAGATGGCATGGTGATTACATGGAAGACGCGCTGAACAAGCAGCGTTGAGGGAAGTGTTGAGGCTGGTACCCCCGGTAGGATTCGAACCTACGCTCCCGGCTCCGGAGGCCGGTGCTCTATCCCCTGAGCTACGAGGGCGCGAGGTTCACGATATCACCGCGCTCAGCGGTCGACCCCGAAGAAGACCATCAAGTGATCCTCCGTCATACCCGCGCTTTTCGCGGGTATCCCGCTAGTCCCCAAGCAGGGGTGTCTGCCAAATGCGGCGAGTTACCAGCAACGAAACGCGACAATGAAGGAGAAGAGGAACCTGCCAGCGCACAGTAGACCTCCCCGAACCAACCGATGATCGACCGGAGATCGGCCGTCCTCGGATCCAGCGCTATCCGAGATTCGACCTTCGCCGATATTGCACCGCCTCGGCGACATGCTGCGCCGTGATCACCTCCGACGCGGCGAGGTCAGAGATCGTTCTGGCCACCTTCAGCACACGATGGAATCCGCGAGCCGACAGGCTGAGCCGGTCCACGGCCTCTTGAATCAGCGTTCGCGCACGATCGTCCAGCATGGCGTAGCAGTGAGCATTGACCTCACGAGCCGACAGCGAGGCGTTGGCATTCGGACCGCTCTCGCCGAATCGTGCCTGCTGAACGTTTCGCGCCGCCACGACCCGACGCCTGACCTCGGATGATGCCTCAGCGTTAGGAGGCGCAGCTGCGCCTGAGGACTCCATCAGTTTCTGCACATCAACTCTCGGCACGTCAACAAACAGGTCGATCCGGTCCAACACTGGGCCGGAGATCCGGCGCTGATATCGATAGACCGCGCCATCGGTGCAGGTGCAATGCTGATCTGAGCCATAGTTGCCACAGGGGCAGGGGTTCATCGCCGCGATCAGGCAGATGTCGGCAGGATACGTCACCGTCCCGTGCGCCCGTGAAATCGTGATGTGACGATCTTCGAGCGGCTGCCGCATCGTCTCCAGCGCTCGCACCGAGAATTCCGGCAACTCGTCCAGGAACAGCACGCCGCGATGTGCCATCGTTACTTCTCCCGGGCGCAGGCGTTGCCCTCCGCCGACCAGACCCGCGTTCGAGATTGTGTGGTGCGGCGCTCGGAATGGTCGTTCACGAATCAGCGTGGAACCGCCTGTCATTCCGGAGACTGAGGCAATCTTCGTCACCTCGAGCGCTTCCAGCGACGTCAACGGAGGCAGAATGCCCGGCAGACAGGATGCCAGCAATGTCTTTCCTGCGCCCGGAGGACCACACATGAGCAAGTTATGTCCGCCAGCGGCCGCCACCTCCAGCGCTCGCTTGACGTGCTCCTGACCTCGCACATCGGAGAAATCGTGACCGTCATAGTCCGAACCAGGATCGTCCTCCGTGGGGCAGGTCGTCGGCCAGACCGCGTCCGCCAGCGGTCGTTCTTCCGTCGCGATCTCTATCCAGTCGCGCAGCGAGTCCACCGCGACAACTTCAATCCCGTCAATCAGCGACGCCTCTTCCGCATCAACTTTCGGCACCACAATGCGGCGCACAGCAGCATCTCGCGCCGCAGCAGCGACAGACAGCACTCCGCGCACATGTCGCAGCTCGCCGTCCAGCGCCAGTTCGCCCAGAAACAGGGTGTCTTGCACAGCCGACTCGCAGATCTGACCGGTCGCGACAAGCATCCCAACCGCGATCGGCAAGTCGTAACCCGCGCCCTCCTTGCGAATGTGCGCCGGCGCGAGATTGACCGTCACCCGCTTCGTGGGGAATCCAGCGCCGGCATTGCGAATCGCCGATCGAACACGTTCTCTCGCCTCGTCCACTGCTGCGTCAGGAAGCCCGACAATGGTCGTCTTGGGCATCCCCGACGAGATATCCACCTCGACACAGATAGGCGCTCCGTCCAGACCGATGACTGCCCCGCCGTTGACTCGCGTATGCATTAGCAACCTCCCGGTGTTTGCTATAGAACACCTTTACGGAACTAGTGTTCTCTCATGCACAACGACTATAGAACACGTATTCTCACGAAAGCAAGCAATTCCCCCAAATCCACGAAACCTCATTAGACTCGCTGCGGTGGAGGATGAACGATGACCAACCAGACCAACAACATGTACCCCGTGCTCGACAGCGGCCTCGCCTTTTTCAATCACGCCGGAGTGTCGCCGCTGCCCGCCGACGTCGCCCAGGCAGTTCACGACTACGCCGACCAGGCGGGGAAGTCCGGTTATTTCGGCTCGACCTGGATGGACGACATGATCGACTTCCGCCAGGTCTCGGCCGAGCTCATCGGCGCGCGCAGCCCCAACGAGATCGCGTTTGTACCCAACACTGCGACCGGAGTGTCGGTTTCGGCCGGTGCGCTGAGTCTGCAGGACGGCGACCGCATTCTCGTCACCGACGCCGAGTATCCTTCGAACCGTCACTTCTACAACTCGCTGCAGCAGCGCGGGATCGAGCTGGATGTCGTCATCCAGCAGGACGACGGCAGGATCCCCACCGAAGACATCATCTCCGCCGTATCCGCGCGCACCAGGCTCGTCGGCATCTCGCATGTCCAGTGGGGCAGCGGGTTCCGTTCCAATCTGCGACCCATCGCCGACGCTGTCCACGCCGTCGGCGGACTGCTCTCAGTCGACGCCATCCAGTCAGCAGGCGCATTGCCGGTCAACGTGGCCGAGGACGATGTCGACATTCTCGCGGCCGGCGGCCACAAGTGGCTGCTCGGACCAACCGGCTCAGGCATCCTCTACATCCGCGAAGAGATCATCGACGGACTGATCCCGCCGGTGCTCGGCGCGAACAGTATGGACGGTGGCCTGGGCGCCGGCAACGAAGAGCTGATCCTCTCTCCGACCGCCTCGCGCTTCGAGCCCGGAGCCACGCCGACGGCAACGATGCTCGGTCTGCGCGCCTCCATCAGGCACCTGCTCAACGTCGGCATCGACAACGTCTGGGCCCAACTCGAAGCCGTGACCGCCTACCTCTGCGACGCCCTCACCGACGTAGGTTGTCGTGTCTTCTCACCCCGAGGCGAATCCGAGCGCAGCGGCATCGTGATCTTCGACCCGCCCGAGGAGCTTCTGGAACGGGAGACCGTCGACGAAATCTGGGAACGGCTGCAAGACTCAGGCATCATCACGGCCGTGCGATTCGGCCGACTGCGAGCATCGCCACACTTCTATACGCCGCAATCTGACATCGACCGTCTTGTGGCTGCCCTCAAGCCGTAGGGTCGATTGATCAGTAGTCGCGCTCGACGCTCATCACGCCATGGACGCCGTCAAGCTTCGACATCACCCGTTGTAACTGACGTAGACCGTTCGCCTCGACGGTGAAGGTCAGCGTCACTGCGCCTCGATCCGGTTCGCCGGTCACGAACGAGACCATGTTCACATTCTCATCGGCGCAGATCGCCGCTACGTCTCGAGCGAGGCCCACCCGATCCCAGCCCATGATCCTCAGACGCGCTTCGGTCAGCCCGCGGAAGGTGTTCCAGCGCACCGGGACCACACGGTCGTCGCCGCCGACTGACAAGATATTGGGACATTCGCTGCGGTGAATCGTCACACCTCGGCTGCGCGTAATGAAGCCGGTGATGTCCTCGCCAACCTGGGGTGAGCAACAAGGCGCCAGGCGGGTGAGCATGTTCGAACCACCTAGGACGTGTACCGCGTCTGCGCTGGGAGTCGCCGGCGTTTCCACCACCTCAACTTCGGGCTTCGGCGGAAGCTCCTCTTCATCCGCCGACGCCACCTTGAGGGCCACGGCGTGCGCCGTCATGTCGCCTCCGCCGATCAGGGCCAGAGCGTCTTCCAGATTTCGCGCTCGCGTCGCCTCGGTCACTTCCGATTCAACCTTGGTCAACTTCAGACTCAGACGCCGCAATTCTCGCTCTAGCTCGTCTCGACCGCGTGCGATGTTCTCGGTCCGCGCCTGTCGATTGAACCACTGGCGAATCTTCGTCCGCGCATGCTGAGTCGTCACGTAGCCAAGCGCTGGATTGAGCCAGTCGCGACTGGGTCCGCGGGCAGTCCGGCTCGTGACAATCTCCACCACATCGCCGTTCTCCAGCGGCGTCGACAGCCGCGCCAGGCGACCGTTAACTTTCGCCCCAACGCATTGGTAACCGACATCGGTGTGAATCCGAAAGGCGAAATCGAGCGGTGTCGCGCCCGACCGCAGCGCCAGAATCTCTCCCTTGGGCGTATGCACAAACACCTGATCGTGGAAGACATCGGATCGCAGTGTCTCGAGGAAATCGTCCGCGCCCGCCAACTCGCCCTGCCACTCCACCAACTGGCGCAGCCATGACATCCGCTCGCGATCATTCATCGCATTGTTGCGATTTTCCTTGTACGCCCAGTGCACCGCAACACCGTATTCGGCTTCCTGATCCATCTGCTGCGTGCGAATCTGGACTTCAACCGCATGCGATGACGACCAGAACGCCGTCGTATGCAGCGACTGGTAGCCGCTGGGTCGCGGACTCGCGATGTAGTCGTCGAACTCGCCCGGAAGTGGACGCCAAAGGCCGTGCACGACGCCCAAGACCGCGTAGCAGTCGCTCGTGGTGTCCGTCAGCACGCGCAACGCGAGCAGATCGTAGATGTCGTCAAACGACTTGCCTTGCGCGGAGTACTTCTTGATCTTCTCGTGGATTGAATACAGATGCTTGACGCGGCCTCGCACTTGCGCGCTGAGACCCTGCGCCTCCAGCGCGTTCTCCAACTGCACGCGAATCTGGCCCAGGTACCGCTCTCGCGTCTGCCGACGTGACGCGACGAGTTCCGATATGCGTCGATAGTCCTCAGGCTCCAGGTACTTGAATGACAGATCTTCAAGTTGCGCCCTGATCTGCCAGATGCCCAGTCGCGCGGCCAGCGGCGCGTAGATCTCCATCGTCTCGCGGGAGATCTGCACCTGCTTCTCCGGCCGCATCGCGTCCAGCGTGCGCATGTTGTGCAGTCGGTCGGCCAACTTGACGATCACCACCCGCACGTCGTCGGCCATCGCCACGAACATCTTGCGCAGGTTCTCGGCCTGGACATCGCGGTCGATCGTCCCGGTGATTCTTGGCAATTGCAGCGCAGAGAGCTTGGTCGCCCCGTCCACCAGCTTCGCCACGTCGACGCCAAACTCAGTCACCAACTGCGCGCGCGTCACGCCGCAGTCTTCCATCACATCGTGCAGCAGCGCCGCCTGGAGCGCCGGCACATCAAGTTGCAACTCCGCGCAGGTGACCGCCGCGGCCAGCGGATGCTCGATGTATGGATGACCCGAGCGTCGCTGGTGGCCCGCGTGCTTCTCACGCGCGTACTCGTAGGCCGCCATGACCTGGTCACGGTCCACAGGCGGCAGGTACTGTTCCAGCACATCTACCAACACGTCGAGCGTGGGGTGCTTGGTCAGATCAACCACTTCGGCGGGAACGGTCTGAGTCGCCATGGATCGATCATACAAAAGTCAGCGCCCTTGCTTGCGTGTTCCTGCGTGCGTTTGATCACCAACACGTGAAACGACAACCCGTCTGTACGATGAGGCCTGAGGATCAACGATGAGTAAATCAACCACCCGTCAATTCCAGACGCCCAGGGGTACGCGGGACCTGCTGCCGGACGACTATGCCGTCCATAGTCACATCCTCTCGCATGCCCACGAAGAGGTGCGCCTGGCAGGATTCGGCTTCATCGAGCCTCCCACGTTTGAACACGCGGAGCTCTTTGCTCGCGGGGTCGGAGAGGGTACCGACATCGTCGAGAAAGAGATGTACATCTTCGACGATCGCGGTGGCGATCGCCTCGCTCTCCGTCCAGAAGGCACTGCCTCGGTCTGTCGGGCGTACCTGCAGCACGGCATGGCAAATCTCATTCAGCCGGTCAAACTCGCCTATCACCTGCCAATCTTCCGCTACGAGCGACCGCAGGCGGGACGATTCCGTCAACACACGCAGTTTGGCGTCGAAGCTATCGGCGTCCGCGACGCGGCGCTCGACGCCGAAGTCATCGATCTCGGTTGGCGCATCGCGCAGTCGCTCGGTCTGTCCGAGCTCAAAATTCTGCTCAACAGCATTGGCGATGTCGAAGATCGCCAGGCGTATGTGCCGCTGCTCAAGGCTCACTTCGAGCCACACCTCAATCAAATCGCGCCAGATGACCGGGGCCGCTGGGATCGCGCTCCAATGCGCCTGTTGGACAGTAAGGACGAGCGCACCAGGCCCTTCCAGGCCAACGCCCCGTTGATCACCGACCACCTGCGACCCGAGTCGCAGGCCTACTACGAGGCAGTCAAGTCACACCTGGAAGCGCTCGGAATTCCTTACGAGGAGCGGCCCAACCTGGTCCGCGGACTCGACTATTACACGCACACCGTGTTCGAAATCGTCCCGACGCAAGTAGAGGGATCTCAGGTCACCGTGCTCGCCGGTGGGCGATACGACGGGCTGATCGAGCAAATCGGCGGGCCGCCAACACCGGGAATCGGCTTTGGCATGGGCCTCGAACGAATGGCGCACCACTTACGCGAGCAAGGTCTGGCCCCGGAGACGTCGAGTGGCATTGATGTCTTTATCGCCGCACTCGGCGAGGGCTCCGACATTGCCGCCTCACGCATCGCCGGTGAGCTGCGCAGCGCCGGGATCGGCGCCACGTTGGCATTTGGCGGACGCTCGCTCAAGGCTCAACTCCGGCAGGCAAACCGCTCCGGAGCCAGGCTCGCCGTGATCGCCGGCGCACGGGACCTCGCCGAACAACGAGTCACTGTTCGCGACCTCCAGTCGTCCGAACAGTGGCAAGTCAATCTGGATGTCCTCGTCGATAGCTTGATGAACCAACTGCTGGACGAAATGCTTGACGAGGTTTCGGCCGACTTCGATCAGATCTTCGACGGAGATTCGCCCGACCTTCCATATACTCAGGCACAGGACTGAGGATCGTCATGGCCGTCACAGCACCGTCCGATAGTGCGCCGATGTGGGCTCGACTCGAGGATGTCGCCACGCGCTTCAACGAGATCGAGCAGGAGATGGCCGACCCGGCCACCTCCAACAACCCGGCTCGCCTGCAAACCCTGGCCAGGGAGCATTCGTCTCTGCAGGAGAAGATCAACCTGTTGCATCGTTACCGCAGCGCCTCGGACCAACTGCAGCAGGCCCGCGAGGTGCTCGAAGAGGCCGACGACGACGAAATGCGCGAGTTCGCGCAGATGGAAGCCACCGAGCTTCGCGAAGAGATTGAACAGCTCGAGGAAGACGCCAAGCGAGCCCTGCTGCCGCGAGATCCGAACGACGAGCGCAATGTGATCGTCGAGATTCGCGCCGGCGCAGGCGGCGATGAAGCTGGTCTCTGGGCTGCCGATCTGTATCGCGCCTATGTTCGCTACGCCGAAGGTCGCCGATGGCACACGGACCTGCTCAGCATGTCCGAGAACGCCAAGGGTGGCTTCAAGGAAGTCATCTGTCAGATTGACGGCGACGGCGCATTTTCCCGACTCAAGTACGAATCCGGCGTCCACCGAGTCCAGCGCGTCCCCGAAACTGAAGCGCAGGGACGAATCCACACCTCGACCGCCACGGTCGCCGTGATGCCTGAGGCAGAAGCCGTCGATGTCGACATCGACGAAGCGGAAATCCGCCTCGACCTCTTCCACTCCGGCGGCGCTGGCGGACAGAACGTCAACAAGGTTCAGACCGGCGTCCGACTCACGCACGAACCCAGCGGCATCGTCGTAACCTGCACCGACGAGCGCTCCCAGCTCAAGAACAAGATCAAGGCAATGTCGGTACTGCGTGCACGGCTGTACGAGCAACAGCGCATGGCCGCCGATCAAGAACGCGCCGATTTCCGCCGCTCGCAGGTCGGCTCGGGAGATCGATCAGAGAAGATTCGCACATACAATTTTCCCGAAAACCGAGTCACCGATCACCGCATCGGCCTAACCCGCCACGACCTCGACGGCATGCTCGACGGCAACCTCGACCCCCTGATCGACGCCGCTGCTACCGCAGAGGAAGCGCGGTTACTCGCGGAAGCCTCCGCATGACCACTCCTGCGCCACCCGCGATGCTCCGAGATGTCTGGCTGGCAGGTGCCTCCGCGCTGGAAATGGCCAAGATCGACGACGCGCGCTTCGAGGCCGAAGTTCTGCTCAGACACGCCACCGGACTCTCACGCGCCCAGCTTTATGCCTCGCTCACCGATGAGATCGATCCTGGCGCCAAGCAGCGATTCGAATCTGCCGTCGCAGAGCGCACGACTCGCACGCCGCTGGCTTACATCACGGGCACTCGCGAGTTCTATCGACTCGAGTTTCGAGTGACCCCAGATGTGCTGATTCCCCGGCCCGAGTCCGAGCTACTCGTGGATGCCGCCCTCGACCACATGCGCCAGGCGAGAATCCGAACGGCAGACGTCGCCGACGTTGGCGCGGGATCAGGCGCCGTCGGCATTGCGCTCGCCAAACACCGACGCGGCGTCAATCTGATCTGCAGCGACGTCTCTCGCGACGCCCTCCTCGTCGCTCGAGAGAATGCCCAGCGGATTCTGCGACGACCCAACGCCTCATTCGTCCAGGGCGACCTGCTGACGCCGCTGCCGGGTCCATTCCACTGCGTGGTCGCCAATCTTCCTTACATCCCCGAAGAACGCCTCAGCGAACTTGAACCAGAGGTCGCCGAGCATGAGCCGCGCGTCGCACTGACACCCGGTACCCGAGGCACGGAACTGATTCTGCGACTGATCACGCAGCTCCCATCGAGACTGCATCCCAACGGCGTCGCCGTGCTCGAGGTCGATCCAGGACAGGAGTCGGCCATCGCCGACGCCGCACGCCAGATGCTGCCCAACGCCGACATCACTGTCCTTGACGACGTCTCTCAACGACCACGAGCAATCCGTATCATCGCCGGATGACCACGCCAACCAACCAACTCCCGTCGCCCGCCGACGCCCCGGTGCAGGGGCACTGCGATCCGCGTTTCGTAGCCGTCAAAGAGCAATTCCAACAGAACTTCGTCGATCGTTCCGAAACCGGAGCCGCGCTCGCCGTCACGCTCAACGGAGAATTGGTCATCGACATCTACGGCGGCTGGACCGACGCCCAACACACCAAACCCTGGGCCGACGACACCATCGTCTGCTGTTACTCCGTCGGCAAGGCGATCTGCGCCATCCTCGCCTGGCGAATGGCGGAGCGTGGCGAACTCGACATTGACCGCCGAGTCGCCGACTACTGGCCGGAGTTTGCCCAGAACGGCAAAGCCGACATCCCAGTCCGCTGGCTCCTGACGCACGAGAGCGGCCTGGCCGCCATCCGCCGACCTCTGCCGGCCGGGTCATTCCTCGACTGGGATCTCATGACCTCCGCCCTCGCCGAGCAGGAGCCCTGGTGGACGCCTGGCAAGGGACACGGTTATCACTCCAACACGCAGGGCTTCCTCATCGGCGAAGTCATCCGTCGCATCACCGGCCGGTCAATCGGAGAGCACCTGCAAGCCGACCTCAGCCAACCAATCGAGCTCGACTTCCACTTCGGCACCAAGCCCGAGCACGACATCCGTTCCGCCGACATGCTGCCCATCCAACAACCGCCCGACTTCCGTCGCGCGCCGCCTAACGCACTGCAAACGCTGGGTGGCCGCAATCCGCCACAGATTCCCAGCGGACCGGGCTCGCAAAACACCCGCGAGTACCGAGCTGCTGAGTTCCCATCAACAACCGGTCACGGAGCCTCCAGGGGTCTGGCTCGACTCTTTGGCAGTCTGGCAACCGACGGCCAGCTCGACGGCCACCACATCCTCAATCCCGAGACCATCGACCAGATGTCGGCCGAGCAGGTCTACGGCATCGACCGCATCCTTGGCCGTCCCACCCGGTTCGGCTCAGGATTCCAACTCACGATGGCCGAGCGTCCACTCGGGCCAAACCCCCGCACATTCGGCCACTTCGGCGGAGGAGGATCCCTGGCCTTCGCCGATCCCGACGCCAAGGTCGGCTGGGGCTTCGTCATGAACCAGGGCCGAGGAGGCTGGCAACACCGCCACACACGCCGCCTGCTCGATCTCTTCTACGAAGCGCTCTCAGCGCCTAGTCGCGCATCATCTGATACCGCTTGCCCTCGGTCTTGATCGCCGGGGCAATCACCATCTCGGTCTGCTGCAGATCACGTATCGTCTCCGCGCCGACACTGCCCATGCAGGTCCGCAGCGCACCAATCAGATTCTCCGTGCCATCCGTCCGCGACGTCGGACCAAACAGCAGCCGATCCAGCGTCGTGTGCTGACCGACGTGCACGCGGACACCGCGCGGCAACTCCGCGTGCGGCGTCGCCATGCCCCAGTGGAATCCCTGACCAGGGGCCTCAAGAGCACCAGCGAACGGCGAGCCAATCATCACTGCGTCCGCGCCAGAGACCAGCGCCTTGCAAAAGTCGCCACCCGTGCGAATCCCGCCGTCTGTGATGATCGGCACGTAGCGACCCGTGCGCTCGTAGTAGACATCGCGCGCGTACGCGCACTCAATCGTCGCCGACACCTGCGGCACGCCAATCCCCAGCACCTCGCGTGATGTGCAAGCCGCGCCCGGTCCAACGCCGACCAACAATCCGGCGATCCCCTCTTCCATCAACTCAATCGACGCCTCAAATCCGACCGTGTTCCCGACCAACGTGGGAATCTCCATCTCGCTAATCAGTTCGCGCAGGATCAGTCCCCGCTCAGAACGCGAATAGTGACGCGCCGTCGTGACCGTCGACTGGACAACGAAGACATCCGGCGCTGCGGCCTTGATCGCGGAAGCCAGGCGCTTCGCGTTCGGCGGAGTCACCGATACCGCTGCAGCCACGCCGCCATCCCTGATCTCCTGGACGCGAAGGCCAATCAGCTCATCTCGAATCGGCGTGGTGTACGCACGCTGCAGAATCTCCGTCGCAGTTTCCGTGTCGCTTCCCGCGACCTCGTGTAGCACTTCCGCCGGATCATCAAAGCGACACTGCAAGCCCTCAAGGTTGAGCACGGCCATTCCGCCATGCCGGCCAACTTCGATCGCGAAGTGCGGATCAACCACCGCGTCCATCGCCGACGCCAAGATTGGAATCTGCAGATGCTGACCGGCCAGCACCGTCGATACATCCGTCAGCTCAGGATTGATCGTCACCGCACCGGGCACAATCGCCACATCGTCGAACCCGTACGCCTCCTGCAGCGACTTGCGACGCGGCTGCGGCATCGGCTCAATCCCCGATTCGTAGGCGCCCTGCACCAGCTCTTGTCCGGGAGTCAGCGGTTCGTGATGCGTCAACGTGGTCATCTGTCTCCCCTTTGCTGCTGCGCCAGATTGTCGGTTGGGCGCTTAAACGCTTGAGCGCGGCACATGGCCGCGCTCATCTGGTTGTACGCCAGTGTCCCGTGCAAACAAGCACGTTACCAACCGCCTGTCCTGCCTTCATCGGTCAGCATAAGATACTCGACCCTCGCTCCAAATGTCGTAAACAACCACTCAGAACCCCTCGCCCTCCCTTGCCGGGGAGAGATTCCGTATCTCCCCATTTCCCTCACACCGCATTGCGGAGAAAGATGCCGTATCTCCCCTTTCCCTCTCCCCCCTTACGGGGGGAGATGCCGAAGGCAGAGGGGGGATCCCCACCACAGCCATGGGCAGAACCAACAGGACTCCTAGAGTGTCCCACATGAGCAACGATCCAGGCCGCCTCTACGTCATCGCCACGCCAATCGGCAACCTCGAAGACATCACCCTTCGTGCGATCAGAGTCCTCGGAGAAGTCGACCTGATCGCAGCCGAACACGTCCCCGTCGCTCGCACCTTGCTGCGTCACTTCGAGATCGACACGCAAGTCGTCCCCTATCACGACCGAGGTCACGACGCGCAGCGACTCGTGGAGCGGATGCACGACGGGCAATCCGTAGCCCTGGTCTCCGATGCCGGCACGCCTGGCGTCTCCGATCCAGGCAGGAACCTGATTGCGGCTGCGGTCGATGCCGATATCCAGATCGTTCCCATTCCCGGACCGGCAGCGTCAATCGCTCTGTGGTCGGTGAGCGGCGCCGCCTCACCCAATGTCTACTTGCACGGCTTTCTTCCCCGCAAGACTGGAGAACGACGTGCCGAAATCCAACAGTTCATGGAGCGACCAACTGGAACCATCATCTTCGAGTCACCACGCCGCGTCCTCGACACGTTCAGAGACATCGCCGAAGTGATGCCCGACGCCCACCTCGTCGTCGGACGCGAACTGACCAAATTGCACGAACAAATCTGGCGAGGCTCTCCTGGGGATGCGATCGAGGAATTCGCCCAGCCGAGGGGCGAATTCACCATCTTGATCACCCCACCGCCAGGAGAGACGCGTCTCTGGTCGGACTCAGAGATCGCCGAAGCCCTCGCCGACGCTGCCGCACAGGGAGCGTCGAGATCGCAAGCCGCCAAGTTCGTCGCTCAGCAGTCCGGCCGCCCGCGACGCGACGTTTACGCGCTGTGGCCGTTCGCCCAAGAGCGTTGACGTTCCAAACCGAAACAACGCGTACCCTAGAAATTGACAATCAAACCGACATTGCAGCAACCAGAAACCGACTCCCAGCAAGCAACCATGAGCGACAACATTCTCGTCTGCGTGGCCTGGCCTTACGCCAACGGCCCGATTCATCACGGTCAGCTTGGCGGCGCATACCTGCCCGCCGACATCTTCGCCCGCTATCACCGCATCCGCGGCAACCGTGTCGCTATGGTCTCCGGCTCTGACACCCACGGCACACCAATCACCGTCCGCGCCGACGATGAGGGCCGCACACCGGTTGAGGTCGTGGAGGAGTTTCACCAGTCGATCCTCGACACGTGGGAGGGGATGGGCATCACCTTCGACACCTTCACCACGACCATGACCGACAACCATCGCGAAGTCACCCATGGCCTGTTCAACGCCCTGCTCGAACACGACTACCTGTTCAAGCAGACGCAGGACCTGTTCTATGACCCCGAGGCTCGGCGCTTCCTGCCGGACCGCTACATCGAGGGTGAGTGCCCGCACTGCAACGAACCGCGTGCTCGCGGCGACCAGTGCGACACCTGCGGACGCCAACTCGACGCCATCGACCTGATCAACCCCCGCTCGCGCAACACAGGCGCGACGCCCGAACGGCGCAGCTCCGAACACTACTTCCTCAGGCTCACCGCATTCGAGGATCAGTTGCAGGAGTGGCTCGACGACGACAAGGACTTCTGGCGCACCCACGTGATCAACTTCTCACGCGGCATGCTGCGTGAAGGCCTCCAGGACCGCGCCATCACCCGCGACATCGACTGGGGCGTTCCGGTCCCGCTCGATGGTTGGGACGACAAGCGCATCTACGTCTGGTTCGAGGCCGTGATCGGCTATCTCTCGGCAACCGTCGAGTGGGCCAAGACTAATGGTGATCCGGAATCGTGGCGCGATTTCTGGCAGTCGGATGACGCGCGCATCTACAACTTCATCGGCAAGGACAACGTTCCCTTCCATACGATCATCTGGCCTGCCATTCTGCTTGGCGCCGGCGGTTACAACCTGCCCTACGATGTGCCCGCCAACCAGTACATCACGATGAGCGGTTCGAAGGCCAGCACCTCCCAGCGCTGGGCGGTGTGGGTCAACGACTATCTCACCCGCTACGACCCCGATCCGCTGCGCTACGCGCTTGCGGCTCAGATGCCCGAGACCGCCGACTCTGACTTCTCCTGGGGCGAGTTCCACCGTCGCAACAACGACGAGCTCGTCGCTACCTGGGGCAACCTGGTCAATCGCGTGCTCTCGCTGATCAACCGACACTTCGACGGCCAGGTGCCCGATCCTGGGCCGCTCGACCGCGATGCCACACGCATGCTCGATCGCGCTCAGTCCGGGCTCGAGCAGGTCGGCCAGTCAATCGAAGCCGTCCACCTGCGACAGGGCATCCAGCAGGCATTCGCGCTGGCGCAGGAGACCAACCGCTACCTCGACCAGACTGCGCCCTGGCAGGCCGTCAAGACCGACAAGCAGGCCGCCGCCCGAAGCCTGTACACCGCACTGAGCGTGATTGCCGCCTTGCGCACCGCGCTCGCACCCTATCTCCCCTTCAGTTGCCAGCGACTCCACGAAATGCTGAACACGCCGGGCAACATCAACGACCTCGGCTGGCAAATGCACGCCCTGCGTCCCGGTGACCAGCTGCAAAAGCCCAAGCCGCTCTTCAAGAAACTCGACGCCTCAATCGTCGAGGAAGAAGAAGCGCGACTGGGCACGTAGCACTCCTCCTTTCCGTCCCCGCCTCCGAGCAGGGACCCGCTCGAGTCGCCGTTGAATGCAGGGAGTCCTCAATGCTCTTCGACACGCACGCCCACCTCCACGACCCGTGGATCGGCGACGACCTACCCGATGTCATTGACCGAGCGACCGAGGCAGGTGTCGGCCGGATCGTCACCATCGGTTGTTCGTTGGCGGACAGCCGCAACGCGCTGAGAGTCGCGGAGCAGTACGAACACGTCTGGGCAACGCTCGGAGTCCATCCCCACGACGCCAAGGACTGGACCACCGAGATCGAGTCCGAGTTCCGCGCCATGGCTCAACACAAGAAGGTCGTCGCCATCGGAGAGATCGGCCTCGACTTCTACCGAAACCTGTCACCGCACGACGATCAGTACCGAGCCTTCGAAGCCCAACTCGCCCTCGCCGACGACCTCAACTTGCCCGTCGTCATTCACTCCCGCGATGCGCACGAAGAGTGCTACGGGGTCCTGCTCGAATGGGCGAACCGCCGAACCCGTGAATTCCCAATCGGAGTCATCCACTGTTTCTCCGGAGACGCCGAGCTAGCGCAGCGTTATGTCGAGCTAGGCTTCCTCATCTCCTTCGCCGGTCCCGTCACCTACCCAAAGAACAATGCCCTCAGAGAAGCCGCCGCAACCCTACCCCTCGAAGCCATCGTCATCGAAACCGACTGCCCCTACCTCAGCCCCCAACCACATCGAGGAAAACGCAACGAGCCAGCCAACATCCGCCACACGGCAAGGCAGGTGGCGGAGTCGAGGGGTGTTGAGCTCGAAGAAATCGCCGACCAGCTAGTCGCCAACGGGCTCAGCTTGTTCCGCATCTAGGTTCTCGGCGATGGCCAACAATCGCGGTTCGAAGACGTCCTTGAGCTTAGACAGCATCTCCACCATCCAGGCTTGGACTTCTTTCTGCTTTTCCGGAGGATCCGCGATTGACCCCGGCCGAGAAAGGGAAATCGGTGTCCGATATCCACGGTAACTCTGCCATTGCAGGCTTTCACCCAAGTCGCGCTCGATTTCAGCGCGCTGTTCCTCTAATGCGTCATAGACCCTGAGGTTCAGATTGCGGTCGCTCGACCCCAAGTAGAGGTAGACGTTCGCAAGGTGTTCGTTCGATGGTGTCGTCAATGAAATCATGTACGCAGCTTTATCGATCTGTGCAGCTGTACGCACCTGCTGCGAATAGTAGCCATAGGCGGTCGTACGCTGCGTCAATCCTCGCTCGTGAAGCAACTTCACGACTGGCTCGTAGAACTCGCGATACTCTTGGGCGCTGTTCGAAGGCTCTCCTCCCCGAGACCTAGTGCCCCGCGATTGACGAGACCAGTCGTTCGGGAACGCCACAGGTCTGAACTCTGGTGCTGCCAACGAGTTACCGATGCGGACTGCGCGAACCTCTACACCGTATGCCTCGATTTCGTCGCTCGTCCATCGATTCAGCCAATCCAATGCGGCGCGATGTTCGTCCCGAAACTCTGGCGTGATCCAGATGAGCGTCCGAGCATCTCGACCCGCCGCATACGTGAGAAGTTGCCCCAAGTGCCCATGGTCAGTCCGCTCCAGTTGGTTCTCAATGACCACTAAGCCGTTACTGGCCTCGGCAACGATATCCACAGCGAACGACCCGACTCCTGCCTCCTTCGCTCTCAGTTGAAGGTCCAGGTGCAACGCAGCACCGAGCTCGTCCAAATGATCCGCCAACCACGGCGTGAAATCCCGAGCTTCGTCGCCCCATATGTCACGAATCGGGACGCTAGTCAGTGTTCCGAGCTTGATGTCTGTCATGTCACATTCCCTTCCGCTCGCAAGACTCAGCGCCTTGCCGCCGCCGATGCCTCTGGCAGTCGCTTGTCCAAAGCAGTACTCAGCTTCGTAAAGTGATCAATGATGATCTCGCGGGTCTCCATCAGCTCCCTTGGCGAACCATCGATTGAGCCGTAGCTGTCACGCCACTGAATCACGTAAGCATTGCTGCGACCGGGCCCTGGTTTCCAGGTGAGCACGTGGCCGACTTCTTTGTGAATCTCTGATTGATCCCGTTGCAACCGCTCAAAGATCGCACGATTGCGGCTCGAGGATCCTGTCTGGATCCAGAGATGAACTGAAGTTCCCTTTGTGCTGTCCTTGCCATGAAACACCATCGTGTAAGCGACACCGTCTCCTTCCGCTGTAGAGGGTGCAAATGCCGCAAAGGAATGATCAGTCGACGGCCCCACATCAATGCGATTGTCCCCAATCTCCTCCCGAACTCGTTCGAAGAATCCAAGGCCGCGACGCTCGCGATAGTCGACTTTCTCGCCGCTTGGCCCGAACCATCGATCAGGACTGGCCAGCATCTCGAACTTTGGCACGAGCGCCGATCCGGTTTTCTCCACCTTGATCCGCACTGCGAACGCGAATAGGTTCTGCCCCATGCCGATGTTCAGCCGCTCGATTGCCAACAGATGTTCATTGCGAAACAAGGGGGCGATCCAGATCAGGGCTTGAGCCTCTAGACCTGCTGCATACGTCATGCTCTGACCCAAATGACTGTGATCGGAATCGTCGAGTTGAACTTCAACAGCAGCAAGGCGGTAGCCATTCATTTCCGCGACCAAATCAGCTCGAAAACGCCCAACCGAAATCTCCCTACCAAACCATTGCAGGTCACACCCCATCGCGTCGCCGAGTACCTCAGGATGCTCGTGCAGCCACTTGGAAAAATCCGCTTCGCTCTCCCATGCCTTGTTCACTGGGACAGACTCCGCCTTCTCCAACTCGACCTTCGCCATCGCCGGCTCCATCTGCATGTGCGCTCTTTCCGGTCGGGGGTAGGCTAACCCCATGACCTCCCTCGACCGACTCTACGAGCCCATCGCCGATGACCTAGCCATCGTCGAGGACACGCTCTCCATCGTCGCCCAATCTGACTTCCTGCCCCTCGAGGCGATGCTTAACCAGGTGCTGTCTCGAGGTGGCAAACGACTTCGGCCTGCCATCTCCCTGCTTTGCGGCGGCTTTGGCGACTACGACGCCGACACTCAGATTCCCCTCGCCGCATCAATCGAGCTGCTGCACACTGCCACCCTCGTCCACGACGACGTGATCGACGACTCCGACACCCGGCGCGGACACATCACGGCTAACGCCACCTTTGGCAATCCCGCCTCGGTCATGCTCGGCGACTACATGTTTGCCCATGCCGCCGAACTGGTTGCGCGGACCGGACACATCGGCGTCATTCGTCTCTTCGCAGACACGCTGATGGTCATGGCCAAAGGAGAATTGGCCCAGGATGTCTCTGCGTTCGACGCCGACTCGGGCACCATGCGCGACTACTACCGCCGCATTCATGGCAAGACGGCATCGCTGTTCGCGACCGCCGGCGCAGGCGGAGCGATGATGTCCGCCTGCGACGCGCAGACCATCGACTCGCTACGCGAGTACGGACGCTCGATTGGCATGGCTTTCCAGATCGTCGACGACATCCTCGACTATTGCGGCACTGAAGATCAACTGGGCAAGCCCGTTGGCGGCGACCTCTCGGCCGGCACGCTGACCCTGCCAGCCATCGTCCTGATGGAGGACGATCCGGACAACAACCCGATCAACAGATTCCTGGACTCAAAGGACGACGCCGATCGCGCCGAGTTCCTGGACGCGGCACTCGATGCAGCGCGTCAGGAGTCCATCGTCGAACGTTGCATGGAAACGGTCGAGGAATGGCGAGACCGGGGGCTCGCCGCACTGCACGCCGCACCGACCAGCGGCCCGCGCGAACAACTCACCGCCATCGCCGAGTTCGTCACTCAGCGCGACTTCTGACTGCCTCTCGCTTCGGACACACGCAGGCACTTCCGCCATTGCCGCGCTAGCCGCGGCAATGACAAATCGAGCGCGACCTAGTCCCGCTTCACCGGCTGGGGCAATGGCTTGCGCTCCGGCGCCTTTGCCGCCATGCGGTCCCGCTTCAGCTCCCGCTCCTTGCGCCGATCCTCGCGCGCCAGCCGACGCTCGTTGATCTTCCGATCAACCAGGTCGGTGTAGTCCTGCGTAGCCATCGGCTCCTGCTCGCGCTGCTTCGTCACCTGCGGGTGCTCGTAGGGGCGCGCCTTCTTGGGCAGGTAGGTCACTTCCTGACCAAGGTGCCAGTACGTACCCTTGTCGGGAATTCGACGTGGGTAGCCCTGACGCATCACAAAGGCCGAGAATGACGACGGCATGACCCGCTCGCACTCTTCGTCACATTCCGGACAGGGTTGCGGTTCCGGCGCTTCGCGGATCGGGCGCACTACCTCGAAAATGCCTGCGCACTCTTCACACAGATACTCATATAGCGGCATGTTTCTGCTCCTCTTGCACTCTCTCAGTGGCGCTTGACGCCGCGCTGCGACCAATCGTTTCCGCCCTCGCGAGCGACTCGGCAAATCCGCTCGATCGCAGTCGACCGTCCAGCGCCTGTTCCAGCGACAACCGCAGATGGCGCTCAAGCTCCGCCGATGCATCTGCATCAACTCGCACCCGCGCTGTCGACTCGCACGACGAACGTCTCATATAGCGTAACAATCGAAACACCGCCGAGGACAGTCGCTGTCCGACACCAGCGCCATGACACGTTGGGCAAACCACGCCGCCGTCCATGGCCGAGAATCCATTGCTCTCAGGTCCGACCTCGTTTCGGCAGCGGACGCACGAATCGAGCTCCGGCCGGTAGCCCTGCTGATCGAGAAATCTCAACACGAACCACCATCGAACCGACCGCGGCGACGAGGATGTCGTCAGTTCGTCCAGGGAGTGTCGCAACAACTGATAAAGGGCGCCTGAGGCCACGTCGAAGTCGGTGGACCGATCCACCAGCTCCGCCATCGCCAGCGCCTCGGTCATCCGATCCACGTTTTCATGCAACGCCGGCCACGAGTCCAACGTCTGCGCGTCGGTGACCACTTCCAGCGAACGGCCGTGGGCCAATCCAAACTGACCTCTGCTCAGGGGCTCCACGTGCCCCGACAGCTTGCTCAACGGCTTGCGCACGCCTTTGGCGACGGCCTCAATCCGTCCACGGGTCGGCGAGAACAGCACGCAGATCCGATCTGCATCGCCCAACGGACGTTGTCGCAACACGATCGCCTCCGTGCGAATCGGGCGAATGCGCGGCATCAGTCATCGCCTCCTCGCGCGTCAACTTGCGCGTCGACTTCGACGCGGTGCGTCATCGCCGCTCGTAGTGTTCGTTCATCTGCATACTCGACGTCGGCGCCGACCGGCAAGCCATGCGCAATCCTCGTAATTCGCACACCCATCGCGCTGATCACACGGGACAGGTAACCCGCGGTCGCCTCACCCTCGAGATTTGGATTCATCGCCAGGATGACTTCCTCAACTGTCGCGTCTCCCAACCGCGCCAGCAGTTCGCGGACTTTCAGATCCTCGGGGCCGACGCCATCCATCGGCGAAATCGCGCCATGCAGCACGTGATACCGACCTCGATGCACTCCGGCCCGCTCAATCGCCGCCACGTCGAGCGGCTCCTCGACCACGCAGATCGTCGAGTCCGAGCGCTGCGGATCGAGGCAGACAGCGCAAGGATCAGCATCGGTGATGTTCTGGCAGACGGCGCACAGTCGGGTCGAGTCCTTGACTTCCAGCAGCGCCTCGGAGAGTGCCTCAGCCTCGGCGCGCGGCGCGCGCAGGACGTGGTAGGCCAAGCGCTGAGCGCTCTTGGGTCCAATGCCCGGCAGTCGATGAAACGCCTCGATCAGGCGGGCAATCGTCGGCGCGGTCGCCGGCGAGCGCTGCATTACTGCAAGCCTGGCAGCGACAACCCATCCGTCAGACCCGACATCCGCTCCTGCTGCATTGCTTCCAACCGGTCTTGCGCCTCGTTCACGGCCGCCAACAACAGGTCCTGCAGCATCTCCGTGTCTTCAGGATCGACGACATCGGGATCAATCACGACTTCTCGCAGCTTGTGGTCGCCGCCCATGGTGACCGATACAACCCCGCCGCCCACCGACGCCTCTACAGTCGCGTCCTTGAGCTCATCCTGAGCCTCGGCCAGTTGCGTTTGCAGTTCCTGGGCGCGACGCATCATCTCGGGCGAGAAGCCACCGGCGCCCGCAACACCCTGTCCCCGCTGCTTGTTCGACCGCGCTGGACGGAACATCCCACCCTTCCGCTTCGCCATCGTCAGCCCTTTCGCCTCATCCGTCTTCCGTGTCCGTCGTCTGTTAGGTTTCCAGTCTACGCGCTCAATCGCCGACTCAGTTGGCCTGATACGGCCGCGCTCCAAACCGTGCGCGGGCTTCCCGTCCCACGACACTCTCGCGCCGCTGTGGCGGCGGCTGCGCTTGTTGCCCCTCTTGTCGCTCTTGCCGCCCTTGCGTTCGTTGAGGACTCTGCTGTGTCCGCTGTCCCCGCTGTCCACGCTGTGCCTGGCTACCGTTGCCGGATGCCTGAGCTGGATTGTCCAGAGGCACGCAGCGAACGGTGATCTGGCGCTTCAGCACCGCTGAAGCCGCCGCCGATACGTCGGTCAACGCCTCAATGACCTTCTGCATATGAACTTGCTGATAGGTCGGCAGGAATCCCAATGTCAGAGAGTCGTCCGTCTGGGCCGTAATCCGGCACGAACCGTTCAACATCGTCGCGATCAACCCCTGGTTGCGTTGCCGCAACGCAACGCGAATCTGATCCAGCAAATCACTCGCGCCGGCAGAGCCGGAAGGTTGGGGAGATGGCTGCGATTCAGGCTTGGTGCGCTCAGGAGCTGGACTCGGAGGAGGCGTCGGACGTTGATTCTGCTGAGTCGCGGCCGCACGCTCGCTCTGACCTGGGGCGCGGGGCAAGTTTCGGGTCGACTGCTGCTCTCGCCGTTGACCCTGACGGCGTTGACCGTCTGGCTGTCCTTGACGGCGTTGACCGTCCGACTGTCCTTGCCGACGCTGACCATCTTGCCGCTGCTGGCGCTGTGGTCGTTGTTGCTGTATCGGTGTTGCCACCTCGACCGTCGGTGGACCGTACACGATCGACGCCAACGCCAGCTCCAACGGCAGCGGCTGATACGGATCGCGACGCACATCTGCCTCTGAGAATGCCTTGAGTGCCGTCACAGCGGCCGCAGCTTCAACGCCCTTGCTGACCTCCTCAAGCCGTTCCAGTTCCGGCGCCGACAACGACAGCGTCCCGGTCGCGCCTGTCAGCGTCAGCAACACGTGCCGCAGATGAGTCACGACCTGACGTTTGAATCGCCCGAAGTCGATCGCGTCCTCCTGCACAGCAGCGAGGACGCCCAATCCTTCAGCGAGTTTGCCGCGCAGCGCCGCGGAAGCCAGTTCCATGGCCCGAGCGTCGGGACTCAGTCCCAATGCCTCCTGCGCCGCCTCCAACACCACCGACGACCCACACATCACCCACACCTGATCGAGCAGATTGACGCCGTCGCGCAGCGACCCGGTTGCTTCACGAGCAATCAAGCGCAGCGCTTCATCGGGAATCTCGATGCCTTCCGATTCGGCGATCGCACGCAGTCTCGAGACCATGTCGTCGACCCCGACTCGACGGAAATCGAAGCGCTGGCAACGGCTCAGGATCGTCGGTTTCAGGGCTTCCGGATCGGTGGTCGCGAGGATAAAGACCACATGCGGAGGCGGCTCTTCCAACGTCTTCAGCAGCGCATCGGCCGCCGCGCCGGTGAGCTGATGGACTTCATCGACCAGGTACACCTTGAATCGCGCCGAACCTGGCCGATAGTTCGCACGTTCGCGTAGCTCCCTGATGTCGTCGATCCCACGATTCGAGGCAGCGTCAATCTCCACAAGATCGAATCCAAGGTCGTCCGCCTCACCGAGTGCCGCCGCGCCGCTCGATGCAGTTCGACCGTTGATCGCTCGCGCCAGGATGCGCGCCGTGGTTGTCTTTCCGGTCCCACGCGGGCCGCAAAACAGGTACGCGTGCGAAATCTTGTCCTGAGCGACCGCATTCTTCAACGTCCGCACAACGGGTTCCTGGCCCACCACCTCATCGAAGTCGGCCGGTCGCCACTTGCGGTACAGCACAGTCCCGCTCACGTCAGTCCCCCAGCGAATACGCTCTCGTTGAGTGAATGGTAGAACATATTATCTACTGGTGTCAATCACGAGCAGCCGACTCCAGGCCGGCCCGCCTGAGTGCCACTCGCTCCAACTGCTTCATCTCTCGTTCCTCTTCTGCTTCCTCATGGTCGAACCCGAGCAGATGCAACGTTCCGTGGACCGTCAGCAGGGCCAGTTCCTCGCCGAGCGATACCGCTCGCTCCCTGGCGCCTCGGGCAGCGACAGGCAATGCGATCACGATCTCACCCAGATCTGCCGATCCATCCGGACGCCGCAGGCCGTCGAAGTCGGTATTGAACGACAGCACGTCAGTCGCAGCATCCTCACCACGAAACCGCCGGTTGAGCGTCCGCACGCTGCGAGCATTTGTCACACGAACGGCAACGACACGAGGTATCCGTAGTCTGCGCGAGGCCAGCGTCTCCTGCACGCAACGCTCAAGAGCTTCCACATCAACTCGGTGGACAAAGGCTTCGTCGACCAGGACTTCTACGAAATGCCGACCAGCAATCACAAACGTTCAGATCAGGAGAAGATGGCGGCCACAGCGGCTTCGGCAGCGTTGATCAGGAGCGCTGGATGTAATCCAATCACAAGCACTCCAGCTGTGACCAGACCCATCGTCGCCAGCACACTGGTCGACGGTCGCGGCATCGGCTGTTCTTCGTCTTCCTCCGGCGCCGAGTCGACAAACATCGCTTTCACCGGGCGCAGGTAGTACGCAGCAGAAATCACGGTGTTGACTGTGCCGACGATCGCCAGCCAGGCCAGCCCGCTTTGGACGGCCGTCTCGAACAGGTAGATCTTGCCAAAGAACACCGCTGTCGGAGGCAGTCCGATCAGCGAGATCAAGGCGAACGAGAGGACAAACGCCAACCACGGAGATCTCTTGCCCAGTCCCGCGTACTTGCGAATGTCGTAACTGCCACCGTTCTGGTTGGCAACCAGGATGATCACCGTGAACGCAGCCAGGTTGGTCACTGTGTATCCGGCGAGGTAGAAGAGGATCCCGCTAGCGCCCAGCAACTCACCGCGATCTGCCGAAATCGCTGCCAGACCGATCAGCAGCGTGCCGGCTTGCGCCACCGACGAATACGCCAGCATGCGCTTGATGTTGTTCTGTCGCAAGGCGAAGAAGTTACCAACAAACATGGACAACGTGGCCAGCGCCGCAAAGATCGTCTTCCAGTGTTCCGCAAGTAGGTCGTCGCCCAGGGCCTCGAAGAAGATTCGGATCAGGATCGCGAACGCCGCCGCCTTGGAAGCGACCGAGAGATACGCCGCGATCGGCGTTGGTGCGCCCGTATACGCGTCCGGCGCCCACATCTGGAACGGAGCCACTGCCGCCTTGAACCCGAACCCGGCGATCAGGAAGACGGCCGCGAGCATCAACGCCTCTTCCTTGCCTTCGCCTTGCCAGGCGATGTACGAGGCAATCTCGGCCAGGTTCGTCGAGCCCGTCAGACCCAACAGGATCGCCATGCCGTAGAGCAATACGGCCGAGGCCACGGCCCCGGTCAGCAGATACTTGAGCCCGCCCTCGGAGCCCCAGCGATCCTTGTGGAAACCAACCAGGATGTACTGCGAGATCGAAGTCAGCTCCAGCGCAATGAACACCATGATCAGGTCACGTGAACCGGCCAGGAGTTGGAGACCAGCGGTCGAGAACAGGATCAACGCGAGGTACTCGCCGCGTCGAGATGGAGTCCGCTGCAAGGTCTCAGTCGACACCAGCACCGCCACCATCGCCGCTGCCGCGAGCAGAATCTGGAAGAAGATGGCGAACTTGTCAACGACCAACACGCCGTCGAACGCCTGCTGGCCAACGTGCCCTTCGGTCAGCAGCACGGCCGAGTACAGGATCGAACCCATGAGTGCCGCCACTGATACGCCCATCAGCAAACGACGGTCCTTGAAGAACAGGTCGGCGAGCAACAGGAAGCCACCCACGACGAGCAGGACAAGTTCTGGGCCCAGCAGGTTGACGTCGCTTAGCATCAGCCGCCTCCCGCGCCGGCCGAGACGACCGCTTCAAGCTCAGTCACGATCGGCTCGACACCCATCTCAAGCAGGTCCATCACAATCGCTGGGTAGACGCCCAACAGCACGATCAATGCCATCAGCGCACCGATGATGGTGAACTCGCTCCAGTGATTTGCGTCGGGCAGGTGAGACCATTTCTCATCCTTGGGACCGAAGAACGTCCGCTGCAGTGCCCAGAGGATGTATGCCGCCGCCAGCAGGACGCCGAGCAGCGAAACCGAAACGGCCTCAGTCTGCGAAGCGAACGCACCGAGGAAGATCGTGATCTCGGCCACGAATCCGGCCAGCGCAGGCAACCCCAGTCCAGCCAGACCGGCAAACACCATGCCAATCCCCAGTAGCGGGATGTGGTGCATCAGACCCTTCATCTCGGCGATTTCCCGTGTATGCGTCCGGTCGTACACGAGTCCAACCATGACAAACAGCATGCCGGTGATCAGACCGTGCGTGACAAGCTGCATCGCCGCACCGCTCATCCCGGTCGTACCGAGCGCCGCAACGCCCAGCAGGACGAAGCCCATATGCGACACCGACGAATATGCGATCAACCGCTTCAAGTCGGTCTGCCGGATCGTCACAATCGCCCCATAGACGATCGAGACGGCACCGATGATCGCCAGGGCCAGATCAGCATCCGCTCCAACCTCCGGCATCATCGTGAAGAGCAGGCGCAGGATTCCGTAGCCGCCCATCTTTAGCAGCACGCCGGCAAGCATCACCGACACGGCCGTTGGCGCGTCGGTGTGCGCGTCCGGCAGCCAGGTATGCAAAGGCACGACCGGCAGCTTGATCGCGAACGCAATCAGGATGAAGGCAAAGATCGCCGGCGCAGGCAGGAAGGCTGCGGCCAACATGTCCTGTCGGATTTCTCGGATATCGAACGTGTCCGCCGCGACGCCCAGGGCCAGGAATCCGACCAGCATGAAGGCCGATCCGAAGACCGTATAGAGCACGAACTTTAGCGCCGAGTAGTTGCGGTTGCCGCTGCCCCAGATGGAGATCAGCAGGAACATCGGCACCAATTCCAGCTCCCAGAAGAGGAAGAAGAAAATCAGGTCGAGCGACGTAAACACGCCGAGCACCGACGTCTCGAGGACGAGCAACCAGGCGAAGTACTCCTTAGTGCGCAGGTCGATACGCCACGACACCAGCACGGCTACAACGGTCAGCAGAGCGGTCAGGAAGACCAGCGGCATCGACAATCCGTCAACGCCAAATGCGTATTTGACGTTGAAGCCAACCGCCTCAGCCGAAATCCAGTCGAACTCGTCCACAAACTGGAAGCCCGAGACCGATCGGTCGAAGATGATGAACATCACCAGGGCGATGATCAGCGTGCCCGCAGAGATACCCAGCGCGAGCCACTTCGGATAGTCGACCGCGTTGCCCGGCGCGTTCTGCACCAGCCACTCAGTCGGCGTGTGTTTACCCGGGAGCAACGCGATCAGCAATGCACCCAAGAGGGGCAGGAAGATCAGCAGCGAAAGGACGGGGAAGCCCGGATCCATCGACCGCTCCTAGAACAACACGACGGCGACCCAGATGATCACGCCGCCGAGTCCGATTGACAATGTGCCCGCCTGAACCCATCCATTCTGGACGAATCGGGCGGTATTCGAGACGCTCACGCCACGTCGCCAAGCGTGGTTGACCACACCGTCGACCACGTTGGCGTCAAACCAGGACGACGCCTGGGCAATCCAGCTATAGAACACACGACGGGCCAGCACCTTCTCGCCCAACGCATCCAGGTAGAACAACTCGGTCGCAAATTTCTGCATCTCCGGAATCGGCCAGATCCCACCGACACCCCAATTGCGGACGCGGTCACGGTGATGCACGAACACGAAGGCAGCGAAGCCTGCACCGACAGCGAGCGCCGTCGAGCCGAGGAAGATACCCCAACTCCAGTGGAACTTGCCTTCGTGCGGATCGGGCAATGCGCCATAGACCCACGTCTGGAACTCGCCACCGAAGGTCAGGAAGCCAGAAAATACCGAGATCACGGCAAGAATGATCAGCGGAGTCGTCATGCTTCTCGGAGATTCATGCGGATGCGACGGGTCTTCGTTGCCGTGCTCGCCCGGCGCCACTTCCTCGCCGCCCTTGTACTCGCCAAAGAACGTCATGTACACCGCGCGGACCATATACGCCGCCGTTAGCCCTGCCGCCAGCAGACCGAGTACGAAGACGCCCTTGTTGTTGTCCCATGCTTCGATCAGAATCTCGTCCTTGGACCAGAACCCGGAAAGTGGAACGATGCCTGCGAGCGACAGCGTTCCAATGACAAACGTCACGAACGTAATCGGCATCGCGAAGCGCAACCCACCCATCTTGCGCATGTCAAACGTGTTCGTCGAGTGGTTCACGGAGCCGGAGCCAAGGAACAGCATCGCCTTGAAAAACGCATGCGTCATCAAGTGGAACACCGCTGCCGCATAACCGCCCACACCGATGGCAAACATCATGTAGGCGAGCTGAGAGATCGTCGAATAGGCAAGGACACGTTTGATATCGACTTGTACCAACGCAAGAATCGCCGCGCCCAGGGCTGTCCCAGCGCCAATCCAGGCAATCATGTCCGACGCCGTTGATGAGGCGTGAATGACCGGGAAGAAGCGAGCCAGCAGGTAGACGCCGGCAGCGACCATCGTCGCCGAGTGGACCAGCGCCGAGACCGGCGTCGGGCCCTCCATGGCGTCCGGCAGCCAGATGTGCAGTGGGAACTGCGCCGACTTGCCGACGGCTCCGGCGATCAGGCCAAGACCAAACAGCGTCATCGCTGTCTGGCCGATCATCATGCCGTTGAGCGCGAACATTCCCGCTTCGGCACCGTGATCTGCCAGCGCGTTGATCGCGGCGATGTCCATCGTGCCCGTGCGGCTGTAAATCAGGATCAACGCCGCCAGCATGCCCAGGTCGCCCAGACGCGTGACCAGGAATGCCTTCTTCGCTGCAGCGGCTGCCGCTGGACGATGGAACCAGAAGCCGATCAACAGGTAGGAGGTCAGACCGACCAACTCCCAGAAAGCGAACAGCATCAACAGGTTGTCGGCCAGGACCAGGCCCAGCATCGAGGTCGTGAACAGCGCCATGAACGCGAAGTAACGGCGGTAGCCGTGATCGCCGTCCATGTAGCCGGTCGAGTAGACCTGCACCAGCAGCGACACACCAGTCACGACGACCAGCATCACCGAAGTCAGCCCGTCGATCCGAACACCGAGATTGACCTTGAGGTCGCCAGCGCTGAAGAGCAGATGCGGAGCGATATCGAGCGGCAGGCCGCGAAGGCCGATGGAATCGATCAGGTTGATGACAGCAAGCAAGAACGCAACCGCGAGCGCGATGATCAGCGGAGTCGAGGCCAGCCGAGGTCCGCAGAACAGATCGGCGATCGGCTTCCACGAGCGCGGGTAACTCGGATCCCACTCGGGAATCTGACGCTGCAGGTTTTGGTTGAGCGCGGAGATCCCAGCCAACACAAACGCGGTCAGCGGCAGGAAGAGGATGACCCAGAAGATCGTCTCGGACACGCCGCTACACCTTCCCCAGGATTTCCCGCGCCACGTGCGTCTTCGAATCCGGCACGTAGAGCATCACCGGAGCAAAGTCGCCTTCTTCCTCACGGTCAGGCTCAACCACGAACCGCACCGAGACACCCTCCGCAAAGAGCAGCTCGCGCAACGTCTCGGCGACGTAGCGATTCGGCACGGTCATCAGCGGAGCCCACACGTCGCCGTCAGCCCTTCAACAAGGTCGTGCGATCGACCGAGATTGTCTGTCGGTTGCGATAGACGACCAGCGCCAGCGCCAGTCCAACCGCGACCTCCGCCGCCGCCACGGCGATGATGAACACCACAAAGACCTGTGTTGACAATGCGACTTCGGCCGAGCCAAATCGCGAGAACGCGACCAGCGTCAGGTTGACTGCGTTCAGCATCAGCTCGACGCCGATCAGTACTCCGACCGCATTCTTCTTCGACAGCGCAATGAAGAAGCCGATGCAGAACAGCAACGCCCCAAGCGCCAGGTAGTGTTCAAGTCCGATGGTCATGATGTAGTCCCACCGTCTGCAGGTTCGGAAGCAAGTGGCGGATCGACGATGTCAGCCGGGTCAATCGATGTCTCACCATCGAGTTCGGCCTGCAACGACGCCGCATGGACCGGCCCATCCTCATCGTCCTGCCGTGCCAGGGCGATCGCCCCAACCAAAGCGGCCGTCAGCAACACGGCGCCAATCTCAAACGGCAGAATGTAGTGCTTGATCAGGCTTTCCCCGATCAGTCGCGCTTGCTCCGTCAACGCGCCGTCACGCGCTGGTCCCCAGTCGGTATCGACTGCGACCCACATCGTGGCGATCATCACCAGCAACACAACCACACCTGCAGGGGCGCTGATCCTGGTCTGCGAGTTATCCCGCTCCGCCCTCGGCGTCAGCATGATCGCGAACAACATCAGCACGGAAATCGCGCCGACGTAGATCAACACTTGTACGACGGCGATGAAATCCGCTGACAGCGTCAGATACAACCCCGCGATGCCGAGCATCGACATGACCAGCCAGATCACCGCGTGAATCAGGTTGCGGCTAATCAGAATCATCGACGCGCCACCCAGGGTCATCCCTGCAAGCGCCCAGAACGCCAGATGGAAGCCGAGATCACTCATGACTAGTCACCACCGACCTGGAACTGCGGTTCCTCAGTTCGGGCAGCAACTTGCCGCGCAGCTCGTAGTCCACCAATCTCGGCGCCAGCCATGCGAATCCGTGCTGGTCGTCGCAGCGCCGCCGGACGCGAGACTCGAGCGAACAACATGACCGCACCAAGCGTGAGCGCAATATTGAAGACGGCCATAATCGGCAGCGCCACCGTCGTGTCCCAGCCTTCTGAAATCAACAGCGTGCGTTCGACAAACGCAACCACGACAAACAACAGCGTCGCCGGCACCAGCGCCTTCCAGCAGAAGCCCATCAACTGATCGACGCGTAGTCGAGGCAAGGTGCCGCGCGTCCAGATCAGGAGGAAGTACACCGCGCCGGTCTTGGCCAACAGGATGATCCAGCTCGGCACCCACTGATCCAGACCCCACAGCCACCAACCACCAAGGAAGAACGTCGCAATGAATCCCGACACCACCAGCGTGTTACCCAGCTCCACCGCGTAGAAGAGGCCGAATCGCATGCCCGAGTATTCAGTGTGATAGCCGGCCACAATCTCTGACTCTGCTTCCGAGATATCAGCCGGCGTGCGGTTCAGCTCAGCCGAGGCGGCAAAGAAGAAGGCCACCGCCGACAACGGGAACAGCAGGATGAATATCACATCCTCCTGTTGCTGCCATTCGACAATCCCGTTCACCGACATCGTGCCCGAGAACACCACCAACGTCAGCAGCGCCAACACCATCGGCACTTCATATGAAATCGACATCGCCACGGCCCGCATCGCGCCGAACAACGCGTACTTGTTGTTCGACGACCAGCCAGCCATGAACAGCACCAAAACCGCCGTACCCGATACCGCCAACAAGAACAGCACGCCGACATTGAGGTCGGCCACCGACATCCGAGGTCCGAACGGCAGCACGCCCCAGACCAGAATGCCCGGCACAAAGATCAGCACCGGCGGCAGGAAGAACAGCAGTTTGTCCGCCGAGCGTGGAGCGAGCTGCTCCTTGAGAATCAGCTTGACCGCATCTGCCACCGGCTGCAGCAACCCCTTCGGACCAACACGGTTAGGTCCGTAGCGCTGCTGGAATCGAGCAATCACCTTGCGCTCGACCCAAATCAGGATCAGCAGCGTCGGACCAATCACACCAAGAATCCCCAGCGCACCCAGCAGACCGGTCACGATTGACGCGATCCAGTCCGGGCCCCACTCGGCGATCCACTCCGTGATCAACCGTTGCAGGTTGTTCAGGTCGCGGAAGTCGTACCACGCGCCCAACACGCTGCTGAGGCTGGACAGACTACTCATCGATCGATCTCCCCCACCACGATGTCAATCGAACCCAACGTCACGATCGCGTCAGCGAGTGTACCGCCAATTGACATTTCCTTCAGCGCCGAGAGATTGATCAACGATGGCGGTCGGCAATGGAACCGATACGGCGCCGGCCCGCCATCGGAAACCAGGTAGAAGCCCAACTCGCCACGCGGCGACTCAACGCGCGCATATGACTCGCCCGGCTCCGGACGCGCATGCAAGGGAACGTCCGCCAGCCAGGGACCGTCGGGCAGGTTGTCGATGACCTGGCGCAGGATCCGCAGGCTCTGCTTCACCTCAGCCATGCGCACGAGGAAGCGGTCGAAACAGTCGCCCTTCTCGCCTACCGGCACATCAAACTCATAGTCTTCGTAGCCGCTATATGGATTCGCCTTGCGCAGATCCCAGGGCACGCCCGTGGCCCGCAGCACTGGCCCCGACAACGACGAGTTGATCGCCATCTCCGGCGAGATCACACCGACACCGCGCGCCCGTGCATGAAGAATCTCGTTCTCCATCAGCAGCGCTTCGTAGTTTTCGATGTTCTCCGGCATATCCGCCAAGAACTGTTCAAGCGTCGGCAACAACTCATCCGGCAGGTCAAACGCCACTCCGCCAATCCGCATGTAGTTCGTCGTCAATCGAGCACCACAGGTCATCTCGAACATATCCAGCACACGCTCGCGGTCGCGGAACATGTGAAACAGCGGAGTGTGCCAGGCGCCACAGTCGTTGATGAATGTCCCATTCGCCATCGCATGCGACGCCACCCGCTGCAGCTCGGCGAACATCACCCGGATCGCGTTCGCTCGTGGCGGGACCTCAATGCCCAGCAGCTCTTCGGCGGCCAGACAGTAGGCCAGGTTGTTCGACATCGCCGCCAGGTAGTCAATCCGGTCGGTGAAGGGAATGTTCTGCGTGTAGGTGCGTTCCTCGGCCAGCTTCTCCATCGATCGATGCAGATACCCGATGCGCATCTCGGCATCGCGAACAATCTCACCGTCGAGCGTCACCTTGAGCCGGAACACTCCGTGCGTCGACGGATGCTGTGGACCCAGATTGACGACAACCGGCTCGGAACCTTCGCCGCTGGCTAACGCCTCAATGGTGCCCTGCATCGCGAGACGAGAATCGTCCATCATCGAGCGGGTGTCGTCAGCAGTGGTCACGACGACTCCTCGCCATCTTCCGCGACAGCGAGCTCACTCGGCGGCTGCGGATCGTTTGGATGTTGCGGGCGCTGCGGCACGCTGCCGGGTACCGGCCAGGCGTTTTCGGTGCTCTCATGCGGGAATCCTGGCAAGCCGGCGCGAATCTGTCCCGGCATCTGCAGGAAGTCCTTGCGCAGCGGATAGCCGGGAAAACCCTCCCAGAGGAACATCCGACGCAAATCAGGATGTCCTTCGAACGTGATCCCAAACAGGTCGTACACCTCACGCTCCTGCAAGTGAGCGCCGTGAAATACGCCGGTCAGCGACGGCAGAGACGGATCCTCGCGGTCGGTCAGGCGTGCCTTGATCGCCAAGATGTGATTGAGGTCAAGGGATTGCAGGTGGTACACCACCTCAAAGTGACGTTCCTGATCGACCGCCGTCAGGTTGCAGAGGAAGATTAGGTCGCTGTCTTCCGAGTCGCGCAACGTCTCGATCGCCTCCGCTACCGATGCTGGTTCGAGATACAGCACGCCGTCCTCAACGCAGGCCGTGCCCGGCGCGCTCGCGTTGACGATCTCCATCGCCTCCGTTGCGTCGTATTGCGCGGTCATATCAGCGCCACTCCAGCGCTTGGCGTCGCCACTCGTAGACCAACCCCAGGAAGAGTACGCCGATGAAAATCAGCGCCGCGACCATGCCAGTCACAACCACCGAGTCCAGTGCCACTGCCAACGGGAACAGGAAAATCACTTCGACGTCGAAGAGCACGAAGATCAGCGCGACCAGGTAGTAGCGGAAGTTGAACTGCACCCAGGTCGGACCTTCGGTCTCGACGCCGCACTCGTAGGTGTCGTCCTTGACCGCGTTGGGCAGGTGCGGTCGGAGCCCAAACTTGAACATCGCCCAGGATGCCACCAGCGGGATCGACGGGAACACCGCGGCGAAGATCAGCAGGATGCCAAGGTGCCCGTACTGCTCCAGGACATTGTCCATCAGGCTCAGCCCCACTCGTTCCCGCGCTAGTCCAAGTCCCGCCACCAAAGTCGGGCGCTCTGAGGGAGTATATGCACCAGCCCCAATTCACTCAATCACCCCCCTCTTCCCGGAGACCGATGCAACGGAATACCCCTGAAGTCAATGTTCCCAGTCCCCGCTTCACGCGGGGACCTGCTCCTTCCCTGCACGAGACCCCCACCAGCAGATACTCCGTGCCGCCCGAGCGGGTCTCCGCTCGCGGGGAGACCTTCGAATAACCCAGTTTCCCGTCCCCGCCCCCGAGCGGGGACCCGCTTTGGCATGGCCCAGGCTGCTCGGACAGGTCCCGGTTGACCAGGTACCGGCGACAGACATGGCCGCTGGTAAGAAACAAGGGAAGGAGCAGCCCCCCGCTCGAAGGCGGGGGCGGTTGAGGGATTATGCAAAGGTCTCCGCGAGGCGGGGACGGGAACCTGCGTGATGCCTCATTCTCCTGCACGCGGGGACTGGGAGTTGACGGGCATAGGCCTTCCCGACTCAACCGCACTCCGGGCCGCGCCAACCGGGGTGATACCATGAGAATCGCTATTCGCCACCAAAATCCCTCACCAGTTAGATGCCTGCATGCTGATTGATCTTCACAACCACACCTGGCCGCGCTCGCACGATTCCGTGCTCGATCCCAAAGACCTGGCCATTCGCGCCAAGGAAGCGGGGTTGGATGCCATCTCGTTCACCGAGCATGACGCGCTCTGGCCGCATGACGAAGTGCAGAAGATCGCTGAAGAGGTCGGCATCATCATCATTCCAGGCTGCGAAGTATCCACCGACCCCGGACACATGCTCGCCTGGGGCATGGAAAAATACGTCTTCGGCATGCACCGTGTCGAGAAACTTGCCGAATACGTCCACGAGCGGGGCGGCGTCCTCGTCTTCGCCCACCCGTACCGACGCCAGATTGCCTGGAAGGACAACCCGGAGGACTGGGAAATCGCCGTCCAGCGAGCAGCCGACAACAACGCTATGGATCACGTGATCGCGCTGGAAATCCTCAACGGACGAGGGAAAGAGCGCGAGAACCGCTTCTCGGCCGACCTCGCCGCTGCCTCGGGCATGAATGGCACCGCTGGCACCGACTCGCACGCGGTGCATGACATCGGCAAGGTCGCCACATGGTTCGAGACTGACAGCATCGAGACATGGCAAGACCTGGTGCGCGAGCTCAAGGCCGGTAACTTCTGTGCCGTCGATATGGCAACCGGCGAGGAATTCGCCGTCCCGTCACGGCCACCCAAGTTCAGAATTGTGGGAGCAACCGCCAGCGGCAGCTAGACTTCCATTCGTCCAGAGTTGACAATCCACAACCAGACCAACAGCAAGGGAGGAGCTTATGGCAGATCCACAGTACGAGTCGGCCATCACCGACGAAATGCGCGCCCTGATCGGCGTCAAGGGACCAGAATCGGTCAGCGAACTGACCACGACCAGCGTGCGCATGTTCGCGCGATCGGTCGGCTACGTCGACCCGGCCTTCTATGACGAGGACGTGGCCCGCGAGCGCGGCTTCCGCAGCCTCCCGGCGCCTCCCGGCTATCTCGGCACCCCGATCTTCAACCCGGCCGACTCCGATCCCACCTTCGGTGGACGTCGTGGCGGCGGCGGATTCCGCTCGCCCTATCCGTTGGTTCTCAACGGCGGTACCGACATTGAGTACACCGGCGAGCAAATCTGCGCCGGCGACACGCTGACTTCCGCGACGGCGCTCGCTTCACTGAATGAGCGTTGGAGCGGTGCGCTGGGCGTACCAATGCTGATCCAGGTGTCGGAGACCACGTACACCAACCAGAATGGCCGCGTCGTCGCGATCTCTCGCGGCACCGGAATTTCCTACCCGCGACCCGCCGACTAGAACGCTTCCGTCCCCGACTTGGTCGGGGACCCATTCGCACTTTCGGACGCATGGCCTAAACTGTCAGCGACGATTGAAGGAGACGAAACATGTCAGACGCAGTACCTGACCAGATCTACTTCGAGGACATCGAAGTGGGCGACGGCATTCCAGAACTCGAGAAGAGCCCAACCAGCCAGCAGCTCGTCCAGTGGGCCGCCGGCTCCGGTGACTTCTACCAGATTCACTACGACACAAGCTACGCACAGGACACTGGCCTTGACGACATCATCGTCCACGGCGCCCTGAAGCACGCCTTCCTGGGCGAACTGCTCTGGCGTTTCGCCGGCCCCGAGGGCGAAGTCAAGCGCGTTCAGTGCTCGTACCGCGGCATGGACCCAGCCGCTCAGGGCCGCGAGTCGGCGCAGGAGAAGAAGTTCACCCTGCGTGGCTCCGTAACCCGCAAGTACACCGAGGGCGAGCGAAACTTCGTCGAACTGTCCGTCGAGGGAGTTCGCGCCGACGGCTCCGTCAGCACGCCTGGCACCGGCGTCGTCGTTCTCCCCAGCCGCGGCTAGTCGCTCCGGCCTCACGGGAACTCAACACACCGCGTCTCAGGACGCGGTGTTTCCCGTGTTCATCGCCCGGCTGACATGCCTCTTCGCTGATAGTCGCGATCCCAGAACCACTCTCGCAGTACGTGCATCTGGTGAAACCGATGCTGGCCACGGCGGACCCGTCCGCAGTCCCGGAAACCGGCCGCGGCAAATGCCTTCTGCGCCCGCACATTCCAGTCCAATGTGTGCAGATAGACCCGCGTCAACGCCGTACTGGAGAACACATAGTCCAGCAACAGACCAACCGCTTCCCGGCCAAAGCCGCCATTCCAGCAAGTGCGATCGCCCAACAGGATCCCCAGCTCGGTCTCCCGCCGCTGGAAGTCGGTGTTGTAGTACATCACATTGCCGATATGCCGGGAATCCTCAAGTGACTCCACGGCAAATGTCGAGCGGTACACCGGCGTTGATCGCAACTGCCAGGCGTATTGATTGCGGTACTGCTCGTACGTCAGCGGACTGACCGGCGCCGCATCCAGCTCCGCCAATTCGATATCCGTGCGCCAGATCCAGTCAAGCCGTGCGTCGTCCAGCCGCTTGCGACGCAGCAGCACCAGCTTCCCCTGGGCCACGGTATCCACAGGACTGGTGACCACGACGCGACTCCGAATCCCACGGACCTGCTACGAGTTTGCTGGCAACTGCCGTAGGGTAGGACGCCCGTCAGGCCTGCGCAGGACCCACCCGACTATCCAACAGCGCCGCCGCGTCTTCAAGCAACGTCGCCGTGTTGCGATAGCTCACCATCCGCATCGCGTCACCCAACCCCACCCAGCGCACATCAATGTGCTCGTCGTCGTGATACTCAAACGAGCCACCCGTCGCCTGCATCAGCCAGAAGTGGACCGCCTTGTCAATCCGCGCCTCTTCCCCACCAAATGAGTAACGCATCACGCCGATCTTCTCGTCAAGCGCCACCTGCAGCCCTGTCTCTTCCGACACCTCTCGCAGCGCTGTCTCGTCCAACTTCTCACCATTCTCGGGAGTGCCCTTGGGCAACGACCAACGGCGAGCAGGCGTCTGAACCAGGACGATCTCTACTTCCCCAGCCTGACTCGCAGCTTGACTCCCAGCCTGATTCCCAGCCTGATTCCCAGCCTGGCCTCTAGCCTCTCGCTCCCGCCACACTACGCCTCCGGCGCTGACCGCGATCCCCTTGCGGATCGACTTGGGGGACTTCGTCGTTCTTCGCGTCCCTGGTCTCCTTCGGCGCTCGCTAGTGCTCTGCACGCCACGTCTCCTCGTCAGATTCGATCAACAAATTTCAATCTATCAGAGGGCCGCGAAACACTCCCGACAGTTCACCACACATCGACCGTCCCCAGATCGACCCTCCCAGAATGCGAACTATTCGTTCGCCCAACCAAACGGGTCACGGGCTGCGCTCAGGTCGTCAAAGTCATCAAGCCAAGTCGCTTCTTCCAGCGCCGATTGCACCGTGGCGCGCACCGTTGGGTCGGGATGCGTTCGGAGTTGCTGCAACTCCTCCACGGCTTCTTCGCTGCCGATCTCGCCCAGCGCGGCGACCGCTGCCTGAATCAGCTCCTCCGAAGCCGATGGATCGTCGAACAACTCCAGCAGCACCGGCGCGCCGTCCTCCGAGCCAATCTCGCCGATCGCCTGCACGGCGGCAATTCGCTCATCCTCGTCCTCTGCAACCAGTGAACCCTCCAGCAACGGCAACCACGACACGTCGGCATTTCTACCCATCGCTTGCACCGCGCCGAGATGAAGCGCCGCCGCGTCACTCTCATATGCCAGCTCGATCAACTCGGCCACCCACGACTCTGATACGACGCCCACTCCCGATAACGCGGTCGCGCGAATCTGCTCGTCTTCTCTGACATCTTCGGCAATCGCGCGCAATGCATCTACGACCTCATCGGCGTCCTCGCTGGCCGCCCAACCGAGTTCCAACCGCATGGCGACTTCACCCAGGGCCGTCACTGCCTCCCGCCGAACTTCCGTCTCCTCCTCATCCGATCGGGCCACAGACAACAGGCTGACCGTCGCTCCTGCGGTCTCACACGACGCCAGCCCGTTGACGGCGAGCGTTCGCACAGAAGTATCGTCATCCGAGATCATCGCGCTAAACAGGACAGTGAAGTCGTATCCGCCAACATCGGCCGCTACCTCCAGCAATCTCTCAAGCAGGGCGAACCGTCCCGACCCGTCCATCTCGCCAATCTGCTCGCGCACCACATCTTCAGAGTCGCTTCGCAGCCGAGAAACAGCATGCAAATCTTCCGGTTCCAGCTCAACTTGACCGGACGCGAACGCGCCGATCACTCGCCGTAAGCCGTCCACGGGATCGGCCGCATCCTGGTAGCTGGTCGGTTCGGACATCACTCCTCCACCGTCGGGGCTCGCTCCATCAGCACGCGAATCGCCTGTCGCGGCTCCAGGTCCTCGAACAACACTTGCGATACCACCAGTGCGAGCGGCATATCGACATCCAGCCCTTCCGCCACCTCGAGCACCACGCGGGTCGTCTCAACACCTTCGACTACGTGAGGATTGCCGGCCATCGCTTCGGACAGGGTCATCCCGCTGCCAATCTTCTCGCCCAGGGTTCGGTTCCGCGATCGCGGGCTGGTCGCTGTGGCTAACAGATCGCCCAACCCGGCAAGTCCGGCAAATGTCGACGGTGAGGCGCCGAGCGCCACGCCAAGACGCGCCATCTCCGACAGGCCGCGCGTCATCAAGGCAGCGCGCGCATTGTCTCCTACGTCGAGCCCAACTGCGATCCCGCAGGCGATCGCAATCACATTCTTCAACGCACCACCCAGTTCGACGCCAACCACATCCTCGTTGGTGTACACCCGAAACGATGACGAGTTCAAGGCTGCCTGGACTCGGTCCCTGACCTCAGCGTCCGCAGATCCGGAGACCGTCGTCGCGGGCAAACCGCGAGCGACTTCACGGGCAATATTCGGACCCGACACCGAGCCGACCCGATCATCCCGACCTGCAAGCCCAAGTTCCTGGCTCATCACTTCCGTCATCCGCAGGTGGGACCCCTTCTCCAACCCCTTCGCTGCGGATGCGTGCACGGTGTTGCCGGGAGTCAGATTGGGAAGCACATTGCGCATGTTCTCGCGTAGGCGTTGCGACGGCGTCGCCCAGATCACCACTTCGGGCGGAGCGCCGGACGGATCGGCCGTGAAATCCAGTCCTTCCGGCAACGGAACGCCGGGTAACAGACGCCGATGTTCACGCGCCACCGACATTTCAGCCGCTTCCGCATCTGTCCGACACAGCACAATCGCGTCATTGCCCGCTCGATCGACGCACGATGCAAGCGTGCAACCCCACGACGTCGCTCCGACGACCATCACCCTCATGTGGTGGACCTACCCATCGAGAGCACGCGCTCTGTGCCGGCCGCGATCCGCTCCACATTGTCCTTATGTCCAACAAACACCAGCGCCCAGGTGCCGACTGCGTATGCAATGTACGCATCGGGCGCCTGGCCAAATGCGGCCAACAGTGAGATGCCTATCGCCGCCGACGTTGCGCCGGTCAGCGTTGCCAGCGACATGACACGAATCTTGAGCAGAATCGGAATCGCCGTACCCAACGCAAACAACGCGCCCATCGGCATGATCGCGATCATGCCGCCCAACGCCGTCGCCGCCCCTCGACCTCCGCGAAATCCCGCATACAGCGGAAACTGATGCCCGATCACAGCAGCCAGGCCGCCAACCACTTCGCCGGTCGGGCTATCCCAGACCAGCATCACGATCAGGATGGGAATCCCGCCTTTGAGCGCATCCAGGACCAACACCGTGACCGACCAACGAATCCCCAACGCGCGAAACGTATTCGTCGCGCCAGTGCGCCCGCTGCCTGTGGCTCGAATATCCTCACCGCCGCGCCACTTACCGATCCACAGTCCCGTCGGTATCGAACCCAGGAGATAGCCGACTACCCCACCAATGACCCAAACCTCAACCACGACGTCTGCCTCCGTCGTCCGTCTCCGACGGTTCCCGGCCGCGCAAGACGCAGCGTAATGGCGTCCCCTCGAATCCGAATGCGCGCCGAATTCTGCCCATCAGGAAGCGCTCGTAGGAGAAGTGCACCGCATCGGGATAGTTGACAAAGAAGGTAAACGCCGGCGGCGCCTCTTCCGTCTGAACGCCGTAGTAGAAGCGAATCCGCTTGCCACGATAGGTCGCAGGAGGACGCTCCACCTGTGCCTGACGCAGCATGGCGTTGAGGCGAGGCGTCGGGACCTTCTGTCGGCGAGCTTCGGCGACGTGCAACGCAGCAGCGACCACACTGTCGACGGCGTCTCCAGTGAGCGCCGACACCCAGATGATCGGCGCCCAACTGACGAACCGCGCTCGACCTGCCAGTTGGCGCTCGCGGCTGTTTCGCATCCCGTCTTCGGCGTCAACCAGATCAGACTTGTTCATCACGATCACGATGCCGGCGCCGTCATCCAACGCCATGCCCAGCACGTGCAAGTCCTGAGACGTCACACCTTCATTGGCATCGATCACGACCGCTGAAACATCCGCCCGCTTAACCGCCGCACCCGCCCTGCGAACTGAGGCTCGCTCGATCCCTGGCTCGACGCGGCCTCGCCGACGAATTCCGGCTGTATCGACCAGTGACACTCGCTGTCCACCGAAACTGAGAAGTGTGTCCACCGCGTCACGTGTCGTGCCCGGCACCTCCGAGACAATCATCCGCTCATCGCGCAGCAGCGCATTCACCAACGAGGACTTGCCCACGTTCGGCCGACCGACAATCGCCAGACGGCACTCGACCTCTTCCGACTCCAGCGGTTCGGCGACCGCCAACTCCGAAGTCACCTTGTCCAGCAAATCGTCAATCCAGCGCCCATGATGAGCCGAGATCGCCACTGGATCGCCAAGACCCAACCCGAAGAACTGCGCCGCCTCCGACGCCAGCGCGTCGTTGTCGGCCTTGTTCGCGCAGACTGTCACCGGCTGTCGCGCTTCTCTCAGCAACGCCGCAACATCCTCATCGGCCGGCAGCGGTCCGACTTGCACATCTACGACTAGTACGATCGCGTCCGCTTCCATCAATGCCTGTTCGACCTGCTCCGCTACCGAGTCGGCGAATGGACCGGTGAGTTGCTCGCCCAACAGACCACCGGTGTCGATCACCGAGAAATGCTGGCCGCGCCATTCCGTCGTCGCGTAGTTGCGATCGCGCGTCGTTCCCGGCTCGCCACGGACGATCGCCTGTCGCCGCTTGACCAAGCGATTGAACAAGGTCGACTTGCCCACATTCGGCCGACCGACAATGGCCACCGTCGGAAGCACGTTGCCCGGCACTGCGCGGACGTCAACCTGGGGCGGACTGCTTGTGATGTCGTCACTCACGGTTGTCATCTTCCGGTTCTTCCTCACCTGCATCCGCCTCGGAGACGCCGTTGTCTTCAGGTTCGCCCCCTTCAGGCTCCGTCGGCTCCGACTGGGGAATGGGAGACAGAGTGACAATCATCTGTTCTGGGGATAAGTCAACCAACTCTATCCCCTGCGGAGGATTCCACCTCAGGTCGATTTGATGCCGTCCGGCAGCGTATGAGCCGAGATTGACGCGGATCGGTCTCAGCGGACCCTCCAACTCTGAGATTAGGGCTACCGGACCTCTTAAGGTCACCTGCGCTGTCAGCGGCGATGCAAACGGGATCTCGAGACCTTCCCTCAGATCAGTCAATTCAACGGCGATCGGCAACTGGACCGACGTAATCACGGGTTCGATCACGACGAGCACCCGAACCGAAGTTGCCGAATCGCCCGCCGGCGCCGCGCCGTCGGCAAACACCAGTTCGACCTGCGTCATGATGTCGTTGTTGCGGCCCGCGACATCGACCGTTTGGGTCAGCACCTCGACCTCATCATCCAACACATCCACCGACACCAGAACATCCACCGTCGCCGGGGTCGCTCGCACGGTCCGTACGCGGTAGCCCTCGGCTGGCGTGCCGATCACATCCGGCAGGATTGAAGCCGTCCGCCTGAAGACTTCCTGATCGATTGGGACACGCACCTGCGCAAATCGAGGACTGATCACCACCTGCGCAACCGATCCGCCGGCAGCCGTTCGTGCCTCCAGTGTCACGTCCCGTTCCACCGTCACCGTGGCGCCGCCGAGATCCAGTCTGGCCACCACTGAATCAACAGCTTCGACTTCCGACGCAATCCCCGACACAATCGCCGTGTCCGGCATGACTTCCGGCGTGCCAACGCTAAATCCCAACGGTGGCAGGTTGGACGGTTCAGCGATGACTGGCACCTCTCGCTCCACGGTCTCCTGCAGGATCACCACCGCCGTCTCCGGCTGAACCGCCCGGACTCGCACGTCTCCTTCCAGCGCTTCGACTCGCACGGGCAAACTATGTCGTCCAGCCGCTCGGTTGCGTAGCGAAATGCTCGCGAGGAAATGCTCAGGTCGCGCCGATTCTACGTCCGCTTCACGACCCACCACGGTCACGGTTACCGGCAGCGGCTCGCCTGCGACGACCAGTTCGGTCCCCAGTTCTCGTACCTCAACCTGCAAACTGAATCCCAGTCGGGCCTCAATCTCACGATTCTCGGTGTCCGCGATCACAAACCAGACCACCAGCGCCAGTAGCACCACCGTGATCAGCAGCGTCGCTTCCTGCACCGCACGTCGCACTCAGGTTCCTGTCGCGTCTCCACCGGCCGCCGACGGCGTCCGGCCCAATACTCCTCCGCCCAACCGATCTCCCCACCTTCGCGAATTCAAATGTCTGTCGAGTGAAGTCTCCAACTCAGAAGGGCTCAAAGGTGCTGACAGCAATCCCCCTGCCGCCAGCGACACCGTGCCAGTTTCCTCGGAAATCACCACCGCGATCGCATCGGTTTCCTCAGAAACGGCGAGCGCAGCTCGATGCCTGGTGCCCAGGTGAATGCCAATAAGTGCATTGTTTGGTCCACGGGAGGAAAAGTCGCCCGCTGGAGTCGGCACGATGACAGCGGCAGCCACAACTTCCGAGGGACGCAGCAGCACAGCTCCATCATGCAATGGCGAGCCCGGCCAGAAGATGCTTTCTAACAGATCCGTGGTTGGCTCGGCGCCCAAACGCACGCCTGCCTCAGCCAGTTCTTCCAGACCCGTATCGCGCTCGAACACAAACAGCCCACCAACGCGCTGTTGTGACAATCGTTGCGCCACCGTCGCAGTAATCGGAATCAATGAGCGATACGGCTGACCCCTGCTACCAAGGTGCTTGAGACCTCCGGCCCGGCCAACGTGCTCAAAGGCACGACGGAACTCAGGCTGGAAGACCAGTAGCACCAGAATCAACAACACCGCCAGCGCATTGTCGACGATCCAGTCGAGCACGACCGAGTCGAAGACCCGGCCCAGCACCGAAATCGCCACAACGACCAAGACCATGCCCCGGATGACCGACATCGCCGTCGTGCCTCTCAGCAACCGAAGCGCGGCGTAGAACACCACCGCAATCGCCGTCACCTCGAGCGCGTTCGTCCAACTGAAATCGCCGAACGCTACCTGAATGTCGTCGATCAGGGCATTCACGACATCCGCCTCGTAACTCTTTATGGTCGCCGACTAATGATGCGACGCTCGCAATGCTAAGCCAACGGCCGACCTCCTTGCCGACTTGCCGACTTGCCGACTTGCCGACTTGCCGTCTATGCAAACAGCCAGGCCAGGAGCGCCTGCTGAGCGTGCAGCCGATTCTCGGCCTGGTCGAGGACGACAGACTGCGGGCCATCCAGGACATCATCGCTGATCTCTTCCCCGCGATGCGCCGGCAAACAGTGCATCACACTGGCGTCGGGCGACGCCTTGCCAACAAGATCGACATCCACCTGATACCCGCTGAAATCCTCCAACCGTTGCTTCGCCTCAAGCTCCTGGCCCATCGATGTCCACGTATCGGTATAGACCACGTCGGCTCCGGAGACTGCAGCACTTGGATCCGAGACAAGAGCAACTGAGCCACCCGACGCCGCCGCGCGATTCGACGCCTCGACCACGCTGGCCGAGTCCAGCTCATAGCCGGCAGGCGAGGAAATCCGCACGTTCATACCCTCGCCCGCCGCCGCAATCGCCAGCGACCGAACGACATTGTTACCGTCGCCTACATATGTCAATTTTCGACCAGCGGTGCCCCCGTGCTCGCGCATCGTCAGCACGTCGGCGAGCGCCTGGCAGGGATGCTCCCAGTCGCTCAACGCGTTGATCACCGGCACGCCCGATGACGCCGCCAACCGTTCCAGATTGCTCTGGTCGAATGTCCGGCAAATGATCAGGTCGCAGTAGCGACCCGCGACACCGCCCACATCTTCCGGCGATTCGCGCTCTCCCAATCCCACTTCAGGTGGAGACAGGTACAGCGCCCGACCGCCCAGATTGCTCACAGCCAGCTCGAACGAGACGCGTCAAGCCCTCCAGCTCTGTGCCTCGACGGCGACGATCCTGCTTCGCCTCAGTCGCGCGATCGAGCACTTCGCCGATCTCCGAGGACGACAGGTCACACACCGACAACACCGAGCGAGTCATGCCTCACCCACCTTTCATTTCCAACTGTATCCCTGGCCAAATTCACTTTGCGATCACTGGTCGTTTAATGTCATACCTACTCCAATCCCGTTCGCCAACGTCGAGGGGCGCAATGACATTCTGGGCCGAGATTCGTCCACCCAGGGACGCCGATGATTCGAACCGCTCAACCAAGCCTCCAATCTCAAGAGCACAGCGAGTCTGGAAGTCGGCACGCAGGCAGGTAGTCCACGCACCGGCGATCGCTGCCGGGATCTGTGCACTGTCCGGCTTGATCTTCTTAGCCGACCTGCGCACTGTGACTCTGTCCCCACCTGTCGTCCAACAGCAGCCAGCCCCGACCACATCTCGTGTGACACTCATCGACTTCAACACTGCGACCGCAGCCGAATTGGCGACGCTGCCCGGCCTCGGCGCCTCCCGCGCCGAGGCCATCGTCACGCTCCGCCGCCAACAGCCGTTCACGTCCCTTGCCGACCTTGTTGACAGGAGCATTCTCAGTCCAGCCGAACTCCTCGCGATCACTGATCTGGCAGCCGTGTATGTTCCCACCGATTAGGTCCAATCTCGCGATAGTCAGTCGGCTCAGGCTCCCCTATCTGCCGCCGCTGTTGCTCTGGACGTTCGCCTTCACCGCCGGTACTGCGCTGGCATTGACCAACGCGGGAATCACAATCGTTGCGCTGATTGCAGCCACGACGACACTCCTCTGCCTCGCCTCGGCAGCGCGGATCAACGACGTTTCGAGGCACCAGCGAGCCAATCTGTTGCTCCTGTTGCTCACTCCGAGCCTGATTGGCCTGGGCTTCTGGCGAGCCGATACGACAACACTCCAATCCGACAGCATCGCCTTCGTAGATCTCGCCGGACAGACCGTTCAACTTGAGGGTGTGGTGATAGAAGATCCGCAGTTTCGCAACAGCGGCGTTCGGCTCCTGCTCCAGGCCGAGGCGCTCAGCATCGGCCCGGAACATCGGAATCTGGACGATCGCATTCAAGTCCATGTACCCGATGCTCAAAACCTCACCATCGGCGATCGAATCGCCTTCGACGCCGTCCTGTCCTCAACGGAGAACGCCGAGACCGATTACACCCAGTGGCTAGCCAATCGGCGCATCGCAGCAACCGCCGAAGTGCAACCAGGAAGCCTGCGTCGCCTCGAGCCAGCCAATCTGTCCTGGTGGCAGGACTTGGCCGCCAAAGCCCGCTCCGCACTGAATCACAGCCTGCGTAGCGATCTGCCGCCGCCCCTCTCCGGGATCGCCCAGGGCATGATCACCGGACGCCGCGACGCGATTGATCCGGAACTCCGGTCCGACCTCAACGACACCTCGCTCTCGCACCTCATCGTCATCTCGGGCAGCAACCTGACCTTGCTCACCGCACTCATCATGGCTGGATCCGCCTGGCTGATCGGTCGCCGTGGCGCGGCCCTCCTGGCAATTCTGGCCGCCCTCGCCTACGGAACGCTGATTGGACCCGATCCGCCGGTTCAACGCGCCATGTGGATGGCGATCATTTTCGCGACCGCCCACATGCTGGGACGAGGAGCATCGGCGTTCTACGCCGTAAGCGCGACGGCGGGCCTCATGATCGCCTTAGAGCCACACATCCTGCTTGATCTGTCATTTCAACTCACGTTGGCCGGCACGATGGGGATCGTCGTCCTGATGCCGGCGCTATCGCAGGACTTTCTCAGCGGCGAACGGGGAATGATCGGCACGATTCGCGATGCCGCGCTCGTGACGTTCGTAGCGACGCTAGCCACGATGCCTCTCATCGTCCTGCACTTCGAGCGGGCTGCGCTCATTGGACTACCGGCGAACCTCTTCGTCACACCTGTCTTCGCCTGGATGTTCCTGGGATCAGCTGCGACCGCCATCGTTGGCCTCTGTTCCGACTCGCTCGCGGCGGCCCTTAGTTGGCCACTGGCCTGGCTGCCGCTGCGTTGGCTGACCCTCGTCGCTCAACAAGGTTCTCAGCTCCCCGGAGCTGGCGTCGCAATTCAAGGCTTCGGACACGCTCACCTCGCTATCGTGTACGCCGCTGTCCTCATCGTCGCCTTCCGCCCCCATCGAGAGCGAGTCGAACGTTGGAATCGCACTCCTCATGCCAGGCCACTCAGATTCCTGCCCATCCCGCTACACAGCGTCGGGATCGAAATCGTCCCCGGTTTGCGAGATCACCTCACTCCGATGTTTGTCACTGGCACTCTCTCGGCAATAGCCGCGGCGCTCTGGCTCTCGGCATGCAGCACTGGTGAGGAACAACTTCAGGTCCATTACATCGACGTTGGGCAAGGGGACTCCGCGCTCATCGTCACACCTGAGCGGCAGTCCATCCTGATTGACACTGGCGAACAGCCGCAAGCCATCCTCGGATCGCTGAGAAGGCATTTGCCGGCGGGAGTCGGGCAGATCGATCTCGTTGTGATCACCCATCCGCAGTCAGATCACGGAGAAGCTCTCTGGGCCATTCTCGATCACTATGACGTCGGGCAAGTTCTTGTCAGTCCTTACACAGATGTGACCCACTTCGGTCGGCGCCTTCTCGACCTCATCACCGAACGCGAGATCCCAACGATCACCGCTCGACCAGGCACGCAGCTCGTGTTCGACGGACCAACCGACTTACTACTCGACATCCTCTGGCCGCCTTCAATGGGACTGCCTGAGGATTACCTATCCGACCCAAACTCGACCTCAATCGTGCTCCGAGCCCGATTCGCTGACGCGTCATTCCTGTTCACCGGCGATATCAACGCCAGTCAGGAACTCGACCTCGTCCGCAACCCGTGCCCAGGTTCCGAGTCCGCCTGCCATCTCGGCGCCGACGTACTCAAGGTCGCCCACCAGGGCAGTCGCTTCTCGTCGAGCACGCTGTTCCTCGAGTCTGTACGGCCGACGTTCGCCATTCTCAGTGCTGGAACCAACAATCCACATGGCCATCCACACGAAGAAGTGCTCGACTCCCTGCATCGCATTGGAGCCACATCATTCGTGACTTCCGAGCATGGCGACATCACCATTGCCACCAACGGCCAGTCCCTGAGCCTCACGACTGAGCGATAGATCTTCGATATCGTCGAAAGAGCCAGTGGCGCGCCGAACGAATCTGGCACGCCGCAACTCGCCGGGATGGCGGAATTGGCAGACGCGGCGGACTTAAAATCCGCTGGCCTCACGGCCGTGTGGGTTCGAGCCCCTCTCCCGGTACCACGCCCCACAGACCCCAGTCGAAGCTTTAGACTGCGCAGCGCAACTGCGCGTCGTTGCGCCGTGCCCAGAAAGGATGCTCCGATGAAAGCCGCTGTCTTCCACGGCCCAAACCAGGATCTGACAATCGAAGACGTTGACGTTTCCAAGCCCGGCCCGCGTGAGGTATTGGTCAAGACTGGCGCCTCAGGTGTCTGCCATTCCGACCTCCACTTCGTCGAGGGGCTCTACCCCTTCCAGGCGCCCGGCATCCTCGGTCACGAAGCCGCAGGCGTCGTCGAAGAGGTTGGAGAACTCGTCCAGCAGTTCAAGGCCGGCGACCACGTCATCATGTGCCTCTCCGTCTTCTGCGGCAACTGCTCCTACTGCCTCAGCGGCCGACCCGCCCTCTGCCGTAGCCCAGAGACGCAGCGACGACCAGACGAAGACCCACGACTGTCCTGGAACGGCAATCCGGTCGCCCAATTTGCCAATCTCTCGACTTACGCCGAATTCACACTGGTCCACGAAAACGCGCTCGTCTATGTCGACGACGAAATGCCGCTCGAACAGGCCGCGCTGATCGGTTGCGGCGTGATGACCGGCGCTGGCGCGGCGCTCAACACAGCCAATGTGCATCACGGCAGCACGGTCGCCGTGTTTGGCGCTGGTGGCGTCGGCCTCTCGGCCATCCAGGGCGCGCGCATTGCCGGTGCGAAGCAGATCATCGCCGTCGACCTGCACGAGCACAAGCTCGCGCTGGCTCGCGACCTCGGTGCGACCCACTCCGTCGACGCATCCAGCGGCGACCCGGTCGCCGCGATCCGCGACATGACCGAAGGCGAAGGGGTCGACTTCTCGTTCGAGGCCATCGGCCTCAAGACGGTGGCCGAGCAGTGCTTCGCCGCGATCAAGCGTGGCGGCGTCGCCACCATCATCGGCATGGTCCCGCTGGGCCAGACGCTGGAAATCCCCGCGCACGAGCTGCTCTCAGAGAAGGTCCTGCAAGGCTCCAGCATGGGTAGCAACCGCTTCCGCACCGACATGCCCAACCTGGTCGAGTACTACCGGCAGGGCCGCCTGATGCTCGACGAGATGGTCACCGTCACCGCGCCGATCGAAGACATCAACGAAGCATTCCGAGCGATGAAAGCCGGCGAGGTCGCCCGTACTGTCCTCACCAGCTTCTAGAGGCAACCCCAGCGAGCAAACCGAGATAAACATCTCAGTTCCCCCGCCAACGCGGGGGTATGCTCGCCTCGGTGCTCGATACACGCAGGAATGACCATTTGCTGCGTCATGCAATTCCCCCGCGCAAGCGGGGGTCTGCTTGCCACTCAAGTTGGAGCCGAGCGCAATGTTCGCTACGCTGACTCCGACGGAGGGGTGGCCGAGCGGACGAAGGCGGCGGTCTTGAAAACCGTTAGGCGTGCAAGCGTCTCGGGGGTTCGAATCCCTCCCCCTCCGCCAGCACAGCGCCGGTCTTACGACCCGGTGTACGACCCGGCGATGGCCCGAGCGACGGTCAGCACCGCCTCGACCGTGGTTGGATGCGGCAGGTCACTGCCTGTCTGGTGCGCTGCCACCCGCACTCTCGACGCCGACGGCACCACCTCTACCTGAATCGACCCCTGATCGCGCAGCACTCCGCCGACCCGTTGGGCGACGCGTTCATTCGCCGTGAGCAACTCGACAACCTGAGCCACGTCAGCACCGGTAGCATCTAGCGGACGCCAGACGAAATCGGACGATTCGCCGAAGTCTCCGCGGGACTCGTTCGGCCGCGCCTGTACCGGCGTCGCCCAGCGCGATGGCCATTCCGACGGCAGCGCCCTGCGGTCGATTGTCACGTGGAATCCAGTCACAGTGATACGCCCCATGTGTCCGGCAGCATCACCGCCGATCCGCGTTGCCACCACATGGCGAAGTGGCGCTTGGTGCTGATCGAGTTCGATCACCGCCAGCGTGCGTGAGCCCTTGGCCAACGACAGTTCCTGCATGACGCCCTTCGGGTCCGACGCAGCCTGGCCGCTCACGTTGCGCGTGGCCAGCATGTCAATCACGGCCTTGGTCGACGCTTCGTCCGGTCCGCGTCTTAGGATCCGTCTCAGGATGCTCACAGGCGCTCCTCACCATTTGCGCCATAATGCTACGCGCAACGTCTGCGCCATCGAGAAACAACAGTGGGAGGTAGCAATCATGCTCGTCGTCATGCGCCGATTCTGGATTCAGAAAGACTCGTTCGACGAGTTCGAGCGTCTCAGCCGTGAGGAAATCTGGCCTGCCATCGAGGCGGCCGGAGCTCGCATCCTGGGCATGTTCCGCGCCGAGGAGCCCCATCCCAACGATGAGGTCACCGAACCCTGCGACATGGTCGTCCTGCTGACGCAATACGTCGACAAGGATCACTGGCTCGCAACACGAGCCCGGCAAGATTCGTGGAGAGGTCCCGAAGATGTCCGCGCCAAGCTCGCCAATGGAGGCCGCGCGCGACATCAACTCACGCTGGCCACGCATCCCACCTTTACCGAGCCGGTACACGTCAAGATCGGCGGTCCCTTCTTCACCTGGAAGGAAGAGCCGATGGGGAGTGTGGAGTAACGCGCTTGGTCGCTCTGAGCGAGAACATCAATGGCAGTCGGGGATCGGTTTCGCCATCACGTAGCGGCAGTCGGAAGATGCCGCGTTCCTCTTCGACCATCCACGGCAGCGCCCGATACACCGTCCAATCCTGCTCGTGCAGGAAGTCGATGTTGCATCCCGAGTTGACTACCGCAGTGACGATCTCGCCGATCCCGTGATTCCACTCGTACGCGTCGCGATGCGTGAACTTCGCTGACCGGTCGGCATAGTCGTCGTCACCGGCCCAGTGAACCGGCTCCTGCTGTTCAAAGTAGGAGTGACGAAGGACCAATTCACCGTTAGCCACTTCGTCGTCCAGACACCAGGTCATTGGGTGCACGTCGCGGACGTAAAGCGTCCCGCCATCTCGCAGGAACGAAGAGCACACGTTCGCCCAACCGGCGACATCGGGCAGCCAGCACAGGGCGCCGAGATTGACGTAGACGAAATCGAAGGTTCCCAGTCGATCCGCGAGGACTTCGGGCGACGCGTACAACTCCGACTCAACAAACTCCGCATTCAACCCGGCCCGCGCCGCAATCTCACGGCCTGTCTCGACCGCAGACGGCGCAAAGTCGACTCCGACCACCTCAGCGCCCATGCGCGCCCATGACAATGTGTCCAGGCCGAAGTGACACTGCAAGTGCAACAGCGACTTGCCGCTGACGTCGCCGACTTCTTCCAGGTCGAGTGGCAACAGTGTTGACTCGCCCGCCAGGAATCGATCGACGCCGTAGAACTCGGAGGCAGCATGAACCGCAACCGTCTCGTCCCAACGAGCACGGTTGGCCTCTCGGTACGGATCAAGCGATGACACGTGAACCCATTCGCGATGCCAACACCTCCGGAAGCATCACGGAGCCATCTTCCTGCTGACCGCTCTCCAGCAGTGCCGCAATGGTCCTCGGCAGCGCCAACCCGGAGCCGTTCAACGTGTGAACAAACTGCGTCCCTTTCTTCTCCAACGGCCGATAGCGAATATTCGCTCGTCGAGCCTGGAAGTCGGTGCAGTTCGAGACGCTTGACACTTCAAGCCACTCCTGCGCTCCAGGCGCCCAGATCTCGAGGTCGTAGCTCACCGACGCGCTGAAACCGATGTCTCCGCTGCAAATCTGCAGCACTCGGTACTCCAGCTCCAGACCTTGCAACAACGACTCTGCCTGCGCCAGCATCTCATTCAATGCACCAGCCGACGCTTCAGGCGTCGTGAACTGGTACATCTCAACTTTCTCAAACTGATGCACCCGCTTGATGCCGCGTACGTCCCGTCCGGCGCTGGTCTTCTCCCGACGAAAACACGGCGTATGTGCCGCGTAGCGAATCGGTAGCTGATCTTCGCTCACGATTTCGCCTGCGTGCATATTGGTCAGCGGAACCTCGGCGGTCGGGACGAAGTAGTAGTCCTCCTCTTCGTCGCGATACAGGTTGTCGCGAAACTTCGGCAACTGACCCGAAGCGCGCATCGCGTCCTCGCGGACCATCGCCGGCACGTAGCACTCTTCATATCCGGACGCGCCATGACTATCCAGGAACCAACCGATCAGCGCACGTTGCAGCCGAGCTCCGGCTCCCTTGAGCGCGTACATCCGCGAGCCGGACATCGCCGCTGCTCGTTCAATGTCAATGATCCCGAGTTGTTCGCCGATTTCCCAATGTGGCTTCGGTTCAAACTCAAATGCGCGCCGTGATCCCCACTCGCGAACCACGACATTCGATTCTTCGTCATCGCCGTCGGGAGTTGCGTCGCCGACTACGTTCGGAATCTCCTGGAGCAGCGATTCCAGCGATACCTCGATCTCTCTCAACTGCTCCTCGAGCTCATCGATCCGCGATGCCGACTCCCGCTGTGCCGCGATCAGACGCTGCCGCTCCTCGTTGTCCTTGGCTTTGCCGATCGCCCGGCCGGCAGTGTTGCGCGAGGCTCGCAGCTCTTCCAGTTCGACGAGCACGCGCCTTCGCTGCTCATCGACGGCGATTGCCTCGTCCACCGGCGCCTCGGCATGCCGACGTTCCAGCGACCGCCGAATGTCGTCTGGCTGCTCTCGAATCATCTGCGCTGAAATCACGCTGTGTTCTCCTCGAATCTTGCTACATGATCAATCGCCGCCATTCCCAACACCCGCACATCCTCCGAGATGTGCGCTGTCACGCCCGAGAGCGTCAACGGCGCATCATCCTCCAGTTGCTCCCGGCTGACCCATTGCCAGGTGTCTTGCAGGGCGTCTTGCAAGGTGTCTTGCAAGGCGTCGGCAGGGACATCGGATGGCTCGCCCGATGCCGGGCGAGCAAAGTAAATCATGTCGATGTGGTGGTGAGCGTCCTCGTCATCGAAGGAGCCGATCGGCTCGACCATAATCGTCGCCGGCGGCGATAGCTGCGGCGGGTCGCCGTAGCTGAATGCGGATGTCGTTGGCAACAGCTCTACCACGATGCCCGTCTCCTCCAACGCCTCACGACGCGCGGCCTGCATCGGATCCTCGTTGGGCTCAATGTGACCGCCCGGCGGCAGCCACAGCCCCACTTTCCGATGCCAGTGCAACAGTGTCGCACCATTCATCGAAACAAACGTCGTCACTGTGAAGTGTCGGATACCACTCATCCCACTTACGCTATTGCCTACCGTATCGCTCATGGAACTGATTTCTGCCGAAAACGGCATGTCCCCCGCATGGTCGCCCGACGGCCAATCGATCGCCTTCCTCAGCAATCGCGCCGAGGGCTGGGATCTGTACACGATCCCTGCCGAAGGCGGCGACGCGATCCGACTGACCAGGGGCGCAACCGCCGATGATCCGGCCTGGTCACCCGACGGTCAGTGGATCGCGGTTGAACGAAATCACCGGATCGAAGCCGTCAGCCCCGATGGTACGCAACGAACCGTCCTGTCCGAGCACGCCAGCCACCCAACCTGGTCGCCGTCGTTGCAGCTGGCGCTCGTTCGTGACCAGGACCTCTTCATTCGCGAGCCAGACGGCACCGAGCAGCTCGTCATTCGCGATGCCGATCAGCCACATTGGTCTGCGGATGGTCTGACCATCGTGTTCACCAGGCGCGGCATCTGGGAACTGGACGTCGAGAGCGGCAGACTCACCCAGCGCACTCAGGATCCCTCGGATGAATCGCCTTGCATCCAGGCCGACGGCGACATCGTCTTCGTACGGCGGGCGCAGTTGATGATCATCCATCCCGACGGAACGATGACGGACATCTCATACCTGCCCTCGCCGGCCGGTGCTCCGTCACCTCATCCGCTTGAGATTGACACCATCGCCTATCAGCTCCATGACGGCGGCAACTGGGACATTGTCACCGCCTCGCTCGAGCACGGCAACGTCCGCAAGTTGACCCGCGCAACCTGGACATCGTGGAACGCGCGGCTATGAGTCCCGCTTCGTTATCGTGAGGCCATGTCGCATTTTCTTCTCCGACAGGCAGCAAAAGTCATCGCGGGCTCTGCAGCGCCGCAGGTCGCCTCGCAGATCGCTCAGCGACTGACGACAGCGGCGACTCGAGACGAGGATCGCCGACGATTTCTGATCTGGCTGGCAGGACCCTTCAAACAGTCTCAGCCGGAGGCCTACGATCGACTCTGGCCGCGTCTGAGTGGGAACGACGACACGGTCAACGCGCTGACAGGTGTCTTCCTGGAACTACAGACCGCCGGACCGAGCGCCATGATCCAATGGTTTACGCAGCTCGCCGAATCTGATCAGCAGCATTTCGACGAGCTGATTGCCGCCATGCAGCCGAAACAGCCAGACACCCAGAAGTTAGTCAAACAAGCGTCGCAAGAGGCTGAGTCAACATTCCGCGGCGCGGCTCGATTCCTGGGCCGCACGTACCGGAAGACCAGCCAGTCCCGACAAGAACAGCGCAAACGAAAGCGATAGCCACAATGCCGATGATCGACCACATCACCGACGAGCAGGCCGACCTGATCCGCAACGCGAAGGTGTTCTTTGTCGCCTCCGCCGACCCGTCCATGGGCGACGGACCCAGCGGCGAAGGCCCCGTCAACCTGTCGCCCAAGGGCGCTGCCGACCTGCAAGTCATCGATCGTCACACAGTCGCCTATTTCGACTACCGAGGCAGCGGCAACGAGACCGCGCGCCACACGGCCGCCGGCGGACCGATCACGGTGATGGTCACTTCGTTCGACGAGGACGCCGCCATCGTCCGTCTCTACGGACACGCCAAGTCAATGCCGCTGGAAGAATCAATCCTGGCCGAGCAAGCCGAAACACTGCGGGGCGTCGACATTCCCACCGCCGAGCGTCAGGTCATCGAAATCAGCGTTGACCGCACCCAAACCTCATGCGGCTACGGGGTCCCGGTCTACGAATTCAAGGGCGAGCGATCCCGCGATCAGCGCGGAATGCGGTACAAGTAGCTGAAGAGCTCCCCTTTCGGGGGAGCTCTCACTATCGCTACGCGAGCAGCTTCGCCAAACGATCCAGCTCCGGAATGACCGTGTCCGCGCCTTCATCCGGCAAGCGGAAGATGCAGCGGTCAACGCCCATGCGCTCGTACTCGGCCAGGCCATCCTCGACTGCGCCAAAGACGTTGATTGAGATCTCGTCGAAGTCTCGGCCCGCCTCCGATGCTCTCGACTGGATGTCCTGGATCCCGCGCTCGACGAAGCCGGGCGCCGTGATGTTCGGCAACCAACCATCGGCCCAGTCGACAATCCGCTGTCGCGCCCACTTGCTGCCTGCACCGATCAGGATCGGTGGATGCGGATTCTGGGTCGGCTTGGGAATCACGTACGTCTTGGGAATCTCGACGAACTCCGAGTGATACTCAGCCTCGTCCTGCGTCCACATCTCCTTCATCGCAGCGATTCGCTGTTCCGTCACTTTCCAGCGATCGGCGAAGCGCACACCCAGCGGCTCCATTTCTTCGGCCAGCCAGCCCGCGCCAATGCCGAACTCAAAGCGACCGCCGGAAATCATGTCCAGCGACGCGATCTGCTTCGCCAGCGCAATCGGCTCATGCTCGGTCACCAGGCAAATGCCGGTGCCCAGGCGAATCTCAGAGGTTGCGCCGGCCGCGGCGGCCAGGGCGACAAACGGGTCGTGAATCCGCCGATACTCGTCCGGCAGCGATCCATCCTCGGAGCGCGGGAACCTCGTTTCGCGTTCGACAGGCATGTGAACATGCTCGGGCACAAAGAGCGATTCAAAGCCTCGCTCTTCGGCAGCCACAGCCAGCGAGACCGGGTCCATGGCCAGGTCGGTAGCGAAAATAAACACGCCGTACTTCATCATCAGTCCTCTCAGGATTTGCATTCAGCCGCACATAGACTACGCCCTCAATGTCCACCTCTACCCTGATCCCATGCATCATCACGTCTTGACTCCGCCCGCCCCGCCAAATCGCGTCCCGATGGTGCTCGACACCGACACCGCCAACGAGATCGACGACCAGTTCGCCGTGGTCCATGCGTTGCTCTCGCAAGACCGGCTGCAACTGGAAGCGATCTACGCCACGCTTTTCATGCGTCAGGGCAATGCTCCGGCCGAAGGCGTGGCCGAATCCGAAGCGGAGATTTACCGTCTGTTGGAGCGCCTGAATGTCGATCCCGGCGACCGCGTACTGCGCGGAGCAGACCGATTCCTCAGCGACGACCATCCATCAGTCAAGAACGCCGCCTCTGATCACCTGATCCAGCGGGCCATGGACCCCAGAGACGGACCACTCTTTGTCGCCGCCATAGGCGCATTGACCAACATCGCCTCAGCCCTCAACGACGCCCCGCAGATCGCCAGTCGTATGGTGATTGTCTGGCTTGGCGGACAGCCGCAGCATCGCGACGACGCCCGCGAGTTCAACCTCTACCAGGATCCAATCGCGGCCCGAGCCGTGTTCGACAGCGGAGCGCCGCTCGTCCACATCCCCTGCTACGGCGCTGCCTCGCACTTGCTCACGAGCACCGCCGAGCTCGACGCATATGTCAGACCGCAAGGACCAATCGGCGAGTATCTCTGCGACATCTTTCGCGACCACAACGAGCAGTATCCAGGCCGTTCCAAGGAAATCTGGGACCTCTCCGCCATCGGCTACCTAATCGCCGAAGCCTGGGTCCAAACCCAGAGCACGGTCCGCCCAATGCTCACCAACGACATGACCTGGGCCGCACCGCCCGACGATGCCCCACACGCGCCATTCACCGAAGCCCACTACGTCAGACGCGACCCCATCTTCAACGATCTATTCACCAAACTCGCCGAATTCCACGCCGGCAAACGACCCGCCGGCTTCGCGACGTGACCGACTCATTAGCCATCTGCCCAATAGGAATCCCGTCATTGCCGCGCTTGTCGCAGCTTGCCCCGCACTTGATGCGGGGGCAATCTCGTCGAGTTGTGCATAGACAGTGGCGCTGAAATACAGCGAGATACCCGCGGCGAGCGCGGGTATGACGGACATCTCAGTGAGTATGACGGGAACTCCTGGACTGAACGACACCATGTGAACACGCCCTAGATGCGGCCCTAAAGGCGAACCGTCACCGGACGAGTCATGCCGCCGAATGTTGGCATCCAGCATGAGTGCTTGCCTGGTCCTCCGGCGACGATGATGTGAATCTCTTGCGGCCTGTCCGAAATTGGCAGCCACTCGTCGGAGCTATGTGTCGGCAACACACCGCCGGCCATGCGGATATTGACCGACTCGAGAAACTCCTCGCTCAGCTTGCTGGCCGGGTAGCGGGCATTCTCCCAGAGATACTCCTGCACGTGTTCTCGCGACCAGCCTTCCGAAGCGACCGTCTCGGCATGCTCGGGACCGAACGCCAGGACCGGTTCACCCTTGCCGAGAATGTTGTTCGACCCTGCCTGACCCATCGCCCCAGCCACCGTTTGCAAAATCCCGGCTGCGGTGTTGCTGCCGTGGTCCTGGATGTTGTGCGGACCCTCGCAGGCCCAGGTCGTGACGCAACTGTCCTCCGCATTCAGCCCTCGGGTGGTCTGAAACGGCGGCCAGGGCGACGCGTCTTCGCGCTCCGTGGCGCAGAACGCGAACTTGGCCGGCGTGCCTTGCGTCGCACGATCACCGCGACCCGGCGTGGCACCGGCAATGTTCAGTTGCACCAATCGGACGGCGCGCCCGATCGTCGCGTTGGACGGGAACGTCGGTCCAAAACAGCCCGATCCACCATGAATGCCTGCCGACCGCGCCGCAGGTCCTGATGCCAGGACAAACACAGCGCAGGGATGCGTGGTCGCATTGATCCCGTCGAGATTGAATGGAGGTTGGGAGATTGCTTCGACGGCGGCCAGCACGATCGGAAACTGCTGCGGCCGGCAGCCCGCCATCACCGCATTGATCGCAATGCCCTGCACCGTCGCCTCGCCCTGACGCGGCGAAAGCACGCCAAGCACGTCGAGTGGGTCGAGTCCGCATGACGCGACCATCGCCTCAACGCGCTCAGTCGTGGGTGGAATCAGCGGCAGTCCATCCGACCAGCCGCGACGGATGCACTCCTGCGAAAACTCAAACGGATCGGACGGCAGCGTGTATCGGTCAGCCTCCCGGCCGTGCGCAGCCGTCACGATGTCCCCGCCTGACCGAGCAACGCCGCCTCAAGCCGATCAACCACACCGTCATCGACCCGCCCGCGGACGCGCTCAGGTCGCAGCCCACCAAGCGGATGCGGCACGATGAGTCGGTCAAGCTCAGGCAGCCCGCGCTGCTCGGCTTCGAGTTGCAGCAAGTCGGTGAAGGCCGATGTGCCGACCGTGACCGTAGGGATTCCCATCTCTTCGAAGAGGACTGAGGCGTGGACACTCCACGTCGTGCAGCTTCCTCAATCGCAGCTCCCAATCAGGAGGAAGTCGGCGCCATTGCGCAATGCGTCAATCGTCGAGTCAGACGGCGGCCCGCCGACCGGCTTACTGCCGACCACCATCTCACCCAAATCAAACCGCTCACCAAGACGCTCAACCATCGTCTCCATCAGAAGGCGAGCGTTTGCCTTGCGATTCTCCAGAATCCCAGGTCGCAGCCCGTCCAGAGACAACGGACGCGGCGCAGGCGTGGCTTCGTGTACCGCCACATGAGCCAACGGACTCAAAATCTCAATCGTTTGGGACATGGCTCTACCTCCAGGCAGGATCGATCGCTCCGCCACAGGCTAGCGAACAAGCGGACCAGCGTCTCCGCCGGACGACGGCCTTCTTGCACCACACCGCCATGCGGGCCATCCGGATCCGGCTTTCGATACCCGATCTCTCAGCCTTGATCCGTCGCCATCCCCGGCTCAGGGAGCACTATGTATGTTTCTATCCATCGCTTCAATTCTTCCGTTATGTACGGAGGGTGCGCGAATTGTTCGTACTCCGAGCCTGGTTGAATCTGTTGAAGGAGATAGAATGTACACATCTCCGCTGAGAGTTCTTGGGGGTTTGTGTTGAGATACGAAGAAAATGATATATTGAATATGTTCTTTGTATCTGCGATAGACCAATCGCCATGTTGGTTCTTCTTAAACCCCACTATGCCATTGAACACTCGCGCCATTGGAGTCTGTATCCATAATGAGTCTATTGATATGGGCCTGCCTGTATCAATGTTGTTTGATAGATAGTTGTGATCCACATACTCTTTGAATGTGTACCACTGTTGGTGGGCATGACATAGCTCATGGACTTCTGTCGCAATCGTCTCTATCGCCGGCACCTCTTGCATAGGATCCTCATGTTGTACTACATACAGAGTTGGGGTATGTGTTTGATACATTACATACCCATCAATCATAAGATGATGAAGCATTGCTCCCAGTACTTCAATTCTCTTTACGACAGCATCTACCTTGCATAAGTCTTGAAACACAGGTACGAGAGCAAAGAACTGTTGCACTCCATCAGACCAGTGATCTCCGCACGTAGAATGAGACACCAAATTGTCTAATTCGTAAGATTCGACGGTGTCTTCATGGCTCTTGCATTTGTCAATGTTGCGTGTCCGTTGCTGATCTCTCTCGCCTTCCACTAAATCAAGTCCATAGATGACATAGCAATTGTCAATACAGAATATACCTATGGTTGTATTGTTTGGAATGTATTCCTTATATTTGTTTGTGAATGCTTGGTTTTGTTCGTTTGTGTCTTGAAAACTGTATTCATACACTCGTTGTGTTTCTTTATCTTCTATTTCTAATGTATGCACGTTACATCCTTGAGTCGACAATCTCCCCACTAGGTGATACAACGATCCTCCTCCATACTGTATAAGAGCTTCTCCTTGTTTGTTCCGCGGCGGATTGTGCGGTGGATGCAGCAGCCAGCTCACCTGCGTCTCTCCCAGGCCGAGCTTTGGCCAGGACGACACCATACGCATGCGACTACCCGCCTCCGCGCAGACCGCTGCGAGCTCGCCTGGAGCGATCCGCTGGCCATCACCAAAATCCGGCTCGAATGCGAGATTGAACGGCTCGGGCAGCCCCACATGCCACGACCAGCCGCGCCCTTGCAGCCACAACGCCTGTAACCCACAGTCATGGAGCTGCAACCGCGCGGTCAACTGGTTCCAGTTGCCGCCGGTCCAGTCGAACCAGAACAAGCGACGCCCGTTCGGCAGCTCACTCGGTTCTGCCAGCATGACGATCTGTGTACGCGGAGTAATCTGTGTGCCACTGAGGTCGCTCGTGGTAGGTTCGTCGGCATTGACCGTGAACGGCAGGATTGCCAGCAGGCATAGTCCCGCCATCAAAGCAAACGCGTGCACGTGCCTCAACATGCCATCCTCCAGGCTCTGTCTTCAGAGCGTCATTATGACCGGGCGACTCGGCTCACCGAATGTGGGCATCAGGCACGCGTGCTCGCCACGCTGCTCAGCCTCACTGAACTGCGTCTCTTCTGTCTTGTCCGGTCACAGAGCCGTTCGTTCCTACTCCAGATACCCATAGACCAGCTCTCGCAGCTCATCCATGTCCGGAAACCGGCCCATCGCGGCTTTGCTGAAGACGAGTTCTCCGTTGACCTTCCACTCGAATAGCCCCTTGGTGTCCGGAATCAGCTTGACGTCAGAGACCATGTGCTGGATATCGGTCATCAACTCGCCCAGCATCCACGACGTCCGCGGCCAATAGCCGCAGTCGGCGCAGTAGATGACCTCGATGGTGATTTGCTGTTCGGACATGATCGGGTCCTCGGGGCCGGATTGGCTGGCGCTCTGCTGGCCCTCACCTTAGCCCTCACCCTAACCCTCTCCCTCGGGGAGAGGGGGACTGCAGAGGGAGAGGGGGACTGCAGAGGGAGAGGGGATTGGTGGGGAGAAGGGATTGGGGCTAGCTGCCCAGGTACTGCTCGAGCCGACGCCCGACCTCAGCCGTTGTGCCCTGGGGCAGCGGAACCATCTGCAGTTCGGCGCCGGCGTCGGATCGCGCTTGCAGGAGATCCGGCACCTCTTCGATGGCACCAATCACCTGAATCTCGCGGACCATGCTCTCTGAGAACGCCATCAACGCGCCCTCGGAATCGCGGTCGGCCCAGGCGGCGCGTGAGTCCTTGATTTCCGACTCGTAGCCGGAGCGGGCGAGCATCTGCCAGTAGAACGAGCCCATCCGGTTCGTGTAGTGGAACAGCGGCTGTCGAGCGTTGCGCCAGACCGACTCGTCGTCACCCTCTCCGGTGACGTAGACGTTGGTGAAGGGTGCAATCGTGACGGAGTCTTCCGGGCGGCCGGCGTCGCGCGAAGCGCCGGCAAGCTGGCGCTTGAGCGGCTCAAACGACTTCTTGGGCCAGTGAATCGGGTAGATGCCGTCGGCGATTTCGCCGGTCTGTTGAATCGAACGCGGTGTGATCGCCGCGATCCAGACTGGCAGGTCTTCACGCACCGGCTGAAATCCCAGCAGCCGGAATCCGCGCTGCAGCGTGTAGATCTCACCTTCGTATTGCAGCCGCTGACCGCTGAGCAGCATCTTGATGATCTCGGTGTACTCGCGAATCCGGCGCAGCGGACGATCGAACTCGACGCCGTGGAATCCCTCGATCACCAGGTTGCCCGAAGAACCGAGTCCGCAAACCATACGGCCGCCGGAGATCGTCTCGAGGGTTGCGAATTCCTGAGCAATAGCGCCGGGCGATCGCGAGAACGTGTTGAGGATGCCCGTACCGATCTGGATCTTCTCGGTGTTGGCGGCAATCACCGTCAGCCAGGGCAACACGGAGTGTCCCCAGGCCTCGCCGGTGGAGATCATTTCGTAGCCAAGGTCCTCAGCGATCTTGACCTTCTCCAATGTGTCTTGCCAGTTGGCGTCGAATCCGGCCAAGATGCCAAGTCTCATCGTGAATCCTCTTTCTGGTGGCGAGGGATCTGGCCCTCACCCTAGCCCTCTCCCAGAGGGAGAGGGGATGACTCGTCTTTGCCCTCTCGCGGAGCGAAAGGGTCTTGGTAGCTGCTACTCGATTTCGACAATCATCTCGATCTCGACAGACATGCCCATCGGCAAGGACTGCATTCCCACCGCCGAACGTGCATGTCGTCCGGTGTCGCCGAAGAGTTCGACCAACAGGTCCGATGCTCCGTTCGCAACGCCAGGGTGATTGCCGAAGTCGGGCGTGCAATTGACCATGCAGAGCAGCTTCACAATCCGCGAAACACGGTCAAGCGACCCGATCTCTGCTCGCAGCGAGCCCAGGAGCTGCACCATCACGGCTCGCGCCGCCTGATAGCCGGCATCAACGTCGAGGTCGGCGCCCAGCTTGCCGCGAATCAGCTCGCCGTCCTGGAACGGTCCATGTCCGGACAGAAACACGAGATTTCCCGTCCGCACGGCCGGCACGTAGTTGGCCAGTGGCGGATTGGTGGATAGATCGAGCCCCATCTCCAATGCCTTGGCATCGGCGTTATGTGCAGACATCGCACACTCCTTCAAATTCCCACGATCAATGGCCCACGATGTGAACTATCGCAAGTCAGGCTATCGCAGGCTGTCTATCCGGAGCACTGATCGCTACTCAGCGGGATGCTATTGATCCGAATACGCGCGCAGTTCGATCTCATTGCCGTCGGGATCGGCGATGTACAGGCCGTCCGCGTAGCCCCTGGCGCCGTAGAGATCGAAGTCCGGGTCGCGGACAATCGTGAAATCGTCCGATGCCCGTACAGCCGCCATGCTCTCCGCGCTGACGACCATGCAGAAGTGGTCGAGGCTGCTCGTGTCCTGCTCAACCTCGCCCTCGATCAGATCAATGATTGTCTCTTGCGAAACTCGCACCGACGGAAACGGACACTCCCCGGCGCGCCACTCGTCGACTCTGACCGGTGCGAGGCCAAGCTGACTGGTGTACCAGTCCAACGAACGGGCCACATCCGATACGCGCAGCACAATGTGGTCCATGGCAACGACCTGAATCATCTACCGCATCCTCTCATTACGTCACCTGCTACGGCTCCTGCTCAATCGACCGCGGCACCAGCACAAACATCAAACACTCGTGCTATGATGGCGCGGCGATTTGAGGGTACTTCATGAGCATCGAGGTTCGTATGGCGAAGGGGCTACGAGTCCACGTCGATGTGCCCGAACGCGTCAACGTCAACGGCTCCACAGCACGTGAAGCGGTCGACGACCTCATTCTGGCCTATCCAGCGTTGGCCCAGTTCGTGCTCGACGATGCTCGCCGCGTCAGACAGCACGTCAACATCTACATCAACAACGAGCTGATCTACGACCGCCACGAACTCTCGGATCAGGTAGCCGACGGCGACCAACTCCACATCCTTCCAGCCGTCTCTGGCGGCGCAGACAAGATCCGCCAGGGACGGCAGGAGACGACATGAGCGAAGCAGGATTGTTGGTCAGCACACGCAAGGGACTGATCATCGGCCGTAGCTCGAATGAGCGATCCCGATGGGAATGGTCAGAGTTGCAGCGCAGTGGTTGGATCGTCGATTACTCGATGCATGACGCTCGCACAGGAAAGATCTGGTGCGCCGCCAATCACTGGCAATGGGGTCCACGCCTGCACTACACCACCGACTGGGGCGAATCCTGGCAAGAGGCAGGAACTCCCGCATTTACCGACGGAGAACGATCGGTCGAGTCGATCTGGATGGTTGAGCCCGGTGGAGTCGCTGGCTCGCTCTACGCCGGAATCATGCCCAGCGCGCTCTTTCACTCAGCCGACGACGGCCAGACCTGGGCGGAAGTCACGTCGCTGACCGAGCATCCCTACAGCGAGTACTGGGTTCCAGGAGCCGCAGGGATGATGTTCCATCACATCTGCGTCGATCCCAATGATCCTCAGCGCGTGATCGTAGGAGGTTCATCAACCGGCGTGTTCGCCTCCTACGACGGTGGCCAGACCTGGGAACCGCGTAACCGCGGGATTCGCTCCGACCATCTGCCGCCCGACATGCAGGAAATGGCGCCCTGCATCCACTCACTGATTGCGCATCCGCTGCAACGCGGCAGGCTCTGGCAGCAGACTCACTTTGGCCAGTACCGCTCCGACGACGACGGCCAAACCTGGGTCGATGTCGGCGCCGATCTGCCTGGTGAGTTTGGATTCCCGACGGCGATCGATCCTCGTGATCCCGACGCCTGCTACTTCGTCCCACACGACTCCGACCAGGCGCGCATGCCCTACGGCGCCTCGCTGGCGGTCTACCGCACTCGCGACGCCGGCAGTACGTGGCAGCGACTATCGAATGGGCTACCTCAATCCGAGTTCTTCCAGACCGTCTATCGACACGCACTAGGTCAGGACAGTTGCGATCCGTTGGGGGTGTACTTCGGCTCCAGCGGAGGCGAGCTGTATGGCTCTGCAGACGCTGGTGACTCATGGACATTGCTGCGCGAGCACCTGGCGCCCGTCACCGCTGTCCGAGCCTGGGCCCTGAGCGACAGCGACTCTCCCTGAACTAGCGGTATCGTCGGTACGTGGCCATCGAACGCGACGCTCCCCAGAATCCACAGGCCGAGACCCCTCCGGACGCGCCTCAAATCCGGCGACCGCTGAACTTGCGTGCTGGCGCGTTCGCGATGCTGCTCGTCCTGCTCTGGGGCGGACAACCGGTCGCGATCAAGGCAGGACTCGAAGAGGGCGTCGGACCGCTGCGTCTCAGCGCCATCCGCATGGCGCTCGGCGGCATCGTGGTGCTGGGCTACGCGTTCGTCACACGCACGACCCTGCGACCCTCGCGCGCCGAGTTCCGGCCGTTGTTCGGCCTCGGCATCCTCTTTGTCGTGCAAACAATGCTGATGTACGTCGGCGGCGACCACACCAGCTCAGGCCACGCATCCGTACTGATCTTCTCCTTCCCACTCTGGACCGCGCTGCTCGGACACTTCATCATCCCCGGCGATCACATGTCGGTGCGCCGAACAGGCGGACTGCTGATCGCCTACGGCGGCGTCATCGTGGTCTTCGTCGGAGGATTCAGCGCGCCAGGCGCCAGCGTCTGGGGCGACCTGATGACCGTGACGTCAGCGATGCTGCTCGGCACCCGACAGATCTATCTCTCTCACTTCTCGCAGAGCATCCATCCGGCACGGCTGTTGATGACGCAGTCCGTGGCTGCTGTCATCCTCTTCGGCCTCGGAGGAGTCTTCCTCGAATCAGGACCGCTGGTCTGGACGCCCGAGTTCCTCGTGGCGCTGTGTTACCAGGGCATTGTGATCGGCGGCTTCGGGTTCATCGGCAACACCTGGCTAATCAAGCGCTACTTTCCCTCACAGGTCTCAGCCACCATGCTCTTCGCGCCCATCTTCGGCGTCTTCTTCAGTTGGATGGTGCTGGGCGAGTCGCTGGGCTTCGAAGTCCTCGTCGGAGTCGTGCTCCTCGTCACCGGCAGCGCCCTCGTCCAACTGCGACGTCAGCCCGTTGGGCAGGCTTCTGAGTAGGACGTGACCTGTGTCTCCACGCTTCGCTGCCCCGTGCTAGACACGGGCAACCGGCACGGAGTCGGGCGGGCCTAGGCCCTATTCCCAGTCGTCCAGACCCAGGAGCTTTCGGCCCAACGGCGTCAACTCCGCTGGCGGCGAGTCGGATTCCTTGCCTCGCTGATCGCCAGGAAATGCTCGCGGGTTCTGGAAGGCAGGATGCGACCGCTCGCGCCACGAGGCGATCCTCGCCTCTCGCAGCTCTTCATCCGCGGGATCAGCGGGAAACAGACGAACATACTGCGCCAGGCGTGGCTTGTCCGAAAAATTCCGGCTGTTGCCATGTGGCAGCGCCGAATGCCAAATGATGAAATCGCCCGCGTTGGCCTCAACCTCAATGGGTGGTCCGATCCGCTCCGAGAAGCGCTCGTGCAACTGTTGATGCCGCAGATCGTCGTTCGAGATACCAGCCGATACCTCCGCCGCTCGCCGATGAACACCTGGAACGCACTGGAACCCGCCTTCGCCCTGTTTGGTGTCGACCAGGTACAACACGCCCTGGACCTGGAATGGCGTCGGCGACTCACGTACATCCATGTCCCAATGCACCATGCCATGGTGGTCATACTCGGGATGCTCCGCATTTGGCGGAGGCTTCAGGTTGGCGCGATCGAGGAACACCCACAGGTCGTCCTGATCAAACAGCTCGCGAAACAGCTCATACATCTGAGGGCTCTGGCGCACATCCCACAGTGCTTGATGGTGATACATCTCCACCATGCCATTGACCCGATGCGGCTCCCGATACCAGTCCGAAGCATCGTTTCGATCGAACTCAAGAAAGTCCCAGATCGCGTCGACCACGGCGTCAACCTGATCACGAGGAATCAGTTCTCGGACAACGAGGTACCCGTGCTGGTCGAAGAAATCGCGGTCGAACTGGCTGAGCATCGCTCCCTCCCGATTCAGTCCGAGAACGGTGGCTCGATGCCCGGCGGCATCGTGACATTGAATGTGTTCAGACCGATCGAAACCAATGCGTAGTAGCCCATCACTGAGGCAACTTCGAACACTCCACTCTCGCCGATCATGTCGTTCAGCGCACCGTAGGTCTCGTCCGAGACACGCTGGTTCTCGATCAACTCTCGTCCAAACTGGTACACCGTCTGCTGCCGTTCATCTCCGAAGTAGGGTTGCTCTCCGTCGCGGATGGCATCGATCGCGCCTTCCGAGACGCCGGCATTCTTCGCCAGCCGAGCGTGCGCCCAGAACTCAAAGTTGGCCCGCCAGTGACCACCCATCGTGCAGATCGCGACTTCCAACAGGTCGGACGGCAAGGATGTGTTGTAACGAATCGCGGCGCCCAGCTTCTGAACGGCGTCACCGACTTCCGGAGACAGGAAGAGCGCATTGAACGGCCCGACCAGCGCGCCGTCGGCGCCGGCCAGCCCACCGTGTTCGCGATCGGGATTACCTCTCGGGCCTGTGGTGATGTTGTCCCAGAGCACCCGTTGGTTGTCATCGAGTGTGTCGAACGTCTGTGGTCCAAGTCGCGGCACGATCATTCCTCCCATTAGTCGTTTGTGGATGCATCAGTTCGCATGAACCGGGGCAAGAGCTCGTCGGGATATGCGATACCAACCAGTCCGTTCGCTTCCAGCTCAGCCAGTTCATCTTCCGAGTAACCAAGCAGATCGCAGTAGATCTCCTGGTTGTGCTCGCCCAGCTTTGCCGGCGGCGTTCGCAGTTGATTTGGGGTCCGACTCATAGTGAACGTCAGCCCCGGATAGCGATGCGTGCCGACGTCTTCGATGGTCATCTGCTCGAAGAAGCCGACTTCTCGTAGATGCCGATCCGATAGCGCGTCGAACGGATCGTTCAGTGGCGCAGCGCAGATGCCTGCGGCTTGCAGCTTGTGGAACAGGTCTTCCTTGTTCCAGACCCTGGTCTCCTGAGCGATCAGTTCGTCCAGCGCATCCGAGTTGGCCAACCGTCCCTCAGCATTCGCGAAGCGAGTGTCGAGCGGTGCGTGCGCCAGATCAGATTGCACCGAAGCCTCGCCCAGACCGGCGGCCAGCGATTCGCAGAGTGTCACGAACTCGGTGTCGGAACCGATGTCGATGGCGATCCACTGATCTTCACCGCGGCAGGGATAGACGCCGTAGGGAGCGCGAATGTGATGACTGTTGCCCTGTGACGGTGGATTGACGCCATTCATCGAGTACTGGAACAGATACTCCGCCAGCGTAGGTATGAAGCCCTCGTTGAGCGGCATTTCGATCTGTTGTCCGACGCCGGTCTGTTCGCGGTGCCGCAGCGCCATCAGCACGGCGGCGGCGCCCTGCACACCCGAGAGGCCGTCACTGGCCAGGGTTTCGCCGATTCCCTCTGGACCGCGGTCGGGATATCCGCGCAAGTGCGTATGTCCGACCATGGCCTCGACATGCAGTCCGAACGCGCGGTAGCTGGCATATGGACCTTCGAGCCCAAATGCTGGCATGCGCAGCATGATCAGCCTGGGGTTCACCTGCTGCACTTCTTCCCAGGTGATGCCTGCTTTGTCAATCGTGGTCGGTACGTTGTTTTCGACCAATACATCGCACTGTTCAATGAGTTTGAAGAATGCGGCACGACCCTCAGGCGACATGATGTCGCAAGTCATCGATCGCTTGTTCCGAGCGTGAGAGTTGAATGCAGCAAATCGGTTCCAGGGGTCATCGCCTGGTTCGGCATCGGGATATTGGGGCTGAACGCCGATCTCCGCACCGCGCAGCATCGTCTCACGCGACTGGACGTTCTCCGCGCCTCGTGTATATGGCTGAATCCGGTTGACCGGTTCGACGTTGATCACGTCCGCGCCCCACTCGCCCAGAAGCTGCGCCACGTGTGGACCTGCCCAAACAACAGTGACTGCCGCCACACGGATTCCTTCGAGCGGCAAGTGCAAGGCGCTCAGGGGACCCTCTGGCAGCGGATGGCGCACGTCCTCGAGCGGGTCCGGCGGGGTCAGATCGAGGACGACCCGCGAGTGCTCCCCGAGTCGTGGCGAACGCTTGGGCCGCGGCGGGTGTGAATCACTCATCCGGAACGGGAACCCGGGATAGGGCAGCTCCGATCCGTGCCAATGGGTGATGCGATGCCACCAATCTCGAGATTCGAGCTGTGGATCCTCAAGCACATCGGGCACCGTCATCACGGCTCCCGCCAATAGTCCGGCGGCCTGCGCCGAGGCCACCGCATCAATCTTGCCCACATCAGCCAGGTGAGCCTCCACCGCTTCGTCAACCTTGGCACCGAATCCCGATCCCGAGCGCGGGCCCGCCAGGAAGTCCTCATCCTCGAGCAGGTCCTCGCGCCCAACCCAGCGCAGCAACCTGGGCATCCGGTTACCCGAACCAACGATGTTCACGAAACCGTCGGCGCATGGATACATGCCGAAGCCGACGAGCCGCCGGGTCGGTAGCGCGCGACCAGGAGCCACTCCGCTGTACTCGGCCGCCACCAGTTGAATGGTTCGACGATCGCGGCAGCCGGCCTGGCAGCGATAGATCGAAATGTCGATCCAATCACCGGCCAAGTCGTCATTGGCGACACGCCTGAGCGCAAGCAAGATGGCAAAGGCTGCGGTTGCGCCAGCGTGGTAGCCAGCATAATGGCCCGCGACTTTGATCGGCTCTCGGTCGGCGGCGCCGGTCGCGTGCAGCGGACCGCCGATCGCCTGCATCGTGATCTCCGAGCCACGGTAGTCGCGATACGGCCCCGTTTGCCCGTAGGGCGTGATCGAACAAAGGATCAGTTTGTGATTGATCGCATGCAGCGTTTCCCAGCCCCACCCGGCGGCCTCTGCCTCGCCCGGCGGTAGCGCCTCGACCACCACATCGACCAGTTGCGCCAGGCGCCGCACCGTGGCGCCGCCATCGTCGGTGTGCGGATCGAGCACGATTGACTGCTTGTTGGTGTTGAGATGCATGAAGAGGCCGGAGGCCTCGGGGTCGGGCTTACTGCCAGGGAAGGGACCAAAGCGGCGCGAGGGATCGCCGCCGCGAGGCTCTGCCTTGATCACCCTCGCCCCATAGTCGGCGAGCAGCTTTGTCGCGTACGGACCAGCAACGCCGCTGGTCAAGTCCAGTACGGTGATTCCCTCCAACGGTCCGGCCATAAGTCTCCCACGCGCAGCGGCTTGATCTCAAACGAGCACGCACACCCGTCCAGTCGTTCTGATTCGGCCATGCTAAGCCACATCGACCACCCTGCGATAGCTGCGCCAGGAATCGTGCAACTATCGACTACGTCGCGCATCGAGACCCAACAGCGGACGCACGCCGGCGTCGTAGTTCCACTCCAGCGCTGCTCCGTGCTGGCGAGCTGTCTGTAGATCGCGCCATCGTCGTTCCAGCGTCCAGGTCCGACGCGCTGCCTTCGTCCCACCGGCTCGGAAGAGCTGCTCGACCGCATCCACGCAGGCATGAACCGCGTGCACGTTGGCGAGGCGGCATCGGCCAAGCAGCTCTGGATCTGGTTGGCCCGACTCAATGGTCGGCCATGCTGTGGTCCAGGCCTGCTGCACCAACGCCCGCGCAGCCGAGACTTCCGCCTGCGCCCTCGCAAACGCGAGACGAAACGGCTCACGCTCTCGCAAGGCGGCTGTGTCTCCGGTTGTCGACTCTGAGGCGACCTCGGCCAAATCGTCCAGCGCCCCTTGCGCAGTGCCCACCGCGTGTCCGGCGTTGGCAATCCAGGCCACCAGCGAACGGTCGGGCACACGCCATTGCGGACCTTCGGCATGTGGCGGATCCAACGCCGCCCAGGTATGCGCGTGCTGGACAAACGCCCTGTCAACTTCCCAATCGTGGCTGCCCGTGCCCCTCAACCCCATCGCGTCCCATGTCTCAATGATCGTTCCCGCTCGTTGTGGCATCAGCGCAAACCGCACGCGATCTTCGAAGTCCACAAACGTGACCACGATGTAAGTCGCGTGTTCAACGCCGCTGACAAAGTTCAAGCGACCGCTGAGTCTGTAGCCTGACTCATCGGGCTCCGCTGTCGTCATCACACGCGACGAGCCCACGATCCGGCAACTCGGCCCGCCCGGTTCCTCGCCCCCGATCATCTGGCTCAGGATCGCGTTCGGCAGATAGGCCGCTAACAGGGACACCTCGGTGGCGATCATCACCACCCAGGCCGTCGATGCGTCCGCGTGCGCCAACGCCTCCATGACATGAAACACGACCAACGGATGCGCCTGCTCGCCGTAGCTGCGCGCCGGCAGATTCAACCGAAACAGCCCGCGAGCCGTGATCGCTTCGATGATCTCGCGCGGGACCGAACCAGTGTCCTCAATCTCATCCGCGCATTCGCGGATCATCGGCTGCAACTCCCGAGCCGCCTCAACGAGCGGATGACCCTCATACAGGGCGAACACGCTGGACGATTGCGCAATGAGGTGATCCATGAGGTGGGCCATGAGGCGCAGGGTATCGCTGGGCCTCTAGACTCGGGCTCATAACGAACCTACATCTCGAACACATCCTGATTGAGGGACCGAATGAGTACTGAGCGCAACCGAACCAACGATATGGCTCTCCGCGAGCGGGCCAAGTCCGTCATTCCCAACGGCATGTACGGACACCAGAACGCCGCAATCCTGCCTTCCAACTTCCCGCAGTTCTTCGCCAGGGGCGAGGGTTCGCACCTCTGGGATGTGGATGGCAACGAGTACATCGACTACATCTGCGCATACGGACCAATCGTGCTCGGTTACCAACACCCCGGCGTCGACCGAGCGATCGCAGAAGCGCAGGATGTCGGCGACTGCATGAACGGTCCCTCGGAACAGATGGTGGAGCTCGCCGAGCTGCTCGTCGACATCACACCCTGGGCAGACTGGGCCTGGTTCGCCAAGAATGGCACCGACGCCACCGTCTACGCGGCATCTGTCGCCCGCACCGCGACCGGCAAGGGCACAATCCTCCGCGCCCATAACGCCTACCACGGCGCCGCGCCCACCTGGATCACCGCGGGTGACATGACGCAACAGGCAGACGGCACGCTCGAGTACGAGTTCAATGATCTCGCCTCGGTCCGCTCAGCGATCGACGCAGCCGAAGGCGACGCTGCGGGCATCATCGTCTCGGCCTTCCGTCACGACGTTGGGCTCGACCAGGAGATGCCGACGGTCGAGTTCGCGCAAGGCGTACGCGATCTCTGCGACGCCAACAACATTCCGCTCATCCTCGATGATGTGCGAGGCGGCTTCCGTCTCGATCTCGCCGGCAGTTGGGCACCCCTCGGTGTCGACCCCGACCTGAGCATCTACTGTAAGGCCATCGGCAACGGCCAACCAATCTCAGCCCTGATGGGACGCGAGAGCCTGACTGAAGCGGTGGCGAAAACCTTCGCCACCGGCTCCTACTGGTTCACCAGCGCGCCGATGGCCGCCGCCTACGCGACGATCACCACGCTGCAAGAAACCGACGGCATCGCGCGTATGGACCGAATCGGCAACGCCCTGCGAGACGGTTGGCAGCAGGCCGCCGACTCCCACGGCGTCGGGATCAGACAAACCGGTCCGGTGTCGATTCCGCTCATGCTGTTCGATGGCGACGATTTCTCAAGCAGAGACGTACCGCGCGCCTACCGCTTCTCTGCTGAGCTCGCCGACCGAGGCGTCTACCTGCACCCGGTCCACAACGGCTTCCTCTCAACCGCATTAGACGACAACGACGTCGCCCACACCCTTGAAGCCTCAGACGAAGCATTCGCCGTGGTCGCTGCGGAGTTCGGGGAATAGCAATATCTCACTCGGGGGCGTTGGGCCAACACTCGGAGGGACCCTCACCCTAGCCCTCTCCCAGAGGGAGAGGGAACTAAACCTCGATCCGCAAACTTCCCGCCGCCTCTGATCCCCTCCGATCCCTTCTGATCCCCTCTCCCTCTGGGAGAGGGTTAGGGTGAGGGCTCGGCCATTGGAGAGCCGTAAGACACCTTTGATCCTCACTTCCCGCGCCCGACGACTACGACGTGATTCAACCCACGCGGAGCGAGCCCTGTGGCGTGTTTTGAGACATCGTCAATTGGCCGGCTGCAAATTCCGCAGGCAGACCCCTATCGGCGGCCAGATCTTCGATTTCGTCTGCATGGAGGAACGGCTTGTAGTCGAAGTTGATGGAGGCCAGCATCAGGAGCATTGGCGCAAAGATCGTAAGCGGACCGCTTTGTTGGAATCCAAGGGATTTCGCGTCTTGAGATTCTGGAACAACGAGGCCTTGACTGGGCTGGAGTCGGTGGCGGATGCCATCCTGATGGAACTGCAGCGGGATTCGTTGGGTCCACACTCGGAGGGACCCTCACCCTAGCCCTCTCCCAGAGGGAGAGGGGATCCGAAGGGGGGGCGAGAGAATTGGGGATCGAGGTTTGATTCCCTCTCCCTTTGGGAGGGGGGACGGAGGAGAGGCGGATTAGCGAGTTCGACTGCGTGGATAAACGAACGAGAGCGCGAACCCAACGCCGGCGCCCAGCATCGCGGCGGCTACCACTGATCGGCGCAGGCTTGACTCAGGTGGCCTGTTGTCGCCGACCACAGCGACATCGTCAGGCGGACGCAATTGGGCCCGTAGTTCCAGTTCAAACACTTCCGACACACCGTTCAATCGAACTGGTTGACTGGGACGGGTCGAGATGGGAATGTCTCGCGCTGAGCTCACTATCGAACCCGATGGACGCGACGCAATCGTCCCGGTTGGCGCCCCGGTTGGCTCAGGACGCTCAACTGCTACTGCGGCGGCGGGCATGCCCTCTCGACGCAGCCGAATCTCTTTCATCCGCAAGATGGCCAGCACCGAGATGAACACGATCGCCGCGGCCAGCAGGAAGTTGTCGGTGATCGCCGTTGCCACCGCCGCCTGCACCTGAGGCTCGGCGATTGTCCAGACCTCAGGCCCCAGGTCGTTCATCAAGTCTTCGCGGAAGATTGGATCGACCAGCTTTTCCGGCTGCACTCTGTCTGCGACATCTGGCTCAAGACGCTCGCGCAGTCCGCTGGCCAGCCGGGCGTTGAACAGCGCCCCAATCACGCCAATCCCGATCACACCGCCCACTTGCTGGAAGAATTGCGTGAACGCCGAGACGATGCCCAGGTACTTCTGCGGCGACGCATTCTGCGATGCAATCGACATGACCGGCATCATCAGTCCCATGCCAATGCCGAACAGGAACATCCGACCCAACACGCCGGGAATCGTGGTGTCACGCGTCATCGTCGAGAGCAGCAACATCGAGCTGAACATCATCAACGAACCGGTCACGGCCAGGAACTTGTAGCGCCCAGTTCGAGACATCACCTGCCCGGACACGACCGAGGCGAAGACCGACACCAGGATCATCGGTCCCATGACCAGTCCGGCAGTGGCTGCGTCGGCCCCAAGTCCAACTTGCAGGTAGAACTGCAAGTAGACAAAGACGCCCATCATGCCAACGCCGAGGAAGAAGTTGACGACCGCCGTTGTCGCGACGGTGGGAATCTTGAACAGTTCCAGCGGCACGATCGGCTGCTCGGCGCTGCGCTCGACCCGGAAGAACAGATACATCGCGGCAATCGAGACAGCGAACAGCGCCAGCGTCTGAGGAGCGAACCAGCCCCATGTCGCAGCCAGGCTGAGCGAGATCATCGCCGGCACCAGCGCCGTTGTCAGCAGCACGACGCCCTTGATGTCTAGACGGAACGGCTTCGGCGGCGGCCGCAACCAGGGCATCTTGATCGCGATCACGAACAGCACGATCGGACCCAGCGCCAGCATCACCCAGAAGACCCAGCGCCAGGAAAGCGTCTCAGTCAGGACACCGCCCAGCGGCGCGCCGATCAAACCGCTCAAGGCAAACACACCACCGAAGAGTCCGATAAACCGGCCGCGGTCGGCTGGTAAGTACAGATCGCCAACGACTGAGAACGTGGCCGTCATCAGGATCGCCGCGCCGACACCCTGAACGGCACGGAACGCGATCAGCTCATAGATGCCCGGCGCGAATCCGCACAGTGCTGAACCCAAGAGGAAAACAATCAGACCGCCGAGCAACACCGGCTTGCGGCCATAGATGTCGCTCAGCGTGCCGGCCACAGGAATCGTGACGACCTGCGCCATGATGAAGGCCTGCACCAGCCAGGGATACAGTTCGAGCCCGCCCAGCTCCGAGACAATCTGGGGCATCGCCGGATTGACCACGCTCTGCTCGAGCGAGGCCATGAACATGCCCAACATCGCGCTGACAATGATCAGCCGCTTGGTCCGCTTCGGCAGATCAATACCCAGCGGGAGCTGCTCGTCGGGCGAGGCTTGGGGATCGGCAGAGTCGGTGCGGACGGACACGTGGAACTGTTTCGGCTGCGCGAACTATCCGACAGGGTACGAAGCTGCGCGAAGTCGGGCTAGTCGCGGAGACTCGGAAGCGCATTCGACCAAGTGCTAACCTGATTACATCTCCCACATCCTCGCTGGCAGGAAGGTAATCGCCATGGCCGAGATGATCTGTGATCGCATCAAGGTGATCGACTCCGACACCCACGTTTCCGAGCCGGAAACGCTGTGGACCGACCGGATTTCCACTCAGAAATGGGGGGACCTCGTCCCCCACGTGATCTTCGACCCCGAGATCAACGAGGATCGCTGGGTCATGGGCGGCAAGAAGTTCATGCCCACCGCCGGCGCTGCGATGGCCGGCTGGAAGACTCCGCCGCCGAACCACCCGCCCAGCCTCAAGGACGCCGACCACGGCAGCTGGGAAATCCACGAGCGCCTGCAGCGCATGGACGAGTACGGCATGCACGCGCAGGTCGTGTATCCGAACGTCGGCGGCTTCGGCTCCGGCAACTTCCTGCAGATGACCGACGACGAGCTGCGCCTCGACTGTGTGCGCGCCTACAACGACTTCCTGGTTGAGTGGACCTCGGTCGAGCCGTCGCGCTTTATCCCGATCATGGCCATGCCCTTCTGGGACGTCCAGGCCTGTGTCGACGAGATGCAGCGCGCCTACGACCGTGGACACCGCGGTGTGCTGATGACTAACCAGCCACACACCTTCGGTCTCCCCCGAATCACAGAGCAGCATTGGGATCCGCTGTGGAACCAGGCGCAGGACATGGGCCTGTCGATCAACTTCCACATCGGCTCCGGCGACCTGACCGAGCTGCGCAACGTGACTGTCGACAACGGCCGCCAGGCCGCCTACGCCAAGTCGACCGTCAAGCTCTTCCTCGACAACTCCAACGCCATCCTCGACGTCATCCTGTCGGGTATGTGCCATCGATTCCCCGAGCTGAAGATCGTTTCGGTCGAGTCCGGCGTCGGCTGGATTCCCTACCTGCTTGAGGCGATGGACTGGCAATGGCTCAACTCAGGCTGCCGCGAAGAGCACCCAGAGATGGACCTGATGCCATCCGAGTACTTCAAGCGACAGTGCTACGGCTGCTTCTGGTTCGAAGAGGACTCGGTGCTTAAGGCCATCGAGTCGTTCGGCTCCGAGAACTTCCTGTTCGAGACCGACTTCCCGCACCCGACCTCGATGTCGCCGGGCCCGAACAGCGTCGCCCGCAACCCCAAGGACCACGTCGAGGAAGTCCTCAGCGTCCTGCCCGAGGAAGACCTGCTCAACGTCCTCCAGCGAAACGCCGCCAAGGTCTACAACTTCGAGGTGTAGTTCCCAAGCGAATCGGAAGACACGATGCCGCGCCGGGCTCCTGAAGGGCCCGGCGCGGTTCGTTTGTCGGGCGGAACAGGTCTATCGATGATCTGTATTCTGTGCCATGGAGAGACGACGACGCCATGACGACCGAAACCGAGCTGTTGACCGCCGGCGAGCTGTTGCGCCTCCACAGCGAGGGACTACGAGGCGAACTGATCCAAGGGGTGTTCTGCGAGACCATGTCGACGGGCAGAGAACACGGAGAGATTGCGGCAAACACTGCGTTCGAGCTGTTGTCATTTGTCAAACCGCGACGACTCGGTGTCGTCACAACTTCAGACTCAGGCGTCCTACTAGAACGTGACCCCGACACCGTGCGCGAACCCGATGTGGCCTTCTTCGCTGCGGACCGTATCGGCCCAGAACGTGAGCCCCGATTCTCCGATGTCGTCCCCGACTTGGTGGTCGAGATCATCTCTCCCAGCGACGACTTAGACAACGTCTTCAACAAAGCGAGAATGTGGCTGAGCTTTGGCGTGAAGCTCGTTTGGGTAGTACACCCAGATACGCGCAGCGTCGATGTTCATCGAGACGGCCGAAACGTGATGCCGATGGATGAGCATGGAGTGTTGGGCGGGGAGGATGTCCTGCCTGGCTTCTCCTGCCCGGTCAGCTCAATCTTCGGCGTGTAGTCAGCCTGCAGCTTCCACCGCATTCGCTACACTGCCGAGTGACCTTCAAACACAGCGTGCGCTCGCGTATTGGGCGCATCACAGAGAGGAACTCGAACGATGGAAATGCAGAATGTCGTCATTGTTGACGGCGCTCGCTCCGCCTTTGCCCGTGGTGGCCGAGGCGCGTTCACCGCGACCCGCCTTGACACCATTGGCGTCCAGGTGCTCCAGGAACTGCTGGGACGCTACCCGCAGCTCTCCCCACATGACATTGAAGACGTTGGCATGGGCTGCGTCGGCGGCGTGACCGAACTCGCCGGTATCGGCGCGAACCACATCGTGCGACTGGCCGGCCTGCCCGAGTCCGTCTGCACCTTCGACTCCAACCGCCAGTGCGGCTCCTCGATGGAGACCATGCACCGTGTCGCGCAGGAGATCATGGTCGGCGCGATTGATGTTGGCGTGGCGCTCGGCGTCGAGCGCATGGGTCGCCAGCTCGGCGGCGGCGGTGGCGCGGAACCGACCCGCATCACCGAGTTCAACCAGGACCGCCACAACATGACGGAAGACCAGCGCAACCTGGCCCCGTCGCACAACCTCGACTTCTCGGTTCCGATTCCGGACGAGATCCTCGACTCTTCGCCCGTCACCTCGATGCTGCAGACCGCCCAGAACGTCGCCGAGATGTACAACATCTCCCGCGAGGAGCTGGACGAGTTCGCGGTCGAGTCGCACCGCAAGTACGGCGAAGCGCTGGCTTCCGGCTTCTACGAGGGCGAAATCGTCCCGATCGAGGTCGAGCGCCCGGTCTTCGACGAGGAAGGCAACCTGCTGCTCGACGAGCGCGGCGAGAAAACCGTCGTCTCGGTCGACGAGGGCTTCCGCCCAGGCACGAACTTCGAGGGCCTCAGCGGACTGCGCACCGTGCGCGGCACCGTTTCGCACACACAGAGCGAAATCCGCATCACCGCGGGCAACAGCTGCCCGACCAACGATGGCTTCACCGCCGCGCTGCTGATGAGCGAGCGTAAGGCTGACGAGCTCGGTCTCGAGCCGCTGGCCCGCATCGCCGGCTTCGGCGTCGGTGGCGTCAAGCCGCAGGTCATGGGTCTCGGCCCGATCCCGGCGACCCGCAAGGCCATGGCCCACGCTGGCATCGACGCCTCGGAAATCGACCGCGTCGAGTTCAACGAAGCCTTCGCCGCACAGGTCATCCCGTCGGTCAAGGAACTCGGTATCGACATGGACAAGGTGAACGTCAATGGCGGTTCACTGGCCATCGGTCACCCATTGGGCGCCACCGGCACCCGCCTGGTCACCACCGTCGCGCGCGAGCTCAAGCGCTCCGGCGGCCAATACGGTCTCGCCACCCAGTGCATCGGCGCTGGCATGGGCATTTCGACCATCATCGAGGCTGTCTAAGGTCCGTTCGTACCAATCAGTCCGACCCTAGCCAAGAGGGCACGAGACCTGCGTCTCGTGCCCTCTTGCGTTTTCTCAAACAGACCCTAGCCTGTTCACTAGTCTGTTCAAAGGTTGAAGCTCCACCAATCGAACACATTCATTAGAGAGCGGCATCATGGTTCAACACAAATGGCGACTTGTCAGTTTGGCGCTGATTGGCGTTATTGGCATCATTGCCGGCGCGGTCTATGCCGCATCAGATGGCAACACTGAAGTTCGAGTCTCCGCTCTCAGGCACGACGATGGACGCGTCGAAGTCGCCGTCCAGCAACGCGACGCCGAGGGCAACTGGGGCGATCGAGTCAAGCCCGATCTCCGCTTCGTGCCCACCGACCGAACCGGTGTCTGGCTGAACTCCTCGCCAGTCGCGGTACAGGTTGCTGCGATGCAGGAGAGCATGACCGAAGAGGCGATGCCACCGGTCGCGATGCCGAGCGAGGACGCACCGGCTGAGCTGTTCTGCGTCATCCATCACGGGGCGGACGACGATACATTCTGGACCAGCTTCAACCTGGTCGCTTTGCAGAATGCGTCCGAGCTTGGACTAACCAATGTCGAGATCAGAGGCGAACCGGTCGTCGCAGACCAAGCCGCCGCGATTGATGACTGTGTCGAGCGGGGCGCGCTGGGTATCGCCTCATCAATCCCCGACCACGCCGGCCTCAAGGATTCCTTGACTGCAGCCCGAACCAGCGGCGCATTCCTCGTCACCTTCAACTCCGGCGCCGATGTCGCCGGACTCGTGGGCTCAACGATCCACTACGGGCTCGACGACCGAGGGGCTGGCGAACTTGCCGGTCGCGAGTTCAACGAAGCCGGAGCGACCGGCGCAGTCCTTTGCGTGATCCACGAAGAGGTCAACATCGGCCTGCAGGATCGTTGTGACGGTCTCGAGAGCACCTACGCCGGATCGGTCGAGCGGGTCACGCTGCCAGCCGGCAGCCTCAGTGACGCTGAGGCGGCAGGAACAGCGATGGCCGAGGCGATCGGCGCTCACGAAGCTGCCGGCGTGTTGGTTCTCAATCCGACGCTGGCCCATGTGGCGATCGGCACGGTGAGTACCCTCGGCAGCGAAACATTGATTGGCTCCGTCGGACGCACTGAATTCAGTCTGCTGCAGGTCATCGGGGGACAGATGCTGTTCGCGATCGACGACGGCGAGATCCCCCAGGCCAGCCACGTCATTCTGGCTCTGAAGAACGTCGATTCCAGCCCCAGCGCCCGCGCAATTCTCGAGATCACGGCATCGCAAGCGCCCGAGACGACGACGATGCTGATCCGCCCGATCGTGCTCAATCAGGCCTACATCGACAACCTGCCCCCAGGCTGGCAGCAACAGATCTGTGCGCTGGCCACGCAGATCGCGCCCGACCAGACCCTCTCCCTCTGCGACGAGTAGAAGCCGCCAAGCAACGCAAGCCAACGAGGGCGGGCCAATCGGCCCGCCCTCTCAGTACTATCTGGGCTAACTGATTCGTTCGGGAAACAGCGGCGTCCCCTTCGCATAGGCAAACGATTGCGGCTCCCACCAGCCGAATACGGCTTCGGCGCGTTCTTCTTCCTCGATGGACTCATAGATCCAACACCACAGCCGCGGACCATCTTCGTCCGGGACGAGCGCAAGGATGGTGAATGACATCCAGACCCCGTCGGGACTGTTTGATTCCGCCTCTATGTCCCATTCGAGAAAGACTCGGTGTCTCACATATCTCGGAGTAGCCCTGCCAGTCTTCCCGTGAGATGCAAGGTCAACAGGAATCCCGTCCCAGCATCCTGCCTCCTTGAGCGCGCGAAAGAACTTGATGTGGATGTTGATCCGTTGGGGCCACGATCCTCGTTCGTCATCGATATCGGACCGCAGACGCGTTGCTAGCCAGACAACGTCCGGTCGCAGCCACAGCTCCTCGATCCCGTTGGTCACTTCTAACTTGGCCGTCATGATCGTCGCCTCCTCGCGGTAGCCTGGCCTGGGACCAGATCACATGCAAGTTGGAGACCAAGGTGGCGAGGCCACGACGACCTTGGACACGCACAGAATTGCTGGTCGCACTTGGCCTCTATCTGCGGATACCGTTCGGACAAATCAGCCAGCGAAATGCGGAGATCATCAAGCACGCCGAATTGCTAGAGCGCTCGGCTGGCGCGTTGTCAATGAAGATGAGCAACCTGGCTAGCCTTGACGACTCGCTTGAGAGGTTGGGATTGCGCAACGCTTCTCAGGCGGATCGCGAGATTTGGTCCGAGCTACAGGCGGATTGGTCAGCGACCGCGGAGGCGATTGCCGAGGCGAATCAAGCGATTGGCGCGGAAGCGTCGGACGACGACGACTCCCAGCAGCATGCAGTGGGAGAGGATCTGATTGCCGAGACCAAGGTGCGTCGCGGGCAAGCGTTGTTCCGAGCAACCGTACTCAGCGCCTACCAGAATCGGTGCTGCATCACTGGCCTGGACGATGCGCGTCTTCTCAACGCTTCACACATCGTGCCATGGCGCGACGACCCTACCAATCGACTCAATCCTCGAAACGGCCTCTGCTTATCCACCTTGCATGATCGGGCCTTCGATCGAGGCTTGATCACCTTCGATGACGACCTGCGTTTGCTGCTCTCCCCAGAGTTGGATCGATCCCAAAGCCACTTCCTTAGCCAGGCCTTTGCAACCTACGCCGGCCGACAGATCGAGCTGCCGGAGAAGTTCGCACCTGACATCACCCTCCTGCGACACCACCGCGAGCAAGTGTTCATCGAGGCGTGAGCAGCGCTTCGGGGCTTCGGGTACTCTCCGATTAAGACTCAAACACTGGAGACACACCACATGGTCACCGAGACTCGACCCATTACGCCTGTTGGCGTTTCCCACCCTCTTGATCCTTTGACCCCCGACGAGATTTCGGCGGCTTCTCAGATTGCCTCCTCTCATGAACCTCGGGATGGCTGGCGATTTCCCCTGGTCGCTTTGGATGAGCCCGCCAAGGACTACGTCCGCTCCTTCTCCGATGGTGACCCGATTGCTCGCCGGGCTCTGGTGGTGATGATGGACGTTCAGTCCGGCGACGCTGTCGAGTGTGTGGTCGATCTTGGCTCGGAATCTGTGGCCCGCTGGACTTCTCTGGATGGACATCAGCCATTTCCGCTCGCGGAAGAATTTGGCCGGGCGATTGAGGCGGTTCGCAGCGACTCTCGCTGGCTGGCGGCGATGAAGTCTCGCGGCTTCACCGACGAGCAGATCGAGCTGATCCAGATCGACCCCTGGCCGGGCGGCAACTTCGGCAACGCCTGGGAGACCGAGCACCGCACCCTCAAGGCGATCTCCTACCTGCGCGATTCCGAGCAATCGAACGGCTACGGCCGGCCGATCGAGCATGTGATGGCCGTCGTCGATTTGGTCGAAAACCGCGTTCTCGACGTGGTCGACGAGCCCGGTCCCGCTGCGCCCGAATCGTCACTCGACTATCGCTACAACGACATCGAGCCGCGCGAGGACCTCAAGACGCTTGACATCGTCCAGCCCGACGGCGTCTCGTTCTCGCTCGACGGACACTTGCTGTCCTGGCAGAAATGGCAGATGCGCGTCTCGCTGCACCCGCGCGAGGGCCTCGTCCTGCACCAGATTGCCTACAACGACGACGGCGAACTGCGGCCCATCTGCTACCGCGCCTCAATGACAGAAATGGTCGTGCCCTACGGCGACGCGTCGCCGACGCAATATTTCAAGAACGCGTTCGACTCGGGTGAGGTCGGCGGCTTGGGCCGGTTGACCAATTCGCTCGAGCTCGGCTGCGACTGCCTCGGCGAGATCGTCTACCTCGACGGTCACGTGAGCAACGAATTCGGCGGCTCGCGCACGATCAACAACGCGGTCTGCATCCACGAAGAAGACTTCGGCATCAACTGGAAGCACACGCGAACTGAGAATGACATCCCGGTCTCGGAAGTGCGCCGCACACGCAGACTGGTCGTCTCGGCGATCGCCACCGTCGGCAACTACGACTACGGCTTCTACTGGATGTTCTACCCGGACGGCTCCTGGGAGCAGGAGGTCAAGGCGACCGGCATCGTGCAGACGCTCGCCGCCGACCCCGATGACCCGCAGATTACGCGCCACATGATCGCTCCCGGGCTGGCCGCGCCGATTCACCAGCACTTCCTCTGTTTCCGCATGGACATGGAAATCGACGGCGGAACCAACACGGTGTTTGAGGTCGACACCTTGCCGCTGCCCGCGGGTCCGGAGAATCCGTACCACAACGCGTTCACCGCAGCCGCCAAGCCGCTGATCACCGAGTCGGACGGCGAGCGAGTGGCCAACTCGGCATCGGCGCGACACTGGCGGATCGCGAACACCAACAAGGTGAACCACGTCGGACATGCGCCGGCCTACCTGCTGGTGCCCGGCGAGACGGTTTCGATGATGGCCGGACCGGAGTCAGCCGTCCACGGACGAGCCGGCTTCACCCAGAAGCAACTCTGGGTCACGCCGTACGACGAGTCGCAGATGTACGCAGCCGGCGACTACCCGAACCAGAGCGAGCCCGGACAGGGCATCCCCGCCTGGGTCGAGGCCGACCGCGAGATCGCCGATGAAGACCTGGTGCTCTGGTACACAGTCGGCATGAACCACATCGTGGTGCCCGAAGACTGGCCGGTGGCTCCGGTGCATCGCAGTGGGTTCAAGCTGCGACCGTCGGGATTCTTCGAACACAACCCGGCGCTCGACCTGCCTGAGGCAGACCACTGCGCGCACGAAATGGAACACGACGGCCACGACCACAGCAACCACACGAACCACGCCGGGCACAACGGCCACAGCTAGGGCTTGATCCCGACCCGGCATCCTTGCGGGAACGCGCTCGTGTCTCGGGCGGCCCGCCTGCCCAAGCAGGCCCCTGTATTCGCGGGGGAATTGAGCGATGCGCCTTCACGCTGGGATCAGCGTCAGACGAGGTGCGTCCTCACACGCGACATTGATCGTGCAATCAGGCATAGTGGAGGTAGTGGCCTCTAGCGGGGTGCCTGATTGTGAGGGTCGCGGATGGTTACGAGTACACCAATCATGAGCGGTCTCGACGCCTTTGCTGAGCTGGAATCCGAAGTCCGTTCATACGTGCGCGCTTGGCCGGCCGTCTGGTCGCGTGCGCACGGATCGTCGATCTGGGACGAAGACGGTCGGGAGTACATCGACTTCTTCAGCGGCGCCGGCGGTCTGAACTACGGTCACAATCCGGACGAAATGATTGCGGCGCTCATCCGCTACCTACAGTCGCAGGGCATCATCCACTCGCTAGATATGGCGACGTCGGCCAAGCGAGAGTTCCTCCAGCGATTCGACGAGGTCATCTTGCGACCGCGGAACTTGTCGTACAAGGTCATGTTTCCCGGCCCCACCGGCACCAATGCGGTCGAAGCATCGCTCAAGCTGGCTCGCAAAGTCACCGGCCGCCGCGACATTGTGTCATTCACCAACGCGTTTCACGGGATGACGTTGGGTTCGCTCGCGCTCAGCGGAAACGTCGTCAAGCGAGAGTCTGCAGGAATTCCCCTCACACACCAGCGCACCGCGCCCTTTGATGGCGAATTGGGCCCTGACATGGACACGGTGTCGATGCTCGACGAGATGCTCGCCGACGACGGTGCGTCTGTAGCGGCTGTGATCGTCGAAACAGTCCAGGGTGAGGGCGGCTTGCACACCGCTAGTGTTGGCTGGCTGAAGAGACTCGCGGAATGCTGCAAGCGCCATGACGTGCTGTTGATCGTTGACGATATCCAGGCTGGATGCGGACGCACAGGCACGTTCTTCTCCTTCGAGCCGGCCGGCCTTCATCCCGACATCGTCTGCCTGTCCAAGTCGATCTCTGGCAGCGGTCTGCCAATGGCGTTGACCCTCATTCGACCCGAACTGGATATCTGGTCGCCAGGCGAACACAACGGCACGTTCCGAGGCAACAACGCTGCGTTCGTCACCGCGACCGAGGCATTGACTTGGTGGAACGATGACGCGCTCTCGAATGAAGTGAAGCGCAAGTCCGAAATCGTCCAGCGAGAGTTAGAGTCCATCGCCGCGGAACACGAGTCGTTGCGCGGAACCGTTCGGGGACGAGGACTCTTGCAGGGTCTGCACACACCTGTCGACGGATTGGCATCGAAGATCTGCAGCGAGGCATTTCAGCGCGGCCTCCTGATGGAGACCTCGGGAGGCGCTGCATCCGACGTGGTCAAGCTGATGCCTCCGCTGACCATTAGGGACAACGAGCTGGAGCGCGGCCTGTCCATCTTGCGCGCCAGCGTCGAGGCGAGCGCGCAGTAGGTAGGACTTCCTTAGCTGGGACTGAGCGTCAGGCTGCCCTCGCTATTGGCCTCGATGTCGTCCCACTCGACATAGAGCGGGAAGTAGTCCATGTCGAGCCACTTGTGGATGTGGTCGCTGTAGTGCGAGCTGTCGGGACGACCTGAGTTGCCCGGCGGCAAGACGATGCGCGCGCCGTTGAGCGCCGACAGGTCGAAGATCTGTCGGTAACTCACGCCGTGGTCGGCTGGCTGGTTGATCAGGCCGGTCGCGTTGTTCGGCGTGTTGCCGTCACCACCCTTGGGGAAATCGCCGACGTTGAACCGCGCAGCGCGCTCCGGATCGCGTCCCAGGTTGTGCCGCCAGGTCACCGAGTGCGCAGCTCCAAATTGCCACTGACTGCGATCTGCACCGTGTCGCTCGGTCAGCACGTCGGCAGCGGTGGCCAGTGCGTCACTGATCATGTCACTCCAGGACTTGCCCTTCGGAAGCGTCAGGGAGCTATTGCCCTTCATCTGCTCGTGCAGGATCCGCATCTCTTCGTATGAACTCTGTGCCAGCCGCGCAGGAGCGTTGAAGTAGGGGCGCACAGTCTTGGCGATGAGCTGCTCGCAGAACTCGTAGTAGACGAGCGCTGCAGCGGAGTCGATCGCCATGTGGCCGTCCCAGCCTGACAGCAACGCCTGCATCTCTTGCGCCGCGCCGTCGGTGACGCTGGCTTGCGCCACGCGACTTGCCATGAAGCGGGCGTGCAGGCTGGTCTGGTCGGACTGTACCTCCGGCATATCCTCCGGCGCCCAGTTGTCGCGACCCTGCAGGAGTTCCCGCAACCTGTCGGCTCGATACGGTGTCTGGCTGAAAGTGAGGTAATAGGGATAGTCGGCTGTTGTCGTGCGGTTGTTCGCGGTGATGATCACGCCAGTCTCGGGATTGAGATCCTGGGGGAGCTCGTCGACCGGGACATCGCCGTCCCACTCATGCGCACCGTCCCAGCCGTTGACCGGCGTCAGCTTCGCAGCGCGAATTGGGACGCGGCCGGTGTACTGGTAGCCGATGTCGCCCTGCTGATCGGCGAAGCAGAAATTGCCCGAGATTGAGTCATAGCAACGGAACCCCTGACGCGCGTCGTGAATGTTGTTGGCCGTGAAGATGGTCAACATGCCGTCGAAATCGTGGCAAGGATCGGTCAGGCTGAACCGAGCACTCAACACCTCGTCGTCCGTCTCCGGATCGCCGTGCACGACGGGCCCGTGGCGCGTCGACCAGATGGTTTGCGTAACGGACTCCTCGCCCCGGATTTCAATCACTTCATCGCGTCGCTCAAGCGCTTCCGTACCGTCCAGCCAGGCTGCCTCCGGTCCCGAGCCGTTGCGTGAGACGCGTTCGCGATACACATCCCAGCGGTCTCCCTGAGCGTGCGTCATGGTCCAGGCGATCTCCGTGTTATGTCCGTAGTAGACCGGACCGGGATAGCCAGGACTGCATGGTCCGGCCACCGTGAACTCGGGACACTGCATATGCATCACGTACCACTGCGGCGGCACGCTGAACGCGAGATGCGGATCACCAACTACGAGCGGTTTGCCGCTGGCCGTGTGCTCACCGTCGATCACCCAGCAATTCGAACCGTCCAGACCTCCACGTCGCGTGCCCGGCTCTGCTTCCAGATCGGCGAGCGCACCTGCAAACGCGTGAGCCCCATTGGTCCACGACGCGCCCGCCGGAGCGATCAGTGCTGCGTCGGCCGGCACGTCTGGAATCAGCGCCTGCAAGGCGTCGACGCCCAGTCGCGACGCGACTTCGCCGTTGCCAATCTTGGTCGCCCAGTGGACGTTCGCTGAGACCATCTTGAGAATCGCCAGCGAGTCGACTGGCGACCAGGGCTGCATCTCGTGGTCCAGCAGACCGAACTCGACCGGCGCCGGCCCAGCTTCAATCGCTGCGTTCATTCCGTCCGCGTAGGCCTGGAGAATCATCCGCGCGTCGTCGGACTGTTCTTCCCATTCGCGAGCGGCGTCACGCCCAAACCCGAGCGTTCGGTTCATCTGGTCGATGCGCAGCAGTCCCTTGTTCAGCAACGACGCGGCCCGACCGTGGGCCATGTGTCGATAGAGCTCAAGCTGCCATCCGCGATCCTGCCCCAGGCAGAACCCCTGGGCAAAGAATGCGTCATGCGCCGACTGCGCTTCGACATGTGGGACGCCCCAGCGATCCCGAATGATCCGAACGGGCGACTCCAGCCCGCCAGCCTTGAGTTCGCCGTCTATCTGAGAAAGAACTGCTTGATCGGTCATCGCCAGTGCTCCGATGTTCTGATTCGGTAGTCGCTAGGTATGGTAGTCGGCGAATCTCGAGAGACCGTGGTGGTTCACAACCACCAGTTCAGCAGGCGTTCGCCAGAATCGAGTCGACCCATATGTAAGATCTCCATCGACGTTACGATCACGTTCGAATGGAATCCATTGGGGTTTGAGATAGGAGTCGACGTGAAAGCTGTGAGTAAGTCGCACTTGGTTACGTTGGTCATCGGCCTGGTTCTGGGAGCCATCGCGCTGGGAATCGCGCAGGCCGCGATCAGCGTGACGAGCGAAGTTCGGATTGGAGCCAGGCACGGAGAAGACGGCCGCGTTGAAGTCGGTCTCAGACAACTGAACAACGACGGGGAGTGGGTCGAGCTCGATGCTCCGGCCAACCGCTTCCTGCCGATAGACGCAGAGGTCGGGCAGTGGCGATTCAGCAGTCCAATCGAAGTCACGGGGACGATCGAAGAAGAGCCCGTCGTGGTAATCCAGCCGAAACGACCGGTGATGTGTGTGCTTGGTCACGCCCTTCCCCAGGAAGACCGCTTCTGGCAGTGGACCCTGAGCGCGGCAAATGTGGCTGGATATCAGTACGGCGTAGACATCATCCTGTACGGAGCGCCCGATAGCGCCGAACACGTCAACGACATTCGAGACTGCATATCGAACGACCCAATCACCATCGCGACCTCATTGCCGTATGCCGAGGACCTCAAGGAAGCGCTTGCCGAGGCACAGGCTGCGGGCATCCAGGTGGTTAGCTTCAACTCTGGGGCCGAAGACGCGGACAGCGTCGGTTCCCTCATCCACATTGGGCTCGATGACTTCGCAGGAGGTGTGCGAGCTGGCGACGAGTTTGACGAGGCCGGTGTCACCGGCGCCCTGATCTGCGTCATTCACGAAGAAGACAACATCGGTCTGCATGACCGTTGTGACGGCCTCGAACAGAGCTACGACGGTGGCGACGTTGAGCGGATGTCGGTCGACCAGTCAACCGCGACCGAACCTGATGAGAGCCAAGGTGAGACCACCGGCCCTGAGCGCCTGCAGACGTTGATCGCAGAGCGCATCACACAGCGCCTCGCAGCGCGTGATGTCGGGGGTGGCGTCGGAGGCATCTTGACGCTCAACCACGACAGCGCGCTTGCCGCGATCACAGCGATCGAAGAGTCCGAAGCTGAGATTGCAGCGGCCAGCTTCGGCTTCAGCGACGAGCTCGCAGACGCGGTACGCGATGGTGAGCTGTTGTTCATTGTCTGGGACCACCCAGTCGTCCAGGGCTACCTGGCCGTCTCGGCGATGGCGATGGCCTACACGCTTGAGTTGAACCAGCTCAATGCCGCTGTTTTCCTCAATGGCGCCAAAATCCTGATCGAGCCGACCCTGGCCGACCAGGAGCGCGCCGCGGAGCTCAAGTCGATGTTTGCCAGTCCGCCGCCCAGTCCGCAGGATCAGGCCCAGGACCAGGACTCAGAGGAGTAGCAACCGCAAACGGGCATCTGTTGCATATGCGAGCGCGGCCGATCGAGTTGATCAGCCGCGCGTTGCTGTTCAGACTGTTGAGTCAGACTGTTGAGTCATAGAACATCCAGCGCAGGACCAGGGGCCTCAACATGCGATACATCATCTACGGCGCCGGCGGCATCGGCGGAGGTATTGGAGCGCTACTGACGCGCAGCGGCCGAGATGTCGTGATGATCGCACGCGGCGACCACCTGACTGCCATGCGAGAACGTGGACTGCTCGTCCGACAGCCAGGCCGGAGCGAGACGGTCGAGGTCGCGACGGCATCGCACCCAAGCGAAATCGACTTCCGCGATGACGATGTCGTTTTGATGACCATGAAGGGTCAAGACACCTCGAACGCCCTTGACGATCTGGAGCGTTGCGCCGGCCCCGAAATTCCCATCGTTTGCGGGCAGAACGGCGTCGGCAACGAGCGCACCGCGGCGCGGCGATTCCTGAACGTCTACGGCATGCTGGTCGTGATGCCGGCGACGTTCCTGATCGCCGGCGAAGTCGCGCTGTTTGGCGAGCCGAAACCGGGCCTGCTCGACAGCGGCCGATTCCCCCATGGAGTCGACCCGACGATCACACAGGTCTGCGCCGACCTGTCGGCGGCGGGCTTCAACGCCCAGGCCGATGAGCATGTCATGAGGCTCAAGTACGGCAAACTGCTCGACAACCTGGGCAACGCCGTGGGTGCGCTCTGCGGCGAAACGGCGTTGCGGTCCGCGGGCGATGATGTGCGAGCGTTCATTCGTCGGATGCGAGATGAGGCGGTCGCCTGCTACGAGGCGGCCGGGATTGACTACGCCTCTCGTTCTGAAATCGGCGAGCGGCGAGCAGCGACGTTCAGTGCCGGCGAGATTCCCGGTGTCGAACGGGGTGGCAGCTCGACCTGGCAATCCTTCCGTCGAGGGCTATCCGGGATCGAGACTGACTGGCTCAACGGCGAGATCGTACTGATCGGACTCGAACATGGTGTACCGACGCCGGCCAACAGAGCACTCCAACTGATGGCCAAGCGCACACACCGCGCGGGTCTGCGGGATGGCGCGGTGCCAATCGAGGACATCGTGGCGCTCGAGCAAACGCTCAAGACGTCGTAGGTGGCGGCTCACCCGCTAGTTGTAGGTGGCGGCTCGGCCGCCAGACCCTCGATGATGCGGGCATTGGGAATTCGGCTCAGGTCATCGGCCTTGATTCCGACTTTGAGTGAGCGACTGCCGCCGCCCAGCCACATCAGCTCCTCGCCGGTGATTCGCGAGTCGATCAGGATGGGAATCTCGTCTGGCAGGTCGAACGGCGTCACCCCGCCTGACATCATGCCAGTGACCTGCTCCGTCTCCTCAAAGGACGCGAACGAGCACTTGCGCACGCCCATTTCCTTGCGCACCGTGCGATTCACATCCAACCGCATGTTGGCCAGCACGAGGCAAGCGGCATACGTCTTCGGTTCCTTCTTGGAAGCCACCAGAATGGTGTTGACCGACGCCTCTGGCGCAATCCCAAAGACCTCACAAAACACTGCGGTGTCCGCCTGATCCGGTCGGCAGACGATGCTCTCAAAGGGAATCTCGCAATCGGCGAGAAACTGGCGAACGCGGGCCTCGATTTGCGCGGGTTCGGTCATTCGTCAACTCCGAGACACTCTGAACGGCAAAGCGCTATATTACGTGGGATCGTAAGACAGGGGCTGCGGGATCCTTCCTGCTGGCGTCACAGCATTCAGTGCACAGAGGAGCGAACAATGGCAGAACGCAATTACTGGAAGCGAATGCAACGACAGCGACTGAGTCGCCGATCGCTGATGACGGCTTCGGCGCGAGCGGGCGTCGGCGCTGCAGGTCTGGCCCTGGTTGGTTGTGGTGACGACGATGATGACGGTCAGTCGGCCGCTCAAGCGCAACCCCAGCCGCAACCCGAGCAGGCAGCGGCCCAGCAGCAGGCGCAGCAGACGGCCACTCAGCAGTCCTCTACTCAGCAAGAAGCTGCCGACGAGCAGGCGGTCGCTCTGCTTCCCGGTCAGTTGACCGCCGAAGAAGAGGCGATGTCACTCACCGCCGAGGAAGAGTGGCGGCTGCGCTACCACTGGTCCAAGCTGCAGAACCTGCCCGGTCAGGCCGACGGACCGAAGCACGGCGGCACCTGGCGGCTCGCGCACGCCGCACCGGCAAACTGGAACGTGCTGGGACCCAACGCCAGCCTCATGGCCGCCTTCGCGCCCATGTTCTACAGCCAGCTCGTCGTCTTCCCCATGGACGACTACGCCAACGCTCACTACTACCTGAACGAGGGCGACCTGGCAGCCGGCTGGGAAGTACCCGAACCGACTACGGTCGTGTTCCAGCTCCAGGACGGCATCACCTGGCAGGACAAGCCGCCGGTCAACGGTCGCGCGATGACCGCCGAGGACGTGAAGATTGCCTATGACGCGCTGCGTGAGGATGGCCGCGTCCAGGCGTCGTCTTACACCGCCGTCAACACGATTGACCACGACAACGCCAGCAACACCGTCCGCTTCAACCTGGGCGAGCCCGCGGCGTACCTGCTCAACAACATGATGAACCCGTTCCACACGGTCGTGGCGCCGGAGTTTGTGGAAGAGCCGAGCCTGCTCGACCTGGCCGAGAACACCGTCGGCACGGGCCCCTTCCAGCTCGACAGCGCGACGACTGGTTCCGAGTGGCGCGGTAGCAAGCACCCCGAGTACCACAAGCTTGACCCGCGTACCGGGATGCAGCTTCCGTACATCGACAACATTCACGGCCTCGACTTCGTCGGCCAGCGTGAATCCGAGTGGGCCGCCTGGGAAACCGGCGAGACTGACTGGATTCGGCTGCAGGACATCACCGAGTACGAGCGTGCGATCGAGCAGCACCCCGAGATGGTCGTCCAGGTCACCGCGCCGCCGCCCGGCTGGCAGCCGCACATGACCTTCAAGGACCTGACCGCCGAGCCGTTCAACGACCCGCGCGTTCGTCAGGCGCTGTCGCTCGGTATGGACCGCGACGAGCAGGCTGCGGGCGTCTACTACGGCCTCGCCGCCGGCGGCTACGGTCAGAACTGGACCTTCTTCAAGGACGACAAGTCGCCGTGGGGCTTCCGCGAGTGGCCCTGGACCTTCGAAGAGCTGGGTGACTTCCACGTATTCAACGCCGCCGAGGGCAAGCGATTGCTCGATGCGGCCGGCTACAACGAGGACAATCCTCTCACCTTCGACGCCGCCTTCCACACGGTGCCGGGCTTCTACCTCGACCACTTCCTGTTGGTGGTCGACCAGTGGAACCGCAACCTCGGCGCCAACGTGACCCACGAGCAGATCGAGTGGGAATCTTGGCTGGCACTCCTCTTCACCAAGGAGTACAGCGGCACCCTGTTCACCTGGCTCGTTGGCAGTGAGATGGACGCCGACGGTTTGGCCTATGGCCGGATGCACTCCGAGAGTCCTGGCAACATCTACGGCATCAACGACCCCGACGTCGACCAGTGGGCTGTCGAGCAGCGCCAGGAACTCGATGTCGAGAAGCGCTCCGAGATTCTCGAGAAGATTCGTGTTCGCGAGCTCGAGAACATGTGGCGCATCTTCTGCGTCAACCCGTACCGCATGGCCGCGCGCCGCGAGTACCTGTTCGGTCAGATGGACACGTACAACGCGTGGAACCCCGGCTGGGGCGCGACGAACACCGAGCGCATCTGGAAGAACCTGTAACTCTGAAACACCAGCCTGCTTAGAGAACTTCCCTAAGCAGGCGTCTCTCTGAGTGGCGAAGCTGCGGAGGATGCGATGACCGGATACATCATCCGTCGGGTTATCGGAGCGATGGTTGTCCTCCTGATGCTGTCCTTCATCGTGTTCATGCTCGTGAATGCGGTGCCCGGGAACACGCTCACACGATTGCTCAATCAGAGTCCGCAAGGCGCGAACTTGACGCCTGCCCAGATTGAGCAGTACGAGATTGATCTTGGCCTGGACAAGCCGGTGCTCGAGCGCTACGGCGAGTGGCTCTGGAACGCCTTCAACGGAGACCTGGGCAAGTCGTTTGCTACCAGCTTGCCCGTCTGGGGTGAAATTCAGGATCGGCTTCCCAGAAGTGTTCAGCTCGTGGTCATGGCCACGTTGATTTCCTCACTGATCGCGATTCCGATTGGAGTGTTCTCTGCCATTCGGCAGGGAGGGATTGGCGACTATGTGTCTCGGGTGTTTGCCATCCTTGGCCTCGCCGTGCCCAATTTCTTCCTGGCGGTCCTGGTCGTTACGTTCGGCGCTGCCTGGCTTGGGGTGTCGCTATCGACGATTGATCCGCCCTACATCTGGGACGGCGTGGGGAGAAATCTGGAAGGTCTGATCGCTCCCGCATTAGTCCTGTCAGCGTCGCTGATGGCCACCGTGATGCGGATGCAGCGCTCAACCGTGCTCGAAGTCGTCAACGAGGACTATGTGCGAACGGCCCGCGCCAAGGGGCTGGCCGAGCGCGCGATCATCTTGCGTCACGTGATTCGCAACTCGCTGATTCCTGTGATCACGATCTTCGCCAATCAGTTCGCCTTCCTGATCAGCGGCGCCGTCATCGTCGAGTTCATCTTCCGCATCGACGGCATCGGCGCGCTGGCCGTCCGAGCGATTCGGCAGGTCGACTTCACGCTCGTCCTCGGCATCTCGCTCGTCGTCGGCTTTGGCGTCGTCTTCATCAACATCCTCGTGGACCTGAGCTATGCCTGGCTCGATCCGCGCATCCGGTACTCATAGGGAGGGGGGAACGCTCACATGTCAAGCATCAGCGAAACTGCCGAGACCACCCTCAACCTACATCTGCCGGACACTCGGCCGTGGTGGCAGGTCTGGGCTCGTCATGCGCGCAACAAACCATTGGGCGCAATCGGCGCAGTCTTCATTCTGATCCTGGTAGTCGCCGCCGTCTTCGGTCAGGACATCAGCATCGGCGGATCGACGATCGTTCCTGGCTTCTCGCCCTATCCGGCCAGCGAAACCGACATCATCAACAAGCTGGCCGCGCCATCCTGGCCCGAGCACATCGCGGGCACAGACTCGCTTGGTCGCGACCTGTTCAGTCGCATCATCTTCGGAGCGCGTCCGGCAATCGTGATCGGCATCGTCGCGACGGGTCTGGGAATCATCGGCGGGATGGTCATCGGCATGACCTCGGCTTATGCCGGGGGAGTGACCGACCTCCTCTTGCAGCGCATCTCGGACGCGTTCCAGGCGCTGCCTCCACTCCTGCTCATGATGACCCTGGTCACGGTGTTGACTCCGAGTATGACCACGGTGATTCTCGTGATCGTGATTTTCTTGATACCCGGGACTCAGCGTGTCGTGCGCGGCACTGTGTTCTCGACGCTGGAAAATACGTACATCGAAGCGGCCAGAACAATTGGCGCAGGACCGTTCAGGATCATCACCTTCCACATCCTGCCCAACATCATGGCTCCGATCCTGGTCATCGCCTCGGTGACGATCGGAGGGACGATTCTCGCTGAGGCTGCGTTGTCGTTCCTGGGCTTGGGCGCAAACTCGGCCCAGAATCCGACCTGGGGATTCATCCTCTTTGAGGCGACCCAGCGCGGAAATCTCGACCGTTGGCCATGGCTCGCGATTACGCCGGGTGCCGCAATCACGTTGATCGTGCTGGCCTTCAACCTTCTCGGCGACGCACTCCGTGATGTCCTCGACCCGCGACTTCGTGGCACCGGATCCGGGGCCTGATTGCTTCGGGAACCTTTTGCGACCTGCCGTCGTCTTAGATGATGGAGGGTCAGTGAGGTCAGACGGTAGAAACTGTCACCCCGCCCGCCCGCCGATGTCCGCATGTGAGACGTCGGTTGTCTCTCCGACTGGCCACCCTCCAGTTGCCTGTGTCGCGCCCCCGCCCAACCCGGCGGGGGCGCTTCCGTTTACCCTGTAAGCCCTGTCAACCGGCCGGTGCTCGCACCAATCCCCTCCGGTCCCCTCTCCCTTTGGGAGAGGGTTAGGGTGAGGGCCGGCCGCGACAGGCGTGCGACTACCGCCAGGCAGTTGAATTCGGGAGCCCTCACCCCAGCCCTCTCCCAGAGGGAGAGGGAGAGGAAAGGCCAGGAGCAAACTCGACTCAGACGCCCAGCTTGTTGAGCAGGTTTCGCGTATCTACGACGTGCCGCGTCAGACCCAGCTTCTCGGGGTCGATGCCCATCGCCAGTCCCATGAGCTGCGGCACGTGGAGGATTGGCAGATTGAGGCTGCGGTCGATGACCTTTGCCGCGTCGGGCTGCTGAGCGTCGAGGTTGAGGTGGCAGAGTGGGCAAGGTGTGACCAGCGCATCCGCGCCCTTCGACTGCGCCTCGTCCAGGTGTGAGCCGGCCATGGTCAGCGAGTTCTTCTTGTTCGTGGTCAGGATCGGGAATCCGCAGCACTTGGTCATGCCGTCATAGGTGACGGTCGTCGCACCGAGGATGTCAATCAACTGCTCCAGGCTGTCGCGGCGTGTCGGATGAGCCTCGAAGTCGAGCGTGCGCTCGGGCCTGACGATGTAGCAACCGTAGAACGGGCCCAGGTTGAGCTCCTCCAGCGGTCGCTTGATCATCGAGTTGATCTTGTCGATCCCGACATCCTCGAGCAGGATCCAGAGCAGGTGTCGCGGGTCGGCGGAGCCTCGGTACTCGATGCCCTCCGGCGCGAGGTGATGATTGATACGGATGCGGTAGTCGACATCGCGCAGCTTCTCGGCGGCGAGACGGTGAACGCCGACGCAGGTGGAGCAGATGTCCATCAGCGGCAGATCCATCTGCTCGGACATCGCCATCGTGCGGGCGTTGAGCACGTCCTGCAGGTAGGGTTCGCCATCGGAGATGATGCCAGCGCCGGTGCAGGCGGCAGCTTCCAACTCGACCAGGTCCATGCCGAGATGCTCGGCGACGGCCAGCGTCGAGGTGTACAGCTCGGGGGCTGCTCCGCGCGCGACACAGCCGGGCCAGAATGCGTACTTGCTCATGATGTTCGATACTCCCCGCTCTTCGGTCCCATGCTGCGATTGCTGACTTCGTCAGGCCTAGTGACCGCCGATGGCGGTCTCGAACTCGGCGCCGAAGGCATCGGCGTCGACATCGTGGTGATGCTTCTCGGACTCGACCTCGTCGAAGATCCGCTGAATCTGCTCGCGACCCTCTGCATTTGCGCCATGTCGCTGGGCGATCGTGAGCAGCTTGCGCGTCTTCAGCAGTCGAATCGCACCCGGCGTGTAGTCCATCATCTCTTTGTGCGCGGAGATCTGGCCGGTCAGCAGTCGGCCGAGGCCGACTGACTGGATTGGAAGCATCATCTCATCGAGACGACCGCGCTTGCGCACGCCCCCGGCGAATCCCTTGTGATGTCGAGCGCCATGATTGTTCGTGTGCCCGGCCTCAATCGCCAGGGTGCGCAGCTCCATGATCGCGTCCATGGGCAGCACGTCCTTGGGACACGCCTGAACGCACATGTAGCAGCGGGTGCAATCCCAGATACCGCCCTGCGTTTCCGAGAGGTACTCCAGCCGCTCCTCGCGCTTGGAGTCGCGGCTGTCCATGACGAATCGGTACGCCTTGGCCAGTGCGGCCGGACCGAGGAAGTTCTCATCGACCGCGGCGACGGTGCAGTCCGAGTAGCACGCGCCGCAGTGGATGCAGGTCGAGGCGTGCGACCAGTGGTCAAACTCCTCGACATTCTGGCGGTATTCCTTCTCGGGCGGTTCTTGATCCTCGTACGGCTCAAGCCAGGTCTCGGCCCGCTCGAACTGTTCCAGGAACTTCGTCACGTCAACCACGAGGTCTTTGACCACGTTCTGATTGCCCATCGGTCCGATACGGACCGGGTCGCCGCGCTCGACAGCCGCGTCCACTTGCGTCTGGCAGGTCAGCATCGACTGCCCGTTGACCTTCATCGCGCACGAGCCGCAAATCGCGTGGCGACAGGACATCCGGAACGACAGCGTCCCGTCCTGCTCCCACTTGATCTGGTTCAGGGAGTCGAGCAACGTCTGGCCGGGCTGCACGTCGACATCGAAGGACTCCTCGTAGGATTCCTCCGTGTCGGGGTTGTAGCGCTGAATGATGAATTCTTGCTGTGCCATGAGTCGCGCCTGTTCGTTCTGGTTCGGCGGTGTTTGGACTTGTTCGCGTCTGTACGGATTTGTCCTAGTAGGTGCGTTCCTGGAGCGGGAACGGTTCGCGGAACTTGGGCTCCATGTTGACATCGCAGTAAGTCAGGGTTGGCCCATCCTCACCGTCCTGCGGACGGTACGCGAGGGTGTGTTTGAACCAATTCTCGTCGTCGCGGGAGTCAAAGTCGCGTCTGGCGTGGCCACCGCGTGATTCCTGCCGTGCGATGGCGCCGGACACGATGACCTCGGAGTACTCCAGCATGTGACCAAGTTCGATCGCGTCGAGCAGGTCAGTATTGAACGTCGATCCGTGGTCGTCGATTGCGATGTGCTTGAATCGCTCCTGGAAGTCCTTGACCTCGGACAAGCACTCGCGCAGCTCTGCGTCGTCGCGGAAGACGCCGCATTTGTCCATCATCGTGTCGCGCAACTCGGCGCGAATCTTGCCGACCTTCTCTGAGCCCTCGGCGCGGAGGAACTTGTCGACTTCGCCGACGGCGTTGGCCATGTCTCCCTCGTCGATGCTGGTTGGCTCGAGGTCGTGGACCACATCGAGGATGCCGCGACCCGAGCGTCGACCAAAGACGACCGCTTCGAGCAGCGAGTTCGTACCCAGTCGGTTGGCGCCATGAACGGAGACGCAGGATGCCTCGCCGGCGGCGAAGAATCCGGTGATCTCGGGTGCGCCGGGCTGGTCCTTGATTCGTACCTGCCCATTGATGTCGCAGGGAATGCCACCCATCGAGTAATGCGCCGTCGGCTGAATCGGCACCGGAGCCTCGAGCGGGTCGATACCAGCAAAGTCCCGTGCCAGATGAAGCACCGACGGCAGGGCGTAACGGATGCGCTCTTCGCCAATCGGTCGCAGGTCCATGAACACGGAGTCGTGCAAATCGGTCACGCCGCGACCGGCCTCAATCTCTGACTGCTCAGCGCGGGCGACGATGTCCCGCGGCGCAAGCTCCATCCGTCCCGGCGCGTAGTTCTCCATGAAGCGGAAGCCGTCCGAGTTGACAATGTGTGCGCCCTCGCCGCGTGCCGCCTCGGAAAGCAAGATGCCCGAGCCCTGCAGGCCGGTCGGGTGGAACTGAACAAACTCCATGTCCTCCAGGGGGATACCAGCGCGGTAGGCCATTACAACGCCGTCGCCCGTGGAGGCGAAGGCATTGGTGGTCACCCGGAACGCACGACCATAGCCGCCGGTGCCGAACATGACGGCCTTGGCCGAGATGGCCTCAATCTGTCCAGAGAGAATGTCGTAGGCAACCAGGCCCTGGCAGACGTTGTCCTTGACGACAAGGTCAAGCGCGTACCACTCGGAGTAGACCTTGACCCCGCGTCGCAGGAGCTGTTCAAAGAGCACTGTCAGGACGGCGTGCCCGGTGCGGTCGGCGGCGTAACAGGCGCGTGGCGCCGTGTGTCCGCCGAAGCGGCGCTGGGCGACGCGGCCTTCGTCGTCACGTGAGAATGCGCAGCCCATGTGCTCAAGTTCGAAGATGTTCTCGGGGCCCTCGCGAGTCAGCACTTCGGCGGCGTCCTGGTCGACGAGATAGTCGCCACCCTTGACAGTGTCGAACATGTGCAGGTCCCACGAGTCCTCTGCCGAGTTGCCCAACGAGGCAGCGATACCACCCTGTGCCGCGCCCGAGTGTGAGCGCAACGGATGCACCTTGGAGAGGATCGCTACATCCAGTGTTGGATCGTTCGACACCTCAAGGGCGGCGCGCATCCCCGCCAGTCCTGAGCCGACAATCAGTACGTCATGCTGCAACATCGTGCTGTCTCCCTGAATTGCGATCTCGTCGCATTCACGCATCAGTTTCGCACCAATCGGCATTGGGCGGTAGTCATGTTGATAGCAACTACACAGCGCCGATTCCTACTCCTGACCGCGATAGTGACGGACGATCTTACGTCCCAGCGGACCGACCGCCTCAAGCGCCAGAAACTGGATCATGATCACCGACTTCGCGTCGATGATCTCGCCTGATTCGACCAGCTCAATCGCGTCGCCGAGCGGCATCCACTCGACAATCAGCTCTTCGTCCTCGTCAGCTTCAAGCGGCGACTCCACACAGTCGCGGGCGACGAATCCATGCAGGAACTCGTTGGCAAATCCCGGCGCGACGTAGAAGCCGCGAGCGAAGTCGAGGCGCGCCGGGTCAAGACCGACTTCCTCGCGCAGCTCACGGCGCGCGGTTTGCTCCGGTTCTTCTCCTGGGTCGACCCGGCCGGCGGGAAGTTCGAGCAGTGCGCGGCCGGTGGCATGTCGCCATTGACGAACGAACGCGATCAGTCCGTCGTCACGAAGGGCGAGGATGACAACGGCGTCCGGGTGTTCAACGACCTCTCGGCGCGCCTGGCGTCCGTCAGCCATTTCGACATCGTCGACGCGGACCTTGATTCTGGAGCCGTCAAACACCTGATTCGATTCGAGCACGGTCTCGGTCAGCGCGTCAACTCCGTCGGTCATGCGTTGAGCCGCTCACGCAGGTCAATGGTGACGGCGATCTCGTCGCAGGCGTTGTACTTGGGACAGCGAAAACACTCGTTCCAGACTTTGCGTGGGAATGCCGAGACACCTGAGATGCGGAATCCCAGTCGCTCAAAGAAGGCGGGCGTCGTAGTCAGGGCGAATACGGTCTTCAGACCCATGTCGACGGCCTCATCCAGGCACGCGTCCACAATGATGCGCCCAAGCCCGCGACCCTGCGTCCCCGGATCGACGACGAGCGACTTGATCTCCGCCAGGTCCTTCCACTCGACATGCAATGCCCCAGCAGCGAGCAGTCGTCGTTTGCCGGAATCGCGCACGACGACGAAATCGCGGATGGTTTCGTAGATTTCACCCTCAGTACGGGGAAGTACGTCACCGGTGGTCTCGAACCAGTACTGGATCAACCGATGAATCTCCGGAGCGTCACCGACGTTGGCCGCTTCTGCAAACAGTGGCGCCTCGACGGCCCCGATGGCAGGGCTGAGGTCTGCGGAGATGTCCTGAAGCGCGTGAACTTCGGAGGCTCGTTGCCGGACGGTCGCGGCGGGAGTCGGGCCGAGTGCTTCGGATGTCATGACGCGACCGCCGCGTGTAGAAGGTCGGAGGCGCTGGCGCGGTTGGCCTCACTCAGTCCGCCGAGCATTTCCGCAAGCTCGACGACGCGCTCGTCATTCGACAACTGACGGACATCGACGCTCGTGCGCGATGCATCGGCAGACTTGCTCACCGTGATGTGATCTGAGGCTCGAGCCGCGACCTGGGGCAAATGTGTGATGCAGATCACCTGTCGATGCTCTCCCAGACGAGCCAATCGCTCGCCAATCATGCCACCGCTGCGGCCACCGAGGCCAACATCGACCTCGTCGAAGACCATCAACGGTATTACGTCACTTTCGCCCAAGACGGCCTTGATTGCCAATGTCAGGCGCGCAGTCTCGCCCCCTGAGGCTACGCGCTGTATCGGGCGCGGCGGAGCATCGGGATTGAACGCGACGAGCAGACTGATCTGATCGATGCCGGTCTGGTCAAAGGCGACCGAGTCCTCGCCGATTTGAAGCAACCGAGCGCCCGCCGATGATAAGACCGGCTCAAACTGAAACTCAAGCCGAGCATTGGGCAGACGCAATGCTTCGCATTCCGCGATCACCGATCCTGCAAGCTGTTTCGCTGCGCAGCGACGCTGCTGGCTGAGTTCACTCGCCGCGTCGGCAATTGATGCAGCTAGCTGCTCCGCTTCCTGGGCCAATGATTCGCTGTCGGCCGATTCCTGCTCCAACCGCTCCGCCTCGGATTGCGCTTCTTCCCCATAGGTGATGATCTCTGCAATCGTGTCGCCCCAACGACGCTTCATGTCGGCGATCTGGGCGATGCGCGATTCCACTTCGACTAATCGTTCCGGATCGAGTTCGACTTGCTCTGCATATGCGCGTAATGAGCGCACGGCTTCGGCCGCCTGTTCGGCAGCTCCCTCGATCGAGAGCGCGATTGGCTCCGCCGATGCGTCAATCTCTGCAATGCGTCGAAGGGCGCTGAGCGCGTCGCCCAGCGAATCTGATTCCAGCGCTTCTTGCGCGGACGCAGCGTCCGCGGCCAGCGTTTGCGCGTTGACGAGACGGCGATGCAGGTTCTGGAGCTGCTCATCCTCACCCACTTGCAGCGAGGCGGCCGCAATCTCGGAGGCCTCGTGGCGCAGCAGCGCGATCCGCCGAACTCGTTCGCGCTCGTTGGCCGACTGGTCGGCAAGCTGGCGATCAAGCGTACTGAGCCGCCGGACCATCGCCGAAATCGCATCGCGCTGATGATCGACGCCGGCAAAGCGATCCAGCAGGAGCAGTTGTTCCCTGGGCCGCAGCAACGACAGGTGCTCACGCTGACCATGGATGTCGGCAAGGATCGGCGCCAGTTCTCGCAGGACACCGACGGTCGCCGCACGATCGTTCATTCGCAACCGACCGCCGAGGCGAGCTGATCCACCCATCGGTCGGTTGACGTTGCGCCGGATGATGAGTTCGCCGTCGAAGGGAACATTGGCATCGGAGAGAATTCGCGCAACCGGGCCGTAAGCGTCGCTACCAGCCAGATCGAAGATTGCTTCGACTTCGGCGGTGTCGGCGCCGGAGCGAATCATCTCAATGTCGGCGGGCGCCCCGAGCGCGAAGGCCAGGGCCTGGATCAGGACACTCTTGCCGGCGCCTGTCTCCCCCGTGATCACCGTGAAACCACGTCCAAGGTTGAGGTCGACGCGGTCAGCCAGCGCGAAGTCACGCAGGTGCAGGCCGATCAACACCGTCGGTCTCCTTCGATCGCTGCGCGCCAACGCGCATTTTGGATCACATGTTCATCTTAACGGAATCGGAGCGGTCTTCAGTCGAAACTATGAAGGGTCAGCCGTCTTTGCGTCAAACGCTTCAACTCCGGTCCGAGATACGGCCTCCAGCCGTCGCTCGTCCAACCACCCCAGCCGCCTGCCCAGTTGTGCAAAGAACGATCGTTCACCGAAGCGGACCAACTGCGCCAGCGATTCGCTCCGCTGTACCTGCACGCCACCGCCGGGCTTGAGCGGATATGGTCGCTGGCCGTCAACGGAGAGCGATCCCGGGTGTTCGCGCCCCAGGCGCAACTCAATCACCGCGTCGGCAGGCAGCACGACGGGAGCGGCCTGGGCCAGGTGCGGCGCGACCGGTGTCATCACGACGCTGCGTGCCTGCGGATGCAGGATCGGACCACCAGCAGAGAGCGAGTAACCAGTACTGCCTGTCGCCGAGGCGACAACCACCGCGTCGGCGCGGACTACGCCGACCAGGTCGTCGCCAACCCAGACCGCAATGTAGGCCGGTTGTCCAAGACTGCCACGCCCGATCATGACGTCGTTGAGGGCGGGCAACACTGGCGGCGCGTCACCCTCGACGCCGATCGGTCGCGCCTCAAGCATGGTGCGGCTCTCAACCACGAAGTCGCCACTCAGCAAGTCGGGAATACGCTCGTCTACCTGTTCCGGCAGTAGCTCGGTGAGAAAGGCCTGTCGACCCAGGTCGACACCGAGAATCAGGCAGTCATGGCCGACCGTCGCGCGTGCGGCGCGCAGGATCGTGCCGTCGCCACCGAGACAGATCAGCAGGTCGGTTTCGTGCAGTCGTTCGGTCGATCGCGCGGGTTCCCAGGGCGCTGAAATCCAGACCTTGCGGCCCAGATTCTGCAGCTTCGCGGCAACGTCGTCTGCCATCTCACGCGCCTCGTCGAGGCGTGGGTGATAGTAGATGCCGACGCATTGCATCTTGGTCACGGTGTACGCAGCCAGACGAACCACTCGCGATTGCCAGCCGGTCCGGTCAACGGCGACCTGAGCACGCCACCGACACGCCAACCGCGCGCGATGGCCCAGGTGATCACACTACTCACCGCTCGTCCTTGAGCCAGTCGATCCTTGACGACGCCACGCTCGTCAACATCCTCTGGCGCAGCTTCAAACTGTGGCTTGACAAGCGCAATCACGTCCGAGCCCGGCTCAACGACGCTCGCGACGCAGGGCAGCACCTGCTGTAAGCCAATGAATGAGACATCGATGGTGGTCAGCGTCGGCATCTGTGGGAGCGCTGGAATCTCGCAGGCGTGGGTGCGCTCCAGCGAGGTCACACGGCTGTCATGCCTGAGCTCATCGGCTAGCTGGCCGTACCCGACATCCACCGCAAACACGTGATCAGCTCCACGGTGAAGCAGCAGGTCTGTGAATCCGCCGGTCGACGCCCCGACATCCAAGCAGATCAGGTCACGCGGCGCAATCGGCCAGGCGTCGAGCGCCGCGACCAACTTCTCTCCACCGCGCGACACATAGCGCCGCGTCTCTTTGACGGTGAGGTCGGTGTCTGTATCAATCTGCTGACCGGGCTGCGTGTATCGCTGGCTCGCGTCGTGGACGCGCCCTGCCATGATCAGCGCTCGAGCAGTCTGCAGATCCGGAGCAGCGCCTCGTTCGACCAGGAGATCGTCAACCCGCGCTCGGCGGGTGCCCTCCACCGCTGAGGCGCGGGACATTATGCGCTTTCCTGGCGCGGCGCCAATCGTCCGTCTCCTCGCCGCCGAATTGCTTCGTACTCCACGGCGAGACCCTGATCGTTGAGCAGCAGCGGACGTTCCTGTCGCCGCACTGTGTCGGCGTTGACGACACATTTCTTGACCTCGGGTCGGCCGGGGACTTCAAACATCACGTCAAGCAGCAGGTCTTCGACCACGGTTCGCAGGCCGCGGGCGCCCGTCGCCTCGGCGATGGCATGCTCGGCGATCGACTCCAGTGCTTCTGGTGTGAAGCTCAGATCGACGCCGTCCATATCGAAGAAGCGTTCGTACTGTCGCACCAGAGCGTTCTTCGGCTCAGTCAGGATCCGCACCAACGAGGCCTGATCGAGCTGATCGAGCGTAACCACCACCGGCAAGCGGCCGACGAACTCTGGGATCAAGCCGTACTTCTGCAGGTCGTCGTGACTGAGGTGATGCAACAGGTGGTCGCGATCCTCATCCGAGCGAGCGGCAGATCCGAATCCGATGTTGCGGATACCGGTCGTCACGCGACGGTCGATGACCTGGTCGAGTCCCTCAAACGCGCCACCGCAGATGAAGAGGATCTTGCTGGTGTCAATCTGCAGGAATTCCTGGTGCGGATGCTTGCGTCCGCCCTGCGGCGGAACCGACGCAACTGTGCCCTCGATAATCTTGAGCAACGCCTGCTGTACGCCTTCGCCCGAGACATCGCGCGTGATCGATGGGTTGTCGGCTTTGCGCGCGATCTTGTCAATCTCGTCGATGTAGATGATGCCGCGTTCGGCGCGGGCGATATCAAAGTCTGCCGCCTGGATCAGGTGGAGCAGGATGTTCTCGACATCCTCGCCGACGTAACCGGCTTCGGTCAGCGCGGTGGCATCGGCGATTGAGAATGGCACATCAAGGATGCGCGCCAGGGTGGAAGCGAGCAGTGTCTTGCCGGATCCGGTTGGTCCGACGAGCAGGATGTTGCTCTTTTCCAGTTCAACCTCGTCATCGGGGTCGACGACGCTGTTGATGCGCTTGTAGTGGTTGTAAACGGCGACCGCCAACACGCGCTTGGCCTCGTCCTGACCGACGACGTGTTCGCAGAGGCGGTCGTAGATGGCCAGCGGCGGCAGTGTCTCAGAAGGAGTCGACGGCGCCTGTTGCTCTGGCGTGGCGCTGTTCAGTTGCTCCTCCTGGATGACGGATCGGCACGCCTCGACGCACTCGTTGCAGATGTAGACGCCGCCCGGCCCAGCGACAAGGCGGCGTACCTGGGCCTGATCCTTCATGCAGAAGGAACAGTGATACTGGCTGCGACCGCCCCCATGTGCACTGCTCATGAGCTGATGCCTCCCTGCTGCGCCTCAACGCCCCGATGTTGGAGAGCTGTTGACATGTCGCGTCGAGCGGGGTCCGCCCGTTCAGATGCTACGCGCCTGCGGCTGCCGCTGCATCCCCTCCGGCCTCGCTGGCGAGGACGGAATCGACCAGGCCGTACTCCATCGCCTGCTCGGCGTCGAGGTAGAAGTCACGGTCGGTGTCGGCGGCGATCCGGTCCAGCGGCTGGCCGGTGTGCCTGGCCAGAATCTCGCGGATCGTCTCGTTGTTGCGCAGGATTTCGCGAGCGGCGATCTCGATGTCGGACGCCTGTCCGCGAGCGCCGCCAAGCGCCTGGTGCATGTGAATCGTGGCGTGCGGCAGGGCAAAACGCTTGCCAGGCGCACCGGCGGACAGCAGGACGGTGCCCATCGAGGCCGACATGCCGACGCAGATCGTCGACACATCCGCCTTGATCAGCTGCATCGTGTCGTAAATCGCCAGACCAGCGGTGATCACGCCACCGGGCGAATTGACGTAGAGCTGGATGTCGCGGTCAGGGTCTTCGCGGTCGAGGTACAGCAGCTGCGCAACGATCACGTTGGCAATCTGGTCGTCGATCGGCGTGCCGAGGAAAATGATGCGCTCGCGCAGGAGCAGCGAGTAGATGTCGTAAGCGCGTTCGCCGCGGTTGGTCGTCTCGACCACCATCGGGATGATGTCGCTGGGACGGGTCAGGGTGTTGCTCAGGGTCATGAAACCCTCCTTCGCGGGTTAAGTGTAATCACGATTCGTAAACGTGCGATTGCGCAGCGCACATCTTCGACTGGAACAGCGGACAGAAGCCACTTGCATATCGGGTGCGATTATTCGTCCGAGTCTGCCGAGTCTTCAGCGCTCTCGGCAGTCTCAGCCTCGTCGCTCTCGATCGAGTCCTCGTCATCATCCGTTACGTCGTCCGAGACGCCCGCCTCGTGGTTGGCCAGAGCGATCTGTTGCAGGCGCTCAATCGTACGTTCGCGGACAAGCCGCGCCTGCACATTTGCGCGGACGCCTTCGTCCTCCAGCATCTGGGCGGCCTGTTCCGGGTCCTGGGTCGGCATCGAGGTCAGCATCTGCTGCAGATCGGCGGTGATCTCCTCATCCAGGACCTGGATATCTTCCGCCTCGCCGACGTGTTGCAGGACGAGCGTGTTGATCACGCGCTCGCTGGCCTGCGTGCGGAAACTGGCCAACAGTTGATCGACCTGCTCGCTGCTGTCGCGCAGGAACGTCGCAGGATCCTGCCCCATCTGGCGAGCGAAGTCCTGCCGCATGTGCTCAATCTCGTGTTCGACCAACGCGGGCGGATACTCGAGCGTGGCCCGCTCGACCACGGCCTGCATGACCGCCTGGCTGAACTGCTCGTCGACCTGACGGTCGGTCTGCTCGCGCAGGCTCGAATCCATGCGTTCACGCAGATCGGCGATCGTCTCGAACTCCTCCGAGACCTCCATCGCAAAATCGTCGTCCGCGTCGGGCAGCTCCTCCGACTTCACATCATGGATGGTGACGGTGAAGCTGACGGTCTTGCCCGCGACTTCCTCATCGTCCCAATCCTCGTCGACATCGATCGGGATCTCGTGTTCTTCACCGACGGCGACGCCGACGAGTTTCTCGCTGAGTCCCGGTACGCCAATGACCGCGCCTTCGCGCAGATGGAACTCGGCGCCCGGCTGGTCAAGGATCTGTTCGCCGCCGACCTCCGCACGGACATCGGCCGTGACTCGGTCGTTCAGCTCAGGAGTTCGATCGACCGGCTCAAGCACGGCGTGTTGGCGACGTAGTTCGAGCAGTTGCTCTTCGAGCATCTCCTCGGAGTACTCGCTCTCCGGCTTGGCGACGGCAATCTCGCGGTACTCGCCCAGGTCGACGACCGGGGACAACGGCACCGTCGCTGTGAAGGTGACCGGTTCCCGACCCGTGATCTCGACGCTGGGCTGCGCGACCGGTTCAAGTTCCTCTTGCTCCAGCGCCTTGGTCAGCGCCTGTGGAATCAGGCGTTCTGCGGCCTCTTCGAAGACGACGTCAGCGCCCAGTGCGCTCTCGACGACTCGTCGCGGCGCTCTGCCCTGGCGAAAGCCGGGGATGCGGAATCGTTGGGAGAGGCGGCGGGCGGCCTGGTCCAGAGACTTCTTGACCTGGGCGTCCTCAAGCTCGATTTCGAGCAGCATCTGCGCCTCGGGGATGCGTTCTGCAGTAACTTTCATCGGACATCTTTCGTAACCCGACCATCGCGGGCATAGCTGCGGCTGAGCATATCAGCGCATGTGCACGAATAATGCGTCAGCGACCACGAGGATTCAGGACATCATTGATCGCATCACCGAGCAGGTTGAAGGCAAGCATCAACACCAGGAGAAAGGCGAACGGCACCGCCATGAGCCACGGGTATAGGAGCAGCGACGTCCGACCACCCGCGTTATCGACAATGATCCCGAATGATGCCGTCGGCGGGGTGATCCCGATACCGAGCCATGTCAGCACGACCTCTGAACCGGCGATCGCTCCCAACGAAGCGCTGAATCCGACGATGAACCACGGCAAAATACCAGGAAACAGATGCCGAACGAGGACGCGGAATGTTTGCGCGCCGAGCGTCTCGGCCGCGAGAATGTAGTCCGACTCGCGAAGGGCCAGCACCTGCGCTCGATAGAAGCGTGCCGATCCAGCCCAGTCGACCAATGAGGTCGCAAAGACAATGAGCACGTAATCATCGACGCCTTGAGCGATGAGCCAGTGCATCCCGGTCGCATCCTCGATGGCGCGGAACCAATCCTCCCATTGATCGCGAAGGACTGTGACGATCATGATCAGAAACAACAGCCCGGGCAGCGCCAACATGACGTCGGCGATGCGCATGATGATCTGGTCGATTAGGCCACCTCGATAGCCAGCTAGCAGACCCAGACCCAATCCCAAGAAGAGGTTCCCGAAAATCACTGAAATCAGACTGATGATCAGGGTCGTGCGAAGCGCAAACATCGCTCGCGCGAACGCGTCGCGCCCGTTTCTGTCGGTCCCGAACCAGTGCTTGGTTGATGGTGGTTGTAAGGACTCGTCGCCGCTGAGGACCAACTCTGTTCGAGCGGGCAGAATCGAGTCCGCGGTCAGGGGACCATACTCGTCGTCGACTTCAGGGTTGAGTTCCGTAATCGTGGAGATCTCAACGTCCAGACGTTGCGTGAATGCGCCAAGCGTCTCAGGCGATCCATCAACCTCACGAATCGAGCGACGTTGACTGAGATTGGACTGAGTTGGATCTTGCAGGCCGATGTCGATGCCGAATGCGTCGAGCATCGTGTACGCGCCCGCTCCATAGAGCACGATGATCACGGCGATGCAAACGACGGCGACCTTCTTCCGCAAGATTGCCCGGAGTGCTCTCATCCACGGCGACTCCGACTTCTCCGGCATCGCCCATTGCGGTTGAACTCCTGCGCGGGCGGTCATGAGAATCGAGCCGTGAAACGTATGCGTGGATCGATAAAGATGTAGAGGGCGTCAACGAGAGCGTTCGCGACGATTAACAGTGTGGCCGTGAGCAGGGTGAAGCCGAGGAGCACATTTAGGTCGCGCTGGGTGATCGATTGGAAGATGAACGCGCCGACCCCCGGGACCCCATAGGCGGTCTCGATGATGATTGAGCCACCGATGACGCCAACAATGGAGAGTCCGAACACTGTTGAGAGTGGCAAGAGCGCGTTGCGTAGCACGTGCCCGTAGAGGATTCTCCGCTCGGTCAGTCCCTTCGCTCGAGCGGTTCGGACGTAGTCATCGTCCATCGTCGACAGTGCGCTAATGCGCACGAACCTCGCCATGCCGCCAAGCGAAGGCAATGTCAGTGATAGCACCGGGACGATGAATGAGGCCGGATCCCCCGGTGTCCAGACATTGGGCACATTGAAACCGAAGAAGTTGAACACGTCCGCTAGGCCATTGACCATCAGCGCTGAAATCAGCACGACCAGGATCGGCGACGGAATCGAGTCGAAAATCTTGAGTCCGCCGATCAGGGTTGGGTCTTGCCAGCGGCCTCGATGGACGGCTGCGTATACCCCTAATGGAATCCCGAGACCGAATACGAAACCCATCACAATCAAGTTGATCTGAGCGGATACCCAGATGCGCTCGCCCAACAGCTCCTGGACCGATCGGAGGGGTGAGCGGTAGTAGTACGACGGCCCTAGGTCTCCCCTGGAGACAACACCCCAGGCGTATCGTGCGAACCGCTCAACGTAGTTTCCTTCGAGTCCGAATTCTTCGCGAATTTGCTGCGCGCGTTCCGGTTCGATGTCGCGAGAGCCGGCGATAATTTTGACGGGGTCGCCGGGCACAATATGGGTCATGGCAAAGGTCAGCGCCATGACGGCGAAGACGAGCACTGGCACCAGGAGCAATCGCCGAATGAGGAGCGGAATTGCACCTGATGCCATGGTTCGCCCCACCTGTTCCGTGTGTGGGCGTCGAGGTCGCCGCCGGACCTATTCCTCGATGCTGACGAATCTTAGGTGGGGAATGACCATTCGCGTCGGCTCGTAGTTCTTTACGTAGGGCTTGACCAGCTCGTGCGCGACTGAGTAGTACAGCGGAATCCAGACGGCCTCTTCGACTAACTGGCGGTCGACCTGTTGGTAGAGGTTGGTGCGCAGCTCTTGGTCAAGCGAATAGCGCGCCTCTTCCAACAAGGCATCAATCTCTTCGTCGTCCAATTGGGTATCGTTGCCCAGCGATGCGCTGTAGAACTTGTAGTCGAGCACGTTGTGCGGGTCGGGATAGTCCAGACTCCAACCGAGCGAGAAGAAGCCGTACAGGCCGCGGTCGATGTCGGAGATGAAGCTGGCGAACTCGACCTGTTGGATTTCAACTTCCAACTCCAGGTGCTGCCGCCACATGTCCTGGATTGCTTCGATGCTCGGTCCCGGCGTAGCGCCGGCGCCGGAGATGGTGAGCCGAATCTCATCGAGCAACGGGCTGCCCGCGTAACGCGACGCTGCCAGGTACTCCTGTGCCAACTCCGGATCAAAGACCAGCCCTGGGTACTCGTCGTCGTGAGCGGCGAGACCAGGCGGAATGATCTGCCGCGCCTGGATCAGCAGGTCGGCCTGGACTTCCTGTGTGATCGTCGTCTTGTCGATCGAGTGAGCAAGCGCCAGGCGGACATTGACGTCGTCGAAGGGCGGAGTCGCCACGTTGAAGGCGAGGTAGAAGATGGAGAGCTCGGAGCGTGTCACGTATTGGGAGTTCAATTCGGAGGCCGGGTCGCGGACGCGCTCGATGTCATTGATGCCAACGAAGGCCTGGTCGAGCTCATCGTTCTCGAACTGCTCAACTGAACCGCCGGCGAAGCGGACGGACACCTTCTCGACCTGGGCCGGTTCGAGGTGGTAGTCGTCAAATCGCTCAAGCGTGAGTCCCTCGCCAAGCTGCCACTCGGTCAGGCGGAAGGGACCGCTGCCGTTGGGATTGAGCGCCCAGCGCTCCGGGTCCGCCTCGACCTGGTCGCGATCGAGAACGTACGCGGTTGGGTACGTCATCTTGTAGAGGAAGACCGGCGTCGACTGCAGGATGGTGATGTCGAGCGTGACATCGTCGATGACCTGGATGCCGACCACCTCGTCCGCACGGCCGCGCACGAACTCCGCCGCCCCAACGATGTCGCCGAGGAAGTCGGGCGCGGTCGGCGAGAGGGTCTCAGGATCCAGATTGCGTTCGAGGCTCCATTTGAAGTCCTCAGCCGTGATCCGCTTGCCGTCGTGGAACGTGGCGTTCTCACGAATCGTGAAGCGGTAGGTCACCGTGCCGTCGTCATTGATCGTCGGACCGGGGACGGACTCAGCCAAATCTGCGGCGATCCTCAGGTCTCGATCGAGAACCAGAAGTCCACCGAAGATCTCGACGGCAATGACGGCCGAACTCACATCGGTGATCTGCGCGGGATCCAGGTTGATCGGCTCTGCGCGGGCGACGCGGAACTCGCCGCTCTCGCGGGGAGCTACGGGAGCGGCGGACTGATCGTCTGCTTGCGCCTGGGCCGCATCCCGTTGCTGCTGTTGTTGCTGCTGGATCGTTGCCTGACGCTCTTGCCGCGAATCGTCTTGTTGCTGATCCTGCTCGGATTGCGTGCGTTCTGCCCTCGCATCTGCCTGTGGTTGATCCTGCTGCTGTGACGTCTGGTCGTCTCCACTGCAGGCCGCCAGAACCAGCGCGACTCCCAATAGGGAGGCTGCCAGGAACGGCTTCAGCCCCGCTCTGAAAGAACACGCCAACTTCACACGTCCCAGCGCTCGCTCAAGTTGATCAACTGACACGTCAGCGACCCTCTACTTCCGTTTGCTACCCGGAACGCCCAACCCCATGTATGTGTTGAAGATTATCACTGAACCACAGGGTCGACGGCCTGAGTGACCTGCAAATGGAGTTCGTCCAACTGCTCGTCAGTAATCGACATCGGCGCGCCGGTCATCGGATCGGATGCGGACATCGTCTTGGGGAAGGCAATCACCTCGCGGATGTTCTCGGTACCGGCGAGCAACATGGCGACGCGGTCGATGCCGAAGGCGAAACCGCCGTGCGGCGGCGCGCCGTACTCAAATGCGTTGAGCATGTGACCGAACCGCTGCTGCGCCTCCTCGGCGCCGACGCCCAGCAGCTCGAATACCTGCATCTGCAGTTCGCGCTCGTGGATTCGGATCGAGCCTGAGCCAAGCTCGAATCCGTTGCAGATCGTGTCATAGGCACGGGCTCTGACTCGTCCCGGCTCGCTCTCGAGCCGGTGCGCATCCTCGGACTGTGGGGCGGTGAACGGGTGATGCAGTGCGTTCCAGCGCTGACCGTCTTCGTCCCAGTCGAGGAGCGGGAAGTCTGTCACGAAGCCGAAGTTGAGCAGGGAGTCGTCGACCAGGTCGAGTTGCCGGGCTAGCTCCCGACGTATGCCGTCGAGCACGGTGAACACCATTCCCGACTTGCCTGCTGCCAGCAAGACCAGGTCGCCAGACGACGCACCGCAACGCTCACCGATCTTGCGAGCGTCCTCGATGCCCAGGTGCCGCAGCACGGGCGAGCGGACGTCATCTTCGGTCGCCGACGCGGGATCGGCATTGAACTGCAACGAGACCAGGCCTGGGGCGCCCATCGTCTTGGCCAGGTTGGTGAAGGCATCGACCTCGCGCCTCGACAGCGACGCGCCGCCGGGCATGACGATGCCGCGCACCCGACCGCCGTTGGCGATGGTCGAGGAAAACACGCCGAATCCAGAGCTCGCGGCGATGTCGGAGCAATCGGACAGTTCCAGTCCGTATCGCAAGTCCGGCTTGTCCGACCCGTAGCGCTCCATCGCTTCATGCCAAGTCAGGCGTGGGAAGGGTCGAGGCACCGTCAGGTCGGGCCGCAATGCGGCTGCGAGACCGGCGAACAGCTCTTCCAACAAGCCGAGGATGTCCTCTTCTTCGCAGAACGACCACTCCAGGTCGAGCTGTACGAACTCCGGTTGTCGGTCGGCGCGTAGGTCCTCGTCACGGAAGCAACGGGCGATCTGGAAGTAGCGCTCGACGCCCGCGACCATCAGCAGTTGCTTGAACTGCTGGGGCGCCTGCGGCAAGGCATAGAACGCGCCCGGAGACAGTCGGCTGGGCACGACGTAGTCGCGAGCGCCCTCGGGCGTCGCCGCGACCAGGATTGGCGTCTCGACTTCGAGGAATCCCTCCTCCGTCATGAAGTCGCGGATGAACTGGTTGAGTCGGTGGCGCAGCTCTAGGGCGGCGATCATCGATGGGCGGCGCAGATCGATGTAGCGATACTGCATCCGCACCAATTCGTTGACATCCTCATCTTCGGCGATGGCGAACGGTGGCGTCTTGGCCGCGTTCAACACTTCAACCGACGTGGCGACGACTTCAATGTCCCCGGTCGGGATGTTTGGGTTGCGTGTGGCCTCGGAGCGCTCGATGACGTTGCCCTCGATGCGCAGCACGAACTCGCCGCGCACGGTGTTGGCGATTTCGTAAGCGTCGGGATTGTCGTCGGGTCGGATCACGACCTGCACGAGTCCGTCGCGGTCTCGGAGATCGATGAAAATCAGTTGCCCGTGATCTCGCCGCCGATGGACCCAGCCGGCCAGTGTGACCGATTCGCCAGCGTGCGCCGCTCTCAACGTCCCGCAACCATGTGTCTTGAGCACCGAATCCTCCAACTGTTCCGCAGATCTGGTCCGCTGATCGAGTGTGTCAGCAACTGTCTAAGCAGGCAATCAGTTCTGACACTTGGCCTGCGCCTGCAGCGGGACACATACACTCGAACAGTGACACACGCTCCAATCGGCCTGTACATCCACGTCCCGTTTTGCACGGTCAAGTGTTCGTACTGCGACTTCAACTCATTCGCCGGCATCGACGACCTACAGGGCGAGTGGCTGACCGCCGCCCTGACCGAACTGACATTGTGGTCGCCGCGTCTACAGGGACGTGCGATCTCGACGGTGTTCGTCGGAGGCGGGACGCCGAGCCTCTTGCCCGGCGATTCGGTGCGGCAACTGCTTGATGGGATTCGCGCTCAAGTCAGGCTCACGGCCGACGCTGAGATCACTCTCGAGGCCAATCCGGAGAGTGTCGAGCCAGATCGCCTGACGTCCTACCGAGAGTCCGGCGTCAACCGGATCTCGATGGGCGTACAGTCTCTGGATTCATCCGAGTTGGTCTTTCTTGATCGCATCCACAGCGCCGAGCGAGCCGAGCAGGCCTTTGCCGAGATTCGCGATGCCGGATTCGACAACGTCAATCTGGACTTGATCTATGGTCTGCCGGGTCAGTCACTGGAGACCTGGCAATCGACGCTTGAACGTGTCCTGACCTGGAGCGGAGACGGCCCAGATCACATCTCCTGTTATGCCCTGACGGTTGAAGAAGGCACACCGCTCGCCGCCAGGGTCGCCTCGGGCCGAGTGACCGAAGCTGATCCCGATCACGTCGCTGAAATCGCCGACTGGACGGCTGCGCGCCTGACATCTGCAGGTTATGAACAATATGAGACCAGCAACTACGCACGCAACGACTTGGCCTGCCAACACAACCTGATCTACTGGCGCAACCAGGAATACGCCGCAATCGGTCCCGGAGCGCACGGCTATGTCGACGGCATCCGGTTTCACGTCGTCCGCAGCCCCAGGGTCTACATCGACCGGCTACGTGGCCAATCCCTGACTTCAACAGCACCTGAGGGATTGCCGTCGCCGGCGATCGCTGGCGCGGAGCGTGTCGATGCCCGCGAGGACATCATCGACACATTGACCTCGGGACTGCGATTGGTTGAAGGCGTCGATGAGTCATCGTTGGCTGAGACGTACGCGGAGTTCCGTCCGACTCTCGATTGGGCAGTGAATCAAGGACTCGCCGAGCGTACTGAGGGTCGGTTGAGGTTAACGAAGCGCGGGCATGCGGTCGCAAATGAGGTGTTTGTACGGCTGCTTGATCCGGTGTTGGGGTAATCATGCTCTGCGTTCCGGCGCTTCACTCCACGTGGATGCTCGCCTGCGAACAATTCGGCTAAAGACCTACGAGAGGGTGTCTCAGAAGTCAACCCAGTTGGATGAATCTCAGTCCTCGCTTCACGGAGGCCTTTGAATTATTCGTCATACCCGCGCTTGCCTCGGGTATCTCGCTGAGGCCAGCACCCGAGTCGACGCTGGTAGCACGTCCGTAGTTGCACATCGCCGTTACTAAATGGATCGAGATTCCCGCGCTGCGCGCAGGAATGACGGAGTTGGTGGATTACGCAAAGGCCTCCTTCACGCGGGGACCCGCTCGAGCGGTACGGGCTATCAGGTGGTGGGTAACTTACCGGGGAAGGAGCAGGTCCCCGCGTGAAGCGGGGACTGGGAATGCTGACTTGTGAGACTCCCTCACGGCCCCAACCCTTTCTGAAGACCTGTGCATGCGTCAGTACGGCCCGACGAGGATGATGTCCCCTCTCCCTCAGGGAGAGGGGATCGGAGAAACCGGGCAGGTTACTTTTGCCTGTCTGGGTCCCTACACCTCAACCAGCTCCTCGATGTCGATGCAATCCAGCAGAATTTTGCCGAAGTTCTTGTTCTCGGCCATGTATTGGTGCGCTTCGGCGGCTTTGCTCAGTGGGAAGACGGAATCGATGACCGGCTTCATGTCTCCGTTGACGATGGCCGGTTCCAGATGCCGCTGGAAGTCTCGGGTGATCTCGGCTCTGTCGATCAGCGGACGTGAGCGCATCACGGTTCCCATGACTCGAAGACGCTTCTGCATCAACATGCCCAGGTTGGTTTCGGCGCTGGCTCCGCCCATCAGACCGACCAGGACCAGGCGGCCAGCCATCGACAGGGACTGCAAGTTCGAGTTCCAGTAATCCCGACCGATCACGTCAAGAATGACATTGACGCCCTGTCCATTCGTCTCTTCCCGGATCACTTCGGCAAAGTCTTGTTCCCGATAGTTGATCGTCCGGTCGGCGCCCAGTTCTCGGGCTCGCTCGCACTTTTCGTCAGAGCCGGCGGTCGTCCATACTTCTGCGCCGATCAATCGACCGATCTGGATCGCCGCGATGCCAACGCCGCTGCCTCCGGCATGGACAAGCAGGCGCTCGCCCGGCAGCGTCTGCCCGAGCGTGCGTACCGCGGTGTTCGCCGTGAAGAACACCTCTGGAATTGAGGCTGCTTCGTGATAAGTGAACTCGTCAGGAATCGCCATGGTCAGCGACTCGTGCATGGTCGCCAGCTCGGCGTATCCGCCGCCGCCCGAGAGTCCGTAGACGCGGTCGCCGACTGAGAATCCGCGCACCTGTGAGCCAGTCTCGACCACTTCGCCGGATAGTTCCAGACCAAGAATCTCGGACGCGCCGTGCTGGGCGGGATAGTTGCCCATCCGCTGCATCATGTCGGCGCGATTCAGGGCCGTCGCGTGAACGCGGATGAGTACTTCTTCATCGCTTGGTTGCGGGTCGGGAACCTCGTCGAGGCGCAGGGAGTCTGCCGTTTTGGCAGGCGGATCAACAACTATTGCCTTCATCGCACATATCCTCCAACACAACTGGTTGCACAGATTGGTAAGCAAGGGTCAGGGTAATCGCGTGTATGTCGTCGGTACCGCCGGACACGTCGATCACGGCAAGAGCGCGCTGGTGCAGGCGTTGTCGGGCATCGATCCGGACCGCTGGGCCGAGGAAAAGGCGCGCGGACTGACCATCGACCTCGGCTTCGCCTGGTGCGAACTGCCTTCTGGCCGCGCGGTCAGCATCGTTGATGTCCCCGGACACGAACGATTCATCAAGAACATGCTGGCTGGAGTCGGCGGGATCAACCTGGCGCTGTTGGTGATTGCCGCCGACGAAGGTGTGATGCCCCAGACTCGGGAGCACCTGGACATTCTCGACTTGCTCGACATCGACCTGGGACTCGTGGCCCTGACCAAGACCGATCTGGTCGACGAGGATTGGCTGGCTCTGGTGGAGGAAGAGATCATTGAACTGCTCGAGGACACCGCTCTGAGTGGATCGCAGATTGCGCCGGTCTCCGCGCTCACTGGCGACGGAGTGGACGACTTGCGCTCGAAGATTGATGCGATGCTCGCCGATCTGCCGCCGATCGCAAGTCAAGGCCGACCGCGCATGCCGATCGATCGGTCGTTCACGATTTCTGGCTTCGGGACTGTCGTGACCGGCACACTGCTCGACGGTGAGCTCTCAGTGGGCGATGCGGTTGTCGTCGAACCAGGTCGACGCGAGTGTCGCGTCCGAGGCTTGCAGTCACATGAAGAGTCGCTGGACACAGCGCCGCCCGGCGCTCGCACCGCGGTCAATCTGAGCGGCATTCCAGCGGGCGAGGTTGAGCGCGGCATGGTGCTCTCGACGCCCGGCTGGCTAGAACCGACCGTCGCGATTGATGTCCGACTCCGCGCCGTCGCCCGAGCCGCCAAAGCGCTACCCCACAACGCGACCCGGACGCTTCACGTCGGCGCCGATGAGGTGCAGGCCAGAGTGCGACTGCTCGAGGGTGACGCGCTCGCGCCCGGAACATCAACGTGGGCGCAGCTTCGGCTCGAGCGACCGATTGCCGCCGCTCGAGGTGATCACTTCGTCTTGCGCTCGGCAGATTCAACTGTCGCCGGAGGGCGGATCGTTGACACGCGACCACGCAGGCATCATCGCAACGACGCTACGACACTTGAGGCATTGCAACGACTGCTCGATGGTTCGCCCGACGACACGCTGCTGACAGTGCTGCAGCGAATGGAGCCAGCACGCTGGGACGAGCTGGTCGCACGGAGCGAGTTGTCGCTGGAGGAGGCGAGGGCCGCGATTAAGCGTCAGATCGATGATGACGCCGTGGTGGTGCTGGATGAAGGCGGACTGTCTGACTCGGCGGTACTGATTTCTGACCAGGGCATGGGAGCGTTGCTGGCACGAGCCGAGGGCGCGGTAACGGATTATGTCAACTCTTTTCCGCTTCGGGCGGGATTGCCGCGAGAAGATCTGCGCACGCGAGTGAAACTGCCGCAGCGGGCATTCTCGTTTCTGCAGCAGGCACTCGTCGACTCAGGTCGGCTGATGCTGAACGACGCTTCGTTTGATCTCCCCAGTCGACAGGTGGCGCTCTCCGACGCTCAGCAGTCGCAGGTTGACGCTCTACTGCTCCGACTGCGCGAGCAAGGGACACGTCCGGAAGGCGACCCCAAACTCAACGCCGATTTGCTCGAGTATCTGGAAGCGCAGCATCTGATCATGAGGCTCAAGGGCGGTGTCAACCTCGACCGAGCGGTGTACGACCAGATGGTCGCCGAGACCCGAGCGCTACTTGAGGCGCAAGAGCGAGCCACGCTGGCCGATGTACGAGATCGCCTCGGCACGAGCCGCAAGATCGCGCAGGCATTCCTCGAGCACCTCGACACCAACCGGATCACACGTCGAGTCGGCGATGCTCGAGTACTGCGCAAGGGGTAGTTCCTGCTGAGGATCCATTGGATCCCTCGCGACTGAGGACAACCGCCCCTCTTCAGCATTCGGCGGCTTCTCCCGCACGGGAGGAGGCGGGAAGCAAAGAACGGAGGCGAGCGAGTGTTGTTAGGCCTGTCGCTCGACTCGCCGGACCACTCGTCGCTCCTCGCGCCTTCGCAGCAGCCTCGGCAGCGTGCCGTCCTGCCAGAGGAAGACAATCTGGCTGGCAACGGCGATAGACGAATAGGTTCCTGCAACCGTCCCGATGAAGAGGACGATCACGAATGGCCGGATGGTCACGCCACCGATCAGCAGCAACGCGAGCAAGGCCAGCACCACCGTGATTGAGGTATTGAGTGAGCGGCCCAGCGACTGCGTAATGGCAGAGTTGACGACCCGGCGAAAGTCCTCGCGTGGATCGAGCAGCAAGTTCTCGCGGATTCGGTCGAACACGACGATCGTGTCGTTGACGCTGTATCCAATAATCGCCAGAAGCGCCGTGATGAACATGGCGTTGACTTCAAGGTCGGCAAAGCGTCCACCGATGGCAAACACGCCGGCGACGATCGTGACATCGTGCATCAACGCGATAATCGCCGCGGCCCCGTAGAGCATCGGGTTGGGCAAACGACGGAACGCCAGCGAGATATAGATCAGAATCGCGACCGCAGCCACCGCAAGTGCGACGCCGGCATCGCGGGCAATCTCCACCGACAGCGTTCCTGAAACCGACGAACTTTGCAGAACAACGATGGGTCCGATTTCGCTGCGTAGCGCTTCGTTGATTCGCTGGCGCAAACCCTCCAGATCACCGTCGGACGGTTGCTCGACGCGCAGGCGGAATGCAGAATCCGCGGTCGCCTGGATCCTGGCGCCTCCGAGACCAACCGTTTCAAGCGCGGACCTGACTTCGTCCTGCGAGACGTTTCCAGGGAACCAGAATTCGCTGCGGACTGTGGATTCTTCTATGTCCAGATCGAGGCTGACGCTGACCGGTAGCTGCGCGCCAACCGTGTTGCCGATCAAATCAGCGACTGCGAACCCGTCATCCGGCGACGGCTGACTGAGTGTCGCGCTGACGACAAACGAACCATCCTCGCCCTCGACGACATTGATGGTTGCGTTCTCCGAAGCACCCTCTATCGCGTCAAACGCTTCGGTCACGTCCTCGAGATCGGTGTCGCCGAGGAACCGGACTTCGGTTTCCAGTCCACCGGCGAAGTCGAGTCCGGCCTCGAACTGCCAGAGGGCCAGGCCGATCAGCGACGGAATCACCAACAACAGTGAGATCACGGCATAGAATCGGCGGCGTCCAACGAAATCAATCATGTGGTCGCCCCTCCGCCGCCGCTGCCTCGCGGCCGGATGGTCATCTGTCGCACGCCGAACGGTCGCAATCCGCGCACCCAACCGGTGCTAGCGGCAATGGTCATGAAGTTGCGAGTCACGAAAATCACCGTGACGAAACTGAAGCCCGTCCCGACCAGCAGCGCCAGCGCGAACGACTTAATCAAGTTCTGGTTCAGCGCATCGGCGAACAGCCAGAGGATGGCCACGGTGATGATCGTGGAGACGTTGCCGTCGCGAATCGCCGGCCAGGCGCGAGCCCAGGCGGTCTCGACCGCACCGGTCAGACTGCGCCCGAGACGCAGCTCTTCCTTGAGCCGCTCGAAGATCAACACGTTGCCGTCAACCGCGAAGCCAATCGACAACACCAGGCCGGCAACACCAGCGAGGGTCAGCGTGATCGGCACGAGCTTGAACGTCGCCATGACGCCGGCCGCATAGACGACGAGCGCCAACGCGGCTACGACTCCAGGGACGCGATAGTAAATCATCATGAAGACGACGATGGCCAGGAAGGCAACCACGCCGGCTTGCACCGTGTCGATCACCGAGTCTTCGCCCAGCGTTGCGGCGACTTCGGTGCTCTGCAGGACGCGGAGGTTGATCGGCAAGGCGCCGGCTCGGAGCTGTCGTCGCAGGGTGATCGCATCTTCCTCCGACAGACCATTGATGATGCCGCTGTCGGAAATGACTGCATTGACCGATGGACTGGAGATCAGCCGGCCATCAACGAAGATTCCCAGCAGTCCGCGGCTCTCGAACAGTCGCCGCGTGATCTGCTCCATCAACCGCGCGCCCTCGTCATCGAACTCAAAGGTCAACGCCGGCGAACCGCTTTGGTCGATCGTTCTGGAAATCGAGTTGGCAATCAGGTGCCGTCCAGTGAGTTGCACCGTCTTACCTTCGGCGTTGATTCCCACCGCGGGTAGCCAACGCAAGCCCTCACCAACGATCACATCTTCGTCCGGCGGTGCGATGAAGAATGGCTCGACGCGACGAACAAAGCGGTCGTCATTGAGTGGGAGCGTCGTATCCCAGACATCGTCGATTGCTGCGCCAATTTGCAGTCTGTCCAGTTGTCGGGGCGGCTGTGGCTGCGCCTGATCGATGGAGCGGAATTCCAACAACGCCGTCGAACCAACGAGGTCCGAGGCCTCATCGGCGTCGACTCCAGGAATCTGCGCATTGATCCGGTCCGTGCCAACGACGGTGACTTCCGCCTCAGAGATACCAAAGCCGTTGACACGCTCCTCGATCACACGCCGTGATTCAGCCACCGCTTCCTCGAGCGACGCATCGTCAACATCGAGCGGCAACGTGATCTCGGAAATGTTGTCAGGCAGCGGCAGATCGTAAGATTCCGCGTCGAGATTGGCGAGACTTGGGTTCAGGTCGAGAAGTGCTTCCAGCTCGACGTCCTCACGCTCAAGAAACTGGTTGAGCGACTCGCCGCGTCGAACGGGCGCGGCCTCGCCGGCGACTTCCAGCGTGATCGACACGCCGCCGGCCAAGTCGAGACCGAGCCGGAATTCGTCGCGCGTCCAGTCGCCGACGCTGACGCCGCTGCCCTCGGGCCAGGGAATGAAGCTGGGCAGATAGCGCTCAGGATTGCCCGGCCAGGAAGCCGCAATGGCGAAGGCAGTCAGGATAATGATCAGCGCGAAGACATAGACATCGCGGAATTTGAAGCGTCTGATGAAATCCATCGCCTGAAGGGCCGCCCATCAACCACTGCTGCCCGACGCCATCGGAGCGCGGAGCATTTCTGATCGCTTAGCGAACTGTACCCCGCTTATGTCGGTTCAGCATAGGTATCAGGGCCGTTGTAATCAGCCAACCAGTGTCCGTTGAGGTCAATAGGGCGGATCGGGTAGCTCGTAGTTCACTTGTGGAGTTTGCCACGTCGGAGCGCGGCCATGAGGGTATGGCTCGGGGCCGGAGTTACCGGGACTCCGGATCAGCGACATCCTCGAGATCTTCATCATCCTCATCGGGCTCCGGGCGATCAATCCGCTCAGCAACCGCTCCCGTCCTTGCCCTCACGACGACGTTCTCCGAGAGCCTGAGCAACACGACCATTGGCCCGTCCTCCGGCGTCTCTACGCCTTCAACCTCGGCGATCAGACCGCCTCGCGTCAGGACGGTGTCTCCGACACGCAGCTCATTGAGGTCCCGTTGACGCTTGCGCTCTTCTGAGCGGGCCGGACGGATGAAAAACAGATAGAACAACGCCACCACGAGCAGCGTGATCAGAATGACTTCGGTCATTTCATCGTTCTCCTGGTGGCTCCCGGTGATTCCTGATGATTCTTGGTGATTCCTAGTGATACTTCGTGGCTGACCGTCAGGCTGACAGGCTGAGTTGCTCGGCCAGTCGGCGAGCCATCAGACGCGCTGCTTCTGCGTCGGCGATCTCACCAACTGCAGCGGCCTCGTCAATCTTTGCACGGATTTGCCCTACCAGTGGTCCCGGCTCAAGACCCGTCGCCGCCATGATCGCGTTGCCATCGAGCATGCGACCTGTCTGCTGGGGCCGCCGCGGCTGCCACGTCACGATCCGTGCGACGTGGGCTGCATATCCATGCCAACGCGGCAGCAAGACGTCAGCGCCGGCGGTCGCCAGCGAGTCTGCGAGAAACAGCCAGCACAACGGGACTGCCGCCTGGCCTAGCGCCAGATGGAATCGGTGCAACGCACGCTCGGTGGGCGGCTTGCCCGGCGCGTTGACCTGACCGGGACGCAGGTGTTGTTCAATCAGAATCTGAACCTGCTCGATGGTCCGGGTCGGCACGCGCATTCCGCGCAACCGACTGTGCGCCATTTCCGCGCCAAGCTCCGAATGACCAAAGAAGTGGGTCGAGCCATCGGCATCCACGGTCCGTGTCTGTGGTTTGCCGATGTCGTGCAGAAGAGTCGCCAAACGCAACGGCAGTTTCCATTCGTCAAGTCGATCCACGACTTCCTGAACACGGAACAGGGGATCCAACTCGGCCCTGATCGCGGACGCCCGCTTGGCGCGCATCGAGCGTGGCCCTGTTGGAGCAGTCAATCTCGTCAGCCAACGGACCGCGTCAAGCTGATGCCAGAACACGTCCCGCCGATGAACAGGCCGCTGATTCACGGCACGGCACAGCCCGAGCTCAGGAATGATCACGTCCAGCAGTCCACTCTGCTCCAGGCGTCGCAGGGCCCAGGGCAACCGGTCGCTGACGAGAATTCGTCGCAACTCATCCCACTGCCGCTCAGCCGCCGAGCTGGAGATCAGGGCCGAGTCACGCCGCATGGCCGATCGAAGCTCAAGATCGGGTCTCCAGTCGCGTTCCGCTTCCAGGCGGACGGCACGCAACATGCGCAGGGGATCGTCGCGCAACGCATCATCCGTCACAAGTCTCAGCCGTCGATCCTCGACGTCAGCGCGCCCACCACACGGATCGATCAGATGAGCGGCAATCTCACGGCGCAGAAACTGGACCAGCGGGACGGCCATCGCGTTGACCGTGAAGTCGCGGCGACGCAGATCGCGGTCCAGATCATCGTCGTGAAGACCCCAGACATCGATCTGTCCGTCTTCCAGCGGGATGCGCCAGATGTCGAAGTAGGCGCTGATCTTCGCTGCCGGCGCGTTGAGCTGTTTGGCTGCGCGATGAGCCCAGTTGCCAGCGTTCGCAACTGCGATATCGATGTCGAATCGCTGGCTCTTGTCTCCGGCCAAGGCGTCGCGAACCGCGCCTCCGACTACCCACGCGCCATCCGCGTCCAATCCGGACAGCGGCGACGACGAGTCATTCGTCATCAATGTTCTCTGCGTCTTCAACGTCCTCTTCGTCTTGCTCGATCATCTCGTCCAGCGTCCAGAGCTCATCTATTGACTGCACATGGTCGATGTACACACGACCATTGACGTGGTCAATCTCATGCTCCAGACACTGCGCCAAGAGATCATCCTCGGCGCGGACGCGAATTTCCCGACCGGAGATGTCCTGCGCCTTCGCCAGGACCCGCGTCGATCGTGTCACGCGTCCGCGATAACCGGGCACGCTGAGACAGCCTTCGATCAACTCCCGCTCGCCGCTGCATTTGACCACCTCGGGATTGACCATCACAAACGGCCGTTCGCCGGGCATGCCGATCACGATCACGCGCATTCCGATGCCGATTTGTGGCGCAGCGATACCGACGCCGTGCGCGGCGTTCATCGAGTCGATCATGTCGGCCACCAACGAGCGCAACGATCCGTCGAAGTTGCGCACTCGCTTGGCCGGGGTCCGAAGAACAGCGGCGTCGCGAGGAAGCGTCGTGATCGGATAAACGGCCATCGGACTCAATCCGGCTTAACTCGGCTCAATCGAGCGTGGGGTGCGGTTGGCTCAGTTGCTCTTCGGCGCGGCTCTGTCGGTCGCGATCGACGGCGGCTGCAATTGCGGGGTGAGAGAGTGCGAGAATCCGCCCGGCGAGCAGGGCCGCATTGACAGCGCCGGTCCGGCCGATTGCGACCGTCGCCACGGGCACGCCGCGCGGCATCTGGGCCATCGACAGCAAGGAGTCGAGGCCGTCGGTGGCCCAACCCTTGACGGGCACACCGATCACCGGGATTGGGGTCTTGGCCGCAACCGCGCCCGGCAGCGCTGCCGCGCCGCCGGCGGCGGCGATGATCACTTTGATTCCGCGACCCTGAGCTTCGGCCGCATACTCTGCGGTTTCGTCGGGCGTGCGGTGCGCCGAGAGCACCCGCGCTTCCCATGAGATCCCCAGCGACTCCAGGGTCGAAGCGGTGTTCTTGATTGTGTCCCAGTCCGAATGCGAACCCATCATTACGCCGACCAGCGGTCCGTTCGTCATAGGGCCAAATTCCTGTTCTCGGGTGCGTACTTGCCTACGTTTGTTGGTCAATCCACAAGATACCCCTGTGTAATCTGTGGATATGACGACAACGATGCAGATACCCACCTACGACCCATCCGAGATTGAACCGCACTGGCGGGAACGCTGGGAGATCGACGGTCTCTACCGCGTCGACAACGACGATCCCCGCCCGCCCTTCTACTTCCTCACCATGCTCCCCTACACCAGTGGCGACCTGCACATCGGACACTGGTACGCCATGGCGCCCTCGGATGTGGCTGCTCGCTGGCATCGAATGCAGGGCAAGAACGTGTTGTTCCCGCTCGGCTTTGACGCCTTCGGCCTGCCGGCCGAGAATGCGGCGATCACCAACAACATTCACCCCAAGCAGTGGACGTATCGCAACGTCGAGAACATGACAAGTCAGCTCAAGACGATGGGCGGGTCATTCGACTGGAAGCGCGAGTTCGCCACCTCCGATCCCGAGTACTACCGCTGGACCCAGTGGTGGTTCCTGAAGTTGTACGAGCACGGCCTGGCCTACCGAGCCGCGGCCGACTGCAACTTCTGCCCCGGTTGCGGCACGGTGCTCGCCAACGAGCAGGTGCAACGCAACGACGACGGCCTGGGCGTGTGCGAGCGCTGCGACTCAATCGTCGAGGCGAAGCAGATGGAACAATGGATGTTCCGCACCACCGCCTATGCCGACGAATTGCTCAACTTCGACGGGATCGACTATCCCGAACCAATCAAGCTGATGCAGCGAAACTGGATCGGCCGCTCTGAGGGCGCGGAGATTTCCTTCCCACTAGACCAGGACGTTGCCGGTCAGGACCGGATCACGGTGTTCACAACGCGTCCCGACACGCTCTTTGGCTGCACGTTCATGGTGCTGGCGCCTGAGCACCCCCTGGTCGCCGAGCTCACCACCGACGAGCACCGCGCCGATGTCGAGGCATACATCGAGCAGGCTCGCCGACAGAACGAGATTGAGCGTCAGTCAACGACCAAGGAAAAGACCGGTGTCTTCATCGGCGCACACGCCAAGCATCCATTCACCGGCAATGACATCCAGATCTGGATCGCCGACTACGTGCTGCTCAGCTACGGCACCGGCGCGGTGATGGGTGTGCCTGCGCACGACGAGCGTGATTTCGCCTTCGCCAGCGAGCGAGGGATCCCGATTCCTGTGGTCATTGCCCCGCCCGACTGGGACGGCAACGACCTGTCCGAGGCCTACACCGGTCCAGGTCCGATGGTGAACTCCGGCGAGTTCGACGGCACCGACTGGCAAGCGGGCAAGCTGGCAGTGGCCGACGCTCTGGACGAGAAGGGTCTCGGCGGACGTACGGTCTCGTACCGTCTGCGCGACTGGCTGATCTCGCGTCAGCGTTACTGGGGCGCGCCGATTCCAATGGTGTACTGCGACTCCTGCGGCATCGTCCCGGTACCTGAGAGCGATCTGCCGGTACTGCTACCCGACGACGCCGAGTTTCTGCCAACCGGCGCGTCGCCGCTGGAACGGCACGAGGAATTTGTTAACACCGATTGTCCGCAGTGCGATGAATCGGCGCGTCGCGAGACCGACACCATGGACACCTTCATGTGCTCAAACTGGTACATGTACCGCTACGTCGATCCGCACAATCACCACGCGGCAATCGGCCGCGACGTGGCGAGTCAGTGGCTGCCAATCGACACCTACACCGGTGGCGCTGAACACGCCGTGATGCACCTGTTCTACGCGCGATTCTTCGCCAAGGCGGCCCGCGACATGGGCATCCTCGAGATCGACGAACCATTCAAGCATCTGTTCAACCAGGGCACGATCACCAAAGACGGCTTCAAGATGTCGAAGTCGCGCGGCAACGTGGTCAACCCCGACGACTGGGTGGGAAAGTTCGGCGCTGACACAGTCCGCCTGTATCTCATGTTCCTCGGTCCCTGGGAGGCCGGCGGCGACTGGGACGACAGCGGCATCTCGGGACAGTGGCGCTGGCTGAATCGCGTCTGGAATTTGGTCCTCGGCGATGTCGACACCGGCGGAGATTCGGCGGGCCCGATCCGTCGGGCGACGCACGCCATGATCGGCAAGGTCACGCAGGACATCGAGCGGTTCCGATTCAACACCATGATCGCGGCAATGATGGAGTTCACCAACGAGCTGCAACGTATCCGCGAACAGGGTCCGGTTGATGCTGAGGCCTGGCGAGAGGCGATTGAATCGCTCCTGCTCTGCCTGGCGCCATCCGCGCCGCACCTGACCGAAGAACTCTGGCATCAGCTCGGCCGCGATGGATCGATCCACGAACAGTCATGGCCCGAATTCGACGAGAACCTGGCTCAGGCTGAGACCGTGACCGTCGTCGTCCAGGTCAATGGCAAGCTGCGAGAAAAGTTGGCCCTGCCACCCGGAGCCTCGCAAGAAGACGCCGAAGCGGCCGCGCGTGCCTCAGCCCGCGTCACCGATCAACTGGACGGCAAGACCTTGCGTCGAGTGATCTGGGTGCCAGACAAGCTGCTCAACTTCGTCGCGACCTGACGACAAACACCGCTGCTTCTCGAGCCCAGATAGACTGACCTAAGGAGTCGGCGATGCCCCTGCAGACCATCCGGGCCCGCTATGCAAACGGAGTGCTCACTCCGTTGGAGCCGCTCGACCTGTCAGAGGGCTGCGAGGTCACTGTTGATGTGGCGACGGACAACGACTCTGGCAACACGGATGGGCCCGCACATGATGGCAAGCCCCGGCTCCTCGAGATCATCGATGAAGTTGCCGGCGAGTTTCCAAACGCCTTCGCCGACATGCCTCACGACGGGGCGAAACACTACAAGAATTATCTGTACGGGCATCCTCGGGACGAGGACTGATGCCCACCGCCTTCGCAGACGCTGGCTTTTGGATCGCGCTGCTCGACGATCAGGATCCGCTCAATGCCCGTGCCACAGAATTGACCGTTCGGCAGCCTCCGCTGAGTATCGTGACATCAGAAATGGTCTTGGTTGAAGTCTTCAATCACTTCAGTCGGTCGGGACCACAGGGCCGATTGGCGGCAAACAGCTTTGTCGAGAAACTGCTCGCGGCCGATGAAGTTGAGGTCGTGCCGCAATCGTCAGAGCAATTTTGGGTGGCGGCCCGACGCTATGCAGACCGACCGGACCAACGCTGGAGTCTGACGGACTGCTCCAGCTTCCTCATCATGGAAACGCGGGGCATCCAACAGGCTCTCGCCTACGACCGCGACTTCATCCAAGCAGGCTTCAACGCTCTCCTCCGTGGCGAATCGGACTCCGGCCGATAGTCGTATGGTCCAACTTCATCTCCCTGCCTACGAGGGTCCGCTCGATCTCCTGCTCGAGCTGATCGAGTCGCACAAGCTCGACATTTCCGAACTCTCCCTGGCCCAGATCGCGGAACAGTACCTCGCCCAGGTTGCGGCGTTGTCGCCTCCCGACGGGGAACTCAGCTCAGAGCAGGCAGATGCACTGGCTGCGTTCATCAGCATTGGGGGCAGGTTGGTGCTGCTCAAGGCTCGGCAACTGTTGCCGCCCAGCCAGGAGGCGCTCGAGGATGAGGAGTCAGCCGCCGACGCGCGCGAGCTGGTCGAGATGGCGCAGGCCTACAAGCGCTATCGCGATGGCATTGCCCAACTCGGTGAACGCGACCGCGAACGACTGCGTTCCTTCACGCCGATCGCGCCCCCGCAACTTGAGCAGACTCTTCCGGTTGGCATGTCCGACAGCCTCACGCTGGAAGCGTTGGCGCGGATCGCACAGGAAGTCCTCGATCGGGCGGCAGAACGACAGGCGCAGGAAGATCAGGCTCACGACGCCGCCATCGAGCAGCAGCGCATCACCGTGCGTGAGCGCGCCGCCGATCTGCGCGCCCGACTGTTCAGCAGTCACGCGGTCTCGTTCCGAGCCTGGATCTCGACAGCACAGTCAAGACTCGAGCTGATCGTCTCGTTCATGGCTGTCCTCGAGTTGCACAAATCGCTGGCAATCGAGTTTGAACAGCAAGAAGACTTCTCGGACATTCTGATCACCGAGCTGCCCAATGCGCCAGACTCTGCCTGGGCGGCGGCAGAGTCCACCTCATTCGACGAATGAGTCAGTGAATACTTGACCTGCTGGTACGCTGAGCTTCCAGTTGAGAGCGACCGAGAAGGGCCGAACAAGGTGGTGATCGGGTGGTGACAGAACTCGCTCGCTGGGAACTGCGCCGAGCCGCGCTGGGCAGGCCGACCGCCGTGACGATCGGCGTCTTTGACGGTGTTCACCTCGGGCATCAGACCGTGCTCAAGCATGTGGTCGATAGCGCCAACCGCGACGGGCTGGCCTCGGCAGCGATCACCTTCCATCCACATCCACGACAAGTGCTGCGCCCCGACCTGACGACCGAATACGTGACCTCGCTGGAGGATCGCCTGTCACTGATCATGCGCACAGGACTGGACGGCGTTGCCACCGTCTCATTCACTTCTGAATTCGCACAAACCGACGCTGGAGACTTTGTGCGCTTGCTGGTTGAAGAGTTCAATCTCGCTCGGCTGATCATTGGCGAGGATTTCGCGCTCGGTCGGCAGCGGGGCGGCGACCCCGAGACACTGGCCGCACTCGGTCAGGAACTTGGCTATGAAGTTGAAGTGATCGAGCTGTTGACCAACGACGCGACGACCAAGGTCTCATCCACCGAAGTTCGCAACGCCCTGGGCGACGGCGATGTCACGCTCGTGAGCGAGTTGCTCGGGCGGCGCTTTGCCTTGCATGGTCCGGTGGTGGTTGGATTCGAGCGAGGACGGTCCATTGGCTTTGCTACGGCCAATGTCGCGATCGGCAATGACCGCGCAATTCCGGCCCCGGGCGTCTACGCAACCATCGCGCATCTCGAGTCGGGGCCGATGCCGTCGGTCACCAATATCGGCATGCGACCAACGTTCGACGACGGTGGAGGGCTGTCGATCGAGTGCCACATCATTGATTTCGACGCAGACATCTACGGAACAGACCTGCGTGTCGAGTTTGTCCAGCGCTTGCGCGGCGAGCGAAAGTTTGACGGCATCGATGCGCTGGTCGAACAGATTGGCAACGACCGCGACACCGCTCGCGATCTACTGGCCAGCATGTCAATCGGAACAGACCAATGAGCGAACAAATCCCCACCGAAATCGCCGCGGAAGTCGAGCGCCAGCACGCGTTAATTATGCGCGGCACGGCCTATGGCGACGAAGGCACACGACGGGTGATGGATCGCGAACTACGCCAACGTCTGACCGAGTCATTGATGGAGAAACGACCGCTGCGCGTCTACCTCGGCGTCGACCCTACTTCGCCGGATCTGCACATCGGTCACTGCGTCACTCTGCGCAAGCTGGCGCTCTTTCAGCAACTGGGACACCAATCGATCCTGCTGATCGGCGACTTCACAGGACTCGTCGGCGATCCCTCGGACAAGGACTCGCTCAGACCAATGCAAGCGGCAGAGATCCTCAATCGCAACGCCGCCACGTATCGGGAGCAGGCCTACAAACTGCTCGACCCTGAGCGCACCGAAGTCCGACGCAACAGTGAGTGGCTGGGCGAGATGTCGTTCGGCGATGTTGTCCACCTCGCCTCCAACTTCACGGTCCAGCAATTCACCGGTCGCGACACGTTCAAGAATCGGATCGACGGCGGCCAACCCGTCTATGTCCACGAGTTCATGTACGGCCTAATGCAGGGCTATGACGCGGTTGCGCTCGAGGCGGACATCCAACTCGGCGGCACGGACCAGACATTCAACATCATGTGCGGTCGCACCCTGCAGGAGCGGCAAGAACAGAACGCGCAGATTGCCGTACTCACGCCCATCCTCGTCGGTACCGACGGCAAGCAGCGCATGTCCAAAAGCACCGGCAACTACATCGGTATCGACGAACCGGCCGACAGCCAGTACGGCAAGGCAATGTCAATCCCGGACGATGCGATCGTCCGCTTCTTCGACTACGGCACAAACCTCGCCGACGCCGAAGTTGACCGGATCGAGGCAGACCTCAAATCCGGCGCGCTCAAACCAATGGACGCAAAACGCCGACTAGCAAGATCGATCGTCGCAGAGTGGAACGACGAGAAAGCGGCAGTAGCAGCCGAAGCACGTTGGACTCGGACCTTCTCGCAGCGCAGCGTTCCCGACGACATTCCCGACGCGGCCATCGACTTCGCCGGCGCCGACCTACTCGAAATCTCGCTGCCGATCTTTCTCCACGAAATCGGCGCCGCAGCAAGCCGTGCGGAGGCAAAGCGACTCGTCACCCAGGGAGCCGTCCGCATCGACGACGAAGTAATTAAAGAACAGGCCGTCGAGATTCGCAACGGCGCAGTGCTGCGAGTCGGTCGTCGCAAGTGGTACCGGATCGTGGCATCCTGAGTCGCGTTCCAACCGCACCGCTAAGCTGTCGTCATGGGAACGTTTCGCAATCAGATCGAACTTACCAATCTGAAAGAGGAGTCCACTCTTCAGCTTGAAGCGGTCGTCGACACCGGGGCCTTCTACACCACCCTGCCAGCGCACATCCTTCATGCCCTCCGAGTGGAACCTGTCGGCACCCGCCGCTTCGAACTTGCCGATGGACGAGTCGTCGACATGGAGTACGGCCAAGCATGGATCAAGGTCGGCGACCAACGGATCATCACAATTGTCGCGTTTGGCGACAACGAAGGACCGTCGCTGCTTGGTGCATACACACTCGAAGGGCTTGCCCTCGCGGTGGATCCTGTCGGAGAACGGCTCGTACCTCGGGAGCTCCTACTCCTCTAGCGGGAACTCTACCCGTTAGCCTCCGACCACAACCATCGGAGGCTTCCCATGACTGTCACCCTAGATTGGCTCGGCTGCGCGACGTTCAGACTCCAGGTCGATGACACTGTGATCATGCTCGACGCCTACATCGACCGCGTCCCTTCCGCTCCTGATGTCGGCCTCACTGCTGCCGACATCTCCCGCGCCGACGCGGTGCTCGTCGGACATTCCCACTTCGACCACATCGCGGGCGCAGAGGTCATCGCCGCCAACACCGGCGCTCCTGTGATCGGATCCAACGAGTCCGCGCGTGTCCTGATTGAGGCGGGAATCTCCGAGGACCTACTGCTCCGCTCCCAGGGCGGCGAGCGCCACCGGATCTCGAAGGACATCACCATCGAGGTGTTCCCGAGCCTGCATTCGTGCATCTGGACGCAGGGTTCGTGGGACCCGGGCAAAGTCGTCCTCGGTCAGTACGGGCTGACTGAGGAGGAGCGCTGGGGCAATCGACGCACGATCGACATCGGCGGTTCGCTCGGCGAACGCTCGCAAGACCTTGGCGATGAAGTCCAGGCTCAGATGATCGATCACGTCGCCACCTGCCTCGGCTCGAACGACACTGGCGGCGCGCTGGCCTACCTGATCGACACGCCCTACGGCTCGATCTTCTATCACGACACCTCAGGCTGCTGGACCGGCGTGGTGCAGAACATGCGACCAGACGTCGCAATCGTCGCCATGGCCGGGCGACCCAACATCGACGGCGAACCGATCCAGGGATCGCTGGCTCAGTTCGTCGGACGCATGTCTGACATGTTGCGGGCGCCCAGAATCGTGCTTGGTCACCACGACGACTGGATGCCGCCGATGACTCATGACATGACCGGCCCCGACTCGCTCGCGCCGGTCAAGAACGAACTCAACCACGTCGCGCCCCGTTCCGAGCTGCTCGCCATTCCGCTTGGCGGACGGATCGGGCTCTACTGATGGCCGCCAGAACTCCCAAATTCGGTCTGATCTACGACTTCCGCAATCCCCCGCAGTGGCGCAAGCCCTGGGCCGAGTTCTACGACGAGATCCTGGACGAGATCGTCTACGCCGAAGAACTGGGCTACGACCACATCTGGATCACCGAGCACCACTTCATCGACGATGGATACACGCCGTCCGTGCTGCCGATCGCGGCCGCAATCGCCCGCCTGACGAAGCGAGTCCGAATCGGCACCTGGGTCCTGCTGCTGCCCTTGCACAACGCGATCCGTGTTGCCGAGGATGCCGCCACCGTCGACATCCTCTCCAACGGACGCCTCGACCTCGGCGTCGGGCTGGGCTACAAGATCGAGGAGTTCGAGGCCTTCGGCGTCAACCGCCGACATCGCGCGAGCATCATGGACGAGTCACTCGAGATCATCACTCGCACGATGGCCGGCGAATCGGTCACGCTCGACGGTCGGCATTATCAGGTCAAGGACGTGAAGATCACCCCGCCGCCGATCCAGCAGCCGTTCCCGCTCTGGGTCGGCGCGCGCTCCGAGGCTGCCGCCCGCCGTGCGGCCCGATTCAAGGCTAACCTGATGATCGTCGCCGACCGCCCGGTTTACGAGGCCTGGGCCAACGCGCTACGCGCGCAGGGCGACGATCCGTCCGAGTTTGAAGTGCTGCTCTCCGCCGGTGGCTATGTCTCAGACGATCCCGAAGCGCTCTGGGAAGAGCTGAAACCGCACCAGCGCTACCTCCGCGATACCTACGGCAAGTGGTACAGCGACGCCTCAGACCTTGGCGAGCAGGACCCGCTCGGTCAGTTCCTGAACGACACCGACGAGGATCTACGCGCCCGCTTCGTCGCCGGCACCCCGGACGATGTTGCGGCGGCGATCGAGCGCACCCTCGATTGGATCCCTGCCGATCACATCATCACCTCACCGGTGCCACCGGGTGCATCAAGAGAATTGGCGAGACGCAGCATCGAACTCTTCGCCCAAGAAGTGATGCCAAGATTTCGCTAGCGAGGGTTCGGTAGAATGTGCCAAACCCAATCGCTGCGACCATTCAGTGGGAGGCCAAGATGAAAGTCAAGATCGACACCAGCCTCTGCGAGGGCCACGCCAAGTGCATGGATGCGACCGAGGTCGTATTCGAAGTCCGAGACGACGATCTCTCCCACGTCCTCGTCGACACCGTCCCCGCCGAAGAAGAAGCCAACGTCGCCAGAGCCGTCAGAACCTGCCCAAGAGCCGCAATCTCGGTGGAGGAATAGCCCGTAGGTGGCGACCCACGAATCCACGCTCAATGTCGCGCTGGGCGAGGTGCTCGGTGGTCTGCGCCCGCACAGTTGGCGGGTTCACGCCGAGGAAACGCGAACCTTCCAGGATTCACTCAAACGACCTGACATCCTGATCGAAGAAGCCTCGCAGTGGCCAGTCGTAATCGAAGCGGAACGCACGAGCCACCCGAGCGCCGAGCAAGATGCTCGCGACCGACTGGGCAAGATTGTCAACGAGACCGGCAAGCCGATTGAGAGCGTGATCGCCCTCGTGTACCCCGAAGCTGTGCTCGACATGAGCGAGCAGGCGCTACGGGACGAACTTGGACGAACGAACGGGCTCGAATACGCGCTCTACACACGCACGATCGGCGGTGGAGAGGAGCGCCTGCCCGAGTCCGGCTGGCTCAACGGCTCGGCCAAAGACCTTGCCATGCTCGCTCACCGCGCCTCGATGCCCGCGCCACGGATCGAGCGGCTCGGCGTCGTCCTGGAACAGGGCATCGAGAACGCCGCCCACCGATTCACCGAGCGACACGGATCGCACGCGCCTGGAGAGCTTGGTCCCGACATCGCGTCACTGCTCGGACAGGCGGACGACGAAGGCGGTCAGACCCGCCGAATGGCGATGACCGTTCTGATCAACGCCCTCATCTTCCACGAGGCCCTCGCCGAAGCCGGCTTCCGCATCGAACGATCTGGACCTCCCCCCTTGGGGGAGGTGTCGCAGAGCGACGGAGGGGGCCCGCCCGATGGCCGCCGAGTCCAACCTCTCTCCCACTTCCGCGACTCTGACTTCAGCTACCAGCGAGACGCCCTGACAGACGAATGGGCTCACATCCTCGAGGTCAACTACTGGCCGATCTTCGCCACTGCTCGCGAGATTCTGGTCAAACTGCCAATATCGACCGTTGGCGACGTGCTGCAGCCCCTCTGGAACGCAGCCAACCAGCTCGTCCAGGGCGGTGTGACCAAGTCCCACGACCTCACAGGCGTCATCTTCCAGCGACTGATTGCCGACCGCAAATTCCTCGCCACCTTCTACACACGGCCGGCCGCCGCTGCATTGCTCGCTGGACTCGCCATCCCCGCCGACCGCGCGCCCGGCGGCGCCGAATGGGGCGACGAGGACACCATCGCCTCGCTGCAAATCGGCGACTTTGCCTGCGGCACCGGCACTCTGCTCTCCGCCGCTTACCAGCGCATCTCGCTACTGCACGAGCTCAACGGAGGCGACCCGCGCAAGCTCCACGCGCCAATGATGAAACACGGCCTGGTCGGCCTCGACGTCCTCAACATCGCCGTCCACCTGACCGCGACGATGCTTGCTGGCACTCACCCCGATGTACCGTTCGACGGTGAATGCTTGCTGACCATGCCGTACGGAAGCGATAGCGCATCAGTTGGATCACTGGAGCTGCTGGCAAGGGACGTGCAACCCAGTCTGATTGAAAATGCGTCAGCGACTACGTCCGGCGGGCGCCAACCGGAGGATGTCGCCGACTTGAGGACGCGGATCGGGCACGATAAGTTCGACCTCGTAATCATGAATCCGCCGTTTACTCGGCCAACGAATCACGAGGGCGAACATCAAGACGTACCAAACCCCGCGTATTCGGCATTCGAAACGACAGCTGAACAGCAACAACAAATGTCGGTTAGAGAAAAGTCATTGACTAAGGGATCGGCAGCGGCAGGAAACGCGGGAATGGCGGCCCTGTTCGCGGAGTTGGCCGAGCGCAAGCGCAATGAAAATGGCAGTCTTGCATTCGTGATGCCGCTGTCTTCAATGAGCGGTTCGTCGTGGAACAAGTTGCGGCAAGAATGGCGCGAGCGCTTCTCCGAAACCACTGTGATCACTATCGCTGCTGAGGGGGGTTTCGACAGATCCTTCTCAGCCGATACCGGCATGGCAGAGTGCCTGGTGGTACATGGCCAGAGTTCACTAGCTGGTACTAATACCTCCGACGCAAGATTCGTCGTGCTGCGCAGAGTTCCCAAATCTATGAATGAAGCTGAATTGCTCAGTGCCGAAATTCACCGGCTTGAACGTGAAGGTGAAGTGTGTGCTATCGGAAGTGGGGGAGGGATCACGGCCATTAGGTTGGGGAGTACGACCTACGGCACTATTGCCTCAATGGGACTGCCAAAGACCGGCCCCTGGACGCTCTGCGGCGTCCTTGACCTCGAACTCGCCGAAGTATCGACAAAGCTGACCAAGGGCAAGTTGTTACAGGTAGGAAAAGCCGACGCGAATGAAGTCTCGCTGCCAATCAATTCGATAGGCAGCATTGGAGGCCAGGGAATAGTCGATAGGGACATTAGCGGCATTGCGCAGGCGCATGACCCCAATAGGCGGAAGATTCGCGGACCGTTCGAAATCCTAACGCCGCCGATTAGTCCAGAACCGACATACCCAGTGCTCTGGGCGCACGATGCCAGGAAAGAGCGTTCCTTGGTTGTCGCTGCTGATTCCGAAGGACTAATCAGGACTTCGAAGGAAGCTCAAGCTTGGGTCAACGAAAAAGCGGCTGCAATCTGGGCGACTGCATCCCGAACGCACTACAACCGAGACCTTCGCTTCAATTCTCAATCTCTGATTGCAGCGATCACACAACGAGAGTGCATCGGGGGAATGGCTTGGCCATCCGTCGTTCTTCGCGACCAAAGTCACCAATACACATTCTCTCTATGGTGTAACTCGACACTTGGCCTTCTCCTTCATTGGTGGGTTACCAACAAGACGCAGGATGGCCGCGGCCGCACCACCGTCACTGGCATTCCCAACATCCCCACCCTCGACAGCCGTGCCCTCTCCGATGCACAGCACGCCGAGGCCAAGCGACAGTTCGACCTCCTCCGCGATGAGCGATTCCTGCCCTTCGATCAGATCGACGAAGACCCAGCCCGTGCCAAACTCGACCGCGCCATCCTCGTCGATGTCCTCGGCCTGCCCGAGTCATTGGTCGAAGACGGCGGCCCCATCGACCTGATCCGACACAAGCTCGCCAGAGAACCTCAGATCCATGGCGGGAAGAAGTCTCGTGTCGTCTTCACCGACGACGGCGAGAAATCGGTCAGGCGCACCGACCGCGATTAGGCGGATTGACTGCCGAGATCACGAGCAGTTATGCCGGAACTTCGGTGCCTACCGGGCGCGGTAGCGCACCATCTGTCGCTTGATTCCACCGACGTGTAGCGAGCTGGGAACCATTTCGGGCTCGCCGGCCAACTCAAGATTGGGCAGGATTGGCAGCAGAGAGTGGAAGATTGAGCGCATCTCCCAGCGGGCCAGGTTCGCGCCCAGGCAGAAGTGCTCGCCGTAGCCGCCGAAGGCGAAGTGGTCGTTCGGGTCGCGGCGGATGTCGAACTTGTAGGGATCGGGGAAGACATCTTCGTCGCGATTGGCCGAGGGATACCAGATGACCACCGAATCACCCTTGCGAATCTGTTGGCCGCGAAGTTCAAGATCCTCTGTGGCCGTGCGCTGGAATTGAATCACGATCGATGTCCAACGCAGAATCTCCTCGACGGCCGAGGGAACGAGCTCGGGATTGGCGACCAGATCTTCAAGCTGATCGCGGTGGTCGAGCAACGCCTTGATCCCGCCGGTGATGGAGTTACGTGTCGTCTCGTTGCCGGCTCCAAGCAACAGGCGGAAGTAAGAAGAGATTTCGCGCGGAGTCAGCTTCTGTCCGTCGATGTCGGCGCGCAGCAGGTCACTGAGCAGGTCGTCGCCCAGACCATTCGCCTGTCGATCTCTGACGAGATTCTCGTTGTACAGGTTGAACTCAAGATTGACCCGACGGATGGTCTGTTCGCGATCTTCGCCAGGCAAGCGGAACTCGGGATCGGCGGCGCCGATGCCGGCTTCCGTCCAGTGGAAGATCTTGTCCCAGTCATCCTCGGGTACGCCGCCCATGTCGCAGATTGCCGCGACGGGAAGTTTGGCCGTCAGTTCGTGTACGACATCCACTGCCGATCTGGAACCGCGGTCGGTGAAGTCGGCAACGATCGAGTCGGCGAAGTCTGAGACGTAGTTCTCGGCCATCTCTCCGAAGTGATCCTCGAGCTTCTTCATCATCCGCGGCGTGAAGTGATGCGCCACAAGCTTGCGATGCTGCCGATGCTCGGGCGGGTCCATGAAGATGAAGTCAGGCGGATCGGATGGATGCCCGCCGTAACGATTGGCGTTGATCTCGCGACCGCGCTCGCCGATGCCGATCGACTCGGTGTCGTTGATCCGCAGGATCTGCGTGTTGGAGAAGAGTTCTGGGTGTGAGGAGATATAGCGGATATCGGCATGCTTGGTCACCGCCCAGAACGGCTCGAAATTCGGCCGCTGATACCAGTAGACCGGCGCCTCACGTCGCAGGATGTCCCAGGCCTCCCACGGGTAGCCATAGTCGACGTAGAGCGACGTGTCAGTGATGTTCAGGGTGTCAAGCGTCAATGCGGGTCGTTCAGCGGTCACCATTCGAGTCCTCCATAGTGATCCCTGTTCCAAGGATCACCATGAAGATACTTGTTCCGAGCCAGCGAGTGAAACTCACGCAGGCCGGTAGCGGACCATTTGGCGCTTGATGCCTCCGACGTGGAGGAAACCGATCACGTGCTCGGGGTCGGCGCTGAGCTCGAGTTGCGGCAGGATCGGTCGCAGTGCGTGGAAGATGGCTCGCATTTCCCAACGCGCGAGGTTCGCGCCGAGGCAGAAATGCTCTCCGTAGCCGCCGAACGCAAAGTGATCGTTGGGGTCGCGGCGGATGTCGAACTTGTAGGGATCCTCGAAGACATCCTCATCGCGGTTGGCCGACGGGTACCAGAGCACGACCGACTCGCCCTTGCGGATCGTCTTGCCACGCAGCTCGACATCCTCAACGGCGGTGCGTTGGAACTGAATCACGATTGAAGTCCAGCGCAGGATCTCCTCGACGGCGGACGGCACGAGCGACTCATCGTCCACCAGCATCTGCATCTGATCGGGGTGATCGATCAGCGCTTTGACGCCGCCCGAAATCGAGTTTCGCGTGGTCTCGTTGCCGGCGGCGAGCAGCAGGACGAAGTAGCCGTGGATCTCGGCTGGCGAGAGCTTGCGTCCATCGACTTCAGCACGGAGCAGATCGCTGAGCAGATCGTCGCCCAGATTCTTCTTGCGCTCTTCAATCAGATTGTTGTTGTAGTGGAACCACTCGACCGAGATGCGGGTCGTGGCTTGGCCTGGCGTCTCTCCGGGCAAGCGGTACTCGGGGTCGTCCGCGCCGACCAGCACTTCGGTCCATTCGAAGATCTGATCCCAGTCTTCCTCGGGCACGCCGCCCATCGAGCAGATCGCCGCGACGGGCAGCTTGGCCGAGAGTTCGTGTACGACATCAACAGCCGACTTGGAACCGCGCTCGGCGAAATCGGCGATGATCTTGTCGGCGAAGTCGGACACGTAGTTCTCGGCCATCTCTGCGAAGTGGTCTTCGAGCATCTTCATCATCCGCGGGGTGAAGTGCTTGGCCACCAGGCCGCGATGCTGTCGATGCTCGGGCGGGTCCATGTAGATGAAATCGGGCGGATCATCGGGGTCGGCGCCGGTGCGATTGGCACCCTGCTGACGCTGACGCTGCGCCGAGCCCAGCTTCGACGCCTGATTCAGGCGCAGCATCTGCGTGTTGGAGAAGAGTTCCGGATGCGAGGAGATGTAGCGAATGTCAGCGTGCTTCGTAATCGCCCAGAACGGCTCGAATCCCGGCCGCTGGTACCAATAGACAGGCGCTTCCGCACGCAGGACGTCCCACTCGGCCCAGGGGTAGCCGAAGTCTCGGTAGCGATCCGAGTCGGTGATGTCGAGCGTGTCGATGCTCAGTGCTGGGGCTTCTGCGATCACCATGTCTGCTCCTCCACGAGGTGTGGCTCTGGAATTGTGATTTGAAACACAGAGTAGCGTTGTCGCTCTAGAATCTGAACGATTCGAAGCCGAGTGGCGATCATTCAGGCAATCAGGCTCAGAGACGATGCAGGAGGCGACCGATGGCCGATGTCATGCGACCTGACGGCACCACGATTCACTATGAGGTCTTTGGCGAGGGCAACAGCGAGATTCCGCTGCTGCTCTTCGCACCCGGCGGCGTGAACTCGGAGATTGGGTTCTGGCGGCGCTCGATCATCAATCCGATCGAGTCGTTCGCCGATGAATTCACTGTGATCGGCATGGATCAGCGCCACTGCGGTCAATCGAAGACCGGGCTCACCGCGTTCAGCTACGACGAGGCGATGAAGGACCAGATCGCCGTGCTGGACGATCTCGGCGTCCAGCGGGCGCATGTGATGGGCGGCTGCATCGGTTGCGCGTACGGACTGCGGATCGCCGATCAGGCGCCTGCTCGCGTCGCCGGCGTGATCATGCAGGATCCAGTCGGACTCGACGAGACCAACTCGCCCGAGACGTTCTATGACATGTTCAACCCAACAATCCGGCTATGCCGGGCCGAAGGCTTGGAAGCGGTGATTGAAGCCGCGCAGCGAGACCCGATCTTCATGCAGAACAACGAGGGCGGTCCATTCGCCCAACGCATCCACGACGAACCGCTCTTCGCGGACGCGCTGCGCAGCATCCGTCGTGAGGGCTATATCGCACTCGTCGTCGAGTTTCGCGACGGCATGTGGCCAATCAATCCGCCGTACTTCGCCGTCAACGAGGTCGCGGTGCAGCGGACGTACTCGCCGATGCTGGTGATTCCAGGCGCCGACCCATTCCACCCGACAGGCATCGGGCAGCGCATCTGCAACGAGGCCCCAAACGCGCGCTGCCTCGATGTCGACGCCCGCTCTCCCGAAAAACTGCCAGCCACACTCGACGCCATTCGCCAGTTCATGCACGATTGCAGCTAAGGCGTGTTCACATAGGGTGGTTCATTCCAGGAGTTCCCGTCATACCCGCGCTCGCCGCGGGTATCTCGCTGCATTTCATCGCCACTGTCTATGCACAACTCGGCGAGATTGCCCCCACATCAAGTGCGGGGCAGGCTGCGACAAGCGTGGGTATGACGAGACGAGTGGTATCAGCAGTGGCACCGATTGCGCGTGAAGACATAGAGTGAATCAAACACCCTTCAGTGCATCAGTGCAAAGGACGATGACAAGTGCAGTACGAGATTCTCCACCGACCCTCTTACGCCCTGGGACGCATTGAACTGGCCTCAGGTGAGAAGCTGCAGGCCGAGTCTGGGGCGATGGTCTCGATGTCGGACAGCATCAAGATCGAGACAGAGATGAAGGGCGGGCTGTTGGGTGGACTCAAACGGTCGGTGTTGGGCGGCGAGAGTTTCTTCATCAACACGTTCACTGCTGAGCAGTCGGGCGAGGTCACGATCGCGCCAGGACTGCCCGGCGACATCCAGGCGCTGGAGATGAACGGCGGTTCGGTTCTGGTTCAGTCTGGGTCGTTCCTCGCGGCGACAACCGATGTCAAGGTTGACACTTCCTGGAGCGGCGCGAAGGGGTTCTTTTCCGGCGAGGGTCTGTTCCTGCTCCGCTGTAGCGGGCACGGACTGCTGTTCCTCTCAAGTTACGGTGCCATCCACCTCAAGGATCTCAATGTCGGCGAGGAATACACCGTCGACACGGGACACATGGTCGCTTTCGACGAGTCGGTCAAGTACAGCGTCGGACGCTCGGGCGGCTGGAAGACGACCCTGCTTTCGGGTGAGGGTCTGGTCTGCAAGCTCGAGGGCCCGGGCCGCTTCTACATGCAGACACGCAGCCAGGATGCCTTCCTCAGTTGGTTGGTGCCGAAGCTTCCAAAGCAGTAAGGCCCGTTTCGGTTCGTAATCTCCCTGCGCTGGCCCGTCGTAGCCTGCGTGGATGGAGCCTCTGACCTTCGTCGCGCTGATTGGCGTCGGTATCGCCGTTGGCGTCTATGCGACGGCGGTGGGCGCGGGCGGCGGGTTTCTGTTTGCTCCGGTGCTTCTCACTCGGCATGTTGAATCGAGCCCGGCTGAGGTCGCGCTGGCCTCGATGTGCCTCGTGCTTGCCACTTCGGGGCTGGCGACTTTGCGGCTGGCGAGGGAGAGGCGTATCGACTACCGCGCCGTCGGTATGGCGGCGGCGATCGCGGTGCCTGCAGGTCTGATCGGCGCGACGGGAACAGCCGAGCTGCCGCGTGAGGTGTTTGCGCTCGGATTCACCGTGCTGCTGGCCGGATTGGGCGCGTATCTGATCTGGCGACCGACCGGCAATGCCGGAGCCCTCGGACAACGCGGTTGGAGACGGATGATCCGCGACGGTCGAGGCGACCGCTACCTGTACTGGATTCCCGTCCGTCGGTCGCTCGGCGTGATTGGCCTGACCTCAGTGCTGACATCACTGGCCGGCATCGGCGGTGGACTGTTCTTCGCGACGATCACGATCCGCGTGATGCGTATGCCCGCCTGGCTGGGCGTGCCGGCGTCGCATGCGATTGTGAGTTCCATCGCCATCGTCGTCGTCATCTATCACGTGGCGACCCAACACTTCGGCGACCCGCTCAACGATGTCCCGCCGTTGCTGATCGGCGCCATGATCGCCAACCCGATCGGCCTGAGAGTCGCGTCGATGATTCGCGAGTCATTGCTCTCACGACTACTCGCATTTGGAATGCTGATCGTCGCCGTCAGGGTGGCCTTCGAAGCGTTCTAGCCAACCGGATCGACGTCGACGGACCACCCGCGTCCAAGGTCCAGCCTTGAGAGCAGCACGGCCGGATTCTCTCCCTTGAGTAGCACCTGTCGACGCCACTGGTTGAGGCGGCGCGCTGGATTGGCCGGGGCCGGTCCGATCACATCGGCGACTGCCCCCGGCTCGCTTGCTCTCAGGGCGACCAGCTCTCGGACGACTCGGTCCGCCTCCTGATTCGCCTCGGCCGCTGAGGATCGTGCCACGGTCAGCCGTGCCAGCCGACCATAGGGCGGATAGTCCAGGGTCGCCCGCAGGCTCATTTCATGTTTGTAGAAGGCTTCGTAGTCGTGCGCGGCCGCGGCGACGACGGCGAAGTGGTCCGGCGCATACGTCTGCACGATCACCCGACCGCCCAGCGCGCCTCTTCCTGCTCGACCCGCCACCTGTGACAGCAGTTGAAACGTCCGTTCCGAGGCCATGTAGTCCGACTCTCGCAACGACAGATCGGCATTGACCACTCCAGCAACGGTGACGCGAGGCAGGTCGAGTCCCTTGGCGATCATCTGTGTGCCGATCAGAACCTGCGAGCGTCCCTCGGCAAATTCCTTGAGCAAGGACTCATGCGATTCGCTGGACGAAGACGTATCGCGATCCCAGCGTGTGATTGGCACCTCGCCCCAACGACGACGTACTTCCGCCTCAAGCTGGGCTGTACCAAAGCTCATGGCACCGATCCGCGAATCGCCGCATGTCAGACATAGCGCGGGTACCGATTGTCGCTCGCCGCACTCGTGGCACTGGAGGAATGGCCCGGGTCGGTGCAGGGTCATCGAGATATCGCAGCGCCGGCAGCCAACGGCCTCACCGCAGGCGCGGCAGACGAGCGCCGACATGCCGCGCCGATTGAGGAACAGCAACACCTGCTCGTCGCGCACCAGCGCCTCCGAGATTGCCGCATCGAGCTCGCGGCTGAACACCGAACGTACGCCAGCCGCCAACTCATCGCGCATGTCGACAACATCGACAATCGGCTGCGGGATGACGATTGGTTCTCCGGCGCCCGATTGGATGCGGTCGGGCAAGTTCAGCAGCTTGCTTTGGCCCGACCGCGCTGCCGACATTGAGACGATGTCCGGCGTCGCGGAACCGAGGACTGTGACCACTCCCCAACGCAGCGCCATTTCTCGAGCAACCGCGCCAGCGTGATATCGCGGTTGCGGATCAGTCTGCTTGTAGGTCCACTCGTGCTCTTCGTCGACGATGACCAGAGCGAGGTCTTGTATCGGCCCAAACAACGCCGAACGAGCGCCGACCAGCACGCGTTTCTCGCCCGCCGCCACCTGTCGCCACTGTTCCCTCGCTCCGCTGCGCGACAGCCCCGAGTGGCGCACGGCAACCTGTCCAGGGAATCGCGCTTCGAATCGAGCGATGGTCTGCGGCGCGAGCGCGATCTCGGGGACGAGCACGATCACTCCGCCACCCGTTGCAAGCGCTTGTTCGGAAGCCGCCAGATAGACCTCCGTCTTGCCGCTTCCTGTGACGCCGTGGAGCAGCATCGTCTCGCCCTGACCTGCTTCGAGAGATCGAAGAATGGCGGCGGTGGCGTCCTGTTGGTCTGCGGTCAACCTTGGTGCGGGGATCGGCGAGGCGGACGATTCCGTTGTGACCACAGCCCGACGCCGAACCACTCCCGTGTGCTCGAGTGCGGCGATGTCAGCTTCCGTTGCCTCAGACAGTCGCTTCGCTTCTGCTTCATCCACATCACCCGAAGCGAGAAGTCTCAGCAGTACAAGTTGCCTTCGTTCGGCCGCCGTACGGCGCAGCGAATCCGCAGCTTGCCGCGCCTCGTTCGGATCGATGGCCAGGCGAACCACCTCACCTTGGCGGCTGGCCAACGACGTTGAATCCAACCACGCATTGAGCGCCCTGGTACCACCGAGCGTCCGTGCGGCGTCGGCGATCGCCACGTCGGCCTCGCTCAATAGCAGCAGAAGTTGCGCAGGTCGTGAGGGTTTGCTCATCGGCCATGCGTCGATGAGTTCTCGAAGCTGCTGATCCGTTATGGAAAGTTCTAGTCGCTTCGGCACTGTCGGCGCCGCCGGCATGATTGGCCGAAACGTCGATGCCGACTTGCGTGGTTTAGTTGGCGTGCCCGGCGGCAGAAACAGGGATACGCATGCCGAGATTGGAGCGAGATACTTGTCGGCGATCCACGACGCCAGTTCGAGCTGCTGCTGGCTGAGCAACACCGACGCATCGAGCACGTGGCTGATGGGTCGCGGATTGGTCACTTCCGACTCGGAGGTCACCTCAAGCACAATGCCGAGAGCCCACTGCGTGCGCCAGGGCACGACCACCGACATGCCGCGCCTGATCTCTAGGTCGGCAGGGACGGCATACGTGAATGCTCCGCGCTGCGGGCTGCCATTGAGCACCGCTATCTCGGCGTATCGGATCTCATCGGTCATAGTGCGTATTGTCGCGCCGGTGCTAGCGTCACTCCCAGCGCGACCAGTCAACGGTGGATGAAGGCGAGTATCTGATGCCCAGTGATGTCTCAGAGGATGCAGTCAGCGAGCAGCCGTTCGATGGAATTCGGGTCGTGGAGTTTGGACAGTTCGTCGCCGTGCCATTCGCGGCGCAACTGCTGTCCGAGGGTGGCGCGGAGGTAATCAAGATTGAGTCGCTGGAAGGCGACCCAACGCGTCGCCTGGCGCAGCTCGCGCCGATGGAGTCGCGCATCTACCTCTCGCGTAACCGGGGCAAGCGCTCACTGCCATTGCACCTCCGCCACGACGACGCTCCGGCGATCATCGACGCATTGCTGAGTCGCGCTGACGTGGCGATGATGAACTTCCGACCCGGCCTGGCAGCGCAAATCGGTCTCGACGCCGACACGCTGCGCGAGAAGTATCCCCGACTCGTGATTGCCACGGTGACGCCGTTCGGCCGCTACGGCCCCGACGCCGGGCTGGCAGGCATGGATATCGTCGTCCAGGCGCGCAGCGGCCTGATGGTCGCCAACGGCCGTCAGCTCGACGGTCGCCCAATGAGCGGCGACCCGGTCAGCGCCGACTACATGGCGGCGATGTCGCTCTCGTTTGGAATTGCCTCGGCGTTGCTGCGACGCACGAAGACGGGTAAGGGCGGCGAGGTGCATGCATCGCTGATGCAGGCCTCGATGACACTGAACAACAATCAGATGATGCGCGTGGAATCGGTTGACGGACCAATCCATGACGAATCGAGAGAGCGGCTCGCCGATCTGCGTGAACGAGGCGCCGGCTATGACGACCAACGCGCGGCGCAGCCGTCGGCTCGAGCGCGGACGATGGCCGACATCTACTTCCGTACCTACACGACGTCCGATGGCTGGCTGGCGATCGCCTGTGGCAGCCGCCGGCTGCGAGCGTTGTTCATCGAGGCGATTGGCCTGTCCGACCCGCATGCCGGTGACGAGGTCGATAGCGAGGACTACTACGCCAATCTCCAGAGATCCGCCGAGCGGCGCATGTCGGAGCGCACAACCTCCGAATGGGAAGCGACCCTGGCGGAGGCCGGAGTCCCGGCGTCGCGAGTGCTGCTGCCCTTTGAAATCCTGGATGATCCCCAGGCAGCCGCCAACGACATGCTCTACGACCTGGAACATCCTCAGATCGGAACCGTGAAGACACTCGCGCCGCCGGTCGCGCTGGACAAGACTGGATTCCAGCAGCCCTCCGCCACGAAGCCGTTCGCGAGTGAGACGCGTGAGATTCTTGGGGAACTTGGATTCGGAGCATCGGAGATCGACGGGCTCGTGGAGTCGGGTGTCACGCGGGACGCGATCTGAGTTGCCTTGGATGCTTGTTTCCGACGCCCCGTGCTTGACACGCGGCCCGCAAGCGGCTCTGGCGTCTAACCCTTGAGTTCAGGGTGCGAGAGGGTGTCTCACACGTCAGCACTCCCAGTCCCCGCTTCACGCGGGGACCTGCTCCTTCCCCGGTAAGTTACCCACCACCAGATAGCCCGTACCGCCCGAGCGGGTCCCCGCGTGAAGCGGGGACTGAGATTCATCCAACTGGGTGACTTGTGAGACACCCTCACGAGCCCTCGCGCGCTACGGCTGAGTTGAGCACAGCCACAGAGCACCGTGCATGCATCGAGGTCTAGAGCGTGTTCACATTGGCCATCTGTTTAGTCAGAGTTCCGTCATTGCCGCGCTTGTCGCAGCCTGCCCCGGACTTGATGCGGGGGCAATCTCGTCGAGTTGTCCACAGACAGTTGCGGTGAATGCAGCGAGATACCCGCGGCGGAGCGTGGGTATGACGGATATCTCAGTGGGTATGACGGGAACTCCCGGACTGAACGACCCCATGTAACCAGCGCCTAGCCCGACAGTTTGCGCATCTGCGGGAAGAGGATCACGTCTCGGATTGACTGTGAGTTGGTGAGCAGCATGGCCAGGCGATCCATACCCATGCCCAGACCTCCGGTTGGCGGCATCCCGTGTTCAAGCGCGATGATGAAGTCTTCGTCCAGGAGTTCGGCCTCGTCGTCGCCGGCGTCCTTGAGCTGGAGTTGCTCCTCGAAGCGCTGACGCTGATCGATGGGATCGTTGAGCTCGGTGTAGGCGTTAGCCAACTCCCAGCCGCCGACGAAGAGCTCGAAGCGCTCGACCAGCGTTTCGTCGTACTCGGTCCGCTTCGCCAGGGGCGAAATCGCGACTGGGTAGTCGAGCAGGAACGTCGGCTGCTGCAGGTGCGGCTCGACCCGCTCCGAGACCAGCTCGTCGAACAGTTTGCCCCAACCGGCTTCGGGCGGAATTCCGACTCCGTGATCGCGCAACAGCCCTTCCATCGCATCAACGGTCGGGTAGTCGCGGAAGTCGACTCCGACGTGTTGCTTGACGGCGTCGACCATATGCACGCGGTCAAACGGCGGCGTGAAGTCGATTTCGCCGTCGCGCCAGGGAACGGTTGTGGAGCCAGTGACCTCGGTGGCGACATACGACAGCGCCGCTTCGACCATCTCGGCGACACCGTGGTAGTCGGTGTAGGCCTCGTAGCTTTCGAGCATCGTGAACTCGGGGTTCCAGCGATTGCCGACACCCTCATTGCGGAAGACGCGACCGATTTCGTAGACGCTGTCGAATCCACCGACGATCAACCGCTTGAGATGAAGCTCCAGCGCAATCCGCAGTTGTCGCGGCTCGTCTAGCGCATTCAGATGCGTGAGGAATGGACGCGCCGCTGCTCCGCCCGCCTCGGACTGCAGGACCGGCGTCTCGACTTCCAGAAATCCTCGATTGTCCATGAATCGTCGCATCGCCGAAACAATCTGCGAGCGTGCACGGAGAATCTGCTTGGCTTCGTCGTTGGCAATCAGGTCGAGGTAGCGCTGGCGGTAGCGAGTCTCGACATCCTGCAGTCCGTGGTACTTCTCGGGCGGCGGCCTGAGCGTTTTTCCGAGCATCGACACGGCGTCGGCCTGGACCGAAATCTCACCGCGCCTGGAACGGATCAGTGGCCCTGAGGCTTCGAGGAAATCCCCAAGGTCAAATGCGTCGAGCAGTGACCAGGAATCGCCGAGCGCCTTCTTGCTGGCCAGGACCTGGATCTGGCCTGAATTGTCCTCGATGTCGATGAACGCGATCCGACCCATGTTGCGCATCGCCGCAATCCGTCCAGCGAGGGTTACTCGCGGACCGTCTGTGTCGGGCGATTTCGCTTCGTGATGCTCGAATATGTCAATGGCTTCGCCGATGGCATGCGTTCTGCCGGTTCGCGGCGGATATGGATCGAGACCTTCGTCTCTCAGCGCCTCTGCCTTGCGCTGACGTTCGGAGATGATTTCGCGCAGACGGCGGCTCTCGGCGGCTGCCGATTCCGGCGTGTCGGGCGTCTCAGGTATGGGTTCGGAGTCTGTCGCACTCACTTTGGACACTCCCTCAATGCCGGAGCGCTATGCGCATCGGCGCCGGTCGGCGGTCTCCCGACCGCGGCTCAGAGTTTGAACAGAGGCTGCGCGGGAAGACCACACGCGGTTACGAAATTGCCTTGACCTTGAACTTGCGCACGCCGGTCGGCGTCGCGACTTCCACGGTGTCGCCGACCTTCGCGCCCAGCAATGCCTTGCCCACGGGCGACTCGTCGGAGAGGAACCCGTTCTTCGGGTCCACCTCGGCCGGCCCGACGATCCGATAGTCGACGTCTGTTCGCTTGGGCATCGGACGGACCGTCACGGTCGATCCCAGCCTGACGATATCGGAGCCCTGAATCTCCTGCTCGTCGATCACTTCGGCTGCAGAGATGACGGCTTCGATCTCGCGAATGCGTCCTTCGATGAAGGCCTGCTCGTTCTTGGTCTCGCTGCCGTCGCCCTCGTCGCGGGCACCGGGCGAGTCTTCGCGAGACTGCTGGATCAGCTCCGCCGCCTCACGGCGACGTTCTTTCAGCTTGACCAGTTCGCTCCGCAACCGCTGCAGACCATCTGCTGTGATTGGCACCGACCGTCTGAGTACCACGAGTGCTGCCTGACCGCTCAATCTTACGCAAAGTCGAACAACGTTATGGCAGGCTACGATAGCATTCATGGTCGAGAAATTTGCCTCCCGCACTGAGGCTTCGATGTAACGTGCGTCACACTTTCACAATCATCGTCGTTTCGGCCTTGATCGGCGCCATCTGTGGCGCTGTTGTTGTGTTGATCGTCGGTTCTGACGACCAAACCACGGATGAGGTGATGAATGCAGCCGTCGCCTCGGCGGTGGAGTCGGCGGTCGCCGAAGCGGTCGAAGATGCGATGCAGCAGTCGGCCGCCGAACTCGCTTCGCAGCTTGACGACACCATGTCGACCGAGCGCCGTCAGGTCGCCGACATCTTCGCGCAAATCTCCCAGTCGGTGGTCGTCATCGACGCTGAAGGGCCGGAGCGCACGAACGAACAGGGCGTAGTCGTGGTCTCGGCTGCTCTGGCGACCGGATTCGTGTTGGACGAGGCGGGACACATCGTGACGGCGGCCCATGTCCTCGAGGGCATGAACAGCTTCACCGTGATCCTGCCGAACGACGAACGCCTACCTGCCCAGCGCATCGGCGACGACCGACCATTCTCAGATGTGGCCGTGCTTCGTGTTGACATTGAAGAAACGGACACAGAACTGATCGTCCCCAGTTTCGGCAGCACAGAAACCGTCGACGCCGGTGAGACGGTGATCGCGATTGGCAATACGCTCTTGGGAGAAGAGATCGCTGTGACGGTCGGCGTGGTGAGCGACCCTGACACGACGTTTTTCCGAGAGCGCTACGAGCAGGACAATCTGATCCAGACCGACGCGGCACTCAATCATGGCAACTCGGGTGGCATCCTTGTTGACCTGGACGGCAAGATCATCGGAATGACCGCAGTCATCGCGCGCGAGACCCATGATGGCAACTTCGTCGACGGCGTTGGCTTTGCCGTACAGATCGATCCGGTGCTGGAAGTGGCGCGCGCGATCGCTGAGGACGGCTTCTATCCGCGACCCACGTTCGGAGTCATCAATGAGCGTCTGCTGACACCGACCGCCGCAGTGCAACTCGATCTGGAAGTCACCGAAGGATCGTTCTTGATTGAGTTGGAACGCCTCGGCGCATTTGCCCGGGCAGGCATCAGGCCTGGAGACGTGCTGCGCAATCTCAATGGGGTGGCGATCAACGCCGAGACTCCGTTCCTGAATGCGCTCAAGACGTTGCGTCCCAACGTGCCGGTCATTGTCCATGTCCACCGCGGCGGCGAGGAGTATCGACTCAGCATCGCCCCCGATTTGCGAGCGCCGTGATGTCCTCGGCAGGCGGCGACTGGCAGCCGCGACCGGTACGACGGATCGGAGAGACGCCGCAACAACCGGCGAATCGTCCCAGACGGGCCCGTCGTCCACCGCAACCTGCGCCATTCCAACAACCTCCCCAAGAGCCTCCGCCTCCTGTTCCGACGCCGGGCCGTCGTGTACGGCAACCTGGCCCTCCAGGGTCAGGGATGGGTCCTCCTGGAGCGTCTTCGGGCGGCCGTGGTCTCGGCATCATGCTGATCCTGCTCATCGCGGCCCTGCTGGTCGCTGTGGTGATCGTGTTGTTCTTCGAGCCAGGACTCATCGACACCAGCTTCAATACCGAAGACGATTCGCAGTCGGTGACTCCAGTTGAATCCGACGGAGCGACCGCGCCGGTGTTGTTCGAATCGCGACTCATGGAGCAGGCGCCGCCGATTCCCGACGTACTGGGTGCGGCCTCGCCGATCTACGAAATCGACGCGCCGGACGGCCGGATTGGGCCATTTGAGTTCCAGCTCAGCCTGACCAATCCAACGCAGGATGATCGCAATCTTGGTGTGTACACCTGGAACGGTGAGGACTGGATTCGGCTCGGCGATGCCGTGCTGACCAGTGATCGCAGCGCCGCCCGCATCGCGCTCAGCGAGGTCCCTGAGAACCTGGCAATCTTGCGGCGTCTGCAGTTCCGCGACGTGATCGCGGGGCGTGTGCCTCGAGGAGAAGAGCCTCAGTCGATCCTGTCCGGCTCATTGACGATCGTGCATCCGGACGGTTGGCAACCGGGTGGCGACGGATCGTTGCTGGGACTGGTCGACCTGCCGGCGGCGGCGACCACACAAAGTGTCTGGCCGACAGTCTCGGCGACAGAAGATCAGGCCGAACTTGTCAACGACATCCTGGCGTCCGACAACCTGCGACGGCAGCACATCGCCAACATTCAACATGCGATCAAGAGCGGCCTTCACGATGGTGTCGACATTCACTATCTCAACGTCTCGCCTGCGCTTCGATCGCAATTCACGTCGTTTATCAGTGAACTGGCGGATCGACTACACCGTGAGGATCGCGGGCTGGCCGTTCACATCCCGATTAGCGCCTCAGGCGGGATCGGTGAAGGCGCCTATGACCTGTCGCAGCTCGGAGCTTCCGCCGACTTCATCGTGATTGAGCCACCGCTCGATCCGACGATCTTCCAAGCTTCGATCGATGCCTCGTTGCCCACGCTGTTGCAACGGGTGCAGTCGAACAAGCTGCTGCTAGCGCTTCGATCGAATGCAGTGGTGCGGACATCGACCGGATTTCATCAGACCTCACAGCGAGACGCATTGGGCATCGCCTCGGAACTCAGCATCCGCGAGCCGGGGCCCTACCGGCCGGGCCAACGCGTGACGCTCCAGGGCAACTCGATCATGCTCGACTCGCTATCCGGCGGCCTGCGCTGGGACAACGTCAATCGCACGATTAGTTTCACTTACCCCGACCAGACGGGAGCAGCGGTGACCATTTGGCTTCACAATCGCTTCAGCGCTGCCTTCCATTTGCAGGTCGTATCGCAATATGAGCTGGGCGGCGTGTACGTCAGCAACGCATCCGCCGACCCGGGAAATGCGAATCTCTGGCCGGCGATCGCTGCTTTCTTCGAAGCAGGCATTCCCGACCTCCGCCTGCCCAACGCGATCCTGTTCGATCCCATCTTCAGCGTCGAAGCCGGCGAGCTTTCCGGCAACAGCGGCAGCGGCTGGCAGTTCTGGGACCTACCCAGGACTCCCGGCGACTATCGCGCACAGCTCGTCGTGTCAGATGGTGATGTCCGCGTGGGACACGTGATTACCGTGCCGGTGCGAGCTGAAGGAGCGCCAGAATAGTGGCCCAGTCGCATGCCCGGGTCGTCGGCGGAGATCTGGCCGGACGACGCCTGCGCTCTCCGGCCAACGGCACACGTCCAGCCACGGCGATCATCAGGTCGGCGATCTTCGATCGGCCCGAGATCGGCAACCTCGTCGAGGGTGCGCGCGTCCTGGACCTCTACGCCGGAGCCGGATACCTGGGTATCGAGGCCCTCAGCCGAGGCGCGGCCTCGGTTGACTTCGTCGAGCGCAATGGTCCGGCCTGCGCCGTGATTCGCCGGAACCTCGACGAACTCGGCCTGACCGATCTGGCGCGAGTGCATCGCCTGCCGGTCGAGCGTTGCTTCTCGCGGATTCCGCTGGACCCTGACCTGATCTTCATCGATCCTCCGTACCGGGTGGACGCTCGGCCGGTGATCGAGACGTTCACTGAGCGCGCCGACCTGTCAGAAGGCACATTAGCCATCTGGCGGCGCTTGACTCGGGCTTCCGGCGGCGTCCCTCCTCCACCGGAGCGGATCGGGGCACTAGTCAGAGTCGATCAACGGCGCTATGGTGACGGCGCTATCGACACGTATCGCGCGGAGGCACAATCATGACGATCGCGCTCTACCCCGGCGGCTTCGACCCCATCACCAACGGACATCTGGACATCGTGCAGCGAGCGGCTTCGATGTTTGACGAAGTCGTCATGGCAATTTATCCCCGTTCCAGCGAGACATTTGGCGTTGATGAGCGCCTGGCCATGATCGAAGGCGCCACGGCGCACTGTCCCAACGTTCGTGCCGCCAAGTTCACCGGCCTGGTCGTGAACTTCGCCGACGAGGTGGGCGCCAGCGTGCTTGTCCGCGGCATCCGCGCAGTGACCGGCTTTGAAGCCGAGTTCGACATGGCCTTGATGAACAAGAAGATCGCGCCGCAGATTGAGTCGGTCTTCCTGATGGCCGGTCACGAGCACCTGTTTATCTCGGCCAGCCGAATCCGTGAGCTCGCATCCTTGAAGCATCCTGTGGACGATCTGGTGCCGCCGAACGTCGCCAAGATGCTTGTCGAGCGGTATGGCCCCCCGGTTCGCTAGGGTCGCTCAACCCCAGGCGGTTGTTGTTGAGTGTTGACTGCCAGTCGACTGACGAACGACGAAACTTCTACAGCCGTGAAACTCGCGCTCCGGCACGTGTCTCTCGCAGTTGGGAGTTTGGCGATCTGCGCCAGGGAGCGGGTTCGCGGCCACAGAGCTTCGTCGGGTATCGACGCCCTTGAATCGCTCCGCGAGATTCCCGCGACGGAGCGCGGGAATGACGATTCGGCAGAGTTGGCCGCAGGACATGACAGCGGACAGGCAATGAACGGGCTAGCCAACATCTGCGCTACAGTCGAAACTGGCGGCGCAATAGGCGGGAGTTCACCATCGACCTCCTTGAACTAATCGATCAGATTGAAGCAGCGGTGATCGCCGGTCGGCGTAGCCGATTCGGCTCCGGCTGGACCGTCGATCGCGAGCAATTGCTCGACCTGATCGACCGATTGCGCATGGCTGCGCCGGCATCGGCCGATCAGGCTCAACGGTTACTGGAAGAGCGCGAGCGCTTACTCAAGCAGACGCAAGAAGAAGCCGCCGTGCTGGCTCAGCAGGCCCGACAAGACGCCGAACATCAGATTTCGGTGCATGAATTGGTCCAGGCTGCCGAGTCGCGGGCGCAGAACATCGTTGACCAGGCTCATCACGCCGCGACCGAGACCGTCACCCGCGCCAATCAGGAAGCAGCCGCCGTGCGTGGTCAAGCAACGACTGAGGCAGTCTCACAGGCGCTCGAAGCCGACCGCTACTCGATGGAGATGCTGCGACGATTGCATGACCAGTTGCGATCGATGCAGACGTCAGTCTCCGGCGCGCTTGATCAACTCGAACTCAAGGTGGAGCAGGGCGAGCACACGCAGGCCATTGACGAACGAGACGATGCCGCTCGTCGCGCGCTCTCGAGCGAGTTCTAGCGCGACGAACGGCCTCGACCGTCGTTGTTCGGGAATCGTCCGCGTTAGTCGCCGACGGCGGCCATCTGCGGCTGCGCTGCGAGTGGATGACCGACGGCTTCGCCGACTTTCTCCAACGATTGCATCAGCGAATCGAAGTTCTCGAGCGTCAGTGACTGTGGTCCATCCGACAACGCGTGGTCTGGGTTGGGGTGTACCTCAACCATGAGACCGTCCGCACCCACCGCCATCGAGGCGCGCGCCATTGGCTCGACGAGATACCAGTGACCGGTGCCGTGCGCCGGGTCGCTGACAATCGGCAGGTGGCTGAGTCGCTTGACGACCGGGATCGCCGAGAGATCGAGCGTATTGCGGGTCGCGGTTTCGAAGGTGCGGATGCCACGCTCACAGAGGATGACGTCGCGGTTGCCCTTGGCCATGATGTACTCAGCCGCGAGCAGCCACTCGTCGATCGTGGCCGAGAGGCCGCGCTTGAGCATGACCGGCTTGCGTGCCAGTCCGACCTCGTCGAGCAGCATGAAGTTCTGCATGTTGCGCGTGCCGATTTGCAGGATGTCGGCGTAGCGGGCTACAAGCTCGACATCACGCGCTTCCATGACCTCAGTAATCACCGGCAGTCCCGTCTCTTCACGAGCGGTCGCCAGATGCTGTAGGCCTTCTTCGCCGAGTCCGCGGAAGGCGTAGGGCGAAGTGCGAGGCTTGAATGCGCCGCCGCGCAGAATCTGCGCACCCGACGCGGCCACGGCCTTGGCGGTCGTGACCATGTGCTCTTCATTCTCGATCGAGCACGGACCGGCCATGACGACCATCGTGCCGCCGCCGATCTTGACGCCGCCGACGTCGATGATGGTTTCTTCCTTCTGGAACTCACGACCCGTCAGCTTGTACGGACGTGAGATCGCGATCACTTCCTCGACGCCGCTCATCCGTCCCATCTGATGGCGGATGTCGGGATCACCGATCACACCCACTGCGCCAATCACGACTCGTTCCTTTCCCGGGGAGAGGTGTCCGTCGAGATCGAATTCCTTGAGCCGTGCGAGCACGCCGCGAACCTGCTCGTCGGTCGCGCCCATTCTCATGACAATCAACATGTCGTCACCTTTTCAGTCAATCGCTGTTCTGATCGGGGTTATCTCTGAATCTTCTCAGTAGTTCCCCGACTGAACGTGATGGTTCTGTGTCATCTGTTAAGTCTGTTCGCAACACCCTGGCGCCACGCAAGTAGACGTGCTGGACCTGGTTCTGTCTGAGCGGAGTGTTGACATGCAACAGGATCCGCAAGCAGGAAGGCAATGAACCTGGTACCTGCATCTCATGCCCGCACATCAGAGCGGCATGACTCCAGTTGAACGTGAGCCGCGCCGCGACCGCCGGAAACTCTGCGTTGAGATCCGGCGTCGTCGTGAACCAGGCTGAGGCGACTTCACTCGACTCGATGTCGTTCGCGACGATCATCTCGGCGAGCAACTCTTCGGTCGCTTCGATAATCCCGGCGCGAGTGTTTTCCTCAACGGTCGTCGCGCCGCGAATGCCGCGTAGACGCCAGGCAGGCTCGGTATCGCTTGGGGCCATTTGTCAGGTGCTCAGCAGTTCCCTGGAGACGGGAGTCGGCGTGGTGGATGATGCAACGGTGCGATCAGCGCTTCGACGGTTCTCGTCGACACGCGATCTAGCGACCGGCTTCAAAGATGCCGGCCGCGGAGATATAGACGCAGTCATCGAATAGCGGCGTTCCAGACGGGCGGCGGCTGTTCATGTTCTGGTCTCTTCGCTCCGGCGGCCGGTAACCACCTCAAGATATCGTTCGACGGCCGCAGCACGGCCATCAACCGGCGCCGACGCAATCGTCGAGGTCAGCGCTGAGCCGATGATAGCAGCCGGAACCAGTTTTCCTACTTCCTCGACGTGCGCACGCTGACTGATCCCAAATCCAACTGCCAACGGCGTGTCAGTCAACGACCGCACACGGGAGACAAACGCCTCGAAGTCGGCAGCGACCTGATCGCGAGCGCCCGTCACTCCCGTCAACGAGACGAGATAAATGAATCCCGAGGCGCGCTCCGCGACGGCCGCGATGCGTTCCGCAGTTGAGGTTGGCGCAAGCAGGTAGACCATCGAGATGCCGTGTCGGGCGAACACCTCTCGCGCCGCATCCGATTCTTCGACCGGGAGATCGACCACGATCACGCCGTCAACGCCCGCCTCGGCGGCCCGTTTCGCCAGTGGCTCCATCGGATGTCCAACTGCGGCGCCGGGATCGTCGGTGGCGCTGTCATTCGCCGTCCCGTACGAGAGGAAGGGGTTGAGATAGCCCATCAGTGTGATCGGGACATCGGGCGAAGTCTCGCGCGCCACGCGGACCGCTTCGAGCGCGGTCTCCAATGTGGCTCCGGCAGCCAGCGCCACGGTGTAGGCCTCTTGATGCACTGGACCATCCGCGATCGGGTCCGAAAACGGCACGCCAATCTCGAAACCAGCCGCACCGCCGCGCAGCGCTGCCCGGACCAGGTCGGGCGTTGCTTCCGGCGTCGGAAATCCGGCCGTCAGGAAGGGGAAAACCAACGGTCCATCGCCACTCGCGGCAGAGGCCGCAAATGCTTCAGCGAAGCGTTTGCCAAGTTCAGTCATCCCACACCCTTCAACCGAGCTGCCCATCAAGCAAGCTGTTGGTACAGCGTCGCCGAGAATCCGATTACGTTGAAGCCGAAGTGAGCCATTGACGCAGCGGTCAGTGACTCGGTGCGCAAGTACACGATCCCCAGTATCACCCCCGCAATCGCGAACGGAATCAAGCTACCCAGATCGGCGTGCAATGCGGAGAACACAGCCGCCGAGACCACGAACGCCGGGATCATGCCCCAATAGGGTTTCAATCCGCCAAGCACGAAGCCTCGCGCAAACGCTTCTTCGTAGATCGGCGCGCAGACAATCACCAGGATGCCTAGCGCAACCATGACCGAGGTATGGACGAACAGGCGATCATCATCAATCGTCGACTGCGGCTCCAGTGATTCAAAGCCGGCCGCTGTGACGATCGCGATGTAGGCATACAGGACGACGTAGATCGCGATCAATCCGCCGACTGCCCAGCCCACATCGGTAGAGGTCGGCCGTCGCCAGGTGATGATGTCTGTTCGCCGCTTACGGCGCAAAATCCATCGCGGCAGTACCAACCAGCCGATCATGCCTGCCGTGCCCTGGCCAATCACGAACGCGATCAAGCCGGCCTCGCTAATCGCCTCGCTCGAGTCGTCGATCACTCTGACGATCACACCCGTCACCAACAGCACCACCAGCCAGGCCAGGGTGCACAGCAGTCCCCAGCCAACCAGCTTGAACCCCTCCATACCGCGATCCACAGGCTGCTCTTCATGCAGCGGGTCATTGACTTCCGGGTACTGCGTCATCCCACTCCATACTCCATCAACAGGAAGTCAGCGGGGCCTGAGCCATCAGGCGTCTCGCGAGGCCAGCGCATCGCGCACGATCTCCACGTCCTTGTCGCCGCGACCGGATAGGCCGAGCAACAGCGTCTGATCGGGACTCATTTCGGGCGCGATCTTGGCTGCGTAGGCGATGGCGTGCGCGGTTTCGAGTGCTGGAATGATGCCTTCGGTCTCGGACAGTAACTTCAATCCGTCGAGCGCCTCATCGTCGGTCACCGACACGTATTCTGCGCGCTCGGTCAGCATCAGCCAGGCGTGCTCGGGTCCGACGCCTGGATAATCGAGACCAGCCGAAATGGAATGCGCCTCGGTGATCTGTCCATGCTCGTCTTGCAGCACGTAGCTGCGCGTGCCGTGTAAGACGCCGGGCGCTCCGGCCGTGAGCGTCGCCGCATGACGGGCATCCAGTCCCTCGCCGGCGGCTTCAACACCAATCAACCGCACCGGGTCGTCCATCAGCGGATGGAACAACCCAATCGCATTGCTGCCACCGCCGACACAGGCCACCGCGACATCGGGCAACTTGCCAATCTTCTCCTGCAGTTGGTCTCGAGCCTCACGACCGATGCAGGATTGCAACTCGCGCACGATAATCGGATATGGATGCGGACCGATCGCGCTGCCGATCAGGTAGTGCGTCGTGCGCACGTTGGTGACCCAGTCGCGGATTGCCTCGTTGATCGCGTCCTTGAGCGTCTGTGCGCCGGATTCCACGGGCACGACCTCCGCGCCCAGGAGTCCCATGCGGAAGACATTGAGCGCCTGGCGGCGGACGTCCTCGGCACCCATGTAGACAATGCATTCGATGCCGAATCGGGCGCAGGCGGTCGCGGTCGCGACGCCGTGTTGTCCAGCGCCGGTTTCGGCAATGATCCGTGGTTTGCCCATCCGTTTGGCCAACAGGACCTGTCCCAGCGCATTGTTGATCTTGTGAGCTCCGGTATGCGCGAGGTCTTCGCGCTTGAGCCAAATCTGCGCTCCGCCGAGCTGCTCGGAGAGTCGCTCGGCATGCGTCAGCGGCGTCTCACGTCCGACGTAATCCCTGAGCATGCCGTCCAGCTCGGCCCGAAACTCTGGATCAGCCTGAGCGTCCAGCCAGGCTTCTTCCAGCTCGGCCAGGGCCGGCATCAACGTCTCCGGCGCGAACTGTCCTCCGAATGGACCGAATGCTCCGTTTTCCTTGACCACTGCGCTACCCACCCTTCGCCGCGGCAATGAACGCGCGGATTTTGTCTCGATCTTTGATGCCATCAGTTTCGACACCGGAAGACACATCAACGGCCCAGGGACGCACGGAACGAACGGCGTCCCCGACATTCTCAGGCTTGAGTCCGCCGGCAAGCACGAACGACCGCTTGGCGGCCAGCTCTGCGGCTACCGACCAGTCGATCTTCTGTCCGGTCCCACCGCCCTGCTTCGACTTGGCATCGAGCAGGGTCACGGTGTTGGGCGCACGATCCATCTCTCGGCGCACGGCGTCAGCGTCCATGCCATCGGACACGTGGACGGCTCGCACGACGGCGCGGCGGACTCGACTGGCGAGCGCCGGATGTTCTCCACCGCTGAGCTGCACGAGGTCAAGGTCGACCCGATCCAGCACGCGTTCAATGTCGTCCACAGACTGTCGAGCAAACACCCCGACGAGCAGCGGCTGAGCGGAGGCTTGCCGTTCACGCTCGACGGTGTCGGTGCTCGATTCCAGGATTTCAACTCGTGGCCCGAGTTCGCGCCTCACCGCACGGGCGACCTTGATGTCGATTCGCCTGGGCGCGTCGGCGAAGATCATGCCAACCAGATCCGCCCCGGCCTCGCGGGCCCAGACGGCGTGTTCAACAGCTCGCACTGAACAGATTTTGATCAACGTCATCGTCCCAGCAACTCTCGTGCTTTGGCATGTGGATTTGTCGCCGAAGCCAATGCTTCCCCGATTAGGACCGCATTGACGCCGCAAGCTTCCATCCGCTGCATGTCCTCTCGCGACCGCACGCCGCTCGCGGCGACGACCGGCACCGAGGCTGGAATCTTGTCTCGCAATCGTTCAGTCGTGCCAAGGTCCTCTTTAAATGTATGCAGATTTCGGTTGTTGATTCCGATGGCCGCTGCGCCTGCGTCCACCGCCATCGCAGTTTCCATCTCATCGGTGACTTCAACAAACGCCGTCAATCCAAGCGCCTCACCTGCTCGCGACAACTCCGCCAACTCTTCGGCAGTCAACGTCTTGGCAATCAACAGGTACGCGTCGGCGCCGAGCGCTGCCGCTTCGGCGACCTGGTACGGATCGACATGAAACTCTTTGCGCAGCAGCGGAAGTCCACTTGCGGCGAGCGCCTGCGATGCAGCGCGGAGATCATCATCAGTGGCGAAGAATGCGGGCGAAGTGAGCACAGACACTGCGATCGCCCCGATGTCTCGATAGGTCTGAGCGAGTTCCGAGGGCACAAGATCGGGAGCGAACAGGCCCTTGGATGGTGAGCCGCGTTTGATCTCAGCCATCAGCCCGACGCCCGGCTGCTGCAGCGCCGCGACAAAGTCGTTCCGCGTCGCACGCTGAGCCGCAATTCGCCGCAACTCCTCTACCGGCGTGTGGCGTTTGCGTTCGGCGACCGAGGCGCGAGTGTAGGCCACAATGCCTTCGAGCACGGACGCCATTATGTCGCCTTCTGCGCTTCGGTCGCGCTGGCAACCACTTGCGATCGCTCAACCCACAGTTCCAGCTTGCGCAGTGAGCGCTGGTCGTCGATGCACTCCGCCGCTCTGCTCACGCCCTCGGCGAAGGTCGGCACTTCCTCAGCAGCCAGCAGTCCGGCTGCAGCGTTGAGCGTGACGAAGCCGGTCAGCGCCGACGTCTTGCCGCCTAGCACCTCGCGCATCATCTGAGCCGACTCGCTGGCAGTCTCGCCGCCGCTCACGACCGAGAGTGGAACGGGACGAATCTGGAAGTCCTGCGGTGAGACCGTGAACTCGGTCAGCTCACTGCCGTCGATTTGCCAGCAAGTCGTGTCGCCCGATGGCGAGACCTCGTCCAGTCCTTCGTGACCGTGGACGACCAGGCCGCGCTTCAGGCCGAGGCGTCCCAGCGCCGTCGCCATCAGCGGGCCGAGCTCGGGACGCGCCACTCCGATCAGTTGATGCGTCGCGCGGGCGGGATTGGTGAGCGGTCCAAGCACGTTGAACACGGTGCGAACGCCGATCCTGCGCCTGATTGGGGCAACGAAGCGCATCGCGGGATGAAACGCCTGGGCGAAGAGGAATCCGAAGCCCACCTCTCGAATCAGGCTCGCCGCCTGGTCGGGACTGACCGCAATCTGTCCGCCCAGCGCCTCAAGCACATCGGCGCTGCCGACGCTCGAGGACATCGCCCGATTGCCATGCTTGGCTACGGGCACGCCGCAGCCCGCCAGGACGAATCCAGCAGCGGTCGACGAATTGAACGTGTGCTTGCCCGACCCGCCGGTGCCGGCGGTGTCGGCCAGCCGAGGCAGATCCGAGAGATCGACGCGCAGGGCATGCTCGCGCATCGCACGGGCCAGGCCGACGACTTCGTCGACAGACTCGCCCTTCATTCGCAGACCTATCAGCAGCGCCGCCGCCTGGATTTCGTCGGCCTCACCTGACATCAGCGCATCCATCGCGTCTGACGCTTCGGTGTCGGACAGGCTGCGCCTGTCGTCGATGACCGCAGTCAACGCTGGACCCAGGTCTCCACTAGTCACGGTGGTAGGCCTCGGATTGGTCGAGGAAGTTTTGCAGGATGGCGTGGCCGGTTTTGGTCCGGATCGACTCTGGGTGAAACTGCACACCCTCGATCGGGAATGTGGTGTGGCGCATGCCCATCAGAATCTTGCCCGAGCCGTCGATCCGCTCGCACCAGGCGCTTGGAACGATCTCCTCCGGCAAGGTGTCGGGCTCGACAATGAGCGAGTGGTAGCGCGTCGCTTCGATCGGATTAGGCAGACCGGCGAAGACTCCGTCGCCGTCATGTTCGATCGACGAGACCTTGCCATGCCGGATCTCGCCCGCTGGTCCCACGGTTGCGCCGAACGCGGCGCCCATCGCCTGGTGTCCCAGGCAGACGCCGAGCGTGGGAATCGTGGGACTGAAGCGCTGCAGCACGGGCACGCTGACCCCGGCTTCCACCGGTGTCTTGGGACCCGGCGAGATCACGATGCGGCGCGGCTCGAGCGCTTCGATTTCGTCAAGCGTGATCATGTCGTTACGGTGCACGACGACATCGGCGCCCAACTCGCACAGGTACTGGTACAGGTTGTAGGTAAAGGAGTCGTAGTTGTCGATCAGTAACGTATCAACCGCCATCGGCGCCCACTTCCTATGATTCTCGTTCGCGGAGAATGCGGCGCAACGTGCGATAGCCCTCGACCGCACGCGGGAATCCGCAGTACGGCGCGGCTGTTGCCATCACGCCTTCGAGTTCGGTTTCGGTGACGCCGTGGTTGAGCGCCCCGGGGATATGGAATTGCAACTCTTCGGGCTTGACCAGTGCGACCAGGATCGAAACGACGACCAATGATCGGTCGCGCCGCGAGAGCTGTGTCCGCGACCAGAGGTCGCCGAAGGCGAACTCGAATGCGAGTTTGCCCACCGGCCCGATCCTCTCCATGCCGGCCAACGCCTCGGCTGGATCCTGCGCTTCCTCACGACCGGCGAGCGTGCGCTGCACATCGACCGCGTCCCGGTGACGCTGGTCATCGTCCTTGTACTCGGCCGGGGGAATGCGGTACGGCTGGCCGTCGGCTTCGCTCCACATCTCGACCAGGACGTTGACCATCTCGTTTCCAGCCGGGAAACCGGAGTAGCCGGCGATTTGTAGCGCGATCTCAATGATCTCCTCGCGGCTGACGCCATTGGCCGGTCCGAAGCTGGCGTGGAACTGCACGGCCTGCAATCGCTCCAGCGCGCCGAGCATCGCGAGCGCCACGATCGTTCGGTCACGTCGCGAAAGCTCTTCGCCCTGCCATACCTGTCCAAAGATGTAGTCGACCACATAGCTACCGAATGCGCCGGTGCGCTGCTCGGCTGCCGAGGCAAAGCCGACCGGCTGACCGGTCATCTCGGCCAACAACTCACTGCCTGCCTTGCGTCGTTCTGCGTGGGTCGGCATCTCAGTTCCTCATTCCCGAAGTCTGTTTGCGTGTCATCTGTTGGCGCGCATTCTAGGAATCTCAGCTCGATTGGCCGCGCAGTCGCTGCAGGCTGCGCGCCGCGTCAGAAGCACGAGGCAATCCGCAGAACGCAGATGCGATGGCGATCACGCCATCAAGTTCGTCCCACGTGCAGCCAAGTCGATTGGCGGTTTGCAGATCACGTTCCAGTTCACGTTCTCGACCCATGGCCAAATGCATGGCAAACACGACCAGGGCGCGGTCACGCTGCGAGAGCTGGTCGCGACTCCAGACATCGCCCCAGGACCAGTCCACGGTCAGACGTCCCAGCGATCCAAGTTCGCGCTGCGCCTCTTGGGCGATACTCCCTGCATTCAGTGGACGTCCCATCAGGGTGACAGCAACGGACGCGGCGTCAACGCGTCTCTGCTCGTCATCCTTACCGACTGCCGGCGTGGGCTGGTACGAATTTCCTGAGGCGGCCCAATCCGAGAGCACCCTCGTCAGGGCGAGATTGCCAAAGGGGAAGCCGCACTCGACGGTCAGTTGGACACAAACTTCGACGATCTCGTCGCGCGTGACACCATGGCGTTCGCCGATGCCGGCGTTGAACGCGAAGCCGTCGATCTGCATCAGCGCTCCAGCCGCGGACATCGCCGCCAGGCTGCGATCACGTCGTGAGAGCAACCCGTCTTGCCAGATGTCGCCCCAGATGTGATCGACGAGGAACGAGCCGAATGGCCCCGTCCTGGCCTCAATCGCATCGGCAAAGTTCTCCTGACCTGAAACTTCCGAGAGTATGGCCGCACCGGCTGCTCGCCGTTCTGCGTGAGTGGCGTTCGGCACCGACACATCGGACTCCTCATCGTCACCGAATAGCGCTTCGAGGCTGGAGTCGGCGTCGAAGTCCCAACCGGACTCGACGCGCTCAATGATGGCTGCCAACAGTTCCGATTGCTGCTCGGGCAACTCGGTGATGGCGGCGGATACGTCCCACCATTCCATCGCGTCAAAGGGATTGGTCTCGTCCGCCGGCGCAGAGTCCAGCGCCTGCTCCACAGTCACGACGTATCCGTTGTGAATCGTGTGTCGACCGCTCGTCGGTTCCTCGCCGTAGACGGTATGGGCATACGACGCGCGGACGCGTTGGCGCAGGAGGTGCTCGAAGATTCGAGGGACCGTGTCATCCGGCTCTTCGTCGAGTGGCGTGACGTCGCCCGGTAGCCACCATTCACCCGGCCAGAGCTGCTCGCTCTGACGACGGCGCAGCAGCATCACCCGACCACCGTCGTCAAAGACGACTCCATACCCGATGATGAGTGATTCGGCCATCAGTAGCCCCGAGACCCCTCGCCACTGACCGTTGCGCGTGAGCGTTCCTCGGCCAGATCGAGGGCAGTGAACATGCCCATCGCCTTGTTCACGGTCTCATCGAACTCATCGTTCAGCTTGGAGTCGAAGACGATCCCGCCGCCGGCCTGCACTGAGGCGACGCCATCTTGCATGATGATCGTGCGGATCGTGATCGCCGTCTCCATGTTGCCGCCGAAGCCGAAGTACCCCAGAGCGCCTGCGTAGGGTCCGCGCTGGTCCGCTTCCAGCTCCGAGATGATTTCCATCGCCCGAATCTTGGGTGCGCCTGAGACCGTACCTGCCGGGAATGTCGCCCGGACGGCGTCAAACGATGTCGCACCCTCGGCAAGCTCCGCCTCGACGTGCGAGACCAGGTGCATGACGTGGCTGTATCGCTCGATATCGAGCTCTTGCGTCACCCGCACCGTGCCCGGCTTGGCCACGCGGCCGATGTCGTTGCGGCCCAGGTCGAGCAGCATCACGTGCTCGGCCACTTCCTTCTCGTCCTGTCGTAATTCAGCTTCAAGCGCCAGGTCTTCGTCGTTGTCGAAGCCTCGGCGACGCGTGCCGGCGATCGGATGTGTCGAGACTTTGCCATCCTCCACAATCACCAATAGTTCCGGAGATGTACCGACGATTTGATGATCGTCCATTTCCAGGTAGTACGTGTACGGCGACGGATTCACCGTGCGCAGCGTCCGGTAGACGTTGAACGGATGCACAAACGTTTCTCGTGAGAACCGCTGCGAGTAAACGCACTGAATGATGTCTCCGGCGAGGACATAGTCGATGATCTGTTTCACATCGGAGAAGTAGCCCTCGCGCTCAATGTTGGAGCGAATGGCGCTGGAGTGACCGATGGGTTCTGGCGCATCGACCGGAGGGATTGGCGGGCCGGACTGCAACCGCTTGACCAGTTCGTCGATTCGAAACTCGGCCGCGCGATAGGCAGCTTCGATGTCTCCATCGAGACGTGCGTGCGTCACGACCTTGATCACGTGCTTGAGATGGTCGAAGAGCAGGACGGTATCGACAAACTGGAACAACGCCTCGGGCAGTCCGTGGTGGTCATGTTGCGCCGGCTTGACTCGAGGCTCAAAGTGGCGAATCGATTCATAACCCAGATAGCCGACCGCTCCGCCGTGAAACGGAGGCAGGTCCGGATTGGGCACGAGATCGTATCGGTCCAGTTCGGCCTCGACCTCGTCGAGTGGATCGACTGCGCCGCCTGATGGTGCGCGGAAGACCCGATAAGGCTCGGTGCCGATGAAGGAGTATCGGCTGGGACGCTCGCCGCCCTCGACCGATTCAAGCAGGAACGAGTACGCACCGCGCTTCACCTTGAGGAAGGCGGAGACTGGTGTTTCCAGATCGGCGAGAACCTCGCGATAGATGGCGGCATAGTTGCCGCTGCCTGATGCCCGTGCATCGGTAGCGAGCTGTTTGAATTCTTCAAGGCTGGGGGTAGGTTGACCGGCTGAGGGCATGGGAACAGGCTCCAGGGGATGTGGCGCAGTCCAGGGAGAGATTCGAACCAGAGGGACTGCGTCGTCGTGGCGACTCAACTTAGAGTTGGTCGCGCCAAGCCCCTTGCCCGCCCGAGGTGTGGCAGTGCGCGGTGGGACGTACACGCGTCCCCGATTCACCGCTATAGAGCATGGCCGACATCGCGCGCTCCCACTTCTGAGCAAATGCTACGCCAGTTGAGCCCGCAGTCAAACATCAACGCCGACACACGACTAAACCCGTACGCCTCCACGGCTGACCTTTTGCGTCACTGTTGGGCAGCTATTGCCGACGTTGCCGCTCCGCCTCGATCACGTCAACCAATTGCTGCGCCGCTTCACCCTGCCGACCATCCGTGTTGACAATCACCTGATCAAACCATGCCGACTCCGCCATCTCCGCTTCCGCCTCTGACAGTCGCACCGCAATCTCCTGCTCGCTCTCGGCCCCACGCTCTCGGATTCGTCGTTCCAGCGCATCCGTGTCGGGCACGGTGACGAAGACAAGCAACGGTTGATCCAACTGCTGTTTGAGCGTCTCTGCACCTTCAACGTCGGTCCGCAGGATGACTGTGCGACCCTGAGCCAACAGTTCGTCGACCGCGGCTCGTGGGACTCCGCTGCGGTGGCCGTACGACTCAACGTGCTCGAGGAATGCGTCCGCAGCCACCCAGCGTTCGAATTCCTCGTTGGACAGGAACACATGGTGTATGCCGTCGACTTCTCCGGCTCGAGGAGGTCTGGTCTTGGCCGTCGCGACTTTCGCCAGCGAGGCGTCCAGATCCATTGCCTGGTTGATCACGGTGTCCTTGCCCGCTCCCGACGGGCCGGAAATCACGACCACCAATGGCACGGACTCAGACGGCGTCGACATGACGCAATCGATCGAGGTCCCGCCAGAAGGCTGGGTATGAAATCTCGACGGCGGACGCCCGCTGGATCGTGGTTGGACCGGATTCCGGATCGGCCGATAACGCAGCCACGGCGGCGGCCATTGCGAGACGGTGATCACCGAACGAATCGACCTCGCCACCGCGCAGCGTGCCTGGGATGACCCGCATTCCATCGCTCCATTGCTCCACCTCGACGCCCATGGCTGTGAGCATGGCCGAGGTTGTTGCAATTCTGTCGGACTCCTTCACGCGCAATTCGGCCGCGTCACGAATCTCGGTCGCGCTTTCCGCCACGGCAGCAGCGACCGCGAGGACGGGAATCTCATCGAGCGCGCGAACGATCATGTCGCCGTCAATCGTCGTGCCGCGCAACCTGCCACCACGAACACTCACGTCTGCAACTGGTTCCCCCGACATCACCCGCCGGTTAGACAGTTCAATCTGCGCCCCCATCGATTGGAGCACATCGACCACCCCGGTGCGTCGTGGATTCACGCCAACATTAGGCATGACGATCTCGGAACCAGGCGTCATCGCCGCGGCAACCATCCAGAAGGCCGCAGCGCTGATATCGCCTGGCACATCGATATCCTGTGGCGTCAACGTGGCGCCCGGCTGCACGACGATCATCGCGCCATCAACGTCGATCGACGCGCCCATCGCCGAGAGCATTCGCTCGGTGTGATCTCGCGACGGACCCGGCTCAACGATTCTGCTTGGCTGTTCAGCTCTCAGTGCGGCGAAGACGATGCAACTCTTGACCTGCGCGCTGGCGACAGCCAGCTCGTCGTCGAATCCGAGCGACAGCCCGGCGGAACCGTCGATCCAGAAGGGGGCGGTTTCGGCACTGTCCACAGTTGCGCCCATCGAAGCCAGCGGTTCAAGGACTCGTCGCATCGGGCGCTGCTGTAGCGACTCGTCTCCGTCGAACTGACTGCGAAACGGCAAGCCCGCGGCGACGCCGCTGAGCAATCTGATGGAGGTGCCACTATTGCCGCAGTCCAGCACGCCTACGGCAGATTGGAATTTGCCCTGCCCTGGACTTCTGACCACGACACGGTCGCTTGTCTCTCCAAACTCGACGCCCCACTGACGTAGGCACGACATCGTCGAGCGACAATCGGCGCTGTCGAGCAGGCCGGTTATCTGCGCTTCGCCTTCGGCGAGTGCGTTACAGATCAAGGCGCGATGCGAGATCGATTTATCGCCGGGGACGCTCAATTGCCCACGCAGCGGCCCGCCCGGTGCGATCGTGATGTCTGTCGACATGGATCAACCGCGACCCCAACGACGACCGCGAGACTCGCGCTGCTTCTCTTTGTCTTCGCTGCGCTTGGTCATCGTGCGCACTCTGTCGTACAGGCGCGGACTGACGAGCAGCGCCGCCATCTGCGATGTCGCGTCGGGAATGTCCGGTTGCGCGCCGGCGTCGGGATCCAGGTCGTCTCCGCCGAGGAATTTGGCGTGATTGATCTGCGCCGCCGAGTACTCGCGGAAGACCTCCTCCTCCGGCTCGTCGAGCAGTTCGCGGACTCGACTCAGCTCGACCACCAATCGGTCAATCCAGTGCTGGACCTGCTCTTTGTTGGTCACCGCGATCTCGGTGGTCATGCTGGGATCGCCTGAGTTGAACGCGGTCATGGCGCGGAACGTATCGCCGGCCGCGCGCCCGAAGTCGGGCCAGCCGTCCGAGCTGCGCAGCATCGTGAACAGCGCCGAAGACACCACCAACGGCAAATGCGAGACTCCGGCCATCACGTAGTCATGCTCGGCGGCTTCGAGAAAGTGAGGCGTCGCACCGAGTTCGCGGACCATGCCAAGAACGGACTTGACCGCGCTGTCGGATGCAGTCGGCGACGGGCTGACAAACCAGCGCTGGCCCTGGAACAGGTCGGGACTCGCGTTGTCGATGCCGAACGCCGACGCGTCGCCGGCCATTGGGTGTCCACCGACGAACGACACGCCAGTGGGGAGGTGCTCCGAAGCCCACGCTTGAATCTGCGTCTTCGAAGCAGCCGTGTCGGTCACCGCTGCGCCGCGACCGAGTGACGGCGCAATTTCTTCTAGCAACTCCGCCGTTGCGGCGGGCGGTGTGGCGAGAATGACCAGACCCGCGCCGTCGACCGCTTCGCGTGGGTTGCCGACCACCTTGTCAACGGCGTCCTGCTTGCCAGCGGCGTTGCGCGCCGAGCGCCAATCGTCGAATCCGACGATCTCGGTGTCGCGCAGTTTCGCTGCTCGCAACCCCATGCCGATTGAGCCACCGACGTAGCCCAATCCAATAATCGCAATGCGCGCCATCGGCGCCTCCTGTTCTCACCCTGAACCGCCTGCGCTGAATCGCTCGTCGATGCCGCATGAGTCGCGGCCGCAGTGTCCATACGCCTGTTGACGCTCACAGTATCGCAGCGCAGCACGAGCCGCGCCTCTCCGTGTCGGTTCTCGCGACTTCGAGCTGCAGACATCGTGGTAGAGTCGGAACGCGTGTGAGCGCACGACATGGTGGGGCCTGGCGGGGCCGACGGGTCGATGCTGCGAGTGGATGCGTCAAGCTTCAAGCAACGCGGGCGGCGACGCCTGATCGTGACGGGTGATCGCCTGGCTGGATGGTGGGTGAGGTGAGAGCGCTGCGAGCCAGGACGCTGCTGATCATGCTGCTCGTGCTCAGCGCAGGGCTGGCCGTGGATCAGTTGCTTGAGGGCGGATCGGTCCAGGCCGCTCCGTTGAGCTGTCCATACAGCGGCGGCGGGCCTCCGTTCTCGCTGGAGGCGTACGAGGCAGCAGAGTCTCGACTGACGTATCTCGACACGCTGCGTTTGGCGGCCGCCAACCAGCTCTTTCCTGGGGACGAGGACTTTCAACTACCGGCGTTGATGATCAGCGAGGATCGAATCGAAGCGCCATCGGCGACGATTCCGCCGCAGATTCTGTACGCCATCGCCTGGGTTGAGAGCAAAATGGCGCAGGCTGCGTACGAGGTCGATTGGGGCACGCTGGGAGCGCCCAAGCTCTCGTTCGACTGCGGCTATGGGATCATGCAGATCACGAGCAGCATCAATAATGACGGCGGGCTGCCTTCGCGGTATGAGTCGTTGGTGGGGTCGCACTTTGCTTACAACATTGCGGCCGGTGCGAGGATCCTGGCCGAGAAGTGGAACGACGCCTTTTTCCCAATAGTCGGTACTCATGATCCAGACTTCATCGAGTCGTGGTACTACGCGTTGTGGGCGTACAACGGTTGGGCCGCGATCAATCATCCGCAGCATCCATCGAAGCAGCCGGGACGTGGGATCTACGGCTGCGACGAGGAGCGACGCTGGGAGTTCACATATCCGGAACTGGTGCTGGGCTGCGTGATCAATCCACCCGTGGTGCTGGGCAGCAGGCTCTGGGATCCGCTGCCGATCTCGCTGCCAAACCTGGCCGCGCTGAGCGAGGCCGGGATGCCGTTAGACCTTGATGTGTTCTATGCCGGTCGGGATGCGATCTATGTGGAGATCAGTGCGACCTCTGCGTACTCCGAAATGAACATGCCGCTGCCCGATGGGGCGCAAGCGCGCGCGGCGTCGGTCGATTCTTCGGCGGAGGCGACACGGGCCGAGATCCTCGGTCAGCCGGTGCTGCGTCTCGACGAGACGACGCTGGAGATCAGTTCGTCGCAGCTGGAATCGGGTGACGTACCGCTGTTGATTCACAATGACGGTTCAGGACTGCTGGCCTGGCATGTGGCGGAGACACCGAGCTGGCTGAGTATCAACGTGAGCGGTGGCGTCGCGCTCGGGGAAGGGCATGGATTTGCGCCGCAGCCATCGCGGCTGAGCATCTCGGCGGCAGCAGGCGGCGTGCCCGAGGGATCACATCGAGGCAGGATCGCGTTGGAGTTCCACTACCCAGACGGCACATCGACGACGAAGTCGGTCGACATATCATTGGACAAGCGGGGAGCCGCCTTCTACGAGGCGGGCCGTCCGCAGAGCTGACCCCCCCGTAGCTCAACCGGACAGAGCAACGGACTTCTAATCCGTAGGCTGGAGGTTCGAGTCCTCCCGGGGGGACCACGCGCCGAACTGGGCCTGTGCAGGGTGCAGAAGCAGGGATCCGGCGTGTACCTGATCGGCTCACTGACGCGAGGAAGTGCCGGGCGGTAACTCTGCGATACTGCCACGGAGCGTTCACTGTTAGCGTTGACTGAGACGTATGGATCACCTTTGAGTCCCCACGCAGGATCCGAATTCTACTGTTGCTTCATTAGCCCCCTCGCCGGCCTCAATTCACTCAACACACACCGTCCCCTGAGGAGTTTCCTGACACATGCCTTCTGCATCCGTAGCCGCTCGACGACGATCGCGGGCGCGCAAACCTCGACACCCGGCCACCTGCGCAGATTGCGGCGCTTCAGCGAGTGTTCCATTCCGTCCTCGCGCGGACCGACCGGTCTACTGCAAGTCGTGCTACGCAGGTCGCCAAGGCAGCTCCAGGTCGGCACTGCCGTCTGACAACCTCCAACGAGCGAGGCCGGCGGCGCCCGAGCGAGCCGACGAACCCATCGACGACGATCTGGAACTAGTCGGCCCGATCTCGGCCTTCTCTGAGATTGGGCTGAGCCGCTCGACCATGACGGCACTGGCCGAGATGGACATCTCAGAGCCCACGCCGATCCAGGAACAGACGATTCCCCTGCTGCTCGGCGGGCGAGACGTGATCGGGCAGGCGCGGACCGGCTCGGGCAAGACCCTGGCGTTCGCGATCCCATTGGTCGAACGCTGCGACCCCTCCGTTCATCAGGTCCAGGCACTGGTGCTCACACCGACCCGTGAGCTAGCCATCCAGGTGAGCCAGGTCACTGACGCGGTCGCCAACGCGAACGGGCTGCACACGACCTTGCTGTATGGCGGCCGCTCAGCGCGAACCGAACAGCAGGCGCTCAGGCGAGGCCCACAGATCGTGGTCGGCACTCCGGGTCGCACTCTGGACCACATCCGACAAGGCACGCTCGACCTCCGATCTGTGCATTTCATGGTGTTGGATGAGGCCGACGAGATGCTGGACCGCGGTTTCGCTCGCGATGTCGAGGCAATCCTTGAACACACACCGTCCGAGCGGCAGACCGCGATGTTCTCGGCAACCCTGCCCGACTGGGTGGCCAAGACCGCAGCCAAGCACTTGCGCCAGCCCGCCACGGCCGAGGTCGACGCCGACCTGCAAACGCTGCCCAGCGTCATGCATCTGATCTACACGATTCAGCGCGACCAAAAGATCGACGCATTGAGGACGTTGCTGGATGAGCGCGACGACGAGGCAGTGATTGTCTTCGGCAAGACCAAGCACGGGGTCAAGAAGCTCGCCCGTCAGCTCGATGCGCTGGGATACCCGGTCGGCGCGCTGCAAGGCAACCTACGCCAGAACGCTCGCGAACGGGTAATGCGCGACTTCCGCTCGGGCGAGACGCCGATCCTGGTGGCGACGAACGTGGCCGCGCGTGGGCTCGACGTTGAGGGCGTGGGCCAGGTGATCAACTACGACCTGCCCGATTCCCCACAGCTCTTCACCCATCGAGTCGGCCGCACCGGTCGGATGGGCCGCGAAGGCGAAGCGATCACATTCGTCACCCGAGAAGAAGAGTCGAAGTGGCGAGAAATCGACCGAAACCTGGGAGTCCGCTTCACCCGTCAACCCTGGAACGAAGCCAAAGCCGCTGGAGAACGCTCAAGAGCCCGGCGAACCCGCTAGGGATCGTTGGCCTGAGATTCGAGTCCCTTCTGAGGGACCACGGTCAAGTTCAGCCCTCGCCGATTCCCGTGTCGCGCTGATCCAGAGCGAGTTCGACGGATCAAATAAGTGCTGTCAGTCAGCAACCAGCCCCACCCTGTCAGCGTGCAGGTTGCGCCTTCAGAGACCGCGCTAGGGCGTGTTCACATTAGCCATCTGCTTAGTCAGAATTCCGTCATTGCCGCGCTTGTCGCGGCAATCTCGTCGAGTGTTTCACACACAGTTGCACTGATTGCAGCGAGATACCCGCGGCGGAGCGCGGGTATGACGGGAAATCCTGGACTGAAACGCCCCATGTGAACACGCCCTAGGATTGCCGTTCAATGGCGTCCAGCACTGGCAGCAAGTACTTCACAAACTCTTTGGGGTTCTCCTGCATAGGGAAATGTCCGACGTTATGCATCACCGTATGCGTAGAACCAGCGATCGCATCGTTCGCGGCCTGACCGTGGGCGACCGTACCTGACCAGTCATACTCGCCAGACATGATGTGGACGCCGACACGTTCGGTATCGATCTCGTGGGCGCGCTCAGTAATGTCGAAGTCGACCAGATAGTAGTACAGGTCTCCCAGAAACGCTGCCGGCCAGCCCGCTGAGTACACCTGAGAGACCTCTTTGACATAGACCTCGGGAGACGACGGCGCGCAGAGTGATTCCATCATTCGGGACTTGGACTGATTGCTGACCTGCGGGCTCCAGAACCCGGTGAGATCGTCGGGGCTGCCGCCAATCTTCAAGGCGCCCTCCAGCGAGATGACGGCTCGGAAGTCATCTGGATGATGTAGGGCGAGGTCCAGCGCCAAGAGTCCGCCGACTGAGCAGCCGACAAACACGGGTCGATCCAGGTCGAGCGCTTCTGAAAGCGCCAACGGTACTTGACGTAGGAAGGACCCTCGGAGCTGATACTCCTCTTCCCACCAACGCGGCCCGACGGGTGGGATCGACTTGCCGTGGAAGGGCAGATCGTATGCGATCAAGCGGAAGCGGTCGGTGATTTCTGGCTGCTCGAACAGGTGTCGATACTGCACACCGTGCGCCCCGGCGGTGTGTTGTAGCAACAACGGAATGCCTTGACCGGCCTCCTCGTAATAGAGGCGATAGTCATGTCCCTCCAGGTCAACGTGCACATATCGCCCGACAGGGCTGTCGTGGCGTGGAGTGTCGCCCGACTCGATCGCGTGGGGACGATCCGCCATCGGCTCAGACAGCAGCTCGGCGGCGCGTTCGACGGCGGGCGCGTACTGCCAATAGAGGATGTCTGCCGTCGGCGACCGTCGCAGTCCTGGTCCGCCTTGCTCGCCGAGTGGGACGAGCACGCTGATCTGACCGAATGGCGGCGAGGGCGACATCAACAGCGGCGCCCAGGCTTCGGACGGACCCGAGACTTGGACAATGCTGTGTCCCATCTCGGGAACCTCGGCGTTGATCGCCCCGTCGACGACGGTGAAACCCAGCCATTGATCACCGATACCGAAGCGTAGGCCGCCGGTCCAATGACGGACGGCGAGTCGCAGCTCCGGATCCTCAGCGCAGCGACGACCAAAGGTCTCTTGTGACGGGGGTGCGATGTCGACGGTGCTCACCATGTTCAGTCGGTTTCAATAGGCCGTTGGCAATCCCAACGGTCGGAGGGTCCGTGATCGTCCACCAACTCCGTCATTCCGGCGCAACCGATGCGTTCCAGACTGAGCGAGTTACCAGCGTGGCCCCCGAGTCAATCGAGGATCCGCACGGGTATGACGCAATGCTCAACGTCCTCGCGAGGTCAGTACGACAGGCTTGGTGCCTACTGCGCGTAGACGCCGGCGCCCGGGCCTTCGGCGGTGGCCCAGAACTTGGCTGAGATCTGATCGATCAGGTCGATCAGTTCCTGGCCCTTGGCGACGTCGTTGGTTTTCTTGGCTTCGCCGGCGACCTTGGTCGCGTTCCACATGAGCTCGTGGATGGAGCCGTCGGCCTCGAGGTGGTGCGGCTTGAAGAAGTCGGTCCAGAGCACCCACAGGTGATGTTTGACTTCCTCGGCTCGCTGCTCCTTGACGATCGTGCAGCGGGCTTTGAAGTCGTGGTCGTCGGAGTCGTTGTACTTCTCCATCGACTTGAGGACGGACATGGCTTCGATCTTGGCCTGGGCAGGGTCGTAGACGCCGCAAGGCAGGTCGCAGTGGGCGCTGGCAGTCTGGAACAAGGACATTCTGTGCTCCTATTGGATGTGTTCGCTGTACAGATACAGTTTGAGGCTATCGAGTGGCTGGAAGTCGGGCAACCAGGGGTGAGTTGTGTGGGAGAAGGTGGAGCGGGAACCCTCACCCTCTCCCATAGGGAGAGGGGACCGGAGGGAAGGGGAAGTTAGTCAGCGCGGGTTCGGGCTCTGAGGGCGAGTGCGGCGATGGTCAGAGTGAAGACGCTGAAGCCGGCGAGGGACACGAAGGCCCAGTGGAGTGCGGGGGGATCCTTGGTCTTGGGCAGGCCGTCTTCTCCGAACACGATCTGGCCACCCTCGGTCACGGGCCAGGCGTAACCCTCCATGACGAGACCTCGCATGCCTTCCATGATGTACGTGACGGGATTGATCGTGGCGATGATCCGCAACCAGTCGTCGAAGACGGCGAGCGGGGCGAAGGCCGGAGCCATGAAGAGAAGAGGAAAGAAGAGCAGGAATCCAGCTTGCGCGGCCTGGGCGTTGCCGGTTCGCATGGCGATGAAGATGCCGATACCGCTGTAGGCACCGCCGAACAGTCCGGCGATGACGAGAATCAGAATCGCGCCAGGGACGCCTGAAGCCATGCCGGATCCGGCGATCAGTGCGGCGATCAGCATGAGCGAGGCGAAGAAGATGGCGCGCACGGCATCGGCCCCGACTCGTCCGATGATGATCGACCAGCGCGAAGCGGGAGTGAGGAGGAGTTTGTCGAAGTAACCGCGCTCCATGTCAAGCACGATGGCGATTCCGGATGCTGCGGATGAGCCAGCTACGGCCTGAAGCACGGCGACCGGCAGCTGGAAAGCCAGGTAGTTTTCGACGCCGAAGCCGCGCTCCGAGAAGTTGGCGATCGCGCCAGTGGAGACGGCGAGGAAGAACAGAGGAATGAACACATTGGTGATCTCGACGCCCGGCTGGCGGACCGACTCGCGGATCGCTCGGACGGCCAGATAGCGAGCATCGGTCAGGACGCGCAGCGGTCCAGGCTCTTGCGAGGCTGACGTCTGTGGCGGGTCAGTTGCCTGCGCGGCGCTCATGCAGAACCACCCTGGGCTGGCTGACCTGTCTGGGCAGATTGACCAGCCTGATCGCCGGGTTCAATCCGGTGCCCGGTGGCCTTGAAGAAGACGTCGTCGAGGGTCGCTCGCGCCAGGCGCAGGTTGCTGAACACTAGATCGTGGTCGTCCAACGTCCGCACGACGAGCGGCAGCGTGTCGTGACCGCTGCGGGTGTAGATGGCGATGCCCTCGTGGAAGTCCCAGCGCGCATCCTCAATGTTAGGCAAGGGAAGCAGCGCACCGACGGCGAGTTGCTGGGCTTCCTCATCGCCGTCGACCTGGACATAGATCACGTCGGCCGAGACGGTCGATTTGAGCCCATCGGGCGTGCCTTGCTGGACAATTTCGCCGGCATCGAGGATGGCGATCTCGTCGCAGAGCTGGTCGGCTTCTTCCAGGTATTGCGTGGTCAGAAAGAAGGTCACACCGTCTTCGCGGTTCAGCCGCACGATGTAATCCCAGAGCTTCTGACGCGAGATGGGATCGAGTCCAGTGGTCGGTTCGTCGAGGAAGATGATCGATGGTGAATGGACGAGGGCAGAGGCGAGGTCGAGGCGTCGCTGCATGCCGCCGGAGTAACCGCCGATGCGCCGGTCGGCGTCTTCGGTCAGATCGACGACGTCGAGGAGATGCGCGACGCGATCTTCAATCTCGCCTCGTGGCACGTTGTAGAGCCGCGACTGAAGACGCAGCAGTTCTCGGCCGGTCTGAAGAATGTCAAGACCGGCTTCCTGCAAGGCGACGCCGATGGCTCGGCGTACCTGGCGGTCGTCGATCAAGACGTTGAAGCCGGCCACACTGGCCTCTCCTGCGGTTGGTCGCAGAAGCGTGGTCAGCATGCGCACGGTCGTGGTCTTGCCGCTGCCGTTCTGGCCAAGGAAGCCGAAGACCTGTCCCGGTCGGACCCGCAGGTCGATGCCGTTGACCGCGTGAATCTCGCCGAAATGCTTGACCAATCCACTCGCCTGGATCGCGAGCGCCTCGTCGCGATCATGCTGTGGCGCGGCGGCAATGAGCTCATTGCGCAGACGATCAGCGATGGTCGATGGGCGACTGGCCATGGACTGGATCGTATCGGCTTAGTCGGCTGGCATGGGAAACGCAGGTCGTTCCATTACCAGAACATGACATCTACGTTACATTTGTTCGTTACACCGGACGGAAGACCGGAACCGGATACGCGCCCTCGCCATCCTGCTCTTCGAACTCAACGTGAACTCGCTGTCCGATGCTGATGTCGGTGGTTGGATTGTCGACGCCGACGATCGTGCTCATCATGCGGAAGCCTTCGTCAAGGTCGATGTAGGCCACGGCGTAGGCGCCCAACTCCTGGAAGCCGGGCATTCGGTTCTGGCGGACGACTGAGTAGGTGTAGACCGTGCCCAGGCCTGAGGAGACGTTCCAACTCAGGTCGCGGTCGCCAGTGACGGTTGAGTGTCCGCGCGGGTAGAAGACGACGTTGCCGTCGGAGTCGGTCTGGTAGCGAAGCTCACCCGCTTTGCAGCCATCCCAGAAGTGCTGAGTGTCGGGCTCGGGGAAACTGGGTTGTGGTCGGTTGGCCATGATGGAGTGCCTTTCTGAGTCTCGTTCGTCATACCCGCACTTGCTACCGGTATCTCGCTGTCTGCAATACGGCGGTGCTGTGCGCGGCGAGATTGCCGAGGCAAGCTCGGCAATGACGGAGTTCTGTTAGTCAGCCGCGAGGATCACCGTGCCGCCGGTGTGGGTGCCGCCGAGGAGTCCGCCGTTGCCGTGTGCGACAGCGAGCTTGGCTCCGTCGACCTGGCTGGTGGATTCTCCTCGAAGCTGGCGTACGGATTCGAGCAGTAGGAAGAGTCCGCGCATGCCGGGATGGTTGGAGGACAGTCCGCCGCCATCGGTGTTGAGCGTCAGGCCAGGCTGGTCGAAGGCAAGATGTCCGTCATTGATGAACTCGCCGACCTCACCCTTGCCGCAGAACCCGAGGTCTTCCAGCATGACCGCGACTGTGATGCTGAACGAGTCGTAGATCATCGCGATGTCGATCTCGTCAGGTGTGACACCCGCCTGTGCGAATGCCGCAGGGGCGCTCTGTGCGCCGGCCGACGTGGTGATGTCGCCGCCGTTCTCGCGATACTTGGTCGCTTCGCCGGCGCCGATAATCCAGACCGGTGGTTTCTTGATGTCGCGCGCGATCTCAGGCGAGACGAACACAGCCGCGCCGCCGCCGTCGGAAATCATGCAGCATTCAAGCAGGTGCAGCGGGTCGGCGATGATTCGCGACTCGAGCACGTCCTCAACGGTGATCTCGTCGACCTTGACGAACTGCAGGTCGGTCATCGCTTTGACCGCCTCGGGGTTGCGCATCGCGTGCTTACGCGTGGCGACCGAGATCTGGGCGAGCTGCTCAGTGGTCGTGCCGTACTCGTGCATGTGACGATGGGCCACCATCGCGTAGTTGCTGATCAACGTGCCGCCATAGGGGGCTTCCATATTCTGCTGCCACGAGGCGCCGCCGCGTCCCATGCCACCGGTGCCGATCGGCACCCGCAGCGATGCGGCAGTCGAGCCGTACGTCGTCACGGCGACGTTGCAGCGGCCGGCCGCGATGTCGCGCAGCGCGTGCGAGGCATGGAACTCGTAGGACGAGCCGCCGACCTGCGTAGTGTCCAGCAGTCGCGGTTTGATCCCCAGGTACGCGGCCAAGCCGAGACCACCGCCGCCCTCGCCGTCGAGCGCGTCGTAGAGGCCATCAACGTCGCCCCAGTCGAGTCCGGCGTCCTCAAGCGCCTTCTTCATCGAGTCGGCTTTGATTTGCATCGACGAGACGCCGGGGGCGACCCGCAATGGGTATTCGTGGATGCCGGCAATTGCCGCTAATCGTTCCTGAGCCATCTCACAACCTTTCCTCGCCGTCGTTCCGCTTCGTGCGATCGCGACGTGTGGCCGCGACGTGTAGTGGAGGGCGGTCACAGGCTAGCGCCGATCCCTGCTCAGGCGTAGCCTGCCTACATGCGCATCGGCTTGATTTCCGACACCCATCTCCCACAACTGCTGCACTCAATGGATGAACTCGGCTCCGATCCGGGCGAAGCATTGACCGGCGTGGACCTGATCCTGCACGGCGGCGACATCACCGTGCCGGCCGTATTGGACTGGTGCGAGCAGTTCGCGCCGGTGCTCGCCGTGCGAGGCAACAACGACATCTTTGACGATCCAAGGATGAAAGAGCTGCACTTCCTCGATGTCGAGGGCTTTCGCGTCGGCATCGCGCATGAACTGCGGCCAGAGTCGAGACCGATCGGCGAGATTCTCACCGCATCACTCGACGGTGAGTGGGTGGACGTGCTGATCGGCGGCGACACGCACGTCGAGCGGCTGGAGTATCGCGACGACGTGCTGCTGATCAATCCCGGCAGTCCATCGTTGCCGCATCACCTGTCGACTCGGTTGGGCGCGATCGGGACGCTGACCATCACTCCGCACCGCCTGGAAGCCGAGATCCTGGCGCTGGGACCGAGCGAGGGTCATCGCAATCCGACCCGCCCACAGCATGTGGTGATCGAGTACGGGAAGGTCGTCGAGGCATCGTTGGACGGCCACATGATCGCACCGAGTGAATTTCTCAAGGCGCCGCATGAGCGCGCGATTCCCACATACCAGTCGAATCAGTCGAATCAGTCGAATCAGTCGAGCGGAGCCTGACATGGACCTGCAACTCCAGGGCAAGCGAGCGTTAGTGACCGGTGGCAGCCGGGGCATCGGCAAGGCGATTGCGCGCGTGCTGGTCGAAGAAGGATGCCACGTCGCCGTCTCAGCCCGCGATCCCGAGCGCCTGGCCGCCGCCGCATCTGAGGTTGGCGCTGCGTCATGGTTTACCTGTGAGATGTCGGACGACGACTCTGTCGAAGCGATGGTCAGCGGCGCAGCGGAGGCGCTGGGTGGGTTGGACATCCTGGTCAATAACGCCGCCTCGCCCGGCAGCGTGCACGGCCCAATGAAGCTGGCCGACCTGACCGCCGACCACGCCCTGGCCGATCTGCAGGTCAAGGTCCTGGGCTACCTGCGCTGCTCGCGAGCGGCGGCGCCGTACATGCAGGCGCAGGGTTGGGGTCGGATCGTCAATGTCTCCGGACTGGCCGCGCGAGGCAGCGGCAACACGGTCGGCTCGATTCGCAACGTTTCGGTTGCTGCGATGACCAAGAATCTGGCCGACGAACTCGGCCCCGACGGCATCAACGTCACCGTTGTGCATCCGGGACTGACCCGAACCGAAGCAACGCCTGATCGGATCGCGCAGATTGCCGAGTCGAACAGCATCTCACTCGACGAGGCTGAGGCGCGGATGGCAGCCGGCAACTCGGTGCGGACGATCATCGATTCCGACGACATTGCCAACATCGTCGCATTCCTGGCCTCGCCGAAGTCGATCGCGATCACCGGCGACACGATTGCGGCTGGTGGCGGCGTCGGTCGAGGGATTCACTACTAACGAGCGAGTATCTCTGACAGACGCTATTCCCAGCATTCGTCAAGCGCCTGCTCGGTTGTGATGGACGGTATGTCTGAAGCCGGCTGATCGGTGACCAGGGTGACTCCGGTGTTATGAAAGTCAAGACCCGGTGTTGGCGACGGCGTGTTGCCGTGCAGTGCGAAATCCACCACAGCCTCGATCCCAAGCGTCGCCATGCGCGCCGGATACTGCATCACGGTGGCGTCGAACTTGCCATCGGCCACTGCCTGGACCCCTGAGCATGCGCCATCAATCGTGACGATCAGCACTGCCTCGGACCGGTCGAAGTCGGCCAACGCTGCTGCCGCGCCGAACGCAGCCGGCTCGTTGATGGCATAGACGAGATTTATCGCGGAGTCTCGCTGCCAGAGACGTTCCATAGCGCTGCGACCACCCGCTTCACTGCCCGACGTCGTGTCGCTACCCACGATCCGCGGATCAGCTTCGTCGCCAATGCTGGAGGGATCTCCGAGGTCGATACCGAAGCCCTCGAGGAAGCCTTGATTGCGCAACACGTCGACCGGATCTTGATCGGGGCTGCCGTTGAGCAAGGCGATGCGAACGCCGTCGCCTGACGCGCGAGTTCGAGCAGCAGCCCACATGCCGATCAGTTGCCCCGCCTCGAAGTTGTCGGTGGCGAATGTGGCGTCAACGAGGTCGGCAGGATCGAACGGACTGTCCAACGCGACCACCATGACGCCAGCATCACGCGCTCGCCTGACCGCGTCCGCGAGGGCATCGGGATCTGATGGCGTGATCAGAATCCCGACTGCAGCGTCTGCCACTAGCGAGTCGATCGCGGCGATCTGCGACGCCGAATCGCCATCATATTCCCCAAAGAACGTGCGCAGCGTCACTCCGAGTTCGTCCGCTCGACGCTGTGCGCTCTCCTCGATAGTGAGAAAGAACGGGTTGCCATCGGTTTTGAGGATCAGCCCGATCACGAGGTTGTCAGCATCGGACGAGCCTGATTCGTCGCTGCACGCCGTGCTGAACCAGCCCACAAGACTGCAACACACCACGAGCATGAGGATCATGAGCGACTGCTGCCGCCAGCCTGACTTCAGGTGGCTCTGACCCCGCGCTTGCCGTGGATGTGAGGGAGCTAGCGCCGGCACTCGGGTGTGGACGTGAAGGCGCACAACTAGTCGGCCGCCGAAATCGCCTCCTGAACAGCATCTCGGCGGTAATCGCGTTCAAGAGTCATGAGGTACAACGTGGTCCCGTTGGCCCAGCCTTCATGTCCGGTGTCCAACGCTTCGCCAATTTCATGGGCCAGAGCTTCATCAATGAGAGCGCCACCCTGAACGACCGCCAACAACTCGCCGAGCGGGCGTCCAATCTGGTCGGCAAACGATTCAACGGTGATGCCCCTCGCCTCAAGCTCCTCGCCGAGGAATGGTCCAGGATGAACCGGATGTCCGGGCAACTGCCAAATGGCGTCGTCACGCATGGTAATCCTCCACAGACATGGTACGGACCTGGGTTGGATTGGTGCCGGGCTGCACAATCAGCCGCCATCGGCCAGTCAATCGCAGGGCAAACTGGCCAGCCCGTTCGCCACGCAAGGGGTGCAGATTCAAGGCACGGAACAGGAACAGGCGATTCCAATCCGTCTGGGCCTGGATCACGTTCAGTCGTTGCTCATAGCGGCTGCCTACATCGGCGCCCCACAGCCGCACCGCGAAGGCGGGATCTCGAAAGGCCCGCTCAAGCCGCCGGTTGCGAAAGATGAGCTGCACGCTGGCGCTTATGCCACTTGGACCGCTTTGGCCGCTTTGACGAGGTTGCGCATGAGCCTGATGGCTTCGTCGTGCGGGACTCGGCCGACTCCGCAACTGGTGGAGACCAGCAGCCGCTCGGGTGGAATCACTTCGACGAGTTGCTCGATCTTCTGGCGCAGTTCCGTCACCGATGCAGGCTTCGATTTCACGTCGGCGATGCCGGCGATGATTTCCATGCTCTCGGGCAACTCGGCCAACAGCGCGTGTTCTTCCCACTGACCCGAGTAGGAGCACTCGACGTGGACGCGGTCGACCATGCCCTCAAGTTGCTGGATGAAGGGGATCAGTGAGCGCAGATTCTGCACTTCGATTGACGGCTTGCGGGCGATGTCGCCGAGACAGAAGTGGATGGTGCGTGTGATCTCGGACGCTGGCGCCAACGGTTCGGCCACGAACGAGTACAACGATTCCGCCGCACGAGATTCGGAGACCAGAGCGATGGCCTCAGCGGGTGCGTCCAGTTGGATTTCCTGCAGTCCGTTGGCGACCATATCGGCGATTTCGTCCTGGACTACCTGAATCAGGTCACCAAGGTGGGCCGTCTCGTCACGCGCCTTGGGCACGACGAAGCCACCGCCGATCGTCAGAGGTGATGGCACGGAAGCCTTGTTCAGTCGCGGCTCGATGTCATGCTCACGACGCCAGGCTGTCGCGTGCCCGGTGCCGCGCGGGGCGGTCACCGTGCTTGCCACCCGATAGCGACCGACTCCCTGCTGACCCTTCGAGGTGACGCGCGGCGTCAGCGTCTCCAGACCGTCGAGTCGTGGCGGAATGTGATGGAGGAAGTCGGGCGCAAAGACCTCGCCGCCCATGATTTGATCAAGTCCGCAGGCGATCTGTTCATCCATCGCGATCCGTGCGGCGGTCCCGAGGACATCGCTGGCTTGCTCATCCGACAACTCGCCGGCGTAGTAGCGCTTGAGTTCGAAACGCTGTCCAAACGGGATCGGCCACGATCCCACAACAGTGGTGCGGATTGGCATCGGGAACGCTCTCAATCATTCGGCGTCGGCGTAGATGCGGAAACCGTAGTCGTTGTAGCGATAGTTGGGCGAGAGGCTCGAGCGAGCGCTGACCCGCGTGAACTTGATCCGGTGTCGCCATGAGCCGCCACGACTCGCGCGCCGCACGCCAGAGACGGGACCAGACGGCGCGACCTCGGGTGAATGGGCGTAGTAGCTGCGGTCGTACCAGTCCGAGCACCACTCGTGCACGTTGTCTGCGGTGCAATAGAGACCAAACGCATTACGACAGGCTGCGATCGGAACGTGCGGGTGCTCCGCCTGAGCCACAGGTGCGCGCACCTGATCGGTTGGCCAGGATTCCGTGTCCTGGGGCCAATCGGCGCATTCGATGCCGCCGCGGGCTGCATACTCTCGCTCGGCCTCGGTCGGCAGTCGGCATGCGGTCCCGGAGACATCGCTCAGCCAGTCACAGTAGGCCACAGCATCGTGCCAGGAGATGCCCACGACGGGAGCGTTGGGAATGCAGAAGTTGCGCTGCGTCCAGAATGGCGGCGGCAACGCTTCGGTCTGCTCAACGAATGCGGCGTATTGGTCGTTGCTGACCGGCCGCTCGGCGGCGCGGAACGGAGCGACGATCACCTGATGCGCAGGGCGCTCGTCGCGTCGACGATCACCAGCGCCCATGATGAAGGCGCCGCCAGGAAGCATGACGAGGCCCAGGGCGGCGGATGGGCTGATCATGAGGGCAGTGTAGGACTTGGGAGATCATGCTGAATGAATATCATTCACGAGGAGAATGATATTCATTCACGGAACAGAGGAAAACCATTCACGACCTGAATGATTGTCATTCACAGCATGAATGATTATCATTCATGGCATGGACCCCGCCACACTCCCCCGACTCATGAATGACAGCCTCGCCGAGCACCTGCGGCTGATGCCGAGCATCGTCGTGACCGGCGCCCGTCAAACCGGCAAGAGCACGCTCGTACGCCAGCTCCAGAGTGCTGACCGGCGTTATGTGACGTTGGACGACACGGAGGCGCTCAGTGCCGCAAGCACAGAGCCGGAGTTGATCCTCAGCGGACCACTGCCGATCACGATTGACGAGGTGCAGCGCGAACCGCGGTTGATGCTGGCGATCAAACGGGAGATCGACGAACGGCGCACCGCCGGCCGGTTTCTGCTCACCGGGTCCGCCAATCTGCTGATTATGCATAAGGTCTCGGAGACTCTGGCCGGACGCGCCAGTTACCTGACTCTCTGGCCGATGACGCGCACTGAACAACTGGGACTCGCCCGATGTGGTCTGTGGGATCGCTTCTTCGAGACGCCCCAGCAAGACTGGATCGACATGCTCAACGCAGAGCGCCTACCGCGAGAAGACTGGCGCGACCTGGCTCGCCGCGGCGGCTTCCCGCCGGCGGCGATCCAGATGCAGACCAACCGCGAGCGCGCGATCTGGTTTGACGGTTATGTACGCACCTACCTGGAACGAGATCTGCAGAGTCTCTCGGCCATCACCGCGCTGCCAGACTTTCGTCGGCTCATGCAGGCCGCTGCGCTGCGTGTCGGACAGATCCTGAACCAGACCTCGCTCGGACGCGACATCGGCATCACCCAGCCCACGGCGCACCGCTACCTCAACCTGCTGGAGACCTCGTACCTGCTGGTCCGACTTCCCGCCTTTGCCGTCAATCGCAACAAACGACTGATCAAATCGCCCAAGATCTACTGGAGCGACACCGGCGTCGCTCTGCATCTGAGCCAAGAGCCCGAGCCACAGGGCGCTCACCTGGAAAACATCGTGCTGCAGGACTTGCTGGCCTGGCGGGACAGCGGCGTCAGGAATGCCGAGCTGTTCTTCTGGCGCTCAACGCTGGGTGAAGAGGTTGACTTCGTGATCGAGTCGAGCCAGCGCCTGCTGCCGATCGAGGTGAAATCGAGCAAACGCGCCCGGCTCTCGGACACAAAGCACCTGCGTACCTTCATCGACGAGTACCGCGACCGCAGTCTGCCCGGCCTCCTGCTGCATGACGGTGAGCAGGTTGAATGGCTGGGACCAAATGTCCTCGCCGCTCCCTGGTGGATGGTCTTCTGAGCACGAGCAATAGTGAGGCTCCGCCCGGGGCGATGCTAGAATGCGTCCGCTCAGGCCCAGATGATGGGCCCAAACGTGATGGGCTGGTGGGCCCATGCGATGCGGTTGTACAAGTTTGGGGGCTCGGTCATGGGATTGCTTGACGGACGTAAGGCGCTGGTCACGGGATCCAGTCGCGGCATCGGCGCCGATATTGCACGAGGATTGGCCGCCCATGGCGCAGCAGTGGCTGTGGCGGCGCGCTCGGATGAAGCATCGCCCGACCCACGCCTGCCGGGCACGATCCGCACTGTCTCGGAAGAGATTCGCAGCGCCGGCGGACATGCGGTTCCGGTCGTGCTCGATGTCCGCGACCCGGAGTCGATCGTGCGTGCGATTGATACGACTGCTGCCGAGTTGGGCGGCCTCGACATCCTGATCAATAACGCCGCCGTGCTCGTCCCGGGCACGTTGGAGTCGGTCCAGGACCGCCACATCGACCTGATCTGGCAGCTCGACCTGCGCGGTCCGGTATTGCTGGCCAAGTATGCCCTCGAGCACATGAAGGAGAGCGGTGGAGACATCATCAATATCTCCTCCGGCGCAGCCGACTTCCCCGGCCCCGGTCCGTACGACGATGTGCGCGAGGGTGGTCAGTTCTACGGCATGGTCAAGGCCGGTCTGGAACGCATCACCCAGGGCTGGGCGATGGAACTGCAGAAGTACCAGATCGCCTGCAACATTCTGACCCTGCGCTACCTGATCAAGACGCCCGGTCACTGGTACGCACTGACGACGCCGGACCAGCCGCAGACTGATTTCGAGTCGGCCGACTGGATGGCGCGTGCGAGTGTCTGGATCGCCAGTCAGCCGTCGTCCTATACAGGCAACATCGTCGACGACCGCGACATGCGCGACACGCTGGCCGCGCTGTAGCTGCGAGTCAGGCGCCCCGAAGAGCCGAGGAGAAACCGATCGTGCCGGATCTGATTTATGAGAAGTTTGATCACTACGCCATCCTGACGATGAACCGGCCGCATCGGCTGAACGCGCTGGGCGGCGACCTGCGCCGATTGACCCGCGAAGCGGTCGCCGATCTGGAAGCCGACCCGGACATGCGGGTCGCCATCGTGACCGGCGCCGGTCGAGCATTTTCGGCCGGGGCTGACCTCAAGGAAATGAACGAAGGCAATCAGCGGCGGGAGGGTCTGCGCAACACGATGGGCTACGACCTCGATGAGTCGATGCCATTCGCACGGGCTCGTAAGCCGTTCATTGCCGCAATCAATGGGCTCTGCCTGGCAGGCGGGCTAGAGCGCGCGCTCGACTGCGACATTCGCATCGCGTCGACCGAAGCATATTTTGGACTGTTTGAAGTCAAGCGCGGGATTATGCCTGGCTACGCGATTCATCACCTGGCAAGAATGCTGCCGATCGGTGACGCACTGTACATCATGCTGACCGCCGATCGGATTGAGCCGGAAGACGCACTGCGCATGGGTCTGATTCGAGAGATCCTCGAACCAGAGGCTCTGTTGCCCAGGGCGGTTGAAATCGCCGAGATGATTGCGGCCAACGCGCCGCTGGCGGTCGAAGGAACGAAGTTTATGGCTCAGCAGTGGCGACAACTGCAGATCGACGAGTCCTACCGCGTCGGACAGTGGGTCGGTCGGACGGTCCTCAACTCGGAAGACGCGAAAGAGGGTCCACGCGCCTTCGTCGAGAAGCGGCCACCGACCTGGTCGGCTCGCTAGCCGAGCGCTGGGTGTGCTGAGCGTCGGGGTGCCGTGCTAACGCTGCACGGTCGCCGGACCTCACTTCTACTGATAGCAGCGCTAGCGTTCGCAACGCTTGTTGTAGTCAGGACCCCGACGACCCCTGCCCAATCTCCTCCCTCGATCGATTCGGCCAGTATCGACAGCGTCACGTTGACGATCACGTTCTCGGAGGAGCTGTCCTCCGATAGCAACGTCGTCGCGACAGACTTCACGGTCAGACTGGGCGATGCCCAGCAATCTGTGCAGACAGCCACGATTGAAGGCGCCGATGTCGTGTTGACCTTGCAGGCTGCGGTTCCAGACGTCGATTGCACGAACCAGAGCGTCACGGTCGACTACTCGGCCTCCAGCTCCTCGCTGGTCGGCGCCAACGGTGGAACGGCTACCGCATTCACCGGGGAAGCTGTCACCAACAGCACGGATGCCCCACCGGCCGTCGTGTCCCTGAAGACGGATACTTCAGGGAAGTTCGTATACGTGGACTTCTGCGAGGAAATCGACTCTGGCTTTGAAATTATGTGGCTCGACAACGATTTGAAGGCATTCACACTGACCGTTGACGGCACGCGACTCACCAGCTTCGGCACAATCGACAATCTTAGACGAAGCTCGGACTCAACGAAGCGAATGGAGTTAGTCCTAAACGACTCTCGCATAATCACTGAGGGGCAAACTGCAACCCTGACCTACGATCGTTCCAAGTTCGACAGCGAGTACGCTCCGCGGGACGCAAGTCAGGCTATGAAGCTTGTGGAGAGTTGGTCTGAGCGGACGGTAATCAACAAGGTCGACAACCCGCCCAGTCTCGTCTCCGTCGCTGCCCTGTGGGACAAGATCACGCTGACATACAGCGAAACGCTCAACGAATCGAGCGTGCCGGACAAGTCGGCATTTGCTATCAGCGGACGGAGCTTTCCGCCGGCCATCGAGTCGGTCGCCGTCTCCAGCAAGACTGTCACTCTGGCTATGTCCTACGTGATCCAGGGCGAGTTGTCTCCGCAGTTCCAAATCGCCTACATGCCACCTAACACCTCTCCCCTGCAGCAGGCGGACGGTACGAAAGACGCACCGGCCTTCGACAGCAAGTCGGTGGTGAGTTCGACCCCAACGACCAAGCCAGCATTCCAGAGCGCCGCCGTCGACGGCGCCACGCTCACGATCACCTTTGACCACCCACTCAAGAACGTCGCAACAGCCGCTGCGTTCACAATCGGCGGACAGACCGGAGTGATGATCACCGAGTCCACATTCAGGGGGAAGATCGTGACGCTCACTCTCTCGCCCGCTGTCAGCGCGGGTTCCACGATCACTGTTTCCTACATGAGGCCCGACGATCCGCCCAGGATTGAGGCTCGCAACAATAGAGACGCGGAATCCTTCACCAACCAAGCAGTCACCAACAGCACCGTTGCGCCTGTTCCGAAGTTCAGCAGCGCGGCGGTCTCGGCCGACGGCTCGACGGCAACTGTCACATTCACGCTTGCACTCGATGCATCTGCGGAACACACACCCAAGGCCTCGACGTTTTCGCTCTCGGGCAGCAGCGCGTCGGTGGCTTCAGTCTCGATTGTCGGTTCGACCGTAGTGTTGTCTCTCGACCCACTTGCCGATGTTGGCGAGACGATCACACTCGGCTACACCCCGCCGGCAGACGCAACGGCCGCGCGCTTACAGTCGGCCGACCACGCCCAGCCGGTTGCGGCGTTCTCGAACCGTTCAACGACCAACAATACCGACGGTAAGCCGCGACCGGTCGCTGCGGAGGTCGACGGCGACCGCTTGACCATTTCATTTGATCGTCCTCTTGATTCCAGTTCGATTCCTGCTCAGGCTGCGCTCTCAGTTGCCGGGACCACGGCGACAGTGACGACGCTATCGGTCAGTCAGAGCGATGTGATCGTGACGCTCAGTTCAGCCGTCACCCACACCGAACAGATCAGCATTTCGTACACCGCTCCGACGGAATCGCCGCTGAAGCGCGCCAATTCGGAGAGCGGGGTCGACTCATTCGTATCGCTGGCTGTGACCAATTTGGCGGAGGATCCAACGCCAACATTCGACTCGGCGTCGATCGATCCAACGGGTCGCTCGCTGACCATCACCATGTCACGCCCCCTGCTGACCAAGGACGCTGGGCTTCCCGACCCAACGACGTTCAGCCTGTCCGGCAGTGCGGACGCAACAGTTGCTTCATTGTCGGTCAATGGCTCCAGCGTGATGCTCGAACTTGATCCACCGGCCGACGTCAACGAGACGGTGACCATCAGCTATCAACCACCGACCGACGCCACCCTGTCGGCGCTGCAGAGCAGCGACGGGAAGTGGAAGGTCGCGGCGTGGACCAACCAGCCCGTGACGAACAACGCCGACGGTGTGCCTCGGTTGGTTTCGGCGGTGGCAAATGCCGATGCGATCGTGCTGGAGTTTGACCGAAGTCTGGATCAAGATTCAAGTCCGCCGATATCGGACTTCAGCATCAAGCCGGTCGGAAACTCTGTCACTCAGATATCGATTGACGGTACCGACTTGACACTGACGCTCTCTGAGGCGGTCGCGTTCAGCGACATCGTTACTGTCACATACTCCGCGGCTGGGAGTAACAAGTTGAAGCGCGACGGTATGGCGTTGGATGTTCTGGCTTTCTCGGAGTTTCAGGCGCTGAACGAGACACCTGAACCTCTGCTGCGTTCGATCATGGGGGACGGTGGAGAAATCGTCATCAGCTTCTCGGTGACTCTGGACACCGACTCAACGCCAGACGCATCGGCGTTCTCTCTCGGTTCTGGTCAGCCATCCGTTTCGAGCGTCATCGTCTCGAGCATGGCCGTCAGATTGACGTTGGATGACGCTCTCGTAGAGGGGGAGACCTACACGTTGACGTACACCACCCCGACGAATTCGCCCTTGCAGCAGACCGATGGCACGGCGATTGGAGACATCTCCGAAGCCGTGACCAACAACACCGATGTCGCGCCTGGTGCGATCTCGGCGTCGGCGGACGGTGACAGGGTGTGGATCGAGTTTGACCAGTCACTCGACTCGGCTTCGGCGGTTCCAGCCAATCTGTTCAGCATCACGGCGGACTCTGAGGTCAGCGTGGCTACCGTTTCCTTCGACGACGATTCGCTGGACCTGACACTATCGCGGGCGCTCTTGGAGGGTGAATCCGCATCGCTCGATTACTCGATGCCGGCTACGTCCGGTATCGCTGATTCGAGTGGCAACCGTACTGCGTCGTTCTCGCTGATCATCGACAACCAAACCGACACGGCGCCTGTTCCTGTGTCGGGAGTGGTTGAGGACGAAACGATCACCGTCATTCTTGATCAGGAGGTATACGACGACCCTCGATTCGGCGGCGATGACGGATATCCGACCGACCACTTCACTCTCTCGGGCACGGACGCCGTTCTCACATTCGTCGCAGTCTCCAATGACGGACCAAATGGTGCTGGAATGGTGGTGTTGACCTTGTCCGAGGCGGTTGAAGCGGATGACTCCCTGACCCTCACGTACTTCCCGGTATCCGGGACCATCCGAATCCGCGATGACGACAACGGGCAACAACGAGCTCAGATCGACAACCTTGTTCTGGTGAACTTGACGCCAAGAATCGTTGAGGTCGAGTCCGCAGAAGTTGACGGGGCGGTGCTGAGTCTGCTGTTTAGTGAGGATCTGGACGAGAACACGCAGCCTCCCTTGACCGCATTTTCGCTGTCGAACAGTACCGGGATTGAGTCGGTCGCCGTGTTGGATTCCAGCGTGACGTTGAACCTCGCCGTCGCGGCTATCGAAGACGAGTCGATCTCACTCAGCTATACGCCCCCTGCGACCGATGCGTTGCTGGATATTCATGGCAACAGGATCGAGGCGTTTGTTCAAGTAGTTGATAATCACACGGACTACGCGCCATATCCAGTCGAGGTGATCACCGACGAACGTGGGCAAGTCGTCACTCTGAGTTTCGATCAAACGCTGGATGCGCTGAACACCATTGATCACTCCTGGTTTTCGTTCGAACCGGTACTGCCGATCGATTCGGTGGTCTTCGATCCCTCGTCGGAACAACGGCGTCGTCTGCGCATCACGCTTGAATCAGGTGTCTCGGCGCCTGAAGGGACCGCGCTTGCTCTGACGTATTCGGCACCAGAGTCCGGCGGCCTGCAAGACGACGATGCTCCCAATGCGGTACTGGGATTCACGATGGCAGTGAACAATCTCGTCGATGTCGCGCCGTCATTCGTCCGAGCGACGGTGAAGGACCGGAGGCTTGCTATTGAGTTCGATCAGGCGCTCGACCCGAGTTTTGTCCCTCCTCCAAACTGCGAAGCTCTCGAAGAGCAACACCCCGACTTCGATTGCGACCTACATCCAGATGTGAAGTGGTTTGAAGTGTTTCGGAGCAACGACGAGGTCGTGACGATCGAGTCGGTGGCGATTGGCGGCTCAACGGTGTTTCTCAACCTGGCTGAGCGAGTTGTTCCAGGGGAACAGTTAGTGGTGACTTACAGCCCTGAATCGATCTTCGAGGAGGGATACAACCTTCGCGACACCTCGATGCCGCCGCACGACGTAGAGAGCTTTGACCCAATGCCTGTCGCCAACTTGACTGCGGCGGCGCCTCTCCGGGGGGCACTCGACCGCAAGAAGCCTGAGCGAATCATTGTCGAGTTCGATGCTGAGATTGAGACGGCCATGCAACTCGAGGCGAGCTCGCTCCGCGTCGCGGCTAACGGCGAGGTACAAGCGATTGAGCAGGCGTCAACACGGGATAGAACCCTGATGATTGAATTGATCGACCCAATCCCCGAATGCGCGTCGTTGTCGGTGGCGCATGCGCCGGCGGAGGAAGCACTACGTGATGCATCGGGCAAGGAGATCTCGCCGTTTGATCTCGATGTGCCCAACCTGATCGATCCTGCCTGGGGTCTGCAATGCGTCACTTCTGACTTCGGCGGTCTCAGACTGACCTTCCATGCAGCATTGCTGACCACACCGCTCGCGGACTATGAGTGGTCGCTGCTGATCGACGAGGAAGCACGCGCTGCTGAGTTCACGACAGACGGGATGGAAGTGGCGATCAATCCCGATTCCGCCCTCTGCGTTGGTGATCTCCTGACGGTTCGCCGTTCCAGATCAGATGAGTCGCAGTCACAGATGTTCCAGCGGGAGTTGCTTCAAGCAGCTCCGTGCGTGGTGAGCGCTGAAGCCGATGGGGTGTCGCTGACGCTGACGTTCGACCAGGCGTTGGATCTGGAACTTCCTGAGCCGAGCCAGTTCACGATCAGCGGCGACGCGGCGATCGAAGCGGTGACAGCGATAGATGACCAGTCGCTCCGATTGCAGTTGACTGCGCCCGGTCTTCGCGCAGAGCAACCAGCGCGGCTGAGCTATTCGGGAGACTCCTTGCGCGGACAGGGACGGACGATTGCCCCATTTGACCTCGAAGTGGTCGATGTCACAGTAGCGCCTCTCCGGGCCGCACTGGACCGCAAGAAGCCTGAGCGAATCGTTGTCGAGTTCAATGCTGAGTTGGGGACGGTCATGCAACTTGAGACGAGCTCGCTCCGCGTCGAGGCTGACGAAGAGTTACAAGCGATTGAGCAGGCATCAACTCGGGACAGAAGCCTGATAATTCACTTGACCGACCCAATCCCCGAATGCGCGTCGTTGTCGGTGGCGCATGCGCCGGCTGAGGATGCACTGCGTGATGCCTCGGGCAAGGCGATCTCGGCGTTTGATCTCGATGTGCCCAATCTGATCGATCTTGACTGGGGTCTGCAATGCGTCACTTCGGACTTCGGCGGTCTCACACTGACTTTCCTGCCAACACTGCAGACCATTCCGCTCGCGGACTACAAATGGTCTCTGCTGATCGACGAGAAAAAACGTGCCGCTGAGTTCTCGACAAACGGCTCGGAAGTGGCGATCGATCCTGATTTGGCCATCTGCGTTGGTGATCTTGTGACGGTTCGACGTTCCAGATCAGGTGCGCCTCGGTCACAGATGTTCCAGCGCGAATTGCTTCAAGCAGCTCCGTGCGTTCTGAGCGCTGAAGCGAATGGTGTGTTGCTGACGCTGACGTTCGACCAGGCGTTGGAACCCGATATACCTAATCCGAATCAGTTCACGATCAGCGGCGACGCGGCGATCGAAGCGGTGACAGCGATAGATGACAAGTCGCTCCAGTTGCTGTTGGCTGCACCCGGTCTTCGCGCGGAGCAGCCCGCACGGCTGAGCTATTCGGGCAACTCCTTGCGCGGACAGGGACGGACGATTGGGCCATTTGACCTCGATGTAGTCGATGTCACGGCAGCGCCTCAGTTCGTTTCGGCGTTTGCCGTTGGGTCGTCGGTGTTCCTGAAGTTTGACCAGCCACTGCTTGATCGGCATATTCCCGCCTCACGGTTTACTCCGGTTGGACCAAGCGTTGAGGGAACGATTCGCTCAGTCGATGTGAGCGGAGACTCGCTCTACATGCAATTGTCCAAGGATCTATCCGACGACCTGGACCTATTCGGTCTGGTCTATCGGTCGGGACAGCGAGGTGGGATTGCCGGTCGGACGGGCATGAGAGTGGCAGACGCCGTCTTCGTGGTTCGCAACTTGACCGAGACAGCGCCAATGGTCAGCGCAGTCGTCGCCGATGGACGCCAGATCGAAGTGACGTTTGATCAGCAGGTCGACGGAGCCATTGCCCCGCCATCCGATTTCACAGTGACGGCCGGCCGTCGCCCAATCAACGTCGCATCCCTGGATTGGTCAGCGAACAGTGTGAATCTCACGCTGGCAGAACGAGTGACTGCTCTCGACTCGGTAACGCTGTCTTACTCGGCGGGCGAGCAAGGTCCGGTTCGCGATCTCTCTGGAATCGAACTTGCAGGATTCCGGACACATGCGGTCAACGAAACGGATCGACCGAGGTCGATCAAGCAGCGAATCGAAGACGCCAGGTTGCGGTCATCGAATGGCGAGACGACATTCGCCCGTGAACTGGCCCGGGGATTTGCTTCCACAGATGGCATCGATGCGGTCGTGACAGGAGGACCGGGATGGACGACGGTCGTCCGGGCAGCTTTGCGTCTGATGATCGATGCCGAGCAGTTGGGAGAACAGACCATTCGCGTTCACGCGCATCGAGTCGAGCACACGGCGGATGTGCTCGAGCAGATTGATTCGGTTCCCGCCTCCTGCTTGCATGGCGCCGACGAGCCAGACGCGAAGGTCTGGTGGGTTGGATCAACGGATATTGAAGGTGTCCCGACCGACATTGAGACGCGGATTGTGCTCTCGGACGAGGAGATTGGCGGTTTCTGGACGTCCCACTGCGTGTTGGACCTGATCTCAGGTCAGTGGCGGATCATGAGACCTGGTGACCCGATCGTCGGGCCGTCACTGATCGTGCAACGGGACCTGCGGTTGCGGCCTACTGCGGCGTTGTGGCCGCTCGTAGGGTGACTTCGCCAGCGATGAATGTGCGGTGCTGTCCGTCTTCGGTTTCGAGGATCAGCGCCCCTGCTTCATCGACCTCGACGGCTGTCCCTCGAATCGCTTCCCCGTTTGCGAGCGTGACGGTGACTTCCTGGCCCAGTGTGTCGAGCCGCGAGGTCCAGATCTCATGCAACTCGGGTGATTCTGCCTGATTGAAGCGCTGCTCGAAGGCATTGAGCAATGCTGCGAACACTGGCTCTCGTTGCTGGCGGGCCCCGAGTTCGATCATCAGACTGGTGGCCGGTCGGTCAATCTCGGTGGCCCAGGGCGCAGGGTCAAAGTTGACGTTGAGGCCGATGCCGACCAGCGCGTAGTGCGGTTGACCGGCTCCCCAGTCGGCTTCGATCAGGATGCCGCCCATTTTCCGATGCTTCATCTGGATGTCGTTGGGCCACTTGATCGTCGGTTGCAACGGCGTGGTTTCGCGAACGGCGTCGGTCGTGGCCACGGGGCTGACAATGCTGAGTCGCTTGAGTTGCTCGATGGTCGGGCGAACGATCAGCGTGGTGTGAATGCTCTCACCTGGCGGCGAGACCCAGATGCGTCCCTTGGTCCCGCGACCAGCAGTCTGCTCGTCGGCGACGACTACTGTGCCGTGCGGCGCACCATCGTCGGCGAGGCGGCGTGCGTCGTCCATGGTGGAGGTGGTCTGGACGAAATAGTGGAGGTTGTCGCCCAACTTAGAGGTGTTGAGGAGCGAGCGGACGAGGTCGAGGTCGAGGCGCAGATCGGGAGGCAGAAGATCGTGGTCTGACATGGCGGAAGGCTAGCGGGTTAAACGGTACGACCCCGAGCTGGGCGGCCCGGGGTCGTCGTTGTTCGCCCAGGGATCGGGCGACGGTTCTGAGTGCGCTTAGGAGGCGCCCACCTCCACTACGCTGCGTCGTCGATACCTGGGCGAAAGTTGACTATGTCCCAAGTTGCATCACCTCCTTTCCTGCCCCGAAGGGTAGCGAGAGTCGGCAACGGTGTCTAGCGCCAAACCCAAGAATTACCGTCAGCGGTCGATGAAGGGCCCAGGTGATGGTGGTCGTCAAGTCGGAGCGCCTGTCAGTCAACTGACCTCAGGGAAATCGGACCCAACGACCAACCGCCGCCATAACACATCAGTCACATCGCGGAAGGAGTCTTGGACATCCCGCTCCTCATGTGCAGTTGCTTGGCGCGAACCGCGATTCATGCCATCAGGGGGCGAAGGCCATAGCGCTGGAACTCGGCGTTAGAGCTCAAGATGTCGGTCGAATCGGACTCTCGCAGAAGTTGAACGGCGATCACATCCTCGAGCGTCAGCGCCGAATCGCGAAACTCGCTGCGGTAAGCGTCGAGGGCCGTAACGAATCGTGCGAAATCGACCGTCTGGACTGTGCCTCGGCGCAGATACAGTGTGCGCGACAACTCAATCGCGCGATCTCGCAAGAGTGGCCCACGGTCGGACCAACGGCGCAGAAACTCGGAAATCATACCCTCCGTGGTGATGAATTCTGCGTACGCCAAGCTATCGGCAGTTTCAGCTGCTCTCCCGACCGCGACCGAATCGCCTGCGCCTATTGCGTCGAGGTAGTCGGCGTGGATGAAGACCGGCATAAGCGGTGGACCTCCTCAAGCCGAATCTCGTTCTGTTCCAACACCGAGAGAATATAGTCTCGCCGCTCGTCGTCCTGACGCCGCCATGTCAGACTCAAACGCATGATTTCCCCCAGCGCATTGTCCGGTAAGAGATCCTCAAACAGCTCGATATCGGTTTCCCCGAGTCGAAACAGCTCCTGCAAACGCGTCTTGCGCTCTGAATCGCTGAGGTGCGTCGTCATGATGAAGCCCTCTCCACTCAGCGGCCTCAACCCTACAGCGCGGCGGTTACTTCGCGGACGGAGTCTTCGACGATGTTGAGGATTTCGTCGACCTGGTCTTCGGTGGCGACCAACGGAGGTGCGAGTAAGTAGCCGTCGTTGCGGACTCGGCTGATCAGACCTCGGCGCTGGCAGGCTTTGAGCAGCTTGGCTCCCATGCCGTCCGAGGCGGGGAAGGCTTCGTCGGTTTCGGGATCCTTGAGGATGTCGAAGCCGCACATGAATCCGAGACCTCGGACGTTGCCGATGTGTGGGTTCTCGGTCAGGCGTTGCAGGCCGGACAGCAGTTGCTCGCCTCGGGCGGCGGCATTGTCGACCAGACCCTCGTCCTCGAAGATTTGCAGGTTGCGCAGGCCGACGGCAGCGGCGGTCGGATGACCGGCGTTGGTGTAGGCGTGCATGAACTTGCCTGGTCCCTGTGTGATGGTCTCGTGGACTTCTTGGGACCAGACCGCAGCGCCCATTGGCACGTAGCCGGAGGTGATCGCCTTGGCGATCGACATCATGTCGGGCTGCACATCGAAGTGCTCCAGCGCAAACCACTTGCCAGTGCGACCGAAGCCGGTGATCACTTCGTCGGCGATCAACAGGACTTCATAGCGGTCGCAAACTTCGCGCAGGCGGGGGAAATAGTCCTCGGGCGGCGGGTACACGCCGCCGGCGCCCTGCACAGGCTCGGCGATCACGGCTGCGACCGTGTCGGGGCCTTCCATTTCGATCGTGGCGACGATGTTGTCGATCAGCAGGTTGCCGCTGTCGATCCGTCCGCCGCCCGTAGGCGTGGCGTCGGGGGTGGTGGCGTTGATGATGTCGGGCACGGGTCGACCGAACTGCGGCTTGAAGACCTGCATGCCGGTTGCGGCGGTCATCGCGACGGTGTTGCCGTGATAAGCCTCGACGCGGGTGATGATCTTCTGCTTCTCGGGGCGACCCTTCTGGATCCAGTAGAAGCGGGCGGCCTTGACGTTGGTCTCGTTTGACTCGGAGCCAGAGTTGGTGAAGTAGACCGCCTGCATGTTGTCGTAAGCGAGATCGATCACCTTCTTGGCAAGGCGAATGGCTGGTTCGTTGGTGTAGCCCTCGTAGGAGTTGGAGAAGCCTAGCTTGGACATTTGCTCTTTGGCCGCTTCGCCGAGTTCTGAGCGTCCGTGGCCGACCGCGACATTCCAGAGCGCGGCGAGGCCATCGATGTACTGCCGGCCGTCAGCGCCGTAGATGTAGACGCCCTCTCCGCGCTCAAACATCACCGGCTCCTGGTGGAAGTCGGGGTGGAAGAGCGGGTGCACCCAGTGCTTGAGGTCATCCTCGACGAGTGCGCGGTATTGGGCGTTGTCCATTGGTGGGCTCCGAGTGGTTGGGCGCGGCTATAGGCGAAGGGTATGCGCTGGACTGTTAGTGCGGTAGGCGCTCAGACGTCAGTCCTCACAGCAGATCACGGACGACAGCGCGATCGTCCCACGGTTCAATGCGATCGGCGTAGATCATCGTGGGTTCAGCGCCTTTGCCCGCGATCAGGACCAGGTCGCCGGGCTGGGCCAGCGAGATTGCGCGCTCGATTGCCTGGCGCCGGTCGGGTTCTTTGTCGAACGATTGCCCGCCAGCGGCAACGAGATGCTGCGCGATTTCATCGACCATCTCGACAGGATCTTCTGAGCGTGGATTCTCGTTCGTGATGACTGTGTGGTCGGCATACGTGGCTGCGGCTTGCGCCATGCTGGATTTGCGCACGGGGTCACGCTCTCCAGCGACGCCGAAGACGAGTATCAGTCTGGCGACGGTGTGCGGCTTGAGCGTTTGCAGGGCCAGGTCGAGCGCAGGTCCGGTGGCGGCGGCGTCGACGATGACAGTGAAGGGCTGTCCAGCGTCGATCGACTCCATGCGTCCTGGTACCGGTCGGAGATTGTTGAGTGCGGCCTGCATCGCAATCGGTCCGACTCCGAGCGACCAGGCTGCGCCGGCGGCGAGGGCTGCGTTGCCCAGGTTGTAGTCGCCTGGGAGCGGGAGTCGGGCGGCGAGGGCTCCGCCGGGCGTGATGACGCGGACATCGGAACCGGTGGCGTTCTGTGAGGTCGGGAGGATGCTGACGTCGGCCTTGGTGTCGGGAGTTGCGGTCACGATCGTGGTCGCTTGCTGATGGGCCGAGACGATGGTTTCTCGCCATTCGTCCTCCGCGCGGACGACCGCGTTGGCGCGGAACGAGGTTCCCGCCTGTGCAGGAGCGGTGGAGTGGTGATGGTCGAGGGAATGGAAGAGCTTGAGTTTGGCGTCGAGGTATTGCTCACGCGTCTGGTGGAAGTCGAGGTGGTCGTCGGAGAGGCCGGTGAAGACGGCGACCTGGGTGTTGATCTGGTCGGCTCGGTGGAGTTCGAGGCCATGGGAGCTGACTTCGAGGACAGCGTGTGTGTCGCCGGCAGCGACCATTTCAGCGAGTCTGGCCTGGATGATGTCGGCCTCGGGCGTGGTCTCGCCGGTTTCGTTGCGAGTCCACTCGCCTCCGATATGGAATTCGACGCCGTTGAGCAGGCCGGTCTGGCGTCCGGCTGCGGTCAGCATGGCGTGGATGAGGTATGTCGTGGTCGACTTGCCGTCGGTGCCCGTGACTCCGACGACGGTGAGTTTTCGGGCAGGGAAGTCGTGGAAGGCTGCGGCGATCTTTGGCAGCGCAGTACGAGTGTCGTCGACGCTGATGATGGCGATGTCGGGATGAGCATCGGCGAATGGTTGCCAGATCGGGCGACGGTCGGCCTGGACGATGAGGGCTGATACCCCGCCGTTGATGGCGTCGCCGAGGTACATGTGGCCGTCGACGGAGAATCCGGGGACGGCGACGAAGGCGTTGCCGGGATGGACGGCTCGGGAATCCTGGGTGACTCCCGTGATGACCATATCCAATGACGATGGGTCTTCGGAACTTGTCGGAAGATCAATGAGATCGCGGAGTGTCTTGTTCAACATTGCCAGTCGTTCGCCTCAGTGGTTCTTCTCTGGTTAGAACATTGTGCCTTGCGGCTCAGGTGTCGCTCCGTCTCGCATAGGAACAGTGGGCATGAGCGAGTTCGATGCGGAAAGGCGATTACCCCCTTCTTCCTCTCCCTCTCCCTCTCCCTCTCCCTCTCCCTCTCCCTCTCCCTCTGGGAGAGGGCTGGGGTGAGGGTTCCCCGGTCCAGCCCTCACCCTAACCCTCTCCCTCGGGGAGAGGGGATCGATACTTGGCGACATCTCTCACTCGGGGAGAGGTGATCGGTGCTACGCGAACCCTCTCCTTCGAGGCGAGAGGGGATCGGTGCTAATCGAACCCTCTCCCTCGGGGAGAAGGGATCGGTGCTAATCGAACCCTCTCCCTCGGGGAGAAGGGATCGGTGCTAGGCGGACCCTTTCCTTCGGGGGGAGGAGATCGGCGAGAATCGCGTTGCCAGGCCGCCTGTAAGCCGGGTTCTGTTCGCGATGCTCCGATTGCTCGGGGCACCGGTTGGCGACCATCCATCTGGGACGACGGTTACCCGTCGCCTCAAGCGACCTACCCGGAGACGGCCCGGGACGAGCCATTGTCTCCCTATTTGGTCTTGCTCCGGGCGGGGTTTACTCAGCCGGCCGGTCACCCGACCGCTGGTGCGCTCTTACCGCACCATCTCACCCTTACCGCCGATCGCATCTCGTGGTGGACGAGGCGTGACCGGGTAGGCGGTGTGTTTCTGTGCACTGTCCGTCAGGTCACCCTGCCTGGGAGTTACCCAGCGCCCTGTCCCGCGGAGCCCGGACTTTCCTCGACGCACGTACGAGACGTGCGCCGCGGCCGCCCGGCAGCCTGGCGAGATTTACTCTAGCGCGGCTAGCGGCGATCCAGCGCCTCGTTGGCCATCGCGTCGGCTCGTTGATTGAGGTGGCGGCGGACGTGGGTGGGTTGGAAGGTGTCGAGTTGGTCGATCAGAGCCTTGAGTTGCTCGAAGAGTGGTTTGAGTTGCTGGTTCTTGACTCGGTAGCGGCCCTCGAGCTGCCGCACGATCAGTTCGGAATCCAACCGCAGCTCGAGGGTTGTTGCGCCCTTTTCGAGCGCTGCTTCGACGGCAGCGATGGCTCCCTGGTACTCAGCGACATTGTTAGTGGCTCGTCCGATGGGATTGCCCCACGCGTCGAGTTCCTCGCCGTCGGGGGAGCAGAGCACGGCTCCGTAAGCGGCTGGACCGGGATTGCCTCGAGACGCGCCGTCGGCGTAGGCGATGAGGTGCATGTCGGTGAGCTTAGCGCTCCCCCGCCTCCATCATTGCCGCGCGCCGTCGCGGCAGTCTCGCGGCGTCCGCCACCGACGTCTGTGCTCGAAGCAGCGAGATACCCGCGGCAAGCGCGGGTATGACGAAACTCTAGCTAAGCCTTGAGCTGGGTGGTGACGGAGTCGTCGAAGACGATGACTCGGTCGACAAGGTGTTCGATCAGTTCTCGTTGTTGCGGGAAGGTGAGGGAATCCCAGCCCTCCCGTACTCGTTGCAGACGCTGATCTCTACGGCGGCGGCGTTCGGCTTCTCGTTCCTGGGCCTGGGCTCGGCTTCTGAGCTGGGCGAGATCGGCGCTGGCCGTTTCCCACTCGGCGATGATGTCGGCTCCGGCCTCTTGCAGGCTCGCGGGCGGTGGATCTCCGGCGGATGCGTCGTCGAGCAGTTGGCTGAGCTTGCGGTCGATGGCACGGAGCCGCGCTTCGGCGGTAGAGACGGCGACGGCGGTCTCGGCGGCAAGCGCGGTGTCGTTGCTGCCGATATTGAGCACCGCAATCTCTCCGCCTTGCCGCTCTCCGCGGATGTGCGAAAGGACTTCGGCCTCAAGGTCGTCGGCACGACGTGTGTGATAGCCACCGACCGACTGGTTGGTGCGCGCCTCGGACTGGTAGTAGCGATATGTCGCCGCCGCCGTATCACCGCTGGCTTTGCGCCACTGCTGCCGACGGGTCACGCCGATCATGCGCGTCTGATCCTCGCCACACCAGACCAGTCCCGCGAGTAAGAAGTCGGAGGGATGACTGACACCGGGCGCGGTGCGTCGCTGGGACATTTGTTGCGCGACGGCCTCGAAGTCGGGTTCGGAAACGATGGCGTAATGGTTGCCCGGCACGCTGACGCCGAGCTTGTCGTAGCGGCCGATGTATACGGGGTTACGCAGCAGGTCACGAATACTGACCATGCTCCAGTTGCGTCCGCGGCGAGTCTGAACGCCTTCTTCATTGAGGCGTTGTGCGATCCGTCGGATGCCGAGTCCGTCGTGCAAACAGAGACTGAAGATGCGCCGAACCACGGCCGCTTCCTCTTCGTCGATCTCGTAGCGGCCATCGTCGCCGACGCCGTAGCCGTATGGCGGACGGCCGATGGCCTGGCCTAGTCGGGCACGTTCTTGCAGCCGTTCCCTGCGGCGGTTGGCATCGGGATCGGGATCGCTGTGCAGACGCCAGAGATCGATCAGTGATGACTCGTCGATCGGTCCGTCCTCAAGAGAGACCAGCTGGACACCGCGAGCGCGGAGTTGGAGCACGGTTCTGACGGCATGTGTGGCGTCGTGGCCGAGATTGATGAAGCTCTGGGTGACGACGAAGGTGAAGCCGCGCGCCTCTTCACTCAGGTGGCGCAGCAGTTGCGTCAGTCCGGGGCGCTCGCGGTCGTGCGCGGTGTTGGCATCGAGGAATGTGGCGGTCGGCTCGAACCCGTGCTCGTGGCAGTACTCAAGAAACTTGGCGTTCTGGACGACCAACGAGGAATCGGCAGCCGCGTGGTCGGTCCGCCGCGGGTGTTCACTGCGCTGACTGAGATATCCGATGGCACGCACAGATTGATGCTATGCGTCTAGCTGCGGCAGGACTAGGTCACGCGCAGCAAGCATCCACATGATGGACATTCGACGGCGCGAGTTCCGCGCCTGGCTCGGGTGACGACGATGGTCGGCAGAGTGAGGCGGCACTCGGCGCAGACTCCGCCGGCGACGGTCGAAACGACGCGCGGCCGTCGGCGGCGATATTGGTCGTAGGTTGCCAGATCATCCTGGGACAGCTTCTCGCGCAGGATTTCGACCTGGCGGGAGAACTCATCGACGCGCTCCTGTGCGTCGACGCGTTCCAGCCCAAGCTGGGACTGGCGGGCATTCCAGACATCGAGCGCACCGGTTCGCAGGTGTTGCAACCAGGTGGTGGCTTCCTGCGCGAGTTGAGCTTCGTACTCAGCGCGTGTCTGTGCCTCCGAGAGCGGCGGCAGTTGCTGACGCTGGCTGTAGAGGTCGCGCTGGAGCTCTTCCAGGGTCCGGTGATCGGTGATCGAGCCGGAGTAGAGACGCTTGTCGGTGACTTCAATGCGGCGTTGCGCAGTCTGTACGATGGCGTGCGCTTCACGGACAGCCTGGTCGGCCTGACGGGCGTCGTCTTCCTGAGCGGAGATTTCCGCTTCGAGCTGGTTGATGAATGGCGGATCGGAGATTTGGTCGAGAATGGCCTGCAGTTCGCGCTTGGCCTGGTCTCGCTGGATGTCAATATCCTGGAGCTGCTGCAACCCTTCAAGGTCCATGGGGGCGGCTCGTTTTCATTACTGGTGGTTGGGAGAGAATGGAGGGGTCGGTTGATTCGATTGATTGAGTGTATGCCTGACAACTGCGATAGCCAATACATCGCGGCATGGAAAGATTGATGAATGTGTTGCGCTGGTAGGCTGACCTGACCATGACTGATGAGGGCGGGAGCGCGCCGGTCGGACCACATGTCGGACCTGCGCAAATCCGACGGACCACTTCCTTGATCATCAATGTCTCGACACTACTGCAGGAGCCGATCGGCTCTCTGCGGCGGTACGAGATTGATGGCGCTCGCGCGGCCGGACTTGACGGTGCTGTGAACGGGGCACTGCGCCTGTTGCGCACCGACCAGTCGATACTAGCCACGGCGAGCCTGGCGACATCGTATGCCGATGTCTGCGGCAACTGCCTGGAGGACGTGGAACTACCCCTGGACGTGTCGTTCGACGAGGAGTTTTGGCCCGCATCGGACGCGATCCTAGGCGTACCGATCGAGCCTCCGCCGGAGCGCGTGGGCTTCGCGGTGATTGACGGTCAAATCGACTTGTCGGAGGCCGTGCGACAATATGTTGATATGGGACGTCCGATGAGTCCGCGTTGCGGGCCGGATTGTCCAGGACTGGAATCCAGCACATCGACAGAAGCGCCAGTGGATGACCGCTGGTCGGCGCTGTCGGTGTTGAAGATTGAGACTGAGGGAGACTGAGAATATGCCCCCGCTTCCGAAGCGAAAGTATGCGAAGACTCGACAGCGGCTGCGACGACAGCATCACAAGATCCAGCGTCCGAAGCTGGTCACGTGTCCCGAGTGCAATGAATCGCACCAGGCCCACCGGATTTGCTGGGCTTGCGGCATGTACCGCGGACGCACAGTGATCGAGCTGGAGGACTAGCGGTGTCCGCTTCCTCGAACGGCCCGTCGACGGCATGGCTGTTTCCCGGCCAGGGCGCACAAGAGGTCGGCATGGGACGCGACCTGCACGATGCGTTTCCTGAGGCGCGGGAGATCTTCGAAGAAGCCGACGAGGCGCTTGGGCGTTCTCTCTCGAGCGTGATCTTCGAAGGACCTGATGAGGTCCTGCGCGAGACAGTCAACACACAACCGGCGATCCTGGTGACTTCGCTCGCTGCCTGGCGCGCCGCGACAGTGGCTGGACACGAAGCGTTGGATGCTGCGCCGGCATGTACGGCCGGCCACAGTATGGGCGAATACTCAGCGCTCGTCGCCGCGGGATCCCTGACGGTCTCGGAGGCCGTGCGCTTAGTCGCCCGGCGCGGCGAGTTGATGCAGGCCGCGGGTGAACAGAATCCGGGGACCCTGGCAGCTGTGCTGGGCATGGAAGAGGCGGATGTCGAAGCAGTCTGCGCGGAAGCGGGCGCAGAGGTCTGCAATCTGAACGCGACCGGACAGATCGTCATCGGCGGTCAGGTGCCCGCAGTCGAGCGCGCGGCCAAGCTGGCCGAAGCAGCTGGGGCTCGTCGCGTCGTGATGCTGAATGTTGGTGGCGCGTTTCATACGTCGCTGATGTCGCCTGCCGCTGAGGCGATGGCGCCGATCATCGCCGCCGCCGACGTGTCGGATCCTTCGACTCCGGTGATTGGCAATGTGGCGGCCGAGTCATTGACGACGGCCGATGACGTGCGAGCGGACCTGACGGCGCAGATTCGCCGTCCAGTGCGCTGGCGCGACACGGTACTGCGAATGCATGAACTGGGTGTTGAGCAGTACGTCGAAATGGGACCGGGCAAGGTGCTGACGGGACTGGTGCGCACAACACTGCGACCGCTCAAACTGGCGTCCTCGCCGACCCTGGTCAATATCAGCGATCGGGAGAGCGTTGGCGGATAACGCACGCCGGAATCGGACACTGCTCATTCGTCCGGACGCGGAAGACAACGCACGGGTGAGAGCCTTCTGCGCGCTGTTTGAAGCAGAGTTTGGAGTGAGACCGGCGACGACGGCGTTGCTGCGCTCGCACGAAGTGGTGCCAATGTCGGGCGAGAAAGCGGAGCGAGCCTCGACGCTCGTCGGCGGAGTCATCAGCCGACGCAATGAGATTGACGCCTTGATTGCAGAACTGGCCGACCGATTGCCGATGGATCAGATGGCGTTGGTCGACCTGACCGTGCTGCGGATTGCGCTGTATGAGATGCTCTTCGATAATGGCTCGGTACGCCCGAACACTGCGGTTCGGCATGCCGTGTCGTTGGCCAAGCGATTTGGCGACGATGGTAGTCGCCGATTCGTGAGCGGCGTGCTGGGCGCGGTCACACGGAACCGTCTGCAGGCTGGGACTGCGGAGTAACTGGAGGTTGGCAGAATGGCCCTGTTTGATCGAATCAAGGACATCATCGTTGACCAGTTGTCGGCGGACCCGGACGACGTGGCGCCGGCGGCGTCGTTCGTCGACGACCTGGGCGCCGACTCGCTCGATCTGGTCGAGTTGATCATGTCGTTCGAGGACGAATTCCGCGACGAGGTGCCTGACCTGGAGATCTCGGACGAGGATGCAGAGGGCATCGGCACGGTGCAGGACGCGATCGATTTCCTGGTCTCGAAGGGCGTTTCCGACGAATAGCCACGAATCAGATCGAGCCAGCTCAAAGCCGCGTTATGGGAGCGGCCCGTATCCGGGTCGTTTGACCTCCGGCATTGGGCGGCGGATGTGGTGTAATCGGGTACGCTGACTGCCGATGAACATCTTTGGCGTTGGCATTCCTGAAATCCTTGTAGTGCTGCTGCTCGCGGCGGTGATCTTCGGTCCCGGCAAGTTGCCGGAGATCGCGGGTCAGTTTGGTCGTGCGATCCGCGAGTTGCGTGAATATGCGCGCGACTTCCGTGACGAGTACCTGACCGATTTTGAAGAGGTCCGCGAGGAATTCATCGAGCAGCGCTTCGAGTTGCAGCAAATCGACGAAGACATCCGCGCCGATCTGGAGCAGGCGCAAGCCGATGTGCGTGGAGCCGTGCGGGATGCCGAAACGATGACGGAAGAGGCGATTGTGGCGGCGAAAGACGGTGACGGATCGGCTGAATCGGTTGGTACGGCAACGCAGACGGCAGGGCAGACGGCAGGGCAGTCGACGACCGAGTCTGAGGAACGCCAGACGCGACGCGTTCGACGGCGGCGACCGGTAGTACGTCCACGCCGAGTCGCAGCGGCAGCAGGCACGGGCGATGCCGATGGGTCGGACGCTGCAGAGCCGGCCCGACCGTCGAATGTGATCTCGTTGAACCGCCGACGCCGCGATCTTGATCGCGATGCGCAGTAGCGGCGTCGCCATGTTCGTACACACTGAGCGGTCGGTGAGTTGTTGATGGCCTCGCGACCGATCCCTTCGCCGTCCGACTTGCCGGAGCCGCCTGAGCTCTCCGAGTTGGACGTGGTCGCGGACGAAATCGACGACGGTCTGCCGCCGGGGATACAGCCGGGCATGCCGCCCGATGGTCCACTCGATGGTCCACCGGGAGCACCGCCCGATCAGCCGGAGGAAGGCGAGCTCACACTCGGTGAGCACCTGAACGAGATTCGTCAGCGGCTAACGGTTGCCGTACTGACCATGGTGCTGACGACGGTCGTCGCGTTGATCTTTGCATCGACGATCCTGGACTATCTGCTGGAACCGGGTCGCGTGGCGCTGCCCGAGTTCCGCCCGATCTACACCGAGCTGCTCGGCTTCATTGGCGCGTACATCAAGATTTCGCTGATGCTTGGTCTGGCCGGGGCGATGCCGGTGATTGTGTACCAGATCTACGCCTTCATCCACCCCGGACTGACGCGGGCTGAACAGAAATGGATCATGCCCATCGTGGGACTGGCGACGGTTGCGTTTGCCTGCGGCGGCGCGTTCGCGTTCTTCATCGCCTGGCCGCCGGCGCTGTCGTTCCTGTTGAACTTCGGCCAGGAAATCGCCGATCCACAGGTGCGAATTAACAACTACATCGACATGCTCACGCGGTTCGTGATCTGGACCGGGATTGTCTTTGAGCTGCCGTTGTTCCTGATGGGTCTCGGTGCGATTGGGATCGTGACCTCGAAGAAACTCCTGGGCATGTGGCGCTGGGCGATCATCGGTTCGTTCCTGTTGGCCGCGTTGATTACGCCCTCGATTGACCCGGTCACGCAGACGTTTGTCGCGGTGCCGACGATGGGCCTGTACACCCTGGGCATCGTGCTGGTGCGGCTGGTGGAGAACCGGACAGTGATCCCGGTGATCGAGTCGGACCTGGACGACGACGAGCCTGATGGTCAGCCGGCGTAACCGCCAACGAACTGTCATTCCCGCGCTCCGTCGCGGGAATCTCGCGATGACCCGCACTGACGTATGAAGCTGGGAACACTTGCACGGCTGGCTCAGGGCGCCTGATCAAGACGTCGGAGGCCAGCACTTCGAGATACCCGCGGCGGAGCGCGGGTATGACGGAGTGGGGGAGCGCGGATGTGGGGGGACCAGGGAGCGCAGCGTGTGCGTTGAGCTTGTGCAGCTTGGTCGTAGACTGATTTAGTGGATGCTCAGACGCTTACCTCACTGAATGCTCGGATTGCTGGCTGTACGGCCTGCCGTCTGCATGAGACACGGACCTTGACGGTCCCAGGTGATGGTGATCCCGAGGCTGAGCTCATGTTCATTGGCGAAGGCCCGGGGGCGAATGAGGACCAGCAGGGACGGCCGTTTGTCGGTCGCGCGGGACAGTTGCTGGACGAGTTGCTGGGCGAGATTGGCTTAAGCCGTCCTGAGGTGTTTGTGGCCAACGTGGTCAAGTGCCGACCACCGGGCAATCGCGATCCTCAACCGGACGAGATCGGTTGCTGCGAGGTCTATCTGCGGGAGCAGATTGAAGGGATCCGGCCGAAACTGATCGTGCTGCTGGGCCGGTTTGCGACTCAGTATTTTCTGCCCGACGCGAAGATGGGCGATGCTCGTGGGCAGCCGTTTCAGGCTGGTCCGTGGCTGATCTTGCCTGTCTACCATCCGGCAGCGGCGTTGAGGAACTCGAATCTGATGCAAACGATGCGGGACGATTTCGCGATCATTCCCCCGCTCTTGGCCAATGCCGAGCGCCCTGAGATTGCCGCTGTGCATGTCGGGCACGCGCATGGAGAGCCGAAGCCGGGCGAACCGGCGCAAGATGATGATTCTCAGCGGTCGCTGCTCTAGCGACCGAGACACAGAATGAGGTAACCGTGGCAGAGCTGTCCGATGTGGCGGAGGGCGTCTTACGAGTCGTGCCGTTGGGAGGTCTGGGGGAAATCGGCCGCAACATGATGGTCTACGAGACCGCCGATGACTTGCTCATCGTTGACGCCGGCCTGCTGTTTCCCTCCGACGACATGCACGGCGTCGACTACGTCATTCCCGATGCGTCTTATGTCCTCGAGCGTCGCGACAAGCTGCGGGGCTACCTGATTACTCATGGACACGAGGATCACATTGGTGCGCTGCGCTTTCTGATTCCGCAGTTACAGGCGCCGATCTATGCCTCGCCGTTGGCACTCGGGTTGATTCGCTGGCGGCTGGAGGAATCGGGCATTCTCGATGCCAAGATGATTGAAGTCACGACTGGATCGTCGTTCGACTTCGGCAGCATCACGGCCGAGTTCTTCCCGGTGGCACACTCGATTCCTGACGCATTCGGTATTGCCTTGCGTACGCCGGCGGGTCTCGTTGTTCACACGGGCGACTTCAAGATTGACCACACGCCCGTGATGTCGGAGCCAACGGATTTGCAGCAACTCGCCGCGTATGGGCAAGAAGGTGTGCGGCTGTTGTGCTCGGACTCGACCTATGCCGACAAATCCGGCGTGACGCCTTCGGAGACGTTGGTGGGCGATGCGCTGGAGCAGATTCTGCTGACGGCACCGGGGCGGGTTGTTGTCGCCACGTTTGCCTCGCAGATTGCGCGGATCCAACAGATCATTGATGCCGCGGACGAGTCAGGGCGGGTCGTGTTTGCGACGGGGCGCTCGATGGAGAAAAACATCGACATGTCGCGCGACCTCGGTTACGTGCAGACGGATGACCGGCGCTTGCGACCGATCACCGATCTGGGCTCGGCGCATGACGAGAACACGGTGATCATCTGTACGGGAGCGCAGGGCGAACCGATGGCGGCGTTGTCGAGAATGGCGACTGGTTCGCATCGGGACGTGAATCTCAAGCCAGGCGACACCGTTGTCTTGTCTTCGTCGCCGATTCCGGGCAACGAATCGGCGGTCAACAACACGATCAACAACCTCTACAAGCGCGGCGTCGATGTGGTGTCGGTCGGATCGGGACACGAACATGTCCATGTACGCGGTCACGCCGCGCAGGAAGAGTTGAAGACGGTCATCTCGTTGACCGATCCTCAGGCATTCGTGCCGATCCACGGTGAGTATCGACACCTCGTGTTGCATTCAAATCTGGCGGCCTCCATGGGTGTGGCCGAGGAGGCCCGACACATTCTGCTCGACGGCGATGTGTTGGAGCTGACGGCGGACCAGTCGGCGGTTGTGGACCAGGTGGCGGCAGAATATGTCTACGTCGATGGGATGAATGTCGGCGGCGTGGATCGATCGATCATTCGTGATCGGCAGAAGCTGGCTGGCGACGGATTCCTACTCGTTGCGATTCCTGTCGAAGGTGAGAGCGGCCAGCTCTCGGGCAAGATTGAGGTGACCGCACGCGGATTTGCGGAGATTCGCGCCACGGAGACGCTGAAGGCTGGAGCGGCGCAGGTCGCCCGCGACGTGCTCAAAGCGCGCGCGAACTCGAATCGACCAGTGGCCTGGGAGAAGCGCCAGCGCCAGGTGCAGCAGGAAGTCTCGGCCTACCTTCGACGCGAGACCCGACAACGTCCTATGGTGGTAGTGGTGGCGGTGCAGGTCTGATTGGCAGCATCGGACTTGTTCGCGGGCGGCTGAACTGATGTATGGCGAGTAGCAGAACCACGACCAGGACTCGGCGCGCGTTGCCCGACCGCATTTCAATGTGGGTGGCGGAGCATCGCCATGTGGCGGTGGGCAGTCTGGTTGTCGCAGTCGCGGTGGCCTTCTCCGTATGGGTGACGATGGCGTCGCTGCCGTTTGGCGACCAACGGACCAGCGTGATTGAATTGTTCGGCGGAGGCGCCTACTTACTCGCGGCATTCTTTGCAGCGCTGGGTATGTTGACCGGAGTGCAGCGAGTGCGAACGACGGTTCGCCAGGATCGTCGAGTGATACGCGTCGGCGCTGGCGTCGGCTTGGCGCTGCTGGCCCTGTGGGGTGTCGCCGGGGCCATCACTCCCGATGCGTCGCTTGGTGGCGTTTCGTTGGCGCGCTACGGCGCAGGTGGACAGGTGGGCGGTTGGTTGGACTCGCCAATCGGCTGGGGTGTGATTCTTCTGGGTCTGGTGACATCGTTTGTGTTGATCGCGCCTTCGGCGGCGCATTCGTTGATCAGTGCAGCCGGACGATCCTTGCGGGACGGCATGCGTTACCTGGGCCGCGAGACCAAAGCACGTGGACCCGGCGTGGTGGCTGCGCTCGCTCGCTCGATCGGACACGGATTGCTGGCGCTGTTGCACAGCCTGTGGAAACTGGTGAAGTGGTCGGGGAGAGAGCTGTGGATGGCGGTTGGCGTGGTCGGTACCCATTTGAGAGAAGGCAGGCGCAACCAGCTAGTCCAGGATCGGCCTGCTCCTGCGCCTGTCTCGGCACCCGCAGCGCAGCAACCTGCAACAGCCATCACGCTCAATCAACCGGAGGCTGCATGGCCACCGATGGCGGATCCCGTCGCTGGTTCGGATCCAGCATCTCCAGAACCTGAGCCGCAGACACCACCCAAAGCCAAATCAAAGGCCAGCGAACCGCCTCCCTCGACGCTGCGCACACTAGACCGGACCGCGGCCGATGGTTGGCGCTTGCCGCCAATTGACCTGTTGGACGAGGACCCGACAACGACGCTGCGCTCAGGCGCAGAGGATCAGGCTCGAATCATCGTCGAGACGCTGGCGTCGTTCGGTGTCGATGCCACGGTGACGCAAATCAACGAGGGACCAGCGATCACACAGTTTGGCGTCGAACCGGGCTGGGAAGTCAAGACGCGTGAGGTGCCGGTCAAGGATGCGTCGGGCGCGGCCGTGCTGGATGAACACGGCCAAACGCTGACCCGGACCGAGGAGGTTTCGCGGACTCGCGTGCGGGTCAATCGGATTACGCGCCTGGCCGACGATCTGGCCCTGGCGCTGGCTGCGCCGTCGATTCGGATCGAGGCGCCGGTACCGGGTCAACCGATCGTCGGGGTCGAGGTACCGAACGCCGACACCCGGATCGTGGCATTGCGCGGATTGATCGAATCGGAAGCCTTCAACCAGATGGCCGCCACGGGCGGGCTGCCGATCGCATTGGGTCGGGACGTGACAGGTAATCCGGTGATCGCAGATCTGACGCGCATGCCGCATGTGCTGATCGCCGGGGCGACCGGATCGGGTAAGTCGGTATGCATCAACACGATCATCTCGTCTCTGTTGATGCAGAAATCTCCCGAGGAAGTCCGCCTGATCCTGGTCGACCCTAAGCGGGTCGAGCTGACCAACTATGGCTCCGCGCCCCACCTGGCGTTCTCGCACGTGGTGACCGAGCCGGATGAAGTGGTCTCGGTGCTGGGCGTTGTTGTCGCGGAGATGGACCGCCGCTACCGGCGGCTCGAGCAATACAAGGCGCGCAACATCATCGCATACAACGCCTTGCCGTCGGTGGACAAGCGACTGCCGTACTGGGTCGTGGTGCTGGACGAGTTGGCGGACATGATGATGGCGGCGGCAGCCGAGGTCGAAGGGCAGATTGTGCGGCTCGCACAACTAGCGCGTGCGGTAGGCATTCATCTGGTCATCGCCACGCAGCGACCGTCAGTCGATGTGGTCACCGGTCTGATCAAGGCCAACTTCCCCACCCGGATCGCCTTTGCCACGACCTCGCAGACAGACGCCCGGGTGATCATGGATCGAGCCGGGGCAGAGAAGCTGATGGGTCGGGGCGACATGCTGTACATGTCCTCGGACTCGATCAAACCACGTCGGGTGCAGGGCGCGTATGTCTCGGACGCTGAGATTGAGCGCTTGATCGAGTCGTGGGCCGCACCGACGCAGGGTCAGACGGAGCGGGGGTCACTGGAGGAAGTACTGGAAGAGTTGGCCGAGGACTCGACAGCGGCGGTGACAGAGGTCGAGGCCCGAGCGGCGCAGGCGGACCTGCGAACGTTGACATCGACGTTGGAGACCGCATTGGATGTTTCCGACGAACCGGATGAGCCCGACATCGTCGTAGAGCCGGCTCCTACTGTGGTCGCGGCATCCGACTTGGACACGAGGCTCGGTGAGGCAACCGAGTTGGCTCGCGAGTATGAGCGCGTATCAGCGTCGCTGCTGCAGCGCAGGATGCGGATCGGTCGTCCTCGAGCGGAGCGACTGATCGATCAATTGGCGGATGCGGGCGTGATCGAGCAGTCGGATGGTGCGCGGTCTCGTCGGGTGCTTGCTCGGTCGAAGTAGAGACTTGGGCTCATTCGCGCGGGCATGACGGACCACGTTGGAGCGAGACTCCCCCGTGTGAACAGGCTCTAGCCCTCGACCGTGGCGGCTCCGGATTCGATCAGGATTGGATCGAAGGGATCGACGGCATCGTCGGGGAGGAAGGTCATGTGATCGGGACCGGCGTGCTGCTGGCTGGCTTCGTGACGAAGGTATTCGGGCCACTTGAACAGGTACATGCGCTCTCGGCGGTTGAGTCCGCGGACTCGCCGAGCCCCCATGTCGACCCAGAAGTCCGGAGTGATCCGCCGGCCGACGTTGTCGCGGAGGGCCTGTGAGACGACGACCGAGCCGCCGCGTCCCTTGGCCATGATCCGCGCCGCCATGTTGACGGTTCGACCCAGAATGTCGCCCCCGGGTCGCAGGATGACATCGCCACGATGCACACCCATTCGGACTCTGACCGGCCAGTCGGCGCCGAGGCGATCGGCGCGGATAGTGACCTGCGCCTGGATCCGCGCTGCGCTGCGCAACGCCTGCAGTGGGTCGCCGAAGACGATCAGGAATCCATCGCCGGTCAGCTTGACCTCAAATCCGGCGTGACGATGCAGCTCCTCGCGCACGATGGCATTGTGTTCGTCGATGATCGACTCCCACTGGGAGTCACCCAGCCTCTCGGTTAGATGCGTGGAATCCTCGATGTCGGTGAACAGGACGGTGGCAGCCTCACCCTGTTGAGGCATCAACGAGGCCGTGACGGCTCGTCCGCAGTTTGGACAGAAGGAGGATGCGGGCGGCGGCACCTGGCCGCAGAATGCGCATGCACGAACCTCTTCTCCCTCGGCGCCACTGCCTAGCCAGGATGGCGGCGCATCAACGTTTGAGCGCGGCCAGCGTTCGTGCCCGGGTCCGTCAACCACCAGATCACACTCTCACAACACCTGCCACAGCAGGCGCGCAGATCATACCAGCGCGAGCGTGGAAGCGTCGGTTTGACGGTACCAAGCTGCACCCGACGCGGCAAAGAATGGGGCCGCCTGTCCCAGACGTTAACGCTGACGTGACACTGGCTCTTTGCGCTTCAGTGGACGACGGCGCCGGCCATAGGCCTGATCGCTCCATTCCTCGAGATCTTCGCCGAGAGCCGCCTGATCGCGGCGCAACTCGACTATCTGGTCGCGGAGCGCAGCAGCTTTCTCAAACTCGAGGTCTCGGGCGGCCTGCTTCATCCGACTCTCGAGCTCGCTGATCATTCTGGCGATCTGATCGGGCGTCATGTTCTCGGGGATCGTCGCGCCCAATCCCGCCTCGTAGCCTGGCGCATCTTCCGCGACCGCACGCATCTCGAACTCATCGCGGACCTGGTCGGCGACGTCTGCGGCGATATCGCGGATTTCCTTGGTGATGCCGACCGGCGTGATGTTGTGCTTGAGGTTGTACTCGTGCTGCGCGGTGCGCCGGCGGTGGGTCTCGTCCATGGCTCGGCGCATTGAGTCGGTCACACGGTCGGCGTAGAGAATGGCGTGCGAATTGACGTGTCGGGCAGCGCGACCAATGGTCTGCACCATCGACCCCTCGTTGCGCAGGAAGCCTTCCTTGTCGGCGTCGAGGACTGCGACAAGGGACACCTCGGGCAGGTCGAGGCCCTCGCGCAGCAGGTTGATTCCGACCAGACAGTCGAACACGCCGAGCCTCAGGTCGCGCAGGACTTCAACACGCTGGAACGCATCCTGCTCGGAATGCAGGTAGTAGGTGCGAATGCCGACCTCGCGCAGGTAGTCCGCGAGGTCCTCGGCCATCTTCTTGGTCAGCGTCGTGACCAGCGTGCGTTCGCCCCGTTCGGCGCGGGTCCTGATCTCGCTGACGAGGTCGTCGATCTGCCCGTCAGTGGACCGAACTTCGACATCAGGATCGAGCAGTCCGGTCGGGCGAATGAGCTGTTCGACGACCTGTTGCGAGTGGTTTTGCTCGTAAGCAGCCGGTGTCGCGGAGACGAACACCACCTGGTTGATGTGTCGCTCGAACTCGTCGATGTTGAGCGGGCGGTTGTCGATCGCGGACGGTAGCCGGAAGCCGAAATCGACCAGTGTTTGCTTGCGCGAGGTGTCGCCGCCGTACATGCCTCGGACCTGCGGGATGGTCATGTGCGACTCGTCGATGAAGAGCAACCAGTCGTCGGGGAAATAGTCAAGCAAGGTCCAGGGAGTGGAGCCGGCAGCGCGGCGAGCGAGGTGTCGTGAGTAGTTCTCGATACCCGGGCAATAGCCGGTCTCGCGCAAGGTCTCGAGGTCGTAGCGGGTGCGCTCTTCCAGTCGCGCTGCTTCAAGGATGCGGTCCTCGCGTCGCAGCTCTTCCAGTCGCTGATGCAGTTCGGCCTGAATGTCTTCAACGGCGGCAGCCATGCGGTCGTCGGTGGTGACGAAGTGCTTGGCCGGATAGATGTCGACACGGTCGCGCTCGGCCAGGACTTCGCCGGTCAGCGGGTCGAGCTCGACGATCCGCTCGACCTCGTCGTCCCAGAACTGCACGCGCACGGCGAGATCTTCATACGAGGGATGAATCGTGAGTGTGTCGCCGCGAATCCTGAACTTCCCCCTGCTGAGGGTCATCTCGTCACGCTCGTACTGCTGGTCGACGAGACGACGGAGGATCAGGTTGCGCGAGTACGACTTGCCCCGCTCCATGCTCAGGACCATGCCCTGATAGTCCTCGGGCTCGCCCAGACCGTAGATGCAGGAGACAGAGGCGACGATCAACACGTCACGACGCTCGAACAGCGCGCGGGTTGCCGCGTGGCGGAGCTTGTCGATCTCCTGGTTGATGTCCGACTCCTTGGCGATGTAGGTGTCGGAGCGGGGGATGTACGCCTCGGGCTGGTAGTAGTCGTAGTAGGACACGAAGTACTCGACCGAGTTGTTGGGGAAAAAATCGCGGAACTCGGTGCAGAGCTGCGCAGCCAATGTCTTGTTGTGGGCCAGGACCAGCGTCGGTCGGTTGAGCTGGGCGACGACGTTGGCCATGGTGAAGGTCTTGCCTGAGCCGGTGACACCCAGCAGCGTCTGGGCTCGGTGTCCGGCCTCGATACCTTCGACCAGCTTCTCGATGGCGAATGGCTGGTCGCCGGTCGGCTGATAGTCGGCGCTGAGTTCGAACGGCTTCGCGTTACGGATCGGGGCTGAGGCAGTAGTCATGGCAACGAGCTTAGCGGGATTTCAGCACTAATGGGCTTGTTCGAAGCTTCAACCTACGGCCCAGTGCCGATGTGTTCGAGCACGGCGCGCAGCAGATCTTCGGTTGTCTGCGGGGCAGTCAGATCAGGCGCGCTAAGCACGGCGGCGATCCAGCGATCCGCATCTCGACGCGTGTAGCCGAGACCTACGAGGGCCTCGAGTGCATCGGCTGCGACCTGGTCCGTCGGCCGAACTGGTCGTTGCGCCTTGGCGTCGAAGCCTTCATCGACCAGCAAGGCTTCTTCGACGACCTTGCCCTTGAGGTCGGCGATGATTCGGTCCGCCTGCCTCGGTCCGATGCCCGGCAGTTGGGTCAGGGTGCGTCGGTCTTCGGCTTCGATCGCCTGTGCAATCGTCGAGACGGAAGCAGCCAGCGCCTGTTGCGCCTTGCCCACGCCCATCTGCGGCACGCCAATCAGTTTGCGGAAGAAGTCGCGCTCGATCGGACGGAGAAAGCCGATCAACACCGGCACTGGAGCTCGATCGGGCACGTGGTAGTGGGTGTAGAGGTCGAGCAATTCGGGCCGGTGGTCCTCCAGGGCCATCCAGACAGCGGTCGGCAGCCGCACTTCGTAGACCAGCCCGCCAGCCTCGGTGCCGGTATCGATCTCGACGCTCTGCGTGTCATCGTGCCAGTCCAGCGCGCGTCCGCGGATGCGGGAAATCATGTCAGCTCCAGCGCAGCGTTGGCGCCGGTCATGAGGTAGTGACAGTAGGCAACGGCGAGCGCGTCGGCGGCGTCGGCAGAGGCGTCGATCTCGCTCAGACCGAGTCTCGCGATGAGTGCATCCCTCACCGCAGCTTTCTCAGCAGATCCCAGTCCGGCCACCGCCTCCTTGACCTGACGCGGCGGATACTCGTGGACCGCCATCCCTGCCGATGCTGCAGCGATCATCGCCGCCGCCTGCGCCTGTCCGAGCAGGACGGCCGTGCGGACGTTCTTGTGCACAAACGGGCGCTCAATCGCCACCTCATCGGGTCGGTGGCGCTCGATCACATCCTGGAGTTGATCGTGAATGTAGGTGAGGCGTTCTGCGAGAGCTCCGTCGGGCGCCTGAATCGTGTTCCAGCGCAAACTCGCCGTGCCGTCAGAATCGATCTCAAGGAGGCCCCATCCTGTGGCTGTGAGGCCTGGATCAACGCCGAGGATGCGAGCCATGTGTCGAGTCTACGCCTCAACCAGGGCTGCGTCGGGGAAGTCAGCGTTCGTAAACACGCGCTGGACATCGTCCAGGTCCTCAAGCGAGTCAATCAGCCTGAGCAACTTGGCCGCCTGATCGGTATCGACCGGCACCATGTTGGTTGCGCGCATGACGACCTCCGCTGATGCAATCGGCGCGCCCGCCTCCTCGACGGCATTGCGTGCAGACTCGAGATCAGTCGGCGCAGTAATCACTTCGACCAGGCCCTCGTCGATCTCGACATCTTCCGCACCACCATCGATCGCGGCCAGCATGATGTCGTCGGCATCTCCGGATTGCTCAACGTCGACGGCGATCACGCCCTTCTGCTCGAACAGCCAGGCGACGGCACCGGCCTCGGCCATGCTCGTGCCGGCGCGGGTGAGCGTGGCACGAACCTCGGAAACGGTGCGATTACGGTTGTCAGTCAATGAGTCAATCAGCAGAGCCGCACCGCCAGGCCCGTAGGCTTCGTAGCGGATCTCCTCAAGCTGCGCACCGTCGGCGCCTCCGGTCGCGCGGTCGATGGCGCGTTGGATATTGACATTGGGCATGTTCGAGCCGCGAGCGCGCTCGACCGCCAGTCGCAAGGCCGAGTTCTCCTCCAGCTTCGGCCCGCCAGCGCGCGCTGCGACGGAGATTTCGCGTCCAAGCTTGGTGAAGAGCTGGCCGCGCTTGGCGTCGGTGACGCCTTTCTTGCGCTTGATTTGCGCCCATTTGGAATGGCCGGCCATACTCGAACTCCTGTGCGGTCAGGTGGCTGAGGTCGGAGTACTCAGTTTACATCGCTGTCAGCGCGGACAGCACGGGTATCTGCACGTTCGGTGGTCAGTGAATCGCGATCGCCGATCAGCGTCGAAGTGTCGGAGAGCGCGCTATGCAACGTGAAGTCGTTGTGCAGCGGCGTGACAGCGACGGCACCCTCCATGATCGCGGCGACATCGGAATCGGGGACCACGTCGACGTCGGGCCGGAACTCCAGTTTGCGACGGGTGGAACCGTGCTCGCCGGTGATGTCGACGACTCGCGACACGGCCATGTCTGCCATCGCTGCTACACGAACGCCCTGATACTCGGAGATATCCAAGTCTGGCGCGTTCACGTTGAGCAAGTGATGTTGTCCGCTAGCGAGCAATCGTTCGGCGATGCGTCCGGCAACGATGGCCGCGTCGAGCAAGTGATCATCATCGAACGACGCCAGTGAAGCGGCGACGCTGGGCAAGCCGCGCAGGTACCCCTGCATCGCGGCCATGACCGTGCCGGAGTGCAGGATCTCGCGTCCGACATTCGGTCCGGGATTGACGCCGGAGACGACCATGTCGACATGGCGAGGAGCGAAGTGGCGGAGTCCATGGACCACGGCATCGGTCGGTGTGCCGTTGACCTGCCAGGCGTCAACGCCGGGCAGTCGCGAATGGGCCCGTTCGGCCTCGAGGTCTCGCCTGAGCGTGACCGCGGCTGACATGGCGGATTGGTTGAATGCGGGCGCGACGATGATCACGTCGGCAAAGTGCGACACCGCCTCAGCCAGGTGCCAGAGGCCGGGAGCTTCAATGCCGTCGTCGTTGGTTGCCAGAACCAGAGGTCGTTGAGTCATGGCGGGATCGTATCAGCCGCTGCGAATTCTCCTGTTGCCAGCTACGACGCGGCTACTCTCAAGCACACTCTCAACTACTCGAACGTCAGACTTGAGAGTGGAGCATGTGAGGACCATTCCGAAACGGCTGGCGTTCCGGATAGCGAGTTGGCCTCTCGAACGCTGCGCAGCGTCGCGCGAGCCACCACCTCGGCGGCCATCGTTCCAGTGAGTGTGAGCAGGGTCGGGATACTGGTCACATCGATATCGCCGGTTGACAGCGTGAAGACCGTGTCGCCGTCTCCAGGGGTGAAGACGGGGCTGATCGTCCGGGCGAGGCCGGCTGAGCCCATGATCGAGACGCGCTTGGCTGTGCCCTTGTGCAGCCTGGCGTTTGTCGCGATGACGCAAAGCGTGGTGTTCGCCCCGGCGTCTTCGCTGGGCGTGGGCGCGCGGGCCTGGACGAGCGCTTCAAACTCTTCAATGGATCTGTTGAGCAGCGCCTGCGACGAGCGTTGCATCTCGCCTGGTTGTTCGCCTCGTGGACCGGCGACGAGCGCTCCGGTGGTTGGATCGACGATGTCGCCGACGGAGTTCGTCGCGACCAGCGCTCCGACGGCGAGGCCCGACTCGTGGACCAGCGATGCGGTTCCGACGCCTCCCTTGAGCGACGTATTCGGATGGCTGGACTTGGCGACGGTGCAACCGGTCCCGACGCCGACTGTGCCTTGAGCGACTGGCCCGCTAGAAGCATTGGCTGCGGCTGCATAGCCGCTGTCAATCGTGGGGTGGGAATAGTTCCCAATCGGGAGATCGAAGACGACGGCTCCCATCACGATCGGCAGCGGGGGTTGATCGGGCAAGAGCGGCAGCCCGACGCTCTGTTCCTGGAGGTAGCGGCGAACACCCGCTGCTGCTTCAAGTCCGAACACGCTGCCGCCGGTCAGCAGCACCGCGTGGACATCCTGGACGGCGTTCTCGGCGACGGCGAGATCAGTGTCGAGCGTTCCCGGTGCTCCGCCGGGCTGAAAGACGCCTGGGCACGCGCCGTCTCGGGCAATCACGACGGTGCAACCGGTGGCGTTGTCGAGGTCGGTGAAGTGGCCAACTTCGATCCCCGGCACATCCGTGATGGCGTCGTGAGGACCAGCCGATGTCATCGGAATCTACTCATCGTCAATCACAAGCGGCGGTTTGGGCTTGCGATTCCAGTGCAGTTGGAAGACATCCGGGCGTGCGTAGTGTCCAGCCGAATCAACCCAGCGCTTGGACTCGATCGTGTCTTCGAGGTCGATTTCGGCGTAGATGATCGTTTCCGTGTCCGTCACCGGTTCGACGAGATACTTGCCGCCTGGTGCGATGATCGCGGAACCCCCCGAAGCGTGCCAGAACGACTCTTCTCCGAACGGCGTGCCGGTCGGCAGGAGGTCGGGCGACATCGTCTCGCGTGCGACGATCACGTAGCAAGCATTCTCGTAGGCGAGATGACGCGTCGCAGCGTCGATCACGGGATGCAGTTGATCCCAGCCCGGCCAGACCGAGGCATGGACCTGGATGCCGAGCGTTGAGAGCGCGTAGCGAGCCGGTGCCATCTGGTGCTCGTAGCAAATCAGACCGCCAAGGCGTCCAACCGATGTGTCGTAGACGTCCAGGTCCGAGCCGTCGCCGTAACCCCAGATCAGTCGCTCGGACAACGTCGGTACCAGCTTGCGGTGTTTGCCCAGCAGCGACCCGTCGGGGCCGATGTAGGCGAGCGTGTTGTAAATCGTACCGGCGTGAGGCTCGCGCTCGTTTACGCCAATCACAACATGCGCTCCTGCTGCGGCTGCGGCTTGCGCGATGCGGTCCCACTCGGGTCCGGGAATCGCGACGCTGTTCTGGAACGTGTGTTGATAGCTGGCGGCGAAGGCTTGGCGATCGGCGGCGCGTGAGTGGTAGTAGGGGTACGACGGGATCCAGGTCTCGGGAAAGACGATCAGGCTTGCGCCCTCGCGCGCGGCTTCTTCAATTGCTGCAATCGCCTGCTCGACGCCGTGCTCCAGTGTCAGTCCTGGCGCTCGTTGGACAGCGGCGGCGACGTACGACATGACGTTGGCCTTCCAGCCTTTCGAGAAGCGTGTCAGCGTGGATCGAGCGACCAGAGTCCGTAGCCGCCGGTGACCGGTACGACGGTGCCGGTGATGTAGCTGGCTGCGTCGGAGAGCAGGAATGCGACCGCGCCGGCGACTTCGTCGTCTGCGCCCAGGCGACGCATCGCCGTGTGCGATTCGACGCGCTGCCGGTACCAGTCGGGCATCGGCTCGGTCAGCGGCGTGTCGATGAATGCCGGCGCAACGCAGTTGGCTCGGATCGGCGCGGCAATCGAGTGCGCCCACTCGGCGGCGAGCGTCCGCGTCATCGCCTCGACGGCGGCGCGCGTCATCGCATAGGCCGCCTGGCGCGGCAGTCCGTACTCCGCTCCGACGCTGGAGATCGTGACCACCGAACCGCCGCGTTCAGCGTCGATCAATCGCGCTGCGAAGTTGCGGGTCAGAAAAAAAGTGCCGCGCTGGTTAATGTTCTGGATGTGGTCGTAGTCGTCGGGTGTGATCCGTTCCCCGCGCTGCAGGATCGGCGAGATGCCAGCCACATTGACCAGGCCGGTCAAGGGACCAATGGTGTCCTCGATATCGTCCAGCAAGGATTCGTGATCCTCGATCGCAGCCACATCGGCTCTGAACGCCCAGGCTTGCCCGCCGTCGTTGCGGATGCCATCTGCGACTTCTTCCACCTGTGCCACGGTTCTGGCCGTGATCGCGACCTTGGCGCCCATCTGGGCAATCAGTTCGGCTGCTGCTCGACCGATGCCTCGTCCTGCGCCGGAAACCAACACCACCTGACCATCGAGAGAAAACGGAGAATGGCTCATGCTCTGCCCCATTTCGGACTTTCTTGTGGGCCTCGTTGTTGGCCTCGTTGCTGGCCCTGTTGCTGGCCCTGTTGCTGGCCTCGTTGCGGGCCCGAAGCGGTATCGGTTTGCTGCTCTTCCAATGCGACAGTGTCGCGGACGTGAAGATACAACCAGATCAGGTCGCGGGATGCCGCGGTGATCTTGCCAATTGCGTCGATGAAGACCTCAAGCTGAGGCTCATGGATAGCCAGTGCGTGTGTCATCAGCACGCGCCGGCGTTGGTTGAGCACCACGAGCGCTACCTGATCGGGATTCATGACGCGATCGGGTAACCACTCGAGCTTGTGCGTCAGCGCCGAGGATTGACGCAGACCATCGGCAAGTTCAAGCAATACACCCTGATCGACCTTCTGCACTCGTCCTATGCCATCGACGACGGCGGTCACCGCTCCCGCGAACTGTCGCCAGTCTTTGCGTGGGATTTCGCCGCGGGCGGCTTCGACATCGGCCAGGGTTGGCAACTGCAGGTCGCGGAGCAGCTCGTCGGAGGAACGGCCAGTGGTCAGGATGCGGAAGGCTGCGACGGATGGTGCGTTGAGCTCAAAGTTGGTGAATGTGGTCATTAGGGGCTGTTCGTGTCGTCGTCGGAGAGCCACGTAGAGCGCCATCAGTTCCTGCGCCGCGTTGAGATACTCCTCAACGATGCGCATCCCGATCACCTTGCGGTCATCGGGATCGGCGAGCGCCTGTGAGCGGAACAGCGCTTCGGCAACGGTGCGATGCGCCTTGGCGCCGAACTTGGCGTAGTTGTCCAGAAACGCGGTTTCGACCGCTTCGAGCGAACGGTCCCAACAGGGAGCGCAGACTCGGGTGCGCGGGTCGGAGTTGGTGAGATCAAAGTCGTCGCCGCAGTCCTCGCAGGTCGCGATCGCGATGTCACGTCGGTTGTCGGCGTCAGCCCGATAGGGCTGGCGAGGATACGGCTCAGACGGTTGTTGCGAGGTCATGTCCGCTTGAGGGTACCGCCAGCGGAACGCGGCCGGTCAGCAGGTCGTTCCTTAGAGGCGAGTCAAGAGGACGACAAGCACCGCCGAAGCGAGTGCGATGTTGCCGACGACAATGAGGCTCAACATCCACATCCACGCCGTTACATCAACTTCCATCCGATAGCTGTCGGTGCGAAGACTCACTAGCAACTGTCGTATTCGCGAAGAGAAACCTCAGTCATACCCGCGCTTGCCGCGGGTATCTCGCTGTGAGGCGCACCAACGTCCGCGCAGTATGAAGCGAGATTGCCGCGACGGAGCGCGGCAATGACGGAATGGGATCTATGGCCCAGGCCTCCTTTGGCTAGCACCCCTGTCCTGAGCGGGGACCCGCGGAGGTCGGGTCGACCTCACCATTCGGGTCCGTTGACGCACCGGTTGGCACTTGGGACAGAAGTGCGTAGCTCGTCCGCCCACCACAATGCGGCGAATCGTCGTGCCGCATTCGTCGCATGGCTCGTCGGTTCGTCGGAAGACTCGGACGAAGTACTGTTGCTCGCCTTCGGAGCCGTCGACATCGGTGTAATCGCGGAAGGATGCTCCGCCGTGACGGACTCCGTCCTCCAGCACCTGCCTGATGGTCGCGTGTAGCAATCGGCGCTCTGCGGGACGCAGCGAGCCGGCGGGCGCTTCGGGATTCAACCGAGCCAGGAACAGCGCCTCGTCGGCGTAGATGTTGCCGATTCCGGCGATGTTGCGCTGGTCGAGCAGCGCGGCCTTGAGCGGTTGCTGCCTACCTCGCAGCGCGTACCAGAGCGCTTCAGGTGTGAAGTGGTCAGAGAGTGGCTCCGGGCCGAGTTCCGGCAGCGCCTCAGAGAGATGGTCGACGAGGTCGATGGTGCCAAATTTGCGTACATCGACGAATCGGAGTTGGTCGCCACCATCGAGATCGAAGACCGCACGAGTAAACGATTCCTCTTCGTAGTCCGACGGTCGGAAGCGCAGTGATCCGGTCATACGCAGATGCACGACGATGACCTGGTCGTGATCGAGATGAAGTGCGAGGTACTTGCCTCGGCGGCCGACCGTCGTGAACGCGCAGCCGATGAGCTGCGCATTGATCTCGGATGCGGAACGTCCGCGCAGCAGTCGTTCGGCGCCAGGCATCACAGTGAATCGCCTGATCCGCCGCCCGACGATCAGCGGTTGTAGCTGACGACGGACGGTTTCGACCTCTGGCAGCTCGGGCATGGCTGTGCGCTAGCTGCGATGCATGTAGGCGTCGTTCAGGAGCTGTCGGTCGAACCACTCGCTGCCCTTGCCCTCCGAGATCCATTCGTAGAGCGCCGCCTTGAAGATGCCCTCCATGGCCGCAACGGAGGCCAGCGCGATCCCGCCGAGGATGACACCGACGATGATCGCCGCGACCGGTGCGATGAAGACGAGAATCACGACCGGAATGGCAACGATCAGCACGGCGATCAGGTAGATGATGAAGAACGAGAAGCTGGCCGTCAGTTGCTCGCCCCAGGTGCGTCGCAGCAGGCTACCTGAGTGCCGGACCGCGGTGATGGGGCCGACGCGCTCGACCACGAGAATGGGAATCACGAAGAACGTGAGGTAGGCCCAGGCGGTCTGGAGCAGGGAAACGAGGATGATCGCGACGATCCGCATGACGCCGTGGCTGTTGTCGCGAGCCATGCTCTGCAACGCCTGCAGGATGAGTCCGACGGTGCCGGTGATGATTGTCCATCCAAGAATCGCCAGCCACATCCCGCGCACCGCGCGGATGCCGGACATGACGTTAGGATCGCCACCTTCAAGCCGCTCGCGAGCGGCCGCGATCAGCGCTGCGTTGCAAAAGATGACCATGTACAGACCGCCGAAGTAGGCGGCCAGCGTGATGATCAGATCGACAATATTGAACTCGGCTTCGCCGCCGCCAAGGCGGTCGAAAGTGCCAGTCCCCGCGAACGCTCCGGCGGCAATCGCCCCAACGATGAGCGCGCCAATCGTGCCCATGATCGGAAAGAAGATCAGTTCGCGGTCGAGTTGCAGCACCTTCCAGGAGAGCTTGGTGATCTTCCAGGTGTTACCGATGGTGCGAAACATGCGGCTGTCCTTCCGTTCGGTCGCCGGGCTTCAGTCATGTGGCCCAACGCCTTTCCGTCATTGCCGCGCTCCGTCGCAGCCTGCCCCGCACTTGATGCGGGGGCAATCTCCTCGCCTACTGCACTAATGCGTGTGCTCGAAGCTGCGAGATACACGCGTCAAGCGCGGGTATGACGAATCTATTGATGTCAATTTGCCGGACTGATCATCTCCTCGCATCCTCAGCTGACCTTAAGCGGCTCTAGATCGCGCCAGTTGAGGGCGCTCTTCATTTCAATTTGCAACGGCACGATGAGATTGAGCGACGCCGGCATGATTTCTCGCAACAGTTGCGCCAACTGGTCGACTTCTTCCTGTGGCACTTCAAAGATCAACTCGTCGTGTACCTGGAGCAGCATGCGTGAACGCAGTTCCCGCGCGCTGAGCGCTTCGTCGACTTCGATCATCGCCCGCTTCATTACGTCGGCGGCCGTGCCCTGGACGGGCATGTTGACGGCCATGCGCTCGGCGGCGTTGCGTTTCTGGAAGTTGTTCGAGCGGATTTCCGGCAGGTAGCGGCGGCGACCCATCAGGGTTTCGGCGTAGCCGAGTTCCTTGGTCGACTCCTTGGTCTCCTCGATCCACGTCTGCACGCGCTCGAAGCGGCCAAAGTACGCGTCGATGAACGCCTGGGCGTCGCGACGCTCCATACCGCTGCGTTGTGACAGGCCATGCGCCGACAGGCCGTAGATCACGCCGAAGTTCATCATCTTCGCGACACGGCGCATTTCCGGCTGCACGTCGTCAATCGACACGCCATACGCGCCAGACGCGGTCGCTGCGTGGATATCCTCGCCGTCGCGGAAGGCCGTAATCAGGCCCTCGTCCTCGGAGAGATGGGCAAGCACACGCAACTCAATTTGCGAGTAGTCGGCCGCGACGAAGCAAACATTGTCAGTGTCCGACAGCTCGTCCCACGGTCGCGCCACGAATGCAGCGCGAATCTGTCGTCCTTGCTCGGTGCGGACGGGGATGTTCTGCAGGTTGGGCGACTCGGACGAGAGCCGGCCGGTCGCAGCGACCGTCTGGTTGTAGTCGGTATGAATGCGTCCCGTCGAGGCATGCACTTCATCGGGCAGCGACTCCACATAGGTGCTGCGCAGCTTGGTCAGTTCTCGCCACTGCAGGACGTGATTCACGATTGGATGCGCGTCGACGAGCCGCTCCAGCTGCTGGGCGTCGGTTGAGTAGCCCTGAGATGTCTTGCGAGTCTTGGGCAATCCGAGTTGGTCGAACAGCACCCCGCTGAGTTGCTTGGGAGAGCCAATATTGAACTCGTGCTCGGCATTCTCAAAGATCTGCGTCGTGACGGTTTCGATTTCGCTGTTCAACTGTTGATCGAGGTCGAGCAGAATGTCAGTGTCGAGCGTGACGCCGGCCAGTTCCATGTCGACGAGGATCGGGATCAGCGGCAACTCAAGCTCTCGGTAGAGCTTCTCCATAGTCTCGTTCTCGGCGAGCTGTGGAAGCAGCAGGTTCGCGAGCCGCAGCGTAATGTCGGCGTCGGAGGCTGCATATTTGCCCGCGTCCGCGGCCGACACATCAACCATCGAGATTTGCTTGCGTCCCTTGCCGATCAGGTCCTCAATCGGCGTCATTTCGATGCCCAGCTCGTTGACGGCCATCGCTTTCAAACCGATCGGCGACTTGTTAAGCAGGAATGCGGCGACCATGGTGTCGTCGCGGAGACCGCGCAAGGTGATCCCATGTCGGCGCAGGACTTTGATGTCGAACTTGGCGTTGTGCAGCAGCTTCGGTACGGCAGAATTCTCAAGCACCGGCCGCAACGCCGCTTTGACCACGTCATGGTCGAGCTGCGTCTCGTCGGTCTGATGCCCCACCGGAATGTAGCAACCGGCGCCTGCCTTGTCGGAGAGCGCGTAGCCCGCAATGTCGCAGTCGATCGTGTCGATGGATGAGGTCTCGAGGTCGACGGCGAGCAGTTCTGCGTGCATCGCACGATCTACCCACTCGCGCAGGGAGGCTTCATCGGTCACCAAGTCATAGTCGTCGAACGGCGGCTGCTGCACGGCAGGAGCGGCTGCGCCCTCGTCGCCCGGGATCTGGTCGACAAGCGTGCGGAACTCAAGCTCCTCGAACTTGGCCAGGACGGCGTCGTGGCTGAAGTCGGTCACATCGGCAGCAGCGACATCCAGAGTCACCGGCGCGTCGTGGCGAATCGTGGCCAACTCCTTGCTCATGAAGGCGTTGTCGCGGTCGGCGATCAGCTTCTTCTGCGTTCCGGCCGGCTTGACCTCGTCGATATGCTCGTAGATTTGTTCGACGGTGCCGAACTCACTCAGCAGTTTGACGGCGCCGACCTTGCCGACACCCTTGACTCCGGGGATGTTGTCTGACTTGTCGCCGACGAGCGCCTTGAAATCGATGATCTGAATCGGGTCGACCTCGTAGCGACCGCGAACAACGTCGGGGCTGTCGTAGGCGGTGTACTCACTCTTGAACGGGTTGTAGAGATATACCGAGATGTCCTTGTTGACCAACTGCAGTAAGTCGCTATCCAGCGTGCAGATCCATGTGTCGAACCCAGCCTCGACTGCTTGATCAGCGAGCGTGCCGATCACGTCATCGGCTTCGAATCCGGGCTGCTCATACACGGGCACAGAGAATGCCTCGGCGATCTCGCGGCAGCGCTTGATCTGCGACGGCAGGTCTTCCGGCATCGGATCGCGATGCGCCTTGTAGTTGGGATCGATCTCACGCCGGAAGACAGTGGCGTCATCGACGTCAAACGCGAACGCAGCGTGCGACGGGTTCAAGGTGTTGAAGATGTAGAGCATCGTGGAGGTGAACCCGCGCACGGCGCCGGTCGGCTCACCCGCCCTGGTCTGCAGATTGGCCCGTTGCATCGCAAAATATGCGCGGAAGATCAGTGCATACGCATCAAAGATGACGATGCGTTTAGGGCGCTGAGGCGTCGACGAATCGGTTCCCGCATCCTGAGAGAGCGACGTCATCAGGGATTGTTGGTCAGAGTCGGCAGTGTTGGTCGGCATGAATCGAGTATAGGAAGCCTCAGCGAGGACAACTTCCTGGTAGTCGTGAGATACCCTAGCGGCTGACAGTGTTCGGAATTGGGAGAAGGCACTTTGCCGGCTGATCGCATCCTGGTCCGCGGCGCGCGCGAGCATAACCTCAAGGACATTGACGTCGAGCTGCCCCGCGACCAATTGGTCGTGATTACCGGGCTCTCCGGCTCGGGCAAGTCGTCGCTGGCCTTTGACACCATCTATGCCGAGGGCCAGCGCCGCTACGTCGAGTCGCTCTCGGCCTACGCTCGCCAATTCCTGGGCCGGATGGAGAAGCCCGATGTCGATTACATCGAGGGGCTCTCGCCGGCCATCTCGATTGACCAGAAGACGGGATCTCGCAACCCACGCTCGACGGTCGGCACGGTAACGGAGATCTACGACTACCTGCGTCTGCTGTTCGCCCGCGCCGGGCGACCTCACTGTCCAATCTGCGGCGACCCAATTGCTCAACAGACCGTGCAACAAATGGTTGATGCGGTGATGTCCCTGGGCGAGAAGCGCCGCTTGATGGTCATGGCGCCTGTCGTGCGGGACCGCAAGGGCGAGCACAAAGGTGTGTTTGAGGATGCTCGAAGCCGCGGCTTCGTCCGAGTCCGTGTCGATGGCGACGTGCTGTCGCTGGACGACGAGATTGAACTCGAGAAGAACAAGAACCATCAGATTGACGTCGTCATCGACCGCGTCGCGCTTCCTGCTGACGACGTCGATGAGGACGATCGCAACACGCTGGCCAATCGTCTGGCCGAATCGATTGAACAGGCGCTCGGCCTCGGTGACGGCATCGTGCGAATTCGTCCGCTGGACTCAGACGACGACTTGATCTTCTCTGAACAGCTCGCCTGTCCGCGCGACATGTTTGCGCTGGGCGAGATTGAACCGCGGTCGTTCTCGTTCAACTCGCCGCACGGCGCGTGTGCCGACTGCACAGGTCTGGGCGTGACCATGGAGGTTGATCCGCTATTGGTACTGCCCGATCGTTCCAAATCGCTGGACGGCGGAGCGGTCGCTCCCTGGTCACGCTCGACGTCGCAGAGCGGCTGGCACCGACGGATGCTCGAAGCGATCTTTGAGCAATTCAATGCCGACACCGCAACCCCGTTTGAGGACCACCCTGAAGAGTTGGTCGATGCCGTGCTCTATGGCTTGCCGGAGCCGATCGTGGTTGACTTCGTCAATCATCGTGGCCGACACCGGAGCTATGAGACGCAGTTCGAGGGCGTCGTCAACAATCTCGACCGACGCTATCGCGAGACTGACTCAGAATGGTCGCGCACCGAGATCGAGCGCTACATGACAGCGGTGCCCTGCTCATCCTGCGGCGGCGCTCGGCTCAAAGCGGAGTCGCTAGCAGTGCGGGTTGACGAGCGCTCGATTGTGGATGTGACACGAATGTCGGTCGCGACCGCCTCGTTGTGGGCGAATCGATTGAGTGGCGACGAGACGCCGTTGACTGCTCGCGAGATGGCGATTGCGACACAGATTCTGAAAGAGATCCGCGAGCGCCTGACATTCCTGGTAGATGTCGGACTGGACTACCTGACACTCGACCGGGGCGCATCAACCCTTTCCGGCGGGGAGGCGCAGCGGATTCGCCTGGCGACGCAGATCGGCTCCTCCCTGATGGGCGTGCTCTATGTCTGCGATGAGCCGTCGATTGGCCTGCATCCACTGGATGACGAGCGGCTGATTCTGACGCTCAAGCGTCTGCGCGACCTGGGCAACACCGTGCTGATCGTCGAGCATGACGAAGCGACGATGCGCGCTGCCGATTACATCGTCGATATGGGCCCCGGCGCAGGAGAAGCTGGCGGGCGCGTTGTCGCTGCTGGTCCTCCGTCGACGATCATGGATCACACGGAGTCGATGACCGGCGCCTACCTCAGCGGTCGGCGCAGCATTCCGATGCCGCCGGTCCGTCGGCCCGGCAATGGCGATGTGCTGAAGGTCCTGGGCGCGACCGAACACAACCTGCGCGACATTGACGCTGAGTTCCCGCTGGGCACGTTCATCTGCGTCACGGGCGTCTCTGGGTCCGGCAAGAGCACGCTGGTCAACGACTTGCTGCACAGGTCGGCCTCCCAGCAGTTGCACGGTGCTCGGCAACGGCCGGGAGCGATGCGCGGCTTGCAGGGCCTGGACTCAATTGACAAGGTGATTGACATCGACCAGTCGCCAATTGGCCGCACGCCACGATCGAATCCCGCGACATACACAGGCCTGTTCACGCCGGTGCGCGACCTCTTTGCCTCGGTGCCAGAGTCGCGCATGCGCGGATACAAGCCTGGCCGGTTCTCGTTCAACGTCAAGGGTGGCCGCTGCGAGGCCTGCAAGGGCGACGGTTACAACACCATCGAAATGCAGTTCCTGCCTGATGTGACCGTGCCCTGTGAGGTCTGTCACGGCGATCGATACAATCGCGAAGCGCTGGAGATCCACTACAAGAACTGCACCATCGCCGATGTGCTGAACATGACCGTCGACGAAGCGGCCGTATTGTTCGACGCCAATCCCACGGTCTCACGCAAGCTGCGCACGCTGCAGGCGGTGGGCCTGGGCTACATCAAGCTGGGACAGCCTGCGACCACGCTGTCGGGAGGTGAGGCGCAGCGGATCAAGCTCTCGACCGAGCTGTCGAAGCGCTCGACGGGCCGAACGCTGTATCTGCTCGACGAGCCGACAACCGGCCTGTCGTTTTTCGACGTTGAGGCGCTGCTGCAAGTCCTGCAACAGCTCGTGGACGGCGGCAACACCGTCGTGGTGATCGAACATCATCTGGACGTGATCAAGAACGCGGACTGGATCATCGACCTCGGACCACTGGGCGGCGACCGCGGCGGACGCATCGTGGCTGAGGGCGTGCCAGAGGATGTGGCGCTGGTGGAAAGCTCGTTTACAGGTCGATTCTTGCGCGATGTGCTGTCCCTGCATGGTTGGCGCGCGCCAGCGGATGCCGTCGCGGCCTCGTAGAATTTGCCTCTGGTCAAGAGGCCTTGCTCGCGGATAAATGTCAGTGTTTGCAGCAAACTCATCTGGCTATTGCGAAGAGGGGAATGCCGTCCTATAAGTAGTGTGGTAGTCGCGAAAACGTCGGTGGCGGCGTCGCGCAGGTTGAGTGGACGAGAGGATGGATTCATGACCTACGTAATCGCTGAGCCATGCATCGACGTGAAGGACCAGTCCTGTGTCGAGGTCTGTCCGGTGGACTGCATTCACGCAGACGAAGACGACCGCATGCTCTACATCTCGCCGGACGAGTGCATCGACTGTGGCGCCTGTGAGCCTGCCTGCCCGGTAACCGCCATCTTCTCCGAGGACGACGTGCCGGACGAGTGGCAAGCCTTCACCGAGATCAACGCGGAGTGGTTCGACGACCCCGACTCCGCGCGCACCAAGGTGGCCGAACTCGCCCCATAGCTCGGGGCAACAGGGGCAACGACCCTGCACAACGCTGTCGCTCTGGAATGGCGCTGAGCGCAGTTGCGAGTCCATAGCGACAGCGTTTCGTTGTGCCCTATGCCATTCCCAGACTTCCTCATTTGGAGAGCCTGGCGCATAAGTCAAGGCTCTCGAGAGAACGCCCCGCAGATTCAGAGTCCCCGTTGTACGGAGACCTTTGAATTACTCAGTTTCCCGTCCCCGCCCACGAGCGGGGACCCGCTTTGGCAAAGCCCAGGCTGCTCGGATAGGTCCCGGTTGGCCAGATACCGGCGATAAACGTGGCCGCCGGTAAGAAGCCAGGGCAGGAGCAGGCCCCCGCTCGGAGGCGGGGGCGGTTGAGGGGTTTGCATCGGTCTCCTCTACGCGGAGACTTGCCCAGTCATTGGCGGACCGCGGGAAGCCCCTCAGTCACTTCGTGCCAGCTCCCTTAGAGGGGGATCTCTTTAGAACCCCAGCCGATTCCGCAGCACATCGACCAGCTCATCGATCCTGACGCGTACCTGCTCCTGCGTGTCGCGATCCCTGATCGTGACCGAGTCGTCTTCCAGGGAATCGAAGTCGACCGTGACGCACAGCGGTGTGCCGATTTCGTCCTGGCGGCGGTAGCGACGACCGATTGATTGCGTGTCGTCGTACTGCGTCGTCCAGAAGGGGCGGACCCTCGACCATACGTCGTGGGCGAGGTTGGCCACGGGTTCTTTGCGCGAGAGCGGCAGCACAGCGACGGTCACCGGCGCGACCTTTGGGTGGAAGGCGAGAACGGTCCGATCGTTGCCCTTTTCGTCGGGCGTGACGGTGTAGGCGTCGCAGAGTAGTGCCAGCATGATTCTGTCGACGCCGGCAGCCGGCTCGATGACGTGTGGGACGATGTGCTCGTTGGTCTGCGGATCGAAGTACTCGAGCCGCTTACCCGAGGACTCGCCGTGCTGCGTCAGGTCGAAATCGGTGCGATTGGCGATGCCCTCAAGCTCGTCCCAGCCCCACGGATATTTGTACTGCAGGTCGGTGGTACCGGCCGAATAGTGCGAGAGCTTCTCGGCCGGGTGGACATCGCGGCGGATGTTCTCGGGGTTGACGCCCAAGTCGGTGTACCACTGCTCGCGTAGATCGATCCAGCGCTGGTACCACTCGTCGGATTCGTCGGGTGCGACGAAGAACTCCATCTCCATCTGCTCGAACTCCCGCGTGCGGAAGATGAAGTTGCCCAACGTGATCTCGTTGCGGAACGACTTGCCCTGCTGCGCGATGCCAAACGGCAAGCGCCGCCGAGTCGAGGTGAGGACGTTCTCAAAGTTGATGAAGATGCCCTGCGCCGTTTCAGGTCGGAGATACGCCTCGGAGCCTTCCTCGGCGACCGGGCCGACCTGGGTGCGGAACATCAGGTTGAACTCTCGGGCTTCCGTGAACGATTCGGATGCGCCACAAGTCGGGCAGTCGGGGCCTTCGAGGTGGTCCGCTCGGAAGCGACCCTTGCATTCGAGGCAGTCGACCATAGGATCGTGAAAGTTCTGGACGTGTCCTGAGGCCTCCCAGACCCGCGGCGACTGGATGATCGCCGAATCAAGGCCAACCACGTCGGAGCGCTCGCGCACGGTTGAGCGCCACCAGAGGTCCTTGACGTTGCGCTTGAGTTCAACGCCGAGCGGCCCGTAATCATAGGTCGAACCGAATCCGCCGTAGATCTCGGAAGCGGGAAAGACAAAGCCGCGCTGCTTACAGAGCGAGACGAGGGTGTCGAGCGAGACGTCGGTAGCGTCAGTCGTTGTGGACATGGGCGCGCCTTTCTGGAGGGGCTATCGGCGGTCGTATGGTGATAGTGAAATCAGCGTATGGGGGAGGCGTCTTATGAGGTTTCTGATCGGTCTGTTGCTGGGACTACTGCTCGGCGCGGTGTTGACCATCCTGGCGACCGGAAACGCCGGCCAAGCGCTCATGGAGCAGATTCGAGAGCAATCGGAGCGAGAGCGGGCCAGCCGCCCAACGGATGAGCCGTCGGACAGCTAAACAGCTAGGGCCTGTTCACATGGGGCAGTTCAGTCCAGGAGCTCCCGTCATACCCACTGAGATATCCGTCATACCCGCGCTTGCCGCGGGTATCTCGCTGCATTCAGCGCCACTGTCTGTGCAAAACTCGACGAGATTGCCCCCGCGTCAAGTGCTGGGCAGGCCCCCGCATCAAGTGCGGGGCAGGCTGCGACAAGCGCGGCAATGACGGAATTCTGACTAAGCAGATGGCTAATGTGAGTACGCCCTAGGAAGGGAGCTTCGTACTTACTCCCATTCTCTCCCCCCAGAGGGGGGAGAGAATGAAACCTGAAGTCTCTCTGCTGCGGTCCTAGAGGAACAGCGGACCGAAGACCACCGCGACGATTGACATCAGCTTGAGCAGGATGTTGAGCGACGGGCCAGAGGTGTCCTTGAACGGGTCTCCGACCGTGTCGCCGACAACTGCGGCCGAGTGCGCGTCGGAGCCCTTGCCGCCGTAATGGCCCTCTTCGATGTACTTCTTGGCGTTGTCCCAGGCACCGCCGGCGTTGGCCATCATCAGGGCCAACATCGCACCGGCTGCAATCGAGCCAATCAGCAATCCACCGAGCGCCTCGGCCGAAATCACCGCACCGACAAAAATCGGCACGACTACGGCGAGCAGCCCGGGCAGGATCATCTCGCGTAGCGAGCCGTCGGTGGAGATGGTGATCGCGCGCTCGTAGTCAGGATCCTGGGAGCCATCCATGATCCCCGGCATCTCGCGGAACTGGCGTCGAACTTCCTGGACCATGGCCTCCGCGGCGCGTCCAACAGCGCCCATCGACAAGGCTGAGAAGACGAACGGCATGAGAGCACCAATCAGGATGCCAATCATCACGTTCTTGTCGAGTAGGTTGAAGATCAGCGGTTCAGCGCCGGCGGCGCGAATCGTGAACTCGTATGTGGCGAGCAGCGCCAACGCGGTCAGCATTGCGGAGCCGATCGCGAAACCCTTGCCTGTGGCTGCGGTAGTGTTTCCGAGTTGGTCCAGCGCGTCGGTGCGCTCGCGCACTTCCGGGTCGAGTCCGGCCTGCTCGGCGATGCCGCCGGCATTGTCGGCGACCGGGCCGTAGGCGTCAGTGGCCAGTGTCACGCCAAGCGGCGCGAGCATTCCGACCGCAGCCAGGGCCACACCGTAGAAGCCTCCCAGTTCGTAGGCGAGAACGATCGCAACGACGATGGTGATCAGCGGCACGGCAGTCGACATCATGCCCAACGACAATCCCCCGATGATGACCGGGCCCGTCCCCGATTCTGCCTGAGCCGAAAGGTTGACGGTTGGTGAATATCGGCGTCCAGGTAGGGCGAAGCCCTCTGTTGAGGTGAAGCCCTCGGTGACCGTCCCGATGATCTGGCCGGCGACCAGGCCAACCAGAATGGCGAAGAAGATGTTGACATCGAGGCCGAGAATGGCAATCGCGATCCCGCTCCCCAGCAGGACGAGTCCGGATGCGCCAAAGACGCCGGCACGCAGCGCCCAGAGCAGCCGGCCTTGATCGGCCTCTTCGCCGGTGCGAACCAGGAATGTACCGAGGACTGCGGCGAGGATGCCGATTCCGGCAATCAGCATCGGCAAGACGAATATGTTGTCCTTCCAATTCGGGTCGTCGCCTGCCGGCAGGCCGAACAGGGCCAGGGCGGAACCGGCCAGGGCCATCGTCGCCACCATCGAGCCGACATAGGACTCGAACAGGTCCGCGCCCATGCCGGCGACATCGCCGACGTTGTCGCCGACGTTGTCAGCAATCGTGGCGGGATTGCGCGGGTCGTCCTCGGGGATGCCAGCTTCAATCTTGCCAACCAGGTCAGCGCCCACGTCTGCGGCCTTGGTAAAGATGCCGCCTCCGACGCGAGCAAATAAGGCGATCGATGAAGCGCCGAACGCGAAACCAGCGAGCGGCTGGTATGTCCCCCAGATGATGTACATCAGGACGAGTCCCAGCAATCCAAGTCCTACGACGGTCATGCCCATGACGGTGCCGCTGCCAAAGGCGACGCGCAGCGCAGGGTTGAGCCCCTCACGCGCCTTAGCCGCGGTGCGGACATTGGCGCGGACGGCGATCAACATACCGAGGTAACCGGCAGAAGCAGAAAGAATCGCGCCGACGAGGTATGAAACCGACGTCCAGCGAACGACATCGTCGAACTTACCAAGCACGTCGAAATCAATAAAGATCAGCAAGACGACGAAGACGACCGCGACAAACACCGCCAGGAAGGTGTACTCACGCTTGAGGAACGTCGACGCGCCGGCCTGGATGGCCCGCGCGATGGTTTTCATCACGTCGTTGCCCTCATCGACGGCCATGACGTCGCGCACGCGCAGGGCCGCGAAGCCCAGCGCCACGACGGCGGCGATGATGGCGAAGATCAGGATTTCCATGCAGTTCCTCTCAGGTGCAACTCACCCCATGCGGATACCGGTACAAACGGGCAAAACGCCCGGATGATGACAGGCAGGCAGACAGCCCACCAATCGGCAGGCTATCGCTACCGTTTTGGCACGGCAATTCAAGTGTTTTACATGCCCGAAGTCCAGCAGCCAATCGGTCGCTGCAGCTCAGCCATGCACATCAGCCATGCACAGATCAGCTTCCCGTCATTCCCGCGCTCCAACGCGGTGCCTGCCCTCGGCCTGAACGGGGGCATCCCGGCGCGCCCAGCACGGAGGCAGGAGCGGACCAACCGCTCGATGCTGCCGCATCGGACGAGGTTCCGTCGTTGCTACAGGAAATACAGGGAATCAGGAGATTCCCGCGTCGGAGCGGAGACCTTCGAATAACTCAGCTTCCCGTCCCCGCCCCCGAGCGGGGACCCGCTTTGGCAAAGCCCAGGCTGCTCGGATAGATCCCGGTTGACCAGATACCGGCGACAATGATGGCCGCCGGTAAGGAGCCAGGGAAGGAGCAGGCCCTCACTCGGAGGCGGGGGCGGTTGAGAGATTATGTATCGGTCTCCGTCGGGGCGCGGGAATGACGGAGATGTTCATTCGCGCTATGTCGCGAGGTCCGTCGCGCGCTATGCCACGAGGACGGGGCTCTACAGATCCTTGACCGGATCGGGCAAGTCGCCATCTCTGGCGGCGTCGATCATTTGCTTGGCTTCGGCTGGCATCTCGACGCCCATCTGGTCGAATCGCTCTTCCGCCCAACGACCGATCTGCCGAGGATCGCGGTAGGCGTCGGGGCCCGCACCGGGACCAGGTGAGCCATATTGTTCCAGCACCTGCGATTCGGTCTTCGGTGTGGCGAAGCGGGAGATCACCCGTTCCATCTCGTCCGATGGACAGGACTCACAGTCGGGCACAACGGCACGATCCAGCGACCGATGAAACTGTTCCTGGATGTGGCCGCACTGCTGACAGCGGTATTCGTAGATCGGCATGCAGGGCCTCCTCTCACTGGAAGAGCGAACTAGGCAAGGTCGGCCGGCAGCTCCGGCGACGTGCCGGCGGACTCGCGCCAGGCGGCCACCGATTCCGGGTCATCGGCGTCGACGTCGTCGAGCGTGTCGAACCCGGGGAAGGTCAGCTCCGTTTTCGAGCGAAACCTCGAGAATCGGGTCTGCAGGTTGCCGCCGCGACACTCCGGACAGCCGGGCAAGGGGTCGACCTCCGAGCGGACGCGACGCTGGAAGACCTCAACGGTCCGGGCGCAATCGGAACAGTAGTACTCGTAGATCGGCATAATCAGTGAGCCAACTCCGGCGTTGTCATCAGCTTAGTCGTCAACCGGGCCATCTTCGATGGCGTCCTCAATGTGGGCCGCGACGACCAGGTTCCCGTCGCGATCCGGCGCCACGATCATGACATCTACGCGGATATCGATCTCGGTCTCCTGCTCCGACATCAGGCCGTGAGCGAGTCGCCGAAGTTGCTGTTGTTTGCGCGGACCGACCGATTGCGCCGCCTCAACCACATAGCGGCGATCGCTGCGGCTGCGCACTTCAATGATCACGTGCGTGCCGTCGGGGTCCAGCGCGATGATGTCCGCCTCGCCCCAGCGTCTGCGATAGTTGCGCTCAACGATTCGGTAGCCACGTGCCTCGAGGTAGACGGCGGCCAACTCCTCACCGGCAGCGCCGAGCGCCTGTCGTCGATCCAGTGGTCGGTCAGGAGGCGGCGGCATCGAAGGCGAACTGCGGTTGACTCAGCGCGGCAACGGGTGCGAACGATCGTCGATGCTCGGGACATGGACCCAGGTCCTCCAACGCCCGCACATGCTCGGCTGAACCATATCCCTTGTGCCTGGCAAAGCCGTATCCCGGATATCGGCTGTCCAGCTCGATCATCCACTCGTCGCGAGCGGTCTTGGCGATGATCGACGCGGCGGCAATCGAGGACACGCTCGCGTCTCCCTTGACGATCATCTCGGTCGGATATGCCAGTCGTAGTTCATCGCGACCATCCGCAAGGACGACATCAGGCGGCTCGCCAAGCTGTTCGATCGTGCGCCGAAATGCCAGGCGCAGGGCAGCGGTGAGTCCGAGACTGTCCAACTCGTCCGCATGCACCCAGCCAACTGCCCAGCAGAGCGACCCTTCGCGAATCAAGGGAGCGAGTCGTTGTCGTTGCTTCGCAGTGAGCTGCTTACTGTCGCGCAGCTCTGACAACCACTTCGGTCTGCGATCCAACGGCAATGAGACTGCAGCAGTCACGATCGGTCCGGCCAGCGGGCCGCGTCCGACCTCATCGACTCCCACGATGACCCGAGCTCCGTTGCGCCGGTGATGCATCTCTCGTCGCCGTGTCGGACGTTGTGCGGTCACGTCGAGAGGGTAGGGCAGTGTGTTATGTCGCGCGAGTTCGCCAGTCGGATTGATGTTCGAGCAGAATGGCCGTGGAAACCTGAATCTCCAACTTCGCACGGCCTCAACGTGCGCAGGACCAGTCAGCCTGACGGTTAGAGACGTGGGCAGCAGGCTGGCGATCTGGAAAATGACGTACACCTGACCTTGCGCTGTCCTACGTTGCGATATGCTCGAAACTGTCTGAACAGGTACCCGCGCAGCCGTCGGTCGACGGTATGCGCTGCTTTTGAGGGACGGCGTCGATGGGTGGCTCACGATTCAAGCGCAGTTTTCTGATCTACATCCTGATCTTCGTGGTGTTGATCGTGGTGGTGTTCTCCGTGTTCCCTCGGGGCGGCGGCTCGAACGAAATCCCATTGGCAGGTGGCACGGAGTCCCTGCTCGACCGAATCGAGAACCAGGCCGCACTGATCGAGACGATCAAGGTCTCCTCAACGAGTGTCGTACTCGACTATCGCGACGGCGCGGAATCGTTCCAGACCAATGTGCCGGAGACTGGGTTTGACTTCTTCGAGTTCCTCTCGCGAGAGGGTGTTGATGTTGGCGGACAGGGCTTCCCCGACGTTGAAGTCGGGTCGGGCGGCGGCTTTGGTTCGACCATCGCCAGCGTGTTCTTCAACCTGCTCCCCTTCCTGCTGATCTTCGGCCTGATCTTCTTCTTCCTGCGACAGGCGCAAGGCCAGGGCTCGCAGGCGATGTCGTTCGGGAAAAGCAAGGCGCGCCTGGTTACAGCCAATCGCCCGTCAGTCACCTTCAATGACGTGGCCGGCTGCGACGAAGCCAAGGAAGAGCTGCAGGAGGTCGTTGAATTCCTCCAGTTCCCCGAGCGCTTTGCCTCACTCGGTGCGCGGATTCCTCGCGGCGTACTGCTGGTCGGTCCTCCTGGCACCGGCAAGACCCTGATCGCCCGAGCCGTCGCCGGCGAAGCTGGCGTGCCCTTCTTCTCGATTTCCGGGTCCGAGTTCGTCGAGATGTTCGTCGGTGTCGGCGCCAGTCGCGTGCGCGACCTCTTCGAGCAGGCCAAGCGCAACGCGCCCTGCATCGTCTTCGTCGACGAGATCGACGCCGTCGGTCGCCAGCGCGGCGCCGGTGTCGGCGGCTCACATGACGAGCGCGAACAGACCCTGAACCAGATCCTGGTCGAGATGGACGGGTTCGACACGAACACCAACGTGATTGTGGTCGCAGCGACCAACCGGCCCGACATCCTCGACCCCGCCCTGCTGCGACCCGGCCGATTCGACCGTCGCGTCGTTCTGGACGCACCCGATGTCAAGGGTCGGCAAGCGATCCTCGATGTCCACGTGCGCGGCAAGCCGCTGGCCGAAGAGGTCGACCTGCACACGATCGCCAAAGAGACACCCGGATTCTCCGGAGCCGAACTGGCCAACCTGCTCAACGAGGCGGCGATTCTCGCTGCACGCCGGCAGAAGAAGCACATCACGCAGGCCGAAGTCGAAGAGGCCGTCGACCGCGTCATGGCCGGTCCGGAACGCAAGTCCCGGTTGCTGGTCGGGCGCGAGAAGGAAGTCGTGGCGTTCCACGAAGCGGGTCACGCGCTTGTTGCCTCCCACATTCCCGGACACGATCCCGTACACAAGGTGACCATCGTCCCACGCGGCATGGCCGGCGGATACACCCGCTACCTGCCCGAGTCGGAGCACCGGCTGGCCGGCAAGTCCTACTACGAGGGCTTTATGTCATCGGCACTGGGTGGGCACGCCGCTGAAGAGATCGTCTTCGGCGAAATGACGACCGGCGCACACGACGACCTGAGCAAAGTCACACAGATCGCCCGCGCGATGATCACGCAGTGGGGCATGTCTGAACGCCTGGGAGCTCGCACGTTCGGCAAGAAGGAATCGATGGTGTTCCTGGGCCGTGACATCTCCGAGCAGCGCGACTACTCCGAAATGGTTGCAGAGCAGATTGATGAAGAATTGCGCGAGATCATCGACCGTGCGCGCGACCGTGCGCGGACCATCCTGCGTCGCAATCGCGAGCAGTTGGATCTGCTGGCGACGCGGCTGATGGATATCGAAACGCTCGAGGGCGACGACCTGCGCGCCATCCTGGCCTGGCAACCGGGTCAGGCGGTGCCCAAGCCGACGCCTCCACCTCCAGCGCCTGAGCCGACCGCTCCACCACCAACCTCTTCCGACGGAGACACCGGCGAGGAACGTGAGCCGCTGATGCCGCCGAAACCAGGCCTGGCCTGGGGCGGCAACCAGAATCGGAGCTCCCTCGACTAGTTGCGATCCCTGCGCCGGGTCAGCTCTGCGAGTCAGCTCAGCGCGATCTGTTCGTTAGTCGCTTGACGCCTGACAGCGGCTGGCTAGGCTAGATACTTCAGGAATAACGATCCGATCACCTTGAGATCGATGCGAGACAGCTATGCCCACTGATGTGTCCGACGTGTACGCCGTGATTCGCAGCGGCGGAAAACAATACCGCGTGTCGCCCGGCCAGCGAATCAAGCTGGAACGCCTCGACGGCGATGCGGGCGATCAGGTGACGTTCGACGATGTCCTGCTGGTCAATGGCGAAGGCGAACTGGCGATCGGCGCTCCCATTGTCGAGTCGGCCAGTGTCACTGGCGAGATCGTTGAGCAGGGACGTGGTCGCAAGATCACCGTCTTCAAGTACAAGAACAAGACTCGGTATCGCCGAGTCCGCGGACATCGTCAGTTGCAAACCTCGGTGCTGGTCAATGCCGTCAACCTGGGCGACCAGAGCTGGACCGCTCCAGAACGGGAACAACCTGCGGCTCCGGCGGCGATTGAAACCACTGACGAGACGGCTGATGAAGCTGCTGACGTGCCGGCAGCATCCGCCGAGACTGAAGACTCAGAAGAGTAGGGAGAGCGTCATGGCTCACAAGAAAGGCGTTGGCTCGTCGCGCAACGGTCGCGACAGCAATGCGAAGCGGCTCGGCGTCAAACTGTTCGACGGCGAGGTCGTGCGCACCGGCGGAATCATCGTCCGTCAGCGCGGCACACGCATCCACGCGGGCGATAATGTCGGCGTCGGTCGCGATCACACCTTGTTCGCCCTGTCCGACGGCACCGTGAAGTTCGCACCCTACGCACGCGGACGACGCAAGAAGGTCTCGGTGATTCCTGCCGAGCTCGAGGAGGTGGGCGCGTGAAGGCTGAAATCCATCCCGATTACGTCGACGCGACGATCACCTGCGGCTGCGGCAACTCCTGGGAGACGCGCGCGACCAAGTCAGAAATCCGGATCGAGATCTGTTCGGTCTGTCACCCATTCTTCACGGGCGAGCAGCGAATCGTCGACACCGCCGGCCGCGTTGAGAGATTCCGCCGCCGCTACGGCATGCTGGACGAAGAAAACTAAGTCGCCGTGACCGCCTCCGGCCGAAAGCTCAACCAAACCCTCAGCTAGGGATATAGTGGCGTATCTTCCGCGACTGCCGGCGTCGCCGCGGAAACTTCGTGCGCGGTCACGTCGAGACGAAGACCTATCGCCCCGAGCGCAGAGTCCATCTGCTCGAGTCGTGAATTGTGCTGGACGTTGAGCGCTCGGTCGACTTGCGGCAGGTGCCAGCCCAATCGCCGAGCCAACTCAGCCTTGCCGATTCCTCGATCTCGCATGCCCTGGTAGAGCATCACTTTGACCGCGGTCAACGTGGGCAACGTAGCGTGGACGGAGCCGGTCGATGGTGACGGGATGTCCAGGCGGCTGTGCATCCGGGCGGCGACTGCTTCCTCAAGCGCATCGACCGCCTGCGCGAGCGCCTCTTCGCGATCCTCACCGAACGTGGTCAACTCCGGAAAATCTGGCGAAGTGACGAGCAGCGTGTCCCCGTCCTCTTCCAGGATGAGTGGATAGGAGAGCATCATTTCAGATCCAAATCCTTCTTGATCTTCGCAACCAGTCCAGGACCGAGCTCCTTGCGTGCCCCGTGTGTGGGCAACTGACTGGTGCGCCGACCACGGCGGACGGTCACATGGCCGCTCCCGCCCTTGTGAGTATGGAACGTGCAACCCCGTTTCTGGAGCCAGCGGCGAAGCTCCGAGGTATTCACAGGCACACCGTAGTCAACACTACTGTTGATGTCAACACTTATGTTGTCCATACGACATTCTTGCCAACACAAACTCGGGCTTAGTCCTCGGCGAGGTCGCGGTAGAAGCAGGAGCGGTTCCCGGTGTGGCAGGTCGGGCCATGTGGCACGGCGCGTACCAGCAGCGCATCGACATCACAATCCTTGCGAATGCTGACCAGCTCCAGCACGTTGCCGCTGGTCTCGCCTTTGGTCCAATACTCCTGGCGGCTGCGGCTCCAGAACGTCACGAGCTGCTTGTCCAGGGTCATCTGCACTGACGCCGCATTCATGTAACCCAGCATCAGGATGTCGTTGCTCGCGTCATCCTGGACGATGGCAGGGATCAGGCCGTCAGCGTCGTACTTCAGCTCGGGCACGTCGCTAATGGGAGATTCAGAGGACGTCGTCATAGTCGGCGTGTTCCATTCGGATGGGGATGCCGGCGGCCTGCATTTGCCGTTTGACATCCATGATCGGGTGGGTGCCAAAGTGAAAGATCGAGGCGGCCAGGACGGCGTCCGCATGGCCTTCCGTGATCGCGTCGATCATGTGCTGCGCGTTTCCTGCGCCACCCGAGGCGATTACCGGCACGCTGACGGCATCCGACACGGCTCGAGTCAACGAAAGGTCGTATCCGTCCTGGTGACCGTCGGTGTTCATCGAAGTCAACATGATCTCGCCCGCGCCGCGTTCGACCACTTCCTGGGCCCACGCAACCGCATCCATTCCTGTCGGCCGTCGGCCCCCATGGGTGTACACCTGCATCGAGCCGTCGGCTTCCGTGCGTGCGTCGATTGCGACAACGATGCATTGTGATCCGAAGCGATGAGCGCCCTCGGAGATCAGCTCTGGACGCTCGACGGCGGCGGTATTGATCGTGATCTTGTCCGCGCCCGACTCAAGCATTAAGCGCATGTCATCATCGGAGCGCAGTCCGCCGCCCACGGTGAACGGGATAAACACGCGGTCGGCCGTGTGACGAACCATGTCGACGACCGTGTTGCGATCCTCATGCGAGGCGGTGATATCGAGGAAGACCAACTCATCAATCCCCTCGTGGTCATAGAGCGCCGCCAGCTCGACCGGGTCGCCCGCATCGCGCAATTCAACGAACGAGATCCCCTTGACCACCCGTCCGGCGTCGACATCGAAGCAAGCGATGATCCGTTTCGTCAGCATGTCCGCTCGCGCATTCCCGCTTCGGCTGCCTCGAATGCGTCGGCCAGTCGCAGCCGCCCGTCGTACAGCGCTCGTCCCAGCACAACGCCAGCTGCGCCGTTGGCGGCGAGCCGGCGGATTTGCATCGGATGCGCAATCCCGCCGGCGGCGATCACCGGCGACCGGGCGACCCCGGCCACACGGGCGAACTCAGCCTCGTCGTGGCCGCCGAGCATCCCGTCGGAGGCGATGTCTGTGTAGATGAATCGTCGCACACCGAGATCTTCCAGCTGCGGAATCAGGGCGACGGCAGGTAGCTCCGATGCCTCGGTCCAACCGTTGAGCGCCACCCGTCCGCCCTTGGCGTCGACTGACACGGTCAACGCTTCGCCACAGAGCTCGACCGCATGTCGCAGGAAGTCACGGTCGGTCACAGCGGCGGTTCCGAGAATGATCCGCGACACGCCCGCATCGATGTAGCGGCGCACCGTGTCGAGATTGCGAATGCCTCCGCCAACCTGCAGCGGTTTGCCCAGAGCCGCGATCCGCTCGACGAACCCCGCATTGGCCGCGTGACCCTCGCGCGCACCGTCAAGATCGATCACATGCAACATCTCGGCGCCTTCGTCGATCCAGCGCTGCGCCGGCGCAGTCGGATCGTCGTCGAAGACGGTCTCACGCTCGTAGTCGCCCTGGACCAGTCGGACGCAGCGCCCGCCACGGATATCGATCGCGGGCAGCACGTCGATCATGTTGGGGGTCACTTCGATACCCCTTTGCCGCTGTGCTCGAGCAGGAAGTTGCGATAGATTCGCAGGCCGTAAGCACCGCTTTTCTCCGGGTGGAACTGAGTCGCCGTCAGCTTCCCGCGCTCTACGACCGCCGTGACATCGGTGCCGTAGTCGGCGACCGCCACCACATCCTCGGGCTGCGCCATGTCGCAGAAGTAGGAGTGGACGAAGTAGAAGTGCGATCCATCGGGAATGCCGTCGAAGAGCGGCGTCTGACGTCGCTGCTCGACCCGGTTCCAGCCCATATGGGGAATCTTGCGACCCTCCGGCAGACGAACGACGCGGCCTTCGAGTACATCGAGGCAAGGATGCTCGCCGCCTTCTTCCGAGACGGTCATCAACGCCTGCAGACCCATGCAGACGCCGAGGAACGGACGGTCGGCGGCGATGTATTCGCGGATTGGCTCAATCAGGCGCAACTCGCGCAGATTGTGCATCGTGTCCGCAGCCGCGCCGACGCCAGGCAAAATCACCACGTCCGCTTCGTCCATTGCAGCCGCGACAGACGCCACTTCAGGCTTCGCGCCAACACGCTCGACGGCGCGGACGACCGAGCGCAGGTTACCCGCGCCATAGTCGAGGATGATTACGTCAAGATCGGCCAGCTCAGGAACGCTCACGGGCTGAGCGTATCAGTAGGATTGGCCCGCCTTCCCTTTCTATAGTGAACTCGATGTCAACTCCACGCGCCTCCGGCGACGCTGAACAGATCGCAGCCCGCGACCGGGTCGAGCGACTGCGCGCAGAAATCCTACGGCACAACCATCTCTACCATGCGCAGAATTCGCCTGAGATCAGCGACGCCGACTTCGACGACCTGTTTGCCGAGCTGCAACGCCTGGAAGCGGACTCCCCCGAGCTGGCCTCCAGCGATAGCCCCACCCAGACAGTCGGCGCTACGCCGGGCCGCACGTTTGCCGTCGTGGAGCATCGCCGTCGCATGCTCTCGTTGGGCAACGCATTTGACGCCGATGAACTGCGCGGCTGGCAACAGCGAGCCGCCGTCTTGTTGGACCGCGAGGAATGGGCATTCGTCACCGAGCCCAAGATCGACGGCCTCGCCATTGCCCTCGTCTACGAACGAGGCCGTCTGATCCAGGCCGCCACACGCGGTGACGGTCGAGCTGGAGAAGACGTCACCGCCAACCTCCGAGCGATCGAGGCTGTGCCGAACGAACTGGAAGGCAATCCGCCGCCCTTGTTTGAGGTGCGCGGCGAGATCTACATGCCCAAGACTGGCTTCGACGCGATGAACGCGGAAATCGCCCTGACCAACGAAGAACGACTTGCCGAAGGTCGCGCCGCGCTCACGCTCTACGCCAACCCTCGCAACGCGGCTGCCGGTTCGGTCAGGCAGAAGGACGCCTCGGTCACCGCGACCCGCCCGCTCAACATCGGCATATACCAACTCGGCTGGTGCGATGATGCCATCACTCCCGACACGCACTGGGAGACGCTCGGTTGGCTATCTGAGTTCGGCTTCCCGACCACGCCCGAGGCAGCGCGGCATGATGGCATTGACAACGCGCTGACCGCCTGCGAGCGGTGGACCGAGCGACGAGACACGCAGGCCTTTGAGATGGACGGCGTGGTCGTCAAGGTCGATGATCTGCGACTGCAGGCCGACCTCGGTATCGTCGGACGCGAGCCGCGCTGGGCGATCGCCTGGAAGTTCCCACCGCAGGAGGCATCGACGGTCGTCGAGCAGATCCTGGTCAATGTCGGTCGCACCGGCAGCATCAATCCCTATGCCCGCTTGAAGCCCGTCCGAGTCGGCGGTGTCCAGGTCACCAATGCGACCCTGCACAATCTCGACGACATCCACCGCAAAGACATCCGCGAGGGCGACACGGTCGTCATCCGACGAGCGGGCGAAGTCATCCCGCAAGTCGTGCGACCGGTGCTTGAGCGCCGCGGGGACGACTCCGTTCCCTGGAAAATGCCAGAGACCTGTCCGGTCTGCGGGTTCGACACAGTGCGCGATGCTGACGACGCCATGCACTACTGCTCGAATCGCTCCTGTCCTGCGATCCTGCAACGCAGTCTCGAGCATTTCGCCAGCCGTGGCGCGATGGACATTCGCGGTCTCGGTGAACGACAGATTGCCTTGCTCTTGCAACTTGAGCTTGTTCAGGACGCCGCCGACATCTACGCCTTGCCAGGCCAGCGAGACGTACTGGGCCAGATTCCCTCGCTGGGACAGAAGGTCAAGCGGGGCGGAGAGGAGTTCTACGAGCCCGGCAAGCGAATCGAGAATCTCCTGGCTGCGATTGAACGGTCGAAGTCACGCGGTCTGGCATACCTCCTGGTGGGACTCGGCATCCGACATGTCGGCAGCGAGAACGCGACCCTGCTGGCCGAGGAGTTCGGCTCGCTGGACGCGATCATGCTCGCGCCGAGGGAAGCGCTGGCCGACGTGGACGGCGTCGGACCGATCATCGCCGAAAGCATCGTCAACTGGGCCATGGAGGGCGAGAACTGGTCGCTGGTGCATCGCCTACAAGCGGCTGGCGTCGAAGACGAGATGCAACGCACTGATGAGGAACCTACCGAAACACCGCTGGAAGGCTATCGCTTCGTCCTCACCGGACGGTTCGCGGAGATGACGCGGCCAGAGGCTGAAGCCCAATTGAAGTCGCTGGGCGCCGGTGTTGGCTCGTCGGTGAGCAAGAGCACGACGGCGCTGTTCGCCGGGGAAGCCGCCGGATCCAAGCGCAAGAAAGCAGAAGCGTTGGGCTTGCCGATCTGGGATGAAGACCGCCTGATCGAAGTGATGCAGGACCCATCCAGGGTCTCGGTCTGGTTGACGGAAGCGGAACCTTCCGAGGCCAATTGACGTTCTGCTAGTACAGGTATCGAGGGGTTAACGGGTACGCTGATCTATGTCGACTCGGCGCGGCGAGCCGTGCGCATCGCTGTCAAGCGCCCCCTATCGTTCGGCACACACGTTGCCGGATCCTGAGGAGTCCTGATGGGTTGGTCCCCGTTCGGCTGGTTGGCCCGACGATTCTCGCCCGATGTGGGCATCGACCTGGGCACCGCCAACACCTTGGTGTCCGTGCGCGGTCGCGGAATCGTGGTCAACGAGCCCTCGGTCGTGGCGATCAACCGGATCGACAACTCAGTGCTCGCGATTGGCAAGCAGGCCAAGACGATGGTCGGGCGCACGCCCGCGCACATCGTCGCGACCAGGCCCCTGCGGGACGGCGTCATCTCCGACTTCGACGTTACCTCGAGAATGCTCAATCACTTCATCCACGAGGCGCTGCAGCGCAGCGGGATCGGCATTGGTCGACCGCGCGTGATGGTCGGCATCCCCGGCGGCGCGACCGAGGTTGAGAAGCGCGCCATTTTCGAAGCCACGCGCTCTGCTGGCGCTCGCGACGTGCATCTGATTGAAGAGCCCATGGCAGCGGCGATCGGCGCCGGGCTGCCGATCTTTGAGTCCACCGGCAGCATTGTTGTCGACATCGGCGGTGGCACCACCGAGGTCGCCGTCTGCTCGATGGGCGGCATGGTCGTCAGCACTTCAACCCGGGTCGCCGGCGACGAGATTGACCAGGCGATCATCACCTATGCGCGCCAGGTCCACAACATCCAGATCGGCGAGGCTTCGGCCGAGAAGATCAAAATCGCTGGCGCGTCGGCCTTCCCGCTGGAGGAGGAACGCGACGTCACCCTGAGTGGCCGCGACCTCTCGACCTCCATGCCCAAGGTGATTACGGTCACGACGGTCGAGTTACGCGATGCAATCTCGTCGGCAGTCTCCTCGATCATGGACGCCGTGCTGAAGACCATGGAGATCACGCCGGCGGAGTTGATTCCCGACATAATGCAGCAGGGCATCGCGCTCGCCGGCGGCGGGGCGTACTTACCCGGACTCGATCGGCGCATGTCGCAAGAGACCAAATTCCCCGTCTACAAGGCGGATGCTCCCCTCACCTGCGTCGTGCGTGGCTGCGCCGAAGCGCTCAACGAGACACGCGCCCTTGCGGCGACCGATGGTCAGGTGCTAGCCGGGCGGCGCTAGCGCCGCGAATGCGATCGGCAGGTTCTCGTGCCAATAATCGGCGCACTCGTTCGGCTACTCGGAGCGCGCATTCGCTGGGTGTTGGTCATCACGGTGTTGGTCCTGGGACTGGCAGTGTTGGGACTGGTTGGTTGGGCTGCCACAATCGAAGACCAGGCTGCATCCGCACTCAGTCCTGTCCAGCGAACGTTCCGCCAGGCAGGTGAGCCGATCGCCAATCTGCTCTCCGACCTCGATGACTTCGGCCGCCTGAACTCCGAGAATCGAGCGCTGCGTTCGAGAATTGAACAGCTCGAAGCTGACAACTCGCGTCTGCGCGAACAACAAATCCAGGTCCGAGCCCGGCAGGCGCTGCTGGAAGTCCAGGCCGAGACCGACGCCGTCACCATCACCGCCAATGTCACCACCCGAGACCTGACCGGACTGCGCACGGTGATCGGCATCGACCGCGGGTCGAACGACGGAATCCGGGTCGGCTTACCGGTGCTCGCTGCTGGTGGCACGCTGATCGGGCAAATCTATGATGTTCGTCCACACACCTCGTTCATCCGACTGATCACCGATCCCGACAGCGCCGTGCGGGTCTTGCACCAGCAATCGCGCAGCGAGGTCGTCGCCACCGGCGACACGCTGGGTCATCTGGAAATCCGGATCCCGTGGGAGTCCGAGGTCGAGTTGGGTCACATCTTCGTCACCTCCGGTCTTGACGGGCAACTGCCGCAGGGTCTGCCGGTTGGCCGCGTCTCAGCGGCGGAGGGCACAGTCCAGGACGCCTTCCGCTACGTCGTGCTCGATCCGATCGCACCGCTTGATCAGCTCGAACAGGTGCTCGTCCAGCTCACGATTCCACCACCCGATCTGTCGATTCTCAGCCCGGAATCAACGGACGCTGACGGAGGGTAAGCAGTGAGCGTCATCCGTTGGGTCTTGCTGCTCGGAGGGCTATTCGTCCTGGTGGTCTTTCAGACCTCGACCGGTTCTTCCTTCGGCATTTTCGGCGTGGGGCCGCAGGTGGCGCTGGTCGTGCTCTGTTGTTGGGCGATGGTCCGACCACCGATCGAGACGCTGGTGATGATCCCGCTGGCCGGGATTGGGCTCGGATTGCTCGCATTCCAAGGAATGCCCGAATCAGTCGCAGCCTTGGCTCCAATCGGCTTGGCTGCGCTGACCTGGCGCGCCAGGGCAGTCGACCGAGGTACTGCTCCGGTAGCGCTGGAATGGGCGATGACGATTGTGCTGATCGGCGCTGCGTCAATCCTGCATTTCACGGCGCACGCGATCGTCGTGGAGCTGACAACGACCGGCGTCAACTGGCTGGCAGCGTTGCGCACGATCATGCTGGGTGGCGTTCTGGGGAACATGATCCTCGGCGCCGTCGTCTATTGGTTTGTGAGGATCCCCACGTCAGGCGCCGCTGTAGTGTCCGTCCCATCGAGATCGGGCGGCTTCTAATGCAACGGCGACCAAGGCCGGGTAAGTCGCAAGGCGTTGCGCGCGAGTACTCGCAGCACATCGAGCACGGCGAAGGGTTTCCCGTCCGCGCCAAAGTCTGGGTGCTGGGTGGATTCATCCTGTTGCTATTCGGAATCCTCACCGTGCAACTGGTACGGCTGCAAATTCTGCGCCACGACGAGTTCGTCGCGAGAGCGGCAAGCAACCGTGTACGAACGATTGAAATCGCACCCTCCAGAGGGTTGATCTACGACTCAAACGGCAACTTGCTGGTCGAAAACGCCCCCGCATATCGGATCACATTAGTCTCCGCCGAGATCTCCGACGACGAAGTGAAGAATGTGTCGGAAGAACTGGCCGAACTCTTCGATGTCCGCGCCTGGGACATTGAACAGCAAATCTGGGACCGCAAGTATTCGAACGACCCGTTCCTGCCGCTGCTAATCAACGACGATCCGTCCCCAGCACAGGTCATCGAGGTCACCTCACGTCGTTCGACGTTGCCGGGCGTGCAGGTCGAGACCATCTCAACTCGGCGCTACGACCACGGTCGGCTGCTCGGCCACATTCTTGGTTATGTCGGCCAGATCTCGGAGGAGGAATACGAAGAGTTATCCGAATCTCGCTACCTGTACAGCGATCAAATCGGACGGACCGGCATCGAGGCAGCCTACGAACGCCAACTCAGAGGCACTGCGGGGCGGCAACTCGTCGAGGTCGACGCCGTCGGCAACATTCTGCGCACCCTCGACAATCGTCCGCCCACGCCAGGCCTGAGCGCAGTGCTGACCATTGACATCGACCTCCAGCAGCGGGTCGAAGAGATCCTGCTGGAACACCAGGGGGCATCATTGTTCGCCTCGGCGATCGTGCTGGACGTCAACTCTGGCGAAGTTCTGGCGATGGTCTCAGTGCCCAACTACGACGTCAACATTTACGAGGAGATCACGACCGCCGAGTACCAGGCACTGCTGGAGGATCCTGGGCAACCATTGATCAACCACTCGATCCAGGATCAGTATCCACCTGGATCAATCTTCAAGATCGTGACGGCGGTCGCCGGGCTGGCCGAAGGCGCGATCACTCCCGAGACCAAGATTTACTCGCCTGGCGTGTTGGAGGTTCACAACGAACTCTCTCCTGGCATCATTTACCGATTCGGCGACACGACGCAGGGGGTGTACAACGTTCGCACGGCGCTGGCCGAATCCTCGAACGTGTTCTTCTACTATGTCGCCGGCGGCGAGCCGTACCGCAACCCGGAGAATCCTCCCCGACACCCCAGCGAACAGGAGCGACTCGACGCGCTGGCCGACGAAGGTATCGTCGCCGGAGATGTCGAGTTTGAAGGCGCAGGCAACGAGGCACTGGCGAAGTGGGCTCGTGAGTTGGGCTTCGACACCCAGACCGGCGTCGATCTGGAAGGTGAAGCAGCCGGACTGATCACTTCGGCCCAGCAAAAGCTGGAGGCATTCGGGGAAGAATGGCGAGACGGTGACACCTACAACATGGCCATCGGTCAGGGGTTCACGACCGTCACACCGCTGCAAATGGCCGTCGCCACTGCGGCAATCGCCAATGGCGGCACAGTCTACGAACCACGAGTCGTGCGCGAGCTGATCGACACGAATGGCAAAGTCGTGCAGCTCTGGCAGCCCGTTGTACGAAACCAGGTTGACGTCGATCCTGAAATCCTCAGGATCGTCCGCGAGGGCATGGCACTCTGCACGCTGGCCGGTACGTGTCACGACGCACTGGTCGAACTTCCTGAGATGCTGATCGCTGGCAAGACCGGCACGGCCGAATTCAACCAGACCGGCACAGCTGTGTCGGGCGAGGAAGAAGGACCGACGCACGGCTGGTTCATCGCATTCGCTCCGTTCGACGACCCGCAAATCGCGATGGTCGTCTTCTTCGAGTTCTCAGCCGGATACCTGGCCGCCGGCGCCGGCGGCGAGATTCTCAGAGCCTGGGCCGAGACGACGGGCGCCTTGTCGACAGCACTCCCACCGCCGTACGCCAGGATCGCGTTGACCGAGGAAGAGGACCAACGGCTCTACGAAGCAATTCGCGAGCGGTCGCGATGAACTCCAGCGCCATCCTCAGTGAGATTTATGTGAGGTCGCGCTGATGGTCGGTCATTCGTGGCGACATTTTGATCCTCTGATCCTGCTCGCGGCCCTCGCCCTGGCCGGCTATGGAGCTTTGGTGATCTATTCCGCCTCTCTGCCGCGAGGTGCAGAGGGAATCGTCTTGTCCAGCGCCGTCCAACGGCACATCATTTTCGCCCTGGTCGGCGCGGTGCTGATGGTTGCGATGACCCGCATCGACTACCGCTTGATCGACGCCCTCGGCTGGCTCGCCTACAGCTTCGGAATCATCGTGCTGATAGCAGTGCTGTTCGTCGGAAGCGAAGAGTTCGGCTCGCGGCGCTGGTTCGATCTCGGCTTCACGGTCGTTCAGGCATCTGAGATCGGCAAGCTGATGACGATCATCGGCCTGGCGAAGTTCCTCACCGACTATCGCGATCGCTTACAGGAATTCAGAATCTTCCTGCTCTCCCTCGGCATCGCCGTGCTGCCGGCGGCGCTGGTCTTTGTCGAGCCAGACGCCGGCTCGGCGGTCGTCTTCATGGCGCTCTGGTTGGTGATGACGTTGTTCGCAGGAGCCAGGCTTCGACACTACGCGACTCTGGCCGCGATCGGCATGTGTCTGATTCCCGTCGGGCTCGCCGCCGGTGTCCAGGACTACCAGCGCGACCGCATCCGTGCGTTCATCGATCCGGAGTCCGATCCACAGGGCGCGGGATTCAACGTGATTCAGGCCGAGACCTCGGTCGGATCGGGAGGACTCTGGGGTCAGGGCTTGACCGAGGGCACGCAGACACAGCTTGACTTCGTTCGCATCCAGACCACCGACTTCATCTTCAGCGTGCTCAGTGAAGAGTTGGGCTTCGTCGGCGCCATGGCGCTCTTTGCTCTGTTCCTGCTGCTCCTCTTCCGCATGCTGCGCGTAGCCAACAAAGCAGGCGAGCCATTAGGCCAGCTCCTCGCCGTCGGATTGCTGGCGATCATCGCGATCCAGGTCTTCATCAACGTCGCCATCAACATCCGTCTGATTCCCGTGACCGGCATCCCATTGCCGTTCATCAGCACAGGCAATTCGTCGCTGTTGGTGTTCTTCGCCGGCCTGGGCCTGCTGCAAAGCGTGCTCGCCTGGCAAGACGACGCACGCCGCGGTCCAGTCCATTGACCACCAGAACATTGATCACCTGCTGGTACCCCCTCCGTCTCGGAACGCAACGCGCCCCTCATTGCTGAGGGGCGCGTTGTTGGTTGACCGATGAGTTGGCGGATCAGGAAGTGGCGACTGCTTCGCCCTCTTCCTCGCCTGTCTCATCGCTGGAGGCTTCCTCGGCGGCAGCTTCGACCTCGGCCGCGATCTCTTCGGCTCGTGAGAGGCCTTCGATGCGCTCGTAGTGCAGCATCTCTTCCTCAGCGCCGTTCTCGTTGAGTTCCTTCACGAGGTCAACACGAATCGTGTCGCCGGCCCGGAAGTCACCTCTCAGCAACGCCTCCGAGAGTGAATCTTCAAGCCGCTCCTGGATCACACGGCGCAACGGCCGGGCTCCGAAGACCGGGTCATAGCCCTTCTCTCCGAGCCAGTCACGCGCCGCTTCGGTCACATCGAGCAGGACTTCCTTCTCCTTGATCCGGGAATCCACCTCGTTCAGCATCATGTCGACAATGCTGCGGATGTGCGCCCGGCTCAGCGGGTGGAAGACCAGCGTCGTGTCGACGCGGTTGAGGAACTCGGGGCGGAAGACGCGCTTCATCTCCTGAAGGACCTTGTCCTTCATCTTCTCGTAGCGCTGCTTCTCCGACTGTTCGTCGTCATTGACGGTCGAGAACCCAATCGCAGACTCGCGGCGAATCAGGTCGGAGCCGACGTTCGAGGTCATGATGATGATCGTGTTGCGGAAGTCCACGCGCCGACCCTTGGCGTCGGTCAGATGACCGTCGTCGAAGACCTGCAGCAGCATGTTGAAGACTTCAGGGTGCGCCTTCTCGATCTCGTCGAGCAGGATGAGGCAGTAGGACTTGCGCCGCACGGTGTCGGTCAACTGACCGCCATCGTCGTAGCCGACGTAGCCTGGAGGCGCGCCGACCAGTCGTGCGACGGTGTGTCGCTCCATGAACTCCGACATATCCAGCCGGACCATGTTGTCGTCCGACCCAAACATGAAGTCGGCCAGGGCGCGCGCCAGCTCAGTCTTGCCGACGCCGGTCGGTCCGAGGAACATGAACACGCCGATAGGCCGTCGCGGGTCCTTGAGGCCCGCGCGGGCGCGCCGCACAGCCTTGGCCAGCGCGACGATCGGCTCTTCCTGGCCGACGATGCGCTCGTGGAGGTCTTCCTCCATGCGCAGCAATCGTTCTGATTCTTCGGTCGCGATCTGTACCAGCGGAATGCCGGTCCACATCGAGACCACCTCGGCGATGTCCTCAGCCAGCACGTCCGACGAATCGCGTTCGCGCTGCTGATCAAGGTCCTCTTCGAGCTCGGAGATGCGCTGCGTCAGCTTGAGTTCGCGGTCGCGCAGATCAGCGGCATACTCATACTGCTGCTGGTTGATCGCCTGCTCTTTTTCCTTGCGAATCCCCTCGAGCCCCACGGTCGCTTCCTTCAGCGACGGCGGTGTGTACGAGCGGCGGATGCGCACACGCGACGCCGACTCGTCGATCAGGTCGATCGCCTTGTCGGGCAGCGCGCGGTCGGAGATGTAACGCGACGACATCTCGGCCGCGGCGACCAGCGCCTCGTCCGTGATGACGAGCTTGTGATGTTCTTCGTAGCGATCCTTGATGCCGCGCAGAATCTCGACGGTCTCGTCGACCGACGGCTCCTCCACGACGATCGGCTGGAAGCGTCGCTCAAGCGCAGCGTCACGCTCAATGTGCTTGCGGTAGTCGTCCAGTGTCGTGGCACCGATGGTCTGCAGCTCGCCTCGAGCCAACGATGGCTTGAGAATGTTGGCCGCATCAACCGCGCCCTCAGCCGCGCCCGCGCCGACCAGCATGTGCAGCTCGTCGATAAACAGGACACAGTTGCCGGCGCCCTTGACCTCTTCGACGACCTTCTTCAGTCGTTCCTCAAACTCGCCGCGATACTTCGTGCCCGCGACCAGCGAGCCGATGTCAAGCGTCAACAGTCGCTTGCCCTGCAGCGTCTCGGGCACGTCGCCCGACGCGATGTGCTGCGCGAGTCCCTCGACGACGGCCGTCTTGCCAACGCCGGGCTCGCCAATCAGGACCGGATTGTTCTTTGTGCGTCGCGAGAGAATCTGGACGACGCGCTGAATCTCCTTGGAGCGCCCAATCACCGGGTCGAGCGTGCCTGCCCGAGCCGCGGCGGTCAGGTCGAAGCCGAGCTGGTCGATCGTTGGTGTGCGAGTCGCCGAGCGCGATCCCGAGCCGCTGCTCGCGCCTGCTCCAGCACCAGCCGTTGCTGGACCGCTCTGCGAGAGAATCCGAGTGGTCTCTGCTCGCACCCGCTCGAGGTTGACACCGAGCGATTCGAGGACGCCGGCGGCAATGCCTTCACCCTCGCGCACGAGTCCTAGCAGTAAGTGCTCGGTCCCGATGTAGTGATGATTGAGCCGACGCGCCTCGTCGACGGCCAGTTCGATCACCTTCTTGGCGCGTGGCGTCAGACCGATCTCGCCGAGCACGGCGCGGTCGCCACGACCGATGATGAACTCAACCGCGGAACGAACCTTGCCCAGCTCGACTCCAAGATTGGAAAGCACCTTGGCCGCGACACCATCGCCCTCGCGCACCAGTCCGAGCAACAGGTGCTCGGTGCCGATGTAGTTGTGGTTGAAGCGCTGGGCCTCTTCCTGGGCAAGGGTCAAAACGCGGCGGGCGCGTTCGGTGAACTTGTCAAATCGGTCTGCCATGGCAGTCTCCAGTGCACGATGCGACCCCAGCCGGGCCGCTCGCGAGATACGGTCAGCCTATCAGAGCAAGGGGCCTTCGAAAGCGGATCAATCCGCTGTTATTCCCCAACGTTTGGGCAGCGAACTGCCCATGATTCTTCCTGCTTGGTGCAATCACCCCACGAGTAGGGAAGCGCCGAAGGCAAAGGGGGCCCACGCTGAACACCCAGAGGACTCCCTCACCCGCTCCGCGGGAGCTCCCCCTTGAAGAGTGCAGAGGGGAGCAAACCATTCGGCTGAAGCTCGAAGAGAGATTCTCTAGCGATTCCCGCCAAAGTCCTGCTCGGTGACACCGGCGCGCTCGAGCGCTTCCTGCATCGCTGAGACGGCGCGAACCGGTTCGGCTGCGGCCTCGGGCTGCGCTTCGTCGGCGCTGCGAGGCTGCTCGGGCGTCGGCTCCGGCTCGGGCGGCGCGATCGGCGCAGCCTCTTGCTCGATGCTGAAGCGCTCAGCGACTTCGTCCGGCAGACGGACAATGCCGCCGTCCTGGTTGAAGATCCAGCCCAGGCGCTCAGCGTCAGTGCGCGCCTGTCGCAGCGACAGACCCAGGCGGTGACGATCGCGCTCGATGCGCACGATCTTCGCCGGGATGATGTCGTTCTCCAGCACGACCTCGCGCGGATGCGTGATCCGCCGGTCGGCCAGCTCTGAGACGTGCACCAGACCCTCGACCGGGCCTTCGAGTCGGGCGAATGCGCCGAACGTGACCAGCTTGGTCACGACCGACGGCACGATGTCGCCGACCTCGAACTTGGCGACGACTTCGTCCCATTGCTCGGGCGAAGCGCGGCGGACCGAGAGGCCAATCTTCTTGGATTCCTTGTCGATCTTGGTGATGTACACGTCGATCGTCTGGCCGATACTGAACATCGACTCCGGGTCGACATCGCGTTCCCAGCTCAGCTCGGAAAGGTGCGCCAGGCCATCAGCGCCGCCCAGGTCGACGAACACACCGAATGATCGGATGCTCGTAATCCGGCCGGAGCGGATTTCGCCCTCCTGCAGCTCTTCCAGCAGGCGATCCTTCTGCTCGGCGCGCCATTCCTGGACGGCAGCGCGCTCCGAGAGGATGACACGGTTACGGCGGCGGTTGATCTCGATGACCTTGAACCGCAGCGAGCGGCCTTCGTACTCGGTCAGTTGGGCAATCGCCTGGTCGCGGTCGCCGGTGATCTCAACAATCTGCGAAAGCGGGACGAACGCGTTGACGCCCTCGACGTTGACCAGCAAACCACCCTTGTTGGAACCGGTCACGCGCGCGTCGAAGACTTCGTTCTCGTCGAAGCGTCGCTGCAGCTCATGCCAGCCCTGCTCGCCGCGGGCACGGTCGATTGACAGCTCAAGCGAGCCGCCTTCCGACTCGGAGTCCGTGACAAAGACGTGAACGGGATCGCCAGTCTTCAGGGCCTCGCGTTCGGTATCGGTCAGCGAGCGCATCTCCTCGAAATGCACGATGCCCTCGGATTTGGCACCGACATCAACGATCAGGGCCGACCCGGACCAGTGCACGACAATGCCTTCGACAATGTCGCCGCGTCTGGGGTTCAGCGGCTCCCGACCGGGTTCGGCGAGGAGCTCGTCCATGGTGGTGGGTTCAGCAAGAGTGGTGCTGGCGGCCACCGGCGTTGCGGGCGCTTCCTGGGTTGCTACCGGGGCGGTGGTTGGATCGATGTCTGTGCTTGGTGTCGTCAACGGTTTGGTGGGTGGGGCAGGGTTCAGTGGTGCGCCTCACGCCCAATCTGGGGGCGTTGCGGGCGCTGAACACCGGCCCGTCTCCTTTCTGGGGTTTGCCGAATCGTACCACAGGCAATCAGGTCGATCGGCGTCGCTGGGTGAAACGAAAACCGCCCGACGCGAGGTCGGGCGGAAGGAGGAAGAGAGCGAGCTGGCGATGGCCTATTTTCCGCAAGGGGTTGCCCCCCCAGTATCGTCGGCGCTGCGGCGTTTCACTTCCGTGTTCGGGATGGGAACGGGTGGTGCCACCGCGCTCCAATCACCAGCTCGTTAGTCAGCTTAGCACCGTCATAGGCCGCAACGTCAGTGAAACGATTGACAGAGACCTCTGGCAACACTCCCGCGAACTTGAGGTTGACTCACAATTCAGCATTCCCAGTCCCCGCTTCACGCGGGGACCTGCTCCTGCCTCGGTAAGTTACCCACCACCAGATAGCCCGTACCACCCGAGAGGGTCCCCGCGTGAAGGAGACCTTTGAATGACTTCCCGTCCCCGCCCCCGAGCGGGGACCTGCTTTGGCATAGCCCAGGCTGCCCGGATAGATCCCGCTTGACCAGATACAAGCGACAAGCATGGCCGCCAATGAGAAGCCAAGGAAGGAGCAGGCCCCCGCTCGGAGGCGGGGGCGGTTGAGGGGTTCTTCACAGGTCTCCGTGAAGCGGGGACTGAGATTCATCCAATTGAGACTGTCTCAACAGTCCCATTGAGTGGTTGAATCCCAGTCCCTGCCTCGCGCGGGGACCCGCTCGGGCGGCCCGGAGTATCTGCTGGTGGGGGACTCGTGGGGGGAAGGAGCAGGTCCCCGCGTGAAGCGGGGACTGGGAACATCGTGTTCTGAGGCATCATGTTGTGGGTTGACTTCTGAGATACCCTCACGTAGAACAGCATCAGGATGAAGCACTTGAGCCGGCACGAGAAGCGTTCAACTTCAAGGCGGCGGTACACCTCACGGTCGTGGTAGTGAGGTCGGCGACGGTTGGAGCGAGGTGGGACGACGGGTCGGTGGGCGAGTTCGAGCGCTCAGCATCGTCTGATAGATCACCTGGTCACTCGTACCGCGCCAATGTGAACAGGCCCTCGTCGTCACAACCTGTAGAGCAGAATCCTACGACTCAATCAACCCACAGACCGCACCGGCAGGGTCTCGGATCACGCAGAACCGACCCTCTCCCATCTCCCTGGGCCCGTCCACGATCTCGCCGCCCAGCTTCGTCACCGACGCGACGCTTGTGTCCAGGTCGTCGACGTTGATGTAGACCAGCCATTGCGGCGGGATCTTGGCATTGACGCCTCTGGCATGGCAGACTCCGGCGACACCGGTTTCGCCGTCGGGGCTGAGCATCACGTAGTCGTCGTAGCCGCCCATATCGAGCGGCATCGTCTGCCAACCGACGACCTCCGAGTAGAAGTCGCGCACGACCTCCGCATTGTCAACCGTCAGGTCCTGCCAGCCGATCCGGCCGGGCCGCTGATCTGGTTGATTCGGCTGGTCAGCGGATGCATCGTCACTCATGGCGGCGGTTCAATCTGCTCGAATAGTGCGGAAGTGGAGTGGTGGAGCCGAGGGGATTCGAACCCCTGACCTCCGCCGTGCAAGGGCGGCGCTCTCCCGGCTGAGCTACGGCCCCGGGATGGTCAGCGTAACGTCTGGCAACGTTTTGGGCCGCCGGACGCGAAAAACTCCCGCTCAGGCGCCTGGTAAGGCGTGCACGGGAGTTTGCTGCTTGGTGGGCCATCCTGGACTCGAACCAGGGACCTCAGTCTTATCAGGACTGCGCTCTAACCTGCTGAGCTAATGGCCCGGGATGGCCTCGGCCGGCTGTTGGGCCTTAACCGTTGGAGAGCGGAAGTCAGTGCATCTGAGGAGCCGGATCACGCCGTTGACTCGTCGGCCTCGGCCCGGGTTAGGGGCGTCAGCCTCGGGGCGCCGATCTCATTACTGAGACGGCTGGCGGATCGACCTGGGAGCTCAATCGATGATGGGATCATCGAATGGCATTCTCCCTAGAAAGGAGGTGATCCAGCCGCAGCTTCCGCTACGGCTACCTTGTTACGACTTCGTCCCAGTCGCGAGTCCCACCTTCGGCGGCTGCGTCCCTAAGGTTCGCGCACCGACTTCAAGTGTTACTCACTCCCATGACGTGACGGGCGGTGTGTACAAGGCCCGAGAACGTATTCACCGCAGTATGGCTGACCTGCGGTTACTAGCAACTCCGGCTTCAAGCAGGCGAGTTTCAGCCTGCTATCCGAACTGGGGCCGGTTTTGAGGGATTCGCTCCTGCTCGCGCAGTGGCTGCCCGTTGTACCGGCCATTGTAGCGTGTGTGTCGCCCTGGGCGTAAGGGCCACGCTGACTTGACATCGTCCCCACCTTCCTCTGCGTTGTACGCAGCGGTCTCGCTAGAGAAATACAACTAACGACGAGGGTTGCGCTCGTTGCGGGACTTAACCCAACACCTCACGGCACGAGCTGACGACAGCCGTGCAGCACCTGTGATCCGGCCCCGAAGGGAAGCGGGCTTTCACCCGCGGTCCAGACCATGTCAAGCCCAGGTAAGGTTCTTCGCGTTGCATCGAATTGAACCACACGCTCCGCTGCTTGTGCGGGCCCCCGTCAATTCCTTTGAGTTTTAGCCTTGCGGCCGTACTCCCCAGGCGGGATGCTTATTGCGTTAGCTGCGTCACAGAGGGGGTCGATACCCCCCACGACTAGCATCCATCGTTTACGGCGTGGACTACCCGGGTATCTAATCCGGTTCGCTACCCACGCTTTCGTACCTCAGCGTCAGGATGCGTCTGGCAAGCCGCTTGCGCCACTGGTGTTCCTCCCGGTATCTACGCATTCCACCACTACTCCGGGAATTCCGCTTGCCTCTACGCCCCTCGAGCGCCACAGTTTCCATCGGCCGCTCCCGGTTGAGCCGGGAGATTTCACGACAGACTTATGGAGCCGCCTACGTACGCTTTACGCCCAGTAAATCCGGATAACGCTCGCCACCTACGTCTTACCGCGGCTGCTGGCACGTAGTTAGCCGTGGCTTATTCGCCGGGTACCGTCAAAATTCTTCCCCGGCAAAAGGGATTTACAACCCTAAGGCCTTCATCACCCACGCGGCGTTGCTGCATCAGGCTTTCGCCCATTGTGCAAGATTCCTCGCTGCTGCCTCCCGTAGGAGTCTGGGCCGTGTCTCAGTCCCAGTCTGGCTGATCATCCTCTCAGACCAGCTACCGATCGCTGCCTTGGTAGGCCGTTACCCCACCAACTAGCTAATCGGACGCAGGCTCCTCCCAAGGCGCCGGAACATTTCCCCACTGGGCTGAACCAGTGGGCGTATGGGGTATTAGCTCGCGTTTCCGCGGGTTGTTCCCCTCCTCGGGACAGATCACCTACGCGTTACTCAGCCGTTTGCCACTCAGTCACCGACCCGAAGGCCGGGCTTCGTTCGACTTGCATGCGTAAGGCACGCCGCCAGCGTTTATCCTGAGCCAGGATCAAACTCTCCATTGGATCAGCCGATCAAGTCGGCTGCAAAAGTAGAGATTGTTCGGACATCGCGACCGCCGCCACTCCCGAAGGAATCGCGACGATTTTGTGTCCGGACTTGGGGGGGCTCCCCAAGCACACTGGACTTCCGCTCTCCAATTGTTAAGGCCTGGCTCTTGCGGGGCGCCCATCAGGCTTCTTGCCGAGTGGAGCGCTCTGCATTTGCGCAGAAGACAATCTTAGCCCGGCGCGATCCAAGAAGTCAACCGCTCTCTGTGTCCGGTGGACTACTCCGCTCAAATGTCACCACGCCCTCGGCCACGCGGAGGCAATCGCCCTCCGGCAGCTCTACCACCCCATGCCCGTTGTGAATCACCTGCAGCGCCGACGCCGTGCGCTCGGACGACAACGTCGCGCCATGCATCTGAGCCAGCGCCCGGATCACCCTGACCTGCAACGGACCAGGCAGCGACAGGAACTTCCGACGAGGCACGCGGCTGTCCGCGTCGAGCATCTGCTCCAGGGCCTGCCGACCCACCAGCTCAAGCAGCGTCCGATCCAGACCAACCGCTTGGGCGAGCTCGGCCAGCCGCTCCGATACGTTGGGATTGATCTCACGCATCATCGGCATCAGCGACTGCCGAACCCGATTTCGCGTTTGGATGAGGTCATCGTTCGTCGGATCATGCGCGGGCCGCCACTCGTACGCCCGACAGACCTGCTCAGTTTCGGCCCGGCTCACATCGAGCATCGGCCTCACTAACGTCACGTCGTCGCTCAACGATCGTGAGCGCGGCATGCCACTGAGCCCGTCGAGCCCTGATCCGCGTAGCAAGTGCAGCATGACGGTCTCGGCCTGGTCATCCTGAGTATGCCCCACTGCCACCGCTGGCGCTCCCAACCTGAGAGCCAGCTCAGTCAGCGCGCGATAGCGGACTCTGCGCGCTGCGGCTTCGAGTCCATCAGATGACGCATCGGCCTCAGTGGCCGCATCCGCCTCCAACAGGTATAGAGGCACTCCGGCAGTCTGCGACAGCTCGGCGGCCGATGCGCGGAATTCGCTTCGAATCGAATCGGATTGAATCAGATGATCAACATGCGCCGCCCGGACACGCCACCCATGTCTTGACTGCGTATCGGTCAGCAGCAACAGCAACGCCGACGAATCTGCACCGCCCGAGACCGCAACAACCAGTGAGCGGCCCGCGCCCGATCCGAGATGCTCCACCACTTGCCGAGCGATACCTCGTCCGATTTCACGGATGTGTCGGTCTGTCGGCAGCGTCACAACGGACTCCGCCCGGGTTGGATGCTCCGGAGGACGAGACTATTCGGCCTCTTCAGGAAGCAGGTTCGCCCACCAGGGCGAACGGGTGATTTCGAGTTGCCCCCGCCGAGGCGCGTGAACGCCGAACGCCTCTTCACCGGGCCGGACCATGCCCAGATCTTCACGTGCGATGCGCTCGATGTAGGCATCAGAATCCAACCAGGCGACGAGTGCGGCGAGCTGATCGGCGTCTCGTTGGAGCTCGACGATCTCTGCTCGGGTATCGACGATTCGACTATCAAGGCTATTCGCTTGCAACAGACCCGCGACGCCGCTGTAGACGACGAATCCCACCAGCAGCAATGAAGCAATGAAGGCAACGCGACGCACCAACCACCGCAACACCGGAGGCGTTGCGGCGCCCCCGGGCCTCGGCGGCAGAGCCTCGGCAGGATCTGTCACCAGTTCGACCGATCGGTCGACCGTTGTTTCAGCCATGGTTCGTGATCAACACCGCCGCCGCTGGCACTGTACACCCGCCACGAATCGATGTGCGGCGCTTAGAGGCCCTTGAGATGGTGACGATCGTTTAATCGCTCTACAGCCGGGATGCCGTCGGCAATGCGGAACGACGTGATGCCGGCCAGGCCTGTATCGATTCGACGCCAGGCATGGTGCGGCATCCCCAAGGCATGCACGACCAGCATCTTGACGACAAAGTTGTGGGTCACCAGGAGGCCAGTGCCTTCGGACGGATCCGCAACCAGTGCGTCGAACACGGGATGAGCCCGCTCCAACACGTCGAGCAGCGACTCACCGCCTGGCATCGGAGCGCTGACCGAATCATTGCCCCGCCAGTTGCGCAGGAACTCGCCGAAGCGCTCACGCACGATTGGCCACTCAACACCTTCGAGTTCACCGACATCCAGCTCGAGCAATCCATCATTCGGCACCGCCTCGACTCCGTGTGAGTCTGCGATGGCCTCTGCCAGATGCCGAGCACGTGAGAGCGGACTCGTCACGACGCGCGTGATCGGTTCACTGCTCAGCGCTCCGACGGTCGCTTGCAACTGCCGCATTCCGAGTTCGGTCGCCGGAGAATCAGTCCGACCCAAACCGACGCCCGATTTGTTCGCTTCCGACTCGACATGTCGCAGAACGACGATCCGGTTCATGCGGTCACGGCTTTGGTTTTAGCTTTGATGTTGGAAGCAGCCGACAATTCGATCGCGGTTCGGTGAACGGTCGTCGGCTCCTCGCTGGCGCCGAGTGCCAGCGCCACCTGTTCTGGTCGTCCTGCGCCGCGTTCATCGTTTCGCAGACGCATATGCAACGAGGCCACGCCGTCTGAGACCTCACGAACCTCGATTTCAAGAATCAGCGGCCGCAGGTCATACGACTTCGTTTCCTTGCCGCGTTGGTGAGTCCAGGGAATCTCGTCCCGGGCAAGGAGGTCGTCGACGGCCTGTTGCCATTCCTGTGCTGAGCGTTGATCTGGAATCTCAACGTCGTAGCACGCTGCCTGCAGCATCGATTGCAGTGAGGACTGTTTGAGTGGGCTCTCGCGAATCTCAAGCAGACGCAGTCCCGGGGTGAGTTCTTCTGATAGGTCGCTCATCGTCGATGCCAGATCTACGCGCTCGGTCAGCAGCACGTCGAGGATCTCAGCCTCGGAGGTGGCTCCGACGGCCAGCGGCGCTGCCAGTGCAATCTTCGGGCGGGGCGAGAATCCGTGAGATGTCGCCAGGGGCAATCCGGCCCGTTTGCAGACACGCTCCCAGACACGCATCAGGTCGAGGTGTGAAACATACTTCAGCGGACCTTCTGCCGCGAATCGAATCTGCAGCCGTTGTACCGCGTCAGACTGACTCATGATCCCGCGAGCCATTCGGCAGCGGCGGTATGTGGATCGGAGCTCCGAACAGCCACGTCGTTAGCCAACTTGGCCAGGCGTTCTTCGCCCGACTCAGTGTTCAGTCGGTGCAGGATCGTGGCACGTGCGAGGGACATGATCTGTTGCCGTGCGCGATCAAGCTCCGCCGTCTGCATCTTGCCCGAGGAGCCCAACTCTTCGAAGTGAGCGTCGCAGGCTTCGACCAGTTTCTCGATCCCCTCGCCCTGTGTGGCAACGATCGGAACCACCGGAGGATCCCAGCCGCGATCGGGATTGAGCGAAAGCAGCGCCTTCAGTGCCGAGACCATGCGGTTCGCGCCGGGCAAATCGGATTTGTTCACGGCGAGCACATCGGCGATCTCCATGATGCCCGCTTTGAGTGTCTGCACTTCGTCGCCCATGTTGGGTGTGTTGACCAGGATCGTGGTTTGCGCTGCGCCGGCGATATCGACCTCGTCCTGTCCCGCACCAACGGTCTCAATGAGAATCACATCTTTGCCGTAGGCATCGAGCACATGAACCACATCCTGCGTCGCCGCCGATAGACCGCCCAGCGCACCGCGCGAAGCCAGAGATCGGATAAACACGTCGGAGTCTGAGTACAGCTCAGACATGCGCACGCGGTCGCCAAGGATCGCGCCCATTGTGTAGGGAGACGACGGGTCGATCGCGACGATGCCCACCGTCTGCCCTCTCGAGCGAAATGCCTTGGCCAGCTCATTGGTGACCGTGCTCTTGCCCGCCCCGGGCGACCCGGTCAGACCGATCGTGCGTGCGCGTCCGCTACGCGGATACAGCGCGCGCAACATATCCCGACCACGTTGATCGCCACTTTCAACCCAACTGAGAACGCGCGCGAGCGCCCGCCGGTCTCCCGAGAGCAACCGCTGCTCAAGTTCGGCCAGCCTGCCGCTGAGTTGTGGCAAAGCGTTCGCCTCGGTCGTCACGACCGGTCAAGCTCAGGCACGTGGGCGCGGACATACTCGGCGATGTCACCGGTGTGCGCGCCCGGTCCGAACACGGCCGAGAAGCCAGCGCCCTGCAAGACATCGGCATCCTCGTCGGGGATGATGCCGCCGCCCAGGAACAGTGTGTTCTCGGGCGTGATGCCGCGTTCTCGACAGGCGTCTACGACACGTGGAAAGAGCTCAAGGTGAGCCCCAGAGAGCACAGACAGCGCCACCACGTGGACATCTTCCTGCAGTGCTGCCTCGGCGATCATGTCCGGCGTCTGCCGGATGCCGGTATAGATCACTTCCATGCCGGCATCGCGCAGAGCACGGGCAACAATCTTCGCCCCCCGGTCATGCCCGTCAAGCCCCGGCTTCGCGACCAGAACGCGAATCTGGTCGATACCAACTGGAGATTGCGTCATTACATCACCTACTCGCTCGTCAAGCGACCTCTAGCTTAGAACGTCGGCTGTTCGGATTCATCCGCTGGCAGTGTCGCGGCTAGAATCGACGCGAGTCGAGACAGGAAAATGCGTACGGCAGGCAGGTTCCATGGAAAAGACCGTGTTCCAGCAGGTGACATTCACGCTCGGGGGGTTGCTTAACGACATCAAGATGGGGAGCATCGGCCTACCTGACATCCAGCGACCGTTCGTATGGAAGAACGCCAAGGTTCGGGACCTGCTCGATTCAATGTACCGCGGCTACCCAATCGGGTACTTGCTCCTATGGCAGACCACGCAGGACGACAGCCACCGCACAATCGGTGACAACGCGAAGCAGCTCGCACCAGCGTTGGTCATTGTCGATGGTCAGCAGAGACTCACTTCGCTGTATGCCGTCTTCACAGGAACAGCGGTCGTGCGTAACGACTTTTCGCATGAACGAATCCGACTCGCCTTCAATCCGCTTGACGGTCGCTTCGAGGTCGCCAGCGCGGCGACCAACAACGATCGCTCATTCATTCCAGACATAACCGTCCTGTTGAGCCGCGAAAGGAGTCTGATTGCTGTCTTCAACGAATACATCTCCCGACTTAAGAGTGCCCGCGAAGTGACTGACGCGGATCGAGATGCTGCAGAGGCCTCTCTGACTCGACTGCAGGCACTCTCCGACTTCCCTCTCACTGCGCTTCAGCTTTCCGCAACTGTCTCCGAGGAAGATGTCGCAGAAGTCTTCGTCAGGGTCAATAGCAAGGGCAAGCCCCTCAACCAGGCCGACTTCATTCTCACTCTGATGTCTGTGTTCTGGGATGAAGGACGGACCGCATTGGAAGACTTTGCTCGGCAGTCCAAACAACCCGACCCGGCCAACCCATCGCCATTCAATCCCTTCATCGAGCCGACCCCCGATCGCCTGTTGCGAGTTGGTGTCGGCCTGGCCTTCCGTCGCGCCCGCTTGGAGTATGTGTACTCGATTCTGCGCGGCAAGAACGCCGAAACCGGTGAGTTTTCCGTCGACTTGCGCGATTTGCAGTTCGGAAGACTACGTGAGGCCCAAGCGAAGGTGTTGAACCTCACCCATTGGCACGACTTTCTTCAGTGCCTGACCCAGGCCGGATACCGCGGCAAGCGCATGGTCAATTCAGAGACCGCGCTCTTCTTCGCGTACACGCTCTATCTGATTGGGCGCACAGAACTGAAGGTCCCGCCCAAGTCGCTGCGCACGGCGATTGCCAAGTGGTTTTTCATGTCCTCGCTGACAGGCCGCTATACGGGATCCCCCGAATCGGCCATGGAATCCGACCTGGCAATGATTCGCGAAGCCACGACGGGTGATCAATTCCTGGCGACCCTTGAACAGGCCTGCGGCATCGTTTTGACAAATGACTTCTGGACCGTCACGCTACCGAACGAACTCGCTACTTCCACAGCCCGCAGCCCATCGCTCACCGCCTACCACGCGTCACAGGTCTTACTAGGAGCGCCGGTTCTATTCTCCGACACAAACGTGTCTGACTGGCTGGACCCATTCGTGAAGCCGGTCAAGTCGATCGAACGGCACCACTTGTTCCCGAAGGCCTATCTCGCCAAGCAAGGCGTAGTTGGGCGCACCCAGGCGAACCAGATTGCCAACTACGCATACGTGGAGTGGTCGGACAACATCAAGATTGGAGCCGCAGCTCCGACCGACTACGTCCCTCAGTTTGAGGGGGCAATGAAAGTTGCAGCGGTCACTGAAACGGCGATGCACCGCATGTATCGGCTTCATGCGCTGCCGATCGGATGGCAGACCATGGAGTACACAGAGTTCTTGTCGGCAAGGCGAGAGCTCATGGCAGCGCTGATCAGAGAGGGATTCTCAGCGATCGGGGAACTGGAACCGTCACTCAATCCGGCTGGTTCGGACCTTGACATCCCAGCGCTCGTTTCTGGCGGCGAGGGCGACGATGTGGAGTTTAAGTCCACACTACGTACGAACCTTCACACAGGAAAAAGAGATCCCAAGATGGAACATGCCGTGATCAAGACGATCGCAGGATTCCTCAACCAGAAGGGAGGGACGCTCATCATTGGGGTTCACGACGACGGGACTGCCGTCGGCGTCGAGGCCGACGGATTTGGCTCTGAGGACAAGATGAATCTGCACCTCACCAACCTTGTCAACTCGCAACTCGGCGAAGCATCTTGGGCGAACATTCACGCGAATTTCGAAGACTTTAGCTCTGCCCGGGTAATGACCGTGCGTTGCGAACCCGCGAGTCAAGCAATCTACGACAAAGCGAAACGGCTATTCGTCAGAACCGGACACGCCACGCGTGAATTGTCGGCGCAGGAGGCCGTGCAGTTCGTGAACGAGCGCTTCGGCTGAGCGGCGGCCGTAGAGGCTGGACCCCCCTGCTAAGCCTCCGACAGCCGCAGCCGCGCACCATACGTATGCTTCGGCGAGATGAAGGCACCGGCGTTGGCGTCGGTCACCGTCCAGCCTTCACTTCGCAGATGCTCAACCGACTCCGCGGCGTCTCGCACGGTCAGCGCGAGCATGAACATGCCCTCGCCCGATTGGTCGAGCTTGCGCGGCAATGGACCGCCGCTGCCGGGCAAGGGACGCACCAGTTCGATTGCCGTCGGGCCGAGGTCCAGGAACTGACCCTCCAGACCCAGCGCCTCGGCGCTGAACGGCTCTCGCCCGACCAGACCGTATCGCTCAGTCCATGACTCCGTGACCGGCGCCACTTCGTTGACCGCCACCGTCATATGGTGCAGCGCGTGCGGACCGGGACCCGACTCCGGACCCGTGTGCTGAGGCGCGTCGTCGGGCGGCTGGGCATACTCGATCAACACGCCGTGATTCCCACGCGGGTGGAGAAAGCCAATCATCCCGGTCAGACCGACACGCGGCTCCTCATCGATCATCTGGATGCCAGACGCTTTGGCGGCAATGAGGTCGCCTGCCACATCCGTCGACTCGAAGCAGATGTGGTGAAAGCCTTCGCCGTTGGTTTCCAGATACTTCGCGATCCCGGTGTCCTCGCGCGTTGGCTGGAGCAGTTCAATCTCGCAGTTGTCGAGCGGGAAGATCACCCCGCGGACACCCTGTGAGTCCAGTTCGGTGTCAAGCGCGGTCTCGAGACCGAAGGTGTCCCGCCAAACCTCAGCCGTCTTGTCCGCGTCATGCACGGCGATGCCGATGTGGTGAATCCGTGTCAGTGCCATGTTGCTCCCTGCTCGCTCAATGGAGGATCAATCTTCGGCCAGCGCGCCGAATCGCGATTCGAGCTGCCGGCGATGTTCACGATCATGTTCCAGCGCGACGCCAAGCAGGATCCGGGCTGGGTTGCCCTGCGCGTTGAGATGTTCATCGGGCAATCGCTCGACCAGAATGGCGCTGCGCTCGCGCAAATCCTGCAACGCACGAATCAGCGCGCTCAGTCGTCGGTCACCGAGGGACGCGACCGCGGCCGCGTTGGTCGAGTCAATCCGGCGAGTCGGAAAGTCGAGCAATGTCGGAAACGTATCGCCGAGGTGCTCCTCGATCGCAGCACGCTCCTCGGCTTCCCAGAACAGTCGATGCGCGGCCATGCCTTTCGGCGACCAGCCGCCCTCTTCAATGTCGATATCAACGGCGTCATCCGGGACAGCCGCGAGCGTCTTCAGGAGCAAGTCTCGCTCGGCCTGCCACCAGTAGCGCAGGCGACGGGCATCAGACCACGCCTGATCGGAGCGGCCTCCGGAGCCGCCATCGGCGTTGCGCCCAACTGCTTTTCTTCCGAATGGCACGTCGCCTGTTCTTTCTTCGCCTGATCTGTCGTCGCCTGATCAATCGTCGCTTACACGACAATCCGTTCGCGGTACTCGCCCCATACCTTGCGTAACGAGTCCGATATCTCGCCCAGCGTGGCCGATTGCTTGACGGCGTCGAGCATCAGCGGCACCAGGTTTTCGTCGGTATCTGCCGCCTGTTGGATCGCATCAAGCGCAGCCGAGACCGCCGATGCGTCACGGCCGTCGCGAAGACGTTCGAGCTTTTCAATCTGTCGCTCACGCACGGTCGGATCGACGCGGACGATCTCAACGTCGGCATCATCATCGGTCTCGAACCGGTTGACACCGACAATCACACGCCCTCGAGTGCCAGCCGTGCCGTCGCCAGCGCGCGCGGCCTCTGACTCAGTTTCGACTTCCCGCTGGAAGCTGGACGCCGCCTCGAGGATTTCGGCCTGCTGGTATCCCTGCTCGATCGCCGAGACCGCACCGCCAAGCGCGTCGATCTGGTCGATGTAGTTGCGCGCCTCAGCCTCAAGCTGATCCGTGGCTTGCTCGATGTAGTACGACCCACCAAGCGGATCGATCACATCGGCAACACCGGACTCGTAGCCGATCACCTGCTGCGTGCGCAAGGCAATCTCAACCGCGTGCTCGGACGGCAATCCCAACGCTTCGTCAAGCGAGTTGGTGTGCAGCGACTGCGTCCCACCGAGCACGGCAGCCAGCGCCTGCAATGTGGTGCGGATCACGTTGTTGTCTGGCTGCTGCGCGGTCAGCGTCACGCCGCCGGTCTGTGTGTGGAACCGAAGCATCTGCGCCCGCTCGTTCTGTGAGCCGAAGCGCTCTCGGGCGATACTCGCCCACAGACGTCGTGCCGCCCGGAACTTGCCGATCTCCTCAAGGAAGTTGCTGTGACAGGCAAAGAAGAACGAGAGCCTGGGGCCAAAGCTGTCAAAGGCCATGCCCTGCTCCAGCGCCGCCTCGACGTAGGCAATCGCGTTTGCCAGCGTGAAACCAATCTCCTGCGCGGCCGTGCAGCCGGCCTCGCGCATGTGGTAGCCGGAGATCGAGATGGTGTTCCAGCGCGGCACCTCGCGAGTGCAGTAATCGAAACTGTCGGTGATCAGTCGCATCGACGGCTTGGGTGGATAGATGTACGTCCCACGTGCGACGTACTCCTTGAGGATGTCATTCTGGACCGTGCCGCCGATCTTGTCGCGGCCCACTCCCTGCTCTTCAGCCACGGCTGCATAGAGCGAGAGCAGAATGTTGGCCGTCGAGTTGATCGTCATCGACGTGGTCACGCGATCGAGCGGAATCTGATCGAACAGGGTGCGCATGTCGTCGATCGAGTCGATCGCCACGCCGACCTTGCCCACTTCACCCTCCGCCATCGAGGCGTCGGAGTCGTAGCCAATCTGGGTCGGCAGGTCGAATGCGACCGATAGTCCGGTCTGGCCCTGATCCAGCAGGAATCGATAGCGGCGGTTCGACGCCTCGGCGTCCTCCTGGCCTGCATACTGGCGCATCGTCCAGAGCCGGCCGCGATACATCGTCGGCTGGATGCCGCGCGTGTAGGGATACTCGCCCGGTAGCGGGTCGGAGTCGCCGTTGACGTAGATCGGGTCCAGCGGATCACCGGACGAGCGATGAAACGCTTCCCGACGCTCGGGAAAGCGCCCGGTCGCCTTGGCGTACGGCCCGTCCAACCATTCCTGTAATCGTGAGGTCATCGCACCCTCCCACGGTCGAAATCACCATCAGGCGCAGCAAGAGGCGCACTCACCTAGAGGCTACAAGAGGCCGATTCCCAGCGCAGCGGCTTCGCTCAGGCCTGAGCAATCGCTCGCAGGCGTTCGAGTCGATGATCAACAATCGACGCCCACTCGCCGTCGCCCATCTCCACATCCGAGACGTCGCCAACGAAGGCGCTCGGAAGGACGACATCCGGCTCCATGTCGCGCAACTTGATCAGGCTCTGCTCCATCGCCTCGAACGTGCCCCCGTACTGGTCAACGACAAAGGTCGCCCACTTGCCCAGACTGGGCACGATCGTGTCGCCGGTGAACAGATAGCGCTTGCCATGCGGCGACTCGTAGCGGAAGCTGATGCTGCCGTCGGTGTGACCGGGAGTGTCGAAGATTTCAAGGCCCGCCAACGCTGGATCGTCGCAATCTGGACTAACGATCAGGTCAGGCTCGGCGTCGGCGCTGATTGACGACACTTCGAGATCGCTGCAGGCAAGTCGCGAGCCAAACCGCTCGCGAACCTGATTCAATGCCGGGCTGGTCTCATCGCGATGACTGAGCACTTGCACAGCAACGCCGCCCAGTTCCTCGATGGCATCCAGGTCTGCGTCCTGTCCTTCACCGATGCCGTAGAGCAGCAGGTTCCCCGTCGGACGAATCAACAGATACGCGTGGGTCGCCACCATGTCGTCGATCACTCGAGGAGAGGTCTGCCACAGGTCAGGTTGAATCTGTTTCATGCTCGTATGCCTCCGTGCTTCTCAGACTAGGGCTTAGGAGGGTGTCTCACACGTCAGCACTCCCAGTCCCCGCTTCACGCGGGGACCTGCTCCTTCCCCAATAAGTTACCCACCACCAGATAGCTCGTGCCGCCCGAGCGGGTCCCCGCGTGAAGCGGGGACTGAGATTCATCCAACTGGGTTGACTTGTGAGACACCCTCTTATGCGTGGTCGAGCTTCAACGCACTTGCACCGTCACGGCCGCGACGGATCGCTACTCGCTTAGCCGGTCACGCAGTTGCGCTTCCTGCTCGGCCAGTTCCGGTGTCATCTCGTCGCCGAAGTCTTCGAGTTCGTAGAACGGCCGAATCTCGATCTCGCTGGGGCCGGGCATGGGGTTGGGACAGCGCTTGACCCACTCGACCGCCTCAGCCAGGTCCGCCACTTCCCAGATCCAGTAGCCGGCCACGAGTTCATTGGTGATGCCGAACGGGCCGTCGATCACCGTGCGAGATGCACCGTCAAAGGCGACTCGCTTTCCCTGTGCCGTCGGCGTCAGACCATCGGCGTCCTTCATGATGCCCGCGTTGACCAGTGCCTCGTTGTAGGCGCCCATCGCCTCAAACATCTCCGTCGTCGGCATGACGCCCGCTTCGCTGTCCTCAGTCGCCTTGACCAAAACCATGACCCGCATTGAATTCCCGTCTCGATCCAGATGTGGCGGGCCCTCTGGGACCGTATTGCGAAATTCTTTTGGGAAGTGGCCCTCTGAGGGCGCTCGCCTGAAAGCAGTCCCTCTCAGCAGGTTAGGCGTTGCCCGAGGAGAGCACAAAAACGTGGTCGGACGACATGCTCGTGAGACGAGACGAGACGAGACGAGGCGGAACACCACGTGTCGCTCAGTGAGTACGTGGTCAGCCACGTGGTGTCTGGGTGTCATCAGAGGATGTCCGGCGGGCAGCGTCGCAGCTCAGTCCATCCGCAGACATCCATTACCGCCTCGGTGACGAGGAGGTGACGCATCCATGGCAATGGAAACAGGATGTAGAGCTGATCCACCAGTCGCTCGTGTCTGACCAGCCCGCCGACGCAAGGCGATAGACCGTCCCACCAAAGCGCTGGCGCCAGCCGGAGAGTCCCGTCCTCCGGCACATTCTGCCAACTGCATAAGGGTCCAGGACGCGCGCGGGATGAAGGTCGTCGATCTCGAGTGGACACGACAGACGGCGATAGGACCGTGAAGGCCCACAGGCAGAACACTGTCAACTGCACATTGTCGCAATGGCCATGACTCGGACCACAATGTCAGGATTAGCGGTTCCGTTGTTGGACCTACAAGTTACGGGCTTAGATCAAAGGCAGTCGCAAACGGTTAACTTTAGGTAAGGCGGGCTAGAGAAGTCCGCGCAAAGCGCCTCCACGAGATCGCCGAAGGCGGCCTCGTTGGAAAGTGACGGTCTGAAATGCGACTGGCGGGGCGCCTTGCGTTGGTCGCTTGCTTGGTGTTGATCACGCACTTGCTGGCAACCGCGAGCGCCATTGCGCAGGGCGGCACAGGCACGCAAACACCTGGGCCGTGCGATGCGGGCTGGGTAGCCCCGACGCCAACGGTGATCCCCGTCACATCGGTGCCGATCACCGTCTCTTCGACGGAAGACGATTACTTCGTGCTGTTCATCAAGCATGATCGCGGGTCGGGCACGGTGGCGAACATTCCGGTCTCAGTCACGCGAGGGGAATCGGGGACTACGACGCTGCCGGACAATCTGGCTCCTCTGGCGGCGGACAAATATCGGGTAGAGAAGTACCTCGTCTCAAATCCGGCTGATATCGACGGCGACTGTGTTGACGACATCACCGAACTCAACAACTTTGGCCGTCACAATCCGACGAATCCTGCCAAGGCCGTCCCCGCCGAACGAGGGTCTGTGGCACTGAAAGACCGTGCAGCGTTCAACAAGCTGTCGTACCAGGGGGACGGGGTTGCCGACAGGTGGCTCAGATACGTGGAGTTCGTGAAGTTCAACATCGCCAACATTGATACTGAACAACCGAAGCTCTGGTTCCAGAACACAGACATCTATCGATCTCATTGGTCCTTTCTGTGGGCGGCGCTCCAAGATGTCGTCAACTGCTGTTGGAGTGGCGAGGCGAAGGGCGACCTCATTTACTATCCGAACGGTGTTGCACCAGATGGATCGTTGGGGGTGTATCTCTGGGAGTTCCAGTCCTACAACTCCTTCGCGTTCCGTGAAGTGTCACTCGTACATGAGACGCTGGCTACGGCGATGCCATTTCTCAAGGGCAAACTGGTGTACTACCCCTTCGTCAGCGAACACGCGACAACCAAATACAACCAACAGAAGGCGCTCTACGACGCATCCAGAGTCGACATCATGTCGGAGGACGACATTCCGCTTGATACGACTTATATTGTGTACAACGAAGCGGAGAGTTACGGCCTGTTGAACGTGTTCAAGCCGGGTACGTTGCCGGGACCTCGTGATGTTGCCATTTTGAGTGTGTTACCCAATGATCTACCGCGGGCGGCGGGAGCCATCACAACGATGCCGCAGACTCCATTATCACATGTGAATCTGCGGGCGATCCAGAACGGGACGCCGAATGCATTCGTGCGCGACGCGCTCATCGACAAGGCAGTCACTGATCTATTGGGCAAATACGTGTACTATCGCACGACCGCAGACGGGTACACCTTACGGGCCGCGACAAAGTCCGAGGTCGACGCCCACCATTCTGTCGTGCGTCCACAACAGAACCAGACATTGCAGCGCGACTTAACAAAGACAACGATCACCGCGCTTTCCAACGTGAGCTTCGCCGACTGGACCGCGTTCGGCGTCAAGGCCGCGAACGTCGCTGAACTCAGCAAGCTCACATCGCTGGCCACCGGCGTCGCGCCAGACGGATTCGCTATCCCGTTCTACTTCTACGACGAGTTCATGAAACAGGCAACGGTCAGTAAAGAAACCATCCTCGGCAAGAAGACAGCTCCGACCGCGGAGAAGATTACGCTACCGATCGGAACGACCCTGGCTTCAGCCGTCACACAGATGCTGGCCCACTCGAAGTTCCAAACCGACGATGACATCCAGGAAGAGATGCTGGACGATCTGCGTAAAGCGATCAAGAATGCGACATCCCCGAGCTGGATCATCACCGCGCTCACAACCATGCACGATTCGTTCCCGCAAGGTACGTCGCTGCGCTATCGGTCGAGTACCAACAACGAAGACCTGGCCGACTTCAACGGCGCGGGCTTGTACGACTCCAAAACCCAAGACCCCGACGAGACCGTCGATGATGGTATCGACAAATCGATCAAGGCTGTCTGGGCGACTTTATGGAATCATCGCGCATTCCTGGAGCGGGCCTTCTATAGGGTTGACCATACGACGGTCGCAATGGGTGTGTTAGTGCATCCAAACTACTCCGACGAGAAGGTAAACGGAGTTGCGATCAGCTATGACCCCGTCAACAATCGCAATGACTACTACTACGTGAATACTCAGCTCGGCGAAGACCTGGTGACCAATCCTGAGGCGAACTCGAGGCCCGAGGAAATATTGTTGGACCCGGCAGGGGCGGCCACCGTCTTGGCCCGCTCGAATCTCGCACCCCTGAACCACCTGCTGATGACCGACGCTGAGATGATTCAGCTTCGCAACAGCCTCACGACAATCCACGACCATTTCAAGACATTGTACAACCCCGGCCTGGGTGTCGGCTTTGCTATGGAGATCGAGTTCAAGATCACCTCGCAGAACAAGCTCGCCATCAAACAAGCTCGCCCCTGGGTGTTCAGCGAACCACTGTTCGCAACAACGCCCCGGATCAGCATCGTTGCTGGCAGCGGCGTGACCGAAGGCGCCGACGCCACCTTCAGCCTCACCGCGTCACCCGAGCCTGTCGCCAATATCGAAGTAACGGTCGATATCACTCAGAGCGGCGACTTCGTGACGGCCGGGTCGCAAACAGTCACGATCACGTCCTCCGGTACGGCCACCCTAACGGTGCCCACTGGGAACGACAACGTCGAAGAGGCGGATGGATCAGTCACCGCGACGATCAGTTCCGGGGCGGGCTACAGCATCTCCCACAGCAACGGTGCAGCGACCTTAGCTGTCGCGGATGACGACGCCTTACCACCGTGCACTACGCTGTTGACCGGCGACGGCACAACCCAAGGCGAGTGGACGAACAACTGTAAGTCATTCGCCCCGGGTCGGGACCTTGCTCGGTTCTACACCTTCCAGATCACGCAGCGAGGCGTTGTCTCAATCGACTTGACATCCTCACACGATACCTACCTCTACCTCCGTCAAGGCAAGGGTATCGTCAAGGGGACGTCGTTGTACCGCAACGATGATATCGGCAACGGTAACTACAACTCTGGTATCACCAGAACGCTCAACGTGGGCTGGTACACGATCGAAGCGACAACCTTCCACGGCGGTCGCACTGGACCCTTCCAACTGGAGATCAGCGGTTTACCGGCGCAAGCATCGGGACCCGAGATCAGCATCGCCGCCGGCGCCGACATCACCGAGGGCGGCGACGCCACATTCACCGTCACCGCAACTCCGAATCCTTCGGCGGACCTTGAGATCACAGTCGAAGTTTCCCAAAACGGCGACTATGCTCCAACCGGCTCGCAGACAGTCACCATCCCAACCACGGGAAGTCAAACGCTGACCATCACCACGACGAATGACGCAACCGACGAACCAGACGGCTCCGTCACGGCGACGATTAGTACCGGCACCGGCTACACGGTCTCGTCATCGGCCAGCGCCGCAACCGTCGCCGTCTCCGATGACGACGCGCCAACCCTGCCGGAGATCAGCATCGCCGCGGACGGCGACGTGACCGAGGGCACGGATGCTAGCTACACGCTGACAGCGACTCCCAAGCCTGCAGCCGATCTCGATGTCACGGTCGAAGTGACACAAAGTGGAGACTTCGTCACGACCGGCTCGCAGACGGTCACGATTACTTCGTCTGGCACGGCTACCCTCTCGGTGCCCACGACAAACGACAACACAAGCGAGGCAGACGGTTCTGTCACCGCAACGATTGGTGCCGGCACCGACTACACGGTATCAACCAATGCAGATTCAGCGACGGTGGCGGTATCGGATGATGACAGTACACAACTTCGGCCCCAGGAAGTCATCGATACATGTGTCTCTGACAGTGTGCTCACGACCGTGCGTCGGTACTACGATGCCAACAATGACCGTGCGCCGAACTATGGCCGCAACTGGAAGCGGGTGCTGGTCACCTTCCGCGACGTCGAGGACTCGCAGTTGACCCCGTACACAGCAGCAGAGGCGCTCGCGGGTGAGCAACAATGGTTCGGCTGGAAGCCGGTTCGGGAAGCGTTGGAGTGCATTGAAGAAGCAACACCTACGCCACCGTCCGATCTTGAGATCACTATCTCAGCGGGCAGCGCTATCACCGAAGGATCCGATGCCACATTCACTGTGACGGCGAGTCCCGCGCCTACCACCGCGCTCACCGTCAATCTGACGGTCTCGCAGAGCGGCAGCTTCGGTGCGACTACAGGCGCGGACACTGTGACGATTCCAACCACTGGCAGTGCAACGTTTACGGTGAGTACAACCAACGACAGCACGGATGAACCTGACGGTTCCATCACGGCCACCCTGTCCACGGGGACGGGTTACACGGTGTCAGGGACCAGCAACGCCGCGACGGTGTCCGTGTCGGACGACGACGATACGCCGCCGGCAACGCCTGTCATTAGCATTGCTGCAGGTAGTGGAGTTACCGAGGGTAGCGACGCAACATTCACTGTGACGGCGAGTCCCGCTCCTACTACTGCTCTCACCATTAGTCTGAGCATCTCCCAGAGCGGTAGCTACGTGACAACCGGATCGCGTTCCATCATAATCCCAACCTCAGGCACGAAGACGTTCGCGGTGACAACGACGGACGATGGCGACGACGAGGCCGATGGTTCCGTCACTGCGACCATCAGCAGCGGGACAGGATACACAGTATCGTCATCGGCCAGTACAGCGACGGTGGCAGTGTCGGATAACGATGATGCACAGCTTGCGTTGCAGGCCACGATTGATTCTTGTGTCTCGAACAGTTTGCTAGCGACCGTGCGTCGGTACTACGATGCCAACAAAGACCGCGCACCGAGTTATGGCCGCAACTGGAAGCGTGTACTGATCACGTTCCGCGACGTCCAGGACTCGCAGTTGACCCCGTTCACGGCAACAGAGGCGCTCGCGGGTGAGCAGGTATGGTTCGGCTGGAAGCCGGTTCGGGAAGCGTTGGAGTGTATTGAAGCTGCAACAGTTCCACCGCCGCCTCCACCTCCACCACCGTCCGATCCTGAGATCAGTATCTCAGCGGGCGCCGCCGTCACCGAGGGCAGCGACGCCACGTTCACTGTGACAGCGACTCCCACTCCTGCTACCACGCTCACCGTCAATCTGACCATCTCGCAGAGCGGCAACTTCGGAGCGACCACCGGTGCGGACACCGTGACGATCCCAACTACAGGCAGCGCGATCTACACGGTCAGCACCGCCAACGACAATACAGATGAACCCGACGGTTCAGTCACGGCGACCTTGTCCACTGGCAGCGGCTACACCGTCTCGGGATCGAACAACTCCGCGACGGTCGCGCTTTCGGATGACGACGTTCCGCCGGCGGTGACGCCGACCATTAGCATTACCACTGGCTCAGGCATCACTGAGGGTGGCAATGCCAGCTTCACGGTGACCGCGAGCCCCACGCCGACCTCGGCGCTGACTATCAACGTCACAATCTCGCAGAGTGGTAGCTTCGGTGTGGCGACCGGTTCTCGGACGATTAGCATTCCGATCTCTGGCAGCCTCACCTTCACGGTGGGTACCACCAACGACAGTACCCACGAACCCGATGGTTTGGTCGCGGCAACGCTGAGTACCGGCACGGGCTACACCATCTCGGAGTCCGCTGGCTCAGCATCGGTCGTGGTCTCTGATAACGACGTTCGGCAGCCGGTGGTGGAACTACCGACTGTGTCGATCTCTGATGGGCAGGATTACGAGGACTATCTGCTGATGGAGTTCAATCTTGAGCTCAGTCATGCGAGCAGCGTCCCGGTGACGGTGACCATTGAGTTCGAAGAGGGAACGGCGACCTACGGCGGCGACTTCTTGGGCATTGACACCACCCAAACCATCGCGGCCGGCCAGACCCGTAAAGCGCTGTATGTTCCGCTGCGGACCGACGGATGGCCTGAGAGGGACGAGAACTTCACCATCAAGCTCACGTCGGCAACCGGCGCCACCATCGCAGACGACACTGGCAACGGCATCATCATCAACGACGACTGACCGCACATCGCCGGGAGTCGGTTCGCCGGTTGCGGCTGGGTCGCGCGGGGCGGGGCTGATCGTGGCCGTTCGCAGCGATTCTCTTTCCCCATCGGAGTGGACGATGGGAAGAGAGAGTCCGTTGTGCGGTGTTCAGATCGCGTAGGGTGATGGCTTGCTTGGTCTGTGTTGCGGCCTTGCCCCCCCCCGATTCCTTTGCTCAGGGTGGCCCACGAAGAGGCTCGGGCCTTGTGGTCCAGGCTGAGTCGCGCCAATCCCGACGCCGACAATGGTCATTTCGGTGCAAATCATGCTGTGTTCGTCGAAAGGCGATGGTTCTGCGTCGATCCTACAAGTTACGGGCTTAGCTCGTGGCCAACGCCAAAGGACTAGCCTATGCGCCATGAATTTGATGCAAGTATTCCAGAGGTTCTCAGACGAAGAAGTCTGTTACGAGTACCTGGAGCAGGTCAGGTGGGGCGATCGTCCTGCCTGTCCGCTGTGTGGCAGCGCTGATGTGGCCCGCAAGTCGGAGACCGATCGGGTGGGGCGATGGAACTGTCACGGGTGCTATTCCAGTTTCAATGTGCTCTCCGGGACGATCATGGCCCATACCAGGGTTCCCATTCAAAAGTGGCTGCTGGCGATCTGGCTCGTGCAGAATGCTGAGAATTCGATCTCGTCACCCCAGCTGGCCAGAGATTTGGACCTGACCCAGCAGACGGCCCACCACATGAAGCAGCGCATCACGTCGGCTATGGCCGACGAGGACGATGGTGACTAGGTGTTGCGGGCTGTGTTGGAGGCCGAACAGGCCAATCTAGGCGGCAAGCCTCACCGCTCCGAACCGAAGCGCGGCATGCGGGGACGTGGGACCAAGAGGCAGCCTGTGGTCGGCGCTGTGGTCGACCACTCCCGCACCCATGGAGCAGGCCTGACCCACGACAACACCGGCTCGTTCGTCGAAGGGGCATTGGCATCATGAACGAGCTCTACTACGGCGATTGCCTCCAGGTACTGCTCAGCATGAAGCTGAACGGCGTCGATCTGATCTATCTCGACCCGCCGTTCAACAGCGACCGAACCTATAACGCGATCTACAAAGACAACACGGGGAAGCCGCTTCCAACCCAGATTGAGGCCTTCTGCGATACGTGGACGCTGGACGAGGAGCAAGAGCGCACGATCCGCACCATCCCCGCGCTGCTGAGGGAGCGAGGAGTGGACGTCGAGACAGCCGAGTTCTGGAGAATGTGGATGATCGCTCTGCGGAAGGCGCAGCCGCGGTTGCTGGCCTATCTGGCATACATGGTCCCGCGACTGCTTGAAATGCAGAAGGTGCTCAAACCGCAAGGAAGCATCTATCTCCACTGCGATTCCTCGGCATCGCACTACGTCAAAGTGATGATGGATGGCATCTTCGGACACCAGAACTTCCGAAACGAGATCATCTGGCAACGTACCTCGACGCGCAGCGATTCGAAGGAGTTCGACGACAACACTGACACGATCCTCTACTACTCCAACGGCGACAAATGGACCTTCAACCGGCTGTTCTCCGAGTACGAAGAGCAGTTTCGGGCACCATTCCGAAACATCGACCCCGACGGTCGCAGGTGGAGAAGTGACAACTTAACTGAGCAGAGTTCGACAGACGATAGTTACGATTACACCTATAGGGGCATAACCAACGATTGGAGCATACCCATCGAGACGATGCAGCTGCTTGATGACCAAGGAAGGCTCAACTTTACGCACGCAGGAGCGATTAGGCGAAAGCAATATCTGGACGAACAGCAGGGGCAGCCAGTGCAACAACTGTGGACGGATATCAGCCCTCTTACCTCTCAAGCTGCTGAACAGACAGGTTACTCGACACAGAAGCCTGTTGCCCTGCTCGAGAGGATCATCGAAGCCAGCTCCAACGCCGGTGATGTGGTCCTTGATCCCTTCTGTGGTGGCGCAACCACGCTCGCAGCGGCTCAGAACCTCGGCCGCAAGTGGATCGGTGTTGATATCGCAATCCACTCCGTCAATCAGGTAGCCAAGAACAGGCTAGAGGACACACTGGGGCTCATCGCAGACCAAGACTTCACAATCGAAGGCGTACCCAACAGTATCGAATCTGCCCAAGACCTATGGGAACGAGACAAGCACCACTTCGAGCAATGGGCAGTGGAGGAAGCCGACGGGTTCGTCACCAATCATCCCTCAGCCGACGGCGGCATAGACGGGCGCATCTACTACGCATCCAGCCCTGCCGCTACAAGCCTCGACAGTATGCTTGTTGAGGTTAAGGGTAGCAAGAACGTCGGCATCAATGTCGTCCGCAAATTACGCGGTGTGCTCGAGCGGAAAGAAGCCCAGATGATTGGGTTGGTCATCCTCAACGAGCTAGGCGACACAAAAGCCCGCAACTTCCGGTCAAGGATGGCCCAAGCAGGTGACGTATCCATCGGGGGAACCGACTATCCCCGGATGCAGTTGCTCACCGTCCGACAGGTACTCGATGGCCAGCGGTTCAACACTCCAGGCGAAGTAGCCTCAGGGCCAGCACAGCCCATCCAAACCTGACTCATACCATCAAGCCCATAACGTGTATCCGCCTTTGGTGCCCTTTGGTGTCATGCCACGACCGGCACACACTTGAGTCAAGCTCAGGTCGACCCACTGAGCAAGATGCCGTCGAGTTTGTCGTTGCCAGCCGCGCGGCTGGCAACGACGTGGGCTACTTCGGTCGCCTCAGTTGCGTCCGGTCAGTTGTCGCACTGCTCAATGGCGTCCAGGGTGCGGGCTGTGCGATCCCAGCGGGTGTTCTTGAGCCAGTTGGAGACGGCCTTGGCCTGCGCAGTAGTCATCGCTGTTTCGCCGGTGCCGGTGTCTTCTCCGAGCGCTTCTAGCACTCGGTTCCAGCGTTTGATGCCTGCGGCGGCTTTGGTGGAGTCGAGGGCGTCGCGCCAGCCGGTGACCTCGGCGACTGAAATGGCGTCCGACGGCAGATTGCAGGCTGGCGGCGTTGGAATGGGCGTCGCTGCGGCGGCGGTGGTGACCGTGATCACCGAACTCGACTTGTTCGTAGACACGCTGCCGTTGACTACTGCCAGGATCTGCGCCGAGTACTCCGTCTCCGCGTCCAGGCCAGTCACTGTGTAAGTTGTGCCCGCGACCGGGACGACGCTTGCCGCGTTCTCGTCCTGCCATTAGCGCACCCGATAGCTGTCGGCGCCGTTTGCTGCTGTCCACCCGAGTGTGAACCCGTCGGCGGTGACGTCGGACACGCTGACCGCGCTCACCCGGTCGTTGAGACTGTCGCCGCCGCCCGTGCCCAGTGTGAGGGCATCGCGCACTTCGCCCTGCGGCGAGACCTCGGAGCTTTGCGGCTGCAGCGGGGGACCAATCACTGGAATGTCGTCGTCGTGGTCGATCAGTTGAATCCCGTCGGACACCACGATGGCCTGGCGATCGAAGAACGTGTAGTCCTCCCCGAGGGTGCGGGCGACGATGGCGCTGTACTGATCCAGATTGTGGATGGTGTACTCGTGCGGCCCGGTCATGTGAGAGCTGAGCGGGCTTATCGTGCGGTCGTCTGCGCTGTCCTTGCCCTTCAGGAATACCTCAATGGCGTAATCCACCGGACGGGTGAAGTACAACGTGGGAGTAAACGTGTTGTCCGAGAGGTCAGCGGTGCCCTTCGTGTCGCGGCGCTCGATCAGCCGGATGTTCAGGTTGTCGTCGTCGCCGTGCCGGAGCAGGAAGGTGTTGCGGTTCTCGTCCACGGTCACGTTTGCCGGCGTCGACTCCAGGGACAGGATGGCCGTCGCCGACGCCTCCACCTCGGCGATGTTGTCGTCTTTGTCGGTCACCGTTCCGGTGGCGGCGTTGGTGGCGCCCACGGTGTAGCCGTTCCCGGGCCGCAGCGTCACGGTCACGGCTCCGTCGTTATTGTCGGCCAAGGTTTTGACCGTGTAGGTTCCGGTATCCATGCCGGCGTAGAGGATTGCCCGCTTGGAGCCGCGCTCCGAGGCGTTGAGGTAGGTCCGGCTCTGGCTGGTGTCCTCGGTGACCTGGACGTTCACCGTGAGGTCGCGGTCCAGCGTGGGATCGCTGGCAGAGATGGTAAAGGTCAGCTCTTTGCCCTCTTGCACGGCGGGGCCGGCGGCGATTTTGAGGTCCGGCAGGGCGGTTTGCGCGGAAGCGTCCCGTAGCGGGTTAACCAGCGACAGCGCGGCGGCCGCCATGATCACCAGGGCCAGGACGGCCAATCCGTGACCGAAGCGTCTCCGATGCAGCCGCGTTAGAATCCCGCCTCTACGACTTGAATTCGGGGGGGAGGGGTAGGAATTTCCGCATGTTATTCATCTCCAACACAGCCTCCGGCCCAGACTGTAGTCTCGCCAACGAGGGTATTCTGCCCGCCCCAGACTCTGGGGTACAAGACCCCGTAACATCGCGAGTGCGTCAGAAAACACCACAGGAACCGTTATGACACACGCACCCAAACACCTCGCCTGGGGCGTGTTCACATGAGGCGGTTCAGTCCAGGAGTTCCCGTCATTCCCGCGCTCCGCCGCGGAACCTGCCCCCGGCTCGAACGGGGGTATCTCGCCGCATTCGCAGCGGACATGAGTGAGTTTCTGGCCACCAGCGAGCTGACCGAGGCCCAAGCCTTCGTGCGCTCGTTCGTGAAGTCCATCGTCGTGAGTCCCGGTCGCGCCACCATCAACTACACGATTCCGATCCCGGAAGACAGTCCCATCGGCAGCGCTGACCGCGCCGAGATCGACCTGGGCCTCAAAGTTCGCAACACCGTACCCAGTGGTGGGCGATGGAGGACTCGAACCTCCGACCTCCCGGGTGTAAACCGGACGCTCTAGCCACCTGAGCTAATCGCCCCTGAGCTGATCGACACTCGTCGTTACTGTGTTTCGATCACACCAGACAGGTTATCGGCGGCTGTGTCGAAGAGCGCGCGGAAACTGTCGTAGAGCGTGACAGCGGTCGTCATGCCGTCGGCACTGGTCGCCTCAATCGCGTCGCGCACCAACGGACCGGCAGCGTTTGCGATCTGAGCGAGCGAGTCCGAGACCTTCTGATGTAGCTCCGCCCACTGGTCAGGGGGAGTCAGTCCAGAGAACTGCTCCGCCAGATCCGACCAGACCCGCGTCTGGGCCACCATGTTGCGTTGCCAACCGGGATCGCTCATCACATCAGGGTTATCTCGCCAGCGTTGGATCAGTTCCTCGGCGGTCGCAAAGTTCGCTTTGGCGGATTCGATGATGTTGAGCGTCGATTCGCCGTAATCCTGCGGAACAGCCTCATCTTGGCCGGCCCCGACTTCCTCGCCAATCAACGCACTGATCTTGTCCCGCAACGTGTCGACCTGGATGAGCCCGACGTACAGATCATCAATGACTCCGTCAGCGCCGATAAAGAATGTGGTCGGCCTGCCAACCAGCGGATACGGCCCATCTGTCATCGAACTGGTCGGATCGAGCAGAACGAGGTAGCTGACACCAGTCACTTCATAGGCGAACTCGCGCGCCGTTTCCACGCTCTCGCCGTCATTGACGCCGATGAATGTGACACGACCAGCCACTTCCTTGCTCACAGTCTCGAACTCTGGCATCTCCTCGATGCAGGGCTCGCACCAACTGGCCCAGAAGTTCAGCACGATTGGACCATCAATCTCCGACAGTTGGTGAGGCTCGCCCTCAAGGTCCAACAGCCGGAAGTCGGGAGCCAACGCGCCCTTGTCCGAGGCGTCGCCGTCGCGCTCCAGATAGCCGAGCCTCGTCGCCTCTTCCAACTCCTCGATCCGCGTGTCGAGTTCGTCAGTACTGCCCGTTTCGTCGCGCTCCAGACGTGCTTCTTCAAGTTCAGCCAGTTGGGCAGAGAACGCCGCCCCCGCACCTGCTGTCGCGTCGCCGCCGCCACGTCCGATGAAAATTGGCAGCACGATCGCGGCGATGATTGCCGCCACAACCATGCCTCGATTCGCGGCATCGCGGACCGAGTACGGCTTTCGCAGGAAGGTGAACAGGATGTAGGACTGCTGCTTCTCACGCAGCCGACTCAAGATGTTGTTGGCCATCGCGCGATCCTCCCCCCCTTCCATAGCTCTCGCTGCGCGTCAGAGCGGTCGTCAACTAGTTGTTCTGCACCGACGGGCCGTCGATGGCTCTGACTCCCTGTCCGCTAGCCGCCGCGCTCGCGGCTTGATTCCAGAGCGTGGCCGGATCGCTGGTCAGTGGGTCGAATCCCTCGTGATCAAGGACCAACCAGCCGCCGGACTGGATCTCGCTTTCGAGCTGGCCCGGACTCCAACCAGCGTATCCCGAGAAAATCCGCAGATCACGAACCACTCCTATCAGCTCTCGCGGTTCTACGCTGAGGTTGACGATTCCCACTTCCCGGCCCGGCTCGGCGATCGTCAGTGAGAACGCCGACTGCTCTGGATCGACCGAACCATCAGGACGCGCCAACCCGATGGCCGCGGTGCGCTCGACCGGTCCACCGTGGAACACTACTGGCGGCTGGGCGATCAGATCCTGCCAGTCCGGTACGACATCGGCAATGGTGATCACCGTCGGCCGATTCAGCACAACGCCGAGCGCGCCCTCACGGTGCTCCAGGATGAGGACGACCGTGCGGAAGAAGTTCGGGTCGGCGAGATGTCGCGAGGCGACAAGGATCTGTCCGGCCAGTGAGGAGAAAGGGTCGTTGGGGCGCCACTCGAGAGCCATTGCCGCCGCCGTTCACATCGTGAGTGCACCAGGGTCACTTCATCTGCGTCAGAGTATGCGATTGGGCGCGAAGGGCGGGTCGCAGCGCTTTGACGAGAGCGCCCGACCGCGATAGCGTGCGTTAGCCTGATTGGAAGTGGCAGCGTAGCTCAGTTGGCAGAGCAGGGGACTCATAAGCCCCGTGTCGCAGGTTCGAGTCCTGCCGCTGCTACCAGCACCTGGGGCGATTAGCTCAGCTGGCTAGAGCGTTCGGTTCACATCCGAGAGGCCGCAGGTTCAAGTCCTGCATCGCCCACCAGCACTTGCCAGTATCGGACGATATCCTCCGGACACAGATTGCCGGATACGCTTGAGAGGGTTGGCAACAACAACGAGATTCGAGGAGTCGAACCAGACTTCGGGTCACTGCCGACGTGGCGAAACTGGCAGACGCGCTACGTTCAGGGCGTAGTGGGCTTAAGCCCGTGGGGGTTCGAATCCCTCCGTCGGCACCATCACTCCGAATCTCAACCACTTCCACCCTTTCCGTCGATTGCGCCCGTAGCTCAGCGGATTAGAGCGCTGCCCTGCGGAGGCAGAGGTCGCAGGTTCAAGTCCTGCCGGGCGCGCCACACTTCCCTCCTCAAGACCCATGCCAACCCTCCAATTCCCCCTCGTTCTGCGTAGGTGCGACCCTTGTGGTCGCCCGCGTTGGCGATTGCAAGACTGACCAGACACGAGCCAAACAGCGGGCGACCACAAGGGTCGCACCTACAACGTGATTGAACGCTCGACCGCCGACCTACGCACGGGTCTTCCAGACGGCCGAGCCCACTTCGATACCCTGAATCCCGTGACCACCGACTCTCCCGACCAGTCCACTCCCACCTCTCCCGAGCAGGTGCGCGCTCAGCTTCAGGCGCAGGTCTCTGCGCTGCCCGCGAAACCTGGCGTCTACACCTTCCGCGACGCCACCGACCGGGTCATCTACATCGGCAAAGCGGCCAACCTGAAGTCCAGGGTGCGCAGCTATTTTGGCTCTCCGCGCTCGATGGAAGGCAAGACGCGAGTCCTTGCCTCGAAGATTGCGCAGCTCGAGTACGTCACCACACACACCGAGCAGGATGCACTCCACCTGGAAGCGACGCTGGTCAAGCGCCATCAGCCCTTCTTCAACGTCCGACTCAAGGACGACAAGCACTATCCCTACCTCAAGATCGATGTCGACGCGCCCTGGCCGCGCGTGACGATCACCCGCCGCGTCGCTCGGGATGGCGCGCGCTACTTCGGTCCCTATGCATCGGCGAAATCGGTGCGTACGACGCTTGATCTGGTCAAGAAACTCTTCCCCTGGCGCTCCTGCGACAAGGAAATCACCGGCTCCGACCCTCGGCCCTGTCTCGAGTACTACATCCGCCGTTGCATCGCTCCCTGCACCTCCTTCTGCACGCCGGACGAGTACCAGGAAGTGATCGACCAGACGATGCTCTTTCTCGATGGCAAGAGCGAAGCGGTCCTGACGCAGCTCAAGACATCGATGACCGACGCAGCAGAGGAGCTCAACTTCGAGCGCGCGGCGCAGCTACGCGACCAGATCACGGCAGTCGAGCGGGTGACTGAGACTCAGCTCACCGCCGACACCTCGGCCGCCGAGATCGATGTGTTCGGTCTCGCCGTCGATGGCGACGAAGCGGTCGTCCAGGTGCTCTTCATTCGCGGACAGAAGATGGCCGGCTCCGATCATTTCAATCTGGCCGGCGTCAAGGACGAATCGGCCGGATTCGTCATCTCATCCTTCCTCAGGCAGCACTACGAAGGTGGGCTGCAGCCGCCGAAGCTCGTGCTGATTCCCGACGAGATCGAAGATCTGGACCTGCTGCAGTCGTGGTTGACGGAAAAGCGGGGCACAAACGTTGAAGTGAGGCATCCACAGCGCGGCGACAAGCGACGTCTCGTGGCGATGGCCACCGAAAACGCCTCGGAAACGCTGGCGATGTCACGCGTCCGCTGGATGGCTGATCGTGGTCGCACCGACGCCGCGCTGACCGAGCTGGAAGAAGCGCTCAGCCTGCCGACGCCGCCGAGTCGGATTGAGTGCTATGACATCTCAAACACGCAGGGGTCCAACGTGGTCGCCTCAATGGTGGTCTTCCTCGACGGGCGGCCGGCGACCAACGAGTATCGCCGCTTCAAAATCAAGACCGTCGATACCAGCGAAGGTCCGAACGATTTCGCCTCGATGGCCGAAGTCATCCAACGACGATTCAAACGCCTCGGAGAACAGCGGCGAGCTGAACGCGCCGAAGGCTTCGACGTCCCTGATGAACCTGACTCGGGCGCGACGGCAGATGAGGAACGAGAGACGCAGACTGAGTCTGAAGGTTGGGGCGCGATTCCCGACCTCGTGATCGTCGACGGGGGACGCGGCCAAGTATCCGCAGCGCACGATGTGATGCGCAATCTCGCCGTCGATGACATTCCGCTGGCCGGACTGGCCAAGCGCGAGGAACTGCTGTTCCAGGTCGACTCGGCCGATCCGGTCAGACTCGACCGACGCTCGCAAGGTCTCTACCTGGTGCAGCGCATCCGCGACGAAGCGCATCGCTTCGCCATTTCCTACCATCGCCGCCTCCGTGCGAAACAGACATCGCAAAGCACGCTCGACCGAATCAAAGGCATCGGCCCCAGGCGCAAGAAAGCGCTGCTGAGAAAGTTCGGCTCCCTGCAAGCCCTACGAGAAGCCGACGTCACCGACATCGCCTCAACCCCCGGCATGACTCAACGCCTCGCCGAACAGCTCAAGCTCGAGCTATAGCCCCAAGACCTCCCCCCCTGGGGGAGGTGTCACGAAGTGACGGAGGGGGCCCAGCGCCCATCCGCGCACGACTGGCACCTTCACGCAAACCAGAAGCAATCTCCATGAGACTGTCTCAAAAGTCCCATTGGGTGGTTGAATCCCAGTCCCCGCCTCGCGCGGGGACCCGCTCGGGCGGCACGGAGTATCTGCTGGTAGGGGGCTCGTGGAGGGAAGGAGCAGGTCCCCGCGTGAAGCGGGGACTGGGAACATCGACTTCTGAGGCATCACGTTGTGAGACTGTCTCAAAAGTCCCATTAGGTGGTTGAATCCCAGTCCCCGCCTCGCGCGGGGACCCGCTCTGGCGGCACGGAGTATCTGCTGGTAGGGGCTCGTGGAGGGAAGGAGCAGGTCCCCGCGTGAAGCGGGGACTGGGAACGTCGCGTTCTGAGGCATCATGTTGTGAGACTGTCTCAAAAGTCCCATTAGGTGGTTGAATCCCAGTCCCCGCCTCGCGCGGGGACCCGCTCTGGCGGCACGGAGTATCTGCTGGTAGGGGGCTCGTGGAGGGAAGGAGCAGGTCCCCGCGTGAAGCGGGGACTGGGAACATCGACTTCTGAGGCATCATGTTGTGAGACTGTCTCAAAAGTCGGAAAACGAGAAAGGGCGGGGCCAAATGGCCCCGCCCCCTCTGATTTGGACAGGATTGTCTGGTTGCGCGAGAACTACGCTCGGTTGCGGACTCGACGCAGACCGAGACCAGCGACTACGGCGACACTCAGCGCGATCAGCAGGCCAATCAGGCCAGCCGAAACACCGCTGCCGTCGGCGAGCCCACCGCTACCCGTGCCTGGGTACTCGGTGTGGCCGTCTTCCATCGAACCATCGTCCATCATGGAGTCGCCGTCTTCCATGGAGTCGCCCTCTTCACCGTCGAGGTCCTCCATGCTGTCGCCGTCCTCCATCGAGTCGCCTTCATCCATGGAGTCGTCCTCCATGGCCATCGCGGTGACCACGACTTCCGACTGGCCGGAGCCAGTGGAGGTGACCTCGGCGTCGGCGGACATGCCGTTGAGCGTGAAGCTCACGCCATCGACCGCATCGCGGTCGACGTTGATCCACCAGCTACCGTCCTCGTCGACAGTGGTCGAGCCGAGCTCGGCGCCCATGTCGTCGACCACACCTATGGTGTCGCCGGCGGTCGCATCGTAGCCATAGAAGCGGTGCGGTGGCTCCTGCTGCGCCGAGGCCAGGCTCAACGTTGCAACAGCAACGGCGAGTCCCAGCGCCAGTGCCGTGATCCTCGACATCAGTCTGTGCTGTTTCATCTCAGCATTCCTTTCTCAGGACTCCTCCCACACCCCTCGACAAGCGAGGGGTGTGGGATCTGATCCCCTCTCCCTCTGGGAGAGGGTTAGGGCCTGCCCCCGCGAAGGCGGGGGGGTGAGGGTCCCCTAGTTGCTGATGTAGAGGATGTCGTTCTCAGTGACCATGAAGTCACTGGAACCCGGCACCATTGCACCATCGACGACTGAGTAGCGAACCCAGGCGGTGCCGTTGTGCAGGTGGATGGCGGTGACGCCGCGGGCACTCACGAGGCCAAAGATCTCCGAAGCGGAGCTCTCAACGCCGCAAGACCAGGTCGAGAAGCCACTGAGGTTGCTCAGGCAGCCCACACCGACCTCTTCCTCGGGCATCGCTTCCGGCTCGGTCATGCCAGCAGTGCTTTCGATAACAACGACACCAGTCGCGCCACCAGCGGTCGCACTCACGACCGATGTGCCGTGACCAACCACTGCGTACTTGACCGAGGCCATGCCGCCCACGGTGTCGACAGTGTCATTCGCGCCGTGACCCTTGCCGATACCGGCCAGGCCTGTGCTGCTAGAGACATCGAAGTCAACGTCGGTGCCATCTGCGACGGGGTTACCGCTCGCATCGGTCACAGTAGCCGTGACAGTGATGACATCACCAATCATTTCACTGGTCATAGCGCTCGCACTAAGCGATACATCGTCAGCAACGTCCGCGACGCTGAACATCGCGCTGACCTTGGAGTCATTCACCTCAGTCAACGACACCTCTGCGGTGTACTCGCCAGCGGCAACCTTCGTGGACTTGGTTCCGACGCGAACCTGGACGACCTGCGAAGAGCCAGCCTTTTGCATCTCGTTATCTGTGTTGAAGGACGAGGTGACATCCTTGCCGTCGCTGTCGGTGATCTTGACCGCTGTGACGGCACCAGGCGCAAGGTCAACACTGTTGCCAGCCTTGTCAGAGGCAGTCACCTCAAAGATGATGCCACCTTCCTCAGCCGGGCTGAACTGATCACCGGTGGTGTTCGGGTCGATGTCGGTCGTTCCCATGGCTACGTACGCATCACCGGAACGGGCAAGAACGTCGCTGGCGTCACCAATAGACAGGCTCGTTGCTCCGCCGGTGAACGTTAGCTCGATTGTGCTTTCGGCAGGTCCTGCGTCGACCTCCACAGTGAGGCTTCCAGCAGTACCTCTCGTGACGTGGAACGAGTAGGCCGCTTTCCTGCTGTCGTCGTTCACAGCGCCGACCGTTGCAGTATCGTCCTCAGTCCCAGAAGCAGTGCCGAGTCCTGGGCCAGTGGCAGTTCCACCTTCTGCAGTGATGAACAGTAGCTTGACGTCACTGTCGTTAGCTTTCTTACCAAGCGAGTTCTTGACCGTAACAGTCAAGCAGATCGGTTCTTCGGCAGGTGCGTTGGCATCGTCGACCCGTTCCGAAGCTGTCTGAGCCTTGTCTTCATCGCTCTCCGGATCGCTCTGTGCCGCAGGAGCTGCGCCACACGACCTAGACCCGCTAGCGGCGTCTGCTGTTGCAATGTGGGACTTGCCAAACGAGATGTCAACAGAATCGACACCCGTTCCAGGGTCACCAACGACGAGGTCGGAAGAGTCGCTGAGAGTTACACCACTCACCGTGTTCGTTGTTGCTGTGACCACATATGTTCCTGGTGCTGTCCCTTTAGGAATCTCTATGGTCAGGTTATCGTTGGCGGCACCATCTTTCTCCACGCCTTTCCCGAGGATGGCAGCGCTTGCGACATCCACGTTAGGGAGCTCAGTCCCAGGTAGCTCACCCGAAACGTGAACCTCTGCAACGGTGAAGCCACTGACAACATCGTCACCAGTCGAGGCGTCTCGAACGTACACATAAACCGTCGTACCGGGGGCCACGACTCCATCGCTGTCATCAAACTCGACAGAAATCGCTGGCGCAGCACTCACCGAGCCCACCGACGCCAACATCGCCCCGACCAGGGCGATCATCACCGCCACGGCCGACAAGTGAGACAGTCTCACAGAAGCCCGCTACGTGCGGGCTTGCCGCGTCCGCTTGAACAGGGCCTCAGACCAACCGCGACGCCTGGGGAATTGCATCTATCCCGGCATAGACTGCCCGATTTCCCAGTTCTTCGGCGATTCTCAACAGTCGGTTGTACTTTGCGGTCCGCTCACCCCTGGCAGGCGCGCCTGTCTTGATCAGGCCGGCGTTTGTCGCCACCGCCAGGTCAGCGATCGTCGTGTCCTCGGTCTCTCCTGAGCGATGGCTGATGATTGCCGTCCATCCGGCGTCCTGCGCCATCCTCACTGCCTGCAGCGTCTCCGACAGCGTGCCGATCTGATTGACCTTGATCAGGATGCTGTTCGCCGCTCCGATTTCGATGCCTCGCTTCAGTCGTTCCGGATTTGTCACCAGCAGGTCATCGCCGACTGTCTGCGCCAGGGATCCGATCTCGGCGGTGAGCGCCTGCCAGCCTTCCCAATCGTCCTCGTCCATGCCATCTTCGATTGAGACAATCGGATAGCGCTCGCACCAGTCGCGCCAGAGTGCCACCATTTCTGCGCTACTCAGTGATCGGCCCTCGGTGTGCAACTCATATCGCCCGTTCGACCAGAGTTCACTGGCAGCCGGATCCAGGGCGATGGCGATCTCCCGCCCTGGCTCGTATCCCGAAGTGCGGATCGCGCTGATGATCAGATCAAGCGCCGACTCATTCCTCGGCAACGACGGCGCGAACCCACCTTCATCGCCAAGTCCCGTCGCCAGCCCCTGAGCGCGCAGCTCGGCCGCGAGTGAGTGGTACACCTCGACGACCATCTGCAAACCGCGTGCAATCGACGCAGCGCCAATCGGCGCCACCATGAACTCCTGAAAGTCGGCGCCGTCATCGGCATGCGCGCCGCCGTTCAGAATGTTTGCCAATGGGACGGGCAAGACAACTGCGCCATCACCGCCGATGGATCGATACAGAGGCGTTCCCAGCGCGTTGGCGGCCGCTTTCGCCGAAGCCATCGAAACCGCCAGCATCGCATTCGCGCCCAGACGGCCCTTTTGCGCCGTGCCGTCAAGCGCGATCAGCGCGTCATCGATTGCCGATTGGTCTGAGGCGTCGTGACCGTGCAGCGCTTCATTGATCTCGTCGTTGACCGAAGCCACCGCATCCCGAACGCCGCGACCGAGATAGCGGGCGGCATCACCGTCGCGGCGCTCGACCGCCTCGTGCGATCCGGTGCTCGCGCCCGACGGCACAGCCGCCCGACCGATCGCGCCGCCATCGAGGACGACATCCGCTTCCACGGTCGGGTTGCCGCGAGAGTCGAGAATCTCGCGCGCACGGATGGACTCGATCCTAGTAGAAGCCACACTCGCCTCCGGTCAGACTCGGATGGGCTGGCCCATTTGGCTGGTGTTCACATCAGCCATCTGCTTAGTCAGCTGTTTAGTCGGAATTCCGTCTTTGTCGCGCTTGTCGCAGCCTGCCTCGCGCTTGACGCGGGGGCAATCTCGCCGAGCTGTGCATAGACAGTGGTGCTGAATGCTGCGAGATACCCCCGTTCAAGCCGGGGGCAGGCTCCGCGGCAAGCGCGGGTATGACGATCTCTAGTTAGCGCGGGGATGACGGGAACCCCCGGGCTGAACGACCCCATGTGAACAGGCCCTAGCTAGCTGGCGCGAGGATGGGCCCGATCGTAAACATCCCGCAGGTGTTCATCGGTCAATTGGGTGTAGAGCTGGGTCGTGGAGATGTTGGCGTGGCCCATGAGCTCCTGGACATTGCGCAGCGGCGCTGAGCCGCGCAGCAAGTGAGTGGCAAAGCTGTGACGCAGCGTGTGCGGCGTGACACCAGAGATGCCGGCTTCCTGCGCGTAGTTCTTGATGATCAGCCAGACACCCTGGCGCGTCAGACGCTCACCGCGCCTGTTGATGAACAGCGCCACTTCACGCCGACCGCGGGCCAGCTTTGGTCGCGCCTCCTGCAGATAATGATGCAGTGCGGCGACAGCGGCAGAGTGAATCGGAATCAACCGCTCACGCCGACCCTTGCCCACGCAACGCACCGACGCTCGCTGTCCCTGGAGTTCAATCGACGACAGATCAAGCGACACAAACTCCGACACACGCATGCCGGTCGCGTAGAGCATCTCCAACATTGCCTGGTCGCGAGCCGCCTCCGGCGTGTCCCAACGGCCTGGCTGCTCCAGCAGTGCGTCGACCTCCTGGATCGACAGCGTGCGCGGCAGACTGCGACCGACTCGCGGAGACGAGAGCTGTTCCGCCGGATTGACATCGATCCGACCCTCGCCGTGGAGATAGCCAAACAGGCTCTTGACCGCAGCGACCTTGCGCGCCACGGTCGCGGCGGCATACTGCTGTTCACGTAGGTGAACGATGTACTCCTGGAGCTGCTCCGCATCGATCTCTTCGATCGGAGTCACGCTCACAGCGTCGTTGTCCGGCTTCGACTGATGGTCGACGAAATAGGCCCGAAGCTGGGCCAAATCGTTGCGATAGGCGGAGATGGTGTTCGCCGAGGCGCCCCGCTCCGCTGCCATGTAGGTCAGAAACTGCTGGATTTCGTGTTCCATATTGCCGCGTCGCCTCTTTCATGCTCGCCGTTGTGGTAGGAGTTGCGGCGCCGATAACAGGCATCGGCGCTGGATCCGCTCTACCAAGCCGCGGAGTGACAACGCGTGGGTGATCGGTAATGGCAGTTATCAGTTATTCCACGTAACGTTCAGACAACAGAATCCGCCGTTATTCGCCGACAGAACTTCCCGCGATAACCCCTGAGATAACCTAGGTCCGTGCCCTCATCTACCTCCCCCGATTCCGATGCCACCGAGCTCGCCCAACCGCAGAACCAACCTCGCCATGAGCGTCTTCGCGCCTGGTGGAAGTCGGGCTCGGGCGGCGCCATGGTCTACAGCGAACTGCGCCGCGTCCCGGCGAGTCACTGGTCTGTCGCGTTAGAGCAAATGACCGAGGACGACGGACCAGAACCCGTCCCTCCTCCCGACCGTCCGCCGGCGCGTGTCGTCGATCTGCCCGAAGTGCTTGCCCTGCGCGCGTTGCTCATGGACCGCCGCGTCGCGTTCGACACGGTGGAACGATGGATTCGGGCGCTGACCCAGACCACAAGGATGCTCGACTACGAACGTCCCCTGATCTGGAATGCCCACCATGTCGCGACGCGCCTGGCAGAGATCGCCAACGGCGGCGAAGGCAGTACGTGGTCGACGCTGGAGGTCGTGCGAGAGCTGTGGGATTGGCATCCTGACCGGCCGTACATCGAAACTCAGAGTGAACGCTTGCTGCTCTGGTTGGAGGCGCTGCTCGCGTCCCGAGAACAGGGAACCTCGACGCCATGACCGCAGACCCGTCCGATGCCCCGGGTCCGCCCCGTCAGCGGATCTCGCCGATCACGTTCCCGTCCGAGACGCCTACATTGGCCAAGCCACGAGACGATGAACCCCAGGTTCGCCGCGACGCATTTCGCGAGACCTCATTCGCGTTGCCGCTCGATCTGCGCTGGCTCAACGACGCCTTCACCTTGCAGCGCAAGATCGTCGAGCAGTCTTATGGCTCCTCATTCCGCAACCGACGTTATGCCTCCGCGCTCATCTTCTGGTCCCGCGTCTACAGCGCCGGACTCGAGGCGCGGACTCTAACGGCGCGTGCATCCTACTCAGCCGCGTTGCCGCTCTTGAGAGCCATGATGGAATGGCTCGGCGCGGAGCAGGCCGTGGTCGGCGATGAACAGGTGGAGTTTGAGGACTGGCTCCGTGATGCCTGGTCAAACAACCAGGACCACCACGCCACCGAGATAGGCATGGGCCAGTACATGGCTGGCCAACAGATTGCGATGGCTCCCGAGACCGCCGACGCGTATCGCGCCGTATCGGAGTTGTCGCGATCACACTTCGGCGCGTCAGCCCTGCTCAGCGCCGATGGATCGCACGACAAGCGCTTCCTCGTCAACTGGTCCGACGAGGCGTTTCATCTCGGCTGGGCTCAGCTATTGATCGGCTGGCAGATCGTGATCCAGGATCGGCAGTGCCGCTTCGCCGTCGGTAGCGGCCTCTTCGGTGTGGAGTCGGAAGATCGGCAGGAGTACCAGCGCCTGCACCGCCAAACGCAGTCGCTCCTCGAAGACGCCAGGCGCTGCCACGCAACCTGGATCATCGACAACGGACGCCAGAGGCTCCTGATCGACAACTACCGTCGTCAGCCCTCGGGTGCGCCCAAAAGGATTTTGCTCTAGCACGAGAAAAAAATGAGGCCCCGTGCGTTCCGGGGCCTCGATGCCAGCGGTCTGCGGTTCTATTCGGCCTAAGCCTACTAACCGAACGTCTCTGGCAGACTAAGTCTATCCAATCCCGATTCGATTGGCAAATGGATTTCAGAACAGGCTGATTCTGTTTTCGTACCTCCTTCCCAAAGACGTGATCCCTTGAACAGAAGCACTGACCGATCTGATCTCAGCCAGCGAGTCGTCAAAATGTTGCATCTCAGCTTCTCCTTCGACAGACCTTCGGCGGATGCCAGCAATGAGATCGGCTACCTGAATGGCATTCGAGGTTGCTGAGTCCGTGTAGTAGATGCCAGGGTGGTGATTCAGACGTCTGGTCACAACAAAACTCGCCATACATCTGTTCGCATGGGAATCGAGCCCTTGTTCTGACCAATCGGACACGATCATGCCCAGGCCCCCTTCGGCTTCGCACTCGTGCGTGAAGTGACCAATCAACACCTGGAGTTGAAGCGGCATGGTTACCGAAAGGCCCATCTGATGGACCATGTTCCGCTTGTCAATGCTGACTGAGTACACCGTGCAATCGAGGGACCCTAGAATCCTCAGAATCTCGTCCAGGAACTGGCGATATCTCCGCTGTTTTCGATGCCTGGGAGAGTTCAACTTGGTTGACTTGATCTCCCAGCTTGCTGGGTCTCCCCGCCCAGGGAAGAATCTTGACTTCGCTCCTGCGATCCTTCGATGGAGTGTCGGAACGTGATTCGAGGGAATCGAGAAGCCTGCGATCACCACTGCTCGAGAAGAATCGCGAGGATGAGGTTTTCCAGAGTCGTCCAGAAACAGCACTCGGGTTCCAACACTCGAAGACATTGAGTTGCCGTTGCCGATCTCTCGTCGATGGAGGTACAGAGTGAATATACTTTAGTGCCGAAGTTTTGTTCTGATTAGCAAACTCCTGCTGTTTTGCATCCACTGAGGTTGAGCGCACCGCCTCGCTCTGCGATCCTGCGAATGAACTCATCGCCCCACACACACTCAGGAGATCTTCGTGACGACGAAAATTGGCATCAACGGCTTCGGCCGGATCGGTCGGCAGGTGCTCAAAGGCATGCTCGACTTTCATGGCGATGATCTCGAAGTCGTCGCGATCAATGACTTGACCGACTCCGAAACCAACGCACACCTCTTCAAGTACGACACGAACTACGGTCGCTACCCCGGCGAAGTTGATGTCGTCGATGGCGACCTCGTGATTGACGGTCAGCGCATCGCCGTCATCTCCGAGCGCGACCCGGGACAGATTCCCTGGGGCGACCACGGCGTAGAAATCGTCGTCGAGAGCACGGGCATCTTCACCGACGCGACCAGGGCCGCCGGACACCTCAACCATGGTCCGTCCAAGGTCGTCATCTCTGCGCCGGCCAAGAACGAGGACCTGACCATCGTCCTCGGCGTCAACGACGACGCCTATGACCCGACATCGCACCACGTGGTCTCCAACGCCTCCTGCACGACCAACTGCCTGGCGCCGATGGCCAAGGTGCTCGATGACACCGTCGGCATCAAGAGTGGGATTATGTCGACCATCCACGCCTACACGAATGACCAGGCGATCCTCGACACCGTCCACAGCGACCTGCGCCGCGCCCGCGCCGCTGGGATGAACATTATTCCGACCACGACCGGCGCCGCCAAGGCCGTCGGACTGGTCCTGCCGCACCTCAACGGCAAGCTCAACGGCATGGCCTACCGCGTCCCGACCAGCACCGTCTCCGTCGTCGACCTCGTGATCGACGCTGAGCGCGCCACCGATGCCGAAGAGATCAACGCCGCCTTCGAGAAGGCCGCCAACGAGCTTGAGTCGCCATTGCATGGCATCCTCGAGTACGAGACCGACCCGCTGGTCAGCAGCGACTTCAAGGGCTCCCCCTCCTCATCGATCATCGACGCCCTGTCAACCATGGTGCTCGAAGGCACCCAGGTGAAGGTCGTCAGTTGGTACGACAACGAGTGGGGCTACAGCGTCCGAGTCGGCGACCTCTGCGTCCGCATGGCCGAGGCCGGTCTCTCCTAGCTACGGTTAACGTCTAAGCGCGCCAACCGGGAGTCACAAGCATGGCGATGTTCGATGCCTTAAGCGGCAAGCTGCAAGGCGTCTTCGCGACGCTCGGTCGTCGTGGTGCGATCTCAGAGAAAGATCTTGAGGCAGCGCTGCGCGAGGTCCGGCTCGCGCTGCTCGAAGCCGACGTCAACTACAAGGTCGCACGCGACTACATCAAGGCCGTCCGCGGACGAGCCAACTCCGAAGAGGTGATGCGCTCGCCGACACCGCTCAATCGCGTCGTTGAGATCATCAATGAAGAACTGGTCGCGTTGCTTGGCACCGAATCGCCCAACCTCCAGCGAGCCTCGCAGGGACCGACCGTCATTCTGATGGTCGGACTCCAGGGTTCCGGCAAAACGACTACCTCAGCCAAGCTCGCACTCCGTGCCAAGAAAGCCGGCGACCGTCCGCTGTTGATCGCCGCAGATGTCTATCGTCCTGCTGCAATCGACCAGCTCCAGGCGCTGGGCAAACAGCTCGACATTGAAGTCTTCCAGCTTGGCGCAGACGAGCAACCGGTCAAGATCGTCGAACAGGGACTTGAGCGCGCTGCACAGCTCGGCGCTGCCACCGTGATCGTCGACACTGCCGGCCGATTGCACATCGACGCAGACATGATGTCCGAGATCACCGAGCTGCGTGACCGCTTCAAGCCGACTGAAGTGCTGCTTGTCGCCGACGCCATGTCCGGACAGGACGCCGTCAATGCGGCCGCTTCGTTCGACGAAGCGGTCGGAATCACGGGTGTCGTTTTGTCCAAGATGGACGGCGACGCTCGCGGCGGCGCGGCGCTCTCGATTCGCGCAGTCACCGGCGCGCCGATCAAGTTCCTGGGCGTCGGAGAGCGGCCCGATGCGATCGAGCAGTTCCATCCGGACCGCCTGGCCGGGCGCATCCTCGGTCGCGGCGACATGTCCACCCTGGTTGAGCGCGCTCAGGAAGAGTTTGGCGACCAAGACTCGAAGGTTTGGCGACGCCGTCTCCAGGACGGCGAGTTTGACCTCAACGACTTTATCGAACAAATCAGCAAAGTCCGCCAGATGGGGCCCATCTCGCAGATCGTCAACATGGTTCCCGGGCTGAACTCGATCAAGGACAAGATCAACGTCGACGAGATCGACGATGACTTCTTCAAGCAGTTCGAGGCGATCGTGTTCTCGATGACGCCAGAAGAGCGTCACAAACCAGAAATGATCAACGGTTCACGCCGACGTCGGATCGCGAAGGGCAGTGGCACGTCGCCGCAGGAAGTGAATCAGTTGCTGAACCAGTTCAAACAGGCCAAAGGCATCATGAAGGACCTTGCATCGGGCAAGGTACCGGGCATGCCCGGCGTGCGCACGGCGACGGGTCGTCGCTGACACGACAGCGCACATCGCCCAATGCGTCTACGCTGGATTGATACGGACTGAGGAAGATCAGGCAGAGCAGAACACATGCTGAAAATTCGACTCGCCCGGCACGGGCGCAAGGGACGGCCCTTCTACCGCGTAGTAGTTCAGGATTCGCGTAAGCCGCGCGACGGGCGATTCGTCGAGAGTCTGGGCCACTACGACCCGTTGACCGAGCCAGCGACGTTCGAGATCGACAACGAACGTGCGAAGCACTGGCTGTCGCACGGCGCCAAGCCCAGCGAGACCGTGCATCACTTTCTGGCCAAAGAAGGCCTGATTGAGCCGTGGAAGGCCAAGCCGCGTAGCAAGCGGGCCGACGCCAAGAAAGCCGCTGCCGCAGCCGCTGCTGCCGCCGACTAACGAGCACGCCTGACTACAACACAGGGACTCTGATGGAAGATCTGATCGAATACGTCGCCAAGTGGATGGTCGATGATCCCGACGCCGTCAGCGTCGAGCGCACGCAACACGGCGACCACGTCGCGATCCAACTCAATGTCCACGAGGACGACATGGGCCGAATCATTGGCCGTGAAGGTCGTCTCGCCATGGCGATGCGTACACTGCTGTCCGTTGCCGGACATGCTCGTGCTGTGGACACGTCGCTCGACATTCGCTGACCGACCAATGGCGCTCCGCCTTGGACGCAATGTTCCAGAAGATCGCATGCCCCGCGACGGCTTCCGCGCCGTCGGCGTGATCGAGCGTCCGCGTGGACTCAAGGGCGAAGTCAAGGCGCTGCCGCTGACCGATTTCCCGGAGCGGTTCGATCCCGGCGCTCGCGTGTTCATCGCCGGAGAGCCTCGACAGGTTGAACGCAGCAATTGGCAGAAGGACCGTGTCTACCTGTTCATCAATGGTGTTACCGACCGCGACACAGCCGAAACGCTGCGAGGCGAACTGATTGAAGTGCCCGATGAAGAGCGGCCACGCTCCGATGAACCGTTCTGGTACATCGACGAAATCGAGGGCTTGCGCGTGCTCGCCGATGATGGGCAAGAGCTGGGCATCATCCGCGAGGTCCTGCAGACCGGGGCAAACGATGTGTACATCGTCGACCGAGGCGAGCGGCGCGATCTGCTGGTTCCAGCCCTGCGCGACGTCATAGTCAACGTCGACACTGCTGCCGGAACGATGGCCGTTGACCTTCCCGACGGCTTGCTGCCCGACGATGAACCGGTTGATTGAATGGCCAAGCGTCACGGCTGTACGCTGAGGACGTTCGGCTACTGCGTGGGGATATAGCTCAGCTGGGAGAGCGCGTCGTTCGCAACGACGAGGCCGGGGGTTCGAGTCCCCCTATCTCCACCAACACGTACTGATTTGCGAACTCCGTCCTCCAGACCCACCTCAACTCGATCTGATCGCCCGATCGGGCTGTCTTCCGGCATGGGGATGGTGTAGCGAATCACGGCCCGACCGGGCTTCACCTCGATGCGCTGAATGAACGTCCGCAGGAAGGCACGGGTCTCGGTCAGCTCGCTGGTGAGCAGGAACTCGCCCATCTCCTCGGCGAACGCGGCGATCATGTCCTCGGAGTCGAGCAACTGCCTCCGCTCCGCCAACGTCCTGCGGGCCGTCTCCGCTGCGACCTCCAGCTGCTCCTTACGTCGTTTGTGCTCGCGGATTCGTTCCGCTGCGTCTGACATCTCCAGGTCAGTTGTCTCGACCATTCGCCAGATGCGCTCGAGCGCCTGCGTGACTTGTGCCAGCTCGTGCTCGACCGATTCCAGCTTTCGGCGTTGCTCCTTCGCGAGACCATCCATCTCCTCATCGACCATCTTGACGAGCTCGCGGATGTTGCTTTCGGTCAGAATGTGCTCACGCAGTTGGTCAATGATGAGGCGTTCGAAGTCCCGGGAGCTGAGTCGCGGCGTCTTGCAAGTCTCCGTCCCCTTCTTGATTTTCGACTGACACACGTAGTAGCTGTACTTGCCTCCTTTGGCCTCGGCCCCTGACATACTCACATTGCACAGCTCACAGCTGAGCAGGCTCGATAGTAGGTACGGACTCGACACACGACGTGGATTGACATGTTTCGGCGCCCGCGACTTGAGAAGTCGCTGGACATACTGAAACTCATCACGGGTGACGATGGCCGGGTGCGCATCTTCAACGCGAACCGGTTCACCGCCGTCTTTGGCGTTCTGACCCCATACGAGCGTCCCGGTGTACGCCTCGTTGTTGAGCAGGCGGTGCACGGTCGTCTTGAGCCAGGGCTTGCCGTTGGTGGTGGGAATGCCTTCATTGTTGAGCACGCGCGTGATGTCGAGCACACTGCTGCCGTTGGTGGCCATGTCGAAGATGCGGCGCACGATGTCGTCGACGGGAGGATTGAGTTCGAGCCTCGGCCGCTCTTTGCCACCATCCTGGACCTTCACTCGCTTGTAGCCATACGGCGGCCGACTCGCCACCCAAAACCCGCGCGAGGCTGCCTCGCGCATTCCGCGCGTGACCTCTTGAGCGAGGTTCTCCGAGTAGAACTCGTCGACCGACTCAATGATCGCTTCCATCAATTTGCCGGTGGGAGTGTCGTCTGCATGCTCGGTGATCGACGTGACGCGAATCCCTCGGCGCCTGAGCATCGACTTGAAGGCGACAGCATGCTCGCGCTTACGAGTGAATCGTGAGAACTTCCAGACCAGGATCTCTTGGAAGGGCGCGTCCTGTTGCGCCGCTTCGTCAAGCATCTTGGTGAACTGAGGACGGTCGGAGGTTCGACCGGACTCCGCCTCATCGATGTATTCGCGAGCGACGATGTAGCCATTGCGCTCAGCAAAATCGCGCAAAGCGCGGAGCTGTGCAGCCACCGAGAGGTCGACGTCCTGCCGGTCAGAGGAGACGCGGGCATAGAGTGCTGCTGGAATCAGGTCGGCTGGGTGTTTCATGGGAGGCTCCTTCGGCGCTGCAGGTATCCGCGCTCCGCGTTCCTTGTTCGAAACATCGTACCAAGTCTGAGCTGTCCAAGCTGCATACGCTGCCTGACCCGATACCATTGACCTATGAGCCCGAGGATGCTGGTGAGTGCCTGGTGGACCTTCAGGGCGGTTGTGAAGCGTTTCCGGCCATCCTTACACCCAAGCGATACAGTGTTCTCTCTGGGGACCAGTGGGGTACTGGTTTTGGCTGGAGTCCTGCTGTCTCATTTCATGCCTACCTGGTCGGTATTGCCATCTGAAGGTGACGAGGTTGGCAGTGTGATTAGCGTCATTCTGCAAGCTCAAGGCGCAATCATGGCGATCTCACTTGCGGTGTTGGCCTTCCTTGTTGGATCTCTGATACGGCGGCAGGATTTGGATGACCCTCTGTATGCGTGGTTTCTGCGGAAGGCCTACGTCAGACCCGCTCTCGCTCTGACAGCTACGCTCGTGCTGGGAACTGGCGCTGTCTACGTTTTCTCTGCGCTCAGCATCGGAGAGCCACGACCAAATCACGTCCTCTTCGCCGGTGGATCATTTGGACTCTCAATCCTACTCGTAATCGGCTTCGCGTTCTGGACTGTCCGCATTCTCCATCCTGGCCATTACCGAGAGTACAAGCGCGAAGTGACCCTACAGCAAGTCACCCGCGCAGCAAACCTGTACTCCAAACACGTAAAGCAGGCAGGCCTCGAAGAATTCCGGACCCGCAGCTGGCAGACGGCAAACGGCATCGACGCTGATCAAGCCCTGGAACGAATAACTGATGATGCTGAGCAAGCGATACGAGATGGCCGATTCGTGGACTATCGACGTGCGCTGGAAACTTATCAAGCGTGTGTTGATGCCACTGTCAAGATCGGAGGTCCAGCCATTGAAGAACTCCCTTGGCTCATCGACAAGTCCCACCTACACAACTGGCCGCTTCGGCGACCGCTCCGGCACGGGTTCTACCGACTTCGGGCCACCGCCTTTCGCGAGCGCCGCTTTGACTACGCAAACTTAGTCCACCAACAGTGTGAGCAGTGGTTGCGAGATGGCACGACTGCAGGGCACGTGCTCCTCGTCGACCTCGCCACCTCTTCTCTGGCGGACGAATATTGGCTTGCGCGACGCACTCTGGGTGCACCAGAGCCTGAGTTGCCTGAAATCATCGCGGAGACGATGAATGTGGCGTTTACGCACTTGCGGGCTGTCGCTGGCGATGATCAGCTGAAAGTCAGCGATCGGTTCCGCTACGAGGTGTCAATCGACCTAATCTGCCATCTCCACCACTGGGCAGGAGGAATGCTCGAACAAGGAGACCTGGTGTCTCTTAGGCTCTGGGTGAATCATATGAGGAGTTATCTAGCCATACTTACGCTGAACGATGAACAAAAGCGTCTTGGCACCCTGGAACCCACCGAGGCACCATCACTCATGGCCCATGCCCGGATTGCGTTGGCTGCGATAGCAGGACGTGCGCTGCAGCTCGGCGATCAAGCTGCTCTTGAGATAATCGTCCAGGAGACTGACTTCGGTTTCCCACCCACCTTCCCGGCAGAGGAGACTGCCGGCGAGATGTCATGGCTATCTCAGCCACTCGCTTTTGGAAGCCTTGAGAGGGCCTGGAAGCAATGGCTTAAGCGCGACCATGGCGGCAAGTCTCCAGCAACAGCCAAGACCAACCACTACGCACTAAGCTGGTATCTGTGGCTCGGTTTTCGCGAGGAATCAATCCGTGAGGGGCCATCACTTGACTTTAACGCTGCCTCTGAGTTGCGGAACTTGTATCTACGAAGTCGTGAAGACATCGGCAAATTGGCAGTTTCGAAAGACGCTCTAAGGCAAGAACGAGACATCGAAGTTGCCAAATGGCTCGACTGGGATGTCCTGGTTGATGCATTGTCGAATCAGCGTGACCATAGAGTTAGTCCAACTTCAAGTGAAGCGGATGACGAACCTACTTCCGCAGACCTGCCTAAGCTCGGTGAGAGCCGCTGCCACCTCGTCGACTGCCCGAAGCGATCGACAATGCCCTGATCATGGAACACTCGACTAATCGTCGAACCAGAATCGCATTCACCCAGAACACGGGCAAGACCCTCAAGCTGGGCGTCGGCGAAGGGCTCAACGGTTGGCATGCGGTGCCATCCTCATCTCAGGTCTCAAGTGAAGGTCATCTCAACCCACTTCTCCATTGCTGCGATACTACATTGATATCGCAAATGTGATGGGAAGTAAGAGCCAGTGGCAATCCAAGTATCCGGTTTCGCTGAGACGCTTGCACGCTGTCTCGACTTTGAAGGTGTTGCGGCGGAAGAACTGGAATCGGCTCTGGCTGAGGCTGCGTTGCCACTCGAGATGCGGTTTGCGGAGCCGTCGGCGGAGGTACCACTGATTCGCTCAGGATCCGTGTTTACCCACTTGGTCTTTGTCCAGCATGGCATCGTAACGCCTTGGCAGTCGCCGTACTCGGAACTGGCGGCTCCGTTTCTGATTGGTGTGCATGAGTTTCTGATGGGGTCGGAGCGATGGTCGGCGAGCTACTCGGCGATTTCCGAGGCGGTGATTGTGCGGATTCCGTCCGAGGTGATGCAGCTGGTCTCCGAGCGTCTGCCGTCGGTGCGCGAGCGGATGCAGGGGCTGGTGATGCGCCGGCTGGCTCGCTTCTACTGGGTCTCGCTGGCGACCAGCGGTGGGCCAGCCTCGCGGGTGGCGGCTGCGCTGGTGTCGCGTCTGGCGTTGGTCGACCTCGACCACGGTGCCGACCGTGCCATTGTGATTCGCCAGAAGGACCTGGCGCGATTGACAACGCTGTCTCGGTCTGCGGTGGCGGCGGGCCTATCGGAGCTGGCCGCGACGGGCGCGATTTGCTGGGGCGATGGTCCGGGCGCGAGATTCAAGGGTGAGGTACTCGTGCCAGATGTGGACGCGCTCAAAGACCAGGCCTTCGCGGACGTGCGCGCTCGCGAACTCCAGCCTCTACTTGCAGGCTCCATTGACGAGTAGCTCCGAAGCCGGTCGCTGTCGTCTCAATCAAACCGGCTCGACGCGCGGTTGTGCGACTGGCTAAACGCGTCTTCATCCCTGTCAAGATGAGGTATCCACATCTTGTTGAATGTGGTCTCTCCGACATTGTCAAACGCCGCCGTTGCCGGATAGGATGAGCCATATCAGAACACATGTATTGATATAGGAGCGTGCGCCATGACCTTTCACCGGCCTCATTCTGCCCAGTCCGTGAAGTTGAAGGATGAAGGTCATGCAATCACAGGAGATGACCGAAGCAGAGCAGCGAGCGCTGCGCGAGGGCCTGCGCATCTTGGCGCGGCTGATCGCGCGGCATCATCTAGCCGCGGCCGCGGCGAGGGAGCAACAGACAGATCAGGCGCAACCGCCCCAACACTCTGGAGCGGCGAAACCATGAACGACCTGCTCTTTGAGGCCCAGGGCGTTCGCACACAGAGCGCCCGCTTACCGTCAGACTTCCCAGAGCGATTGCTCTGCCTCAAGCGCCGGGCAGGGCTCACCTGGGACGAGATGGCTTGGGCGCTGGGCGTGGACACCCGTCAGCTGATGCGCTGGCGGAGGGGCGCAGCGCCCAACGGAGGCGCGATGTTGGCCCTGGTTCGGTTAGCCGCCCAGATTCCAGACGGCATCTTCGATCTGTTCGGCGATGATTTCGTCATCGTGCTGAGCGAGCCCGCCCAGTTGGCGCTGAGCCTCGAACATCGGCGTCCAGCACATGTCCCACTTACAACCGAGCCCACGCAGATGGCATCCTGAGTGGTGGTCCAGAGCTGGCCTCAACCGCTTGAGCGGTTACTGAGGTCGGCTCAACTCTTGGCTGTGAACGGTGCGCCAGCACTGAGAGAGCGGGCCTGTGCCGTCAACCTGGTCCTGGCTTGAGACGAACAAGGGCACCTCAACTCGGCATCGAGATATCTCAGCCCGAGCGAACGCGAGGAAGTGGTCCGCCGACAGCTCGTTCTCGAAGATCACCAAGACGCTGGGGATGAGGCCGTGATCTTCGAGTGGCCGGCGGGTGGAGTAGTAGCGGAGGTATGGCGCGAGTCGGTCGCGCATGGTGGATGGACGATCAGCGCGTCGCTCGTACTCAAGGAAGAACGCCTGACGGCCGTCGAGTGTCAACAGGCTGAAGAAGGCATCAGGATGGATGGAACGAACAGCACCCTCGTAGCGGAAGTAGCGAGACGCCCGGTGGGGCGGATCGAGCTGGGTGAGCGCATGTCCGCGCTCCGAGGCCTGCTTCGCGACCTGTGAGACGAACTGGTGGACAGCCTCAGTGTGTTTCAAGTGCCGCAACAGCTGTCGTGAGCGAGCGCCGACGATGTTTCGCCAACCAAACGGCCGGTCCGAGTCCTGCGGCTCACTGCTCCATCGTTGCTTCGCAGTGCCGACCGCAGCACGATCGCGCCGGGCGATGTGCACGATGCCAGCATCCCTGAGCGCCAATCTTGACCTTCCGTCGACACGGTGGCTCACAGCGAGCTCGTGCCTCTTGAGCGCATTCAACACCTGTCGAGAGCGACGCTGACCGCAATTCAGCAGGTCGGCGAGGTGATCAATCCGCAGCCAGGGCCAATCACCGATCAGGTCAAGCGCTCGTTGTTCTGTAGCACTGAGTGAATTGGAGCCGCAGACGTCGAGTCGGTGCGGCATGGTCACCCGCGACAGCGGGCGCTCGATGACCCGATCACAGGCTGGGAGTGAGTAGCCAAGCGCGTCACGTGTGCTGAACCGGGAACTCCCGGTGGCTACGCGCCAGATTTGCGAATCGGCCGTCGCGTTGAGCACGTCCCGCTCAGCGGCGAGCAACGACATGACGGTGGCTCCGTCGAGAATGCGCCGCGCATGCCGCAAGCGCTCCTCGTCAGGCAAGATGATCAGCGCGGCGCCAACCCCGAGGGCCTCGTCGATTCGGCGCAACCGCTTGGCGATCGCGGTGCGGTCGGCGGTGCGTCCGATTCTGACAGATGCAATGCTGCGGTCGCCCGGTAGCTCGATCATCGCGTCCATTGGCTGGGCTCGGAACCAGTGGAACTGCAATGGGTACTCAATCTTGCTGATCGTTGTGGCGAGGCGATAGAGGATCCCCGCCGTGTCCAGGCGCTGGAGGATTAGACGTCGCCACTGTTCTGACACGGGCGTCGAGCGGAGCAGCCGGCGGACATCTTCTCCTCGTTCCCCACTCAGTTGCTCAACACCGGCCGCGGTGAGGCAATATCGGCGGGTGGTTGGCGTCAGCTGCGTCGCATGAGTCAGGTGTTCGACCAGGCCACAGTGCTCCAACTGTGCCGTCTGGCGATAGACAGCCGACGGCGACCAGCCCGTGAACGCGGCTAACTCTAAGCGGTCCGCAAATGGAGTCTGCGAGAGTTGCGTGAGGAGTTCCGCTTGACATTCAGATTGTTTCATTGGGACGATTCCATCCGACGGCTGCGGACTCGGCGCGGCTTCGATTCGGCAGCAACCGGTTGCGCCTCTTCGCGCTCGGCCAGTTGTTGCTGGAACTCGATGAGCCGGCGCTGACGGTCGACTTGCTGCACTTGCAGTTGCTCGGCAGACGTGGTGTATTCGTGTGCGGCCTCGCGGATGCGATCGGCACGCTCTGGATCACCCAGTTCCGGCTTGCGAACGGTCATCGAGAAGGCGGGCAAGCGCTTGATCCCCACCGAGGCGCGGACGTAGCAGTGGTGCGCCGGCTGTCCGACCAGGTCCTCCTCCGAGAGGCGTTCCTTACCCAACTCCCAGACCAGTTCGCGGGCGTCGATGCCGGACACTTGGAACGCGGCGAGACAGCCCGTGTTGGCGAGCAGTGTGTGGCGCATCGTGGGCGAGAGGTCGTCGAGTTTGCGCAGGCTCTGAGTCGCCAGCACGAACCGCGCGCCGTACTTGCCGAGTTCGGAGAGCATCGACTCGAACGGCACGCCAGGGATGGTCTGCATCTCGTCGACGACGACCAACGCGCCTCGGCGCTGAGCCTGCGAAAGCTGCTCCTGCTCACGGATGACGGCGTCTACGAGGTTGAGCAGCGACGCCCCCACCAGCGCCGCCACATCACGTCCAACCGTCCCTTGAGCTGTTGAAACGAGCAGGATGCCGCCGTCGAGGATTGTCTGGCGGAGATCGATTGTGGAGCGGGACTGACCGAGGATCGCGCGGGCACGCATTGACGACGCGTAGTAGTTGAGCCGCGTCTGTACCGGCGCCAAGGCCTCCGCGCGGTACTCCTTGCGCCAACCACCAAAGTCACGCGCCCACCACTCGAGGATGTACGGATCAGACACGCGGGTCAGCACCGTGTTGCGATACGGGTCATCGGCGAGCAGACGCAGACCGTCGATGATCGTGTGCTGGTCGTCGCGCTCGGTCAGCGGATGGCTGTTGGCCTCGTGCAATGTTTTGACTGACTGCTCGAGGATCGACTGCATTCGCGGTCCCCACTGCTCCCAGAGGCCGCGCGCGACCCGGACCACGGCATCGGCGGTGCGGTCGCGGTCGGTGAAGATGTGCGCGTCGAGCAGGTTGATCCCAACCGCGCCACGCTCGTCAGCCAGGTCGATCAATCGCACCTGATCGGCGAGCGAATCCGGTACCTGCTCCAAAATCGCGGCGACGAGGTCGGCGTGCGGATCGATTACGACCACGGCGTCTCGATTGCGCCCAGCGGCCTTCTCGGCAAGCTGATGCTCGACAAGATGTCGCATCAGCGTCGACTTCCCCATTCGCGTACGCGCGACGTAGAGGTGATGCCGTTGGGTCAGGTCCTGCGGGAAGAAGACATTGCGCGGCTCATCGTCTGTGGTGCGACCGACCTTCGCGCCCTCACGTAGCTCGTCCTTGAGAGGCAAGAGCACCTTCGCGCCCGCGCGCTGCAAGTCATGAGTTTCGTCAGACGCTCCGGGCGGATGCCAGAGCGCGGCGACTTCCCGAACCCCAAGCACGCTGCGTTTGCGGAAGAGACCCGGCGGCTGCGGATACAGGCTTGGCGCAACAGGTGGCAGGGGGCGCATCTTATCGACCTGAAACTGAGCGCCGGACGGATGATCGTAGTGACCATATGCGGAGGCGACCCGACTCAACAGGTCCTCGGCCCGGCTGGGCTCCGTGCCAGCGGGCAATACGCAGGCCAGTTCGAGCTCGGCCAGAAACGCGCCGCGCGAGACCTTCTCCTTGATCAGCTGTGGGTCGAAGTAGAGGTTGCGCGACTTGTTCCACTTGCGCCAGGCCCAGTGGCCGCCGAGTAAGGTAAACGCAGCTCCAGCGCAGAGCGCGACGAGGTTCCAGATCTCGCCAGCTTGCAGCCAGGTGTAACCCTGGAAGACGCCAAGCGCGGCCAGCCCCAACACGGTCATGGCCAGTGGCTCTGGTCCTGACTTGGGCGGCGGCGAGGTCGAATGCTGTTGAGGCTGTGCCGGCTTCAGTTGGGCGCGTTCCTGATGGTGCCGCGACCAGTCAGGGCTGAGCGCCTGCAGCTTGAGTCGTGAAACAAGGCGCTCACCCTCGGCGAGGGCGGACAACGCACCCAACGGGGCCAGGAGTGGGTCCGAGCCCGTGTCGACGAGGTCGCGATCCTGGAAGACGCGCAGCGGCACGTACTCGGGTCCGCTCGAACGCAGACTCAGAGACCAGGCCTGTTCTCCATCCCGCAGGCGGCTTGGATCGGCGTTCTCGCCAATCTCATGGATGCGGGCCTGCGGATAGTGTGAAGCGATCTGGCCCATCACCAGTTCGTCGGAGAGGCAACGAATCATCAGCTTGATGCCGTTCCTGCCGGCGCTCAGCTCCAGTGAGAACGGCTCAGGCGCAGCGATCGATTGGAGCAGGTTCTCGATACCCAACAGCGTGCGTTCGCCGGTTCGCGGTGGAGTGATTTGGAGGAGCACTGGCTCAGGCTTGGGTGCTCGTCGGAAGGGGTTGAGTCTCACTGTGAGGCTCCTTTCTCAATAGGTGTGGTTTGTTGGCCAGGCCGCCACTCGATTAGAACGGTCTCCTCCGGCGTCGCTTCGATCCGGATGGGGAAGCGCTGTCCTTGCGCGAGCAGCAGGCCGTCGCCACGAGGGCAGGAGAGCAGCCATCGTTGGAGATCTTGGGGCAGATCGAAGGCTTCGCCGACGGTTGAGATCGCGGCCGCGTCCTGTTGGAGCAGCAGCTTGAAGGCGGCGTTTTGGAGGAGTGCTCGACCCGAGTGGCCGGTGATCGTGCGGCTTGTGTCTTCGGATAGCAGGTCCTGCACGTCCTGGGTGATGAACTGCAGACCGAGTCGGTGCTTGCGCGCTCGCTTGGCCATCGAGACCATGAATGCGGCGCCCTCGGGGTGCTGCATGATCGACCAGACCTCGTCGACGACCAAGAGGCGAGAACGAGGGTCGCGAGCGGCGGCGGCCCAGACGGTCTCGGTGCAGACCATCGCGGCAGCAGGTCTCAGTTCAGGTTCCAAGAGGTGCAGGTCGAAGACCGTCACGAGCGCTTCGCGTTGGAGAAGGTCGTCGCCGTCGTCGGAGAGCAGATGCTTGAGGCTGCCCGACTCGAACGGCCTGAGCAGCCTGGCCAGCCCTTCGGGATCGTTCGCTTCCAGGAACCGGTAGAAGTCTGGGAAGCCTGACCGCTCATGCGGCTGGGCGTAGTAGGAGGCCAGCGCGTGATCGAGGGCGGCACGTCGCTCCGCCGAGAGCCGTTCGCCGACCATGACCTCAACCAGGCGCCGCAGCGAACCGATGCGTTGCAGCAACTCCTCTGGGTCGGCGCTTCCGACGACGAACGGGTTCATCCCTTGACCCGGGACGCCCGGCGAGAACACGCGACCACCGGCGGCGCGGGCGAGGTCGGCGTACTCGCCTTCGGGGTCGATCACGTAGGCGACCACTCCACGCGACACTCCGCGCAGCACGCCAAGCTTGGTCGCGAATGACTTGCCAGAGCCGGAGCGGGCAAGCACTGCCGTGTTGGCGTTGAGGTGGGTGCCGTCCCAAGGGTCGTAGACGACCGGTGCGCTGGCTCGGAGGTCGATGCCGTAGAGGGCGCCGGAACGTGTATCGAGGTCAGGCGGCGAGAACGGGAAGCACCGCGCCACTGATGAGGTATCCAGTGTGCGCCATGCTCCGACACTGTTCAGCGCCAGCGGCGTGGTCGAGAGCTTGCCCTCGCGCTGGCGGAAGGGGAGTGGATCGAGCTTGCCGAGGGTGGCGGCAAAATGAGCGGATGCTCGTTGTGTCAGCTCGGCCAGCGATTCCGAGTCGTCGGCGTGGAGTGTGACGGAAAGCGAGGCATTGAACAGGCGCTCGCGACCGCGTTGGACTTCGTCCCGCAGGCGCGAGATGTCTTCGAGCGCGATCTCGGCCTCGGGTGATAGGGACTTGCCGCGTCGCAGCGTGAGCGACCGCGCCGACTCGAACCTGACCTTTTGCCATTCGAGCTGACGGGCTGCCTGTGCCGGCGGGATCGGACCGAGGTGGAGAGCCATATCTATTGGTGCGCCGGTAGACATGAGCTGCTGCAGGAATCCCGGCGCCAGCGAGCGCGGCCATTTCGACAGATGCAATGACCGCTGCAGGCGACCGTCCACGTCGAGCTCGGTGCGCTTGATTTCGACTGTGGCCTCAATGTCGGGATTGCGGTCGGTTGGCGTACCGCCTAGGGCAGCGGCGATCACGAACCGACGCAACGCCTCGTCGCGCAGCGGGTGAACCGCGAGTCCAGCCCGAGCCAGCACGCTACGCAGCTCGCTGGCGTGTTCCTGCTCACAGATCGCGTAGAAGCGTCGATCGAGGATCCCGGCACGGGACTCCAACTCTTCGAGCAGTCGACGCGATGACTCTGCGGCTTGTCTCGTCTTGCTTGGTAGGTTCTTGGGTTGCGCCGCTTCAAGTTCCCGGCGGAGTCGACTAAGATCGGGCGGATGCTGACGGACCAACAGTTGCAACGAGAAATCACAGGCGTTGAGTGCTCCGGCGAAGGCTCCCAGCTTGGCCTCGTCCAGCTCCAGCCCCATCAGCTCGGTGACCGACAGTTTGACGCCATCGAGTCGGACTGGGCCGTCGGGCTCGACGTGGGAGAGCATGAAGCACAGCGGGAGCTCCGGCGGTGGTTTGACTACAGGCTGCTCGGTTTCCGAGGCTTCAGAGTCTGTTGGTGGTGTGCGTTGTAAGAGTTGTGAGAGTGATTTCATCAGAGGTGCATCCTTCTTCAGGGAACAGGGATCGGAATCGCGCCATTGGCGAGCAGCGTGGCCAAACCCTTGGCCGACAGTGCGAGCGCCAAACCAGCGATGGTGAGGAATACGGCGGAACGGGCTCGACCGCCGCGCTCAGATGCACCGTCGGCCATTAAGAGGAAACCGGCCCAGACCAGGCCGAACAGGGCGAGTCCTGAGGCGGTATAGACGACGGCGGACAGGGCGGCATCGAACGCGTCGAGCATGGCCTGCTCTTGGGCCGACTTGGCCGCCGTCGCCACGAAGGCGACGACAACCAAGGGACCGGCGATGAGTGCGCGACGCATCAGTTCAGCTCCCAACCGAGCAGCGCGAACAGCTCACTCAGTTCACCGCCGACGACTACGGTCTGAGTGGAACCAGTGACTGGCGTCGGAGTTGCCAGGGGCTGATAGACGGCATCGGCGGCGATGCTCGTCGTGAGCGCCAACTGCTCCTGCCGATTCCGCACCTGTGGAGATCGCTGGGACACCTTCGCGCCGATGTAGGCGGGATGCGTCACATTGAAGGTGATGGTTTCGGAGACGGTCTCGCCAGACTCCGGGTCCACGGAATTGACCGTCTGCGAGTGAGCCTCAGTGCGCTGCGGGTGGTACGTGAGCCGCACGATCGGCGGCAACGGAATGCTCAAGTCGGCTTTGAGCTTGGCGCTGAGCGCAACGTCGAGCGTTGTTTCCTGGTCGCCAACCGCTAGCTCGAACTGCTTGGTTCCATTCGCGACCAACGGAATGCTGGTGGTGGACTCACCGGCGTCAACCCGGATCGTTCCGGTGACTGACTGCACGTTCGCGGTCAAGACAGCCTTCTGGCTGATGTTCACGTGACCGGTCACGGTCTGCAGGTCGGCAATCTCGTCAACGGCGGCGGCGCAGTCAGACTGGATGTCGCCTGACAGTTTGCCTGGCCGCCATTCGAGCTTGGTCACCTTCAGGTCGCAGAACTCGCCGTCAACCGTCGGCAACAGGTGTGGTAGTTGCGTTCCCGCCAGCGTGACCGCATCGGCCTGGTCGTAGTCGTCAGTCCATGCGAAGGTGAACGAGGGCTGTTGTCCGTCCAAGACGAGTTGCTGCGTTGACCGCTCACCTTGGTTGAGCTCAATCGAACGACTCGCGATGAGCGTTCGCCCGTCATCGCCGCCGAAGACTTGAATGCTGACATCCAGGTCTGTGGCCGCCTTGAGCACCACCGTCGCCTCGGACTCGTTGACAGTGAGCCGTTCGATGTAGAGCCGCCGACCCTCGACGAGCGGCGACGGCTCGAACTCGATCTCTTCCGGCAACTGTGGTTGGCTCGACGGCTCCTGCGCTGGCGTGATGGACGGCGTGCAAGTACCGATGCCGAGTACCAATGCCAAGCCCGCCGCGCCGCCGAGCGCGGGCCACCGAAGTCGGTGGCCGTTGCTCTCGCGACGGATTGATTGTTTGGCGTCTTCCAGCTCGCGCTTCGGTCGACGCTTGCGATCGCGTTTGCGGAACCAGCCAAGCGGGACGCGCGGCATCCGCTCGCCTCGGGTTCGCGGTCGGCGGGCCGACTGTTCGTTGGTCGCCTGTGGCGCGGGCGGCTCGGTGCGAACCAGTTGCGACACAAGTCCGGCGAACCGCCTCGCGCCGAGGCTGAAGCGGAGCAGGTCGGCGAGGACTGCCGGTAGCTGTCGCCCGCCGACCTTGCCCGCCACCATTGCGATCCCCGAGGCGGCGAAACCGATTCCAAACAGGAGTCGTATGGTCCCTGAACCGATCGGTGCGTAGTGGTAGATGCCGTAGCTCAGTGCCGCGACTGCCGCCAGCGCGATCAGCTGCGGGAACGTGAACCAGAGCAGGACTCGGTCCTCGGCCTGGACGTGGGTGGGCACTTCGTGTTCATGCACGTGACACCTCCTTCCAGAGGTTTGGTGGCGGCTTAGCTGCCGCCGTCGGTGGCGGGCGGGGCGCCGTCGCTGCTGGTGCCGGACGGATCAGGCGGCGTGCCAACGTCGACGACCGGGTTGACGACCGCGTCGATGACAAGCTCGACGACTCCGAACGCGACCAAGGCCAGGACGATGCCTGCGAGCGCGGTGAGCATGGCCGTCTTGCCGCGCTCCATCTGGTGCGGTGCGCCGGATGCGGTCAGATACTGGTAGGCGCCGAAGACGAAGTAGCCAACGCCGACCGCGCCGACGACGCCGAGCAGAATGCCGACGAGGTTGGAGATGGTTTGAATCAGGTCACCCATAGGTGTGTGTCCTTTCTGTGGACTGGGGTGATGAGAGATGACAGTCCTCGTGGGATGTGGTGGGTAATCAGCACATGGCGCCTCGCCTCCGTTCCGTTTCGTCAGGTGCTCTGGCTGCGCGGTGCGCGGCCAGAGGACTCGGTGGTTCCCGTACCGGTCGATCCTGAGGTCGGGGTGGTTGCGGCGCTCGCGGTGGTCGCAACGGATGCATGGCTAGTTGCCGCAGACTTCGCTGCTGAGCCCGCGCTCGCCATCTCGACGAACGAGGCTGCGGAACCGGCCATGTTCGTCGGCAGTGAGAACGCGAAGTAGAGGGTCGAGAGCCAGGAGTCGAAGGGGTTGCCGTTGCCGAGCATTGAGGGCACGCGAGTCGCGAGGTAGATGAACCCGACCGCCATCAGCAGCTTCCAGACCAGATCGCGAGCAGGCTCGAACGGACCGATCTCAGCGAGTTCCGCCAAGAAACCAATACCCAAGGCGAGCGCGATCAGCTGGACCGCTTGCTGCGCGACCGTCGTCGCAAACATCCGCAGCCACTGCCGACTCCAACCGGATGTCTGCGGCAAAATCCACAGCCCCATCGCAGCCGGCGCGAGCGCCAACAGCAGGTCAATCAGCGCCAGGCGGAGCACCATCTGCAGGAGTAGGTAGAAGCAGAAGACGGCGTAGATCAGGTAGATGAAGGCCAGCAGCAGTGCGATACCGACCGAGCCGGACTTGACCGCGGTCAGGAGCGTGTTGACCGGGGCGAGCAGCAAGTCGGCGGGCGTGACGTCGAGGGTGGCCGCGATGAAGCCTGAGACCGCGTGCGCGAGGTCGATGACGAGGGCGCACCACCAGAGCGATGCGGCCGCTGCGACCAATCCCAAGAGCAAACGAGGAATCAGCTCGCGCCAACTGGAGCCGCGTCCACCGAGCGGCTCTTCCAGGATCAGCGAGAGACCGATCCAGCCGATGATCAGTGCCAAGGCGGCCGAGGTGATGATCCAGACGGCGAGCCACGCCTGCTGGACGAGCGCATGTTCGTAAGTGAGACCAGCGGGTGTTCCGGTGATGATGTCCGACATCTGCGCCTACCTCTCGCACTGTTCGAGGTCGACATCCGAAAACTGTTGGAGCACCCCGCACAAGGCACCGTGCGCCCCCTCGATCACCCAGACCGCAGCGGCACGAGCCCAGCGCGATGGACTGAGTGCGCCCAGAATCTTGTTGAAGATGCCGCCGGGCTGGTGCACGGGAATCGTGATGTAGAACGTGGTCGGTTCGGCGTGGCCAACGGCTTGCGCGCCGAGGACCAGGAGGTAGGTGCGTTCTGGATCGAGATCGGGTTGTTCATCCAAGGCCGGATAGTCGAAGTCGTACTCCCAGCCCTCATCGCGCTCGTCCTCACCGCCGTTGATGCGGTAGATCGAGGTCAGCCACTCCCCCGTGTCGGCGTCGCGGATGCCATAGGTCAGCTTCGAGAGCCGCTGAGAGAAGATCGGTCGCGCCCGAAACTCGCCCTTCTTCTTGCGCTCAACGAAGGGCTTCTCCTCGTCGTCATTGACGATGACCAGCGGTTCGACCGGCGGCGATTGGGCTTGAGTCGCGTGCCAGGTGGGTAGGCTGATGGCGCAGGCGCTTAGCACCGTCGCAGCCACCAGCTTCAGTCGAACTCTCCAGTGCGGTGTCATCGGCCAGCCCCTTTAGGAACATGCGTTCGTTCTTGATGACTCCGAGTGTGAGCGATCAAGAACGATTGCAACAGGGCATGAACGCCATGACATTCGTGACACTGACGCCTACGTCATGTTGTCCAGAGCACAACTCAGTTATCACTAATGGGCAGGAACGAAGCCGTTCGCGCGGCAACCAATGGGTCCAAGACGATGCCCGACGACTCCAGAGACGACTGGCTGATGGAGCAGCTTCAGCAGCTCGCTCGCGAGCGCGGCAAGGTTGAAGCTGCCGAACTGCTCGAAATCAACTACCGCACGCTGAACACCACGCTCGAAACGGGACAACTCAGCAAGCGGGTTCGTGAAGCGGCTCAGCGATACTTCAGCGAGTCCGACGACGCCGAGGTCGAAGACGGCCCGGGTATTGACTACGAGCCGCGAATGGTGCGACACGAAGAGCAGATGGACGCGTTCCTCAAGGAGCTGACGTCGCTGCGACAGGCCGTCGTTGCGCTGCAATCCCGACCGGTAGTCGAGCCAGAGCCACGAAGACCTCCTGAGCGTCAACGCCGTCGAGACACGGCTCCTGCTCTTGAGCCGCCTGGCGTCCATTCAACCGTCATCCCTGCTGAGGAACAGCCGGGTGAGGAGTGGCCCAAGGATGTGTGGCGACTGGTTGAACAGTGGCGCGAGGCCAAGGTCGATCGAACGACGGCGAGACACACGCTCGGTTGGCTCCGCGCCGAGCGTCGAGTGCTCGAGCTTGAGTTGCAGCTAGCCGGCGATCATCAGCTCACTCTGCCGCCCGCCGACGAACCATGGTCGGAAACTCGTCGCAGGCGCGAACTGCGTTATCGGGAAGCCGCACTCCATACCGCTCAAGTCCGCGTCTTCTGGACCACTCCGCTGCACTGGCTCATGCGAGCGATCACCCTCGGTCTCTGGGGTCGCTGACCCGCTTCGCCAATCGCACGATCGCCCTTCCCCACCGAACATTCATCCCCAGATCGGCCGCAGATCTGTGGCCCTGAGCCACCCAATCCAGGCTCTCGCGCAGGTCCTTGACCACGCATCATGTTCGTGCGTCGCGATTGCACTTTTGAGCCGCCGAGGAGGTATGGGGGGTGTACAGGAATCTGCGCCCGATTGTATTTTGCAATCGGGCTGCAATCCCAAGGAAAACACTGGGTTTGCGCCCTTCTGCGGGGGAGTCTGTCAAATCACCACGTGGAATAGCTGGTTCCACTCCGATTGCACTTTGATTGCAGTTTTCTTGTACTCAGATTGCACTTTTGAGGGCTCTTGGCGCCACTCCTGGCACCGGATTGGGACGCATGAGTGGTCGGCGGCGAGAGAGGAGCGGGCGGGAGCTTGAAGCCCTCCTACAGGACGTGAATCAGCAACTCGCCGCCCTCGCTGTGGAGCCGCAACCTGCACTCGTGATCACAAGAACCGGAACTGATCTGCTGGTTGCGAAAGCGTGGACTCACTTCCCTCGAGCTCCCAAGTCACTGGTTGTCTGGCTAGGTCAGCCGAGGCTGCTCGATGACAATCACAGATCCGACTGTGACGAATGTGACGGCATACAATGGGCGCGAGTAACAACTGGAGTCCAACATGACGACGCGGGCCGAGATTCAAGAGCAAGTCCGCACGCTGGAGCAAGGTCTGAGCGATGATGACCTAGTCGAACTCTGGCTGGCAGAAGCTCAACGCCCGGGTCGAGACCGTCAGCGGATGTTGAGCGACCTCGCCCAACTGCTCGGCGGCGAGCCTCGGACCGTGTTGGAGTCATTGGATCAGTGGACCCTGGCGCAACTGCAGGGAGAGGCGATTCATACGGTTTGGCAAGAGCCAATGCTGACGCCGGGCGCTGCAGCGGAGTCGCTGGGTGCGAAGTCGACTAATCGTGAGAAGGTCCGCAGGCTGCGCGGGCGATCCGTCCTGCTCGGTCTGCCCCACGACCACGCATTTCTATATCCAGCGTTTCAGTTTGACGTGAGACGACGATCCGTCTTTCCCGAGGTGGAGGCGGTCAATCAAACACTCAATGCCGCCGATGACCCATGGGGCGTCGCCTCGTGGTGGATCGGCCAGCACGACCGATTGGATGTCCGGCCGATGGACCTGGTTGGTCATGGCCGAGTTGACGACCTGGTCGCGGTGGCGGAGGCCGTACTTGAGCCAGTCGGCTAGGCCGCTGAAGTGGCACAAGCCGAACCGTTCGAGCAGATCGACAGTGAACTCCACGACTACATGCTTGTTGCCGGAACGCGACTCACACGTGTGCACAGCAGCGCCTTCGGCCTGATCCAGTTCAACCCGACGATTGCTCGCCACGAGCTACGGGGCGGGCGCTTCGACGCCACCGACGACGATCCCTTTGCGTTCCTCTATGCCGCCTCGAACGATCGCACCGCTCTCTCCGAGGCGTTACTGCGCGACTTACCGCCAACTGACCAAGGTGCTCGCGTCCTACCGCGAGCACAGATCGCCGACAGCAGGATCGGCTGGGTGGCTCCGACTATTGACTTGCGTTTGGTGAGCCTGCGCAGCGGCCAGGACTTGGCTGTGCTGGGTCAGGACACGTGGCTGACGACTGGACCGGCAAGAGACAACGCGCTCACTCGTCGTTGGGCAGCGGCGATTCGTCGCTGGGCACCTAGGTGTTCGGGTCTGACCTGGCGCTCGCGTCGTGAACCAGACGGCTTCGCGTTCGTCCTGTTCGCCGATCGTTGTCCGTCGGATTGCTTGGTCGAGATCACGGAGGATGCGCCGTTGCCAATCGACCAGCGCCGGCTCGATCAAGGACTGGGAAAGCGCTACCTCGAGCAGATCTTGCTCGGATACCGCGTCGTGCTTCGCTAGCCGCCACTCTGACGAGTCTGTCAACAACAGCACACACATTCGGCACATTGGACGCTGAGGACATGGTGAACCGTCGGCAATCTGTGTCTAATGACGGTGGTTTTCGGTTTCAGCCAGCGGTTCCTCCTCAGAACACTGGTGGGCAATGTTCCTGGCCCCGAACCTGACCAGACGAGTTGAGTCTTGCTCCTCCGACGGCCGGTTCACGCAGAGGGACAACCGCGCACTCCTGCAGCGCGAGGTCGGTTGACGGGTTGAGTGTTGCTCCCCTGATGCGCGACCTGAGATTGCAGGAACTGGCATCGCGGTTGGCGCTGAAGAGCTAAGTGGCTCGCGAAATGTCCGCCAATCGCAGGATTTGCCCCTGATCGAGCTCTCCGAATGGGTAGCTCGGTCGCTTCGTGTCCGCGCGAGTCCGTCGATCACGTCTGATTGCGCTCCGCCTCCCCCATTTCCACGCTTCGACTCCCACTGGTCAACGGCATCCGACCGTGGGCGAAGCGTGTCCAACTTCTGTCTTCACCCATCAACTGCGCTGACTGTGCGTCTCGATGCCGACGCCGGTCTCCACCTTCCGATTGCGATCCACAGTTCGCCAACCCACACACTCTCGTCATCCACGACACCACACGGAAGGAGTTCCCGATGAGAGACACTCACCAGATTCCCGACTACGACCAGGCCAAACGCGAAGCCCGACGGGTCGTGATTTGGTCGATACTCGTGCTGCTGATCGCCCTGCCCTTGGTACTCGGCTACCACTTCGAGGTCGCGGCCATCAACGCCTTCGGATTCGGCTGGGCTTGCCTGGTCGTCAGGCGCGTTCAGCAACAACGACAGCACCGGCGGCGACAATCGAGAGGTCGTGCCTCATGATCGCTACCACCAAAACGGTCGACATCCCAGCGCTCAAGCGGCGTTATCCACTCGGCGATGTCGTCGAGGCGTCGGGCGTCAAGCTCGTTGGACGAGGCCGCGTCCGCCAAGGCGTCTGTCCGTACCACGAGGAGACCGCAGGCAGCTTCACCGTCTACGCCGACTCGCAGCGCTGGTTCTGCTTCGGCTGCGGACTCGGCGGCGACGTGCTCGACTTCATCCAACGTCTGGACGGCGTCGGCCTGCCCGAGGCGATTCGTCGGCTGCAAGGCGGCTCTTGGGAACCGGTTCTACGGCCCAGTCGCTCGGTATCCCATCAACCTCAAGCGCAGCGATTCAACCCCGACCCGCAGATGCTAACCACGGCGACCCGGTTCTACGCGACGCAGCTTCAGCAATCATCGGCGGCGATTGACTATCTCGCTTCGCGCGGGATCGACCTCGCATCGGCGCGACGAATGGGTCTCGGGTTCTCGACTGGACACGGTCTACGTGAGCACTTGCGGACGCTCGGTTTCGACGACACTCGATTCCAATCGAACGGACTGTTCACTGACCGTTGCGAGCGCTTCGCTGGGATGATCGTCGTCTCCGATGTCATCGCAGGACGTGTGCGTTGGCTCGCTGGCCGAAGCATCCAACCCGACGCCAGGCAGCGATTTAGCGCCTTGCCAGGTCCGAAGCCGGTGCTCGGCCTTGGGCGATTGCCACGCTCGTCGCCGTGGATCGTCGTCACTGAGGGACTCTTCGACTGGCTCACGCTGGCCAGTTGGGACATCCCGGCGGTGGCTGCGCTCGGCACTCAGGGCTTGGACAAGGTCGCGGCTGCGCTTCGAGGACAGCCCCGCATCTTCCTCGCCTTCGACTCGGATGACGCGGGGCAGACAGCAGCCGTTCGACTGCGCGAACTGCTCGGCGAGCATCGCTCGCGGGTCGTCGAGTTGCCTGACGCCTGCCCCGTGCTTGGACACGGGAGCATCAACGACGTTGCCGACCTGGCGACTCGCCCAGACGGTCGCGCCGTCTTCCTCGATTTGCTGAAACGAACCGCTCGCGTTCGCTGACGCAACCACCCACCCAGCCCCAATCAACGAACGGAGGGTCTCTGGACCCATGCCTGATCGTGCCCGTGGCACGACATCCACCCACACCACCACAGCTCAACGAAGGAGCAACAACGCCATGAAGAATGGCATCCACATCCACACGAACGGCAACGGCAACCACAGCAATGGGACACGCCCGACCAACGGCGCGGCGCCCACCACACCCATCAACCACCTCGGCAGCGAATCCCACTGGGACGCGCTGTCGCCCAACGTCAACGACGCCTTGCGCCAACCGCTCGACCCCAAGCTCGTCTCCGAGCGCAAAGGTCGCGGCGGGCGGCGCTTCTCGTACATCGAGGGTCACACGGCCATCGACCAGGCCAACCAGGTCTTCGGCTACGGCGGCTGGGGCTACGAGTTGGTCGGCGAGGTCACGCTGCGCGAGTTCAAGTCGGGCGCGGCCTACTCGGCCATCGTGCGAGTGACCGTCCCGGGTGCGCCATCGCGGACCGATGTTGGCTTCCAACCTGTCAGCGACGACTCGGCGGAAGGTCACGAGACGGCCTACAAGGGAGCCGTCACCGACGCGCTCAAGCGCGCCTTGCGCAGCTTCGGCGACCGCTTCGGCAACGGACTCTACGGCGACCCGCCGACCTCGATGGGTCACGAACGACGACCACCACAGCCGGGGCAGCCTCGATCTGAGCAGCGGCCTGCACCAGCATCGGCCGTTCGCTCGTCGCAGTCCAATGGGACGCGACCGCGCTCGACCGAGTCGGATGCTCGCAACTTGCGCGCGCAGCTGATCGACCTGAGCGCCCAGCAGGGGTTCTCGGAGGAACAGGTTCGCGCCGCCGTCTTGCGCAAGACCGGTCGCGATCTGGACGAGCTGACGGTCGCCGACCTGACGCCGCTGATCGCCTCCGCGACCAACAAGTTGCAGCAGCGACAGGGCTAACGCGCGTCGTTTCCGCAACGGAACACTCACCCGAGCGGGGCTGCCTTCCTAGCGAACGCAGCCCCGCTTCTCTCTATCGGACTGAAAGGAACCGACATGTCCGACCACACCAACCCGAATCCCTACAACCGGCCGATGGCCAAGTTCATCGGCGACCGCCTCGAAGTCCGCGCCTCGGCGCTGGGACGCTGCCGACGCGCCTTGTGGTACTCGGAAACAGAACACCGGGTGACGAATCCGACTTCGCCCGAGTCGCTGACAATCATGGAGTCTGGCAACGCGCTGGAGCCCGTAGTCGTCCGCGCGATGCAGCGGGCCGGCTGGGCGATTCAGCCTGCGGACCGCGAGTTGCCCAAGTCGGTCTCGGTCGAGTTGGGCGACCATCTCGTCGTGAGCGGACATCCTGACGCGACGGGCTTCCTGCCGAAGACGCCCGCCGAAATCATGGCCATCGACGAGTTCCTCTTCGACGGCGAGCGCACGTTGACCCCCGATGACGATCCCGTCGTGATTGAGGTCAAGACGCGCGGCCCCGAGGCGTTCAAACGCTGGCAGACGCTGGGCGCCGAACGCAGTCACCCCGATTCGGTCGCGCAAGCGGCCTGCTACTCGTTGGGATTGTTCGGCGAGCACCGCGATGTGGTCATCGCGACCTTGGACACCGGCTCGCGGAAATGGGACCACGAAGTCGTCCCGGCTGAGCGGGTCGAGCGCGCTTGGAATCGCACCGGCGGTTGGCTCGGCTCACTCGCCGACCACCTCCATGCCAACGGACCCGATCCGGACATCTTGCCGGACCGCGACTTCGAGGCGACCGACTGGCAGTGTCGCAGCTGCCCCTACCTCGATACCTGCCAGCCACCGATTGTCGACACCTCACCGGCAGAAGCATCCGCCGACGCACCGGCCGAACCCGTCTCCGACGAGGAGGCGCAATCGGCGCTGTGGCATTACGAGGAGATCGCGGAACTGATCAAGTCGCTCAACGCCGACAAGCGGGAGTCCCTCGCCACGCTCGAACGCTGGCTGACGGCGCAAGGCGTCGGCAAGGCCCATCTCGACGGTCGCGACAAGGCGCGAACGGTCGGGATGGTCACGACCAAGCGCTACAAGGTCGACCACAAGCGGCTCAACAGCCTGCTCGACCCCGAGCAACGAGCCAAGATCGTCACTGAATCGCGCTCGGAGTACCTCCGCGTGAGCTAATCGCAACCCTCACAGGGATGCAAAACGAGGCCGCGTTCCCATTCAGGGACGCGGCCTCTTTCCGTTCGCAACCAGTCGAGGGACGTTCCCTCGTCGAAACACGCTCTCTGAAAGGAGCACCCACGATGTCACGCACCATCAACCACGTCACGCTGCTGGGCCGAGTCGGAGCTGACCCCGAGTTGCGCAGCACCAAGTCCGGCACGGCGGTCGTCCAGCTCAGGCTGGCCACCGACCGCTATTCCAAGTCCGCCGACGCGCAGTCCGAGACCGACTGGCACTCGGTCGTCGTCTGGGGCAAGACCGCCGAGGCGGTGGCGCGCTACGTCCGCAAGGGCGACCGCGTCCACGTCACCGGTCGGCTGCAGCAACACAGCTGGCAGACCGACCCCGGCGAGCGGCGCTCGCGGACGGAGGTCCACGCGAGCGAGGTCATCTTCCTCGACTCACGCAACGACCGCGACGCCCATGAGGACGGCGGTGACTCCCCCTTCTAACGGACTTCCACCACCAACCAGTCCGTCATTGACGGACACCTAAGAGGCCGCGTCTCCAACTGGGGACGCGGCCTCTTTCCGTTCCCACACCTGAAAGGAACTCTCGGATGACGACCAACCAACCGCAACTGTTCGCTTCGGCGAACGATGACCACAACCGGCCTCGCCTGGTTGACAGCGAGCGGCAAGAGCTGCTCACCGCGTTGCGCCAGAACGTTTCGCTGCTCAACGAACTCGCGATTCGTTACGAGGTCGAGACTCGGCCCAAACGCTCGCCTGACCGTGAGCAGATTTCGACGTCAAAGCAGGTCTTTGACCTGCTCCGCGCGGAGATGTCGCCGCTGGCGCAAGAGCAGGTGCGCGTGCTGTTGCTCGACCGGCAACTGCGGGTCGTTGGCCAGCGCACGATCTACCAGGGCAACGCCTACTCGGCGCTGGTACGACCGGCGGAAGTCTTCCGTCCCGCAATCGTCAAGTCGGCCCCAAGCATCATCGTGGCGCACAATCACCCATCGGGCGACGCCACACCGAGCCAGAACGACATCGATCTGACCAAGGATTTGGTCGAGGTCGGCAAGCTGCTCGGCGTTGAGCTACTCGACCACGTCGTGATCGGCGACGGGACCTTCGCTTCGATCAAGAGCGGAGGCTTCCTCGACTGACTTCGTTCGCAACCCCAAACATCTCAGTTTCACTGGAAAGGACGAGCTCCATGTTCGATTCTCAACCCTCGCCTCCCGATGGAGGCGATCAGCTCTACACCATCTCGGCCGGCGGTTTCTCGGCCACGGTCGACGCGTTCGCTCGCGATGAGCGAACGGAGGGCCTCTGGTTCCTCTCGATGCTCGGCTCGCAGACCGCGGTCAAGGCGATCTGGGCAGCGCTGCTGAAGCAACCGCCCGAGGCCGCGTTCCTGATCCAAGGCGCAGCCGGTCTGCCTCACTCGGGTGGCTACCAGCGCTGCCTCGTGCCCGAGGAGACAATCGGCACCTGGACGACCAAGATTGCGCGGCTGCCGTCCTCGGGCGGCTGGCAAGCGATGGTCTACACCAAGCTGGCGGAGTTTCGATTCGAGCGCGACGAGTTCCTACTCCTCGCGCCCGATGAGGATGCCGCCCCGGCGCTGCATCGACGATTCCTCGACCGACGCTCGGACCTGCCATTGCCACCCGACTGGTCCGATTGGCTCTGGCAGACCGGTTTGCGACACGAAACGATCGTGCCGCTGCAGTCGGTTGGTGTCGCTGCATACAAGTGCACGCCTCATCACGACCTGCTCCGCAAGGAGCTATCCAAAGCTGTCGCTTCCGGGCGACTTTCCCTTCCCAAACCCACCAAGTCCGGCAACACGAACGGAGTATCCCGATGAGACTCGCTGCCCAAGCCAAGGGCGGGTTCTACCCGACCCCGATTCGCGTGATCGAGCTGATCCTGCAGCTGCTCGCACCGCAACGCGCCAGCCTCGGACGTGGTTCGGCACCGCAAACGCTGCGGCTGCTCGACCCCTGCTGCGGAGCCGGCGAAGCGCTGAGCGTCGTCGCCCGCGAACTCAAGCTGCGCACCCGCCTCGACGTCGAGACCTTCGGCGTCGAATTGCATCAAGAACGGTCGTCACTTGCTCAGCAAACGCTCGACCACACGCTGGCGGCGGACATCTTCCGCTGCTCCATCGCCAATCGTGCCTTCAGCCTCTTGTGGCTGAATCCTCCGTATGACTACGACTCAGAGGACAAGCGCACCGAGCACGCTTTCCTGACGCAGTGCAGTCGGTACCTCGCGCCGGACGGCCTCTTGGTCTACATCGTGCCGCGCAAGCGCCTGCGAGTATCGGCTCGCTACCTCGCGTCGCACTATTCGCGGCTCAGTTGCTGGGCCTTCCCGGAGCCTGAGCGCGAGGTCTTCGACCAGGTCGTCGTGATCGGCGAGCGCAAACACGACACGTTGCCGGACGCCTACGCCGAAGGGCAAATCGCTCGCTGGGCTGACGGGGATTTCGAGACGTTGGACGACGCTCGCTACTCGCAGTACCGACTCGAGGCGGAGCCAGCAGGCGAGGTGTTGTTCACAACGCGAACGATCGATCCAGTCACCGCTGCCGCTGAGGCTCGACGCTCAGGCTTGTGGCAGAGTCCACAAGTCACCGACGCGCTCTGGCCGCAGGAGGACGCTCGCACCCGACCCCTGATGCCGCTGCGTCGCGGTCACCTGGCGATGCTCGTCGCGGCCGGCTTCCTCGACAACCTCGAGTTGGAGTCGGGCGACAGTCGCATCCTCGTCAAAGGTCGCACGGCCAAGGAGATGATCCTGGTCGACGAAACGCCGGACAAGGAGGTCTACCGCGAGCGGATGCGCACGACCGTCCTCGCGCTCGACCTCCAGACCGGCGAGATCACCGACATCGACGCCTGACCACCCAGCCCGCTCATCTCTACAGGCGAGAGGTGAGCCATTCGCAACCACGAAGGCCCGTCGTTCTCGGTGGACGACGGGGCTTCGTCACGTCCATCGCCACCAATCAGTCCACGGAAAGGACACCCGCCATGAACCACATTGAAACCAAAGCCGAGTCTCGGACCGACCAGTTGGTCGAACTGAACGACTTGGACTACCACATCTATGAGCGGTTGCTGGGCCGCGCCCTGCACGACATCCGTGAGTCGCTGGACGAGCGCATCAGCCGCGAACAGCTGGAACGCGTGCTGCTGAGCAGCGAGGCACATCCCTACGAGGTGCTCGAAGCGATCCAGCATCTGGCGCTGATCGTTTTCGCCGACGAACCGTGCCCGTGCTGCTCAGACTTCGACTGCACCGAGCATCGCCACCTCCCGATTGAGATCGGGGAACAGACCCAAACGGCAACCTGACATGACCCAAACGACCCAATGCGGCTTCTGCCGCGAACCCTATGAGGTCGGCGACCAGAGCCTCACGCCTGACGCCGACGCGTTGCCGCTCAACCAGTGCGCGCTCTGCGCTCGACAGGAGGCTCGCGGCAGTCGCGAGCGTGCCTGCCCGATGTTCGAATGGCGGCCCGACAAGCCTGCCACCGGAATCGAGGAAAGGTGCAGCGTCGCCTAACCAACACCCAGCCAGCTCACCGCTCTCGGTGAGCGGTTCTCAATCCAGAAGCCCCGTCGTTCCCAGTGGACGACGGGGCTTCGTGCTCCCATCTCCACCAATCAGTCCGCAGAAAGGACAACCCCATGAACCTCGGCGAGTTCATCGACACCTACCGCGACGCCATCACCGAACGCGTGATCGCGTCCTACCCACCGATCTACAGCCCCGCCACCGACGCTCGTCCGATGCCGCGCCTGCTGCGCTCGCCCTTGGGCGCGCAGGAGGACGCGATTCGCGGCGCGGCTCTTTCGCTCAGCTCGCAGCGCGGCACGACCGTCGTTGGCGAGATGGGCACCGGCAAGACGTTCATCTGCACGGCCGCCGCGCACCTGGCCGGCTTCCGACGCGTGCTCGTGCTCTGTCCGCCACACCTGACTCGCAAGTGGAAGCGCGAGATCGAGGACACCATACCCACGGCTCGAGCCGTGATCGTCTCCTCGATCACCGACCTCGAACAGCTTCAGCGACTCTCAACCGTCGGGCCGCTCTACGTGGTCATGTCGCGCGAGCGGGCCAAGCTCTCCTATCGCTGGCGACCGTCCACGATCGAGCGACTGTCCGTTTCCGATGGCAAACTCGCGCGCGACAAGGAGACCGGCGAGCCGATTCGCATCCCATGCTGTCCCGACTGCTTCGAGCAGATCGTCGACCGACACGGCGTGCCGCTCGCGGAGACAGCCCTCAAGCGACGCAAGCTGCGATGCCCGGAGTGCGGCGCCGCGCTCTGGCAGGCTGACTCGACTGGCCCGAAGCGATTCCCGCTGGCCGACTACGTCAAGCTGCGGATGCGCGGCTTCTTCGACCTGCTCATCGCCGACGAGGTGCATGAGTACAAGGGGCGCGGCTCGGCCCAGGGCGTCGCCGCCGGCATCCTGGCCGACATTTGCGGCAAGTCGCTCAGCCTGAGCGGCACGCTGATGGGCGGATACTCATCCACGCTCTTCCACCTGCTCTACCGGTTCTCGCCTGAGATTCGCTCAGAGTTTGCACGCACTGAGGAGTCGCGCTGGATTCAGCGGTACGGGTTTCTGGAGCAGTCGATTGGCAAGTCGGATGACGACGACGCGGCTGACGGTCGCTCCAGCAAACGGCGCAGCTACCGCAAGGTGGTACGCGAGCGGCCTGGACTGGCGCCGGCGGCGCTTTTCCATCTAATCGGCAACACTGTGTTCCTCAGGCTCGCAGATGTGGCCTCGGGACTCCCGAGCTACGAGGAGCAGGTGATGCTGTCATCGCTCGACTCTGAGCCGGACCCGAAAGCCAAGTCGCCCGAGGGCGTGGCCTACTCGCAGCGTTCGGCCTACGCCGGCCTCGAAGCGACAATGCGAGCGGCACTCAAGTCGGCGTTGTCGCAGGGGTCGAAGCGACTGCTCGCGGCCTACCTGCAATCGCTATTGGCCTATCCCGACGGCTGCACGCGCGGCGAGACCGTCCTCGATCCCGCGTCGGACGAGGAGGACATCCTCGTCCAGTTGCCGCCGCTGACCGAGGACAAGCTCTACCCCAAGGAGCAGGCGCTCGTCGACCTCGTGGCGAAAGAGCGCATGGCGGGGCGACGTGTCCTCGTCTACGTGACCCACACTGGCACGCGCGACATCACCGGTCGGATGCAAGCGTTCTTGACCGAGAACGGATTCCGTTCGGCAGTAATGAAGTCCGACGCGGTCGCGCCCGACAAGCGAGAGGCATGGGTCGCGAACCAGGTGGCGCAAGGCATCGATGTGCTCATCTGCCATCCCCGACTGGTGCAGACCGGCCTCGACCTGATCGATTTCCCGACCATCTGCTGGTTCGAGACCGATTACTCGGTCTACACGATGCGACAAGCGTCGCGGCGGTCATGGCGGATTGGCCAAACGCGTCCCGTCAAGGTGGTCTTCATGGCCTATCGGAACACGCTTCAGGCCGATGCACTCAAGCTCGTGGCGCAGAAGCTGCAATCGTCGCTCGCCGTCGAGGGCGAGCTACCCGACGACGGACTCGCCGCCTACGGAGACGACGGCGACGACCTCATGCTGGCGCTGGCCCGCAAACTCGTCGCCGGCGACGAGGATTCCGACGCTGAGGCGGTCGAAGACATCTTCGCACAAGCGCAGCAGGTCGCTGCCGACGCTGAGTCGCTCTTGGTCGACGTTTCCTGGCGACCGGTCGAGGTCGAGCCGACACCTAAGGCACCGACGATCATCGAGTTACCGAAGGTCGAAGTCGAACCAGCAGTGGCGGTGGTCCCCTGCGGCCACCACACGGGAGTCGCGCCGGAGCAGCGAGATCTGTTCAGCTGGGCCGAGTTCCTCTCGGACGAACCGACGCCGACCAAGCGCCGCCGTCAGAAGCAGGCACAGCCCTCGGCCTCACTCTTCGAGTGGGCGCTCCAACGGGAGCAGCAAGCTGGCCTTGCCGCTGCCGGCGGGTAGCGGAATGGGGAGGTCGTCGCAATTGCGACGGCCTCCCCTGCGTCCATGTGTGACCATCTTTTTTCGTGCCCGCCAGAATCAGCCCGCCTCGATGCAGTCGAGGGCGACTCGGACTGGCTTCCAGCCGGACCATCTTGGTTCTCGTTCTTTTGCCTCGGCGGCGGTGAATGGTGTGATGTTTGGGTCCGATAGGTCGCCGAAAGCGAGGAGGACTCGCTTCCAGTTGAGACCGTAGCCGGGCGCTCGATGCTTGTTGATGTCGTAGTAGTGTCGCACCTTGCCGAGCAGCGACTCTGAGACACAATCAGGCGGCGGCTTTACTATAGCCGGTGCCGGCTCTGGTTGTTGTGGCTCGACTTCATTCTCGTCTTGGTCACTTCCTTGCGAGATTGTTACGGTGAGTGTTGCTGTTCCGGCCAGATTGTTCAATCTCTGGACCACGCCGTACACATCCTCGTACTCCGGCGTGATGGTGACGGTGATGGTCATTGACTCAGCGGTGTTGTGGGTGAAGGTCCACGAGGTCCCGGTATATCCCTGCTGTCCGCTGTGCAGGTTGTTGATCGGGTTGGATGCTATGCCCTGATACTGCACGTGGTAAGACGATGCGTTCGGAACGGCGTCCCAGGTAACGGTTGCGCTGGCCGAGTTCACTGCGGTTACCTGCACGTTTGAGACGGCGGTGGTGGGTGGCCCTTGGTATCCCAGATTGTCGCTGGCCTCGCCGACTACTTTCACCCAGTAGATGTTCGTTACGGGCTGGTAGCGCGGCTGCGCCAGTAGTTTGATACGCATACAGCAGGCTGAGTTCGAGTCTTGGCGAATACTGTCGTTTGCCACACTGATGGTGACGCTGGCCTTCGTATAGCCTCTCTTCAAAATCACCTGGCGCTGTCCCCTGGCGGGCGCTATTAGATAGCCCGCGTCGTAGGGATTGCCGCTCAGCGAGTAGTTGATTGGGATGTCATAGGGCGCTGCCCGGTTGGCGGTGAAGTGCAGGCTGATGCTGCCGCCTTCATACACCGTGCCTATGCGAAGCCTGCTCGTGTAATCGCGAGATGTAAAGAATGGGCTCTCGCGGTTCGAGCTCATCGTGATTGTCAGCGGATCTTGGATCCTCACCGAGGCGTGGGTGAACTTCCCGTTGACGCCATCAGTTCTCGGAATCCTGGTCACTCCTTGAGAGTGCCCGGAAGTGTTAAACCCCACGCTGAAAGCCTCTTCTCCTTCATCCAGTCCATCATTGATTGTCTTGAAGTCGACGATGGTGCACAGAAGGCCAGGCTGGATGATCACGGTTCGTGTTGCTGTGCCGTTGCTGTCCCCACCTCGAATGAAGTCCGATCCAGCAGTCGCACCGCCATTAGGTATGTTCATCTTTAGTACCGTAACGGCTGACCGGCGCCTTGATTGGCACACCTCTACCTCTGCGGTACCTCCCTCAAGCACATCAAGGCGGTCGGAAGTCAACCACACCTCCGCGCTGTCATCGTCGATGATTGTGTAGGTGTGTTTTTCGTAATTGGCGAATGCGTATGGGCCGGGTTTGGTATTGTTGGCGGCGGTCCTGACGCTGGGATGATCGGTGGAGACGGTGGCAATTACCGTCTCGTCGCGTTCGCCGATATTGTCGGCGCGCACCCGGATGGCGATGTTGGCACTGGGACCGTGTCCGGTGATGACATCTTCGATGCAATTGCCCGACTGTACGATGCCGCCCTTGAGTATCTGATAGTCGCCGTTGGCGGACCAGGTCTCGCCGGTTTCCTGGGTTGCCGTGCCGGTGAAGCAGATTTCGAACACGATGGTCCTCACGTCGGTCCTGCCCCTAAAGTCGGTCTTGCCGAGGTGATGGGCCGCCCGCACGGTGAAGGTGGTAACGCGGTCCACGTCGCGGTATGCATTTGGAGCGCCCTCCGTCCAGTACGGAAACGGCGCTGAGATTGTCAGACGCCTTGGGGGATATTTGTCCAGCGCTCTCATATCGTCGTTGTCGTGAACTTCGATCGTTGCGGAGGACGGCTCGCCGACTCTGTATCCACCTCCTTGGTTTATGTGGCGCTGCTGGAGGTTCAGTGTGATGTCTGGCGGGTCCGCCCTGACGCTGTCGTCTGTTGGCGGCGTGCCGCGGTAGGTCACTTTGGTTTTTCCGGCCGGCATTGTGACCATTCCGCTATTGGTGACACCGGAAATCTCAGTCTCAAAGCCGATGGTCATGTCCTGGCCCACCGGGAAGCTGGAGTGGAAGATCCAGGTCGGGGTTTCGCCCTCGATGATGGTGACTCCGCCCTGGACTGAAACGATGGGGGCGTCGTCATCGATAATGGTGACTATGGCGGTGTCAAGCTCCGCATGGTTAGTCACACTGGCGGTTGGATAGCCAGGGTCTGGCACTGAGGCACGAAGATTCAGGGTGAAGGTCTCGTTACCTTCTCTCTTGTCATCGTCGGTGATGGTGAAATAGCCTCTTCCGTAGGTGTACCATGCTGGTATCGTGATGGTAATGGTTTCCTCCGGAAAGTCGATATATCTGGATGCGGAGCTACCAGTTGCCGAGACCTGCACTTCGGTTGGATCGCCGTGCGCGGCGGAGAGGGACACTTCCACCATCATCTTGTTGCCTTCGGGCGCGTGGTATTGCACGTTACCGTCCTCGGTGAGGATGGGCTCGGGATCCACAGCCGGAGTGGTGATGTTACCGTATTGGTCATATACGTCCTCCGTCCCCTCCGTGAGTAGCAGCTCCGGCGACTGCGCGACTGGCAGCGTGGCAAAGGACACCACGATGTTCGGTGGTACTGTTTGGGCGGCGGCGTCCTGTGGTGAGTCAACCAGCCATAGCGCTGACGCGACGGCGACCGCCAGCACGAGGACGGCCATGCCGAGACCGAAGCGGGTTCCGCTGAGCAGCTTCATGATGCTGCCTCCAGGTCTCCGCGCCGCGAATCGATCGGGGGGGGGGGGGGGGGGTAGCCTCGCTGTTGCGTTGTTCCTCGTTCTGTGTTGTGTTTCGACATCGTGCCGGCCCCGATCCAAACGGCGACGGGCGATCCCGCTGAATCTGCTATCACCTGTGCCGCTTGGGCGCTACCCTAGGTCGTGAAAAAGCAGATTTCAAGACCTCGCGTCCACAAGCGGTGCATAAGCGCGCCATCCTGATCAGTTGTCAGCTAGGGCGTGTTCGCAAAGGAGTCGAAGCGGTTTGCGCTGCGATGCCATGTTTCATAACATCCGCCCGCAGGTCCAGGGTCGTCAGATATCCTCCTTGGCACGACGGTCCGGATTGGAGACGGTGATGGCGACGAATTCCATGAAGAAATCTACCCCCCCCCCCCCCCCCCCGAATTCGGGTCGTGGAGGCGGGATTCTAAAGCGGCTGCATCGGAGACGCTTCGGTCATGGATTGGCCGTCCTGGCCCTGGTGATCATGGCGGCAGCCGCGCTGTCGCTGGTTAACCCGCTACGGGACGCTGCCGCGCAAAACGCCCTGCCGGAACTCACGATCGCCGCCGGCCCCACAGTGGCCGAGGGCGGGACGCTGACCTTCACCATCACCGCCAGCGATCCCACGCTGGACCGCGACCTCACCGTGAACGTCCAGGTCACCGAGGACACCAGCATGGGCCAGACCTACCTCAACGCCTCCGAGCGCGGCTCCAAACGAGCCGTCATCCACGCCGGCTGGGAGACCGGAACCTTCACGGTCAAGACCGTCGACGACAAGAATGACGAGCCGAACGGCGCCGTCACCGTGACGCTGCGACCCGGGACCGGCTACACCGTGGGCGCCACCGACGCCGCCTCCGCCACGGTGACCGACAAAGACGGCACCCATGTGACTCTGACTATTGGCGAAAGCATTATTCCGGAGAACGGCGGCAAGACCGACATCACGTACCGACTCCGGGGGCCGCTGAAAGCGGGTCAAACCATCGCGTTCAAGGCTGGGACCGGACGCGATTCTAATGGAAGACAAGGCGTCGACTGGACCCTCCAGAAGAAGCCGGGCGCCGACAACACTGGCGTCACCCTATCCGCCAGCGGGACTGTTAACGGGGTTACCGCCACCGCGCGGAACCCGATTGTGACCATGACCGGCGCCGGCGTACGAGAAGCCAAGCTCGAGCTGACCGCCGTTGACGATAGCAACACCAGCAATCGGCGAATCGCTTGGTTTGTTGGCAGTTACGGTGGTATCTCCAACATCTTTGTGCAGACCCTCGGTGCCGCCCAGGGTACCTTCAGGGTCAGCGGGCGCAATCACATCTATCTCATAGACGACGATAACCCTCCCGCACCCGTAATCGGCTTTTCGAAAAATTCTTTCAGCGGCAACGAGGATGGGGGCCTTATTCAGCCGGTTGTCAACTTTTCCAGAGTCGCCACGCCGGAATTCGAGCTGCCGCTGACCTTCACTGACGGCACCGCAACGGAAGGCGCGGACTACCATGAGCCTGGTCCGCAAATTGTAGATCTGTCAAGCAGTTCTAGTGCTGGAGTGAGTTTTGACATCCACTTAATCGATGACCGGCATAAGGAGGGCGATGAAACCTTCACGGTCGCCATCGATATGGACGCCCTGCCGGACCTCAATGGCAATAGCGAAGGCAATGGCTGGGTTGCCGGGACTCACACGACCGCAACCATCACCATCAATGATACCGACGGCGATGTTCACGCCTCGATCAGCGCCGTCGATAACATCGCAACCGAGGGCAGCTCCAGCGACAAGGCCACCTTCCGCGTCAGCCTCGACTCCGTTCGGGGCGCGGCAGGACCGTTGACCGACGGCGACAGCGCCACGATGCGATTTGCCTTCGCCGGCGGCGCTCTGGGCAAGGATTTCGATGTCAATCTGTTGACCGAACACGATACGTTGTCCTCAGACGGCGCTTCCGTGAAGTTCAACCCCAATGCCGTCAATCCGGCGCAGAACACGCCGCAATTCGCCGACTTCGAGCTGGTCGCCCGGGAAGACAACGACGCCATCGACGATGTGGTGCAGGTGAAAATGGTCGTAACCGTGACCAGCTCCGGCTCTCCCACTGGCACGAGTAGCGGCGAAGCCCGCATCACCCTGCAGGACAATGATCGGGAAGCGACGGGTCTGCGCCTGCGCGGGGGGCTGGATGGCCCCATCGCTGACGACAACGGCGTCTTCACCATCGGCGAGGGCAGTAACGCAACCTTCGTCTTCGGCTTGACGGAGGCGCCAACCGCCGTCGTGAACGCGGCGGCGTCCATCAGCTCCGGCGGCTACGCCGCCTCCATCGCTTCCGGCGCCAACACCCAGATAAACAAGCACGATAACTGCTACTCGCGCTGCAACTGGCGGGTGGAATTTAGATACGACTACAACACCCCGGCAAACAGCACGTTGAACGGCGCGAAGGTTGTCATCATGGCCACGGAAGACATCGCCACCGTGCCCACCGACGACGTGACGCTGCGGATTGCACTCAGATCGGACGACAAGAACTACGACGGCGCCGTCTATGAGTATCCCATCAAGATCATAGACAACGAGCAGCCCATCACCGTTGGGCTGGTGAGTACCAGCGCGGTCAACCTGCCGGAAAGCCATCACGGTCGGATCAGACTGGCGGTGCGGGCGTCGCATCCGGTTTCCACCGAACTGACGCCACAGCTCACCTGGCCCGACCCGTCGGACACCGGACACTTCGATGCGGCCCAGGAAATCGACGTGGCCGTGGAGCCGATCCCGGTGGGCGGCACCACGGGCTACATCTACCTCGACGCTAAGGACGACAACACCGCCGAGGTGGAGGCATCGGCGACGGCAACTCTGTCCCTGGAGTCCACGCCGGCAAACGTGAACGTGACCGTGGACGAGAACCGCAATACCTTCCTGCTCCGGCACAGCGACGACGACAACCTAAACATCCGTCTGATCAAGCGCTACGCCTCGGACGACACGGTCAGTCACGCGGTGTACTTCACCCGCCCGTTGGATTACGCCCTTGAGATATTCCTGAAGGGCAAGGACAGTGACGACAACCGCACGCTGAGCCCGAGCAGCTCTCACACCTCAGGGCCGCACGAGATCACCATCCATGGAGGTCTGGATCCGTACAGCGCCATCGTCGCCCGCACCCTCGGGGAGAACTACACGTTCTTCGATCGCCAGGCAATCGTGGTGTCCGACGGGATTCAACTGATCGACCACGACGACGACATTCCGGTGATTGGTCCCCCGCTGCAGCCGCAAAGCGACGAAGCATCGCCGCAGGGCGAGGTGCGCGATGCCCTCACACTGGGCACGGGCGGCGGCGACAGTCTCAACGACCGCGTGAGCGCCGTCAGCGTGTCCGACGTCACCGCCGACGGGTTCACACTAGGGTGGACAGCAGCCAACGGCGCCGACAGCTACGAGGTGCGCTACTGGCAGGACGAGAACGCCGTCACCGGCGTCCCGGTCGCGGGTACGACCTACACGGTGACCGGCTTGGACGCGGAGACTGAGTACTCAGCGCAGATCCTGGCGGTAGTGAACGGCAGCGTGTCCACGAACAAGTCGAGTTCGGTGATTACGGTCACCACCGCAGCAGCACCCGCACCGGCAGCGGAGGCGGAAGCCTGCAATCTGCCGTCCGACGCCATCTCGGTGTCCGAGGTCACCGGCTGGCGAGACGCCCTCGATCCAACCAAAGCCGCCGCAGGAATCAAACGCTGGAACCGAGTGCTAGAAGCGCTCGGAGAGGACACCGGCACCGGCGAAACAGCGATGACTACTGCGCAGGCCAAGGCCGTCTCCAACTGGCTCAAGAACACCCGCTGGGATCGCACGGCGCGCACCCTGTCAGCCTTGGACCAGTGTGATGATCCACCACCAGCCACACCTACACCGCCGCCGACACCGGAGATCAGTATCACCAGCAATGGCGATGTCACCGAGGGCACCGCCGCCAGCTTTACTATCTCCGCCAACCCGACGCCAGCCGCCGACCTATCGGTCAACGTCAGCGTGTCGCAAAGCGGCGACCACGGTGTTACTACTGGTGCGAAAACTATAACTATCCCGACTACCGGCAGTTACACCCTGACCGTCGCTACAACGGACGACAGCGCGGATGAGGCCGACGGTTCGATCACCGCAACGGTCAACACCGGAACGGGCTACACGGTGTCCACGTCGGCGAGCGCAGCCACGGCAGCAGTGTTCGACGACGATGACACGCCGTCGATCTGCAATCTGCCAGCCGACGCCATCACTGTGTCCGAGGTCACCGGTTGGCGCGACGCCCTCGACACGACCAAGGCGGCCGCGGGCATCAAACGCTGGAACCGGGTGCTGGCCACGCTGGGTGTGGACACGGACCTCGCGCCGATGTCGGCAGAGCTGGCTCGGGAGGTCGCCAACTGGCTCAAGAACACCCGTTGGGATCGCACGGCGCGCACTCTGGACGCGATCGAGCAGTGCGACAACTGACCCGACTCAACAGAGGCGACAGGACTAACCCACGCACTTGTCAGCCCCGTTCAGGCCGGAAGCAGGAAGGGGATGATGCAAAGGTCTCTCTACACGAGACCTTTGCATCACTTAGCTTCCCGTCCCCGCCCCCGAGCGGGGACCCGCTTTGGTATCGTCCAGGCTGCTCGGACAGGTCACGGTTGACCCGATACCTGCGACAGACATGGCCGTCGATAAGAGGCCAGGGACGGAGCGGGCCCCCCGCTCGGAGGCGGGGGCGGTTGAGGGGTCATTCGACGGACTCTGCAAGGGAAAGCGGGGATACCGCGATTCCCGTTCGCTGGAATTCCTTATCGTGTCCGATTAGAATGAGACCTGACACAGGACAAGCTATTTTCGCTCAGGAATGGCTGTGTGCGTCACCGGAAAGTACCTCGAGGTTGGGGGCAACCATGTTTCGATTCATCATCGTCTTGACACTGGCTGTCCTCAGCTATGGAGCGGCGGCGACCACCATCTTGGAGTCGGCGTCGACCCCCCCCCCCCTCGATAGTTGACATGGGCTCGGTCGGTGCGATGCCGGCCGCGGGGCTCTCGTCCGATGACCACACGCCCGCCGCTGCCTGCTCCCCCAACCAGGCGATCCTGGATCAGGCCGAGCAGTATCGGGCGCTGAACCACAAGCCGCCGGGATACGGGCGGAGCTGGCGGCAGGTGCTGCTCTTCCTCGGGGTCGACCACGAATACAACTCGACGGACCCGGTCAAGCCGGTGACGCTAGCCGACATGGACGCGCGCGTCGGGCGCTGGGGCGGCTGGAAGCAGTTCCGCGACGAGGTCGCCCGGCTGCTCGCGTGCGGCTGGACGCCGGGCGTTCAGACGGCGGAGCCCGAGCCGGAGCCGGAGGAGGCACCGCAGCCGCTACAGCCGGAGCCGCAGCAGGAGGACACGCCGGAGCCGCAGCAGGCACCCGGAACCGTCACCTACGAGCCTGCGGACGCCACGGTCGTCGAGGGTGAATATCTGCGGATCCGGTTCAGCGCGACGGCGGAGCACTACTGCATCAACGAACCTCCTGATTGGTTGACGGGCGTGACGCAGCTCGGAAGTACCGCCCTGTACTGCTCGAAGAACAATCCGATCCTGCTGTCGACGTTGGACGACAACGCCGTCAACGAGGACCGCACGTTTTCGATCAGCCCGTACACCGATACGCCCGACGTTTCCTACCCGGCGCAGACGCTCACCGTCACCGAGGACGACCTGCTCGTCACGAACATCCGGGTGGTCGGTCGCACAAGCAACCCTGTCGGCTCACAGACCGCAGAATGGAACGGCATAGAGCTGGACGTTAGCCGCGACTACCACGAGGGCTTCTCGGCGATACTTGATGCCTCCGGTTCGGCTTCGATCATTGTCCGGACGAGCAAGGTGGCAGGCGCGCAGTTCCAAGCGCAGCAGTCAGGCCGCAGACCGGCAAAGTATCCGATTCACTGCGGCAGCGGCGACGGTTGGGTGACGGTTCGTGAGGATGTGGTCAACAATTCGGATTGGCACCAGGGTCAGTCGACCTTCAGCGAGTCGTTCCCGAAAACCCGCGCCGCCACTGGCGACCGTGAGAAGGTCTGCCCGCCGCCGCCGGTCCCGGCGCCCCGCCCGCGAGTGGTCAGCTTCTCTGCCATTCAGTCGTATGGCGATCTGGTCCTGGCGGGCCAGACGCTTCACGGGGACAGGATTGGCGAGGAGATGACGGGCTATGTGGAGGTCAGCGGATCGGCGACCATCATCGGGGTGGCGTCGAAGATGTTCAAGTTCACCTACTACGAGCACGGCGACGGTCACGAGCTGAAGGCCTCCGCCTTCGGCCCCGTGGATAGCGGGGCGAATGAAGTGGTCCGGTTCAACTGCGGATCCGGCAGCGGGTGGGCGCGGATCCTCTACTTCTGGAAGGGGTCGAGCTCGGGCGACACCGTGCCCTACGAACCGTACCGGCGGTTCAAGGTCTGCAACTAGCAGAGAGAAGGTGCCCAGCCAGGCCAAATCCCGGCTGGGCACCCCACCACCCGTACACCGAGACACCCGCGCGCCCCGCATCCGTCGAGGCTGTCTCAAAGGCCCCATTGGGTAGTCAAATCCCAGTCCCCGCCGCGCGCGGGGACCCGCTCGGTCGGCACGGAGCATCTAGCAGGCTGCTGAACTATGGACGGCAAGTACCAAGCTGGCCATCTCCGACGAATAGACGCACGCAGAGCAGAGTTCGCGCGCAGGTCCAATATGTGAACGGGCGGGGAACTCGAGCGTTGGATCTGATGCTTGAAGCCGCGGCCGCGCCGTGCGGCAATGCGGCGGCCACTTCCAGGTTGGCCAGGCGAGTGAGGTTGTAGGCGGCGGTCATGTGACGCCGAAGCTGGAGCTTGGCATGCGCCAGGACGGTAGCAATGAGGAGACCGGCTTCAAGGACGACACCGTCTTCGTCACCATCAATGACGAGACCGGCGACGTGCAACCAACCATCTGGCCCCACATGTCCGCGCAGTGTCGGCGAGCGCTCTCCAATCAGCTGATCATGCTCGACGGTCGCATCGACCACTGGGACGCCACCACCAACATCGTCGCCGAGCGCATCATCGCCATCGGTGCGGACATCCGCCTGCCCGACGCCTAAGATTGGCACCGATGTCCTGGCAGGCTGTAGACACTCCTGTTAGCAATAGCCCGAGAAGTCTTCGGGCTATTGCTCATCCTTCAATACGTGCCAGGCATTGAGCACCAGCTTAAGCGATAAGCCCCACACATAAGGGGAGAAGGAACCTGCCATCTGATCGTCATTGAGTAAGCCGTGAGCAAATTCATTCCGAAGTCCATCGTGCATCGGGTCGCACAAGAGCGCACGAAGCTCAAAGTGAAGCGACTCCCCCAATAACTGCTTGGACGCGTCACTTTTGAGCAACCTCTCAAGTGACTTGTAAGTCTCTAGGCCCTCGCTACTCATACTCGTTACTTTAGCGCCTCTTTGCGCCAAACTCCAGCGGAGCATGTGCTCCAACTGGGGAATCAGCATCGGCATTGCTGCCAGGTAGTCGCGTTGGTAACCGAGGTAGAGCGCTTTGCCAAACTGCAGTTGCCGAGCAGGAGGCACAATGGGCGACTGGTGAGCTAGAGCTACAAAGTCACGCTCCAGGAAATGGTGTTCAATGTGCAGTACATCTAACGCAGAGAGTAGGAGGATCTGATAGAGCCCCACGTGAAGCTGATAAGAGAACGTCATCTCGGCCCACACCTGCAGGTCGTCATCGGCAGTGGTATCCGTGAGGTTGATACCCGGGCGGCGACCAGTGGCTCTTCCGTCTTGCGATACGTACGTGCGCGTCAAGATCGCGCTGATGGATGGTTCTCGTAATCGATTGACGGCTTCTGCACGCAACTTATCGACATCGGGTTGAGAAATCACGCTAGCGAGTCTAGACAACGCCTCCATCGGTTGCTGACCAGACACTGAAGCTCGAACTGATTCAACCGTAGCGGACAGGTTGATGCCTGATGTGCTGACCTCCGAGAATTGTGAGACCGATTGCTCTCTCGCCTTCTCATGTAGGGCCTCTATCCTTTCAATCTGACTATTGGCACCGACCAGTTCCCGGTCGGTCCGAGGAATCTCACGCAGTACTCGCAAGGCTTGTTCGTACCAGTGCACCTCAGCCATGGCACTCGGATCTCTTTCTGAAGCTCGACGCTCAGCCTCAGATTCATATGCTTCAGCTTCCCTTACTGCAGCAAGATGCAATCCTTCGCTTCCTGTCGTGCGATAACAGAGCCGCGCTTCCTCAAAGAGCGGAGACGCGTCGAGGGGCTTACCCTCATCCATCCTCGAGTTCCCATGATCTATGAGGCGATCAGCAATCTCGGTCAGGTGGTCCATGCCGAGTTTCTCTGCACGCAGCAGTTGTGCGATCTGCCGAATCAAGCCAGGTCTTGCTTCCTGAGCCAATGCTGCATCTGTCAGTTGTGTCTCAGCTTCGATGCGTGTTTCTGGACTACCGAGTCCAGTTAGATTCACCCACTTCGCGACTTGGGTCCACACTTCCCGGCCATCGCGAATCCACTCCTCCCAAGTGATCGGAACCAACCTGTAGGACTCGAATGCGATCTTCCAGAGTGATGGTTCACGCGGATTTCCGAGTAACCACAAGATGTGGGCAATTCGGCCACGCAGGCGAGGAAGTTCAACGTGGTCCAGGAACCTCTTCAGCGTGTCCCGCTCTGAGGGGGCCAGGTCCGAAGGAACCTTCGATCGGAGTCCAGAGGCAAAGCTGAAAAAGGGCTGGAACGGGTCACTTGGACGTTCGGGGCACAACATCATGGAGCAGATCGCGGCCAAGAATTCTAAGGCGTTCCGATGTTCTGCATTTCGGTCAGTAGTATCTACTTCGGCAGCCTCCTTAAGTGCGAAGTGCATCGCCGCGTAGCCTGGATCGTTCAAGTCATAGAGAATCGCCGACCACCCACAGTCGCGTAGCTCCTCAAGGCTAACGTCTCGCGATGTCGTCTGGTCAAGCATGCGCATTCACTTCTAGCAGGTGATCACCAGCCCTAATCGTAGATCACACACGAAGAGACTGTATAGCAATAGCCAAGCGTCTTTTCGACGGCAATTACTGAAGAACGCCCATCCAATGAGCAACTTGGGGGGGGTACAGCGCGTGTTGAGGCCGTCGACATGCGACTTCTCGCTGCAGCTCAGAGTAGGTCGCTCAATGTAGGAAGTGAGGGAAACGCCAGCTTGCGTCTGCGGGGCGATCCGCATGGCCCCACTCAGGCGGATCGCAGAAAGGGGAGGTCGTCGCGAGAGCGGCGACCTTCCCCAAGTCCGTGTGTGACGGTCTTTTTGGTGCCCGCCGGACTCAGCCCGCTTCGATGCACTCGAGTGCGACGCGGACTGGTTTCCAGCCGAACCATCTGGACTCTCGGACTCTGGCCTCAGTGGCGGTGAATGGTGTGAGGTTGGCGTCCGACAGGTCGCCGAAGGCGATTAGGACTCGCCGCCAGTTCTGACCGTGGCCAGGGGTTCGGTGTTTGTTGATGTCGTAGTAGTGGCGCACCTTGGCGAGCAACTTGTCCGAGACGCAATCCGGCGGCGGTGTGACGATTGCCTGCGCCGACTCGGCCGGCTCCGCCTCAGCCTGTGCATCCTGTGCGACAGGCCCGATGTTGAGCGTCGCCGTGCTGGCGAGATCGCTCAACTGCTTCGTGTCGCCATGCTTATCGACATACTCAGGGGTCACGGTGACTGTGAGCGTCATCGGCACCGATGCCTCATGCTGGATCGTCGCGGATGTGCCTTTCACGCTGGGCAAGGTGCCAGCGATTGCGCTCAGGGAGTCGCTGCTCTCCGCACTCCAGGACACCTCATAGGACGTGGCATGCTGCACCGCGTCCCAAGTGACCGAGACACTGGCGTCGTCCACCGCCGTCACCTGCACATTGGTCACCGCCTCGGTCGGCGCCTGCTCGGCCTGCAGCCCCGCGCCCGCATCCCTGATCCGCACCCTTGCGGTCTGGAAGGACGGGTGAAGCTGGGTGCCAGCGGTCAGGTTGGTGTTGGTCACGGTGCCGATGCCCAGCGTCAGGGTCTCCGAGCCTTCGTTGGCCGAGTCCGAGACGCCGCTCACGTTCAGCGAGGCGAACCGCACCTCGTCGGTGGCATGGCCCGTGAACGCCACCGCCGGCCGGGCCGCGCTGTGCGGGTTCGACGTGTTGAGCGCGACGCCGGTGTTGACGCCGGCGCCGGTGCGCAGCGCGATTGTGTAGTCCCCATTGGCGACGCCCGAGGCCGTTAGCGGCACCGTCACCGTCTCGCCCGCCCCCAGCTTCCTCGACAGCCCCAACGTGATCTCCCCGGCGGCACCGCCCTCCGTGACCGTGATCTCGTCGCGGCCGTGGCGCTCCTGCTTGTACGTGGCGCTGGCGTTGTAACCGCAGATGGTCGTCACCGAGGCCCTCGCCGCGTTGATGTCGGCCTGTGACACCTGCTCGCGCGACACCGCTCCCGGCTTGGCCCAGGCCGGCGTCCAGGCGCCTTCGCATTGCTGCCTTTCCGGCGAACTGTTGTTGCTCTCGCAGACCGAGGCCGGCACCTCGCTGCCGTTCAGTTCGCAGACATCGACCGTCACCGAGCCCCGGATCCAAACGGTGGTGGGTTTGGCCACCTCGAAGACGGGGGAGAGGCCGTAGAAGCGATATGCGATTGAAGGGGTGAAGCTACTGGAATCGCTGATAGTACCAGTCCCGCCCCCCGAGCTTCCGAGCCGGACAAATGTCGCGTGACCAAGGGAAGCCGTGTGCTTGGTGCCGTCGGCATTGCTGCCGGTCCAAACGGAAAGGTTGCCTGTTATCTGACCGATATCAAGCCTGCTTTCGGTGGAATCCCAACTGCCGTCGTGGAAGTCCGCGTAGTCGTCGGCGACCTTCTGGCCGCTCAGCCAGTAGATCGGCACGCCGGGGCCGGTGGTCCCGGTGTTGTCGCGGGCATCGACCGTAGCGGTCGAGCCCAGCACCGTGAACTGGTCGCCCATGTCGTCGGTGATCGCGCTGTGGCCGGCCTTGGCGCGGGTCTGCACGAACGCGTTGTAGTCGGCGATGTCGGTCGATGTCGCATCGCGCTGGGTTGAGGTCACGAACAGCAGCCGGAAACGCTCGCCCCCCTCGACGTCGGCGGGCTTGAGGGCCCAGTCGGTTGGAACGGAGACCGCGTCGTCGTCGCGGATCGTGTGGGTCGCCACGGAGGCACCGAGGGTGACGCCGGGGTTGCGGCCATCCAAGGACAGAGTCGCGATCACCGTTTCGTCGGACTCGGCGTCGGTGTCGCCCTTCACACGGATGCCGATGATGTGGTTTGCGCGAGGGCTGGTTTGGTTCGCCGGGACAGTGGATTCAATGCAGTTCTGGTTCCATACGGTGTAGTTCCCGCTGCCTATTCCCCAAACAGCCTGGTAGTCGGAGGCGGCAGGAATGGCGGGGTATGGAGCCGAAAAAACAAGCGCACTAGGCGTATGGATGGTCGCCGTACCGGCGAAACAGATTTGATAACCGGTCGCATCGGCCGTCCCTGCGGACTTGGTCACCGTGAACTCGAGGTCGCGCGTGCCCGAATCGCCCTCGTTCGCGTCCGCGGGTGCGGTGATCGACAGGGTGGCCGTCTGCGCCTGCGCCTGCGCCTGCGGCGAACACCAGCAGCAGTGGCAGACTAAGCAACGCCACCAACAGACCACGCCCCAAACCGCGAGCCACAGCAACGGACCGCCCGCTGGCAGAACAACGGTCAAGTCGGGAGGTGGAGCGCCTCAGCCGCTTCGAAGACTCAGCACGAGATGTTGGGGGGGGGGGGGGGGGGGGTAACAGCGCGCGTCGAGGCCGTCGACACGCCATCGCGCACGGACTCGGCAAGGCCAGCGAGGACCGCACTCAGTCCACGAATCGAACGCCGTCCATCGCTCAGCCGAGACATCACATCGTCCTCCAACCTGTCGGTCGGGCATCGCAAAATCCGTTGCGACCCACAATAAGTCGCCGAAGACTGGATATCAAGGAAACACCTGATCGCCTACCAGCTGTGATAGTTCAAGACCAGGGTGGCCTAGAATCTTGCGCCCACGTCCATCCAGACAGACGCGGCTAATCGATACGGCGTGCACCACGCGGCTGATACTGCCGCATTGGTCGGAACGCGTCTGTTGGACGGCCGCGATTTGCAGATCAACGCTGCCGCGGGCGGTCGCCTGAATGTCGAGCGGAGGCGCTGATCACAGCGAATATGGCTCTTCCCTATCGGAGCCGGCTACAGATTGCTGAAACCCGTCAGCTCAGTTCGACTTCTGCAAATCTGAAGCGATCGAGCGGAACGGTACGGGCACCTACGATTGCCTTCAGGAGCCTAAACCTTGGATGCCTCAAGGTGACCTGCAGCGCTCTAGGTTCTCACTCTGAAAGGAGATCGGCGAGGACAACAACTGGAAGACCCTGCACTCGGCGGAAGTCGGAATCGTTAGTCACGAAGAGAGCACAGTTTGCACGAAGTGCCGTTGCTGCGTGGATGGCATCTGGCGTCTTGAGGCGCGATATCGCCCGCAGTCGCGCGGCATCTTCGAAGACCGAGTGCGATGCCTCTTGCAACCGGACAGCATTCGTCGAGAACAGTTCCCGGTATTGAGCTTCAATCTCTAATCTGCCATCGCGCATGGGCTTGCTCAACACCTCAACGAGTAAGAGCGGGCTGCTCACGACAATAATCTCACGATCCTCCGCGGCTTGCCAAAGCGGCTCCAACAGCGTCCGGTACGGTTCAATCCGTTCAACGGTATAGATCAGCGCGTTCGCATCGATGTAGACGAGACTCCCGTTCTCGAAGGTCAACGATCCCATGACGCCTTTTCGTCGTCGAGATACGCCTTGACCTCGTCGGCGTTCTGGAACAACCGATGCTCTGGGCCACTGTTCAGAATGTCCATGATCGAGCGGCTTCCCGTGTCTGTCGACTCGTGCAACACGACCACATACACCGTCTGACCTGGCTCCAACTCATCGCTGACAATTTCAAGTTTGCCGCCTGGCCGTACCATCGCCTTCTGGTGGAGTACTCGTTGCATCGGCGCTCTCCTGCCTCTGAGTCTAACCACACCGACTCGGCAGCACCGGGTATCTCGCGAGTACCCTGCTCGTCGTGACCACGCTCTCCGCCGCCGACTTCGCTGCCAAGTGGCAGGACAACGCTCAGAGTGAGAGTGCCTCCTCCCATGAGCACTTCATCGACCTTTGCCGACTGATCGGTGCTCCGACGCCGGGAGAAGCGGATCGCTCCAACAAGTGGTACCGCTTCGAAGCGCCCGCCGTTCGTGCGAGCACAGGGAAGCACGGCCGCGCCGATGTCTGGAAGCGTGGCTACTTCGTCTGGGAGTACAAGGGTGCGAATGCCGACCTTGGCGCGGCCTACCACCAGCTCCGTGACTACCAGGAGTCACTCGAAAACCCGCCCGCGCTAGTCGTCAGCGACATGGACCGCATCCTGGTCCGCACCAACTTCACCAACACCCAATCGATCCCTCACGAGATCACCCTCGACAAACTCGCCGCCGGCGGCGACGATACCGCCGAGGCGCTGCGCATCCTGCGCGCCGTCATGCTCGATCCCGAAGAGCTGCGTCCACAGCAGACGCCAGACGAAGTCACCAAGGCTGCCGCCGCCAGCTTCGCTGGCCTCGCCCTCACCATGCGGGAGCGGGGACTTGACCCCGAATCCGTCGCGCATTTCCTCAATCGCGTCCTGTTCTGCCTCTTTGCAGAGGACGTTGGTCTGCTACCCAAGCAGTACGTGACCAACATGATCGTCGCCCGTGCCTATGATCCCGACGCCTTCACCGAGGGCATCACCGCAGTCTTCCGGCGCATGTCCTACCGCGAGGCCAGCCGCCTTTTGGGTAACGACCGCATCGAGTGGTTCAACGGCGGCCTGTTCGACGACGACTCGGCGCTCAGCTTCACCCGCAAGGAGCTGCACACCGTTGCCGAGGCCTCAACCCTGGACTGGTCGCAGGTCGAGCCCGCCATCCTCGGCACGTTGTTCGAGCGCGGACTCGACCCCAAAAAGCGCAAACAATTCGGCGCACACTACACCGACCGCGAGAAGATTCTCATGGTTGTCGAGCCCGTCGTGATGACCCCGTTGCGCCGGGAGTTCGCCGCGATGCAGGAGCGCGTCACCTCACTGATGAAAGACCGCGAGCTCAGCCGGCCCACCCGCGAGGGTCTGCGCCGCGCCAACCTGCCCAAATGGGAACAGAACGCCGAGTCCGAGTGGCGCGGATTCCTCGATCGCCTGCGCAACGTGCGCGTGCTCGACCCCGCCTGCGGCTCGGGAAACTTCCTCTACGTCACCCTGCGACTGCTCAAGGACCTCGAATGGGATGTGATCCATTGGGGCGGCCAGCGCTTGCGCATCACCGGCGAGTTCCCGCAGATGGGACCGCACAATCTGCTCGGCATTGAGAAAAATCCGTATGCGAAGGAGCTGGCTGGGGTGGCGATATGGATCGGACAGATCCAATGGATGCTCGAAAACGGTTACGGTACCCCGAGCGACCCCGTCCTCCAACCGCTCGACAACATCGAACTCCGAGACGCGATCCTCGACGACGACGAAGAAGGCAACCCCATCCCAGCATCGTGGCCGGAAGCCGAGTTCATCGTCGGCAACCCGCCATTCCTCGGTTCCAAGCTACTGCGCCTGACGCTGGGCGACTCGTACATCGACAAAGTGTTCGCGGCTTGGGATGATGCGTTAGACCGCAACTCTGACTTGGCCTGCTATTGGCACGAGCTAGCCAGGCGTCAGATAGACAAGGGCCATTCCTTACGCGCAGGACTGCTAGCAACGAACTCGATTCGAGGCGGGGCGAATCGCGGCGTATTAGAAGCAATAAAGCTGAGTGGTGACCTGTTCATGGCCTGGTCGGACCAGCGATGGGTCGTAGAGGGTGCGGCCGTCAGGGTGTCGATAGTTGGCCAAGACGACGGTACTGAGCAGCAGAGGTCGTTGGACGGAGAACAAGTTGGGGCGATCAACCCAGACTTGACCGCAGGTCTCGACCTCACTCGGGCAAAACCGATTGCTGAGAATCGCGGCGTATGTTTACAGGGCGACATCAAGGGAGGTGCATTTGACATCACTCCAGAAGTCGCGCGTCAGATGCTGAAAGAGCCGAACAACGTAAATGGTCGACCTAACTCAGATGTAGTGATTTCGTGGGTGAATGGCTCTGACATTACACGGCGGCCGAGAGGAATGTTCATTATTGACTTCGGAGTAGAAATGTCGGAATCCGAAGCCGCAGAGTTCGAGATGCCGTTCCGATACATCGAAGACCATATTCTGCCCAAACGTGCTCATAACAGAGAAGAACGTACAGGCAGAATGTGGTGGCTTCATCAAAGACCACGACCGGAGATGCGAGATGCTCTAGCACCTCTTCAGCGATTCATTGTTACTCCGCGGGTATCAAAACATCGCTTGTTCGACTGGTTTTCTTCTCCGACACTTCCAGACAGTGCAACATTCGCAATCGCCCGCGACGACGACTACGCCTTCGGCGTCCTCCACTCACGAGCCCACGAACTCTGGTCGCTGCGCATGGGCACAAGCCTTGAAGACCGCCCGCGCTACACGCCAACCACGACCTTCGAGACCTTCCCCTTCCCCTGGCCGCTCAACACCCCCGACCAGGCCCTGACGCCGGAGCAGTGCCAGCACCGCGACGCCATCGGCGAGGCCGCACGCGAGCTCGACGAGAAGCGCCGGCTCTGGCTCAACCCGCCCGAGTTGGTCCGCGAGGAACCCGACGTCGTCCCCTCGCTCCCGCCCCGCCTCCTGCCCGTCAACGATGAGGCCGCCAGCCAGTTGAAGAAGCGAACCCTAACCAATCTCTACAACGAACGCCCCACCTGGCTCGCCAACCTCCACCAGAACCTCGACGCCGCCGTCTTCGCCGCCTACGGCTGGCCGTCGGAAATCACCGACGAGCAAATCCTCGAACGACTGCTGTCTCTCAACCTGGAGAGGAGCTATGGGAATCAGGGGGAGTAGTGTCGGAACGTTTTCTGCAACTGCCAGTACCATTTCTTCTTTCGGACTCCATCAAGCGCAGAATCGTCCACATCAAGTAAACGCATCAGGCACAAGATCACGAGGTAGTAGACCGAGCGGCCAATCAACCGGATTGGGGGTCGATACTGCTGATGTGCGGACTTGTTTTCCCCATGAGCGACGTTGTTTCGCTCCTCCGTCACGACCTTGCTCCAGAGCTGGACATCTCCAACTAGGTCCGCAAAGACTTCGCCGGCCAGGTCTCCGAGATAGATAAGGCGCTGTCGGTAAGTCGTGACAGAACCACTAGAGTGAATGCGCGCAAGGGCATCGGCCGATACAGCGACGCTGAGGAACCGTGCGTCGACAAACTGAGGTGGCATGAACTGCATTGCCAACGCAGGCTGGACAACCATATCGTAGTCTGCCGAGAGCTGAAGCCAGTTGCTGATTCCTTCCAATCCTCCAAGATCAGATAGTGTGAAGAGCATGTCGAAGTGTTGTATATCTCGTTTAGGATATTGGGGAGGGTTCGCATCCCACTGGCGAAGCAGCTCAAAGACAACAGGACGTTTCGTGCCGTGCAATCCGTCCTCTAGATAATCTGGATGAGTGAAATGTGTTGATTCGATGAGTTCCGGAGCATCGATAGCAAGGGTCAACAGGTTGCGAAGCCGGATGGCATGCTCTACCAAGTCTTCTATCCGGCCAGCAGCAAATGGCTCCAGCTTCAAGATGCACCCGTAGTCGACCTGCGCTTGACGGGAAGATGCGCCAGATATCTGAAACGTAGGACGGAGCGAAATCTCTCCGATAGGCGTCGCGACCCGTTCTTCTAATGGCGGTCGATAGCTCAACCGATATTCGGTGAGCCTACCCGTCTGTTCATCGTAGTCCCAATCATCGACGGCCTTGGAGTAGTTCATCCACTGCGCCAAGTGTCGAGACTGAATGGCAATCGAGGTCATACCGGCAAAGTCGGACGTGGCCAGATGTATGCCTTTCAGAAGCGCCTGGGCGAAAAAGCTTTGGGTCCGGAACACGCCAGGAAAACGGAACTGGTAGTTGGATTGGCCGCAACCCACCAGGGTGAAGATGTTGTCGCCGGCGACGCCATGAATCTGGCGAGCGGGTATGACGACGCCTGGTGTGGAATCCGTGTCGGGTACTTCGTCAAAGGCTCCCGTCAGCGTCAATTCGATCCCTGCGTGCGGGTCAAATCGCAGTCGACCGGGCACTTGGTGCTCAGGCGCTTCGGCGTCCCAGAAAATTCCGTTGGCATCAATCTCTGACATGCCAGCTCCCTTGATTCGTGTTGTCGGAATGGTAGAGCGTAAACGTACGGTGATTTGCCGATGTCGAGCGAAGTCGGGCCTCGGGGCCGCTTTTGCAGGTGAAACGCAATAGGACTACCCTCGAGGCTGCGATTCGGCACAGGGAGCGTCCGTGATGATGAACAGGCAGCAGGCAGCGGAAGCCTTGCGGGACATGCTGACCTCATATCGACTCCTTGAGGGTCTGGGTGGGGCCGCAATCCGCGCTCAACATGGTCTCTACATGGACAACGACCGCAACACCGTGAAAGGTCGGGATCTTCAGCGCGAGCTCCGTCAGGAACAACGTAGAGCTGAGAAGCAGCTTGAGGAGTTGCTGAAAGAAGAGACGATATCGGAACTTGAAGACCTCCTTTACCGCGTCGCGGCCGTAACCGGTCTGCTTCCCGAGGATGAGCAAGTGCTAGAACGGCTCATTGACGACTACGGTCTCGTTGGGATTGAGCGCGTCAGGCCGCTCTTGCGGGTTGTAGCACGGCGATCAAGACCTCATGGGGTCACGCTCTTTGGTGTCAGCAAGCTAGTCGTTAGGAGGACAAGGGACGTTTGGCGACCGTATGAACACTGGAACGCGGCCCTCTCAGAGACGGTGTTCAAGCAGAGCTTTGCAGGTCGGGCAGTCTACTTGGACATGGAACCGGAGGTACTGCAACAGGCAGCGGGTTACCTTTGGCCTTCCGCCAACCCTTCTGCAGACGACGTAGAGCAGAGCTTTCGCAGCACTGTGCGCCGAACCTGCGTGGGTGAAGATCGCGAGTCGACCTCAGAACAAGCCATGTGGCGGAGAAATCGCTTTGATCTAGACGAGCACGCGAGAAGATTAGATCACTGGTACAAAGATCGTCTGTCGCAGGCAGATTCAGTTGAACCGCCCCCGAGCATCGCGTTACTGGGGCTATTCGCTTTGGCTGCCGAACGAATGCGGTCGGACGGCGACATGGCGGGCACCAACTACTACGGCCGACTCGCCGAAGTGCTTGACGTTCCTGAGGGGCTCGAAACTCAGTTGGGCTCGAAGTACCGCGATCACGCGCTGTTGCTCTGGGAGAGCCTGAACGTTTGGTTGCGCGATCAGCATGGTCGGCGAGGTATGCCGACGGCGGTGTCGTTTGGGCATCACCGTTACATCAGTCTGCCAATTTCACAGGCGCTGATACGCGCGCAGGAGCGAGAACGCCTGTCGGAGTTCTTCACTGCATACCAGTTCGATCCCGGCCAGCAAGTGGCCAAGGACGACATGGCGGGTATGCTCGCTCTCTGGATTCCCAACTCAGGACCAATAGGCCTGCGCAACGTATGGGGCCGTGGTCCAGACATGCGACGGCGGATCGCTGAAGTGGTTTGCACGGAACTCGAGCATTGGCAAGGTGAGTCGACAACGGAGCCCGGAACGGGCATGCAGCATCGCTCGCTCCTATTGGCAGCGACCTGGTTCGAGGAACCTGAACCAGAGTTCGAACCCTTCCTCTTTTTGCGATCGTCCGAGTCAGAATCAATCCTTGGCGACTACCAGATGGCCAACGGTACCTCCATGCGAGCCCAAAGGGGCCAAGATGGGCTGATCAACCTGAACGCCGGAGGTCTCGACTCGTCGCGGGAGCAAGCGATGCTCAACGCGGCACTGAGCACTGGGCTCCGACTCGAACACCAGATACGCGACATCTCCCTCACCTTCAGGAGTCAACGACTCGTTGTCTTGCTATTCGACCAGCTACGACAGTTGTACATCCAATCATCCCGCGTCGAGCTCGGCCAAGAGATGCTTCTGCTGGTCGACTGGGACATGTCGGCGAACGTGAGGCAGATCCTTGAGGAATCCGCTGAGCACGGCTACCGCGAGGTATGGTCTGATGTGCACGGCCTTTCCGATAGGTGGACGCTGTTCTGCGATGTCCGACTCCACTCATCACCAACTGTCGCAGGCGAGGAACTTCTACCGCTGCAACCGTTATCGCAAACCCAAGTGGAGCTGGAGGGCGGCGTTCAGTTGAGTGACGGCCGCTGGCACACTCACGAGCCGCCCTCGATCATCGCTGTTGATGGGCAAGGCCGAGAGTTCGTGGTGACATTGCTCTACGTCTCCAATCCAGACGAGAAGCCACACGAGCTCGGCACTCATATCGGTCGGGCCAGGATTCCGTTGAAAGGTCTTGCTCTCACAGACGGGGATTACCGCATCGTCCTTTCGAAGGCTTCCGACACTGAGATTACTTCGCGGGCACTCAAACTGCGCTCGGCCAGTTCGGCTCACCTCGATCCGCCAGTGTCATCGAGTGAGCGACTCGGCCATGCGGCGGAACCGACGTTCTCGCCGAGATCGGCAATCTCGGCTGAGTCGCAACATGAAACAACAGCAGTATTGCAAGGGGCGGTGATCGATCAGCGGTCGGCGCTCTTCGTCGTTCCCGAGACGACGTTGCACCACCAGTTAGGTAGCATGGAGCCGTTTGAGACGATTGAAGCTTTACTGCAGCGAAATACCGGAGAAGTGACCGAAGCTGGACTAGAAGAGGTTGAGACTCTGTTCCGTCGCGGCCTAATCGAGCATCGGAACGGGAATCTTGCCCTCACGGAAGCGGGCGAACGAGATGTCGCGACCCGAGACCGCAAGAGTACGAGGAGTGTCACCTCTAAGGTTAGGGGATCCCTGGAGAGGCGCTTACTGGATGTCGACCTCGACCTCATTGTCGATGCTCTTGCGGTGATGGATGCCGGGTCCTGGAACGCATTCCGACGACTGATCAATCACTCCGAAGAAGAACGCTACAAGCCTCATGAAGCGTTGCGGACGTTGCGATCCCTTGCCTACATCGATGTTGAGGTTAAAGCGCGCAACGCCTCGCCACGACAGTGGTCGCTCACGCCAACCGCACTCGTCGCGCTACCGTCACGTTCGAGCGCCGTGCTCACGGGCCATCGGACCCCAGAGTTGATTGAACGGCTGCTCGACGCGGGAGTCGCTGGCAACGCCCAGGTCGACAAGTCCTCGGTCCCCGGAAGACCGACGCGTTTCTGTGTCGAGGCAGAGCATCCAGGTGTGTTGCAGAGCGTTGCAGAAGCTGTTGGAGTTCCGTTGCTCTTCGATGCTCCACGCCGAATCTTGGAGCGGATGCCCACTATCGAGGACATTCTGGGGTTACAGCCGGAGCTATTGGTTCCAGAAGGATGTTCGTTCGAGCGGTTCAATCGCGCTGGCAATCGGTGGATCGAACAGGAGACTTCGAGTGAGCGACTCGCCGGAAGTTACCGAATTCGATTCCCCACTGGCGAGCGTCGCTACGCAGTCTGGGCCGAGGGCGTCTGGAGAGAATGCGGCAACGCCACGGCCAAGTACGCGGGTGCGGCCGCAGTCGGGGAACACATCATGGCCTACGACGAAGACCGTAAGGAGCTAACCTGCCTGTTCGGCGCCAGGCCGCCCGGCCTCTTTGAGCGCGCATTGATTTTATGCAGCGGCGAGTTACCGCAGACGCCCGGCGATCATCGAAGCGTCTACACTAACGTGCCAGACAACGTGCATCGTTGGATCGCTGCCAAACTCGGCCCGGCAGGATGGAGTCACTGATATGACCCAACCTATCGCCCAACCAAAGTCCGTATATCAAAGTCTGCGGGAAGCGTACCTCCGTTACTACGACACGGCATTCTGGGTGCGCAATCCGGCAATCCGAACTGAGCGTCGACATCTGCTGGAAGCTGAAGGTGCCATCTTTCAAGAACCACTGTTGGAACCGACGCTGCCGTTTCGCCAGGGTGCTTCAATCGCAGAGGTCTGCGACAAGATCGGTCTGAGTCGAACCATCGCCGAGACGCTCAAGCGCATGTTCTTTCCCGATATGCAGCCTGACGACGCCGAGTTTCGACTCTATGAGCATCAAGCGCGAGCATTTGAGCTCTCAGCCGGGGACCACGTTGTCACGAATCCGGTTGTTACCGCAGGAACTGGCTCGGGTAAGACGGAAGCATTTCTCTTACCAATCTTTGCACGGCTCCTTCGAGAATCGGAAGACAACGACGATTGGACCCGAGACGCGAAACATCGCTGGTGGGACGCTGCTGATTCCCAGTCGTGGCAACCACTGAGATCGGAAGATGGCGGCCGTACGTCGGCAGTACGAGCGCTCATACTTTATCCAACCAACGCACTCGTGGAGGACCAGATCACCAGACTCCGCCGCGCCGTTTGGGCAGCTCGAGGTGTGGATGGTCATGGCCCACAGTTCTACTTCGGTCGGTACACCGGCGAGACCATTGGCGGCGCTCGCACTGCGCGACCAACTTCGCTTAACGATGCGGTTGTCGGACAAGCACCTCGGGAACTCTCGCAAATGGAGAGCGATGCTCGTCATCTGCGGGAATCCGGAATCGACCGGGACATCTGCGCCCAGTTTCCCGATCCACTGCGAGGCGAGCTGCTCACACGCTGGGACATGATTGCCACACCACCAGACATCCTGGTATCTAACTTTTCGATGCTCAACGTCATGCTCATGCGCAACTTGGAGGAGCCTATCTGGGAACAGACAAGGCAGTGGTTGAGCGAAGATAAATCACACGCGTTCACATTGGTAGTCGATGAGCTCCATCAGCAGCGTGGTACTGCAGGAAGCGAGGTCGCATTACTGTTGCGGAACTTGCTAATGCGTCTTGGATTGGAGCCTGATTCGCCTCAGCTGCGTTGCATCGGAACAAGTGCGTCTCTCGACGATGATCCGGATTCCTCTGCGGAGTATCTGGAGCAGTTCTTCGGCGTTGATCGCGCGCGCTTCGAGGTGATTCCGGGCGCTCAACAGGAAATTGATCATGAGCACTCACCCCTTGATCGCGAGCGCTTTGAGAAGCTCTTCGACCCCGACGGCGGCGAGCGCGTCTCGCCCGAAGTTGCTGAGCAGTTAGCACAGGCTATCGCCACAGCCTGCGGGTCACCGGCGAAGGCAAACCGGCTGAGCGACATAGAGCGGTCATTGTTTGGTTCCCACGATCCCGAATCAACTGCAATGGACGGCGTTCTGTCACTACTCGCGGCTCAACCGTTTGCGGCGGGTGGCATCAGCTTCCGCACGCACATGTTCATCCGCAATGTGGTCGGCATGTGGGCTTGTAGTGATCCAGGGTGCTCTGCATTGAACGAACAGTTTCGAGATGCTGACCGCCGCATTGGCAAGCTGTATCTCAGGCCTAGGTCGACATGTACCTGTGGAGCTCGCGTCTTGGAGTTGCTACGTTGCGACCAATGCGGCGAAGAGTCGCTGGGCGGCGTTGTGGTCGACGGCGACAACAAAAGCAGCTATTACCTAGCGACGGACGAGCCTGAATTCCCGTCGCAGTTGCATCCGCTGGTCAATCAACGTCGCTACGGCAGATACATGTGGTATCGGCCGTTTCCCATGGAGTCCCCAGTCAGGTCATGGAAACACTCGGGCATCGATTTCACATTCATTGGAGCTCGATTCGATCCACAAACAGGAATGCTACGCGGAGGCCGGCAAGGCAGTGGAGTCATTCTGAGCGCTAGCAGTGCCAAGGAAGGTGGGTCGTTCCCGGCGCTGCCAGAGCGGTGCCCTGGATGCGCTGCCTCGCGGCAAAACAAGCCGAGCATCTTCTTTCGCGGGGTAGTCAGTAGCCCTATCCGCGCGATGCGCACTGGCTTCGCACGTGTCACGCAAGTCGCGCTTGATGCTCTGGTGAGGCAGTTGCAGCAAGACAATGAACGACGGACGATCGTATTCTCTGACAGTCGTCAGGACGCTGCGGTCGCGGCCGCCGGGATTGAGTTGAGCCATTTCCGCGACCTGATTCGCCACTTCAGCAGCAATCTGCTGGAGGAACAGCGCTCCCTCGGCGATCTCATGCGAGCCGCCGTCGATGGCGATGAACTATCGGAAGATGAACAGCAACAACTGACGGAAGGGAAGACAAATCACCCGGAAGTGTGGGGAGCGTACGAATATGGTCAGGACTCTGCGAAAGGACAGGATGCGATACGCGAGTTTGAACAGTCACAGACGGCTTTGGAGCGACGGTTGCCTTGGGATGAGTTGCTGCGCCGATTGGAGCGACGACTAGTTGATCTAGGAGTCAACCCGGGCGGACCGAATCCATCAGTCGCGACTTGGGGTCCGGGCAGAGAGAATGACTGGTGGACGGCGTATGCGCCTCCCAGTCTCCGCACAGATGCCTGGATTGAAGACGGGGCGTCTTCCACGAGGAAAGAACGCCGCCGAGAGGTGCGCGAAGGCAGCTTGTCGCGCTCACTCTTCGAGGCTGCCTTTGACTTCACTGGACGCGATTTTGAGTCAATCGGTTTGGGTTGGGTCGAACCAATCGACCTTGATCCGATTCCAGTACTCCGACTCCCTGGAACCGCTGGCGAGGAAGTGATCCGCAGCACCATCCGCATCTTAGGACGACAGGGTCACTATGACGGTGCCAGATACTTCTATGGTGTAAAGTCCATGCCGAGGCCACTTCGCGACTATCTTACAGCCGTTGCCGAACTGTATGGCCAAGACCTTGCCGCCTTGCTGGAGAGCGTCGAGCAGGTCCTTCGCGATACGCAAGTAATCGACGATAGCTGGGCGCTCAATCCTAACGCGATTCAGATGATGCGATGGCGGGAGCATGATAGCAATCCAATGCGCTGCCGACGGTGTTCGCGACTCCACTTACATGGCTCGGCCGGCGTCTGCACAGGTCGCAACTGCAACAGTCAGCAACTTGCTGAAGAGACTGACCTGACTACTTCGCGAGGTACGCAGTGGGACGGCGACTACTATGAGTGGCTTGCTGGCGAGTCGGTGTTTCGGTTGCGTGTGGAAGAGCTTACGGGCCAGACCAAGCCACCTGCAGAACAGCGACGACGGCAGCGACACTTCAAGTCCGCATTCCTGCCCGAAGTTGAGCATCCACTAAGTCACGGTATCGATGTCCTCAGCGTGACAACCACGATGGAAGTAGGCGTTGATATCGGTAGCCTGCGCTCCGTGGTAATGGCGAACATGCCGCCACAGCGATTCAACTATCAGCAGCGGGTCGGTCGAGCTGGTCGACAGGGTCAGCCTTTCTCGTATGCCCTCACAGTCTGTCGCGACCAGACGCACGATGACTACTACTTCAATCATCCCGAACGGATCACCTCCGATCCACCAGCACCTCCGTACCTTGATCTCGACGCCATCCGTATAGTCCGGCGTGTAATCAATGCGGAAGTGCTGCGTCAGGCATTCGATTCGTTGCCTCAGACCTTCGATGGCGGACAAAATGTACATGGTCGGTTTGGAGCAACTGAAAAGTGGCCTGACTGGCGCGACAGGATCGCTCGCTGGCTGGCCGACTCCTCAGATGTTGACCTTGTTGTGGCGCGTCTCTGCCCCTTCACCGGTCTCAATCCGAACGAACAAGCAGGAATAGTTGATGCAGTCCGTGAGACGTTGATAGAAGAGAGCGATCAGGCCGTCGACAATCCGTCCTACCAGCACGAAGACCTCAGCGAACTCCTCGCCAATGCCGGCTTGCTGCCGATGTTTGGATTTCCAACTCGGGTGCGGACATTGTATTCGGCAAAGCCCGATGCAGCTCGAGATTTCGATTCCGCCAAAGTCGCCGAGCGCGACATCGAGATCGCAGTCTCCAATTTCGCGCCTGGTTCTGAGGTGATCAAGGACAAGCGTAAGCACATCGTGGTCGGTTTTGGTCATTGGACGCGTCAAGGCAATCGGGTAGTATCGTCATCAAGTCCCTTGGGGCCGCGCCACACTCTCTTGAATTGTGCGGCCTGCGGAGCCGTCCAGGAGCTATCCGAGGGCAGTGCTGAGACTTGTCCGGTGTGCGATCAGGCGGTTGGCCCGATCACGATGTACGAACCACAAGGGTTCGTAACCGACTTCCAACCGACGGACTTCGATGATCGGCTGGAGCGCGGGCCATCGGCCCAACGACCTCGGCTCGGTGTGACGCCTGCGAGTCGTCTCACCGGTGGGGTCAGCGCGGCGACCTATGAGGTGTACGACGCGGCTGACTTGTACACCATCAATGACAATCACGGTCGAATGTTCTCGCTCCGACGCCAAGGCCGAATGTGGATTGCCTGCGATCCAAGCCTGTACAACGACCCGCCGAATGGTCTAAGCCTAGATGTCGACGATGCGGAACAATCTGCTGCCATCGGTTCGGTTCGGCGCACTGATGCCCTTACCTTGCTGTTGGAACGACTCGAATTGCCCAGCGGGGTCGGACCGATTGCAACTCCAATGGGATCCAGCAATCCGTTACAACCGGGCTTGGCCGCCTTGCTATCTTACGCAGCCTTGCTGAGAGTCACCGCGTCACAGCGGATTCTCGATGTCCGCGCCGAAGAGCTCGATGTCGGCTTACAGCCGGTACGGCTGGAAGGCCAGTACACGCAGCGCATCTTCATCGCCGACAAGACGGCAAACGGGGCCGGCTATGCGTCATTTCTGGGAAGGCCTGAAGTGCTCTCCAGTCTGCTCGATAAGGCAGCTGCATTGGGTCGCGAGTTCGCAGACCAAGCACATGCAGAGCAATGCACCAGCTCCTGCCCGGATTGTCTTCGCAGCTACGACAATCGCTGGCTGCACCCTGCGCTGAACTGGCGGCTGGCGCTCGATGTGGCCGAGTTAGCGAATGGCAATCCGCTCAACGAAGACCGCTGGCTCAAAGGCGCCGCCGACTTGGTTGAGCGGATGACCGCGACGTCGTCGGGCTTGCACTGCGAGACATCGGCCGGAATCCCTGCGATTCGCAGCAGCGACAGCAGACGTTGGGCGATAATCGGTCATCCGCTCTGGCCCTCGGATGAAGGATCATGGATTCAGGGACAGAAAGAGGCAGCCGACTATGCGCGTCGGCACCAGGCCAGGGACGTGCGGTCGTTCGACCTCTTCAGCTTCGAGCGTCGACCTGGCCACCTCTTGAGCTGGCTGGGCGGTAAAGATTAGCCGCATTCGCAACTACAGCGCTACATCCCAAGCGAAAGTTCGCAGTTCGGTAGCGTTTCGCCCACCAAGTTGGACAAAATCAAGAACCTTCGAGTTGACGTTCTCTCTGGCTCGTTGAGCAGCCTCTCATGAGGCAGAGCGCTGAGCCAGACCCGGGAGCCAAGGAGATCCTCGTGAGCCTGCGAGTTTCGGGGGTTGGCGAGCCAGCCAGAAATGTCAGCGCTGCCTTCGATAGACAGCATGTCCCATTTCCGAGTTGTGGCAGCGGATATTTCCATTTGAGCATTCAAACTCCGTAGGCGTTCCTCGTTGCATGCCAGTCCGGCCGGACCTCCTGGTCAATCAACTGTTCCGTCCGATCTCGCGGGTAGCCGATCTTGAGCCCTCCAGACTCGATCCGGAATCGGCCGCCCCGCCGTCGCTGGATCGACGAATTCGGGGCGATAAATCCAGGGCAGCCGGCTTGTGTGCGGGCGGATCACCACGGGACGAATCCGATAACCGAGTAGGCGCTCAGCGGTAAACCCCAGCTCCATGACCATGCCTTGCGTCGTGGGGACCGACCAAGCCTGGTCGAAGACGAAGTTCCCCATCGAATAGGCCACGAGCGCGTCGTCGAGATGCTCGACCGCTTGCACCCAATGCGGGTGCTGGCCAATCAGCAGGCTGGCCCCGGCTTCGATGGCGACCCCAGCGAGCTGTCGTTGATGGAGGATCGGATTTGAGGTGTACTCGACGCCCCAGTTCGCGCCTACGATCACATGATCGGCGAGCGAAACGGCGTGCGCGATATCGTCCCTCAGATACTCCGCCTCGAGTGGCGCGGTACCGGAGCGATCTTCCGTTGCGTGGTACCAGGGTGCGATCGTGTCGTAGCCCAGGAAGGCGAAGCGGACCGGGCCGCTGCGCGTATCGACGCGAACCACCGTCGGCGCCCGCGCAGCATCGAGGTTCTCGCCCGCGCCGGCTGTCTCGATGCCCGCCTCGCTCAGCCGCCCCAATGTCTCCACTAGCGCCGCCTTGCCGCTGCAGCCGCCCCAGCAGTCCTTCATGTGATTGCCGATCGTGAATAACACATCCAGGCCCGCGTTGGCCATCGCCGGCACCGCGCGGTGGCTGCCGGTAAACACGAGAGTCGCTTCACAGGGCGTCAACTCGCCGTCCGAAATCAACGGGTGTTCCAGCGCGGCGACCGCCAGATCGGCGGCCACGAGCCCATCACGTACGCCGTCGAACATCGCATCGTAATCATCCAACTCGGCGAGGACGTGGTTCGTGCAGCGCACCGGGATCAGCTCTCCGGTGACCGCGACACCGACCGGATCGAATCGGTGCGGCAGCCCCTGGAGGGTGGCGGCGAACTGCTGTATATCGGCGGGCGTCCTCGGAGCGTCAACGAAACGCAACTGGCGTAACGGCGACTTCAAGCCCGGATCGCGATACGGGTCGTGACCATCGACGGTCAGCGCTAACACGCCGAGGCGAAGCTGTTGTGTTTCGACCAACGCGAATGAGCCACGCGTGGTCGCGACTCGATTCAAGAGCTCGTTGTCATTCAGCAGCTCGACCGATAGCTCGGCGACAGAGAGTCCGAGCATCTCAGCAATCGTGCGCGTTTGCGAGCGGGATAGATAGACACTGATCGGTTGTGGAGCTCCTCCCAACTCCGACCAATCCCTGGTCATACCGCGAAGAACGCGCACGACGTCAGATCGGCTGATGTCCAACACATCGCGCCGTTGGTCTGTGATCGCCGCCCAGTGTGCCGCCGCGAAGAGCCGCGCCGCCATTGGATCGGGTGCGGAATCTTCGTGGTCCATGGCGATCGGAACGGACTGACTCAGTTCCTGCAGGCGCGGCGATACAGCGGCGATCGCGATGCCCATCGTGACCAGCAGAGCGATGAGTCCGAGCGGGATGGACGCCGAACGCTTCGCAGCCTGAAGCCGAGACGGTTCACGACCGTGCAATACGTCGCTCCCTGCTTCCAATCTCCCTTGCCTGCCGACCGCTCAGACGCCTTGCCGGCCGTATGCCTCATGTGGTCAGCCCCTATTGGAGGTTGCCGGCGTGGATTCCCAGCCGTTCGATCAGTTCCTGCTGGCGCTGCTCGACCAGAGCCGCCGCGTTTTGTAGGTCGAGCTTCAGAAGATTGAACGGTGGGTACACTTCAAGCTGTTCCGACAGGCTCCTGAACAGCTGCTGTTCCAGAGATTCGTAGATGTTCTGGAAGCTGTTGTAGAGACTGACGACATCGCCGAGCAGTGGGATCGTATTCAAGAACGCCTCCTTCCAAAGGTCACGCTCCTCCACCTTCAAGACAGCATCAAGCTGTGTGCCAGCAGCGCCGAGGGCGATGTTGAGCTCGACCTGATACAGAAGCTGTGCGGTATCGAAGTGCAGCGTGTCGTACTCAGTCACGAACTTGTAGGTAGGTGGGTTCGTCGGGTTGCTGGTGTCGACTCGCCGCACTTGGGCGCCTTCACGACCGTCGTGAGTTTCGCGCTCCCAGGAGTTTCCCCAGGCGCGTGCGTCGACCACGTAGTTCCAGGCGAGGTTCTTGACCACTTCTTCCGGCTGCTGCTGGACCGCGTCCAGCGCCTCTTGCGACAAGTGCAACGCTTCGTCTAACACCACGTCGGTCAACGTTGGGATCAGAGTCTCTCCAATCACTCTCGCAGCCGCCGGGTGTGCGCTGTGTTGTGTCAACAAGCCGGCTGCGCTTCCTGGCGCCACACCGACCGCTAGGCCAACATGGACTATCTGCACCACCGTGTTGAAGCCAGTCACCCACCGTAGAGCCTCGAAATGATCCAGGTACGCCTGATAACCGTTTTCGGCGCGTTCCAGACCTTCGGTCACCGCAAACAGATAAGCGGAATCGCCATCCGGGTCGGTCGAGTAGTAGTAACCAGCCGTGAACAGAGCGCGGTCGTATTCCTGATCGGTCGGCGGCTCATCGCCGCAGACGAGGTAGCGGACATCACTGCCGATGCGAAGCCATTTGGCTGCCGGTGTGTAGCTCCACTTGAGCGGCACACCGGTCACCCGGTAGACGTCACCGGAGACGTCGATCGTGACGTTGCGGGTCGGGAAGGTAAAGCCGTTCTCGATTGGGTCGCTCAAGCGACAGCCGGGCAGCGGGATCTCGATTTCCGTGCTGCGCTTCCAGCCTGCCGATGGGTTCGCAGGCAATAGCCGACCGCTCGGCAGCAGGCGCTCGCCCTCAGGAGTGACGAAGCTGAACTCGGTCCGGCCATCGGCAAGTCGCCGAGCATTGATTCTGCCCAATGGTTCGCCGTGGTAATCAATAGTGGAGGCACTCAACCAGCGGCCGACCGGCGCGTTCTTCGGGAAGTGCCTGGTACCAGGCAGAATACGTCGTTCATTGGGGGCTTGAAGCGCGAACTCGATCCGGCCGTCGGCAAGGCGTCGCACGGCGATGCGGGCAGTCAACGAAGCCGACTGCGCTTGCGGAGCATGCCCCCTTGCGAAACTGGTGCCGTAGAGCAAGTCGGCTCCCCAACACTGCACCGCACCGCCGCTCGTGATCGCGCAGGTGTGCGAGCCGCCAGCGCTGACCTGGCTGAAGCGGCCCGAAGGTGCATCCCTCTGGCCGACGCCGTTCCCGCCCCAACACTCGACGGCACCGCCTGTTGTGACCGCGCAGCTGTGGTTGTGGCCGACGCTGACCTGGCTGAAACGGCCTGAAGGCGCATCCCTCTGGCCGACGCCGTTCCCGCCCCAACACTCGACGGCACCGCCGCTCGTGACCGCGCAGCTGTGGTCCCAGCCGACGCTGACCTGGCTGAAACGGCCTGAAGGCACATCTCTCTGGCCGACGCCGTTCCCACCCCAACACTCGACGGCACCGCCTGTTGTGACCGCACAGCTGTGGTTATGGCCGACGCTGACCTGGCTGAAGCGGCCCGAAGGCACATCTGTCTGTCTGCCGTAGTCCTGGCCCCAACACTCCAACTCGCCGCTGCTCGTGACCGCGCAGCTGCGGCCGCTGACACTTTCGAGGGCGGGCTTGCTGTAGCCAGCGCTGACCTGGCTGAAGCGGCCCGAGGGTGGACGCAATTTCAAGCCCCAACAGAGCACCGCACCGCCCGTTGTGACCGCGCAGCTCTGGTGGTCGCCAGCACTAACCTGGCTGAAGCGGCCCGAAGGCGCATCCGTCTGCCCGACGTTGTTCGCCCCCCAACACTCCAACTCGCCGCTGCTCGTGACCGCGCAGCTGTGGTTCCAGCCGGCGCTGACCTGACTGAAGCGGCCCGAAGGCACATCCCTCTGGCCGACGCCGTTCTCGCCCCAACATTCCAACTCGCCGCTGCTCGTGACCGCGCAGCTGTGGTCGGCGCCAGCGCTGACCTGGCCGAAGCGGCCCGAAGGCGCATCCGTCCGTCCGAAGTTGCTCAGGCCCCAACACTCGACGGCACCGCCCGTGGTGACCGCGCAGGTGTGGTCGTCGCCAGCGCTGACCTGGCTGAAGCGGCCCGCGGGCGCATCCGCCTTGCCGTAGATGTTCCACCCCCAACACTCCAACTCGCCGCTGCTCGTGACCGCGCAGCTCTGGTCGTGGCCCGCGCTGACCTGGCTGAAGTGGCCCGAGGGCGCATCCGTCTGGCCGCGGAGGTTGTATCCCCAACACTCGACTGCACCGTCCGTCGTGACCGCGCAGGTGTGACTCAGGCCGGCGCTGACCTGGCTGAAGCGGCCCGCGGGCGCATCCGTCTGGCCGACGCCGTTCCAGCCCCAACACTGCACCGCACCGCCCGTCGTGACCGCGCAGGTGTGGCTGTGGCCGGCGCTGACCTGGCTGAAACGGCCCGAGGGCGCATCCGTCTGGCCGTAGTCGTTCGCGCCCCAACACTCCAACCCGCCGCTGCTCGTGACCGCGCAGCTGTGGCTGTGGACAGAGTTGCGGTCGGTCCGGCTTTGGCCGGCGCTGACCTGGCTGAAACGGCCCGAGGGCGCATCCGTCTGGCCGTAGTCGTTGTTTCCCCAACACTCCACAGCACCGCCGCTCGTGACCACACAGGTGTGAGACCAGCCGACGCTGACTTGCAGCGCGTGATGACCGTTAGCCGGCTGGGAGTCCAGCGCAAGCAAGCCCAGCGTGAGCAGGGCAATCAAGCCAAACGCCAGCAACGTGCGTCCGGGCGACGCCAAGCTGTTCCTGATTTCCGTCGTTTCGAACTGATTCATCATTGTGCCTCACCACCAAGCAGGAGATATAGATAGGGCAGGGGCGACGTTACGGCCCCTGGGTCCGGACAAAGCGGATGCGGTGGCGGCCCCGCCCTGACTTCAATCGTCAGGTGTGGCGCAAGCGCCGTGCCCCGCATACCCAATCGTCCGAGCTGGTCGCCCGGTTGGACCTCAATCGGGTTGTCGTTATCGGCATCTTGGAACCGAGACTCCAGTTCGTTTAGATGTTTCACGTATAGGGTGTTGCGACCGTCCCAAATGCCAATGTCGCCAACGCTCTCATCCGCGAGGATGACCCAGCCATGCACGACCGAGTACACGGGGTGCCAGGACCGAGTTCGCCAGTCAGAGACGCCGCGTCTGCCGTCTGGAGTGACTTCGTACGGCTGCGCATCCCAACCGTAGTTGATCGGCTCATCGTCAGCATCGCGACAAACACTTGTCGGCCAATCGCTGTGGTAGTAGTTGAAGCCGATCAAACCCAGTTGTCCATCATCCTCCACTTTGTCATTAGAGAAGCGGAACAGCCGCTTATAGAACCACGGCCCCAACCGTACTTCGCGTTGCCTGTCTGTCAGGTCAGCGTCGAGGCTTGGTAAGCTGGCGCCGAAGTCCAGATTGATTGAACCGCCGTGGTCACCGTCAAACTGGTCGTTAGCCGGGGTTTGGCCTGCTGCTGAGACCTCCGGCCTTACACTCTCGCGGATCGAGAGTTCATACTCACCATTCTCTTCCGACCGATAGCTGGTCACGATGACATTGAAGGTTCCCCGGTCAAGGTCGAGCGTGAGTCCCGCGTCGCAGCAATCGCTGAGGTCGTCGTTCTGTGCGTAGACGGAGTCGTCAGCGGCATCCAACACGATCAGATAGGCGTCAAAAGCATTAGATTGCAACATAATCTGAACGGTGCGGGAGGTGTCCAAAACCAATCGATAGACATGGTTGTTCTTGTCGTTGTCTCTGAAGTCGCATTGGCCGGCGCGCAGCGTACGCTCTATGGAGAACGGAAGCGCATCGACAGGAACGTATTCGCAATCCTGGAGGTCTATTGAACTGCGGTTGCGGTCGTCTGTTGAGTCCTCCTGCTGATCTGATGTGGCCTCGGAGGTTGCGCCGGATGATCGCCCTCCATCCTCGTCGGATTGCTGGGTGTCGCGGTCCTCTTCCTCCTGTGGTTGAGGTGAGGATGTGGACTGTTGTTGTGCATCCTCGGTTGATTGACGCTCCTGCGACTCCGTTGACCGGGCTGACTGGGTTGACGACTGGCCTTCGTCGCTCGGTCGAAGGGATTTCGTACCCTTTGGCCGATTGGTAGGCTCCGCCTCTTCGGCCGCATCGGTTTGGTCAGCCTCGACGTCTTCCGCAGTCCTCATGATGATGGGCTCATCTGAGTCGGTGTCGACCAGTACTGATGGATGGGTGGAGTAGACCACCACGACGGCGCCTGCTGCGATGGCGGCCAGCGTGAGGAGTATGCCAAGAAAGCGGAGGGCAAAACGTTTCATTCGACTGCCTTTCAGGCGCGACGGCGATTAATCGAACGCCGCTCGAACTTCAGATTCAAGGGACTCGGGAGCGGTTACGGACACGCTGTCGTTGACCGCCAGGATGGTGTCCGGGTCCGTGCTCAGCGATTGTTCATTTCGTGAGATGGCGGTCACCTCGGCGCCCATCGGTAGCTGGAGGAGGCTGAGCGGTGTGCCGGCCGCATTGCTGCCACGTTCAATCGTGATGCTGAAGGTTCGCATCGACTCAGGCAGTGTTGATACCGCCGGCTGATCGGTTTCGGCGTCAACCTCATCATCTTCCGCATCAGACTGATCAGAGTCTTGAGTCTCGACATCATTCTCAGACGCCACAAGGGTGTCGGCCTCTTCGGCCAGTTCGTCGGTCTGTTCGTCGGCTGCTTCGATAGGCTCGGTACCAGCCGTAGGTTCGACAGACGGGCTGCTGGTCGACACGCTGTAGAGCGCCCAATATGCAACCACGGTCCAAAGCAACGACAGGCAGATCCAGATATAGACCAGTGGGTAGTCGCTTGGTACGGGAGGTACTGTGTTCTCTCCGACCAAGATGAAGGCAATGTGAAGCAGGATGTATCCGATGCTGATGGTCGAGATCGCCAACGATCGCCGCGCGGCAAAAGTACGCCAGCGCTTTAGCACTCCTCCAAGCAGGAGAGCTACTGGCAGCAGCGCTCCCGCCCCGAGCAGGGCGACAGCGATCCATACCAGCGGGCGGTACTCGCCGTCCCACCAGTCGAACAGGTCCAGATATGAGATGGACTCGGAGGCATAGCCGGCCAGAACGATGGCCGCAGCAGGCAACACTCCGATGCTGAGTATCCAGCGAAGCGAACTGATCGTACGTATCATTTCAGTTCCAGCTTTCTTGTCAATGAGGTCGCAGCGCCCTACTCAGGCAAACGACTCGTGATCCTCTGGCATGACGGTTACGGCTCAAGCACCAGCGGCGCCTCGGGGTGTATCCCGAGTCGCTTGTTCAGTTGTTCATGTCGGTCTGCAACGAGTTGGCTGGCGTTGCGCAACAGGCTCGTCATGCGCTGATAGGGTCGATACTGTTCAAGCCACGCGTGCACCCTGTTCAGTGATTCCCGAACCTCCTCCTGGTCATCGCTGAGTACATCGTCCAACGCATATGCTGCGCGAAATGCCCATCCAGCAATGGGAATCTTCGTGGTCGCTTTCTTCCACAGGTCAACTTCCGTCTGTTTCAAGACCACATCTAACTCGTAGCCGGCGATCCCCTGTGCAATCGTCGCCTCCAGGGACTGTTGGCGCCGCGCGTCTGCGAAGTTGAGCGTCTCGTTGCTGTAGCGCTTCCCATTGACCTCGCGCCGCCACTCCTCTCTCGTATCCAGCGCGTCCCGCACCATTCTCAACGCCAGGCCTTTCACGTATTCCTGCCTGCGTTCGCTGAGCGACTCAGTCAGCTCGTCGTACACATCGAGGCCTTGCTCCGTCAGGTCGACAACTCCATCGATCCCGTGGTCTACAGCTTCAGCAGTGGTGTAAATGTCTGCATTCAACACTGAATGCACCGAATAGGCCGCGAAGACTACCGCAGCGACCTGACTGGCAAGAGTGAAACGTTCCGTCCACTTGACGGCCTCGCCGTGATCGAGGTACGCCTTATCACCAATCTCCGCTGCGCGGTAGCCTTCAACAACCACGTCATACTCTCCGAGCGCATTTGGTGCGGTCGAATAGTAGTAACCGGCCGTAAACAGGGCACGGTCGTATTGCAGAGCGGTTGGTATCGCGTCACCGCAGACTTGATAGCGCACGCGGCCATCGCCGACACTCCTACTGGAAACCCGATAGACCGCGTCACTGTCATCGACCGACACGTAACGCTGGCCGAGCACAAAGCCGTCATCAACCGGCTCGCTGAACCTACAGCCAGTGATCGGAATCTCAATCTCGCTGGACCTGACAAGTCTGCCGAATCTCGGCAGCTGTGAATGTCGCGGCAAGACTCGTTGCTCCGGAGCCAACACAACGCCGTCGGGAGTGACGAATCGAAGCACGGTGCGGCCATCCTCAAGCCGTCCCGCTTGGATTCGGCCCAGCGTCTGACCGTCTACCTGAACCTCGCTAGTTGACAGCCAACGACCTGTCGGCGGCGTAGCGGACAGCGGGTTTCTGCGCGGCCTAAGCTCTCGGCCGTTGTTCAGAACCAACACGAGATCAATGCTGCCATCATTCAACGCCCGTGCGCCGATCCGAGCGGTCAAGGTTTCGGGTTCTGTTGTCGTCGTCTCCACGAAGTGCGCCGTGATCTGCTGTTGGCCCTGCAACCGGACGAGCGCCTCGGGATGCGCGCCCTCGTGATCGCCCGACCAATGGCTGAAGCGCCAGCCAATCTCCGGGCGGGCCTCCAGGCGCGCGTGGAGCACCTGCTCCGTGGACACGTCACCATCGCCGATGACGGGCGCGCTGCGATACTCCGGAGTTTGCTCAATCGCCCCGGCATCCTCCTCTGGTTGGACGCCGAGCTTCAGGTTGTTTCTGGCCGCTTGCTCATCTGACTGCGAATTGTCAATTGCTGTGGCGTCTCGGTCATCTGACTGCGAATCCTCGATTGTTGGTTCGCTTGGCGCACTGCCCTCATTGGAGAAGGTGGAGCCGTAGAGCAGGTCGGCGCCCCAACACTGCAGCGCGCCGCCGCTCGCGACCGCGCAAGTGTGAAGCCCGCCAGCGCTGACCTGGCTGAAGCGGCCCGCGGGCGCATCCGTCTGTCCGTAGTCGTTGTCGCCCCAACACTCGACGGCGCCACCGCTCGCGACCGCGCAGGTGTGATCCTCGCCAGCGCTGACCTGACTGAAGCGGCCCGCGGGCGCATCCGTCTGTCCGAAGCCGTTGAATCCCCAACACCGCACCGCGCCGCTGCTCGTGACCGCGCAGGTGTGCCACACACCGGCGCTGACCTGGCTGAAGCGGCCCGTGGGCGCATCTGTCTGTCCGTAGTAGTTGTCGCCCCAACACTGCACCTCGCCGCTGCTCGTGACCGCGCAGGTGTGACTCCGGCCGGCGCTGACCTGGCTGAAGAGGCCCGCGGGCGCATCCGTCTGTCCTGCGGAGCCGAAACCCCAACACTTCACCGCGCTGCCACCTGTGACCGCGCAGGTGTGGCCCCCGCCGGCGCTGACCTGGCTGAAGCGGCCCGAGGCCGCCTCCGTCTGTCCTTCCCAGTTGGCACCCCAACACTCGACGGCGCCGTTGCTCATGACCGCGCAGGTGTGACCCAAGCCAGCGCTGACCTGACTAAAGCTGCCCGAGGGCTCCTCCGTCGGTCCCCATCGGTTGGATCCCCAACACTGCACCGCGCCACTGCTCGTGACCGCGCAGGTGTGGTCCCAGCCGGCGCTGACCTGGCTGAAGCGGCCCGAGGGCACTTCCGTCTGTCCCCAGACGTTGGATCCCCAACACTTCACCGCGCTGCTGCTCGTGACCGCGCAGGTGTGGTTCTCGCCGGCGCTGACCTGGCCGAAGCGGCCCGCGGGTGCCTCTGTCCGTCCGAGTCCGTCGTCACCCCAGCACTGCACCGCGCCGCTGCTCGTGACCGCGCAGGTGTGGTTCTCGCCGGCGCTGACCTGGCCGAAGCGGCCCGCGGGCGCATCCGTCCGACCGGATCCGTTGCGTCCCCAACACTGCACCGCGCCGCTGCTCGTGACCGCGCAGGTGGAGTCCCAGCCGGCGCTGACCTGGCTGAAGCGGCCCGCGGGCGCATCCGTCTGTCCGTAGTCGTTGTGTCCCCAACACTCGACGGCGCCGCTGTTCGTGACCGCGCAGGTGTGGTAACTGCCGGCGCTGACTTGGCTGAAGCGGCCCGCGGGCGCATCCGTCCGACCGGATCCGTTGTGTCCCCAACACTCGACGGCGCCGCTGCTCGTGACCGCGCAGGTGTGACTCCGGCCGGCGCTGACTTGGCTGAAGCGGCCCGCGGGCGCATCCGTTTGTCCCCATCGGTTGGATCCCCAACACTCGACGGCGTCGCTGCTCGTGACCGCGCAGGTGTGACTCCGGCCGGCGCTGACCAGGCTGAAGCTGCCCGCAGGCGCGTCCGTCTCTCCGTAGTCGTTGTCGCCCCAACACTCGATGGCGCCGCTGCTCATGACCACGCAGGTGTGCCAGGAGCCGGCGCTGACCTGGACAGCGTGATGCGCGTCCGCCGACTCCGAGTCCAGCGCGAGCGCGGCAGCTACGCCTACGACGACCAGCGCCAATGCGACGACTGACTTCCAAATGGACGACCATTGCTCACGATGCATCTTCGGACTCCTGATCCTGAGTGTTGACCGTTGTAGGCGCCGCCGCCTGTTTGTCGTTATCGTTGCTCTGACCGATGGAACCGCCGAAGTTCAGGGCAACCACGACCGCCCCAACCGCCCACACCCATAATGCTGGAGAGCCAAAGACCCAACCAACGCCTTCTGCTCCGAGGGCGAACAATCCGCCGACGAATGCGATTTCCATCAACAGTAGTACGCTTCCGATCACTTCATTGATGCGAATTGTTTGCCCAAAGTCCGGGTCGGCCACTCCGCTAGCTCGGTTGGCGGCCAAGGCACTCAAGCCAATGCTTACAAGACACAGGATTGGCACCAACCAGAACAGATTCAACCAGCCGGCCCCGTCGACTTCCGACCACTCTGCCAGCGCCGATCCGATCCGGATGGTATCGAACACGGTAAATGAGATTCCGTAGTCAGAGTCAGTGACGAACGGCAGGACAAAAGCTGCGACCAAGACCATTACTGCCCCGACTATTGGGCGTATCACTTGGACACGTGAGGCCACAGCCACGGGTTGGGCAGGAGTTACATCACCGACTTGTTCTCGTTCTTGCTCTACGGGTTGTTCGCGCGGCACGCTTCTCACCCTGGTGACGGCTTGCATCTTCGGACGCTCAAGGTCACCCGACCATCTGATGAGTTGGCGCGCGATCTGCGGCCCGTACGATTCCATCGCCGCCAGCCTCCAGCCGAGCATGAGCATTAGTGTGCCGCCGGTGGTCATCAGCGCATCGTTAGCGCGGTCGCAGAGCAGCGCCAGTCCCGCGATGATGAGCAGCGTCATGAGGCCTGCCGCCAAGCGGGCCGAGCGAGGGGTCAGCGGTCGGTAAGCGAGAAGCCAAAGGCCAAGGATAGCTAGACCGATAGCTCCGATTGACTGGAGCACAAAGAACATCTGACGGTGCCACGACAGCCACTGCCAGAAGAATGAGTAGCGCTCGAGGCCGATCACAAACAGCAACAGCGCGACGAGCGTCAATAGCATCGCCGTTGCCCAGCTCTGTGGCGATGTCAATGTCGAATCGCCCCAGCGAGTGTGTCGCTCGAAGCCCCACTCGCTGAATGTATGCCACTGTTGCCGGAGCGAATCAATCACGCTTGGCGGTTGCTGTTGTTGGTCTTGGTCAGGCATGTTCTTAGATTCCACTTGACGAGCCCTTCGGCATCCGAACGGCCATCTTGGCTTGGACAGGATGGTTGAGAGCTATCACCGGGTTACTCCCACCAATCCCAGTCTCCAGCGGCCTCGCACTCATCAATCCAACGTTGCTCGCGCTCAGTGAAGCCCCTTAAGGGATTGCCGGACGCCATGGTTGGCGGCGGAGTGCGCGCACTAGGGAAATCGCTGACACTGACATATGAGTTGCCTTCCTCAATCACGCAACGCCAGACCCTGCCGTCGTCCCTAACGAAGTTCGCTGGGACATCGCCGCCACCGCCGCAGGCTGTCAAGAACAGTCCCAGCCCCGCAGCCATTGCGGCCAGGGCGGAGACGACGATCCCCCGACGAGACGTGGGCGGCTTGCGTTGTTCACCTTTCATCAGTCAGTCCTTTCTGTCCGTCAGGTACTTAAGCGGCGGAGGAAGGGTCGCGACAGCTAGCGACCGTACACATCGCCCCACAGGTCTATTGCTGTGGCGTATTGGTCTTCTACCCTCTTGGTGAAGGTCGAGAAATACTCCGGATTGCCGAGTACTTTCTCTTTTGCCACCTCGAGTTGATTCCATCTGTCAAGGATGTTCTGTAATCCAGACAGGAAGCTGGCGAGCTTATCGGCGATGGCGTCGAGGTCCGTACGGTCTTGGATGAATCCGTCCGACGTGACCGCCATGGCGGCTGGTAGGGCGACGGCGCGCAGCTCACGCCAGCCGGCGTACACCGTCTCCGCATCGTCAAACGACAAGGTGTCACCCCCTTCCACGTCGCCTTCAATCTCCTCCCACTGGTCCAGGAGCTCGCCAATCAGGCCGACCCGGGCGCCAACCTGGTAGTAGGCCGGCACAGCATCGAGATAGAGGTCTGTATTGGATCCCCAGTTCGCCTCGTTGATGGGCTCCAGGATTGCCTCTTGGACCTTGTCGGCCACGACTCGGGACAAGGCGCCAGCCACGGCACCCGGGACTCCACCCTCGCTAGCACCGCTGACAACGGCTTCGACCACCGGCGTCCACTTCAGGAATTCGCCGAAGAGGCCTGGCCAAATGCCAGTGTCAAACTCCTCTTTGGCCCTTTCATAGTTGTAGTACGCAGTTTCAACGCCAAGCTTGGACGATGAATCGCGTAGGCTGCTGAGGTCCACCAGCCAGTGCCGGACGGCCGCGGTGAAGGCCGCCTCTTCACTGGAATAGCCGTCAACCTCGCCGCGGCAGATGTAGTAGACACCTCCTTGCGCCATGACGTGGTTGCCGCCCGCGATCGTGACCCAATCGTCGAAGTCGTTGGCTCTTCCGGCGGCCAAGGTCTTGCATTGGTCGGCGCCGAGGCTTGGAACTGCTACCGAGCTGGTTTCCTTCCACGCGCCCAAACCGCCGAGACCCGCGACCGCCCCTCTTTCGAACTCGCTGGCGGTGAGCCCACGGCTGGATGGATAGAGCGGTTCAACTTGCTTATCTGCGGATCGAACTCCAAACTCGTACTGGTCGTTGGCCAATCGGACGAGCGGGGTCACGCACTGCCAGTTCGAAACCTCCACGCATTGGTCGAGCGAGTGCCAAGCGCCGTCCTCCAGCGTCGATTTGAACACATAGCGGGAATCGACCTTCAGCTCATCTCCAGCGTTCACGTCGACAATGAACATCTCGACCTTGTCATCGCTGGGGTGGTAGCGCGCTTTGACGTTGACCAGGTTCGTAGACGTTGGCACGCCCTCGGGTAACGCTGCGAACGCCTGCTGGTTCTGGATTTGTTGAATACTCAGTTCCAGGGCGCGGTCGCGTTCCTGATCGGTCGGAGGCGCATCGCCGCAGACGAGATAGCGAACGTCGCTGCCAGTGCGAATCCACTTGCCTGGAATCCTGACGTTGTCGCCTACGACCTGCTCAGGCTGATAGCTCCAATTGAGAGGCGCGCCAGTGACGTTATAGACAGTGCCCGAGTCGTCGATCGTGACCTTGCGGGTTGGGAATGAATAGCCCTCCTCGACCGGTTCGCTCAGGCGGCAGCCGGGCAACGGGATTTCAATCTCTGTACTGCGCTTCCAGCCCTCAGATGGGTTCGCTGGCAGCTTCCGACCGCTGGGCAGGAGGCGCTTGCCCTCGGGGGTGACGAATCTGAACTCGGTACGGCCGTCCGCAAGCCGACGGGCGGCGATTTGGCCCAATGGCTGCCCGTGATAGCTGATCTTGGAGGAGGTCAACCAGCTGTCGACCGTCGCATTTCTGGGGAAGAGCCTGGTGTCGGGCAGAATGCGTGGTTCGTCGGTGGCTTGAAGCGCGAACTCGATCCGCCCATCGGCGAGAGGTCGAACGACGATGCGAGCGGTCAAGGTCTCAATCGTCGTCTCCACGAAGTGCGCCGTGATCTGCTGTTGGCCCTGCAACCGGACGAGCGCCTCGGGATTTGTGCCCTTGTGGTCCCCCGACCAATGGCTGAAGCGCCAGCCGATCTCCGGCTTGGCCTCCAGGAGCGCGTGGAGCACCTGCTCCGTCGACACGTCACCGTCGCCGATGACGGGCACGCTGCGATACTCGGGGTCGTGCTGCACAATCGCGCCAGCATCCTCTCCTGGTTGGACGCTGAGTTTCAGCCTGTTGGCTGCAGGTTCCTCCGTGTTTGATTGGTCAACGGATGGGGAATCACCGCTGTGTCCGACCGTAAGATCGATTGTTGGATGATAGGTTTCAGTTTTGCCCCAACACCGCACCGCGCCGCCCCTCGTGACCGCGCAGGTGTGCCGCAAGCCGAAGAAGTGCCCGCCGGCGCTGACCTGGCTGAACTGTCCCGCGGGCGCATCCGTCTGGCCGTGGCTGTTGTCGCCCCAACATTGGACGGCGCCGCCGCTCGTGACCGCGCATGAGTGCGAATCGCCGACGCTAACCTGGATAAAGCGTCCCGCAGGCGCGTCCGTCGGTCGTGAGTTTGAGGGATTCCAGCCCCAACACTCGACGGCGCCGCCGCTCGTGATTGCGCAGGTGTGCCACCGGCCGGCACCGACCTGGCTGAACTTTCCCGCGGGCGCATCCGCCCGTCCACGGAGGTTCCAGCCCCAACACTGCACCGCGCCGGCGGTCGTGAGCGCGCAGGTGTGGCTCCCGCCGGAGCTGACCTGGCTGAAGTGGCCCGCGGGCGCGTTCGACACCCCTCTGTAGTTGTTGCCCCAACACTGCACCGCGCCGGCGGTCGTGAGCGCACAGGTGTGGTGATCGCCGGAGCTGACCTGGCTGAAGCGGCCCGTGGGGGCCTCCGCCTGTCCGTCGCGGTTCCTGCCCCAACACTCGACGGCGCCGCCGCTCGTGATTGCGCAGGTGTGCCACTCGCCGGAGCTGACCTGGCTGAAGCGGCCCGCGGGGGCCTCCGCCTGTCCGTAGTTGTTGTTGCCCCAACACCCGACGGCGCCGCTGCTCGTGACCGCGCAGGTGTGCGAACTGCCGACGCTGACCTGCACGACATGGTGCGCGCTAGTCTGCTCCGTATCCAGCAAGGACACCGCGGCGACGGCCACGACGATCATCACCAGCACGGCAACGGCTCGCCAACGAGTTGAAAGGTGGTCAGTTCGCATCCTTGGACTCCTCGTCGGGGCTGCCGGGTTCATTGAGATCTGCGTTTACGGAGATGCGTCTCCGCCGCTGCCGCGAAACAGCTCGTTGAATGCGTACGGTGGGTAGGCGTCGGTGATCAGGAGCTGTGAATAGGCAGTGACCCGAAGGTGCCAATCCATGAGTCCGACCAGGTACTGAAACACCGGCCGTGGGTACCTGCCTGAAGCCACTACAGCCATCCAGGCGATCACCAGAGCCGGAACCAGCAGGATCGACAGGATTGAGAGCACGATGTGGTGCGGCATGACGAGCAACCATTTCATGAACACCATGATTCGAGTCAGGTCGTCTCGATTGGGATAGGCAACGTCGAAACGAACAGCGGGGTTGTCGCCCAGCGGAAATCGGTCGATGACCAGGCAGGCATAGGCCGAGACCCGGTGGAGGAAGCGCATCAACGACACGACCAGGTTGAACATCCAGCGTGGGTAGACCTTGACGATCAGAATCGGCAGGAATGCCAGCATGGTGAACAGCAGCAGCGGGATCCCCGCCAGCATGCCGAGGATGAGTACCGGAATCAACGTCAACAACCGGAAGAAGGTGCTGAGGCGGCTGAGCCGCTCCGGATAGTCGATTTCGGCGACGATCGGATAGTCAGCCGCGCTTGCCATGTTGTGCTCCCTGTCGATTTCTGCTCGTCACTGGTCCGTCGGGCAGTGTTCGCTACCCGACGGACGACGTGGCAGCTACTCAATGCAGTCGAAGTTGTAGAGGGTGTCGTAGACCGAAGATGGCAGGTCGGAGGTGACTCGCTCCATCCGCCCCTCATAGGTGAAGGCGATTTCGGCGAGTCGGAAGAACTGCTCAATCGCGCCTTCGTCTTCGACCAGTTCGAGCAGGTCATCGACAAGATCGAGATGTAGATCGTGCAGGTCATCGAGTACTTCTGGAGCTTCGACCGACTCGATCGACTCGGCAAGCTGTCGGAGGAGCGGTCTGGCTTCGTCGGGGTCGTCAGCGTCGAGCGCCCGGTCCAGCAGGTCGGACCATGGTCCGCCGCAGACTCTCGCGTACTCTCTGACGTTCAACCGTGTCGCGTCCTCCTGGGACTGCGGTTCGGCTGAGACCAAAATGGGGACGTCAAGCTGTCCGTAGTCGTTGTCGCCCCAGCAGCGCACATCGCCGCCGCTGTCGATGCCGCAGGTGTGCTCGTAACCTGACGCAATCTCGCTGAACCGGCCGCCGGGATCGACGGCTTGTCCATCTTCGTTCTCGCCCCAGCACTGCACTTGGCCGTTGGTTCCGATCGCGCAGGAGTGTCGGGCGCCGCTGCTGATGCTCTGGAATCTCCCGGCAGGAGTGGCCGTCTGACCGTCATCGCTGTCGCCCCAGCACCACAACTGGCTATCATCCGCAATCGCGCAGCTGTGGTCTGTACCGACTGAGATTTCCTTGAACTTGCCATCCGGCGGAGCGCCTTCCCCGTTTCGGTTGACGCCCCAACATGAAACCGAGCCGCTCTCCCGAATTCCGCAGGCGTGCCGCTCGCCGACGCTGATCCGTTTGAACTGCCAGGCTGGAACTCGCCAGGCGTCGGTGCCGCTATTGCCCCAGCACTCCACATTGCCCAGACCGGTGATCGCGCAGGTTTGGTCCGTGCCGGCGGCTACCTCAGTAAACTCCCCTCGCGGCACCTCAGAGTTTTCGACGCCGTCGCCCCAGCAGGCGAGGCGTCCCACATCCGTGATCGCGCATGCGTGCAGCGCCCCGACCGAGATTTGGGTGAACTCGCCTTGCGGGATGTCCGTCAGGCCGTACCCGGTATCGCCCCAGCAGTGAATGCCGCCGCTGTCGTCGAGCGCGCAACTCACGTCCCAACCGGAGCTGATTGAACTCCCCTCGGCACTGCCACCGCCACCTGCACCGCAGGATGCGGCGAGAATGCCGGCGATTGCGAGTGCCAGTACTCCTAAAGCTGTGCGTGTCAACACGGCATAGTCCCTTCACTACTGTTCTGAGTGGTGTTGGCGCCGTCTCGGGCGCGATCTGGGAACTGATCGATGGGTGAATTCGCAGGGCGGGCCAGTTCTCGACGACTGCTCGCCAGGCCGACAGCGCCGCCGCAAGCTTTTGCTACTTCATCCACGTCAAGGGCAAGAGTCGCTCCGACCGTCGGCGAAACGTCGCTCAGCACGCGAGCGGACACGGACGCATCCTGCGAGTCCTCGGCTGTCGGGGCACGTTGTGCTGTGGGCTCATCAGCGAAGTTGCTGCCATAGACCAGGTCGGCGCCCCAGCACACCAGCTCGCCGTCGGTACTGATTGCGCAGTTGTGGTATGAGCCGGCGCTGACCTGGCTGAAACGGCCCGCGGGCGCGTCCGTCTGGCCGTAATCGTCCCAGCCCCAACACTCAACGGCGCCGTCGGTCGTGATTGCGCACGTGTGCAACAAACCGGCGCTGACCTGGCTGAAACGTCCAGCAGGCGCGTCCGTCTGGCCGTAACCGTTCCGGCCCCAACACTCGACGGCGCCGCCGCTCGTGATTGCACAGGTGTGACCCAAGCCGCCCCCGGCGCTGACTTGGCTGAAACTGCCTTGCCGTCCACCCGGCCAGCCACGGCCGTCTTCGCGCCATTCGCCCCAACATGCGATCCCGCCGTCGTCCCTGATAGCGCATGCGTAGCCACCGCCGGTGCTGAGCTGTACGGAGAAGCCTGAGGGCCCATCCGTACGATCGCTGGGGCCGGACCTCGTAAAGCCAGGCCAACACTTGACGGCGCCGGCGCTCGTGACTGCGCAGGTGTGTCTCCCGCTGGCGCTGACCTCGCTGAATGAGCCCGATGGCGCGCCCGACTGCGAGCCCCAACATTCGACGGCGCCGTCACTCGTGACCGCGCAGGTGTGGCTCCCGCCGGCGCTGACCTGGCTGAAGCGTCCCGCGGGCGCATCCGTCTGTCCGGAGCTGTTCGAGCCCCAACATTCGATGGTGCCGTCGCTCGTGACCGCGCACGTGTGGCGTCTGCCGGCGCTGACCTGGCTGTAAGTGCCCGATGGCGCGTCCGTTTGGCCCTGATCAATCGATCCCCAACAGTCAAGCTCACCACCGACTGTGACCGCGCAGGTGTGGCTCCCGCTGGCGCTGACCTGGCTGAAGCGCCCCGCGGGCGCATCCGTCTGTCCGGAGTCGATGTCGCCCCAACACCGCATCTCGCCACTGGTCGTAATCGCGCAGGTGTGGTTGTTACCGACGCTGACCTGACTAAAACTGCCCGAGGGCGCCTCCGTCTCTCCGTAGCGGTTGTCGCCCCAACACAGCATCTCGCCACTGGTCGTAATCGCGCAGGTGTGGTCGTCACCGGCGCTGACCTGACTGAAGCTGCCCGTCGGTGTACCGTCCTCTACGAAGGACTGGCCCCAACACAGCATCTCGCCACCGGTCTTGATCGCGCACGTGCGGTCAAATCCGGCGCTCACTTGGCTGAATGAATCCTTAAACTGAGCCCCCCCGTAGCCATAGCCCGACCCCCAACAAATCAGGTCGTCGCCCCTTTGGATCGCGCAGGTATGTTGGCCGCCTGCGCTGACTTGGCTGAAATGGCCACCGTATAGGATTGGCACGTCCGCTTGGCCGTCGAGGTTGTAGCCCCAGCACTCCAATTCACCTTCTGTTGTAATCCCGCACGCGTGCGCGCTGCCGGCGCTGACCTGGCTGAAGCGACCTGAGGGCGCGTCCGTCTGACCGAAGGAGTTGGAACCCCAACACTCCAATCCGCCGACGGCCGCGATTGCGCACGCGAAGTCGTCGCTAGCACTGACTTGAACGGCGTGGTGTGCCGACTGCGCAGCGGTCTGCTGCGCTTGCCGAGACTGAGTATGCAACCGCGTCTGTTCTGGCGCTGCCTGTTGTTCAACCTGACCTTGGGGTTGTGCCCACTCAGCGGCAGCCTGCTCGTCCGCACCTTCGTCGCCACAGCCGACCAGCACTAGGCTGGCCGCGACAACCGCAGCGACGATCAGCGCCAGCCCAGCCTGCGATCTCCAAGGCGACGGCTTACCCGCGCTACTCGAACCCGACCCGGAGCGCTTACCCGCACTTGCGGGCGGAGCCCAGTCGCTCAGAGGTAGATGTCTACCCCCCCCCCCCTATACTTCGCACACAAGATCTATTCACTCGGACGCACCTAATGACTTGACTCACGTCGTGAGTCTCGATAGTCCGTTGGGGAGGCTAGCACAAGGTGTAGTGGGTTCCGCCCTCCGTGGACTTGGTACAGCTCTCCAACCTGTCCTTGGTGATGTTTGGGGGACTGCGCATCTGCTGTTCGCCGGACGCGAGCGGTCGAAAATGGACGGTTCCGACTTCGCCGATGCATCGCCGTACTTCAGACCGATTTCAGGCTCAGGCGAATTCTCGTCCAAATCAGCGAAGACGGGGCGGCAGAGCAGACTTCCCACGGGCACGAAAAAAGACGGTCACACATGGACTCTGGGGAGGTCGCCGCAATCGCGACGACCTCCCCTTTTCCACTACCCGCCAGCAGCGGCGAGGCCTGCCTGCTGTTCGCGTTCGAGCGCCCACTCGAAGAGTGAGGCAGTCGGTTGCGCCTGCTTCTGAAGGCGATGCTTGGTTGGCGTTGGCTCGTCCGAGAGGAACTCGGCCCAGCTGAACAGGTCTCGCTGCTGAGGCGCGACGCCCGTGTGGTGACCGCAGGGGACCACCGCCACGGCTGGTTCGGTCTTGGCCGTCGGCAACTCGATGATCGACGGCGCCTCCGGCGTCCGCTCGACTGGACGCCAGGAGTCGTCGACCAACAGCGACTCAGCGTCGGCCGCGACCTGTTGCGCTTGGGCGAAGATATCTTCGACCGCCTCGGCGTCGGAATCTTCTTCGCCTGCGACGAGCTTGCGGGCCAGCGCCAGCATGAGGTCGTCGCCGTCGTCTCCGTAGGCGGCGAGACCGTCGTCGGGTAGCTCGCCCTCGACTGCCAGCGATGACTGCAGCTTCTGCGCGACGAGCTTGAGCGCGTCGGCCTGGAGCGTGTTCCGATAGGCCATGAAGACGACCTTGACGGGGCGCGTCTGGCCAATCCGCCACGAACGTCGCGAGGCTTGCCGCATCGTGTAGACGGAATAGTCGGTCTCGAACCAGCAGATCGTGGGGAAGTCGATCAGGTCGAGGCCGGTCTGGACTAGACGTGGGTGGCAGATCAGCACGTCGACCCCGTCTTCGACTCGCTTGGCGACCCAGTCCTCGCGCTTGTCGGGCGCGACGGCGTCGGCCTTCATCACCGCCGAACGGAAGCCGTGCTTGGTCAAGAACGCTTGCATCCGACCGGTGATGTCGCGCGTGCCGGTGTGGGTCACATAGACCAACACGCGTCGCCCTGCCATCCGCTCCTGCGCGACGAGGTCGATGAGCGCCTGATCCTTGGGATAGAGCTTGTCCTCGGTCAGCGGCGGAAGCTGAACCAGGATGTCCTCCGACTCCGGTTCCATGACCGTCTCGCCACGCGTGCAGCCGTCGGGATAGGCGAGCAGCGATTGCAGGTAGGCCGCCAGCAGTCGCTTCGATCCCTGCGACAGCGCCGACTTGAGCGCAGCTCGCATCGTCGCTTCGAGGTCGGCGTAGGCCGATCGTTGCGAGTAGGGCACGCCCTCAGGCGACTTGGCCTTCGGGTCCGGCTCAGAGTCGAGCGATGACAGCATCACCTGTTCCTCATAAGGCGGCAGTCCGGATGCGACATCCGCGAGCCTGAGGAAGACCGTGTTGCCGATCAGATGGAACAGCGCCGAGGGCGCGAGGCCCGGTCGCTCGCGGACGACCTTGCGGTAGCTGCGCCGCTTGCTTGAGCGACCGTCGGCGGCGGCATCGTCGTCCGACTTGCCGATCGACTGCTCGAGGAAGCCGTAGCGCTGAATCCAACGCGACTCTTCGGTCCGCCCAAACTCTGAGCGAATCTCGGGCGAGAACCGATAGAGCAGGTGGAAAAGCGTGGACGAGTAACCGCCCATCAGCGTGCCGCTCAAGCTCAGCGACTTGCCACAGACATCGGCCAGGATGCCAGCGGCGATGCCTTGCGCTGAGCCGCGACCCTTGTACTCATGCACCTCGTCGGCGATGAGCAGGTCGAAGAAGCCGCGCATCCGCAGCTTGACGTAGTCGGCCAGCGGGAATCGCTTCGGGCCAGTCGAGTCAGCCTGCCAGAGCGCGGCGCCGCACTCCGGGCATCGCAGCTTGCGTCGCTTGAGCGCCGTCTCGGCAAGCGGCACGCCGTGTCGGTCGACGACCTGCGCGAAGCAGTCGGGACAGCAGGGGACGCGAATCGGCTCGCCGGTCTCGCGGTCGCGAGCGAGTTTGCCATCGGAAACGGCGAGTCGCTCGATCGTGGACGGTCGCCAGCGATACGAGAGCTTGGCTCGCTCGCGCGACATGACGGCGTAGAGCGGACCAACCGTTGAGAGCCGCTGGAGCTGTTCGAGGTCGGTGATTGACGAGACGATCACTGCGCGAGCCGTGGGAATCGTCTCCTCGATCTCGCGCTTCCACTTGCGAGTCAGGTGCGGCGGGCAGAGCACGAGCACGCGTCGGAAGCCGGCCAGGTGCGCGGCCGCCGTGCCGATGAATGTCTTGCCTGTGCCCATCTCGCCGACGACGGTCGTGTCGCGTTGCGAGTTGAGCGAGAGCGCCGCGCCGCGAATCGCGTCTTCCTGCGCGCCCAACGGCGAGCGCAGCAGTCGCGGCATCGGGCGCGAGTCGGTGGCAGGGCTGTAGATCGGTGGGTACGACGCAATCACGCGTTCGGTGATGGCGTCGCGGTAAGTGTCGATAAACTCGCCGGGGTTCATGGTGGGGTGTCCTTTCCGTGGACTGATTGGGTGGCGGTGGAGGTGCAGAAACCCCGTCGTCCTGTGGGAACGACGAGGCCTCTGGATTGAGAACGGCTCACCGATAGAGGTGAGCTGGCTGGGTGTTGGTTAGGCGACCCTGCTCCTTTCTTCGATTGCGGTGGCAGGCTTGTCGGGCCGCCAGTCGAACATCGGGTAGGCACGCTCGCGACAGCCGCGAGCTTCTTGCCGGGCGCAGAGCGCGCATTGGTTGAGCGGCAACGCGTCGGCGTCGGGCGTGAGACTCTGGTCGCCGACCACATAGCGTTCGCGGCAGAAGCCGCACTGGGTGGTCTGGGTCACGCGACCTCTCCAATGCTGACTGAGGTGTCGATCAAAGCCGGTGACCGGTTCTCCTCCGAACAGTCGAAGTCGCAGCAGCGCTCGCAGGGTTCGTCAGCGAGAACGATCAGCGCCAGATGCTGGATCGCTTCGAGCACGTCGTAGGGATGGGCCTCGCTGCTGAGCAGCACGCGTTCCAGCTGGTCGCGGCTGATCCGCTCATCCAGTGACTCGCGAACATCGTGCAGGGCGTGGCCGAGTAGCTGCTCGTACGTGTGGTGATCCAAGTCGTTCAGTTCGACCAACTGGTCGGACCGAGACTCGGCTCCGGTCTCAAGGTGGTTCATGGCGGGTGTCCTTTCTGTGGACTGATTGGTGGTGACGGACATGACGAAGCCCCGTCGGTTCCAGTGGACGACGGGGCTTCGAGGTAGTGAACGGCTCACCTGTAGAGATGAGCGGGTTGGGTGATTGGTCAGGCGTCGATGTCGGTGATCTCGCCGGTCTGCAGGTCCAGGGCGACAACCGTCGTCCGCATCCGTTCGCGGTAGACCTCCTTCTCCGGCGTCTCGTCGACCAGGATCATCTCCTTGGCCGTCCGACCCTTGACCAGGATGCGACTGTCGCCCGACTCCAACTCGAGGTTGTCGAGGAAGCCGGCCGCGACCAGCATCGCCAGGTGACCGCGTCTGAGCGGCATTAGCGGTCGAGTGCGAACATCCTCCTGTGGCCACAGCGCGTCGGTGACCTGCGGACTCTGCCACAAGCCTGAGCGTCGAGCCTCAGCAGCTCCTGTGACCGGGTCGATCGTTCGAGTCGTGAACAGCACCTCGCCGGCTGGCTCCGCCTCGAGTCGATACTGCGAGTAGCGAGCGTCGTCCAACGTCTCCAGATCGCCGTTAGCCCAGCGGGCGATCTGGCCCTCGGCGTAGGCATCCGGGAACGTGTCGTGTTTGCGTTCGCCGATCACCACAACCTGGTCAAAGACCTCGCGCTCTGGCTCCGGGAAGGCCCAGCAACTGAGCCGCGAGTAGTGCGAGGCAAGGTATCGGGCCGAGACTCGAAGGCGCTTGCGCGGCACGATGTAGACCAAGAGACCATCCGGCGAGCGATAGCGGGAGCACTGCGTCAGGAACGCGTGCTCGGTGCGTTTGTCCTCGGAGTCATGGTCGTAGGGCGGATTCAGCCAGAGCAGGCTGAAGGCGCGGTTGGCGATGGAGCAGCGGAAGATGTCCGCCGCCAGCGTGTGGTCGAGCGTTTGCTGAGCGAACGACGACCGTTCTTGATGCAGCTCGACGCCGAAGGATTCGACGTCGAGCCTGGTGCGCCGTCGCAGTTCACTGGCGACGACGCTCAGAGCTTCGCCGGCTCCGCAGCAGGGGTCGAGCAGCCGCAGCGTTTGCGGCGCCGAACCCCGTCCGAGGCTGGCGCGTTGGGGTGCGATCAGCTGCAGGATCAGTTCAATCACGCGAATCGGGGTCGGGTAGAACCCGCCCTTGGCTTGGGCGGCGAGTCTCATCGGGATGCTCCGTTCGTAATCGTGGATTTGGCGTGTTTGGGAAGGGAAAGTCGCCCGGAGGCGACGGCTTGGGACAGCTCCTCGCGGAGCAGGTCGTGGTTGGGCGCGCACTTGTAGGCGACGACGCCGACCGACTGAAGCGGCACGATCGTTTCGTTGCGCAGACCGGTCTGCCAGAGCCAATCGGCCCAGTCGGGCGGCAAGGGCAGGTCCGAGCGTCGGTCGAGGAAGCGTCGATGCAGCGCTGGCGCGGCTCCCTCATCGGGCGCGAGCAAGAGAAACTCGTCGCGCTCGAATCGGAACTCGGCGAGCTTGGTGTAGACCATCCCCTGCCAGCCGCCTGATGACGGCAGTCGCGCAATCTTGGTCGTCCAGGTGCCGATCGTTTCCTCGGGCACGAGGCAGCGCTGGTAGCCGCCCGAGTGCGGGAGGCCGTCGGCGCCGCAAATCAGGAACGCGGCCTCGGGCGGTTGCTTGAGCAGCGCCGCCCAGATCGCTTTGACCGCGGTCTGCGAGCCGAGCATCGAGAGGAACCAGAGGCCATCGGTCTGTTCATCGCGAGCGAAGGCGTCGACCGTCGCCGAGAATCCGCCGGCCGAGATGGTGTAGAGCCGGTCGCCTCCGTCGGGAGGCAAGGGTTGAGAATCGAGCATGGAGCTCGTCCTTTCCGGAGAAAATGGGATGTTTGCGGTCGCGAACGAAGTCAGTCGAGGAAGCCTCCGTTCTTGATCGAAGTGAAGGTCCCATCGCCGATGACGATGTGGTCGAGCAGTTCGACGCCGAGCAGCCTGCCGACCTCGACCAAATCCTTGGTCAGATTGATGTCGTTCTGGCTCGGCGTGGCGTCACCCGATGGGTGGTTGTGGACCACAATCAGGCTGGGCGCCGACTCGACGATCGCCGGCTTGAAGACCTCGGCTGGCCGTACCAGCGCCGAGTAGGCGTTGCCCTGATAGATCGTGCGTTGGCCCACGACCCGCAGTTGTCGGTCGAGCAACAACACGCGGACCTGTTCTTGCGCCAGCGGCGCCATCTCCGCGCGGAGCAAGTCGAAGACCTGCTTCGAGGTCGCGATTTGCTCTGCTTCGGGGGAGCGTTCAGGTCGCGTTTCAACCTCGTAGCGGATCGTGAGCTCGTTGAGCAGCGAAACGTTGCGTCGCAAGGCGATGAGCAGCTCCTGCCGCTCGCTGTCAACCAGCCGCGGCTGGATGTGGTCATCGTTCGCCGAAGCGAACAGGTTGGGTTGGACGGTGGACATCCGTCAGTTCCTTTCAGGTGTGGGAACGAGAAGAGGCCGCGTCCTCAAGAGAGAACGCGGCCTCTGTAGTGCCCGTGCCAGGCGGGCGGGTTAGGGAACGGGAGTCCGTTAGAAGGGAGCGTCGCCCCCCTCCTCGTGCGTCGAGCGGTCGCTGCGCGAGTCGAGGAAAATCACCTCGCTGGCGTGGACCTCGGTGCGCGAGCGGCGTTCGCCCGAGTCGGTTTGCCAGCTGTGCTGCTGCAGTCGACCCGCGACGTGGACGCGGTCGTCCTTGCGGACGTAGCGCGCCACCGCCTCGGCGGTCTTGCCCCAGACGACGACCGAGTGCCAGTCGGTCTCGGACTGCCCATCGGCGGACTTGGAGTAGCGGTCGGTGGCCAGCCTGAGCTGGACGACCGCTGTCCCGGACTTGGTCTGCCGCAGTTCGGGGGCGGCCCCGACTCGGCCCAGCAGCGTGACGTGGTTGATGGTGCGTGCCATCGTGTGTGCTCCTTCCAGAGCGTGTTGCGCCGAGGGAACGTCCCTCGACTGTTTGGGAACGAGAAAGGCCGCGCCCTCGGAAGGGAACGCGGCCTCGTGTTGCATCCCGGTGAGGGTTGCGATTAGCTCACTCGGAGATACTCCGAGCGCGACTCGGTGACGATCTCAGCTCGTTGCTCTGGGTCGAGCAGCGCGTTGAGACGCTTGTGGTCGACCTTGTAGCGCTTGGTCGTGACCATCCCAACGATGCGCGTCTTGTCGCGACCGTCAAGCTGGGCCTTGCTGACGCCTTGGGTCGCCAGCCAGCGTTCAAGCGTGCCGATTGACTCTCGCTTGTCGGCGTTGAGCGACTTGATCAGCTCTGCGATTTCCTCGTAGTGCCGCAGCGCCGACTGCGCCTCCTCGTCAGAGACGGGCTCGGCCGGCGCGTCGGCGGATGCCTCTGCCGGTGGCGCCTCGGGGACTGGCGGCTGGCACGTGTCCAGGTAAGGACAGCTGCGACACTGCCAGTCCGTCGCCTCGAAGTCGCGGTCTGGCAGGACTGTGGGGTCCGCGCCGTTTAGCTCGTAGTGGTCGGCCAGTTTGCCGAGCCGAACGCCTGCTCGTTGCCAAGCTCGCTCGACACGCTCAGCCGGGACGACTTCGTAGTCCCAGCGCCGCGAGCCCGTGTCGAGCGTGGCGATGACCACGTCGCGGCACTCGCCGAAGAGACCGAGCGAGTAGCAAGCTGCCTGCGCCACCGAGTCGGGATGGCTGCGTTCAGCGCCGAGCGTCTGCCAACGTTTGAACGCCTCTGGGCCGCGCGTCTTGACTTCGATCACGAGTTCGTCGACGTCAATTGGTGTGTCGTCGTCAAAGAGGAAGTTGTCAATAGCGTCCGAGCCAGAGACGGGCGTAAATCCTGTCGCGTCAGGATGTCCGTTCACGAGGAGTGTGTCGCCCAGCTCGACGGAGACGGACTTGGGCGACTCGCGGTCCTCAGGTTGAATCGCCCAGCCGGCCCGCTGCATCGCGCGGATGACGACGGGCTCCAGCGCGTTGCCGGACTCCATGATCGTCAGCGAGTCGGGTGACGTCGGGTTGGTGATCGGCTGCTCGGTGGCCGCGTACCAGAGCGCACGCCGGCAGCGTCCCAGCGCCGAGGCGCGGACTTCCAGCTTGCAGTTGTCGGTGAACTTGGCCATGGGTCGGTTGTAGGGATTGGTGCTGTGGTCGGACATGTCGGTTCCTTTCAGTCCGATAGGGAGAAGCGGGGCCGCCCTCGCTCGGAAGGCAGCCCATCTGAAGTGGGTGTTTCGCAGCGGAAACGACGCGCGTTAGCCCTGTCGCTGCTGCAGCTTGTCGGCCGCCGAGGCGATCAGCGGCGTCAGGTCGTCGACGCCGAGCTTGTCCAGGTCGCGACCGGTCTTGCGCAAGACCGCAGCTCGCACCTGCTCCTCCGAGAAGCCCTGTTGGGCGCTCAGGTCAATGAGCTGCGCGCGCAGGTTGCGAGCGTCCGAGTCCTCCGTTCGCGGTCGCGTTCCGGAGGAGCGCGATGAGCGAGGGGCTGACGCCGGCGCAGGCCGTTGCTCAGATCGAGGCTGCCGATGCTGCGGTTGTCGTCGCTCGTGACCCGTCGAAGTCGGCGGGTCGCCGTAGAGGCCGTTGCCAAAGCGATCGCCGAAGTTGCGCAGCGCTCGTTTGAGCGCGTCGGTGACGGCGCCTTTGTAAGCCGTCTCGTGACCTTCAGCAGAATCGTCCGAAACCGGCTGGAATCCGACATCGGTCCGCGATGGCGCGCCCGGCACGGTTACGCGGACGGTCGCTGAGTAGGCTGCGCCCGACTTGAACTCACGCAGCGTCACTTCGCCGACCAACTCGTAGCCCCAGCCGCCGTAGCCGAAGACCTGGTTGGCCTGGTCGATGGCGGTGTGGCCCTCGATGTACGAGAACCGGCGTCCGCCGCGACCCTTGCGCTCGGAGACAAGCTTGGGGTCGAGCGGCTGGCGCAGGGCGTCGTTGACGTTGGGCGACAGCGCGTCCCAGTGGAACTCGCCGCCGTTGAAGTTGATGGGTGCGGTGGGCGCCGCGCCGTTCGTCGGTCGCGTCCCGTTGCCGTTGGTGTGGATGGAAGTACCGTTCTTCACGGTGATGTTGCTCCTTCGTTGAGCGATGAGATGGGGTGGATTCGGTTCGTGCCACAAGCACGATCAGACATGGGTCCAGTGACCCTCCATTCGTGAATTGGGGCTGGGTGGGTGGATGCGTCAGCGAACGCGAGCGGTTCGCCTCAGCGAATCGAGGAAGATGGTGCGACCGTCAGGGTGAGTCGCCAAGTCGGCAACGTCGTTGACGCCCCCGTGTCCAAGCACGGGGCAGGCGTCAGGCAGCTCGACGACCCGGGAGCGATGCTCGCCGAGCAACTCGCGAAGCCGTCGCGAGGCCTGGCGCCCCGCGTCATCGGAGTCGAAGGCGAGGAAGATGCGCGGCTGTGCTCGAAGCGCAGCCGCGACCTTGTCCAAGCCCTGCGTGCCGAGCGCCGCCACCGAAAGGATGTCCCAGCGGGCCAGCGTGAGCCAGTCGAAGAGTCCCTCGGTGACGACGATCCAATCGGCCGGGTGTGCCAATCGCCCAAGGCCGAGCGTCGGCTTCGGGCCGGGCAGAGCGGTGAATCGCTGCCTGGCGTCGGGTTGGATGCTTCGACCAGTGAGCCAACGCGCACGCCCAGCAACAATCTCGGGGACGACGATCATCCCCGTGAAACGCTCGCCTCGGTCGGTGAACATGCCGCTGGACTGCAACCGGCCATCATCGAAGCCGAGCGTCCGCAGGTGCTCACGCAGACTGTGTCCAGTCGAGTACCCCAAGCCAAGTCCCTGGGCCGATGCGAGGTCGATCCCGCGCGACGCGAGGTAGCCGATCGCCTCAGGCGACCGCGAAAGCTGCGCCGAGTAGAACTGCGTCGCCGCTGTCAGAAGCTGCGGATCGCGAACGCTCTCCACTGGTCTAGTCGTAGCCGTCTCAGGTGCCGCAACCGACATCCGGCAACTGCTGCCCTGCAGCCGACGAATCGCCTCGGGCAGGTCTACCCCGTCCAATCGCTGGATGAAATCGAGCACGTCGCCGCCGAGACCGCAGCCGAAGCAGTACCAGCGCTGCGAGTCGGCGTAGACCGTGAAACTGCCCGCGGTCTCCTCGTGGAACGGACAGACCCCCTGTCGAACTCGGCCTCGACCAACGAGCTTGACGCCCGACGCCTCGACGACATCGCCGAGTAGGTAGCGCCGCTTGAGCGCCGGGATGTCGACCGATGTGGCGGTGGCGATCACGAGGTACCGCCTCTCGATCGCCGCCGTCGATGCTGCCGTTGCTGCCGAACACGCCTGACGACCAGGCAAGCCCAGCCGAGTCCGAAGGCGTTGATCGCCGCGACCTCGACTCCGTAGCCGAAGGCCAGAGGAGCAACGAGCATCGCGATGATGGAGCTGATGACGAGCAAGCGGACGTTCATCCAGCTGCGCCGGACTTGGGCCGCCTCAGGACGCTCAGTCGTTGCCGGGACCGCGTCGCCTAGCTGGTAGGCCGACCAAATCGACTCGCCGATCAGCTCTTCAAGCCGTTTGATGATCCGCTGTCGCCGGCAGCCAGCCGTGTGACAACGCACGTCGATCGCTCCGCCGTCGGGCCGCTGTCGGAACGACAGGCGGTCGTCGAGCGAGCCATGGCAAACCGCCGCGGTGTGAAACCAGCCGCGCTCGAACCGGACTCGATGCGGCAGCCGTCCAGCAATCTGCCAAGCATCAGGCCCGACGTAGCGACCCTGTGTTGCAGTGGGCGTGTGGAAATCTCTCATCGAGGAACTCCTTTCCAAGGTGTCGAGTGGTGACGAGAGTGCGTGAATGAGTGGGTGGAATCTGGGTTGACAGGTGGAGACCGGCGTCGGCATCGAGACGCACAGTCAGCGGGGTTGGCGATTGGAGACGGGAGTTATACACGCTTCGCCCACGGTCGGATGCTGGGACACGTGGAGTCGAAGCGTGGAAAGGGGGAGGTGCGAGCTGAATCAGCCGTGGTTGGCAAACTCACGCGAACACGAAGCGACCGAGCTGCCCATCCGGAGAGCTCGATCATTGGAACGTCGCAACGGGCAGCGGGCGCGATACAGGCGCGGCTGCCAGTGGTCTCCTGAGCCGACGCACCTGCACACACGTGGTGTGGTGCGCATCGCTCTGGCGTGACCCGCGTTCCGAGCAGTCAGGGGAGAGCAGACCTCAAATCCCGTGACCACTGCACGCAGCGGGTGTGCGCGTGTCCCTCGCTGAGTCCGGCGCTGGGGAGAGCAAACCTCAAATCCCACGGGCCAGGCACGGGTCGGGGACGAACCCTCCAGCGTTTCAAGGCGGGAAATGCTGGACAAAGCCTGAACAGAGTCTTCAGTAGTACACCCGTGCGGACGGAATTGCCAGTCGGTCGGGGCTCAGGTTGCTGAGTCACGGACCAAGAACATGTGTATTGGATCACATGATGGCTGACATCTCGGCAGCGCGTGCTGGCGTCGGTCGCTCCTGCACCAGATTGACCACAGTGCTGTCGTTGATCCCGACACGTGTAGGGGTGCAGTCCTGTAGGAGGGGCGCCCCACCGCCGCCCCAGCCCGAGACAGCGAATGTGATTATGTGCAGTCGTTCCGGCAGGAGCGTCAGAGCCATCGGTCAGCGCCCACGCAAGCCCAGCGTGACCAACCGCAGCAGCCAGCTTCGCCATCGCGCCCGGCGCAGATCCAATTGCGCGTCCGCCAGCCGCCCACGCAGACGGACCAGGGCATCACGGCGCTGGAACTGGTCCCAAGGCATTTGCTGCGGCGGCAGTGTCAGCTGGTGCTGCTCGACCAAACAGATTGCCAGGTTCAACATCCGCACTTCGGCCTCGCGCCCTGAGCGCGTCGGCCAGTGTCGCTTGAACGACGCCCGCTCTCGGCGCCAATCGAGGACCACGGGCCAGGCCGCGCCGTACACCGCTTCGTCATCGAGCGCCGATTCGGTTGTGACCAACTCGGGGTAGATGCGACGGGGCGTGTGAACGCCGACTGGTTCATTCGCAGTGCCTGCCCCTACGTGGTTGGGTTCGTTCGCCGCAGCACTGACCGCTTGCAGTTCCTCAGCCAGCGCCGCCAGTTGCGTGCGCAGCGACTGCACGTCATCGGCCGATTGCAGCCGCAAGTCCTGTAGAGCCGCCTCCAGCCGCTCCACTCGTGCCTGCAGGTCATCCGCCACGGCCCGCTCGGTTGCCAACCGCTCCGTTTCCAGGGCGCTCCGCAGCCGCGGGGTCAAGCGTCCCCGACTGAGGGCCTGCGAAAGCGTCTTGCGATCCACGCCCAGGCGCTCCGCCGCCCGCCCCTTGCCGTGCTCGTTGGCCAGCGACTGCAACAGCTCGATCAGACCAACATCTCGCTCGTGCTCTGGCCCCGCCTGGTCCGCCGGCTGTGTCGCGGAGGCCACAGTTGGTTGGTCGGGATGCGTCGATTCCGCTCCACCGACACCCGCGTTTGCGCCTGGATTCATGTCCAAACCTCCCCATTTGGCGGGTCAATCTCCCCACGCGGTGGGAAGGTGCCCTTCGCCTGGTCTCGTCCCCAGCAGGTACCTGTAGGCCTTGTTCGCCCCGTCCAGCGCTGGACATCGGGTCAGTTGTCCGATTCCCCACGCGATCAGATTGCTGTACACGCCCATCACAGCACGAACCAGTTGCAGTGAACAGGGCGCATAAGGGGGGTCACGCGTGACCTCCCTTATGCGCCCTGTTGCGGTCGGCGCTGATGGTGCACACTCCGAACCATCGATAAGCACTGATGTTCGATACGGAGACCGCATGCGAACGCGATGGAATTGGTGTAGGAACCGGCGTCTGGCAACCACTCTTGGCGGCCTGCTGGCGGTTCTGGCTGTGGCGATCCCAGTCTGGCAACCGGCTATGGCACAGACTCCGCCGCCGGTCGAGCCTCTCGTGATTGTCAACGACGACGAGGAGAAGCCCTTCGTTGAGCGCAAGAAGAAGGGTGAGTTTCGGGCCCGACCGATCTTCTCTCAGCGGCTATCGCAGCTGACGTATGGCATCCGCGACGCAGATACGGGTGAGTGGCTGACCTCGATCTTCCGCATCAACGGCGGCGAGGACGAGCGCGATGAGGGTTGGGAGTACGACTTCGACTATCCGGCCTTGGATGAACAGCCCGATCTCGATCCCGAACGCACCTACCTGCTCGTCCTCGCCGCGCAAGCCGTTGGCCACGCCGAACCAACCACGTTCTACATCACGATCCCCGAGCACCAGCCCGGCGGCATCTTCAACAAGATCTTGGGCGCACTCAATCCCTCCCGCTGGGCGCGTGCTGCTGCGGTCTGGGTGATTGAGGGCGTTCGCGGGGCGCTCTGTGGGGTGCTCCAGCAGTTTTCGGATGTCGACCTCGAACAGTGCGAGAGGTAGGCGAAGATGTCGGACATCATCACGGGAACACCCGCCGGTCTCACTTACGAACACGCGCTCGTTCAACAGGCGTGGCTGGCCGTCTGGATCATCACTTCCGCCGCGCTGGCCTTGATCATCGGCTGGATTGGCTTGTCGCTGATCCTGGAAGAGCCGCTGGGCGGACGAGGCTCCAGTTGGCGCGAACTGATTCCTCGACTTCTACTCGGTCTCGTCGCAGCGGCCGCATCGCTCTGGTGGTGCGCACTGGTCATCGACCTCGCGCACACCGTCTCCGGCTTCATCGCCGCCACACTCGACGTCACGCCCGCCGACTTGCTGCTCGCCCCGGTCAACACGCTCCTGACCGCGGTCAAGTCCGGCTCGGTCGGTATCGCACTGCTGCTGGCCTTCATCTACCTGATCTACGCCGTCTTCTGCTTCTACCTACTCCTGCAGATGGTGCTCCGCCTGGCGCTGATTGACCTGCTGTTGGCGCTCGCGCCGGCTGCGATGGGCCTGTGGATTTTGCCGCAGACATCCGGTTGGAGTCGGCAGTGGCTGCGGATGTTTGCGACGACGGTCGCGCAGCAAGCGGTCCAGCTGATCGCGCTCGCCTTGGGCATTGGTTTCTTGGCGGAACTCGCCGAGATCGGTCCTTTTGAACCGGCTCGCGACCTCGTCTGGAAGCTCTTGATGGCAGTCGGGTTCATCTACCTCGCGACACGCGTGCCGTCGATGCTCGGCAACGGCAACACCTTCGACTCATGGCTCTCGACGCTCTACTTCGCGTTCTCCCTGCCGACGAACATGGCTCGTTCTGCGGCCTCATTCGTCGCATTGGCCGGCGCAGGCTCAGCAGCGAGGCCTGCGGGAGCTGACCATTCATCCGCTGCAACCACCACGAGCGCCGCAACCACCCCGACCTCAGGGTCGACCGGCACGGGAACCACCGAGTCTTCTGGCCGCGCCCCGCGCAGCCAGAGCACCTGACGAAACGGAACGGAGGCGAGGCGCCATGTGCTGACTACCCACTACGTCCCACGAGGACCGTCATCTCTCATCACCCCAGTCCAAAGAAAGGACACACACCTATGGGTGACCTGATCCAAACCATCTCCAACCTCGTCGGCATCCTGCTCGGCGTGGTCGGGGCGGTCGGCGTCGGCTACTTCGTCTTCGGCGCTTACCAGTACCTGACCGCATCCGGCGCACCGCACCAGATGGAGCGCGGCAAGACCGCCATGCTCACCGCTTTGGCAGGCATCGTCCTGGCCTTGGTCGCGTTCGGAGTCGTCGAGCTTGTCATCGACGCGGTCGTCAACCCGGTCGTCGATGTCGGCACGCCGCCTGATCCCTCTGGCACCAGCAGCGGCGACGGCGCTCCGCCATCCACTAACGGCGGCAACTAAGCCGCCACCAACCTCTGGAAGGAGGTGTCACATGCATGAACACGAAGTCCCCACCCACGTCCAGGCCGAGGACCGAGTCCTGCTCTGGTTCACGTTCCCGCAGCTGATCGCGCTCGCGGCAGTCGCGGCGTTGAGCTACGGCATCTACCACTACGCGCCGATCGGTTCAGGGACCGTACGACTCCTGTTTGGAATCGGATTCGCCGCGACCGGCATTGCAATGGTCGCGGGCAAGGTCGGCGGGCGACCGCTACCAGCTGTCCTCGCCGACCTGCTCCGTTTCAGCCTCGGCGCGAGGCGGTTCGCCGGGCTGGTGTCGCAACTGGTCCGCACCGAGCCGCCCACGCCACCAGCGACGAACGAGCAGTCGGCGCGCCGACCGCGAACCCGCGGCGAGCGAATGCCGCGAGTCCCGCTCGGCTGGTTCCGCAAACGCGATCGCAAGCGACGACCAAAGCGTGAGCTGGAAGACGCCAAGCAATCAATCCGGCGCGAGAGCAACGGCCACCGACTTCGGTGGCCCGCGCTCGTCGGCGCGGCAGGCTTGGCGATGGTGCTAGGCGTTGGCACTTGCACCCCATCAATCACACCAGCGCAGGAGCCATCGAGCCGACCGCAGCTACCGGAGGAGATCGAATTCGAGCCGTCGCCGCTCGTCGAGGGTCGGCGGCTCTACATCGAACGGCTGACGGTCACGGCAACCGAAGCCACCGTAGTTCTGAAGGCCGCCACAGACATTGATGTCAGCATCCAGGTCTTTGGCGGCGATGACGGGCGAACGCTAGTCGCAGTTCGTTCGATTGAGTTCACCCAAGGCGAGCGGTCAACGCAGCAACTCGTGTTGGACGGACAACAGCCGTCGTTCACCTTCGCATGGACTGACGACTACGACCAGGCCGATGCGGTCACGCTGGCGGGAACGCAACTACCACACCCGTTGCCGACGGTTGACGGCGAGTTCTGCGACCTGCAGGTGACGAAGCTCGAATGGCGGCCCGGCAAGGTGTCAGGCGACATCCAGTCTGACTGCGCCGCCACGGTTGACGAGATTGCCGACCTGCAGACCGTGACCGGTCACGTGAACATCAGCCAGAAGGCTGTTTTGACCGGGAACGTGCAGACCGTCACTGGAACGATCCGGGTTGGCGCGGGTGAGTCCACTACCAGCATTCCGTTGGTGGCGAATGGGACAAAGCAGTTCGAGTTAGCGGTGGTCTCCGAGGAGGCGATCCTCGATGTCGCTCTCAGCGCCATGCTGAAGGCCAATCTGAGCATCCCGCTGCCGCCAATTGTGCGGCTCACGCACCATCCGGCGCGAACCGAGCAGCACTCGCAGACGGTCAGTTCTGTGGACCCGGAGTCGGGCGAGGCGACGGCGGAGACAGTCACGTTCAATGTGACGCATCCCGCCTACATCGGCGCGAAGGTGACCCAGAGATCTCCGCAGGTGCGGAGTCGGCAAGAGCAGCTTGCACTCGCGACGAGCATCGCCGCGGACGCTGTCTATCAGCCGCTCGCCGCTCCGACACCAGTGACCAGTTCCACTCAGACCGTGGTCGTTGGCGACGAGCTGAATGAGCTGTTCGCGCTGCTCGGTTGGGAGCTGAACTGATGCGTCTCGCACTCGTCGCTGGTCCCTTGGTTGTCGTCGCCTTCGTGGCGACGGCGGCCAAGTCGGCCCAAGAGCAGGCCATGCTCGACGCGTTCGATGTCGCCCTGTCCGCCGTCGTCTATACCGCCTCAGGACTGGCCGTGTTCGGCCTGGTCTGGGCCGGCTTCCTCCTAATGGCCGACGGTGCCGGCGAGCGCGGCGGTCGAGCCCGCTCTGCCGTCTTCCTCACTATCGCTGGCTTAGCGCTCGCGCTGTCGGCCAAGGGTCTGGCCGCGCTGCTCGCCAATGGTGTAATCCCGATTCCCGTCCCTTAACGAAACGAGTCCCGACATGAAAGCACTCACTCAACGACTTCGACGACAAACTGCACCAATTGGTAGCGAACCCGCACCCGACGAAACCCGGGTAGCCAAACCACCGCCTGAGCTGCCGCTCTATTTCATGCTCTCACACGTCGAACCCGACGGTCCGGTACGACTTGATGGCGTCAAGCTGTCGGTCACTGAACTGATGGGCTTGGAGCTGGACGAAGCCAAGCTGGGAGCGTTCGCCGGAGCACTCAACGCCTGCGACTTCTCGCTACAGCTTCTTGTACGCCAACATCCACCTGATCTGAGTCGACTCCGCTGCGACCTCGAAGCTGCACAACCAGCCAATCTGCCCGATAACGCTCGCAAGGCTGCGCAATCGTCGCGACGGCTGCTCGAAGAGCTGGAGTCGCGTCCCGGGATCCTCGATCGGCGGTTCTACGCCGTCTGCGAGTTCGAGCATGCCGCCGAGCTGCGAGGCGTGCTGGCTCGCGCGGGTCTGTCCATTCATCCTCTCAGAGACGACGCGTTTCGGCGATTCATTGTCGCCGCAGCCCTAGGCGGCACGCCAACCGACCGCGATCCCGGTGTTGAGGCCACAGTCGAAATCAAGCGCACCGAGCTCGCCGTAGACGAACACTTGCAGCGGTCCTTGCATCTGTCGAAGTGGCCGCGATCGCTGGCGCCGGGATTTCTGCAGCAACTCATGTCCACCGGTGCACCGATGGATTTGGCACTCCATCTCGGACCGATCCCGCCAGCGCAAGCGGCCCGACAGCTCGAGTGGCAGAAGGTCAGATTCGAGTCGGCGCGGTCGCTCACGCTGCGGCGAGGCAAGACGCTGTCGCCGGAGGCGGAGATTGCACTCGAAGACATCTCCCGCCTGCGCGACGACGTCCAACGGGGGCGCGAGCGACTCTTCAACGCGTCGCTCTCGGTCACCCTGCACGCCAACGATCCAGAGTCATTGGCCGAGCTGACCCAACGCGCCTCGGCGCACTTCGCGGCGACGCTGGGCAAGCTCGATCCGCTCCCATTCCGACAACGCGAGGGCAAGCTTTCGACCATGCCACTGGCGCTCAACAGCGTCGGCGCCTGGCGCACGCTGGACACGTCATCTGTGGCTCGATGTTTTCCCTTCTCGCCGCCCGACCTCGACACCCGATCGGGAACCCTCTACGGCATCGACCTCCGGGCCAGCGCGCCGGTCGTCTACGACCCGTGGGACGGCACGCACCTCAACGCGAACACCGCGGTTCTGGCACGGTCGGGCTCCGGCAAGTCGTTCGCGACCAAGCTTGGCGTGTTGCGAGGTGTCTCACGCGGAGTGGTCGCCTATGTGATCGACCCCGAAGGCGAGTACGCCGATCTCGCTCGTGCCGCCGGTGGTCGTGTGTTCTCGCCCGGTGTGCCGGGTCAAGGGATGAACCCGTTCGTCGTCGGGAGCGCCGATCCTGAGGAGTTGCTGCAACGCATCGGCTCACTCAGAAGACTGGTGGAGGTGATGGTCGGCGAGCGGCTCAGTGCCGAGCGACGTGCCGCCCTCGATCACGCGCTGGCCTCCTACTACGCCCAGCCGCATGAGCGGTCAGGCTTCCGAGACTTCTATCGCTTCCTCGAAACGAATGATCCCGAGGGCCTGGCCAAACTGCTGCGCCCCTTCGAGTCGGGCAGCCTCAAGCATCTGCTCTCTGACGACGGAGACGACCTGCTCCAACACGAGGCCCTCGTCACCGTCTTCGACCTGCACCTCCTCGAACCTGAGCTGCGGCCCGCCGCCGCAATGGTCTGTACCGAGACCGTCTGGGCCGCCGCCGCTCGCGATCCGCGTCCTCGCCTCCTCGTCGTGGACGAGGTCTGGTCGATCATGCAGCATCCCGAGGGCGCCGCATTCATGGTCTCAATGGCCAAACGCGCTCGCAAACACCGGCTGGGCCTGCAGTTCATCACGCAGGACGTCCAGGACCTCCTGGCCGAGGACACCTCACGTACGATCACCGGCCACTCAGGAAGAGCGTTACTGCAAAACGCCGCCTTCAAACTGCTGCTCCAGCAAGACGCCGCCGCGATCTCGACGGTCGGCGACGCCTTCGACCTGCCCCAAGACCTCCAACGATGGCTGCTGTCTTGCCCCCGAGGCGACGGCCTACTGCTCGCCCAGGGTCAGCGCTTCCCTATACGCATCGAGGCCACACCCGAAGAGACCGAACTGATCGAATGGCGACCTGGCCAACAAACCACACCCAATGAGAAAGGAGCCTCCGAGTGAGACTCAACCCCTTCCGACGAGCACCGAAGCCCGAACCGGTGCTCTTACAGGTCACACCTCCGCGCACAGGCCAGCGGACGCTGCTCGGTGTGGAGAACCTCCTCCAGTCAATCGCCGTGCCGGAGCCGTTCTCGCTCGAACTGGCGGGCGACCAGACCGGTGTCAAGCTGATGGCTCGCTGTTTGGACGGCGCCGTTGTGCGTGGTCAGATCGGCGTCCATTACCCGCAGGCCAGAGTCCGCGAACTGGCCCCGTCGGATGACCCGCTCCAGATATCGGACGACGAACAGGCCTGGCGCATGACTCTGCGTGCTTCGGGGCCCGACTACGTACCGCTGCGCGTCTTCCGCGATGACGACCTGCTTGACCCGGGCTCGGACCCGTTGCTCGCACCGTTGGGAGCGCTCTCCGAACTCAAGCCCGGTGAGCGCGTCGTTTCCCGCATCCTGCTGCGCTCGCTCGGTCCCGAATGGTCGCGAGGCTATCAGGAGCATCTGAACGAGCGTCCCAGTCCAGCGCCGAGTCCTCCGCCGTCAGCGCCTCCGGCTCAGGGCGGCGGGGCCGATCCCTTGGCCTTGACCGTGCTGGCGCTGCTCGGCTTTGCCGCCTTCCGCGGCTACACCTGGTTCCAGGCCGGTGAGATCTGGAACCTCGCGGCGTTGTGCGCGGGTGCGGCGATCACACTGATCGGCGGCCATTGGGTCCGGCAACGCTGGAAGCAGTCGCGCAACCACTTCTACGATCCGCAGTTGATCAAAGAGAAGATCTCGCGGATCGCGTTCGCGGGGGAACTCGAGGTCGTTGCGATTCTGCCGTCGGGCACGAAGCAGCGGCGGGCTGAGGAGCTGCTCGCGGCGGTCGCAGCCGCCTACCGCCACTACGACAACTCGGCTGGGGCCCGGTTCAGCGTGGGCAAGGTGGAGCCGCTGGAACCAGCGCCGATCTCGCTCGAACCGCGTCCGACCGGGCTATTCGGACGGCGCAGCATCCTCGGCGTCCGCGAGCTGGCAGCGCTCTGGCATCCGCCTGGCGCGGCGGACGAGACGTCGCTGGTTGCCCGTGCGGGCGCGCGCACACTGCCGCCCGCGGTGGGCGAACTCGCCGGCGGGGCGGCCGTCGGGATGACGACCGAGAGCGCCCCGCAGCCGGTCCACTTCCCAGTCGATCTCTTGCATCGCCATCACCTCTACGTGGCCCGCACGCGGATGGGTAAATCGACCCTGATGCGCCACATCGTCTCGCACAAGCTGGCCGAGCAGGCGGCTGGACGCGACCGCGACGCGATCGTCGTCGTTGACCCGCACGCCGACCTGGTCGCCGCGATCCTGGAGCAAACGCCGGCCGCGTTGATCGACCGGGTGCGGCTGATCGACCTCGCCGACGAGCGTGGCGCGCCGGGCATCAACTTACTCGACGCTCAGGTGTTCGCCGACCGCGATCGCACCGCAGACTCGGTCGTCCGCGTCGCCAGGGGTCTGTGGGAACAGTGGGGTCCTCGCATGCAGTCGATCCTGGAGCAGACCGTGAAGACGCTGCACGAAGCCAACAGCCATCCGCTGACCGAGCCTGACCAGCAGTACACGATCCTGGACGGGCTGCGGCTGCTCACCGATGACCAGTTCCGGGCGCGGGTCCTGACCCGGCTCTCGGACCCGTACCTGCTTGACTGGTGGTCGCGCGACTTCGGCCAGTGGCACCATCAGTACCGAGCCGAGGCTCTGGCGCCGGTCCAAACGCGGCTCAACTACTACGCATCCTCCAAGCGAGCCCGAGCCATTCTGGGTCAGTCCCGTTCGACGATCGACCTGCGTCGGACCATCTTGGACGGCGGCATTCTGCTCGTGTCCACCGCGCAAGGCACGGTTGGGCGCGATGTGGCCGCGCTGGTTGGAGCCTCGCTGCTCAACCTGGTTGACGCCGTGATCCGCGAGCAGGAGCAGCTGCCACAGGCGCAGCGCCGAGGCGCGCTCGTGGTGGTTGACGAAATGCAAACCATTCCCGGGGTCGAGTTTGAGTCGATGCTCTCCGAGCTGGGCAAGTACGGCGCCTCGTTCGTGCTCGCCACCCAGAGTCTGGCCAAACTCAACGACCTCTCGCCGACGATGCGCCACACACTGCTCGCCAACGTCGGTTGCCTGTGCGTGTTTCAAGTCTCGGGACACGACGCCCGCGAACTGGTCTGGGAACTGGGCAAGGAGCGAATCTCGGAGGAGGACATCGTCTCGCAGCCGGTGCACCACTGCTATGTGCGAGCCACGGTCGGCGCAGAACGCATGCCGACGTTCTCGATGATGGTGCGCCGGCCGGAGTTCGGCGAGCCGGAGGTCGCCAGCCGCATCCGTCAAGCGGCCTCCGCCTATGTCACTTCGGCCCCGGAGCTGGCCGTGCAGCAGGCGGATCGCCAGGCTCAGACCGAGCGATTCCAGCGCGAGGCGGCGGAGCTGCAGCGAGGCGGCGATCCAGCGAATGGGAACGCCTCGCCATCGAGCTCCAGGTCTGAACGGCTCGGCCACCATGACCGACCGTCGACGGCCAAGCCCAGCGCGAATTGAGCAGCGGAGTGATTGACCTGGTGGACCGCGGTCTCCTGCGCGTCCTCGCGTCGGCGCCGCTTCTGGACCGACTGGAGTGGGCGGCATTGTCGGGCCGCCCGCGCAGCACCCTCTTCCGCCGTGTCGCCAAGCTTGAGCAGGCAGGTCTGCTCGACTCGCTGATGCATTCCTCAGCGCTGATCCCAGCCACACGCCGATATTGCCTCACGGCTCATGGGATGCGACGGCTGGCCCAGGCAGACGACTGCAGTCTGGACGAGTTGCTGCGCCGTGAGCCGGTCTCCGAGCAGTGGCGGCGGTTGCTGCTGGAGCGATTGGACGCGGCCGCTTCGCTCTACCGGCTCGCCGCGGCTGCCGCCGAAAGTGTCGATCAGCTCCGCTTCCGTTGGTTGCGGGCGAGCCCGCTTGACGCCACACTGCTGCTGCCCGATGAGCGCAGGGTCGCCCTGGTTCGGCTGGGCAGCACAGCTGAGCGCACGGCGTTCGCGAAACGCATCCGACGGCTGCGCGAGACGCCGGGACTGGGCGCAGTGCTGCTGCTCGCTCCGGACGAGGTTCGCCTACGCCAGGCCCGGCGGCTCGTCGCCGGTGCGCCCGCAATCACCTTCCTGGCGCTGGAACGGGAGGCCGTGGTGTCCGGCGCCGAGGCGCGGGTCTGGCGCGGACCTTCAGGCTCGGCCCGTCTCAGCCTGAGTGATGCGCTCACGTATGTCGTTCCTCATCGCGGCTGGACCGCCGAGCGGCCGCTCGTACGGCTCTCCCTGCCGCACGACCTGGAGCGACAGTCCCGAACTCGTGCGTGGCTGTTGCCGGCAGGGCTGACCGCCGCCGAGAAGCGGGCCATGGACGCGATCGGCGACTGGCCCTGGATCAGGCCTGCGCACCTGCAACAGTTGCTCGGAGTCGGCGCCCGCCGCCTGGAGCAGCAGCTGCAGCGCCCAGCGGAACTGGGCCTGGTCACTGGTCTCATGCACAGCGGACGCCGCCGACTGTCATTGACCGAGGCCGGTCTGGCACTGATCGCTCGGCGCGACCGCACGGCAGTGGGCGCGGCACGCAAGCGCTGGAGACCAACCCTGCGCACAGCGGTCACATTGGATGCTGAGGACGCAGTTCGGTCCAGCGGCGAACCTGCCTGGCGGGAGGTATCCGGTCTGCGATCGCGGCAGCTGCTGCGCGACCTCGCGCATACCGAATCGGTCCACTGGTGGAGTGCGCGATTGGCTCAGCAAGCGCGGACAGAGTCGCTGACGTTGGTCCAGCTCGACCCGCCGCATCGGGCGTCGCGCTACTTCCGCCACCTAGAGCGGATGCGCTCGATCCATCCCGACGCGTTCGGCGTCCTGCGCGTCAGGAGCGAGGACTGGCCGTTCTTGCTGGAGTGGGAGCGGCGCGCTGTCCGTCCCGCCACAATGCACGGCCGGCTCGCGCCCTATCTGCGTTACTTCGACACTCGGCGACCGATTGATGATCACGGCGCTTACCCCACCGTCCTCGTGGTCTTCGAGGACGAACTCACCGCCGATCACTTTCTACGTGTGGCCGGCGAAGCGATGGTCGAGGCGCAAGTGTCGGTCCCCTTGTTGGTCTCGGACCGAACGGCGCTGGAGCGCTCGGGCCCGCTCGGTTCGGCCTGGCGCTCGGTGGCGTACCGCACCCCGGCCCCTCCATTCTGATCGTGATTGCCTGGTGCGTTTGCCGCCGAGTCGATCTGGTCAAGGGCTTCCGGTAGCAGGCAGTGCAGTAGACCTCGCTCGGCCGCGAAGCTGAACAGCGCCAGCAGATGCGCCGCGTCGGGTTGGGTGCCGCTGCGCCAGCGGCGCAGATTGCGCACAGGCATCCGCAGCGACCGCGCGAGCCCTCGCCATGACAGCTGCGACTCCGTCCTGAGGCACTCCAATCGCTCGGCAAAGTCCGCCGGGAAGTCGCGCCGTTCGACCCGGTAGACCCATCGCTGACGTCCACTCATTGGTTCCCTCGCTTGCGCCGCCGCACGACGGTCAGTTCCTCGCCCAACAGGTCACCCAGACCGCCCGGCACCTGGGAAGCGAGTCGCATCAGTGAGAGCATCGCCCCGCCGCTCGGTGAGGCGCCGTGCCGCCAGCGCCAGAGCTGGCGCGTATCCACGCCCAGGGCGAAGGCCATCGCTTCCCAAGTCATGCCGCTGCGCTCCTTCAGACCGAGCAGCCGTTCCGGGAAATTGTTCGGCAGCAGCGCCTCGCCGCCCATGACTCGCTGTCCGCTCATGTGTGTTCGTCTCATCATCCGACATGCCGTTCGTTTTGCGCGGCGGACAAGCCAGGATCGGCACTCGCAGGCGCGCCGGGCTCTGCCGCCACTGTCTGTACCTGAGCGAGATGATGCCGCGCGATCAGCCGCGCCACCATGCGCAGGCCCTCGCGCAGCGCTCGCTGCTCCGACTCGGTCATCTCTCGTGATTGCATGACCGTCATCCTTCAACTTCACGGACTGGGCAGAATGAAGCCGGTGGAAGGTCATAGCGGACGCTCCTAGATCGCTACATATGTTCTGATATGGGCCATCCTATCCGGCAACGACAGCGTTGGGACATGTCTGAGAGACCACATTCACTAAGATGTGGATAACTCATCCAACCGGCAATGTGGACGCACTCCACAGGAGACAGTGCAGGGAAATCAATCCGAGCGGGTTTCGACGAAGACTGGTGGTCCCGCAGCTACTCGTCGATAGAGCCTGTCAACAACGGCCGGAGTTCGCGAGCGCGCACGTCCGCGAAGGCCTGGTCCTTGAGCGCATCAACGTCCGGCACGAGTACCTCACCTTTGAATCGCGCCCCCGGCCCATCGCCCCAGCAAATCGCGCCCGTGGCGGCCAACTCTGAGAGGCCGGCTGCCACAGCAGACCGAGACAGTGTCGTCAAACGTGCAAGGTCCTTCTGGCGAATCTCGATGGCGCGGTCAGCGCCAAAGTCCAGGTCCACCAGAGCTAGACGCGAGACCAGCGCCGCCGCCACCCGCGAGGCCGGCCCGCCACTCGTCGCCAGAGAGACCCAATAGAACCGCGCCAGCCGACGCATCACCAGTTCGTGCATCCGCTCACGCACCAATGGAAGTCTCTCCACCACGAGTTGCATCACTTCCGCGGGAATGCGCACGATCACTGCTTCGGTGATGGCGGAATAGCTCGCCGACCATCGCTCCGACCCCATCAGGAACTCGTGCACGCCAATCAGAAACGGAGCCGCCAACTCGGAGTACGGAGACTGCCAAGGAGTCACCACGCCATGCTGGACAAACACCAGATGCGTGAAATCGGAGCCCGAGCGAATCAAAGGCATCTCAGCCGACGGCTCGGCAAATCGCATCTCGAGTGGCAACGCCGCCTCAGCCAGCACCGTCTCAAGCTCATCCGGTGCGATGCCCTCAAAGTCAAGGCAGCGTGCAAGTGTCTCAGCAAAACCGGATACTTTGATTGTCACTGGCTCCTACTCCCCATCACAGTTGCGATATCAATGTAGTATCGCAGCCATGACGAAGTGGGTTGAGATGACCTTCACTTGGGACCTGGGATGAGGATGGCACCGCATGCCAACCGTTGAGCCCTTCGCCGACGCGCAGCTTGAGAGCCTTGCCCGTTTTCTGGGCGAATGCGGTACTGGCTCGACGATTGTTCGAGTGTTCCATGATCAGGGCATTGTTGATCGCTCCGGGGAGTCGACGAAGTGGAAGCGGCTCGACTGGGCGTTCCGCGAAATGCAACGAGTCGACGGGTCGGCGAATCGCATCCTCAAGTTCATCGCTTCTTACCTTGCTTCCAGCCGGTTCGTCGGTGAAGAGGAGCAGTTCGAGGCGTGCAGAAGTGGTCTCAATCAACGACTCTCATTCGCTGGCTTGGAGTATGGAGCGGATGGACAGTTTCGCCAAGTGACAAAGGCGTCCACACTCTCGGAAGCTGAGGCGAGGGCAAACGCGATCCGAGCGAAGTTCCGTGGTCGGCGATTGCATCCCGAAGTGTTGAAGTACTGCCGCGCCGAATTGATGCAGGAGAATTACTTTCACGCCGTCTTCGAGGCCACGAAGGGATTGGCGCAACGGATTCGGGAAATGTCCGGAGTGGATGCCGACGGCGCGAAACTGGTCGATTCTGCGTTGCTGGGCAAGAATCCGAGGCTCGCCTTGAACAGCCTGCGCACGGAAACGGAAAGGTCGGAGCAGAACGGATTTGGCATGCTGCTCAAAGGCTGCTTCGCGGCCGTCCGCAATCCGTTAGCGCATGAGCCCAAGATCCTCTGGGAAGGCGAAGACGACGCTGCTGACTTCCTGACCCTGATCTCCCTGCTGCACCGCAATCTCGACGACTGTGTGTTAGTAACGCCTTCGTGGAACCACGAACAATGTTGAATCAGTGGCTGCTGAACCGAGCCTTTGTCCCTGATACCGCTAATCGGGCTTCGCCAAAACATCGCGCAGGACGACGACAGGCAACTCGGTCACTCGACGGAAATCCGCGTCGTTCGTGATGAAGAGGTCACAGTGTTCCTGGAGCGATGTCGCTGCGTGCAACGCGTCTGGAGTTCTCAATCCGTACTCAGCTCGAAGGCGTGCTGCATCCTCCCACGTTTGACGCGATGCAGGTACCAGCCGAACGTCAGCAGAAGCGAACACCTCGCGGTAGCGGCTGATCAGCACTTCGTTGCGCTCGCGGACTGGGTGGACCAGCACTTCAGCGAAAGCCAACTCACTGGATACCAGAAGCAACTGTCCGCGCCCAGCCTCTTGCCACACGGGAGCAAGCAGCCCGAGATACGGCTCGTGACGTTCCACGCTGTAGATGAGCGACGACGAGTCGAGATAGACTGCGCCGTCGGTGGGCAACATTATCGATGCCAAGACGCTCGTTCCTCCGCGAGATACTCATCAACCTCCTGAGCGGATTCGAAGACTCGCGCCAGCGGCCCCTCTGAGATGATCTGCCAGGCGTATCGATGAGTCGGAGTATCTAGTGAGGAAATCACCACTTGCACCTGTTCACCGACCATTAGTTCCTGATCGACGATCTCGATCTTCCCGCCAGGCTGCACCGTGGCCTGTTTGCGAAGCACCTGCTGCATGTCGCTCGTCTCCTTGCATTCAGGCTAACAAGTAGCCATCTCCGTCGGTGAGCAGTGAACGTGCCCGTCTGCCCAACATCCTTTGGCCATGCCGTTGAGCGAAGCTGACACTCGCGCCAGGCCGATTGCGCCAGCAGTTCACCAAGCCGGTTGGCCTGAGGAGTGGATCACGCGCGAGGAGACAGCAAGAAAGGTCCATATCGTCGGGGCCGGAGGTCGACGCGGACAGAAGAGAATCGACTACGTGCTGCGCGTGATGATCCATGGGTGTGCAGCACAGCGCTGAGAACCGCAGGGGCGGTGAGCGCTATCCAGTCCGTCGGTCTGGTTGCGGAGATCACTGCACCGACGAAGACGCCGAACAACGCGAAACTCACCGCCAATAGGAACGTCGCCTTGCTGTCGAGCGCGTCGGTCGCGGTGAGCAACGTCGTCAAGTGCGCTTCGGCGACCTGCAAAGCTGCCATCCCTCCAGTATCGCTGCGAGGGGCTGGTTCGTCTCCGGTCATACCAACCAGATTGCCGCTCTGTCTCACCACGGAGATCAGCCGATGGACGGCTAGCCTGCAATCGTGGCGGCTCAATCGTCACCACAAGCCGCCTGTTCGTGACGAATCTCAGGGAGTGCCGGATGAAAGTCTCTCAGATCCTCGACCTCATTGACGGTGGCGCCATGGCGTTACCGAAGTTTCAGCGAGGCTACGTCTGGAATCGAGACCAGGTGCGAGGCCTGATGGAGTCCCTGTACCAACGGCACCCCGTTGGCAGCCTCCTCGTCTGGGTCACACCCTCCGACTCCGCCGACCATCGCGGGACACAATCGCTGTCGCCTGGTGTCGTCCGTCTGCTACTGGACGGCCAGCAGCGCATTACGTCGCTCTATGGGATCATTCGCGGCAAACCTCCGGCCTTCTTCGATGGCAGTAAGCGGGCCTTCACCGACCTCTACTTCAACATCGATACGGAGGAGTTCCGCTTCTACCAAGCGACGCGGATGAAGGGGGATCCCCGGTGGATTGATGTGTCTGTACTTATGCAGAAGGGCGACGACGGGCTAGGAGCACATATCAGTGAGCTCAGCGCGATACCGGAATTGGCAACGAAGATCGGGGATTACATTGGGCGCTTGAGCAGGGTGCTCGGCATTCGCGAGATCGAACTGCACACTGAGGAAGTGACCGGCTCAGACAAGACTGTCGACGTGGTGGTCGACATCTTCAACCGCGTCAACAGCGGTGGAACAAAACTCTCCCAGGGTGACCTCGCGCTCGCCAAGATCTGCGGTTCCTGGCCGGAGGGCAGAGAGGCGATGCAGGCGATCTTGACGCGTTGGAAGCAGAACGGATACACCTTCAGTCTCGACTTGCTGTTGCGGATTCTCAACGCCGTAGTGACTGGCGAAGCGCGCTTCTCCTACCTGCACAATCGGAGCACGGAGGAGATTCAAGACGGCCTGAAACGTGCTGAGAAGGCAGTTGATTCCGCCCTCAACATGATCTCAGGACGCTTCGGCTTAGACCACGACCGCGTCTTCTTCGTTCGCTACGCCTTACCGGTGATGGCTCGCTACATCGACCGTCGAGGTGGACATCTGTCAGGTGCGCAAGAACGCGATCGGCTCTTGGCTTGGTACTTCCAGAGCGCAATGTGGGGACGATTTTCCGGTTCGACTGAGAGCACGCTGGATGTCGACTTCGAAGCGACGGAGTCACTTGATGGCGCCATTGACCGACTCTTCGACAACCTCCGGCTGTGGCATGGATCGCTGCAAATCGAGCCGGCCCACTTCCGAGGTTGGAGCCTGGGCGCCCGCTTCTATCCCGTGCTCTACGCGCTCACTCGTGTTGGCGAAGCGCAAGATTGGGGCACGGGCCTGCCGCTCAAAAGCAACTTGCTGGGCAACATGAGCCGGCTTGAGGTCCATCACATCTTCCCCAAATCGCTGCTCTACAAGGCGGGCTACCGCAAGTCCGAGGTCAACGCGATCGCCAATTTCTGCTTCCTGACCAAAGACACCAACTTGAAGATCGGTGCCCGTCCGCCAGCCGTATACTTCCGTGAAATCGAAGATCAACACCCTGGCGCCCTCGCCTCCCAGTGGATTCCACAGGACCCAGAGCTGTGGCAAATCGAGAACTTCCCACGATTCCTGGAAGCCCGTCAGCATCTGCTTGCGGACGCCGCCAACGGGTTGCTTGATCAGCTGCACCATGTGGCGCAGCCGACACCGCCTGCGGATGGACGTGAGGATGTCAAGCCGCCCGTCCCCGACTCAGAGCACGTGATCCCTGGTGGTATCGCCGACGCAGATGAAGAGGCCACGCTGCTGTCCGTCAACGACTGGCTCCATGAACGAGGGTTGCCGTCTGGAGAACTCGACCTGGAACTGGCCGATGCTGAATCTGGCGAGCCGCTCGCAATCCTCGATCTGGCCTGGCCCAACGGACTACAGGTTGGGCTCAGCACTCCCGTCGCGCTATTGCTGGGCGAAGCGCAATCGACGCTCCAGATCGCCAACGACCACGGTTATCGACATTTCACCGACGCAGACGGGTTCAAGCGCTACGTCGAGACTGAGATTCTGGCCGCTGGGGCAGACGCTGCTTGACCCTCGCGCCTTGAAGTGTCAGTACTGCCCCGTGTCACATCGCGGATAATGGTTCAAGCGACGATCTTCGACCGAGTTGAGAGGTCCGCGTGCAGACTCTGAAACAGGCCGTCAAGCAGTACCTCGATGCCGTCTCGGCGGTCAGTCGAGTCGGCACGCCCGAACTGTCGCACTACACGGCGCTCGACAACCTCTTCGACGCCATCGGCGAGCAGCTCACACCGAAGGTGCGGGCCGTCGTTCACTACAGCGAAACCAATCCCGGCCAGCCTGACCTCGGATTCTTCTCCGGCGAGAATACCGATCCCGACCGCGGCGTCGTGGAGGTCAAGGGCGCGGACGCCGACCTCGATGTGTTGATCGCGTCCGAGCAGGTCGACGAGTACTGGCAGACGCACCGGCTCGTGCTGGTGACCAACCTGCGTGAGTTTGCGCTGGTCGGGCAGGACAACAATGGCGCTAAGCACACACTGGAGCGCTACAGCCTCTCCGACTCCAGCGCGGCCTTCGACGAACTACTCCAACACCGCACGCGTGCCGCCAGCCGACACGGCGTCTCGCTGGGCGAATACCTGCAGCGGGCGATGTCGCACCGCTCGACGATTTCCGAGCCGCGCGACCTTGCGCGCTTGCTGGCGTCCTATGCCCGCGACGCCCTGCAGCGGGTCGAGCAGGCGACGGAAGAAGAGGATTCGCTGTCGACAATTCGCGGCGCGATCGAGCAGTCGCTAGGGATGTCCTTCGAGGGCGAGGATGGCGGCAAGTTCTTCCGCTCGACGCTGGTACAGACGCTGTTTTACGGCGTCTTTGCCGCCTGGGTGCTCTGGGCGCGGGCGGGCTCCGGTGGTCGCTTTGAATGGGACGACACGCGTAAGTACTTGCGCGCGCCGGTGTTGCGGATGCTGTTCCATCAACTCACCGATCCCGGTCGCCTAGAACGACTCGACCTGAGCGAAGTGCTGGACTGGACCGAGGCAGCTCTGGAGCGAGTCGACCGCGAGGCGTTCCTCAAGCGCTTTTCGGAGGGCGAGGCGGTGCAGTACTTCTATGAGCCGTTCCTCGAGGCGTTCGATCCCGACCTGCGCAAAGACCTCGGCGTCTGGTACACGCCGCGCGAAGTGGTGCGCTACATGGTGGCGCGGGTCGACCGCTCATTGCGTGACGACCTGGGCATCGCCAAAGGGCTGGCCGACCCGAACGTCTACGTGCTCGATCCGTGCTGCGGCACAGGCGCGTTCCTGGTCGAGACGCTGCGCCGGATCGCTGAGACCGAACAGTCATCGGGCGGGGGCGCGGCCTGGGCCGAGTCGGTCCGTCAGGCCGCTTCGACTCGCGTCTTCGGTTTCGAGATCATGCCCGCGCCGCTGGTCGTCTCGCACCTCGAAATCGGGCTGGCGTTGGAGCAGATGGGCGCGGGACTAGCCCCCGACCAGCGAGCCGGCGTCTTCCTGACCAACGCGCTGACCGGCTGGGAGCCGCACACGACCAAACCACTGCCCTTCCCCGAACTGGAACAGGAACGCCGCAGCGCCAACGAGGTCAAACAGGAACGCAAGATTCTGGTCGTGCTGGGCAATCCGCCCTACAATGGCTTCCCCGGCGTCTCCGAGGTGGACGAAGAGCGAAAGCTGACTGACGCCTACCGCAAGGTCAGCGGCACCGACGTGCCAAAGCCGCAAGGACAGGGACTCAACGACCTCTACGTGCGCTTCTTCCGCATGGCCGAGCGCCGCATCGCTGAGAAGACGGGCAAGGGCATTGTCTGCTTCATCAGCAACTACTCGTGGCTCGACGGCCTCTCCTTCCCCGGCATGAGACAACGCTATCTAGACGCTTTCGACATCATCCGCATCGACAATCTCAACGGTGACAAGTACCGGACCGGTAAGCTCACGCCGGATGGCGACCCGGACCCGAGTGTGTTTTCGACGAAAGATGACCCGGTGGGAATCAAGCCAGGAACGGCAATCGCGACGCTGGTGCGCAAGGAGTCACACGAGTCAGCGTCTGAGATTGAGCGTCGAGACCTTTGGGGTATAGGCAAGCTACAGGCGCTGGATGAATCAGCGGCATCGGAACCGTCGGCGCTCTACAACTCGGTACAGCCGATAGCTGGCCTGGGCCTACCGTTCGCTCCGGTTGTCGTCAGCGAAGGATGGTTCGATTGGCCGTCGCTGGTAGACTTGTTTCCGTCTCAATTCCCCGGAGTGAAGACAAGCCATGACACCGTTGTAGTAGACGTTGACCAAGACCGCCTCAAGCATCGAATCGCGAGTTACGTAGAGGCTGAAGACTCGGACTTCATCCGCTACGCATATCGGCCTTTCGATGCACGCTGGCTCTATTGGTCGGCAGAGAGCAAGCTTCTAGATCGGCCTCGTCCCGAATACAAGCCGCACGCATTTTTCGGGAATCAGTGGCTGAGCGGTGCGCAACATTTGCGCAAGCGTGCATCAGAACCCCAGGCTTCGTACACGACGAGCATGGCGTCTCTCCACCTGATCGAGCGTGGTGCCAACATGTTCCCCCTGTACCTCCGAGACGAGCAGTTCGGCGAGGAGGTCAATGGTGTCAAGCGCACCGCCAACCTGAGCGAGCTGGCGCAGTCCTACATCGAGTCCATGAGCGCCGAGCCCGAGGACCTCTTCCACCACGTCCTCGCCACGCTGCACGACCCCGCCTACCGCGAGGCCAACGCCGGAGGTCTGCGCATGGGCTGGCCTCGCATCCCCCTGCCCGAGAGCGCCGAGGCCCTGGCCGAGTCGGCAACCAAGGGCCGTCGCCTCGCTCGCCTGCTCGACACCGAGTCCGACGTCAGCGACCTGCTCAACGACCTCACCCGCATCGCCGTCCCCGAGACAATCGATGGCAAACCGATGCAACCAGACGACTTCCGCCTCACCGCCGGCTGGGGTCACTACGGAGCCAATCAAGCCGTCATGCCCGGCCAGGGCAAAGTAGTGCGTCGGGGAGAGATGGTGGATGTCTACCTGAACGATCGGGCCTACTGGAAAGACGTGCCGTCGGAGGTCTGGGAGTATCGGCTAGGCGGTTACCAAGTGTTGAAGAAGTGGCTGAGCTATCGGGAGTCGAAGGTGTTGGGCCGACGGTTGAGCGATCAGGAGGTGAAGTGGTTTTCGGAAGTGGCTCGACGGGTTGCGGGTATTCTCAAGTAAGAACGTTGAGTTTCCGTCCTAAGCAGAGGCATTGATTCATGCGCGTAGACGAGTTTGACGACCTTGGATTCTTCTGGCTTCCCCACGATGCGGAGGCTGAGCAGCGGGTGCCAGGAATCCTTCGAGTCTCTGCGCTGGGTGCAATCACATTGGAGACGTTCGGCCTTGCGGATGGAGAGCCCACCTCGCTGGCATCCGATCTCACTCTTCGCGACGGTCAGGCAACCAGAAGGATTCTAGGCGTCACGAGAGAACGGGGATTCGTCACACTTGAAGGATGCCTGCGAACAGGGAGCAACCACCAATTCCAAATGCGAGGAGCTGTCTTCAATAACGCTACATATCACGCAACTTGGTTGTTCGTCGGCGTTCACTGTGGACCAAGTGAGAACGTGCGTTTTTCTCGGGTATCCTTCCATGTTGAAGGTCTGGACGAATGGCTCGCGTTGTCAGGTATTCGGGTTGATAGCGATCCGGGCCACGGCCGCGCGACTATCAGGTTTCAGAGGCCCGAAGACCTCGATATTCAAAACCTACTCGACGGCGAGGATGGAAAGATCAGATTTGGCTATTCGATTCCGTCAGCTTGGGAGGAAACGAAGGAGGCTCAAGTATCCCAAAACGCATACTTGGAGCTATCAACCAATGATTGGTGGACAGCTGATGAGGCAACGCGGCGGGTTATGTGGTTCCGAGACTTCCTGCGGTTGGCTTCTGATCAGAGTGTGGCCGTTACAGGACTGACCGGGTACTCGCGGGATGTGACTGAACCCGCTTACGGAGGCGACGAGCGCGAGAGCGAGATAGCGATAGTTTGTGAGGAACGCGATCAAGGCGCAGCGGAGCGCAACCTCTTCGGCCCACTGATGTTGTTTCGAAGGAGTGATCTGAATGATGAACTGCAAGTGTGTCTCGCGCGCTGGTTCAAAAGATATTCTCAGCATCATCAGTCCTTCCGGCTGTTTTTCTCTGCTATGGATTCCAGCAGGACTCTGACCCTCAATGAGAAATGCCGGCAATTGACTGAGGCCCTCGAAACACTCGACAAAGCGCTGCATGGCGGAAAGAACATAAAGCTGTGGAAGCGTGTGCGAAGACTGGCCGAACCTTTTGCAGATTATCTTGGAATCAAGGAAAGCTGCAAAGAGTTCAGTGAGAAGGTTGCCCATACGAGGAATGTCCTTGTCCATCACATTCCGATCGGAGATGAGGACGTCCCAGAGGGCCCGGAGTTGCTTCGACTCACGTACCAGTGCGAATTGCTATTGATCTACCACTTCGTCGCCGTCGTTACGGGCAGCCCCGATTCGGCTATCGAAGTGATCAAAGACAAGGAGGCCATAGCGAAGCGCCGGCGCGTCGCTGTCGATAGGTAGCCGACGGATTCCTCATCGGTAATGCTCAGGCGGCTGAGCCGACTGGTTCGACCTGGATGTGGTCTGAATTCTGGCGCGTCTGTGCGAGGTCGTAGGCGGTTTGCACGCGCATCCAGTTGTCGGCGGTGCCGCCGAACGCCTGCTCCAGCCTGATCGCCAGAGCGGCGGTGATCCGCTCCCGTCCCGCGCAGAGATGGGCCAGGTGCTCCACGTCCACCTCAAGGTGCGCCGCTGCGTCCGCGACCGACAGGTCGAACGGCTCCAGGCAGAGTCCAAGAACAGCTTCCCCCGGATGCGGCGGATCGTACATCGGCATCGCAGTCTCCGTTCGATGGTCTAATGGTAGTCGGTCAAGTCCACATCCCGGACATCGCCGTCCTCGAAGCGAAACGTGATCCGCCAGTTGCCGCTCACACGCAGCGCCCAATGTCCGGCGAGATCGCCCCGTAGTGGATGCAGGTCCAACGAGTGCAATTCGATGTCTTGTGGTCCCGTCGCAACGTCTAGCTGTTGCAGAATCAGCCGGATTCTGCGGACATTCCTGGCGGCAACTCCACTTCGATCCCCCCCTCGTGCAGCCGCCGGAGACCTCGATGCCGAAAGTGGACGATCACCTGTCAGGCCGCCCGTTCGATCCGCTTGACGTTGAACTGGTCGAGCGTCAGCTCCGCTTGTGTGGCGTCGTAGTCGGCCTGGAGTTGGGTCCAGAGTCGAAGCCTGCTGCCGACCGCTCTCGAGAGGTGGCCGGCCATATCCGTTGTGACCGGCGCCTTGCGCTGGCAGATGTCCTCGAACGATTTGGCTGACACCTGCATCTGCTTAGCCACTGCCGCCGCGGTTCGAACAAGATCGCCGCTCCAGTCGTGCATGATCAGCTCACTTGGATGGCATAGGTCCTTGATGGCCAACGGACTCTCCTTCGGTGACTATCGAGCGGGCCGACGTCGGTGATGTCTTCTCCTCGAATCGGAAGACGTGCGCCGGTTCGCGGTGACATCAACGGCCCAATAGTCCGCCAAGTCCCTTCCCTGAGGGTGCAGTCGGCGGGCCGGCGCGTCCAAGTCCTCCGGTCACGACGCTCTTTCCAGTGCTCTCAGGATATGGCGATTTCTGGGGACATCGGAGGCATCAAGCCGCACTCTCCGCACAAGCGCCATTTGCGATCAGTCCGTTCTTTCGCCGCGCAGCTCCGTAGTAGAGTGTTTCGAACAAGGAACGCGGCACGCCGATGCTTGCAGCGCCGAAGGAGCATCCCATGAAACACCCAGCCGACCTGATTCCAGCAGCACTCTACGCGCGTGTCTCCTCCGACCGCCAAGACGTTGACCTGTCTGTCGCGGCACAGCTTCGTGCCCTTCGCGACTTCGCCGAGCGCAATGGCTATGTCGTGGCTCGTGAGTACATCGACGAAGCCGAATCCGGGCGATCATCTGATCGACCGCAGTTCCGCCAGATGCTCGATGAAGCCAGCGGGGCGAACGCACCATTCCAGGAGATTCTCGTCTGGAAGTTCTCGCGGTTTACCCGCAAGCGTGAGCACGCGGTGGCGTTCAAGTCGATGCTCAGGCGTCGAGGTATCCGAGTCACGTCGATCACTGAGCACGCCGACGACACTCCGACCGGCAAACTGATGGAAGCGATCATCGAATCGGTCGACGAGTTCTACTCGGAGAACCTCGCGCAAGAAGTGACGCGTGGGATGCGCGAGGCGGCATCGCGCGGGTTCTTCCTCGCCTCCAAGGCACCTTATGGCTACAACCGAATCAAGGTGCAGGACGGAGCGAAAGAGCGACCCACGCTTGAAATCGACCCTGACACCGCGCCAATCGTGAAGGAGGTCTTTGCGCTGTCGTTGCGAGGTATTGGACTCAAGGAAATCTGCAATCTACTCAACGAGCGCGGCATCCTGTACAAGGGCAATCGTTGGTACAAACGACGGCTGCACTACCTCCTGAAGAACGAGGCATACACCGGTACTGCGGTCTGGGGAAAGACAGCCAAGGACGGCAAAGAGCCCGATCCCGTTCGTGTCTCCGACGCTTGGCCGGCGATTATCTCAAAGGAGACCTTTGATGCTGTGCAGGCCGCGTTGCACGCTCGGGCTCCGAAAGTGCAGGCGCCAGGGCGCACCGGTAGCAAGTTCTTGCTCAGTGGTCTCCTGCGCTGTAGCCGATGTGGCAAACGATACCTGGGGCAGAGCGCCAAGAGCGGGCAGTTCGCCTACTACGTTTGCAGCACCTTGCATCGCAGCGGCGCAGGAGCATGCGAAGGTCGCTACTTAAACGCGCCGCGTATCGAGGACCAGATCGTTGCCAACATCATGGGTCGCATTCTGAACGAACAGACCATCACGGAGCTCGTGCAGATGGTCGCCGAGGAGGTCGACTCGATGGCAGAAGAGCGAGCATCCGACTTGGCGATCGTCGAGTCCGATTTGGACGATGTCCGACGCCGGCTGGAGAAACTGTACGACGCATTGGAGAACAGCGACCTGACTTACGAGGCGTTGTCGCCACGCATTCTGAAACTGCGGCAGCAAGAAGATCAGTTGGCAGCCGCCAGAGATGACGCACTGCGCCAACTCGAGCAACGCCGGGCCGAGCTGCCGTCCACGCCCGAGATCAAGCGGTACGTCGCCGACTTCCGCGAGTTCCTTCAGGCGGGCACCATCCCGGAGCGGAAAGCCCTGATCCGCAACTTCGTCAAGGGCATCAAGGTGGATGGGGATGACGTTTCGATTCGGTACACGATCCCCATGCCCACTGACCGAGCAACCGAGGATCAAGAATCGGTTCTTGATTTCGTTCAGTCAGGCCCACCAACGCATCGCTTCACATCGCTGATGCCCGCTACATGAACTGCATCAATGCAGCCTAGGGCGCATTTGCATGGGGTCGTTCAGTCCAGGAGTTCCCGTCTTACCCGCTGAGATATCCGTCATACCCGCGCTCCGCTGTGGGTATCTCGCTGAGGCCAGCACCAGAGTCGACGCTGGTAACACGTCCGTAGTTGCACATCGGCGTTACCAAACGGATCGAGATTCCCGCGCTGCGCGCGGGAATGACGGAGTTGGTGGATTACGCAACGGCCTCCTTCACGCGGGGACCTGCTCCTGCCTCGGTAAGTTACCCATCACCAGATAGCCCTCACCGCCCGAGCGGGTTCCCGCGTGAAGGCGACCTTTGAGTAACTCAGTTTCCCGTCCCCGCCCCCGAGCGGGGACCCCTTTTGGTACAGCCCAGGCTGCTCGGATAGGTCCCGGTTGACCAGATACCGGCGACAATCATGGCCGCCGGTCAGAAGCCAGGGAAGGAGCAGGCCCCCGCTCGGAGGCGGGGCGGTTGAGGGGTTATGCAAAGGTCTCCGTGAAGCGGCGACTGAGATTCATCCAGCTGGGTTGACTTCTGAGACACCCCCACGTGTTGCTGTCTCAACCTGCCGATTCGTTAGCCTGTAACAGGACGGTCGCGCCTATCGTGCGCGTGTGCGGGAATGCCTTGAGTCCGAGCGACACGAAGGGAAGCAACGGTGTCAACTTCCGCAGACTTTTCCGAGCTGCCTGGTCGGCTGATTGTGGTCGAGGGCATTGATGGTTCCGGTAAGAGCACCCAGCTCGACCTGCTGCACAAATGGCTGCGCAGCGAGGGATACGTCACGGTCTTCACCGAGTGGAACTCGTCGCCCATCGTTCGCGATACGACCAAGCGGGGTAAGCGCAAGCAGTTGCTCACCCCGATGTCGTTCAGCCTGGTTCACGCCGCCGATTTCGCCAGTCGGACACATGAGCAGATTCTGCCCGCGCTACAGGCTGGGGTGATCGTCCTGGCCGACCGCTATGTCTACACGGCGTTTGCACGTGACGCCGCACGAGGCGTCAACCGCAAATGGGTGCGTGACTTGTACTCATTCGCGCCACCGCCCAATCTGGCGCTCTACTTCCATGTATCGCTCGACGAGTCGATCCGACGCATCGCTGCGGCGCGCGCTGAGATCAAGTTCTATGAAGCGGGCATGGACCTCGGACTGTCCGATGACGTGCATGAATCGTTCCGTCTGTTCCAGGGCAGGATCCTGGACGAATATGAGGCACTCTGCCAGGAGTACGACATCACCCGAATCGATGCTTCAGAGTCACTGGTCAATCAGCAGGTGTTGGTCCGCAAACTGGTTGAACCTCTGCTGGAGGGCATGCCCAAGCGCGAGGTTTCCAATGTGCCAGTGCATATCCAGACCGGATATGCCGCGCTCGCGGCCGGAGGTGGCCTGTGACTGAGGTCAAGTTCTACGGCGAGCCGCCGCCAGGCATCGAGCAGGACTGGCTGCCCGGTCGGTTGATTGTGATCGAAGGCACCGACGGTGTCGGCCGTTCGACAATCATCTCCATTCTGCGCGACTACCTGGAAGCGCAGGGCTGGGGTGTGGTCGACAGCGGCCTGCGACGATCGCCGTTGGTCGGTCCCGGCATCGACGATGCCAAGCAGGGTCACACCCTCGACCCCATCACGCTGAATCTGTTCTATGCAACCGACTTTTGGGACCGCTTTGAGCGGATTATGTTGCCGGCGCTGCAGGCCGGGATGGTCGTCCTCGCCGACCGCTACATCTTCTCACTCATGGCCCGGGCTGTGGTTCGCGGGGCCTCACGTCACTGGCTGGAGCAGATCTACGGGTTTGCCATGATTCCGGACCAGGTGATCTATCTCGACATTGATGCCGAAGACCTGGTGCTCCGGGTGCTGGAGCGCGGGTTCGACTTCTGGGAATCGGGCGGCGACTATCTGCACGACCGCAGCATCTACGACGGTTTCATGCAGCACCAGCGCGAGCAACTGCAGGAAATGTCGGCGATGGCGGAGCGCTACGAGTGGGATGTCGTGGACGCTCGCGGCACGATTGAAGAAGTCTTCGAGCAGGTCCGTCAGGCGGTGCTGCCCACCGTAGAAGTGATGCCGTAGAGCAGATCCCGACAGCGGAATTCTGGCTCGCGGAGTGTATGCTGAGTCAGCTATCGCGCCGAGGTAGCTCAGTTGGTAGAGCACACGACTGAAAATCGTGGTGTCGGCAGTTCGACTCTGCCCCTCGGCACCAAGCCTCTACGACTCACTCCTGCGAGATCAATGCGTCCGCCAGATACTCGACCACGTGTCGTGGTTCATGGTCGGTGAAGTGACCGATCTGCTGCCGGCATGAGACTCCAGTGATCGCGACGGGAGTGTCTGCCGCTGCTTCCAATGCTGGGAAGAGCCGCAGTGCGCCCATGCGTTGCGACATCTCGTAATGTTCGGACTCGAATCCAAACGACCCGGCCATCCCGCAGCAACCGCTATCGATGGCCTGTGGCTTGAATCCCGCTCGGTCGAGCACATCAAGTGTTTGTTCAAATCCAGCCAAGGCCTTCTGATGGCAGTGCGTATGCAACATCAGCGGCCCGTGGTCGCCGATGAAGATCCGCGACGCGTCATTCGCATCGAGTTCCTGGGCCAGCCACTCATCGAAGAGCAGCGCTTGCGATGCCACGGTCGATGAGGACTCACTGCGAAGCAACAGCGGATACTCGTCCCGTAATGTCAGCAGGCATGACGGTTCGGTACCAATGATCGGCAATCCCGCATCGGCATAGGACCGCAACGCGGCGACGTTACGTGCTGCCAGATCGCGAGCATCGTCGAGCAGTCCCTTGGAGATCGAGGGACGACCACAACATGCACGATTCTCAATCCTGATCACCCGATATCCCAGGGCCTCAATGATTCGTGTCGCCGCGACTCCAACTTCGGGATGAACGAAGTTAGTGAACGTGTCGTCGTAGAGCACAACGTCGCCCTGAGTAGCTTCAGGCCTCTGGCGTCGGCCGAACCACCGAGCAAACGTCTGCTTCGCGATCCTCGGCACCGGACGCTGCGGATGTACTCCGAGCCGATGCATTAGCCATCCCGCGATTGGCGTCGAACCGACCAGATTGGCGATGCCCGGTGTGAACGAACCCAGCCGAAGCAGGGTCGCGATGTTGGCAAACGCACGATCTCTGAGAGGGACACCGTGCGTTTGATGCCGGTGCGCCAGCACCTCGTACTTGATCTTGGCCAGGTCGACGCCCGACGGACACTCCGCTTTGCAGGCTTTGCACTCGACGCAGAGGTCAAGCGCGTCATGCAGCCGGTCGCCCGACAGCTCCTCGAGCGGCATGGCGCCGTTGAGCACCTGACGCAGTAGGTTGGCCCGTCCACGAGTCGAGTGTTCTTCGTCCTGTGTCACCTGGAACGATGGACACATGCCCCCGTCGAACTTGCGGCACGCGCCCTGTCCGTTGCACATCTCAACTGCCCGGGCGAGTCCACCCTCGGAGGAGAAATCGAGCCACCCAGACGGATCGGCATTGACCGTCTCCGGACTCAGACGCAGGTTGTCGCGGAAGGGCGGCGTGTCGATGATCTTGCCGGGATTGAGCAGACCGTCAGGATCGAAGACCTGCTTGGCCTCGCGGAACGCGTCGACCAACTGCGGTCCAAACATCTTCTCCATGAATGCGCCGCGCACGATCCCGTCACCGTGTTCACCGGACAGCGAGCCGCCGAACTCGACCACGAGGTCGGCGATTTCCGCCGCCAGCGCCTCGGTCTGTTCAAGGCCGTGTTGGTCCTTGACATTGACCACGGGTCGGATGTGCAGGCAGCCGGCCGCCGCGTGTCCGTAGTAGCCGGCTCGCAGTCCGCGTGCTCGGACGGCAGCGTCGAACCGTGCGACGAACTGCGGCAAGCGCTCGGGCGGCACTGCAGTGTCTTCAACAAACGCGCCTGGTTTGGGATCGCCGTGCATCGACATCAGCAAGCCCAACCCTGCCTGTCGCATCTGCCACATCTTCGCCTGCGCCGCGGCATCGGTCTCCGTCACATGGGCGTAGCCCATGGCCTGTGATTTGAGGTCGGACTCAATGGTTCGTAACTGATCATGCAGATCACCGTCGGTGTCGGCGAAGCACTCGATGAGCAGAATTGCGCCGGGTTCGCCGACGACGAAGTCGGCCAGCGGCGCGTAGCCGACGCTCGATCGGCAGCGCTCGATGATGATGTCGTCAACCAGCTCAATCGCCGCCGGCTTGTGAGCATTCGCAGTGACTGTCGCTTCTGCGGCTTCGATCAGCGTGTGAAAGTGTGCGGCCAGAATTCCGCGACGCCTCGGAAGCGGAGCGAGCTGGACCGTGGCCTCGGTCACGACGGCAAGCGTCCCCTCCGACCCGACGACCATGTTGGAGAGATTGACGCCGTTCGGATCAAGCAGCGTGTCCAGGTTGTAGCCCGATACCCGTCTGGGAATGTCGGGGAATCGCTCACCGATTGCCGCTCGCTCGCGCTCAGCGAGCTCGCGTAGGTCTCGGTACAGGCGACCCTCGCGTCCACCCGAATCGATCAGAGCGCGCAGCCGGCGCTCGTCGACGTGATCGAAACGCAGGTTGGCGCCGTCGGAGAGCACCACATCGACTGAATCGACGACGTCAATCGTCTTTCCGTAGAGACCGCTGTGTGTGCCGCACGAGTTGTTGCCGATCCCACCACCGATCGTGGCCCGATTCGCGGTTGACGGGTCGATGGGGTAGTGCAATCCAAACCTACGGGCTGCCTTGTTCAGCTCCGACAGCACCAATCCCGGCTGAACCCGCGCAGAGCGGGCGTCGGCATCGATGTGCAACACCGAGTTCATGTGCCGGGTGAAGTCGAGCACGACGGCGTGATTGACACCCTGTCCGGCGAGGCTGGTGCCGCCGCCGCGCGGCAAGACCGGTACGCCGTGCGTGCGCGCCACGTCAACGGCAGCGGCGGCATCCGCGGGCGATCGGGGGAATACGACCGCGACCGGCTCCATCTCGTACAACGATGCATCGGTCGCGTAGAGCAGCCGGGACGGCCGGTCGATCAGGACATCTGAAGCATCCGACAGCGCCTCGGCCAGGTCCGAGGCGAGCGCGGTCAACGCGTTGGGTCCGTTGTTGAGCATGGCTCGGGCGCGGCGAACCGAGGAAAAACTCGACGGGGAGCTGCCTTCGATTACCGCTCTGAGCGGGGCGTCGGTCGTCATTGCGGCAGGCTACTGTGCAGCCGATACGCCGCTTCGGAGGGATCGTCCGCTGAGAGGATGGCGCTGCGCACGGCCACTCCCCAGGCGCCGGCTTCGATCACCGAAGGAGCGTTGTCAACGGTGATCCCGCCAATCGCGTAGCAAGCGATGTTGCCCATCAGCGCGCGGATATCCGACAGATGAGTCAGCCCGGCACCCACTCGACCGGGATGCGAATTCGTCTCGAAGATTGTGCCCACAATGGCGTAGTCCACTTCGTCGCCCAGGGCGATATCGGCCTCTGGTGCGTCATGCACAGAGCGACCCAGAAGTTGGTACTGACCCCGGGGCGTGGCAGCACCAGCAGGCAAGTGAAGCCCAATCTCGATGGTTCGCGCGATCTCCGGGCGATTGTTGACCATCAGCACGGTTTGAGGCGGCACACGACGCTGGACGGCGCGGATCAGCGACATCACTTCGACGTCTCCCAGATCACGGTCCCGTATCTGCACCATCAGTCGACCGCCGACACCATTGGCCGCGCGGACGATCACTTCTGCCAGCGGTCGACCATTGGTTCCTTCTCGATCGGCGATCAGCATCAAGCGGTGCAGAATCATGATTCACGCCTTTGGAAATGCCAGGGGATCGCCCGTCGCTCAATCAGTACGACGGTCAGGAACAAGAGATAGCTCAGGAGTGCCACGACGAATATCGCGCCGAACACCAGGTCAGTCCGAAACGATAGACGGGATTGTTCGAGGAAGATACCGAGCCCATCCGTTGCGCCGGCGAGCTCGCCAAAGATTGCGCCCAACACGGCATAGATTGCCGCAATTCGTAGACCAGTGAACAGGTCAGGCAAGGCGGCGGGAATCTTCACGTAGCGATACATCTGCCAGCGTGACGAACCAAACGTGCGCATCAGATCCAATGTCGCGCGTTCGGTCGATGCCAGTCCGGCGGCGAAGCCCAGCACGATCGGCACGAAGGTGAAGAGGCCAATCACGATGATCTTGGGCAGCACGCCGAAGCCAAACCAGACGATCATCAGTGGCGCAACCACCGGAATCGGCACGGTCTGCGAAGCGACGATGATTGGGTACACCGCACGTCGGAGCGGTGTCGACACGTCAAGCAGGAGTCCCAGCGCCAGCGCGCAGATGATGCTGATCGCGAAGCCCGCCGCGACCTCCGACATCGTGACCAGCGCGTGCGCCCAGATGGCGCCGGCGGACTCAACACTCTCACGCACGATCCGGATCGGTCCGGGCAGCACCTGGGGTCGGATGTCCGAGAGCCAGACGTAGATCTGCCAGCCAGAGAGCACGAAGAATGTGAGCGCCATCGGCGCGACCACGTCGAAGAACCATCCGCGCAACCTGGGGAGATTGATAGCCCTCGACATCATGAGTCGACGCCAACGCTCTCGGTTTCATGGCGTAACACGTCGATCAACCGATGCGCGGTCTCGGTCTCGGCGGCACGCGCGGTGCGCGGACGCGGCAAATCAACCTCGATCACGTTGGTGATCCGGCCCGGTCGCGACGACATGACGTAGACACGATCCGATAGCGCGACCGCTTCGTGTGGATCGTGCGTGACCAACAGCGCCGAACCGCCGATCCGATTCCAGGTCTCTGCAAGCCATGTCTGGAGTTGTCCACGGGTGATGGCGTCGAGTGCACCGAACGGCTCGTCCAGCAAGAGAAACGGACGGCCGAGCAGGTATGTGCGCAGGAAACTGGCCCGCTGGCGCATGCCGCCCGAGAGTTCATGCGGCCGTCGATGTTCAAATCCGCCCAATCCAAACTGAGGAAACATCTCGGCAGCGCGGGCCCGAGCATCTGCGCGATTCATGCCCTGAACTTCGAGCCCCAGCGACACGTTCTCAAGCACCGTGCGCCAGGGAAACAGCATGTCCTGCTGCGGCATGTAACCGAACCGCTTGAGCCGCTCCGCCGCCGGCGGTGACGCGCCATCGACCAGGATGCGTCCCGCATCGACATCGTCCAGTCCGGCAATCAGGTTGAGCAACGTGGTCTTGCCGCAGCCGGACGGTCCGACCAGTGCGGCAAACTCCCCGTCCGCGACGGTCAGCGACACGCTGCTCAGCGCGACGACCTCGTTGTCGCCCTGTCCGTAGACCTTGTCGACCGACTCAACTTCTAGCACGGCGCACGCTATCGCTAGAAGTCGCTACTAGTTGTTCGACGCTCGCGCCGCTTCATAGAGGTCATTCGTGAAGTGTGCAGCGTAGTCGGGCGGATTGACGATTGGATCGCCGTCGACATCGAGCAGCAATCCGTGATCGAAGAGCCACTCCGTGTAGCCTTCCCACTGCTCGAGCGTCTGCGACCCCCAGCGACCTTCAGGGTCGACGTAGTACTGCGCCGCCAGTAGACGGGCGGATTCGAAGACCAACTCCAGGTTGGGGAAGACATCTTCGCCGGCGATGTCGATCATCATCTGCGCCGCCTCATTCGGCTCTGAAACCGCGTATTCGTAACCCTTGATCGTCGCTGCGAGGAATCGAGTGAGTAGATCAGGGTCGCTGTCGACCAGTTCACGAGCGGCGACCAGGACGACACCCGGGTAGTCGGGAATGCCGAAGTCGGTGTACTTCCAGGTGCGCAGCTCGATGCCGCGTTGCCTCGCTTCGATTCCCTCCCAGGTGACGAACGGCTCGACCGCCTGGACCCGGCCTTCGTAGAGCGCCTCATAGGCCGCTGTGTCGAGGATCACACCGGAGATGTCGCCCTGGCCACCGTCGGCGCGGACGACCCATTCCCACTGTGCCTGCTCGGCCGGACCGCCGAATCCGCCGTAGGTCTGACCATCGAGATCGCGCGGACGCTCAATCGGGCCATCCGCGAGGACGGCGACTTCTGTGGGATTGGTCTGCAACACAGCCGCGATGGAGACGATGTCCAATCCCTGGGCGCGGAAGAGAGGCAGGTATGTCGGGAACGAGAATGCAACATCAGCAACGTCCTGGTCGAGCAGAATCTCCCCGGCTGCGCCGCTGTAGGGCAGGATCTCGATCTCGATGCCCTCCTCCTCATACCAGCCCTGGGCCATCGCCACATAGATGCCGGTGTGATTGGTGTTGGGCAGCCAGTCCAGTTGCACCCGAACGACATCCGGTTCCTGGTCGGATTGCGCCTCAACGACCCGGATTGAATCAGACTGCGGTACGTCGGTCGATTCGGCGCAAGCACCTACAGCTAGGGCTGCGATGCTGATCAATAGCAGTGAACCAAACAGTTTCCAGAGCTTCATTATTCGCCCCCATTCACCCAGGCTGAGTCGAAGAAGTTGTACTCAAGTTCCATCGCGGTGCGGAACTTGATCGCTTCCGAGCCGGAATCATCGCCATGTTCATCCAGCAGTCGCTGAATGATGTCGACCTTTTCCAGATAGTCGGGGCTGGCGTACATATTGATCCAGAAGCCGTACTTGTCGTCGTACGGTTGATCGGCGAGGCGCAGTCCCAGCCATCCATACAGCTTGGCGCAGGGCGCCATGGCTGCGAGATGCTCACCGACCGTTCCCAACGAGGCCGTGGCCAGGAGAAAATCGGTGTACTCGCGAGCGGCAGGCAGCGGCTGGACATCTTCGAGCGAGACGCCCAGCTCGGGCGCGGTCTTTTCGTGCAACGTGCCCTCTGTGAGGATGCCCGACATCAGCTCTCCGAACTGGCGCCGCGTTGACCAATCCTGGGCGCGGACCGCCCCCCATGCGTATGAACGGGCATAGGCGTCGAGGTAGAAGTGATCCTGCTGCGCGAAGAGCCCATAGCGGGACTCGGACAGGGTGCCGTCGGCGAGGCCGACGATAAACGGATGATCGAGACAGGCTTCGGCCAGGTCGCGGTTCTCATCCCAGAGGCGTTGTGATAATGCAGTCAGAGGCGGGTCAGACACGATCTGTCTCCTGTTCTTGTTTGCTTCCGTCATTGCCGCGCTCCGTCGCGGCAATCTCGTTGTGCCCTGCAGCTACGGCGATGTGGGATTCGGCGAGATACCCGCGGCGAGCGCGGGTATGACGGAGTTGGGGGCGTACGTTTCGCATGATGCAACCGGCTTGCCATCTATGAGGTTTCAAGGGGAGAGATCATCCCCTCGGATGGTGATGAGGCGTCGGCGTAGAACTTGCGTGGCATGCGGCCGGCGAGGAAGGCGTCGCGGCCGGCGCGAGCGGCGGCATTCATCGCACGAGCCATCTGCACCGGATTGCGGGAGCGCGCGACTGCGGTATTCATCAGCACGGCGTCGCAGCCGAGCTCGAAGGCGATCGCGACATCGGAGGCCGTGCCGACGCCGGCATCGACGATCACGGGCACGCTGGCCCGCTCCTTGATCAACTGAATGTTGTGCGGGTTGCGAATACCGAGACCTGAGCCAATCGGAGCGCCTAACGGCATCACCGCCGAGCAACCCACATCCTCCAGCTTGCGCGCTGTGACCGGGTCGTCGTTGGTGTAGGGCAAGACCTGGAATCCGCGGCGCACCAGCTCCTGCGCGCCCTCCAGCAATCCCTCGGTGTCGGGTAAGAGCGTCTCTTCGTCGGCAATCACTTCCAACTTGATCAGCGAGACGCCGAGCGCCTCACGCGCCAGTTCAGCGGTCAGGATGGCGTCAGGTGCGGTGAAGCAACCAGCGGTGTTGGGCAGCAGACCATAGCCGCGATCGGTCAACAATGTGTAGAGATTGGTCGGGTCAGTGCCGTCGGCGGATCCGACATTGACGCGTCGCAGGGCCACCGTGACCAGTTCAGTGCCAGACGCCTTGAGCGATTCCAACAGCGTCTCCTGTGACGGATACCGCGCCGTCCCCAAGATGATCCGCGAGGACATCTCACGTCCGGCCAGCGTCCAGGTGTCTTGTGCGGCTACGTCCATAATGTGCTCTATCGCTATCCACCCTGTTTTGCGCCGACAATGTCGACTCGGTCGCCGTCGGACAATGTGGTTTGCGCCCACTCGCTGCGCGGCACGACGGACATGTTGATCGCGACAGCGATGCCCTGCTGCTCGGGGTCATAGCCGATCTCGCAGAGTGCTTCAGGCAGTTGTTGGTTGGACAGCGTCACGGCGTCTCCGTTCAGCGACACCTGTAACGTCGTTTGCGGCTGGGTCATGTGGCCGCCTCCATGTTCACTGACGACTGTCCTAGGCGGTCGATGCCGTAGGGCTTCAGCATGGCTGGCACGTCTCCGGACTCGATCGCCTCTGCCATCCAGTGGGCGGTCGCGGGCGCAAGCAGGATTCCGTGCTGATAGTGGGCGGTCGCGATCCAGAGTCCCCGCCGGCCTGCCGATCCGATCACTGGCATGTGATCCGCGACGGCCGGGCGCAGTCCAACGCTGTGCTCCTCGACCTCCAGTTCGCGAATCCCAGGCAGCAGACCGTCGGCTCGATCGAGCAGTTCCTCGCGTGCCTCGGCAGTCGGCTCAAGGCTCCAGCCAGCTTCGGGTTCCTTGGTTGAGGCGACAATCAATTCGCCATCTCGGCGTTGGGCCAGACTCACGGTCGTCGACCGAACGACACGGTCAATCACACGGGGGCCGCGTAATCGCAGCAGTTGTCCCTTGACCGGACCCACACCCGCAGGAGACAGGGCCGTGCCCGGCTGCCGGGAGGTCTCGACAATCTGATCACACCACGGCCCGGCGGTGAGTAACACATTGCGCGCCTGGACCGGCGGATTGTCCGTGTCTGCTTGCCGACTGCGAACCTGGACCGTCCAGACGTCATCAGACTCGTCAAACTCACCGCCGATGGCTTCGTGCTCTGTCAGCACCTTGACGCCCGTCATGTTGACTCCGCGCTGCAGCCGTTCGAGCAATCGTCGTGGGTCAACCTGAATGTCTTCGTCGATCCGTAGTCCGCCGACAAGGCCGGCCGTCAGTTCAGGCTCAATCAGGAAGATTTCGTTTGCTGCGACCCGCACGGACCTCAATCCGAGTTGAATCCGTTTGTCATGCAGCGCCTGGAGCTGCGCATCTTCATCTGTATCCCTCGCCACCCAGAGCGTGCCATCCAGGCGATAGCCGGCGCTGCCCCGACCGATCGATTCGACCTTGGCGATGTACTCGGGATATCGGCGCAAGCTGTCGAGCTTGAGCGGGAAGATGTTGTCGTCTTCCCCGACCGGCAGAGAGGCCGTGCCGAGCAATCCGGCTGCGACCCGACTGGCATGTTGTCCCGGTTGATCGCGCTCGACGACGACCACTTTGTGTCCGCGCCGCGATAGCTCGAATGCGCAGGTGAGCCCGATGACACCGCCACCAATGATCGCCACATCCCAGATACGTTCTTCGCTCATCCCGCTGCCTCCTGCTGGGCTTCGGCGCTGAATCGATCGATGCCGAACGGTTCAATCGAAGTTGGAATGTTGCCGGTCGACATCAGGTCGGCCATCCAGTGCGCGGTGCTTGGGGCGAGTAGGACGCCTCCGCGATAGTGCCCGCCGGCGATGAAGATGCCCTCTGTGTCCGTTGGGCCAATGACGGGTTGGTGATCGGACACCGCCGGTCGCAGTCCCACATCGATCTCGCTCACATAGAGGTCGTAGATGCCAGGCAGGATCTCGAAGGCGTAGCGCAGCAAGTCGAGCGTGCCACCGGCGGTTGGCTCCTTGTTGAAGCCCTGTTCTTCCTCAGTCGCACCGAGGAGCAGCTCACCGTCCGCTCGTGGGACGATGTAGACATCACTGTTGCGCAGCACGTGATTGATCAACGGCTGTCCGCTGAGATGCACAATCTGACCCTTGATCGGTCGCATACCGATGCGAGGCAGCGGAGTGATCAGGCCGTCTTCCAACCAGACACCCGCGGCCAGCAAGGCCTGGTCCGCGTGCAACGTATGTTTCTTGCCTTGTGATTCGATCGATAGTGCAATCCGACTGCCAGAGCGGTCCACGGCAGTGACGCCTGACTGCTCGACTAACTCAACTTCAACCGCCAGGCAGGCCGCACGCAGTGCGGTGGACAACAGCCGGCTGTTGACCTGGTGGTCTGTCTCGACGAGCAGGCCGCCGATGATTCGGGGTGACAGATACGGTTCGATGCCTCGGGTCTGGCGGCCGGTGAGACGCGTTGCCAGCAGGCCGCGGTCTTCCTGGATCTGACAGAGATGATCGAGCTCGAGTTCGTCGTCTCGATGCCGCGACACCCAGAGTGTGCCTTCGTCCCGGTAGTCGCAGGACAATCCTGAGGCAGCCTCGACATCGGCAACGAACTGCGGATAACGACGCAAGCTATCGAGTTGAAGCTCAACCAACTCTGGCGACGTCATCTCAACTTCGAACGACGGCGTCAGCATGCCGGCGGCCACGGTCGATGCGCCAAATCCCGTTTGCTCGCGCTCGATCACGGTGACCGACTTGCCACGCCGCGCCAACTCGAACGCGCAGGACAGTCCGATCACTCCGCCGCCGACGACGACAATGTCCGGTGAACCGAATCTGGTCGTCATGCGAGCGCCCTCGCAATCTCATTCGCGAACGCTCTGCATGACTCCTGCGGATCGTCCTGGCAGACAACAGCCGAAAGCACTGCGACGCCGTACGCGCCTGCTGCGAGGACATCGGCGACGCGATCGATTGTGATGTTGCCGATTCCGATCACCGGCTTGTCTACTGCCGCACAGATTTCGGCGAATCGATCGAGACCCAGCATCGGCGCGGCGCGATTGCCCTTTGAGGTGGTCCCAAAGACAGGACCAACACCGAGATAGTCGACCGGCTGCCTGGCGACCTTAACTGCTTCCTCAACCGCATTGGCCGTACCGCCGATGATTGCGTCGGGACCCAGAATCTGCCTGGCGACTTCGGTCGGCAAGTCTTCGCGGCCCAGATGGACGGCGGTCGCGCCGACCGCAACAGCGACATCGACGCGATCATCGATGAGTAGCGACGCACCGAGATCCTCGCAGGCCAGACTCATCAGCCCCGTAACGCGGATCATCTCACGAGTCGAGATTGGGCGTTTCTCGCGGTACTGGATGACGTCGGCGCCGCCAGCGGCTGCGGCGGCGGCGAGCTCGGCATGGGTGAACTGATCCTGGAGGACCTCGTCGGTGATCACGTGGAGGCGACCTACGTTGTTCATAGTCATCAGTCGTTCCACGGTCCCCACTCTTGCCCCCAGAAGGGCTGCGTGGGGCCCACGCCATGACCGAGGTCCAGGCCGTACCGGATTGCTTCAGTCAGCCAGTACTTCGCGTCCTCGACGCAGTCGAACAGGTCCCATTCCTGGGGATAGGCCATTCGTGCAGCAATGGCAGAGGCATAGGTGCAACCGGTCCCGTGAGTGTGTTTCGTCTCGATCCATTCACGCTCAATGAGGTGCGTTTCCTCCGGTGTGACCAGTACGTCGGTGCCAGGTGACTCTTCCAGATGTCCGCCCTTGACCAGCGCCGCAGAGGCGCCCAATTCCAGCAAGGCTTGACCGGCGCGCGTTGCCTCTTCGATGGTCTCCACTGAGACACCCGTGAGTCGTTCCGCTTCGTGCGTGTTGGGCGTGATCAGCGTTGCCTGAGGAATCATGCGCGACTTGAACGTCTCGACCGCTTCATCGGCGAGCAGCGGGAAACCGGTTTTGGAAATCATGACCGGGTCGATGACGATCTTCGGCGGCTGGCGCTGTTCCAGCTCATCGGCGACGGCGTTGATCATCTCCGCGTCGCCGAGCATTCCGGTCTTGACCGCGGCGACGTTGAGATCGGAGAAGACTGATTCGATCTGAGCTCGCACGATCGAGGTGGGGAGCTGGTAGGCGTCCTGCACACCGAGTGTGTTTTGCGCGGTGACCGCAGTGATCACGGTGGCGCAGTAGCAGCCGTAGAACTGCGATGTCGCCTTCAGGTCGGCCTGGATCCCGGCTCCGGCCGAGGAGTCGGATCCTGCAATCGACAGGACAACGCGCACGTCATGCTCCTGCAAGAGGGCGGTCGACGGTCTCGCGGGTGGGCCTGGAGTTCGCTGCGCTCGCTCCCTGCGCCGGCATTACCCGGATCAGGTTCGGCGGGTGTGTTCTCAGGCCCATTCCCGTCTCCTAGACGGCTGGACCACCCCGGCTTGATCGTGGCACTCAGGTTAACACACTCGACTGATCAGCGAGCGTCGCCGGAACCGCCGCTGATCCGCGGGTTCCACGTGAACAGGGTCGCGCTCCAGACCTGGAACGGGAACTGGTAGCTGTTCACGCCACCGATCGTGATCAGGCCGGTGGCGTTGTAGCCGCCAATGGCGATGACTCCAACGCTGTTGACGCCGCCGATGGCGACCACACCGATTGAGTTGACCATGCCGAGCGACACCACTCCGATGGCGTTGATGCCGCCGATGGCCACAAGGCCAATCGCATTGACCGAACCGGCTGCCAGCGCCTCGACCTGACTGGTGACGACGTTTCCTGCGACTTCGCTGCCGGCAATCACCGCCACGAGGACAATCATGGCGATCAGCGACAGGGCCCAGAAGAATGTGATGCCCTGGTTGGTCTGTTGATCGTGATCGGCTTGCGCCATTGGGGTTCTCCTATCTCGAGTGCTTGCAAGCTATACGACAGAGGCCGCCCCCACTTCATTGAGAGGGCGGCCTCGAAGGTGCGGACCTGGATCGGTTGGTTAGTCGTCCGAGACGAGCACCAACGTACCGGTCGTGGAGAGCGAGCCACCGGTGCCGTTGACCACGCAGCTGCGTGCGCTGGTCTGCTTGCCCGGGTCGCCCGAGAAGCCGTCATCCTCGGCGGTGCCGGAGAGCTGGCGGTACGCCTCGACCAGCAACTGCATGCCGTACATGCCGGAGTGGTTGAAGCTCAGGCCGCCGCCGTTGGTGTTGATCGGCAGGCGTCCGCCTGGTGCCGCGTGGCGGTCTTTCCAGAGTCGGAAGCCTTCGCCTGCGGGAGCGAGACCGAGCATCTCAGCCGTGATCCCGGCGGTGACGGTGAACGAGTCGTAGATCATGGCCATTTCCATGTCCTCGGGACCCATCCCAGCCATCTTGTAGGCGGCTGCCGCGGAGCGGCTGGCCGAGGTCTGGGTGAAGTCACCCATCTCGAGCATGTTCCAGTGGGAGATCGACTCGCCAGCGCCAGCGATCCAGACCGGAGGGGTCTTGGAAGTCTTGGCCAGCTCCGGACCGGTGATCAGCACCGCGCCGCCGTGGTCAGTGACCAGGCAGACGTCGAGCAGCTTGACTGGCCAGGAGATGGGTCGCGAGTTCATCACGGTATCGACGGTGATCGGTCCGCCGAAGGTGTGGCCGCGCTTGCCGCCGCCCCATTCGCCCTTCTCGAGCGGTGGCAGATCGCCTTCGCCCGCCTTGCGGTACATGACCGCGCGCGGGTTGAGCGTCGCCCACTCGCGCGTGACAACGGCGATCTCGGCGAAATCTTCCTGCGTCGTGCCGTAGCGGGACATGTGACGATTGAGCGCGTGCGAGTACGCGGTCGGCGCGCCGCCCAGGCCGTAGGCCGAGGTGTGCTGCGTGCCGGGGTCCCAGGGGTCGCCGCCGCCGAAGGGGCGTCCGGTGCCCTTGCCGCCGGTGAACCGCTGGCTGAATCCCATCTCGCCATGGGTGACGAGCGCGACGTCGATCACGCCGGCGTGGATCGCGGCCAGGGCGTGGTGGACGTGCATCTCGAACGAGCAGCCGCCGACGGCGGTCGTGTCGATGTACTTGGGGTGCAGACCGAGATACTCGGCGATCTGCGGCGACCAGCCGGCGGAGAAGATGCCGTCAATCGCCTTGATAGGGATTCCGGTCATCTCGCAGACGTTGTTGATCGCTTCGATGTGGAGGGTCAGCGACGACTTCGGGGTCTGCGGGTAGCCGATGTCGTTCGCTTCGGCGGCGCCGATGATCGCGGCGGACTTTGATGCTTCACCAGGCATATTGTGCTCCTGTGTGCTCCTGAATGATGTAGATCGGCAGTGCCTAGACAGGCCGCCAGAAGGGGATGTGGACGTCTTCGGAGGCTTCTTCGAACTCGATCTGCACGGCGCCGCCGATTTCGATCGACTCGGGGTCGTTGGGGTCGACGCCCTTGAGCACGGTCAACATCCGGTCGCCCTCGGCGAGGTCGATGTAGGCGGAGACGTAGGGCACTTCGTCGCCCCAGCCACGCGCCACGAGGCCCTTGTTGTGCTGGACGGCGAAGGTGTTGATGGTGCCCTTGCCGGTGGCCTCAACCCACTCGATATTCATCGAGTGGCAGAACGGGCAGATCACCCGCGGGTACCAGTGGACTCGGTTGCAGTCGGAACAACGGGGAAGCATCAGCTTCCCCTCTTTGGCCCCGTCCCAGAAGGGCTGTGAGACCGGGTCGGGACTCGGAATGGGCTTGGTGTACTGATTGGTGTTCTCGGCCACCGCGCTCCCCTCTCAACAATCGGTTGTTTGAGCCGCACCGCAACGCGCGGCGCGTGCATGGCTTGACAACGTGATGTGATTCACGCAGCTCGCAGTGTATCAGCGACCGTCCTGGTCCCCGAAGCTTGTTGCCACATTCCTTGGGGTGGCTGGGACCGCTAGTAGTGTTGGACTCGTCATTTTGTTCTTTGTCCCACGGCTGTTCACCGGAGCGGCGCTGCTCGTGTGCCCACGGTGGCGCGTGGCGATAGCGCTATTCGCGTGGGGCTGGTGGTTCTTCGGCCTCTACAACGTTTTCACGTGATTGCCCGCTCAGTCAGGCGATCGCGCAACCCGAACCCAGAGATTCTGCGCTGCCATCTCGTGCCACAGTACGGACCAGTACACCATCGCAATCACCCAGCCGATGGCGCTTGCTGACCTGCTGACGGCGGAGGGAGGTACGAATGGGTGTTGGGGCGCGGTTATGAGACCGCGTATCCGCGACGGGTCAACCCGGCGGCTACTGCGTCGTACAGGGCCTGCGCGATGTCGATGCCCCATGCCGCGAGGGAGTCGGAGAACTCGGCGGAGGCGCTTGGGTATCTTGATTTCGCGGCCCACCCGCTCAGGCGCTCCAGATCTTCGGCTGCAGTTGGTATCTGCCAATCCAGCGGCAAGAGATTGCTTAGCTCGTTGAGGTCATGCGTCCGCGGAGGATCAATCCGCTCCGCGACCAACGCTGCTTTGAGCGACTTTTCCGCTGCCTGTTGCGCGTGGAAACAGCCCAGCAGCGGCTCGGTAGGATTGGCGGTCAGCCAATGCCGAGCAGCGCGAAAGTCCACTCGCGCGTGCTTCAGCCAGTCCGACACGGTTTCAGCCACGGGGTCTCCTCTACCTCGGACGTACAGCGTCCGACCCTCGACCATCGCAGCGCGCTCGATTGTGCCCGCTACGGTCGCCCTGCGCACGACCTCCGCCGGGGTTGCGAGCTTGACATCGCGCCGGGTCTTCGTGCAGTCCAACGCTCGTTCGATCTCCGACCTCAGGGCCGGATAGTCCTTGACCTCGTCCATTACCACCAACAGGTCAATGTCGCTGTCCGCGTGGTGGTCCCCCCGCGCGCGCGAACCAAACAGAATGATCTGCACCGGGTCCCAACCGGCGGCGATGATCTCCACCATCTGAGCGACCGCTGAGTTGGCCTCACCCTGGGAATGGACCTTCGTCGTCATGGCTCAATCGTAACCAATCCCTGACCCTTGGACGCGAAGAGGGGCGACCTGCGTGGGCCGCCCCTCTGTGAGCCTCCTGAGTCTTGAGTCGGCTTAGCGACCGCGGAAGAATGAGTCGTTGAACATGCTGTAGACCGGCGAGAACGAGTTGGCCACGGCTCGGCCTGGTCGCAGACGGCGAACCTGGGTGACTCGGTCGGTGACCCTGCCTAGCTGCTGGCGGCGGGCCTGCTTGCGGGCCTGCGCCTCCTGGCTGACCCATCGACGCCGGGCGATTTCGCGCATGTACGTCTCGTTGAGCTGCGGCTGAATCCGCGCGTACGGGCTCGATTCGGGCATCGCGTTTGACATTGCTGTCTCCACTGCACTGGTTGGAGTCCGGCGGGCTGCCCTGTGCCGCCCATCCGTTGCCTCCATTGCCGACGTTATGCAGAACAATGCCCGCTGGCGTTTCTGGAATGTCAACGGACGATGAAGCGCATACTTGCCACATCTCCGCTGACAAGCACGAATCAGACTGGCGGTACCCTGCTCGACAGACCATCAGAACCGACCCGCGGACACGTGCAGATGCCGCGGATCGCAGCCCTGGAGCGCCGCCATGTTGAAGCAGTTTGCCGTCCCCGAAGAGATCGCCGTCCGCATCCCCGGCGACGTGATGCGCGGCGCCGTACACGACATCTTCCTCAAACTGGGCATGCCCGAGGACGACGCGGCACGCAGCACCGACACGTTGCTCTACGCCGACCTGCGCGGAATCGATTCGCACGGCGTCTCAAACATGCTGCGCGCCTATGTGGCGGGCGTGAACTCGGGCGATATCAACCCGACGCCGAACTGGACCTTGGAGCGCGACGCGCCAGCAGCGGCGACGATCGACTGCGACCGTGGTCTGGGTCTCACAGTTGGACCGCAGGCGATGGAACTGGCGATTGAGAAGGCGCGCAACTGCGGCGTCGCCACCGTCGTCTGCAACAACGGCCGACACTTCGGCGCTGCCGCCTATCACGCGCAGATGGCGCTCGAACACGACATGATCGGTCTCTCGATGACGGTCGGCGGTTTGCTCGTCGCCCCGACGCATGGGGCGCAGGCGATGGTTGGTCTCAACCCGCTCAGTGTCGCTGCACCAACCAACGAGGAGCCACCGTTCATCTTCGACGCCTCGATGTCGTCGGTGGCGGGCAACAAGGTTCGTCTCGCGCAGCGCCTGGGCGAGGATCTGCTGCCCGGCTGGGTCGCCACCGCAGACGGCACGCCGATGATGGAGTCGGGACCGACGCCTGATGAATTCCTCATGCTGCCGCTGGGCGGTACGCGCGAGATTGGATCGCATAAGGGCTACTCGCTAGCCATGTCGATCGACATCCTCAGCGGGATCATGGCCGGTGCCGGATCGGCGTTGCATCGATTCAATGGCGTCGGACACCACTTCACGGTGTTCAACATCTCGGCGTTCACAGACGTCGACGAGTTCAAAGCGAACATGGACCAGTATCTGAAATCGCTACGGGAGACCCCGACGGCGCCGGGCGAGGAACGTGTGATCTACGCGGGCCTCGAGGAGCACGAACAGGAGATTGATCGTTCCGAGCGCGGCATTCCCTATCACCCCGAGGTGATCGAGTGGTTCCGCTCAGCGTTCGGCGACCTCGGAATCCACGACCACTTCGCTGGCGTCGCCTGAATCGGGCGCGTCGAGCTGGGAGTGTTCCGCGCGAGCGGCCTCGAGCGTCAGGCGATCTCCCGCCACCTTGAGTCGCTGGATCGTCCAGAGGAACAGCACGATGTTCACGCCGCCGCCCGTGACGGTGCGCAGCCAGGCCCAGTCCGATACGTCCCAGGTGCCCAGGATCCAGACATCGAGACCACCCTCCAACACGTCGAGAAACCAGAGCCGGAAGAAGCCGGTCGCCACGATCTTGACTCCCCAGACCAGCGTGATCAGGGTCCAGACACTGTGACGCGCGGGCACTCGCTCGCGCAGGCTGGGGAACAACTCCCGAACGACTGAGCTCACGATCGGACGACCAACCAGCAAGCTGGCCAGGAAGATCCCGCCGACGATGAAGTCCTCGATCGGATCGAAGGTCCAGAACGTCTTGTCGCTGTCCTCGATCAGACCCAGCACGCCGGTGATGATCATCAGGATCGCGCCGAGTACGCCGAGCAGGAACACGACGCTGGTGCGAGGCAGCCTGCGTCGCTGGTATAGGAAGACGGCGATCGCGGAGATGACACAGACCGCGATCGCCGGACGAGTGTCGATCATCCGATCGACCAGGATGTAGAGGATGGTCGGTGCGATGCCGAGCAGCACGACCGGATCAGCCTGGGGGATCTTGTCCATCCAGGCCGGTAGTTCCGGTTCGGGACGTTGGGGTTCGCGTTGCATCACGCGATCAACGGTAGAAGACGCTGTCGAAGTTGGTGTTGTTTGTGCGTCTAGTGCTTCCAGAGTGGCGAGGCGACGTTGAGCGAGACTTCGGCAGCAGCCTCGCAGACTGCCTTGATTGTGACCGTCTGTACGACCTCAGCCTCGGGCGAGGTGCGAGCGTGCTGATCGGGGTACCAGTTGACCTCGGCAATGCCCCACTCGTCCGAGTCGACGGTCCGTTCGCGGCCACCGGCCGAAGCCAGCGTGCCGGGGCCGTCCTCAATCGTGAATGCCACCGGAGCGCCGGCGAGTGAACCCTCGCGGCTGCTGATTGACGCCGACACCATCCGATAGCCGACCTCTCCGCGATCGGCCATGCGCACGCTTATTTCAATGCTGTCTTCGGGCATCGCCCCACTCCTGAACTTGTTGAGTGATCTCAGACTACCAGCGACCTGCGCTTCTCTCCCCTTAGGGAGACCGTTGAATAACTCAGTGTCCCGTCCCCGCCCCCGAGCGGGGACCATTGCGTAATCCACAAACTCCGTCATTCCTGCGCGCAGCGCGGGAATCTCGATCGTTTTGGTAACGCCGATGTGCAACTACGGACGTGTTACCAGCGTCGACTCTAGTGCTGGCCTCAGCGAGTTACCCGCGGCAAGCGCGGGTATGACGAAATGTTCAATGGCCTCCTTAGGCGGGGAGAGGGGAAGCAACGAGAACACAACATCCGATATGGTCAGAAATGGTCAACCTTCCACTCACTGGAGGCTCATCATGGTCCGAACCGAAGACATGCACCCCGACATGGCCAAGAATCTGCTCAGTCTGCCGCTGCCGGAGATTGAGCCTCAGCCGTGGATTACTCCTAAGCCGTTGGCTGAATCGACCGTCGCGATCGTCACGACCGCCGGTCTGCACGCGCACGACGATCGCACGTTTAATCCTGGCTCGGTCGAGTACCGCCTGATTCCCGGCGATATCGACTTCGACGACTTGCGCATGTCACACATGTCGGTCAACTTCGACCGCTCCGGGTTCCAACAGGACATCAACACGGTCTTCCCGCTCGAGCGGCTGCGTGAGCTGGCCGAGCAGGGCGTGATTGGCGGCATCAGCCGATATCACTACTCCTTCATGGGCGCCCAACCAGAACCGACTCGACTGGAGAAGACCGGCGAAGAGATTGGCCGTCTGCTTGCCGAAGATGGCGTCACGGCGGCATTCCTGACGCCTGTTTGACCGTTCTGCACGCGCTCCGTGTGTGCGCTCAGCCATTACATCGAACGCGGCAGCGAAGGTCGCGTCGCCACGACCGGCGTCTCGCTGATTCGGGCGCATCCAGAAGGGATGAAGCCGTCGCGATCCCTGTGGGTACCGTTCCCGCTGGGTCGACCGCTCGGCTCGCCCGACCAACCCGACTTCCAGCGCGATGTGCTCAAGTCTGCCCTCGATCTGTTGGAGACAGCGACCGAGCCAACCATCGCCGACTATCCGCACGATGCCCCGACCTCGGGCGACGACCCCTGGGCCTGCGCTGTGGCACTGGCTCCTCCCGAGCCCGCCAATGAGTCGGAAGCGCTGCGAGATCAGCTCGTCGAAGAGATTCGACAGCTCGCACCGTGGCATGCGGAGCAGGTCAAGCGTCGTGGACGAACCACGATGGGGATCAGCGGCGCTTCGGTGGAGCAAGTCGAGGAACTGGCCAGCTTGCTGGCCGACTTCGCCACCGGCGCAGAGCCGTCGGACGGTGAGATCGACTGGAAGCACCCGATGCCGCTTCGGCTGAAGTTCGCCTCTGACGATCTGCGAGCGTTCTACCACGAAGCCGCAACCGCGCAGCCGGGCGCCAGCTATCCGACCGACGCCGACCTCAACGATTGGCTCTTCAACCAGACCCTGCTGGGAACCGTGCTGCGCCAAATCGTCGGCCGGATGCGAGCAAGCGATGATCGACGAGTGTCAGGCCTGGTCATTGGTATGATTCCGGCCGGGTTTGCTCGGGCTCATTAGCATCTCAGCGCTCCTCCTCTGGGGGAGCTGTCACTACGTGACTGAGGGGGCCGTCCCCGACACAGGGAGCCCCCTCCGCCGCTACGCGGCACCTCCCCCAAGCGGGGAGGTCTCGGATGCCAGAAGTCTCAGGTTGTCGGCCGCAGCGGATCATCCTCGTCGAATGGATCGGTGAACTTCGTTCCGACCATCGACAGGTCTCCTTGCAAATCATCGCCAGCAGGTGTGAATCCCAGCGACAGCCAGGTGATCATCCTGGTGAAGGCGGCCAGCGCTTCGCGCTCGGAGAAGGCGCAGTGGCCGGACCGACGCACGGTCTGGATGACCAGGTTTCGATCCCAGCCCGATTCCCGCAGCATGCGTTGGTAGTCCCGATCGAGATGAATCGGCGTGAACAGGTCGCCTGTGGTCTTCATGGCCAGCATCGGGACCTGGAGTTGCCCCGTGGGAATGCCGACTCCGGGATCGTGACGGCGGTCAGGATCGGATGTAACGCGGATCACCTCTTCGTTCAGGCGTTGCAGGTCGATTCCTGCCGATGGATCGGCTTCGTAGATGTGTTCGCGCGTGTCTGCGGGCGGTAACGCGTCCGACGATGTGAATGCGTCGCCTGGCGCTACCGTGCTCGTGTCCAAAACGGTTGGCCAGAAGGTCACGCCCAGACCAAAGGCGATGTTCCACTGCTGTCGCAAGCCCTCGTCGAAGCCCCAACGATCGCCGCCGGTGAAGTCCTTGATCAGGGCGGCAAACAGCTCGCCCGTTGGTGTCAACCGCAACCCATGCTCGTCGGCTTCTCCCAATGCACGAGCCCAGGCAATCATTCCATCCGTGTCCATCTGATCGGGTGCTTCGCCGATTAGCCAGTGGGCCAGTGCGTGCCAGGCAGCGGTGTAGTCGACCACCCAGACGTTGCCCATCGCGGGACAGAGCGCCAATGCGGCGGCAACTTCCTCGGGAAACTCTTGCGCCATGAGTTGAGCAGTTGCGCCGCCCATTGACCCACCGGCGATGTACGTTCTGCGAGCCGGCCGGGCGACTTCAGCCACCCGATCTTTGACGCGAAGTAGGTCGTCGACGCCGACTCCGGGCACGTAGCCATTGACGCGATAGGTCGATGTTGCCCAGCCGTATCCCTGCCCGATGATCACGTCGCGTGCGGGTATCTCGTCGAATGTCAGGCGTCGACTGAAGCCAGTGCCCTCGTCATTGAGCCCGCGAAATCCGTGCGCCCAGAGGACCAGTTCGCCGTTCCACTCCTCAGGAAGCTCGATCCGATAGCCGGCGCCCTCGATCTCGCCGAAATCCGCCCGAGCGCCATCGACTGGAGCAAAGTCAGGATCTTCCAGCTCGTATCCGTCGCCGACCACTTTCCGGACCAACAACCGCCGTTCCGCCTGCGGCTCGGGCGGCTCAGCCTGCCCAGCCTGCTGTGGTTGAGACGGCTGAGCCGAGGGCTGCGTGGCTTGCTCAGATTGCTTCTCATCCGGCTCGGCAACGCTCTGTTGGACTTGCTGCTTTGGTTGTGGCTGAGGTTGCCCCTGGTCTTGCTGCTCTTCAACTGCTGGGGTTACCTATTGGCTCACCGCGGCTGGCGCATCTTGAGTCGGCGCTGCTGGGCGGCTGTCATCCTCGTCGCAGCCGATGAGCGTCAGGGCGAGCGCGCCTCCGCCTGCCATTCCCATCCGGCGCATGAAGTCTCGTCGGTTGAGTGTCATACGCAATTGCCCAAGTACCTATGCGCGGCTATGTTCGGTATCGACGGTACTGACATTTCCTCCCGACTGCGCACATCTGGCTGGCGACAATGAACATCCACGAGTATCAGGCGAAGCAATTGTTCAAGGCGCACGGCGTCCCCGTACCCGGTGGCGGCGCGGCGACGACTGAGCGTGAAGCTCGGGCACTGGTGCAGGAGCACGGTCCCGATGTGGTGATCAAAGCACAAGTCCATGCTGGTGGGCGCGGCAAGGGGCGCGTCGTCAAGCGAGACCGCGCTAGCCGCATGTACAACGACCTGACCCGCGAGCCGGAGCGCAGCGAGGGTCAAATCTCCGGTCGTCGCCGTGGCGGCGTTCGTCTGGCCAGCGGCGTTGAAGAAGCGCTCAAAGAGTTCCGTCCAATGATGGACTCAGACAGCCGTCTGGTCAGTATCCAGACCGGGCCCGACGGCGCGCCGATCTCGGCAGCACTGATCGAGCAACAGACATCGATCGCCAAGGAGTACTACTTCTCAATCCAGGTCGACGGAGCCAACGGACAGCCGCTGATCGTCGCGTCGGCCGAGGGCGGTCAGTCGATTGAAGAGGTCAACAGGACCAACCCGCGAGCCGTGCTGCGAGTCCCCGTCGATCCGGTCGAGGGCTTTCCCGCATTCCGGGGACGTTCGCTGGCCAGCCAGTTGGGGTTGCCCTCATCGGCGATCCGGCATGCCGGCGACATGTTTGCCAATCTCTACCGAGTCTTCTCGGAGATGGACGCCTCGCTCGTTGAGGTCAACCCGTTTGTACTCACGACTGAAGGCACGGTCGTCGCCATCGACGGCAAGGTCGGGCTCGACGACAACGCATCGTTCCGACACGGCGGCTACGAAGAATGGCGCGACCGCTCGCAGGAGAACGCGACTGAGATTGAAGCCGAAGAGGCCAACATCGGTTCCTACATCAAGCTCGATGGCAACATCGGCTGCGTTGTCAATGGCGCTGGACTAGCGATGGCCACGATGGACACGCTGATGCTGCACGGCGGGGAGCCGGCCAACTTCCTCGACATCGGCACCGTCAATCGCAAGGACCGCGTGATCGAGGCGCTGCGCATCATCGTCAATGATCCCGACGTGAAGACCATCTTCATCAACATCTTTGGCGGGCTGGCGCGCGTCGACATCGTCGCCGAAGGCGTCGTCGACGCGGTCAAAGAACTCAACATCAAGCAACCGCTGGTGGTCCGCTTGAACGGATCGAATGTCGAAGAGGGTCGCCGCGTCCTGCATGACTCCGGCATCGACATTCAGACCGCCGACGAACTCGGCGACGCCGCCGAACTGGCGGTCGAAGCTGCCAAGTCGGGCAAGCGCCGAGCACGCTCGACCAACTAGCCAACGACATCAAACAACACCGAGCCAGACCGAACACTCCCGAACGAGGAACCGGCGCATGAGCATTCTTCTCAACAATCGCACCCGACTGCTGATCCAGGGCCTGGGCAACGAGGGCCAGAATCAGATTCGCCGCTCGCTCGACTACGGCACTCGCGTCGTCGCCGGTGTGCATCCCGGTTTCCGTGGCGGCGAGACATTCACGCACGGCAATCACAGCTTTCCAGTGTTCGCCACGGTCACCGAGGCCGTCGAGAAAACACAGGCCAACTGCTCGATCATCTACGTGCCCGCTCCCGGCGCCGCAGATTCGATTCTCGAGAACATCGCTGCGGAAGTCCCGCTGATCGTCTGCATCACCGAGGGCGTGCCGGTCCACGACATGATTCGGGTCCGCAACACCCTCGCATTGAAAAACGAAGAGCGGAAGAAGACGAACCTGCCTCCCCTCAGTTTGATTGGTCCGAACTGTCCGGGAATCATCCAGCCAGCATCCCAGTGCCGAGTCGGCATCCACCCGCCCGACGTCTTCATGCCGGGCAACGTCGGAGTGGTCTCCCGCTCAGGCACGCTCGTGTATGAGGCGGTCGACCAACTGACGAGAGCCGGCATCGGCCAATCGACCTGTGTGGGCGTCGGCGGCGACCCGATCATCGGCGAGCAGCAGCAAGCCATCTTGCGCCGCTTCAACAGCGACCCCGACACCGATGCCGTGGTCCTGATTGGCGAAATCGGCGGACTGGCCGAGCAGGCAGCCGCCGCCTACATCAAGCGCAGCATGACCAAGCCGGTCGTCGCATTCATCGCCGGGGCCACCGCACCTCCAGGACGGCGCATGGGACACGCGGGAGCGATCATCGAAGGCGAGGCCGGCACTGCCGAGGCCAAGCTGTCAGCCCTGGAAGCGGCCGGAGCGGTGATCTCGCGAAGCCCGGCAGAGATTGGCTCGACGATGCGCCGCGTACTCGAAGAGGCTGGCAAGTACCAATCGCCGGGCGCGGCAGAGTAGGGAAGCGCGATGAGCGACGACCCGCTCGACCCGGCTCTCAGTCCGAAACAGCAGGGTCAGATCGCGACGCTGGCTGGTTTCCTCGCCCCGCTATTGGGCATTTTGCTGATGGTGATCCTGAGCGTGGTCGTGGATGTCGTCGTCGGGATCATCGTCGGCGCGGTCGCAGTGCTCGTGCTGGTGCCAATCACGCAGCGACTGCTCAAGCGACGCGCCAAGTAATGCGCGGGTATAGATTGCTGACCGAGCGCCAGCACATTCTCCGCCATACCGCCCTTGTTTATTCGAGTTGCGCCTGATTGCCGCTGCGGAACCGTACCTAGGGCGTGTTCACATTAGCCATCTGCTTAGTCAGAATTCCGTCATTGCCGCGCTGGTCGCGGCAATCTCGCCGAGTGTCGCACAGACAGTGGCGCTGAATGCAGCGAGATACCCGCGGCGGAGCGCGGGTATGACGGGAACTCCTGGACTGAACCGCCTCTTGTGAACACGCCCTAGTCTTCGTCCTCTTCATCCTCAGGCGGCCAACATTCGAGGTCGGGGTCGGCGTCTGGTGCTTCGTTTCGCGTTTCCTTACCGATGATTCCATCTGGATCAGCGAGAAAATCGACAACCTCCTGCACGGCATCGGGACCGATCTCTTCGTCGTCGAGAATCTCCGTGCCGTGTAAGTCAGTCTCGAAGATCACCAATCTCACGGGCTCGCCTGCGCGCTTGAAGTAGCGATTTGACTGATAGTACGAGCATTGGTTGCGAGCGCCGACCATGTACAACTTGGGCACTTGAATGTCGGCCACGTTGGCGAGTCCATCGAGCTTGTCGAAGCCGTCCTCGCGGGCGCGGTCTGAGTCCTTGGGCGCTTTGTTGGGGAAGATGTTGGGACTCGAAATCGCGCTCACGGCGGTGAACTCTGTCCGGTAGGCCGCCACCTGCATCAGGCTCGTGCCGCCCATGCTGACGCCGATGCCGAATAGCTGCTCGGCCCCTTCCTCGATCGCGTAATCGATCGCCGCATCCCATTCCATGTAGATGTCAGGCACATCCTCGATCTGGCGCCTGCTATAGACGCACGGTGTGGCGCCGTGGCAGCGGAAGTCCCAACGCAACACTCGGTAACCCTCCTCGACCAGGCGCTCGGCGAACTTGTCCCAGATCCGCCGGTTGGTCGGGTTGGTGTTTTTGGTCCGATACATGTGGCCGAGCAACACCCAGTCGTCGCCCGATCCGTTGACCTCAGCCACGAATCTTGCACCGTCCTCGGCCTTGAGAACGAACGGATCGTTCTCGTCGCTCTTCGTGCCAAATGCCAATGGCACGGCGACCGCCAGCGCGACCACCACGGCGAGCAACGCGCCGATCATGGGCATCCAGTGATTCGACATCAGGACGTGCAACTGCTCCTGGAAGGGAATACCGATCGAAACCGGCCGACCCGGAAGGAGCTTGCTGAGTCGTTCCCGCATCGCCAACCCGCCAATCGTGCACCGTCCAATATGCAGCACTCAGCGCAGCATATGGCGCTCGCGCTGCTAATCTCGTACGTGGAGGGTTCGCATAGTGGCCTAGTGCGCCCGCCTGCTAAGCGGGTTCGGGGGAAACTCCGTCGAGGGTTCGAATCCCTCACCCTCCGCCAGTGTCACCTCACATCGCTTCACAGAATCGCACCGAGAAATCATGCCTCAGTACCACATCTGGACCGTCGGTTGCCAGGTCAACACGGCCGACTCGGCCAAGCTGGCCGCCGGCCTGCGACGCCTGGGTATGGACCCCACCGATCAGCCTCGAGACGCCGATCTGATCGTGCTCAACACGTGCGCAGTTCGGCAACATGCCGAAGACAAGGCACAGGCCAAGCTGGGATCGCTCAAGCATCTCAAGCGCGCCAATCCCGATCTGCGTATTGCCGTGATGGGCTGCATGGTCGGACCGCACACCGCGCGTGGCGACGATCCGATCACGAAGCGCTTCTCCTTCGTCGACACCTGGGCGCAACCTCAACGATTCGATCAGGTGGTCAACCTGCTCGATCTGCCGGGACTGCCGGGCATTCCCGAGCCCGAAGACGATGGCGGCGAGTTCTGGCCGGAGATCTTCCCGGTGGAATCGCAGCCCACCGCGTACGTGCCGGTGATTGAGGGCTGCGACAAGTTCTGTACCTACTGCATTGTCCCGCTCAGGCGCGGACGCGAACGATCCCGACCGATCGATGAGATCGCCCGCGAAATCGAAGCGCACACACAGCGCGGCGTCCGTGAAGTCACGTTGCTGGGTCAAACCGTCGAAGCCTACGGCAAGGACCAGCCACCGGTTGACATCAACACCGAGCACGCCGACCTGTCGGACCTGATGCGTGCGATCCACGACCTGCCCAATCTCCAACGCATCCGACAGCTAACGAGCTATCCGCCCGACATGACCGACCGCATCCTCGAGGGCATGGCCGAACTGCCGAAGGTCTGCGAAGCGTTCTCGCTACCGGTCCAGGCAGGATCGGACGATGTCCTGACCAACATGCGACGCGGCTACAGCGTGGCGCAGTTCCGCAACCGCGTGGACAAGGTCCGATCGCTCTGGCCGGATGTCAGCATCTCCACGGACGTCATTGTGGGGTTCCCGGGAGAGTCTGAGTCCGACTTCCAGGACACATTTGATCTGCTGGAGGACCTGCGCTTCGACAAAGTGCATGTCGCCGCGTACAGCCCGCGCACCGGCACCTTCGCGCAGAAGAATCAGCCCGACGATGTGCCGCATGACGTCAAGATGGAGCGGCTGCACCGAGTTGAGGATCTACAGCGCGAGATCTCGTTCCAGATCAACAATCGCTATCTGCTCACCGATGTGGAAGTCCTGCTGGAATCAACCAAATCCTCCGAGACCGAGGGTGTGGAGCGGCACACAGGTCGCACCCGGACGATGAAGCTGGTCCACTTCGACGCCCCGATTGGCGAGTATCAAGCGGGCGACATGTTGACCGTCTCGGTCACTCGCGTCGGCGCATGGAGCTTGCAGGGCCAACCGGCCCTGGGGAGCCTGCAGGGCCAGCCGGCCCAGACCTAGCCAGATGACCACCGAAACCACGAGCACGACCAACAGATTGTCCGCGGAGCCGAGGCGGCCCGCCGTCGCCGTCCTGGTCGTGATCTTCACAGTGGGCGATGGTGCATTGCAGGTCCTGTTGATCGAGCGCTCAGCTCCGCCCGAGGAAGGCCAGTGGGCGATTCCCGGAGGCGCGCTGCAGCACGGCGAATCGCTCGAACAGGCAGCCGTGCGCAAGCTGGCCGAAGAGACCGGCGTCACTGATCTGTTCCTCGAACAGCTCTACACGTTCGGCGATCTCGATCCGGCATCCGAGGACGGCAGCGTCGGCGTGGCCTGGTTCGCCCTGGTCGACCCGTCCCGTGTACGCCTGGCCCAGCGCACTGCCTGGCGACCGGCCTGGTGGAATCTGGACGATGTGCCACCGCTCGCCTTCGACAACGAAGAAGTGCTCAATGTCGCCCGTACGCGGCTGATCAACAAGTTGCAGTACACCGACGCCGCATACTCGCTGCTTCCCGCTCAATTCACAATGCGCGAGTTACAAGAGGTCTATGAAGCGATCCTCGGCCGACCGCTGGACAAGCGAAACTTCCGCCGCCGCCTGCTCGCAACCGACTTCATCAGCGCCACGTCCGAGATGCGTTCCGAGGGTCGGCACCGACCGGCTCGTCTCTATCAGTTCGCCAGCCGCCCTTGAAGATCCCGATCCTGTCATCCAACTCGGACCGTCATATCCGCGCTTGCCGCGGATATCTCGCTGAGCCGGGCACAGACGTCGGTGGCGACACAGCGAGATTGCCCCCGCATCAAGTGCGGGGCAGGCCCCGCATAAGGTGCGGGGCAGGCTGCGACGGAGCGCGGCAATGACGGATTTGAGGAATTGTGTCTGGCTCAGAGGCCTTATGTCGAGACCAGATTGCTCCACGATTCGTTTTACCAACTCTTGACAACCAACACTCAGGTTTGCAACACTGATCGCTATTGATAGTGTCAGTCTGACACTAAGTAACCGGTCTGAGAGCCAGCCATGACTGAAGCCACCGTCGTCGAGACCAACTTCGTCCCAGAGATTCTCCCGCCGAACTTGCCCGACGAAGCCTGCGAAACAGACATCGCCACGATCCCGCTCGCTGCGGAGCCGCACCTGCCCGACTGGCAGCCGGAGATTCCACAACAATATCTGAAGCTGTCAGCGGACGAGTTGCGCGAGCGCATCCGAGCCGCACGTGCTGAACTCGGTGACCGACTGGTGATTCTTGGTCACCACTATCAGCGCGACGACATCATCGAGTTTGCCGACTTTCGCGGCGACTCCTTCAAGCTGGCCCAGCAGGCGGCTGACAACTCCGAGGCCGACTACATCGTCTTCTGCGGCGTCCACTTCATGGCCGAGAGCGCCGACATCCTGACGACTCCCGAGCAGTCGGTGATTCTGCCGAATCTCGCGGCCGGTTGTTCGATGGCCGACATGGCTCAGCCCGAGGATGTCTACGACGCCTGGGAAGACTTAAGCGAAGTCGTCGACACCGACCGTGTCATCCCGATCACCTATATGAACTCCGCCGCATCGCTGAAAGCCTTCGTCGGCAAGAACGGTGGCGCGGTCTGCACGTCGTCCAACGCGACTGCCGTGCTTGAATGGGCCTTCGAGAAGGGCGACCAGGTGCTGTTCTTCCCCGATCAGCACCTGGGACGCAACACGGGCAAGCGGCTGGGCATCGACCCACGAACGCAGACCGCCGTCTGGAGTCCGCGCAAAGCACTCGGTGGTCTGACCGAGCAGCGAATCACTGATAGCAAGATCCTGCTCTGGCAAGGTCACTGCTCGGTGCACATCCGATTCCGGGTCGACCAGATCGAGCGAGCGCGGCAAGAGCATCCCGGCGTTCGCGTCGTGGTCCACCCTGAGTGCACCGAACCGGTCGTCGCCGCCGCCGATGCCGACGGCTCTACCGAATTCATCATCAACTACGTCCGCAACGGCCCGCCCGGCGTGTACGCCGTCGGCACCGAAATCAACCTGGTCCACCGACTCAACGAAGAGGTCGCACACGAGGGCAAAACCGCGTTCTGCCTGGACCCGGTCATCTGCCCCTGCGCGACCATGTACCGGATTCACCCGGCCTACCTCGCCTGGGTGACGGAGTCGCTGGTCGAAGGCCGCGTGGTCAATCCAATCACCGTCGACGATGAGACTCGCAAATGGGCTCGCGTCGCCCTCGACCGCATGCTGGCGATCACCTAGCGCGAACCAGTAGCTCGAACTATGCGCATCCTGATCATCGGCAGTGGGCTGGCCGGCATCAATGCCGCGCTGTTGGCGTCGGATTTCGCCGATGTCACGCTGCTGAGCAAGTCAGCCCTGGACGAAACCAATACGCAGCGGGCCCAGGGCGGAATCGCCGCCGCGATCACCGCGCTCGACGATCCAGCCATTCACGCCGCCGACACGATTCGAGCCGGCGCGGGACTCTGCGATCCGATCGCTGTCGATACGCTGACCGCAGACGGCGCTGCTGCCATCGATCGGTTGCTCACCCTGGGTGTCGAGTTTGATCGCGATCCCGACGGCCAGCTGGCGCTCGCCAATGAGGGAGCTCATTCGACGCCGCGAGTCCTGCACGCCGGCGGCGATCAGACTGGATTGCACATTCAGTCAGCGCTTTCCAGACGCCTGTCCGAAGCGAACGTCGAGGTCCGCACCGATGTCGCCGTGACCGATCTCGCGATTGAGGCAGGTCGGTGCGTCGGTGCGACCACCGACGATCGAGAAACGTTCCTCGCAGACGCCGTCATCCTGGCGACCGGCGGCGCAGGAGCGCTCTATCGCACCACGACGAATCCCGCCAACGCCACCGGCGACGGTGTGGCGCTCGCGTTTCGGGCCGGAGCGCTGGTCCGCGATCTTGAGTTCGTACAGTTCCATCCAACCGCGCTCGTCAGCGATGACAGTGCGTTTCTGATTTCCGAAGCTCTGCGCGGAGACGGCGCGGTGCTGTTGGATTCGGCCGGTGATCGCTTCATGGCTGCGGTCCATCCCGATGCTGAACTGGCGCCGAGATCGGTGGTCGCGCAAGCGATCACGGAAGCGATGCGGCGCACTGGCGCGGACCATGTCATGCTCGACATCTCGCATCGCGATCCCGAGCATCTGCGCCAACGCTTCCCCGGCGTCTATCGCGGGGCCCTGGAGCGCGGACACGACCTCACAGCAGGCCCCATTCCCGTCGCGCCGGCCGCGCATTATCACATGGGCGGCGTCTACACCGACATTGACGGGCGAACCACGGTGCAGGGACTGTTTGCCGCGGGCGAGTCCGCCTCGACCGGGGCGCACGGTGCGAACCGCGTCGCGTCAAACTCGCTCCTCGAAGCCGCGGTGTTTTCCACACGCGCCGTCGAGGCGATTCAGAGCAACGCCGAATCAGCGCCGGTTCCGTCGGTCGACATTTGCACCACGCGCTGGCAACACGAGATTGCTGCGCCTTCCTGGGATGCGTTGCGCTCGACGATGAACGACTTTGTCGGCATCACCCGTACGGCCGACCGTCTGCAAACGGCGGTGAACCACTTTGTAGAGTGGTCAGAATCGGATGATGCGTCGGCTGACCCGTCACTCCCGCTGGCCACGCTCACTGCTCGATTGATCGCCGAGGCCGCACTCCAGCGAACAGAGACACGTGGCGCACACTTCCGACTCGACCATCCACTGACCGACGAAATATGGCAACGCCATAGCTACTGGCAGTTGGCACGCGAATGACCGCGCTCGATCTTGCCATTGTCCAACGCCTCGTCGATGCGACACTCGCCGAAGACCGAGCTGATCTCGACGTCACGACCAGCTCGCTGAGCAAGTGGATCGATTGGCGCCAGGGCAACGCCCACCTGACAGCTCGCGCCGATGGTGTGGTCTGCGGACTCGATTTCGCCCTGGCGGCCTTTGCCGCGCTGGATCCTGATGTCCGCTTCCTGCCCGAAGTCAGTGACGGCGACCGTGTCTCGGCCGGTCAGCAGATTGCGGTTGTCGGCGGGCAACTCGATCCGCTACTCAGAGCCGAACGCACGGCGCTCAACTGGCTGCAGCGCCTGAGTGGGACGGCAACGCTGACCGCGCAAGCGGTAGCCGCGGCCGGGACTCGAACCAAGATTCTCGACACTCGCAAAACAACGCCAGGGCTGCGTCCGGCCGAGCGCTACGCCGTTCGCTGCGGCGGTGGCCTCAACCACCGGGACTCGCTCGCGTCCGGCGTCCTGATCAAGGACAACCACATCGCCGCCGTGCGACAGGCGGGCGGAACTCTGGCCGATGCTGTCTCAGCGGCCATCGCCAATGTCGGTCCAGCCACGGGCGTCGAGGTTGAGGTCACCAACCTCGAAGAAGCGCGTGAGGCGCTAGACGCAGGAGCCACCGCGCTACTGCTGGATAACTTCGCGATCGACGATTTGCCACCCGCTGTCGAAGTTGCGAGGGTCTACAACGCCAAGACCGAGGCCAGCGGCGGCATCACCATCGAGCAGATTCCCGACATCGCTCGAGCTGGCGTTGACTACATCTCCCTCGGAGCCTTGACCCACTCCGCCCCGTCACTCGATATCGCCCTGGACATCGCACTCGAACTCGCGCCAGACTAAGGCGCATTCGCGAGGCTCCGCGAGCAAAGTCTCCCGTCATACCCGCCCAGGAGTTCCCGTCATACCCGCGCTTGCCGCGGGTATCTCGCTGCGTTCAGCGCCACTGTCTATGCACAACTCGGCGAGATTTCCGCGACAAGCGTGGCAATGACGGAATTCTGATTAAGCCGATGGCTGTTGTGAACACGCCCTAGCCCCTACGAGGTCGCTCAAGGTCGGCTGAATCAATCACGATGGTGAACGGGCCGTCATTGGTCAGCTGCACCGACATCATCGCGCCGAAGACCCCGGTTTCGACTGGTACTCCCTGTGCTCGGAGCGTTTCGGCAAAGTGATCAATGAGCGGCGCTGCGACATCGGGCCGTGCCGCTCCCGTGAAGCTGGGACGACGGCCCTTGCGCACGTCGGCGTGCAATGTGAACTGACTGACGACCAGCGCTGAGCCATCGATGTCCCGAATGCTCTCGTTGAAGCGGCCATCGGCGTCGGCGAAGATTCTCAGTCCTGCCACCTTGCGCGCCAGAGCTTCGGCCTGCGTTTCCTCATCACCATCCGCGACACCGACAAGGATCAACAGACCGCGCTTGATGGCGCCAGCCACCTTGTCGTCGACAGTCACCGACGCCTGCGTCACGCGTTGCAGGACGATCCTCATATGTGAGGCCTTGAAACACCGCTTGGATGGGAGGGACTAGTCCGCTGTCGCGGCCGAAGCTTCGCGCTCGCCGGAGTCGGACTCTGACTCGCTGGAGGACTCGCCGTCCGACTCGGAGTCACCGCCCTCGGGACGATCTTCGTCGCGGCGGGACTTCCAGTTGCTCTTCTTGCTATCGGTCGAGTACCAACCGGAACCCTTGAAGACGATTGCGGGCGCACTGGGAATTCGCTGGAGCGTGTGCTCACACTCCGTGCAGGGTTGCTGCGCGGGTGCGCTCCAGCCCTCCAGCTTTTCCACCGTGTGGCCGCACTCAAAACACTCGTAAACGTAGCGGGGCACGTACTTCCTCCGCGCAGATCATCAGACAACACCAAGTAAGTTATCACGTAGTCCGACTCAGTGCGCGTACGCCGACCACACCCCTATACTCAATCCATATGCCCGCCTGCGGGGCGGGTTCGACGTGACTTCACGAGCCAACCTTCTGAGGAGCCGGATGACGACATCGATCTCAATGCGCGACCTCCTGGAAGCCGGAGTGCACTTCGGTCACCAGACGGGACGCTGGAATCCAAAAATGGCGCCGTACATCTACGGCGCGCGCAACGGCGTTCACATCCTCGACCTTGCCCAGACCGTCACCCGGCTGCAGGACGCCACCGAGTTCGCACAGGAACTGTCCGGCTCCGGCCAGCAGATTCTGTTCGTCGGCACCAAACGGCAGGCCCAGGACGTGATCCGCAACGAGGCCGATCGTGCCAACATGCCTTACGTCGTGACTCGCTGGTTGGGCGGCACGCTGACAAACTTCCAGACGATCCGCAAGCGCGTCGACTACATGATCGAGCTTGAGCGGCGCGAAGAAGCCGGTCATCTCGACCTCCTGCCCAAGAAGGAAGCGCTGAAGCTGCGCGACAAACTGACGCGGCTGCATCGCTACCTGCGCGGTCTGCGCGACATGACCTCGCTGCCCGGCGCCCTGTTCGTCGTAGATGTGCCGCGCGAGCACATCGCTATCGCCGAGGCGCAACGGCTCAACATCCCGATCATCGCCGTATGCGACACCAACTCGGACCCCAACCAGATCGACTACCCGATCCCCTCGAATGACGACGCAATCCGCGCCGTACGGCTGCTCACCGCACAGATCGCCGACGCAGCACAGTCGGGCGGGATGATGCGTCAGAACGCGGTCGAGAGCGAAGAAGCCTACGACGAGATGACCTCCGCGGAGCCTGTCGCCGCGAACTGAGTCACAAGACACACGTCACGCCACTTGCATACTCAGTGGCTGTCCAAGATCAAGCCCAACCAACGACCAGAGGAGCCACCAACGTGCCCGTAACGATTGATCAAATCAAGGAGCTTCGCGCCGAGACCGGCGCCGGCGTGATGGACTGTCGCCAGGCCCTGACCGAGTCCGATGGCGACCTCGAACGCGCCCGCCTGCTCCTGCGTGAGAAAGGCATCGCGACCGCCAACAAGCGTGCCGACCGAACTGCTGGTCAGGGTCTGATCCACAGCTACATCCACGGCGGCCGGATTGGCGTCCTCGTTGACCTGCGCTGCGAGACTGACTTCGTCGCCAAGACTCCGCAGTTCGAGGAGCTGGCGCACGACATCGCGATGCAGGTGGCCTCGATGAACCCGGCCTCAGTCAGCGCCGACAACATGCCCGACGATGCCGACGAAGGCGCCGTGGCGCTGCTCGACCAGGAGTTCATCAAAGACGGCTCACAGACCATCGCCGACCGAATCAACGACGTAATCGCCTCCATCGGCGAGAAAATCGAAGTGGCTCGCTTCACCCGCTACGAGATGGGGGAGTAAACCAGGTTGACGGTCGATTTCGCAGAGAGCGAGCGCACACTCCCCTTCTCCCCCCGTTGCGGGGGAGCTGCGGAAGGCAGAGGGGGGTTCTGCCCAAGGTCCTGCAATACCTGCAATCGGCGCCGCAGCGCACGATGTGAACGATGCGAACGATGCGAGCAGGCGAAAGGCGACTTGTGAGCGACCAGTCAGCTACGTCAGCTACACGTCGAGTCGTCCTCAAGGTCTCTGGTGAGTCGCTGCAAGGACAGCGCGAGTCCGGCATCGACTCTGCCGCCCTGAACGAGATCGCGCGGCAGATTGTCGAGTGCCGCAATCGCGGCGTGGAGATCGGCGTCGTGGTCGGCGGAGGCAACCTGTTCCGTGGCAGGCTCGCCAGCCAGTTAGGGATGGCCGAGGCGACGGCTCACTATGCCGGGATGCTTGCCACAGTGATCAACGGGCTCGCCTTACAGGATGCGATCGAATCGGCCGGCGCAGAAGTACGCACGATGTCGGCGCTCCAGGTACGGCAGGTAGCGGAAATCTTCATCCGCCGCCGAGCGCTTCGTCACCTGGAGAAAGGGCGCATCGTGCTTTGCGTCGGCGGAACCGGCAATCCATACGTCACCACCGACACTGCAGCCGCGCTTCGGGGGATTGAACTCAACGCCGACGAACTGCTGATGGGCAAGCATGGCACCGACGGCGTCTACACAGCCGACCCGGCCCTACACTCCGACGCCAAGCGCTACGCCCGACTCAACTATCGTGAGGCGCTGCAGCAAAATCTCGGAGTCTTGATGGACGCCTCGGCGCTTGCGCTTTGCGAAGAGCATTCACTGCCGATCGTGGTGTTCAACATCGAGGCCGCTAACGCTATCGTGAGCACTGTGATCGACGGCCCTGACCTTGATCTGGCCGGCACGCGCGTCGATCATGGAATCACCGTCCTGGCTGATTGATCCAGGGCTGATTGATCACAGCGCCGACATTTCCACAGGAGCGCGACATGTCCGACAACGAGCTCCTCGATCTGGCATTCGACGACGCCAACTCGCGCATGGCCGGCGCGCTCAGCGCGCTGGAGCGCGACCTGATGGCCGTGCGCACCGGCCGTGCCCATACGTCACTCGTCGACCAGATGCGCATCGACTACTACGGCACGACGATGGCACTGAACCAGCTCGCCACGATCTCTACACCGGAGGCCCGCCTGATCGCCATTCAGCCGTGGGACAAGAATGCCTTCGAGCCGATTACGAAGGCCATTCAAGCATCCGATATTGGCATCAATCCGCAGTCCGACGGCATCCTGATCCGGCTCGCGTTGCCTGAGCTGACCGAGGAGCGCCGCCGCGACCTGGTCAAGGTCGTCCACCAGAAGTCCGAAACAGCGCGCGTCGCAATCCGGAATGTGCGACGGCATATTCACGACGACCTGCGCCATATGCAACGGGACGGCGATCTGTCACAAGATGAGGAACGCCGAGCAGAAACTCAACTCGACACTCTGACCGGCCAGTTCATCGCTAAAGTTGATGCTGCGGGCAGTCAGAAGGAGCAAGAGCTCCTCGAGGTCTAGTACGTGTCAAACCGATCCGGTTCCACCATCACGCTGCCAGCCAGCCACACCGTCATCGCACCTGCCATCAACGGCGTCCATGCCGCCGAGAGCCTGGCCGAGGCTCATATCCCCGAGCATGTCGCGGTGATCATGGATGGCAACGGACGTTGGGCGGCCCAACGTGGGTTACGCCCGACTGATGGTCATCGCGCGGGCACCGAGAACATCCGCGCCGCAATTGAGTCCTTCGCCGAGCGCGGCGTTAGCTGCCTGACGCTGTTCGCGTTCTCTACAGAGAACTGGAAGCGACCGCGACCAGAAGTGCGCGGACTGATGCGCATCCTTTCTGCGACGATCGATCGCGAGGTCAAGCCGCTGCACGAGGCAGGAGTCAGGCTGCGCTACATCGGACAGATCGATGCGCTCAACGCCACGTTGCGGCGCAAGATCGACGCTGCAATCGATCTGACGCAGCACAACAACCGGATGACCGTCTGCGTGGCGTTCAACTACGGCGCTCGCGCGGAACTCGTGGATGCGGTCCGCCGCATGGTCGCCGATGGCGTGCCCAGCGACGACATCACCGAGCGCACGATCTCCGATTACCTCTACACCTACGAGCTGCCCGATCCGGACCTGATCATTCGCACGGGTGGAGATCAGCGCATCTCTAACTTCCTGCTCTGGCAAGCCGCCTACGCGGAGTACGTCTTCTCCGACACCTACTGGCCCGACTTTGGCGAGCGCGACGTCGATCAGGCCCTGGCCGAGTACGCAAATCGAACCAGAAACTTCGGCGGACGTCCCGCCCATGCCGACTGAACCTTCACAATCGAGTCGGATTATCGCTGCCCCGGGCCCGCCGATCTTGCTGCCGTTCGTGCTTCTGATCGAGTTGCTCTCATGGCCAGCCAGAGTGCTCTGGCGGCGCGGCGGGCTTGCGGCCCGATTGACAAGTGCTGTCATCGGGATGCCGATCATCGTCGCTGCCATCTTGATCGGTGGACCATTGTTTGCCGCGTTGATGGCGCTCAGCCTGGTCATTGCGCTCGGCGAGATTGCAGTCATCGTCAAGCTCGAGACTCGTAGTGCGTTGTTCGCAGTCGCTGTTGCTGCGACGGGGGGAATCATCGGCGTGGTCGCAGCGGACGCCGACATACCGCTGCATTGGCCCATCCTGGCAACCGTGCTTGGCATTGCCTCGGTGACGACCATCGTGGCCGTCCGTACTGTCGAACAACCACGCGCCGAACTACTGCAACCAATCCTCAATCGAGGACTGGCGATGCTCGCGGCGACCGCCTATCTCGCAATTCCCGGCGCGACGTTCATTGCGGTTCGCGGTTCCGAGCAGGGAACCGACTGGATGCTCCTGGCGGTGCTCGCGATCATGTCAACCGACGCCGCCGCCTACGCCGGAGGACGGCTGCTGGGTCGGCGCCAACTCGCTCCTTCGGTCTCGCCCAACAAAACCATCGAAGGCGCAATCTTCGGTTGGCTTGGCGGGTTCGGCGCAACGATTGCGCTCGACCAGATCCTGGGTCTCGACGCCGAGATCTGGCCGCTGGTGATACTTGCCATCATCTTGCCTATTGCCGGTCAGATCGGCGACCTGGCAGAGTCCCTGTTCAAACGAGCGATGGATGTCAAGGACTCGTCCAACCTCATTCCCGGACACGGTGGCGTGCTCGACCGGCTCGATTCGCTCCTCTTCGGCTTGCCCGTCGTATTCTTCTTCTTGCAATGGACGACATGAACGGCACGACCGAACAACCGATCAATCTAGTCCTGCTGGGCTCGACTGGCAGCATCGGCCGGCAGACGCTCGACGTCGTGCGTGCCATGCCAGGGCGGTTCAATGTCCTGGGACTCGCCGCCGGCCGCAATCTCGATGCTCTCGAGGCGCAGGCTCACGAGTTTCATCCGTCATATCTATGGGCGGCGACGGAAGACAAACAGCGACTTGGCCAGATCGCCAACGACAACGGGGCGACCGTGACTCCAATGGATGACATGGCTGAGGATCCAAACGGAGACGTCCTTGTCGTTGGCACCGCCGGTCGCGCCGGACTGGAGCCGACACTGACATCGCTGGAACGTGGCGGCGCAGTCGCCCTGGCCAACAAGGAAGTCGTCGTGATGGCGGGACAACTGGTCCGCGACGCCGTAGATCGTGGACGGGGACAGCTTCGACCCGTCGACTCCGAGCATTCCGCCATCTGGCAGTGCTTATGGGGCGAGGACGGCAATGAAATCCGCCGCATCCTGCTCACCGCGTCGGGCGGAGCGCTGCGTCACCTGCCTGCCGACAAGCTCGCCGATGTCACCCCCGAGCAGGCGCTCAATCATCCAACCTGGAACATGGGCGACAAGATCACCATTGACAGCGCCACGCTGATGAACAAAGGCATGGAAACGATTGAGGCCAAGTGGCTGTTCGATGTGCCCTACGAACGTGTCGAGATCGTCCAGCATGCCGAGTCCATCGTGCATTCGCTCGTCGAATTCGGAGACGGATCAGTCAAGGCGCAGCTCGGCTATCCCGACATGAAACTGCCCATCCAACTGGCGCTTTCCTATCCGCAACGGCTGGAACCGACCGTCGAGCCGCTTGACCTCGCCTCAGTCGGCACGCTCAATTTCTCGCGCCCAGACCTGGATCGATATCCCTGCCTGAAGCTCGCGCAACAGGCCGGTCGAGCGGGCGGCACCTATCCCGCTGCCATGGCAGCCGCGGACGAGATCGCGGTCGAGGCATTCCTGGAACGCCGAATCGCCTTCACCGAAATCGCCGACTACGTCAACCAGACCATGGACGCACATCGCAGCACAAAGAACCCCGACATCGAAGCCATCGACGCTGCCGACTCGTGGGCTCGTGGATTCACCACTGGGAGAATCGCAGCATCCGTGTAATGCCGCTGGCGTGTCGCTCACTCCGGACGGAACACCATTGGCTTCGTCATACCCGCGCTCCGTCGCGCGTACGACGGGGGTGAGAGAAGCAGCCAGTCACGCAAGACAGAGATCAAGCCGCCGTTCATATCCGTTCTCACTGCAGACCAATCATCATTCCCACGACTGATCGACATTCCCAATCCACTAGTACGCTGAGCGCATGGTCCTGATCGACACGATCCTTCCCTTCATTGGCGTCCTGCTGGGGCTCGTGGTTCTGCATGAGCTGGGACATTTTGTCGCCGCCAAACTGGCGGGCGTCCGGGTCGAGGAATTTGGCGTTGGGTTGCCTCCGCGAATCGGCAAAGGTTGGCAGTTTGGCGAGACCTTGTACTCGTTCAACTGGCTGCCGATCGGCGGGTTTGTCCGGCTCACGGGCGAGGAAGCCTCAGGCCTCCTGATCACCAGGGTCGATCCGCAAAGCCGATTCTCCGAGCACTTCGTCGCCGGCGACCGCATTCACAAGGTCAATGGCAAACGCGTCGTCAGTCCCGACCAATTCCTCGACCAGGTGCTGCGCAATCTTGGACAGCCGAAGCTGGAAATCGCATACGACCACACCGAGGACGACGGACGCAAAACCTCTTGGAGTGTCAGCCTCACACCGCACGACGACGAAATCGATACGCCGCCGCGCGACAGCTACCAGACCACCGAAGAACAACGCAAGTCGCTGCTCGACGACAACGGCGAAGCGTCGATTCTTGGCCTCACCGTCGGCATCGACCCACGATCGCTCGGGGCCAAGTCACGCCTCACTCGAATCGGCATCCTCGCCGCAGGAGCTGGAGTCAACGCCGTCTTGCCGCTGATTTTGTTCGCCGTGGGCGCACTGATCCCCGACAACGTCTCTGCCGGACCGGCCGTGGTCACCAGCACGATCGAACAGGCACCGGCGCACCAGGCCGGTATTCGCGCCGGCGACCGTATCGTCGCGATCGATGGGGAGCCAATTCGCAATGCGCAGGAACTCGCGCGTGCGATCCAACTCAACCTCGGCGAGACACTTGTCGTTGGAATCGAGCGGCCGGTCGCAGGATCGCTCACGTCCAGCCGCGCATCGCAGGAGCCAGAGCGCTTCGACGTCAACGTGCATGCCAGGCTCGCGCCAGATCCGCTGGTGCACGTCGTCCAGCCCGGTGATTCAGTGATCGACATCGCAGACGAGTTGGGTGTCACACCTTCCTCCGTGATTGCGGGTTGGGGAATCGAGACAGCAGAGCTCAACCACGGCCTGGAGATGGAACTGCCCGGTGGCTTCACGTACGTCACCGAAGAGGGCGACACGATGCTCAGCATCGCGATCGAAGAGGCTGTGCGCATGGCCGCGATCTACCGCGCCCTCGATATAGATCCTCTCCATCCGCCGCCCGGCGTTGTGATCGAGGTCCCGCAGGGAGCCACAGGCATCAGCATCGCCAACGCCTCATTCGTCGTCGCCCGCGAGAGCCCGTCGGTCGGCGAGTCGATCGCTGCCGGATGGACTCAGACCCGCGACACCTTCGTCCTCGTCCGCAACCGCATCCGCTCGTGGATTGCCGGGGGTGAGCCGATCGAATTGTCTGGACCAGTAGGCATTGCGCGAGTCACCGGCGAAGTCGTCGAACGAGCCGGCTGGTCACGGCTGATCGAGCTGGCCGCGCTGATTTCGCTCAACCTGGCCATCATCAACATCCTCCCACTGCCAATGCTCGACGGCGGCCGGATCATGTTCGTCCTGATCGAAATCGCACGTCGGGGCAAGAAAATCAGTCCCGAGCGCGAGGGTCTCGTCCACATGGCGGGCTTCGCGGCCCTATTGGTCTTCATCGTCGTGATCAGCTATTTCGACATCATCAAAGCCGTCTCAGGCGAACCGGCGATTCCATAGAGTCCATCGACTCGGCCATTGCCGTACTCCTACCCGGCCACCTGGATGAGCCAGGGGCGCTAGGAAAGCGATCGTGCAGGACGCAGCGAGATTCCCGCGTCGGAGCGCGGGAATGACGGCGAGGATTGGTGCGTGAGTGACGGTGAGGAGGAGCGCTGAATTTGCGACAGGGACAACTCACTGTTTCCCCCGTTACAATGTTCACATTCTGAATCCGTGACCTGATCTGAAGGAGTTCGTATGGCGTTCCAGACATTTATCGACGCCGACACACACATCACCGAACCTGCCGACCTCTGGACATCCCGCGTCTCCTCCAAGTGGGGCGACATGGTGCTGCACGTCAAGCAGGACGACAAGGGCATCAACTCCTGGTTCGTCGGTGACGAGAAAGTGGCGGCCGCGCCCTCTGGTGTCTTTGCCGGTTGGAAGGGCAAGTTCCCCAGCTCACCTCCGACCTACGAAGAAGCCCACCCTGCCTCGTTCGACGTCCACGAGCGACTCAAGCTGATGGACGAAACCGGCGTCTACGCGCAGGTGCTCTATCCCAACGTTGCCGGCTTTGCATCCCAGCGATTCCTCTCGCTCAAGGATCCCGAGCTCATGCTCGAATGCGTCCGCGCCTGGAACGACTTCCAGATCGACTGGATCTCCGTCGCGCCCGAACGCTTCGTCGCCAACGCTTCGATCCCCTTCTGGGACATCGAAGAGTCGGTCAAGGAGATTGAGCGCGTCGCTCAGAAGGGCATGCGCGGCATTCTCTTCACCGGCGACCCGCAGTCGCATGGACAGCCGTTCCTCGGCGACCACCACTGGGATCCGCTCTGGAACGTCGCCACCGACACCGGCCTGCCCATCTCCTTCCACATTGGCTCCGGCGACTTCACCGATGGGTTCACCCCGGAGCGACTCGCGGTTGACGGACCGGAAGTCACCTACGCGCGCACCTCGACCGTCCTCTTCATGGCCAACGGCCTGCAGATGACCGACCTATTGCTCTCCGGTGTCCTGCCGCGATTCCCCGAGCTGAAGTTCATCTCGGTCGAATCCGGCATCGGCTGGGTGCCGTTCTGCCTCGAGAGCTGCGACTACCACTTCCTCGCCGCCGACATTCGCAAGGCCCGTCCCGAGTTCGAGATGATGCCGTCGGACTACTTCCGCCGACAGGTCTACGCCTGCTACTGGTTCGAGAAGATTGCTCCGCGCAAGCTGATCGATGACATCGGCGCCGACAACATCCTCTTCGAGACTGACTTCCCGCACCCGACCTGCCTCTACGGCAACGTGCAGGAGACCATCGAGGACGGGCTCGAGGGTCAGAGCGAAGAAGTCCGCCGCAAGATTCTCTGGGAGAACTCGGCCAAGCTCTACAACATCGACATCCCCGAGGTCATGCCCGAAGGCCTCGCCGCAGCCGCAGCAGCCGGCGGCGGAGACTAACCACCCCGCTGAGCTCGTCTTCCCATAGATGCCTGGGCGTAGCCTCCCTCTCTACTTGGAGGTGGGCTACGCTTCTGATCCCCTCTCCCTCTGGGAGAGGGTTAGGGTGAGGGCAGATCAGTTCACTAAAGGATCTGTATGGACATCAACGGCAAAGTCGCAGTCGTCACCGGCTCATCCTCTGGCGTCGGAGAGGCAACGGCAAAGCTGCTCGCCTCGCTTGGCGCATCAGTCGTCGTGAACTACTTTCGCGGCGCCGAGTCGGGACAACGAGTCGTCGACGAGATCCAGGCAACCGGCGGCGCAGCTATCGCCGTCCAAGCCGACACCCGCTCCGACGCCGACTGCCGCCGATTGATCCAGTCCGCCGTCGACGAATTCGGGCACCTGGAAATCCTGGTCAACAACGCCGGAATGACCCACTTCATCGCTCACGACGACCTTGAAGCCGTCACTGACGAAGTCTGGGACGACATCATCGGCGCCAACCTTCGAGGCGTCTTCAACTGCGCTCGAGCCGCCACACCTCATATGCGAGCCTCCGGCGAGGGAGCGATTGTCAACGTCAGCAGCGTCGCAGGCGCAGGCGGTGGCGGCTCCAGCATTCCCTACGCGGCAAGCAAAGCCGGCGTCAACGTGATCACGAAGTCGTTGGCCCGAGTCCTCGGTCCAGAAATCCGGATCAACACCATCGCCCCCGGCTTCATCGAGGGACGCTGGCTGCGAGGCGGACTGGGCGAGGACACCTACGAGGCCGGCCGCAAGCGTCTGGGAGAAACCGCGCCGCTGAGGGGCGTCGCAACACCCGAGACCTGCGCCGACGCCATCATCGCCCTGATCGAAAGAAACGTCTTCGTCACCGGCCAAACCATCACCGTCGACGGCGGCGCCACGCTGTAGACACTGGACAACAGCCGAAAGCGCCTACATCCGTCATTGCCGCGCTCCGTCGCAGCCTGCCCCGCACTTGATGCGGGGCCAATCTCGAGGCAAGCGACAGATGCGCTTGTGCCGCACGAGGCGAGTTACGCCCGTTCGAGCCTGGGGCAGGCTCCGCGAAAAGCGCGGGTATGACCGAGCTTCGTCGAGAATAGGGTCCCACTCTGGTCAGCGCACCGCATACGTGATCGGCAAGCGCTTGATCCCGCCGATCAGCCCCGACGACAACCTCTCGACCTCACCATCGAGTGTGAAGTTGTCCAACTTGCCGATCACGTGACGGAAGACTGAGCGCATTTCCAGCCTTGCGAGGTTCGCTCCGAGACAGAAGTGCTCACCGAAGCCTCCGAACGCCAGGTGTTCATTCGGCGACCTCGCGATGTCGAACACATCGGGATCCTCGAACACGTCCTCGTCCCGGTTGGCCGAGGGGTACCACATGGCCAGCGTCTCGCCGGCCTTCATCGGCACGCCGCTGACTTCCGTGTCCTTCGTCACCGTCCGAGCGAAATGCACGACGGGCGACGTCCAGCGCAGCATTTCCTCGACGGCGCTGTCCAACAGCTCTGGCTGATTGCGAAGTATGTCGTACTGATCGGGATGCTCAATCAGCGCCTGCAATCCACCAGAAGTGGCGTTCCGCGTCGTCTCGTTGCCGGCCAGAATCAGCAGCACGGCATAGGAGAGAATCTCCTGATCCGGCATCGGTTCGCCGTCGATCTCGGCCTGCACCAGCGTGGTCATCACGCTGTCATCCGGCTCACGGCGCTTGCGATCGATGTGCTCGGTGAAGAACATCTGCAAGCCGCGCATCCCGGCCTGCCACGTTTCGCGGCGCGTGCGACCCTGCTGATATTCGGGGTCCTCGGAGCCGAGGAACTCGTTCGTGTAGCGGAAGATGTCTTCCCACGAGTCCCGCTCGACCGCGAGCAACTCACAGATCGCCGCCATCGGCATCTTGGCCGCGACATCGCGCACGAAATCGGCTGAGCGTCGATCGGTCAGTTGATCGACGAGATGCGCCGCTGCCTCGTCAACCACCTCTTCGGCGATTTCGTCGATCCGATCTTCCAGCAATCGCATTCCTCGCGGCGAGAACCGCCGACTGGTCGTGTTTCGGTACTTGCCGTGCTCGGGTGGGTCCATGTTGATCAGGTTGGGCACCGTCAGCGACGGATCACTCGCGCCGCCGTCGCCCGATCCTGCGGAACGAATCACCAACCGCTGGCTGCTGATGAAGGTCTCGGGGTCACGCGAGATGTGTTGGATATCGTCGTATTTGGTGATCGACCAGAACGGTGTCACGCCCGGCCGGTCGTACAGGTAAATCGGCGCTTCGCGACGCTGAATCGCCCACTCTTCCCAGGGATAGCCGCGCGATCCGTAGAGCTCGGGAGTGACCAGGTCAATCTGATCCAGGCGGCTGATGGTCGTCGTCATGATCGGTCCTGTCCCAGTCTGCGTTAGCTCAAGACTCAGCGTACCGAAATCACAATTCCGCCTGCCGCAACCGAACCGGTGACTCACTCATCCCCAAGCGAGAGCAGCTGGTGACGCAGCGGAGCCAAGGAGTCGGCAAGTTCGAGCAGCTGCTGCCGCAGATCCTCGGCCTCGGGGTCATTCTCTTCGTCGTTGAGCGGCACAATCTCCTTGGGCAACAACGCTTTCAACGCTTCCAGTTCGACCTCCTCACTGAGCTCATTGATCGTGGCATTGAGCCGTACCTGCGCCGCGATCACCGCGGTCATCAACACATTCATCTCCATGACCTCTTCATCCTCCGCCTCAGCTCGGATCAAACACGCCTGCAACAACCGCCGATAGATATAGCTGAGCTCGTTGGAGACTCGCAGGTCGCTGAGTAACATTCGTCGTTCTGCACCGGTCAGTGACCCTCGCAGCTCTTTTGAATCTGTCATTTGAGACATCCCTTTGCTCGCCGATCACTCTCAGTGCGACGTGGCAACTCGCACTGCACCGCCACACAGTTACTCTGTGCAGCGTATTCCCACCAAGAGCCCTACGATCAGCGCCGAGGGTAGCAATCTCGCGCAATCCGACCGAGATCTGGATGTGAGGAAACCAATGTCAGACCAGCGATCACTGCTCGGCGTCTACGAACACTTCACCGAAGAGGTCGCCGATGGCTACGAGCGCGAGTCGCGCTACCTCACCATGGGTGACGGCTGTCGGATTGCGATCGATGTGCTGCATCCCACCAAGTCTGGCCAGCGGATTGCGACACCGTCGCCGACCGTCCTGCACGCCACGCCCTATCGTCGCTCCTTCGTCCGAACCGGGCTGGGAACCTCGACTGCGCGCTACGCGGACGAGCTCAGCGCGGTGGAACCCGGACAACTGGTGACCCAGTATGAGGAGCGACCGATCGCCCGCGACCTCATCCACCATGGCTATCGCTTCGCTTCCGTCGACATCCGAGGCACCGGCGCATCGTTTGGCGAGCTCTACAACGATTCCTGGCTTGCCGGCCACGACCTCGCGGCTGTGATCGATTGGATCTGCGACCAGGAGTGGTCCAGCGGCCGCGTCGGCATGGTCGGCATCTCCTACGAAGGCATGATGCAGTTCTTCACCGCGGCCCAACAGCCCGCGGGACTCAAGTGCATCGCGCCGCAATATCCGGGACTGCCACACTGTTATGTCGACGGCGGCCTGGCGATCAGCAGCTTCGCCCGAGTCTGGGAGCAGCTCCACAAAGGAATCTCAGAGAATGAGCCCGCCGCGCCCGTCGAGGGATCCGATGCCGAGACGCTCCGCGACGATGCCATCGCCTCCCACTCGCCCGATGGTTACCGCTGGGTCGAAACCTTCTCCGAGATGGACCCCCGCGATGTCACGCGGATGTCGTCCTTCGACGGACTGAATCGCCGACGCCCCCGACCCGATCTCGGTCTGGGCGACGTGGCCAGCGGCTGGTTCGACTCCTGCGACCTGATCAATGAGAGCGGTGTGCCGACTTACATCGTCACCGGTTGGTGGGACCTCACCTTCCCCGGTTACCTGATCGACGCATTCAACCGCCTGGACGTACCCAAGAAGCTGATCGTTGGCCCCTGGAATCACGGCCAGGGCGGCGATCCGGAGCTCCTGCGCTGGTTCGACTATTGGCTCAAGGACATCAACAACGGGATCATGGACGAGCCGCCAGTCCACTACGCCGCGACCGAGCCATCGGGCGCAACGACCTGGAAGTCGACCCCACGCCTGCCGCTGCCCGAAGCCCAATATCGCAGCCACTGGCTGACCCCTGACCGGACACTCTCTGAGACGTTCCCAGCCGATGCCGAAGTCGTGGAGTATGAGGTCAATCACGACGTCAGCCTCGGACCCATGACCCGACACAGCTACTACGTCGACGACATGTTCATCAACACCACCGACCTCAACGCTCGGGCCGAGCAGTGCCTCTCCTTCACGACCGAGCCGCTCTCCGAAGACATCGAGGTCACCGGCTGGCCGGCGTTGGAGCTGGAACTTTCAACGGATTCCGACCGAGGCGCGATCGTCGTCACGCTGGAACAGATCTCCGCGGATGGTGGAGCAGCGTACCTCTCCGAGGGCTTCCTCAACTTCGCATATCGCCGTCTCGGTGATGACCCAGGAGGGCACGAAGGCCCGTACTGGCATAGCTGGAGCAAGGCGGACCTGAGCCCAGTCACCCCCGGCGACCCGATGCGCCTCAGCCTCGAGCTCTACCCAGTCTCCGCAACAGTCCGAGCCGGAGATCGTCTGAGACTCACCATCAGCGGCGCAGACGCAGAAAACCTCGTAGTCCCCACGCAGGGAGACGAAGCCACGCTCAGCATCCTGCTCGGAGGAGAAGGAGCCGCCCGTCTGCGGCTGCCAGTGGTCAACCAAGCAGTCATCCCAACCGCCTCAGTCGTCGAGGGAGCATTCAACGGAGGCCCAGGAGGCTTCGCCTTCCGCAGACCTGGGGATCCAGTGGTGTCGGGGTAGTTGACCCCTCACAGTCCCCGCTGTACCGGGGGTCTGGTAAGGCGCCATCCAGAGTCGCCAACAATCTCTCAATCTCCGTCATTCCCGCGCTCCGACGCGGGAATCTCGATGAGTACTGCACCGACTGAAGAACGTCAGCAAACGTACTGGCTTTAGCCGCTTAGCCTCCGCCTCTGGATCGTGCTGACCGCTACGAAACATCCGCGTCCGAGCGATGGTTATCGACATACACGACCAAGGCGACAACTCGAATGTTGTCTGCGAACGACGAGGCACATATCGACTCCGAGAATGGACAGCGGATGCACCCTGGTTCGGCGACTCAGATTATGATCATGCCTCGAATGGAAATCTCAGAATCATCTTTCGCTTGGCGGTATGAGAGGCTTACGATGCAAACCTCTTTGACTACCACTGACCAAGGAGTGCGCGATGTCCCGCTCAAATCCGCGCCATCCCGGTGAATCGGTGAGGTTCGACTGCATCGAGGCGACGAACTTGACGATCGCCAAGGCGGCCGAGCATATGCAAGTTTCGCAACGGCAGCTCACCGAGGTCTGTCATGGTCGTGCCCCGATCACGGCAGATATGGCTATCCGCCTTGACCTGGCCTTCGGCGGAACGGCTGAGACTTGGCTGGCGCTCCAATCCGCTTACGATCTCGCGCACGCCCGACGCCAAAACAATGGTCTCAACGTCAAGCGGGTCGAATATGCCGCCTGACAGCGCGATCCTGTCGGGTACAGGTTCAGCAACTCCTTGAGATTCAAATCACTCCCCGACAAACGCCGGCGGCCGACGCTCGAAGAGCGCCCTGATGCCTTCCTTCGCATCCGACGACGCGCGTGCTGCCTGCACGAGCTCGTCGACATCGTCATGCGGAATGTGATCACGGAAGTCCATCTCTCGCACGATCAGCGCCTTCATCGCTATGAGGCTCAGCGGCGCATTTTTGCTGAGGCGATCGATCAGTGCGTCGGAAAACTCTTCCAACTCTCCCTCAGGTGCAACTCTCGCAATCACGCCCCACTCGTGCATCCGCCATGCCGGGATGCGATCTCCAAGCAGCAGGATCTCCCGCGTCGCAACAGGACCAGCGACCTCGAGCAGCTTCTTGGCCAGGAACCACGACGGCGCCAGGCCAATCTGCGCCAGCGACATGCCGAACTTCGCCTGGATGTCGGCGACGACAAAGTCGCAGTGCAGCGCAAGCTCATTGCCGCCTGCGATGGCGTCGCCCTGAACGACCGCGACGACTGGCAATGGCCAATGCTGAATCGCATCCAGCATTTGCTCGATTGACACGTCGCCGCCGGGCAGTCCTTCCTCGCGTTCGCGCAAATCGAGACCAGCGCAAAACACAGGTCCATTGGCACGGATCACGGCGACCCGCTCCTCAGGCGAGGGCTCGCCAGAGAATGCAGCATGCAGTTCAACGAGCATCTCGCTGTTGAGCGCGTTTCGCTTTTCTGGACGGTTCAGTGTGACCGTCCGCACTGCGCCCTCGACGGCGACTTCGATGATTTCGCTCACGCTCCGGCTCCTCGTCAGTTCGCTCGGTCGGTGGGGGGATGCAGCGCCCCCTCACCCTATCCCTCCTGGGGGAGAGGGAACACTTGACTACCCGCTGCTGCCGCGACCCAGCAGGTCGCGGGCCATGATGATCCGCTGAACTTCGGATGGTCCCTCGCCAATCCGACGGATGCGCATCTCGCGATACCAACGCTCAAGCGGCAGGTCCTTGGTCACGCCGATACCGCCGTGAATCTGGATTGCGCGGTCAACAACACGGCTCGCGCCCTCGGTCGTTGTCAGCTTGGCCATCGCCGCCTCGAAGCGGAATGGCTCGTCCTGCTCTGCCTTTTCAGCGGCGGCGAGGTACATCATCCTGCCCGTGCGGATGTCAATCTCATTGTCGACGATCATCCACTGGATCGCCTGTCGCGACGCCAGAGCCGCGCCGAAGGTCTCACGTTGCTGCGAGTACGAAATCGCCATCTCCTGGGCGGCGACAGCGATGCCAATGCAGGTCGCCGAATAAGGAATCCGTTGATGTGTCAAGTTGGCGTTCGCGAGCGAGAACCCACCGCCCTCCTCGCCCACGAGATTCGCGGCCGGCACTCGGACATCATCGAACGACAGCTCGGTCCCATAGTTCGCAGACCGCAGTGTATGCACGACGCGGCGGACCTCGAAGCCTGGTGAGTCTGTGTCGACAAGGAACGCGGAGATGCCTCGCCGGCCCTTGGCTGGATCGGTACGCGCAAAGACCAGACCAAAGTCGGCACGGTCGGCGCCCGAGCTGAACAATTTTGATCCGTTGAGGATCCAGTCGTCACCGTCCTTGACCGCCTTGGTCTGAATGGCGCGGGCCGGGTCGGATCCTCCGGAAGGCTCGGTCAGACCGAAGAATGCGCGCTTCTCACCGCTCAGCATCGGATACAAATAGCGGTCCTTCTGATCGTCCGAGGCGGCATACAGTTGTGCCAATCCAGCCGATCCGAACGCCCCGTAACAGGGCAAGTACAAACCAGCGCGATGCTGCGACATTTCCTCGGCCACCAAACCACGCGTGGTCAGCGCCAGACCGGGGCCGCCGTAATCCTCGGGCACGTCGATGTGATAGAGCCCCATCTGCTGGACGATGCCCTTGAGCCGGTCCAACTCACCTGGCGGCAGCTCGACCGCATCAGGATCCAGATCACGCTCTAGTGGTTGCACCTCTTCGCGTACGAATCGGCGCACCGCGCCGGTGATCATCCGCTGTTCTTCCGACATCAACACGTCCATTGGATTCCTCCCTCAACCGATCTGTTGCGATCGGCGTAGCCGACCAAGTTCCGGCGTGTCTCGCCAGTCTCCCGCCGGATGGGCAGGCGGCCATTCAGCGCCTTCGTCGCGTTGGAACTGCATCAACATTTCGAGTCGCTTCGTCGTGTATTGCTGATTCGCCTCCCAGCGAAACTGCGAGGCTCGTTCTCGGAGCACGGGATTAGGATCATCACCGCCGAAATGCAACGCCATCCTCGTGCGCAGCCCGAACGGCTCGCGACCGCCAGCCTGTCCGATGTAGAGCAAGTTGCCCTCGACATCCGCGATTTCATAGACGCCAACGACGGCGGGAATGGCGCGAATTGACTCTTCGCTCGGCTGAATCCAGGGCTTTCGAATCGGCATCAACCCTCCCTCTCAAGTCCGCTAGCGCGGGCGCAATCGATCGCTGGCTGCTCCTGAATCGATCAGTTCAGCGATCCGCTCTTCGGAGTATCCCAAGATCTCCCGCAACACGGGAACTGTATCGGCTGCAAACAGCGGAGCAGCGTTCTTGGGCGGTGTCGGAGTCTCTGACAGTCGAAACGCAGCCTGGGGCGCCGGAGATAGTCCGACCTGAGGATGTTCGAGACCGCCAACTGTGTGCCGTGATTGCACCTGCTCGTCGCGCAGCAGCGTTCGCGCTCCCATCACCGGTGAGGCGGGCACTCCCGCTTGCTGAAGGCGCCGGGACAGTGCAACCGGATTCCATGTCGTCGTCCAGGCTCCAAGCAACGCATCCAACTCATACCGGTGTCGCCAGCGGCGCAGACCTGTTGCGAACCGGCGGTCGCACGACACAGCATCGTCTTGCCAGATGCTGAGCAGCGCCTCCCACTCGGAATCGTCACGACAAGCGATGGCAATCCACGAGTCGGGATCGCTCAGAACCGGCTGCGCTGGATACACACCGTGCGGAGCGGCTGACGTATGTTGGTTGCCAATCCGCGTGGGCTCCCGGCCGGAGAGCTGCTGACCAACCATTGCCTCGCCAATGAGTTGCAACTCGCCCTCTAGCATCGCCAACTCGACCGTCTGTCCACCGATTCGACAGCGCGCCATGATCGCGGCCACGGTCGACAGCGCCGCGTGCAAACCAGCGTTCTGATCACAGTAGAAATTGCCCGGTTTGAGCGGCGAACCGTCAGCGTATCCAGTCAACCAGGACATCCCACTCATCGCATCAATCCCTGGCCCATAGGAAATGCGGTCGCGCCAGGGACCGGACTTTCCGAACGCCGGCATCGCCACATAGATGATGTTCGGATTCCGCTGGCTGAGGGCTTCCCATTCAAGGCCGAAGTTACCCATGACCCGCGGCGAGTAATTCTCCAGCACGACGTCCGAGCACTCGACCAGATCAAGAAATGTCGCTCGCCCCGCCGTAGTCGTCAGATTCAATGCGACCGAGCGCTTGTTGATCGCCAGTTCGTTCGCACGGGCGTCGCGGTTCCACGGTTCGTCAGGTCCTTGACCGCGATAGGGCTGCGAAGTGGCAGGCGTTCGCGGCCGAGCCCAGGGAGTCTCGATTCGCAGCACCTCAGCACCCAACGATCCCAGCAAGATCGCGGCCACCGGACCAGCGACAGCGGTCGTCAGGTCAAGAACGCGAATCCCGCTGAGTGGACGGCAGGATGAGTCCGGATACGGCGCCAACCGAGGCTCAGGCAACACCAGCGCGCCTCCATCGAACCCGATCCTTGAGTGACCCAAGTCGATCGTTGTTCTGACCCAGCAGCGGCGCTGTGCCATCAACCCACTTCGTCTTGCCAAACCGTACCGCCGGACCCGACGCCTGGTACTCGCCACCTCGAGGATGCTCGGTCGTCTGCCAGAAATCTCGTGAGGCATGATGGCCATCGGCGTCAGCCATCACCTCCGACGGGGCCAGCACTTCTGTGAAGGGAATCCGCAATTCCTGCGCGCGCTTCACGACCTCGCGGCGTGGTGTCTGCATGAGCACTGGGGCCATCAGTTCGTCTACATCGTCTGCTCGGCCCATCAGCTCAGCCAGCAGATCCGGCGCGGCCAGACGCGGCTCCTCAAACAACACCGCCATGGCTTCGGGATAGCGATTGTTGCAATGCGCGTGGACCCAGCCATCAGCGCAGGGCCGGATGGTCGATGGATACAGGTGTCCAGGACCAAATCCCACCAGGCGTGCGCCATTCCGCTTCGGCTCGGAATCGGAAAACCAGGCGTGTTGATAGCCACCGCCGAGCAGAAACGCGAGCGCCTCGTAGACCGCCGTATCGATCTGCTGTCCTCCAGCATCGGCGTACAAGGCCGAAACGATGCCCAGCGCCGTGTGCAGTCCGGCCTGCCGATAACCCTGCTCACCCCACGCTTTGACCGGCTCCCGATCGGGCTCGCCGCCAATTCGCAGGTATCCCCCCGAGGCGTAGAGTGTCAGCTCCGAACCGAGCCATTCCGCTTTGGGTCCCTCAGTACCGTACGGAGTAATCAAGCAGACATGCAGGTCGGGCTGCTCGGCGCGCAGTGCGTCAGGAGTGATTCCATAGTCATCCCACCGCCGTCGATCCACATCGACAACAACCACATCAACCTCACCCAGAAACGCATCAAGCAGCCGACGACCAGCCGCCGTGCACAGGTCGATTCGCAACGAACCCTTCCGCCGATTCAAGTGCAGGTGTGTCGCTCCGCCCTCCGTGTCGGGCATATCGTCTCGAAACGGCCCTCGACGTCGGAGCGGCGACCCTCCAGGTGGTTCAATCATCGTGACTTGAGCGCCGAGCCCGGCCAGCAGTCGACCGCAATACGCTCCCGCCGCTGTTTCCGACAACTCCAGCACGCGGACGCCGTCCAACGTCCTTGCTGCAGATATGGCTTCAGGAACTCGCTCGCTCACCGAGGCAGGATACCCCCGACATCGTCCGCAGCCTGAAATCTCGTATCGTGGTGACAACTGAGACTTGGAGCAACAGCATGACCACGATGGAGCCGATCGAAAGTCACGCGGTCCACAGCCAGCGCTTGCTGGACCACGCGGCCGAGATGATCGAACAGGGCGACCGGCTACAAGCCTCGGAAAAGATCTGGGGAGCAGCGGCGAACAAGGTCAAGCAGATTGCCGCAGAGCGCAACTGGCCCAACACGAGCCACACTGATGGGTTCTCAATTGTGTACTACATCGCTCGTGAGGTCAGCAACAGGCGCATATCCGATCTGTTCGGTGTCGCTAGCGATACGCATCAGAACTACTACGAAGACAGGCTCCAGTTGGACATAGTCGACGAGCGACTTGAGGCCATTACGGAGTTCGTTGCCCTCATAGAACGTGCCCATCAGTCCCTCCCGACCGACTTGCCCATGCCCGACGACCGCCATTACCGCAACCGACACGCCTGACACGGCGTTTACCCTGCAACTCGAACCCGAGCGCGACTACCAGAGAGGAACACTCTATGTCGGACGTTGGCTTCATCGGCGTAGGCAATATCGGCAATCCCATGTGCGCGAACGTAATCAAGGGTGGACACCGGGTCGTGGTCAATGACCTGGTCGAGGAACAGGCCGCCAACCTGATCGAACTCGGTGCGATCTGGGCAGATTCCCCCGCCGAAGTCGCCGCGCAGACCGAAGTCACATTGCTATCGCTACCGGGTCCGCCAGAGGTCTCGAGCGTCTTGCGCGGTGTGGACGGCCTGTTGGCGGGCGCAGAACCGGGCATGGTCTGCTTCGACCTCTCCACCAATCTGCCCTCGACCGTCAAACTGCTCGCCGAGCGAGCTGCCGAGCAAGGCGTTACGTTCCTCGACTCCCCGGTTTCAAACGGCGTCCAGGGCGCAATCGACGCGACGCTCGCGGTCATGGTCGGTGGAGATCAGGCCGCCTTCGAGAAGTACAAGCCCGTGCTTGAGTGCATCGGCAACAACGTGTTTCATATGGGCGACTCGGGCATGGGCGCGCTGACCAAGATTGTCAACAATATGGTCAGCATCTCCTCGATCCAAGTGGTGATCGAAGCGCTGGTGATCGCTGAAGCTGCCGGATTGGAAGCCGAACGAGCCTACGAGGTCATGAGCGTCGCCTCGGCCCAGCACTACGTCCACAACGTGCCAACCCTGCTCGAGCGCAACTTTGACGACGCATCGTTCTTCCTCAAATGGGCGGCCAAGGATGTCTCCCTGGCAGTCCAGGTCGCTCGCGAAACTGGCATTCCTTCGCCCATTGCCTCGGCTTCCAGTGACACGCTCAATCGGGCCAAGAACCGCGGACTGGGTATGAAGTCGGTAATGGCGACACTGCTATCCGCAGAAGAGGACGCGGGAGTTTCGCACTAGTCCTCGAAATGCTCAGCCAGCCCATGGTTGGCGTAGACTGACCGTATGGCGATTGCAACTGGGGCCGTTGGCGGACAGACCACTGCACGTCGAGTCGTGTTTCTGCACTCGGCGTCCTTTGTGCTTGGATTCAGCGTTGTCTTTGTCGCGCTCGGGGCGTTGCTGGGAGCACTCGGCTCCGCTTTCCAGGACGAACTGATCTGGTTCCAGCGCGTTGCTGGCGTTCTACTGGTGATTCTCGGCCTGCACCTCGCAGAAGTGATCACGATCCCGCTGCTGTACCGCAGTTTCCAGGTCGGCGGACCTGGCGGAGCAGGCGGACCATCAACTGCTTCGCCCGCTGGCGAGGCGTCCCGCGCCCGTGCCGCCGCAGACTACGGACGTTCAGTCGTCGTCGGTGTGGCATTCTCCGTCGGTTGGACACCGTGCGTCGGGCCGATTCTGGCCGGCATCCTCGTCCTGGCGCTCGATTCCGCCTCACTCTTCCAGGCGATCATCCTGCTGATCTGTTACGCCGCCGGACTCGGCATCCCCTTCCTGATTGTGGGCGCGACCTTTGGCGCGTCGACCCAATTCCTGCGCAAGCTGAATCGCTGGATGCCGCTGATAGGCGTCGTCTCCGGTGTGCTGCTGGTCTTTGTCGGGATGCTGATCGCCCTTGACCGCGTCGTGGTGCTCAATGAAGCGTTGGGCAGCTTCGGTGTTGACGTACTGGCAGGTTCCGACGGCTCATCGACAGAAATGCTCGACCTCAATGCTGGCTCAGCCGCGATCGCATTCGCGGGCGGATTCGTCAGCTTCATCAGCCCCTGTGTCTTGCCGCTCGTCCCGATCTATCTCGGTCATCTCGCCGGCATCGGCTCCGAGCAGGCACAGCAGCGCTGACACCTCAATGTCACATAGTCAGCTACCCGCTGACCACTGCGTCGGTGCGAGCGGCAGCTTCGTACCGCGATCTTGCAGGGTCGCGCTGACCTCCGCGACCGCCGCCGGCTCTCCGCCGAGCGTCACATAGTCGCCTCGCATGAGCACCGTGTCGCCATCCGCGACCATCGACTCACCCTTCCGTCTGACCACCAGCACTCTCACACCGCCGGCGAAGCGCAGTTCGCGCAAGGCTCGACCATGGATGGTGAGATTGCGCATGGCCACTTCGACCACCCCGGACTCGGCATCGCTCAATGCGTGATAGAGGCCGGGACGCAACAGCGCACTCTCAAGGGCGCCCACCTCTGACTCCTCTTGCAGAATGCACTCGACTTCCAAGTGCTCCAGCAGCGCATTGCGCTCGGGCAGCCAGGTCACGATCCGCAACTCGTGATCCTTGCGTCGTAACGCGGCGGCAATCGCTTGGACTTGCTCGATGGGCTCAGAATCCGCGATCACCACTGTCTCAGCAACTGGAATCCCGGCCAGCCCTTGCACTCGCTCGTTCAATGGATCGCCAGGAATCAGCATCACCCGGTCTGGTCTCGGCACATCGCGAACATCCACCTCCGCAGTGCTGATCACCGACACCAAGCGACCGGCCGAGGCCAATCGATGTGTGATCGACTGGGCCAGCGGGCTGCTCCCAATAACGACGATGGGACCCTCCGACGGCTCTGGCGCACGCCCAGAGATCGCGTTGAACAGCAGCGGGGCGAGCACGGTTGAGAGCAACGCCATCAGCAGGAGTGCCCCGTACATCTCATTGTCGATGAGGCCCAGGTCCTCTGCGATCGCTCCTGCTGCGATCACCAGACTCAGGTTGGCGCTCAGCAATGCGCCTCCGCTCAGACCGCTACGTATCCCATGCGCAGGAGAGAGCGTCAGCACCGCAGGCAGCATCTTGATCAGGAACGCCAGGAACAGGAACACCGCAGCGATGATGAACGCGTCGAGCGACTGAAATGCCACACCAAAATCGAGCGTCGCGCCTGCGTGGATAAAGAACAACGGGACGAAGAAACCGTAACCCATCGCGTCAAGCCTGACGCGCACGGCCGAGCCATGCTTGGGGGAGATCACCGTCGCCGCGAGTCCTGCCAGGAACGCGCCCAGGACCAATTCGGTTCCAACGACCTCAGAGAGCGCCACAAAGGCGATCATCACAACCAAGGCGGCTCGAATCTTGAGCTGCGCCGACGTGTCGGCCAGTTCCTGCAGGGTTCTGGCAACGATTGGGAATCGAACGCCCCCGCTTTTGGCTGACCACACGAGGAATCCCAACGCGACAGGCATCGCGACCAGCAATGCCATTTCAAGACCCACGCCGGTTCGCTCGAGCGCTGCCACAATGCCCACACCGACGATCGCCACCAACTCGACCAGGAATCCACCCATCAGAATCGCCTGGCCCACGTCCCCGAGATCCGGTCGATCCTTGAGCACCGGCACCAGCACACCAACCGAAGTGGCGATGAAGATAAAGACGAGCATCAGCGTCGATGGAGCTTCAATCACACCAATCTCTTGAAGCAACAGCAGCGCGATGTAGGTCACCGCGATCGTGAGCACGGTGAATATCAACCCGGATACCAGCGGATGACGCAATGCGACGCGCGGGTTGTACCAACGCGGTCCCAGTGATGTCGTGAGCAGATTGAGGTTGATCTCAAGTCCCGAGAGGAACATCAGATAGGCGAAGCCGAACAGGGCGAGGAAATCGAGCCACTCGCTATGAGTAATCAAACCCAAAACGTGCTCGCCAAAGACGATGCCAATCACCACCTCGCCCACCACCGCGGGCAACATCCCACCGGTCAAGCGAAACGTGAGAAAGGGAACCAGAACCGCAAACACAGAAATGACCAGCAGGGGGAGAAAGCTAATCTCCTCATGCATGTCTACCTCCTGCGCAAGAAACGTATGACTGCTATGCCTGTCGTCGCTCAAAGAACGCTAGCGCGATTCGATTGAAGTCGTCGGCGGCACTGATGTTGACGGCGTGGGTCGCTGATACTCGCTCAACACGAAAGTTCGCGGCATTGGCCTCGACCCACTCGCGCGCGGGCGTGAACGCCTCTTCTCGATCGCCGGCGACCAGCAACGTCTGCACTGGATTCGACGGGAGCCGATCGCGTAGCGGGGTATGTGGCGATGTGTACAGCATGGTGCGAGCAATGCCGGCCGGTGTGCTGAGCAACATCGCATCGTCGAACTGCAATCGACGTTCGGCATCAAATGCTCTGGCTCGCCGCGGATTCAGCGGGTGTTTCATGATCGCGTCGATTCCGCCGTCGATCATCTGCTGCGCCCGTTCCTGCGCTGCCTCCGGATTGCCGATTCTGCTCGGTTCACCGAACGCGGAGTGCGAGTTCGTGACGACATGAGCGATCACTTCTTCGGGCCGGGACATTGCGTAGTTCAGTGTCAACGCCGCACCGAGTGACTGACCCACCACAAACCATCGCTCCGCAGCGACGAGTTCGCGCAGAGCGCTAAAGCGGTCGACGTAGCGGTCGGGGCGGTAGGCGTCCTGGTCCTCGGGCGCTGGCGAAGAGCCGTGCCCGAACAGCTCGACGGTAACACTGCGAAATCCCGCTTCATGAAACGCGGGCAGGTTGAGCAGCCAGTGCGCGCGACAAGTCAGGATGCCGTGCACGAACAGCACGGGCAACCCGTCGGCCGGGCCGGCGATCTCGTAGTTCAGCTCGATCGCTGGGGAACTCACGGCGCAATGATACGCAAGAAACTGGCGTCCGCAACTGGCCGGGCGCGGCTAGTCGCGGTCCGTCGCCGAGGTGCCTGCTGTCGCTCCCTCGGTCAATGCCTCAGGAGTGAGTGCCATGAGCAACGGGTCCTGCGTTGCCAGACCAAGAATGCCTGCCGCCTCACCGATCCGGTTGAATCCGTGATCGTGCAGGCGATGCAGGTAATCGTGGTACTGCTTCTCGCGCAGCTTGCGTAGCTCTTCGACTCCACCATCCAGACGTTCGACGCCATCGGCGTAGAGCACCGCCAGCGCTTCGCGCTCGATCGGCGACTGCGCCATCTCAGATGCGAGACCGCCTTCGGCCTTGATGAAGAAGATCGGCAACTCCATCTCGGCGCGTTCGGCGTAGCGGTTGTACCACTCGAGATGCTTGAGACCGTACTCAAGGTGTCGCTTGCTGTCTTCGGCCAATCGAGCGAAGAGGTCCCGGTCGAAGTCGGAGCGCGCCCAGTCGGTCGCGCACTCGAACGCGGTCAACTCGTAGGACTTGTAGACCACGTCCAACGCAATGATCATGTCGGTGAAGGTCAGGGCGTTGTACCAGGACTCGGAAACATCCGAGAGCGGCGCTTTGCCGATAATCCCCGAACCATGCAGCGCGCGCTTGCGCAACGCCTCGACCTTGCGGCCAGCGTCATAGACCTGCGTCGCCAGGAACAACTTGACCTCGTGGAAACCGTAGGAAATCTCCTCCAACCACTTCGAGATCACCTTCTGCTCGGCGATGCCGTAGGTCGAGTAGACCGCACAGATCTGTCCAGTCGCACGCTCGACCTCGGGAGCCAGCTCTTCGCGACTCTCCCAATCGAGATCGGTAGCTGGAATCCAGCGGTCGCGAATCGCGTCTTCGTAGAGGTCGGCGACGCCATCCGCCCAGATTTCCGTGCGGTCGTAGATCGCGTATCCGGCGGGCATGTACATGCCAGGCACCGGCTTGGTCCCCCGTGGAAGATCGTTGCGGTAACCCCAGACATCCGGCACGTGACCGTAGGAGCCAATGTCGACATCGCTCAAGCGCATGCCGTCTTCCGAAGCGGTGGGCTTGAGTCCAGTCTCGCCACCGTCCTCGAACATGATCATTTGCGCCCCGGCGAACGGGTGCTCCGGATTGTTGTCGACGAACTCGAGCCATTTGCTGACTCGGTCGGGCTCGATCGAGATGTTCAGGATGTTGTCGATCTGGCGGCCCGAGGCGCTCGAACTCTCAACTCGCTCGACCAGATCGGCTGGCCAACCACGGACTTGAGCGCGCATCTTCTGCGCTGGTGAGAGAGGCGGCATGATGGTTCCCGTCTGTTCCGGGGTCTGATGTTCGTATTGCGTACTGTCGGTCGGCTCCGACTGCTAGACGGTGATCAACTCGCGCAGTTCTGGCGACATCCGGTCGAGCCGGTCGCCGAGTCCCACGACCTGCAGACGGTGGTAGTACTCGTTCATCTGCTTCTTGCGCATGAGCATGACGAGGTTGTAACCATCGTCCAGATACTCGATGCCGCCGCCGGCGAGCACGGCCAGTGCCTCACCCGTGATCGGGTTCGTCGTCAGGCCGGCCTGCGTGTTCTGCACGGTCTCGTTGATGTCGAGGTAGTGGTGCAGTTCTTCCTTGCGCCAGGGCTGCGTTTCGACGGTGTACTTGGTGTGCGTGACACCGAAGGCCAAGTGGCGCGACTCGTCCTGAGCCGACAGGCGGAACATGCGCTTCTCGGCCTCGTTCTGGCCAATCAGCTCGCCCATGCGGAAGAGCGACTGGACCAGGCCCTCAGCAAAGAGGTGCAGGATCGCGGTCATCTCGGTGAAGTCATCAATCGCGAGTAGGCCCACCGCGCCAAGACCGGCCGGCGACATCCCGCCGCCGTTGACCAAAACACGCTTGCGGAACACGTCCAGGTGACGCGCCTCGTCCATGAGCTGCGTACCGAGGAAGAGCTGCGACTCGAAGAAGTCGGGGTGAACCGACTCGAGGAAGCGGCCCGGAACGTCACCAGCGATGAACTCGACCTGGGTCAGGAACGTGCACAGCGTGCACATCGCCTTCTCGATGTCGTCCGGCTGGTCGCCGATCGTGTCCCAGGGAATATCTCGCGCTGAAGACCACTGCCGCTGCAGCGCCTCTTCGTAGAGCAGCATCGCCGACTCGGACCAGACATCGCCCTTGTCGCGGTACTGGCGAGCATGCGCGTTGGATCGGGGGTCGGCCTCAATGCCGCGCGGTGCAAACGAGCGCCAGTCCGCCTGGTCAACGCCATCGGCGCCGGCCATGCGCTGGTTGATCGACTGCAGCGTGACGCCCTTGCGACCCGCCTGGATATCGAACTCGTCGTCGGTTTCCAGGTTCAGCCAGTCAAGGTTGAGTCCCGGGTTCTCTATCGCGGTGACCATGTTCTGTTCCTGTCAAGCGGAGGCGACACTACGAGAGCGAGCAGCATTCGCCTCAGTCGGTTGACTTCAGACTATCAGTTGACCAGCGTTCATTGGGCGCCCGGACCATCGAAACTGGCCCGCAGGAAATTGACCAAATCCCAGCGCTCCTGGTCGGACAGTTGCGGCGACCAGGCCGGCATCCCGGTCCCTCGAATCCCATCCGTGATCCAGGCGAACAGCACGCCGTCGGGATGGAACGGGACATGCACGGTGAAGTTGGCCGGCGGCGCAGGCAACGAGTCTGCCAACGGACCATCGCCGGCCCCGGTATCGCCGTGACATGACACACAGTTGGCGGCAAATAGGCCGGTCCCACGTTCGACCGACTCAGCCGTCCGCTCGACCGGATTGGCCAGCGTGCGTCCGGGCTCGACGTGCAAACCGGTCAGCAGCACCACGGCGACGATCAATCCCAGCAGTCCCGATACAAACGCGCCGTCGGCCGCTCGCGCACCGAACGCGGCTCGCAGGCGAGGCCGATTGATCCAGGCCAGCCCGCCAATCACGAATGCCCACAACGCGCCGACGCCGTTCCAGTCCATCTGTGTCAGCGGCAAGGCCAGCGCGCCGCCACGGTCCGCGGCAAACGGCGACGCCTGGAACCCGGACTCCACATCGCTCAACACAGCGACAACCAGGTCATCGCCCGACCCGCGCCGCAGTTCCATCTCGATCGTCCATTCCCCAGGTAGGCCAAAGTAGGCGCCTTCGAGCCTGAATCGGCCATCGCCGAGAGGCTCAGTCCTCACCGTCACCGGGCCCACGCTCGGGTCCTGATAGCGGAAGCGAAGCAGTAGTTCTTCTACCGGATTGTCCGCAGAATCTTCGATCGTCGCTGTCCAGGTATTGAAGCCAACCAGATTCGGCGAAACTTCAAGCGAAGCCACCAAATCGCCTCGAGCGACCGTCTCGACAATCGTGTTGTCCTTCTGTTCAATCTCCGGCTGAGCGCTGGCCGGCGATGGAAGCTGCGTCAACGCAGCAGATGTCGCAATCACAGCAAGTCCCAGCACGGCCTCAACCCGCATCAGCATCGAGAACCGCCTGGCTAGTCCGTCGTCACTGCCCGACTCGGCAGCGTCGCGAGGCCGCAGCAGGAACGCATTTGCCCCTGCGGCAGCAAACAGCGCCAGTAAGACACCAATCTTGACCAGGAACGCTAGCCCCCAATCAGTCTCAAACAGACCGCTGACTTGAGGAATCTGGATCAACGCCGAAATCAGACCGGCGGCGGCGAGGATGGGCACGGTCGACACGGCCAATATTGAGAATCGCCGGACCAATTCCACGCGCTCGTGGGGTCGGGACCGCAGCGTCAACAGCAGACAGGCGAGACCGCCAATCCAGACCGCTGCGGCAGCCAGGTGCAACGCATCGAACAGCGTTCCCCAGATCCATCCTGAGCCGACTGCCGCGCCGTGAGATATCGCCGAGGTCGAGGCCAACCAGGCGACTGCCAGCACAAACAGCAGCGCCCGCAATCCATTGTCACCGAGCGCCGCCGGACGAATGAATCGCACACTGACCGCCAGAGCCGCAACGATCAGCACATACCAGCGCTGCTGCAGCCAAAGCCCGTTTCGAGAATCAAACAGGACGTCGCCAAGGAAGCCAATCTCACCGAGACGCAGCGCGCCGGCGATGGCCTCGTAGCCGGTCGTCGCGACACCGAGCAAGACCATCGTCGCCATGAGTGGCAACAATGTCGCGAGCGGAGACGGCTTCAGCACAAACGACATCACCACCGCACCCACGAACAACACCAGCGCCACAAGTCCGATCGCCTTGACCACAGCGTCGGCCGCAATCGGCGGGCCAGGACGATTGAGGTCGACGACCACACCGCTGCCCGCCGGCGCCGAACCATCCGGATTCAGCACCGAGAACACATACGACCCGGTCCAGGTATGACCGTCAACCTCGGACAGCGTCTCCCAGACGACGGTGTAGACACCAGGGTCGAGACGCAGCACGCCGACACTCATCTGCGTAGGGACGGCGTCGGAGAATTCAGTCCCGCCAATATCTCGCCGTTGGCCGGCGCTATCGAGAATCTGGACCGAGCTATGGCTGCGCTGTAGCTGCTCGGTCATGAACAGCGTGATCCGCGTTGGCGACTCGCGCAGCGAGGCGTTGATCGGCGGATCGGCACGGGCAAGTAGGGCATGAGCATCGGCCGTACCAGCCGAACTAAGGATCCCGACCACCAAGCCGATCGACGCTGCGGCCACTAGACCCAGCAGGCCCAACAATCCCAGTTGTCTCATTGCGGGGAATCCTGGATCTGGAACACCGACTCGCGAATCGCCGCCCACTCCTCGTCATCGACGCTGCCGACCCAGTCGATCCCGCCATGGAACTCCCCGGGCGCAATCGCATACGGAGGATCGGTCGCATCGGTCGTCACGAGATACATGCCGAACGCTCCCATGACGAGTACATGAGCTCCATCGTCCGACATCGCAAAGTCTGGCTGATCTTCGCCAATCGCCGCAATCTGCAATAGCTCACGAGTCTCAAGATCGACCAGCCACAAGTCTTCGGGCCCATTCAGACCGAGTGCATTCATCGAAACCTGCGGCAGAAACTGCCCGGCCGAGAACACCACGGCGTCAGCGTCAGGCACGAATCGAGGAATGCGGTACGGCCGAGGCTGCCACTCGCGCTCTGGATCGAGCACAAGTTCTGAGCCGTCCACAAGCTCTCTGACGACCAGATGAGGATCGCCGCTGTATGGCGCACTGACAAACACGATCCGTGAGCCATCCGCCGAGATATCGGCGTCGCGTGCATCCTCGCGCAGGATCTCAACCACACCGCGTTGCAGATCAAGGCGAGCAATCCGAATCAGCAGCTCGCCAGGTTCGTGAGTAAAGATCAGCGATCCGCCATCGGGCGACCAGCGAGGATTCCAGATGAACTCCGCCTGTTTCGTGTGTTCGACCACAATCTGCTGTTCGGGCTGCTGTTCGGGCTGCTGCTCTGGATTGCTGAGATCGGCAATCGCCAGATCAGTGCCAATCGTCGAACCCTCAGCCTGCGTCAGTTGGAACACGACGTAAGCCACGCGTTCACCGTCGGGAGAGATTGCAGGATGCAACAACTGCTGATCCTGGCCCGCTGCGATCAGCAAACGAGCTCCATCTTCGTCCTGGATCCACAGATCGACGCCTTGCGTGTAGACAAACGTTCCAGGCGCGGGAATGCGTTGCTCAACGACCGGCTCGCCGCCACCACCACAGGCAACGAGCAACGTCACAAATGACAACAACGACAACAAGAACAAGACGACGATGCGCAGGTTCATTCGGCTCGCCTCTGCCCAGCTCGCCTCCAACGGGACCACCGAAGCACCAGAGTCGATCCAAGCATGAGTGCTGCAACAAGTCCTACCATCAACCAGATGACGGGTCCGACACCCAGACTCACATCGTTCGACGACAGGGTTCGCACGACCGTCGGGGAAGCCGACGGATCGGCAACCTCAGGCTCCGCTTGCTCAACATCATCTCCTGGATAAGCAATCAGCAGCTCAGCGGCGATCAACCGGTCCAGCTCGATCTCGTCATCCTCCGGTTGCCTCGATACGTAGAACGGATACGACCCCGAGTCCGAGTCCCCGTCCTCGGCTGACAGGTTGGTCCATAACACCACATACCGACCCGGACTCAGTTCCACATCAACGATCAGTCGCATGACGTGACGATCCTCGTTGCCAATCTCTGGCTCTGGAAGATCCCATTCGTCGACAACATCACCACGAACCTGTTGCAGTGTCATAGAGTTGGCGCCGGCTCGACGGAACAGCTCTTGAGTGAAGCGGACACTGATCTCGGACGGCGACTGCGTGAGGACTTCTCCAAACGACGGACTCGATGACTCATACGCAGCATGCGCCGAGACGTCGGAGCCCTGCAACCAGCAGGCTGCGACGGCCAGCGCCAGCGCTGCAAACAAGCGCCGCCAGCCGCCGATACTCGCCCCGTTACTCGCCCTGTTACTCGCTATGCGCGTCGTGTTGAGCATTGCCGTTCTCGCCGTGCGTCGGAGGCTCAAGTCCCGCTAACGCTGGAACATCGGGGAGAGACTCGTTGCTCAGCCAAGCTTCGAGCGTCGACTCGAAGGTATGGGCGAGCGCGTGGGTAATCTTCGAAGGCTCCGACGCCGCCATCGCGTCGTCCTCACGGAATGCGGCCAAGAGGGAATCGAGCCATTCCCCGTATTGTTCGACGTGGCCGTGGAGTTCGTGTGGCCAATCGACCCAGGCGAGCACCTCTCGAGCCCTGGTCGCCCAGACTACGGCGTCCGACGGAATCTGGTGTTCCTCGCGGATGACTCGGTCCAGGTGGTGGTATCGCAACGGATTCAACGGCTCCAACGCCGCGAGCACCTGCGCCCGCTGTCCAGCCTCGGTGGCCAGCGCCGCGTCAGTTCGAACGTCGTCAATGGCATCGCTATCAGTTCCAGTGCAGGCGCTGAGCCCAATCGCGAACGCCAGCATCGTCAACACACTGATCACTGCCAACAGCATCTTCACAGAGTCACACTTTCATCGCACGGCGAATGCGTGCTCGGTCCGAGAAAGCAACTAGACAACGGAAGATGCGGGAGGCGGACGAATCGTGATCCGCAATGACTGGTGTTGAGGTCGAGAAACCGTCGCAACAGGAGGCAGCGCAACAGCGTTCGAGCGTGCATCAGCAATCCGTGATAGCGCGACGTCGGCAATGTCAAATGGCGCCACCGAGACCGGCTGCGCCGCGTCCGACGACGCCAGTTGCGGCGCTTGTTCCGGAGTGATGGTGCAGTCATCGATCTGCGAGACGGATAATGGCTCCTGGTTGCCCGCAACTGCTTCAACTTGCGCTGCAGCATCCACGTTCGGCGAGGCAGTGCGCAACAGAACCGCCACGGCGACTGCAGCGGTGAGGCAGGTGAACAGGACAATCTGACGCTTCATCTAGACTCAGTCTATGCGCCGATCGGACCCCCGACACGGCGTCCATCCGTTCATCCCTTACAGAATTCAAGGCGAACCATGTACCTGGCCATGAACCGCTTCAGTGTCAATGTCGAGCGCGAGGCCGAGTGGGAGCAGATCTGGAAAGAGCGCGAGAGCTACCTCCAGGAGGTCCCGGGATTCGTACAATTCATGCTGCTCCGCGGAGCGGAGCCTGGAGACTACATCTCCTACTCAGCCTGGGAAGACGCGGCGGCCTTTCACGCCTGGACCCAGTCGGAAGCGTTCCGAAGGGGCCACGCCCAGGGCACCCTCGCCGGAGTCCTGACAGGTCCACCCCAGCTCGGACTGTTTGAGCCAGTCATCGAAGAGACACCCGGTGCCCGCACCCTGTCCGATTCCGCGCCCGACCCCAATCGTCGCGGTCCCCGGCACTAGAGGCGGAATCCTCGTCATTGCCGCGCTCCGTCGCGGCAATGACGATGAGCAAGCGACAACCGCCCAGTAGGCGAGCAGGACCTTCCAGCATGCATCGAGATACCCGCGGCAAGCGCGGGTATGACGAGGAGGGTTTGGCACGCGGAAGCTAGCGATCCGCGATGGTAACCTGAGCCCACCTGTGAAAATTTTCCCGCGAGCTTCACTGAACAGCGCCGCGGGCTGAGAGAGGAACACCACATGGGGATGCTTGACGGCCGAGTGGCGATTGTCACCGGCGCAGGACGCGGAATTGGGGCCGAAACGGCCAAGTTGTTTGCTTCGCAAGGCGCGAAGGTCGTGGTCAACGACCTCGGTGGCGCCGTTGACGGCTCCGGCGGAGCAGCTGCGCCAGCGGACGAAGTTGTCGCAGCGATTCGCGACGCCGGTGGCGAAGCCGTCGCCAACTACTCCTCGGTCTCCGACTACAACGCCGCCGAAGGCATCGTCAAGGATGCCCTCGACAACTTCGGCGACCTCGACATCGTCGTCAACACGGCCGGCATCCTGCGCGACCGCATGGTCTTCAACATGACCGAAGCGGAATGGGACGCCGTCGTCGCCGTACACATGAAGGGTCACTTCAACCTGACCAAGTACGCCTCGATCCACTGGCGATCCGAGCGCAAGGGCCACTACCGACTGATCAACTTTTCCTCGGTCTCCGGCATCTTCGGCGCACCTGGCCAGCCCAACTACGCGGCGGCCAAGATGGGCATCGTCGGCTTCACCTATAGCTGCGCCAACGCCCTCGGCCGCTACGGCGCGACCGCCAACGCGATCTCGCCCGGCGCTTCGACCCGCATGACCGACACCGTGCCGGAAGAACGACGCCGCGCCGGCAGCGACATCGGCGACTCGGAAGAGGAAGACCCGCAGCGCTCGCCGGCCAACGTCGCCGTGCCGCTGGTCTACATGGCCTCAGAGGAGTCCGACTGGCTCACCGGCCAAATCGTCGGCGCGTCCGGGTATGAGCTACAGCTCTTCAACAAGCCCGCCGTGATCCGTCAGGTGCGAGGCACCCAGCGCTGGACCCCTGAAGGCGCCGCCGAGCAGATCGAAGAACTGTTCAAGCCCGCCGTCACCGGCGGCGGATTCTTCGGCTAACCCCATCCGTCACGGCCTGACACCTCCCCAGCGATGGGGAGGTTTGGAAGACAGGAAGGAATCAACATCATGGCAATGCTTGACAATCGCGTCGCAATCGTCACCGGCGCCGGTCGCGGGATCGGCTCGGAGGTTGCCCAGTTGTTCGCCGCCAATGGCGCCAAGGTCGTAGTCAACGACCTTGGCGGTGCGGTCGACGGCACGGGCGGCGAAGCCGGTCCGGCCGACGACACCGTTGCGGCGATTCGCGACGCCGGTGGCGACGCCGTCGCCAACTACAACTCGGTCGCCGACTACGACGCCGCCGAAGGCATCATCCAGCAGGCGCTCGACGAGTACGGCCGCATGGACATCCTCGTCAACGTCGCCGGCAACCTGCGCGACCGCATGGTCTTCAACATGACCGAAGCGGAGTGGGATGCTGTCGTCGCGGTACACATGAAGGGCACCTTCAACACCACGAAGTACGCCTCGATCTACTGGCGCGCCAACCGCGAGGGCCACTACCGGCTGATCAACTTCACGTCCGGTTCCGGCCTGCACGGAGCGCCCGGTCAGCCCAACTATGCGGCTGCCAAGCTGGGCATCGTCGGCTTCACCTATAGCTGCGCCAACGCACTCGGACGCTACGGCGTCACCTCAAACGCCATCGGCCCGGGCGCATCCACCCGCATGACCGACACCGTCCCGCAGGAGCGCCGCAGCCGAGGCTTCGACGAGGACTCCGAGGCGATCGTCGACCCGCGCCGCTCGCCCGCGAACGTCGCCGTGCCGATTGCCTACATGGCTTCCGAGCACTCGGACTGGATGAACGGCCAGGTCATCCGCGCGATGGGCTTCGACATTGGCCTCTACAGCCAGTACAAGCTGATCCGCGAACTGAGCGGCACCGAGATGTGGACCGTCGAACGAGCCGCCGAGGAAATGGAACGCGTCTTCCGGCCCGCAATCGAAGCCGGCAACGTCGTCGGCGGCTAGCTCGTCGACCACACGCAGTTCACCTACGCTGACGGCGGGCCTCACAGCCCGCCGTTTCGCGTTCCGATGTACGTGAGGGTGTCTCACAAGTCAGCGTTCCCAGTCCCCGCTTCACGCGGGGACCTGCTCCTTCCCCGGTAAGTTACCCACCACCAGATGGCCCGTACCGCGTGAAGCGGGGACTGAGATTCATCCAACTGGGTTGACTTCTGAGACACCCTCACGTGGCTATGCACATGGATGCTCCCATGCCCGACGATCTCACCATCCGCTCCGCCGTTGACGCTGACGTAGGTCAACTCGCAGATCTCTACAACCATTACATTCTCACCACTCCGGCAACCTTCGACACCGAGCCGCACACCGTCGAGACCAAACGACAATGGTTCTCGCAGTACGCCGACAGTGGGCCGTACCGCGTGATGGTTGCCGTCGAACCGGATGGCAGAATCGTGGGCCACTCATACTCCAGCGCGCTTTATCCCAAGGCCGCATACAACAGCAGCGTCGCGACGAGTGTCTATCTGTTGCCGGGTGAAGTTGGCCGTGGCCTGGGCACGAGACTCTGGAATGCGCTCTACGACGAGCTGTTGAAGGTGGACGAGCTGCATCAGCTCTTTGCCCTGATCACCCTGCCCAACGACGCATCAATCGCCCTGACCGAGAGTCGCGGCTACGAGCTGACCGGTGTCTGGAGAGAAGCAGGCCGAAAGTTCGACCGCTACTGGGACGTCGGCTTCTGGCAGCGCCCGCTGCGGCCCTAGTCTGTCGCGCCATCGCGATATGATTGGTGAATCGGAGCGATCCAATGGCGTTCATCGCAGACCTCGCACAACCCGTCCGACGACGATTCCGACTGCCAGGGATCTTTCTACGCAAGCCCAACGATCCAAGATTGCCAAATCCCGGCACTCCTGAGTGGGAGCAAGAGATGCTTCGCCAAACCGCACTGATTGCCCAGAGTCCCGGCGAAGCGGATGACATCGCCTTCATGGAGAGCTTGCACCAAGACTAGTTTGGTCTGATGGATCCCAGCTGTGGCCAGATCTGGTACGCCGAGGGCGGGGGAGATTTCCTGAGCAAGGGACGGCCGGTCGTCGTGATTCAAAGCGATTTGGCGATCGAACTTGACTCGATCACGATCGGCTTGCCGACAACAAATGCTGACTCGATGGATGGTCCGCTAGTCCGAATCCCCATTTTGCCAACGAAACAGAATAGTCGGACAACACCGAGTTGGCTCATGTTCGACAAGATTCAAACTGTCAAGCGCCGAAGGCTGAAACGGCTCATCGGCACGTTGGAAGAGGATGCCGTCACCGAGATACGGCGTCGAATCGTGCCGTTTCTGGGATGCACCACACAAAGGCGAACACTGTGGGCGATCGTCTTCGGTGGGTGGAGGTGGTCGCGTTAAATCAGTTGCGCTCATTCTTTAGTCTGAACACATGAATCTGAGGTAAGCGATGGAACATCCACCCGACCAATATCCGGCCCGCTTGAATGTCGACTATCCCGAACACCTGAGTCGGCTCAGCACACTGCTGCGGATCCCGTTCAGCATTCCGATTTGGATCCTTTCCGCTCTGATGCCGATCGCGCCAGTGATCTTGGTCTCACTCGCAGCCAATGGTGTGGTTGATGAAGACTCTGTCAACGGTGCGGCCGCGGCCGCCTTCTTCCTGCCGCTTGTGCTGATGCTGCTGGTCCGACAGAAGTACCCACGTTGGTGGTTCAATTTCTCGCTCGAGCTCGTCCGCTTTCAGTTTCGCGTTGGCGCGTACGGAGGGCTGCTCACTGACAGTTACCCATCCACCGACGAGGAGCAGTCGGTTCATCTGGACCTCGACTACCCCGTTGCCGAGAATCTCAACCGGTTCCTGCCGATCATCAAATGGATCCTGCTGATTCCGCATTACGTCGTCGGTGCCATTCTGGCCGCGCTCAGCCTGGTCGCTGTGATTATGTCCTGGTTCGCGATCCTGGCGACGGGACGTTATCCGCGCCCACTGTTTGACTTCGTCGTCGGCGTCGGCCGCTACTGGCTGCGAATCAGCGCCTACGGATTCCTGCTGATTACCGACCGCTATCCACCGTTTAAGCTGGGTGAGTAACGTACGCACACCACCGGAGGATTCGACCATGAGCGACCGGATTGGAATGGGACTGGCCAACTTCCCCTTCTCCGACGTAGACACCATGTGGCGCTGGATCGACCTCTGTGAGGAACACAACGTCGATTCGATCTGGCAGACCGACCGCTTGATCTCACGGGAGCCGATCCTGGAATCGATGACCTTCATGGCGGCGTTGGCTGCGCGCACCGAGAAGCTCAAGTTCGGGATGAATGTCGTCGTCGTTGGATTCCGCGATCCGCTGGTGCTGGCCAAGCAGTGCGCGACGATCGACTTCCTGTCCAACGGCCGCATGTTGCCGGCCTTCGGTGTCGGCGGCGCCTTTGCCCCCGAGTGGAATATCACTCACCGTCAGCTACGCGGGCGCGCACCGATCGCCGACGAGATGCTGGACATCATCCACGGGCTGTGGAACGAGGAATCGTTCACCTATCACGGCGAGCACTTCACCTACGACAACGCCACCATCTCGCCGCGCCCGGTGCAGAGCCCACTGCCGCTCTGGATCGGCGGGCACAGCAAGGCCGCCATCCGTCGGACGGCGAGGATTGGCACCGGCTGGGTCGCGGGAGTCCAGTCGGCGCCCGAGATCGGGCCAATCATTCAACAGATCCGCGCCGCGCTCGCCGAGGCCGGACGCACCGACTACGAACCCGACCACTTCGGCGCAGGATTCGGCTACCACTTCGGCTCGTGGGACGACCCAGACGTGCAGATAACCATCAAGGGCATCAAGGCCAGGCTGCCGGAAGTCAATCCCGACACCTATTTCGCCGTCGGCACCGAAGCGGACATCCTCGAGCGAGTCAATGAGTACCGAGCTGCAGGCGTCAGCAAATTCATCATGAGACCAATGGCACGCGGCGACGATGCCATCATGTATCAGTCACAGCGCCTGTTCGACGAGGTCCTGCCAGTCGTCCACGCCTGACCACGATCCTCGAACTCTTCGTCATTGCCGCGTTCCGTCGCGGCAATCTCGCCGAATGGGCGATCAACGCCGCCTTCCTGGCACATCGAGATACCCGCGGCCAGCGCGGGTATGACGACCTACGGCCAATCTCGAGACGACAGCGCTACGGATACGACGGCAGCGGCAGATTCGGGAATGCTCGCTTGACACTCTTCACGGCAGCGCGCTTCGCCGTCGCGGCGACGCTTTGCTCTTTCTTCAGCGCTGCGGCCGCGCCCGGCAACACTGATGCGTCGCCCGCGACCAGCGGATCACTCCACTTACGTAGCCGTTCCATATTGATCGGGCCGTCAATCTTGTCGCCGAACCTGGTGAACGGACGCCAACGCTCTTCGCTGCCCCTGCCCTTGGTGTAGACGGCTCGTCCTGCCGCGATACAGAGGGAGACGCCACCGGCGACATCCCAGATCCGAGAGCCGTCGAACAGCGCCATCTGCACTGATCCCTCAGCAGCCAGCGCCAGTTCGGTCGCCGTGCTGCCGAATGTGCGGGCGATGCCAAACCGGCGACCGGCGGGACCAGTCACTCCACCGGTTCCGGCGGGAACAGTACTCAAACGTGACGCAGCCTGGAGCGCCGGCGCGCCGCAATCCACCGCGTCGCCATTGAACATCAGTCCCTCGCCAGCTTTCGAGTGATACACGCCAGGAGCCAGGAATCGATTCGATGGCAACCACAGCGCTCCCGCGATCGGCGTTCCTCTGTGAAGAATGCCAATCGAACAGGCAAACATGCCAATCCCATTGATGAAGTTTGAAGTGCCGTCGAGCGGATCAATCACCCAGACAATGTCGGCATCCAGCGGACCGCCGTTGTCGCGTTCTTCGCCCAGCACGCCATGCGTTGGGAATGTCCGATGCACCTCATCCCGGATCATGTCCTCGATCGCATGATCGACTTCGGTCACAGGATCGTGTGCGTTCTGTCCCTTGAACGAGATCTCGATCGTGGCGTGGAAGCGATCCATCAGGATGTCGCCGCCACGCTGGGCCAGAGCTCTCGCGGCCTCAGCAATCTCGTCGAGATCGTCGCTGGGAAGCGACATCATATGAGGCAAGTCGGATAGTTCGGAGTTGTCGGATGGCTCGGAAGTATCAGGTATGTGAGTCATACTCGCAGGTTACCCTTTGAAATGCTGGCCGCACCCTCAGCGAATGGAACGTGCAAATGTCTCACCAACCGTCAACATCAGACGAAACAGTCCGTCGCTCGAGTGGACCGGGACAGGCCACAGTTCAGACCACGACCGCCGGAGCATCGGCTGCAGTCGCCTTCGAAGCAGAGTGGGAAGCCGCCTGCGACTCTGCCTTACGCGGCATGGATCTCACGGCGACTCCAGACCTGCTCCTCGTGTTCGTCGACTCTCGATACACAGGCAACTATGCAGAGATTATCGCCCGTCTCAAAGAGCAAACAGGCGCTCGCCATCTGATTGGCGCATCGGGTCAGAGCGTAATCGGATCTTCACTTGAGGCGGAAGAGGGATCGGCGATTGCCGTCCTGGGACTGTCCCTTCCCGGTGCGGAGTTGACACCGATTGCCGTTGATCCACAATCTATGCCCGACGATCTGTTCTCACCGATTGAGGACGGAGCGAGCATCTGGCTGCTGTTCAGCAATCCGTTCACGATCATGACCGACCAGCTCGTCTCACATCTGCAGAAGTTGCGTCCCGAGATCGTGCTGCTGGGCGGCATGGCATCGTCTCATCGCCAACAGCAAGGCTGCGCCGTGTTCATCGACGACCGCGTGCTCATGGGCGGCGCGGCGATGATGGGGCTCCAGGGAGTCTCGGTGCGTCCCGTCGTCGCGCAGGGAGCTGAGCCGCTGGGTCAGCCGTGGATCGTGACTGAATGCGAGGCGAACACGGTCAAGTCATTGGGCTCTCGCCCAGCACTGGAAGTCCTGCAGGAGACGCTCTCCGAGTTGGACGATGCCACTCGCGAGCGAGCTGTGCGCAATCTGCTGGTCGGCCTCGCCATGGACGAATACAAGGAGTCGCACGAACGGGGCGACTTCCTGATCCGCAACGTGATGGGCGCCGACCGCGAAAAAGGCACCGTCGCGATCAATGCAATCCCCAGGGTCGGCCAGACCTTCCAGTTCCAGTTCCGCGACGCCCAGGCAGCCGACGACGATCTGCGGACCAGGCTCTCAGACTTACGAGACGCCCTCGCTCCCGAAGAAGAAGTCCTGGGCGCGCTCCTCTGCTCATGCAACGGGCGAGGCCGTGGGCTCTTCGGAGAGCCGGACCACGACGCAGGAGCGCTCAGCGAAATCTTCGGTCCCGTGCCAACCGCCGGATTCTTCTGCAACGGAGAAATCGGCCCCGTCGGAGGAGAAAACTACCTCCACGGCTTCACCGCGTCCATTGCAGTGCTGACCGCGGTCCGCAGTTAGCACATCAGGCTAAATTGAATGCGAAACGAGCTTGTTCATGCCTGAACCTCCTTTTGCCGTCACGATGTACTGGCCGTCGATTGAGGAAGTCCGCGAACAGCAGGACCTCGGACTACGACCAGTCGTACTTTGGCTGCCTACCTGCGATTCGCCAACATTTGTGTCCGAAGCGCGGCGGCAACTTACCGACCTGCAGCAGTCTGAGTTGAATGAAGAGCAAGAGATTCTCGCTTGGTTGGATTCACACTTCAATGAAGTCTGGTCCGACAAGGAAGAAGAGGCATGAATCGGGGAGACTTGTGGACAGTCGGCGGCGGGAGCGACTTCCTCTCCAAGCCACGTCCGGCTGTCGTCATTCAGTCAAACCGACACATCACGGCAGATTCAATCACCATTTGCCCATTGAGCAGCACTGCTTCTTCTGCCTATGAGTTTCGTGCTGGCATTCAACCTACTGACGAGAACGGGCTGATCACATTGTCTGTGGCGAGAGCGGACTTGGTCACGACCGTCCTGCAATCGAGGCTGGGCCGGTGCATCGGACATTTGAACCCAGCGGACCTGGCGCGAGTCGAGCGAGCGGTCATCCAGTTCTTGGAACTAGAAGTGACCGATTGAGCCCCCGCTGATCTGTGGCACGATTGCGATTTCGGCTCCTTCGGGGACCTTGGTGATGAGACCCGTCGAGACCACGTCTCCGTTGATGGCTAGAGATATGCCCCGGCCGATTTTGCCACCATCGACGAGGCGCTCAGCCAATTCCGGGTAGTCCGGTGCCAGGTTTCGAATGACCGCCCTGATGTTGTGACCCTCAGCCGTCAGAACCGGCTCACCGTTGGTGAGGGTCCTGAGCGGCTGGGGAATGAGGACGGTAACCATGTGCCGCCTGCGTCGGTCCCTAGTCGTCGAGCACCGTCGCTTCGAGGATGGCACGCGGGGACATTGGCAGCTCCGACATGTGTACGCCGATTGCGTTGGCAATGGCAGCGCGCACGGCCGGGGCCGGCGGAATGATCGGCACCTCGCCGACGCCGCGGACGCCGTAGGGGTGGCCAGGGTTCGGCACCTCGACGATGATCGGCTCGATCATCGGCAGGTCGAGCGCAGTTGGCATCCGGTAGTCAAGTAGGCTGGCGTTCTTGAGGTCGCCGGAGTCGTCGTAGTAGTACTCCTCGTTCAGCGCCATGCCGACGCCCTGTGCGACGCCGCCCTGCATCTGTCCTTCGACATATGCGGGGTGAATCGCCGTACCGGCGTCCTGGACGGCGGTGTAGCGCAGGATGTCGACCTTGCCGGTGTCCGGGTCAACCTCAACGTCGACGATGTGCGTCGCGAATGCAGGACCGGAGGAGGTCTTGTTCACGTCGGCGCGACCAACGATGTGACCGCCGGTCGAGGCGAGCTGAGCAGCGAGCTCTTTGAAGGTGAGCTCCTGGTCGTTGCCATCCTCGTCGGCGGGACCGCGGATGATCGCGTCATCGCCATAGGTGACATCCGAGGCGTCGCACTCCCAGATCACGGCAGCGCGCTCTTCCATCTGCCGACGGATGTCCATAGCGGTCTCGTAGGCGGCCCAGCCGCCAGCGAAGGTGGTGCGGCTGCCGCCGGTGACCTGCGTGTAGCCAACCGAGTTGGTGTCGACCACGTGCGGTCGCACTTCCTCGGCGGAAATGCCGAGCGTCTCGGCGAGCTGCATCGCCAGCGAGGCGCGAGTGCCACCGATGTCCGTCGAGCCGAGCACCAGGGGAACCGTGCCGTCGCCGTTGACCTGTGCGTAGGCCGAGGACTCGAAGCCGATGTTGAACCAGAAGCCCTGAGCCACGCCACGACCGCGGTTCGGTCCTTCAAGCTCCGACTGCCAGTGTGGCGACTCCTGCGCGGCGGTCATGCACTCAACATTGCCGACCACGCCGTAGGTGAAGCCGTCGGCGCGCTGTGCGCCTTCTTCGGCCGCGTTCTTCATCCGGATCTCGATCGGGTCGATACCGAGCTCTTCAGCGAGCTCATTCAGCACCGACTCGGTCGCAAATTCTGACTGTGGCGCGCCGGGCGCGCGGTATGCAGCGGTCTTCGGCTTGTTGACGACCACGTCGTAGCCGTCGATCCGCTGATTGGGGATGTCATAGGGCGCGAGTGCGCACATCGCGCCAGCGCCGACTGGTGAGCCGGGATACGCGCCGGCCTCAAACGCCAGGTGGACGTCGGCGGCGATCAGCGTACCGTCGCGCTTGGCGCCCATGCGAACGCGCATGTACGTGCCCGAGGTCGGGCCAGTTGCGAGCAGCACTTCCTCCCGGTTCATGGTCAGCTTGACCGGGCGGCCGGTCTTCTGCGAGAGCAGTGCAGCCAGCGGCTCGAGGTAGACGGGAATCTTGCCGCCAAAGCCGCCGCCGATTTCCATCGGCGTCACCTTGACCTGCGACGGCGAAAGCTGCAGGAGCGGAGCGACCGAGTCGCGAACCACGAATGCGCCCTGCGTCGAGGTCCAGACGTCCAGTGTGCCGTCGGCGCGGTAGTAGGCCGAGCCATTGTGCGGCTCGATGTAGCCCTGGTGCGCCATCGAGGTCTCGAACTCTCGCTCGATGACCACTTCAGCCTCAGCGAAGCCTGCGTCCAGGTCGCCCTTGGTGAACTGCAGGTGAGACGCGGTGTTGCTGGGATTGTCGCTCTTGGAGCCGTCCATCGATCCGGTGTGCAGGCTCTCGTGGAGCAGCGGCGAGCCGTCAACCATCGCGTCGCGCACATCCAGGACCGGCGTGAGCAGTTCATACTCGACGTCGATCAGTTCGATAGCGTCCTCAGCGATGTGATGGTCGGTCGCGGCGACTGCGGCCACGGCGTGGCCCTTGTACAGCACCTTCTCCGAAGCGATGACGTTGTCGAGGACCCAGTTGAGCTGGGCAGTGCCTTCGCCGGTGTCGATCACCTCGTCGGAAGCGCGAGGGAAATCAGCGTTGGTGATCACAGCGAGCACGCCGTCGAGCGCCTCGGCCTTGGACGTATCGATGCTGACGATCCGCGCGTGTGCGTGCGGGCTGCGCAGCACACGACCGGCGAGCATGCCGGGCAGGTTCAGGTCTGCGCCGTATTGCGCCGCCCCGGTGACCTTGTCGACACCGTCGTGCCGGATCGGTCGCGTCCCGATGACGTTGTACTTCTCGGTTTCTGCCGACTGTGGTTGCGACTGAGCGGTAACCATGCGAAGAGTCCTCTCGTGTGATGCTTGAGTTGAGACGGCCTGCAGCCGTCAGGATTAGACGACGTTCTGTCCGGCGGCCTGCTGGACCGCCTTGATGATCTTGTCGTAGCCGGTGCAACGACACAGGTTGCCGGCCAGCCAGTAGCGGATTTCGTGCTCCGACGGATCGGGATTCTGCTCCAGCAGCGACTCGGCCGCGACCAGGAAGCCCGGCGTGCAGATGCCGCACTGCAGCGCCGCCTGCTCGAGGAAGGCGTTCTGCAAAGGAGAGAGCTGGTCGCCAGTGGCGAGTCCTTCAACGGTCCGAATGTCGGAGCCCTCGCACTCGGCTGCCATCACGAGGCAGCTATTCACGATTCGGCCGTCCATGTTGACGCAGCAGGCGCCGCAGTTGCCGTTGTTGCAACCCTCTTTGGCGCCGGTCAGTCCAATCCGGTCGCGCAGCGCTTCCAGCAGCGAATCGCGCTCGTTGGCCAGGAAGACTTGCTGCTCACCGTTGATGGTGCAGTTGACGACAATGTGCTCGGTGGTGGTCATGAAAGATGTTCCTCCGTTAATCGATCAAATCGGATGGTCAGGCGGCGCGCTCAGCGGCCTGTCGGATCGTGCGTTCGGTCAACACGCCAGCGAGATGCACTCGCTGGCGGATGCTGCCACGCATGTCGGTGATCGGGTTGGCCACAGCGCTCGCCGCGGCCGCGGCCGCGGCGATTGTTTCTTCGCTCAGCGGTTGACCGACCAACGCGTCGGCCGCATCCGAGACGAGCAGCGGCGTCGGCGCGATCGCGCCAACCGACACTCGAGCCCAGGTCACGGTGCCATCAGCAGCCAGGCGAACCTGCGTCGCGGCATTGGCGACGGCGATGTCCATCTCGTTGCGTGGAATGAAGCGCAGGAATCGTGCGCCTGATCCCTCGGCGGGTGACGGGAAGTGCAACTTGACAACGAACTCACCGTCGCCGAGGACGTTGCGTCCCGGTGAGGTGCAAAAGTCCTCAACCGCGACGGTACGGCGACCGTTCGGGCCGGCAATCTCCACCTGCGCCTCAAGCACGATCAGCGACGGAATACCGTCGGCGGCGGGCGAGGAGTTGCACAGGTTGCCGCCCAGGGACGCGCGTCCCTGGATTGCCGTGCCGCCGATCAGCGTGGTCGAGTCCACCAGCGCCGGATAGAGCTCCGAGATCGTGGAGTCACCGTAGATCTGATAGCACGGCGTCGCTGCGCCGATCGTCAGGCCGGAGTCGGCCGAGTACTCGATGCTGATGAGTTCAGGAATGTGCTTGATGTCGACGAACAGGTCGATATCTCGCGTACGCTCCCGCGCCTGCACGATGACATCGGTTCCACCTGCCAGCGGACGCGCGGTATCGCCTCCGTCTTGCAGGAGGCTGACCGCCTCTTCCACGCTGCCGGCGCGGGCATATTTCACCGCTTGCACGAATTCCGCCTCCTCTTGGTTTGGCGCTCTCTGGCGCTCGTTCTCATTTCCGTCGTTCAGGGCGCCGATGCTGACGCGCACAACAACGCTTCAGGCATTCTGCCGTCGAAAGTGTAGCGCACTATTGGTCGACAGCTCCGCTCTCGACACGGGGCAGCGATTCCTCATCTCTCGTCAGTGAGCCCGCCTCAGATTGGCCGGCTCGCGGTTCAAAATCGAGGCTTGACGCCACGCAGGATCGCGTAACCGAGCACCGCCGCCACGATTGAGGCCGCAAAGATGCCGATCTTCGCGGCTTCCAGCAGTTCGGTCTGCTCGGCGTCGAAACTGAGATTGGCAATGAATATCGCCACCGTAAATCCGATGCCGGCCAGCAGCGAAGCGCCTGCCAGATGTGGCCAGCGCAACTGCTCAGGCTTGAATGCAATGCCCAGCTTGATCGCGATGGCCGAGGCGCCAAGAATTCCAACGAACTTGCCCAGCAACAGGCCCAGGAAAATGCCCCAGGCGATGTTGGAACTGAGCGCTGCTTCGATGCTCTCGCCGGTGATATGGATGCCAGCATTGGCCAACGCGAAAATGGGGACGACCACGAACGCCGAAATCGGCGCCATGCCTTCTTCCAGGCGTTCCAGCGGGCTCAGACCCTCCCGCGCGACATGCTCGATGTTGCGCAGTGCCTCGTGTGAGTCATGCTCACGCACTGCTTCGTCAGGATCCTCCTGGACATAGCGCAAGCGTTGCAGGAGATAGTCGATCCTGCGCGAGACCCCCTCGTCCCCATAGAGCGCGTCGGCTGGCACGATCAGGCCAAGAATGACACCGGCCAGCGTCGCATGGACACCCGCTTCCCAGAGCGTGAGCCAGAGAAACACGCCACCGATCAGGTGAATCCCGAAGTGACGGAATCCATACTGTTTGAGCAGCAACAGGAATGCCACCGCCCCCACCATGCCCAACAGCCACTCGAACTGGATCGACTCTGAGTAGAAGATCGCAATAATCAGAATGCCGCCGACATCGTCGGCCACCGCCAGGGTGAGCAGAAACACCTTGAGTTGGATCGGGACGCCGCGTCCGACCAGCGCCAGGACGCCCAGCGCAAAGGCGATATCGGTGGCGACGGGAATGCCCCAACCGGAGGAGCCCTCGCCGCCGGTGTTGAGAATGGCGTAGACACCGGCCGGAATCAGCATGCCGCCCAATGCCGCGAAGATCGGCAGTGCCGCCTGGCGAGGACTGCGCAGCTCGCCGTGAGTCACCTCACGCTTGATCTCCGCACCGACGACGAGGAAGAAGACGACCATCAAGACGTCGTTGATGACGTGTTGCAGCGACTGGTCGAAGGACCAGATCGCCAGATCCAACTTGATGTGCGCGTGCCAGAAGTCTCCGTAGGAGCCGTAGTCGACGTTGGCCCAGATCAACGCCACGGCGGCAGCGAAGACCAGCACGATGCCGCCGGCGGCTTCGACCTCCATGAACCGCATCGTGGTCTGGACGACTAGCCGGCGGAACGGGTCGTTGCCCTCGCGCCAACGCGGTCGGAACAGATCAGCCATGAAGCGCCTGCATCTTCACCCTTGGAACCTCTCCAACATTGAGCTCAACCGAACGCATCCTATCGCGCCGACGGCCTAGATACTGAACTAGGGCGTGTTCACATTAGCTATCTGCAGCTATCTGCATAGCCAGAATTCCGTCATTGCCGCGCTTGTCGCAGCCTGCCCCGCACTTGATGCGGGGGCAATCTCGTCGAGTGTTGCACAGACAGTAGCGCTGAATGCAGCGAGATACCCGTGGCGGAGCCCGGGTATGACGGGAGATACTGGCCTGAACCGCCCCATGTGAACACGCCCTAGATGCTGAAATAGCGCGCTTCGGGATGATGCACGATCAGCGCCGACGTGGACTGCTCCGGATGCATCTGAAACTCCTCGCTCAACCGCACGCCGATCCGTTCTGGGTCGAGCAGTTGCCAGAGCAACGCCTGATCCTCGAGGTTAGGACAGGCGGGATAACCGAATGAGTATCGCGCGCCCTGATAGTTGGTCTTGATCAGTTCCTCAGGCGTCGCGCCGTCCGAACCGTCAATCTTCAGCTCCTGGCGGATCCGCCGATGCCAGTACTCGGCCAGCGCCTCGGCGATCTCGACGCCGAATCCGTGCCAGTACAGGTAATCCTGGTAACGGTCGTCCGCGTACAACTCCTGCGCGTACGCGCCGACCCGCGGGCCCATCGTGACCACATGGAAACCAATCACATCCATCTCGCCCGAGTCGACGGAGCGGAAGTAGTCGGCCAGACAGCGACCCTGCTTGCCCTCTTGTCGCGGGAAGCTGAAGCGAACCGCTTCGGCGCGTGCGTCCTCAGCGTCCTCAGCCCCGTAGACAATCAGGTCGTCACCGTCGGACTGAGCCGGAAAGTATCCGTAGACCACTGCGGGTTCGAGGATCCCGTCGCGCAGCGCCTGTTGCTGAATCTCTGACAGCGCGAGTTCCGCTCTCGCCGCTGTTTCCACATCACGACCTTTGAACCCCCATTGGCCGCGCAGCAGCGCCGTTCGATTGAGATAGGGAAAGACATCGGTCAGCGGAAGTCCACGAATGACCCGTGTCCCCAGAAATGGAGCGACGGGAACCGTCTGGGCCGGCGCAAGCGTCGATCGCACGGCGGTTGCGGTCGGAGCTAACTGGCTGGCCGCAGGGGCAGCAACCGGCTCAACCGGCTGAGCCTCGAGTTCGATGCCGTCGCTCAGCGCGTTCATGATCCGCAGGCCGTCGAACGCGTCAGATCCGTAGAACACATCGCCGTGGAAGGTGTTGCGCAAGTCCCACTCGACGTACTTGCGTGTCAGCGCCGCGCCTCCCAGCAGAACCGGCCAACGATCCGAGAGCTCACGCCGATTCAGTTCTTCCAGGTCTTCTTTCATCACCAGTGTCGATTTGACCAACAGCCCCGACAGACCAATCGCGTCGGCATTGTGCTCGATCGCCGCCTCGATGATGTTCGAGATCGGCTGCTTGATGCCCAGATTGATCGTCGTGAAGCCATTGTTCGACAAAATGATCTCAACCAGGTTCTTGCCAATGTCGTGGACATCGCCGCGCACCGTGGCCAGCACGATCGAGCCTTTACTGGTCGATTCCAGCTTGTCCATGTGAGGCTCAAGGTGGGCGACGGCCTTTTTCATCGTCTCGGCCGATTGCAAGACGAATGGCAACTGCATGTCGCCGGCGCCGAACAGGTCGCCGACCTCTTGCATCGCCGGTAGCAGCAGTTCGTTGATGATCGGTATGGCTTCACGCTTGCGCAAGGCGTCATCGAGATCGTCTTCCAGTCCTTCTCGCTGACCGTCAACGATGCGCCGGTGCAAACGCTCTTCCAACGGCAGGTCCGAGAGACTCTCACGCTCCTGCGTCGCCGCCTTCTGGTCTTCAAACAGGGCCATGAACGCCTGCAACGGATCGACGGGGCCGTCAGCGCCTTCGATCCACTCATCGAAGATCAATCGCCGTGCGGCGTTGAGTTGCTCGTCCGGAATCCGGTTGATCGGCAAAATCTGCGCCGCGTGGACAATGGCTGCTTTCAGCCCGCGCTCGACGGCGTCGTGCAGGAACACGGAGTTCAACACCTGACGGGCGGCAGGATTGAGACCGAAGGAAATATTGGAGATTCCCAGAATCGTCTGGGCTCGAGGGAACTCACGAGAGATCGCCACGACCGCGTTCAGCGTCTCTAGTCCGTCCTTGCGCAAATCCTCCTGGCCCGTGCTGACGGGCAGAGTGAGCGCATCGAAGAACAGATCCTCAGGGGCGAGTCCGTAGTCTTCGGTCGCAATCCTGTACAGGCGACGCGCGATTTCCAGCTTGCGATCACAGGTTCGCGCCTGTCCCTCTTCATCGATCACCAGCGCCACGACACCTGCGCCAAACCGGATTGCTGAAGAGAGGGTCTGGTCGAGCCGCTTGCCGCCATCCTCGAGGTTGATCGAATTGACCAGCGCCTTGCCGCCCAGCTGCTTCAGCCCGGCCTCCAGCACCTGAGGCTCGGTCGAGTCGAGCATCAGCGGCAACGTCGACAGTCCTCGCGCTCGTGAGACCAGCTCGGCCATGTCCGGCGTGCCGTCTCGGCCAACGAAGTCGACGCAGACATCAGCGACATGCGCGCCTTCGGCAGCCTGGTCGCGGATGACATTCGCCATCTGCTCCCATTCCTCGTTCTGCAACAATCGCTTGAATCGTCGCGATCCGTTGGCATTGGCCCGCTCTCCCACGATCAGGAACGAGGCGTCCTGTCGATATGGCGTCGAGACAAACAACGAGGCGGCGCCGGGTTCCGGCTCCGGTCGGCGTTCCGCGGGAGTCAGACCATCCATCGCCTCGCGCATTGCGCGGACATGCTCAGGTGTCGTGCCACAGCAACCGCCGACAATCCCCACGCCGTATTCGCTGACAAATGTCTGATGCGCCTCAGCCAACGCCGCCGGCGTCAGGTCGTAGATCATCTGCCCGTCTTCTGTGCGAGGCAACCCTGCGTTGGGGGAACAGAGCAGCGTCGTCTCGGCATTGGCCGACAGATGGCGCAGCGGCTCGTGCATCAGGTCAGGTCCCGTGGCGCAGTTCAACCCGATCCCGTCCAAGCCGAGCGGCGCGAGCGCCGTTAACGCCGCGCCGATCTCGCTGCCGACCAACATTTGACCGGTGGTCTCAATCGTCACCGTGGCAAACAGCGGCGTGGAACTATTGAACTCTGCGAGCGCGTCTTTGCAGGCCAGGATCGCAGCTTTCCCCTGTAGGAGGTCGTACACGGTCTCGACCAGCAACGCATCGACGCCGCCTTCGAGCAACCCACGCGCCTGCTCGAGGTAGGCCGCGTGGATCTCATCGAAGCCGATGTGTCCAAGTGTCGGCAGCTTGGTCCCCGGTCCCAACGAGCCCAGTGCATAGCGTGGTTGTTGGGGCGTCGAGAATCGGTCCGCCACGCTGCGAGCGATTCGCGCCGATTCACGGTTGATCTCGCGGGTCCGCTCGGACAGGTCGTACTCGCCCAATGTGACGACCGACCCACCGAAGGTATTGGTCAGAACAGCGTCGGCGCCGGCTTCGAAGTAGGACTCATGCAGCGAGGCCACCGCGTCAGGTCGCGAGATGTTCAGAATCTCATTGCATCCCTCGAGACCGTCGAAGTCGGAGAGCGACAAGTCCAGAAGTTGCAGGCCAGTCCCCGTCGCGCCATCGAGCACGATGACGCGTTCGGCCGCGGCGGTGAGAAAGTCAGGGCGTTGCATCTGTTGATCGTAGCCACCACGCCAAGGATCGGCAGTATTGCGCTAACACATCAAGGTCCGGCCACCAACGCCAACACTGTCATTCCCGCCCTTGCCTGGAGGCGCTTATCCGCCAAACCGGCGCCGCAGCGCCCCACCGAGACCGCCGCTGGACTGCTCTATCTGCGCCTCAAGCTGTTCCACCTGCTTCTGCAGCCGCTCATTCTCACGACTCAGGCGATTCCGCTCTTGTCGGAATTCCTCGTGCCGTTGATCGAGGGTCGACTGCAACTCTGTCGCCTTATGTTCCGCCGCAACTTGCGCCGCTGACGCTGCCGACAACGAGGAGGCCGACTCTTTCGCTGCCTGCTCGTAGAAGGTCGACTTCTCCGTCAGGGCCTGATGTTCTGTGCGCAGTTGACCGAGCTCCTGCTCCGCCGCTTCCGCGCGTTGCTTCAGTCCGGCAAGTTCAGACTGCGCCGACTCCGCGGACTCGGTCGCAGTCGTTGCCTGCGTGCGCAGCGACTCTAACTCTGTCTTTGCCTCGCGCAGCTCATTGCGCAGCGGCTCAACTTCCTCGCCCGCCTTCGACAACCGGCCGGCAAGCATGTCGAGATGGCCACGCAAGTCGCGGGCCTGTTTCTCGGACTTCTTCGCACGTTCCTCGAGTGAATCCGCCCGGGCGACCGCCGTCTTGCGGCCAGCCTCGGCACGCTCCGCTCGGGCCCGCTCGACTCGAACTGAGTCAGCCATGGGTAGTCCTGTGATCCGTTACGCAGACTTTACGCGCCGGCGCGGACGGCCTCAATCGCTGCCGTCCAGCGATCGTCGAGAGACGAATCGTTGACCGTTGCCAGCACGTAGTCGCCGAAGGCGGCGGTCGTGGCGCCGCTGTCGCGACCGGTCATCACGAGTTCCTTCTCGTACTGACCGCAGAGGTCCATGGCCTTGTCGAGCTTGCCGCCCAGCTCGGGGAAGCCAATGTGGGAGAGCAGCATCGCTCCGGCACGCAGCATCGAGGACGGATCGGCGTAGATGTCGCGACCCTCGCGCACCATGCGCGGCGCTGAGCCGTGAATCGCCTCGAACATCGCCGTCTTCGTGCCAATGTTGGCCGCGCCAGCCGTGCCGACGCCGCCCTGGAACTCGGCCGCTTCGTCCGTCAGGATGTCGCCGTAGAGGTTGGGCAGGGCAAAGACCTGGAAGTTTGAGCGGCGCTTCGGGTCGACGAGCTTGGCGGTCATGATGTCGATGTACCACCCTTCCCATTCGATCCCCGGGTAGTCCTCGCCGACCTTCCTCGCGGCGTCAAGGAAAGCGCCGTCGGTCGTCTTGATCACATTCGCCTTAGTGACGATCGTGACGGAGTCCTTGCCATTGGCCTGGGCATAGTCGAACGCGGCCCGAATGATCCGCTCGGATCCGGGATTCGAGAGAATCTTGAAGTCGATGTTCAGGTCGCCAATCGAGAATCCCTCGGATCCGACGGCGTACAGGTCTTCGGTGTTCTCGCGGAAGAAGGTCCAGTCGATGCCTTCAGCCGGCACCCGAACCGGACGCACGTTGGCGAACAGATCCAGGACCTTGCGCATCGCCACGTTGGCCGACTCAATGTTGGGCCAGCCGTCACCCTGCTCCGGAGTGGTGGTCGGGCCCTTGAGGGTGACATCGCACTCGTGGATTTCCTTGAGCACGCCCTCGGGAATCGCCGCCAGTTCGTCGGCGCGACGCTCGATCGTGAGACCATCGATGGTGCGGAACGTGACGCGTCCCGACGACACCTGGTCAGCCAACAGCGCCTCAAGCACGCGCTGTGATTCATGCGCAATCGACGGTCCAATGCCGTCGCCGCCAAGCACGCCGATCTCAATGTGGTCGAGCGCGGTGAAATCGGTTGGCTCGCCTTCGGCCTTGATTCCATCCACCCGCGTCTGTTGAGCCTCGAGCAGTTCGCCAAAACGCGTCTTCGCCAGCTCGATGGTGTCAATCGTGGGCATGGTCATCCTCCTCAGCGGTCGACTCCGTGAGACCGCGTCCTCAGGCAGTCTACCTGCTGCCTGCGCTGAGCCCCCCGGCATGAGAAAATCTATTCGTGGTCGGACACTCCACCCCAGGCCACATAGTCGATCCCCGCCGGCGACCATCCCAACAGCACGAGAGAACCGTAATCGCCAGCACTCACTTGCCGTTCGGTCCCATCCACTGAAGCCACCACGAGCCGTCCATTGCCTGTCGGAAACACAACGCCGCTGCTGTCAGGCGCCCAATGCACACTGTGCGGCGGGGCATAAGGAAACGAGTGGGACTCACCAGCAGGCGATCTCAACACAAGCTCATCACCCGTCGTCTCCACACGCCACTGCCGATCAGGAGACTCCTCGGCTTCCCTGAAATCAGGGTACGGATTCGGGCCGTCGGCTGGTATCGATTCCCCAACCAACCTCAATTGTTTGCCATATGGATCTGAGCGGTACCGTTGATACGTTCCGTATTGTTGACGCTCCTCTATGGCTATCCACTGAGAAGATGGTCCTACTGTTACCAAGACCCGCGCCTGTGAATGCATGAGTCTTAACGTTAGCGGCTCTCGAAGCGGGCCTTCCTCATCCTCCGCCGGCTTCGGTTCAGCGGGAACAAAGCGCCCCACAAAGCCGGGGACACTTTCTCCGCTCTCGTCGTGAGCATGGACCACGATCAGGCCCTGCCGTTGGGAAGAGTATTCTATGCGAACACCCTTCGGTATCGCTAGCAACCCATAACGCGTCCCAGACTCTGGATCTACCGCTGTAAGAATCGATCGATCACCGCATTGCGGAGTGAGCACCACCGGCCAACCTGTAGCTTCCATCCACCCATAGACGGGACTCAGCGACCATATTCGCGCCTGCACACCGTTAGTCTCAGAGACGAAGGAAATCAGCCTCAAGCTTGCCGAAATGCCACATGGTTCGACGATAGGTTTCACTGGAGGAGCCACCAGGACGACAAGCGTATACAGAACCAAGATGTGCAAGAGCGCGAGAGATGCCATCATAGTCAGACATATCCCCGCGTAAGTGTTTCACTGCCGAAACACTACGTGCCCAATCCGAGCTCGCGCAGGAATGCGTCGGCGTTTGGCTCCCGACCGAGGAACTGCTGGATCAAGTGCTCGGCATCCGCTGTTCCGCCCGGCTCGAGGATGTGCTGCCGATACTCGGCGCCGACGCTTGACACCGACGCACCTGGTGCTTCAAACCGCGTAAACATATCGTCGCCAAACACACGTGACCACAAGTAGCCGTAGTAGCCCGCATCGTAGCCGAAGAGATGACCGAAACCAGCCTGGAAGTGCGTGTTTTCTGGAAACGGGAAACCAGTAATCGGATGTAGTTCGCGGGCCATATCGTCAGTGCTCTTGCCCGACTCCGAGTGATACGCCAAGTCCAACCGCGAGAAGTACACTTGCCGCAATGTGGCAATCGCCGATGACGTATGTTTCGCCTCAATCATCCGATTGATCAGCGAGGTCGGCAGCGGATCGCCCGACTCGTAATGTCGACTGAAGCTGCCCAACATCGCCGGCTGCCAGCACCAGTGCTCGAGCATCTGCGACGGCGCCTCGACAAAGTCACGCTCAACACGCGTTCCGCTGAAGCGTGTGAAACGGGAGGTCGTCAACGTCTGGTGCAGAATGTGTCCGAACTCGTGGAACAGTGTCACCACCTCCGTGTGTCGCAACAGCGACGGCGACGTCTCGGTCGGCTTCGTGAAGTTGGCCACGATTGAGGAAATCGGGCGCTGGTACTCATCGCCCAGCCGCCGACCGCCGCGCAGCGTGAACGCCGCTGCATGTCCGAACTTTCCTGGTCGCGGATAGAGATCCATGTAGAAGCGTGCTAGTGCTTCCCCGGAGGACGGATCAACGATGTCAAACGGCTGCGCATCCTCGTGCCAGGCAGCATCCGTTGCATCCGGACGTGCGACAAACCTGACGCCCACCAACTCTTCGTAGATCCTGAACATTCCGTCCAGCACAGCGTCGAGTGGGAAGTATGCAGCGACGTCAAACGGATCGACTTGGTACTGCTCCTGAACCACCTGATTGGTGTAGTAGCGCCAATCGGCGATGTTGACTGGCCCCTGCTCACCGGTACGGCGCTCCTGCTCCCGCGCAAGTCTGTCCAGGTCGGCCGCCAGCTTCGGCTGCAATCGCTCCTCGAGGTCGGTGAGGAAGTCGAGCACGGCATGGGTCTGCTTGGCCATCTTCACTTCAAGCGCGTACGCGGCCCATGACTCGAATCCCAGTCGTTGCGCCATGTCGGCTCGAACACCGAGTGCTTCCTCGAGGATCTCAATGTTGGCACCGGACGCCTTGTTGTGGTTCTTGTGAAACAGCTCCCGCCGTCGGTCGGCATCGTGGGCGCTGTCCAGGAAAGGATGCAGCTCGGGATAGTCCAGCCCGACCTTGTAGCGGACGGCCCCATCCACCTCGATCGTCCGCAGTCGCTCGATGTATCCGTCCGGCAGTCCATCGAGTTCATCGCGGCTGAGCTCAACGAAGTCTTCGTAGTCATCGATGTTCTTGCGAAACTGAATGCCCAGGCCGACAAGCCGTTCCTGCAGCGCCTTGAGTTCGTCGCGCGTCTGCTTGGGCAGTTCGAGTCCGTTGCGTCGATAGTCACGCAGCGCAAACTCCAACAGCCGTCGAGCGTCATCGGGCAACGCCTCCAACTCGGCTCTCGTCGCGTAGGCCTTGAGGGCACGATCGATGTCCTCGCGAAACCCGATCCCTGCAGCGAAGACGTTTAATCGCTCTTCGTGCTGATGGGCGGCGGCCCGCAGGTCATCGTCTGCCGCGACCTGAGAAAAAAAGCCGAACTGACCCGAGGCCTGGTTCAGCACGTTGCCAATCTCATCAAGCGGCAACACCGTGTTGTCGAAGGTGCGCTGACCATCAGGGACAGAGACCAGCTCATCCGCCAGTCGGTCCACAGTCCGCATGGCATCATCGACGCCGCGTTCGATGTCTGCTGTTGTCGTCGTAGCCCAATTTGGTGTCTCGATGCTCATCAGCGCTCTCCTGTTGCGGCTACGGTACCCGCAGTCTTGGACAGTGCGTATGATCGTGCGAACGCTGAGTCAACACTCCACCCACTCGCGTACTCATCCGAGGGTTGCCATGACCGACATCACTCACTCCCAGATCGATCTCTCGACCGGCATCAACATGCACATCGCCGAGGCCGGTGATGGCCCGGCCGTCGTCTTCTGCCACGGCTTTCCCGAGCTCTGGTATTCGTGGCGACATCAGATTCCCGTCGTCGCCGAGGCTGGATTCCGCGCCATCGCACCGGACATGCGCGGCTACGGCGGCACCGACTCGCCTCCCAACGCCGAGGACTTCACCCAGGAACTGATCTGCGCCGACATGGTTGCGTTGCTCGACGCCTTGGGCATCGACGACGCCGTCTTCGTTGGCCACGACTGGGGCGGCGCGGTCATCTGGAACATGGCCAAGCATCACCCAACCCGCGTCCGCGCCGTCGCCGGGATCAATACGCCGGCTGGCCGGCGACCGCCGATCAACCCGCTCGAGGCGATGAAGATGGATCCGGGCCGCTTCGACTACCAGCTCTATTTCCAGGACGAAGGAGTTGCTGAGGCCGAGTTGGGCGGCAATGTCCGCCGGACGATGAGTCTGATGCTGCGCACCTCCAAGCCCGAGGACCGGCTCGACGTGATCGGCATGACCTCGGGCGTCCGCGAGCGCGGCGGCCTCCTCGTCGGCCTGCCCGACGACGCCGAGCGCTCAATCATGCTCACGGAAGAAGACCTCGACACCTTCGTCAGTGCGTTCGAGAAGTCCGGATTCCGAGGCGGACTGAACTGGTATCGCAATCACGGCCGAAACTGGGAATGGGACGCCGCTGTTGACGGCAACAATATCGAGCAGCCAGCCCTGATGGTCACCGCCGGCAAAGACGGAGTGCTGCTCCCCTCAATGACCGAAGGCATGGAAGACTGGATTCCCAACCTTTCGCGAGGCCACATCGAAGACTGCGGCCACTGGACCCAGCAGGAAGAACCAGAGGAACTGAACCGCATCCTCGTGGGTTGGCTAGCTACGCTGTAACAGGGCTGCAACAGGTTCGCCGAATCCCAAATGGCTGCCTGAGCGCTACGTTCCAGTTTCGGTCATTCCCGCGCTCCGTCGCGGAAATCTCGACGCAATAGGCATCAGACGCCAATTCGAAGAGAAGGGTTTCCCATTGGGAGACCAACTCCACCATCAGCCTGTGGTGCAAATCGCGATACACCCGCCGCAAGCGGAGACCTTTGAATTATTCGTCATACCCGCGCTTGCCGCGGGTATCTCGCTGAGGCCAGCACCAGAGTCGACGCTGGTGACACGTCCGTAGTTGCACATCGGCGTTACCAAACGGATCGAGATTCCCGCGCTGCGCGCAGGAATGACGGAGTTGGTGGACTACGCAAAGGCCTCCGCTCCGTCGCGAGAATCTCGACGCAATAGGCATCAGACGCCATTTCGAAGAGAAGGGTTTCCCATCAGGAGACCAACTCCACTGACTCCACTGCCAGTCTGTGGTGCAAATCGCGAGATACCCGCGGCAAGCGCGGGTATGACGGATTTCTCAGCGAGTATGACGACACATGATTGAGGACTGCTGCTCAGCCAGCGAAACGCTCCCAACCAATCCCTTCGTGTCGATGCTCATCGACACCGGGATTGATGATCTCCGCAATGATCTCAAGCGTCTCCACGACTCTTGGCCCAGGTCGATTGACGTACTGATTTCCGTCAATCAAGGCGATGCGATCTTCGCGCACCGCTCGGAGCTGTCGCCAGTCCTCGCGCTCGTGTAGCAGCTTCGCATCCTCACGCGTTCTCTCCAGGTCGTAGCCGCATGGTGCGATGATGATCACATCCGGATCCGCCTCAGCCAGATCAGACATCTCGAAGTGCAACGACGGACCAGCAGGTTCGCCGATCACCGGTACACCGCCTGCTCGCACGATCAGCTCCATCGTCCAATGACCCGCTGTCATCAGCGGATCGGCCCACTCCACGACTGCGACGCGGGGTGAGTTCGACGTTTCCGGGACCTGTGCGATCCGGCGTTGCAGGTCCGTGACCAGCGCCTGTCCACGCTCAGCAATCCAAAGCGCGTCGGCGGTTCGCGTCATGTCGTCGAAGATGTCACTGAGTGAGTTGGGAGCAAGCGGAATCAGTTTCGTGTCGAATCCGGTGAGTTGCTCGACGGCTCGCTCCACGTCGCGCAGGCTGACGGCGCAGACCTCGCACTGCGTTTGCGTGACGATGTGCGTCGGCGCAAGCTCCTGCAACAGGTCCATGTCAATCGCGTAGACGCCCAGGGCGTCCTCGGATCGAGCTGCAAGCGCCAGCTCACGCACCTGCCGATCGATCGCTCCACTGGCAGCGCCAGGTAGAAACCTGGGACTGGTCAGCACCGGCAGATGTTGCGCTTCGGGCGGATAGTCACACTCGTGCGACCGACCCACCAGATCGTCGCCGGCGCCCAAGGCGCAGACAATCTCGGTGGCGCTCGGCAGTAGCGAAACGATCCGGGCCATGACTGGTCCTTACTCTGTCAATGGTTCGATGTCGCGGCTTTGACCCGTGTTCCAAGACTCCCAGACGGCGTCGGTGAAGCGCATGTAGCGGACTCCGTCGGCGAAGCTGGTCAGGGTGACTGGGGCTCCGTCTCGGACTGAGCGCATGAAGTCGTACTCGACCTGCCAGTCGTGTGCGGTGCCGGGATCGGCGACGATTGCGGCTACGTCATCGCCGTGCTTGCCCCACTCACCGGTGTCACCGAATCGCCAGTGCAGCCGACCCTCGGAGCCGTAGATGTCAATGCTTGGCGGTTGCGGTGCGCCGGCCGTCACGGCGCTGACTCGATACGTGCAGCGCGCGCCGTTGGCCATGTCGGCGAAGATGCCCAGGCTGTCGGGAATCACGATGCTGTAGCGCTCACCGGTTTCCTCGTCGACACGGCTGGGCACAAACGTCCGAGCGTGCGCTGTGACCCGCGTCGTATCACCAAGCCAGCGCTGGATCGTCTCGTTGAAGATGCCAAGCTGCATCATGTTATGTCCGGAGTAGTCGCTTCGGTGGCGCCAATGCAGCGGGCCCGACTCGTCCAGACCCGATCCGTTGAGCAGCGTCAGATGGACCTCAATGATGCTGCCCAGCGATCCGTCCTCGCAGAGCCGCTTGATCGTCTGGCCCAGACCAAAGTCGAACGGCGCAGGCACGAGTTGCGCGACGAGGTCGGGATGCGCGCGATCGAGCGCCAGCATCGCCTCAGCTTCGGTGGCATTGGTCGCCATGCGCGCCTCGCAGAGCACGTGCTTGCCCGCTTCAAGCGCCGCTTTCGTGTACTCAAGATGCTTGTAGGGCCAGGTACCAATACTGACGGCATCGACGGCCGGGTCCGAGAGCAGTTCCTCGACCGATTCCGAGACCTTCGGAATGTCATACTCAGCGGCAACTCGCTCACCCGATTCGCGCGATCGATTGACCACGTTGACGATCTCCACGTCGTTGATCTCGCGGAAGCCGGGAATGTGTCGCAGCTTCTGGTTGCCGCCGGCTCCGATCAGTCCGATTCCAAACGCCATGGCCGGTTCCTCCGTTACATCATTCGTCGTTGAGGTTCGTGATCTCTGGGTCAGGGTAGTCGGGGGCTGCCCTATGCTGCCCAAAGACCCCAATCAATCAGACCCCAACCAAGGAGTACACGCTATGCCGACTGCCGACGAACTGCGAGCCGGAATCCACGGAGGCGCGGCCGCGCTGCGAACATCGATCCAGGTTTCCGAAGCCAACTGGGACACGCCGAAGGGCACCGCTGACGATGGCGAAGCTGGCTGGTCGCCGCGCCAGGTCGCCGAGCACGTGATTCCGTCGACAATGATGTTCGCCAACGGTATCTGCGCCGCCTGTGGCTACGAAGGCCCCGAGAATCCGCTGAGCAGCACAGAATTCGAAACCCCAGCCGACGCACTGGCCGCGCTCGACGCCGTCATCTCGGCTGCCGAGAGCAAGGTCAAGCACGTCCAGGACGACGAGCTTGGCAAGTCCGCCGGTGGCGAAGGACTCGGCGCTGCGCCGGTCGCCATGCTGATGCAAGGCGCCATGTGGCACTTCGTCGACCACGCCGCGCAGATGAGCAACCCCTTCTAGTCCCAGGACGAAGATTCACATGTTGCGAACCGCAACCGTTGCCCTGGCACTCATCGCCGCCGCCCTCCTGGGCGGCGCGGTGATGGCTGCCGGTGGCGAAAGCGGGGGCGGCGGACTACACACCGGACAGATCGTGGCCATCGTGATCGGTATCGCGATGGCAGCGATCCTGGTCGGTCTCTCAGCCGCTTACATCCTGCCCAAACCGCCGAAGTTCTAGCCGCTCCGCACGAAGCGGTTCCGGTCCCCTCTCCCTGGGGGAGAGGGCTAGGGTGAGGGGCGCTCGCCCATGACCGACCAACCCACTGACGCCCCCTTTGAAGATGCCCACTTCCAACGTGTCGACGAGTCCGCCGACACCAACTTCTACGCCCAGCCGAGACTCGTTGCCCACATCGATGACGCGGCGATCGGTGCGCTGCGCGAACATTACTCCAAGTTCCTACCGAGGCAGGGCCGCCTGCTCGACCTGATGTCGTCGTGGATTTCGCACTACCCCGACGACCTCGAGTCCCAGCGCGTCGCCGGACTGGGCATGAACGCCGAAGAGTTGGCCGAGAACCCTCAGCTCACCGAGTGGGTCGTTCATGACCTCAACGCTGATCCCATCCTGCCCTACGGCGACGGCGAATTCGATGTCGTCACTGTCGCCGTCTCTGTCCAATACCTGAAGCAGCCGCTCGATGTCTTCCGGGAGATCGGCCGTGTCCTGCGTCCCGGCGGAGGCTGCATCGTCTCCTTCTCAAACCGTTGCTTCCCAACCAAAGCCGTCAGTCTCTGGCAAGGAATGGGAGATGAAGGCCACGTGCAGCTCGTCGGGGCCTACTTCCACTACTCGGAAGCCTTCGACCCACCCCAGTGGCACGACATCTCCCCCGCCAAGGGCCAAAGCGATCCAATGTACGTCGTCCAGTCGAGGACACCTCAGGCCTGATCGCCAGATAGAAGTTGCGACGGCACGTTTGTCAATCTCTAGATCGCGCAGGATGGCAGCGATCGTTCCCGATTTGAGATCGCTGCTGCCCCAGTTGGGAATCGTCGCCCGCTTCTGCGTTGCGGGGTTTCGCCAAGTCTCGTGCGAACCTCGTCCCTGCTCGTCAAAATAGCAACCGAGTGCCCGCAGCTTCTTCGTCACTTGCCTGTAGTTCAAGCCGACACCAGCAACTCGCCTACCTGAACGATTTCAGGAGGCAGAGGGTCGCCATGCTTGATGTGGGAGGCGATGAACGCCTCGGCGACACCCTCCCAAAATCCAGAGCGCTTCCTCCGGCGTATCGGCCCATGCGCAACATCCCGGAAGACTGGGCAATTCGGCCAGGAACATCTCCCCGGTGTCCTCGCACGGTTCCCGCATCGTATAGGCCAGTCGGTATTGCTTGGTAATCCGGACCCTCCTGGACCGATTCTACCAACTTCCCAACCACTTGCCGCAGGCGCGAATCCTTGGCTCGGCGCCGTGAGCTCTGAAGTGCGTTGTCCAATCGACGACGCATCATTCGCAGAGTTACGATAGATCGCACACTTGACACGCAAGACGTTACCGACAGAACGACTCTTCGTCGGCAGGCAACCGGAACTCGATGCCCGACACATCCTTGTTGGAGATCGTGATACCTGTCGCACTCTCCCACACCTTCGTCGGACCTGACCTACGGTAGCGAATGCGACAATCACCGAACTCGGTCCCCACCGACAATCGATACGTACCATTAGTAGTCACCGACATCGAGAACGACCCATCTGCACCCGACTCGCCCCCTCCAGAGCCGCTATTGCCTTCAGCGTGGACCCATTCACCAGCGCGCGGGCTTCCATCGGCATTCAGCAACTTGCCCAGAATGCGGTTTACGCACATGCCCTCGTCAAGTTGCATTCTCAAGCCCGTCAAGTCTACATCCGACACACGCACAAGAGTCGCACTAGCCCACTTACCCGTAACGCCGTTGTTGCGGTAGTAGACATGGCACCCATCAATCCTGGCAGTTACTCGATATCGACCTGCTTCCGGAGCGGTTATCACAAACGCACCAGAAGCATCGGTCTGGGTTGAGCTATGAACATTGCCGTTCCCGATCCAAACACTGGTGTTCGTGATGGGAGCGCCGTCGGCTTCCAGCAACGTACCGGCGATCTTGGTCGAGCACTGTCCAGGGGAAAGCTTAAACACGACCCTCGTGACATCGTCATCGACGGCGAGCCTGGCAGCCTGCTTCTGGATTGGCGTTGTGCTGCCGCGACGATAGTACGTCCAGCATCCGTTGATCTGGGCTTGGATGAAGTACCGTCCTGAATCCGCGATGGAGATATCGAATGCGCCATCTGCATCAGTATGGTCTCCAGGTCCCCAGCTAGATTCTGTGCGCACGTTTACCCAGACGTCTGACATCGGCTGTCCGTCGGCATCCAACAGCCTCCCTGAGATGCCCGCCGAGCACGCTGTCTCCGATATCACGAAATCGATTCCATCAACGTCCGAATCGGCAATGACGATGTCAGTTGCGTTGTCCCGACTTCCACTCGTCGCCGATTCGTTGTAGTAGTAGCCGCATTCGTCGATGTACACGCGCATGAGATACACACCCGATACTGGCACAGTGATGGAAAACGTTCCGTCGCTACCGATACGCGCGTTGCCATTTGCGTAACCGGTATCTACGTTGATCTGTTGGTTGGCTGGCAGCACGTTTCCACGGTCAACCACACGTCCGTTGATCCGCCAGACGCAAGTCTCGTCTGTTAGTGCCAAGGAGACTCTCTCGACACCTTCCGCTGACGGCGAGAGCAATTCAGCATCTTCCCACTTGTACACGGCCCCGTTGGAGGTGTAATAGACCGCACACCCACCAAGATCCACACCCCACTGCACTCCGCCGGTCCCTGGCGCTGCCAGCTCGAATTCCCCGTTGCCATCAGTGGACGTCTCGAAGTAGCTGTGGCCGCCTTCCCCAAGGAGATGCTCGGTCCTCGCCACTATCTTGACATACGGCAACCCTGCGCCTTCGGGTCCGACGACTCGTCCTCGGGCCAAGACCGGCGCCAACTCTGAGCGCCAAGCTGCAAATTCGCTGTAGAAGTCGTCAACGGAAATCCCAAAGACATCATGAAACGCCGCCTGCCACGGAGGATTGGTTTGCCAACGACCAAGCGGGCCTAGCGGCTCCGCCAAGAGTGCACGCCAGAAGTCGAGCAGTGATGATAGGCCGCTGCGTATCGCGAGCTGATGCGAAGCGACCGTGCCAAGGGTGTACTCCCAGCCGTGACTCTCTGGCCTAATTTCAAGGACCTTCAACGGCGGTATATCCTCAGATGCAATATGTTGACGATCTTCCGCCAGTTCGTTCTTCGCTGTTTTGGTATCGCGGAGCACGAATCTAGCTCTCACCCACTGAGCGTCGCCTTCCACCAGCCAAATGGCGGCGTCTGAGCTGCCCATCTGGAGCTGTATTGTGTGGTAATACTCATGAGCCAAAATGCGGCGGCCATAGGTATATCCACCATATGCGTCACCTCTGTTATTCCTATGGTCAGATCTCCATTGTTCCGCCTTCTGCACAACGTAGCTTTCGTCCGCCCAACCCTCAGAACGGTACCAAGTACGGTGGATACCGTCGGTGTTATGTCCATCCTTCTCCATTGCCTCTACCAGTAAGTCAGGATCTGTAGCGATGTACAGGGAGAGCATGGATCCGTCTGGCTGAACACCAAACTCTTCAGCGAACCAATTCATGATGTCAATGGAATCCTGGCCGACAGTCGCCTTGATATCCGCCGCAATTTCTCCTGCAAACACGACTGTCGGCATCACCCCAGCGGGCTGGAGCCAGTTGACAGTGCGTGAGACTTCAACCCAGATTGCGGCGCCTCGCTTCAAAGCCGGCAGAGACTTTGCGGTCGTGGTTTCTGCCGGTGTGTACTCACCACCCTCCCATTCTGCTCTGACCAACGCGCGACCGATGCCCAGGGCAACACGGTCAATGGCCCAATCGTCAGGTCCCAACCACGTTACGAGATTGCGCCCTCGATGGAGCGTGACTTTGCCCTTGACCGGCATCATTGGACGGCGCCATTGCACAGCCTCGGTACCGGCCAGCGTGACGATGTATCCCTGACCCGCCAATAGGCTGGCTGGCTCGTAGAACTGGCCAGTTAACGGCTCCCATGCCGAAACCGATTCAATCGCAGGGAGTCGCTGCTTTACCTGCGCAATCGGCAACGGCTCGCCGAGCCAACCGACGAGGTTTTCGCCTGGCTGCAGAGTGACGACGCCCGGATCAACAGGCCCAGTCGTCTCAGTCGTCTCATCCGCCAACAGTGGACCGAGCCCCGCCGCCAAGCAGGCGACGAGGCCGAGGATTAGCCCAATCAGCAGCCGAGGCAGGCGCATCGTCTAGCGGAACTCGGGGATGACCGTCTCTGCGAACATCTGGGCTGGTTCGATGGTGTCTCGGCCGAAGAATTCGATCATGAACATGTCGCAGCCGAGCTCGACGTGCTTTTCGATTCTCTCTTTGATCATCGACGGCGTGCCCGTGAGGGCCATGTCGCCGGCCGGGTTGCCCATGTGACCACCGAAGATCTTCTGGGCTCGTTCGACCATCGGACCGACCTTGGCGTCGTCCTCGACGATTGTGACCAGACACTGTTGCGAGACGCGCAGTTCGGACGGGTCGCGACCCAGTGCCTTGGCGTGGCCGTGCAGGACCGAGACTTTGTGCTCGAGGTCGTCCTGGGCGCCGGCCGAGTTGTTCCAGATGTCGGCGTACTGCGCGGCGATGCGCATCGTCACTTTCTCGCCGCCGCCGCCAACGAGGATCGGCATGTCGCGCGGCGGCTTGGGCTGCGTGACGAGGTTCTCGGTGTGGAAGAACTCGCCCTCGAAGGAGAACTCGTCCTGATCGGCGTCAAACATGCCCTTGAAGATTTGCAGGCCCTCTTCGAGCTGGCGCAGTCGGTCGCGGGTGCTGACGAAGGGCATGCCGAAGTCGGTGAACTCGCGGGGCATCCAACCGGAGCCGAAGCCAGGGATCACGCGCCCGCCGGCGATGTTGTCGACGGTGGCGATCATCTTGCCGGTGTGGGCCGGGTTGCGCATACCGACAGGCGTCACCAGCGTGCCGATTTCGGGCTTCTCGGTCGCTGCGGCGATGCCGGCTGCCAGGGTCCACGCCTCGAGCATCGGAATCGCAGGCGACTGCGGACCGTAAAGATGGTCGTTGACCCAGAGCGAGTCGAAACCCATCTCCTCAAAGGCCAGGGACGCGCGCCGAGTCTCTTGCCAGGTGCGCTTGATCTGCGGAACCATCACGCCAAAGTGAGGGCTGTTGGTCATCGGAATGTCCTCTCATAAGTCGGTGCAATATCCACAGGCTAGCGCAGCCCTCGCGAGTCGACCTACTCACACAGATTTTCGTAGACCCACTCAATCCCGGTCACATCGGCACCTGCGATCGTGATCTTGTCACTAGTGCTGGGAGCCAATGTCGAGTCTCCAGCCTGACGCCGAAAGACATTGCAACCATCTTGCCACGCATACAACCAATACTCTCCATTTGTAGGAACAAGAAACCCAAAATGGCCATCCGAATCTGTCATCATAGAATCTAGGCTCTCACTACCACCACTCACAGCAACCAATACCTGTCCTCTGGGATTGCCTCCACGATCTAGTACCCTACCTTGCAGCCGCCATGCGCACAAGTCTTTCGGTATACTCACCTGAAGCCCTATCAGCTCTACTCCAAGGGGAAACCATCTGCTATCACTTTGAGACACGATCAGTCCATGGTCACCAACCCAAGCATAACATCCAGCACCTCCACCGGCTGCGTCGCCAAGGTCCACTCTCACTTGGTAGCGACTGCCAGCCGTCGCCCAATGTGTAAAGGGTTGTCCGCAACTCTGTTGCACTCCATGACCATTTCCGCTTTCGGCTACCAGAAGTACAGCAAAATACTCGTTGCAATAGTCGGATGCCTCGTCTCGCACTACGGTGACTGTTAATCCCCCCATGCAGGCACCGTGTGGGAGTTCCAGATTCAGTCGAGTCGGCTTCGCCACACTCACGTAACGAACTTCGTTTGCACTAGGAATGTCAGTCCTTAGGCCATCGCGGGAGAGATATAACCTGCAAGCGTCCCCCCGTGCTACCTGTATCCTTTGGCTTATGTTGGGCGGCACACGCAGCATAAACGAACCGTCATCTTCAACTCGTGCACTGTAGACAATTGATCCTTCCACCCACTTACCATTCTTGTAGTGGAGAGCCTCAACGACAAAATCTGTCGCAGGAAGGTCACTGTCATAGGTCAGGCGGCCAAGCAACACCGCTTTGTCCCACTCTTCAGGAAGTGGGTTTCGCCATGTTCTATGCCACTTTTCGAACTCGCTATAGAAGTTGGTCAACGTCAGGCCGAAAACACTAGCAAAGGTGTCTTGCTGAGGAATCCTGTACGCTGGGAGATCATCCGCTCCCAGACTCTGCGGATAGCTTTGTCGGAAGTACTCGACAATTGAATCGAAACTACTGAGTTCCACTAGTCGATCGACGGCTAGAAGGCCGAGAGAATATTCATAGTTCTTGTTCCTTTGCCAGTCGACCATCGGCAATGTAACATGAGGGCTCCTGGCAGCATCAAGCGGGAAACTTCGGCTCGCCTGAAATGAGATGCTGCCGTCAGCAACGGCCAGCCCATACCCACTCCACTCTGCTGAGCCTTCAATCATCCAAAATGGACGAGCAGAGTCGTTGTAACTCAATTGGAATTGTAGCGTGTGAAACAATTCATGGGCAAAGACAGGCACATTGAGAGAGTCGTCAAGTTGACCACCACACCATGACGAGCCATCGCAGATGGACATTGTTACGCCTCCGCCCCCACCGAGGATGGGATTGTTTATGAGGCTGCGGCGGAGCGTGTCCCGATTAGAATAATATTGGAAGTTTGAAACGTAGTACTCTACTGCCGCGTTTAGGTCATTCCACAACGTAAGTCTTGTGTTTGCGAAGTCGGTCTCGACCCCGTAAGTGGAGGCAAAATAGTCAATGACGCGGAGGATGTCGCTCGATATTCTCTCCTTCAGCGGCAAGGAAAAGTCCCCAATCCACACCACCTCCGGCATCATCCCAGTCGGCTGCAGCCAGCGTAGGTCCCTATTGACCGTGACCCGCAGCGCGTCGCCCCGACGCAGGGTGGACTGCCCGCTTAGCGGCTCGATCGCCACGGAGATGTTGTCGTTGGGCTGATAGACGATGCCGCGTTCCTCGACCTCGATGCTGACCAGTGACGTGCCGATCCCGCGCGCGACCTGGTCAAGCGGCCATTCGTCGCGACCGTTCCACGCGACCCAATTGACACCCGAATAGAGCGTCACCATTCCCTTGGCCGGCGTCAGTGAGCGCTCCCACTTGACCGTTTTGCGGCCCTCAATGCGAATCCTCGCGGACATACCCGGGTCGAGCCGCTCGAGCGTGCCACCGACGTCGCGGATGGCGTGGCGATACGTTCGCGAGTCCGCATTCCAGGTGTAGATCAGCGTCGCGGCAGAGATCTGCTCGAAGATGTCAGCAACCGCGATCGGCTCGGCGACCCAGCCGACGAAGTTGTCGCCGGGATGCAATTCCAGGGTCTCGGTCGGTGCGTCAGCAGCACGAGCGTCGGAAGGGAAGAGACCCAATGCCAGCAGAACAGCGGCCGTGGCCAGCAGTCCAATCAGCAGCTTCGGCCTACTGACGAGCCGAAGTCGGGAGGGGAACGGAAGGGGCATCGAACATCCTGTCGGTCTAACTAACGCGGGCAGGCTAGACCGACAGAACACGCCTACTTGACAGAACGACCTTAGTCAGCGGCCTCAACACTCGTCTCGGCCCGACGCGCCGCCTCAGCATCCGCCTTCTCCAACGCCGCTTGTTTGATGAAGCGGCCAAGCGGTATCTCCCGCCTGGAGCTCCTCGCCTTCAGCCGAGCCATCTCTTCGCGACTGAACGTGATTTCCATTCCAAATCGACCAGGTCCCTGATCGGCCGGATCGTAAGGAATCTCCTCTGCCTCAAGTATTGGCGGGCTCATCACATGGACTGGTCGCTCGGACTCGGTCATCAGGTTCGCATCCTTCCACCGGGTTGATTGTATCGCGTTTGATCAGTGCGGTTTGCCTGCCACCCAGTGACCACTCTCGATTCACCATATCCGTCTGGCAAGGCAAGGATGAACGTCAAGAGACGCCCTCCAAAATCAGGACCAATCATCACAACTCGAGCCGGCTGCTTCCACGGCAGACCGAATTCATCAACCTCTTGCCGCTCGCGCTGCTCGAAGTATTTTGCCTGCCCTAACCACACTTCCACGGCGTCAGAAAAATCTAGTCGATGACGCCAGAGATGCTCATCTAAGCGGTCGCTGCCGTTCAGCCCATGCTCAGGAATCTGAACCATGTCGAGGAACTTACCCAATACACAACGGCGCCGCGCCTCAGCGGTCAGACCCTCTGCTGAATCAGTACTGGCGTGCGCTCAGTCGGCAGCTTCCACAGACTGATCGGCTTGTTGATCGGCGTGCTGCCTCGCCTGGGCCTCTGCCTTCTCCAACGCCGCCTGCTTGATGAAGCGAATCAGTGGACCGCGAGGATGTCTCGTCTTGAGTCGGTTGATCTCGTCCCGATCGAACTCGATCTCAAGACGCATGACCCCAGGACCCTTCTTGGCTGGGTCATAGGGAATCTCTTCCAGATCGTCGATTGGCGTATCAATGTGGACCGGAGATCGTCGTGTGGTCATCGAATTCGCATCCTTGTTCCTGGCTGATGGTAGCGAGTTTGCTCGCCGGGAGTCGATATCCACCCGGTGACGACATGGGACAGTTGGTCGTGACTTGGCACTTCGAGAATGAAGGTCAGAAGACGGCCACGAAGATCCGGGCCAACCATTTTGACTCGTTCAGGTTGTACACCCTCGTTTCCCAACTCGTCGAATCGAGGTCTGGAAGGTTGAGGAAAGTACTTGGCCGGACCAGTCCAGACGTCATTGGCATCGTCAAGCGTCAGGCCGTGCGACCGCAAATGCTCATCACTGACACCATTGCCAGTGACGCCGCGATATGGGATTTCAGGCAAGTCTATTCACACCACTGTGACAACGAAGCCCCGCCGATGGCGGGGCTTCGTTGTTGCTTGACCGGTCGTCAGGACTAGTGCGCGGCGACGGCTTCCTCGGTGAACTGGGCGGCCTCGGTCGAGCCGCTCAACGCCGTTGTTGCGGCGTCTCCACCGGTGACCGTGAGCAGCACCTCGTCGAAGTAGGATGTGCCCGCTTCTCGCTGGTGCTTGGTTGCGGTGTAGCCATAGGCCTCGGCCTCGAACTCACCTTCCTGCAGCTCGACGTAGGCGGCCATGCCGCGGTCGCGGTAGCCGCTGGCGAGGTTGAAGGTGTGGTAGTTAATCCCGTGCCAGCCGGCCAGCGTGATGAACTGGAAGCTGTAGCCCATGTCGGCCAACTGCTCCTGGAAGTTCGCGATGGTCGAGTCGTCGAGATGGCGCTTCCAGTTGAAGGAGGGTGAGCAGTTGTAGGCGAGCATCTTGCCCGGGTACTCAGCCTGCACCGCCTGGGCGAAGTCGCGGGCCTCGCCGATGTCCGGCACCGAGGTCTCGCACCAGATCAGGTCAGCGTGCGGGGCGAAGGCGAGACCACGAGCGATCGCGGAGTCGATCCCGCCGGTGACCGAGAAGTAACCCTCGGCCGTGCGCTCGCCAGTGGTGAACTCGCGGTCGCGCTCATCGATGTCAGTCGTCATCAACGTCGCCGAGAGGGCGTCGGTTCGCGCCATCAAGATGGTGGGAACGTCCATGACGTCGGCTGCGAGGCGAGCCGCCTGCAGTGTGCGAACGTGCTGAGCCGTGGGGACGAGCACCTTGCCGCCCATGTGGCCGCACTTCTTCTCGGCCGCGAGCTGGTCCTCGTAGTGGACGCCGCCGGCGCCAGCTTCGATCATGTTGCGCATCAGCTCGAAGGCGTGGATCGGACCGCCGAAGCCGGCCTCGGCGTCGGCCACGATCGGCAGGTAGTAGTCAACGCTGGCACGACCTTCGAGTCGGTCGACCTGGTCGGCGCGCATTAGCGCGTTGTTGAGGCGCTTGACCAGCGAGGGGACGCTGTTGACCGGGTAGAGCGACTGGTCGGGATAGGTGTGACCCGAGGTGTTGGCGTCGGCAGCGACCTGCCAGCCAGAGACGTAGATGGCCTGAAGGCCAGCCTTCGCCATTTGCACGGCCTGCGCGCCGGTGACAGCGCCAAACGTGCGAACGAAGTCGGTGTCCTGCATTGCCTTCCAGAGTCGGTCGGCGCCATTGCGGGCGAGGGCCGATTCGGGCAGCAGCGAGGGGCGCAGCTTGAGTACGTCGGCGGCCGTATAGTTCCGCTGTACTCCCGCCCAGCGCGGGTTCGTCGCCCACTCGTGTTCGAGTGCGGCGGCGGCGCTGTCCAGGGGGTTGCCCGTCCCGTTCGTGCCGTTCGTCGTCATCAGGGATCCTCCGTGGCTGTACGTGGCCGAACCTTGGCGTCGGTTCACGTCTCTCAGCGGCTTGGTCTAGCCGTTATGCCTGTGGTTGGGTGCTCGCTTACTTTGACCTGTCATGGCCTCTTGGTCTAGCCGAACGGTCTAGTCGAGGTATTCGTAAGCGGGCAACGTAAGGAACTCAGGGAACTCCTCGGTCAGTACGAGTTGATCGAGAATCTCGACCGCGTCGCCAAAGCGGGATGCTTCCGAACCGCCCAGCGAGGCCAGTTCCTCGTCGCGCAGCGTTTCGTACAGGTCCGACGTGATCGAGCGGCCGTCGTCGAGCTCGGCATTGTGTTGAATCCACTGCCAGAGCTGTCCACGGGAGATCTCCGCCGTCGCTGCGTCTTCCATGAGGTTGTTTATTGCAGCCGCGCCGACTCCATTGAGCCAGCTATTGATGTACTGCAACGCCACAGAGATGTTCAGTCTCAATCCGGCTTCCGAAACCGAACCGCCGGACTGATCGAGCGAAACGAGGTCGCTGGCGGCAACGCTCACGTCCTCGCGCATCCGCTCGCGTTGGTTGCGGGCGCCCTTGAGATTGGTCTCAAAGATGTCGCGGGCAACGTTCACCAGGTCAGGGTGCGCGACCCAGGTGCCGTCGAAGCCGTCGGTCGACTCTCGTTCCTTGTCGGCGCGCACGCCGGTTAGAGCGATCTCGTTGATCTCAGGGTCGCGCCGCGAGGGAATGAATGCGGCCATGCCGCCCATCGCGTGTGCACCGCGCTTGTGACAGGTACGCACCAACAGCTCGGTGTAGGCACGCATGAACGGTGTCGTCATGGTCACCTGGACGCGGTCGGGCAGGGTGAAGGTCGGTTGCGATTTGAACCGCTTGACCGCCGAGAAGATGTAGTCCCAGCGACCGGCATTGAGTCCGGCGGAGTGGTTGCGCAGCTCGTAGAGGATTTCTTCCATCTCGAATGCTGCCGGCAGCGTCTCGATCAGCACCGTCGCGCGGATGCTGCCCTGGGGCACGCCAAGATCGTCCTGGGCCTTGACGAAGGCGTCATTCCAGAGGCGCGCTTCCAGGTGTGATTCCAGTTTGGGCAGATAGAAGTAGGGGCCGGTCCCACGAGCGACGCGCTCGGCGGCGTTGTGGAACATGTACATGCCGAAATCGAACAATGAAGCGGCGACCGGTTCGCCGTCGACCAGCACGTGTTTCTCGTCCAGGTGCCAGCCGCGCGGCCGAATCAACAGCGTGGCGATCTGCTCATTGAGCGTGCGCACCGAACCGTCGGGGTTCTCGAAGGTGATTTCCCGGCGAACAGCGTCGCGGGCGTTGATCTGCCCATTGACGACATTGTCCCAGGTCGGCGACAAGGAGTCTTCGAAGTCGGCCATGAATGCATCGGCGCCCGAGTTGAGCGCGCCGATCATCATCTTGCGGTCGACCGGGCCGGTGATCTCAGCCCAGCGCTGTTGCAGGTCTTCAGGTGTCGGAGCGACCTGCCAGGAGCCGAAGCGCACTTCCTCGGTGTCGGAGAGGAAGTCGGGCAGCGCGCCCTGGTCAAACTCGGCCTGGCGCACCATGCGGCGCTCCAGCAGTTCCTGCCGGCGGGCGTTGAACTTCCGGTGCAGACCCGCGACAAATGCCAACGCGTCTTCGGTCAGAATCGCGTCGAAGCCGTCCTGTATGGCTCCGACGACTTCAACGCCGTCCGGAGTACTGATTTCGGTGGTCTGGGTCATCGAAGTGCTCAGTCCCTGCTCGCGGTCTCTCTGCCGCATGGTGGTGATGACAGGCTTCACACGACGATCGTGGGAGCCGTTTGTGAGTATCCTTTGTGAACGTTTGATTAAGGTACGGATGATGCGGGTGTCGTCAATAGTTAGCGGTATTCACCATAGATGATTTTGATATCGCAAGTAATCCAGTCGATAGAAATGGCCTCCAGCCCACAATCACGCCTCGCCATTGCCAGAGGAGTATCCTGAGAGGCCACCATAGACCGAGGAGCGCGACCGATGACGACCAATGACTCCCAGCCGACCAAGTCAACGGTTGGCAACTTCAACGTCTCCGGGATCAACCATCTGGCGCTCGTCTGTCACGACATGCAGCGCACGGTCGACTTCTACAGCGGGGTCTTGGGTTTCCCGCTGGTCAAGACGATCGAGCTGCCTGGCGACATGGGTCAGCACTTCTTCTTCGACATCGGCAACGGCGACTGTCTGGCCTTCTTCAACTTCCCCAATGCGCCCGAGCCGGCACCGGGAATTGCGTCTCCCGATCCCAACACGTTCTTCGACCCGTCGGCGGAACTGGTGACGGCCGTAGCTTCGATGAACCACGTCGCCTTCAATGTCGACGCGGACGAGATCGAGGCGATGCGGGACAAACTGATTGACGCCGGCGTGCGCTGTACGCCAATCCTGAACCATGATGATTCAGAGCGCGGCATCGCTCGCGAGAATCATCCCGGCGTCTTCGTGCGCTCCGTCTACTTCTACGATCCCGACGGGATCATGCTGGAATTCGCGGCCTGGACGCGTGCGATGCGGCCCGACGATGTGCGACATGCTCCGGGCAAAGCGGCAGACAACACGGCAGACAAGGCGGCGGACAGGGCAGCGGAGCTGGTCGCCGCCGTCGCAGACTGACCAGAACTCAGTTCTCTTCACCACATCCCGACTGTCACTTTGTGACGTTGGCGCTGCGTCGGTGACGGCGGGCGCACTTTTCTCGTACAGCGCGACGCAGTTGCTTGCAGGTTCGGGAACAAACTCGTTGCCATTTTCGTACTGTTGGAGAGCGCGCTGGAACCCTGCTGCTCGGAGCAGCAAGCAACGCCAGTAGCACTGAACGAAAGGGGGATCGGATGACGTTCGAGCAACGACTCGACCACGATGGCGCTGACATTGAGGCGCTGATCGAGGAGCACAGCGAGATGATGGGCGATGAGCGACACACTGCACCAGAGGGGACCAAGGACATGCTGATCCCGCTTGACGGATTCGACATCGCTGGCACGCGAGCGCCGACCAAGCAGGTCGCCGCCGCCTGGCGGCGACGAATGACCGACGCGACGCGTCCGACGGTCCGGTTCAGCGAACTGACGCCAACCTGGAACTTCGCCAGCGATCCAGACGAAGCCGAACCTGCGGCGCCCAAGCGCAAGTCTCGTCGCCGGCGAGCTGCCAATCCGGATGCCGACCCGGACATCGACGCCACACGCGCCTACTTCAACGAGATCGGACGCCGGCCGCTGCTGACTGCCGAACAGGAGCAGGAGCTGGGCGCCGCGATCGAGCGAGCGCGGTGGGTTGACGCCCTGGAGCTGGGCCTGGCCGATGAGCTTGGCTACGCACCGAAACCGATGCAGGTCTGGGCCGAACTGCTTCGACAGCTCGGAGAACTGAACCGCATGACCGAGATTGCAGCGCGGACGCTGTACCTGCACACCTTGCGGTTTGACGAGCTGATCGGGAACGAACGCTTCCGTGAGGCCGTCGATGGCAAACTCGAACCGCAGTTTGCATCGCGGCTCAGCGCCGAATGCGGACTGGAACAGGAGTACGTCGCTGACCTGGTGATCGCGCTGTCGATCGTCTCCTCGATTGTCACGCCGCGCCTGTACCGGCGCTCGGCCGTCGCGCTGGGCTGGGACACCAGTCCTGAGGAGCTGCCGGCCGACGCCGAGGCCCTGCTGTCGCATGACGAGGGCCTGGTCCGGCGAGCCGAACGACGACTGACCGAAGCCAAGTGGGACGGCTACGACGCTGAACGGACGATGTACATCTCCAACCTGCGGCTGGTCGTCTCGGTCTCGAAGAAGTACCAGAAGAAGGGCCTGCACCTGCTGGACCTGATCCAGGAGGGCAACGTCGGTCTCTTCCGTGCTGTCGAGAAGTTCGACTACCGCAAGGGCAACAAGTTCTCGACCTACGCGACCTGGTGGATTCGGCAGTCCGTCACACGATCGTTGGCCGACACCGCCAATCTGATCCGCGTGCCCGTGCACACCTCGGAGCTGATCAACAAGCTCAAGCGAGCCGAACGACGACTGCGTCAGGAGTTCCAGGCGCAACCGACCGACGCCGACCTCGCCTTGGAGTTGGACGAGACCGAGGATCGCGTGCGGACGCTACGGCGGATCTCGATGACCCCGGCTTCGCTCGACAAGAGTGTGTCGGATGAGGACGATGATTCCGACCTGACTCGCTTCCTCGCCGACGAGGACGCGCTCTCGCCGGAGGACGAAGTCCTGCATCAGGCGCTCACCGGGATGACCCGCGTAGCACTGGGACGGCTGGAGCCGCGTGAAGCCGCGGTGCTGGCTATGCGCTTCGGACTCGAGGACGGCAACGAGTACACCCTGGAGCAGGTCGGAAATCGCTTCGGCCTCACCCGAGAGCGCATCCGGCAAATCCAGAGCAAGGCCTACCGTGAGCTGCGCAAAGACCCAGAGTTGCGTCAGCTCCGGGAGCGATAAATCACCATCCGCCCGGGCTCGTTGAGTCCGGGCGTACGGCCGCTAAGCTGATCTGAGTAAGCGGGGGTAGCTCAGGGGTAGAGCTCCTGCCTTCCAAGCAGGTGGCCGCGGGTTCGAATCCCGTCCCCCGCTCCACTCGGCTCGCCAGTTCGAACTACGTGTAGGGGCGTCCCTTGTGGGCGTCCTTCCCTGTTGGACTCTGCACCACCGCCAAGCGGGTGCCCACAAGGGGCACCCTACGAAACACCATCGCTACTGCAGCCGCAACAGAATCTCAGTTTGCCACTTCAACTGATCCAGCTCTGCCTCCGGATCGGTGAAGTACCATAGCCACGCGGGCCCCCACAAGGAGCGCCCCTACGAAACGCCGACTCTACTGCAGCGGCAACAGAATCTCAGTATGCCACTTCGATTGATCCGGCTCCGCCTCTGGATCGGTGATGTAGCGCTCGATTGGACCGCTGCTTGGCGCCCGGCCGAGCTTCTCGACGAAGGGCCAGATTGACTCGTGGGTCTGCGCGAGCTGATCGTACGGACCGAAATGGTCGGCCTTGACGGCGTCGCAGGCTGGCATGTCCAGCAGTTCCAGTGGTTCTGCCAGCTCGACATCGTCGCCAATCTCGATGCCCGCCGAAATCGACATCTGATTTGCATCCATCGAGTGGTAGACGGCAATCACGTGACCCATCTCGGTCACACCCTGCTCGGTCAATGCGGCGTACACCGCCGGGAAGATGCGCGCAAACGTGTCGGGCAGCTCCTCGGTCGACGCGTTGGCGTGTATCACAGCAGCTCGTCTGGCGGCTAGCTGAACAACCTCAGGCATGTCGATCCTCCATTTGCGACTCTGTGTTTGGAACAGACTACGACAGTGGTAACCAGATCTCGGTATGCCACTTGGACTGATCCGGTTCCGCGTCGGGCAACGTGAGATAGCGCTCAACGACCATGCCGCTCGGAGTGCGACCTAGCGAGTCCAGTTCCGCCTCCAACTGAGCCTGCGTCTGTCGGAAGTCGGCAAACAGGTACGGTCCGAAGTGATCAATCGTTCCGGCCTCACAACCCCCCAGCTCAAGCAGCGCCAATGGTTCCCGAGGTGCATAAGCGCCCTGAAACTCGATTCCCGCCGACAACACCAACTCTTCCTCCCCGATCGAGTGATAGACCGCGACCACTTCTGCCAGTTCGGCTCCGCCCTGATCCTGGATTGCCTCCCAAATCGCCGGATACATCTCTGCAAAGGTGGCCACCAGATTGTCTTGAGTGGTGACCGCGTGAAACACGGCAGCGCGACGCGCAGCCATCCATTGGACTATCGACACTTGATCACTCGCAGTTCGGTCACAATCAGATCTACCGGCTCGTCGTAGCTCACTCGCGGGATGGTATCGACCAATTGCATTTCATATGCCAGGGCGATCCGTAGGCTCTCGCTCTGCGAGAGAAAACGGTCGTAGTAGCCGCCGCCCATGCCCAACCGATGTCCGTCGGTGCTGAACGCAACACCTGGGACAACCACAATCTCCGAAGAATCCGCATCGCCTGGAGCGCACAACTCCGGATCCGGTTCTTGTAGGCCAAACGCCGAGTCAGTCAACTGGGACAGCTCAGTCACCTCACGGTGGTCCAGTTGTCCGTGCGGGCGAATACGTGGGCAGATGACCCGCTTGTGATCGCGCAACGCGCCTTCAATCAAGCGCTTCGTGCGCGCTTCACCAGGCAGCGCTCCGACGTAGCAATGCACGATTCCGGCCTGGCGCCACTGCTCCAGAGCGCTCACCCGAGCACAGATCGCCGTCGACCAACCATCAACAAGTTCAACTGGCAATGAAGCCCTTGACGCTCGAAACATCCGTCTCAGACCGGACTTCGACATGGCATCGACCGCGGATTCTATGGCAGACCTGCGCCGCCGACTTCGACGTCGAAGGCTCGAATGCGTCCCTGTCGCGGATCGCCTGGCTGAGGATTCGATGTCGGCGCTTCAAGCGAGAACAGCGTCTTGCGTTCCTCGCCGCCCAGCATGCAGGCATACACGCCCATGTCGGGCACCTCTATCCGTTCCAGGACTTCGCCGCCCTCGGCGACGCGAACCAGTGCGCCGGGATTCGTCGGCACCGCGACCCAGATTGCGCCGTCGGCGTCGAGACAGATGCCATCAGGCGGGAAACCCAAGTCCGCCCAGACTCGTTGGTTCGATAGTGAGCCGTCCGGCTCGATATCGAAGGCGGTCAAGCGCTGACCCCAGCTCTCGCCGACAATCAGCGTGCCGCCATCGGATGTGATCACGGTGCCATTGGGAAACTGGATGCCGTCGGCCACGATGGACGATTCACCATCGGTCGTGACTTTGACAATCGTGGTCGCACGAGGCGCAGAGCCATCAGTGAGGTCAAAGCCGAAGTTGCCGATGTACGCGTTGCCGACGGCGTCAACCACCATGTCGTTGCAGTGATACGGCGCCTGGTCGGAGATGTCCGCAACCTCGTACAACCCGTCGGGATCCAGCCGCAACAGCTTGCGGTCGGTCATCGAGACGATCAGCAGGCGTCCATCGGGAAGGAAGCCCAGCCCCGAGGGCTGGTTGGGAACTTCGACAATCGTCTCGCGCTCGCCGTCGGGGGTGACTGCGACGACTTCGTGAGCATGCATATCGGAGAACCAGAGCCGGCCCTCAAACCAGCGAGGACCTTCGGGAAACACCAGCTCATCCAGGACCAACCGAGGGTCGCGTGACATCTGCGCTCCGTATTGTCTAGTCGGCTTCTAGCAGCTCGCTGCGCTGCGCACTCGCGGCACGACGGTCTGCCTCTTCAAGCGCAGCGTTCCTGATGAACCGAGTGATTTTCGTGTCTCGGTTCAAGCCCCGTTTCAGTCGTTGCACATCATCCGGCGAAAACTCGACCTCGATGATCATCCGTCCAGGAGTCTGACGCTCACCCACCAATTCCGCAGTGTCTGCGGAAATCTCCTCGTCACGGTGAACACTCATCGGCGACGCGTCCTTCCACCCGGCTGACGATACCTCGCCTGCTGACCTTTGTCTGCAGGGTAGCCAGTTACAACGTGGGACGTTCCGTTCTTGGCAGGCAACTCAAGCACGATCATGAGGAGCTGGCCAAGTTGATTTGGCCCGATCATCCTCAGTCGCCTCGGTTGGCGGAACCAGACGCCGTCTTCATCCAAACCCGATCTGGCATCTTGAGGGAAGAACTTCGCTGGCCCATCATAGACCTCCTGGGCGTCCACAAATGTCAGGCCATGAGCGGCGAGTTCTTCGTCTGTTGCGTCATTGCCGGTGAGACCATACCTGGGAATCTCAAACACCGGACGCAACTCCTTCTAGAACAAGCAATCCTGGAAATGGGATTCACTTCAGCCATTCGGATAGACATCGAGCAGCTCGAACCTTGGACCGTCCTTGCAGCAGAGCTTCACTCCTTGCTTGGTGAAGACGGCGCAGCCGTAGCAGATGCCGGTTCCGCAGGCCATTTCGGTTTCCATCAGAATTTGGACCGGGCGATTCATGCCGTCTCGCCGGACGATGGGCGACATTGCTCGGAACATTGGGACCGGGCCGCAGGCGAACGACTGGTCGGCCCAGGTCAGGTACTCGGCAAACAGATCAGTGACGAATCCCTGGGTGCCCATCGAACCGTCTTCTGTCGAGACCTGGTACTCGACCTGCGGCGGCAAGAGCTCGGCCGGATAGACACCATCAGCGCCGCGTGCACCGAAACAAAGGACGATTGACCGCGATCGCGATGAACGCTCGGATTCCGCATCCGCCAATGCCACCAGCGGAGCAATCCCCACGCCGCCACCGACGAGCAACAGATTCGAGGCCGTACGTCGCACGTCGAATCCTCGGCCCAGCGGTCCGGTCATCCAGACCCGGTCTCCCGGTTGCATCGTTGCCATCTGCTCGGTGACCCGTCCGATGACGGTGTACAACAGCGCGAAATGGCGCTCGGAGTCCCTCGCCGAGGCGAAGCGGAATCGGTAGTAGGAAAACGCACGAGGTAACAGCGGATCGAAGGTTCCGTGCTCGCTGCCGGGATCAACCATCACAAACTGGCCTGGCTGCGCATGCTGCGAGAGCGACGGCGCGTCGTACCAGGTGACGAACGTGCCGGGATAGATTTCTTCGGTCTCGATCACCCGGGCGGCGGCTCGACGCACCTGATTGACTCCCGGGTTCCCTAGATCCGGCCGGCCGTATAGTCGGGCAGCGGTGCGATGTTGTAGTCCGCGCCACCTTCAAGCATCGCGCCGACGGCATGATGCGCCGTATCGATGGATGTGAAGCAGGGGATCCGTTGCTCGGCGGCCGCGCGACGGATATGGAACCCATCGCGGATGTTGCTGCTGATCTGCTCGGGCGTGTTGATCACCATGTCGATTTGTCCTGAGCGAATCAGGTCAATCACGTCAGGATCGCCGCCGACTTCGCGCTTGGGAGCGTCGTGGACCTCATACCCGAGACCACGAATCAGGTTCGCCGTGCCGATTGTGGCATGGAACTCGTAGCCCGCTTCGCCCAACTCGCGAATCAACGAGAGGGCGGCTGGCTTGTCCTGGTCGGCGATGCTAAGCAACGCTTTGCCCTTGGCCGGGACAGCCATACCGGCCGCGATCAACGCCTTGCTCAGCGCCTTGTCGTAGTCGATATCGACGCCCATCACTTCGCCGGTCGACTTCATCTCCGGCCCCAGGTGCGTGTCCACACCAGACAGCTTCGACATCGAGAAGACCGGCGCCTTGACTGCAACCAGCGGTGTCGCTGGCCAGAGTCCGCCGGGATAGCCCTGTTCGGCCAACGTCTCGCCCAGCATGGCACGCACGGCGACTTCGACCATCGGCACGCCGGTGATTTTGCTCAGGAAGGGCACGGTGCGACTGGCGCGCGGATTGACCTCGAGGACGAACACGTCGCCGTCATGATCATCCGACTCGCGCATGATCACGTACTGGATATTCATCAGACCGGCCACGCCGAGTCCGATGCCGATCTCGCGGGTGTAATCGATGATCTTCGCGACCTCACTCGCACGGAGATTCGGCGCCGGATAGACGGCCATCGAGTCGCCCGAATGCACGCCGGCGCGTTCGATGTGCTCCATGATTCCCGGAATCAACACAGCATCGTCACCGGGACCACCACAGATCGCATCAACTTCAACCTCAATCCCAGCCAGGTACTTGTCAATCAAGATCGGCTTGCCGGGCGCGGCGGCCTGTGCCTGCACCACGTAGCGAGCCAAGTCCCCGACACCCTGCACGATCTCCATCGCGCGTCCGCCGAGGACGTATGACGGCCGCACCAGCACCGGATAACCAATCGCATCGGCAGCAAGCACAGCCTCATCGACATTGCTGACCGCCGTGCCCGGAGGTTGGGGAATCCCGAGGTCGGCGAGAAATCGTTCGAATCGCCGACGGTCTTCGGCCAGATCGATGACATCAGCGGAAGAGCCAAGAATCGGACGCGCAGCGCTGGTCAGCGGGCCGGCGAGATTGATCGCTGTCTGTCCACCGAACTGAAGGATCGATGAGACTCCGCCGTTGCCGTTCTGTGAACCGTCCTCGTTCTCAAGGATGTCGCGGACGGCCTCTTCGTCGAGCGGTTCAAAATACAGGCGATCTGAAGTATCAAAGTCGGTCGAGACAGTCTCGGGATTGCTATTCGCCATCACCGCGCCCCAACCGGCAGCGCGCAGCGCTTGCGCGGCTTTGACAGACGCGTAGTCAAACTCGATGCCTTGACCGATACGGATCGGGCCCGACCCAACGACGAGCGCGCGATTGCCTTGCTGCGGCTCGGCTTCGTTCTCGTCTTCATAGGTCGAGTAGAAGTAGGGAGTCACCGCGTCGAACTCGGCCGCGCAAGTGTCGACCATCTTGTAGACGGGTTTGATGCCCCATTCAACACGTTGCTCCCGGATGCGTTCATCGACGCTGCCAGCCAGGTTGGCGATCTGCTCATCGGCAAAGCCCATCCGCTTGGCGCGACGCATCAACGTTGGCGTCAGCGGTTCCGCGAGCAAGCGACGCTCCATCTGCACGATGGTCTCGAGCCGTTCCAGAAACCAGGGATCAACGCCTGAGCGTTGGGCGATCTCGGACAGAGGCACATCCGACCGCACCGCGGCGAGCAGGTGCCAGAGGCGAATGTCGGTCGGAGTCTCTGCGGCCTTGACCGGCTCATCCTCAGCCTCTGAGTCCTCCCACAGGACAGACTTACCGCCAACTTCCAGCGAGCGGATCGCTTTCTGGAGCGCAGCCTCGAAGGAACGGTCGATCGCCATCACCTCGCCCGTGGCTTTCATCTGCGTGCCGAGCACGCGGTCGCCGGCCTCGAACTTGTCAAACGGCCAGCGCGGGATCTTGACGACGCAATAGTCAAGCGCCGGCTCGAATGCTGCCTGCGTCCGACCGGTGACCTGGTTGGCGATCTCGTCCAGGCGTTTGCCGGCGGCGATCTTCGCGGCCACGCGAGCGATTGGATAGCCGGTCGCCTTCGACGCCAGTGCTGAAGACCGGCTGACGCGCGGGTTCACCTCGATCACGTAGTACGGCAAGGGTTCGTCGTGCGGGATGCCAACGCCTCCGCCCTCGCGCATCGACTCCGGTGGCCAGGGAACCACATCCTGTCGCGGCGCCAGCGCGAGCTGGACGTTGCAGCCGCCCTCAATGCCCAGCGAACGAATGATGTTCAGCGAGGCCGAGCGCAGCATCTGATAGTCCTTGTCGGACAGCGTCTGCGACGGAGCCACCACGATCGAATCGCCCGTGTGGACGCCCATCGGATCGAGATTTTCCATGTTGCAGATCGTGATGCAGGTGTCCGCTCCATCGCGCATCACTTCGTACTCGACTTCTTTCCAGCCGAGCAGTGAGCGTTCGATCAGAATCTGCGTGATCGGCGACGCGTCCAGTCCGGTCTGCACGACGCGCTCAAACTCGTCCATCGTCCGGACAAACCCACCGCCGGTACCGCCGAGCGTGTATGCGGGGCGGATCGCGACTGGCAGTCCGATTTCTTCCAACGCCTCGCGAGCTTCGTCGACCGTCGTGACGACTGCCGATGGAGGCGTCGGCTCACCGATATCGCGCATGGCCTGGCGAAACAGTTCGCGATCCTCGGCGCGGCGAATCGCGTCCAACGGCGTGCCGAGCAGTCGGACGTTGAATTCTTCCAGCACGCCGGCTTCATGCAGATCGACAGCGAGATTCAGGCCGACCTGTCCGCCGAGCGTGGGCAGTAGACCTTCGGGACGCTCTTTCTCGATGATGCGCCTGAGCACCGGAACGGTTAGCGGCTCGATGTAGACCTCGTCAGCGACGCCCTCATCGGTCATGATTGTGGCCGGGTTGGAATTGACCAGAATCGAGCGCACGCCCTCTTCGGTCATGGCTTTGCATGCCTGCGTGCCGGCGTAGTCGAATTCGGCCGCCTGGCCGATCACGATCGGGCCGCTGCCAATGATCAGGACGGATTCAGGCTTCTTCACGTTCACCGCATCCCTGTGTTTCGGCCAACTCTGGTGATTCTGCTACGGCCGGCCGACCTGCGGCGCGCCCAATCAGTCCGAGTCCAAGCCCGAACGGCAGCAGCACGAACGGTCCCAGCAGCCACAACTCGCATTGACCGCCGATGATGTCGAAGATGCAGCACATCGCGAGCGTCAGGCTCGTGATGCCGGCAATTCCGCAGAGAGCAGCGCCGACGAACATCCAGCCTCGAAGCGTCAAACGAAGTTCCCGTCACAGTGGCAACTCGAATCGTGAGTCTGGATTGATCAGCGGCGCGAGCGCTCCAATGGCGCTGAGGAATGAGAGCGCAGCTTCATTGTTGTCCGGGACCGATCCGACGACGCGCTCGAAGTGCTGCTCGCGCGCATGCGACAGCAAGTACTCCGCGAGCACGGTGCCGATTCCGCGCCGTCGCCACTCCGAACGCAGCCAGACACCCAACGTCGCCGTCTCGGGCTCGCGCGTGTTGTAGTCGAGCGAACCGAAGCCGATCAACGTGTCACCCTCCACGGCGACGTAGATGGCACCGCTGTTGCCCAGGCGACGCCGCCACATCGAGACTTCCTCGACGCTCCAGGGTCGATCGAAAACGACCGGATTCGGCCCTTCAACGACGTCGCGGATCACGTCGGCAATGGCTGTCGCGTCGTCGGACGTGGCCAATCGATATTGAGGTTCGGCGCCGTCGCCAGGGCCCGTTGCGTGCGTCATGTCAGTCTCCCTGGGCCTCGCCGATCAGGTCGAGGAATCGGTCGAAGAGGTGTCCGTTGTCCAGTGGACCCGGTGACGCCTCTGCGTGGTATTGAATCGAAAACACTGGCTCGTTGCGGTGCGCTAATCCCTCAACCGTCTGGTCGTGCAGATTGATGTGCGTCACGTCGACATCGGCCGAGAGCCCATCGGGATCGACGGCATAGCCGTGATTCTGTGCGGTGATCGCAATCCGTCCGGTCGGCACCTCCAACACAGGATGATTGCCGCCGCGATGTCCGAACTTGAGCTTGAACGTGTCGGCGCCGAACGAGCGGCCCAACACCTGATGTCCCATGCAGATCCCCATGATCGGCAGCTTGCCGATCAACGATGTCGCGGTCTGTACCTGCAGCTCTCGCAACTGGGGATCGCCAGGGCCCGGCGAGAGCAACACGCCGTTTGGGTTGACCGAGAGGATGTCCTCGACGCCTGAGTTTGGAGGCATCGCGGTGACCTGGCAACCGCGTCGGCTCAGGTTGCGCAGGATGTTGTACTTCAACCCCTCGTCCAGAACCACGATGTGTGGCCCCGGCCCACCGTCTCCATTGACCAACGTATGCGGCGCACCATCGCGCCAGCTATAGGGTTCGTCTGCGCCCACGCTGATGAAATCCTGCGTGTCGTAGTCGGGCAGTTGCGAGAGCTGACGTTGGGCCGACTCGACTTGGTCGACCGGGACGATCATGCCCATCATCACGCCTTCGTGACGGATCCGGCGCGTGATCGCGCGGGTATCAATTCCTGCAATGCCCGGAATCCCCGCCGACGCCAGATAGTCATGCAGGCGCATCCCGCCGCGCGGGTGCGAGGGCGAATCGCACTCCGAACGCACAACCAGTCCGCGTACCTGGATCTGGCGCGACTCATCGATTGGCGGGTCGATGCCGTAGTTGCCGATGAGTGGGTATGTGAGCACCAGGATCTGTCCGGCGTAGGACGGATCGGTGAGCATTTCCTGGTAGCCGGTCATCGATGTGTTGAAGACGACCTCGCCCCACGTGTCGCTTGCGGCGCCGAGCGCTGTGCCGCGGAATACGGCTCCGTCAGCCAGTACCAGCGCCGCCTCGATATGTTCTGAATGTTCTGACATCAGTGCTCCCGACCATCCCAAACAATGCGTCCCTGAGAGATCGTCGCCGCGACCACGCCGACCAGCGTGTGACCCGCGAGCGGTGTGTTCTTGCCCATCGAGGCCCATGATGCAGGCTCGACTCGCGACACTGCGTCGGTTGACAACAGCGTCACATCTGCCGGCGCGCCGACCTGCAACGTGCCCAGTCCGGCCAGATCGCCGCGATCGAGGTTCCAGGCGCGCACCGGACCAATGGCCAGTCGCTCAATCGCCTCAGACAGCGTCAAGCGTCCGGAGTCGACCAGCGAGTTCACAACTCCCCAGGCCGATTCGAGTGCCGAGATGCCGAACGAGGCGGCGTCGAACTCACATTGCTTATCGACCACAGCGTGAGGGGCGTGGTCGGTGGCCACAGCGTCGACAACGCCCGCGGCCAGCGCGTCGATGCATGCCTGCACATCAGCTTCAGTTCGCAGCGGTGGATTGACCTTTGCGTTGGTGTCGTACAAGAGATCGTCGCCAGCGCCTGCGACCGCGTCATGTGTCAGACAGAGATGATGCGGCGTCACCTCGGCGGTCACGTGAATGCCGCGCGCCCTGGCATCCGCGACGGCGTTCAGCGCCGGCTCGGTCGAGAGATGGCAGCAATGCAGTTGAGCGCCCGCCGCTTCGGCCAAGGCGATATCGCGTTGGACGATCGACAACTCCGCCGCCGCTGGTTGTCCGCGCAGCCCGAGCCGCGCCGAAACAACGCCATCGTGCATCACGCCGCCCTGCGAAATCGCCGGATCCTCGCAATGCTCGGCCAGTGGAATGCCGATGTCCGACAAATACTCAAACGCGCGCCGAGCCAGCGATGTGTCCGCCACAGCATCGCCGTCGTCCGAGACGGCGACAGCGCCGGCATCGCGCAAAGCCGCCAACTCGGTCAACTCGTGACCCAGGCGTCCCTTACTGACAGCCCCAATCGGCAGCACCCGGCAGTCAACATCGCGGGCGCGTTGCAGGACGCCATCGATGATCGCCGCTGAATCCATCGCCGGATCGGTGTTCGGCATCGCGCAGATTGTGGTGAAGCCGCCACGCGCCGCTGCTCGTGCGCCCGAAGCGATTGTTTCCTTGTGTTCCTGTCCCGGCTCCCGCAGATGCGTGTGCAGATCGACAAATCCCGGCGACACGACCAGGCCGCTCGCCTCCACCACTTCCACACCATCCGTTTGCGGTAGCTGCGCGCCGACTTCAGCGATTCGGCCATCGGCGATCCGTACATCCAGGATCTCATCAATATCCGACTTCGGATCGACCACTCTGCCGTTACGAATCAGAAGCGATGTCATGCGCCGCCTCGAATCAATAGGAACAACACGGCCATCCGCACCGCCAGTCCGGCCGAGACCTGTGCCTCAATCCGGCTCTGTGCTCCATGCGCCACGTCAACGGCGATTTCCACGCCCTCGTTCATCGGTCCGGGGTGCATGACGATGGCGTCGGGCGACGCGTTCGCGATCCGCTCTGCCGTCAGTTGATAGCGACGGGCATACTCAGCCGATGAGGGCAACAGCTTTCCCTGTAGGCGTTCATTCTGAATCCGCAACGCCATCACCGCGTCGGCGCCGACGATTGCCCGGTCGAGGTCCGATTCAATCTGAACCGCGGGCAACGACAGCGAATGCTCACGCTCAGTTGCGCCTGACGCGAGCGCGGCAGGGAGCAGTGGACGAGGGGCCACCAGGGTGATCTCAGCACCCAGCGTCGACAGAGACCACAGATTCGATCGCGCCACGCGTGAGTGGAGTATGTCGCCGACAATCACGACCTTGCGGCCGGCGAGATCGCCAAACTCCTGCAGCAGGATGTAGGCGTCAAGCAATGCCTGCGTGGGATGCGCATGCTGACCGTCGCCGGCGTTGATGATGTGACCGTCGATCGTGCGCGACGCCAACCAGGGCGCGCCCGAGGCGTGGTGTCGCATCACGACCGCGTCTGCGCCAACGGCCGAGAGCGTGTTCAGCGTCTCGACCAGTGATTCGCCTTTCTCGACGGAGGATCCTGAACCGGAAACATTGATCACGTCAGCGCCGAGAATCTTGCCCGCCAGCTCGAAGGAGGATCGCGTCCGCGTCGATGCTTCGTAGAACAGATTGAATATGGTCACACCGCGCAGCGCCGGAGTACGTGCGACCGACCGGTCCAGCACCTCGGCCATCGCGCTGGCCGTCGATAACACGCGCAGAATCTCATCCTTGGACAAGGTGTCGACGTCCAGCAGATGTCGTTGCCGCCAGTCGGTGACCGGCTCGTCAAACGGCGCTCGCGACGGCTGAGCGATCCGCTCGGTCGCATCGGTTGCAGTAGGTGGCATCGCCGTTTCAGTGGCTTGTTCAGCGACCACGCGACATCCTCTCTTCGTATACGCCGACGCAATCCTGCCCGTCCGATTCCAGCAGCGACACGCGTACGTCGTCGCCGCGTTGCGTGGGAATGTTCTTGCCGACGTAGTCGGCTCGGATCGGCAGTTCGCGGTGGCCGCGATCGATCAGGACCGCCAGTTCAATCGCCGCCGGGCGACCGTAGTGAATCAGCGCGTCCAGCGCTGCCCGAATCGAGCGTCCGGTGAACAGCACATCGTCGACCAGCACGATCACTGCGCCGTCGATGTCTTCTGGGATTCTCGACGGCTGCATACGGGCATGCGGCCGTTGTGCCAGGTCGTCCCGATACAGAGAGATGTCAATCGCGCCAACCGGAACGCGTCGCTTGTCGATGCCTTCGATCCGCAAGGCCAACCGTTCGGCCAGTGGGACACCGCGCGTTCTCATCCCGACCAGCATGAGCGGTTCAGGGTCGGGGTGTCGCTCGACAATCTCGTGCGCGATTCGTGTGATGGCGCGGTCCATCGCCGCAGCCTCCATGGAGGTCATCATGATCTGACCTCGACAGGGCGCACTGCTCGGAAGGACGCACGGGAAGACGAAAAAACCAGCGACAAGCGCTGGTTGTGCGGCTGGTACACGTGTACGTCAGGGGTAGGAAGCAGATACTTCAGATACATCTCGTTGACCTTCCCGGCCTCACGGGACCGGATTAAAGTCCAACTGCTGTTCCGAAGAGCTTACATCGCACGACCAGAGATCGCTGTGTATCGCGACACCGTGTGCAACGTGTGGATCCTGCCGTTCCCTGCCCCTCCCTTGCCGGGCAGATGCCGTAGGCCTAGACCGACTCTCCGGCCCGGCGCTGCATGTCCGGGGGCAGGAGGTTGGGGATTCCGTCCTCGATCGGATAGCGGAAGTTGATCCGCTCCGAAACCAACGCCCCCTCCAACACGTCGCCGTTCTCGTCCTCCTGCGCGATCTCCAGCTTCAGCGGATCGCGCGTCACCGGACAGACCAGTTGCTCGACCAGTTCCCGTCTCATGGTTCTTCTCGCGTTCTCGTCGTGCTCGAAGTTCTTACCTGATGCATATACCGAGCGCTGCGGCCATACTGCAATACTGTACGCCAGCACGAACTGATTTCGGCAGCGCGCGCTACTGAGCCAGAGACGAAGAGAGCGGAGAAGACAACCATGGCCGATGTGAAGTCGCCGATGGCCGGCACCATTTTCGAGCTGATCGCCGCAGTCGGCGACGCCGTTGAAGAGGGCGACGAGCTCGTCATCCTCGAGTCAATGAAGATGGAAATACCGGTCGAAGCGCCCAGCGACGGCAAGGTTGCCGAAATCCACATCGCCCAGGGCGACCAGGTCCAGGAAGGCGATGTGCTGGTCACGCTGAGCGACTAGTTCAACAAACGTAACCATGTTTCAACGTGTTCTGATCGCCAATCGCGGCGAGATCGCCGCTCGTGTGTCTCGCACCTGCCGACGGCTCGGCATCGAGTCGCACGCCGTGTACTCCGTCGCCGACGCTGACGCCTTGCATGTCCGTGAGGCGGACGGCGCGACGCACATTGGCGCCGCCCCGGTCGCTGAGTCGTACATCAACGTCGACGCCGTGCTCGACGCTGCAGTCGAGGCTGGCTGCGACGCCGTCCATCCCGGCTACGGTCTGCTCTCCGAGAACGGCCACTTCGCCCAGGCCTGCGATGAACGCGGGATCACCTTCATCGGTCCCGCAGCAGCGCACATGGAGTTGATGGGCAACAAGAACCAGGCCCGTGCAACGATGCGCGACCTGGGCATGCCGGTGATTCCCGGTTCGGCCGCGACCGTTGCCGATGAGGATGCTGAAGCGGTCGCCGAAGAGGTTGGCTATCCGCTGCTGATCAAAGCCTCATACGGCGGCGGCGGGATTGGCATGGCGACCGTCAAGCGACCCAATCAGTTCTCTCGATCCCTCCGCCGCGCACGCTCATCCGCTCAACGCGCGTTCGGCTCCGACGAGGTCTATCTCGAACGACTGTTGGTCGAACCGCATCACATCGAGCTCCAGGTCTTCGGCGACGGCCAGGGCAACGCCGCGATCCTTGGCGACCGCGAATGCAGCGTCCAACGCCGACACCAGAAAGTGATCGAAGAGGCGCCGGCGCCTGCCCCACACCTGACCAGCGATCTGCGTGAACGGCTCTACAGCCAGGTCCGCGATGCGGTCGCGGGACTGAACTATCAGAATGCCGGGACCGTCGAGTGCTTGCTGGACGCCTCAGGCGAGATCTTCTTCCTCGAAATGAACACCCGACTCCAGGTCGAGCATCCCGTCACCGAGATGGTCACCGGACTCGACCTCGTCGAGTGGCAACTACGCATCGCTGCTGGTGAGCCACTGACGGAACTGCCTGGCTACGGAGACCCGCCGCCAATCTCAGGGCACGCCATCGAGACGCGCATCTACGCCGAGGATCCCGAAACCTTGCTGCCCAGCCCCGGCTCGATCGACGTACTCGAAGTGCCGGACGAACCGTGGCTACGCCTCGACGCCGGCGTCGCCTCGGGCGACGAAGTCTCGCACTTCTACGACCCGCTGATGGCCAAGCTGATCGTCTATGGCGACGACCGTCCGCAAGCACTCGATCGGCTGCGCCAGGCACTGGACGGCTCACGTATCGAGGGCCTCAAACACAACATTCCCTTCCTCCAGAGAGTCCTCGACGCTCAGCCCTTCATCGACGGCAACTACGACGTCACCCTGACCGACGGGCTGCTCAAGTCGTAGGGGCATCCCGGCAGCAAGCCGAGATGCCCCCAGCGTCGCCCGGCCGAGTCTATTCGCAGACCGTTACCGTGCCAGCAGGCACATGTCCGTACACCGTGAAGTAGACCTCTCCTCGCCAGTCGCGTTTCTCTTCGACCACGCCCCATTCGTAGACCGTTTCCGTCGTGCAGTCGGGTATGTCATTCTCGATCTGCGCGTCGTAGGTCACGTGCGTGTTTGTGCTCGGTGAGAACGGATCTACGGTCACAGCCACTTCGGTTTGCGGCGAATCCGCGATGCCATCGTCCATGGAACCACGTGGAGCCCCTTCGGTGGTGTTTGCCGTTTCAGATTGGTGTGCCGCTTCGTGGACAGACTCCATTGGATCGGGTGCGGGGCGGTCAGGATGTCGATCCACATTCGTACTCTGAGCACCTACGTGGATCGTCTCTGAGACAATGCCGCACGGAGAGCAGATCGCTCCCAGCATGACATCAGTCGCTGTAGTCCCCAAGGCGGTGACCAAAGGATCGTTAGCAGGGTCATACCGAGGCTGTGGCTCAGTGTCGCTGTAGGAGTTGTCGTCCTCAGGATCGTGCGCAACGACCGCCGAGGGAAACGCGACAGCTGAGATCAAGATCAGAGCACTAGCAACGCCTACGACTAGTCGTAGGCGTTGCTAGTGCTCTGAGTATGGTAAAATTAGGAACTAACCATACTCAGAGCACTAGTAACGCCCACGAACAGAGAACCCGAGACCATTGCTCTCCGGTAGAGACGTAGGGCCATGTAAGTGGCCATCCCCAACCCACCAGCTATGCCGAGGACGATTCCCCAAGCTACAGATGTCCCAACGTTCAAGGCAAATGCCGTGAGGATGAACACCTGAGTTCCAACTATTGCTGCACCTTCAGCGGCCATCCAATGCAAAATCCTAGCTGTGCGATCTTTCATCGCACACTCCTTCCACTTCCACCCGCGCAACTGTTGCGTGGCGTAGTACAACGAAACCTAGTAGTCATCCTAATGAAAGTCAAGAGTTCAGATACGAACCTGGCGCTTGCCAGTGTTCCCAGTAGCTGTCAATCGCCCAGGTACATCAACGCGTTCTCCGAGACCCGCTCAACGTCCGACCACGAGTACCACGGCGGTACGTCGCCAATCTCCGACCAAATGCGATGAATCACCGCCAGCTTGTACAGCTGGTGCAGCATCCAGTAGCGCAGATCGCGCGCGTCCCGGCCTGATCGCTCGAATGCCGGCGCGGTCAGCGGGTGAGTCTCGGGCGGCGCATCCATGCCCTTGAGCGATCCCAGCGCGGTGATCAATCCCCAGTCGGATAGCGGATCGCCAAGCTGCGCCTGTTCCCAGTCGACCACGCCCGCAATCATCCCGTTTTCACCGACGAGGTAGTTGAAGACGTTGATGTCGCCGTGACAGAGGCGCGGCTCGGGACTTTCCGGCAGATGCTGATTGAGGACCGCGTCGATCTCGGCAATCAGGTGATCGTGCTGACAGTTGAACGCGATTGCCCGCGCGCGGACAGCGTCGAGGTCGCGCAACGCCGCCTCGTGCCCTGGTGACGGCGGATCGAGAAAGTCGAGTCCGTAGGACTGCCATTCCAACGCATGAATCGACTCAACCATCGAGCGATAGCTGTCCACGACCTGCGAGGTCATCGGCGCCATGCCCATATGCGGATAGTCGAGCCATTCAAGAATCACATACGGCGACTTGAGCGGCGAGTCGACATCGGCTGTGCCCAACACGTTCGGCACCGGAATTGGAGACGCTGCCAGGCATTCCATCACTCGCGCCTCGCGGATGACGTCATACGGCTGAAAGATACCGTGCTCACGCTGCAACCTGAGCACGACGGGTTCGTCGTCCTGGCGTCTGATCTGCCAGGTCAGGTTCGAGACGCCGCCGTCCAGCCGCTCGGCCGAGACAGCCAGGCCCTCAACGCCACAAGCCAGCAGCGACTCAGTCGCGAGCGCTGGGGTCAGCTCGATGTCCACCGGTTCAACCCGTTTGCCCAATTGAATACGTAACCCGCGCCTTGGCAATCAACTTGCCCTGGTCGCTAAGCAGGTCAACATCGCCCACGGCCAGCGTGCGTCCCTTCTTGATCACGTTCGATTCCACCCGAACCTTCGACCCCACCGCTGGCCGCAGGTACGAGATGTTCAGCTCCGACGTCCCCTGCATCGCCTCGCCAACCCGACAGGTCGAGAGCACCGCCGCGACCACGCCGATATCGGCGAGCGAGGCCAGCACACCGCCATGCACGCCGCCGCGAGCGCCGCCCGCTGTGTCCCGAGTGATCGGCATCTCCAGCACTGTCCGGCCACGCGAAATCTCGGTGAACTGTTCGCCAAACAGAGAATTAGTCCCATATCGAGACTCGATCTCAGGAAGCGGAACCAGATACTGAATGTCGTCAGCCATATCAGGAGTGTAGAGGCAGCCTCGTCCTTGGCATCGGTTTCGTCATTCCCGCGCTTCGACGCGGGAATCTCGCTGAGGTCATCACCGACCGTCGAACCAGGGGAGCTGCGTCCGAGTCGGCTGTACTGCCAGGTCAAGGCGATCGAGCCAGTCACTGCGAGATACCCGCACCGGAGCGCGGGCATGACGGTAACTTCGGTCGGACATCCTCTGAAACGTGCTCTGAAGAGCCAATCTCAAGCGCTCAGCAGCCGATCCGTCGGCTCTGTGTACATCTCCGCAATCGAGTCGATGTCCCACTTGTGGATGACGCTCAGGGCTCCGGTGGCTGAGGAGTGCTTGTAGAGCTGATGCAGCGTCCAGTAATGCAGATCGTCGTCGCTACGGCTGTAGCTCTCCAACGCTTCTCGCATGACTCCCCGGGCACCTTCCGACAGGTCGAGATTGCCGAGCAGGTCTTCCGCCGCCAGACGTCCCCAATCAGACAATGGGTCACCAAGATGCGTCTGTTCCCAATCAAGCACCGCGGCGATACCCGGCGAATCTCCACCACCGGGATTGGTACCGAGGATGAAGTTGCCGAAGTTCACGTCTCCGTGGACGAGCATCGGTTCTGGGCTGTCGGGGTCGCGCCCGTTCAGGCCCTCGCGCAAGCGCTTGATGTGCGGCAGATCGTAGACGCCGAATGCCTGCAGCCGCTCCGCGATTTGGGCACGCTCGTGCATGGCCGCTCCAGACGCGGGAGGCAGCGGAAGCCAGTCGAGACCTGCGTTTCGCCAGTTGAGCGTGTGAATCTGGCGCAGCGTCTGGCAATAGACGCGAGCGTCCTCCGCCTCCACTTGACGCTTCAACATCACTTCGCCATCCACCCACTGGACAACCATGCAGCCTCGCCCGACTTCGCCAGTCGGATCAAGGTCGTCAGAAACACCCAGCACTGCCGGGACAGGTATGCCCGCTTCGGCCAGACCACGCAACAGGTGCGCCTCGGAAGGCAGATCGTATGGTGGCAGGATTCCCCGCCGCGGTTCCATTCTGAGGACCACTGGAGCGGCATCGACTCGCTCGACTCGCCAACTCAGGTGCGACTTGCCCTTGAGACGCTCGACTCTTGAGACGATGCCGGGAACGTCGCAAGCCAACAACGCCTCTTGCGCACGTTCGAACTCGGTCGTTGAGGATTCGGAATCGTCGCTCACGTCAGCGCCCGCAACCCGAGCCGGCAACCAGCCCTATCCCTCACCGCGCCACATCGTCCGGCTGCATTGATCAGCCGCATTGTTCAGCCGCAAAGACCAGCCGCAATGACCAGCCGTAACGTTCGGCCGGTTAGCCCTGGCGCTGTTTGTTACGCGGGTTCTTCTTGTTGATGATGTAGACGCGTCCCTTGCGGCGGACGATTTGGTCGTCGCGGGAACGCTTCTTGACCGAGGCTCTGACCTTCATGAGGGCTCCGATTGCTGATACTGACCGAAATCGTACCACGAGGCCCGCTCAGTCAGGCCTGTCAGCTCTGTTGCAAAGTCGTCATCGGTGGTCGCTATCATAAGATCGATGCCTCCGGAAAACTACATCCGCGCATGCCGTTGAGCAACGTGATCGCTGACGAATCAGCAGTTCGGCTGCTTGAGCGACACGAAGATGTCGCAGCCCTCGCTGATCGCATTCGCGCCGTCGGCATCATGGGACTCGACACCGAGTTCGTCTCCGAGCGCAGGTACCAGCCTCAGCTCGCTCTGGTCCAGGTGGCAACGCCGGACGAAATCTGCCTGATCGATCCGAATTCCGAACTCATCCAGGAAGCTCCAGATCAGCCCATCTGGGATCTGATGGCCGATCCGAGCGTCCGTACGATTGTTCACGCGCATGACCAGGAGGCGCTGTTTTGCCTGCAGCGAACTGGCAAGTCGCCAGGCGACCTGTTCGATGTGCAGCTTGCAGCAGCGTTTTGCGGTCACTATTTCCCCATCGCCTACGACAAGCTCGTCGGGCGTGAGCTGCGCCGCGGCGTCGGACCCTCGCAGTCTCGAACCAACTGGCTGCAGCGACCCCTCACAGAAGCCCAATGTCGCTATGCCGCCGACGACGTGCGCTGGCTCTTCCGTTTACACGATCGCTTCGTCGAGCGCATGTCGAAAGACCCGGCTCAAGAGCGGTTGTCCTGGCTAAGCGAAGAGACGAATGCGCGACTGACCCGGCTCGGCCGTCGAGAATCCGACCGCTGGCGACGCCTGTCGGGCGCAAACAAACTGTCGCCGCGTTCATTGGCCGCCTTGCGCGAGTTGTCGAGCTGGCGAGAGCAAGTCGCCAGCCGCCACAATGTACCGTTCCGCAGGATTGCCTCCGACGATCTGCTTGTCGCCGTCGCCGCCAGCCGGCCCGAATCGCGCGGTGAGCTGTCAAGCGTGCGCGGAGTTGGGCAACTGAAACAGAAACATCACCAGGACGTTCTCGATGCGGTCGAGGCCGCGCTGGCAGTTCCTGAAGATGCGCTGCCCAGCCCTGTCAGCCGCCACAACCGTGGTAAGCCGTCGCGCATGGTGCTGCTCTTCCTCGAATCAGTGCTCGCCGCTGCCTGCGCCCGACATCAGATCGACTCCGAACTTGTGGGCAGCAGCTCCCAGTTACGCGCGCTGGTCTCCTGGAACGAAAACGGCCGTCCCGACGACGACATGCCGCCGCTGCTCGTCGGTTGGCGAGGCGAGGTCTGCGGTCAGCCGCTGCTCGACGCCCTGGATGGTCGGATCAGCCTGAGCATCAGCGATCCACTCTCCGCCAATCCCCTCGCCGTCGCTGGCCTGGGCGTGCCCACAGGCGGCTAACGAGGGAACGCGAACTGCAATCAGGTGGTCAGTCGGCAGGTGACCCAAACCCCCGCATCCCGCTAAGATGACTGAGGCGATGCCCGGTAGCTCAATTGGTAGAGCGGGCGGCTGTTAACCGCTAGGTTGCGGGTTCAAGTCCTGCCCGGGCAGCCACTTTCACTAGGAGCGTAGGCGTGCAACTCCTCACTTCGACTAAACCCACGGACTGAGACGCATACGAGTCAGGTCCCTTAACATTGCTTCCGACACCTACCTACATCTTTCTCGATGAGTCTGGCAACTTCGACTTTAGCCCAGGGGGAACTCGCTTCTTTGTGCTCACCTGCGTAAGCATGAAGCGTCCCTTTCCAGGCTACCCCCAACTTGATGACTTCAAGCACGAGTGCATCGAGACTACGCAGCTACCAAATCTCGAATATTTCCACTGTGCCAACGATAGACGACAGGTCCGTTCAAGGGTCTTCAATCACCTCTTGCCGGCATTAGGCCAGCTTCGAATCGATGCCCTTGTCGTCGAAAAAGCGAAGACAGGACCGGCGTTGCAGCCACCGGCTCTCTTCTATCCAAGGATGTTGGGATATCTGCTGAAATATGTTATGAATAGAGAACAAAGCCCCGTCACAAGTGAGCTGATAGTTGTTACCGACACACTTCCAGTGCAGAAGCAGCGCAAGGCTGTCACGAAAGCGATTCAGCAGTCTCTTCACAACACCGTACCCTCGCATATGCGCTATCGGATTATCCATCACGCTTCGAAGGCGCATTACGGATTGCAAATCGCAGACTACTTTTGCTGGGCGATATATCGGAAATGGGAACAAGCGGATACGCAGCACTACGACTCAATCAAACAGGCAGTCAAGAGCGAGCTTGATATATTTGCAAGCGGAACCACATTCTACTACTGATTTCTGCTCGCTATTCGAAAACAATGACCTCCCCGACTACTCCGCAAGCGGAGAGAGCCCCATGGGCTCTTTCATCGGGGAGGAACCTTTGGAGTGTAAACCTACAGGACTGATTCCAAGGAGTCAAGTCAGATTGGAATCTTGTGTTCTTGCGGCCTTTGGCTGCCGAGCCAGGATTCGAACCTGAACTGAGGGATCCAAAGTCCCTAGTGCTACCGTTACACTACTCGGCAATCTCTGGTACCGAGGGCCGGACTCGAACCGGCACGGGCTTTACGCCCAATGGTTTTTGAGACCATCGCGTCTACCATTCCGCCACCTCGGCAAACTCTGACCAGTTTATCAGGACTCCGCAGGCGCGTCCGGCACGTCTGGGCGAGGTCGTCTGATACCCAACTTACGGAATCGCACCAGACGGATCCGGCGGTTGTCCGACTCGACCACCGTCCAGCGATAGCCGTAGAGGTCCACTGACTCGTCGGTCTGTGGGATGCGGCGGAAGCGCTGCAGCAGCATGCCTGCGACCGTTTCCGCTTCCTCTTCCGAGAAGTCAACTTCCAGTTCCGCGCCGAGATCGGTCAGGCCGCGGCGGCCCTCGACGAACTGCTCACCGGCGATCCGCACTGGAACTGGCTCCGAGCCGACGCGCGTCTCACTGCGGATGTTGCCCACGACCAGTTCGAGAATGTCCTCCAGCGTGACAAGACCAGAGGTCGCGCCGAACTCGTCGATCAACAACATCAGGTGATGCCCGGTCGTCTGCATCTGTGTCAGCACGCGCTGCACCGAAGCTCGCTCCGATTCAAACGGAGCCTCACGCATGACGTCGCGCACATGCCGCTCGCGATTGCCCTGGCCCAACTGGGCCAGCACGTCGGAGCCGTGCAAGTAGCCGATGTAGTGGTCCTCGGTGCCCGATCGGACCGGCAGCCGCAGGAACCCGGCCGAGCCAAAGGCGCGGCCCGCCTCCTCCAGGGTCGCGCCTGAGTCGATTGCGGCAATCTGTGGCCGACCGGTCATGATCCGTCGGATCTGCGTCTCGCCCAGGCGCAGCGCGCCGAGCAGGACGGATGTGTCCTGCACCTTGAGCTCGCCCTCTTCGCGCGCCTGAACGATCGCCGTGCGCAACTCGCCCATCGAGAGCGCGGTGCTGGCTTCTTCCTGTCCACCGACCACCCTGAGCCAGATGCGCGAGGTCCAGTCCAGCGCGATCACCGCCGGACGGGTCAACCGCGCCCACCAGGTGAGCGGGATCGAGTAATACCGAGCCACAGCCAGGTTGTGATGGAGCGCCACCGATTTGGGGCCGATCTCGCCGAAGATCACGAGCAGAATGGTCACGGCCACCGTCGCAACGACAATGCTCAGTCCGCCGCTGCCGCCGAATAGCTCCTGCGCAATCACCGCACCTACGGTCGCTGCCCCGGTGTTGACAAGGTTGTTGCCAACCAGGATCGAGGCGAGCAAGCGGCGCGGCTGCTGCAGCAACGCGGCGGCGCGGTCGGCGCCGGGCAATCGACGCCGTCGCTCATGCTCAAGCCGCACGCCCTCAATGGAGAGGTACGAGGTCTCGGCGCTGGAAAAAAATGCCGATAGCGCCAGCAGCGCCGCCAATAGGACGAAATACTCAATCACGGACCGACTCCCTGTCCCGTCCGACACATAGTGGACGGAAGCTGTCCCCTGTTCGAGGCAGGGGCTGTGAATCCCTACGCTACTCTTCGGACATGGTGACACCGACAGAAACCCTCAGCGTTGTAGACGCAGCCGACATCCTGAATGTCGATTCCGATGCGCTGCTCGATGAAATTCGCAGCGTCGCAGCTGCAGCCGAGCGACCCTCGGCGCGTGATTGAACGATTCCCGGACCGGCGCTCAGTGTGAGCGTCTTCTTCGGCGGGAAGCTCGCAGTCTGCGAACGGGACAAGCCCGGCTCGGACGATTGGCGCATCAGGCTCCCATGAGCCCTGACGTGAGCCCCGACATGAGCACAGCCAATAGCACGGCAACGGCGCAGTACCGTTCGGTGATCTTCGATCTCGACGGCACGCTCGCCGACACCGAGCCGCTGGTCATCGGTTGCATGCTCGAGACGATCAACGCGCACGGCCATCCCGTCGACAAAGAGTTGCTGCTCAAGTACATCGGACCTCCGCTGCCGGTGATGCTCCACAACATGCTCGGCCTCAACGCCGAACAGGCGCAGCCGATTTACTTGGACTACCTGCGGCGCTACGAGGACACCTACATGCCGCGTACGCGTCCCCTACCCGGCGCAGAGGCGTTGCTCGATGCGCTCCGCGAGGCGGATGTTCCGATAGCCATCGTGACGAACAAGCGCGAGGATGCTGGTCGCAAGACGGTCGAGCTGCTCGGTTGGACCGATCGCTTCGAAACAATCATCGGCGCCGACACCGCGAGCGACCCAAAACCGCATCCTGCTCCACTCATGCACGCGCTGGACATTCTCAAGGGAGAAGCAGAGACCTCGGCAATGGTGGGAGACACGGAATCGGACATGGGAGCGGGCAAGAACGCCAACTTCGCCGGGGTAATCGGCATCGTCGGGGTGAGAGATGACGAATACCTGCGCCGATTCGGAGCCACTCACACGGCTAGAAATCTTGCCTCAGTTCAACGTTTGCTTCTTGATACGGACTAGTCGGCGGCGGCCACCGATGGCGCCGTCCCTGACTCTGCTGCACCTTCTATCGGTCGCAACCGCGAAATTTCAAGAATGATCCAGGCCATCCTCGAAACAGCCTCAGGGATCTCAGACAGCTCGAGACCGGGCATAAACACGCGTTGCTGATCCGCTTGCGCGCCGGCTCGTAGGGCGATCTCCGTTACCCGCTGCTTGGTTTGGTCGCTAATCGGGTCCTCTAGCCAATGGAGCCGCCTTGATGTGTCCCAGCCATCCTCTGTGACTTCAAGACCGTCCTCGGTGATGAGCACGGTGATGTTGATTCCGTCACCGTTGTCTGTCCACCATTCACCAAAGACTTCGATGGAACCGTCCGAAGATGGCTCGAAGATGCTGTAGCAATCGGGCAGCACCTTCAGCAACTTGCGTCGCAGCTCGTCCGGGCTCATCGTCACACCTTGTCCTCATTGGGCCACAGCATCTCGCCTACATGCACGATACCCAATAGATCACATAGCCATTCCCAAACCTCTACTGGTTGGTTCCAACCAGGAACGCCACGGGGAAGGGGATGCGCTTCCGCTGCACCGGCGGCCGCTGACCACAGCTGTAGGTGAGCACCCTCAAATCGCGTACCGCTCACGTTGCGATGGCGGATGTTCGACCCAAAGTCGATCCCGGCCACTCTTTCACCGACGACGATCAGTGATATCCCGAGTTTTCTCTTACTGGGGCGGAAATATCCCTCCACCACGAGGTTGTCGTTTGTTTTCGACAGCACCGAGGCCTTAAACCACTTCGCATCGGAGTGTCCGCTTACCACAAGCCAGACGATGTCGCCGACGATCCGCTTTGAATCTTCGGCGAGGATTGCGTCGAACTCAGCCTGTGTTAGCGACACTACCTATTGATTGAAGACCGGTTCGCGCTTCTCCAGGAAGGCTGTCACGGCCTCGGTGTGGGACGGCAGGCGGCGCGATTCCCGGTCTCGGGCGCCTTCACGCTCCATCACTCTCATGAGGTTGGGCTCGGTCACGTTGTCATTGAGCAGCGTCTTGATCTTGCGAACGACGGCCGTTGGGTTGTTGGCCAGTTCTTCGGCTTTGGCCATCGCGGTGTCGAAGAGCTCTTCCTTGGGCACGACCGCTGAAACCAGGCCGATGCGCGCCGCCTCGTCCGCCGGCACCATCCGGCCCGAGAGACAGATGTCGGTCGCGTGTCCGAGACCGACCAGTTGCGCCAGCAGACGGGTCGAACCTAGCTCCGGAACCAGGCCGACCTTGACAAAGCGAATCGACAGTTTCGTGTTCTCCGCCGCGTAGCGGACGTCGGCCGGCAGTGCGAGCGTCAGCCCGACGCCGACGGCGTAGCCGTGAATGGCCACGATGACCGGCTTTGACTCTCGGATGAACTGCGTCCAGTTGACTTCGCGCCCCGAGCCGGCGCTGGCTTCGGGATCGTCGGCCAGGCGTTGGTTGAAGCCCTGCAGATCGGCGCCGGCGCAGAAGGCCCGACCCTCGCCGGCGAGCACGATCGCGCCGATGCCGTCGTCATCGTTCCAGGCCTCGATCTGATCGGTCATCTCCTCGGCCATCTGACTGGTCCAGGCATTCAGCTTCTCGGGCCGGTTCAGCCGAATCACGCCGACGCGCCCGATCGTCTCGGTCAGAATCTGTTCGTGTGTCATTGAACTCCGCTCTCCACTGGTCTGAGTTGGAATAGGGCAAGTCTATAGGCGGCCTACCAACGTGTTCGAAGCAGCAAACGCCTACCCTGCCTGAGTGAGTGCATCGCCCAACCTCAACGGAGTTGACCAGCGATCGAAGTGGAGACGCAATCTGCGCCTCTATCCGATCTTCTACTTCTTCCACGACCTGCACTTCTGGATGCCGGTCTGGATCATCTTCGCGACCGACGAGGTCGGACTCACGTTTGCCCAACTCGGAGCCATCGGTCCGGCGTTCTATGTGATCACGTCGTTCGGACAACCGCTGGCTGGAGCGCTGGCCGACCGATTCGGCCGCGTGCGGACCATCCGGGCATCGCTGATCATCTTCATGGTCTTCACGGCCTGGTTCGCCTTCTCCGACGGGTTCTGGATGGCTGCGGTGGCCTGGTCGCTGTGGGGACTGGCGATGGTGGCGATCACCGGCACGGACAGCGCGTTTCTGCACGACTCACTACAGGCGTTGGGCCGAGAGCGAGACTTCGAACGTCAGGCGGGACGAGCGTTCGCGGTGCGATCGGTGGCACTGGTCCTGGCGACCCTCACCGGCGGAGTGATCGCTGGCGAGATCGGCGGTCGCGGAGCGCTATTGGCCGGGACGACGGCCACAGGGATCGCCCTGATGATCTCGCTAATGTTCAGGGAGCCGCCCAGACACGACGACGACCTGGCATCGGGCGGTCCGTCGTACACACAGTTGCTCAAAGAGACGCTGCGACTGGCCGGAAGCACGCCGACGATCCGCTATTCACTTCTCTTCAGCGCGATCCTGGTCGCGTCGATGGTGCCCGAGTTCTACCTGCTGCAACCATTCCTCAAGGAACAGGGAGTGGAAGTCGGCTGGCTGTTCTCGGTGCTGCAAGCGCCGGCGCGTATTGCCACCGTCTTCGCCGCCGCCCTGGCGTTCTGGCTGGCAATGCGCTTCGGCATCGTGCGTACGCTGGCGACGCTGCCATTCTGGGTCGTGCTTGTTTATGTCGGGGTCGGGCTCATCAATCACCTCGGCGTGGTCGCGCTGTTCATCATCCTCGGACTGGCGCGGGGCGCACAGATGCCGCTGATGGAGGGCTACCTCAATCGGCGAATCCCGTCCCACCTGCGAGCCACCGCACTGTCGCTGAATCACATGGGTTGGGCGCTGATCATGCTGCCCTTCCTGCCCATCTTCGGGCGAGTCGTCAACGACAACCCACTGCCCAACGTCTTCCTGGGCCTGGCTGCGTTCTTCGGTCCGTTGCTGCTGATTGTGATGATTCTCTGGGTCCGCGCCGACCGCAACGAGAGAGGTCGGCTCCGGCTCCCGCCAGCGATTCCGCAACTGCTGCGCGAAGTCCTGTGGAAACCACAACGACGTTCCAAGCCGATTCCCCGCCCAGTTCACTCTGACTAAACAGCTAACCAGCGAAAGGACTGCGCTCATGCCCGACCGACTTGCCGGCAAATCTGCCATCATCACTGGCGCCGGTTCTCGCGCGGAGGGGATTGGCAATGGCCGCGCCACGGCCATCCTCTTTGGGCGCGAGGGCGCCGACATCCTGCTTGTCGACCGCGATGAATCGGCTGTCCAGACGACGCTCGACATGATCCGCGCCGAGGGCAACGACGCCGCCATTGCGGTTGCCGATGTCACCGCCACCGAGGACTGCGCCCGGATCGTCGCCGACGCCGTCAGCCGCTACGGCAAGCTCGACATTCTGCACAACAATGTCGGCATCGGCGGGCGGGGCACCGTCGAGCAGATTTCCGAGGTCGAGTGGGACCACGTGCAGCGGGTCAACGTGACCTCGATGATGCTGACCTGCAAGCACGCCATTCCGGCCCTGCGCGAGAACGGCGGCGGTGCGATCACGAATGTGTCGTCGATTGCCGCGCTGCGACCTCGCGGCCTGACCGCCTACAGCGTCAGCAAGGCAGCCGTCGCGACGCTGACCCAGGCGCTGGCGGTCGATCACGGTCGCGACCACATCCGCGCCAACTGCATCATGCCCGGCCCGGTCTACACGCCGATGGTCTATTCCACTGGGATGTCCGACGAGCTGCGCGAGCGTCGTAAGAACGCCAGTTTGCTCAAGCAGGAGGGCGAGCCCTGGGACATCGGCTGGGCCGCAGTCTTCCTCGCCAGCGACGAGGCCAAGTATGTCACGGGTGTGATCCTGCCGGTTGACGGCGGCGTCACGGTCCGCGGCCCTGATCGCTAGTGGCAATTCTGCCGTCGGTCCGGCGCAGGCCCTACTCTTCGTCCTCATTCGGCAGCTCGTAAACTGCTGCGGAGCCGGCGTCTTCTCCTCCAACGGTGTCGGCGAGCCATGCGCCCACGACTGCAGTTGATCCGTCTATCTCGGTGACCCAGCCAAACTCTGCTCGCTCGCCGGCTTCGACGGCGTCGACCGGACCGAGCACACCGACCTCGACCCACTCGTCATCGATCAACTCAAAGGCATAGGCTGCGCCGCTTCGGTAGGTGCCAGACTCGGGATGTGCGCGATGCGGCGCGCCGACTACCATCCGCTCGTCCTTGATGTCGACCGAATAGCCGAACCAGTCTCCTGGCTGCATATCTGACGCTTGAAGTTTGGCGTGTAGCTGCCAGAGCGTCTCGAGCTTCCAGACGTACGTCGCGCCGGCGCTCCACATCGGATCGTCGTGGTCGTAGGCGCCTGCAGCCAGCCAGGGCATGTGTAGCGCCACTTGCGACCCGAGTCGGTCATTGGCAATGCCGTCCCCGGCCACCAGTTTGCCGGCGAAATTCCATACGTCGTTGTAGAAGTGCCAGACGTAGACCGCCCCGGCATCTTCGGCGATCGTGTCATCACCAGGTGCACCGACGACCAGAACGTTGTTGTGCAGATCGATGTCGCGACCGAACATCATGCGCTCGCTCGCCTCTGAGGGCTGGAGCACAGCCTCGGCCTGCCAGAGACCCTTGTACAGCTTGAATGTTGTGACTGAACCGGTCTGTAGGCCGGAGAGCGGGTCTTCCCAGGCCGAGACGGCGATCCTGTCGCCGGAGATCGCCACGCTCCAACCAAACGATGCACCGGCAGTTGGAACTCGCGGCAACAGGGTGCCGGTGCGCTGCCAGACACCACTGACCTTCTCATAGACGTATGCCACGCCGGAGTCGTCGATCCGGCTGCCGTCGTCACCGCGTCCGTCTTCGTAGGGTGCACCAATCACGATGCGTCCACTGTCGATGGCGAGCCAGCGTCCAAACCAACCCAACGGATCGGGGAAGGGCGGCAGGATGTACGCGGTTTCTACCCATTCGCCGTCGACTCGCTCGAAGATGAAGACGGCACCTGTGTCTTGACCCTCAACGTCGTGATAGGGCGCTGAAACGGCGATCACGTCGCCCTCGACCACTGCCGACCAGCCGTACTCGTCGCGTACGGCGGGCACGCTTGGAGTCAGGGGAGTCCCGTCGGCGAGCCACTTGCGAATCGGGGCGACGGGAGACTCTGCCTGCTGGTCTGCGGCCTGATCCTCGGCCGAGCCGTACGGATCGGACGAATCGTATCCCTGATCCTGCTGTGGAAGCTCCTGGTCGTCTCGACTCATGGCCTGGGCCGCAGAACCATCAGCGTCCTGAGACTGTTGCGCAGCTTGAGCATCGGGCTGCGGTTCTTCCGCTTCGACCTCCGCAGCCGTCTCCGCCTGCGTTGCCGATTCCTGCTCTACTTGAGCCTGCTGGTCGCTGGCATCTTCCGCCTGCGCCGAATCGGCATCCGATTGCTCGATTGAGTCACTACAAGCGGCAAGTCCACCAATTGCCAGGAGCGCCAGCAACGCGACGAACGTCGTGAACCACCCGGTCGTCAACGCCCCGCGCGGGGACAGCATCGGACGAAGCAGCATATGAACAGGCCTGCCAATCAACAATGTCCATGCCCGGCCGCGTCAATGCCCAAACAACGCGACGCACCTCGCACTGCAAGTCAGCTTATCGATGATTGGCGATTCAGGGTTAACGACGATAGTTCGGCTGTCGCTTCTCGCGGAACGCCGCTTGCGCCTCTGACGCATCCGGACCGGCCATCGTCATCTCTTCCATCGAGAGCGACAGTGGCAGGACCATGTTCGAGACGTGCTTGATCCACTTGTTGATCGGCACTTTCGAGGCCGAAATCGCGCCCAGCGGACCATTCGCCAGCCGCTCGGCCAGCGCCAGCGCTGTTGACATCAACTCGTCATCCTCAACCACATCCTGGACCAGTCCCATTGCCTTGGCTTGCTCTGCTCGGACATGCTCGCCGGTCATCAGGAAGTACTTGGCGCGGGAGGGTCCGACCAGCATGGGCCAGATCACACCGCCGCCGTCGCCAGCGCCGATACCCATGTTGACGTGCGTGTCGCCAAGTACACCGGAGCGGCCGATGTAGACGACATCGGCCATCAAGGCGACGGTCGCGCCCAATCCCAGGGCATAGCCGTTGACCGCACAGATCACAGGCTTCTCGCAATCAAGCCAGTTGTCGACGATCAGCCGAGCCTCGTTCATCCGATTCAGATAGTGCCCGCCCATCGGCTCGTCCCGGTTGGCCGAGAAGTCGCCGCCGGCGCAAAATGCCCGACCGGCGCCGGTCAGCACCAGGACCCGCACTTCGGGATCGCGATTGGCGTCAACAGGCAGGGTGGACAACTCACGATGCATCGCCGAGTTGACAGCATTGAGCTTTTCAGGACGATCAAGCGTCGCCACCGTCACGCCGTCAGAGCGCTTGTCGATGTCGATGGTGGTGTAGGCGTCTGGGTTCAGGGACATGTTGGCTCCATCGCTGTTCGGGAGTGGCTGTTCAGCAGTCAAGCTGTGCGGCGAGGTCGTGGAAGTCGGTTGCGACGATGTCGAAGGATGGGTCGGGAGTGAGATCGACGGGGAAGTTTGGCCCTGCCTCATCTGGCCTTGGCACAAATGCCGTTCTCATGCCGGTTTGGGCGGCAGCGAGGAGATCTCCCTGGTGCGCGGCGACCATCATCACCTCATGCGACTCACATCCGAGCAACTCGGCTGCTCGCTGGTAACACTGTGGCTCCGGCTTGAATGCGCCAGTGACTTCTGCCGACAGGACACAGTCCCAGGGCAGTCCACCGAACTTGGCCATATTGACCAGCAACTCGATATTGCCATTGGACAGGGTCGAAACCACGAATCGCGAACGCAGACGTTGCAGTCCACCTGGAGAGTCAACCCACGGATGCAGGCGATGCCAGGCGCGATTGAGTGCAATGACTTCGGACTCCTCCGCATCAATGCCGAGCTCCGACAGCAGCATCCGTAGCATCCGCAGATGCAACCCATCAGCCGTCTGGAACGGCAACTCGCCGTCGCGGACGAGCCGCATTCCGCCCGCGTAGCCCTCGCGACGCCAACGATCGGTGAACATGCCGGCATCGGCCTCGACGCCGTGCCGGTTCAGAAACGACGCCACCTCAGCCGAAACGGACGAGCGCCAGTCGACCACGGTGCCGAAGACATCGAACGTGAGCGCCCGTACCTGACTGAGATCAGCGGCCATGGTGCGTGCCTACAGAATCTGGCTGAGGAACAGCTTGGTCCGCTCCTCGCGAGGGTTCGTGAAGAAATGCTCGGGCGTGCCCTGCTCAACGAGCGCCCCTTCGTCGAAGAAGACCAGTCGGTCGGCGACCTCGCGGGCGAAGCCCATCTCGTGCGTGACCACGATCATCGTCATGCCCGACTCGGCCAGTTCCTGCATCACGTCGAGGACTTCCTTGATCATCTCAGGGTCGAGCGCTGAAGTCGGCTCGTCGAACAGCATGATCTTGGGCTGCATGGCCAAGGCGCGCGCGATCGCCACGCGCTGTTGCTGACCGCCGGAAAGCTGAGAGGGGAATTTGTCGGCCTGCTCGGGGATGCCGACACGCTCAAGCAGTTGCATTGCCAGCATCTCGGCCTCGAGCTTGGGCATGTGTCGCACCTTTTGCGGCCCCAGCGTGATGTTGCTGAGCACGGAAATGTGCGGGAACAGATTGAACTGCTGGAACACCATCCCGACTTCCGAGCGAATCGCCGCCATCGCGCGGACGTCCTCGTTCAGCTCGATCCCATCGATCACGATTCGTCCGGCGTCATGCTCCTCAAGGCGATTGAGGCAGCGAATGTAGGTAGACTTGCCCGAACCTGAGGGCCCCAGGATGACGACGATCTCATGCTCCTTAATCCGGAGCGACACGTCGTCGAGCGCCTGGAAGTCGCCGAACCACTTGTCCACGTGCTCGGTGATGATGATGTCGCTGGACCCGGCGAGACGAGGCGAGAACACCTCGGCGTCCGGATCGGGTGCGACGGCAGCTGCCGATGCAGTCTTCGGCCCGGCCGACTCGGCGATGATGCTTGCTGGCGAAATCTCGTCTGCCATGACGCTCACCTCATCCTTGTAACGCTTGTTGCGATGGTAGCGCTACGCACTGCGGCACGCGAGATGTAAGCGATGTGCACGATGTGAACGATGCGAAAGGCCCCGCTCGCTGGTACCGTTACCAATCCATGCCGAAAGTTCGCAAAGCCACCGAGATCGTTGAGGCGGACGGCTGGTACTTCGCTGGGCAACGGGGAAGTCACCGATACTTCAAGCACCCAACGAAACCAGGCAAGGTGACCATTGCCGGACGACCTTCGAGAGATGTTCCGCTCAAGATCTGGCGGAGTATTCTCAATCAAGCGGGGCTCGATTGGAGAGACTGGCAATGAAGACCATGAACTACGTCGTCGTGTTTGAGAAGGCACCCAACAATTGGGGAGCGTTCGTCCCGGATTTGCCAGGATGCGTCGCAGTTGCGGACACCTTCGAGGAAACGAAGCAGCTGATCACGGAAGCGATTGAGTTCCACATCGAGGCGCATGTCGTAGATGACGAGGCTCTTCCTGAGCCAACCTGCGTTGATGCGGCGGTCGTTGAGGTCACTATTCCCGAAGCAACGCGGTTCTACGAGGAGAAATACCCCCTGTTGGAGCCTGAGGAGCACACCGACGCCGCCGAGGTTGCCGACTGAGCGGCCTACCGCTCGCCGATGCCTTGTGCTCGCTCCACTCGCTGCGAGACACGCGACATCATGAACGCGACCACCCAGAACACGACGGCGACGAATACGTAGGCCTCGATCCGGTCGGGAATGAACTCTGACTGGGCGATCGCTGAGTCGGCGTTGCCCTTCAGTTCGCGCAGCGTCAGGATGACCGTGACCAGCGTCGTGTCCTTCCAGATCGCGATGGCCTGACCGACGATCGGTGGGATTGAGATTCTCAGTGCCTGCGGCAGGATGATTAGTTGCATCGACTGCAACTTGTTCAGCCCCACAGCCTGCGCTGCCTCGTATTGGCCTCGCGGCAAGGCCTGGAGACCGCCGCGGATGTACTCGGCCATGTAGGCGCCTGTGAATACGGCCAGGACGACCATCGTGCGGATAATCAGGTCGCCGCCCATGATGTCGTCGAGAATGAATAGCGCGACGAACAGCCAACCCAGCAATGGCGCTCCACGTACGACTTCGATGTAGGCCGTACAAGTCCACTTGATTGTTTTCATGTTGGACGCGCGGCCAAGTGCCAGCGGAATTGCGACCACAAGTCCACCGACGATGCCCACCGGTGCCAGAATCAGGTTCAGTACAAATCCGTCGAACTGGCGTGTGTTGGCTCCGCCCGCGGCCATGAGGATTACCAGTACCAGCGGCAGCGAGATCGCTAACAGTCCTCCGACGACCCGTTGATGCAGGGTCCGCCGTGGCGATGTATCGCGCGGCATCCATACGGTCAGGTAGTAGCCCAGGTAGAGACACCCGATTGCGGCAAGGAACCAGATCGATGACCAGATCGTTGCACCGCCGTGGGCCATCAAGAAGATGACGAACGCGCCGGTCAGGACGATGAAGAGCGAGTCCCGACGTCCGAGACTTGACCAGGTGCCGTAGGCGAGACCGATCAGGAACATGACCACAGCGATGCTGGTCCACAGCCGCCACGCCTCCTCGCGCGGGAAGGATCCAGCGAAGAGCAGCCAGCGATTGGCTGTGATCACGTTCCAGTTCGCGTCGAAGAACACGAACCAGACGACGCCGATGAACAGGACGCCCAGGAACCCAGCGGACACGAGTGTCAGAATCGTGCCAGTCAGTGATGGGAAGAGGTTGCGGTTGACCCACTCGCGAGCGCGGACCGACCACGGGCGTCTCGCGCGTTGACGATGCGGCGGCAAGATGATCTTGCGGGGACCGCCTGCTGGCGGCAACGGAATCTGATCGGGGCGGGGGATTGGAGAAAGCTCTGACATCAGCGCCCCCTACAACCGATTCGCAGTGACACGTGCATTGAACACGTTCATCACGGCGGAGATGGCAAACGAGATGATCATGTAGGTCACAATGATCACAAAGAACATTTCCAGCGCGTGGCCGGCCTTGTTCTGGATCACGGTGGCGACACGGAACAGGTCGTCGTAGAGGACGGCATACGCCAACGAAGAGTTCTTGTTAACGTTCAAGTACTGATTGGTGACAGACGGGATCATCTGTCGCAAGGCCTGCGGCAGGATGATCAGTGTGAGGCGCTGATATCCCGACAGGCCGATGGCGTTGGCCGCCTCGGTTTGTCCACGCGGCAACGCCTGGATGCTGCCACGTACGATTTCGGCGATGAACGCTCCGGTGTAGGCAGTCAGTCCGAGCACCAACGCCGCGAACTCAGGCTTGATCACCATGCCTTCGGCGTACTGTGTGCCTTCGAGAATCGGACGATCGATCGAGACCACCACGCCGAGTAGCAGGAATGAAATCAGCGCGGCGCCGGCGAAGATCGAGAATGCCCAGCGATTCGGATAGTGCGGCAGTCCCGTTTCGCGCTCGAATTCCTGACGTGATGCGCGCACCCTCATCGCGACGAGCGCGGCCGCAATCAATACCAGGACCCAGACGCCGACGAACCAGTCAGGCACACCCCACAGACCGCCCGAGGGCACCGGCCAGGGAATCGCAATGCCGCGATTGGAGAGGAAGAAGAAGTCGCCAACGTTGACGACGTCCTGGATCACCGGGGCGCCTACGAGTAGGACCGCGTACCAGAGCACGACCTGGACGAGCAGTGGTGTATTGCGGAAGATCTCAACGAACAAGGTCGCCATCTTCGAGAGCAGGAAATTCGAAGACAGCCTCGCCACACCAATGAAGACGCCAAGCAGCGTAGACAGGAATATGGCCACGAGGACCGCGCGCAGCGAGGCCCACACGCCGACGAGGTAAATCTCCAGTCGCGAGCTCGTCACACCGTCGACTTCAGTGAGCCACTGAGAGCCGACGGCGAACCCGGCCGGCTCGTTCAGGAAGCCAAAGCCAAAGTCACGCAAGTCGAGCGAGGTGTACACGTACCAGACGACGATGGCCGTCGCTGCAACGTAAATGGCCTGCTGCAGGACATTGCGGAACCTGCGCCGATAGAACAGCGGCACGTCACCGGAAGGCTGGACTTGTGCTGACATGCGAACCTGTTCGATGCTCAACTCAAGGCGTGTCGGTTGCGCAACAGGCTAACGGAGATTGACTGGATGAGTTGGATAGCAAAAGGGGCCGCCCCTGCGGGCGGCCCCTGCATGATGCCGGCGGTTGACGGTTTAGCGGTACGGCAATGCGTACTGGATGCCGCCGGTGCCTGGCGGACAGTTGGTCTTGTCCTCAGACGCCAGGGCGTTCAGCGAGCAGGCTCGCGGAACCGCGTCGCCGACGTTGTTCTCGTAGATCTCGCCGTAGTTGCCGACTGCGACGAGTGCGCGCTGGATGAACTGCGCACCAACCGAGTCGAAGCCCAGGGTCGAGACCTCGCCGCCCTCGAAGGGGACGCCCAACAGACGCGCGACGGCGGTGTTCGGCGGGTTCGAGGCCATCGCGGCCACGTTGGCCTGGTTGATGCCCATTTCCTCAGCAGCGATCAGGCCATGCACGACCCAGTTCACGACATCCTTGAACTCGGAGTCGTAGTCGCGGACGCCAGGAGCCAACGGCTCCTTGGAGATCAGCTCGCCAAGAATGACGAAATCGCTGGCGTTCTCAAGGACGCCGATGCGGGATGCGAGGTTGGACTGGTCGGCTGTCCACACGTCACAGCGGCCGGCGAGGAACGCGTCCTGCGTTTCCTGGTCGGAACCACCCAGCGGCGTGTAGCTGAGCTCGAGGTCGGTGAAGTGGTCGGCCAGGTTCTGCTCGGTCGTTGTACCAGACTGGACACAGATGGTTGCGCCGCCCATGTCGGATGTCGAGTTGATGCCAGCGCCGGCGTGCACCGCGAAGCCTTGACCGGTGTAGAACGTGGTCTGTGCGAAGTCGACACCGAGTTCACGGTCGCGCGACGCGGTGAGGGTGGTCGTGCGGATCAGCACGTCAATGTTCCCGTTGGCTAGCAACTCGAAACGAGTCGAGGCGTCGGACGCATCAATCAGCTCAAGATCAACTTCCATAGCCTCAGCAATGGCCTTACAGAAGTCGACATCGAAGCCAACCACGGTGCCATCTGGCTCGCGGAAGCCGAAGAGTGGCTGCGTCTGCTTGACGCCGCACTTGAGCACGCCGCGGTCCTTGACTAGTTGCACCGTATTGCCGCGAGGTTCGCCGGAAACCTGGGCCTGCTGTTGATCCTGTTCCATTCCCTGCTGCTGGTCGCCCGCCTGCGCCTGTTGCTGATCTTCATCAGACGTACAGGCGCCGATGACAACGCCGGCGATCAGTGCTGCTCCTACAAACAGCATGGCACTGACAATTCGGCGTCCATTCAAACTTGGCCATCTCATGGTTCCAAGCCCTTTCATCGTCCGCTCACTCCGTGAGCTAGACCAGTCCACTTGGCGCAGATCATACACAAACTGAGGAGACCCTGTCCGTGTTCTGTCAAGAACGCCCTGCGTCTACCGCTTCGAGTCAGGCACGTCGAAGTTGAATAAACGAGCCGCATTCAGGCCAAGGATCTTGGCCCGTTCCGCGTCGGTCAGGTCGCCCATCGTGCGCTCGATCGCGGCGGCGGAATGCGGCCAGGATCCTTCATGGTGCGGATAGTCGTTGGCCCAGAGCAGATTGTCGACCAAGTCGTACTTCTTGGCCAGGTCGATGCCCGGTGCGTCGTCCTGGAAGGAGCCGAAGCAATGCGATCGGTAGTAGTCCGAGGGCAGCCCCTCGAGCTTGGGGAAGGCCCACATGTGGTGCTTGTGGTAGGCCTCGTCCATCGCGGTCAGCGCCCAGGGAATCCAACCGATGCCTGCTTCAATGGTGCCGGCGCGCAGATCGGGGAAGCGCTGGAACACACCCGAGGCGCACATGTTGATGATCGGTTCCATCGTCATGGCCAGCGAGTGGAAGACATAGTTGGTGACCGCGCCACCGTTGCCGCGCGCGCCGCGCGGGTCGCGCCCGGTCGAGACGTGGAACGTGACCGGCAGACCGGTCTCCTCGACAGCCGCCCAGAGCGGGTCGAACTCGGGCAGGTTGTAGTTGCGAGAATCTTCACCCGTCGGTCCCCAGACCGGCTTGGCCGGGAACGAGAAGCCGCGGAACCCGCGCTCGGCCGAGCGCTGAATCTCAGCAATCGCGCCGGGGATATCACCGGTCGCGACAGAGGCCAACGGCGAGGACCGGTCATAGGTATCGCCGAACGTGTCCCATGCCCAGTCATTCCATGCGCTGCACATGGCGTTGGCAAAGACCGGGTCATCGGTCGCCCACATCGAGAGTCCCTTGTTGGGGAAGATGATCTCGGCGTCAACGCCGTCACGGTCCATGTCACGGAAGCGCTCCTCAGGGAAGGCGTTGCCGTGCTTGTCGCGGACCAGGTCTTCTCCGGCCAGCTTCAGGTCGCGAATCTTGGTCGGACGGTGACCCTCGGTCACCTGCCAACGGACGCCGTCCTCGTCGACCTCAATGCGAGGCAGCCGATGTCGGTACTTCTCGTCGATTCGGCGCTCCCAAAGGTCAACCGGCTCATGCACGTGGCAGTCGGCCGAGACCATGAAGTACTTCTTCGGGTCTTCCGGTCGCGCCGTGCGAACCCAGCCCTCGATGCCTGGGGACACGGTGCGATGCTCGGGGATCTCATATCCAACCGGATCGGCTGCGGGACGTTCAGCGGTAACCATGCAAATTCCTTCCAAACCCGACAAAGCAGGCCATCACTCGATAGATAGTGAGAGTCTAGCGGAGGCAGTGCTGGTCGGGGCAAAGGAGGTCGGGAAGTTCAAAGCCGAGTGAGACCGAAACATCCCGCCTCAAATCGGTAAGACGCGGACCCGGCTTCGATGGGTGTCGACAACGACCAACGCCCCGGAGGCCAAGTCCGATTCGTGCTGCTTGAGCGCTGCGACAACGCAGCTTTGGTCTCATGTCGACGAGAGGGGAACCTCGCGTTCCTCCAACCGCCAGGCTGCGTAGGCCAAGGACTGATTGATATCCTCCGCCTCGATATAGGGATAGGACGCGAGGATTTCAGAGCGTGATCGACCAGCAGCCAAGAGGCTTACAACCGCGCTAGCGGTGACCCGCATCCCGCGGATGCAAGCCTTGCCACCCATGACAGCTGGGTCCATGGTGATCCGGTCCATCGCCTGCACAACGCTCTCCTCCAGTGGCAAGCACCCTCCTGCATGCCCAGGGTACTCAGCACGTACTGAGCGTTGCCGTGCCGCCGAACAGATTGGACTCAATCATTCCCCCCATCCTGTTAGGGCGTGTTCACATTAGCCATCTGGTTCGTCAGAATTCCGTCATTGCCGCGCTTGTCGCGGCAATCTCGTCGAGTGTTGCACAGACAGTGGTGCTGAATGCAGCGAGATACCCGCGGCGGAGCGCGGGTATGACGGGAACTCCTGGATTGAACCGCCCCATGTGAACACGCCCTAGCCAGGAGGAGGCTGCGGAGGGCTTCGAACTCTCTAGCAATCGGCTACAACTGCGACGGATCCAACCGCGAGTGCGGGCCTGGATGGTCGTAATCCAGCGAGATCGTCTCGATCAGCCCGCTTTCGGGCAGCGGCAGGTCGATGTACTCCGGATCGAGACCTTCCGACGGCCAAAAGCGCAGCCGTACGCCGACTGCGTCATCGGGCGGTTCGTGTGAGGTATCAGCCGCTCCGCGACCGGAGTGGAACCAGTCGCCTTCGGATGCTCCGTCGCCCACCAGCCAGGAACCGAACCAGGGCATCGGTTCGCCGAAGTCCGATGTCTGTTCGTGCCAGACGATGCGTAGTGTTGTGATCGTGGTCATGGCCTAGGTATCCGTGAACTTTGGGCGGCGCTTCTCGGAGAATGCCTTTGGACCTTCGATGGAGTCGTTCATACCCTGCAGATTCTGCTCGATCGCGGAGCCGAACTGCTGAGCCATGATCGGCTCCATGTAGTAGCCGCGATACAGCGCCTGTTTGATGTTTCGCACCTCGCGAGGCGCCAGATACAGCATGCGACGGGCGTACTGCAGCACGGTCTCGAGCAGCAACTCGCGTGGCACGACGCGTTGCACCCAGCCAAGCTGATAGCAACGCTCGGCGTCGTACTGGGTGTCGCCCCAGAGCGTCAATTCCATCGCCGAGCCGAGGCCGATCTGCCTCGTCAACGGAGCCATCCAGCCGGCCCCGCCCATATTCCAGCGGGTCTCGGCGATCCCGATTTTGGCTTCTTCCGACATGATCCGAATATCGCATTGCATCGCGTACATGAATCCACCCGCGACGGCCCAACCGTTGATCGCAGCGATCGTCGGCTTCCATAGGCCGAGCGTTTCGGAGAGCGGCACCGGATTCTTGCGCCGACTGATGATCGGTGCATTTCCCGTCCCGCCATCGCGTTCGGCTTCGCGGGTCTCAGCCGTGTTGATCAGGTCGGCGCCGGCGCAAAAGGCGCGCCCGGCGCCGGTGAGCACCGCGCAGCGAGCATTGGGATCGTCGCGATACTCGACAAACGCGTCGTACAGCGCATCGCTCAATCCGTCGCCGATCGAGTTCAGGCGGTGCGGTCGGTTCAGCGTGATCAGGTAGATCCCGCCGTCCTCGAGCTTGTCCACCTTGACCACGGGACCAAAGATCTCCTGGGGCGTCGAGCGGTTGTGGACTGCCGGGTCGTACGTTTCATACTGTTGCTCAGCCAACGTTCCGTCCTCGCGAGGTTGTCGAATTCTGTGTTCGCCTGTGCGCTCACACTCAGCAGTCGCACGATAATCTACCGCTGAACTCACGATTGCAGCGCAGGAACGGGGCGCACCGATGACGCCAGACCAGCTTGGACAGGGACAGTCACCAATCGATATCAGCGATTGGGTGCGATCGGATGCAACGGCGCCAGTCCTCGCCTACGCCAGCGGCGCCGCGCGCGTTGAGCGCTCCCAGGGCTTTGTCATGATCCATTTCTCTGGTGGCAGCGAGCTACAGGTCGGCAACGAGTCGTACCGGCTGCTGCAACTGCACTGGCACACACCGGCCGAGCACACCGTTGATGGCGAGGAGTTTGCCGCGGAAGTGCACTTCGTCCACAGCAATGAGCGCGATGAGTTGCTGGTCGTTGGTGTGGTCCACCGGCTCGGCGACCCAGATGACGGCCTGCAACGGATCATCGATGAATTGCCGGCAGAGGGCGAGGAAGCAGGCGTCGTGCCAGCGCTGTCGTCCGCCGAACTCGCGCCTCGCGCTGATGCGTTCTATCACTACGTGGGTTCCCTGACCGCCGCGCCGTTCAGCGAGCCGGTGCAGTGGTACGTGCTCCAATCGCCCGGGACGGTTTCGCAGCGGCAGGTCGAACAGCTACAGGATCTCACTGGAGGTCCCAACGCGCGTCCACTTCAGGATCGAAATGGGCGCACGATCCGGTGTGTCGGCTGCAGTAGCTGAGTGGTTCGTTCCTTGGCAGATATCCCATGCGATTTCCCAGACCCCGCGCTACGCGCGGACCCCTGCCCTGCCCGCTTGATCTGACCTCAGCAGATGGAGCACAGGAGACCGAGCGGATCCCCGCGTAGAGGAGGCCATTGCATAATCCGCCAACTCCGTCATTCCCGCGCTGCGCGCGGGAATCTCGATCCGTTTGGCAATGCCGTTGCGCTGGCATGGACGGGTCAACAGCGTCGATGCTGGTGCTGGCCTCAGCGAGATACCCCGGCGGAGCGCGGGTATGACGAATTGTTCAAAGGCCTCCGTAGAGCGGAGACGGGATTGCTGCTCCATTTCGCAACTTGAGCGCAGGCACCCAAGCGGGAATTCGTTACCCCGTTACCATCGATCTATCTCACATCACTAGTAATGGGCGATTCTGATGCCACCTCAAGCCAATACATCTCTCGGCAAACTCCAGGGCGCAGAAGACGACGGTTGCGTTGTGTTTCGCGGCGTTCCCTTTGCTCAGCCGCCGGTCGGCGATCTCCGTTGGCGTCCGCCCGAGCCGATGCAGCCTTGGGACGGCGTCCGCGATGCGACTCAGTTCTCGGCATCCGCCATGCAGCGGCAGCTTGCTGGAGGCATCGGCGACCTGATCGGGATTCCTGCCCAGACCCAATCCGAGGACTGTCTCTACCTCAACGTCTGGACTCCGGCCTGCGACGACCGCAAGCGTCCCGTGATGGTCTGGATCCACGGCGGCGGCAACACCGTTGGTTCGGGCACGCAACCGCGAATCGACGGCAAACATCTCGCGATGACTGGCGACGTGGTCGTGGTCACGCTCAACTACCGACTCGGCGTGTTCGGCTGGATGCATGCGCCGACGCTAGGGGCCTACGGCAACGAGGGGTTGCTCGATCAAACTGCCGCTCTGTTTTGGGTGCGTCGCGAGATCGAAGCGTTCGGCGGCGACGCCAACAACGTCACTGTCTTCGGACAGTCGGCCGGCGGATTCGATATCGCTCACCTGATGGCCATGCCGGCTGCGACCGGCGCATTCGATAAAGCGATTCCGATGAGCGGTTCGCTGATTCCCACGATCACCAAGGTCGAGGCGCGCGCCGTCGCGGAGAAGTTCCTGCTGCGCTTCGGCGGCTGGGACGATCCGGAGCGGATGCGCCGAGTCGATGCTGACGACATTCTCGACTACCAGGTGGAGCTGACTGGCGGCGGATTCGGCGGCGCGCGTTTCGGCCCGGTTGCCGACGGATACTCGCTGGGTCTCGACGCCGAGGCACGCATCGGCGCGGGCATCCAGACCAAGGGCATGCCGCTCTTGATCGGCCACACGAAGGACGAGTTCAATCTCTTCAATCCCTCAAGCACTGGCACAGCGGTGATGTCGGACAACGATTTGCTCGCTGCTGCGACTGCACCGTTCGGAGGCATGCGCGCCGCTGAGGGCGTCGACCGCTATCAGCGGTCGCGGGACGCTCGCGGCGAGCCGACAGACAATACATCGGTCTGGAACGCGATCATGACTGACTCGATGTTCCGCATCCCTGCCGTCAAGACTGCTGAGGCACATGGCCGCCACACTGAGAGCGTTTGGAGCTATCGCTTCGACTACCCGTCTCCGGCATACAAGGGCAAGCTGGGCAGTTGCCACTCACTCGATATCCCCTTCATCTGGGGTACGTACGAGGCTGACAACATGAAGCAGTTCTGCGGCGACGCATCGCCGGAACTGGAGTCGCTTTCCCAGACGATGATGCAGACATATCTCGCGTTCGCGAAGACCGGCAAACCAGGCAATGAACATCTGCCAGCATGGCCGACGTACAACACCGAGGAACGCCCCGTGATGACGCTCAATCACGACTGTGAGATCGTCAACGCTCCCGGCGACGAAGAGCGAGACTTCTGGGCATCCCTGGCGCCGCGAGAGCTGTCGAGAGTCGGCGGTTAGGCGGAAACAACATCCACGCCCGCGGAGCGAGCAGCCCGCTCCAGTTCATGGTCGAGGGTTGCCAATGCGAACCCTCTTCGCAATGCAAGTTCCAGATAGAGCGCGTCGTAGAAGCTCAATTCGTGCTCAAACGCCAGTTCAAGTGCAATATCAAGGTTTGATTCGACGTCCGTTGTTACCGGGAGATCGACAATTGATCGCAATCGTTCCACCAAGTCTTCGCGTGACAAGCGGTTGCGTCTGACCGCGACGTTCAACCCATTGCGCACCTCGTAATGCCAATGTTGTGGAACAATTCCACCTTCGCGCCGGAGCATCTCGATCGCTGCACTAGCACGAGGATCGTATTCGTCATCAAGGAGCCATGTGAGGGTCGTGGAAGCGTCAATGACGAGGCCAATCACCAACGATGGCCCTCGTGACGCCATGACAGAATCTCTTCGAGCGTCACATTCGTCAGCGTCCATTTCGCGCGGTCCTCAAGAAACCTGGCCACGGCAGCTTCCGCTCGCTCCTGGTCGAACTCCGGCTCAGGTTCTGGCCCTGGCGACAGCTCTGCAACGACGTTGCCATTTCGCGTAATGGCGACGGTCTCGCCCTCCGCAACGCGCGCCATCAAATCGCTGAAACACTCCGGCACTTCGCTCTCGGAGACAACCATTCTCTTGCCGACATCTTCCGCAACCATGACGCCTCCCGCTCTCGATTCCCGATCAGGTTACCGCGATTCACAGATGGATATTCCCGCTATGCCCAATGTGTCACGCCGCCCTAGCATGCGACTCATTGGACACCATTGACAACAGAAGTCGTCAGAAAGGGCGCAACCATGAAGATTGAAACAGGATTTGGCGGTGGCTGGCTGGGCGGCATTGCGGATCAGGTGAAAGCGCTTGAGGCGCGCGGCTTCGACTCCATCGTCGTGCCCGAGACCAAGCACAACTCGCTCTTCCAGATGATGATCGCTGCGGAGCACACCGAGCGCGTCGAGATTTCCTCATCCGTGACCATCGCCTTCCCGCGCACGCCGATGATCATGGCGCAGGCCGCCTGGGACATGCAGGAACTGTCCAAGGGTCGGATCAATCTCGGTCTCGGCAGCCAGGTCAAGGGCCACAACGTGCGGCGGTTTGGCGGTACCTGGTCGCCGCCGGCCAAGCGCATGGAGGACTACATCAACATGATGCGCGCCGTCTGGCACTCCTGGCAGACTGGCGAGCGTCCTGAGTTCATCTCCGACAACTACACCTACACGCTGATGACGCCGATGTTCGACCCGGGCCCGATTGAGTACGACCCGCCGAAGATCTCGTTGGCCAATGTCGGACCGTTGATGGCACAGGTCGCCGGCGCTTGCGCCGACGGTTTGCGTCCGCATGGGTTCATGACTCACAAGGTGATGATGGACACCGTCATTCCCAACGTGAAGAAGGGCGCCGAGCGCGCCGGCCGCAACTTCGAGGACATTGACCTCGGCGTCGGCGGGTTCATGGCCTTCGGCGAGAACGAGTCCGAGGTCGAGCAGTCGATTGACGGTCTGCGCCGTGCGATCTCGTTCTACGGTTCGACCCGCTCCTACCACCACGTGTTCCGTGCTCACGGTATGGAATCGCTGGGCATGCAGTTGCATGAACTCTCGCTCAAAGGCGAGTGGGACAAGATGGCCGACGCGGTCAACTTCGAGGTCGCAGCCGAAATGGCGCACGCAACCACGTGGGACGACCTGCCCAAGTACGTGCGCAACAACCTGAGCTATGCCAGCCGAATCGGTTTGGGTCAGTACGTCCGACAGCAGAACGAGGGCCGCAGCGGCTTTGGCTACCCGGGCTCCCGAGACGGCCAGAAGTCGGCATCGCTGAGCGAGGAACGCCTGACCTGGCTGATGGATGAACTCCGACCGCTCGGTGCAACTCCGGTGGTCGATTAGCGATTCCGAGAGCCCTCGCGGGGGAGCTGTCGCTGAGCGGCTGAGGAGGCACGTGGCGCATCTCAGCCGCGCCGCGAGCCCCCTCCGTCACTCCTGACACCTCCCCCCAGAGGGGAAGGTCCAAGGCAAGAGCCCATGTCCGATCCCTACCAACAACTGATCGACGATCTTGTCGCCGAACAGCGCTATCTCGACGCCCAACTCGCAGACCTTCCTGACGAGATCTGGCAGAATGACACGCCCTGCCGTGGCTGGATGGTGCGTGATGTGATCTCGCATCTGGCTGAGGTCGATGAGTCGGCGACTGCTGTGGCGACCGGCGCTGCGCAGACCATGTCGGGTGGCGAGCGCTCCGAAGATGGCACTCGATCAGGGCTACAGGACAGCTCGCGACATATGACGCGGACTCAGCTCGTCGATTGGTGGCGAGCCGCACGGGATCGGATGGAAGTCGCGCTTCGCGCCCACGAGGGGCGCGATCGGCTGCCCTGGGCCGGGCCGCCGATGAGCGCCCGCTCGTTCGCGACGGCGCGGTTGATGGAGTGCTGGTCGCACGGGCTGGACGCACTCGACGGCGCCGGAATCGAGCCGGTTCACTCGGACCGGTTGCAGCACATCGCGCATCTGGGCTTCATCACACGCGGATTCGCGTATCAGACACGTGGAATGGAGCCCAATCAGGAACCGCTTAAGGTTGAGCTGACCCTGCCCTCGGGAGCTTCCTGGTCCAGAGGGGACGACGACGCACCGCATGTTGTTTCCGGCACCGCCCCAGACTTTTGTCGGGTCGTCACACAGCGCATTCACTACATGGACACCGACCTCAGCTACACGCCAGGACCCGCCGAGGAGTTCCTCCAGGTGGCGCAAGCGTTCGCCGGTCCGCCTGGTGAGGGTCGGCCGCAGCAGAGCGATTGACGATCTCGCGTTACCCTGCCGCTCATGCTCTCTCCATATCGCGTCATAGACCTCACCGACGAGCGTGGTGTGCTCGCCGGACAGATGCTGGCCGATCTTGGCGCGGATGTGATCCAGGTCGAGCCTCCGAGCGGGTCGACGGGTCGCGGCGTCGCGCCGTTCTTTGCCGAGCATCCAGACGAGTCGATCTACTGGGCGGCCTACACCCGAGGCAAACGCGGCATCACGTGCAACCTCGAAGTCCCGCGCGGCCGCGACGTGCTGCTACGTCTGCTGGAGACGGCCGACTTCCTGATCGAGTCGGCGGATGTGGGCAGCATGGCCGAGCTCGGTCTTGACTACGCAACACTCCACGAGCGGTTTCCCGGCCTGATCTATACGTCGATCTCCGCCTTCGGACAGACTGGGCCGAAGGCAGTTTATGTCGGCTCGGATCTGGCAATCTGGGCTTCGGGCACTCCCTTGCTGATGACGGGCGACGACGACCGCGCGCCGATTCGCGTGTCGCAGCCGCAATCCTGGGGACATGCCTCGGGAGATGCTGCGGGTGGATCAATGCTGGCGCTGCACGCTCGGCATCGGAGCGGGCGTGGACAGCATGTCGATGTGTCGGCGCAGGTCTCTGTGGCCCAGGCGACGTTGGGACAGGTACTTGCGTATCAGCTGGGCGCCTCAGAGCCCGAGCGATTTGCAGGGGGAGTCAAGCAGCGGGGAATCGGCTTTCGGGTCTCGGCTGAGGTCAAGAACGGGCACATCGTACTCAACATGGCGCCAGGACCCGCCGTCGGACACTTTGCCAACCACGCGGTGCAATGGCTGGTCGACATCGGGGCAGCGGATCCTTCGCTGCTAGAAGAAAACTTCAGAACGTACGCCGACCGGGTGGCAACCGGCGACGCAGATCCAGAGATATTCCCCCAGATCCAGCAGATCATGACCAAAGAGGTCGCGAAGCGGACCAAGGAAGAGATGCTGGAGATCTCGATCAAGTACGACCTGTTGCTCGTTCCCGTGCTGACGGTCGTTGATCTGGCTGAGAGCCGCCAGCTCGAGGCGCGGGAATTCTGGCGCGAGATTGAAGACGACGAGGGACGTCGGGTGACGTATCCGGGACCGCCGTTGAAGATCTTCCTCGATGGAGAACCGAAGGCCAACAACCAGCGCCCTCCGCCCCGACTTGGACAGCACAACGATGAGATCTATGGAGAACTCGGTCTGACCGGCGAAGAGCGAACGGCGCTGCGGTCGGATGGTGTCATATGACGGCTGTTGAGGGACTGCCCGAGGGCGATGGCCCGCTGGCTGGCGTGAAAGTGCTCGATCTGAGCTGGATCGTCGCGGGACCTACAGTCGGTCGCGCGCTGGCCGACTATAGCGCGACGGTGATTCGGGTTGAGTCTCCGATCCGCGTCGACACGGCCCGCGTCGTGGGTCCATTCCACGGCGACCTGCCCGGCGTGGAGAACTCGGGTCTCTACGGGAATGTCAATGCCGGCAAATGGGGGCTGACGCTGAGCCTCAATATTCCAGAGGCGCAGGACATCTTCAAGCAACTGGTCCAGTGGGCCGACATCGTGAGTGAGTCGTTCACAGCCGGGATTCTGGCTCGCTGGGACCTTGACTATCCGCATCTGCGCGAGCTGAAGCCTGATCTGATCATGCTGAGTAGCACCTTGCTTGGGCAAACCGGCCCCTACAACCAGGTCAGCGGATTCGGCAGTCAGGGCGCGGGCATGTCGGGCATTCAGTATCTGACCGGCTGGCCCGACCGTGCGCCAGCGGGACCGTTTGGTCCGTACACCGACTACCCTGCGCCTCGCTTCGCCCTGACCGCCATTCTGGCGGCGCTGGACCATCGCAATCGCACGGGCGAAGGCGTGTTCATCGATCAGGCGCAGGCGGAGGGCACGCTACAGCTCCTCGCTCCTGCCGTGATGGACTATCTGAACGGCGGCCCGGCACTCGAGGCTCGAGGCAACCACGATCCGCAGATGTGCCCCCACGGCGTTTATCCGTGCTCGCCGACCAATGGCCGCGCAGAGTCGTGGATCGCCATCGCTGTGGCGTCGGACGAACAATGGCAAACCCTCGCTGAACTGATTGATATGGAAGCATCGCTGTCGTTCGACGAACGAAGACAGCAGCAAGCCGAGATTGAGGGCACGCTGATCGCCTGGACAACTCAACGATCCGCTGAAGACGTCGAGACGTCGCTGCAATCAGAGGGGATCTCCGCGCATCGCCTCGCGACCACCGAGGACGCCGCCAACGATCCTCAACTCGCACTTCGCAACCACTTCCTTCGGCTGCCTCACACCTTGCATGGCGAGACGGTGCTTGAGGGACCTCGTTACCTGCACTCCGAAACACCGGGCGCACCCACCCGACCTGCGCCGCAATACGGCGAGCACAACAGGCAGATCCTCAGAGGTGTCCTCGGACTCAACGACACCGAGATCGAGGACCTGGCAGCGTCGGGCGCTCTGAGCTGAAGGTATTTCGCCAGCAAACCGAGCTTGTCAATTCGCTCCAACTTCGTCATACCCGCGCTTGTCGCGGGTATCTCGCAGCATCCAACACATGGGGGTCGGAAGGCCCGTAGCGGAAAGGCTCGGCGATACTCGGCGGGGCGCGGTGTCCGCGTGCAGTTCGGCGAGATTCCCGCGCAGGAGCGCGGGAATGACGGGATTGGGAAACCGACAAGGCCGTCGACTGTACGTCCTCCTAGCCCTCCGCCGACATCCATTCGGCGATGCGTTCTCCCATCATCATGCAGGTGAAGTTGGTGTTGGCTCGGATTAGGGTTGGCATGATGGAACCGTCGACGACTCTGAGACCCTCGACTCCGTAGACGCGACCTTCGCTGTCGACGACTGCGCCATCTGACGGATCGGGGCCCATCGGACAGGTGCAGGTTGGGTGGGCCATGCTGGTCGCCGAGGAGTGGATCCACTCGTCGAGCTTGTCGTCGTCGTCGATGATCTCCTGCGTCATGTCGAGTGCACCCGTGTGATATGGCGCCATCGCTTCGGATTGTGCCAGCTTCCAGGCGATCCTTGTGCCTTCCCGCAGCCTGACGCGATCGGCCTCATCCTCATCGAACTTGAGGTCAATGCTCGGGTGTTCTTTGTAGTCGGCGCTCGTGAGTGTGACTGAACCGAACGAGTTTGGCAGTTGTACTCCGGGAGCGATGCCGAAGGCCCAGCCCGCGTTGAGATTCTCAGCACTTTCGCCGACCCATGCACCGAAGCGCGCTTCGGGACCGACCAGGATGTGTCCAAGCAGGTAGACCTGCATGTCGTTGAACTCGCCCGTCTCGGATGTGTAGCGGAGCAAGGTCTGTGCGAGCGGACGATCGGGATCGACGGTTCCTGGGGTCGGATTGAGCAGCAACGGCGTCATTGGATGATCCATCAGGTGCTTGCCGACGCCTGGCAGGTCGACGACTGAGGGAATCCCCAGTTCGGCCAGGTCAGTGGCCGGTCCGATGCCGCTGCGCATGAGAATGGCGGGACTCATGATCGCACCGGCCGAGAGCACAATCTGCTTACCGCGCACCTCCTGCAACTCGCCGTCACACTCGACCGACAGACCGACTGCGCGTCCACCTTCGAAGTTGACCCGGTCGACCAGGCAGTGTCCCCTGACCGTCAGGTTGAGGCGGTTGCGGGCCTGCGAGAGGAAGCCCATGTTGGCCGACCAGCGGGTCATCAGCTCGGGGCCGTCGCGATTCATCGCCAGGGGCGAGATACCGGTCGACTCCGGATCGTTCTGGTCGTTGGTTTCTTCGAATCCGTAAGCGACGCAGGCGTCGTAGAAGCCGCGCTGGACGGGTTCCATCTCGTCGCGTTGCCAGCGACGCACGGGGATCGGGCCTCCCTGCCCGTGGAAGTCTCCGCCCTCGTCCTTGTCGTCCTCGATGCCGCGGAAGTAGGGCAGACACTCGGACCAGGCCCAGCGCTGGTCCCCGGTCATCTCTGCCCAGACGTCGTAGTCGCCGGGGGCACCGCGGATTGCGACGCCGGTGTTGATCGCCGACGAGCCGCCGACTAACTTGCCGCGCGGCAGCGGCGCTTCGCGACCGGGCACGAATGTGGCATCGAAGCCCCAATCGTGGTTGGTCACCGACGGTTCGTGAATGCTGTTCACGTCGGATGGCAGTTCGCCGATTGTGCGGTAGTCGGGACCGGCATCGAGCAACAGGACCGACCTTGAACGGTCCTCACTCAGCCGCGTCGCCATGACCGCGCCTGATGATCCGGCTCCCACAATGATGACGTCGTATTCCATCGGGACCTCCTCAACTGCGTGCTTGAGGGTACGACATTGCCGGATTGGGCAGATCAGGATCAGGGGGTTCGTCGGGCAGATTCGGTCGACTGGCCAGCGCCAGCCAGATCAGTCCGCTGGCGGTGCCGATGCCGGCGACCAGAAACGGCAGCGCCCAACCGTCGCTGAGATCGCGTAAAGCGCCGGTCAGCAGGCTGCCTCCGGCCGAGTAGATCATCATCACGACATTGGCCCAACCCATGATGAGCCCGATGTTGGCCGCGCCGAAGTAGTCGGCTCGCAGCGTGTTAATGTTGGGACCGCGTCCACCCCAAGCGGTCCAGTGCAGGACAGCGCCCAGGATGATCATTGGGAACGAATCGGCGTACGCCAACACGACCGCCGCCGCTGCATGTCCGACCAGGCAGACGGCGATGATCACGCGCTTGGAGATGATGTCGCCGGCGTAGCCGCCGACCAGTTGCGCGGCGATCTGACAGACCGTACCGATCACGATGGCGACCGCGGCATGTCCTGCTCCGAGGCCGTCGATCTCGCTGACTCGTAGGACGAAGAAGCCGCTCACCGCGGCGACCATCAGCAGAGGCGATCCGTGGGCAAAGGCCAGCGCCCAGAACGAACGTGTGCGTAATGCTTCCCGCGCTGTGAAGTCTCGTTGCTGACGGATTGGTCCGGTGGGCGCATCGGGACGTGCGACTGTCGCGGCTCGGGCCGGTTCTGGTGACTCGCCGCGATCAGACGGACGGACAATCAGGGTGGCGATCAGTTGGCCCGCGATCAGCAGCAGCACTCCTGAGCCGATTGATGTTGCCCGCCAGCCGACGTCGTCGATCAGGAATGAGATCAGCGGCGCCATGAAGCTGCCGAACGCCAGGCCAGTCATCAGGTAGCCCATCGCGCGGGCTCGGGTGCGCTGAAACCAGTGCACGACCGCGACGGTGAGCGTCATGAAGCCGCCCACGCCGGCTCCAATTGAGACGATGAAGTAGAAGATGAAGAAGGTCGCCTGGCTGTTGATGAAGCCGAACAGGATCAGCCCAATTGCGGTGGCGGCGATGCCGAAGCGCATCATCATGCGCGGGCCCCAGCGGTCGATGGCCCAACCCTGCAACGGTCCCAGCGCGCCCGACTCTATCCGCGTCATCGCCAGGGCGATGCCGAAGAGCGTCGCCGACCACATGAACTCTTCCTGGAGCGCCGCGACGTAGAAGCCAGTCGCGTGCATGACCAGTCCACCGAGCAGGAGCTGCACGACAATCCCGCCGGAGACGATGTACCAGCCGAAGAAGACGCGACCAGTGACGTAGCGTCGCAACATTCGGAACAACGTAGCGCGTGGACGTCTGAGGCTTCGCGCTCTGGTGCCCCCTCCCTGAGGAGACTTGCGCTAAGGGGCAATCCACATCGTCACGCATGCATGTAGGGGCGACTCTTGTGGTCGCCCGCGTTGGCGATGGCACCAATAGCCAGATGGCACCTAAAGCGCGGGCGACCACAAGGGTCGCCCCTACGGAGACTGATGCGAAACTCAGCTTCTGCCTGCAGCGCGGATCGGTTCATGTTGACCAGATGCGTGTGGCAAGCGCTAGCCGCCGGCGGGGCGATTTGGTCGGGTTGCAACGACCATCCTGGCGGTCGGTGGCAGGGGCGGCATGATGGGCAGTCTTGGCGGGCCGGGCAATCGGGGTCGGGTTGACATCATGATCCAGAGCACGCCGGACCCAGCGCCGATGCTGAAGATAATGAAGGCGAGGTCGTAGCTGCCGAAGATGTCTCGCATGATGCCCGAGCCGAGCATGCCGATCGTCATGAAGGGCATCATCACCATCGAGGTCCAGCCCATGATCCGACCAAACTGAGAGGCGCCGAAGTAGTCGGCTCGCAGCGACGTGATCAGTGTCCCTCGGGCACCCCAGGAGACGCCATTGAGCACCGCGAAGGCCATCAACATGAGCCAGTCCGTCGCTATACCGAGCGCGATTCCGCCCAGCGCATGTCCGACCATGCAGAGCACCAGTAAGGGGCGTTTAGGAAAGCGATCGCCGGCCCAGGCCGACAGTCCCTGTCCGATGAGCTGAGTCACCACCATCACTGTGACCACGAGGGCTGCATCTCCCGCACTGAACCCTGGTAACTCGTCGATGTGCAATACGCCATGACCAATCCACATGCCGACAACCATGAGCGGCGCGCCATGAGCTAGCCCGAGACCCCAGAACGCGCGTGTTCTCAGCGCCTCTCGGGCCGTGAAGTCTCGATGGCGGAACGGGTTGATCTGCCTGGCAAGACCGGGGGAGCCATCAGGTGCAGCCTCGACCCCACCGTCGACCTCGAGGCCTTTGTCAGACGGATGTCGAGTGAACAGGAATGACAGACCCCAGCCGACAACGAGCAGAAGCGCACCCGTTGCGTAAGTCGTTTCCCGCCAACCGAAGTTGAGGATTGCAACGCCAACGACAGCGGACACCAATGCGCCGAAGGTGAATCCCATCGACATGAAGCCGATTGCGCGTGATCGCTTGCGCTCGAACCATGTGACCACGGCGACTGAGACCGTCATGAAGCCACCGATTGACGTGCCTATCGAGAGCAGGATGTAGAAGCCGATGAACGAGACTTCGTCCCACACGATGCCGAACAGGATCATGCCGAGCGCGGTGGTGGTGATGCCCAGGCGGATCATGGCGCGCGGACCGTAGCGGTCGATCATCCAGCCTTGAATCGGCCCAAGCAGCCCCGACTCGACACGCGTGACGGCGGCGGCGACGCCGAAGATCGTCGCCGACCAGCCGAATTCGTCCTTGAGCGCAGCGGCGTAGAAGCCGAAGGCGTTCATCGTCAGCCCGCCGATCAACATATTGATGATCAGCCCGGCGCCGACGATGTACCAGCCGTAGAAGACTTTGGGCATTACCAGCGAGGGTAAGGGGAAGCGATCAGCGCTTGACCTGTTCCCGCTGGGGCGCCTCGCGGACGATCGGATTCGATGCCGGTCGATTGGGACGGAACATGGCGATCGGCTGGGCCTGCCTGAGCGCGCCTCTCGCGCTCATGACGCGAACTCCGGGAAGCCGGGGGCGAGTCGCGATCAGGACCCAGATCGCTCCAGTGACCGCACCCAGGCCGAGCACGATGAAGGGAATCTCGTAGCTGCCCGTAGCGTCGTAGAGGACGGCGGAGAGGAAGCCGCCGACCGTCATGAATGTCGACATCACTACAGAGGACCAACCCATGATCTGTCCGAAGTTGGTCGCGCCAAAGTAGTCCGCGCGCAGGGCTGTGATCAGCGGCGCGCGCGATCCCCAAGCGAGGCCGTTGATGATCGCGGCCAGCAAGACGATCTCATATGAGCCCGCGAATCCCAGCAAGATCGCGGCAGCGCAGTGTCCGAACATCGCCGGGATGAGTAGGAGCCGCTTAGAGAACTTGTCGCCGAGATAGCCCATCACCAGTTGGCCGACGAGTTGGGCGACATTCATCACGGTGTAGGCGACGCCGGCATGGAATGCGGTGAGACCCTCGATCTCCACAACCAGCAGCGTGAAATGGACGAACACACCCGACACGACCAGGAGCGGCGCGCCATGCGCCAGGGCCAATCCCCAGAAGGCTCGTGTTCGCAGGGCTTCTCTGACTGTGAAATCGCGGTGTCGATGAGCGCTCGCCGCCGGCCTTGCCCTTGCGGTGGAATCAGCAACGCCTGAGTCGCTTGCGGCTACCGCTTCGCCGTCTTTGACGGTTCCCCGATCCTCGGGCCGACGGACGAAGAGAAAAGCCAGCGACTGACCGACAGTGAACAAGACAATGGCTGACACGCCGGCCGACCAGCGCCAGCCAATCTCGGTGATCATCAGGCCGACGGGCAAGGCCAGGAATCCGCCGAAGGCGAATCCTGTTGACATGTAGCCGAGCGCTCGCGATCGCAGCTTCTCAAACCAGGTCACGACCGCCACTGAGACCGTCATGAATCCGCCGACCGACGCGCCGATCGCAACGACGAAGTAGAAGCCGATGAAGGTGGCCTGACTGCTCAATTGGGAGAATGCGACGAGACCGATCGTGGTTGAGAGTATGCCGATCCGCATCATCGTCTGCGGTCCGAACCGGTCGATCATCCAACCCTGGATCGGACCGAGCACGCCGGACTCGATCCTTGTGATCATGAAGGCGAGCCCGAAGATCGTCGCCGGCCACATGAATTCGGCCGTGAGCTCGGCCACGTAGAAGTGGAAGGCGTGCATGATCAGCCCGCCCATGAGCATGTTGATCACGATGCCCGCGCCGACGATGTACCAGCCGTGAAAGATCTTGCCGTTGGTACGGGATCGGCCGAACAGTGCGGGCAGCACCCGGATACTTCCTCCTGAAGCCTCCTGATGCCCGCTGAGTGCCGTCTGGTTCGCGTTTTCGCGCTGTCGGTCGGCTCGGATCGGAACAGGTGACCGAAGATCATCCTATCGGCAGCGGGCCCGATGGTCTGCGCTCTGGCATACTGCCACCCGACAGAGACCGGCGATCGGACCAACACACAGGTCAACTAACGGATCAACTGGACAGGTCACCTAGACAACTAGAGAGGCGGATGCGATGGCTGAGCAACAGGGAACCCGAGCCGATGTCGATGCGATGGCGCAGGCGCTCTCCAACTGGGGTCGCTGGGGACCAGACGACGAGCGTGGCGCGCTGAATTTCATCACGCCTGAGGTCTCGGCCGCCGCAGCGGCGTTGGTCTCCGAGGGAGTCACGGTGAGCTGCGCTCTGGAGCTGGCCAAGACGCCGGCCGCCGACAATCCGACTCCGGTGATGCACTTCATGACGGGTGCGGGCGATGTCAGCGATCAGGGCCGTCTGCGCGGCCTCGAGGCCACTGGCGACGGCTTCATGATCTCTCCTCATGGCATGGCCAACACGCACATCGACGCGCTCTGCCACATCCTCGACCAGGGCAAGATGTACAACGGCTTCCCGGCCTCGGATGTGCTCTCGACCGGCGCGACGAAGAACTCGATTCTGGCCGGTGAGCACGGCATCGCGACGCGCGGCGTGCTGCTCGATATTGCGGCGCTCAAGGGTGTCGATTGGCTGGAGCCCGGAGACGGTATTTCGGTAGCCGATCTTGAAGCGGCAGAGGCGCGCCAGGGCGTCACCGTGCGTTCAGGCGACATCCTGCTGATACGGACGGGTCGCGACAGCCGACGAGAGGCTGAGGGCGCCTGGCCGCCGTTCGACGGCCTGGCCGGATTGCTCATGGAGACGCTGCCCTGGATTCGCAAGCGCGAAGTCGCGATCCTCGGCTGCGACGGCGTCTCGGACATGATTCCGTCGAATGTGACGGACTCTCCGTTGCCGATTCACCACATCATCATCACGTACATGGGGATCCATCTGATCGACAACGCGAGGCTCGGTCCGCTGGGCGAGGCCTGTGCGGCGAGGAATCGCTGGGAGTTCCTGCTGACCATCGCACCGTTGCGTCTCGTCGGCGGGACAGCATCGCCAATCAACCCGATTGCGATGTTCTAGAAGTCTGTCCATGCAACGCCGATATGCGAGGCTCTCAGTCGCGTTGTTCGTCCTGCTCGCCTCGTTCGCAGCACTGGTCCTCGTCCCTTCCGTCACGCGTGCCGACGATGCTGCGACCAAGACCCTTGAGCTGCAACCGGGCGACAACTTCATCGGCTGGGTCGCCGAGCCGATCGCGGTTGCGGACATCTTCGAGCAAGTCCCCGAAGCAACGCTGATTTACACCTGGAGCGCCGACTCCCGCCGCTGGCGGTATGTCATCCGCGACGTCGGTGGCAGCCTCGAGACGCTCCAGCCGGGCATGGCGGCGAAGATTCGTATCGACGGTCGCAAGACAGTCAAGTGGGAGCGCTCGCTGACGCCGGCGAAGGGCGGTATCACCCTCTACGCAGGCGTCAACTGGGTCGCGTGGAACGGCCGTGACGATTGGCCGCTCGACCAAGTCGCGCGAGGGATCGGGACGTCGCTGATCAGCATCGAGGTCGAGGAACGCGGCATCGTGTACCAGCCTGGCAGCGACATCTCGGAAGCAATCGAGCCGCTGAGCGCCGAGTCCACCCTGCGTCGGGGCGACGCGCTGCGAGTCACGGTCAATCGGGACCTGCGCTGGCTGCAGCCGACTGGGATGATGCCGAAGATCGTTTGGGTTGGGGACATTCCCGAATTGCTCCGGGAGGAAATTACTGGAGACATCCAGCACGTTCGGGACTACTTTGCTGAGTCGTTTGCGATTGAGACGGACTTTGCCGATACGACGGTGCTGGTCTGGCATGGCGTTGAGGCGGCTGTGGAACATGAGGCGGCCGGAAGGCAGCCTGACTTCAACATTTCGTCGCCAGAACAATTGCGCGTCAAATTGGAACATGATGCGAGTGGTTGGGCTGATGACTGGGGACTTGTGGTCGCCGCTTGTTGGTGGGATCCTCCGTGCCCAAGGCCACGGGCGGAGCATGAACGAGGTCGCGACCTGTTGGCGCATGAGTGGATTCACAATCTGCAAATTCAATACACAGACTTTTGGCAGAGCGCTGGTAAACCACCCAGCTGGATGCTTGAAGGGACCGCGGGCTGGGCTGGTGACTTTGGCATGCGCATTGCAGACGGCCATCAGTCGCTGGCAGAGTCGCGGCGCGGGTATCTAAACAATGCGAAGCAAACTGCTGCCACGTTGCGCAGCGCAGCCAATCGTAACGCCCCTTGGCAGTATCAGCTCGGTCTGTTGGCCATCGATCTCCTCGTAGAACGAAGCGGAGTAGACTCGATCTCTGAGTACTTCCGTCAGCAGCACCCACAACCCGTGGGATCTGAGCGCCGTTGGCAAGTGGCCACGACCCTGGACGAAGCCTTCGAGGCCACATTCGGGCTTGGAATCGACGAGTTTTATTCCCAGTTTGAAGCTTGGCGCGATGCATTGCCGGGGCGCAAAGTACGCCTCTCCAAAGAACCGGTGCTAAGAGGCAGTCTGCATCGCTCAAACGGCATCCCAGCGAGCGGATTCTGGATCAACGCGGCGCCACACGAAGGGGAGCGCAAGGCTGGACGCCTGCGTCGTGCAGAAGTGCAGATGGACGGTTCGTTTTCTATCGGTCTGTTACCAGATACAGTCCAGCGCCTCTACATTGAACATGAAGGCTGCGCGCTCTGGCTTACGGACGACGGGCTAACATCGGCGAGCCAACAACCAACTCAAATCCGTGATCTCGATACCCGAAACTTGCCTAAGCTGGATCTGAAGTTGCCCGACGGTGCCTGCGAGAAAGAACTTCGTGTGCGTGTCCAGACTCGCTACGGAGAAGACCGAAGAGTAGAGGTCGGTATACGTAACAATGACTCGTTCACTTGGACTACTCCACGAGGAGGTGGAAGCTTCGCAGTTTATCCTCCAGAACCGAGTGAATATCGCGTGCTGATCCGATACGGATACTGTGACTTGTGGTACGCGCCAGACCGATTAGTTGCGGCACGCAATGAGGCTCACTTAATCGACCTGACCAGTGAGGCCATCTCGATCGAGATGCGTGTACCACATGACCTCTGCTTGGACACCATCAGCGGCCAACTAATCATCGGCGACGGTGCGCCAGTTCCCAGGATCTGGGTTACCGCTAACTCAACTGCCGGAGCAGGTGGGTCCTACCCCGATGCGGATGGCAAGTTCAAGATCACAGTCCCAGACGGTGGTGACTATGTACTCAGTTTCGCGACGGACGTAGAGGGATGTCGGATTCAGTACTCCTCGGCGGGAGCAACCACAGACTGGCGCCGAGCCACTCCGATCACCGTCTCTGACTCCGACGTGACCGGGATTGAGTTTGTTGTCCCCGATGACCCGGCCAGCCTTTGTCGCTGAGTGGGGTTAGAGCACGTCTCGTCCGCGCTCGCCGGTTCGGACTCGGACAGCTTCCTCGACATCGGTGACGAAGATTTTGCCGTCTCCGGTTTTGTCGGTGCGGGCGCCCTCGATGATGGCATCGATGGCTGGCTCGACGTTGAAGTCCGAGATGACGGTGATGATCTTGACCTTGGGAATCATGTCGACGGTGTAGAACTGTCCACCACGTCCGGCCTGGACGACGCCGCCCTGGTAGCCATGTCCGGCAACCCGTTCGACGTGCAGGCCGGTGATGCCCGCCTCAATCAGCTTGCGCTTGACTGGTTCCAGCGACTCGGGCCGGACGATTGCTTCGATCTTTTTCATGACAGCAACCTCTTCAGCGCTTCAGTTCCTGAGGGGATTTCCTCATCGATCGCATCGCTGGCGTCCCAGCCGAATCCGATTTCGTCGAACTCGTAGGCCGGTTCATTATGCGTGCTGCGGTCGAGTCCGATCATCTCATCGGTCTCTTCAACGCGGAGCGGCATGAACTTCTGGACGATGATGAACAGGATTGACGACAGGACCAACGACCAGGCGAGCGCGGCGACGACGCCGACGAATTGACGCCAGATCAGGTCGGCGCTGCCGCCGATGAACCCGTTCGGACCACCAGTGACCTCAGAGACGGCAAAGATGCCGATCGCCAGTGCTCCCCAGATGCCGCCGACGCCATGGACGGCAAACACGTCCAACGTGTCGTCCATGTCGCGCCAGTTATGCATCAGGCGAATAGCGAAGAATCCGAGGACTGACGCCACCACTCCGATGCAGAGTGCGGGGAAGAAGTTCAGGTAGCCATCGGTCGCTGGCCACAAGCCAACCGCTCCTGCGGCGGGAGTGATCGCGACCAGTCCAGCCACGGCGCCAGTTGCCGCACCGATAATCGATGGGTGGCCCGTGTAGCGCCAGGACAGGAAGGTCCAGGCGAGCAGCCCACCCGCCGCTGAGATCTGAGTCTGGACGAACGCGTTGATCGCCGAGCTGTTCGCTTCAAGAGCGGAGCCCGCGTTGAAGCCAAACCAACCGAACCAGAGCAATCCCGCGCCGAGCACGACCTTTGATACGTCGTGAGGCCGTGTTTCAGCGACCGAATCGCGTCGGCGTCCCACGAAGAGCGCGCCAGCCAATGCCGCTGCGCCGGCGTTGATGTGGACCACGGTCCCGCCCGCGAAGTCGAGTGCGTCGAGCTGGAACAACCATCCATCGGGGTGCCAGACCCAGTGGCAGAGCGGCGCGTACACAAAGGTGAGCCAGAGCACCGTGAACACGAGCAGCGCCTTAAACGAGATGCGCTCGACGAATGCTCCGGTGATCAGGGCCGGCGTGATGATCGCGAACATCATCTGGAAGACCATGAAGCCCAGACCGTCGGCCGTTGGCTCGAGACCGCGCAGGCCAAAGTTGGTCAGGTTGCCAACAAATCCGCCGATGTCGGTGCCGAAGGCCAGCGAGTAACCCCACAGCACCCAGACGACCGTCGCCACGCCGGCCATGACGAACGACTGCATAATCGTCGCGGCGGCAGACTTGGTGCGAACCAGGCCCGAGTAGAAGAATGCGAGGCCCGGTGTCATCAACAACACCAGCGCCGCCGACGTCAACAGCCAGGCATTATTGCCAGCCTCCCCAATTTGCAAATCCATAGGATCTCCCCATTTCGGGCGCTGTTGACATAGGAAGACCAAGTCAACTGAGACGCGCCCATCCGCAGCACCAGTCCCCGTAGTGTCGCCGAACAGCGTCGCAGGCTTGTTACGGACGTATGAATTTGAATCCCGAATCGGTGATAGCCTCGTCAAAATGGCTGACTCTGACGCGCTCCCGTTATCTGGCGAGGTCGCCCTGGTGACTGGGGCGTCGCGTGGGATTGGCCGAGCCATTGCCCTGGAGTTGGCTGCTCAGGGCGCCGACATTGGCGTGAACTACACAGCGTCGTCCAGCGCAGCCGAAGATGTGGCAGAGCAGATTCGCGGGCTGGGCCGTCAGGCGCTTGTCGTACAGGCTGACATCTCCGACGGCGAGGCTGTCTCAGCCATGACCAAAGCGGTCACGGGCGAGCTCGGCGCTCCGACGATTCTGATCAACAACGCCGGCATCACCCGCGACATGCTGGCGATGCGGATGAAGTCGGCCGATTGGGAAGCAGTCGTCGGGACGAACCTGACAGGTTCGTTTCTGACCACGCAGTCAGTGCTGCGCGGCATGCTGCGGGCTCGTAAGGGGCGGATCATCACGATCGGGTCGGTGATCGGCACGGTCGGCAATGCTGGTCAGGCGAACTATGCCGCAGCCAAGGCCGGACTGGCCGGCATGACACGCTCGTTGGCGCACGAGCTTGGCTCCCGCGGGATCACCGTCAACCTGGTCGCCCCAGGTTTCATCCAGACCGACATCACTGCTGATCTCTCGGAAGACGTGATTGGCAGCGTCATGCAACGAATACCATTGGAGCGCCTCGGCGATCCAGAGGACGTGGCGCCGCTGGTCGCCTTTTTGGCCGGCCCAGGCGGCGCCTACATCACTGGACAGATCATCCATGTCGACGGCGGCATGGTGATGGGATGAGTGATCGGATGACATATCCGTTTGCTTCCGCTGAACGGATTGTTCGCTGAATCGCACAGTGCGGTACCCAATTCGACATGGAAGCGGCAAGAGTCGGTAGAATTAGTTATCACCCGCCAACACAGCGTCGATTGACCGACGCCGTTGGTCGGCAGGAGCCGAGATGGAAACGCTCACCGAACCAGAAGAAGCTGCCGATGATCCGCCAAGCGGCGAACATCCGGCGCTGACGGACGACGAGTACGCGCTGCTCTTCCCCGGACAGGGATCGCAGTCGGTCGGCATGGCAGGCAAGGTGCTGCAGGTCTACCCCAATGCCGAGGAGTGGTTCGAGCGTGCCAACGACGTCCTCGACTATGACCTGTTGCATCTGATCGAGCACGGCCCGACGGATCAGCTCAACCAAACCACACATTCACAACCGGCGATCTTCGTCGCCTCGGTCGCCTGGCTTGAGGCGCTGCGCGACAAGTGGGAGCGGGCAGGACGAACACTTTCGCCAACGGTCGTGTCCGGACACAGCATGGGGCAGATCACCGCGATGCTCGCTGCGCGCGCCGTCGACTTCGACGAAGCGCTGCGACTGGTGCGCCGTCGTGCCGAAGTGATGCACGCCGCCGACAACCTGCGGCCGGGCGGCATGGCGTCGATCATCGGTCTGCGCGACCGCGTCCTGCGGCGGCTGGTCGGTGAAGCCTCGCACGAGGGCACGCTGGTAGTTGCGAACGACAATTGCCCGGGCCAGACGGTGGTCTCGGGCGACGAAGCGCCGCTGCGCAAAATCATGCGACTGGCGGACGAGCAAGGCGCGCGCCGTGTTGTGCGCCTGCCCATCTCGATCGCCTCGCACTCGCCCTTGATGTCCGATGCCCAGGCGCATTTCTCGGAAGCCGTACACGCGGTCCAATGGCGCGATCCGGTCGTGCCAGTGGTGAGCAACATCAGCGGCGGATTACTGCAGACGAAGGATCAGATGGCGCAAGAGCTCTCGGAAGCGCTGACCGCGCCCGTTCAGTGGCAGCAGGCCGTGAAGACGATGGCCGCGCAGGGCTCAACGCTGTTTGTCGAAGCTGGCCCCGGCGACGTGCTCTCCAAGCTGGTCCGGCGCATTTCTCGCACCTCCTGGACGTTCCCGCTGTCCGACGACGACAATGGCCTGTCGCAGCGCGATTACCCGGACAAGAGCGACGGGATCCCCAAGTAGTGGCCTCAAATTCGTCCACTTCACCACGCCGTGTCGTGATCACGGGCGTTGGAGCCGTCACACCTGTCGGCAATGACATGCCGACCACGTGGCGCAATCTGCTCGACGGCCAAAGCGGCGTCGGCAGGATCGATCGATTCGACCCCGAGGCCTGGGGCGTCAAGACTCCAATCGCCGCAGAGGTGCGGGACTTCGACGCGGAGTCGGTCTTGCCGGACGTCAAGGCGTTGCGGCATATGGATTTGAACACTCAGTACGGCATGGCTTCAGGGCTCGAGGCGCTGGCCGATTCCCGTCTCGAGATCACGGAAGACAATCAGCATCGCGTTGGGATCATCTTTGGCTCGGGCGGCGGCGGGATGGAACTGGTCACGCGCTGGCAGGACACGCTGGTGCAACGAGGCGCACGACGAGTTTCGCCGTTTGCCATGCCCAATCTGATCGCTGATGCCGCGTCCGGTCATCTCTCGATCGCCACAGGCGCGACGGGTCCGAACTACTCGCCGACCTCGGCCTGCGCGACGGGCGCGAACGCCGTCGCCGACGGCATGCTACACATCCAATCGGGCCGCGCCGATGCGCTGTTGGTCGGTGGCTCGGAAGCGATCATTCTGCCGCTGTTCCACATCTGCTTTGAGCGAATGGGCGTGCTGGCGACGCCGGCCGAGCCGTTGACGGCTTCTTGCGCTCCGTACGACCTGCATCGCAATGGGTTCGTTCCCGGCGAAGGCGCGGCGGCAATGATGATCGAGGATCTGGACCACGCGCTCGAGCGTGGCGCGCCGATTTATGCCGAAGTGGTCGGCGGAGGATCGGCGAATGACGCGCATGACATCGCGCAACCCGAGTCTCACGGCCGTGGCTTGATGGTGTGCGTGCAACAGGCGATGTCGGAATCTGGCATCAATCCCGAGAGCGTCGGTTATGTTTCAACGCATGGCACGGCGACGAAGCTGGGAGACCTGGTCGAAGTGACAGCACTCAAGCGGATGTTCGGATCGCATTCAGACGACCTGTCGCTTTCCTCGATCAAGCCGGCCACCGGTCACATGATGGGCGCGTCCGGAGCGCTGGAAGTGATCGTCTCAGCGATGGTGTTGAAAAACGGCATTGCACCGCCGACCCTCAATTACGAGACCCCCGACCCGGAATTGGACATTGACGTGATTCCCAACGTGGCGCGCGAACTTAGCATCGAGGCTGCGCTGTCGTTCTCCGTCGGCCTGGGCGGCCACAACGCCGCCGTGGTGTTGAGGCGTTTCGACGAGTGAGTTCCAGCAACCGACCAACTGAGCGTCCGCCAGAAGAGCGCATCGTGATCACGGGGATCGGTCCGGTGACACCGATCGGCGTGGGCGTCGACGCGTTCTGGGAATCGCTGACACTGGGGCGATCAGGCGCACGTCGCGTGCCTGAGCTGGTTGAGGCTGGCCTCAAGGTCCAGATTGCCGCCGATATCCCGGAGTTCAACGCGTCTGACTACATGGAAAACAAATCGGCGCGACGGATGGCTCGATTCGCCCAGTTGGGCGTAGCGGCGGCCCGGCTGGCCGTCGAGGATGCCGGTCTCGACCTGAAGGCACACGATCCAGAGCGCATCGCAGCGGTGATCAACACCGGCGGCGGTGGTGTGACGACGATTTCACAACAGACGGAAGTGCTCAACAGCAAGGGTCCCGGACGTGTCTCGGCGATGTTCGTGCCGATGATGGCCGGCAACATGGCGTCCTGCCAGGTCTCGATCGAGCTGGGGCTCCGAGGGCCAGCGCTGACGTCACTGGCGGCCTGCGCGGCGAGCATCTACGCCTTTATCGACAGCAGACAGGTCTTGCTCGGCGGCGAGGCCGATATTGCGTTGACCGGCGGGACTGAGTCCAATGTCTCAGCGCTGGGCATCTCTGGACTGGCGAACATGCAGGCGCTTTCGCGCCGCAACGAGGACCCAGAGGCGGCTTCTCGCCCCTTCGACGCCGACCGGGACGGATTCGTCTTTGGCGAGGGCGCCGTTGTGTGCGTCACCGAGTCGTTGGCGAGTGCTCGTGCCCGTGATGCTCGCATCTACGCCGAGGTGCTTGGTGGCGGGCGGACGGCCGACGCGTACCACATCACGGCTCCCGACCCGGACGGCGACGGGGCTGCTCGGGCGATGGCGACGGCCTTGCGAAACTCGGGACTCAATCCTGAGGAGATCGGCTACATCTGCGCCCACGGCACGTCGACGCCGCTCAATGATGCGATTGAGACACGGGCGATCCGAACCGTGTTCGGCGCACACGCCGACGATCTGGCGGTCTCCTCGGTGAAGTCCATGACCGGACACCTGATGGGTGCGGCCGGTGCGCTCTCGGGCGCCGCAACAGCCCTGGCGCTCTATCACGGCGTGTTGCCGCCTACGATCAATCTGGAAACGTCGGATCCTGACTGCGACCTCGATTATGTCCCCAATGAAGCCCGCGACTGCGAGTTATCGGCGGCGTTGGTCAATGGCTTCGGCTTTGGCGGACAGAACGGTGTCGTGGCACTCTCACGGTTGGCGAACTGACCGCTACCCTCTTCCCCATATCCGGCAGACATCTGACAGCCCACCGATTCGCTAGATGGGAGCCGCCACATGTCCAATGACAACAGTCTGCAAGCTCGTGTATGCCAGCTCGTAGCCGATCAGCTGCGTCAGCCGCTGGAAAAGGTGACTGCGGAAGCTCACCTGATCGACGATCTCGAAGCTGACTCGCTTGACATTGTCGATCTGACCATTGCGGTAGAGGAAGAGTTCTCGACTGACGAGATTCAGCTCGAGATCCCTGAGGAAGCTGCGGCCGATATTCGGACCGTGCGACACCTGCTTGACTACCTCTCGAATGCCGGGATCGCGTAACCATGACGCTGCGTCGCATCACCGCCAGCGTGGGCGGCGCGCTCAGCCCGACAAACTCCAGCCTCGCCTCGGAGGCGATCCGCCTGCCTGCCGGTCAGCGTGCGCTGAATCGGCAGACCACTGGTCCAACGGCACTGATCATTGCCGAAGGTGAGGTCGCAGTCGGCACGCTCGATGACAACGCCACGCTCAAGGCCGGCGAAGGTGTGTTGCTCGAGGGCAACGCTCCGTACTCGCTGATCGCGGAGGAGGATTCACTGGCGTTGCTGTTCTCGGTGCCAACTTCGACCTGATGCAATCATCTCCAACATTCCGTCATTCCCGCGCTCCGACGCGGGAATCTCGCCGCTTCTTCACCACTGCTTTGTTCCCGCTGTTCCCTCTCGTGACGCCTCAATCGCTCAACCAGACGCTGACTTTCGTACTGCGCACTACGAGATACCCGCGTCGGAGCGCGGGTATGACGCAGCATGCGTACCGTCGGCAGCTTCCCTAGCCTGCTGCGAGGACTTTTTCGGGTTGCCAGGTGGCGGCGCTCAGTTCGTCTCTGCGGAGCACGGCTGCGACATGATTGTCGGCGTTGATGGCGAGCGCCTTGTCCCAACCATCGACCGGGGCGTGTCGGATCTTCTGCCCCCGTTTGATTCTCTGGAGCTGTTCTCCGTGTAGATGGAAGTGCGGCCAGTCGGGAAACAGGTCGGCGGGCGAGATTGCGAGAGCCCAGACGTCGCCGTCGTCGGCAGCGGCCTGTAGCTCATCCGGCGTGTGACCGTCGGACGCGCACTGATCGCCGATTTCGGTACGCCGCATTTCTGTGACATGCGCACCGCAGCCGAGGGCTTCGCCCAGGTCGCGCGCGATGGCTCTGACGTACGTTCCCGTGCTGACCGACATGGCGAGCGTGACGTATGGGAGTTGGATCGCAGTGGCCGTCAGCTCATGCACGGTGACGGCGCGTGCATCGATTTCGACGTGCTCTCCAGCGCGGGCAGAGCGGTATGCGGCGACGCCGTCGCGCTTGATCGCGCTGTACTGAGGCGGCACCTGTTCGATTTCTCCCCGAAATTGTTCGAGCGCTGCGTCGACTTGCTCTGAGTTCAGCGCCGGCACTGCGGATTCGGCTATGACTTGCCCTTCGCTGTCGTCGGTGTCAGTCGCCTGGCCCAGGAGGATCGTCGCTTCATAGCACTTTCGGTACGGGGTCAGATACTCATTCAGGCGTGTCGCAGCGCCGACGAACACGGGCAACAAACCGCTGGCCAGGGGATCGAGGGTGCCTCCGTGACCGACCCGGCGCAGGCCGGTCCAGCGCCGGACATCTCGCACGATGTCGTGCGATGTTGGACCCTTGGGCTTATCCACCAGGAAGACGGCTCCGGGGTGATGCCGTTCTCGGCGTCGGCGGGTCACGAGGCACCCAATGAGCGGATCCGCTCCTGGACCTCGGCCGCTCCGGCGATACGCAGGTCGAGCTCGAATGTGGGCCAGGGAACTCGCTTCATGTGCAAACGGCGACGAATCGTGCGATGAATGAACGGCGCGGCGTTGCTCAGGGCTTCGACCGCCGCCGTCGCTGCCTCGGACTGTTCGGCTTCCGTGTTGTTGGGAGACGACAGCGCCGACACCATCACGGTCGCGTTGCGCAAATCGCGCGAGGCTCGCACCTCAGTCACGCTGAGCAGCGCCAGATCGAGTCGCGGATCCTTGAGTTCACGCGAGACAACCTCTGCGATCGTGTCGCGCAGCAGATCGTTGACGCGTTCCATGCGGTCAACGCCGCCGCCGTCTCGGGTGGCGGCGTAGGGACGATTGTTGCGTGCCATGGTCTGAATCACGCTTATCGGGTCACGTTGCGGATTTCGCCACCCTGGACGATCCGCGACTGGGTCTCGATGTGGAAGAACTCAAGCTGATCGCCAGCCTGGAATCTGTCGTAGCGCGACAGTGCCACACCGAATTCCTGCCCCGCGTCGACCTCCTGCACGACATCCTGGAAGCGGCGCAAGCTGGAGATGTCGGACTCGGCGATCTGCTCGCCGTTGCGGTAGACATGCACCTGCGCATCGGTGCGGATCGATCCGTCCAGCGAACGGCAACCGGCAATGTTGCCCAGCCCGCGAATCGGGAAGACCTGCAGGACCTCGGCGTGTCCATCGACCACTTGCATCTGCACAGGCTCGAGCAGACCGCTGATCGCCGCCTCGACCTCTTCGATGACTTCGTAGATGATCGCGTAACTGCGGACCTCGATGCCCTCTTGCTCGGCCAGCCGTTCGGCGCCGGGCTCGACGGGTGTCGAGAAGGCAATCACGAGTCCTTCAGAGGCGAGCGCCAGGTTGACGTCGGCGACGGATACTGGACCCGGCGCGGCGTGAATGACTTTGACGGAGACTTCCTCGTTGGACAGTTGTTCCAGGGAGTCTCGCAGCGCTTCGACCGAGCCCACCACGTCGGTTTTGACGATCAGGTTGAGCGCGGACACGTCGCCTCGTGAGATCTCACCGAAGAGCGCGTCGAGGGTCGCCGAGTGTTGAATCTGGGCTTCTCGCGCTTCCCGCTCGCGGCGTGCCTGACCGTAGATGCGCTTGGCTTCGCGGTCGGTGCCTACGGCGCGGAAACTGTCGCCCGCGTCGGCGACATCCTGCATGCCGAGCACGACGACGGGCGATGACGGGCCCGCTTCGGGGATACGGTTGCCGACGAAGTCGGTCATCGCCTTGATTCGCCCCCAGGTCTGACCGACCAGTACGGCGTCACCCTGCCTCAGCGTGCCCTTCTGGACCAACAGCGTGGTTCTGGGGCCCTGTCGGCGGTCGAGTTCAGCCTCCAACACCACACCAGAGGCGGCGCGATCGGGATTGGCTGAGAACTCGGCGATATCTGCGACAAGCAACAGCGTGTCGAGCAAGTCGTCCATGCCGTCGCCACGAGTGGCCGAAACGGGGACGAGCGGCACGTCGCCGCCGTATTCCTCAATCTGGACGCCGACATCGGCGAGCGCTGCTTTGACACGGTCGGGATTGATGTTGTCGAGGTCCATCTTGTTCAAGGCGACGACGTAGGGCACGCCGGCGGCATGAATGTGGTTGATCGCCTCCCGGGTCTGCGGCATCACGCCGTCGTTGGCAGCGACCACCAGGATGGCAATGTCGGTGGCCTGCGCGCCACGCGCGCGCATCTCGGTAAAGGCGGCGTGACCGGGAGTGTCGATGAACGTGAGCAGCCGATCATTTGCCTGTGCCTGGTACGCGCCGACTCGTTGTGTGATACCGCCGGCCTCGCCGTCGGCGACCTTGGCGTCGCGGATGTAGTCCAGCAGCGATGTCTTGCCGTGGTCAACATGGCCGAGCACGGCCACCACCGGTGGGCGCTGGCGCAGATTGGCTGGGTCTTCTTCTTCCTCCTCGACCGCTCCGAGAATGTCGATCGTCGATGGCGCTTCTTCTTCCTCAATGACATCGCCGGCTTCTTCTGGATCAAAGCCGCGATCCATCGCCACGATGGCCGCCGTGCCATAGTCGAGCGTCTTGGTGACGTCCGCCATGATCCCGTTTGTCATCAGCGTCTTGATGATGGTGACGGGCGTTTCGTCGAGCAGATCGGCGAGTTCCCGCACGGTCAATGTGCGGGGAATCAGCACTGATCCCTCAGCCTCGGCCGCTGGGATAGATTGCCGAATCGTTTGTTGTGTCGTCATGGGTGCTCCGAGCTGTGAGTGTGAGCTTGTGTTCGGGATTTGTTGAGTCAGTTCGGTACCGATTCAGCGATTTGATGCAGAATGTCGTTCGGCGGCGGTCGACGCAGCGCCCGTGCGAGGAGTTTGGGCGTCGACGCTGCGGTCGTCAGACACTCCGAGCCGCGATGGATGTACGCGCCCCGACCCTGCTCGCCTTGCGATAGCTGAACCTCACCGTTGGGTAATCGCACCACACGAAGCAGGTCCGACCTAGGCGCAAGCTCGCGACAGGCGACGCAGCGTCGGATCGTTTGCTCAGATGGACTGACACTGGAACTGAGAGGGGACATCGAACTCTTTCGTACTGCGCGGGGCTAGAACCCGCGTTGTCGACAGACGGGCGAGGAAGCGGCAGGTGGTTGGCCTAGAAGTCTTCCTCGTATTCGCTGTACTCGGCGTAAGGGTCCTCTTCGAGGCCTTCGTCACTCTCGTGGTAGCGAGGTCGGCGACGGCGTCGGTCACGTTGTTGCTGCTGTTCCTGCTCGCGGCGCAGGACATCCTCGGCGAACCGGATTTGTCCATCGTCGCGTGCGGCGGGCGCAATCTCGGTCGCTTGCAGCACAGGTTCGAGCTCGGGCTCTTCTTCGACAGCATCCGGTTCGGCAACAGGCTCTGTTGTCGGCGTGGGAGCCGCCTCAACCACGGGCGTCGGAGCTGCCGCAGCCACCGGCTCCTCGACCTGGGGAGCGGCTCGCACCGGCTCAGGCTCGGGAATCGGGTCGGGCTCGATTTCGATGTCATCCTGCGGAGCGAAGGGTCCGCGGCCTTCTTCCTGCATGCGCTCAGCCACGGTCTGCGGCTTGATGTCGATGCGGAATCCGGTCAGGCGCGCAGCCAGGCGCGCGTTCTGTCCTTCGCGTCCGATGGCGAGGCTGAGTTGCATATCAGGCACGGCGCACTCGGCGGTGTTGGTCTCGCGATCAATCCGCACGGCGAGAATCTGAGCGGGGCTGAGCGCATGCTCGACGAACCGGCGCGGGTCGCGATCCCATTGGATCACGTCCACTCGTTCGCCGTGAAGCTCGTTGACGATGTTCTGGATCCGCATCGCGCGCATGCCGATGCAGCTACCGACGGGATCGATACCAGTTTGCCGCGACCAGACGGCGATCTTGGTGCGGTGTCCCGCTTCACGCGCGACACCACGGATTTCGACGACGCCTCGGGTGATTTCGGGAACTTCAAGCTCGAACAGCCGACGGACAAAGTCCGGTCGAGAACGCGAGATGACGATTTGCGGTCCCTTGTTGGCCCGCAGCACCTCGACCATGATGGCTTTGACGCGCTGGCCGGTTCGGTAGCGTTCCATCCGCACCTGTTCTGGGGCCGGCATGACGGACTCGGTGTGGTCGCCCAGTTCGACGATGACCTGATGCGGCTCGACACGCTGGACATCGCCGCTGACGACTCCGCCCTCTTCGCCGGAGTACTTGGCGAAGACGGCTTCGCGCTCGGCTTCGCGTAAGGCCTGGAGCACAACTTGCTTTGCAGTCTGCGCTTCGATTCTGCCGCCGACATTCTCTATGTCGTGCTTCTCGCGCAATGTCGAGCCGATGTGCACCGTCGCGTCGGCGAGGCGTGCGCGCTCCAGCTCGATCTGCAGGTCGGGATCGGCGATGTCTTCCTCAATCTCGACGACTTCGCGCTCGGACCAGACCTCCATGGCGCCGTCGTAGCGATCGATGTTGACGATCACATTGCCGGGCAGCTCATAGCGACGCTTGACGGCCGCAGCCATGCCGCGCTCGACCGCGTTGAAGATCACCTCGTCATCGAGGTTCTTGTCGGAATGGAGCTGCTTAATCGCGAGCAGGAAGTCGGTTTTCATGGGCAGTCTTCTTGACGGGAGACTCTGCGAAACGTTATGTCGGTGGATCCATACGAGTCGCGCAGGATCAGACAAGCCAGCCCGACCCCCACCCGACATCCGCAATATTGACTATACACGCCGAAGCGAATTCTGAATGGCCGCTCAGCCGCTCACAGAGCCGTCAGTATCAAGCGCGTATCAGGACGACAAGGATGCCAATGCTTCTTGTGCCGCCGCGACCGCCCCGTCCAACGGGACCGATGACGCCTCGGCGTCTCCGCGCAACTTCAGCTCGATCTGTCCCTGTTTGAGGCCGCGGGCGCCGATCGTAATGCGCAACGGCGCGCCGAGCAGATCGGCGTCGTTGAACTTCACACCGGCGCGTTCATTGCGGTCGTCGGTGACCACGTTGAGACCTGAGCCGGAGAGCTCTGACTCCACGTCCGCAACGGCTGCTGCGACCTTGTCGCCTGCACCAAGCGGGACGATATGGACATCGAACGGAGCGACGGAAGGGGGCCAGATAATGCCGTGTTCGTCGTGATTGGATTGCACGACGGCAGCCATCAGACGCTCGACGCCAATGCCGTAGCAACCCATGATCGGCGTCATCCGATTGCCGTCCGCGTCGAGGAACGTGGCGTCCATCGGGTCGGTGTACCGAGTACCGAGCTTGAAGATGTGACCAAGTTCGATCCCACGCTGCATGTCGAGCGCCGCTCCACACTGGGCACAGGGATCACCTGACTGCGCCATGCCGATGTCCGCGACGGTCGAGGCGCTCCAGTCGCGTCCGTAGGTCACGTGGCGCAGGTGGCTGTCTACCTGATTCGCCCCGGCAACGAGTCCGCCCGCGTCGACCACACTTGGATCGGCCACGACTCGCGAAGCATCGACGCCGATTGGCGAGGCATAGCCCGCGACCCAGCCGATCTGCTCCACTTCCTCGGGCAACAGCGGACGCACCTCGGTCGCGTCCAGAGCGTTCAGCAGTTTGAGCTCGTTGACTTCCAGGTCTCCGCGGATCACCGCAAAGGTCGGTTCGCCGTCAACGAGAAAGAACGCCGCTTTGGCTGTCGCTTGCTCGGGAACGCCGAGGAACTCGGCGAGACCGGCAATCGTGGACACGCCAGGCGTTGCCACCTGTTCCAGCTCACCGTCGACGCCGCTGCGTTCTCCGCGGGCGAACTCTGCGCGCTCCTGGTTGGCGGCGTACCCGCAGGACGGGCAGAGGACGATGTTGTCCTCGCCGATCTCGGTGAGAAAGATGAACTCCTCCGACTGTTTGCCGCCGATCGCTCCCGAGTCTGCCTGGACGGCGACAACCGGCACGCCGCAGCGTTCGAAGATGTTGTAGTAGGCCTGACGCATCGCGTTGTAGTTGAGCTGGAAGGCGTCGTCGTCCACATCGAAGGTGTAGGCGTCCTTCATGATGAACTCGCGCACACGGACGAGTCCGCCGCGCGGTCGCGGCTCGTCACGGAACTTGGTCTGCATCTGGAAGACGCTCTGAGGCAGATCGCGATAGGACTGCACGACCTTACGGAAGAGGTCGGTGACGGATTCCTCGTGGGTGGGTGCCAGCACCATGGTGCGGTCGCGTCGGTCTTTGAGGTTGAACAACACGGGGCCGTAGGAGTCGGCGCGTCCCGATTCCTCCCAGAGTTCGCGAGGCTGAATCGCCGGCATGCGCAACTCCTGCGATCCGGCAGCTTCCATCTCCTCGCGGATGATCTGCTCAATCTTCAGCAGTGTGCGCCAGGCCGGCGGCAGGAATGAGTACACGCCTGCGGCGAGCTGAACGATCAGCCCGCTGCGCAACAGCAGTTGATGATTGGCCGAATCGGCGTCGGCTGGGGCCTCACGCAGGGTGCGGCCGAACAGTCGGGACATATGGGTGACAGGCATAGAGCGGTTCCAAATGTCTGCTTTGCTATTGCAGCGACGATATCAGCGGTCTCGACGAGCCCACCGATCGAACCTGGATCCCAGGTCGAAGGCGTCCCAGCTCTGAAAGGCCATCCAACAGCTCAGCGCCGAACAGACCAAGGCAGCGACCATCGATATGCCAATGCCCAGCTCATTGTCCAGACCCGCAAGCGGGACCAGCGCGCCACCGCCAATCCCTCCGAGTCCGGCAAACGGCGCAGCCCACAACGCACCTCTCGCCCGGCGAGGGAGACTGAGCGCAATCCAGCTCAGCATGGAGATGAACAGCCACGCGGCGACGAAGAGGATCAGGAAGATCGCAGTGAACAGCACGCATCAACGGTACGATGCAGATGATTGGCAGTGGGAGAGGGAGTACCGATGGCGGAGACGATCCAACTGACCGGCGACCTGCGTCGCAATCCAACTCGGCCGGTGAAGGTCCGCGATGTCACGATCGGCGGCGGCAGCCCGATTGTGGTGCAGTCGATGGCGGCAACGCGAACACAAGACATCGAAGCCACGGTGCGGCAAGTCAAGCTGCTCGAGGCTGCAGGCGCCGATCTGGTTCGGGTCGCTGTGGACTCGCGCAAGGATGTCGAGGCGTTGGCCACTGTCCGTGAGCGGACCGAAGCGCCGCTCTCGGTCGACCTGCAGGAAAACTACCGTCTCTGCACACAAGTCGCGCCGCATGTCGACAAGATCCGCTACAACCCTGGACACCTGCACCACCATGAGAAGTCGAAGCGTGTCCGCGACAAGGTCGCGTTCATTGCCGAAACGGCGGCCGATCACGACTGCGCGATCCGTGTCGGCGTGAACTGCGGCTCGATCGATCCGCGGATGCTGGAGCGCTACCCAAACGATCACGTCTCGGCGATCGTCGCGTCAGCGACGGAGCACTGTGGACTGTTGGATGAGTTTGGATTCGACCGCTACGTCGTATCGCTGAAGGACTCCGACTGGAAGCAGGTCGTCGAGGTCAATCAGAAGTTTGCGGCGGAGCGTCCTGATGTTCCGCTGCATCTGGGAGTGACCGAAGCGGGAATGCCACCCGAGGGCGTGATCAAGACGCGTGTGGCGTTTGAGCAGCTGGTGTCGCAAGGCATCGGCGATACAGTGCGTGTTTCCTTGACCGTTCCGTTCGACGACAAGGGCATGGAGATCGAAGTTGCGCGTGACATCCTCGGCGACATCGCCGCAGGTAGGTTCCGTTCGGTGCCACCGAAGTTCGACGAGGGACTAAACATCATCTCCTGCCCGTCCTGTTCAAGGGTGGAGAACGAGAAGTTCGTCGACCTGGCGCAGGACGTGAAGGCGATGACCGAGTACGCCTCCGAGTACGACATCACCATCGCCGTGATGGGCTGCCGCGTAAACGGGCCCGGAGAGACCGACGACGCCGATCTCGGCCTCTGGTGCGGCCCGATGGCCGTCAACCTGAAGCGAGGCGAGGAGTCGTTGGGTCACTATCCCTACGACGAGATTCTGCCTCGGCTGAAGCAAGAGTTGGATGCGATCATCGCAAGCGCGAAGTGAGTCAAGTCTGCTTTCCACGTGGCCAGTCAACGTATCCCGCAGCTTCGGGAGAGCCCAGACACGCTGGACAAGCTTTGGGTCCATGGCGTAACCCTTGACGACGCGTTCGACGTTGAGGAGATCGCACCCGAGCTGTTCCGACAGAAGGCCAAATTGGTCCTGCGCCGGGACGGAACATCGTATCGACAGCACGCACGCTTGAAGATCATTGGACCAAACCGCGGTGGTCGACTCCTCACGTTGATTGTCGAGTACCCTGACTCTCAGAACCGATCGACGATCGTCACTGGCTACTGGTCCAGTAACGGTGAACAAAGCGCGTACCACCAGCGCAGAGGTGGCATTCGATGACGACTGAATCGATCGAACCAGCTACGACGGAACCCGAAACCGATTACTTCACATTGATGCTTGACGAGCGCATCTCGGGCATGGAGATAGACATCACCCGGGATGAGCTGCGCGCGCTCGTCCAAGCTAGCCAAATCGTAGGTGTGAGTCCGGTCGATTTCCTTCGCGAGGCAACGCTTGCGAAAGCACTTGAAGTGATTCAGTCTGAGAACAATCGCGGCTCCAGCTCAACCACAGCTGCCGATTAGCTGTCGACGTCAACGCCGAAGGGGACGTCGCTGAGATCGCGTCCAACTGCTGTAAGCGCTGCGCGGATTTCTCGTTCCGTTTGCTCGTAGCCGCCTTCGCCGATGCGCCGGTAACGCAAACCCATCGCCGCCTCATCGGTCGGACCAATCAGATACTTCGCCGGCCACCAGCGGTTCTGATACGCGCGCCAGGTGCGAGCGTCATCGTCCAGTGGCACTGAGTACTCGATCCCATACTGCTCGATGGCATTGAGAATGCTCTCCGGCACTGCCTCGTACGCGAACTCCGGTCGATGCACGCCCAGGACGACGAGCCCGTGATCACGGTATCTCTCGTCCCACGCCGTGAGATAGGGCAGCGTGTTCTGGCAGTTGTAGCAGCCGAACGTCCAGAAATCGATCAGGACCACATGCCCCTTGGCCAGTTCACGAGCGATCGTCGTTGGCTCGCCATTGAGCCAGCCGACCAGGCCAGTCAGATCTGGCGTGGTGGCTTCGGCGCGGATCGCCGCTGCTCGGGCCAGTAGATGTCGCTCGTCGATTGAGTCGGGATCTTGCAGGTGTTCAACAACGACGGACCGGGATTGATGCCAGCGCCGCGGTGTAACCGATGCAGGGAGGATCGAACTTGGTGGCTTGACGTCTACGCCCTCCAGGCGGAGGACAAACTCGGTGCGCCCGTCGTCCAGCCGACGCGCCACCACGCGGGTCTCATACCCATTGACATCAATCGGTGAACTCTGCAACCAGCGACTGTGATCGACGTCCGCCGGCAGGAAACGCGCCCGAGGATATCTGGCGCCGTGCTCGGTCTGCACACCGAACTCGACACGGCCGCTGTCATGCAGCTGCGCCCGTACCTCGAGTGTGAAGACAGATAGAGGCTCGGCCGCCGCGCCGACTCCGAGCAAAGCGACCACACCCAGCGAGGCCGTCAGTATCGACAACAGCGTTGCTACGGCCCTCCGTGTCATCGCTCGGCACCCCTTATCTACCCGCCAAACGTCTCGCCATCGAACGTATCAATGCTGGCGAAGCCTGATACCTCGCCGCGCTTGAGCTTCGTCAGTTGCCTGACCGGCTTGCCGATTGGCAGGAACGCGGCGATGGCGTAGTGATCGGGCAGTCCGAGGATGGGCTTGAGCTCGGGTTCGTTGGCGATGGGAATGGTCGTGAGAGTTCCGCCGAAGCCTTCATTGCGGGCCATGAGCAGCAGACTCCAGACAAACGGGTAGATCGAGCCACCGGAGATGACGCCGACCCGATCCAATTCCTTGTCCACAGAGGCGACCACGCCGAGGTCGACGCAGACGGCCAGCAGCACCGGCGCCTCGATGTATGGGTCCATCAGCCGTCTCGGGGTGGGAACGCTGGCCGCAGTCTCGTCGGTCACGACTGACGGGAAGGCGGCGTTCCAGGGACCTTCACCGGCCTGGGCCATGGCGACGTAGCGCTTGGCCGGCCGCTCGGCGGCCGCGGCGATGGCGGCGCGAATTTCGGGGTCTCGCACGACGATCACATGCCAGCCCTGGCGGTTGCCGCCAGACGGGGCGAAGCGCGCGTGCTCGAGCATTCGCTCAATCACTTCATCGGGGACCGGATCGTCGGTGAAGTTTCGGGCGGCGAACGTGGTGCGGATGACCTCGGTGATGTCCATGTTGGCTCCTACAGTGAACTAATCCCGCACGTGAGTCTCTGGGGAGTCTAGGTGAGCATCCTCGAAGCGATTGTCCTGGCCATCGTCCAGGGCTTGACCGAGTTCCTGCCGGTCTCGTCGAGTGGACACCTGGTCCTGGCGCGCTGGCTGTTCGGCTGGGAGGATCCAGGACTCGACTTCGATGTCGCCGTGCATCTCGGCACGCTCGCCGCCATCCTCTGGGCGTTCCGCCACGAGGTCTGGAGCGTTCTACAGGGTTTGAGAACCGATACTGGAGCGGTCGAAGGACTCAAGCCGCGCCGTCTGGTCTGGCTGGGACTGATCGGCACGATTCCGATTGTGATTGTCGGCGGATTGCTGTACGAGTCGCTGGAGAACGAGCTGCGTGACGCAACGTCGGCGGGCGCCTTTCTGGTCGTGTCCGGGCTCCTGATTGCCGGCGCCGAGTGGCGACTTCGGCGCGTAAACTACAAGCAGGCGCTCGGCGCGTTGAGTGATCGCGGTGCGCTGGCGATCGGGATTGCGCAGTGCCTGGCGATTCTGCCGGGCATCTCGCGCTCCGGAATGTGCATTGTGGCCGGGATGGCGCTGGGTCATTCGCGTGAGGCGTCCGCGCGCTGGGCATTCTGGTTGTCGATGCCAGCCATCGCCGGAGCGGGCGTCCTGGCTGTGGCAGCGCTGGTCGATGAGGGCGCTCGGGTGGAGACCGGGGCACTCGCGGTCGGGGCTCTGGTTTCGTTTGCGACGGCGCTGGTTGCGATCAAGGCGTTGCTCTGGCTAGTTCGGGGGCGGTCGTTGATTCCCTTTGCCAGTTACTGCATGATCGCCGGAGTTGCGGTGCTGATTGCTCGCGGAGCCGGTGCTTAGTGGGAAGCTGTAAGCCGCGAAGAGACGCGTGCGCAGCCTCTTGCTCGCGGTGTGAAGGCTGGGATACCCTCAGCGCCCGTTCAAGCCGGGTGCAGGCTCTTCGGCAGCTCTCCCTGCGAGGGACCTTCGAATAACCCCTCAACCGCCCCCGCCTCCGAGCGGGGGCCTGCTCCTTCCCTGGCTTCTTACCGGCGGCCATGTCCGTCGCTGGTACCTCCTCAACCAGGACCTGTCCGAGCAGCCTGGACTATGCCAAAGCGGGTCCCCGCTCGGGGGCGGGGACGGAAAGCTCAGTCATTCAAAGGTCTCTGCCAAAGGTCACTGCAAGGGGGAGCGCGGAAGCACCTCGGCTTGTCCGATCGGATTGGACCGCTGAGGACCAATACCTACGGCCTCACCCCGTACAGGGGCTTCTGCTCCAACTCGTAGGGCAGCACCTTGTAGGCCCGCTCGACGAATTGCTGCAAGTAGCTGCGCGTCGCGCGTGGATCGATGATCTCCTCGATCCCGAATGTCTCCGCCGTGCGGAAGACGCTACGCAGTTGACGCAAGTCTGCCTCGATCTCTTCCCGTTTTGCATCGGGATCGGGCGCTTCGGCGATCTCGCGTCGGTAGGCAGCATCCACCCCGCCCTCGATCGGGATTGATCCCCATTCTCCCGAGGGCCAACCGAGCCGGTAGTTCAGCCGTGTCGGATTACCGGTCGCCATGCCGGCCATGCCGTAGCACTTGCGGATCACGATGGTCAGCTGCGGCACAGTCGCCTGCAGCCCGACCCACATCGCACGCATCCCAGATCGCAGCGTGCCTTCCTGCTCGGCCTGTTCGCCGATCATGAAACCCGGGACATCGACCAGGTAAACGATCGGAATGTGGAAGTAGTTGCAGAGCTCAAGGAAGTGCGTCTGCTTGTCCGAGCCGTCGCGGTCCAGCGCTCCGCCGTTCTTGCGCGGATTGTTCGCGACGATGCCAATCGGCATGCCATCGACGCGCGCAAATCCTGTGACAATCGACGTGCCCCAGTAGGGCTTGACCTCGAAGAAATCGCCACCGTCCGTCACCGAGCAGATCAACTTGTGCATCGAGTACGGCCTCCGCGTGTTACGGGGCACCAGGTCGATCAGTGCTTCGCCGGCGCCCTCGGGCGCGTCAATGATCGGTGCCGAATGTGGGAGCTCGTTCACGTTGTCGGGTAGGTACGAGAGCATGCATCGAATCTGGCGGAAGGCGTCCTCTTCGTCCTCTGCTTCGTTGTCGATGCATCCTGACGTGTGGACGTGTACGCCGGACCCGCCCAGCGACTCGTTGGTCACATCGTGGCCGATGCCTCGTTTGACGACTGGTGGACCGGCGGCGAACATGGCCGAGCGCCCCTTGGTCATCACGCTCCAATGCACCATCATCGCCCGTCCCGATGGTCCGCCCGCAATCGCTCCGAGTACCGCGCCCAGTACCGGCACGTTCTGCATCGCCTCGATCGATGTGACGAACGAGCGTCCGGTTCCCGCACCGTTCGGCAGATAGGTCGTGCCCATCTTCTTGGTCGCACCGACATTCGCTCCGGCGCCGTCGATCAGGAGAATCAAGGGCACTCGGTACTCGAGCGCCAGCTCCTCGCAAAAGCCGCCCAACCCGCCTTTGGAGCGCTGCATCGGAAAGAGCGCCGAGCCGCCCTGGATGGTGAAGTCCTCGCCACCGACGGCGACGGTGCGTCCGTCGATCTTGCCCAGCCCCATCACATATGAGGCGGGAGTGAAATCGACCAGCTCACCCTCGTCGTACTCGCCCAGACCGGCCAGCGCGCCAACTTCGTGGAAGGAACCCGGATCGAGCAACCCTTCGATCCGTTCGCGCACGGTCAGCCGACCGAGGCGGTGTTGTCGCTCGATGCGGTCCGGCGTGCCTCCTCGTGCGGACAACTCGGCGCGATGCTTCAGTTCCTCAACCTCGGGTTCCCAGACCATGATTCACTCCTGACCTTGACCTACGCTGGGCAGAGTCTACGCCGCACGTGGCAGCCAATCGAAGGTGTGATCGCCATGGCAGGATTCCGCAATCGCCTCCACGAGCAGCTCGCACGACGCACCGCCCGCGACGCGTTTCGGGGCGTCGCCGCCGACGCAGGTCCCGTCGAGGTGAGCTGCGATCCGTGCGAGGAGCAGTTCTCGGGCGCGACCGAAGATGCGTTGCGCGAGGTCCTGGTCGAGCACTACAAGACAGCTGAGCATCGCATGGCCACGCAGTTGCCGATGAACAAGCAGCGCAGCGGGAACTGACCAACCTATCTCGCGGCAAACGTGCGAAGCCGCCTCACAGACCCCATGACTCCTGTTGTCGTCATTGCCGCGCTCCGTCGCGGAATCTCGCTGAAAGGTACACAGGCGTGTTCGCTTGAGGGATTGCCCGTTCCCATCTCTTCGAAGGTTGCTGAACCTGGTTCAGTTCGCAACGAGATACCCGCGGCAAGCGCGGGTATGACGGGAACTCCAGGGCGAGTATGACGGGAACTCCGGGGCGGGTATGACGGAGCCTGATTCGTGGGGAAATGCTCATCTACCCTGCAGTGGCTGAAGCGAACAACGAGACAACGGCGACATCTCATGTCGGAGCGGAACACATGACCACAGCGCTGGACGGACTGAGAGTCCTCGATATCTCGGAGGGACTGGCCGCTCCATTCGCGGCGAAGCTGCTGGGCGACCTGGGCGCCGATGTGATCAAGCTGGAACCGCCCGAAGGCGATTCGGCCCGACGACGGGGTCCGTTTGCAGGCACTGAGGACATCGAAGCCTCGGCCCCGTTTCTGTATGCCAACACGTCGAAGCGCAGCGTCGTGGTTGATCCGTCCAACCCGGACGACCTGGCACTGCGGGACCGATTGCTCGGCTGGGCCGATGTAGTGATCTCGCATGAGACCGAGCCGTCCCTGGCGACTCGCGGTCTTGGATACGATCACTTGGCAGCACGCAATCCGCGTGTCGTTCTGGCGACTGTGACCGGTTTCGGCTCGGACGGGCCATACGCCGACTGGCAGTGGAACCATCTGATTGCCGGCGCGCTGGGCGGTTTTACGTATCTCTGCGGTCGCGAGGGTCGTGAGCCGCTGCAGCTTGGCACGTCGCTGACCGAGACTCTGGCCGGGGCATATGCCGCTGTCGCTTCGCTGATCGCTGCCCATGGGGCGCGGGAGCATGGCCGCGGCGACCATGTCGACGTGTCGGTGATCGAGGCGGCGATCAATGCGGCGCTCTTGCCGGTGCAGCGCTACGACTACACGGGAGACAGCGGCGTGCGACGCGCCGATATCGGCCCGTCGCCCTCGTTCATACTGCCCACATCCGACGGCCATGTCGGCGCGAACACATTGACCCAGGCGCAGTGGGAGATGATGTGCCAGTTCTTCGGCCGACCTGAGCTGATCGACGATCCACTGTTCACTGATGGCTGGGCTCGGATGGCGAATTCTCGTGAACTGGCGGGTGAGCTGGCGGAGATGACATCGTCACGAACTGCGGAGGACGTCTTCCACGAGGCGCAAGCCTGGCGGATTCCCTTTGGCATGATTCCGACATTGTCGGATGTGCTCAATCTGCTGCCACATCGCGAGCGAGACTTCCTCTTTGAATTTGAGCATCCCCAGGTGGGTCGGGTGAGAACACCCGGAGTCCCCTGGATGTACGGCGACGAACGTCCAATCGGTACGAGAACGCCGCTACTCGGCGAACACACCGACGAAGTGCGTGCCGAGATGACGGAGGAACAGGGGCGAGATTCCCGCGGCAGGCGCGGGAATGACGGAAGTGTTGCGCCGGGAGGAGATGACGAAGGCGCTGTGGGGATCCCGCAGCGCCCGCTCGAAGGTCTGCGCGTCATCGACCTGTCGATGTTTATGTCCGGACCGATGACTTCCCTGATCTTTGCTGATGGCGGCGCCGATGTGATCAAGGTTGAGTCGGTGCAGCGCATTGACGGCTGGCGCGCCGGAGGCGCGACTGATGACTTCTGGTGGGAGTGGGCGCCGCAGTTCAACTGGGTCAATCGAAACAAGCACGGGATCACGCTGAATCTGACCGACCAGCGTGGATCGGACGTGATCCGGCACATGGTCAAGGACGCCGACATCTTGGTCGAGAACTACACGCCGCGCGTCATGGGCAACTTCGGGCTGAGCTACGAGGAGCTGCGTGAGATCAATCCCGAACTGATCATGATCTCGATGCCCGGCTTCGGCCTGACCGGCGCCTGGTCGCATTACACCGCGTTCGCCAACACGACCGAGCAGATGTCGGGCCTGCCCCATTTGACCGGCTATCCAGACGACCAGCCAATCTTCAGCGGCACGACTGGCGGAGATCCGCTGGCGGGAGTCATGGGCGCGCTGGCACTGCTCTCGGCGCTGGAGCGTCGGCGTCGGCTGAATGCACAGGGCGAGCCGGGCGGCTGCCACATCGATCTGTCCCAGACCGAGACCGCGACCTCGTTCACAGGTGAGGCGGTCACGGCATATTCGATCTCGGGCGAAGATCCCGGTCGCCGAGGCAACTACCATCCGCGAATCGCTCCGCACAACACGTACCCCTGCAGCGATGACAGTTGGATCGCGATCGCCTGCGAAACCGACGGCCAGTTCGCCGACCTGTCACGGCTGATGGGTCGCGAGGACTGGATCCAGCGGTACTCGGCATTCACGGATCGCGACGCGGCTCGCGGCGAAATTGATGCGGTCATCTCGGAATGGACGCGAAACAAGGACGCGGGGCAGTTGATGCGCGAACTGCAAGCTCTGGGAATCGCCGCCGGAGCGGTCTATGACGGCCGCGGCCTGCTCGAAGATGAGCACCTGCTTGCACGAGACTTCTACGTCACGCAGCAACACACATACGCAGGCACAAAGCGATATCCGCTGCAGCCATATCGCTTCACGAATTGGCGCGGTCCGGAGTCCGATCGACCGTCGCCGACCCTGGGTCGGGACACGCGCGAGGTGTTGGCTCGGCTGACGACGCTCAGCGAAGCAGAAGTCGACCAGATGGAAGCGGACGACGTGATCGGCACAATTCCGCTAGCCGCACGCGGCGATTAGCCTGAATCCTGTTCTTCCCACTCACGAGAGGAGCGCGAGATGCGCTTGGCAAGCTTTTCCTTTGAAGACACCACTCGGGTCGGCGTGGTAGTCGACGACGAGATCGTTGACCTCTACCTGGGAGCGCCTGACGCGCCGACGGATATGTGCGAGTTTCTCGCGATGGGCGAAAACGCGCGGATCATGGCGGAGATGGCCGTCGAGCGCGGGGGCAATCGGCGTCCGCTCTCCGAGGTTCAGCTGCTCTCGCCGGTACCAAATCCGAAGAAGTTCCTTGCGGTTGGACTCAACTACGGCGACCACATCGCCGAGACCGGCGCGCAGACGCCGCGCATGCCGACGATCTTCACCAAGCAGGTGACCTGCGTCCAACGGCCCGGCGGCGGTGTGCAGATTCCGTTGGCATCAAAGGCGGTGGATTACGAGGGTGAGCTGGGCATTGTGATCGGCGAGACCTGCCGCCACGTCTCGGCAGCGGACGCCTCGTCCGTCATTGCGGGCTACACGATCGTCAACGATGTCTCCGTGCGGGACTTCCAGCGACACACACCACAGTTCACGATGGGCAAGTCGTTCGACACCCATGGTCCGGTCGGTCCGGTGATCGTCACCGGCGACGAACTCGGCGACCCGCACGTGCTCGACATTCAGACCTCGGTCAATGGCGAGTTGCGTCAGAACTCGAATACGAAGCACCTGATCTTCGACTGCTACGACATCGTCGAGTACGTCACCCAGGCGATGACCCTGGAGCCGGGCGACATCATCGCCACGGGCACGCCCTCAGGCGTCGCAGCCGCGATGACCCCACCGCGCTGGTTGGTCGCTGGCGATACCGTCAGCATCACAATCGCAGGCATCGGGACGCTCGAGAACACCTGCGTCGCAGAGCCAGAAGCATCGCACGACGACGACGGTCATCACTAAGGTCGAGTGGAGCCAAAATCTTCGCCAATCAGAGCGTGTTGATGAGTCGTTCGTACTTGTCGTGGCGTCCAATCCAAAACCAGAAATAGTCTGAGCCATCGCGGAGTGCGATCGCCCGATAGTCCAGCCCGACCCGAGCGGACCAGTATTGCCGACGGATTCTCTTGAAGTGCAGGGAGGGGTGTTCGGGGTCGTCTGCCAAGAGCTGGAAGTTGCGGACGGCGACATTCTGAATCGATTCAGGAAGGCGTCGATACTCCACCCCAAACTCCGGAGATGTACGGTGCCCTTAGGGTCGCTCGACACCCGGGAGGGGGTACAGCTTGCCCTGGCGACGAGCCTCGGCCACTTGGTCAGCAAAGATGTCGAACCGGCCAACCTCGATGTCTTTTGCCATCTGGCGATCCCAGTCGTCCCAATCGGTTTCCCAGATCCACCTTCGAATGCGCTCGTAGTCGTCCTCAGATAGCGATTCGATCGCGTGCTGAATCTCCTCGACGGTCTGCATGAGCGACTCCATCTGGTTCTGAGATCTCCTCAACAGAGCCATCGTAGCGACACCTGACAGCGAGAGACGCGGCGGGAAAATCCTAATGCGCCGGACGCCGTGCGTGACCTTGACGTCTCACTGTCAGATCGGGATAGAAAAGCACCGACGGCCAGACGCCAATGGTATGCCCGAATGCGCACTCGACGTAGTGAATCCTTGCCAGAAGTTGACCGTGACGGTCTCGAACACGCGTGTGATAGGAGTTACCACCGAGGGAGCAGCGTTTGGCGGGGACCAGCCGTGTCTCTTCTACCTCTTCTCGGAGATCGCCGCTTTGCAGTCGTTCGAATATCCGCCGTTCCGCGAACAGATCGTCCAGTTCATATTCCGCTACCGTGACGTAAGGCCGCTTTGACATGGAGCCCTCTCATGAGCTGGAATGACCAAGTTCGAGCCGAGCTCAAGGAATTGCTGTACGCGTTTCTTGGCGGGACCGCCACTCGGGACGACGTGTTGTGCTTCGAGGCTGCGCTTGCACACGACTGCGCGCTCGCCCCGGATCTGCGGCACGTTCTCAGCACGCTCGCACTCATCGGCGAGGAAGTCGACGTAGATTGGCGACCGGCTTCGGATTTCGACGATGCCGTGCGAGAGAGCATTTCTACACTCTCCAGCGAACCGGCCTCGGTCATCGCCGCGGACTAACCGTTCATCACTCGGTGAGCGCCTCTGCAACAGGCGGCCACATCTTGGCGAAGGCCGGTGTGCTCCCTGGCGGGGTTGGTCGAGCGCTGTAGAAGCGGTCCGCGGGTCTGGTGTAGAGCTGAATCAGGGTGGGACCTTCGGCAGCGAGAAGCTCGTCGATGGCGGCGTCGAACTCTTCTGCATCTCCGAAGCTGGCGGTCTGGGCGTAGCCCGCGCCCACGGCCATCTGAGCGAAGTCGACCTGTTGCTGCGAGGGCAACGGCTGCGACCCGCTGGTCTCGTAGACGCCGTTGTGGATCACGATGTGGAGGAAGTTCGACGGCGCGGCGCCGGCGATCGTGCCAAGGGACCCGAGCTGCATCATCAGCGAACCGTCGCCGTCGATAATCCAGACATCGCGCTCGGGCTGGGCCAGCGCGATGCCCAGGCCAAGGGTGGACGCTCCACCCATGAATCCGATACAAGCCAGATTGAGGTCGTGCGGCGACTTCTGCCGCCAAACGCCGTTGGCGGTCATCGTACCGACGACGACCTGCTCCTCACGGCGGCGCGCCAGCACGTCGAGTGCGGCGTCGAGCGACATGCGCTGCGCCTCGTTGTTGTTGCGCTTGCTCACGGTCATGATGTGGTCGTTCCTACTAGCAGGGCGACAGGCCCGTTGCGTTCTGCGGCTTCGTCAAAGGCCGCGGCGACATGGTGCAGGTCGTCAGGGCCGTCCAGCAGGTGCGAGGGAATGTTCAATGTCTCCAGCAACGGCCGACAGAGCCGGACCATCGAGGAGCCATCCTGTTCCGGCTCGAGTTCAGGATCACGGCCCAGCAGACCGATCAGGAGCACGATCGGGAAGTGCCCATCGAGTCCCACGCCGCGTAGATTGTTGACGGAGGCGTACAGACCGGCGTGCTGAATCTGCATCATCGGGCGTCGTCCACCGATGATCAGTCCGGCCGATACGGCGACGGCCTCGTCTTCGGTTGAGCAATGCACGGTGCGGATCTCGTCGTCGGCCATCAGCAGGTCGAGCACCGTACGCTGATGCGTGTCGGGCACGAGGACGATGTCCTGCACCCCTGCCTCGCGGATTGCCGACAACAACTGATCCGCAGGAATCGACTGCGCCGTCATAGGCTGCCTCCAAGTGCGCTAGCCGCTCAGTAAGTTCTCACCAAGCGTCGAGTCGAACGCCATGAATGATACCGACGAGTCCAACGAACAATCATTAGGGCACAACGGCGGACTGCCGCACGAGAATCCCAACCGCCCGCGCGAGTATCACGGGGCACGTACGGTGATCGCTGGTGCGGGTGTCGTGCTTGCGGTCGCAGCGGCGTTGTGGTTGACGCTGTTGCAGCCCTCGGGCGGCGGTGACGGTGGCGTGGTCGATTTGCCGGCCTGGCTGCCGAGCGACGGTCGGGAGGTCGGCTCAAGCATCGGTCACATCGCACCGGACTTCGACCTGGAAACGGTAGATGGCAGTCGATTCCGGCTCTCGGACTGGCGCGGACAGCCGGTCTTGATCAACTTCTGGGCATCATGGTGCGGTCCCTGCCGACGCGAGGTTCCGGCGTTGATTCGAGCTCAGGAAGCTCTGGCAGCCACCGGATTCACGGTCGTCGGAGTGAACATTGAGGAATCGACCTCGGTGGCACTCGATTTCATTGCAGAGTTCGGCGTCGAGTACGCAATTCCAATGGACTTCGACGGCGCTGTCTTCCGCGCTTACGGCGGTGGCGGACCGAGCGGCCCGCCGCGATCGTTTTTCATCGATCCGGACGGCGTAATTGTTCGCATTTGGGCAGGGCAAGCACCGGATGACGTCGTGGATCAGGACACGCAAGATTTCGCCGAGTCCTACGCGACCGGTCGCGTGGGTCTGCTTCCCGGCTTGAAGTCTCCACCGCCGGTGGATGCCGAGGACGAGCTCTCGGTCGGAATCGAGGTTGGCTCAATCGCTCCCGACATGCTGCTGTCGCCGAAGCTGGAGTCAGACGGTCGATGGCTGCTGAGCGGCGAGCGCGGGCGGACCGTCACGATCGCCATCGTGCCGCCGGGTTGCATGCGCTGTGGTCGCGCGGTCGGTTCCGAAGATGACGCCACAGAAGGCTCGATCATTCTGCTCGGAGAGCCGGACGGTGCGGACGATGAGCAGGGAACAGAGCGGCTGGAACTGACCTGGTCGACCGAAGTCGGACAGCTCTACGCGCCTCAGGGCGGCCTACAGTTGATAGAGATAGACGCCCGCGGGGTGATCATCAGCATTTCAGGAATGCTGGAGTAGCCGATTGCGAGGTCACGAATGACCCGGTTCCGCACAATAGTCAAGCACGGATTCGAGGATGTCGCTCTGTGGCGCGATCCGGACGCTGAGCTTGAGGCGATCTGCGCGATCCACTCAACCGCTCGCGGACCGGCGATTGGCGGGACTCGCTGGCAGCCGTATGCAGATTTCGATGCTGCATTCGATGACGTCCTGCGGCTAGCTGAGGCGATGACGTTGAAGTCGTCTGCCGCCCGGCTGCCATTCGGCGGTGGCAAGGCGGTGGTCATTGGCGACCCAACGAACAAGACCGAAGCTCAGTTGCGCAGCTATGCCGAGTTCGTCAACGAGTTTGAGGGCCGATATCTGACCACGACTGACGTAGGTACGACCACCAGCGAAATCGATCAGCTCTCGCAGTGGACGCCGCACGTGGTCGGCACATCGCCGGAGCTCGGCGGTTCCGGCGACACATCAGCGTTGACGGCGGTCACGGTGTTGAGCGGCATCTACGCCACACTCGAGGCGCTCGACGGCGACCCTAGCCCGGCCGGCCGCAACATCGTCGTCGTTGGCGTGGGCAAGGTGGGTTCGAAAGTGGCGCGTTCCCTCGCCGACGACGGAGCTCGGGTGATGGTTGCCGATATCCGCGCGATTGCTGCTGGCGTCCTGGCCGCCGAGATTGGTGCGCGGACCGTCTCAGTCGACGAGGCCTACGTGACACCTTGCGACCTGCTCTCGCCCAACGCGCTGGGTGGCGTGTTCGGTGAGACATCGATCCAGGGCTTGCAGTGTCGCGCCATCTGCGGCGGCGCCAACAACCAGCTTGTTCGCGACCCTGAGGACGCCGCATTGATCGCTGAGCGAGGCATCCTCTACGCACCGGACTACGTCGTGAATTCAGGAGGCGTGATCTCGGTGGCGCAGGAGGTCGCTGGATGGAGCTACGAGCAGTCGGTCGAACACGCTGAGGGTGTCTTCGGGACGACGCGCGCAATCTTCGATCTGGCCGAGCGGCGCAAGATCACCACGGCTGAAGCCGCGAGAGACTTCGCGCTCGCTCAGGTTCCGACGCCTGCTTCCTGATTCATCGACCCGATACCATGCAGGGGAAGAACTTGGAATCAGCAGCAGGAGCCCCGACATGTCCCTCACCGTTCACGGCATTCCCGTCATCGACATCGACTCTCACTACACGGAGCCGCCCGACCTCTGGACCTCGCGCGCGCCGGCCAAGTACAAGGACGCGGTACCCCACATCACGCTGAACAGCGAGGGTCAGCAGCGCTGGACCGTGCTCGACGACATCGACTTTGGCCCGCCAGGATTCACCGTCGTCAAAGACGATGGCACCAAGGAGTACGGCAAGATCTCGCTCGAGAGCTTTGAGCAGATGTCAAAGGCCGCGACCGAGCCCAAACCGCGGCTGAAGCTGCTCGACGATCTTGGGATCGCGCAGCAGATTGTCTATCCCAACGTAGCTGGCTTCGGCTCGCAGAATTTCGTCAAGATTCAGGATCACGAGCTGCGCAACGTCTGTTGCACCGTCTACAACGACGCGATCGCCGAGTTCCAGGAGGAAGGCGCCGGTCGGCTATTCCCACAGGGACTGGTGCCGTTCTGGGACATTCCGGCAGCAGTCCAGGAACTGCAGCGAATCAAGGATCTCGGCATGACCGGGATCACCATGTGCGACACCCCAGAAGCGTTCGGCCTGCCGCACCTGGGCGACCATGCCTGGGACCCCTTCTGGGACGCCTGCCAGGACATGGAAATGCCGGTCAACTTCCACATCGGCGCGGGCGCCGGTGTGGCCGACAAGCTGATCTGGCCCGGCTATGGACCTCAGCGGCAACTCGCGTTGATTTCAATTGGCCTGTTCATCACCAACTTCAAGGTGATCATGAACCTGATCTTTAGCGGCCTCTGTGAGCGCTACCCGAACCTGAACTTCGTCTCGGTCGAGTCCGGCATCGGCTGGGTGCCATTCCTGCTTGAGGCGATGGACTACCAGTTCGAGGAGACCGTGCCGACCGAGCGCGAGGGGCTGACGATGAAGCCGTCGGAGTACTTCCGCCGCCAAATCTTCGCCTCGTTCTGGTTCGAGGATTTCGGACCACGCGCAGCCATCGCCGAGATCGGCGAGGACAACGTGATGTTCGAGACCGACTTCCCGCACCCGACCTGCCTCTACCCCAGGGCGCAGGAGCACATCACCGAGGTCCTGACCGACCTCGACGAGGGCATCCGCGAGAAGGTCCTGCGGACCACCGCCGAGCGCATCTACCACCTGCCACCGCCGCCAGCCGAGATCTACGAGAGCGCCGCGGCCGGCGGTTAGCGCCAGTAGCGCCAGGAGCCTCACGATGAACCACGATGACTGCTTCGAACCGACTGAGCCCTTACGAGTTGAGGCGCGCGCAGGGCTCAGCGTCTGGATCGAGTTTTGTGACGGCTCGTCTGGCACGGTCGACCTGAGCCACATGGCAGACGGTCCGGCCTTCGTCGGCTGGCAACATCGAGAGTTCTTCGAATCCGTACACATCAACCACGAGTACGGGACAATCGAATGGGGCGACGACGTCCAACTGTGTCCTGATGCCTTGTACCTGGACCTCACAGGCAAGAGCGCTGAAGAGGTCTTCCCAGTGTTACGAGTCGCAATGACCGATGCCTGAGCTCTGCAGGATCGGGTCGGTCACGGCAGATGCTTGAATGGGCCCAAGTTCGCCAAGCTGAGCTACGCAGGGCCTGGAGACAGGCCTCCAGCGGCGAACAACCCAATTCAATTGAGCCAATTGAGTAGACGAACGGTAGGAGCAAGAGTCATGCCAGGACGACTTGAAGGTAAAGTCGCGATTGTGACCGGTGGCGCTGCCGGCATGGGCGCGGCCGAGTGTCGACTGTTCGCCCGCGAGGGCGCGGCGGTCGTGATCGCCGACCTCGATGAGGACGGCGGACGCGACGTCGAGGCGCAGATTCGCTCGGATGGCGGCGCCGCCACATTCCTCCCGTTGGATGTCACCGCCGAAGAGGACTGGAACGCATTGATCGCCACCACGCTCGAGACCTACGGCGGCCGACTCGATGTCCTGGTCAACAACGCGGGCCTGTCGTCGACCGTCGTGGCAGACCCCGACTCGACCGAGGGCTGGCACCAGATCATGAACGTCAATGCGACCGGCGTGTTCCTGGGGACGAAGCGCGGCTCCGCGGCGATGCTTCAGGCAGGCAATGGCGGCTCGATCGTGAATATCTCGTCGATCTACGGGTTCGTCGGATCTGCTGGCGGACATCCCGCATACCACGCCTCCAAGGCGGCGGTGCGCAACTTCTCCAAAGCGATGGCCGTGCGGCTCGGTCCACAAGGGATTCGAGTCAACACGGTGCATCCTGGATTCATGCCGCCCATGCGGACCAGCGTGGGCATGTCCGAGGAAGTGCGGGCGAGGCTGGTCCGCTCAATTCCGCTGCGTCGCACCGGAGAGGTTGACGAAGTCGCGAACGGTGTGCTGTTCCTGGCCTCCGACGAGTCCTCGTATGTGACCGGCTCCGAGCTCAAAGTCGACGGAGGCTTCCTCGCCCGATAGTGCGTCGTGATCGTGCCTGCTGGCTAGTTGACAGTTGCGTTATCGCTTGGCAAATTGGCGAGAGCAGATTCGTAAGCCGAGCGCAAAATCGGCGGACGAGTTCTCATCCTGCTCAGCGATCAACTGAGTCCGCGATAAACTATTGTCAACTAACTCCCACCACGGCGGGCGTGGCGCAAGGAGGAGCCGGGAATGCAAAGCATCTTGTTTGACGGAACGGCGAGGCGGTGGAGCCTCGTGGTCGCGCTGGTCGCCGGGTTGGCGACGCTATTGATCACGCTGGCGCCGTCGCTCGACGCACAGACCCAACCGCTGCCGCCCCAATATTTCTGGGGAACCGATGCCACCAACTACGTTGGAGCAGAGGTCAAGGTCTTCGACCAGAACGGGAACGAGCTGCCGGCCTGTCCGGAGAGCGCCCAATGCGGCGAACACGCTGGCGTCGTTAGTGGCGATGGCGAATGGCACGTGGCAGTGGATTCCCGGGAAGCCTCGAAGGTCAGACTTCGCATCGTTTCGTCCTCCGAAGGCCGCGAGACCAACTTGCTGGACGTCGTTGGTGGAGATGGCGAGGCCGTTTCGATCAGACAGTTCGTCAGAGTGGTTCAGGTCGACACGACCCCGTCTGAGACGTTGCCGATCCGGATCATCGTGCGGCTGCACCCGACCCGCGAATCGAGGACGCTGGAGTTCAACATCCGCGTCAACGACGTCGACGTCAGCCCGCCGCCGGCGAAGCGCTATCTCACGCCAACCTTGCGCACTGACAGATGGTTGCAGAGTTCAGTAATCGACGCCGGCAACGGCTACCAGGTCCGAGTCATCGCCTGTAAGCAGACCGATGACGACGTGCTATTCGGCGTCCGGGTTGCAGGCCACGACGACATCATCCCGCGTCTGCATCGGATGCCGAGCAGCGTCACCGACAACAACTGGAAGCGCAGCAACGAGTTCGAGATCGAGCTCCCGGGCAGAAGCCAGAATGTCGTTCGGTTGGGCCCAGATGACGACTGCTCTGGAAGCCCGATCAAGTAGCAGTACCGGAGTCCTGGTAGGCAATCACAACGCCCGTCGCGTTAGCGCGGCGGGCGTTGTTGTGCTCACTCAGATACGCGATGCTTTTGCGCAGCCGCTCGCACGGCCGGATGCGTCGAAGGCGTGATTAGTGCAGCAACCCGCCGCACCAATGTTTCCAGCGGTGTCCGACGTTTGGCCGGCAGCCGCAGCATCAGACAAAGCAGCGCGGAACCGGCCCAGAGTCCCGAGCAGGAGTAGAAGGCAACAGCGTAAGAGCCCAGGAGGTCGTAAGAGAAGGCGACCAGGACGGGCGTGATCGCATTGATCCCCATCGCCACCGGAAAGCCGATGCTGCGCACCGCACCGAGGTAGCGACGGCCAAAGTACTCGGCCCAGAACATGTCCTGAATCGGGATATTGCCTCCGATGCCGAGCCCCATCAGCGCCAGAGCCGCGGAGATGATCCACCAGTTGCCCGTCGGCGCGGCATTGATCACTAGAACGAATCCGATTGCGCCGACCACAAACGACAGGAATCCCACCACACGGGTGTCGAAACGATCGAGAGCCCATCCCCATGGCGGCTTCGTCAACATGGATAACAACGAGAAGGAGGCGATCGCGGCTGCCGCCTCTACTGAACTGAATCCGTGTTCACGCAGGAACAGAACGCCGTTCAAGAGGATCGCGAAGATACCGACGACCGAGATTCCGAAAATGAGAACGATCAGATAGAAGCTACTGGTCCGCAACGCCTCCCGACGTGTCAGCGAGGTTTCCTGATCGCGTTGGGCCGCTTCTATCTGTTCCTGAGTCAGTTGTGTCGGTCCGCCGTCGGGCAGCATCCCATGATCTTCAGGTCGGCGGCGCATGAGCAACGCTGACGGGATCAGGATCGCGGCCAGACAGGCGCTTAACACCATCCACGCCGTGCGCCAACCCAGCGGCTCGATCAGGACGCCTGCAGTGAATGTGGGCCAGAAGAACCCTGCCATCGAGACGCCCATCGACGTCCAACCCAGCGCCTGTCCACGCTTGGCCACGAACCATTTCGACACAGAGATTGAGACAACGAGGAAGCCAGCGACCGAGGCCGACGTGACAAGGAATACGCCGCGCACAACGAGGTAATGCCAGTACTCCTCGACCTGACTCATCATGAACAGCGCCGGGATACAGACTACTGCCGCTGTGAGCATGATCGGTCGGGCGCCGAAGCGGTCGATCCGCGGTCCCAGAGCAAAGCCAATGACCATCAGAAAGGCTTGGCCCAGAGAGTCAGCAGCGAAGAATTGAGTGCGCGTCCAGCCAAACTCCTCGATCAACTCCGGCGCAAACACCGCAACCACCGATGTCTGGACACCCACGGTGACAAACTGAGCCGTAAACGCAGCAGCAACAACCACCCAGCCATAGAAGATCTGTCGACCGAAGATTGTCATGAATGGACTTGCAGCGGGCCCAGGCGTGTTGCCGGAAGATTCAGGCTCATTCCTGTGGAGTCTCGATGCCCAGGGCGTCGAACATGCGCTGCATGTTCTCTCCGAACTCGTCCTGTCGTGGACGACCCAGAGTGAGACCACCATCGACGATCAGCGCGTGTCCGGTGACGAATGTGGAATCGTCGCTGGACAGCCAGAGTGCGGCGTGCGCGATGTCCGACGGGCGGCCCGAGCGCTTGATTGGCTGCGCCTGACCCATCACCTCCGCCATGGCCTCGACGGTTTTGTCCGCGTCTTCAGATGTGAGCCCCAGCGACTTGCCAAAGATCGGCGTGGCGATGCCGCCCGGGCAGATGCAGTTGACCCGGATGTTGTGCTCTCCCAGCTCATAAGCCGCAATCTTGGTCAGGTGCATGACCGCGCCCTTAGCGACGCTGTAGATCGCCGGGCCATTGCCCGCTCCGACACCGGCGATGCTGGCCGTGCTCACGATGGCGCCGCCATCGCCCTGCGCGACCATGGCGCGGGCCGAGTGCTTGATTCCGAAGAAGACGCCCTTCAGCAGGCCGCCCATGGTCTGCTCATACTCATCCTCTTCGACCTCCAGGATCCCGCCAAGCGCGCCTGCATAGCCGGCGTTGTTGAAGATCGCGTCGATCCGGCCGTAGCGATCGATGGCGTGTGCGACTGCACCTTGCACGTCGGCCTCCGCCGAGACATCGGTATGGACGTAACTGGTCTCGCCGCCGATTGATTCGACCAGCGCATGTCCGCGCTCATCCTGGATATCGGCGACGACGACGCGTCCGCCTTCTTCGGCGAACAGCCGCACCGATCCCTCGCCGATGCCGCTCGCGCCTCCGGTGATCACCGCCACCTTGCCGTCGATACGTCCTGCCATGATTCAGCCTCCGCCTGCTTGGAACTAGTTGGTGCTGGTTGGAAATGGTTCGCGTCTGCGTAGGATACGCACCGCCCCGCTTTGGGCGGGAGATCGCGAGTCTCTAGACTGCGCAAGCGACAGCGGACAAGGCAGGAGCAGGATGATGGTCGACCGACTGAAAGACAAAGTTGCATTGATCACCGGCGGATCGCGCGGACAAGGCGCCGCTGAGGCAGAACTCTTCGCCGACGAAGGCGCGCGAGTGATCATCGCTGACGTGCTCGACGCCGACGGCGCCCAGGTTGCCGATCGCATCGGCGACGCGGCCACCTATCACCACCTCGACGTGACCAACGAAGAGGCCTGGCACGCGCTGGTCGCCGAGATCGTCGAGCAGCACGGCAAGCTCGATGTGCTGGTCAACAACGCCGGCATCTATCGCAACGCGCCAATCGTCGAGATGACAGAGGATGTCTACCGCCAGGTGATCGACATCAACCAGATCGGCGTCTGGCTGGGGATGAAGGCGGTCGGGCCACAGATGATGGCTCAGGAGTCGGGGTCGGTGGTGAACATTTCGTCGACGGCCGGCTTCCGCGGCGGTCCCGGATCGATCGCCTACACGGCCAGCAAGTTCGCCGTGCGAGGCATGACCAAGGTCGCCGCGCGCGAGTGGGGTCGATACAACATCCGAGTGAACAGCATCCATCCCGGCCCGATCGACACAATGATGCTGCACCAGGTCCCCGGCTTCGAGTCGGACTCAGAGCGATTTCTCAGGAACACACCGCTCAGGCGCGCCGCCGACCCATCAGAGGTCGCCTACCTCGCGCTCTATCTGGCCAGCGACGAATCCAGCTTCAGCACCGGAGCCGAGTTCGTCGTCGACGGCGGCGGGCTGGCTTAGCGGCGTTCAAGGATTTCAAGAAACTCGGGCGCCCTGACAATCCGCACACCCTCAAGCTCACCGATAGGCAGCAGGTGCTTCCGATCGCCCGTGACCAGATAGTCGGCGGAAGCGTGAACTGCGCACTCTAGTATCCGGTTGTCGGGGTGTTCGCCCCCAATGAGCGAGACAAAGCGGGGCGGATTGATGATGATCGCTCTGTCTCTCAACTCAGCCAAGGCCACAGCAGCGCGGTCGTGAGACCAATCGAGCTTGTACAACAGGACTCGTTCGACCTCAGCCAGTAGGAACTCTGAGAGGACCAGGTCGAAGGACCGTTGAGCAGCCAGCGCGAGCACTTGTGCCTCGCTTCCGGGGTAGCTCATCCCCGAGACGATCACATTGCTGTCGAGGACAACCCTCACGCGCGCTCGGCCGCCATTTCAGCGCGGACTTCTTCCACTAGTCGAGGTACATCTTCAGGACCGTACCCTGACGCGCGCCCCCGCTCCAGACCGTACGCAAACAACTCAGCCCAGCGCTCTTGCCTCGCAATCTCTGACACGAGATAGTTGGACAGCAACTCAAGCGCCAGCTCGCTGGGCGTGACTCGACGTTCGTCGCATAGGCGGTCGAGATCAGCGCACATGCCTTCAGGAATCGAGATCGTGATGGTGTCGGATGCGTCTGTCACAGCAAGTTCCTCTGCGGTCGCTTGGCCTCATGTTCTATTGACCAGCATTGGATGTCAACGCCTGCGACCTCAAGCTAGCAATTGGCGGGAGAGGTCGGCGAAGTCGGTGGCGTTGATGGTGAAGGATGGGTCGGGCGACATGTCGGGGTCGTTACCCTCGCCGCGTTCGCCAACGACTGGCACGTACGCAGTCGGCATGCCTGCTCGGGCGGCTGCCTGGAGGTCGCCCTTGTGGGCGGCGCACATCATCACTTCGGAGATGTCGAGCCCGAGATACTTCGCACTGGCCTGGTAGGCCTCCGGCTCCGGCTTGTAGTGTCCGAGGAACTCGCAGCTGAGGACTCCGTCCCAACTGATGCCGTTGTGCTTGCTGCAGTCAACGGCGATCGCCCATGACATCACGGTCAGCACCGTCACCTTGTAACGCGAGCGCAGGGCCTCGAGGCACTCTGGTGAGCCGGGCCAGGCGTTCATCCGGTGCCAGACCTGGTTCAGCTCGTCGCGCTCGTTGATGTCGAGCTTGAGCTGCGGGTGCGCGTCCATCACTTCATCGAGCACCCGGCGGTGGAGTTGATCGGCGTTGAGCCAGGGTAGGTCACCGCGGCGCACCAGTTGCAGCCGGCGGAACATCGTGAAACGCCATTGGTTGGTGAACGCGGCAGCGTCCAGCTCAACACCTTGCGCATCGGCGATGGCCGAGACTTCACCTTTGATCGTGTTGTGCCAGTCAAAGATTGTGCCGCCGATGTCCCAGGCGAGCGCCTTGACGTTGGTCAGGTCGGTCATCTCGAGCTCCTTGCGAATGAAGACTGCAAACTATGAGAGCGCAGCGAGCTGCTCGCGCACTGCGGGCAGAATCTCACGTGCGACGCGAACGGTATAGCCATCATCTGAATCGTCAGGCGAAGGCGGATTTGGTATCGGGTGCAGGACGACGTGTTCAAACTCGATTCCCGAACGCGCCGCCTCGGATAACACTTCAACGAGTTGCCCGATGACCTGTTCCGCCGTGCCGTGCAGCGAGAAGGCGTCGGCGTGAGCTTCGCTCAGGAAATCAACGGCGCGACCGGCCTTGAGCAGATCCGGGTCGTGATGAAAGTCCGGCCAAACTCCTCGGTCGTGCTTGAGGATTTCCGGGTCCGGGCCGTCCCAGGTAAGACCCGTCGGCTCGAACAGCATCGGCGAGTACTCGTAGTAGCCGGCGGCCATCGCTTTGCCCATGGTCAGCGCGTCGTCCGGATCGTCGACAAGCACTGTGTGGAAGATGATGCCAAGAGGAATCGAGAGCGGATCACGCCCAGCGTGCTCCGCTCCGTGCCGAATCTTCGAGACGGTGTCGGCAATCGTGGCCTGATGCGTGCCGACGCGCATGAAGACCCCGTCTGACACGCGCCCGCCCATCTCCAGTGTGCGCGGTCCACCGGCGGTCAGCCAGATCGGCACCGGTCGGTGAAACGGCAGAAACGACGGCCGTTCCGCACCAACCTCTACCTCTTCACCAGCCAACAGTTTGCGCATCAGGACGATCGCGTCCTCCATCTCGGCAACGCGCGCCGGTCGCAGACCGCTGAGACGCACCGCCGTGTCGCCAGCGCCGAAACCAAGTGACACCCTGCCGGGCGCCAGTTCGTCGATCGTCGCGATCGATGACGCCGTGACTGATGGATGGCGGGTGATCGGATTGACGATCAGCGTGCCCAGTTGGATTGATTCAGTCGCAAGAGCCGCAGCAGCCAACAAGACATAGGTGTCACGACGCCGAAGTTGAGAATCCGGCAGCCAAACACAGTCCCAGCCGAGCGCCTCAATGCGGGCCGCATCGGCGGCAAAGGCCGCTGGAGACTCAGCGTCCTGTCGATTGATACCAAACTTGGGGACTTGCATCAGCGCGACCAACTCACAGGTTCGCGAGGTCGTCGGCCATCTGCCAGATGTACCGACAGTCGACGACCAGCCCTGGCATCACATCTTCACCGCTGAGCTCATTCGGCCGCCGAAGTCGCTCCGGCTCTTGATCAGGGCGATACACCCAGACAGTCCACGAACGCGGGTCGATCAGCCAAGCCAGTTGGGCACCGAGTTGGCTCCAATGTTGCATCCGTCGCTGTTGCGCAGCCAGTGAGTCACGAGGGGAGCGGATCTCGACGACGAGCGCCGGACACAAATGCCAGGCACGTCGCCGTTGCTCTGCAGGCACTTGGACGAACTGCTGCGGCGACACCCACGACAGGTCAGGCATCATGATGCCGTCGCGGCCCGCGGCATTGGTGACCCAATATCCGGCGCTGGAGTCGCGGACACGCCCGCCTCCGCTCTGATCCTTCATCCAGTTCCCAATCTGGCGACCAAAATCCGTGGCGATGTCAGCGCTGTCGCCTCCCGAGTACTCGTTGAAGATCAGATCACCCTCGGGAGTGATCTCGATGCGCCACTCCGGATTGGCCTCGTACACACTCCGAAACCACTCCTCTGTCTCCGCGCAGCCCTTGTCCGGGATACAGCCATCGGGAAGTGGTACGCGGATGAAGGCAGGCCAGCGATCGGCGAGCGAGTCACCGTCGTCGATGTCTGCGCGATCGGGAGCAATAGTCGTCATCACGACCCCCTGGACAGCTAGACCGAGGTCAGCACCTGACCCGAGGTCACACCGGTCGTCTCGCCGTCGCGCATCGTGATGCCGCCGCTGACGATTGACATGTGATAGCCCTTGGACTTCTGCACGAGGCGTCGCTGGCCGGCCGGCAGGTCGTGCTCGACGGTTGGCCGCTCGGGACCAACCGTGTCGAGGTCGAAGAGGATCATGTCGGCCTTGTAGCCCCGACGCAGCAGTCCACGGTCGCGCAGCTCCCAGGCGGTTGCCATGTCCCAGGTCAACATCTTGACGGCCTGTTCAATCGTCAGTTCCCCGGTGCGTCGCACCCAGTGCGCCAGCACGTGCGTCTGCAACGACGAGTCCATGATCTGCGAGACGTGGGCACCGCCATCTGAGAAGGTGACGAGCGAACGCGGCTCGCGCATGATCTCGAGCACAGTGTCCTGGTGCTCATTCGCGAGCGGCACCATGTAGAGCGTCTCCAGGTCCTGCTCGACCCCAACGTCGATCATCGTCTTGACCGGATCTTCTTCGCGTTCTTGGGCGACTTCACCGACGCGGCGGTTCGGAGTGCCGTCGACGTGGTCGAGGATGAAGACCCAGTCCCAGTCCGATGGCTTGCGCGCCTGCGCCGGCATGACCTTCGAGAAATCCTCTTCTTCGGTGTTGGCGATGTGAACGAGCTGCGCCACGATCTCAGGGTCGCGCAGCAACTTTATCTGCTCGTCGAGCGGCTGCTTGCGAATGTCACGCCACATCGAGAGTCGGTCGAACGGCATCTCGGTCCGCCACGACCAGTTGGTCGCGAGCTCTCGCGAGTGCGCCTGACCGAACATGCGTCCACCCTGATCGGCGGCCTGCTGCGCGTGATCGAACAGTCGCTTCCAGCTCTCCGGCTGTGCGCGACGGCTGTGCAGCGCCGGGAAGAACATGGGACGGCCGGAGTCGACCGCCAAGTCGCGGAAGCGGCGCTCGTAATGGTTGGGGTCGTTCGGGTCCTGACCCATCGTCGGTTCGCCGCTGATTTCGACGACGCCGCGGTTGATCTCGCCCATCGCCATGACCAGTTGACGGACCTCGTCCCAGGTCGCCAGCCGCGACGGCACCGGCGCGCCTTCGCGCGTCTTGTGCGCAGGAGAGCGTGTCGTCGAGAACCCCATCCCACCAGCTAGCACGCCCTCCTTGAGAATCTCCGCCATTTCGGCAATCTCGTCGTCCGAGGCCTGGTCGGTGAAGGCGCGATCACGCATCACGTAGGTGCGCAGCGCCGTGTGGCCGACGTAGCCGCCATAGTTGAGACCCTTGGGCTTGTCCTCAAGGAACTGCATGAACTCGGGGAAGGTCTGCCAAGTCCAGTCGACACCGGCGCGCTGGGCATCGGCGGGAATGTCCTCGACCGCTTCCAGCGTGCGCATCAAGATGTCCTGGTCATCGGGATGGCAGGGCGCCAGCGTGAAGCCGCAGTTGCCCATGATCACCGAGGTCACGCCGTGGTAGCAACTCGATGTGCCATACGGGTCCCAGGAGATCTGCGCATCAAAGTGCGTGTGGCCATCGATAAAGCCGGGCGACACGATTAGGCCGCGAGCATCGACTTCTTCCTTGCCCTTCTCAGCAATCCGCCCAATCGAGGCAATCCGGTCGCCCTCGATGGCAATGTCCGCCTGGTAGCGGGGAGCGCCTGAACCATCCACAATGGTTCCGCCTCGGATCACGATGTCGTAGGTCATTCCATGCTCGATTCCGTCTCTATCAGTACGTTGCCGACATGATAGGGAAGCGCCGAGACGACTGGCTGGCCGCCTCGGGTTTCTGACCGACGATGCCACGCCTTTAGCGGAACTGATCGCCGCAGGCGAGACCGACGCGCCGGACGAGGTTCTATCTCTTGTGGTCTGGTTCAGAAGAGAGAGCGTTGAACGCTTACACCCTCAGGAGCGGTCGATCCGGCGACTCAGGGCGTGGGGCGAGTGTTTGGCTCACACAGTCGGCAACCAAATCCATCCGCTCCATGACGATTTGACCTACGAGAGCATCCGTTCCTCGGGGCAACACGATGCACTCGGTGTCCATGCGGCGCTGGCCAATACGAACTGTCACCGTTCCTGCGATCGAAAGTAAGCCGCTCCGGCCGTCGGCATAGACCGTCGAAATCGTATCCAGGTTTTGCAACCCCAGATGCTCCACGACTTCTTCGGGAAGTGCCAGCATTGCGGCACCTGTATCTGCGATTGCAGGTATTGTCGTTCCCCTAATCTCGCTCTCGAGCCCGAAGCCGCGCTCGAAGAGACCACGGTCAAGCCGATTCTCCAACTTGATGTCCACTACAATCTCACCCATTTGGCACCCCACTGTTGGACGACGTTCCATCCAGCATACTGCCCAATTGACACATCTGTTCGCTAAGCCGAACGCCGACCGTTCTCGTTACAGGACTACAGCACGTTGTCCTCGTGTGGCGTGACCATGATCTTGCAGTGCTCTTCAGGATCTCCGAGCGTCTGGAAGGCTCCCTCGACTCCGTCCAGACCCACGCTGCCGGTGACGATTGGGCCTGGCTTGATGCCTCCTGACGTGATCGCTCCCAGCGTTTCGGCGTACTCGTCCGGTGTGTAGCCGAGAACGAACTTCATCTGGATTTCCTTTTCGATGCCGGCCATTGGGACGATCGTGTCCTCCTGCATGCAAACACCGACGATCACCAGACGCGCGCCTCGCGAGGGAGCTTCCTTCATCAGCAGCGAGATCGTTCCCTTGAAACCAATCGCGTCAAACATCACGACCTCGCTGCCGGCCGTGTAACCGCGTTGCTCGAGCGCCGAGATTGGCGGCGTTTCGCGCGGATCAACCACCACGTCGGCGCCCATGATCCCGGCCAGTTCTCGGCGGCGTGGAGAGAAGTCGGAGGCGATGATCATGCCTGCCCCCTCGTTACGCAGGCTGGCGATCGTGGCCAGACCGACCGGTCCACAGCCGTAGACCACGGTCGGCTCGCCACCGCTCAATTGTCCTGCACGAACCGCGTGCATACCGACGGCCATCGGCTCGGTCGTGGCGGCGTGTTCGGTCTCGACGCTGTCTTCAACCGGGAGCAGCATCGATGCGTCGAGCACCATGTACTCGCTGTATCCGCCCGGGTAGTCGTTGCTGTACGCGCCACGACTCGGGACAGAAGTGACTCGGTCGCCGATTCCCACCGGTCCGGTCGTATTCGGTCCATAACCGACGACTTCGACACAGAACTCGTGGCCCATGATGATGTCACGGCTGAGGTCGGGCGCGAAACTCGCGTTGCCGGAGTCCATCGATCCTTTGACGATGTCTTCGCCAAATCTGACGAAGTGCAGGTCGGAGCCGCAGATGCCGCAGGCCAACACTTTGACCAGAGCCTCTCCCACGACGGGTTCGGGTTGCGGAACGTCGGTAACTCGAAGCTGTCCATTCCGTGATGCGACGGCGCGCATGGCGGTCTCCTCTCTAGTCTTGCTGGCTGTTCAGAGCTCAGCAACGCTCATCAATTTGTGCGCAGGCTAACCGCTAGCCTGATGCCAGGTTGAAGCACAGAAGAGGAAGACGGCAATGGCGGACTTTGACGCATTGCAACGCGCCTACCGCGCCACCGACGGTTGGGTACATCTGACCATCACAACCGATGAAGAATGGCGCCGCCTGCGCGACACGCTGGGCGAGGCGGCGCTCGCCGATCATATGTGGGACCACCACGAGCGTCACCCGGCCGACGGAGAGGCCTACCTGCCCGAGTTCCAACTCCAGATCGAGGACGATCCCCGCTTTGCCTCAGCGGAGTTGCGTGTGCAGCACGCGTCGGAACTATCCACCGTGATCACAGAAGCGCTGCGGAACCGGACGCAGAAAGAGTGGGTCGATCTATTCGAGGCTCGGGGCGTCCCACACGAGGTCAAGACGCCTGCAACGGAACAGTTAGCCACCTAACCGGACGCGATCCGGACTTCGTCGAGTGTGAGCACCCCCTGGCGAAGCTGGCCACATAGCCAAACCGTTTCTTGGATAATCGATACCGACGATCGCACTTTCGATCTACGAAAACAAGGCCGAGACTCGGCTTTCTCGCCGCCCGATCGCCGCTCCCATTCGACTCTGAGCACTGGCAACAGCACTTCCGGGGTGTCACCAAAGCCAAGTTCGATAGCAGCACGGCGGAACTCCGCGGTCATCTCGATTCGGATCAGCTGCCTATTCATTTCCTCAGTTTACGCCCAGACTGATCCCACCTTTAGACTCGCACGAAAGAGGTACTCACAATGTCCACGAACTCCACAACTTCGTCCTTTGACGCGACCAAGCTCGCTGAGATCGTGTTGTACATCGCCGAGAGAAATCTCCACAATGAAACATTCGGCAAGGCAAAGCTCCACAAGCAGCTGTGGATGAGCGATTTTCGCCATTACAGCCTTACTGGCCGACCGATCACCGGGGCAACGTACCTTCACCGAGAACACGGTCCGTTTTGCCAGGAGCTGGAAGAGGCTCTCAATGTGCTCGAAGACCGTCAGCACCTATTGATTCAACTACGGGACAGGTTCCCTTACACCCAACAAAAGCCAGTTCCACTAGCACGCTGCGATTACTCGGTGTTTAGCGCAGAGGAAATCGCCGCAGTGGAGGACATCCTCTGGGATACGCGACAACTCACGGCGATAGACCTCATCCAGCGCTCCCACTTGCATCCTGGTTGGTACCTGACTGAAGAGGGAGATGAGATCAGCTACGAATTCGCTCGCATACCGGTAGATATGCCATTTGAGGAGCCGTGGACGGCTCGGGCTCAGGCGTTGGCTGCAGGCGGCTAGTCGGCCTCTTCGTTGAGCCACGACATCATGCCTCGGAGTTCGGCTCCGACCTCTTCCGATGGATGCCTCGCAGCTCGGGCCCGCAGCTTGTCGAAGCCGGGACGGCCGGTCTGGTTTTCCATGATCCATTCGCGTGCAAACGTGCCGTCCTGGATGTCGGAGAGAATCTGCTGCATCTTCTCCTTGACCGACGCATCCACGATGCGCGGGCCACGGGTCAGGTCGCCGTACTCGGCCGTGTCGGAAACCGAGTAGCGCATGTTGGCGAAGCCGCCCTCGTAGATCAGGTCGACGATCAGCTTGACCTCGTGAATCGTCTCGAAGTACGCAGACTCAGGCTGGTATCCAGCCTCGACCAGCGTTTCGAAACCGGCCTGCATCAGGGCAGTCACACCGCCGCAGAGGACGGACTGCTCGCCGAACAGGTCGGTTTCAGTTTCCTCCAGGAATGTCGTCTCAAGCACTCCGGCGCGCGTCCCGCCGATGCCCTTGGCGTAAGCCAGCGCAACCTCTTTGGCCGTCTCGGATGCATCCTGGTAGATGGCAAGCAGCGCCGGGACGCCGCCGCCCTCTTCGAAGACACGTCGAACCAGATGCCCTGGGCCTTTGGGCGCGATCATGGTCACGTCGACCTCCGGCGGAGGAGCGATCTGGTTGTAGTGAATCGCAAAGCCGTGGGCGAACATCAATGTCTTGCCCTCGGTCATCGAGGGAGCGATGTGCTGGTCGTAGATTGACTTCTGCACGTGGTCGGGCGTCAGCACCATGACAATGTCGGCTGCGGCAGCCGCGTCGGCGACCGTGTCAACCTGGAGGCCAGAGTCCTGCACTTTGTTCCAGCTCCGTGATCCGGGGTAGAGGCCGACGATGACATCGCAGCCCGAGTCGCGCAGGTTCAGCGCGTGCGCGTGACCCTGCGATCCGAAGCCGATCACGGCAATCTTCTTGTCCTTGAGCAGATCAAGGTCGGCGTCCTGGTCGTAGTACATCTGGGCGGGCATACAGGTCTCCTGCAGGTTGGGCACTTAGATTCTGGTGTTCTCGTCAGAGTGTAGGCGCGGATCGGATATCAGGCAGTCACGGCCATACTGTTCCCACGAAGATGGGTGCTGAGGCAGACGTTCGCTCTCCCTCAGTGACACCAACGCAGAGCTTCACTTCTCACCACGCAAGGCAGGCAGAGGGGACCGGATGGCGCCGGCAGATCGCTAGTCGCTGGCGAAGGGCAGGGCACCCTCAGGCCGCCGACCGAGCATGGCTCGAATCGCGGCGGCTGCCTGTTGCGAGTCGGAAATCGCCGGCGGTTTGGTCGTCGTCAGACCGCGACGCATGGCCACGCGTCCGGTTCTGACCATCTCGAGGACGCCGAACTGTTCGAACATCTTGACGGCAGCATCGACTTTGCCCTCGTCGCCAAGCACCTGCACGATCAAGGCCTCAGCGTGGACATCAACCACATCGGCGCGGAAGACCTCGACGACGTCAAGCACTTCGCGTCGATTAAAGTTGGTCGCCGAGACTTTGATCAGGGCAAGCTCACGGTCGACCATCGGCGTGTAGGTGATGTCCTGGACGGAGATTACGTCGATCAGCTTGAATAGCTGGCGGCAGACCTGGTCAACCTGATGATCGTCGCCATCGACGACGATCGTCATCCGACTCAGCCCCGGCTCTTCGCAGTGGCCGACGGTCAGCGACTCGATGTTGAAGCCGCGCCGACGAAACAGTGAGGCGACACGAGCCAAGACGCCCGGACGGTCCTCAACGTGGGCAACGATGGTGTTACGGGAAGCCATTCGTCCGAACCCTTCTAGGTCAGGCCCTTTGTTATTCCTGTTGGCATTAGATTTCGTCGGCGGATTCGATCGTCTCCGACAACGCGGCGCCGGCCGGAACCATTGGCCAGACATTCTCGTCGCGCTCAAGCTGGAAGTCGATCACGACCGGTCCGTCGTAGCCTTCGAGGTCGCGGAACAGTTGGGTCGCTTCGGCGCGCGTGGATACGCGGACGCCCTTGATTCCATACGCTTCGGCGAGTTTGACGAAATCAGGCTGCCCGAGGTCGACCGAATGGTAGTTCTCCTCGTAGAAGAGCTCTTGCCACTGCCGGACCATGCCGAGGAACCCGTTGTTGAAGATGGCGAAACGAACCGGCAGGTTGTGGTCGGCGACCGTCTGCAACTCCTGCGAGGTCATCTGGAAACCGCCGTCGCCGCAGAGCGACCAGATCGGCTCCTCCTGCGCAAACTGCGCACCCATGGCCGCCGGGACCTCGTAGCCCATCGTGCCCAGTCCACCCGAGGTCACCCACTGCCGAGCCTTGGTGTACGGGTAGTACTGCGCGCCCCACATCTGGTGCTGTCCGACGCCGGTGACGATCGTCGCCTGGCCGTCGGTCGCTTCGGCCAGCGCTCGCACCAACCAGGGACCACCGAGACCGGTGCCCTCCTCGATGTAATCCGTCGGGTGCTGCTCCATGATCTGATTGATCTCGGCCCGCCACTCCGGGTGTGAAGCCGTGTCGAGCTGTGGAATCAGCCGTGAGAGCGTCTCCTTGACGTCGCCGTTCACCGGCGCGTGAGTCCTGAAGTTCTTGCCGATTTCGGCTGGGTCGATATCGATGTGGACAATCTTCGCCGTCGGGTTGAAGTCGCTAAACCGACCCATGGCACGGTCGTCAAACCGCATGCCGATGCCGATCACGACATCCGCGCGGTCGGCGGCCATGTTGGCGTAGAAGTGGCCGTGCATTCCGAGGAAGCCGTAGGACAACTCGTGATCCTCGGGCATGCCGGAGATGCCGAGCAAGGTCGTCAACACCGGTGTATCGGAGCGCTCGGCAAACTCGATCAACTCGTCCTGCGCCTCAGACTGCACCACGCCGTGACCGGCGATCACGATCGGCTTCTGCGCCGCGTTGATGATCTCAGCGGCCTTGTCCACTTCCTCCTCGCGCGGCACATCCATGATCGGGTAGCCGCGCAGCGAGACGCCCTGGGGATAACCATCCCACTCGGCCTCTTCGATGAATACATCCTTGGGAATGTCGACCAACACCGGACCTTTGCGACCAGTCGAGGCGATGTGGAACGCTTCCTTGACCGCCGGAGCAATCTCGGAGGCGCGCATCAGCAGGTAGTTGTGCTTGGTGATGGGCAGCGTAATGCCGGTGATGTCGGCTTCCTGGAAGCCGTCGCGCCCGATCAGGTCGCGCGCCACGTTGCCGGTCAGCACGACCATCGGCACCGAATCCATGTAGGCGGTGGTAATGCCGGTCACGAGATTCGTCGCGCCGGGCCCTGAGGTCGCCAGGCAGACGCCGGTGCGTCCGGCGACGCGTGCGTAACCGTCTGCGGCGTGTGCGGCGGCCTGCTCGTGGCGGACGAGGACGTGTTTGATGTCGGGGTACTCGCCCAGCGTGTTGTAGAGCGGCAAGACCACGCCGCCGGGGTAGCCGAAGAAGACTTCGACTCCCTCCGCTTTCAGGCACTCCATCAAGATTCGGGCGCCGGTCAGACGCATGGCAGTCTCCTCAACCGTGGCTCGGCGCTGTCTCCGAGCGTTGTCGACTCATTCATCATGTCGTGTGGTTAGTCGCGATGGTTCGGCGGTTGCGATGGGGTCGGAGGCGGCGGCGCTGGTTCCGTGGCTGTTCCTCGTGCGCCGAATCACTCAGGCGCGGAACGCTGGGCCGCCGGCTACAGCGACCTGTACCCAGCGCACACGCTGCGTCATCAGGCCCGATACCGTGGGGCGTCCAGATTCACTTGATGGCAATGACCCGCACGTTGTCATGATTGACCATGACTCTACTAGCTTGCTCACATTGGGTCTGTAACCGCAATGATCATGTTCTCGCCTTAGCACCCTCGATCACCTGAAGCTCGTATGCCTGCTCGATCTCGGGGTAGTCGTAGTAGCGCTCACGCAGCAACTTGTTCATGTCGCGGGACGTGAAGAATCGACGTGCCCACTCGGTGTCCTCGGCCAACTCGTTCGGCTCACCGGCTTCAGCCATCACGACCATCTCGTAGCGCCGCGATCCCACCTCGACCTGATCCTGCAACTCTCGCGCCGTCATCTGGACGCGCGTGTGCTGCGACCATTCGACGATCGGCACCTGCCAGGTGTCCTCGACGACCGCCGCAATCGTCTGCGTCAGAGCGGCCCGCCGCGCATCCTGATCCAGCTCCGGATCCAGGGGCTCGGGCCGCGGGTCGATGTCGAACTCCAGAATCGGCAGCACCCAGGGCTGGTGCCGGTCGCCATGCCGAACGGCCAGACAGCGTTCGCCTCGCCTGATCACCAGGAAGATGCGTTCGACCAGATCGGGCTCGGGCAACTCTTCGGTCTTGTCGCGATACTGGAGGTAGACGTCGTCGACCAACTTCTCCTGCCGCCAGATCTTGCGCCGCGGCTTGGGGATGTGCTTCATCACCTCGGCAGGATCCATCTCCCCCATACCGCCGCCGAGCGGGTGTTCGCCAAATGCCATGTGTTTGTCCTCGTACGCTCTCTTGAATTGCTTCCCTAGTCGGTGCCAACAGCGTCCCGAGGTTCGGCCAGAGCGTGCGGCTCTTCCGAGGTCCACACATTGCGACCGCGCTCTCCGGCGCTCATCCGACCAACACCCGGAAATGGGTTATGTACAGCTACCAGCAATGAACGATTCTTGATCGCATCGGCGATCAACCGTTTCTTGGTCTCCAGGTTGATCAATGGCAAGACGTCAAATGCCGACAGCCAGGCGACTCGCTCCAGCTGCACCTGATGCTGGATCATGTCGCCGAGATAGACAGCCGACTCGCCGCCGTTGGCAATCACCACCGAGGCATGCTCGGCCGTGTGGCCTGGCGTCTCGATGACGGTGATGTCCGAGGTGACCTGCGTCTCGCCATCAATGAATTCGATCTGTCCAGCCGCCTCGACCGGCAGCAGATTCTCGGGCAAGTACGTTGCCCGGGTGCGTTCGTTGGGCTGCATCGCGTCTTCCCATTCGCCGCGCTGGATGTAGTAGCGAGCATTGGGGAAGGTGACAGCGAGTTCGCCGTCGCCGTGTTCAATCGTGTTCCACCCGGTGTGATCATTGTGCAGGTGCGTATTGACCACGATGTCAACATCGGCCGGCTGCACACCGTTGCGGGCCAGGTCGTCGATCAGCTTGCCGTGATCGGGCTCCCAGCCTCGACGCCGGGTTTGCTCGAAGTCTTTGTTGCCCTGTCCGGTCTCGATCAGCACGGTCTTACCGTCGGATTCGAGCAGCAGACAGTTCAGAGCGAGCGGGATCTGATTGAGATCGTTGGTCTCGCCGGTCACGCGCGACCACATGACCTTGGGCACCAGCCCGAAGACGGCGCCGGCGTCGAGCCAGACCACACCATCCGAAAGCACGCGCACCTCGCGCGATCCCACCCGATAGATTGGCGTTGCACTCATGGCGTGACGTTATCACCACCCGCGGTGTTGGTTCACTCGATGCCGCCGGATTGGAAGGATCGGCCGATGACCGACGCACCGGACCTGGAAGCGGAACCGTTCCGACAAGGGTTTCGTGGGCTGCTGCCGGAGCATCTGGGCGTTCGTCTCGTATCCGTCGCACCCGACCTGATCGTCGCCGAGATCGATGTCGCTCGACATCTCTGCACGGCCCCAGGCCTGATGCACGGCGGAGCGATCATGGCCTTCGCCGACACGCTCGGAGCGGTCGGTACCAGCGCCAACCTGCCGCCAGGCGCGGGCACCACGACGATCGAGTCAAAGACCAACTTCTTCCGAGGCGGAGTCGAGGGGACCACCCTGAGAGGCGAATGCCGACCAATGCACCGAGGCCGTCGCACACAGGTCTGGCAGACGACCATCCTGAATCCGGACGGCAAACTGGTCGCCCAGGTGACGCAAACCCAGATGGTGCTGTGAAGAATCCGCGTAGAATGCACTCATGGAACACAAGACCAAGCGATGGAAGAAGCACGCCGAGACTACTGAGTACCCCAAACGGTCAGTGAGCCTCGACGCCGCGCTGGTCGACTCTGTCGAAAAACACGCGCAAGCACGGGGGATCTCTCTCGAGGTGTACCTCACTAATGCTCTCGGAGCTCGTCTCCAGGAAGATCCGCTCCCTGAGGAGCAGCGAAGGATTGACGAATTTCTGGCAGAGCCGGGGCGCAAGGAGTGGCTTGAGCACTGGAGGGTGAAGAACGCGCTGAAGGATCCACCCACAATGGCCGATATCGCCGCCGCGCATAAGGCCGAAGACCGGGAGTCCCGCTTCGAATACCTACAGCAGAAGTACTCCTAGTGATTCTCATCGACTCTGACGTCCTGCTCGACGTAGCGTTGGTTCGCGAACCTCACTTTGCTGATTCTGAGCGGATCCTCCTGGCAATCGAGGGCGGTATGGAGGCGGTATGGAGGAGGCGGCGATGGCTTGGCACACCGTCGCCAACATCAACTATTTCGTGGGTCGCTACAGAAGCGATGCGGCAGCCCGCGAATTCATCGAGCGGCTCCAGCGGTCGCTCGCTGTGCCAGCAACAGGCAGCCAGGATCTCGAGTTCGCTCTCTCGCTGCCGATGAGTGACTTTGAGGACGCGATGCAGCTCGCTGCTGCCCGTCCCTGCGATGCAAGATTCATCGTGTCGAGAAATGTGCGGGACTACGCGAATTCGCCCATCAAGGCTTACCTGCCAAGCAGTGCGCTGGCACTGCTGCGCTGACCACGCCTCCATCCAGACCTCGCGTGTATCGTGACGGATAATGCTTTCGCACTGACTTCATGTTCCCGAGGAGCGCGCGATGTCCGGCACCGAAATGGCCTACCTCAAAGGGGAAGTGATGCCCTTGGCCGATGCCAAGCTCAGCGTCATGACCCACGCCTTGCACTACGGCACCGCCGTATTTGAGGGAATTCGCGCCAACTGGAACGCCGAGCACGAGCAGCTCTACCTGTTCCGCATGCGCGAGCACTACGAGCGCCTGCGCAAGTCGGCCCGCGCGCTGATGATGGACCTGCCATTGTCGGACGACGAGCTCTGCGAGATCACCGTTGACCTCGTCCGCCGCAGCGACTTTCGACAGGATGTCTACATCCGGCCCATGGTCTACAAATCGGCCGAGGCGCTGGGCGTGCGCCTGCACGGTATCGAGGACGACTTCCTCTGCTTCCTGATCCCCTGGGGTGCATACCTCGACACAACCGGCGGCGTTCACGTTGTCACCTCGTCCTGGCGACGCACCGAAGATCAATCAATTCCGGTACGGGCCAAGGTGACTGGCGCTTACATCAACTCCGCCCTGGCCAAGACTGAGGCAGAAACCTCCGGCTTCGACGAAGCGATCATGCTCAACGAAGACGGCCACGTCTCCGAGGGCTCGGGCGAGAACATCTTCATCGTCAATGACGGCGTGATCTACACGCCACCCAGCTCCGACAACATCCTGGTCGGTATCACCCGCAACACCGTGATGGAGCTGGCCGACACCGAGCTGGGCATCCAGACGGTCGAGCGCACGCTCGACCGCTCCGAGCTCTGGTTGGCAGACGAAGTCTTCATGACCGGTACTGCGGCCCATGTGACACCGATCTCCTCGGTAGACCGGCGAACAATTGGCAACGGCGAGACGGGGCCGATCACCGCCCAGCTCGAGCGGCTCTACTTCGACGCGATCATTGGCAACCGCGACGCCTATTCGCACTGGCTCACGCCCGTCTACAAAGACAACAGCAGCGGCGACTAGCCGTCTGAGCCGCCGCCGAAGGAGCAGCCATGCCCGAGGCGGTCACGCTCATCCTGGCCTACCTGCTGGGCTCGATTCCGGTCTCTTGGCTGGTCTTTCGTTGGCGCACCGGACAGGACCTGCGCCTCGTCGGCGATGGCAACGTTGGTGCGGCGAACGCCGCCCGCGAGGGCGCCGGACACTTCATGGGCGCCGTGATCATCGTGATCGACATCGGCAAAGGCCTGCTCGCGGTTTCGATCGCCAGATTCTGGGGACTCGAACTCGGCTGGTGGATGGCAGCAGGCGGCATCGTGATGGTCGGCCATATGTGGCCGCTCTTTCTCCGATTCAACGGCGGTCGCGCGGCCGCGACCGGCCTCGGCGCTGCGGGTGCATTTCTGCCCTGGCAGTTTGCCATCACGTTCGTCATTGGCGGGCTGACCTACCTGGTGACCAGAATCGCCGAGTTGGGCATTCTTCTGGTTGCGGCGCCGTTACCCTTCCTGGCCATTGCGTTCGGTGAGCCAATCGAGTCAATCATCTTCTGCTTCGCTGCACCGATCGCGGCCGGACTGAAAACTGGATGGGACAAGTGGCAAGCAGCTGGGACGTCATAGTCGTCGGTGCCGGTCCTGGCGGATCAACCGCCGCCTACGACCTCGCACAAGCCGGGGCCGAGGTGTTGCTCCTCGACCGCGCTCAGTTTCCTCGCGACAAACCGTGTGGCGGAGGCGTCCTGCTATCCGCGGTCAAGCTGCTGCCGTATTCGCTCGATCCTGTCACCGAACAGACCATCACCAGCTTTCGTGTCCGCTACAAGCGCAGTTGGGAGTTTGAGCACCAATACCATCTGCCCCTGGCGATCATGACGCAACGAGCCCGCCTCGACGCGTACATGGTCGATCAGGCCGTTGGCGTCGGAGCTGATTTCCGCGACGCTTCCTCCGTGCGAAGTATCGACAACACCACTCTGACGCTGGCCAACGGCGACACCCACACCGCCCGAGTGATCATCGCCGCCGACGGAGCCAACGGAGTTGTTCGGCGGACGCTAGGTCTACCGCGTCTACGTGGCGCCGTCGCGCTCGAGGGCAATGCGGCGAGGGCAGCGTCCAACGGCGCAACTGATCCCGGCGATCGCTGGACTAACGCCGTCGGATTGGAGCTTGGATCCGTGCCTGGCGGATACGGCTGGGTCTTTCCCAAGGGCGACCATTGCAACGTCGGAGTCGGAGGCTATCCGGCGGCCGCACCGACGCTCAAGCGGGAGCTCGGCCGTTACGCGGCCTGTGAGTCGTTCGACGGTTCAACCCTGACCAACCTCCGCGCCCATCACCTGCCATTGCGAGACCCCGACAGCACCCTGGTTCATGGTCCGGTGGCATTCATCGGGGACGCCGCCGGCCTCGTTGATCCACTCTCGGGTGAGGGCATTGGCAACGCGATCCGCAGTGCCCAGTTGGCAGTGCAATCCGCTCTGGAATTTCTACATGGGGACGTTTCAGATCTGTCGGGCTACGAACACGCCGTACTCGCAGAGATCGAGCCGGAGCTCAGAGTCGCACGACAGCTGCAAGCCCTCTTCCAGCAGACACCCTGGCCATACGTCCAACTCCTCCGCCGTTCAGAACGGTTCTGGGGAGCCTTTTGCCGAATTGTGAGAGGCGAGTCGACCTACACCAGCTTCCAGAATCGTCTGGGACCAGCGAAGGCCGTCGTGGACGCAGCGGCGGCGTTCGCTGAGCGTCGTGAACGCCGTGGCGCCTCGTGGCAGACCTAGTGGCAGTCCGAGGACCGACTCAGCCCTCAATCTCGCGAGCCGTCGCCAGCGCTTCTTCCCACGTGGTCCGATCTCTGATCATCCCCTGGTATCGACGCAGCATGCGCGGCCAACCGATAGCGACCACGCCGCTCAGGTATCCGCGCAACCCGTAGATGGCCGCGAACCGATTCGACTCCAGCGTTCCATGAACAAGCTGGAAAGTGTCTCTCGGCGCAGTGATGCCCGACGCCATGATGCTCAGTCCGTGTTGGTCGGACCAGAAATAGGGCACCGGCGAGAACGGCTCCAGTGCCGCACCGCGCGACTCCAGCAACAGATTCCTGGCAGCTGCCATGCCCTGTTCGACGGCGTTGGTCCAGTGCTCAATCCGCATCGTCCGTTGCGGCTCCGCGTAGGCGAATGGGCCAAACAGGCCATTGGGCCATCGAGCGACATCTCCCGCCGCATAGATGCCTGGAGCAGCGCGGCAATACTGGTCGCAGATCACGCCGTCGCCAGTTGTGAGTCCCGAGTCGGCCAACCACTCAACATTCGGTCGGACACCAATGCCAACGACGACCGTGTCGGCTTCGATTTTGGTCCCGTCCTCCAGTTCAACGGCTTCGACCTGTCGATGGCCGATCAAGTCCGACACCATCGCGTTCATCCGCAGGTCGACTCCCGCACCTGCGTGCAACTCGGCGGCCCAGCCGGCCAGTTCTTCGCCCAGCGGACCGATCATGGGCGCTGACAACGCTTCGATCATCGTCACGTCGAGACCTCGCGTTCGAGCCGACGAGGCAACTTCGGACCCGATAAACCCAGCGCCGATCACCGCCACTCGAGCTCCCGGCTGCAGTTCGTCGCGAATGCGTAGTGCGTCGACCTGCGTCCGTAGCACGTGAACCCCGTTGAGTTGTTGACCAAACGGCAACCTCAGAGCTCTGGCGCCGGTGGCGATGATCAGGCCGTCGAAATCAACCCGCTCATCGCCATCGAGCAGGACCTGCTGGCCCGCCACATCGAGCGCTTGTGCAGTGCGACCATTGAGGAAATCGAGCTGCAGTTCATCGAACTCTGCCGCTGAACGCAGCCGCAGACGGTCCACGTCCCAGTCTCCGGTCAGCAATTGTTTCGACAGCGGTGGCCGGTCGTACGGGGACTCGCGCTCGTCGCCGATCAGCGTGATCGTGCCCTGGAACCCCTCCGTTCGCAGCGACTCGGCTGCGTTCAATCCGGCAAGGGAAGCGCCGACAATGACAACCCGGTCCATAGGACGTTCCATGCACAGAGACTACTGCCGACTGATCCGAGTCTCGTTTGTGAAATCCTTCGCTATGATGCTTCCAAACACAATCCATAGATCCCAACCACCAGACTGGAGAACATCATGGGCAAGATGGACGGCAAGGTTGCCATTGTCACGGGCGCGAGCCGCGGTATCGGCGCAGCGATCGCAGAATGTTTCGCAGCCGAAGGCGCAAAGGTCATCGCGACTGCTCGCACGGTGCAAGAGGGGACGCACCCGCTGCCCGGTTCGCTTGAGATGACGATCCAGAACATCCGCGACGCCGGCGGCGAAGCCACCGCGGTCGCCGGTAACGTCTCCGAGTACGAAGAGTGCGCCGGCATTGTTCAGGCCTGCATCGACACCTACGGTCCGCCCGACGTGTTGGTCAACAACGCGGCGTTGACCTACTTCATTCCGGTCAAGGACTTCCCGGTCCGCCGTTGGCTGCGCTCGACCGCCGTCAACTTCCACGGCCCCTTCTACATGAGCCAGCTCTGCCTCAACGAGGGCGGCATGATCGAGCGCGGCTCCGGTGCAATCGTCAACGTCTCGTCGGCTGCGGCCATCGGCCCAGGCCGTGGACCGTACGAAGGCGACGGCGGTGGCGGCACGCTCTACGGCGCCGAGAAAGCCGCGCTCGAGCGCTTCACCCAGGGTCTCGCCTCTGAGGTGCATCAGTACGGCGTCTCTGTCACCTGCTACAGCCCGTCTCAAATCGTCCCAACTCCCGGCGTGGTTCACCATCGCCTGATGGAGGGCCGTGACCCCAACGACGCTGAAGGCGTCGAGATCATGGCACAGGCCGCGTTGCTGCTCGCGACCGAGCCGCTCGACAAGGTCTCTGGCCGCGTCACCTACTCCCAGGAAATCCTCAAGGAATTCGGCTGGGACATGGGCGACAAAGAGCCGGCTGGCACCGGTGTCACCTCGCCAGGTTCGGGCTACTCTCAGATCTAGTCGCCGCCAGTCGATGGGCGGATCCTGCCACCGCGATCTAGAACGAGGCAGCCGTGGCTTCCGCAGATGTCGAGCGAGTCGAACAGTGGTTTCGCGACGGAGACTTGTTGCATCCGTTCGAGGGCGGCGCGCCGCCCTCGACGGTCGATCTGGCCCGAGCCATCGCATCAATCGGCGGAGCGCCACTCGCCGACACGGATGACCGGGCCGCCGATCTCGCCGAACAGATTGGCCGAGATCGGCCCCTGTTGTTCGTGCTCGTCGACGGTCTGGGCTGCATATTCGAGGGTCGCACGCGACCCGAAGGTCTGCTCGGCCGGGCCGAACACGTGCAACTGAGGTCGGTCTTTCCGTCGACAACCGCCGCCGCGCTGACCACCCTCGCCACCGCCGAGTGGCCGGCTCAGCACGGCGTGCCAGCCTGGTACACGCACCTGCACCGCAACGACATTACCGCCACAATCCTGCCGTTCGTTGAGCGAGATTCCGAGCGACGACTGCAAGACTTCGGTGTCCGGCCCGAAGACGCCTTCACACATCCCTCGCGCATGGCCACGATTGGCGGATCGTTGCGTACCTATCACCCGCGCAATATCTCGAACAGCGAGTTCACCAACTACCAACGAGGATCAGCCGCCACCGACTCATACGATCACTTGCGCGACGCGGCGCAATCCGTCGTCTCGCGGATGGTGGACCAGGGCGAACGAGGCATCCACTACCTGTATCTGCCCATGGTCGATGCAGCCTCGCATCGCGACGGACCCGATGCCGGTTCGACACTACGGGCGCTCGAAGCCGTCGATGACGCTCTAACGGCGATTGCGGAAGCGGTCGATGGCAGGGCGAGAATCGCGGTCAGCGCCGACCACGGCGAGCTGCAAGTCAGCGCCGCGGAAAAGGGTCTGTTCTTGCCCGACGACGAGATCATCGACGACCTGCACACACCGCCCCACGGAGAACCCAGAGTGCCGATGTTCTGTGTACGATCGGGGCGAGAAGATGTCTTTGCCGGCGAGTTCCGCGAGCGCTGGGGTCGCAACTGGGCCCTCTTGACACAGGAAGAGGCCGGGGACCTGAAGCTCTTCGGACCAGATCCACTCAGCGATCTGGCGGCCGAACGCATCGGCAGCCACATCGCCCTCTCGGCCACCCGAAACGTGCTGGTCTACGGAGAAGCCGGCAACCGCGTCTCGGCGCTCAACGGCTACCACGCCGGCATGCGCTCCGAGGAGATGGAAATCCCACTGCTGCTGGCATGAAGCGATTCCTGTAGCGTTGCTTGGTGAGAGAGCGACATCCCAAGAAGAAGATTGAGCGCGTGCTCAGCGCTGTTGAAGGCGCTGGATGGCGTATAGAATTGAGCCGTCGAGGCCACCTCTGGGGTCGCTTGCTCTGCAACGAGCGAAGTCGGTCGGGGTGTCGAATCAGAATCGATTCAACGCCTCGGAGCCCCGGAGATCATGCCAAGGACATTATGCGGGCCTTGGCGGCCTGCAGCCACGGATGGGCCACAACGCTGAGATGACCACCTGGCACTTTTCCTTTGCCTTGGAGTTGCAAGACGTGGACGTGGAAGACGCGTTCGACGACCTTCACAGTGCCGGCTGCGACGATGCCCTGTTTAGTCGAAGAGACGATCAGGAATACGTTACGTTCTCGCGACAGGCTGGAACACTGGAAGAGGCAATCCTGACTGCGATTGCAGACCTGGAGAGCGTTGTCGGTATTGCCGTCATTGGCATCAGCGATAAATCCCTCGTCACTGCAGAAGAGATTGCGCTACGCAGCGGGCGAAGCGAAGAATCGCTTCGCCCGCTGATTGAACAACATCTCACCGAGAATCCGTTCCCATCGCCACTTGGTTGGATTGACGATGAGCCTCAGAAGTGGGAATGGAGCGTCGTAGCCAAATGGTTTAGGCGCGAACTCGGGGAGTACTTGCGAGATCCCAATGCGACAATGTTCGCCGCAATTGAAGACACCCTGCACGCCCGCCGCAGCTGTGGCAGGTTGCATCCGGACCAGCGCCGCAAGATCAGCGCACTGTTTGCCACTGACTAGTCGTCGAACTCCATGATCGCCCGACCGAAGATCTCACCCTGCTCCAAGGCCGCCGTGGCCTCGTTGATCTGACCGATCTTGAAGCGCTCCGTGACCATCGCGTCCAAGTCCAGGGCTCCATCATCAGCCCAGGCCAGGAACATCGGAAAGTCTCGGTCTGGACGGCAACTGCCGCCGATCGAGCCGATGTACTTCTTCTCGTTGATCAGCAGACTGCGCATGTCGGCGTCAGTGAAACTGACTCCCGATTGCGGCACGCCGACCAGCACCGCCGTGCCGCCGGTCTCGGCACCGAGGATGCCGGGACGCACGGCGCTCAGAATCTGGTTCATCGTCACTTCGCGGCCGATGCAGTCGAATGCGAAGTCCACGCCCGAGACGGGCTCGCCGAAGCTGGTCAGCCCGCCCGTCTGGGTGAGCGCGTGAATCTGTTCAATCGCGTCGCCGCCCGACGCATTGACACCGACCGTCGCACCGAACTTCTTGGCAAACTCAAGCTTTTCCTCATCCAGGTCAACCGCGATGATCGGATCCGCCTTCACCACCGACGCCGCCACCACGGCAGAGAGTCCTACACCACCGACACCGAAGACCGCAACGCTCTGGCCCTCGCGCACAGCGGCCGTGTTGTAGACCGCGCCCGAACCGGTCAGCACGGCGCAGCCGATAATCGAAGTCACGTCGCGGCGCGTGTCCTGCGGCACCTTCACGACGTACTTCTCATCGGCGATCGTCGTGTCGGCCCAGGTGAAGACGTTGCGCGTCGTTGCGGTGCGGCCATTGGGACGCTCGACCACAATCGCGTCAACTTCTCGCTTGGCAGTCTCCGCGTTGCGCGGCACCCAGGTAACAAACACAACATCCCCGACCTGCACGTTGGTCACCTGTGCGCCGACCTTGATCACCTCACCCGTCGCCTCATGGCCCAGGATCTGGTCGCCGTTGCGAGGGTTGTGCATCTGGTGCAACTGCGAATGGCAGATGCCCGAGGCGTACTGCCGCACCACCACCTGGAAATCGGTCGGGTCCGGAAGATCAACGCGTTCAATGGCCAGCGGTTCGTCGGCCTCGGGCAGAAAGATCACGCGCGCTGGGGTTGGCATGGGAGTTGGTCCTCACTTGTCTCTGCAGATCTGCAAATCAATTGGTGCATCCGTGATGCACGAAGTGTCTAGGGGATTCTAGTCTGCCTGTTGAGGATGAGACATGGACATCATCACCCGCCGCGGTCCGCAGAGCATGTCGCAGGCTGAGTTCAACGAATTGCGCGGACGATATTCGTCGACGCTCGTCGATCTCGGCACCGGCGACGGCGCCTGGCCGCGACGATTCGCACGGGACTACGACAACTGTCTGGCAATCGGCATCGACTCCAGTCGAGATGCCCTGCGCGAGGCAGCCAAAATGGCCGAACGCAAGCCAGCCCGAGGCGGCGCGCCCAACGCGCTCTACGTGGCGGCGAGCGCGGAACAGTTGCCATCAGAGCTCAGCGGCGTCGCCGACTGGGTCACGATCTACTTCCCCTGGGCGGCCCTGCTCGGACTGATCCTCAGGGGCGAGGAGCAGATCGGGCGAATCGTCGGCGGGCTCGCCGGACCGAGAGCGAGGCTGAGCATCGTCCTCAACGCGGAAGCTGTGCCCGACGGCTTCGATCAACCCACACCAGCGGAGGTGGCCAAATCGCTCAAGGAGACGTTGGGTACGGCCGAGTTTCGGATCACACGGTCGGAATGGCTATTAGCCGATCAAGCGCCACCCACGACGTGGGGAGGTCGGCTCGTGAAGGGCAGCGGCCGTCGAATGATCGGCATCGACGCGATGCGTTGAAGGTCGAACGCCGTCAGTCAATGAACGTCATCATCGACCCTACCGCGGTGATGATCAGTCCCGCCGCAACGAAGATCGCCAGCAACACCTGAGTCCGAAACTCAGCCATCGCCTGGCGCATCTCCGCTGCCTGTTGCCGGATCCCAGCGGTGTATTGGCGTGTCTCAGCAGTTTGCTTGCTCATTTCAGCCAACATCCCCTCAAAGCGCCAATCGGACTCCTCTCTGCTGTAGGCGTACTCGGTGATGTCCTCAGTGGCCTCGTCGGCGACCTCATCAGCCTGGACTTCAGTTCGTTGCCCTGAACGGGCCATCAAACGAAACACTCGCCGCAGCCGCAAGACTGGATTCATGATCGCCATGTCGAATCTCCTCAGAGAAACGATCACGCAATTCACCGCGTTTCACATCGAAGACACCTTGGGTATGCCCGTAAGTACCCTCCATTCGTCTCACTCAGTGACTTCCAGATAGGGCCAGGCGATACACCAATCTAACCACTCTTGTATCGGAGTGTCGAAGACGCTCGACATGTCAAGCGTTGCAGTAATGACATCATCCTCGTCGCGGAACTGGAACTGAAGGGACAACTCACCGCCTCGCTGGAGCTGCCCAATAGCATGTTTCTCGACTCCAGGATTCTCCGGATGAAAATGCGTGCCGCTGTTGTGCCAATGCGCACTTGATGGTGACACGGTCCGTCTATCACTCTTCAACGGCCAACGAGCGTGCCCAAGTGCAACCGGATAGGCATTTGTCGTGTACCACTGATCGGAGCTCAGGTATTGCAACTGATATGGCTCTTTGGGTCGCCACTCCGACGTCGTTGTAGACAGCAGCACCGCTCGCATAGTCAGTCGACCATCGAACGGGGTCCCCTCACACCCGATCGTGAATTCCGCCAAGCTATGCTCAGTATGATCCGTTTCACCGTACAGTGTTACCGATGGTACCAACTCTGCCCCACCGAAAGAGTAATGAGCCACACCGTCGACCACACCATCCATCGGCCGCGGTTGCTCTCTAAAGTTATCCGGTGTCGCCAACTCCAGTGGCGACGATGACAGCCAACGCCCAACAGGCGCATTCACCGGGAACCTACGTCTGGACGGCAGTAGCTGTTCGGTCCAGCCAGTCGAGGTACGTTGTTGCAGAGCAAATTCTACTTCTCCATTCTCCAGTTTGCGTGCGGTGATTCGTACATCGCTATCGAAACGGTCCTTCTCGCACTGCTGGAGCTGACCCAAAAGCGCCCACCAATGACCCGTGGTGATATCTTCAGACCAGAAAGACATCTTGATTCGGTTACCAGGAGATAGATTTGCTTCAATCTCGAGCGTAGGTGGAACAACTTCCGCAGACGACGCCGAGATGATACCATCAAGCAAACTCTCAGCTTGATCAAACCGTATCCAACCTGCGTTGACCCTATTTGCTGTTACTGCTCGCCACGGCTCGATTCGGTAGTAAGCTACCGGACTCGATTCGTCGACCGTAGCGACTGGTGCCGTATCACTCGGTCTAATCGGGCTGGAGTCACCTCGATATGCCGCAGCGGTCATCCAAAGCTCACTTGGTCGCTGGCTGTTCCCGTGTCGACATGAGATAATCAGGCGTGCCTCTGGAAACTCCCGGCTATCGCTTCTGCCATCGATCGCCAAGTGAGTGTTGGCTCCGTCGAATCCGGGCTCACGTTGAGTTCGAAAGCGAATCCGTTCGTTGTCTGCGTACTCGCTCCAGCCTTGCGTATATGTGAACCGGCTCGGCCGGTCAAGCCTTACGACCGTGGTTAGCGGTGTCGACGAAAGCCATCGATCTACTCGAGCATCAGTGGGAAAAAATCTTCCGGACGGAAGAGCTCGCTCAGCCCATTGTCCGCCATCGGTGCGTTGTTGAAGACCGAACTCGATTTTGCCGTCTTCCAACTTGCGGGCTTGGATACGTACTTCATCGGTGCCGATTGAATCGACAGCTCCAGCAGTACCCACACTTGACCACGTGACTGTCGCGATCGTCGCCAACATCAACAAAAGGGTGAGGTTCCTCATACGTCATTCTCCTGTCCCGCGAAGCGTACCTTAAGGGCCCTTTCGACCAACATGCAGCGCCACCGCGCCCATCGACATCCTTCGATACGACACATCCACCAGGCCTGCATTCTCCAACATTCCCGACAGTTCCTCAGCCGTTGGATAGCCGCTCAGTGAGTTTGGCAGGTACCGATATGCCGACCGATCTCCTGACACCAATCCTGCCACTCTCGTCACACCCTGCTCGAAGCCCAGGCGCAGCATCTGACCCCAGAGTGTGTCCGGAGGATGTGTGATATCCAGCCCGACCAGCCGACCGCCGGGTCGCAGGACACGTGCCATCTCTGCAAACGAACCCGCCAAACTGGGCAAGTTACGTAGCACAAACGCCGATGCCACCGCATCAAACGACTCGTCCGGGAACGGCAGATGCAGGGCGTCCCCCTGAAGCCAGTCGACACCCGCTCCGCCGTACTTCTGCCTGGCCCGAACCAGCATCTCGCCTGAGACATCCAGCCCGACCACCCGCCGAGCGCTCTGCCGTCGGAACTCCTCGCTCAGGTCGCCGGTACCGGCGCCAAGGTCAAGGACGGTCGCATCTCGCGGCTCAGTAGCGGCGACGGCGAGCGTCCGCCAGCGACCGTCCCGACCGGCCGTCATTAGCCGATTCATTCGGTCGTAGTGCGGGACCAGACGGCTGAACATCTGACCAATGTTGCGAGTGCGCTCCTGAGTGTTTGGATCGTCGGGCATGCTGTCTGTTTCAGTGCTGACCATTCTGCTCGCTGGTGGTACGTTACAGAAACCGACCGAAGCGTCGGATTTGTTTTGCCTCGGATGTGCGTTTGGGGAGCAAGGGATGACCACGAGCCAACCGCGTCAGGCCCGAGCCGTTGAGCGGCGTGAGCTGCTGCTCGACTCCGCTGCTCGAGTCTTCGCCCAGCGCGGCTTTGCCGAGGCGCAGATGGACGAGATTGCAGCCGCGGCTGATACATCCAAGGGCGGCCTCTACTTCCACTTCCCGACCAAGGAGGCGCTCGTCGCCGCCGTGGTCGTTCGCGCCGGCGACGTCCTGCGACGCCGCGTGAAGAGGGCCATGACCGCAGCCGGAACCGACCCGGTCGCTCGCGCCGACGCTGCGCTGGCGACACTGATTGAGACGCTATCGGCGCATCGATCGCTGGCCCGCGTCCTGGTCAGTGAAACGCTTGGCAGTTCAGCAGCGGCGCGCGAGCGTGTGGCGGAGATCGAGGACGAATTCACTGATCTTGTCACCCTCGAACTGCGCCGAGCGCTCGACTCAGGACAACTGACGCTGCTCGACGCGCCGCTCGACCCTGAGCTCACCGCCCGAGCCTGGGTCGGCATGGTCCAATCGACGCTTGCCGCCTGGGCCGCCGGCCGCCTGAGTACGCCAATCGACCGCATCCATCCCGAACTCCGCCGACTGTTGCTACGCAGCGCCGGCGTGCCGCTTCCGACCGTCAATCGCACTCACGCAACGAAGGAGTAGTCACACGTGTCACGACCAACCGTCACCATCGAGAACACCGGTCTACCCGACTGGCAGCGCTCGGACGACTACGGCGATATCTACTACGACGTCGCCGAAGGCATTGCCAAGATCACGATTGCTCGACCTGAAGTGCGCAACGCCTTTCGGCCCAAGACGCTCTTCGAACTGCTGGACGCGTTCAAACGCGCCCACGAGGACATGTCCGTTGGCGCAATCATCCTGACCGGCGAAGGCCAGGAAGCCTTCTGCTCGGGAGGCGATCAGCGCATCCGCGGAGACGGCGGTTATGTCGGCGATGACGGCGTGCCACGACTCAACGTGCTCGACTTGCATCGCTACATGCGATCAATCCCCAAGCCGGTGATCGCCATGGTCGCGGGCTACGCCATCGGCGGCGGCAACGTCCTCGCCACCGTCTGCGACCTGACCTACGCCGCCGACAATGCCTGGTTCGGACAGACCGGACCAAAGGTCGGCTCGTTCGATGCCGGCTACGGCACGATGCTGCTGGCCCGCCTCGTCGGACACAAGAAGGCCGCCGAGATCTGGATGCAGTGCCGCCAGTACAGCGGCGCAGAAGCGGTCGAAATGGGCCTCGCCTGCGAGGTGTTCCCCGTCGACGATCTCGAACTCGAAGTTGTCAACCGCTGCCGCGAGATGCTCTGCATGTCGCCCACCGCACTGCGCTTCATCAAGCGAGCCCTCGTCGCCGACACCGACGGACTCTCGGGCATGCAAATGTTCGCGGGCGACTCGACCCTGCTCTACTACCTCTCCGAAGAGGCCAAGGAAGGCAAGACCGCCTTCCTCGAGAAGCGCAAGCCCGACTTCAGCAAGTACCCCCGCTTCCCCTAGACAGACGACCTCCCCCGTTGGGGGAGCTGCCCGACGGGCGGAGGGGGCCGCCTCGCGAACAAGGCGCGAACAAGGCAAGCGACCGCCAAATGCCCACTCAGTCGCCTCGCAGCCTGCCCCCGGCTTGAACGGGGGACAGCTCCCCCGGAGGGGGAGCTCTTGCACACGGCTCTCACATGGCAACAGCAACGCCTCCACCACCAAGTAAACGACGAGCCTGGCTGCTCGCCGTCCGACCTCCGACCTTGCCGGCAGCGGTTGCTCCGGTGCTGGCAGGCACCGGCATCGCTGCTGTTGACGGCGACTTCGAGGTCGGCCGGTTCTTGCTCGCGATGGTCGGCGCAATCCTGATTCAGATTGTCGTCAACTTCGCCAACGACCTCTCCGACTTCCGACGTGGCGCAGACACGCCCGACAGACTCGGCCCACCTCGATCCGTCGCCCAGGGCTGGCTGTCGCAGCGCGAGATGACCATTGGCATCGCCCTCGTGACCGTCGCTGCGATGGTCGTGGGCATCGGACTGACGATCATCGTCGGTTGGCCCATCCTGATCATCGGGGCAGCCTCGCTGATCGCGGCAGTGACGTACACCGGCGGTCCACTGCCCTACGGGTACCGAGGCCTCGGCGACGTCATCTGTTTCCTCTTCTTCGGCTTCGTCGCCGTGATGGGCGCTGGCTACGTCCAGATCGAGGAATTGACCTGGGAGCTGGCCGCTACCTCCGTGCCGGTCGGTTGCCTCGTAACTGCCATCCTGGTCGTCAACAATCTGCGCGATATCAACACCGACCGAGCCAGCGACAAGGTCACCCTGGCCGTCATCATGGGCGAGCGCAACACAAGAATCGAGTACGTCACCCTGATCCTCGGCGCATTCGTCAGCGTCGCCATATTCGCGGCAGTCGGTCTGATTCCCTACTACTGCTTCATCGCCTTGATCGCGTTGCTCCCTGGTATGTGGCTGGCCAGAGAAATCGCCAAAGGGCGCTCAGGCGCAGCGCTAAATCCGATGCTGAAGCGCACTGCACAGTTACACCTGCTCGTCGGCGCGCTGATCGGGCTGGGCGGGATGCTTGCCGCCCTGTAGCAGTCAGCTTGCGGTGCGTCGTACAAGGCGTAGAAGGCGTAGAAGGCGTAGAAGGCGTAGAAGGCGTAGAAGGCGAACATGAGGCGCGATACGCTGCGGCCAAGCTGAAAGGGCCAGATATGCCGTACCGCTTCGAGACCAATCAGCAGTTGGACGCCAGCATTGAAGACGTCTGGGCGTTCTGGGCGACCATCGAGGGGTTCGCCGCGCTCCAGCCGCCCGAGAACCGCTTCTCCGTCACCGACGGCGGAGAGGTCAACGAGCTCTCGGCGGGCATGGAAGTCGGCTACCGCCTGCGTCTCGCGCCCATGCTCTGGACCAGCGGCCGCCAGCTGTTTAGGGAAGTTGAACCGACGCACAAGTTCACCGACGTGCAGCTGTCGGGCACCTGGAAGACCTTCCGACACCAACATCTGCTGAGAGAGATCGACGGCGGCGTCGAGATCCAGAACGTCGTCGACTATTCGCTGCCGTTGGAGCCGCTGTCGCGGCCGCTGCACCGCCTGATGATCGTCCCGAGCCTGATGCGCATCGCGCGCTGGGAGCGCAACGTCTTCCTCGACAAGTTCGGGGAGGTGGGCGACGGCGCCTGGCGCGCGGAGATCAGCAGCGCCTAGACCAGGCAGGCAAATCGAATGCTCACTCCAGTTGCAACGCCACGAGCCCCGGCGCAGCGAGCACTGTTCGGACTTGTGGCCGGCAATCATTGCCGATGAGTCTCAACTCATGACTCTGTGAATGCGAGGAACAGCACATGCCAATCTTCAGGCTCGAAGCGTCCCAGACCCTCTCCACCGACCTGGAGACCGCCTGGGAGTTTTTCTCCGACCCCAACAACCTCGCGGTGATCACACCACCCGAGATGCGCTTCCGTGTCACCGGCGAGCCACCCGCGACGATTCACCCCGGCCTGATCATCACCTACCGCCTGACTCCGCTGCCGGCCCTGCCGCTCCGACTCTCCTGGGCAACCGAGATCTCTCAGGTCAGCCCGCCCCACTACTTCGCCGACGACCAGATCGCCGGGCCATACGCACTCTGGCATCACGAGCACCACTTCCAACAGACCGATGACGGCGTCTACGCCACCGACCAGGTGCATTGGTCACTGCCGCTCGACCCGCTCTCCGCTCCAATCGCACATTTCGCCGTCGTGCCCCAGTTGAGGCACATCTTCGACTTCCGAGCCAGGAAACTCGAAGAGATCTTCTCCTCGCCAGTCGCCAACGCTCCCCAATTGAAGATCCGCGCCCTCTGACCATCGCTACTCTTCCCCTCCATCATTCCTGCCCCCCCTCCGTCATTCCTGCGCAGGCAGGAATCACGAACCACCACTGCCCATCAACATCAACTCCCGCCAGCCGTCCCCACTGACCCCAGCCGCCAACTCCCTCTCCCTTCCCACATCACCCCCCGTCGTTCCTGACCCCTTCCGTCATTCCTGCGCAGGCAGGAATCACGAACCACCTCTGCCCATCAACATCAACTCCCACCAGGCGTGCCCACGCACCCCAGCCGCCAACTCCCTCTCCCTTCCCCTATCACCCTCCGTCACTCCTGCTCCCCTCCGTCATTCCTGCGCAGGCAGGAATCACGAACCACCTCTGCCCATCAACATCCACACCCACCAGGCGTCCCCACGCACCCCAGCCATCAACTCCCTCTCCCTTCCCCTATCACCCCCCCCCGTTCCTGCCCCCCCTCCGTCATTCCTGCGCAGGCAGGAATCACGAACCACCTCTGCCCATCAACATCAACTCCCGCCAGCCGTCCCCACGCACCCCAGCCGCCAACTCCCTCTCCCTTCCCCTATCACCCCCCCCCCGTTCCTGCCCCCCCTCCGTCATTCCTGCGCAGGCAGGAACCGCGAACCACTCGACTCAGACCGCTTCAAGCACGAAATCCACCAACAAGGCCCCCTACCCACAAGACCCAAGCGGCACCTCCAGTTCATCACCAAATCCACAGGGCCAGACACCCGCTGGAGCGCGCATTGATCGGCCAGATTGACACTGACCCTAATCGTTCAATACCTTGCCCCAGAGACCGCCTGCTGGACGGGCGCTGAGCGTGCGTGATCTTCCTCGCACCACCCTGACGACTGAACTGAACGGAGTTGGCGATGAAATTTGAATTCTTCCATTTGATGCCGTACCGAGATCTCCCGGCGGACTTCGCCGAGACGAACAACTCGGTCTGGGTTGACGTCGACTCGAAGCTATTCGACCCGGCCAAAGCCCACCAGATGTACAACGACGGCCTGGACGAGCTCGAAGCCGCCGCAGCCGCCGGCTATGACGGCATCTGCGTCAACGAGCACCACCAGAACGCCTACGGCCTGATGCCGTCGCCGAACCTGATGGCTGCCAACCTCTGCCGGCGCACCAAGGATGTCGCCATAATTGTGCTCGGCAACTCGATTGCGCTCTACAACCCGCCGACCCGCGTGGCCGAAGAGTTCGCCATGCTCGACTGCATCTCCGGCGGTCGCCTGGTTGCCGGCTTCCCCGTCGGTACGCCGATGGACGACTGCTTCTGCTACGGCGCCAACCCGTCGCACCTGCGCGACAAGTACTACGAGGCCGCCGATGTGATCACGCAGGCCTGGACGCGACCGGAGATGTTCTCCTACAACGGCCGCTACAACCAGCTCCGCTACATCAACATCTGGCCGCGACCGCTCCAGGACCCGCACCCGCCGGTCTGGATCCCTGGCGGCGGCTCGGTTGAGACGTGGGAATGGTGCGCCGACCACAACTACGTCTACTGCTACCTCTCCTACGGTGGCTACAAGGCCGGTCAGAAGAACGTGGACGGTTTCTGGCGAACGATGCAGCAGCGCGAAAAGCCGCTCAACCCGTACCACGCCGGGTTCCTTCAGCTCGTCGCCGTCGGCGAGAGCGAGCAGGAAGTAGCTGACAAGTTCGGGCCGCACGCGGAGTACTTCTACAACAAGATGCTGCACATCGACCCGCGCTACGCCGACCCGCCCGGCTACCGCACCGTGCGCACCATCGAGCAGGGCTTCACTCGCAGTCAGGGCCTCAAGCCCGTCTTTGGTGAGTCCAAGAAGTTCGAAGGCGAAAAGACCGCCGAGAAGATGGTCGAGTCCAAGGCCAACTCCGAAATCACCTGGAATGACCTGATCCGCGAAGGCAACATCGTTGCCGGCACGCCGAGCCAGGTCACCGAACAGCTCGAGGAAGTGATCAAGACGCTCCACATTGGACATCTGATGATCCTCAACCAGTTCGGCTCGATTCCGAAGGAACTGGCCATCCCGAACATCGAGATGACCGCCCAGCAGGTGCTGCCCAACCTCAAGCACATCTGGGACGACGAAGGCTGGGAAGACCACTGGTGGCCGCAGGGCCTCCCCGGTGGCCAGGCCGTGCCGGCGGCGCTGAAAATCTAGCGACGCTCGCTATCCAGCGAACCTCACAAGGGGCGGAGCTCTGGCTCCGCCCCTTGCCATATGATCAGAGCATGATGACCAAACGAACCGTCATGGTCGTATTCCTGAGCGTGCTGACGCTGGTCGCTGCGGCGGCCCTCGCGGGCCTCTCCCCGGTGAGCAGCCACGAAGGCGACGACGGCGAGACCGTGCGCATCATGGCCAGGCTGCGAGCCAACGACTCGATTGAGTTTGGTCTCAGGTCAAGCGCGGGTCAACAACAGCCAAGACTGCGTTTTCTTTCCGCAAGCGTGAATGATGGCAGGTGGAAAGGAAGCTCGCCAATCGAGCTGCCCAACGGCACAGTGGTCAAGATCATCGTGCGGCGATCAGCAGGCGAGCGAGCTGAGTTTGGACTGCGAATCGAAGATCCGCTGCAGGAGTTCCTGCCGCCCCAGCGCTACTTCCCGCTCAACGCCACAGTCGACAAGTGGCTCTTCAGCACGCCAATGCTGATTCCGGCTCCAGAACACGGAGACGAAGCACACGAACCAGCGCCACCGCCCGAACCCGAGACCACACCAACGCCAGAGGATGAGCCATCGACACCCGATGACTCTGAGGATGATGGCGAAGAAAGTTCAGACGAAGGCGCCAACTTCGAGCGAATCAGCGGCGGACACCGCGACGGTCTGATCGTGGTCGACACCATCATCGGCGATCCCGACGCCACCGTCCTGATCTCCGAGTACGGCGACCCGTTTTGACCAGGTTGTCGGCGTTTTGCAGCTCAGGTTGAGCCGCAACTGATCGAAGAGCTAGTTCAGACTGGACAAGCCCGATACGAGTTCAAGTTTCTGTCCTACATCGGCCCGCAATCTGACCGAGTGGGCTACGCGATGACATGTGCAGCACAGGAAAGCGGAGCCGCATTCTGGGCGTTCTACGATCACTTCTTGGTCGACGGCAGCAATGCCCATCGACGCGCAGAACTGATCAGTTTCGCGACCGAAATCGGACTAGACACGGACAGCTTCACGCAGTGCTACGACGACCCAGCGACGCGCCAACAAGTGAGTGATGACCTCAATGCCGCGCGAGCAATCGGCATCAGTCACGGCCCGCGAGTTCTGGTCAATGGGGATAATGCCGGCATATCCTTCTCAGGGATTGTGAACGCTGTCGAAGACGCGACTCCCTGAGTCGCCGTCACGCTAACTCCATGAAACCTAAAGTCAGCATCATCACGCTCGGTGTCGCCGACCTTCCAGCGTCTGTGAGTTTCTACCGCGACGGACTCGGATTCCCCGCGCCGAACTACAACGACGGCGACGACATCTGCTTCCTTGAGATGGAGGGAACCTGGCTCTCGCTCTACCGACGCGAGAAGTTCCCCGAAGAGGCCGACGTCGAATTCGCCCCTCCCACAGCTGGCACTCCGACAATCACGCTCGCTCACAATCTGCCCTCGGCAGAGGCCGTCGACGCAGCCATGAGCGAAGCCACCAACGCCGGCGCCACGCTGGTCAAACAGCCCGAGGAAGTCTTCTGGGGCGGCTACAGCGGGTACTTCAGCGATCCCGACGGATACCTCTGGGAGCTCGCCTACAACCCCTTCACTGATCTCAGTTGAGATCAGCTAACGTCGCCATGCCGAAGGTCACCTCACTCAGCGCGGTCACGCTCGCAGTCACCGACATGGCGCGCAGCGTTGCCTTCTACGAAACGCTCGGCTTTGAGCGACTCTACGGCGGTCCAGAGTCGGGCTTCACGTCCTACCGCGTCGGCGTCAGCTATCTCAATCTGCAGCTGACCGCGTCCGTCCCGGACAAGATATGGGGTCGCACGATCTGGTATGTCGACGATGTCGATACGTTCTACGCCAACGCCGTAGCCTCTGGCTTGCAACCGTCGTTCGAACCTCGGGACGCGCCGTGGCGCGAGCGCTACTTCCACATCGTCGATCCTGACGGCCACGAGAACTCATTCGCGAAGCCGCTCTGAGTACCCGCATCCTGTCGAGAGTCAAAGAGCGAGTTGCTAGTCGCCAATCTGCAGCGTCCGCGCTGCTGTCAGGCCACCGTCGATCACAAACTCAGCGCCCGTGCTGTACGTCGCATCCGCTGCGATGAACAGCATCATTTTGGCCACTTCGTCGGACCGGCCCAGTCGTGGAATCGCCGTGTTCGTGCCAATCTCACCGTCCGACCGACGCGGCGTATCAGGATTCACAATCATCGGTGTGTCGATCGGCCCTGGATGTACCGAGTTGACGCGGATGTTGTACCGGCCAAGTTCCAGCGCCGCGACCTTCGTCAGACCACGCACCGCAAACTTCGACGCCACGTAAGCGCCGGCGCCGAAGTAGCCCTCCAGCCCTGCCGTCGACGACGTGTTGATGATGCACCCGCCGCCGGCCTCGCGCATCGGTTTGATCGCGGCTCGAATCCCCAGCCAGACACCGACCTGGTTGATCTTGATCGTCTCCAGGTACTCCTGCACCGTCGTCGTCTCAATCAACCCACCGCGCAGGATGCCGGCATTGTTGACCAGAATGCTGAGTTTGCCGAACTGCTCCGTTGTGTGTTCGACCATCTCCGCCCAGTTCGACTGGTCGGATACATCGAGCTTGCGGAACGTCGCCTGCCCGCCGGTGTCATTGATGCTCTCGGCGACGCGATTGCCGTCTTCCTCCAACACATCACCAATCGCGACCGCAGCGCCCTCACGAGCGAACAGCCGAGCCTGCGCCTCGCCTTGACCACGCGCGCCGCCGGATATCAGTGCGACCTGTCCATCAAGCTTGCCCATGTCGTTCCCCCTGTTGCCAAACTGCTGGCAAAGACTTAGTCGTTGGCTCGCGCGATCATCGAACCGGCCGTGACGCCCCCGTCGATCACAAACTCCGAGCCGGTGCTGTAGGTCGCGTCGGCGGCAATGAACAGCATCATCGCCGCGACTTCGTCGACATGCCCCACGCGAGGAATGGGCGAGTCAAATCCGACATCCGCGGTGTCCCGCCGCGCGATCTGCGGATCGCGAATCATCGGTGTGTCAATCGGACCTGGGTGCACCGAGTTGACGCGGATGTTGTAGCGGCCCAGCTCCTGCGCCGCTACCTTGGTCATCCCTCGCACGGCAAACTTTGAAGACACATATGCGCCGAGACCCGAGTAGCCCTCGAGTCCGGCCGTCGACGACGTGTTGATGATGCAACCACCGCCCGCCTCCTTGAGCGCCGGGATCGCGGCCTGCATCCCCAACCAGACGCCGACCTGGTTGATCCGGATCACTTCGAGATACTCCTCGAGCGTCGATTCTTCGATCAACTTGACCCGAGCAATCCCGGCGTTGTTGATCACGACATCCAGCCGACCAAACTGGCCCACGGTCTCTTCAACCATCGACTGCCAGCTCGAGACCTCGGTCACGTCGAGCTTCTGGAACATCGCCTGCCCACCGGTGTCGTTGATGCTCTCGGCGACGCGTTGACCGTCATCCTCCAGCACATCGCCCAGGGCGACCGCGGCGCCTTCCTTGGCAAACAACCGAGCCTGCGCCTCGCCCTGTCCTCGCGCGGCGCCGGAGATCAGCGCCACCTGTCCATCGAGCTTGCCCATCAGATCCTCCCGACGCCCGCTTGCTTGTTGGGCTATGTTGTTGGGCTGTTACTTCGCACTCTGTGCGCTGGCCAGTTGACGCCGCGTCCGCATCCCGAACGGTTCGACTTCGCCCGTTTCGAGGTTGAAGCGATATCGCCACTGCCGCAGCAAATCCAGGCCGTACACGTGGATCGCGAGGGTCTTGCCCTGATTGATCTCAACGGCGTGGATATCCGCCGGAGGCTCGCGCAGATAGGTCGTCGTGCCGGCCGGCACGAGCGACGGCTCCAGCTCTTCCAATTCCGCGCGCCAGGGTGTTGAGCCGTCATCGACGCGCTGGTAGTTGCGGTTGAACTCGACGCCCGAGATCACGCCCTCCATCGCCCAGCCATTGTGATTGTGAATCGGCGCGCCCGAGTCGGGCTGCCAGACAACCGCCGAGATCGTCAGATTGTCGGAGCGATGAATGATGAATCCTTGGTCAGGATCGGCGTCGTCGCAATCCGGCAGATCGAGCAAGCAATCCTTGCGCAGGATCAACCGCTCCAGCGGACCGGCAATCTGAGCAATCTGCTGATCGCCGGAGTCGCCACGGTCAGCAATGCGCTGAGCGTCGCGAACAAAATCCTGGACGGTGTATGTCGCTGTGGTCATGGCACAAGCCTCTCATCCCACGAGGGTTCTGGCGTCGAGTATAAGCAGTCGGCTGGCCCACAGGCTCTGCGAGCCAATTCAGGAACTCGGTAGAATGGGGATACGGGAGGCGGCGTCATGTCGTGCGAGATCGTAGAACAGCGAACAGGTCAGCGGCCGAATATCAAAGTGCTGCCACCGCGTGAACTGACGTCGGAGGAGCGTGCGCGTTTGCACGAGTACCGAGCAAACAAATCTCATCACGCCCAGCATCAGGAACAGATCGCCGATGAGCACCCGAATCAGGAACTGCTGGTGTACGGAGGAGATCAGATTGTGGCATTCGACAGTCTTCGAGAACTGTTTGCCTTCAGAGAAAGACTGGACAAACCGACTAGAGAAGCCTCGTACCACCCGCATCGAGGTTGGAGCGGAAACATAGGGCCCATCTTTCGGGTCACACGTTGATGCGAGTCTTCCCCGGTAGTTTTCACTATTTCGAACGTGAGACCCAGGTAATCCGCCAAGAGAGTTACGCCCCGTCTGTGTCGGTCGAGGCGGCGTGGAGAGACCGTCGCGCGAATTTCACTCTCCTCATCGACACAGGGACTGAATCCACCACTCTGTTTCCAAGGCAGGCTTCTGAGCTGTTTGGCAACTCTTACGATCAACTCAATTTTGACGATCCGGAGCGTAGGATCCTGATTGGCGACGTCGGTGGCGCACTCCATGCTGCGATTGAAGTGCCGATCGACCTAACCCTCCACGATGATTCGGACGCGCCGTTAACTGCTTCTGTTCGCATCCTGGTCGTTCGACCCAACCCACCAGAGAGATCAGTCGACAGCGGCAACTGGGACACACCGTCTCTTCTCGGGCGCGACTTGCTGCTTCACTTCGACCTCTTCGTTTCCGGCTCGACCAGCGAGGTCTATCTGTCATTACCCGAGTAGTCCTCGACTCCTGCGCTAGCCTGCCTTGACGACCGATCGTGTCTGAGCGGAGAGTGTCGATGACAGGTGAACGCGCCGAGTTTGGCCTCTTCTTCCAGCTACCCCAGGCCGACGGCCAGGATGTGCCTCAGCGATACCGCGACACGCTGGCCCAGATTGTCCACGCCGACCGCATCGGCTGGAACGCGGCCTGGCTCGCCGAGATGCACTTCGTGCGCGAATTCTCCGTGCTGCCCTCCCCGCTGGTGACGATGGCCGCCGCTGCAGCGCAGACCGAGCAGATCCGGCTTGGTACTGGCGTCGCCCTGCTCGCGCTGACCGACCCCATTCGCGCCGCCGAAGACGCTGCCACGGTCGACATCATCTCCGGCGGACGGCTGGAGTACGGCGTCGGTCGCGGCAGCATTGCCGAGCACTTCGCGGGCTTCAACGTCAACATGAGCGATCGCGCCGGGCGATTCAATGAAGCGCTTGCGGTGATCCAGCAGGCCTGGGGCGATGGTCCGGTGAACTTCGAGGGCGACCACTTTAGCTACCGCAATGTGCAGGTCGTGCCTAAGCCAATCCAGCGTCCGGGACCACCGTTGCGGATGGCTGCCAACAGCGATGAATCATTCGTCCGCGCATGCAGCGAACAGTGGCGCGTTTTCGCCAGTCCGATCACCGCCTTCGAAGACGACCTCGACCGCCGCTTCGCTATGTACCATCGAGCAAGACCCGACGCCCCTGCCAGCGATGCTGGTCTCCTGCTTCCCGTACATGTCCATGAATCGTCGGAAACGGCCAAAGATGAGCTCAGGACCAGCTTGATGAGCTACATGAAGGTCGTCACCGACACCGGCTTCAGAGGCTGGACCAAACGCGGGGGCGACCCTGATGACCTGCCGCCTCTGCTGGCTCGAAATCGCAACGCCAGCTACGAAGAGGTCATTGACACGCTGTGTGCAGTCGGCAATCCCGACGAGGTCACTGCCAAGCTCTCGGAGTTGGCCGCCCGCTACGGTGTCGGGCACTTCCTGACCTGGTGCAATGCGGGCGGGAAGGTCCCCAATGATCAGGTGACCAGATCAATGAGCCTGTTCATGAAGGAATGCGCGCCCAACATCACGGTCTGACGACATCAGCGTCGGGCAAGCGCCGCTCCATCACTTCGATCGCCTCCGGGTTGCTGTCAACCAGCAGGTAACGTCTGCCCAGCGCCAGGGAGGCTTCACCCACGGTCCCGCTTCCCGCGAATGGATCCAGCACGAGTTCCCCTTCATCGCTTGACGCCCGAATGATGCGCTCTGCCAGCGCGAGCGGCTTCTGCGTCGGATAGCCGGTTCGCTCCTTGGCGTTTGTGCCGACAATCGTGCGCCACCAGACATCAGTCGGCAGCTTGCCACGTGCCGCCTTTTCTTTGCCAACCAGGCCAGGCGCCATGTAGGGAATCCGATCGATCGCATCCTGGTTGAAGATGTATCGCTCTCTGTCTTTGACGAACACAAGGATGTTGTCATGCTTGGCCGGCCAACGCCGTTTGGGCCGGCCGCCATAGTCATAGGCCCAGATGATCTCGTTGAGAAAGCAATCGCGACCGAAGATGCTATCGAGCAGGACCTTCACATAGTGAACCTCTCGAGCGTCGAGATGGAGGTACAGCGTGCCATCTGCGCGTAGCACTCGCCAGATCTCAGTCAGTCGCGGCCTCAGAAAATCGATGTACTGTTCGAACGCATCCGTGTACGAGAGCGATGACGCTGTTTCGGACTGATATCGCCGACCGCCGAACCCAGTACGGTCGCCGTCGTCGTCCCGCGTCGTGCGCAATCGCTGATAGGTACGCACATTGCCCGTATTGAACGGCGGGTCGGTGTAGACCAGTTGCACGCTCTCGCTGGGCAGCGCCTGCAGGATGGGGAGATTGTCACCTTCGACAATCCGGCCGGCGCGCTCAGCGGGCACAGTGGATAATCTTTCAGATGCCCGTACTAGGCATCAGGAAGCTCACGAGGCAAGCTGGAGGAGTCAGGCTCCGAGTCGCCGCGCCGTTCTGCTTCATCCCGCCGCTCTGCTTCTTCTTCGCGCTTGATACGTCGTTCAGCCTCAGCTTCTTCGAGTTCCCGACCGATACCCTCTTCGAGCATCTGCTCAACTGGACGCTGCTCAACGGTCGAATCAAACCCATCGTCCAGCGTGCTGTAACTGCGGCCGCCGAGGTACATCAGAGGCTTGTACTCATCATCGTCGAGCAACCACATGCCCGTATTGAAGTCGAACCCATCGGTGTCGGCCTGGGCAGAAACTACTTTGCCGATGAACAACGTGTGATCGCCCATGGTGTAGAAATCGTGCAACGTACATTCAATCCAGCCGAGGCAGCCTTCCAACAGCGGCGAGTCAATCTCCTTGCCCTTGAACGTTGGCACGCCAGAGGCCTCAATCTTGTCGCCAATCGTGTTCGACACCATACCCAGCCACTGCGTGTGATTGAGCAGCACCTTGGAGGGGATGTTGATGGCGAACTCCTCGCCGAATTTGATCATGTCGTGAGTTCGGCGAGACGGATGCACCGCGACCGCGATCAGGGGCGGGTTGACCGACACCGGCATCACATAGGCGATCGGCGCTGCATTGCCGACTCCGCGCCAATTGGTGCTCACCAGCGCGACCGGCGAGCCGCCGAGTATGCGTCGGGCGTCTTCTTCAAGCATGCGTTTGCGAACCATTCATCAATCCTAACCGCTCGACCCGTCCAGTGAGATACGCTGCAGTGAACTGCCCCGAGATGGAGACGAACGATGGTTGATTTCCACGACAACACCGAAGAAGCCGAATTTCGCACCGAGGTGCGCTCATTCATCAGCGACGAATTCCAGCCGCGACGCCAGCAGATGCGCGAGGAAGCTCGGGCGGCGCAGATGTTTGACCGCCCGCCGACCCAACGCGAGTGGGAGAAGCAACTCGCTGGACGAGGCTGGATCGCTCCTGCCTGGCCGAAGCAGTACGGCGGCGCGGGCCTCTCCGTGATGCAGCAGTTCATCTTCAACGAGGAAATGGCCGAAGCCCGAGCCCCAAGACCGGGCGGCATCGCCATCGGCATGGCTGGACCGACGATCATCACGATCGGTACCGACGAGCAGCAGGAAGAGCACCTGCCGCCGATCCTCAGTGGAGACTCGATCTGGTGCCAGGGATACTCCGAGCCGGGCTCTGGCTCCGACCTCGCCTCCCTGCAGACCCGCGCTGTCAAAGACGGCGATGACTTCGTCATCAACGGACAGAAAATCTGGACATCCGGAGCACACAAGTCCGACTGGATGATCCTGCTCGCCCGCACCGATCCCGACGCTCCGAAGCATCGCGGCATCACCTACTTCGTCCTCGACATGCACTCACCCGGCGTCTCGACGCGACCGCTGGTCAATATGGCTGGCACGCACGAGTTCAACGAAGTCTTTTTCGAGGATGTGCGCATCCCTCAGCGCAACGTTCTGGGCGAGGTCAACCGCGGCTGGTACGGCGCAGTGACCACGCTCGACTTCGAGCGCTCCAGCATCGGCTCGGCCGTCGGCATGCAGCAGTCGGTCGAGGACATCATCGGCTACGCCAAGGACGACCGAGGCGGCATCTCAACCGTTGACAAGCGCGAAACGCAACTCGCCCTGACCGACCGCTACATCGAGACGCAAACGGCACGGATGATTTCGTACCGGATCGTGTCGATGCAGAACCAGGGTCTGATTCCGAACCACGAGGCATCGATGGCGAAACTGTTTGCGATGGAATTGAACCAGCGCATCCAGAGCACTGCGGTCAAGGTGCTGGGGCTGCACGGTCAGCTCCAGGGCAAGGACGCACCGCGCCGAGGCCGCCACGCCTATGCCTTCATCCGCAGCATCGCGAATACGATCGAGGGCGGAACCTCCGAGATCCAGCGGAACATCATCGCGACCCGCGGTCTGGGCCTGCCCAGGGGCTAAATCAGGCAGGTACCATTGAGCCTGGAGACAACAATGTCCAGGAAGCCCACCCGAAACGGCACAGACCGCGAGGACGCATACCAGCGCCCCGACTGGTACGTGGCCATCGAGCCGATCGAAGATGGCCGCCAAACCGTGCAGGAACTGCTGCAGAAACTGGAAGTCGTCGTCGAACCAGGCGATTTGTCGGATGATCTGCGCGCGGAGCTTGCTGAGTATCTCGATCAGTTCCTCCTGCCTCGTCCATCTCCGTGACTCCACAGGATCCGATCTTCGTTGACAGCGTGCATTTCATCGCCCTGTACGCGAAAAACGACAACTGGGGTAAAGCTGCACGCCAGGCGGCAAGATCATTGCATCCGCATCAACGTCTGGTCACGTCACACGGCATATTGAGCGAAACGCTTGCGCACTTCGCACGTGCATCCAGTTCATTTCGAGCGCGCCTCGCCCTGCAGTTTCGACAACTAACGCATGATTCTCAGTACACCGTTGTCACCCAAAACGGGAGTCTCATGGAAAGCGCACTCGATGCGTACGGGAACGAATTCGCCGGCTCCTCACTCTCTCTTCAAGACTGCGTTTCGATTCTGATTATGCGCGAGTACGGCATCACCTCGATCCTCACTGCCGATCAAGAGTTCACTCGCGCCGGTTTCACGCCGTTGCTTCGCCGTTATGTCGATTGAAATCTCTGTCCCAGCCGTGCCGCTCAACCAACGGTCAGATTGGCCTGTAGGTCCCCAGGCTGGACCTGTCCGGGCGCGTTGAACCAGGCGGCGAGGCCAACCACGAGATCACCTGCGTCGCCACACCCGATTCGAACACTGGCCGACTGCCACGCAGCGTTCAGGTAGATCCCGCCGCGTCGCTGACCAGGGATACGTCGCTGAAAGATTAAATCGTCCGGCTCTTGCGGATCGTGGACGATCAACCGCGCCGCGCCGCTGACATCGGATACTGCGGCGGCCGTCCTGGCAACTGCTGAATCGTCGTCGCGGGCAGCTACGATCCATGTCCGCTGAGAGACAGGAACCCCAACTTGGTCCAGACGATCGCTGATCAACCTGGCCAGGCTTGACGCTATATCCGGATCGAGCTGAGCGGAAACAGCTACCGACACATCATCGCGGTAGTCGGCCGACAACGTTGCGAGCTCAGCTATGACATCGCTCATCAGCGACCTGCTTCCTCTAGCAACCAGCCGACGACTCGTTCGCCAATCAGTTCGGAGTCGAATTGAGGTGTGTGTTCACCACCAACGATGCGCCAATGCTCAATGGTTACACGCTCGGCGCAACCTTGACGATAGCGAACGACCCTTGTGTCAACGCCTTGAATCGCGACGTCAATGTCGATGTCCTCCAATGTCTCAGCTTCGTTGAAATCACAATCCGCTCGGCTGGCCCAGCGCATGACGGTCTCGGGAGCTCCGGGATATTCGTCGCCGTTGTAGAGGATGACGTCATCCGCGTCACCATGGATCTGCAGCATCGAGACGGGTGCGTCATCGGCGCAATGCGACTGATCGGAGAACGTGGTTCCGGCGAGCGAGACGATACCTGCCAGGCCCGGCAAGCTCTCGCAGGCGAGTCGAAACGACATGAATCCTCCGTTTGCGTGCCCGATCGCGTACATCGAACCGAGACTGACGAGATCTGACGCCTCGTCGATCAGTGAGCGCAAGTACTGCACGTCGTCTACTTCCGAATCCTCGAAGTCGCAACAGTAGTCTGTGGCGTTCCAGAAGCGATTGCCATCGCTGTCTCGCGTGCCGTTGGGCATTAGCAACAGGAACCGATCAAGATTGATTCGCTCGATCAGGCCCAGGTACTGCGAGAGCTCCCAGACATTCGACTCGTAACCATGAAGCGCAATGATCAACGGAAGCTCCTGCGCAGGATCGGAGCCGAATGGTGCAACGAGCGCAGCGCGACGGCCTTCCAGATCGAGACCATAGACCGTGTGATCGGACGCTAGCTGCTGTGTGGCGTCCTCGAAGGTCGGCTCGGTTTCGCCGAAGAACAACAGGTAGCCCAACGCGACGATGATTGCGATCAACGGAACGCCGAGACCGAGGATGCCTAACTTGCGCAGCATCGACCGTCAGTTCGTCCGCGAATCGTGGAACAGCCAGTTCAACAGTCGATCGGGCCAGTCGCTCTGAAACCATGGAAAGTGATTCCCGCCTTGGATCGTCCACAGCTCGATCGTGATGCCTGAATCGCAGCCCTCGCGAGTTCGTTGGACCGTCGTCTCATCACCATCGATGTCTGATTCGAGGTCGATGCTTGGGAGCTCAGCAACCGAATCGACGTCGCAGCCGGCGCGCTGGGTCCAGCGATTAACGAGCTCCTCAGCTCCTGGGTAGCCGCCGTCGTACTCAAGCGTTCCCTGATACGGGATGTTCTGGTCCGCATCGCCGTGGATCTGGAGCACGGATACTGGCCTGGCATCAGCGCAGCGATCAGGATCGCCGAACGACGAACCTGCGAGACTTGCAATGGCGACGAGCCCGTCCAAGCCATCGCAAGCGAGCCGATAGGCCATGAATCCGCCGTTGGAGAAGCCAACGACGTACACACCTGAGACATCGACCAGATCCCGCGCCTCAGCGACCAGCGAACTGAGCCAAGCATGGTCGTCGACATCGCTGTTATGGAAGTTGCAGCAGCCGTCTGTGGCGTTCCAGAATCGATTGTCACGATCGTCAGATGTGCCCTCCGGCGTGATCAGCGCGAAACCGTAGTCAGTGACCCGCTCGGCGAGACCGAAGAATTGATCCTGTCCCTCGGCGTCAGCGCCGTATCCATGCAACGAGAGGACTAGCGGTATCGCCTCGTCTCCGCGGTTTGCGGGAAGCTGGAGCTGAGCCGGTCGATCTCCGCCGATCTCCAGCGCCTCGATGGAAGCTGGCGGGGTTCCCGTGACCACAACCGCGTTCTCTTCGCGCTCGGCAATCCACCAGAGGATCATGGGTGTGAAGTCGGTGTCCCATACCAACGGCACGTGGCCACCGCCCTCAATCGTCCAGAGCTCCGTGACCACACCATCCGCGCATTCGCTGGACCAGCGCCAGACCGCGGTTTCGTCGCCCTCAACTGCCGAGTCGGTGTTGATTGGCGGTCGCTTCTCGGCGGCTTCGATGTCGCAGCCGGCGCGTTCTGCCCATCGCAGCACCGAACTTTTGGCGCTCGGCACGGGTAGGCGATGAGGATTGGGATGCGTTGGCAACCGTCCGCCTTCATAGAGGACCAGTGCGTCCTCGGTGCCATGAATCTGCAGCACCGAGAGCGGCGTCGGCACCCGACATTCCGCCCCGTCAGAGTGTGCGCCGCCGGCCAGGCTGACGATGGCTGTCAGGCCCGCAACATCCTCGCACGCCAGGCGATATGACATGAACCCGCCGTTGGAGTGTCCGACAGCGAAGACCTGATCGAATGCAGCGATGGTTCGCGCCTCATCGATCAGGGACTTGATGTAGCCAACATCATCGGTCTCAGCGCCGTAGATGTCGCAGCACTCAGGTGTGCCGTTCCAGAAACGAGCGGTGTTGCGATCCTCGGTGCCGTTGGGCAGTAGCAATCCAAATCCACGCTTGTCAACCTCTCTTGAGAAGCGGAAGTAGCCATCGGCCTCTGCTGCATTACTCCCGTAACCGTGGAGCAGGACGATGAGCGGTCGCGGTTCCGCCCGATCAGCGGATTTGGGCAAGCGCAATGTCGCCGGTCTGTCTCCACCGATGACAAGCTTGGATTCCTCCTCAGGCTCCGCCTGCTGCTGGTCTTGCTGCCTGGATTGCTGCTCGGATTGCGCCTGATCGGCCTGATCGGCCTGATCAGCATGTTGCTGCTGGCCTCGATCATCGGTGTCTGCGACCTGCTCAGTTTGATCTTGTCCAGTCGGCTGCTCAGGCGTCGCCGATTGCGACACTTGTTGCGGGTCGTCTGCCTGCCGCTCGGCCGCAACCGGTTGGACCTGTTCCTCCACGGATGGTTCACCGGCTTCGTCCCCGCTGCAGCCCACGACGACCAACGCCGCGAAGAGCAATCCGAGGAGGAGTATCACGATGGGGCGCATGGAAGTCAGCCTATCGGCAGGAGTCAATCGGACCACCCTGCCGACTGTTAGCCTTGCGGCGCACTTGCCGATGCGGGAATGTAGCCAATTGGAGCCCACAATGCGACGCGCTGCCTGGAATACCGATCGATCCCTGAGCGTCCACGACGATCCCCAGCGAGCGCCCGGCGAGGGCGAAGTCCGCGTCCAGGTCGTCAATGCAGGTATCTGTGGCTCCGACTTGCACTGGTACCGAGGCGACTTCGAGCCAACCTCACTGCGAACGCCAGGTCACGAAATCGGTGGCATCGTCTCGGCCGTCGGTGCCGGCGTCGATCACGTCAAGGAAGGCGATGTTGTCGGCGTCGAGCCATTGCTGCGCTGCGGGGAGTGCGGACACTGCATTTCCGGTCACTACAACCAGTGCCAGGTCGCCGGCGGACTCATCGGCATCGCGGTTGACGGCGGCATCGCCCAGGACGTCTTCGCGCCGGCGCCGGCGGTCTTCAAGGCACCGCGAGGCATCGACGGCGAAGTCGCGGCGATGGCCGAACCGCTGGCCTGCGGGGTTCACGGCTACAACATGGCCACGCTCGGACAGGGCGAGACCGTGCTGGTCATCGGAGCAGGGACGATTGGACTCACCGCCCAACTCGCGGCGCAGGCTGCCGGAGCCAACGTGATCGTCCTCGCCCGACACCCACATCAACAGGAGTCAGCGCGTCACCTCGGTGCTGCCGAGGTAATCGGCGAGGACGAGGCCGGTCAGCAGCGGCTCAAGGAACTCACCGACGACGACGCCATCGACGTCGTCGCCGAATGCGTCGGAGGTCACGCGGACACCATCCGTCAATCGGTAGACGTTGTCCGTCGGCTGGGACGAGTGATTGTGCTCGGCGTCTTCGCCATCGACAACGCCGGCTTCAACCCGCTCACGCTGCTCGGCAAAGAGATCACCATGGTTGGAGCCGTCACCTACGGCGCCATCGGCGGTCGAACGCCCGACTATCAACAGGCGCTGGAAGTCCTCACCGGCTGCAGCGAAGAAGCGCGGTCGCTGATCACACACCGCTACGGTCTCGACGACGTCAACAAAGCCTTCGATACGGCGCTGGACAAGTCGTCTAAGTCAATCAAGGTGCACATCACACCGAACGCGTAGGCGCGAAATCGCATCAGAGCTTCAGTTGTACTCCCATTTGCTCCCCCTGCAGGCGGCGGGAGAAAACTCGATCACATCAACAGACTGACTTACTGTCTAGGGCGTGTTCACATGGGGCGGTTCAGTCAAGGAGTTCCCGTCATACCCGCGCTCCGCCGCGGGTATCTCGCTGCAATCAGCTCAACTGTCTGTGCAAAACTCGTCGAGATTGCCGCGACAAGCGCGGCAATGACGGGATGCTGACTAAGCACATGGCTAGTGTGAACACGCCCTAGAAGATAGCCAACGGATTCGCTGGACTGCCCGTCCCACCGATGATTCTGAGTGGACTCAGCACAAACTGGAACTCATGACGGCCGTAGCGGTTGGCGGCTTCGGCCACATCCTCGAGCTGCATGTTGTCCATCAACCAGAGTCCCATGTGGACGATCCCGACCGCGTGGATTGGAATGCCCAGCGTTTCGTAGCCCGATGGGTTGACGTCGGTAGCGGTGTCGGCGCCGATCACGGCTGCACCACGCTCGTGCAGCCAGGGCAGGCAGGCAACGTGGTAGCCGGGGAAGCCGGTTTCCAGCAGCGCCTCGCGTCCGACCTGCCGCTTGCGTTTGCCGTAGCCCGTACGCAACAGAACAGCGTCGCCCTCGCGGACGCGAACGCCCTGCCGCTCTTCAGCCGCTTCCAGGTCCTCGGGGAAGACGCCCTCGCCCGGCTCCATCCAGTCGACGCCCTTGGCTGCGGCGACATCTAGGAGCACGCCGCGGGTGACGATGCCATCGCGTAGTTCGGTGATCGGCAAGTTCGTCGCTCCGCCGGTTGCATTCACCAGGCGCGCGGGCTGGCCGTTGTACATCTTGCCGTCCCAGAAGATGTGGCAGAGGCCGTCAAGATGGGTGATCGCGTAGCCGTGATAGACCAGCCCAAAGAACTCCATGGCGCCGCCCATGCGCGAGACGCCGGCCTCGGCAATGGCCGCTGCCGATTCACCGGTCGCGACCATGAAGCGCTGCGGCGTGCCCATCGCGTGGTCGGGCTGATGCGTGTTCTCGATGTCCCAGGCGCAGGAGACCGAAACGCCTTCCGAGACCAGCCCTGCAGCAGCCTTGCGCACCTCGGGAGTGACCAGATTGAGCGTGCCCAACTGGTCATCGTCACCCCAGCGTCCCCAGTTGGAGAGCGAGTCCATCATCGCCATTACCTCAGCCTCAGTCGGGATGTTCGGCATTCGGAAGTCCTTTCAAGGTCAGATTGACGCCGACAGGCTACTCGTTAACCGACCTGTTAGCGTTGCCTGCGGACAGACAAACACTCACTCAGCACAAGGAAACCAACCATGACCGACGCACCGATTGGTGGATGGAACGAACCGCAGTTTGACGCAGTCCGCGAGGCGTTTGCGACCAACTTTGCCGAGCATGGCGAAGTCGGCGGGGCGGTCGCCGTTTACCTGAATGGCGAGCCAGTCGTCGACCTCTGGGGCGGCTGGTACTCGACGGAACACGAGCGCGAGTGGGACCGCAACACGCTGGTCAACGTCTTCTCGACGACCAAGGGTCTGGCCGCCTTCTGCGCACACCGATTGGCAGAGCAAGGACGCCTGGACTTCGATGCGCCGGTCGCCGAATACTGGCCCGAATTCGCTCAGGCTGGCAAGGGCGACATTCCGGTCCGTTGGCTGATGTCCCACCGCGCCGGCATGGCCGCCGTGCGCCGTCCGCTGGTGATGGAGGACATGTTCAACTGGGACACTATGTGCGAGGCCCTGGCCGAGCAGGAGCCCTGGTGGACGCCGGGTGAACAGCATGGCTATCACGCGGTCACCTACGGTTGGCTCGTGGGCGAGGTGGTGCGCCGCATCGACGGACGCTCGCTCGGCACGTACTGGCGCGAGGAGTTCGCCGCACCTCTGGGACTCGACGCGCACATCGGCACCGGAGCTGAGTTCGACGGTCGGATCTCGACCCTGATGGACGCCCCGGTCGATCCGAACGCGCCCAACCTGATGGAAATGCTTGGCGAGGACAGCGTTGGCGCGGCTGCCTTCTCGAATCCGCCGCTTGGCGGCCCGGACAACCAGAACATTACGGCGAGTCGCGGCTGGCGTGGTGCGGAGATTCCCGCCGCCAACGGTCACGCGACTGCGAGGTCGCTAGCCCGCGTCTACGGAGCAGCGGCCAACGGCGGCGAGATCGACGGCATCCACGTGATCAATCCTGAGACGTTGGAGAACGCGCTCATCGAGCAATCGAACGGTCCCGACGCGTGTCTGATGATTCCCACAAGGTTCGGTCTGGGCTTCATGCTGACCGGAGAGTTCCTTCCGCTGGGTCCAAATCCACGTGCATTCGGACACCCCGGCGCCGGTGGCTCCCTCGCCTACGGAGACATCGACGCAAACATCGGTTTCGGCTACACAATGAACCAAATGCAAAACAACCTCAGCGGAGACCCCAGAGTCAACGGCTTGATCGACGCGGTCTACGCGTCGTTGTGACACTGATCTCACCTGAAGACAGGACCCTACTCCACGATGCCAATGTCGGTGAGGTACCATTGGTTGCGCAAAACTGACAGCACCTAGGGTCCAGGACAATGTCATACCCCGCCGCCGCCATCGCTAACTCGTTCCTCGACCTTTCACGCAGGCACGGGAAGCAGTTGACCCCAATGCAGATCCAAAAGCTGGTCTACTTTGGGCACGGCTGGCATCTTGCCTACCACAGGGATGACCCCCTCAGCGAGGAACCAGCTCAGGCCTGGCGTTGGGGACCGGTGTTTCCCACCTTGTATCACTCCGTCAAGCGCTGGGGTGGAAGTCCTATCGAGAACGATGTCATGGCTATTCGTCCCGTTCAAACAAACGGCCATCGCCAGATGGAGAATTCCTTTCCTAGAGTCACCGACGAAGATGACTTGGCGTTCTTGAAGATGATCTGGGACGCGTATGGAGAAATGACAGGACCTGAGCTATCGAGAGTGTCTCACGATATTGCTGGGCCATGGTATCGAGTCTGGAACGAGAGCGGCGGCGCTCAAGGCGTCATTATTCCCGACGACCTCATTGCAGAGTACTTCCAGGAGAAGCTGAGGACAGCTGAAGAACATGGCTGATGACCCGGATCCGCTTGCTCGACCTGAGAGCAGGGCGCTGATAAGAGCGCTGAACGATCTCATCGGCGTAACTCCAGAACCGGAATCTGAGAAGAAGATTGATCTTGAGCAAGAGCGTGGCAAATCTGATCTTGCCGATGCTCGCCAGAATCGTGATGAGCGAAGAAAGTACGCTAATCGAGCATTCTGGCTGTCGGCCGCTTGGCTGTGTGGCGTGCTCGGTGTTGTAGTTGCCAGCGGGTTTGGCTCTGACACCTTTCAAGTCTCAGACGTCGTCCTTACAACTCTTGCAGTCTCGACCACTGGAACAGTGTTTGGGATCGTATACATCATCATGCGCCACCTGTTCCCGGATTGACTCAAGGTTTCGATGTTGTGAACAAGGTCTTTCGGCTAGCATCAACTTCTGATCTGCGCTCCCACGACTTCAAAGGATCGTCGATCAACGACGATCTACTTTGGTCTGGCCTCTCCCTTTGTGGTTCACGCGCAGGTGGTGACGATGGCCTCGCCATGGCGCGTGCTGTGGGACGTCTGGCTGCCGAACTTGAGCTGCCCTTAGTCAGTGGCCATGCCAAGGGTGTCGATATCGCCGGTCACGTTGCTTGCGTTGCAGCGGGGGGCGCCACGATTGCGGTGTTGGCGGAGGGGATTCGCGACAGATTTCGGCCTCGTCGCGAGTTGCTGGAAGCTGTCGAACCTTGGGACGACATCTGGGACCGCCTCACCGTCGTCTCCCAGTTTGAGCCAGACGCCCGCTGGACCGTGTGGCGGGCGATGGCGCGCAACGCTACGATCTGCGAGCTCGGTCGAGTGCTGGTTGCCATCGACCCCGGCGAGAAGGGCGGCACCCTCGATGCGGTCAAGAAAGCTCTGAAGAGAGACATGCCGGTCGTCATCGCCTGGTCGAATCGCGCGATGAGCCATGAACACCTTGACAAACTCGAACAGGACGGCGCCAGGATCGTCGAGTCCGAACTTGACCTGTTGGCTGCAGTGAACAATGCGCTTGAGCCTCGGGAGGCGGATGCACTTCCTGAGCAGCTGGAGCTGTCGCTGCCCGCCGTCTCAGACTGACGTGAGACCTTCCGCGATCACGCCGTCGTCTGCCAGCTTTGATATCTGCGATGTGCTCATTCCCAACAGTTCTCCGAGGACGTAGTGATTGTCTTCTCCGTAGAGTGGTGCTCCTCGGTCGATGGGGCCTCCCATGAATGGTGGGGTTTCGCTCCACTTGACGGGGACTTCTTTGGTGGGCCAGGGACCCATTTCTGAGTGCTCGACCTCGGTGAGCCAGTTGAGGTGGCTGAGCTGTGGGTCGGCCTCGACTCGGTCTTGGGCGTCCTGGCAGACTCCGGCGGCGACTCCGACCTCCTGCAGGCGCTGCATCAGTTCCCAGCGGTCGTGCTGACGGGTCCACTCGCTGATTTTCTGGTCCAGTTCATCCTGGTTGACGAGACGGTCGGCGAGCGATGCAAAGCGGTCGGAAGATGCCCACTCGGGATCTCCCATGACGCGACGGAGCGACTGCCAGTCGGACTCGTCGAAGCAGGCGAAGGCGATCCAGCGATCGTTGGACTCGATGTCGTCGCGGCACTTGTAAGCGCCATGGGGAGCGGCCGGCTTGTAGGGCGAACGGTTGCCGTAGCGCTTCCAGACCTTACCGTTGGCCGACCACTCCAGCACCGACGTGCCGTTCAGGTAGATGCCCGCGTCGACCTGTGAGGAGTCGATCCACTGGCCCTTGCCGGTGCGGTCGCGGTAGTACAGCGCGGCCATCATCGCGTTGGCCAGGTTGTAGGCGCCAAACCAGTCGAGATAGCTGTAGCCCCAGCCGGCAGGCGCGTAGGGCTCGGGCAAGCCGGACAGCTCGGAGATCCCGGCGAACGAGGCAGCAATCGGTCCGACGGTGCGGTAGCGACCGTAGACGCCGACCTGTCCCATGCCAGACTGCGAGAGGTAGATGATGTCGGGCTTGATCTCTTTCATCACCTCATAGCCAAGGCCCCAGCGCTCCATCACGCTGGGAGAGAAGCCCTCGGCCACAATGTCGCTCACTGCGACGAGTTGCTTGGCGATCTCGAGTCCGCGAGGGTCGCGCAGGTTGAGCGAGAGTCCGCGGTGTCCGGCATGGAAGTCGTTGAACTGCCCGGAGCGGTTGATCGTGGAGTTGTCGGCAAGCAGCGGACCCTCGTTGATTCCGAGCGCCTGTCGGGCCGCCTTGCCGCCCTGCGGAAACTGCGCCATGCCGACACGCAGGTCCATGTTCTGATGCCACTCGACCTTGATGTCCTCCGCCCCGAGAGCGGAGAGGAACCGAGGTGCGCCGCCTGAGGCGAGCCACCAGGTGAAGTCGAGGATGCGCACGCCGTCGAGGGGGAACGGCGTGCCCCAGCGGGAAAGGGACTTCCCCTCCCGGCTGCCTGCCACTGAGGGGCTGAGTGAGCCCCCTCCGTCACTTCGTGACACCTCCCCTTTTGGGGGAGGTCCAAGCGCGGAGAGGATTTCGTCGTTGTGCTCGCCGAGCAATGGGGCGCGCGGGCCGACCTTCCATGAGGTCTCGGACGACACCCACTTGCTTGAGGTGTATACAAACTCGGCAGGCTCACCGTCGATTTCGTGCTCGGGATGCTCAACGTTGGCGAAACTGCCTCGCTCCCACCAGTGTGGATCGAGTGCGTTCTCGTGTGGTTTGCGCAGCGGCGCCCAGAGGTGCCCGAGGTCCTGCGCATCTCGCCAGGGGACGTCCTCGAAACGGAACTTGCGGATTAGCCGTTGCGAGACCTCCTGCAGATGCGCCGCTGTTTCGCCTCTGGACCTGGTGCTGGCTCCGCCCGTCTCTGGCGGCGTCTCATTCAGGTCGGCAGACATGTCGTACTCGTCGAGGAAGTCGATCAGCGATTGCGATCGGCCGCGCGGCAGCGCCATCACCCAGCGACCGTCCTTGGTCGGACCGATCGAGGGCAGCGGCGTGACAGCCTCTGCTGCGTGACGACAAGTCTGGCGGAAGTAGCGGGCGCGTCGGTAGACCCAGCTCATCAGGTCGAGCTCGGTATTCTTGGCCACCGCGTCGTGGACTGCGGTGTGCAGCGTCTGCGCCCGTCCCGAACGATGACGATCAATCAATGCCGCGATGGCATTCATGCAGGTCAGCTCGCCGGCGATGTGGTACGCCTGCCACATCTGCGGCGCAATCGGCGGAGTGTCGTAGGTGCCATCGGGCTGCGGGTCGTAGCCGCAGTTCATCATCGGACCACCCAGCGCCAGGTGCACGAGGTCTGAGCCTCGAAAATCGGCCCAGGGGCCCGAGTCGCCGAAGGGTGACATCCGCGCAATCACAATGTCCGGGAGGGCTTCGCGGATGGCGGCTTCGTCAGGTCCGTGGGTGTCAATGTCCGTCTTGGGTCGGGCATCGAGGAAGAGGTCGGCTGTCTTGAGTAATCCAAGCAGCGACGAACGATCGTCCTCTGACGTGAGGTCCAGCGTGACCGAGCGCTTGCCAATGCTGTAGTGCCACCAATAGAGCGACCGCTCAGGGTCCGGTTCATCCTCGTAGAAGGGACCGATATTCCGCGTCGAGCAACCCTCGGGTGGCTCAACCTTAATCACATCGGCGCCGAGTCCAGCCAGCAGCTTGCCAGCATAAGCGGAGACCTCATCGCCAATTTCGACGACGCGCAGATCGGAGAGGAGGTGTTGGTCAGCTTCAGTCATCTTGGCCTCAATCCGGAATCGGTTCAGCAGATAAGACTACGCGCCATGCGCGCTCTGATAGTTCGTAACGGGTCGCCTTGCCCGTACCAATGCGTGCCACCAATCCAGCCTCGCGGAGCATGGTGAGATCGGCAAAGGCCGTCGGTTGCGGACATCCTGCCAGATGGGCGTACAGCGGCGTCGATATCGGTCCCTGCTCAAACATCGCGTGCATTCCAATGATGCGACGCACGTTGAGGAGATCCCCGAACTCCGTCGTCAGGGCGAGCTGTCGATGTTGAAGCGCCAGTCCTGAGCTTGCAAGCGCCAACGTTGCGGTTTCGAGAGCCAAGGTGTGGAACCGAACGAAGCTGGTGATGTTCACATGATCGCGAAACGTCGGACCTTGCGAATCTTGCAGCGCCGCATAGTAGTCGCCTCGGCGACCATGGATCACGCTGCTCAGAGCAATCAAGCCGCGGACATCGCAGTTCGCTTGTGCCAGGAGCAGATCGGCAAGTATCCGCGCGGTGCGACCGTTCCCGTCACCAAACGGATGAATGCTCACCAATGCAAAGTGGGCCTTGGCCGCCGCTACTTCAATCGGATCTTCCGCCAGCCACCGGGGAAGCTCTGCGAGCATTCCATCGATCAGATCGGGAACCCACTCAGACGGTGGCCCGGTGTAGACAAACCGTCGTGTCGACGTGTCAATGATCATTGCGCCGCCGCTACGCCATTGACCAGCCCTCGCCGCTGTTGGGCCTGGCATGCCATCCAAGACAGTGAAGTTGAACAGTCTCAACACGCCACTGTCGATGGTGAGTGATGGCTCGGCAGCCAAGCGACGCATCAACTGATACGCCCTGTCGGTGTTGGAGGCTTCTCGCCGATGGACGTCCGTCGAGCCCTGCTCGAGGCTCGCGAATTGCACAGTAGCCAAATCGAGTGGGTTGCCCTCGATAGACACCGATCCGTGAACACTTTGGACGTGCGCACGCCGCCTCAGGTAGTCCTCAAACACCTCCGGTACAGAACTCTGCGCGATCGCTCTCGTGGCAGGTAGATCCGATAACACCCGGGAGAGTTCAGGATCGTCATCGACGTCCATCGACAAGTATCTTGGCATTTGTCCATATCATATGGCAACATTCGAATAATGGATTAGCATATGGGAAAATGCCCATAATTCTTGCACTACAGACGGTCCATCACGCCCGAGGCAGACCCAGACCCCTGGTGGCGATGACGTTTCGCTGCACCTCGGACGTCCCGCCTCGGATCGTTGCGGGGACCATGCCGACGTAGTTCCTGGTGAACGTGCTGGCTGGCGGTGAGGCGCTCCAGTGCTGTGCGTGTAGACCGAACACCTTGGTCGCGGTCAGCGCGAGTCGCTGACTTAGCTCCGAGGCGAACAATTTCGCGGTCGACGCTTCGTAGTTCGGCACCAAGCCCGACGACTGCATTGAGATGATGCGGAAGCTGAACTGGTAGAGCGTCTCGGTCTCGACATAGCGATCGACGATTTCCTGACGCAATTCAGGCGTGACTCGCTCTCGGGCGCCCTGGTCGTTGTTTTGGATGTGAGTGATCAACTGTCGGAGTTGTCGACGCGCAGCGACCGCGCCACCGATGTTCGAGCGCTCAAAGTCGAGCAGGGTCATGCCGACGTACCAGCCGCGATTCAGCTCACCGACGAGATTGCTGGCCGGGATTCGCACATCCTCGAAAAAGACCTCGTTGAAGTAGTGGTCTCCGTTGATGTTGATCAGCGGACGCACGGTGATGCCCGGCGTTTTGATGCTGTCGATCATGACGAAGGAGATCCCGCGATGCTTGGGCGCATCGGGATCGGTACGAACCAGCGCGAACATGGCGTCGGCGGTGTGGGCGGCCGAAGTCCAGATCTTCTGTCCATTGATGATGAAGTCGTCGCCATCACGCACGGCGCGGGTGGTGAGCGACGCGAGGTCGGAGCCGGAGCCCGGCTCGCTGTAGCCCTGCGCCCAGGTGACCTCGCCGTTGAGAATCGGCGGCAGGTACTGATCCTTCTGCTCGTCGGAGCCGTGGACGATCAGGGTCGGTCCGAGCATGTTCACACCCGAGCCGCCGACGCCTGGAGCGCCAGACTCGGCCAGTTCCTGGTTGAAGATGAACTGTTCCATTGGCGAGAGACCGCCGCCGCCGTACTCGGACGGCCAGTGTGGCGCGACCCAGTGACGCTCGGCGAGCGCGGCGTGCCAGTCGTCGGCGGCCGACAGCGCATCCGGATTATCCGACTTGCGGTCGTTTTCCCAGGCTCGTTCCGGCATCGCTCCGCGAGCAGCAAATTCGCGATAGCGCTGGGGCAAGCGCTGGTCGATCAGGGTCGCGACTTCGTTGCGGAACGCGGCTTGTTCCGGTGTGTCTCGCCAATCCACAGTCGCCTCCGCTCGTCCATTCAGGCTCGGTCGAGGTAGCCCTAGAGTCCTGGCTAGAGTCCTGGCACGGCAAGCGCGACTGCGGCCTGAATTTCGTCCAGGGTCCGGTTGACGCTCATCCCGATCAGGTCCATGCGAGCGAGCTGCTCGACACGGTTCTCAACGCGGTCCAGGTACTCACGGGGCAGCATGAGCTCAAGTAGCCGACTGGCTCGGGCGAGGCCGACCAGCGCGACGACATCCGGCTCGGGGATCTCATCTGAGAGCAGCGTGTCAATCAACCGGCGCTGCACATCGCGCACGACTTGCGGGTCGGTCGGCGGAAACTTCTCCGACTTCAGCACGATCAAACGGCGGCTGGCCTCGCGGTGGATAATGTTGCGATCGAGGAGGTCTTCGATCACCTGCTGTCGCAGCACGAGCGCGTAGCGGGCGATCTCAGAGATCCAGTACGAAATGGGCTGGTTGGGAGGACCAGAGTTGATTTGGTGCAGCACGCTATCGAGCAGCGGATTGCCGGTCGGGTCGGGCGAGATGATGAAGAGCCGATTGGGGTCAGTGTCGATTCGGTTCAGGAATGACAAATCAAGCAAAGAAGCCCCTGCGATGGCGTAGTCCAGCCGACCGTCGTACGGGCGGTCGATCGCGCCGTCTTCACCCAGGCCCAGCAGAACGATCTGATCGCTGATAGAGAGTTCGGGCATCACTGTCCCCTTCATCTAGTGGCTCTATCGATACCTCGACACCAACGCTGGCGGTATCGCACATAAGGCAAGCCTAACCGACATTTCACGGCCTTTATGTCGAAAGTGCATCGCTAGGGACTCAGAGCCAGGGCTCGATCGTGACATTGACGGCTGGCTCACCAGTCTCGCCAGCTAGCGTGTCGATTGCCGTTGCAGCGTCCTCCAGGGCAAACGCATGCGAGTGCAACTTGTCCAGCGGAACGCGACCGGATCGGATGGTATCGACTGCCTGGACAAACGACTCATGCTCGACGCCGAAGACTCCCTTAACGGTGAGTTGGCGAGTCACGATGTCGTCGGAATTGAACTCAGGCACGCGACGGCCGCCTTTGAGTCCGGCAAGCACGACGGTGCCGCCTCGACGCGCCATCTTCATCGCATCCGACACGGGATCGGTGGCGTATGGCGTGACATCGATCACGACATCAGCTCCTCGACCATCGGTGGCTTCGAACACTCGCTCCACGACAGGATCGCTATCGGCGACCAGGGTTATGTCGGCGCCAAACTCCCTGGCCAACGCGAGTTTGTGCTCGTCTCGACCCAGGCCGGTGGTGATGATCGTGCCGGCGCCGGCGGCTCGCGCTGCAATGACCGAGCAGATGCCTCGTTGCCCTGCGCCGAGCACCACCACCGTCTGTCCGACTTGCAGGTCGGTCGCGTTGACCGCCCAGGCGAAGCCGGCGCCCAATGGGTTGTAGAGGGCAGCCAGTCGAGGTGGCATATCGTTGGGCATCCGGTGCATCACGGTGGCCGGATGCAGATAGAGGTACTCCGCATAGCCACCCCAGAGACCTGGCGAGCGATCTGTCAAGGTGTAGCCAATGCCTGCGCCATCGCTGCACTGTCGACCGTCCAGACACTGCCTGCAGCGACCACAACGCACTCCAGGCTCAACCGAGACGAGGTCACCAACCTCAACGCCCCAGCGCTCCTGCGCGCGCTCGCCCAGTGCCGCAATCCGTCCGACCGGCTCGTGGCCCGGAATCACCGGGAAGCGCACTGAGAACTCGCCATTGAACTGCTCATAGTCCGATCCGCAGATGCCGCAGACTTCCATGCGCAGCAGGCCGTCGTCGGGGCCAATGTCGGGAATCGGAAACTCTTGCATTTCCAGTTGACGCACGCCGGTCAGGACCATGGCCCGTGCGGCATTGGGAATCTCAGGCATCGCGGCCATGGGAACCTCCCTATCGCTGATCGATCAGCGGCTGCATTCGTGCGTTGCGCTCCTCAGAGGCCTGCATGTGACGTGCACGCTCCTGACCGAGCGGCGTCTCAGGATCTTCGAGCAGGTTTCCACCGCGGGCGTCGCGTATGCCACCGTCCATGACGAGGTAGCTGCCAGTCATGAAGTCGGCGTCAGGGCCGACCAGGAACGAGATCAGGCCGGCGATATCGGATGGAGCACCTGAGCGACCGAGCGGAGTCGCCTCTTCCAGCGCGGTTCGAATTGGGCCGCCTTCGTCTCCTGCGAGACCATGCGCCAGCGGGGTGTCGATCACGCCAGGACCGATCGCGTTGATGTTGATCCCGTGTGGCCCGAGGTCAGAGGCCCAGCCGCGGACCATCATGGCCACGCCGGCCTTGGTTGCGGAGTAGCTCCACATCCACTGACTGGTGCTGAGCGCAGCCAATGAAGAGATACAGACGATCCGTCCACCGTCGCCCTGCGCCACCATCCGCTGTGCTGCGGCCTGGACCGTCAGAAAGACGCCCGTGAGGTTGATGTCGACCTGGTCTTGCCAGTCCTTCAGCGGCATGTCGAGGACCGACCCGCCGCGTCCGATGCCTGCGTTGGCGACCGCGATGTTGATACCGCCCAGCTCCTTGACACATTCGTCTGCGGCGGCTTGCACCTGCGACTGCGATGCCACATTGCACTGCACGACATGAGCTGAGCGCCCGAACTCGCGAACCATCGACGCGGTCTCCGCAGCGCCATCCAGGTCGATATCAGCGATGCACACGTCGGCACCGTCGCGCGCCAACCGGACGGCTGTGCCCTGACCGATTCCCGAGCCCGCTCCTGTGATGAATGCCACCTTGCCAGACTGGTCAGCCATGCGAACCTCCATATGAGTCGAGACCTACGTCGAGGTAGAAGGTAGAGGAATCGCGGTCGCTTGACCTGATCAGATGAGGGTGTAGCGCCGATCGACATCACCGCCGCTGCGGGTCAGTTGTTCTTCTTCGACCAGCGCTTCGAGATGGGCGACGGTTTCGGACATGGCCATCGTCAACTGCATCCGGTCGTGGGCTCGCTTGGGGAAGGTCTGGATTGCGATGTCTTTGACCGAGTGATTGCCGTCTGAGACGGCGTTGAGCATCTCCACCCGTCGCTCCTGATGGTGTTCCAGAATCTCAGCGGCACGCTCGGCAGGATGCTCGATAATCGCCTCGTGAGCGGGCAGCGCGATCGATGAGTTCAACTCCTAGACCAGCCTGAGTGACTCTTCAAAGTCTGGCAGCGGCGACCGTTCCTGATCCGGCCACATCCCGATGTGCGGCGTGATCCGGCCGAGCAGGTGGTCGCCGGTGAACAGCGCGTCCTGGTCGAGCTCGCGGACGCACAGGTGACCGTCAGTGTGTCCCGGCGTCCAGATTGCTTCCAGGTTGCGTCCGCCGACCTCGATCACTTCGCCGCCCTGCAGGACTGTCGGCTCCGGCATCGGCAGATCAATATCTTTCATCGCGTCGCGCATCCGCGAGAACATGCTGTCGCTGGCATCCTGCGACTGTTCTCCATCGAATTGATGGTCGTCAAGCGATTCCGTCCATCCACTGGAGAATCTGCGACGGAACGCCTCACCCGAGCCGTCGTCGGCCTGGCGCATCGCGTTCATCATCTGCATACGCTCCCAGTCGGACTCGTGGACGTAGACATCGCAATCGAATGCACGTTGCAACCGACCGGCGAACGCGGTGTGATCAGGGTGGTAGTGACTGATGAAGACGGCCTCGAGACGGCGGCCATCGGTGAGCAGCGGCTGGATCTCCTGCTCGAGTTTGTCGACGCCCTGCGGCGATGGAAATCCAGCGTCGAACATGGCCCAGCCGTTGCCGGTCGGGATCAACCAGACATGCACGTGGCCCAACGGAGGCGGCATCGGCAGGGTGAATCGGAGAATGCCACCGGGGAGCTCAGGAGCGTCGGCGGCGAGGCCGGCAACATGGTCGGCAGGGGGCATCTAGCGACTGCCCCGCAGGCGTGGGTCGAGGACATCGCGGAGTGCGTCGCCGAGGACGTTGAATCCAAACACGAGCGACGTCAGCGCCAAACCGGCCCAGAGAGAAGTCCAGGGCGAATAGACGATGAATTGGCGTCCGTCAGCGATCATCTTGCCCCAGGAGACATCCAACGTGCCCAGACCGAGGAAGCTCAGCGCCGCCTCGGCCAGGATGAACGCACCGATGGTGATCGAGAAGATCACGATCAGCGGGGCGAAGATGTTTGGCAGAATGTGAAAGCCCATGATTCTGGAAGAGGTGGCGCCAATGGTGCGGGCCGCCTCGACGTAGGGCATTTCGCGAATCTGGATCACGCTACCGCGCACAATTCGATTGGTGGGCGCGATACCTAGCACCGACAGCGACAATGTCACCCAGAGCGCGGAGGGGTCGGTGATCGAGGCGATCAGCAACAGGAACGCGATCGGCGGGAAGCTCTGCACCGCGTCGAGGATTCGGTTAATGACCAGGTCGACAGACCCGCCAAATGATCCGGACACCAGTCCCGTCACCGTGCCAGCAGCCACACCGATCAGCGTGGCGAAGAATCCGATGTAGAGCGAGAGTCTCGCGCCTTCGGTCACGCGAGAGAAGAGATCGTGACCAGCCCGGTCCGTACCGAACCAGTGCTTGCCGGACGGTCCCAGCAACGACGCCGTGATCAAGGGATTGTCGGTTCCGGCAGCGAGCAATCGATCGTGGTCGGAGATCACACCATCCTCAATCTCGATCTGCTGCTCCCGGACCAACCAGTCAATCAGATCACCAGCTTCAACCCGCCCAAGCGCGTACTCGACCATCTCATGCTGGACGCCGACATTCGACGCCGCTTCTTCAAAGATGTCGGGGTCGCTGACAATGGCTCGCAGCTCGGAAGCCGATGCATCTGCGCTCACTCCATCAAGCGCGTTGGCGATCTTGTCATCGGCATAGCTCACCGATGCGATTTCGAACACGTCTCGAGAGTCGTATCGCCCGATACCCATCCAACCACCATCATCACCGACCGTGCCGACCGCGATGACACTCCAGAGCACCACAATCACGACACCGGCGGCGCCGAGCCGCTTGGACGACATGAACTGGCGGAACCCTCTCAGCCAGCGCCCCAGGCCGGTCGCCTGGTCGACCTGCAACCCTTCCGCCGCGGCGAAGTCGTCAAGCTGCTGACCCTGGTCCGGTTGCTGAGCGCCTGGTTGCTGACTCATATCGGCCCTAGTCGTAGCGGATGCGCGGATCGATCAGCGCATAGCTAATGTCGATCACGATGTTGACGATGATGACGAAGAGTGCCAGGAAGAACACCGCCGTCTGGATGACCGGGATATCCGCCTGGTAGAGCCGTTGAATCAGCATCAGGCCGATTCCGGGGATATTGAAGAGAATTTCGAGGATGATGTTGCCGCCCACCAGTGCCGCGAGCTGTAGGCCGAACACGCTCAAGACCGGCACCAGTGCGTTGCGCAGGGCGTGCCGGCGAATGACCGAGCGCTCCCGCAGTCCCTTGGACCAGGCGGTCCGTACGTAGTCTTGCCGCAACACTTCGAGTAGCTCGGAGCGGGTGATCCGCATCAGACCGGCCCCTGCGGCGATACCGCCCGCGACAGCAGGGATCGTGTAGAGCGCAAAGAACCCATCAACAGAGGTGAAGATGCTCCTCGCGCTCTCCTCAGTCAGTGGAATCGACCATAGGCCGCCCTCAAAGATGCCTCCAGGCGAGACGACAAAGATCATCATCGTGGCGATCCAGAATGCCGGTGCGGCCAGGGCCAGAATCGCGAACCCGCGCAGGGCGTAGTCGACCCATTGGTCTTGGCGCATGGCCGAAAGTATGCCGACCGGCAACGCCACCACGACGGCCACAATCAGCGCGTACACGGTGAGATGCAGCGAGCGCGGCAGGGACCGCAGGAAGATGTCCATCGACGGTTCGTTGGTCTGGAACGAGGGTCGGAACTGGAAGCGGATCGTGTCCCAGAGATACTCGAGGTATTGCGTGCCGAGCGGCTTGTCGATGCCGAGCTGGTTCTTGATGCTGGCCTCGGTGATTTCCCGAGTCGGCGAGATGAATTTCTGACCAGGCGCCAATGGTGTGTCAACAGTCAGCGAGCCATCTTCATTGGCCGGCGTGCCAGCTTCGTTGACGTTCATGTAGTCGTCGGGCGTGACCCGGTTGACCTCCGCCAGCTCGCGCAGTGTGGTGCTTTCACGCAGCGTCAACGTGACGCCCGCGGGCGCGAACGGCTCACCCGAGAATGTGCCGAACTCGACATCGGGATTGCGTTCTGTGAGCAGCGCCACGCCGTCCTCTGTATTTTCCGGCAGCGCCAAACGCGCCGTCCTGGAGATCGAGGACAAGAGTTGGCCATCGATAATGACGATCGTCGAACCGGGTCGCAACTCGGAGTCGGCATCCAGGCTGCCGTTGTTGGCGACGATATCCGCGACACCAACGCCGTACTTCAGCGCCAACGTGTCCAGCGTGTCTCCGCCGACGACACGATGTAGTGTCCGCTCGACTTCGACCTCGCCGACAATCTCAGCCTCGATCTTGGTCGCTCCCGACGCTTCGAGATTGGCGAGCTTGATCGTGACGTAGTCACCGGGAAGTGCGTTGAGCACCAGAAACAGAATGGAGATCACGAGCCACAGCGTCGGGATCACCAATATGATGCGCCGGATCAGGTACTTCTGCATTGCCTGCTCTTGCGCCGTGAGCGCACTTGAGGTCTCGCTCCCCCCGCGAAGGGGGGAGCAGAGAACTCATCGTCTACTGGACTCGTGCTAGGCCGGGAAGTCCGGGTGGCTGCTGTCGAGCCAGACGGTGTCGAAGTTGTGCGAGTCGTGCGCGAACTGCCAGGTGTCGTCCGGTCGGTTGACATACGGCCACCAGATGGTTGGCGCGATGCCGTTCATGACACCGAACCAGCCGAAGATGCCTTCAAGGCCGTGCTCCTCGTCGACGCCGAGGCCAATCCGCTGCACCTCAAGCGCCATCTCGCGGCGCTGCTCGGTGTCGAGCGTGACGGACATCTTGTCGACAATGTCCTCAACCGGCTGGTAGTTGTACTGCGTCAGGTTCGACGCGCCACCAACCTTCAGCGACAGGGTGAACTGCGCCGTCGGGTCGAGGTCGGCCGGCGGGTTGGTCCAGGTCGGCGCTCGGCCGGGGAACGTCTTGTTGTCGTAGCGGTCCTGCATCACGGTGTAGGGCTGGATGTCCAGCTCGATGTTGATGCCGGTCGCCTCGGCGTACATGTTGCGCGTGGTCTCGGTGATACCCGGGTAGGTCTGCTCCCAGAGGTCGGGGATGTAGATCGTCACCGTGCGGTCTGTGTCGAAGCCGGAGGCCTCGATCAGTTCGCGGCAGAGCGCGATGTCCGCGTCGCGGTCGAGGCGGAAGCCCGGAACCGTGCGCAGTTCCTCGGGCGGAACGGTCCAGGCCTGGCTGAACCACGGACAGAAGTGGGTCGCCGACGGCTTGGCCGCGCCCAGGTAGACGGCGTCGATCAACAGGTCGCGGTCGACCGCAACCTGCATCGCGTAGGCGAACCGACGGTCGAGGTATGGGTTGCCCTGCCCGTCCGAGCCTTCCCAGCCGGGCTCGTATGTGCCCATGACGGTGACGATCGTGAAGCCGAATGCGCCTTCCTCGACCGGGTGGTCGGGGAAGTCGCCGGTCAACTCTTCGACCTGCACCGAAGACAGCGGGAACCCGCCGATGTCGATGCCTTTGCCGCGATATGCCGCGTCGACAGCGGTCGCGTCGGTCAGGTTGACGAACTCAACGGCGTCCGGATAGGGAAGCTGCTGGCCATCGGGACCGTTCTTCCAGTAGTTGGAGTTACGTTCCAGGTAGATGCCGATATCCGGGTCGAAGGTTTGCGGGATGAACGGGCCCGTGCCGGAGGAGAGTTCGACGTTTGCGGTCTCATCACGCCAGCGAGTACCGAACTCCTGAATGCCCTCGGGCGAGGTGATCCAGGAGAAGGGCCGCAGGATGGTGCCACCGAGGTAGGTCGCGTCGGGACCGTCAGTCTTGGCGACGAAGGTCGTCTCGTCGACCGCTTCGTGCGAGGCAGTCTTCTTGAAGGCGTCCTGGCCACGGAATCGCGCGTCCGGGTTGCCTTCAGCATCGAGCGCGGCGATCTGGCGGTCGAAGTTGATCACAATATCGCTGGCGGTGACATCACGACCACCCTCGGTCGGGTACCGATCCCAGTAGCGCGCGCCACGGTCGACGTTGAAGATGTACGTCTCGGCGTCGGGCGTCTCGGGCAAGGAGGTGATGTCCTCCTCCATGATCCCGCCCTCTTTCGAGGCCCAGCGGATCATGTAGTTCATGTAGAACCCCATCCAGTACTGGGTGGGGCCGAAGACGCCGCGGTGCGGGTCGAAAAAGTCGTGCGTGGCGGCAGGAGTTGAGAAGCGCAGCGTGCCGCCATACGAGCGGAGGTCGCCGGATTGCTGTTGCTGCATCGTCTGCTGCTGTGGCTGGTCCTGCTGGTCGGCGGCGGCAGCGGTCTGCTCGGCTTGCTGCTGCTGATCCTGCTGCTGCATCGACTGTTGCGGCTGGTCCTGCTGCTGTTGCTGCATCGACTGTTGCGGCTGGTCCTGCTGCTGTTGCTGCATCGCCTGCTGCTGGCCGTCATCGTCGTCGTCGCCACAACCGACCAGCGCCAGGCCGGCTGCGCCGACACCAGCCCGACCTGAGGCTCGCAGCAGATCTCTGCGGCTGAGCCGATTGCGCTTCATGCGCTGCCAATAGTTACGTTCGGTCATTGGTTCTCGCTCCTTCAGAAGCGCGACGTACGCGCATCGTTGGTCGAAGAAGTGTAACGCACTTCGAAAGCGTTGGGTTAATCGTTGGACTGATGCGCAAATCCAACTCCGGCCCCCTCTCCCCGCGGGAGAGGGTGAGGGTGAGGGCCGGCCGCGCGGCACGGGTCGATCGCGACCAGATAAGAGGACGGGAGAACCCTCACCCCTGCCCTCTCCCACGGGGAGAGGGAGCTTCCTTCTCAGCGCGCTACACCGACTTGTGCGCAGACCTGCGGAGCGAGATCCGCCTAGCGGCTGCCTCTGAGACGCGGGTCGAAGACGTCTCGCAGCGCATCGCCGAGGACATTGAAGCCGAACACCAGGCTGGTCAGCGCCAGGCCGGCGAACAACGAGGTCCATGGCGACTGGACGATGAACTGGCGACCGTCGGCGATCATCTTGCCCCAGGAGACATCGAGTGTGCCCAGTCCGAGGAAGCTGAGCGCGGCCTCGGCGAGGATGAATGCGCCGATGGTGATCGAGAAGATCACGATCAACGGGGCAACGATGTTCGGCAGAATGTGCATCAGCATGATTCGAGCGTTGGTCGCGCCGATCGTCCGGGCGGCCTCGACAAAGGGCATCTCGCGCAGCGCGATCACCGCACCACGGACAATCCGCTGGACGGGCCCCACAGCCAGCACCGAGAGCGCCAAGGTCACCCACAGCGCGGATGGCTCCGTCACCGATCGCAACAACAGCAACAGCACGATCGGCGGGAAGGAGAGCAGCGCATCCATCAGACGGTTGATCGCCAGGTCAATGTTGCCGCCCAGCGCACCAGAAATGAGTCCGATGGCCGTACCGGCGACCACACCGATGAGCGTGGCAAAGAAGCCGATGTAGAGCGACAACCGCGCGCCCTCGGTCACCCGGGAGTAGAGGTCGTGTCCCGCGCGGTCGGTGCCGAACCAGTGTTTGCCCGAGGGCCCCTGGAGCGACGCCGTGGTCAGCGGCGTGTTCGTGCCGGTTGCGAGCAAGTCATCGACATCGTTGATCGTGCCGTCAACGATCTCAATCTGGGCTGGGTCGAACTCCGCCAGGTGAGTCAGCAGCGTTCCGCTTGCGATCCGACCTTCGACGTACTCCAGCATGTCGTCGAGCACGCCGGACTGCTCGGCCAGGTCGCCATAGACCTCGGGCTGCAGCACCAGTTCGCGAAGCTCACTGTCGGAGATGTCAGCTGACTTGCCGTCGAGTACGTTGGCAACTTTGTCGTCGGCGAAGTTGCTGTTGGCGACCTTGAAGACATCCTGCGAGTCGTAACGACCCAGGCCCAACCAACCACCGCCGGAACCGACTGTCCCCACGGCGATGACCGACCAGACCACGACCAGCGTCAACCCGCCAGCGCCCAGGGGCTTGGTCCGGAAGAATGACACCAACGCGCGGCCAAGCAACTGCAGAAAGCTGCGTTCCTCAACACGCAGGCCCTGTGCCTGCGCGAACTCCTCGAGTTGCGCCTGAGACTGTTGAGACTGTCGGTCCTCACTCATGTTGCCCCTCCCCGGTCAGCTGGTGCAGTCACCCGGTTAGGCGAAGCGAATACGCGGATCGATGACCGCGTAGGAAATGTCGATGATGATGTTCACCACGATGATGAACAGCGCGAAGAAGAAGACCATCGTTTGTACGACGGGCAGGTCGGCCTGGTTGATGCGCTGAATGAGCAGCAGGCCGATGCCAGGAATGTTGAACAACAGCTCGAGGATGATGTTGCCGCCCACGAGGGCCGCCACCTGCAAGCCGAGCACGCTCATCACATTGACCAGGGCGTTACGCATCGCGTGTCGCCGGATCACGGTCCGCTCGCGCAGACCTTTCGACCAGGCGGTGCGGACGTAGTCCTGGCGCAGCACTTCGAGCAACTCGGACCGTGTAATCCGCATCAGACCGGCGCCGGCGGCCAGTCCTCCCGCGACGGCAGGAATCGAGTACAGCGCAAGCGCTCCGGTGAACGATGTGAATATCGATCTCGCTTCCTCAGAAGTGAGCGGAATTGACCAAAGTCCGGCATCGGAGATTCCTCCAGGTGTGACCACAAAGATCATCATGGTCGCAATCCAGAAGGATGGAGCAGCGAGCGCCAGAATCGCAAATCCTCGCAGCGCATAGTCAAGTGGCCGATCCTGCCGCATGGCCGAGAGGATGCCCACGGGCAGCGCAATGACGAGCGCCACAATCAGTGCGTACACGTTGAGATGCAACGTACGCGGCAATGCTCGGAGGAAGATATCCAGCGACCCCTCCTGGGTCTGGAACGACGGACGGAATTTCAACCGCACTGTCTCCCAGAGGAATTCGACGTACTGGGTACCGAGCCCCTTATCAATGCCCAGACGATGCCTGATGTTGGCCTCGGTGATCTTCGTGGTCGGCGTGACGATCCGGTCGGATGGGACGTGGATCGCGACTCCGGCTTCTAACGGCTCGGCCGGATCAATGCCTCGGTTCGCGTCGGTCATTTCCTCGAGATCGCGACCGTAGGCGACGGCAATCTGCTCCAGGGTGTCACCTTCATCGGTGACGATCAGCGCGGTTGGCAGCAATTGCGTATCGGCCGATAGATTGCCGTCGGGATTACTGGCGCTACCAGTTGGATTCACCGCCAGGATGTCGCTCGCATCAATGCGATTGACGTGCGCTAACTCCTCGAGCGTCAGGCTGTCGCGGATCACGAGGATCGACCCCGCCTCGGCATACGGCTTGCCCTGATGTAGCGGGAAGTCGACATCGGGGTTGCGGTCGATCAGGAGTTGCACTCCTTGATCGACTTCTTCAGGCAAAGCAATGCTCTGTCCAATAGAAATCGCCTCGAGTAACTGACCGGGAATCACCGTGACTCTCGCACCCGGTCGCAGCTCGCCGGAGGTGTCCAGATCAGGATTCTGCGCAAGCAGCTCCGACACGGACGTGTTGTTATTGGTGGCGATCTTCTCCAGCGTGTCGCCCGAGATCACGCGATGCGTCGTTTCGGTGACTTCGATGTATCCAACGATCTCCGATTCACGCTGCTCGGCGCCCTGATTCTCCAGGTTCGAGAGTTTCCGTGTGACAAAGTCGCCAGGCAACGCGCGCAGCGCCAGGAACAGGAGCGAGATCACCAGCCACAGGGTCGGGATCACAAGGATCAGGCGTTGGATGAGGTATCGCTGCATCGCTGCTCCCGATCAGTTGGCGTCTGCTCCGGTAAACGCTGGCATGTCGTGGCTCGTTAGGCCGGGTAATCCGGGTGGTTGACATCGATCCAGGACTCGTCGTACCGATGGCTGTTGTGGGCGAACTGGAGCGTGTCGTCGCCGTGATTGACGAACGGCCACCAGAGCATTGGCGAGATACCGTTCATCACGCCTGGGCTGTTGGCAACGCCATCGAGTCCGTAATCGGGGTGCGTGCCCAGCAGGATGCGCTGAGCCTCCAGCGCCAACGACTGACGCTCCTCCTGGTCGAGGGTGACCGTCATCGTCTCTGCGATTTCGGTCATGCGCGGATGTTCGTAGGCCAGGTTGTTCGTGCTGCCACCGGGAATGTAGTTGTTGTTGTACGAGGTGGTGGGATCGAGGTCCGAGGGCGGGTTGGTCCACTGCGGGCCCTGTCCCGGGTAGGTACCCTCGATCCAGCGCTGGAGAATGACGGTGTAGGGCTGCACGTCGAAGCTGACTTCGAGGTCGAGCGCTTCGCGATACATCCCAACTTCGGTCTCGAGGATGCCCGGGTAGGTGCCTTCCCAGATATCGGGGGCGATGAGCGTCAACCCACGACTGCGGTCGTAGCCCGATGCGTCAAACAGCGCCCGAGCTTCGGCGATGTCAACTGCCCGGTCGGGACGGAAGCCGGGCGTCTGTAGCAGTTCCTCTTCCGGGATCGCCCAATAGGCGTTGTACCACGGCGTCTCGCCCATGCCGGAGGGTTTTCCTGAACCGAGATAGACCGTGTCGATCATCAGGTATCGGTCGACGGCAACATGCATCGCTTGCGTGAAGCGGCGGTCGATCCAGGGATTGCCCAGTCCGTCTTCACCTGGATAGTCGGCATTGAAGTTTGCGCCACCGGTAATGATCGTGAAACCGAAGGCCACCGTGCCTTGGCCGTGATCGGGGAAGTCGTTCAGAATGCCCTCTGCCTGGAGCGACGACAACGGGAAGCGGCCGTTGAAAATCTCCTTGCTGCGGTAGGCAGCCTCGACCGCGGTGGCATCTGTGATGTTGGACAACGTGACCGTGTCGTAGTACGGCAGCGGCTGTCCATCGACACCCATCTTCCAGTAGTTGTCGTTACGGACCATGTCGATCCCAATATCGGGATCGAAGCGCTGCGGAATGAACATGCCGGTGCCCGAGGAAAGCTCGACATTGCCGGCTTCGTCACGCCAGCGGTCGCCAAACTCACTGATTGCCTCAGGGCTCGTGATCCAACTGAAGGGCCGCAGCGGCACGCCCATCCAGGTCGCATCGGGGCCAGCAGTCTTGGCAACGAAGGTCGTCTCGTCGGGCACGTCCATGGATGACGTCTTGCGGAAGGAAGAAGCGCCCAGGAATGTGCCGTCTTCGGCGCCGTTCGCGTCCACAGCATCGATCTGACGTTGGAAGTTGACTCGAATGTCTTCGGCGTCGACGAGTCGACCGCCCTCGGTCGGGTACAGGTCCCAGAACCGCGCGCCTTGGTCAATGCGGAAAATGTAGGTCTCCAGGTCTGGAATCTCTGGGAGCGAGGCGACATCCGCCTCCATGATGCCCTGTTCCTTGTTGCGCCAGCGGATGAGGTAGTTCATGTAGAACCCCATCCAGTCCTGAGTCGGCCCAAACACGGCGCGGTGAGGATCGAAGTAGTCATGCGTCGCCGCCGGCGTTGAGAATCGCAGGTCGCCGCCGCGCACTACATCGCTGACCGCGGCCTGTCGGGTTTGCTGATCGTCGGCATCGTCGGCTGTTTGTTCCTGCTGGTCAGTCTGGTCTGCAGTCTGGTCGGCAGCTTGGTCCTGTTGCGAATCCTGCTGAGACTGCATCGTCTGCTGCTGTTGCTGCTGGCCCTGCTGCATCGACTGTTGTTGTCGCTGCTGCTGTTGCTGGACCTGCGCGACGCTGTCGTCGTCATCGCCACCGCAACCGACCAGGGCCAACCCGGCCGCGCCTACTCCAGCGCGCCCCGAGGCCCGCAACAAATCTCGTCGACTCATGCGATTGCGACGGATTCGCTTCCAGTAGTTGCGTTCGGTCATACAGAAGCTCCTTGCTCCGACATTGGAGGTGCAGATTGGCAGAGTGTAAGCGAAATGACGCCCGACTTGCTAACTGCTTCACACGAGCGGTCGATTGCGGCGGCGAGCATCCGACTGCTCACCCGCCTCGCACGCTGCCGAAGCAGCAAGCGGGGGGTGAGCAGCCGGGCTATTGGTCGTTCAGATTGGCTACGACGGGTAGTCCTCGTGGGCCGTGTCGATCCACAGCTCCTCGACGATCTTGTGTCCCTGGTGCGCGAACTGGTAGCCGTCGGGAATCACGTGGTACCACGGCCACGACGCCTCGTTCGAGACCGGGTTCATCACGCCCAGACCGGGCGAGAGCGATTCCCAGCCGTAGTCGGGGTGGATACCGAGCTGCAGTTGCACCATCTCGCGCGAGAGCTCACCCTTCGCCTCGAAGTCGAGGGTGACCTTCATCTCTTCGGCGATCTCGGTCACGCGCGGGTTCTCGTAGCTGTAGAAATTGGCCGATCCGCCCGGCACACGACCATTGAGCCAGTAACTGGTCGGGTCGAGGTCGGAGGGCGGGTTCGTCCAGCAGGGAATCTGGCCGGTGGACGTGCCGTCGACCAGGCGCTGGAGCAGGATCGTGTAGGGGTCGATGCTGATCTCGACGCCAACGCCGAGCGCCGACTCATACATGTTCTTCGCGGTTTCAACAATGCCCGGGTAGCGCGTCTCCCAGACGTCGGGGGCGAAAAGGTAGATCGAGCGGCCAGTGTCGCGGAATCCGCTGGCGTCCATCAGCTCGTTTGCTTCGCGGATATCGGCCTCGTGGTCGGCGCGGAATCCCGGGATCTCCGTCATCTCTTCCTGGGTCGGTGACCAGAAGGTGGAGAACCAGGGAATCTCTTCCAGGACTGACGGCTTGGCCGATCCCAGGTAGACCGTGTCAATCATCAGATAACGGTCTGTCGCCAGGTGGAAGGCAGCAGCCACGCGACGGTCGAGCCAGGGGTTGCCCTCGCCGTCCTCGCCGGGCCAGTCGGGGTTGTAGTTGGTGCGGATCATGATTGTGAATCCGCCGCCGACGGTGTTGCGCTGCATCTGCGGGAAGTCGTTCAGCAGCGATTCGACGCGGCTGATGTTGAGCCAGGCGCCATCGAGCTCCTTGGAGCGCACGGCAGTTTCGATCGCCGTCTCGTCGAACAGGTTGTAGTACTCCATCCGGTCGACGTAGGGCAACTGCTGACCCCAGGCGTCGTTCTTCCAGTAATCCGGGTTGCGATTGGCGACGAATACCTCGGTCGGATCGTAGCTCTCCGCGATGAACGGACCCGAGCCGGCCACACGCAAGACGGTCCCCTCGTCGCGCCAGACATCCGATTCGGTGCCCCACTCGCGGATGCCCTCGGGCGCCGCCATCCAGCCGAAGGGCCGCAGGAAGGTCGCCGACAGATAGGTCGAGTCGACGCCGTCAGAAGTCGTGCGCAGGGTGCGGTCATCCACCGCTTCGACGCTGGCGATCTTGCGCCAACTCGAGAGCCCGAGGAACGAGCCGTCTTCGGCGCCGGTCGAGTCAACACCGGCCGTGTTGCGATCGACGTTGACCACGATGTCCTCGGCGGTAATGTTGCGTCCGCCTTCAGTCGGATACGCGTCGTGCCAGCGAGCGTTCGGGTTGATGTTGAAGATGTAGGTCTCTGCGTCGGGATTCTCGGGCAAGGAGGCGATGTCCGCCTCCATCTCCGACTTCTCCTTGTTCTTCCAACGGATCAAGTTGTTGTAGAGCATCGAGTGCATGAACTGGGTCGGTCCAAACACGCCGCGGTGCGGGTCCCAGTAGTCGTGCGTATCGATCGTCGAGGAGCGCCGCATGACGCCGCCATAGCTGGGAATGCCCGTCTCCGGAACCGCGGCAGCGGCCTGTTGCTGTTGCTGCGCGTCAGCGACTGCCTGCTGCTCCTGCTGATCGGCCCGCTGCGCCGCCTGGTCCGCAGCCTGGTCCTGTTGATCTTGCTGCATGGACTGCTGCTGTTGTTGCTGCCCGTCCTGCTGCTGCATCGACTGCTGCTGCTGTTGCTGCCGCTGGGCGACCTGCGAGACGCTGTCGTCATCGTCATCTCCGCAGCCGACCAGCGCCAGGCCGGCCGCGCCGACGCCGGCGCGTCCCGACGCGCGCAAGATCGCGCGCCTGCTCACGCGGTTCCGCTTCATCCGTTGCCAGTAGTTCCTGCCGTCTAGTCGCTCAGTCATCTGTTTCCTCCTGGTCGCTCACTCTCCAAAGAGAGTTTGGGAAAGTGTAACCGCCAACACGCCCTTTGCGCCAACCACGCAACAGAGGGCGACCAAATTCGCCCCCTGCTGGTCCGCCAGTTGGTCCGCCCGTTAGTCCGATTGGGGCCGAGACGGCTCAGGCTGGATACTCCGGGGAGTTCACGTCGATCCAGGTTTCGTCGTAGCGATGACTCGAGTGCGCGAATTGGAGTGTGTCATCGCTGAGATGGAGGGAGGGCCACCAGTTTGACGGCGTGATCCTATTCGTGACGCCGGGAGTCGGTGACATGTCGGCGAGCCCGCGATCCGTAGGCTTCCTGATGGAGACCCTCTCGACATGTATGCCATCCAGGAGAGATAGGCTGATCCCATGACACAACCACCCGAAACTCCCGCCGAAGCCGACGCCATGCTTGTCCAGCTCAAACAGCAGGTGCTTGACGGCTGGGAGAAAGGCGCGGACTTCTTTGACGAGCGATGGGGCGACCAGGGCGACGAGTTCCATCACGGCGTCTTCGCACCGGCTGCCGAGCGACTGATGGGGCTGGAACACGGTTCATCGGTGATCGAATTCGCCTGTGGCAACGGAGGATTCGCCAGACGCCTGGGACGTGCCGGGATGCGAGTCATCGCGACCGACCTCTCGCCTTCGCTGATTGCCCATGCAGAACGACGGACCGAGACGATCTCGGACCAGGCCGTCGAGGTCACCTATCAGGCCGTCGACGCGACGGACGAGCGCGCCATCCTCAATTGCGGCGGACCGTTTGACGCGGCGGTCTGCATTATGGGCGTCATGTCGATGCCGTTGCTCAAGCCGATGTTCGGCGGCGCCTGGCGCGTGCTCAAGCCTCGCGGCACATTCGTCGTCGTGACCCTGCACCCCGCCTTCGCAACCTCCGGCTACAAGTTCCAGAAGTCCGAGAAGGACGACGAGCCCCATGGCCTCACCATCCAGCGGTATCTGTCCCGCTACGTCACCCACGGAGTGACCAACACAGCCCAAACGGAACCGCAGGTCTACTTCCATCGACCGCTGAGCGAGTTGCTCAACGACGCGTTCGCCTCCGGGCTGACGCTGGACGGGATCGAAGAACTGGCTGCACCGCAACAGGTGATGGAAGAGTCACGATTGATGTGGAACGTGCTGCCCGAGATCCCCATGGCCATCGCCATGCGCTTCCGACGGCCCGGTTAGGAGCTTCACCATGATGATGATCGCCCTCGGCGAGATTCTGGTCGTGCTGTTGCTTCGGCCAATTCGCTTCATCGTCGGCGGACAGAAGACGTCGATTGGTCGAGGCGTCCTGCGTTTCGAGAACTGGATCCTGCATCACCTGAACATCATGGGCGCCGAATCGAAGATGCGCTACGAACTGGAGAAGTCGGGACAAGCCTCGAGCTTCCTCGCCGAAGGACTGACCGATCAAACCAGCGTGATGCCAAAGACCGGCGACACCGTCGAGCGAATGCGACGTGAAACCGGAGCAACCCACGCCGATGCCTTGAGATCGAACCAGCTCACGGACCATCCCGAGCTCAGGCGCGGACAACGACAAGTCGAGACATCCGGCGGAGATCGTTCAGAAGATATCCACGAGGCGATGATGCAAGCCCAGCGTCGGCAGAATCAGATGGAAGAGCGGGCGAGTCGGAGGCGTTCATAGAACGCGTCAGACACTAAGCATCTTCCTGCTGCGGATCCAGCTCGGCGATCAATTCATCTACTTCGCGCACCAGCACTGGAACTTCGTTGGCGACCGTGTGCCAGACCTGGTCCCAATCTATTCGCATGTATTGGTGAACAAGGATGTTGCGCATGCCGACGTAGCCCCGGTGCCCGGTGATCCTTTCCGCAATTGCGCTGTCATGCTCAGCTAGATTGTTGAGCGCTTCACCGATCGTCGTCAGGCTCTGGGGGACGCTGCGGACCAAGTGCTCACTCTCCATCATCTCAGTGCGCGAGACATCGGAAGAGAGTCTTGTCAGATAGTCAGCCTCTTGCTGGACGTCCCAGAGGTACTTCAGCGCTCGATTCTTGCTCACACGTACTCCGTTTCGGGGACTGGCTGGACGATGGTCGCCCCAGAGGTGGGTCCGACTCTCTTCGACTGCCTGCCTCAGATACGGGTTGCTGAAACTGCCGTCAAAGATGAGGTCGACGTCACGCTCGAACAGACTCCGTAACGCATCCTCCAGGTCGCCATGTGTTGTGAATGGCGCTTCGGCGTTGAATTTGACCAGAAAATCAAGGTCACTCCTGGCAGGATCCCAATCTCCCGTCGCTGCGGAGCCGAACAGCTCGAGCCGCCGCACGTGGTGAGCACGGCAAAGCTCGTCTATCTCTCGTTTACGGTCAGTGATGATGGCTGGCAGCATCGCCCTGCACCCTACGCCATGCGCCCTGCTTGGGATCTCAGCATTGATCATACCGAGCCGACGCACTCACCAACGACTGCCGTTCAGCCCGACCGATCCCACTTGAATGTCAACACGGCCAATCCCAGGCCCACAACGATCCAGACAGCGAGCACGATCGCCGCGAGGTCGAGTTGCCAGTTCATGCCTGGTTCTGCGTACTTGTACGCGTCGGGCAGGAAGACTGAGCGCAGGCCCTGCGCCACCCAGCGCAGCGGAAACACGCCAGCCACCCATTGCAGCCAGGTTGGCAGGGAGGAGAGCGTAAAGAACACGCCCGATATGAACTGGAAGATGATGAACGGGGCCTGGATGACAGCCGGCGCAGCGCGGGCGGAAGGAATGATCGCTGTAATCGCCACTCCCATCACACAGCCGGCGGGAACACCGAGCAGGATGATCCAGATCAGCGTCAGCCAACCCCCAGCGTCCGGCAACTCCACTCCATAGGCCAGCACACCGAGCGCAATCATCACCACGAGCTGTAGCAGCGTGTAGAACAGCGCTGTACCAACGAGTCCCATGAAGAACGACGTCTTGGGCAACGGTGTCGCGGCCAGTTGCTTGAGCGTGCCGTCGTACTGCTGAATGGCCAGCGAGTTACCAAGCAGGTTGAACGACGTGCCGAAGATCGCGACGCCCATGATGCCGGCGACGAAGTACTGGCTGAACTTGATGGCCGGCACCTGGCCCTCGGCGCCTTCGGGCACGCTGATTTCGAATGTCAGCAGCGACGAGAAGATGACCAGGAACAGCACTGGAAATAGCACCATGAAGAACACGGCCGCGGGTTCGCGGTAGACCGTCTTCAGGCTGAGCAACGTATAGGCGTAGCCCAGCCGGACACTCCTCCAGGCGGCTTCCGCGTTCATGACCGCCCCTGTGTCCCCAACACGCTGCTGTCGTCGACCAGATCGAGGTACATCTCCTCCAGGTCCGGCCGTTCGACTTGCAACTCAGGAATCTCGTCCAAGCCGCGATCGCGCGCCCAATCGATCAGACGTGACAGGTGGCGCGTCGGCTCCTGGGTGGGCAACGACAGGCGGCCGTCGGGACCGATGCGGACCGACTTCCACTCGTCCAGCAAATCCGCGAGATCGAAGCCGATCGGCGGGTGCCACGAGATCCGCGTGTCGGTTTCCATCTCACGACGCAAGGCATTGATGTCGCCTTCGAAGACGATCCGACCATCCTTGATCATGCCAATCCGCTGCGCCAGCGTCTCTGCTTCGTCGAGATAGTGAGTGGTCAGGATCACCGTGGCGCCCCGCTCGGTCAGCCCACGCACGACCTCCCAGGCCTGCCGACGCGCCGAAACGTCAAATCCCGTGGTTGGCTCGTCGAGAAAAATCAGGTCCGGATTTCCGATCACGCTGGTCGCCAGGTCGACACGACGCTTCTGGCCACCCGAGAGCTTCGAGCCCCGACGATCGGCGTGCTCCGTCAGGCCAACCAGCTCGAGCACTTCATCAGTGGGCATTGGATTGTCGTACAACTTCGCGGTGAAGTTGAGCATCTCGCGGGGCGTCAGGCCCTCCATCGGCGTGCTGCGTTGCAACACGATGCCGACCTGACGGTTGAGCTCTCCACGCTGACGCTGTGGATCGAAACCGAGCACCGCGACCTCCCCGGCGTCGCGCTCCCGATATCCCTCGAGGATCTCGATCAGCGTCGTCTTGCCGGCGCCATTCGGACCCAGCAACGCGTAGACCTGCCCCGAGTCAATCTCCAGATCGACAGCGTCCACAGCCGCGACCGCTCCGTAGCGTTTGCTGACTCCACGAATACTGATCGCCGGTGGCATGAGCGACAGCCTACGCGACCGCCTAGACTTGCCGCACGTTGGCCAGTCTCGCAGGGTGACAGGCTCGCAGAGTGACAGGCTTGCAGAGGTGGAGCGCCGAATGACTTCAATCAACCAGAACAAACTCAGCGATCTCTTCGACTACGTCGACGGCATCGTCACGGATGCGAAAGTGCCAGCGGCGCAGATCGCCATCGCGCACGACGGGGAAATCGCGGGATTCAAGACGTTCGGCGTCGCGCAGCAGGGCACTTCGGTCGCGCCAGCGCGCGATGACACGTTGTTCTGCATGTTCTCGGCGACTAAGGCGATCGTCGGCGTCGGCGTCTGGAAGCTGCTCGACGAAGGACTACTCGATCTCGATGAGCGCGTCGTCGACATCATTCCCGGCTGGTGCGCCGAGGGCAACGGTGAGATTTCCTACGCCGATGTCACCGTTCGCAACGTCATGTTGCACACGGGCGGCTTCCCGCACGCGCCGATGAACCCACGACTCTGGGAAGATCGCGACGCGCGCATGCGTCGGATGATGGGTTGGCGGCTCAATTGGACGCCGGACTCACAGTGGGAGTACCACGCGACCTCGGCCCACTGGGTACTGGCTGAAATCATCGAGCAGAAGACAGGCGAGGATTTCCGTGACTGGCTGCGAGCCAACCTGCTCGACCCAATGGGACTCGACAACCTCTACGTCGGCCTGCCCAATGAGGAGCACGAGCGCGCGGCATCGATCGTCTACACCGAGGAGCCGCTGCCCGTGGCCGGCGGCGAGGTCTTCCCGCAGACCATTCTGCACTTCAACCTCGCCTCCCAGCGTCGAGCGGGATGCCCCGGCGGCGGCGCGTTCGCCAACGCTGCCGATGTGGCGATGTTCTATCAGCATCTGGTCAAGCCGTCGGAGGACGGTCCGCTCGCAGCGAGCGCCATCGAACTAGGGACAACCGTCGGCACGAATCCCGATCGCCACACCGACCCAGTTTCCGGCATCCACGTCAACCGCGCGCTGACCGTGGTCCTCGCCGGGGATGACGGTCTGACCGAGGAGCGTGGCTTCGGCCAGGGCGCATCGCCAAGCGCCTTCGGTCACGCCGGAGCGGGAGGACAAATCGCCTGGGGAGACCCAGAGACCGGCCTCTCAGTCGGCTTCCTGACCAACGGCTTCCAGCAGGACGAGAACATCCGAGAGCGCACCGCCAAGATCGGCACGATGGCCAACGCTTGCGTGGAGTAGTTCCCTCACTCGGTTTCCCTCCACCACGGGGGAAGCTGTCCCCTGAGGCCTGCCGGGAGGTCCCGCGACGGAGCGCGGGAATGACGAATACACGCCTGTGGGAGGCCTTTGCATAATCGTGTTCCCAATCCTTCTGCGCTCCTGTAGGGGCGACCTTGTGGTCGCCCGCGTTGGCGATTGCATTACTGACCAGATAGGAGCGGCAGAGCGGGCGACCACAAGGGTCGCCCCTACAACCTGACCAATAGCGCTCCGACCGATCTACTCGCAGGTCTCCCTGTGGTGAGTAATCCCCAGAGAACCCAACTACTCCGACTCAGTCCCCGGCAGTAGCGGCCCATCTGAAATCGCCGGGAACGTCCGCGTGACCGCGAGCGCCGCGTCGGTGTCGAAGAATGTCAGTCGCTGGATCACTGTCCACTCGTCCGTCGACCACCGCTGCCGCAGTCGACCATCTTCATCTACGCGTTCGCAGACGACGTTAATCAGATGGTCGAGCAGCGCCTCGAGCCAGAGGAACATGTCGGTCAACGACGCATCGATCGCCTCGGCCGCGGCAATCGTCTGCTGGGCTGACGCCTTGAGCGCCTCAATCTTCTGCTCGGGATCGGCCGCTGCAAAATTGGGATGATTGGTGATCAGGTAGATGTTCGGATCGTTGGCCAGCGGCAGCGCCGAGAAGTCGGAGTCCGCGCCGATCGCCGTGCTCGCCAGAGTCTCGGCCCAGACCGGCAAATCTCCATCAGGCGCAACGATCTCAGCGAGCAGCGGGTCAACGTCGGCCAATGGACCTTGTGCCATCCGCCTCAGACTGCCACGCCGATCCAGCAGCTTGGCGCCATCGTCGCCGTAACAGATCGGAATCACGGTGGCCACGTGATCAAGCAGTTCGGCGAGATAGCGCGCCACCAGATCGACCTGTAGCGGCGTGCGCTCGACCATTTCCTGCGTGAGTGCTTCCTCGATCGCGCCGACGGTTCGATTCTTCAGATCTTCCATCGGCAGTTGCATCGCTTGCAACGCCAGGACCAGCTTCGGACCAAGCTGTCGCAGCCGCACCGCCGCGTCTGTCACGGCGTCGTCAGGTTCCAGGTAGGCGATCAGTTCAGACGGCCAGCGGCAGATGCCGAACCGGATGTCGGGATTGGGCATCCGCGAGATGTCTCGAGTCCGGCCTACTTCCACATACGTTCCGCGCGGAGGCATGTAGATGCCGTGGCGACGCAGGCCTGGAGTGGTCACGATTGGGACATCTGACTCAGTAGCCGGCATGGCGATCCACGACGTCGTGCAGGGGCTCGTTGTTGATGAATCGACGCAGGTTCTCGGCGAACCGATAGGCAGCCTTGCCGAAATAGTTGGGCTGCAGACCGCTGTTGTGAGGAGTGATGAACAGGCTCGGCACGCTCCACAACGCGTGCCCGTCGGGAAGCGGTTCGGGTGTGGTCACGTCGGTGTACGACGCTCGCAGCTCGCCGCTTTCGAGTGCAGCGACCTGAGCATCCCAGTCAACCACTTCGCCGCGAGCGATGTTGATCAGAGCCGCGCCAGGCTTCATCGCGGCCAACTCCTGCTTTCCGATCAAGTGGTGGGTGTCTTCTGTGAGTGGAACCGCGAGCACCACATAGTCGGACTCGCTGAGTACATCGTGCAGTCGTTCTGGCGGCCAGACATAGGCCACAGAATCGGGCGCATCCGCTGGTGGCGTGCCATCGCCCGATGCTCGTCGTCTGATGCCAACCACGCGAGCCCCGAACGCGTCGCAGAAGCGAGCGATCTCAGAACCAATCGCGCCATAGCCAATGATTCCGACCGTGGCCCCCTCGAGCGTCTCGGGATCCGAGCGTGCCCACGTGCCTGCGCGATGCGCTTCGACCAATCGGATCATTCGCTTCACGTCCATCAACATGAAGGTCAGCACCCACTCGCCGATGACGCGAGCCGCCAGACCGGGCATCTTGGTGATCACGACGTCCTCACCGATCGGCCGGTCAAGGATCTGATTCGCTCCAGCCGAAGCCAGGGCAATCCATTCCAGGGCCGACGCCTCGCCGGCCAAGTCGCCGCTGAAGAACGTGAACCAGATCCGATCACGCTGCTGGATCTCAACCCCTTCCTCGATCGCCGCTCCGACATCAACCTGGGGATGATCCGGCTCTCGCATGTAGCGGGCCAGGTTTTGCGACACATTGTGAATCTCGATGCGTGAATCGACAGCGCGAATCACATCGAGCGAAGACGCTGGAACCTGCAAGAAATTGGCGATATGAATCTTGTCCATGTGCTCAGAATACGTCCTCAGGGTTAAACTCGACCTATGACCCGCACTGAACCATCATTTGCGAGACAGATACTCCGCCTGACCTGTGACGACGCCGAGGCTACCCGCGAGGTCGGCGCTGCGGTTGGACGCCACGCGACAGCGGGGACTGTGGTCCTGTTGCAGGGCGATTTGGGCGCAGGCAAGACCGTGTTTGCCCAAGGCGTCGGACGCGGACTCGAAGCGCCGACGGTCGTCAACTCCCCCACATTCGTCCTGATGAATGAACATCTCGGCGGTCGCCTGCCCATGCGTCACGCCGATCTCTACCGCCTCGAAGACGTCGACCTGATCGCAGAACTGGGTCTCGATCAGGCAGCAGAAGGCGGCATCCTGCTGGTCGAGTGGCCAGAACGCGCCTCTGGCGCACTGCCAACCGACCATCTGCACATCAACATCGTGCCGCTCTCGGACGACATCTCTGAAGAGGCCCTCGACGCCTCGCCGCGCGAGCTGGTCCTGACTGCACAGGGCGATAGCGCGACGACGCTGCTGACCGACCTGACCGAGTCGGCCAAGACGCTCCAGTCGGTACCTGTCTGATGGAACTATCGATCGACACGGTCGGCGAACAGTCCAGCGTCGCGATCAGCGAACAGGGACACGTGCTGACCGAGATCAACTGGCGCTCCGGGCGGCGACACACGCCGTCGCTGACGCCAATGATCGACTTCGTCTGCCGCCAGACAGGCAACACGGAAGTGGTCAAGCAAGAACTTGAAGCCGTCTTCGTCGATGTCGGTCCCGGCGCATACGGCGGCATTCGCTCCGGCATGGCTGCGGCCGAAGGTCTGGCCGTCGCACTCGACCTGCAATGCGTTGGGGTCGGGCGGCTGGAGGTCGAGGCCTATCAGCACGCTGCCAGCGGACTCGCTGCCGCCATTCATCGAGCCGCCCGATCAACCTGGGCATGGCAGGTGTTCTCCGGCTCGCTGGATCAATGGAACGAGCTCGGCCCAGCCAGGACCGGCGAGGAGTTTGAGCTCCTGCGAGCGCTGGGAGATGCCAGGCGGCTCGTCGGCAGCGCTGGTATTGTCTGCGGAGAGCCGGAGCGGATCGAGGACGACGCCAGAGCCTCGCTGATCGACGCCGGCTGGACATTTTCGCCACCCGCTCTCAACGTCCGCCGCGCCGGCATACTCGCCGAACTCGGCTGGCGTCGTCTGCAGGACGGACAAGGAGTCCCCCCGGCGGCGCTCGAGCCGCTCTACCTGCGTGAGCCAGCGATCGGTCCGCAGCCTCCGCGGTAGGGTCCACTTCCGAGACGCGAGCCTTCAACCGTCCTGAGGCGCCTGCCTTCAACCTTCCGAGACGCCAACCTCAACCTTCCTGAGACGCCAGCCTTCAACCTCCGTCATACCCGCGCTCCGCCGCGGGTATCTCGCAGCGTCCGGCAAGCTGGCCGGGAACCCGCTGAGCCTGCGATCCAGGCAACGCCCCACGGGTGCAAACGTTTGCACCGCACACTGCGTCATTGCCGCGTCGGAGCGCGGCAATGACGAAATAGCAATATCCGTGAGAGATGATCTGAGCCATCCGACAACGACCAATACGCCGCGCCGTCATAGGCTGACTCCAATCATCCGACATTCACCACAATCCACGTTCTGGAGCGTCCCATGTCCACCGAACGCACACTCGTCCTGGTCAAGCCCGACGGCGTTCAGCGCGGCCTGATTGGCCAGGTGCTGTCCCGCCTCGAGCGCCGCGGACTGAAACTGATCGGCCTCAAGCTGATGCAGATGGACGAGTCGCTGGCCAACCAGCACTACGCCGAGCACGTCGAGAAACCATTCTTCCCGGGCCTGCGCGACTTCATCACCTCAGGACCATTGGTCGCCGCCGCCTTCGAGGGTCAGAATGCCGTCCAACTCGTCCGCAACACGATGGGCGCGACCAACCCGGTTGACGCTGCGCCCGGCAGCATCCGCGCCGACTTCGGCGTCGATCTGGGCCGCAATGTGATCCACGGCTCCGACTCGCCCGAGTCGGGCGAGCGCGAACTGGCGCTCTTCTTCGATGCCTCAGAGCTGGTCAACTGGTCCCGAGACGTCGAGGGCTGGATTTACGAGTAACTTAGAGGTGGCACCGAAATCGCGTCGCTACTCGACGCGCAGCAATGTGTCCGCCTGCGACCAGAGACCATCCAGGTCGTAGTAGTCGCGCGTTTCGCGGTCAAAGATATGCACCACGACCGAGCCATAGTCACACAGCAGCCAGCCACCCTCGGAGCCACCTTCGCGACGCGGATGTTCCGTGTCGGGCACATGACGCAGCGCATCCTCAAGAGCGCCGAACTGCCGACGCGAAGTCGCAGAGGCAATGACGAAGTAGTCGGCGAGGTCGGTGTGCGGCTCAACATCAAGCAGGACGATCGCTTCGGCCTGCCGTTCGTCGAGCTGTTCCACGACAGCACGAGCGAGCCGTTCGGCGTCTTCCTTGGTGGTACGGATGTGCCCCGAAGCGGATGGTTTGAGATCCGTCGCTTGAGTGGTCACGCGCTCAATGATAACGCTCAAGTTGGTAGTCGGGGAGTCGCGCATGGCTGAGCGGGTCGTCGTCGGCATGAGCGGTGGCGTGGACTCGTCCGTCGCCGCAGCGTTGCTGGTCGAGCAGGGCTATGAGGTGATTGGGATCACGATGCGTCTCTGGACCGAGGCGCGTCCCGAGGACTACACCGGCCGCAGTCAGTGCTGCGCAATCGAGGACATCGGCGACGCCCGTCGTGTCGCCCAGCGATTGGGCATCCCGCACTACACGCTCAATCTCGAGCGCCCGTTCCGCAAGTTCGTGGTTGATCAGTTCATCGACGAGTACGCCAACGGACGCACACCGAATCCCTGTCTGAACTGCAACACCTTCATCAAGTTCGACGCCTTTCTCGAGCGCGCCCGCGCCCTCGGCGCTGACTGGATCGCAACGGGTCACTACGCACGCACGCAGGTTGGGGCGAACAGCGAACCACAACTCTGGCGAGGCGTCGACCAGGACAAGGATCAGTCCTACTTCCTCTACACCCTGACGCCGGAGGCGCTCGCCATGACGAGATTCCCGGTCGGCGGGCTGCAGAAGTCCGACGTGCGAGCCGTCGCCGAACGGCACCAACTCGCCGTCGCCGACAAGCCCGAGAGCGCAGACATCTGCTTCGTCCCCGGCGGCGACTATCGAGCGATCGTGGCCACCAAGATTGCCGATCGCCCCGGTCTGATGCTGGACGTCGAGGGCAACGAAATCGGCCGACACCAGGGCATCCAGCACTTCACGATCGGCCAGCGCAAGGGCCTACAGACCGGCGGCGGTGGAGAGCGCCAGTTCGTGACCGCAATCGACGCCGAGTCGAACGTCGTCACCGTCGGCAGCGCCAACGACCTGCTGGTCAACCGCATTGAACTGTCTGACATCCACTGGCTGTCCGAGCCCACCGACCAGCTCGACGTACAGATTCGCTATCGCTCCAGTCCTCTCAGGGCCCGTCGGGAGGGCTCGGTATTGGACCTCGCCCAACCAGCCCAAGCCGTCGCTCGTGGACAGGCAGCGGTCTTCTACGATGGCGACCGCGTGCTCGGCGGCGGCACGGTGGAATCGACGTCTTGAGGTAGGCTCACGGCATGGCGTTGAGCACCATCACCGACATCCGAGACATCGTGATCATTGTGGCCGGATTACTGGGCGTGGTCGCCCTGTTTGTGATGATCATCGCCACTATCGTCATCGGATTCCTCTCCTTCCGCCTGCTGCGAGCAGCCCGCAAGACGTTCCAGGAAGGCGTCCCACCACTACTCGAGAACGCGCAGGAGACGGTCAAGACCGTCAAGGGCACAGCCGAATACCTCGGCGACTCCGCTGCCGAACCAGTCATCCGCGCCTACGCCACGGCATCAAGAATCCAGAGAATGCTCGACGTCCTCGGCGGCAGACGAGGGGACAGTTGACATGGGATTCTGGAGAGGCCTGCGCTGGGGCCTGGTCGTGGGAGTGATCGGCACGCTGGTCGGCCGAGTCGTCAGTTCAGACAAAGAAAACCCACAGTGGAAGCAAGCCAAAATCGCCGGAGACATCGCCGCCGCCAAGACCGAAGCCGAACAAAGAGAAAAGTTCAATCGAACCCGCCGCGGCGAGGAAACAGACTAGAGTCGCATGCGGTGCTGTACACCCTGCGCTGCCTCGAACACACCACGAGCAATACGCCCAGCGACGCCTGCAGCTGATGGATTGCTGCAACCGAACAGCATCGTAAACAGCGATCCATCGTCAGCGCTTCCGAGCGTTCGACCTGGATCCACCACGTCGGCATAATGCTCTCTCATTTTCGTCACGTAGAGATCGGTAATCTCCTTGTCTCCTCCCATGCGAACCACTGATTCACCTTCAACACTGTAGAGTTCGCGCCATGAATCGCCACCGAAGAACCTATTCAAGGCCGTTTGATGCTCTGGATTGGGCCAATCCTCCCTTTTGAGGTTTCTGCGAAGTGCCATTAGTGGAAAGAGCATGAGCATGTCGGCTCGCCTAGTTGAAGCAATCGCCTCAATCGTTTCCCACGAGATCTGCATTGCGAATGGATCAATGAAGACGAAGGCTCGAGCCATTCTTCCACCTGGCCCACGCAACCATGTGCAGAACTTTGGAATCTCCTCGTTCGCATCGCCGCGCCGTATAGTTGCTCTGCCATCGTCTTTCCTTGCCAGAATCAACGCTTCAAGGTGCTCGCAGTTACTCTGATCTGCGTCGATGAATAACAGACGATCAAACGGCCGATCTCTTACCTCAAGAGCCTGGACCGCCGAACCGGGGGCGATGTCAGCACTTCCAGGAAGAAGAACGTCTCCCCTACCTGCGAACGCGTCCAAGTAATGGAGCGTGAAGAGATTGTCTTTGCTCGGCTGACTCTGAAGTGCCCTCGTAAACGCGTCAGCGTAGCGCCTGTGAGCGTCCAGCTTCTCAACAGTGGCTCCACTTCCGTAGACCTTGCCTTCGTAGTCCATCATCGACCCTCGTTCGGCTTTGCGTCAAAGTAGTTGCCATCAAGGCATCGGCCGGCTCGCTTCTTGCCCACTCGCCGACCTTCGGCGTTGTGCGCACCCCACTGTTTGAAGAAGAACGGCACTTCAGCATCTGCGCATTGATCACGGACGCCCCGAACCCATTCAGGATCCATTGCGCGAGCGCCGGGACCGCTCTCACCGCCAGCGATCACCCAATTGATGTCATGGAGATCTAGCTCCAAATCGCCCAAGAGCGGCTCACACGAGAGGAACCTGACTGTTGCAGGAACTTCGCGAAGGTCGTCGATACGGGAGGTAAATCGCTGATTCTCCACCGACACACCCATCCACACATTTGACGGCCAGGGCAGTGACGGTGCAAGTTCTGCGAGACGCTCAGACCGCTTGGTCAGCACTTGGAATCGGTGGCGCTCGGCCGACTCCATCACAGCAAACACCTGGAAGATGTAGTCATCGTGCACATCTTGATGGAACAGATCGCTCATCGAGTTGACGAAGATCGTCCGTGGCTTCTTCCAGCGCAACGGCTGATCCAATCGCTCAGGTCGGAGCTGGAGATCAAATCCCTTCTCGTATGGATGTCCGGGAACACCGCGAAACCGCTCCGCAAAGGTCTTCGCGTAGCAATGGGCGCAGCCGGGGCTGATCTCTGTGCAGCCGGTGACCGGATTCCAGGTCGCTTCGGTCCACTCGATCGATGATCGCTGCATGGCCACCCTCCCTGTTCACAAAATCCACAGTTTCAACAATAGAACACACAGTCTGTGTTAATCAACTTCGCGATACTCGTCTTCATCCGTCGCTACCATGACCATCGCTGCACCACCCTCCAATAGCGACTCGGACCCACCATGATTCCAGCCAACGAGACCTTCGACGGTACCTTCCCCTTCGAACCACACTTCACCGATGCCCCTGGATTCCGCATGCACTATGTCGACGAGGGCGAGGGTGAGCCCGTCGTCTTGCTTCACGGCGAACCGACCTGGGGCTATCTGTATCGCAACTTCATCCCTGGACTCTCCGAGACGAACCGAGTGGTCGTGCCCGATCACATGGGCTTCGGCAAGAGCGAAACACCGCAGGATCGCGAGTACACGCTCAGGACGCACGTAGCCAATCTGACCGCGCTCGTCGAAGAACTTGACCTCCGCGACATCACACTCGTGATGCAGGACTGGGGCGGTCCGATGGGCTCCCAGTTTGCGGTCAGAAACCTTGATCGGGTCAAGCGCTTGTGCGTCCTTAACACGATTATTCCCGGCTCGCGGCGAGAGCCTCCGGGAGCTCCAGTGACTCCGTGGTTCCAGTGGATCGGTAAGCACCACGAGGCGGGCACGCTGCATGAGACGCTCGGTCACCTGGGCAGCAATGTGCTCAGCGTCATGAAGATCATCGGCTTCGAGAACTCGGCGGCCGTCGACGACGCCTGGATCCGCGCATACTCGGCGCCCTTCCCCGACAAAGAGTCCTGCATCGGCGGGATTGAGTTTCCACTCGACGCCTACCTGGGCCGCACGCGCGATTTCGTCATGGAAGAGATCGGCAACGTACAGGAGCTGGCCTCGAGGCCGGCAATGATGGTCGAAGGCATGCAGGACCACGCGATCGACCCCCAGAGAGCCATCGACGGGTTCCGCGCACTCTATCCGGACGCCCCGGTCACCATCCTCCCGAACGCCGGACACTTCTGCCAGGAAGACGCGCCCGAGATCATCGTGCCGCTGATCAGTCAGTTCCTCAGATTGACCTGAGAATCAGAAACGAACACTCGGATCCGGCGTTGCGTAGAGGTCATCAGTCCCCGCTTCGCAGAGACCTTTGAATTATTCGTCATACCCGCGCTTGCCGCGGGTATCTCGCTGAGGCCAGCACCAGAGTCGACGCTGGTGACACGTCCGTAGTTGCACATCGGCGTTACCAAACGGATCGAGATTCCCGCGCTGCGCGCAGGAATGACGGAGTTGGTGGATTACGCAAAGGTCTCCTTCACGCGGGGACCTGCTTGGGGCAGGGCCTATCTGCTTGAATCACATGCGCGCGGAGGGAGCGGGTCACCGCGTAATACGGCGACTGGGATGTGTCGAATGAAGGCGTGCTACAGAAACAAAAGCTGGCGGAGAGGGTGGGATTCGAACCCACGAGGGCCTTGCAGCCCTACACGCTTTCCAGGCGTGCCTGATCGTCCACTCCAGCACCTCTCCGTGGACGTGACCGAATACACCAATCGTTGACATCTGGCGGAGAGGGTGGGATTCGAACCCACGAGGCACGTCGCCGCACCTACCGATTTTCGAGATCGGCTCCTTCGGCCACTCGGACACCTCTCCAAAATCAGTATACGCAGCAGGCTGAACATTCCAGCCACCCGTTGCGGCAATAGGATGTACCACGTGTGGCGCATTTGACCGCCCAATTTCTCCACTGGCCGACTCTCTGGAGCAACCGTGACCGACGCATCCCCCCACTCCAACGCCGACGCAAAGACCCTCTCCGAATTGCTTGCCCCGCTTGATGGCAGCGCCCCCGCGCTCGGTGCGCCGGGACGCCCCGAACTCACCTTCGACGGCCTCCGAGCACAGATCGCCAAGACCGGCGAGCAGCTCAACAGCTTCGGGCTTGGACGCGAGGACGGCGTCGCCATCGTGCTGCCCAACGGTGCAGAAATGGCTGCCGCATTTCTTGGAGTGGCGAACGCTGCGACCGCAGCTCCGCTCAACCCCGGATACCGCGCCGACGAGTTCGAGTTCTACCTCCAGGACCTCGAAGCACAAGCCGTGGTCGTCCAGGAAGGCGTCGATACACCGGTGCGCGAAGTCGCCCAGCGCCTCAATGTTCCGCTGGTCGAACTGCAGCCGGAGTCCGATGGACCGGCCGGCGTCTTCAATCTCTCGGCAACAATCAGCGGAACACCTGCGCGTCCGGGAGAAGCTGGTGCCGATGATGTTGGACTTGTGCTGCACACATCGGGCACGACTTCGCGACCCAAGATCGTCCCGCTGAGGCAACGCAACCTGACTGCGACCGCGCACAACATCCGCAACACGCTCAATCTCACCTCCGAGGACCGCTGCCTGAACATCATGCCCCTGTTTCACATTCACGGCGTGATGGCCGGCATCCTGGCCAGCGTCGGCGCCGGCGGTTGCACCTGGTGCTCGCCCGGCTTCAATGCGATGCAGTTCTTCGGCTGGCTGCGCGAGGCCAAGCCGTCCTGGTACACCGCCGTTCCGACGATGCACCAGCTCATCCTGACTCGCGCCGGACGCAACGCCGACGTGCTCGCCGAGACCAACCTCCGGCTGATCCGCTCGTCCTCATCGTCGCTGCCGCCGACCGTGATGGCTGAGCTTGAGGAGACGTTTGGCGCGCCGGTGATCGAGTCCTACGGCATGACCGAGGCCGCGCACCAGATGACATCCAATCCAATGCCGCCGCAGGAGCGTAAGCCCGGCAGCGTCGGACTGCCGGCCGGCCCCGAAGTCGCCATCATGGACGAAGACGGGGCGCTGCTCGCGATGGGCCAGCGAGGCGAAGTGGTAATCCGCGGCGACAACGTCACCGACGGCTATCGCAACAACCCCGAAGCCAACGCGACTGCGTACACCAGAGGCTGGTTCCGTACCGGAGACCAGGGGGTGCTCGACAACGACGGCTACCTGACGATCACCGGACGGCTCAAGGAAATCATCAATCGAGGCGGCGAGAAGATCTCACCGCGCGAAGTCGACGAGGCCCTGCTCCTCCATCCAGCCGTCGCCCAGGCCGTCACCTTCGCCATGCCTCACGATCGATTAGGCGAAGAAGTCGCCGCCGCCGTCGTGCTCAGGGAAGGCGAGGAGTCAGACGAGCGAGCGATCCGCAAGTTCGTCGGAGAACGAGTCGCCGACTTCAAGACGCCACGGCGTGTCGTCATTCTCGAGGAAATTCCCAAGGGAGCCACCGGCAAAATCCAGCGAATCGGTCTGGCCGAAAAGCTCGGCCTGACCAAGTAGCAAGAATACGAAGAGCTCCCCCATTGGGGGAGTGATGCAGACCCTTCCCCGTGGCCAGGGGAGGCGGATAGCCGCTACACCGCCCCCGCCTCTGAGCGGGGGCCTGCTCTCTGCCATTGCTACGTCGCGACGGTCCTGCTTATCTCCTGTATCTGGTCAACGGGGATCGATCTGTACTCCCGGCGCCACGCCAAAGCGGGTCCCCGCTCGGGGGCAGGGACGGGACACTGAGTGATGCATCAGTCTCTAGCGGGGTAAGGTCTCCCGTGATCGTCTACGTCTTCGAGTCGATGCTCTTGAGCAAGTCTCGGATCTCAACCAGCAAATCGTTGTCGCCGCTCTGCGGGGATGACGTTGCGACATTCGTGGGCAACCCACCCTCCTGCAACACCTCCCGCTGACGCAGCACGGCGTCGCGGAAGGCTGCAGCGTCGGCCACACCGACGAGGTTGCCCTCGGACGATGCGCCGCTTCCCGCAGCGCCGGCCGTTTCAACCTTCAGACCCTGCAGCCCGTACCTCCGCATCAACGGATCGTCGTGCAAACGGACGTCGGTAATCCGATCCAGCGGAATCGTGCTGTCGGAGCGGAAGTAGACGCCTCGTGTGACTTCTAGCGACGTGGGCGTCAGGCGCGCGCTGAAGCGGTCGTAGGCCCTGGGCAGATAGGACACGCTCCAGATCAGCCAGAACGGGATCAGCGGAATGCCGACCACCGTGATCACAAGAATCAACGCGACGGCGAGCCGGCCGTAGGGCATGACACGTCGATCGAATTCGGCCTCTAACAGCACTGAGTCCCTGGAAGTGGTCATGACATTACTCCACTGGTCTGCACTCCGCTGGTCTGCCGTCCCTCTGGCTGCAACCATAGGCAAGTCCTCACGGCTTCGCTGACTCTAGGAGACCACATGGAGTTTGGCATTCACCTGGTTCAACAGAACACCACGCTTGCGGAGTGCCGCGAACTCTGGCGCTGGGCCGACACCGCCGGATTCACCTGGGTAGACGTCTCCGACCACTTCTACGAGTCGCCCATGACAGAGAAACAGGGACCGTACCTCGAGTGCCTCGCCTGCCTGGCTGCGCTGGCGGCTGACACCGAACATGTGCGCGTCGGCACCTGCGTGCTCGCCATGGACTACCGACATCCCGCCGTGCTGGCCAACGCGCTGGCGACGATTGATCATCTCTCGGGCGGACGACTCGACGCCGGGCTCGGCGCGGGTTGGAATGTACAGGAGTACACCGCATACGGCATGCCATTTGATCGCATCGGTCGCAGGCTGGACCGCCTGGAAGAGGGCATTCAAGTGCTGCGCGCGCTCTGGGAGGAATCGCGAGCCGACTTCGACGGTGAGCACTATCAGCTCAACGATGCGCTCTGTGAACCGAAGCCGCTGCAATCACGAGTCCCGATCTGGATCGGCGGCGTCGGCGAGCGGCGCACCTTGAAACTGGTCGCCCAATACGCCGATGGCTGGAATGCGCCATACCTCAACGTCGACGACTGGCTCCGGCTGTCGGGAGTGCTGGACGAATGGTGCGACCGTGTCGGTCGCGACCCTGCCGAGATTCAACGAGACGTCAATCTCTCCTTCCACCTCGCCGCCACCGAGGCCGACCGACCAAAGGCGCAGGCCCACTTCGAAGAAGTCTTCGGACCAGCCGGCGACACCTTCCGCCAACGAGGCGCGATCCTCGGCACACCATCCGAGGCCATCGACACCCTCGCGCCATACGTCGCGGCGGGCGTCGATCGCGTCAACATCACTTTGCGCCCACCCTGGGACTGGGACGCATTGCGGGCTTTCAGCAGCGACGTGATTCCCGTTGTTTCGGAGCAGACATGATTGTCACTGGGACGGCCGACACTCAGTCGCCAGGCTCGATGGCTCCTCGTTCGACGAGAATTGACTCGTACTCCTCTTGCGACAGCGAACAATCGATCAGTTGCATGAACTCCTTGCGAGACAAGCCACACTGTCGCGCCATTGTCGCGAGAAGACGGTCGTCAATGTCGCGATTTCCACCATGTGACAGCAGCGTGCGAATCCGGGATTCAGTTCCGTGAGTGCTGACATAGCCAAACTTGCGATGCTTTGCATCCGTCCGTTGAAAGCCTTTCGCAAGGAGCGCCGCTTCGATCCGTCGCGCCTTACGGGGCATCTGATTCCTGAGTGAACAACCGCCGCATCTCTGCGCCAACTCGTTTCGCCATGCCGTCGAGATTGGACTGTTCGCCAACCGCAAAGCGTCGCCACAGAAACTGCAAGTCATCCTCCAGGACGTCAAGCAAGAGTTCTCGCGTCTCTGCGAACAGCAGAATGTCGGGTGGACCCTCAATCTCATAGAAGGGCTCGGAGGTATCCGCGACGAACGTCACCTTGTAGCTCATCGGTTCCTTCGCCACGAGGCGTACACCATCAACCTCGATCTCCGAAATCACGATCGGGCTCTCGTCCACCTTGGCCTTTGGATCGGTCGTGACCATTGCCGCGCTCCCCGACACTCCACGCTATCTAATGTTACGGCCTCGAAGGTGAGCAGCGGTACACTGCCGATAGACCGACACAGTGACCGAAAGGCTCCGAATGCCCGTAGATCAGACTCGCGAATCGTGGAAGCCGGGCCAGGACTGGCAAGGCGCGATTGAGGAAATCAATTACATCAAAGCACTCGGCCGCGAGATGGGTGGCGAGTACGGCGTCGCCCGACAGCACGCAGGCGGCCGCTACACGATCCGCGAGCGGATCGACAAGTTCCTTGACGAAGACTCGTTCTTCGAGGCGGGCCCGCTGGTCGGTGGCTACGAGTACGACGAAGACCAGAACCTGCGCGACTTCACGCCTGGCGCGTTCGTCATGGGGATGGGCCAGATCGACGGGCGGAACATCGTCATCGGCGGCGATGACTTTACCATCTCCGGCGGATCGCCGCACAACGTGTCCAAGGGAGCTTCGCAGTTTGCCACCCCGCTCGCAGCGCAATACGGATTGCCCTACGTCCAGCTGATTGAGGGCGTCGGTCACAGCGCCAAGCGCGACGAGGAAGAGGGCCGCATGGCTCTGCCTCATGGCCAGACCTGGTGGCGACACGTCAATCTGCTGAACAAGGTGCCTGTCGCATCGGGCATCATGGGATCCGTCGCCGGAGCGCCGGCTGCCTTCGCCCTGCTCTCGCACTTCACTGTGATGATCAAGGGGCAGTCGCAGATCTTCCCATCCGGACCGCCCGTTGTCCGACGAGCCATCGGCGAGACCTTCAACAAGGAGGAGCTCGGCGGTTCAAAGGTCCACGTCTACCAGAGCGGACAGGTCGACAACGAGGCGGAATCGGAAGAGGACGCATTCGACCAGATCAAGAAGTTCCTCTCCTACCTGCCCGACACAACCAACGACGTCACCGAACGCACGCACAACTTCGACGATCCCAACCGCAAGGTCGAAGAGCTGCTACGGATCATCCCCGAAAACCGCAAGCGTGGATACAACCCGCGCAAGCTGGTCAAACTGGTCGTCGACAACGGCGAGTTCTTTGAAATGCGGCCGCACTGGGGCGGTGCCATCATCACCGGTTTCGCCCGCATCGGTGGCTACGCCGTCGGTGTCGTCGCCAGCGATCCCTACGTCATGGCCGGCGCAATGAACGGCGACGCCGCCGACAAGTTCGCCCACTTTGTCGACCTCTGTGATGGCTTCAACCTGCCAATGGTGGTCTTCCTCGACATGCCGGGCTTCATGCTCGGCTCGCAAGCTGAGTTGAACCAAACCATGCGCCGAGGCACCCGCGCGTTGATCGCGGCATACGAGGCCGACGTGCCCAAGGTCGAGTTCAACATCCGTAAGAGCTACGGCGTCGCCGCCGACGCGCCGAACAGCATGGGTGAGCCGATGGGCGTCAACATGCGCTTCGGCTGGCCAGCCGGCGAGTGGGGCGGCATCCCGATCGAAGGTGGTGTCGCAGCCGCCTACAAGCGAGAAATCGAGGCTGCCGAGAATCCCGAGGCGCACCGCGAGATGATCGAGAACCGACTGCTCAGGCTCAGAAGCCCGCTGAAGGCAGCGCACAACTTCGACGTCATTGACCTGATCGATCCGAGGGACACCCGCAGGATCGCATTCAAGTTCATCGACGCCGCGCAACCAATGCTCAAGCGCCTGGCCCAGCGTCCGAAACGGATCATCCGGCCGTAGGTTTGTTCCGGACAGCTTCACAGTCCCCGCTTCCTCCCAGTCCCCGCTTCACGCGGGGACCAGCTTGGATCCCAAGGCCTAATCCGGTCGCCGAGTCGCGGATGGGAAGGAGTTGGTCCCCGCGTGAAGCGGGGACTGGGAGACTTGGTTTCTGTAACCCTCCCGCGCAACCTGACCCAAAAGCCGTATCTTGCCAATCGACTTGGTAGCAACGGATTGGCCATTGACATGTCTGAGCAGTTTGCAGAATTCCACGGCAAGGTCGGACTCACCGTCGACGAATCAGAGCCCTGGTGGGAACTGCTGCCCGAGCATGAGCATGGGCCTCGGCCCAACGTCCTGATCATCCTGTTTGACGACATGGGCTTCGCCCATCTCGGCTGCTATGGCTCGACGATTGACACGCCCAACATCGACAGGCTCGCCGCCGAGGGGTTGCGCTACTCGAACTTCCACGTGACGCCGCTCTGCTCACCGACTCGGGCTTCGCTGTTGACCGGTCGCAATCACCATGCCGTGGGCATGCGCACGATCAGCTTCCACGACACGGGCTACACCAACATGCGCTCTGCGGTCTCGAAGCATGCGGCGACGCTGGCCGAAATGCTTCAGCCGCGCGGCTACGCCAACTACATGGTGGGCAAATGGCACCTCAGCCCAGCCGAAGAGAACGGTCCCGCGGGACCCTTCGACCACTGGCCGCTACAACGTGGATTCGACCGCTACTACGGATTCCTCAACGGCGCCACAGACCAGTTCTATCCCGAACTGACCGAAGACAACCATCACATTGCTCCGCCCGAACGTCCTGAAGATGGCTACCACGTCACGGAAGATCTCGTTGACCATGCGATCCAGTTTCTGCGCGACAAGCAGTCGCACCGGCCTGACCAGCCGTTCTTCACATACGTCGCGCTGGGCGCCGTGCATGAGCCTCACCAATCGCCGCCCGAGTATCTCGAGAAGTACCGCGGCCGATTCGACTCGGGCTGGGACGAAGTGCGCCAGGAATGGTACGAACGACAACTGGCCAGTGGCATCATCCCGCCCGACACCGAGCTAGCAGCCCGCAACCCGGGTGTCGAAGCATGGGACAACCTGTCCGAGGACGCCAAGCGGTTCGCTGCGCGGCTGTTCGAGGCCTTCGCCGCGTTCCTCGACCACACCGACGCCCAATTGGGCCGACTATTCCAGTACCTGGAAGATTCCGGGCAACTTGACAACACGATCGTGGTGTTGACATCCGACAACGGCGCCTCAGGGATGGGCGGGCCAATGGGCATGTTCAGTCTCGCCCAGGGCGGTCACGGAATCGCCTCAAACGAGGGTGGACTTCGGAACATTCCGATGGGTGAAGAGGACGCCATGCAACAGGAGCGGATGGCCGCCCTGCAAGCTCGGCTCGATGACATCGGCACCGCACGAAGCTGGACCGATGTGCCCTGGGGCTGGGCGCAAGTCGCCAACACTCCGCTGCGCTGGTACAAGAGCGACGCCTACGGCGGCGGAATCCGGGTCCCGCTCATCGTCCGCTGGCCTGAACAGGTTCCCCAGGGGCAGATTCGCAGCCAGTTCCACCATGTGACGGACATCGTCCCGACGATGCTCGATGCACTTGGCGAAACAGCGCCTGGTAGCCACCATGGCATCGGCCAGATGCCGGTCCATGGCAACAGCATGGTCTACTCGTTCGACGATCCTGAAGCGCCGTCAAACAAGGGTGTGCAGTACTTCGAGATGTGGGGACATCGCGCCATTTGGGTGGACGGCTGGAAGGCCGTCACTCGCCATTTCCGCGGCACCCCATTCGATCAAGACGATTGGGCGCTGTTCAATCTCGCCGAGGATTTCTCCGAGATACATGACCTGGCCGAACAGGAACCCGAGCGACTACAGAACATGATCCACCGTTGGTGGATCGAAGCGGGTCGCTACAACGTGCTACCGCTCGACGACCGGTTGCCCAGACTGGCAAGCCCGAGCAACAAGCCCGGCAGTCCGCACGAGGGTCTCCACTATCGCTACTACCCGCCGACCTCCCACTTGCAGACTCGAATTTCACCGGTCCTCCACATCGGAGACTGGGAGATCAACGCAGAAGTCGAGCGAAGCAGCACCGAAAAGGCAGGAGTGTTGTTCGCATCCGGCAGCATGGCCGGCGGCGTCTCGTTGTACGTGCAGGACAACCATCTCTGCTTCGACTACAACTCGCGCGAAGCCCACACGGTCGGTCGCTCCGACTCTGCCTTGCCGAGCGGCAAGTCAACGTTGACGGCCAGGATGATTTGCAATCCCGACAAAGGGGGCGTCGTCACGCTCTCAGTCAACGGACAAGAGTCCGCTCAGTTTGACGTACCGGACCTTGCCGGCATCGCCGTTCGAGGCGGTGCGGATGTCGGAGCGGATCTGTACTCTCCGGTCAGCGACAACTACGAAGCCCCGTTTGCGTTCTCAGGGACCATCCATGTCCTTGACGTGAAGGTCACCCCGAAGGGTGAGATGCCGCGAGTGCCCACTCCAGAGGAAGCCAGCGAAGCGAACTGAGGATTGCCGAGAGCTCCGGTCGTCTAACGCCCGAATCACACCTCAGAGTGTGCTTCTACATTGGGACTCTCCAGTCCGCGCGAGCAGCTCCGTCATACCCGCGCTTGCCGCGGGTATCTCGCCGTCTCCAGTACAGATGTCGCTGCAGGATGCGGCGAGATTGCCGCGTCGGAGCGCGGCAATGACGGAAGGCGTACTTTCGCAGAGGTCTTCGTAAAGCAGGAACTGGGAATCAGCCGATCGAGGTGACCTCTCAACCAGCCTCTCGAAGCAGAGGCTGATAACGTCCACTTCCAAAATTGGGGACACGACAGGGAATCAAATCGCGTATCTTGCCACTCGATCTACGACCGAGGGATTGGCAAGTGATATGTCTGAACAGGTTGAGGAGTTCCGAGGCAAGGTTGGGCTCACGATTGATGAATCGGAACCTTGGTGGGAGCCGCTGCCGGAACATGAACATGGTCCGCGTCCAAATGTGCTAATCATCCTGTTCGACGACATGGGTTTTGCCCATCTGGGCTGCTACGGGTCCACGATTGACACGCCCAACATCGACAAACTGGCCGATCAGGGCCTGCGTTATTCCAACTTCCATGTGACTCCGCTCTGCTCACCGACGCGGGCGTCGCTGATGACTGGACGCAACCATCATGCGGTCGGGATGCGGACGATCTCGAACTTCCACGACACCGGCTTCACCAACATGCGGGCGTCGGTCTCGAAACACTCGGCCACACTGGCCGAGATGCTGCAACAGAGTGGCTACGCCACCTACATGATCGGCAAGTGGCACCTCAGTCCTGCAGAAGCCAACGGCCCCGCTGGACCCTACGACCATTGGCCATTGCAACGAGGCTTCGACCGCTACTACGGCTTCCTCTCAGGCGCGACCGACCAGTTTTACCCCGAACTGACCCATGACAACCACCACATCCTGCCGCCGAAGTCGCCAGAGGAGGACTATCACGTCACCGAGGATCTGGCCGACCACGCGATCTCTTTCCTGCGCGACAAGCAGTCGCACCGGCCCGATCAGCCGTTCTTCATGTACTTCGCGTTGGGTGCAGTGCATGAGCCGCATCAGGCGCCCGCCGATTATGTCGAAAAGTACCGCGGCCGCTTCGACGCTGGTTGGGATGAAGTACGCCAGGAGTGGTACGAACGGCAACTCGCGAGCGGCCTGATTCCGCCCGACACCGTCCTGGCAGATCGCAATCCTGGCGTGGAGAAATGGGAGAACCTGTCGCAGAACGAGCAACGCTTCGCCAGCCGTCTGTTCGAAGCATTCGCAGGATTCCTGGATCACACCGATGCACAGCTGGGCCGGCTGCTTGATCACCTGGAGCAGTCTGGGCAGCTCGACAACACGATCATCATGTTGACGTCGGACAATGGCGCGTCGGGCATGGGCGGGCCGCGCGGTCTGCTCAATCCCGCCGCAGGCGGGCTGGGCATCTCCGACAACGAAGGCAAGGTGCTGCAGAATCCTCTGCGAGGGCAGGGGTCGATGGATGACGAACTGCTGGAGGCGACGCAGTCGCGGCTCGATGACATCGGCGGCCCGCGTAGTTGGACCGACGTGCCCTGGGGCTGGGCGCAGGTCGCCAACACCCCACTGCGCTGGTACAAGAGCGACACCTACGGAGGCGGCGTGCGTGTGCCGCTGATCGTCCGCTGGCCAGAGCGCGTGCCACAGGGCCAGATCCGCGACCAGTTCCATCACGTCACCGACGTCGTGCCGACTGTCCTTGAACTGCTCGGCGAAACGGCGCCCGGCACATACAAGGGCCTGGCCCAGATGCCGGTTCACGGCCAGAGCATCGCCTACAGCTTTGGCGAACCCGACGCTCCGTCGAACAAGGGAGTCCAGTACTTCGAGATGTGGGGGCATCGCGCCATCTGGATGGATGGTTGGAAGGCAGTCACCCGCCATTTCCGCGGCACACCATTCGAGGATGATCAATGGGCGCTGTTCAACCTGGAGGAAGACTTTTCGGAAATCAACGACCTGGCCGAGCAGGAGGCTGAGCGGTTGCAGCGGATGATCGACCGCTGGTGGATCGAGGCAGGGCGCTACAACGTGCTGCCTCTCGACGATCGGATGCTGGGCATGGGCGCGCCAAGCAATCGGCTGGGCAGCCCACACCACGAGTTCCACTATCGCTACTACCCGCCCACGGCTCATCTTCACGGCCGCGTCTCGCCAACGCTGTTCGTCGGCGACTGGGAAATCACGGCGGAAGTGGAACGAAGCAGTGTGGAGGAAGCTGGCGTCCTGTTTGCATCGGGCAGCATGGCCGGCGGCGTCTCGTTGTACGTCCAGGACAACCGACTCTGCCTCGACTACAACTCCAGAGAGACCATCACGAGCGGCCGCACCGAATCGGAGTTGCCAATCGGTCGGTCGACATTGTCGGCGACCGTGACAACAACCACTCGACCCGCCGGATTCGTCACCTTGTTCGTTGATGGACAACAGGCCGGTCGAATCGATATCCCCGACCTGGGAGGCATCGCCGTCCGAGGCGGAGCAGACGTCGCAGCCGACCACCTCTCACCGGTCACACCCAGCTACGAGGCTCCGTTCGAGTTCACAGGGACAATCCACGTGGTCGACGTGAAAATCACACCAAGAGGAAGCTCGCCAAGACCACCCACGCCAGAGGAGGAGAGCGAAGCCACTTAGTCGCTCAGGATGACTGGTTCGTCGTAACGGCTGAGAATTCTCTGAGCGGCTTGCTCGGCCATCTCAATCTCGGTGTAGAAGTAGCGTGGGTGCGTGCGTCGTAGAGTGGCTTCGGAGTCGGTGATAAACAGCACCAGCTCGTCTTCGGGCGGCTTGCCAATCGTGCCCTCCTTGAGTGCCTCGTATGCCTCTTCGCGTTCGTCAAAGGGGCGTACGGTCGCACGATCATTGTCGTTGTCGTAATAGAGGAGGAAGTAGGGCATGTTCACACTCGTTCGCGTTCAGCATAGAAGTTACAGATGCGGATGAAGTCGTCTATCTCGGCGCGCAAGGCCAACTGCTCGGCGCGCAATGCATCCTCAGTCTTGTCCGGAGACATTCCCGCAAGTGAGTTTCGCTCACGCGCTGCGTCAAGCTCTACCTGACGAAGATCTAGGCGCTGTTCACAACGGGTGCTTAAGGTCGGACGGACGCAACACAGGTCAGCCGGTGGGGAGCGGGACCCCCTCAGCCTTCGGCAGCTCCCCCTGAAAAGGGGGAGCGGAGAGTCCGGATTTGCCATGCCGGAGATCTAGACATCCATGTGAACACGACCTACCCACGACCGTGACGCAGGAGTTTGCCCGGCGTGGCTCCGGTCTCCTGGCCGTCCTGCATCGTGACCTCGCCGTTGACGAGGATCCATTTGTAGCCATGCGGCTTCTGGATTCGTCGCCATTCCCCACCCGGGAAGTCGTAGACGATCTCGCCCTGGAACTCCGGATCGAGCTTGAGCTCATCGAGGTCATAGACGACCACGTCTGCAGGCGCACCCTCGACCAGCGATCCACGATTGGTGAAGCCGCCCGCGCGCGCAGGCAGGTACGACAGCCGGTAGTGCGCTTCCTCCAGCGAGACGCGTCCACTGTCGCGCACCATCCACATGAGAAAGTCGGTCGGGTACGAACCTGCCGTGAGGAACTTGGTATGCGCGCCGCCATCCGAGACGCCGGGAATCGTGTAGGGCGACTCCATGATCTCGGCCATGTGATCCTCATTGGCATTGGTCACTTCGGTCAGGAACTCTGCCTTGAGGTCGGTCGCCAGCGCGAGGTCGAGCATCGCATCGATCGGGTGCTTGCCCATCTTCTCGCCGACCTGTGCGAGTGTCAGACCGACATACTCCTCAAGCTCGGGCATGGCCTCGAGGTGTTGGATCATGACCTTCTCGATTGAACCTCCAATGGCCTGGGTCTGGCCCAGCTTCTCGATCGCATCGTCCATCTCGGCCTTGAGTCGCTCGCGCACCTCAGGGTCGGCGAACTTGGACATCTTTTCTTCGATCGTGCCGGTCGTGGCGTAGTTCCAGGCGGGCGACGAGTCGTAGAGGTTCCAGTCCTCGAGCGTGTATGCGAACGCAGAACGAATTGTGAAGGCTTGCCCGAAGATGCGCTCGCCGCGTTCGTTGCATTCTTGCAACCACTTGAGCGACTTCGTGTGAGCGTCCGGACGCTGCATACTCGGCGCAATCACGTTGTGCAGGATCGGCCGGCCGGAAACCTCCGCCAGTTTCGCTTCGAAGGCGAGGTCGGTCTTGATGTCGCCGGTGGCTTGCGTAATCTGGATGAATCCTTCATCGCGCTCACGCAGCACTTCGGCCAACGCCAGACATTCGTTGTCCGACATGATGTCGGTCACCATCGGCGTGCCGTCATAGTCGGCCTGGACCGAATTCTCGCCCAGCCGCTGGGTCGACCAGCCGCAGGCGCCGGCGTCCATCGCCTCGTGCAACAAGCGCTGCATCTCGCGGATCTCATCGTCGTTGGCACGGCGATTCTTGGCCGCCTCGAGTCCCATAACCCAGATCATCAGCGGCGCAATCGGCATGTACGACAGACAGTTCACGCCTTTGGGGATACGGTCGAGCGTCTCCAGCCACTCGGGGAAGGAGACCCAGTCCCAGATCATGCCTGACTTCATCGAGTCGAATGGAATCGCCTCAGTGCGAGACATGGTCAGCATGGCGCGGTCGCGCTCTTCTTCACGCACTGGAGCAAAGCCAAACCCACAGTTGCCCAGCACCACCGAGGTGACACCGTGCCAACCCGAGATCGTGCAGTACGGATCCCACTGGATCTGCGCGTCGTAGTGAGTGTGCAGGTCGACGAATCCCGGCGCGACAATCTTGCCATCGGCATCGAGCAACTGATCAGTGTCCATCGGATCCATCCGGCCGCCAATCTGGGCGACAACGCCATCCTTAATCCCAACATCGGCGACAAAACGCGGGACACGGGTCCCATCGACGACAGTGCCGCCGCGAATCAGTACATCAAACGTTGCCATCGGAGCCTCCAAGCGATCCAGAGCGTGTGCGTACGCGCAATCAACGGTTGCTCGGAGGATAAGGAAATCGGCAAGAGGGCGTGAGAGTTCAGTATCCAGGTTGCGGTCGTGACGAGTTTGAGCGACTCCCTGGGTCCTCCATTCCTCTGCGCACTGTTGACATCGTTCGCACATCCCCTCCCCTTGAGACTGTCTCAAAAGTCCCATTGGGTGCTTGAATCCCAGTCCCCGCTTCACGTAGGCCTGTGCATAATCGTGTTCCAAATCCTTCTGAGCTCCTGTAGGGGCGACCCTTGTGGTCGCCCGCGTTGGCGATTGCATTACTGAATAGATAGGAGCGGCAGAGCGGGCGACCACAAGGGTCGCCCCTACAACCTGACCAATAGCGCACCGACCGATTTACGCGAAGGTCCCCGCGTGAAGCGGGGACTGGGAACATCGAGTTCTGAGGCAACATGTTGTGAGACTGTCTCAAAAGTCGGAAAACGAGAGGGGGCGGGGCCAAAAGGCCCCGCCCCCTCTGATTTGGACAGGATTGTCGGGTTGCGCGAAGACTACGCGCGGTTGCGGACTCGGCGGAGGCCGAGACTGGCGACTGCGGCCACGCTCAGTGCGATCAGCAGGCCAATCAGGCCAGCCGAGACACCACTGCCGTCGGCGATTCCACCGCTACCCGTACCCGGGTACTCAGTGTGTCCGTCGTCCATCGAGCCGTCATCCATCATGGAGTCGCCGTCTTCCATCGAACCGTCTTCACCGTCGAGGTCCTCCATGCTGTCGCCGTCCTCCATTGAGTCGCCTTCGTCCATGGAGTCATCTTCCATGACCATGGCCGTGACAGAGACAGCCGACTGGCCAGAGCCAGCGGAGGTGACGTCGGCGTCGGCAGACATGCCATTGAGCGTGAAGCTCACATTATCGGCATCGTCGCGGTCGACATCGATGTACCAGCTACCGTCCTCGGCAACCTCTGTGGAGCCAAGCTCGTGGCCCATGTCGTCGACCACAGCGATCATGTCGCCAGCGGTCGCGCCCGTGCCGTAAAACCTATGCGGAGGTTCTTGCTGCGCCGAAGCGAGACTTAGCGTTGCAATAGCAACGGCAAGCCCCAACACCAACGCTCCGACCCTCGACATCAGTTTGTGCTGTTTCATCTCAGCATTCCTTTCTCAGGACTTCTCCCACACCCCTCGCTTCGCGAGGGGTGTGGGATCTGATCCCCTCTCCCCCTGGGAGAGGGTTAGGGTGAGGGTCCCCTAGTTGCTGATGTAGAGGATGTCGTTCTCAGTGACCATGAAGTCACTAGAACCCGGCACCATCGCGCCATCGACGACGGAGTAGCGGACCCACGTGGAACCGTTCCACAGATGGAGAGCGGTCACGCCACGACCCGAGACCATGTCAAAGATCTCAGAGGCGTCAGCCTCAACGCCACAGCTCCAGGTAGCAAAGCCAGAGAGCTCAGAGAGACAAGAGACCGAAGCCTCCTCCTCAGGCATGGCGTCGGGAGCTTCGGTGTCGGTAGTCGAGATACGCAGCACGCCAGAGGCGGTACCGCCTTCGGTGGTTGCGTCAACCACTGCGGTGCCGGCACCGACGACGACGAAGCTGACGGTGACTTCACCATCCTTGGTTTTCGCACCACCCTCGGTGATCGTGAGCGTTCGCTCCTCAAACTCGGGTTCCTCGGTCGGGCCAGCAGTGTTAATGAGCTGCTTCTCGGTGCGAGTGGTGATCGGGGCGTGGCCCGGACCAATCGCAGCCAAGCTGCTCCCCAAGACTGTGAACTCAACCAGCGTGCCATCTGCGACATTCGCACCGTTCTCGTCGGTAACAGTCGCAGCGACCTTGATCACTGCCTGTTCGGCTGCGTCGCCCGACTCGGGATCAGCAGCAAGGACAACGGAATCAGCGGTCCCGGCCACGACGATCGTAGTGGTCGCCGAAGAACCAGAAACACTTGGGATGGAGACTTCGACGGTGTACACGCCTGGAGGGGTAGTCATCTTGGTAGAGACAAGACCAGCCTTCGCGTTCGGGTTGTCGTCGAGGGCCGTCGCTGTGCTCTTACCTACGGTGCTCAGCTCCACGTCGACCTTGCCTTCGGCTCGCTTGCCGTCCGCGTCGGTCACCTTGAAGGAGATCTGGCCAACGCCAGCCTTGCTTCCACCTTCATCCAATGCAGAGATGGAAAACTCTGTCTTGCTGCCAGGGGAGACAGACTTTGCGTCACCCAGTTCGAGTGTGCTGCTTGAGCCTGTGAAAGACACTCTGACTGTCTCCGATGTCGCCGACCCATCCTTGCCAATCACGATGGCGTAGATATCGACACTCCCAGGCTTCGGAGGTGCGCCAGCCTTTTCGACCTTGATGAAGGCCGTGTGGCCGAAGGCGGCATGGATCATGGTGGTGCGGGCGCTGTTGGTACCTGTGGCGCCAGCAAATGCGTTAGGCATCGGTGCTCTCACCAACGTGCCAAGCGCACTGTTCCAGCTCGCGTCGTGGATTGTGACTTTAGCGCCAGCACCGATGACGGTCACGCTGGTCAGGTCACCCGGGTTAGAAGGTCCACCCAGAGAGTTGGTCGAAAACAGGCGCAGCCAAACTTCTCCAGACTCAGCGGCATCGCTACCGGTCTCGACAACGCTCGAGTCGCCAGAGCGGCGAGGTTCGTCATCGCGTGCGTTTGCAAGCGACAGTGATGCGGCTGCCACATTGGTACCGGCATCGCCGACGGTGAACGACCTGGACTGCGTGACCTGCCGATCATCAGTTGCATTATCGGTGTCATGGTCGAAGCTGACGCGTGTCGAGACGGTGTATTCGCGAGGAGTCGTCCCATCGGGGATCACAATTGTCCCCGTCCAGGCGCCACTAGTCAGATTGAGATTGCCAGCGCTGTTGGTCGCGTCTTCGAGCTCACCGGACACTCTGACGTAGTCAAGAGCGGTGATGTTCGGAGTCGATGCGTCCTCATTTGCGCCAGCGAAGTTCAGCAGCCTGACTGTGACTGAGAGCTCGCTGTCCTCGTCGACAGCACCGTCGCTGTCGCCAATGGTGAGGCTGATTGAGGCCGACTGGACTTCAACAATCGGAGTGTCAGTGCCGTTGGGGATGATCTTGACGTTCTTGTTGTGCGCACTCTGCGTACAACGAATGATCGTCGCGGCAAACTCGTTCTCGTCTGTTGCAGGGTCATTCGCTGTCTTAACGACCTGCACGGCATCTTGGAGCGTAATGGTGCCGTCTTCCGCAATTGTCGGCGGGGTTCCGGCCGTTCCATCCGTGACTGTGACGATGAAGGCGTCAGTGTTGGACACAGGATCAGCGTCCGGCGTCGCGTCTATGCAACGACCCGTGTTGTGGCTTACATCACCGACTGCTGTCTGGACGGCCGGCTTCAGCGGCGGCGCAACGGCCGACACTTGAGCCAATGCACCGAACATCGCCCCGACCAGGGCGATCATCACTGCCACGGCTGTCAAGTGAGACAGCCTCACAAGTGCGCTCTTCGCCTATACTGCGCACCATGAAGCAGTGTGTGCTTGGAGGAGCTGAACCGCGGGCCGTCGCCCGCGGGGTGCTCGGGGCCTGATGACGGGCCGCCGGTCGGTGGCCGCCTCTGTTTCCGTTTCCGATCCTTGTTCCGACCACAGGAGTTCCCGCTATGGCTGACCGAGTCCGAATCTTTGATACCACCCTGCGCGACGGTGAACAGGCCGCCGGCGTCTCCTTCTCCGCCGAGGAGAAGCTGCAGATCGCCAAGCTGCTCGAGCGCATGGGCGTCGACTGCATCGAGGCCGGCTTCGCCGCCGCCTCGCCCGCCGACTTCGACGCCGTCAATCGCATCGCCCGCGAAGTGCGCGGCACCCAAATCGCCACGCTCTGCCGCGCCGTCCCCAACGACGTCGACCAGGGCTGGGAGGCGATCCGCGACGCCGAGAACCCGCGCATCCACGTCTTCCTCTCATCCTCCGACATTCACATCGCGCATCAGCTGCGCAAGGACCGCGAGTCGGTGCTGCAGCAGGCCCGCGAGATGGTCGCTCGCGCCAAGCAGTACACCAGCGACGTTGAGTTCTCGCCAATGGACGCCACGCGCTCCGATGTCGACTTCGTCCGCCGCATGCTGCGTGAGGTGATCGAAGCCGGCGCCACCACGATCAACATTCCCGACACCGTCGGCTACGCGATTCCCGACGAGTTCGCCCGATTCATCACGGGCATCCTCGAAGATGTGCCAGGCGCCGACAACGTGGTCGTCTCTGTCCACTGTCACAACGACCTGGGCCTCTCGACCGCCAACTCGCTGGCCGCAGTCAGCGCAGGAGCACGGCAGGTGGAGTGCACAATCAATGGTCTGGGCGAGCGCGCTGGTAACACGTCGCTCGAAGAGACCGTCATGGCGATTCGCACACGCGCCGATCACATGGGTGTGGAAATCGGCGTCGACCCGCAATACCTGGTGCCCGCTTCGCGCATGGTCCAGGACTTTGCCGGGATGCACGTGCAGCCGAACAAGGCGATTGTGGGACTGAACGCGTTCCGACACCAGTCCGGTATCCACCAGGACGGCGTCGTCAAGATGCGCGAGACCTACGAGATCATGGACCCGAAGGAAGTCGGCTGGGTCGAAGGCTCGCAGTTCGTGCTCTCCAAGCTGTCCGGACGCGCGGGATTCCGCTCGCGACTGGAAGACCTGGGCTTTGAAATCGACGACGACGAGTTCAACGCCGCATTCGCGCGCTTCCAGCAACTGGCCGACCGCAAGACGGTGGTTGACGACCGCGACCTCGAGGCGATCGTGATGGACAGACTCGGCCAGCCGACCGAAGGTTGGCAGCTCGTCTCGATTGACATCTCCGCCGGTACCACCTCGACGCCATCGGCTACTGTTTCGCTGCGTTCGCCCGACGATGCAGAGTGCTCAGGCACGAAGTCGGGCACCGGTCCCGTCGATGCGATCTACCAGACCATCCGCGATCTGACTGGCATGGACGACGAGCTCGAGGAGTACAGCGTGACCAGCATCACCGAGGGTCTGGATGCGCAAGGTGAGGTGACGATTCGGATCGCCGTCGATGGCGCGACGCATACCGGCCGCGCCGCCGATCAGGACATCCTCGTGGCGTCTGCCCGGGCCTACATCAACGCGATCAACCGACACGTCAGCGGACAGACCGGTGCCACGGCCGCCGCAACGCAAGAGCGAACACCTTAAGTCCAACTCAAGCGCCGCGGCGGTATCAGCGAATGAACCCGTCGCGGCGCATCATCGCTTCGTAATCGTCCTGCGAGAGCCCACAATCAATCAGGTCGTCGAACTCGCGTCGGGTGAGGTGCAGTTGCCGCGCCATCTGTTACCAGCGCGAATCGCTCTCGCAGCTTCGAGCCCTTCTCCAGGCTGACTCTGCCCAAGCGTTCGCGATCGCCTTCTGCCACATGCCGCCACATCCAGTCCATCGTTTCCATCAGCATCGACCACACTTCTTCGCGAGTTGGAGCCCATAGGGCAATCTCGAACTCGCCCTCGATCAGGTACATCTCGTCCTCATCCAGAAACTCGACGCTAAAGACAAGCGGTCGATCCGTGCGGTATCGCCGACCGTTCGAGACGAACTCGGTGAAGACCATAGGGCTGACGTCGACGTTTGATATAGGGGTGGCCATGTCGCGCTCCGTGTTCGAGCACCATGGTAAATCGAACTCAGGGTCAGCGAATGAACCCGTCGCGGCGCATCATCGCTTCGTAATCGTCCTGCGAGAGCCGACAATCAATCAGGTCGTCGAACTCGCGTCGGGTGAGGTGGAGCTGACGAGCCATCTGCGCGAGGAGTCGGTCGTTGATGTCGCGGTCAGCACCGTGTGACAAGATGGTCTTGATTCGACCATGCGTAGCATCGAGCTTGTCGTACTCCAGCCAACGGTGGCGTCTGTTGACGATTCGAAAGCCCTTACGCGAGAGTCCTCGCTCGACGATGCGCGTCCTACGGGGCATCGTCGACCAACTGGAACCGCTCCATCAATTCCGAGCCAAACTCCACAGCGACACCGTCGAGTCTTGCTGGGTCGCCTTCAGCGTACGATTCCCACATCACGGCAAGCGACTCGTCGATCATGTCCCACGCCTCTTCCCGAGAGTAGGCACCAGAGATGATGTTGTACTCGCCCTCGAAGAGAAACAGCCCCTCGCCGTCTTCCTCCACGTATTCGATCGTGAAGATCAGCGGATTGCTCGTGCGGTATCGCCGACCGTTCGAGACGAACTCGGTGAAGACCATCGGGCTGACGTCGACGTTTGATGTAGGGGTGGCCATGTCGCGCTCCGTGTTCGAGCACCATGGTAAATCGATGGCGCGGCCACCGAGCAGCCTGCGCGTAAGATTGTCTGTGACACCTCATCCAGATTAGGGAGACCACCATGGCTGGACGTACCGTTGCGCAGAAGATCTGGGACGAGCACCTGATTCGACGGGTCGAGGGTGAGCCCGACCTGCTCTACATCGACCTGCATCTGGTGCATGAAGTGACGTCGCCACAAGCGTTCGAGGGTCTGCGCCTGAGCGGTCGCCCTGTGCGCCGCGCCGACCTGACCCTGGCCACGCAAGACCACAATGTGCCCACCGATACGCGAGTTGAGCCGTTCGCGGATCCCTTGTCCCAACAACAGGTCGAGGCGCTACGAGCCAATTGCGAAGAGTTCGGTGTGCCGCTCTACGACACGCTCGATCCCCGCCAGGGCATCGTCCACATCATCGGCCCCGAGCAGGGACTGACGCAGCCAGGCCTCACGATCGTTTGCGGCGACAGCCACACCTCAACGCATGGCGCGCTGGGCGCGCTGGCGTTTGGAATTGGCACCTCGGAAGTCGAGCACGTGCTCGCCACGCAGACGCTGCCTCAGGCGCCGCTCAAGCAAATGTCGGTTGAGGTGACCGGCGAGCTCCCAGAGGGCTGCTCGGCCAAGGATGTGATCCTCACGATTCTCAACACGATCGGTACCGGCGGCGGCGTGGGACACGTGATCGAGTATCGCGGCGACGTAATCCGCAACCTGTCCATGGACGGCCGGATGACGGTCTGCAACATGACGATTGAGGGCGGCGCCCGCGCCGGATTGGTCGCGCCCGATCAGACGACCATCGACTACGTCCAGGGTCGCCCACACGCACCGACCGGTGCGGATTGGGATGCGGCTGTCGCGCGATGGAGCGAACTCGTCAGCGATGACGACGCCGTGTTCGACACGGAAGTGGTGATCGACGGTTCTGAAATCGCGCCGTTCGTGACCTGGGGGACCAACCCAGCCCAGAGCGCTCCCGTGACCGGGTCAATTCCCGATCCAGCCAGCCTCGCGACAGCCTCAGCACAGGAGTCAGCAGAGCGTGCGCTGACCTACCAGGGACTCACCGCCGGTACACCGATCTCCGACATCGCTATCGATCGCGTCTTCATCGGCAGTTGCACCAACGGTCGGATCGAAGACCTGCGAGCCGCCGCCGACGCAATCGGCGATGGGCGCGTTGCCGACGGCGTCAACGCGATGGTCGTGCCGGGTTCGGGACTGGTGAAGGTCATGGCCGAGCAGGAAGGTCTCGCTGACCGCTTCCGCGACGCCGGCTTCGAGTGGCGCGACGCCGGCTGCTCGATGTGTCTGGGCATGAACCCCGACATCCTCAGCCCGCAAGAGCGCTGCGCTTCAACCAGCAACCGAAACTTCGAGGGTCGCCAAGGCCCCGGAGGTCGAACACACCTGGTCAGCCCAGCCATGGCCGCCGCAGCCGCCATCGCCGGTCACTTCGTCGACGTACGCAGTTTGTAGCCAATCTGGCTACCGCCAGAGGGCGAGTTCTTCTTCTCGCTCCTCAGTGACTGTGCGCACATCAGGGCCGAAGACCATGGTGTATGGGCGGTCTGACCGATATTGAGGCCAGCCGGGGAGCGCGTTGGTGTTTGGGCTGCCGGTTCGGGCGAAGCTTGCCCAGGCGTCCATCATGAAGCCGCTGAGCTGATCAACCTGTGGATCGGTGCCGACGAAGTCACGCATCAACTCGGCGGTTCCCCAGATCAGCGGCACATCGAGCGCGTGCGGCGCTCCCAGCCGACCCTCGAACATTGGAGATTGCTGCTCGACCAGGTAGGAGTAGGTGCCGCCAGTTGCGCCCGCTCGTGCGTCGAGCAGGCGGCGAGTTGAGCCTCGGTACTGGCGATCGGTCATGACCGCGTTGTAGATCGCGAGCGGATCGGTCGGTTCGCCTCGCTGGATTCGTAGCGTTCTGTAGGACTGGTAGCACTCGCCGGCCCGCTCGCTCCCGCCGACCAGCGGCGACATCAACTCCAGGGTTTGCTCCTCGTTCAAATCGGTCAGTCCGGTCATTGCCGAGAGCAGCGTGAACTCATTGCGCATCGTGCCGGCGAGCACGTCAACGCCGCTTCCGCGACCCTCCCGCACTGCATCGATCGGAATCGCATCGATGAAATCGTCCTCGATGACGGCATTGAAGGGGCCATGCAAGCCGGCAGCGGGATTGATCGCCGGATCGGCGGATGCCAGGGCGCTCTGGGCTTGCAGTACTTCCTCTACCGACAACTGACGCAACTGTTCTGGCGACGGCTGTTCGAGTCCAAGCTCACGGTAGAAGTAGGGCAGCATCTCGCCCACCGCGTCGCGCGCATGGATTCGGTCGGCCGCGCCGCTCTGCATGATCGCATGCTGGAACAGGCCTTCGGCGAGCGGCGATGCCAACAATATGCCGACGGCGATGCCACCGGCCGACTCGCCGAAGATCGTCACATTGGACGGGTCGCCACCAAAGGCAGCAACTTCGTCTCGCACCCATCTGAGCGCTGCGAGCATGTCATGGAAGCCGAAGTTGCCTTCCGTGACGTCCTGTTCGGCAAGAACTTGTTCGGGCAGAAAGCCCAGCGCACCGAGTCGGTAGTTGATGGTGATGACTACCACATCGCCGCGACCAGCGAGGGGCGCGCCGTTGTAGGCAGGCGAGGATCCTGAGCCGCTACTCAGTCCTCCACCGTGAATCCAGACCATGACTGGCCGCCGGGCGTCATCGAGTCCTGGCGTCCAGACATTGAGATAGAGGCAGTCTTCCGACGTGCGCTCCTCGCTGTGGCCCATGATCCCGGCGAAGGGTCCAGCAGCAGGACGCGGCGGCTGAACCGAGATCGGCCCGAACTCCAAAGCGCTCTTGACGCCAACCCACGGCTCGGCCGGCTGTGGCCGACGCCAACGCAACTCGCCAACAGGAGGCTGCGCAAACGGGACGCCGCGAAAGGCGTGAATGCCGTCCTCGACCTGCCCTCCGAGCGCTCCTTGACGAGTCTGAACCGTCGTCGGAATCCTGGTCATGTCACTTCCCCATCGAGGCCGTTCGAACCTACTAGTCGCACCTACTCGAGCAGGTCGGACGACCAGATCTCGCGTTCGGTCTCGCGATCTTCGCGCAGCGTCTTCACGTCAGGACCGAGCACCATCGTGTAGCGCTGGTCGGCGCGGTACTGCGGCCAGCCGGGTAGCGCATTGGTGCTGGGATTACCGTCGCGAGCAAAACTGATCCACGCGTCCATGGCAAAGCCGGAGAGCTGATCGGTCTGCGGGTCCTCGCCGATGAAGGGGCGCATCTGGTCGCCCGTTCCCCAGACAAAGGGGATGTCGATTGCGTGAGGCGCGCGCAGTCGACCATCCATGGCCGGCGACTGCTGGTTGAACAGGTACGCGTACGTCTTGCCTGAGCCGTCAAGCTCGCTATGCGCGTCGAGCAGACGGTCCGAGGGGATACGGAACACGTAGTCGGTCATGACCGAGTCGAAGACCGTCAGCGGATCAGATGCGGCGCCGCGAGCGGCTCGAGCGTCGCGGTAGTGGTCGTAGAGTTGGTTGGCAGTGTCGGCGTCGCCCGCTGTGACGGCCAGCGCCCCGCGAGCACTGGTTTCGTCCATCTCATTGACGCCTTGCAAGGCAGCCAGCAGCGTCCACTCATCCTCAATCGTGCCGCAGAGCACGTCGACATCTTTGCTCAGACCGCTACGCACAGCGTCGATCGGCAAGGTCTCGAGGAAGCCGCCTTCAACCACCGGCGAGAACGCCATCAGGAAACGTCCGGTCAAGGCACTGGTTTCCGGATCCGCCATCAGCGCATTTTGGGCGTCGAGCATGTCCTGCGCCGGGATGGTGCGCAGCGCTCCCGCGTCCTCCGGGCTGACCTCGAGCACGGCGCAGTAGCGTCGGCAGACTTCCTCAGCGATATCGGTCGGCAGCGAGTGATGGCCCGCGCCCGACTGTGGAATCGCGCGCTGGAACAGTCCCTCGGCCTCTGGGGAACCGAGCAGGACGCCGACGCTCATCCCGCCGGCCGACTCACCGAAGATGGTGACGTTGTTGGGGTCGCCGCCGAAGGCGCTGATGTGGTCACGTACCCACTGCAGCGCTGCGACCTGGTCGCGCATGCCGTAGTTGCCACTGTGCGGATCGTCGCCGTCGGTGAGGGCCTGGTTGTAGAGATAGCCCAGTGCTCCGAGGCGGTAGTTGATCGTGACCACCACGACATCGCCGCGTCGAGACAGGTACTGGCCGTCGTAGATCGGCGTTGCGCCAGAGCCACCGGAGAAACCGCCTCCGTGGATCCAGAACATGACCGGTCGCTTGGCGTCGTCCATGCCGGGCGTCCAGATGTTGAGGCTGAGGCAGTCCTCGTCGACTGGCATCTCCCAGGCGCCAAGCAATTCGAGCCCAGGCATGAAGGTCTGCATTGAGCCTGGTCCCGGCTCATTGGCAACCTTGACGCCGTCCCACGGCTCGGGCGGTCGTGGCGCGCGGAATCGGAGTTCGCCGACCGGCGGGGCGGCAAAGGGGATGCCGCGGAAGACGTGCAGGTCGTCCTCGGTCTGTCCCTGGAGTTGGCCGTACTTCGTATTGACGATGGGAGGCATGTGCTGGTCCCTTCAGGACATGATTCGGATTGGCGATAGCCTGCACTGGCACGCCGGCACTGGCAGGCTGGCAGTCATGATAAGGCGGAGCGACATGGCAATCGGACAGATTGGATTGGGACTGGATTTCTCGCTGGGGATGTCCTTCGAAGATCAGCAAACGCTCGCTCGCGAAGCGGCTGACCTGGGCTATCAATCGCTCTGGACGCCCGAGGGCGCGGGCCTCGATTCGTTCCATCTCTGCGCCATGCGCAACCAGGCGAGCGGACTGGCGACCGGCATCGGCGTCTGCCCGATTGCCTATCGTTCCCCGGTGGCATTCGCAATGTCGGCCGGGACGGTCTCCGCGATGAGTGGCGGCAAGTTCTCGCTGGGCATCGGTTCCGGCGGCATCTATCGGGCTGACGCTCGTCAACAGTTGGGGTTGCCACGTCGCTCGACATTAGGCGTGATGCGTGAGTACACGGCGGCGGTCAAAGGACTGCTGGCTGGTGAGTCCGTAACCATGCAGGGTGAGTCGGTCCAATACGACGGCGTCCAGCTTGGCTTCCGACCACCGCCGACTCCAGTGCTCGTTGGCGCGTTGGGTCCTCAGATGATTCAACTCGGGGCCGAAGTTGGTGACGGAGCGGTGCTCAACTGGTGCGATTCCGAGCGGGTGCAGTGGAGCCGAGACCGGCTGAATGAAGGCGCCGCCAAAGCGGGCAAGCGACCCGAGGACGTGCAGTTGGTCGAGTACATCCGCATCTGCGTCGATGAGGACGTGGAAACAGCGCGGCTGTCATACGCGAAGTCGATGCTTGGCTACGCGCTGGGACAGTCAGTACCCACAGTTCGATTGCGAAAGTTCGCCTACCGAGCCCACTTCGAGCGGATGGGCTTCACCGAGGAGCTGGCGTCGCTCGACGACATGAGGGGTCGCGGCGCGTCGGCGGACGAGGTTGCATCCACCGCCTCTGAGGAGTTGCTGACCAGAGTCGGATACTACGGCAATGCTTCGGGAGCCAAAGCGGCGTTCGAGGCGCTCGCAGACGGACTCGACACCGCGATCGTCCGAGTCGTGGCTGCGAAGCCAGACCTGGAGTCTGTCAGAGCGGTCACGCGAGCTTGCGCGCCGACCTAGGGCGTGTTCAAATGGGGCGGTTCAGTCCAGGAGTTCCCGTCATACCCGCGCTCCGCCGCAGGTATCTCGCTGCATGCAGCGCTACTGTCTGTCCACAACTCGGCGAGTTTGCCGCGACAAGCGCGGCAATGACAGAACTCTGAAAAAGCAGATGGCTAATGTGAACACGCCCTAGAGGTGAGTCAGTTCGTGTATCCGTCCGCGTTGCTCTTCATCCAAGCTTCGCGCGTACCATCGGTAGGCAATCCCAGCCGAAAGCGCGCTTCGGATCAGACTGCTGTCCCGCGTAATCGACTCTGCTGTTGCATCGTCGAAACGCGCGAGCCAGCGTTCCACTTCTGCCCATTGCCACAGGCGATGCGAACGCGAGGGATTTGTGACCGGCGCAGGGAAGTTTCCCGGTCCGCGCTCTCCGTTGACCAGCAGGCGAACGCTCTCTCGGGTCCGTCCGACACGCTGCGCGATTTCGGCCATGCTGACCAAATCCGGATCTACGAATCGGACCACGTGAAGTCCTGATACCTGTTCGATGTCGTGAATCGCAGATGTTACTGCTTCCTCGAGCGTGAGGGCTTCGCGGTCGAAGTCGAGATATTGAGTTCCATTCGAAACACCAACCAACGCGTCATGACATCCAGCATCACAGAGCGCGTCAAAGACAGCTTGCTCCGACAAGTCCCGCCCTTCAACGATGAGGGTGAAGTCCCAGACAGTCATCGCTCATTCCTTCTCAACTACGTGCGAGCAGTGGTTTAACGCTCGTTCCAGCTTTCGAACGTGCCCTCGAACATCACTCGGAGTCGAGTAGATCCATAGCATGCATCCGCCCGATCTCTCCGGGCAAAGCGCCCTGGCCCAAGCGTGACTTCTCCCCGCTAGCTCGATTCTCCAGCCTGCATCCTCTAGTTGAGCAACTGCGGCTTCGATCTCCTTGTTCGGATGTCGATTAGCCACGTGGCGATCGTAAGCACTCTGTTGTGTGACGTCAACACAACTGGCGACCGACTGTCCATCCGCCCGTCGAACGAGAATCGGCGGGCTGCTTGTAGAAGTTCGGCTTCGGACTCTATCCCGTGCCCGTGTCGCGTGCGCTGTTAGGCGCAGGCTTCGTCGTCGAGGGACCAGCGGTTGTATTCCGGATCTGGCTGGTCTGCGAGGGTGGCTCGGGCATCGAGCCACATGTGCCGCCACCTGGCGGCATCGGCGAGGACGGCGTCTGGGTCCTGCTGGCTTCTGGCGACGAAGCCGGGGAAGGCTTCTCGGCCGGTGGCTTGGCCGGGCGGGTGGTAGCGCAGGTCGAAGCTCCAGCGGATGCGTTCGCTGACATTGGGCAGGGCGGCGTGGATGGTCTTGCGATGCAGGAAGAGGCAGCCGCCGGCTGGCAGCGGAACCGCACGCGCGGAGTCTTCGCCCGGCAGGATCGTGGACGGGATGTTGAGACCCTGCACGCCGGAGCAGTGGGTCAGGACTTCGCCGCGATGCGATCCGGGGATGACCTGGAGGCAGCCATTCTCGGCGTCGGTGTCCACCAGCGGGAACCAGACGGTGAGCATGTCGGTGTCGTCGGCCGAGGCGTTGATCACGCCCGAGTCCTGGTGCCATGGTGTGGCGCCGTAAATCACGTTGCCGTCGGCGTCGCGCGGGGCGATCGACTCCGGGACTTTGACGCGAACGTGTTGAACCGGGTTGGAGTAAATTTCAGGTCCGATGAAACTCTCGACGGTGTCGAGCAGACTGGGGTTGGTGAGTGCTTCGAAGACTGCCGGTCCGGCCCAGAAGGGGGTATCAGCCTTGATCCCCTTCTGCGGCAGAGAGAAGTCAAAGTACTGCGCGTGGACTTTCTGGGACTCGACGTAGACCTGACAGACTCGCTCAGCAAAGGGCAGGTCGCCGTGGGTGTCCGAGATCACGCCCTGCGCGTGCAGCTCGCTGGCAAGCGCGTCCAGCACCTCGGCGTACTCGTCCATGACGGGATTGATCACTTCTTCGGGGTCAAAAACTTCGTCAACGGCGAGGAATCCGAAGGTCTCGAAGTGGTCGAGTTGCTCGGCAGTCAGGGTCGGCATGGGCACTCTCTTGGCAATGTCCGATCTACGGACTTGGTCTGATCTACGGACTTGCTTGCATCTTAACGGCTCCGAGCGGGGTTTCAGACTGCGTGTCCGGCCCCGCTCGGAGTCATTCTCGCCGAGTCGGCGGGTTACGTCCTGAGCTTCTGGATCGCGGACAACGTACCTTCGCCGCGCAGTTCCGCGGATCCGACTGGCCAGTTGACGTTCGCGGATGTGATCGTCGCTGCCGACACCTCGGTCAGGAACAACCATGAGTAGTTGTCGTAGAACGTGACGTACAGATCCTCGAGCAGGCGGGCGCGCTCACCCGGGTCGAGCGCCTGGTTCTGGGCCTGGTAGAGCTCTTCAATCTCGGTCTCCGGGTAGACGCTGACGGCGTAGAAGCCGCTTTCGGTGACACCGGAACCGATCACCGTCTCAGGCTCGGCGATCGTGTTTGTGAAGAACCAGAACATGCCCGGCAGCTCGAAGGTGCGCACCGTGCGGAAGTACTCAGAGCTGAGGTATTCCTTGATCGTGGTGCGGATGCCGACAGCCTCAAGGTACTCCTGCACGGGCAGCGCCATGATCGGCACGATCGGCTGGAAGTCAGTGACGATGTGCAGATCAATGTCCAGACCGTCCGGGTAGCCGGCTTCGGCCAGCAATGCCTTGGCCCTGTCGGGGTCGTAGCCGTGGTAGCGCGACTCCAACGCCTCGCCCGGGTAGCCGATGGTGCCGCGATACGGACCGAAGGCCGGGCCCTCGGTGCCAGTGAGCAACCCATCAATGATCTCCTGACGATTGATGGCGAGATTGGCAGCCTCGCGCACGCGAATGTCGAGGAATGGGTTTGGTACCCCGTCAACCTCAGCCACACTGTCATGCGTGTTGAACATGATGTAGTGGGAGGGCTGACCTGATGGCTGGTAGAGCACTTTGAAGTTGGGGTTGTCGCGGTACGGCTCTGCGACATCGGTTGGCAGGTTGTAGACGACGTCGATTTCACCTGCCTCGATGCCGGCGATCTGGGCCAGCGGCTCGGGCCGAATCTGGACTTCCAAGTCCTTGTACCAGGCGAGCCGGGGATTGGTCAGACCATCGCGCGGCTTGTGGTAATCCTCATACCGGGTCCAGTTGGCGCCCACATCGGCGTCGGCATCGACGAAGCGGAACGGTCCCGTGCCCATTGCAAACACACCGTCCACATGGGCGTCGCCATTTTCGATCACATATTCCTTGGAGACGTGGCGGACGGCGCCGGACATGATCGAACCGGCAAGCGAGGCGTTCGGAACCGGCGTCTCGACAGCGAACGTCTGATCGTCAATCACGCTGTAACTGGCGAAGTTGTCAGTACCGAAGGCCTGACGGGCCGAGGCCCACTCGTTCGGGTGGTCGCTAGTTTCGCCGCCCTGGTGATAGTCGGCCGCGGACGACACACGCTCGAAGTTGAACTCCAGGTCGTGCGCGGTGTACGGCGTACCGTTGTGGAACATGACGCCCGGGGTGACATGGAAAATCACGTTGGTCGGGTCGACGATTTCCGGTAGCTGGACCAGATTTGGCTCCAGCGCTGCGGTCTCGGGATGGTTGGACATGCCGGAGTCGAAGGTGGCTGCCCCGTTGACGTAGTTGGTCTGGGAGCCGGAGCGCTGGGGGTCGAGGCCTGCCGTGTAGCGACCAATCGCGACGCGCACGGTCGCGTCCAGGTCCACCTCGGGCTCGGCGGCTTGCTCGTCCTGCTCGGCCTCTTCACGCTCGATCGCCTGGGCGGTGCCCTGCTCGGCCTGCTGTTCCTGCTGGTCGACCTGTTGAGCCTGAGCCTCGGCGTCCTGCTCTTGCTGCATCACCTGCTGTTGCTGCTGCTGCTGGACCTGTTGCTGAGCATCGGGCTGCGGCTGATCCTCCTGCTGCTGCGCTTGCATGACCGCCTGCTGATCGTCGTCATCGTCGCCACAGCCGACGAGGGCCAACCCGGTCGCTCCCACCCCGGCACGAGCCGACGCTCGCAATAGCGTGCGCCTCGATAGCCGGTTATGCGACATGCGCTTCCAATAGTTTCGGGTTGACATCTATCTTCTCCTCGCTCGACGGGCACACCCCATCGCAGATTGCTACGCATGGTAGGCAATTTCGGCCAGCCGTATCAATTCGCTGGGCGGAGACAGCGTTACGTCAAGTAGAACCTGGATACGGACTGTGCGTGTTACTCAGCCGCCAAACCTCGACGGGATATCTCTGCTGTCACCCGCTCGTGGATCAGACGCGCATCAGCGACGGCCTGTGCTGCGTACTCGGGAGTCGGTTCTTTGATGGTCATGTAGCGCGGGTACCCGGCCCAGGTGCTGAGCTCCTTGGGATCGTCGATGATGTTGTCGATATCCCAGATGATTGGAACCAGCGGCAGTAGTTGGTCGAGATGATGAACGAACGGATAGTCAATTCTGTCCACCATCAGAGCCGATTTGACCACCTTCTCAACTGCCTGCTGCGCGTGGTAGCAGACTGCTTGCAGCGGTGGAGGATCGAGCATCAAAATGGCATCGGCCGCTCTGATGTCGTCGAATGCACGATGCATGAGCTGAGCGAATTGCTCCATCACTGGATCTCCTCTGCCCCTGACGTAAAGCGTTCTGCCGTCGATCACGGCAGCCCGCTCGACCGTGCCGACCACCGTCGCTTGGCGCACAATATCCGAGGGCGTGCTGATGATGACGTCTCTGGCAATTCCGGTGCAGTCGAGCTCGGCGCTGATCTGCTGGCCCAGTTCGCGTCGGTCTGGAGCTTCGTCGAGGACCACGAACAGGTCGACATCGCTGTACTCGTCATGGTCACCGCGCGCCCGCGATCCAAAGAGGATGATTTGCTGCGGATTCCAGCCGTCCACGATGATCTTGACCATCTGGTGGATGGTCGCGTCGATATCCGTCGGAAGGGAACGTTCAGTAGTCATTGAGTCGATAGTAGCCAGCTCAGGACGGTCGGAACTGGATTAGGCGAGATGCCCGCGGTAAGTGGAGACCGATGCAAACCTCTGAACCGCCCCCGCCGCCGAGCGGGGGCCTGCTCCTGCCCTGGCTTCTTGCCGGCGGCCATGTTTGTCGCCGGTAAGTGCGGGCACGACGGCACCAGGGGATCGTCAACCGAGGTTGCGCAGTCGTGGATCGAGCAGATCACGCAACCAGTCTCCGACGAGATTGCCACTCAGCGCCACGAGCATCAGCGCCAGACCGGGCATCCACATCACCCACCAGGCGTGTGTCAGGTAGTTTCGTGCCTCGGTGATCATCCGTCCCCAGGTGGCTTGTTCAACCGGCGCTCCCACTCCGAGGAAACTCAGCGAGGCTTCGGCGACGATCACAATCGGAATCTCCAGCGTCATGATCACGACGATCGTGTTGAATACGTTGGGCAGCAGCTGCTTGCGCATGATCCACCAACTGCTGCCGCCTGCCGCCAACGACGCCAGGACGAATTCTCTCTCCTTCAGGGAGAGAACCTCCGCGCGAATCAAGCGGGCATAGACCGTCCAGGTCCAGACCAACAGGATCAGAATCACGTTCCTCAGCGACGCTCCGAGCACCGCGCCCAGCAGCACGGCGAAGAGGATTGCCGGCAGCGCCAACTGGACATCGACGTAACGCATGAGCAACTGACCGACGACTCCGCCGCGCCATCCGGCAAACAAGCCAATCACCGTGCCAAACAATGCTGCGCCGGGGACGACAATCGCCACGACGATCAGCGACACGCGAGCGCCGTGTACGACGCGCGTCCAGATGTCTCGTCCGACGTGGTCGGTGCCCAGTGGAAACTCGGAGGTGCCACCGGAAAAGACTGGCGGTTCGAGCCGCGAAAGCAAGTTCGTGTCGCCAGGATCGCCTGGCGCGATGACATCGGCGAAAATGCCAAGGACGATGAAGGCGATCATCACCACCATCGGCGGCGCCACGAGCAGGTAGCGCCTTCGCCGCTGGGACACTTGCCACCGTCGCCTGGACTCCGTGTTGGCTGCCGCGACCGCCGCGTCGGTTGAAGCTGAGATTGACATCAGAGAGCCGACATTCGGATGCGCGGATCAATCACGCGGTAGGTCATGTCAACGATCAGGTTGCCAAACGTGATCGAGGCGGCAATCACCACCAGGCCAGCCTGCACTGTCGGGTAGTCGGACTGCAGGATCGATTCGATCATCAGGCGTCCGATGCCTGGCCAGGAGAACACGACCTCGATGATCACGGAACCTGCGATCAGACGGCCGAGCTCGATGCCGAGGATGGTCATGACTGGGATCAGCGCGTGTCGGAGCCCATGTCGGAGGATCACGGTTCGTTCAGTCAGACCCTTGGCTCGCGCGGTGCGAATGAAGTCGGTGCTCATGACGTCGATCATTCCCGAACGGGTCAGACGCATGAATCCAGCAGCAGAGAGCAATCCGAGAGCGAATGCAGGGAGTACCAACGAGCGGAACCCTTCTGCTCCCGCCGTTGGGAACCAGGAGACCTTGGTCGCCAGGAAAAAGATCAGCATCAAGCCGAGCCAGAAGCTTGGCGTGGCCTGACCGAACACGGCGATCAGGCGCGCCAGCCAGTCCAATGGCGATCCTCGCCGCAATGCGGCGAGCACTCCTAACGGCAAGCCCAATCCGAGTGCGACGATCAATCCAGCGGCCGTCAGTCTGACCGTGCCCAGCACCTTGTCCGCGACGATGGTGAGCGCCGCTCCGGTTCGGTGGTACGAGTAGCCGAGGTTTCCCTGCACGGCGTCGCCGAGGAAGATTCCATACTGCACAATCAAGGGCTCGTTCAGCCCGAGCTTTTCGCGGATCCGCTCGTAGTCCTCATTCGTCGCGTCGAAAGGCAGCAACGAAGTCTCGGGATTGCCGATCAGCCGCGAAATGACGAAGACGATGCTGACCACGACCCAGATGACGAGAATCGCCTGGACCAAGCGGATCAACAACAGGTTGACAATCTGCATCGTTCACTCCGCCCGGCACAACCGGGCACAATCGGGCTCAACAGAGCACAGCAGAGCAACTGCCGCCGTTCGCGGCATTCTAGCCAGACTGCGTTGGGGTTTGCAGATCTACCAACTGTCAATGTATGGTCGGCGGCCCTTGCGGATGGGGTCAGAGTTGGGCACGGCGTCGAGCAGGCGGATGATCCACTTGCGTGTGTCGGCCGGATCGATCACGTCGTCCGACTCGAGCACGGTGGCGGCGTTGAAGGCGTTGCCTCGCTCGTAGGCGTCGGCGACCATCTGCTCGTAGACGCGGGTTCGCTCTTCGAGATCTTCGATCTTCTCAAGCTGTGCTCGGGCGCCGAGCTTGACACCGGCCTCGAGGTTCATGCCGCCGTACTCGGAAGTTGGCCAGCCGACGTTGAACAGGCCCGCCTCGGTGCTGCCAGCGAGCATCGCCAGTCCACCGAGTCCATAGCACTTGCGCACAGTGAGCGTCATCTTCGGCGTGGTCAGGTTGGCCAGCGAAACGAAGACCCTGTGGCAGTGACGGACCAGCGCTGTTTTCTCGACCTCGGGACCAACCATCATGCCCGGCGTGTCGACCAACGTGAGGATTGGAATATTCCAGGAGTCGCAGATCTGGGCGAAGCGAGCCAGCTTGTCGGAGCCGTCACTGTCGACGGCGCCGCCGAGGTGCATGTTGTTATTGGCGATGATGCCAAGCGGCCGTCCCTCGACCCGAATCAGTGATGTGATCACGCCAATGCCGAATTGTGGTCGCAGCTCGAGCACGGAATCGTGGTCAGCCAGCAGGTCGATCACCTTGCGGATGTCGTAAGTGCGGAGCCGGTTTTCGGGAATCACGTGACGGAGCTGACGCTGGTCGGGAGCGGTCCAGTCCCTGAGCCGGCCCTGGAAGTAGGAGAGGTACTTCTTGACCGCGGCCATCGCTTCTTCCTCGTCCTTGACGAAGATGTCGACGACGCCGTTTGGCACCTGCTGGGACATCGGGCCGAGTTCTTCGGGGAGGAACAGTCCGAGTCCGCCGCCCTCGATCACGGCTGGTCCGCCCATGGCGATGTTAGAGCCCTCGGTGGCGACGATGATGTCGCACATGCCGAGCATTGAGGCATTTCCGGCGAAACAGCGTCCGGCAGTGATCGAGACCATCGGCACTTTGCCGGAGAGTTCGGCCAGGCGTTCGAAGGTGCGGACGGCGCGTGCTGCGACGCGGGTATAAGCCCAGTCGGAGTCGCCCGAGCGTCCGCCCGCGCCTTCGGCGATGAAGACAAGCGGAGTCAGCAGCCGGTGCGCGGTCTCGACCATGCGGTCGGTCTTCTCATGGCCGCGTCCGCCCTGGGTGCCGGCCCAGACGGTTTCGTCGTAGGAGATGATCGCGGTAGAAGCCGTGGAGTTGTCGAACAGATCGGCGTTGACCGTGCCGATGCCGCAGAGCAGGCCGTCAGCGGGTGAGACCTGGCGGAGCTCTTCCCACGATCGATTTCGACGCTGGGCGGCGACGGCGAGCGGCATGTACTCGGTCCAGGTGCCACCCTCCACAAGCTGGGCGATGTTCTCGCGCGCGGTGCGCTTGCCCTTGGCGTGACGCTTGGCGACCGGGCCGGGCCGGTTCTCGTCGAGCAGCGCTTCATGCAGGTCGATGTTGTGCTGGAGGTCTGGACGGATGTAATCGAGATCAATGTCGCCAGATCCGTCGTCGACCGCCGGACCCACGTCTGCCGGCTCGATGAAGACGAGCGGATGTCCCTCCCAGATGATGTCGCCGATCGAGACGGTGATCTCCTGGACGATGCCGCCGATCTCGGACGGGAGCACATGCTCCATCTTCATCGCGTTCATGATGATCATGTCCTGGCCGGCGACGACTGAATCGCCCTCGCCGACGAGGATTTCGATGATCGTGCCCTGGATTGGCGCCCGCAGCGGCTCTGTCCCAGGCGGGCCGATGATCTCAGGCGCGGGAAAGCCTGCGCGATCTTCCTCAAGGCCGCGATTGACGTCGAGCGATGCCGCGCCTGCGCCCTGGCGGAAGAAGTCCAGCGCGGCGAGCGGGTCGCTGATCTGATTCTCGACCTTGGCTCCAGCCCAGGCGGCCTGGCCGGATGCGTCGGTGCCATTATCCGACGAGGCTGCGAGTTCGCCGATTCGCTCGTCGATCCATCTGGTGTGGACGTCGCCGGCGATGAATTCCGGATGGGCGAGGATGTTCTGCAAGAAGCTGAGATTGGAGTCCGGGCCTTCAAGCTGGAATTCGTCCAGCGCGCGCTGGGCGCGGCGGACGGCGTCGCTAAAGTTGCTGCTGGGATGCCGAGTGACGACCTTGGCGATCAGCGAGTCAAAGTTGGGATTGGCGGCGTATCCGGCATAGCCGTAAGTGTCGACGCGAACGCCGGGTCCTGCGGGTGGGCGGAAGGTGCGCAGTGCGCCGGCGGATGGGCGGACGTCGCCGTCCTCGCGCATGCGCTCGAGATTGACTCGAGCCTGGATCGCGTAACCGCGCAGAGTAGGTGGCTCCTCGATGCCCAGTTCACTGAGACCGACGCCTTCAGCGATGCGGAGTTGGCATTCAACCAGATCAAGTCCGGCGACCTCCTCAGTGACGGTGTGTTCGACCTGGAGTCTGGCGTTGGCTTCGATAAAGGCGAAGTCTTTGTTGGTGTCGGCATCGACGAGGAACTCAAACGTGCCGAGGCTGGAGTAGCCGCCGGCGGATGCAAGCTCGACAGCAGCGTCGGTGATGCGCTGACGCAGGTCGTCGCTCAGCGTTGGCGAGGGGGCGATTTCGATCAGCTTCTGATAGCGGCGCTGGATACTGCATTCGCGCTCACCAATATGTGAAACGTGGCCTTGCTGGTCGCCGACGATCTGCACCTCAATGTGTCGGGCGCGAGGAATAAAGCGTTCCACGAACAGCGCGCCGTTGCCGAAGGCGGACAGAGCTTCGCGAGTGCAACGCTCGAAGGCGTCCTCGATTTCTGAGGCGTCGTTGATCGCCCGCATGCCTCGTCCACCGCCGCCTCCGATGGCCTTGATCACCATCGGCCGACCGTCGAGCTGCTGGAAGAAGGCTCGTGCGCCGTCGAGATCGACGGCGTGGTCGGTGCCGGTCAGGACGGGGACATTTCGTGCTCCGGCGAGGGTTCGGGCGCGCGCCTTGTCGCCGAACAGTGCGAGTGCGGCAGGAGCAGGTCCAACGAAGGTGATACCTGCTTCCTCGCAGGCGCGAGCAAAGTCAGCGTTCTCGGACAGGAAGCCGTACCCGGGATGGATGGCGTCGCAGTCATGATCCTGCGCACGCTGGATGATCTGCGCGATATCCAGGTAGGCCGCTGGTCCAATGCCCTCGAGCGGAATCACCGTTTGTGCATGTTGGATGTGGCTCGACGCGGCGTCGTCTGAGGAATGAATCGCCGCGGTCGATATGCCTAGTTCGGTGGCAGTACGGAGAACTCGAATGGCAATCTCACCACGATTGGCAACGAGGAGTCGGTGGATGGTCATGCTGGGAGTGTAGGGCAAGTCGGACGGAAGATACTATTCGATGAGCTTGCCTTGCCAAGAACCAGCTTCAGGAGCCTGTGGGCGCATAGCAGGTACCGTAGTAAGCAGCCTCGCGTGTCCAAGAAGCGAATCATCGAACGTATAGAAGATTTCAGCACCGACAGACATCGCGGTCGCCAAATGGATCGCATCCATCGGCTTAATTCTCTTTGACCTCCGTAGTGTACGACGGATCAGGCCGCGCACTGCAGCACCGATTTCTTGATCGTACTCCACGAGGGTAAGCAGTGAAACATCTCGAAACATACTGTCGATTCCACTTTCAACCCTTGGATCAGGCCCTTGCGCGAGCTCTCTTGTCACATACGCGACTTCCGCTATTGAGATAGTCGATGTCACGATGTCAATGTCACCTAACCGTGCGGAAGCCACGAGAGGAGAAACGATCTCCACGCCTTCTGGTGATGCATTCAAGTAATCGAGAAACAGGCAGGCATCCCAGTAGGTGAGCACGAAATCATTCCTCGTCTCGTGCTGCTCGAATCACTGCGACAGAAGTAGGGTCTCCTGGTTGCCACTTCCCAACGCCAAATGCGTCTTCGAACCGGCTTCCCATTTCATCCTGCAGCACCCGATACTTGATGACCTGTCGAATCTCGCGCTTGCCGCGGGAGTTCCGATCCCTAGTGAGATTCCCGAGTACATACACAGTTTCCCCCCAGGCAGACAAGGCCCATTGGAGCTGTTCCTCAGTCACATAACAACGGACAGCCCGTGCATTCGCACTCTCATAGACACTGATATGCGGTTGGCCGCTAGCGCTTATACCTTTAATCACTCCGGTCACTGAACCGATCGCTCGAGATGCGCCGCGTGCATGCGAATGCTTCCAGGTTCGCAGATCGACCCGCAGCGTCCTCCCATCGGCAGCAAATGTCGCTTCTGAACCTGACCTTCGAGCGACAGATAGCAGGTCTTCGACCGCCTGCACAACTCCTTCTGTGCAAGGCAACTCTTTCCCAGCCGCTACAGCAACACCCACGTCCGCATAGCGAGTCACTATGCTTGTCACGTCGCTATCGCTGCCACCCTCAACGGGGCATCCTCTAAAGGTGGCTCGCAAGCTCCCACCGTCTAGCTCGCCAAGCACCCACGTAACCTTGGCCCAAGGTGCAACATCGGCAGTTAGCCGATCAAGCACTTTACGGAGTGATACAATAGTATCTTCAACCGTCTTAATCGTAACCTCGCCGTCGATCCCAAACGAAATTGTGTCGTTTGGCATGTCTCACTCCGACCTGTTGGCGCGTCACTGCTTTAGCCAGCGACGGTATCTGCGATCAATGCGCCCAGCGCCTCGGTTCCGAGGGGATTGTCTCCGTCGCTTGCGAGGTCGGCGGAGCGATGGCCGGCTGCCAGGGTGTCGGTGACGGCTGCTTCGATGATGGCCGCTTCAGCTTCCAGGCCGAGCGAGTAGCGCAGCATGAGCGCTGCGCTGAGGATCATCGCCATCGGATTGGCGATGCCCTGTCCGGCGATGTCTGGCGCGGTGCCATGAATCGGCTCATAGAGGCCGAGGGTGGAACCGTCTTCGGCTGCTCCGAGCGATGCCGACGGCAGCATGCCCATTGACCCCGCCAGCATCGACGCTTCGTCGGTCAGGATGTCGCCGAACATGTTCTCGGTCACGATCACATCGAAGTACGACGGATGGCGGATCAGGTCCATCGCACAGGCGTCGACCAAACGATGTTCGAGTGTGACATCGAGATAGTCCTTGGCGACTTCTTCGGTGATCTCCCGCCACATGCGGGAGGTGTCGAGGATGTTGGCCTTGTCGACAGAGGTGAGCAGTCCGCGGCGCGCGCGTGCCGTCTCGAAGCCGAGCCGGACGATGCGTTCAACCTCGTGTTCGGCGTAGGCCAGGGTGTCGACGGCTTTGCGCTGGCCGTCTTCTTCCCAGCGACGCTGGGGTTCGCCGAAGTAGATGCCACCGGTCAGTTCCCGAAGCACCACCATGTCGACATCTTCGACGGTCTCACGCTTGAGCGGCGTCGCATCGGCGAGGATGGGCAGCATCTTGACCGGCCGGATGTTGGCGAACAGACCGAGACCTTTGCGCAGTCCGAGAATGGCCTGTTCTGGTCGAACGGTGGCCTTGGGGTCGTCCCACTTTGGACCACCGACCGCGCCGAAGAGCACGGCGTCCTGCGCCTGGCACATGTCGAGTGTTTCGTCGCGCAGAGCGACGCCATGGGCATCGATCGACGCGCCGCCGACGAGATCTTCCGTGTATTCGAAGGAGTGGTCAAAGCGACCGCCGACCGCGTCGAGCACGCGAACGGCCTGCTCGATGACTTCGCCGCCGATGCCGTCGCCTGGCAGGAGAGCAATCCTGAAATGGGCCATATGTGAGTGTTCCTAGTCTTCAGTTGAGCGCTCACCCGGAGCGCGTTCCAGCGAGACTCAACAGCCTGGGTCGCCGTAGTTGCCGCAGCACGTCTCCCGATTGATCAGCCTATTCCAAGCAATGCCCAGCATGCCGCGAACGAGGCTCTGCTGGCTCTCATCCTTGCGGAGATTGGCGATCGCGTCGCTAAAGGACGGCTTGGGTCGCTTGCACATCGTATGTCACCAACTTATCCGGGTTCACTCGGGATTCGCCGGCGTCGTTGTCACGCCGAGGAGGGGCAAGGAGCTTACTCATCTGTAGGACGCTCATCCTGAGCGTCTGGGGGGGGGGGGGGGGGGTTCAACAGCCGGGGTCGCCATAGCGACCGCAACACTGCTCAAGTCGGCGTAACTTGATCCAATTCGTGACGACCACGCTGCGAAGGAAATGCCCCAGTCCTTCACCGTTGCGCAAGTTGGCAATCGCGAATCCACCCAGCTTCGGCTGATCGTCGCACATGGCACCCTCTCTTCAGTGATCGGGGTCAAATCGGATGAATGCAGGATACCCAGTCCAAATCGAGCTCTGCGCCAGTCTTCTGCCCGCTCGATGTTCGGCGCCTTGCGGGGAGGTTGGCGCAACAGGGCAACCATGTCGAAGGAGGTCAAAGGAGGTCGAAGGGGCGTGAAGGGGGGTGAAGGGGCGTGATGGCTGGCCTGCTACTCGTCCTCTGCCTTCATACGCTCGGCCCGAGCGCGTTCGCCTGTGACTCAACAACCGGGGGCGCCGTAGTCGCCGCAGCAACTCTCAAGCCGTCGAGTCTTGATCAGCGTGTTCTTGATCAGGCCGTAGATGGCATGACGCCTGCCGATGGATCGGCGCAAGTTGATGATGCCGTCGCGGACGGACGGTCTCGGATGCTGTCGCATTGCTTCTTCCAGACGCGCCAGAGGGGTCCAAGCTTGCGGACAGCATAGTCAGGCGGATCGAAATCAGCGCCAAACCTTGGCCAGGTCGACGGTCAGGCCCTCGGCAACGTCCTCGCCGCTGAGGGAATCGGGACGCTCCAGCCGTTCTGGCTCGTCGGTTCCTTCGCGATAGATCCAAGCAATCCCGTCGTCGGTAAAGGGATCAATCAGCCAGCCAAGACGTGCGCCGGCTGCCATCCACTCTTCCATCTTTTCCTGCTGTTTGCGGATGGTCTGACCTTTCGACCGAACTTCGACGACCAAGTCGGGGCATACGTCCCAGAGGCCCTCGCTATCGGTGCTTGCGTCTTGCAGACGTTCATTACTCACCCACGCGGAGTCAGCGTCTCTCGCAGATCCAATCGACAACGAGAATCCTGAACCTGATGGAAAGGATTCGCCGCGTTCCTCTTCGTCCGACCACTGCAGAATCTGCGCGAAGATCCGACCACTACGACGACCGCTGGGCGTTCCAGGTAGAGGAGAGATTTCTAGCGCTCCTTCCGGACTGCGTTCGAAGTGCAGAGGCTCGTTGCAGTTGCTGATTTCAATCAGGAACGCGTCGGTCAAAACGCCCTCCGGCATCCGCAACACAATCGGATCTCCCGATGAAGGCAAATCTACGGGCCGTGAGGCCAACTCAGGACTGACTGCTGCCTGGACCATGACCTGATCCTAGACAGTTACCGGCTTCGTCGTCGGACGATTGGACTCGTACTCCGCAATCAGATCGTCGTGTTCGAGCGTGAGCGAGATGTCGTCGAGGCCGTTGAGCAGACGGTGCTTGACGAAGGGGGCAATCTCGAAGGAGCGCGACCAGCCCCCCGGTGCGGTGACGGTCTGGTCGGCCAGATTCACGGTAATTGGCGTGCTTGACTCAGACTCGACCATTCGCATCAGTTCTTCGACATCGGGCTGCGAAAGCTGGATGGTGAGCAGCCCCATCTTGGCCGAGTTGTTGCGGAAGATGTCGGCGAAGCTGGGCGCGATGACCGCCCTGACGCCCATACCCTGGATCGCCCAGACGGCATGCTCGCGAGACGATCCGCAGCCGAAATTCGGTCCGGCGAGCATGATGCTGGCGCCGTCGTATTGCGGCTGATTCGTGACAAAGTCGGGATCCTTGGCCCAGGCTTCGAAAGCGAACGGTCCGTAGCCGGTCCGCTCGATGCGCTTGAGGTACTTGGCCGGAATGATCTGGTCGGTGTCGACATCGGAACGGTCAAGCGGCAGTCCACTACCGCTGAAGGTCGTGACGGGGTCCATGCGTTGCTCCTCCAAGTGTCAATGTCAGGCTGATCTGAGCGTACTAGGGCGACGGCCGCCGAGCGTTGCCCCCTCATGTGTGGCGGGTCCGCACTCACGACTCCCCGGCGGGAGGGTAGCGGGGAAATGGGGTGCTTAGTCCGCGAAGAAGTCCTTGAGCGCAGCTTCGGTTTCGTTCGGGAGTTCCTCGGGCAGGAAGTGGCCGCAGGGGAGGCCGACTCCAGTGACATTGGTCGCCCAGCGATGCCAGGTCGCCATGAACCGGCCGCGTCGATTTGACTGCCGGCCCGCGCCCCAGATGACGAACAATGGGCAGGTAATCCTATTGCCTTCAGAGCGATCGGCGCGGTCCAAGCGCAGGTCATACCGGGCGCCCGAGCGGTAGTCCTCGCACCAACTGCGGACAGTCTCCTGGTCGTTGGCGGCAGCGAGGTACTCGGCCATCGCGGTCTCGGTGAAGACGGTGTTGTCATCCTCGCCCGCCCAGGAACCAAGCATGCGCTTGAGGAAGAAATCGGGCGCGCCGTTGATCAGCGTCTCGGGCAGCGGCGCAGGCTGAGCGAGGAAGTACCAGTGGAAGCCGCCGAGGCCGCCGGCGATGCCCATCTGCTCGAACTGCTCGGCGGTGGGCACGATATCGAGCAGCGACAGCTTCTCAACCCGCTCGGGATGGTCGAGCGCCAAGCGATACGAAACTCTGCCGCCGCGATCGTGTCCGGCGAGCGAGAAGGTCTCGAATCCGAGGTCAGACATCAGGTCGACCATGCATTGAGCCATGGTGCGCTTGGAGTAGGCCAGATCGCCGCCGTCGCCGGGCGGAGAGTCGCTGGCGCCGTAACCGAGCAGGTCGGCGACGACCACGGTGTGCTGTTGGGCCAGGCCGGGCGCGATCTTGTGCCACATGGCGCTCGTTTGCGGGTAGCCGTGGAGCAACAACAGTGGTGGTCCGGAGCCGCCGACTCGTGCGAAAATCGGCCCGGTCTTATGTTCGCGGAAGCCGGGAAACAGGGTTTCGGTGTCGGGCATGGGAGCCCCCTCCGTCACTTCGTGCCACCTCCCCCAGCGGGGGAGGTCTTGGGCGGGGTCTTGTCACCTCCCCCAAAGGGGAGGCCTTGGGTGGAGTCTTGACACCTTCTCCATCAGGGGAGAGCTGCGTCAAACAGCCTCTTACAGGGCGACTGTGCCGCTGATGGCGGGCTGCATTGGGTCGCAGATGTAGCGAATCTCTGGCAGCGTGACGTTGGCCGTCGTGTAACTGGCGACGATCGGGTAGACGGGACGCAGGTCGGGCGCATCCCAGAAGTCGCTGTCGAAGGCGTCGATCTGTGCCTGGCCGCGGTCGGCTCGGCTGACTTCGAACTCGGGATCAACCTGGACGAGCCAGGGTTTGGTCTCGCCGTCCCGCTCGATGTTCGCCACGTGCATACCGGCTGTGTAGAGCAAGTCGCCGTTGCCGATCGGGACCGGATCGACGAGCTGCGCCGAGAGCACGGTCACATTGCCATCGTTGACTTCGATCGACTGTCGGTCGTATCGCTGTCGCAGCATCGGTTCGCCGATGGTGATCGGGAATCCCCAGCGCTCTTTCAGGGCCGAAGCCGCTTCACCCTCAGTGCAGACGGCACGGGTGGGCAGTCCGCGCGGACGAACCGCAGCGCGACACCCGACGCGGACGATGGCGATCGTGAACGCACCTAAGGGCCCATCCTCCGCCTTCATCCCAATGACGTGAATCGTTGGCGGGATGGTCGGATGCAGCGCGGGCGGGATCAGGTCGGCCATGACTGCATCGTCGATTTCGTAGATGACCTGAAGGACCTTGACATTCGGCAGCGTCAAGGCATCGGTATCGAGCGAGGCCATGGTTGGCGCGTATCGGGTCAGTAGACCGGGGTCGGCATTGCCATTGATTGGCATCTGTTGCCTTTCGCTATTGAAACTGGGCCGGCCTGAGCGAGGCTTGAGTGAGGCGCGAGCGCCTAGTCGCCGGCGGCCGGGGCGGCAGCGAGTTCTCGAGCTCCTGAGGTGGTGGCGGGCTTGTCATCGGCGAAGTGGGGCATCACCTCTTCACCAAACAGTCTGAGGCTGTCGAGCACCTGCTCCTGCGGGATCGTCTCCAGCGCGTTGAGCAAGAAGTTGATCTGGTCAACGCCACATGCTTCCCACTTCTTGATCTCTTCGACCAAGCGGTCGGGGTTGCCGATGCAGACGCCCTCGGGTGCAGACGCGCCTTCGCCGGGGGTTTGCTCGGCCTGTTGTCGGCTGGCGGCGAGGAGACCGGGGTTCGGGTAACTGCGCGTCGGGTGGACTTCCCGCACCGGCAACAACTGGGCGGCGAGATAGCCGAAGGAGCCGGTCAGGCGGCTGCCGGTCTTGATGCCCGTTTCGTTGTCGGGGTGGCAGTAGAGGAAGTTGACCGTCGCAACGCGCTCGTTGACGAACGCGCCAGCCGGTTCGCAATCTCGGATGATCCGGCGGTAGCGATTGACCTTCTCCTCCTGCTCGGCGAATCCGCCGAACGTGAGCCCGAGCGATCCCATGCCGCGCTCGGCGGCATCGACCTCGGTGCCCGGCGACGAGACGGCGACCCACATCGGCGGGTGCGGTTTCTGGTACGGCTTGGGCAGGACGGCGCGGGTCGGCATCTTGAAGGCGCGGCCTTCGTAGCCGAAGCGCTCGTTGGTCCACATCTGAGGGATCGTGCGGGTGTATTCGTCCCAGGTTTCCTTGGTCTCGTCGGGATTGGCGTCCATGCCGCCCAACTCGGTCCAGGTGGCCGAGCGGCCGGTACCAAACTCGAGTCGCCCATCGGAGAGGATGTCGAGCACGGCGGCGCGCTCGGCGGCGCGGATCGGGTGGTTGAACTGCGGCACGCAGACGACAATGCCGTGGCCGACGCGAATCTGCTTGGTCTGCATCGCGCAGGCGGTCAGGAAGAGCTCAGGAGCCGAGCAGTGTGAGTACTCCTCGAGGAAGTGGTGCTCGACGGCCCAGACGGAGTGGAAGCCCAGCTCGTCGGCAAGCCTGACCTGCTCCAGGCAACGGTGATAGACCGTGTGCTCAATGTCGTTCTCCCAGGGTCGGGGAACTGAGATTTCGTAGAAGATGCCGAACTTCATGGCGTACGTCCTCACTCGCGGGGAGGCTGGGGCTGGTTCAAAGAGGATGGTAGCGGAAAGCGCAGGCTCCGCTCAGCAAGGCGGCGGGTCTTCGCCAACTTGCGAGAAGTTGGTGATCGCAACATCACCCTCGGGGAACTCTGCGACCACCTTGAGTCGGCCGCCAACCGCCTCGACATAGTGGCGCAAGCTGGACACGTAGACATCGGCGCGCTGCTCCAGCTTGGCCACGGCAGGCTGATTGACGTTCAATCTTTCAGCCAGATCCTGTTGGGTCAGTTCACGCGCGCGACGAAGCTCATGCAGTCGCATCTCCCGTAGCAGTTCACGCTTCTCTTCGTCAATCCGCCTCCGCTGTTCCGGCGAAAAGTCCTTGGTGAGTTCACTGAATGGTCGGTGCCCTGCCATCAGATCAGTCCTTCCCGGCTCAGCTCCAACAAGTAATCGTCGTAGAGCCTGTCCGCCAACGGCACATATTCGTCGTAGAACCTGTCATTGCCGGTCTTGTCTCCACCAATCAACAGAATGGATGTCCGCCGAGGGTCAAACACGTAGAAGATCCTGATTGGCCTGCCGCCGCGCTGCACTCGCAACTCGCGCATCGAGCCATGCCGCGATGTCCGAACGCTTGACGAGTAGGGAAACGGAAGCCTTGGCCCCTGTTCCTTGAGCAACTCGATGCGAGCGGTGACACTCCGCTGCTGGCCTTCAGAGAGCTGAAGCCACCATTGCTCGAACTCATTGGTGTACTCCACCTCCCAATCTATGCTGGCAACATATGCCGCTAAAGGAATGTTTGCAAACCTGAAAGGCTTGGGCCAAAGGGAGGGGACACCCTAGCAGCTCCAGTTCAAGCCGGGTGCAGGCTATTCCTTGCTCCCCCAAAGTGAGGTACTCCCGGCGAATCCAGCGCTGCCTAGGGCGTGTTGACATCAGCCGTCTGCTCATCTGGAATTCCGCTATCTCCGCGCTTGTCGCAGCCTGCCCCGCACTTGATGCAGGGCAATCTCGCCGAGTTGTGCATAGACAGTGGCGCTGAATACAGCGAGATACCCGCGGCGAGCGCGGGTATGACGGGAGCTACTGGACTGAACGACCTCTTGTGAACAGACGCTAGTCCCGCTGGCCGAATTCTCGGCTGGTGTCGACGACGGCGATGGCGGCGATTCCTTCTTCGGACGACATGACTTTGACGCCCTTTGAGGAGCGGCCGACCTGACGGATTTGTTGGATCTCGGTGCGGAGAATCTTGCCTCCGGCTGAGATCACGACGAGTTCCTCGTCGCCCCGGACGACCGCCATCCCGACGACCGGTCCGGTCTCGTCGGAGACTTTGTGGCCGATCATGCCTTTGCCTCCGCGACCCTTGGTCGGGTACTCCGTTTCGGGAGTGCGTTTGCCGAATCCGCCAGCGGTGACGGTCAGTACTTCGGTACCTGGATCAACGGTCTGAAGTCCAATCAACGCGCCGCCGACAGGAATGTTGATGCCGCGGACGCCGCCACTGATGCGTGAGGCCTCGCGCAAAGAGTCTATGGCGAAGCGGACGGTGCGTCCATCGGCGCCCGTGACGATGACGTCTTCACCTGCCTTCGCGAACGTCGCTTCGACGAGCTCATCGTCGTCGCGCAGATTGAAGGCGAGCAACCCGCTGCGGCGGACATTCATGAACCGTTTGAGTTCGGTCTTCTTCACGTACCCCTGGCGCGTACCGAGGATGATGTAGTCGTCTTCGAAGGACTCGACCGGGATGATCGTGGTGACGTGTTCGTCGAGTTGGAGGTCGACGACGTTGCGGACGGGCAGGCCTCGCCATTCGCGCGAGCGTGCTTCGACCTCGTGCGCCTGGAGTCCGTACACCCGACCGCGTGAGGTGAACATGAGCAGATGGTCGTGCGTGTCGCAGGAGACCAGTCGGTGCGGGGCTTCGACGGTGGTGGCGCCGTTCTTGCGCTCGATGCCCTTGACGCCTTTGCCGCCGCGGCGCTGCGAACGGAAGGCGTCGACCGGCTGACGCTTGATATAGCCGTGCCGGGTCAGCGTGACGACGGACGACTGGTGCGGCACCAGGTCGGCGGCCGAGAAGTTGTCGACCGACTTCTCGATCACACGAGTCTTGCGTTCCTCACCGTAGGTCTCGACGAGTTCGTCCATGTCCTCTTCGATCAACCCGTCGATCTTCTTCTCGTCGTCCAGCAACCCCTGGAGGTACTCGATGGTTGCCGTGAGCTCGTCGTACTCCTCTTGCAGCTTGGTCCGTTCGAGTTGCGCGAGTCGTCGGAGCTGCATCTCCAGGACCGCTTGCGCTTGTCGCTGCGTCAGATCGAACGGGTCTTCCTGCAAGCGATCGCGTGCGGCCTCAGCAGACTCGGCCGCGCGGATGGCTGCGATGATGGCGTCGATCTGGTCAATCGCTTTGAGCAGACCTTCAACGATGTGGTGACGATCCTGAGCCTTTTCGAGCTCGTACTCCGTCCGCCGAGTAATGATGGTGCGGCGATGACGAATGAACTCGCGTAGCAATTGGTACAGAGTCATCGTGCGCGGACGGTTGTCAACCAGGGCGACGAAGTTGCCGCTGTACTGGACCTGCAACGAAGTCGATTTGTACAGCTGAGAGAGAATCGTCTGGACATGACCGTCGCGGGTCAGGTCAACGACGAGGCGCATCCCGTGGCGGTCGGATTCGTCTCGTAGGTCGCGGATGCCTTCGATCTTCTTGTCGCGAACGAGGGCAGCGATTTGCTCGATGATCCGCACCTTGTTTCCCTGGTAGGGAATCTCGGTGAAGACAATCTGGACGCGGTTGCCTGTCGTCGTTTCTTCCAGGTGCTGTTGGGCGCGAACGGTGAATCCGCCTCGGCCCGTGCCGTAAAGACGGCGCAGGTCTTCTCGGTCCTCGCCGGCGAAGATGTTTCCGGCGGTGGGGAAGTCGGGGCCCTGGATGTGCTGCAGAATGTCGTCGAGCGTGGCCTGCTCGTCATGGAGAATCGTCTTGACGGCACCGGCGAGCTCGGCGAGGTTGTGCGGTGGAATGTCGCAGGCCATGGCGACGGCGATGCCGGCCGCTCCATTGAGGAGCAGGTTGGGCGCACGGCCGGGCAGTACGGTTGGCTCGTTCAACGACTCATCGAAGTTGGGCGCGAAGTCGACGGTGTTTTTGTCGAGGTCGGCCAGTAGCTCTTCCGCGATGCGCGAGAGCCTGGCTTCCGTATAACGCATCGCCGCAGGCGGATCGTTGTCTATTGATCCAAAGTTGCCCTGACCATCAATAAGCATGTGACGCAGCGAGAAGTCCTGCGCCATACGTACCATTGCGTCATATACGGGTTGATCAGAGTGCGGGTGATACTTACCCAGCACCTCGCCGACGATACGGGCGGACTTGCGGTGCGGTTGATTGGCCCGCATGCCGAGATCGTCCATTGCATAGAGAATCCGGCGTTGGACCGGCTTGAGTCCGTCGCGAGCATCGGGCAGCGCACGCGAGACGATCACGCTCATCGCGTAATCGAGATATGAGGAACTCATCTCCTCGACGAGAGTACGGTTGCGCTGTCCTGGGGAGGTTTGTTCAGTAACCAAGCGCTGGCTCCGACATTCCTGCTATGACGTGTATGTTATCACAATTCGCTCAATGTTTCTGGCTCGATCACCAGCGTTTCAGGCTCGCGCGACACCTCTCGCCAACCGGCTGGAATCGAGTTCGACACTGACTCGGAACCGTCAATCGATGTCATCACTTGCCGGCGGTAGACGTTGTGCCAGACGGTCGTCCCGTTTCGCTGCATCAGCGAATCGAACCACCATGCATAGACCGCTCCGGGACGGCGCAATTGTGGTCGAAGCTGCAGCCGCTCGGCGAGTTCGTGCGATCCAACCAGCGCATAGCGGGAGCCTTCGGTCGCCGAGATGATGTTGAGCTGCTCGAGCGTCAGCCATTGCAACCAGGTCAGGCAGATCGCGCCGGGGCGAGCAGCGAGCGTGACCGGGACGTAGCCCTTTTTCGAGCGGATTGGGCAGTAGGCGACATCAAAGTCGTGGAGGATGGTGGGAATCGTCGGCACGCCCTGCAGATCGGCCGCTGTTCCAGCCAGCTTGTCCTGAAGCTGGCGCGGATATCCGTTGCTGCCCACCGCAAGCAGCGGAACACGTCCGGATGTATCCGGCAGCGTCCACATCGGCCAACTCTTGCCGGCGCGGTACAGAGCCGGACCGCGATTGGGCCGATTGCGCGCATCGGGATAGAGCGCGGGCACTTCGGCCAGGCTGGGCCATGTGCGAACGTGGGTGCGTACGTGGGTGGGTACGTGGGATGTCGCGGACATGTCGACACGGTAGCGGTGCTGATGCTGCTATTCGGTCGCACGGGTAGGCTCACGTGCAGAGTTCGAGAGAGCGAGGGTCTGGCGATGATGCGATACCGACGACTGGGGCGGACAGGATTGGTTGTGTCGGAGATTGGTCTGGGCGGCGGAGGGATCGGCCATGTCTGGGGTGAGACCACGGATGAGGAGATCGGAGAGACGATCGCTCTGGCAATGCGCGAGGGGATCAACTTCTACGATGTCGCGCCGTCGTACGGCAACGGAGCGGCAGAGGTCAATCTGGGCCGAGCGCTGCTGGAGGCCAAGGATCACCGCGGCGAGCAGATGTTGGTGGCGACCAAGGTGTCGTTGAGCGAGGACGATCTGGCGGACATCCCGGCGGCCGTCGAGCGCGGCATTCACGAGTCGCTGGAGCGGTTGCGACGCAACCGCGTCGATGTGTTCCAACTGCACAACACGATTACTCCAGAGCGAGGCATGTATCGGCGCTCGGTCAGCTTCGCCGACGCCATGCTGGCGGTTGAGACGTTGCACCGTCTGCGACAGGACGGCTTGACTCGCTTCGTCGGTGTTACGGGCATGGGTGACGCGGCTTCGGTCCGACAGGTATTGCGCGATGGATCGCTGGATACGGTGCAGGTCTACTACAACCTGCTCAACGACTCAGCCGCTCGGCCGTTGCCTGCGGGATCATCGCTGCATGATCACGGTCAATTGCTGTCGTTGGCATCGAAGCTGGGGATCGGCGTGATCAGCATTCGCAATCTGTCAGGCGGCGCAATCTCGGCGGCGCTGGATCGAGATGTCGACCCCGAGTCCCTGGTGGCGGTCGATCATCAGCGCGCCGCAACCTTGCGGTTCCTCGAGGCCGATGGCGTGCCGTTGTCTCAGTGGTCGGCGCGCTTTGCCCTGGAGCAGCCGGCTGTCTCGACCGTGGTTCCGGGCGTGAAGAACGCAGCTGAGTTGGCTGACCAGATAGCCGCAGTCGACCTGCCATCGATTGCGGATGCGGACCTGGCGCGGCTCGACGAGCTACGAGCGACGGACTTCGGCGTTCGCCAGTCGAGCGATCGTGTGTTGTAAACATCAAATCACCGCTGTGGGATTGAGAATCCTGGTTTGTCGACTGGGGGCAGGTCGGTTGTAGTCTTAGCCCCAAGTCGCGAGTGCTGAGAGTGGCTGAGTGAACGAGACCGAGATCCCGGACATTGTCATTCGACGCTTGCCGCTGTACGCGCGGGAGCTTGGCCTGTTGGCTGGCGAGGGCCGGGATTTCATCTCGTCCCAGGAGCTCGGCCGGCGGTTGGGCGTCACGCCTGCGCAGATCCGCAAGGACTTGTCGTACTTTGGCCGGTTTGGCAAGCGTGGTCGCGGCTATGAAGTGCTGGGCCTGAGAGAGCGGCTCCGCAGCATCCTGGGCCTCAACGGCCGAGTCAAGGAAATGGTTCTGGTCGGCGTCGGTCAGTTGGGACGTGCAGTCCTGGGTTACGGCGGGTTCCGTCGTGGCGGCTTTGAGGTCGTGAGGGTGTTTGATTCCGACCCGACGCAGATTGGCCGGAAGATCGACAATCACCGCGTGGACGACGTGGCGAAACTGCCTGAGTACCTGCGACGCACGCGGGTCTCGATGGGCATCGTGGCGGTCCCGGCCGACGCGGCGCCGACGGTGATCGACACGCTGGTCGATGGCGGAGTGCGTGCGATCCTGAGCTATGCGCCGGTCAGCATGAGCGTCCCGCGGGGAGTGCGGCTGCAACAGATCGATCCGGTCATGGAGCTGGAGAGCATGGCCTATTACCTCGAGAAGCCGTTCGACGGCTACGTCGAGGATCACGAAGCGGACGTGGTCCCGAACTAATCGTGCGCAGCGCCCAAGATCTCAGCGCTGCTCAGTAGCGCTGAGCGCGCTTTCCTGAGCCAGCAGGTTTGGCCCGACGATATCGAGATTGTCGAGTGCCTCTGCCGCCCCGAGGGCGACGGCGTCTTCGGCGTTGTCGGCGATGGTGACCGGAATCCCGACCTGCTCAGCCAGATACGTATCGATGCCGTTGAGCCTTGCCGCTGCTCCGGTCAGGAGCATGCCGCGATCGATGATGTCGGAGGTGAGTTCGGGTGGCGTGCGTTCGAGTGTGCTACGCGTGACTTCGACGAAGGTTTCCAGGACCTGTTGGATCGAGGGAACCAGCTCGTTGGCAGTGATTGTGACGCTACGCGGCATGCCGCTGGACTGATCGCGTCCTCTGACCTCGGCGCGCACCGGATCTTCGACAGGCACGGCTGAGGCGGATGCGTACTTGAGCTCCTCAGCGGTCGGCTCGCCGATCAGCAGGCTGTGCCGTCGCTTGACGTGCTCGGCAATCACCTCGGTCACGACCTGCCCTCCGGTGCGGGCCGATTCCCAGACGACGACGCCATACATCGAGAGCACCGCAGCCTCGGACCTTCCGGCGCCCAGATTGCCGATCAATGCGCCGCGCGCGTCGCCCATCGGCACGCCAGCGCCAATGGCCGCCGCCAATGGATTGGCGATCAGGTGCGCGGGGCGTCGCGCGCCGGCCTGTTCGGCGGCGTCGCGGACGGCGCGCTGCTCGACATTGGTGACGCCGGCGGGCGTCGCAATCATCACTTCAGGCCGGACGAGGTTGAAGCGGCCGGTGACGAGCGACATGTAGTAACGCAGCAGCGCCTCGACGATGCGGTAGTCGTCGATCACGCCTTCGCGCATGGGATTGATGACGCTGACCGATTCAGGCGCGCGTCCGATCATGTTGGCAGCGTCGGTACCGGCGGCGAGTACCGCGTTTTCAGCAGCGGAGAGCGTGACCACCGTCGGCTCGTCGATCACGATGCGGCCACCACGTCCGGGGACAGCGATGCGAAGTCTGGAGGTTCCGAGATCGATGCCGAGTCGCTTGGTGAAAAACATGATCTCCGGTTGGCTCTATTGCTGTGTTTAGCGTAATCAGTTGGTCAGTGTATCGGCGCTTGGTCGCAGTTCAATATCGGCGCCCAATGCTCTGAGTTGCCCTGGGAGATCGGTATAGGCGCGATCAAGATGATCGACCCCATAGACGCGGCTCTCACCGTCGGCGGCCAACGCAGCGACGACCAGTGCGGCGGTTGCGCGGATGTCCCTGCCGTGAACGTCCGCTCCAGAGAGTCGGGACGGACCAGTGATCTGGGGAACTGATTTCTCGACAGCGATGCTCGCCCCGAACTTGCGCAACTCGTCGAGGTGTTGGAAGCGGTCCTCGAAGACGCGCTCCTGCACGGTCGACGTGCCAGTGACCTGGGTCAACAGTGCCGTCATCGGCGCCTGAAGATCTGTGGCGAAGCCCGGATAGGGGAGCGCCTGGATGTTGGTCGCTAGGAGCTTGGCGTTCGGGTCGACGGAGAGGATGAGCTGATTGCTGGTTCGCTCGACCGGGATGCCGACTTGTGCCAGCTTGGTCAGCAAGGACTCCAGGTGGGCTGGGTTGACACCGGTGAGGCACACACGGCCCTCGGTAATGGCGGCGGCGATCAGCAGCGTGCCGGCCTCGATCCGGTCGGGAATCAGTGTTTGATTGAATCCCGACAGTCTGTCGACGCCGTCAATCGTGACGGTGTGCTGTCCAGCGCCCGAGATCTGCGCGCCCATCTGATTGAGCATCTCGGCCAGACAGATGACCTCCGGTTCCATCGCCGCGTTGATGATCTTCGTTCGACCTCTGGCCAGCACTGCCGCGAGCAGCAGATTTTCGGTGCCCAGGACGCTGGGGTAATCGAGCACGATCGTCGTACCGCGGAGGCCGTTCGGCGCGCGTGCGACGGTTCGCTCTTTGCTCACTTCGACCATGGCGCCCAATGCGCGAAACCCGGCGTGATGCACATCGAGTGGTCTCTGGCCGATGGGGTCGCCACCCGGCGGGCCGCAGCTGCCCTGCCCGGTTCGAGCGAGCAGCGGTCCCATAATCAGGAACGACGCGCGTAGGGCCGCGGCCAGATAGTCGGGCGGCGACCCAGCGCTGGTGCCGGATGGCCGAATCTCGACTTCGTTGTCTTCGAATCTGGACTCGATACCGAGCGTCTCGAGGATTTCGAGCAGGCGGTGTACGTCCTCGATGTCTGGGACGCGACGCAACCTCGATGGCTCATCGGATAGCAATGCGGCAGCCAGACAGGGCAACGCGGCGTTCTTCGCGCCGTTGACGCGTATCTCGCCGTCAAGCCGGCGCTGTCCATCGATTCTGAGAAAGGGTTCGGCGTCAGCGCTCATAGAGAGACTGTAGCTGTCCCCTGGGCGGCTGACCGCGAGCGGCCGCGCCTCATCTCAGAACTGTCCGACTTACCCGGTTGGTCGGGACATCTCGCGACCGCCACCACCGCGACGGCGGCGATGTTCGAGGACGCGCAGACGTTGCAGCGAGCGCGACAGGGCAGCCTGCGCACGGGCGCGGTCGGCGTCGGTGGCTTGATCGAGACGTTGGAGCGCGCGCTGACGCGCCTCTTCTGCGCGTTCGGCGTCGATTTCGGAACCGTGCTCGGCGGCGTCGGCGAGGACGGTGACTTCGTCAGAGTGGACCTCGAGGAATCCTCCGCTGACGAAATACTCTTCGACGCCGTTGCCGATCTTGACTCGCAGCTCGCCGGGCGCGAGGGAGGTGATCAGCGGCGCGTGATTGGGCAGAATTCCGAGTTCGCCGAGCGATCCCGGAGCGACGACTTCGTCGACGTCTTCCTGGCGCAGCAATCGGCGCTCGCCGGTGATGATTTCGAGCGTGAGCGGCATGCGCCCCCCTCTCAGTCTCCCGCTGAGGGGAGAGTCAAAGCAGCGCGTTAGGCGGCGTCCTCGGCAGAGATGGCGGCGCCCTTTTCGACCGCCTGCTCGATCGTGCCGACGTTGAAGAAGGCCTGCTCGGGCAGTGCGTCGTGAGCGCCGTCGAGAATCTCCTTGAAGCCACGGACCGTGTCACGGACGGAGACGTACTCACCGGTCAGACCGGTGAACTGCTCCGCGACGAAGAACGGCTGGGTCAGGTAGCGCTGGATGCGTCGCGCGCGCGCAACGGTCTGCTTGTCTTCCTCGGAGAGCTCGTCCACACCGAGGATGGCGATGATGTCCTGGAGGTCTTTGAAGCGCTGGAGCACCTGCTGGACCTGACGGGCGACATCGTAGTGTTCCTGGCCGACGATCTTGGGGTCGAGCGCGCGGCTGAACGAGGTCAGCGGGTCGACGGCGGGGTAGAAGCCCTGCGAGGCAATGGCGCGTTCAAGCGCGACCACCGCGTCGAGGTGACCGAAGGTCGTCGCGACACCCGGGTCGGTGTAGTCGTCGGCGGGCACGTAGATGGCCTGGAACGACGTAATCGAACCCTTGTTGGTCGAGGTGATGCGCTCTTCCAACTCGCCCATCTCGGTCGAGAGTGTGGGCTGGTAACCGACGGCGGAGGGCATGCGGCCAAGCAGCGCAGAGACTTCCTGTCCAGCGAGCGTGTAGCGGTAGATGTTGTCGATGAAGAGCAGCACATCCTGGCCCTGCTCGTCGCGGAAGTGCTCGGCGAAGGTCAGGCCGGTGAGGGCGACTCGGAGTCGCACGCCGGGCGGTTCGTTCATCTGGCCGAAGACGAGCACGGTCTTCTCGAGCACGCCCGATTCCCGCATCTCATGCCAGAGGTCGTTGCCTTCGCGGGAGCGTTCGCCGACACCGGCGAAGACGGAGTAACCGCCGTGCTCGGTGGCGATGTTGCGAATCAGCTCCTGGATGACCACGGTCTTGCCGACGCCGGCGCCGCCGTAGGCGCCAATCTTGCCACCGCGGGTGAAGGGGCAGATCAGATCGATGACCTTAATGCCGGTTTCGAGGATGGTCGTTTCCGATGCCTGCTCCTCATAGGTTGGCGGGAGTCGGTGAATCGGTGAGCGAGCGCCATCTGCGGGCATGTCGCCCAGTCCGTCGAGCGGCTCGCCGAGGACGTTGAAGAGTCGCCCCAGCGCCACCTCGCCGACCGGGACGGCGATCGGCTGGCCAAGGTCGGCCGCGCTGTCGCCGCGACTCATGCCGTCGGTCGAGTCCATGGCGAGGCAACGGGCTCGGTTGTTGCCGAGGTGCTGCTGGACTTCGGTGACAACGCTGGCACCGCTGCCCATCGTGACGGTCACGCCGCTAAACAACGAGGGCAAACTGTCGGGCGGGAACTCGACATCGACGACGGTGCCGATTACCTGGACTACTGAGCCATCAGCCATGATGTTCTCCCATCTGCGGGCTGGTTAGACCGCACCGACCAGATTGGCCGGATGTTCGGTCGTCCGGTCGGACAACCAAGTGAGCTTGAATTGGGTCAAATCGTCGACTTCCCAGTCGGCGGTGAGATTGAGATCGTTGGTCAGTTCGCTGCGCACCAGGACCACTCGCATCCCGGCGGCAGCAGCGGACTCGACGCCGGCTGGGGCGTCCTCGACGGCGATGCATTCGGCCGGGTCGATGCCCAGCTTCTCGGCTGCCTTGAGGTAGATCTCGGGTGAGGGCTTGCCCTGCGAGACCTCATCTCCGGCAGTCGTCTGCGCAAAGAACTCGCGCAGGCCGGCACCGGTCAGCGCGGCCTCGACCCACTCGCGGTGGGACGAACTGGCGACGGCGATTGGAACGCCTGCCTGTGTCAGTTGCTGCGCCAGATCGCGCGCTCCCGGGATCAGCGGAGCGCCAGCTTGGTACTGAACAAGCACGTCGGCGTTGTAGCGAGTCTCGAATGCTTCGAACGGCATCGCAATTGGATAGCGGTCGCAGAGGTCGTCCCAGGTACTAGTCAGCGTCGTGCCGAGGTAGCGGAAGTAGTCCTCAAGCGGGAATTCGACACCTTGTTCGGCGAGGATCTGCCGAACGGCCTCGTAATGCAGCGGCTCGGAGTCCAGCAGCACACCGTCCATGTCGAAGATGACTGCTGACGGCATGAGCTAACCCTTGAGCGCCTCGACGCCGCCGGTGATGTCGAGCAGTTCGGATGTGATCTGCTCTTGGCGGGCCTTGTTGTAGACGAGTGTGAGGTCGGAGATCATGTCGTTGGCCGCGTCGGTGGCGTTGCGCATGGCAACCATGCGCGACGACTGCTCTGATGCGGCCGCTTCGAGGACGGCCTGATAGATGAGCAGGTCGACGTAGCGCGGCAGCAGATCGGCGAGCACTTCCTGGGGGGACGGCTCGAAGATGTACTGGCTCTCGCCAGAGCCATCGTCGTCAGCGCTGGCGGGCGGCTCGACGGGCAGGATCGGCACGGTCACCGGAACCTGGGTGACGGTGTTGATGAAGGATGCGTAGACCAGCAAGACCTGGTCGACGCGGCCTTCGGTGTAGTCGTCGATGGCGATGCGTGAGATCGGCTGGGTCTCGGCCAGGCCGGGGTAGTCGCCCAGTTCCTGGAAGCTGGCGCGGAAGTTGATTCCGAAGCGCTGGAAGTAGTCGCCGCCCTTGCGACCGACCGGGATCATCGAGAGTTCGCCCGAGCCTCCGGCTTCGGGTCCCAGCACGATTTCGCCCGTGTGGCGCTCGAGGTTGGCGATCAGACCGCCGCAGAGTCCGCGGTCGGGAGTGATCAGGATGACGGTCGTTTCGTTGATCTCTCGGCGTTCGAGCAGCGGATGTGCGGTGTCGGGATCGCCGGCGACCGAGGAAAGGTGTCCGAGCACGGACTGCATCTTCTCGGCGTAAGGTCGGGCCTGAAGCGCGCGGTCCTGGGCGCGGCGCATCTTGGATGCCGCCACGAGCTGGATCGCGTTGGTGATTTTGGCCGTGTTCTCGACCGAGCGGATACGCCGTCGGATTTCGCGGGTGTTGGCCATCGACCCCTACTGCTCTCTGTTGCTCTAGGTTGTCGGTTCAGAGTTGTCGGTTCAGACTCGACCGACTGACCTAGAAGGGAACGGTGTCCTTGAATGTTTGCAGTGCTGATGTCAGCGCCGACTCGTCATCGTCGGACAATTGACCAGAATCGCTAATGGTGCTGAGAAGGTCACGGTGCGACGTGTTGAGGAACTCGCTGGCTCCGTTTGCGAAGTCGTTGACCTTGTTCACCGGCACGTCGTCGAGCACGCCTGAGTTAGCGGCGTAGAGCAACGCGACTTGGGTCGACATGGCGAGCGGCTGCTGCTCGGGCTGGACGAGGAGTGCGGACAGCCGCTGGCCTCGTTCGAGCTGGCGGCGAGTCGCGGCGTCGAGGTCGGAGGTACCGAACTGGGCGAAGGCTTGCAGCTCGCGGAACTGCGCCATGTCAATCCGCAGCTGTCCAGCGACCGAGCGCATCGCGCGCTGCTGGGCGGAGCCGCCCACGCGCGAGACCGAGACGCCAGCGTTCACCGCCGGTCGCTGACCGGAGTTGAACAGGTCGGCCTCGAGGAATATCTGGCCGTCGGTGATTGAAATCACGTTCGTCGGAATGTAAGCGGAGACATCGCCGGCCTGGGTCTCGATGATCGGCAGAGCAGTGATTGAACCGCCGCCGTTCTCGTCGGAGAGCTTGGCTGCGCGCTCGAGCAGGCGCGAGTGCAGGTAGAAGACGTCACCCGGGTAGGCTTCGCGGCCAGGTGGCCGGCGCAGCAGCAGGGAAATCTGGCGGTAGGCCCAGGCGTGCTTGGAGAGGTCGTCGTAGATGATCAGGGCGTCCTGGCCGCGCTCCATGAAGTACTCGGCCATTGCGACGCCTGAGTACGGGGCGAGGTACTGCTGCGCCGCCGCCTCGGCCGACGCGGCATTGACCACGATGGTGTGGCCCATCGCGTCGTGCTCTTCGAGCGTCGCGACGACGTTGGTCACCTTGGCCTGCTTCTGGCCGATGGCGACGTAGATGCAGATCAGGTCCTGGCCCTTTTGGTTGATGATGGTGTCGATGGCGATGGAGGACTTGCCAGTCTGGCGGTCGCCAATGATCAGCTCGCGCTGTCCGCGGCCGATCGGAATCTGTGAATCGATGGCGAGGATGCCGGTCTGGACTGGCGTGTCGACGGAAGCGCGGGTGACCACGTTGGGTGCAATCCGCTCGACGGGGCGGGTTTCGCTAGCGCCGATCGGCCCTTTGCCGTCGATTGGCTCGCCAAGCGCGTTGACGACGCGACCGATGAGCTGCTCGCCAACAGGGACCTCGGCGACGGTTCCAGTCGAGCGGACTTCGTCGCCCTCTTCAATCACGCGGTAGTCGCCCATGATGACGGCGCCGACGATTTCTTCTTCGAGGTTCAGCGCCATACCCATGACCGGGTCAGACCCGTCCTTGGGCCGGAACTCGAGCAGTTCGCCCGAGAGCGCGCCGGCGAGGCCGTAGACACGGGCGATACCATCGCCTGCCTCGACGACCGTGCCGACCTCAGCCGAGACGACCTGGCTCTCGAAGCCTTCGATCTGCTGCCGAATCAGTGCAGCGACTTCTTCTGGTCGGACAGCCATGATGCTGACTCCTTCGGTGTGCTTTGCCCTGCGCTTAGCCCTGTGCCAGGGATCGGCGCATGGTGGATAGCCGCGTACGGACGGATCCGTCAATGATGCGGTCGCCGATCTTGACGACCGCGCCGCCAATAATCGTGTTGTCGACTGTTTCGCTGAGCGAGACGGTCTCGGCGCTGGTGTATCGCCGGACCGCTTCCTCAACGGCGGCGCGTGCCTCATCGGACAGCGGCACCGCAGTGGTGACTGTGGCTTCGGCGATGCCGCGCACGCCGTTCAGGCGCTCGCGGAAGGCTTCGATGATCTGCGGCGCGAGATTGGCGCGTCGCTTACGCACAAGCAGTTTGGCGAAGTTGCCGGCTGCCGTCTGCAGGTCGGGCAGCGCATTGTCGAGGATCTGCTCCTTCTCGGCCTGCGGGACGCGGGTCGAAACGAGGAATCCGTAGACGGTTGGCTCGGCGAAGAGCTCGGCGATGTCGCCGAGATCGGCCAGCCAGCGATCGTGCGCGGCCGTGTCGTGGGCAATGCCAAAGACAGCGTCCGCATATCGTCGTGCGGCAGGGTCGCTCAGCGCCACGATTCGCTCCGCTTCACTGTCGTTGCTGTCTTCGCAGACTTGTCCTGCATGTCCTGCTAGTTCTGCTGACCGCTGGTCGAATCGGCCAGCACATCAGAGATGAGTCGCTGGTGATCGTCGGCGTCGAGCGATTGTCCAATGACGCGCTCGGCGGCGGTGATCGCCATCCCGGCGAACTCGTTGCGCAGTTGCTGCACGGCCTGGTCGCGTTCCTGCTCGATCTCCGAGCGGGCGCGTTCGATCAGTTGCTCGGCCTGGGCGACGGCGTTTTCACGCGCCTCCGCTTCGATCCGCTGACCGAGTTCCTGGGCCTGCGCGACGAGGCGCTGGGCCTCATCACGACCAAGCTGGATTTCCGCGCGAGCTTCAGCTCGTGCTTCTTCCGCTGCTTCCTGAGCGCGCTCGGAAGCGGTCAAGCCCTCTTCGATCCGCTTGCGTCGCTCTTCGAGGACGCGACCGAGCGGCTTGTAGAGCAGGACGAACAGCAACGCGAACAGGATGCCGAAACTGATGAAATGTGTGATCAGTCCGGCCAGGTTAAGGCCTAGTGCGTCCATACCATCCTGCCAATCAGTCTGTTCAGTTTGCCATCTCCGTCAGCGGGTCGTTCGGCGCGCCCAGTCGGGCGCTGCGCGGCGACCCGCCGCTCGGACTGGCGCCTTCTAGCTCTAACTGGCCAACTGCAATTGGCCAGCCGCAACTGGTGAGCGGAGGCTAGAAGACGAATCCGACCATGACGGCGACGACCAGCGAGTAAATCGCGATGGCCTCGGTGAACGCGATACCGAGGATCATGTTGGTCTGGATCACGGGAGCGGCGTCTGGGTTGCGACCGAGCGCTTCGAGAGCGCGGCCGGCCAACATGCCGATGCCGAGCGCAGGTCCAATGGCCCCAAGGCCCATGGCCAGCGCGGCCCCGACATACTTCATCCCGTCGTCGCCGATCTGCAGAATCAGGTCGAGCATTCCGTGTCCTCTCCGAGCGGTCGTCTGTGACCGCGCTGCACGCTGTGTTGCAAAAGGCGGAGTCCCAACCGGGCACCGCCACTGTGCCTCTGTTGCCTAGTGTTCTGCCGCCTCGTCGTGGTGCTCGTCATGGTCGCCGACCGCAGTCGAGGCGAAGACGAGCGTCAACATGGCGAAGACAAACGCCTGGATGAAGCCGACGAACACTTCAAGACCGAAGAAGACCGTCGGCACCACAAAGGCGACCAGGAACATGGAAATAAAGAGCACCACCTCGCCGGCAAAGATGTTGCCGAAGAGACGGAAGGTGAACGAGATGATGCGACCGACCTCGGAGACGATTTCCAGGACACCGACGAAGACGCCCATCGGACCCTTGACGATCGCGTGCGATCCGACGCCGATGTACTTGCCGAAGTTGGCTCCGGCGCCGACGCCACGGATACCGAAGTACTGCACGGCGAGGAACGACCAGAGCGCGAGCGCCAGCGGCAGGTTCACGTCGGAGGCGAGTGAACGGAAGATCGGGAAGATGTGACCCACCGTCGCGTCTTCGAAACCCTTTTCTTCCAGCCGCAAGACGAAACCGATGTGTGCGGTGTTGACCGTGGTCGGTGCGACCATCGGCTCATGGTCGCCAACCTGCTGCTCACACTCGATCAAACAGATCTGGGCCGCGGTGCCGTCCGCTGCCGGCTCAATCACAATCGGCTCGGCGAAGGCGTCGTAGGAGAAGTCACGCGGTTCGTCGAACAGGGTGCGCGGTGGGATGATCTTGAATCCGGTGCGATTCATGATCGGACCAGTCGCCCGAACGAGTTCCGCATCGGCGGCGACGAGTGGCAAGTTGAACGCCCAGGCGTCATGCAAGTCGTCGTGGTGGATGCCCGCCGCCTCGAGTCGATGATCAATCTCTTCGATCAGGTCGGCGCCGTCGAGATCGAGTGGAAGTGGATGTTGAGCGAATTCGGCCCGGACAGCGATTTCTGTATCGCTGAGCACGCCGTTATGGCGGCGGAAGCTGATCTCGGCATCGGAGTAGGTGTGCACTTCGCTGAAGCCGTCAAGGTTCGGGTCGTCCTTGTCTTTCGCGAAGGGAATCGGGTCGAAGTACGCGTGGGTGAAGGCGTGGTTGATCGCTTCAATCTCGCTCGCGGTGATCGCACGATCACCGTGTTCCATCTCTTCGGCGACCTCGATCACGCTGTACTCCAACTCGTGGAGGTAGTGATATCGGTAGTTCTCGACGGGGCCGATGACGTTGTTCCAGGGGAACAGACCGAACCAGTTGCCGGCCAGCAGGAAGATGAAGATGGTGAAGACGAAGGGGAAGAACTTCTTGCCGTTGCGCTCGCCACCGACCTGCTGCGAGATGCCGAGGAAGGCCTCGTAGATGGCCTCAACGAGGTTCTGGAAGCCGGACGGGACCATGGCCGCCTCGACATCGCGCGTGCGTCGGTAGACGACGAAGGCGGCGATGGCGAGTAGGACGATCACAACCCAGGCGGAAAGGATCGTGTTGGTGATTTCGTAGGAGCCGATGGAGATCACCGGCTCAGCGGCGAGCGCGATGACGGGAGCCGGCGCTCGCATCAGGAAGAACCCGATGACGATAAACGCGAGGGTCGCGATGATGATCAGGCGTGTACGGCTCACCCGCGCTCCTCCTCGTCCTGTCCGTCGTCCGCTGGCGCCTCATCAGGAGATGCGCGCCGTTGCTCGTCTTGTCGTTGTTTCGCCTGCGCGGCGAACATATCTTGCAGCATTCGGTACCCACCCCAGCCGGCCGATGCCAGTCCCAGTGCGAGCCCGATCAGGGTAAGGGCAAATCCCGTACCCAACTCATCGTCCAACAGGACTCCGCCAACCACGCCGAACACGATGCACGTGGCGACGTACCAGCCGATGCCCATGAGTTGCATGGCCGGTGGCCATTGTCTCATGGGGATTCCCCCTGTTGGAGCAATGCGAAGATTATCACAATGTTCACTTGCGACAAGATGCGGTAAGAACTGCGCACAATGTTTTCCGGGCGAGGCTGCGATTTGTGTCGCGGATTACTCCAGGCATTCCCCAAGCGTTCCTGCTCGCTTCCGTCATTCCCGCAACTGTCGTGGAGCCCGATACAGGCTTGCCATGGAGTCTCAGTAGGTCACTCTCCCAGTCCCCGCTTCACGCGGGGACCTGTTCCTTCCCCGCATGGGGATTTGCTGCGAGGTTGGCCGTACCGACCGAGCGGGTCCCCGCGTGAAGCGGGGACTGCGATTCAGCCTACCGAGATGACAAGGGAGACACACTCTTGAGCAGGAGCGTCTTGGACGCGTCGGGTTACTCGAAATCATCCATGTCGAGCGACTCAATGAAGTCGCGGAAGGCGGACATCTTCTCGAGTTCTTCCGGCTTGACGGGTTCAGGACGGCCTTCCTCGTCGCCGGCGACGAGCCCTTCGTCGTCGAGCAGCACGCCGGCCTGATCAATGACGGAATCCTCGACAAAGATCGGGGCCTCAGCACGGACCGCGAGCGCGATGGCGTCGGACGGGCGGGTGTCGATCTCGACCTGCTCGTTGTTGACGTCAAGGAACAGGCGCGCGAAATAGGTGTCGTTGCGGACTTCGGTGACAACGACCTTGGTCACGCTGGCGCCGAGTTCCTTCATCACATTGGTCATCAGGTCATGGGTCATCGGGCGCTGGACGGATACGTTCTGTAGCCGAATCGCGATGGCGTCGGCCTCGGCCGCGCCGATGTAGATGGTCAGATAGCGGTCGGCGTCCTTCTCCTTGAGCACCACAACGCGGTTGTAGTTCATCAGCGAGACGCGAAGCGCTTCAATCGTGACTTCCTTCATGTCGCGTGCCCTCCCCGATACGTCCTACATCGTCTGCCGTGTCAGATTAGCGTAGCCGCGCGCTGAGCTATTGCGTGATCGCCGCAACAGCGATGCGCCCTATTGTCGAACTCGCAGATGTCGAGCTGGGAATCACTGTGGCGCAAGCGGCGGCGGTGCGTGTGTCGGACCGCGGCGGCCCAGCCAGAGCGATCCGAGCGTGACCAGGAAGAGTCCGCCGCCCAGGACGAACAGTCCCTGGCGGACGCCGGCAGCATCGGAGATCCCGCCGACCAACAACAGCGCCAACATCGAGACCGCGTTGGCGACCATGATCTGCGCCGAGAAGAGGCGACCACGCATCTCCGGCGGCGAGCGCTCCTGTAGCAGCGTCTGCGCTGGCGCGTTGACCATTGCGTAGGCCACACCCAGTGGGAAGGCGAGGATCAGCGTCGCCAGCAGCAGCCAGTCTTGCGACGTATCACCACTGCGCAGGAAGTCGAGCACACCAAACAGAGTCACGATGACCGTGATCACGGCCAGGCCGATCGAAGCCATGATCGTGATGCCAATGCGATGTCCGTATCGAGGCACGAGAATCAGTGCCAGCAACGCGCCAGCACCCGTGGGCCAGAAGACGAAGACCGCGTCTTCCTCGGCTCGGCCGAGGACATCATGGACGAATTGCGGGACCAGCACGGCGAACATGAAGAGCAGCATGACGCCTGAGATCAGTTGAATCAGCGCGACAGCCGTCAGTCGGTCCTGCCAGACCATGTTGGCGGCGGAGCGAATGTCGTGCATCGTGGTCGCAAGCGCCGCGCGGATCTGGCCGACATCATCTGCGACTCGGTGCGCGACCTTGTGCAGCGGTCTCAGCGGGGGCAGCATCGCCAGTAGGAACGCTGACGCGAACAATGCAACCGCGCTCACGATGTAGGAAACATCGAAACCTAGCACTTTGAGCATGATCGGCGCGAGCATGACCAGCCCGATCAGTTGCATCGACATCGCCGTGAACTGGAACGCCGAATTGGCTGAGAGCAGTTGCTCTCGGGCGACAAAGCGCGGCAACGCAGCCGCTCCGGCAGGAATCGCAAATTGGCCGGCAGTCGCAGTGCCAAACGCGACGGCATAGACCGCGCCGACGGAAACGTTGTCGGCGATGAGCAAGGTGGCCGTCAGTCCGGAGCGGATGACCACGGCGATGATCAGCACCCGACGCTTGTCCATGCGGTCGAGCAGCACTCCCGCTCCGGCGCCCATCAGGACGGGCGGAGCAGCGAGGCAGATCACGAGCAGCGTCGCCGCGAACGGTGACCCTGTCTGTTCGAGGACCCAGATCAGCAGTACGAACTGCAGGGCCGAGTTGATGATCAGTTGGATGCCGGTCGCCGACCAGAGCGCGAGGAACGGTCGGTTGCGGAACAGATTGCCGACGGGCGGTGCGGGAGGCGTCGCCGCGTCTGAATCGGCGTCGCTGGTCACGACGGCCTGGGTGCGGCTTTCGCCGCGTTGGCTGCCTCACGCAGGTCGGATGCTGCCTGCCTGATCTCATCTGCCCCCCCCGCGTAGATCACCGAGCGAGACGCCGAGACCAGTAGCCCGAGGCCATCGGCGTCGACACCCGCAGACACTGATGCCTCCAGGTCTCCGCCCTGCGCGCCGATGCCCGGCAGCAGGATCGGCATCTCAGGGCAACAGGCGCGAACCTGAGCCAGTTCGTCGGGCCAGGTCGCGCCGACGACCAGTCCCAGGTTGTGATGATGCTGCTCGGACCAGACACGCGCTCGCTCGGCGACTGTCATGTAGAGCGGCTCGCCGCTCGCCATGCCCAGCGACTGCAGATCGGCCGCTCCAGGATTAGAGGTTCGGCAGAGGGCGAATGCGCCGCGGTCGGGACGATTGAGGAACGGCGCGACGGCGTCGCCGCCCAGGTACGGATTGATCGTCAGTGCGTCGGCATCGAACCAGTCGAACGCGGTTGCAGCGTAGGCCTCGGCGGTGTTGCCGATGTCGTTGCGCTTGGCATCGAGGATGACGAACGCGTTCGGAGCGATCTGGCGGACCATGGCAATCGTGTCCTTGAGCGCCTGCCAACCGACATTGCCGCCGGCCTCGTAGAACGCCGACTGCGGCTTGTAGGCGCACACGAGGTCGGCTGTCGCTTCGATCACGCCAGTGTTGAAGGCGAGGATCTGATCTGCTGAGGTGCGCGCCGGTTGTGGATCGAGGCCGACGCAAATGAGCGAGTCGGAGGCGTCCATGGCTGCTTCGAGATGATGCGCGAACGGCGCACTTGAGCGTGTTTGTGACATGCCGCAATCGTATCTCCCAGCCGTCCTCGTCGTAGGCTGCGGAGGTGTCAAATCAGGAATCCACAGAGGTCCAGGTCTACTTCCAACCGCCCCCGGCTTCGGTGCTTGACGGTGCGTCGGTGCTCCAGGGGACGTCGGCCATCGTCCTGGACATCTTCCGTGCGACCACCGTGCATGCCGCGCTGTTTGCCGGCGGGGCGGCGACCGTGTATCCGGTGTCGGACTTCGCAGACGGCGTCACCCTGCGCGACGCCTTGCCGGACAGTCGCTTGATCGGTGAGATCGGTGCGTTACCGCCACCGGAGGCCGACTTCGGCAACTCACCAACCGAGTTCGATGCAATGGAGGTCAGCGGCTGGACGGTCGTGCATGTCACCAGCAACGGTACGCGCACGTTGGTCGGGTCGATGGAGGCTGACCTGGTGCTGTCGGGTTGCCTGCGCAACATGTCGGCGTCGTTGGATTATGTATTGCAACAGGGATCGGCACAGATAGCCGTCGTTTGCAGTGGAGACCACGGTGGGACCGCGCCCTCAGTCGAGGATTCGTTTGCCGCTGGCGCCTACGTCAACAGGCTTCGGAGGCTGCTGCCGAACGTCGTGCTGCGCGGGGGTGCGAGGCTGGCGCTCAAGCTGTACCAGTCCTACGGCCGCGCTCCCAGCCGCGCCTTCGCCGATTCACCGCACGGTGATCATCTGCAGCGACTAGGCTTCCAGGCCGACTTCGCCTACGCCGGCAAGATTGACGCAGAATCGACAGTCATCGCATTGACATCGGACGGATCAGGACGGCCCGTCCTTGAGCGCGTCCCAGCTTTGCTGCATTGAGTTCATCTCGGCCTGGCTGGGTTGGCGTCCGCCGTAGCGGAAGTCGCTGAACGCCGACGAGATTCGCCGGGGAGTCGGACTGTGGTACTGGCGCTCAAGCGCCTCCGAAAACTGCAATGGCGTGCGGTGAATAGCTCGGATCTGACCTTTGGTTTCAGCGTGCTGGAGCACATCGAAATAGAGCTCGGCGATGGGCGCGTCGGCCACGTGGGCTTCGCTGCCACGTTGGAATCGGGAGCGTAGGCCGCGCAAGCCCGAGAGCAGGTCGCCCATCACGTCAGCCTCGGACCACAGGGACTCCCGGATCTCTTCGACTCGGGCTTCCCGGTTGACGAAACGTCGGAACAGATAGAAGGCAAGCAGCCCGAAGACGAGGACCGCGCCGATCGCGCCGAAGACACGTGCCAAGACGATGCCGGGCGTTGGATCGGGCTCGGCCACTTCCTCGCCATCGACATCCAGGGGCCTGCCGACACCCTCACCAATCTGCTCGAACACTTCCTGGTTCGGCTGGCCAATCGCATCTCTGAGCTGCTCGACCAGCCAGAACAGCGGCCAGAAGATGTAGGTGATCACTGTGATGATCGCGCGCAGCACGACGCCGAGCACGCTGAGTACCGGTTCAACCACTCCAGAGCCCGCGATCAGGCCGACGACTCCCGTCACCAGCAGCAGGAAAATCACAACACCAAACACCAACGCGATCAGCGTCGCGGCGATTGATGCTCCCGTCTGAGCGGCGCCGAGTCCCTGGACCTGGTCACTGTTGGCCGCGTTCTTCAGTGCAACCGCCAGCAGGCAAACGACCACCCAGACGACGGCCAGCCCTCGAACGTGCGACTCGACTCCGGCGTTATCCGCCAACGGAAACGAGATGGCGATCAGGATGAGTCCGAACACCGCATAGTTGGCAAATGGACGCTCGACCAGGTCGCTGCTGCCCAGAGACACACCGCGAAACCAGATCGGGATCAGCATCAAGGCGGCGAAGAGCTGGTCGATTTCGCCGGGAATAAACGTACCGTCATCGAGCATGACCTGCTCACGCCAGACCAGACTCGACGGACGTCCCAGTTCGAGGACCCAGGACATGTCCCAGATCCGGGCGGTTTCCGACAGGTCGATCGAGCCGATGACTTGCAGGGCGATCAGGGTAATCCCCAATCCCAACCAGAAGCGCTTCTTCATCGAGAGCTCGGGATTGCCCAGCCAACGTGACACCAGGAACCCGAGCACGACCGTCCCGCCGACCGCCCAGACCGACAGTGTTTCGCCGGCGTCATAGGCGATCAGCCGCGGAATCAACTTTGCCAGCAGGATGAGCAGGATGATCTCGGACAGCAGCAGCGCGGCCGTGTAGGCGTGCTCGGTTCTGCGTCCGGCGGTGAACGCGCCAAAGGTCGTCGCGGCTGCGCTCATGAAGATCGATCCGGTCGCGACCAGGGGTTGTCGGTTCCCGAAGCAGCCGAAGGAGCTACCGCCGACATCGCTACAGGCTGAGCCGCATCATCCGTCCCGTTTGGAGATTCGTCGGCTCCGACAAAGGTCGGCACGTCGACGTCTTCTGTCGGCTCCGCTGGTCGCTCGCTGGCGTAGAGGCGATCCGTTCGCGCCCATGGTCCTGACTCACCGACTCGCTCGAAGTGCAGACCCTCGAGCGCGGATCGGATGTCGTAGACCGGCGACTCGGCGAATGTGGACGGCGGATCGTCGATGCCGACGTAGATCAACGCAATCTGGGTGCCGTGTCGCTTGAGCCGATGCAACGACGACTCAAGGGCCGGCGTCAACACGGCCGTCACGAGCGCGAGCGTCGAGCCATAGCCCAGACGCTCTTCGCTGAGCATGTGCTCGATGCGCACCAGGGTGAACACGTCGGCCATTGACAGCGCTTCGAGGATGTGCGTCATCTGTCCTGCGGCGCGCGACGGCGGGACGCGAATCGCGGTGTCATGTCCTGGCCAGGTGCAATTGGCGAGTAAGCCGACCGGGACGCGATCCTGAGCGAAGTCGCTGGCCATTGAGGCCGCGACCGACACGGCCCGCTCGAAGATGTCGCCAAAGAACCCTTGCCAGGCGTGCGGCAGTGTTGACACGTTCAGCGCGACGATCGCCACGAGGTCGCTTGACGGGTCATAGACGCGCGATTGCAGCGCTTGCCGTCGCGCTGTGGCCTTCCAGTCGACTTTCTTCATCGGATCGCCGGGGCGGTAGTCGCGGATCGTTTGCAGGCGGGTTGGGTCCTCGAACAGCCGTTGGCCACCGCGTCGCTCCCCTTGCGGCCGCAACTGCGGCAGACCGAGCCGGTCAAGCGCGATGACTTCCGGATACACCCACAAGGTGTGCTCAGCCTCGTCGGTGCGCTCGCGCCGATAGACCCCGAAGAGGTCGCCCGACTTGAGGTCTATCCGAGCCAGTTGGAAATGGCCACGGGTCAGGAGGGGGATATCAAACGACCAGGTCAACCGCTCGTACCATCGCATCGATGTCGAGCGCACGACCACTCCCTCGTTGGGCGCAGACTCGTGCAGTTTGCTGAAGGGCTGGGTGGACGGCTCGAGAATCTCGGGCAGATTAATCCGCACCTGGAGCGCGGTCAGGGGAATGATCTTGAGATTCTCCAGCTTCAGCGTGAGTCCCAGCGTCTCACCGACAAATGCGTGGGTCTGCGAGATCTCGACTTGGGATTCCAGCCGATTGAGGGCGTAGCGTGTCCAGGTCCAGGCCGCCCAACCGGCGACCAGGACGGTCGCGGCGACGAGTGAAACGATGATTTCGCCAGCAGACACGCCGATGACCACCACCAACACAGCGGCCGCTGGCCAGATGGCGCGGATGAAACGGTTGTCGTGCCGGAAGCCCCACTCGCCGGCGGCGATCTTCTGTTCCCGATCTTCACGGCGAGTTTCGGCATCCAACTCGGTCAACATGCCGCCACCGCCCATGCCGCCCATCATCGACATGGCGAACCTCCTCGAACTCGCGGAATGAGTTAGCTACCGGCGGCAGCGGCTTCAATCGGCACGGGAACGCGGCTCAGCATCTGTTCGAGCAGCGATTCCGGCGTCGACGAGCGCAAGCGAGCATCGGCGGAGAGCATCAATCGGTGAGGCAGAACGACACGCGCCATTTCCTGCACATCATCGGGCAGGACGAAATCGCGGCCGCGAATGGCGGCCAACGCGCGGGTCGTGCGCAAGAGCGCTAGCGACGCACGTGGGGAAGCGCCTAGTTCGAACGCCTTCTCCTGCCGCGAGGCCTGCACGATCTCGACGATGTAGCCGCGCACGGTGTCGCTGACTCGAACGTCCTCCACCGTCTTGACCATTTGCCGCAGTTGCTCGGACTCGACCACCGGGTTCAGTTCCTCCAGTGGCTGCGAGCGTTCGAATCGCTGCAGAATGGCGTCCTCTTCGGCGGCGTCGGGATATCCCATGCGCAGTCGCAGGAGGAACCGGTCGAGCTGCGCCTCTGGCAGCGGGAACGTGCCTTCGAGTTCAACCGGATTCTGCGTCGCGATCACGAGGAACGGACGCGGCATCGCCATTGTCTCGCCCTCGACCGTGAGCTGGCGCTCCTCCATCGCTTCGAGCAGCGCAGCCTGGGTCCTCGGTGAGGCGCGGTTGATCTCGTCGGCGAGCACGAGTTGGGCCAGCAACGGTCCAGCGCGGAATTCGAACTCGCCCGACTTCTGATTGTAGATGTTGACCCCGGTCACATCTGAAGGGAGGAGGTCCGGAGTGAACTGGATCCGGCGGAATGAGCAGCCAATCGAGCGGGCGAAGGACTTGGCCAACATCGTCTTGCCCAGCCCGGGCACATCGTCGAGCAGGATGTGACCCTCGGACAGGATCGCTGCCAGCGTGTAATCCAGGACCTGCTCCCGCCCGACAATTACGCGTCCCACGGACTCGCGCACACGCGCCGCCGTCTCTGCCACATCCGCCAATGAAGGAGCCATTTGAGTCGTCATTGAGCAAGCCTATCAGCCGCCTGCATTTGCTCCCGCCGCACCCGAACGGAACCGAGCAGTTCCCGTAAGCATCCCGTAAGCATCCCGTAAACAGTCCACCAATCCAAGCGTCGCGGAGCCGTAACGATTCCACTAATATCTGTTGACGAAACACGGAGGTGATCTGATGGCGTGGACACAGCCGATTCGATGGTTGGCCCTGGTGGCGATACTCGCGGCGATGGTCCTGCTTGGGTCCAGGCAAGATCTCCATGCAACAACGCATGACGCGGTCCCGCCGGACCATGTCCAACGCCAGCCCGCCTCAGACTGCGTCTCCGATGCTCTGTTGGAGAAAGTGCGTCACTACTACGAGATCAACAAACATCGGTCGCCCGGGTTCGGGACCAACTGGAAGCGCGTCCTGATTGCCTTCGGCGACGTCGAAGACTCGCAACTCACCGCGATGTCAGCCGCCGACGCACGCACGCGCGAGTCTCGCTGGTTCGGGTGGCAGCCCGTGCGCAAGGCGCTCGATTGCATCGAAGCCAAAGCATCGCCGCCGCAAACACAGCAACCCCAACCGACACAACAACCCGCCGTGTCCTCCGAGATCAGCGTCACCGCCGGCCCCGACGTCGTCGAGGGCGACATTCTCACCTTCATTGTGACCGCGACCCCAGCGCCCACCGCCCCGCTCAACGTCGACGTGACCGTTACGGCGACGGGCTCCTACGCCGTCGCTGCCACGACCTACAGCGCCCCGATCCCGACGAGCGGCTCGTGGACGATGAAACTCTCCACGTACGCCGACAGCATCGACGAGCCGGACGGCACCGTCACCGCGACGATCGATCCCGGCTCGGGCTACACGATCTCGTCGACGGCGGGTTCTGCCACACTGACCGTGCAGGACGACGACGATCCGCCGCTGCCGCAGGTGGGCATCTCGAGCGGCCATATGTCGATTGTCGAAGGCGACGATGTGACGCTCATGATCACGTCAACTCCCGCTCCGCCTTCGCCGCTCACGGTGCCGCTGTCGATCGTTGCCACGGGCGACTTCGGGGTCACGAGCGGCTCGCAGACTGTGACCATCCCGACGAGCGGTAGCGTCACGCACACGATCTCCACAACCGACGATGACACACCCGAGAGTGACGGTTCGTTGTCGATCTTGCTCGGAACTGGCGCCGGTTACAACCTGTCGCTGAACGGCAGTTACCGCTACATCCAGATCGCTGACAACGACTTCACCTTTGCCGCATTACAGTCCCCGCAGTCGGCCCAACCGACACAGGCTTCGGGGCCCAGCATTTCCATTACCACCAGCGTGCCTGCCAGGGCCGAAGCCAACGGAAAACGTGTCATCCCCGAAGGCAACGCGTTCACCGTGACGGTCAGCGCCGATTCCCCGCCATCAAGCGATCTGACGGTCAAGGTCAGGATGACGGCAAGGGGCGGTCACCTCGCATCTCCGAACGGTTCTTGGAATCCAAACAATACCTCGATCACCAATTGCAGCTTCAACGCCACGGCCGACCAGTTTGAGTATGATCTTGAAGTCACAATTCCTGGCGGCGACACGACAGGAACGTTAAACGTCCGCACTAAGGCCAACTTATTGAACACTCCGCATTCGACGTTCAAGCTTTTGCTCATGGGCGACAATAGTTACGTGGTATCTGGAAACGACAATGTTAAGGTCACAATCGCCAGCATACCCTTGAAAGGCAGCAACGTTGGACGAGCCCCGCTGAGCTGGGTAAGGGGTTGGCACAACAGCGCGTTGGGCGACGTGCTTCCTGGACTCTGGGAACGTGTCCGCCTTGCTATGGGCGATCCGAACTTAACCTTGAGCGATGCGTCAGCGTCACCGATGACTGCAGCAGAAGCGGGTGAGATTCAGAGTCGGTATCCAGCGCTCACATTGGTCCCACTTAACCTCTCGCACGGTGTCATGGATTGGCTGAATTGGGGACGGACCGCCGAAATCCTGCGGGAGATCGAGGCATGCGCCAAGCTGAGCCAGGTCAAGCCGAGCATCAACGTCGAAGCGGACCAACACGTGCACGAGGGCACGCCCGCCAGCTTCACGATCACCGCCGTACCAGCACCGTCAACCGAACTGTCCGTGCCGATCACCGTCACGACCGTGCAAAACGACGTGACCACAACGACCAATGTCAGTGTCACTGTTCCCGCCGGTTCGGGCAGCGTGACACACACGGCCAACACGTCGAACAACAACATGTCCGGAGGCGGCACCGTCACTGTGACCTTGAATCCAGTGACGGATATGGCCGCCTACACGCTCGGCAACGCCGACACCGCGACCGTCACCTTGTTCGACCCCGGCGACACCATCACCGGCGGAACCCCGCACCTCTCGGTAACGGCGAACACCAGCTCCATCACCGAAGGCGGCAACGTGGTCTTCACAGTCACAGCTACCCCCGCGATTACGGAGACAATCAGCGTGATCTACGACTTCTCCAGCGCGAACGTCCGCATGACCCAAGTCCGGGTGGCGCGGAGCGACACATCGGGAACTTCCACACGGACCACAAGCAGCGGAACCAGGGATGATTTCGGCGTCTTCCACACGCCAGGTACGACGGTAACCGTCACGGTAACGACCCAAGATGACAGCACCAACAATGGCAACGGAACCGTCACGCTCACCCTGAGAGGCGCAGTCGGAGCCAAGCTCGCGGAAGGCCACGGCTCTGCCTCAGTCACCGTGACCGAGAACGATTAGCAACCCGGTCCCCGCCCAGAGAGGACTCTGGGAGATTCGTCAATCTCGCGACATGCCATGCGGCTTCAGGATCGGTAAGAGCTCCCCCTCTGGGGGAGCTGGCGCGGAGTGTCTGAGGGGGCCCGCCCGGTAGGTGCACACCATAGGAACGGGAGCCGAGCGGACCCCCGCGTAAAGCGGGGGATGGGGAAGGGTCGCAGGGGATGGGGGGAGGGTCGCGGGGGAGGGAGGAAGCGGAAGAGGGAAGCAGGTCCTCGGTCGGAAGCGCGCACACTTCAGCGATAGCCTGTTTGGGCGACGCCTTAGCCGAATGGGAGCCTCTTCATGCGCGCGGAAATTATCAGCATCGGCACCGAAATCCTGATGGGCGAGATCCTCGACACCAACGCCCGATTCATGGCCCAACGCCTCCCTGCGATGGGGATCGACCTCTACTACATGCACCAAATCGGTGACAACAAGGAACGCCTGGTGGAACTGATCAAGACGGCCAAGGATCGCTCGGATGTTGTGCTGCTCACCGGAGGTCTGGGTCCAACCGAAGACGACGTGACGCGCGACGCGATCGCGGAATCCGTCGGCGAGGAAGCGTACGTCGTGCCCGAGCTTGAGGCGCACCTGCGCAACTTCTTCGAGCGTCGAGGCGGGCGCATGCCTGAGCAGAACGTGAAGCAGGCGACGATCATTCCTTCCGGAGAATCCGTGCCGAATCCACGTGGTACCGCGCCTGGATGGTGGGTCGACAAAGACGGCGCGATCATCGTCGCGATGCCCGGTCCGCCGGCCGAGATGACCGGGATGTGGGAGAACGATGTCGCGCCCCGTCTACTGGCCCGGTCGGACGGCGGCGTGCTGATCTCCAGGACGCTGAAGACGACCGGTCTAGGAGAGTCGATGCTCGACGAGTTGCTGGGCGACCTGCGACATCAGCCCGATCCCACGGTCGGCGTCTACCACAAAGCCGACGGCGTGCATGTCCGTCTGGCCTCGAAAGCGGTGTACGAAGACATTGCTCGCGACCGGATCGCGCCAGTTGAGCAGCAGATCCGATCCATGCTGGGTGAGGCGATCTGGGGCGTCGACGAAGACACGTTCCAGGAGGCGGTCGGTGGATTGCTCAAAGAACGTGGCATGACGATCGCCGTGATGGAGTCTTGCACAGGAGGCCTGCTAGCCAGCACAATCACCGACGTACCCGGCGCCAGCAGCTACTTCCGCGGCGGCCTGGTCTCGTACACGGCCGAGGCGAAGATTCAGTACGGCGTGGACGCCGCAACCATTGAAGAACACGGCGTCGTCTCGAACGAGACCGCTGCCGCCATGGCCGGTGCAGTCCGCCGACAGTTCGACGCAGACATCGGCGTGGGCATCACCGGCGTCGCGGGTCCTGAGCCGCACGGCGGTCAGCCGGTCGGAGCAGTCTGTCTGGCCGTCGAGACGCCGGTCGAGAGTTACGCCACGGGCTACACCTTCGCCCAGACCAGAGCCGCAATCAAAGCGCGGGCGGTCACCTCCGCCCTGACCCTGATCCGTCGAGCGGCGCTCGGAGAGCTCATGTCGGGTTCGTCAGGCGTGTATCGGAGGTTGTAAGAATGCCTCAACCCGACTCCGATTCTGCTGGCGAGGCCGATCCGCCGCTCGATGTTGCCGCATGGCACCTGCAGATCCTTTTGACATCGGTGGGTAGTTTCGACGGCAAAATCATGTTTCTCACGGCTCTCAACGTCGCGGGAATGAGCGCGATGATTGGAATCTTGATCGCCGCTGAGCCAACTGCCTGGCTAGTCGGGTTGGGGTTTGCAGTTTCAAGTGTTTGCGTTGCACTTGGTCTTGGGGCACTGTGGTAGGCGAATCTGCAGCAGTTCCCTAGCCCTGACCAACTACTGAGTACCGCTCGCGAGGTAGGAGACCGACCACAGGAATCGGCCCGGCAACACTTCGCATCGATCCGCGATGCAACTGATGTTGCAGATGCTCAGCTGCAGTTTCGAATCCGCACCATGCGAACCCTGCTAGTGAGCACGCCACTCGCGCTGATTGTCACCATCGCGACAGCGCTCACGTCAGTCTCTTAGGGACCGGGCGCTCTAAAAGTAGACTCGGCCCGGCTTTGGGTGTGGACCTCGCTTGGCTGAGTTCTCCGCCCACTTACGTTCCATCTTGCTCGTCGGTCTGCCGACCCACCACCAGAGGATGACTTCTACCGCGTTCTTCAGCCACGCCTTCATCTGCGCCTCCTCTGGTCAGATTACCCGATTTAGACCAACTGAATCGTCGTAAGCCCGTCGACCTCGACCTCTCGCGCATCGCCTCGCACGACGAGGGCATCGATGTGGCCGGTGACTTCGGCCATCGCCTGCCAGATGCGGCGGTCCGGGAGACGTTTGAACATCGTCGATAGCAGTTGGTATGGCGTCATTGGGCCATCGACGAGGATGTCCCTGAGCTGACCCTGGCGTTTTCGATGATGGCGGCGAATGTTCTCAATCTCCGAGGCCACTTCGTCCGATGGCTCGCGGTGTCCGGGATAGAGATAGCTGACATCAAGCTGCTCAATACGATCGAGCGAGTCGGCGAACGCTGGCAGGCTGCGGAAGCGATCGGGGGGCTCGACCGATATATCGAAATGCCAACCGGGATTGGAGTTGAGCCCGGGAATCACCTGATCGCCGCTGAACAGCGCGCCGGTGTCCGGCTCATAGAAGACACAGTTACCCGGCGTGTGACCCGGCGCCGATATCAGCACGACCCGGCGATCACCGAGTCGGATCTCTGCGCCGTCCGACAGGGGCTGGTCAGCTCGGAAGGGCGTGCCTCGAATCAGACCCGGCCAGCGTTCGCGACGCACGCCTCCGCCGGTGTTGTCGCCGGAACGATACGCCTGGCGCATCTTCTCGCGCGCCTCGATGAAACCCGTAATCCGCTCCTCCGGCACTCCGACGCGACGCATGTAGTCGAAGACGAACTGCGTCTGATAACCGATGATGTTGCGTCCATGCAGGAATGACTGTGATTCCAGCTCCGACGCGACGATCGGTACACCCTCTGCCTGCCAGCGATGCGCCAGACCACAATGATCGATGTGCGCATGCGTAATGGCGACGAACTTGACATCTGTCATGCTCAGGCCAGCGGCGTCCAACTGCGCAGCGAGCGTTTCCCACGCGCCGTCGTAGTCGGGTCCGGCATCGATCAAAATGACGCCCTCCGATGTCGGTAAGGCATACGCCCAGTTATCGCCCAGCGCAATCGGCAGGACGCCGTGCTCGGTGATCATGGAGTCTGACACGCGGCTAACCCTGCGGCTGTTCATGCTGTTGCGATTCGTCTTCCTCCGGATCCGCGCTCCGAGTCGTCGACTCCAGGCCTGGGATGTTCTTGATACTGCTGACGATGTCGATGCCGGTCAGTGATTCGATCACTTCGGGCACCTGCGCCACAGTCCGCGTGATGTCGCGGGTGAGCTTGCTCGCGCCGGTGCCGCCGTCGCCACCACCGCCGAACATCACGATCCGATCGGTGCGTGCGAGCGGTTGCGCGACCGCCTCGGCAACGGCGGGAAGCGTCTCGAGCACCTGCTGGATCACCGCGGCCTCGCCGTACTGCTTCCAGGCCTCCGCCTTGAGTTGCATCGCGGCGGCTTCAGCAGCGCCCTTCGCTTCGATCGCTTCGGCTTCCGCCTGCCCGGTGAGCCGGATCACCTCTGCCTGCGCTTCACCCTGGCGACGCGTGGACTCCGCCTCCGCCGTCGCCTGGGCAACGACGGCATTGCGGTCACCCTCGGCAATCGTCTCCAGTCGGTAGCGTTCGGCCTCCGCCGGCTTGCGAATGGTCGCCTCGAGCTCGCGTTCGCGCCGTTGAATCTCCTGCTCCTGCAGTTCGATCTGCTTGGCGCGCTCGACGACCTCGATTTCGACTTCCTCGCGGCGGATGTCCTGCATCGTTCTGGCGCGCTGCAATTCGTCTGCGAGCTCCGCCTCAGCCCGACGAGCGTTGACTTCCTGGTCATAGGCCGCCTTCTGCACGTTGAAGCTGCGCTCGGATTCGGCAATCCGCGTTTCGGCTTCATACGTCGCGGCCTGTTGCGCTCGCTTGGCCTCGGCCGAGCGGATGCCCGCGTCTCGCTCGGCTTCCGCCTGTCCGATCGTCGCATCGCGTCGGACTTCAGCCGTACGACGGATACCGAGCGCGTCGAGATAGCCGCCGGGATCCTTGATGTCGCGAATCGTGAAGGAGACGATCTCCATACCCATGCCGGCAAGGTCCGGCGACGCCACGGTTCTCACCTGAGCAGCGAACTTTTCGCGGTCGCTGTAGATCTCTTCCACCGTCAGCGTGCCCAGAATGGCTCGCTGATGACCTTCCAACGTCTGCAGCGGGACGTCCATCACTTCGATCTCGGTCTTGCCCAGGAACTGCTGTGCGGCAGTCCGGATCGCTTCTTCCGAGCGTGCCACCTTAACCTGAGCGACGCCATCGACGGAGACCGCGACACCTTCGCCGGTGTAGACGTTCTCGGTCTTGACGTGCAGCGTCATCACGCTCAGGGGCAGGCGTTGTGAGCGATGGAACACTGGGATCACGACGGTGCGTCCGCCAACGACCACTTTCGGTTGATCTCCACCTCCAGAACGGACTAGCGCCTCATTCGGTCCGACAGTTTGAATCACTCCCATGTCAGTGAGCCCTTCGTTGTCTAATCAAGTGTGCCAGCGAAACACGACTGAGGCGATCTCGCCAAGAACGCCGACCTGACGGCGCGGCATCCGGCGCGACCACTTTGAGTACTCCGCCTGCGTACACACCAGTGACAACGACCGATGATCCTGCGGGAAGATCACCGCCTTCTGTAATCGCTGTCCATTGTTCTCCGTTGACGACGATTTCGCCGCTGGGGTTGAGGATATCGACGACCGTGCCCTCGAGTGCGATCAGCCGACGCTCTTGCTCGGGGATGAACGCCTCCGACTTGCCGCCACCCCGTCCCAAAATCCAAAACATCGCGATCACGGCCAGCGTCGCACCGCCCAGGAGTCCAATGACCCAGCGAGAGATTTCGATCGGATCGTCGAGCGCCGTCGGTTCGGGGAAGATCTCTCCGAACAGCAGGAATCCGGCAAGGAGCCAACAGATCACCGCACCAATCCCCGCCCAGCCGAATCCATCGAGTTGCGACTCCAACGCGAGCAGGAACATGCCTGCAACCAGCAGCACGACCCCGGTGAAGTTGAACGGCAGCAGACCGATCCCGGCGAATCCCAGCACCAGACCAAGAATGCCCAGCACACCCGGCCCAAAATTGCCCGGGTCTCGCATCTCGTAGATCACGCCGTAAGTACCAATCAGGATCAGCGCATAGGTAATGCTGGGATTGGTGATGATGTCGAGGAAACGCTCGAGCATGGAGCGCCCGACTTCATCAACGCGGGCTCCCGCAGTGACCAGTTCTGTCGGCCCCTCGGTGGTGAACACCGTGACCCCGTCGACTTTGTTCAACAGGGAATCGAGGTCTGTGGCGACGAAGTCGATCACATTGAGTTTCAGCGCTTCGTCAGCGGTGTACGCCTTCGCCTCAAGCACCGTCCGTTCGATCGCGTCGTAGTCACGACCTCGGAGACTGGCGATGCTGCGAATCAACGCGGTGATGTCCTCGTCGACCTTCTTTCGCAGCGTGGGCGGAAGGTCCTCTCCATCACCAGTGACCGGCGCAGCAGCGCCGATGTTGGTCGCCGGCGCCATCGCGGCGACATGCGTGGCAACTGTGATAATCGTGCCCGCCGACGCGGCCTGCGCGCCCGACGGCCAGACGTAGGCAATCGTTGGCACCGGCGTGTTCAGCAACTGTTCGGCCAGGTTGCGCATCGACGAGATGTAGCCGCCAGGCGTGTCAATCCGGATGACCACGGCCCCAGCCTCGCGCGATTCGGCCTGGTCCAGCACCCGCTTCAGATAACGCTCTGTGATTGGCTCGATCGCGCCGTCAATGTCCATCACCAGGACCAGCGGCGGCTCGAACTGCTGCCCAAGTGCGTCGTTTGGCAGCGTGAGCGAGACAACAAACAACAGCAGGACAGCCCAGAGCCAGCGCATGTTGAGCCGTCTGCCTCGCTAGCCGGTCTCGGCGCGGATGGCGTCATGTAGGGACCCGAGCTGCTCGATCAAGGCGTCGATCGACCTGGCGCCTGCGACAAACACACCTGTCACATTGACCGCCGCCCAGCCGAAGCCCGCCTCTTGCGCGGCGGCGGCCGTTGCCGCCACGTCGCCCGAGCGGGCCCAGTATTCGCGCGTTGACGGATCGCCCGCACGCGGTGGCGTCGCCAACTGACACTGGAACTCAAGCTCCGACGGATCGCGCCCGGCTGCTTCCGCTTCCTGCTTGATCGTGGCGATCGCCGAGACCGCGGCGTCACCCAGCACACCTGAGCCCATCCAGCCGTCGCCGATCCGACCGGCTCGTCGCAAGGCGGCCTTCGAGACTCCGCCGATCCAGACCGGGATGTCTCCGCCTTCAGTCGTCTGCAGCGGCTTGGGTTCCATTGCCATCGATTTGGACACGAAGTGATCGCCCTCAAAATCGATCGAATCGTCGGTCCAGCAGGCTTTCATCAGGTCGATCGCCTCATCCATCGCGGCACCACGACTGTGGTAGTCCATGCCTAACGCTTCGTATTCGGACTCCTGCCAACCCACGCCGACACCGACGCGGACGCGTCCGCCAGAGAGCGTGTCGAGCGTGCTGAACTGCTTAGCCGTCAACACCGGCTGTCGCTGAGGCAAGACGAGCACTTCAGTCCCCAGACCAACCCGCTCAGTCACCGCGGCGATGAAGCCAAGGGTGACCAGCGCCTCAAGAATCGGCATGTTGGCCGGGTACGGACCGGACTCGCGGTCGGGGTGTGGATGGCCCATCACGACGTGGTCGAAAATGTCGATCTCGTCATAGCCAATGTCCTCAATCGCTTTGGCCAGCCGAATGATCTCGGCCGGACCGTTTCGGTGGACGACGGATGGGAATTCGACGGTCAGTTTCATTTGAACAGCTCCCGCAGTTCCTCTTCAAGCGTGGATTGGAAACCGGACGCTAACGGTGTGCGTCCGGCGATTATGCTAACCGTGACATCACGTCATCCAGAGCGATAGTCCAAAGCATCGGAGAGCGCCATGGCAGAAATCACGATCAATGCAAACGGACCGATCCTGATCTCAACCGAGGGTCTGTCGCTGAAGGCCAACGACGGCTCGACGATCCCCAATCCCAAGGGCTCGATGGCAGCCCTCTGCCGCTGTGGCGCGTCCGACATGAAGCCATTCTGCGACGGCTCGCACAAGGCCTGCGGCTTCGAGCACGATCCGTCGACCGCATAGCGCTCACCCTCAGAGCCTCAGGTCGGCAGCCCTCCCGGAGCTTGCCGTTATCGGTGATCATCAACGCCCCTTCACAGGGGAATAGTTACCCGATCCCATCGTTCCGGTCGGAGGAACAGGCGAGATTGCCGCGGCCGAGGTTGCCGCGGCCATGTGGGAGTTGTGGGAGTGGTCAGGGAGGGATCTGATGGGCATCAAGATCTACGGACTGCAACTCGGCGTCTTCCCGCTCCCGATGGCGGCGCTGTTCGATCTATCGACCGGGCGAGAAGCAGAGCGCGTTGCCGGTGATGTGATCGATGGGATGTACCAGTGCCCGGCGCTGTCATACGTGATCGACCATCCCGACGCGGGGCTGATCCTGTTCGAGAGCGGCGTCGCGGCCAACTGGTCAGAGGAGTGGCTGCCTGAGTGGCTGCAGATGGTCAACCTCGACCGCATCACGCCTGAGGTCTGCCTCGAAGCGGTGCTGAGAGAACGCGAACTTGCGCCGGAGGATTTCTCGCACGTGATCCAGGGACACCTCCACGCCGACCACGCGGGCGGCTTGCGTCTGTTCGAGGACGCCGGATCGACGATCGTGGTGCACGAGGATGAATGGCGTCACGTGGTTTCGAATGTGACCGAAGCAGATGACTTCTTTGTCCGCGCCGACTGGAACTTCGTCTCGCGCGCGCCGCAGATGTTGATGTACGGCGACCAGGAAATCGCCAAAGACCTGTGGTGCATCTCCCTGCCGGGCCATACTCCCGGATCGATGGGCGTGCTGACGAGGCTCGACCAGACCGGCTGGGTATTCCTCACATCCGATGCGATGTACTTCCACGACACGCTGGGTCCGCCGCCGGCCTCATCGGCGATCAACATGGATCACGAAGCCTGGGACCGCTCGATAGAGAAGATCGCCGCCATCGCCGCCGACCGCGACGCATTCCTGCTTCCCGGCCACGACACCACCGGCGCCCAGTTCGTCGACGGTGTCCGAGGCGCGAAGCGGATCGAGTATGCGACGGGGTCGGTGTACGAGTAGGGGCGACCCCCGTGCGGGTCCCTCACAAGTCACCCAGTTGGATGAATCTCAGTCCCTGCTTCACGCGGGGACCCGCTCGGGCGGTACCGGGCTATCTGGTGGCGGGTAACTTACCGGGGAAGGAGCAGGTCCCCGCGTGAAGCGGGGACTGGGAGTGCTGAGGTGTGAGACACCCTCCCGTCGTCGCTTGTGGTCGCTTGTGGTCGCCCGCTGCCGAGGTGACTGTTCACCCCTCTATGGCCCGCGGCTCTCTCCAATAGCGACGGGCGGCCACAAGGGCCGCCCCTACGAACACACTCGGTCTATCCTCCCCACTGAATACACAACAAGCCCAGGAGATCCAGACGATGAAGAACATGCGCATCGGCGTCCACATTGCACTGCAGAACATCCAGATGATGAGCGCACCCTCACTGATCGACGGGATTGTCGCCGCCGATCGTGCGGGCCTCGACACCGCCTGGTTGACCGTCGGCGGTCCGGCTCCAGACCCGTTTGCCGTGTTCGTCGGCGCAGCGCTGTCGGGGGCCGAGCGGATCGACTTTGGCACGTCCATCGTGCCGACCTATCCTCGCCACCCGATCTCGATGGTGCAGGGCGCGGCTTCGGTCGACCAGATCGCGCCGGGCCGCATGATTCTTGGACTGGGCCCGTCGCATAAGCCAGCGATCGAGGGCACCTGGGGCATTCCCTTCAAGAAGCCGCTCTCGCACCTGCGCGAGTACGTCACGATCTGCCGAGCGCTGCTGGAAGACGGCGAAGTCAACCATCAGGGCGAACTCATCACCGCGCGAGCCCAGCTGCCCGGCGGTCCAACACAGGTCACGACGATGATCTCAGCGCTGCGCGAGAAAGCCTGGTCGATGTCGGGCGAGATCACCGCCGGAGGCATCTCCTGGATGTCGCCGCTGCCCTACATCCGCGACGTCGCATTGCCGGCGCAGCAGGCCGGCGCCGACCTGGCCGGTCGAGACCGACCGCAGATGGTCGTCCACACGCCGATCATCCTTTCCGAGGACCAGGAGGCTATCCGAGCCGCCGCCAAACGGCAGTTCGGCTTCTATCAGCGACTGCCCTACTACTCGCAAATGCTGCAGGACGCCGGCTACGACGAAGCCTCCGGGACCGACTTCACCGATCGCATGGCCGACGCACTGATCATCTCCGGCTCTGAGTCAGAAGTCGGCGACAAAGTCCGAGCCATGCACGATGACTACGGAGTCGACGAGATGCTGGCCGCCATCGTGGTGCTCGTCGACGACGCAGAGTCACACATCGAGCGAACGCGAGCGTTCCTCGGGGAACTGGCCCAGGCGGACTAAGCCCTGTTCACGTCGGCCGAACCGCCCCGAATACTCCGTCATACCCGCGCTTGCCGCGGGTATCTCGCTGCATTCAGCGCCACTGTCTGTGCACAACTCGGCGAGATACGCGCGGCGGAGCCCGGGTATGACGGGTATCTCAGTGGGTATGACGGGAACTCCCGGACTGAACCGCCCCATGTGAACGGGCCCTAGTTGGCTATCGGGCCTGCTCACCGCGGTTTCTGGCCTTCCATCAGGACGACGGGTGCGAGGCGGGCTGCGAAGAGTGGGCTGACGGCGGGACTTGGCGCCATTCGAGGCTGCGGCTGGGCGGATTCCGCAGACTCGGCGTCGGGCGGCTGATCGCCACCGAACGCCTCGATTGATGCGGCGGCTGTGCCCGACTCGGGCGGGATGTGCCGCGTTCTGAGTCTGGAGACCGCCATCAGGCCCGTGCCAACCACGACGACCAGGCCGACGATGTACAACGTCTCACGTCCACCGATGCTGTCGGCGACGATGCCCCAGACCGGCGCCAGGATGCCCTGGACTCCGAACGCCATGAACACCCAGCTAATCACCCGACCGAAGTAGTCGGCGCGCACGTTGGACATCAGGATGGTCTGATTGAGCAGCATCACGGCCGAACGTCCGCCCCCCGCGACGGCTGAGACGATTAGCAGGATCGCGTAACCGGGCGCCGCGGCGGTCAGCCCGATGCCGCCCGCCAACGCGATTGCCGAGATGAAGAGCAAGGGCCAGGCAAACCGTCCGCCCACGAGGCCGGCCAGGGCGAGGTTGATCGGGATTGAGGTTGCGCCCCAAATCAGCGCCACGACGGTCGCTTCCTGCTCCGAACGTCCGAACTCCTGGTTGAGCAGTCCGGGAATCAGCGTTTGCAGGGCAAAACCGGTGACGACGATCAGGATGAAGAAGAGCCAGAGACTGCGTAGCTGCGGCCGGCTTACGATATAGCGCAGTCCGGCGGCCATCTCTGTGAACACGGCCTTGCGTTGGTCTACGGGCGTGGCTGCGCCTGATCCGCGGATCATCAAGGTCAATGGCAGCACCACGACGAACAGCGCAGCCACCAACAAGTACAGAACACCAGAGTTCAAGCCCATTGAGAGGACGAGGACCGACGCCATCATCGGTCCCAGCAGCGCGGCCACGTTGATCGACATGTTTTGCAGCGCGACCGCGTTGGGCAGCAGCCTCGGCGGGACCAATTCGACGACCCATGACTGACGAGACGGACCCATCAAGGAGAACGTGGCACCCATCAGGAAGGTGGACGCGAACAGCATCGGGATCGTGATCATGTCGGTCACGATCAGAATGCCGGTCACGACGATGATCCCGCAGGGAATGATCTGACTACCGAGTACCACCGGCTTCTTCGCATAGCGGTCGGCGATCACACCGCCGAACGGGCCGAAGAGGAGCTGTGAAACCATCCCGGCCTGCGCGATACCCGACGCGGCGTAGGAACCAGTGATCTCGTAGGCGACGATCGGCACCAGAATGAACGTCGTCATGAACGCGGTCGTCGCCAGCAACGATCCAGACCAGAGCAGTCGGTACTCCCGCACGGACAGTGAAGCGAAGGTGACTCGCAGTCGGTTCATCAGTGTCAGGCTAATCGCCGCTGAGGATCGCGGGACGGGGCTTCTGCCCTTCCATCAGGACAATCGGCGCGACTTGAGCAGCAAACAACGGACTGAAAGCTGGGCTCGGCGCGGCAATGGCCGGCTCAGGCTCGGGCTCAGGCTGCTGCGGTAGCGCCTCAGCAACCGCAGCCGCCGGAGTTCCAACCTCCAACGGCAGCCTGCGGGTTCTGACCCAGCCCAGGAACATCAGCCCGGTCCCGACGACGACGATCAGTCCGACCAGTAGCAAGGTCTCGCGGCCGCCGATGAGATCGGCAATCACGCCCCAACCGGGAGCGATGATCGACTGCAAGCCAAATGCCATGAGCACGTATGCCATCACGCGGCCGAAGTACTCGGGTTTGGTGTTGGACATCATGATCGACTGGTTGACCAGCATCACGCCGGATCGTCCCGCGCCGGCAACGGCGCTGAGGATCAGGATCAGCGCGTAGGTCGGCGCCCAGGCGAGCATCCAGAGGCCAACGGCCATCAGGATCGCGGTGCCCAGCAGCAGCGGCCAGGCGAATCGTCCCGAGACCAGTCCTGCCAGCGGAATGTTGATCGCCAGGGCGGCGATGCCAAAGATCGAGTTGATGATTACCGCGTCGTTCGAGGAACGGTTGAATTCCTGGTCGAGGATGCCCGGCATCAGGGTCTGGATGGCAAACCCGCAGATCACGACCATCAGCCAGAACAGCCAGAGAATCCGCAGCCGCGGGTTCCTCCTGAGGTACTGAAAGCCCTCGCCTAACTCGCGACGCGGCGAGCGGCGCACGACGACCTTGGGCATGGTCTTGGGCAGGATGTGGTTGATCGGGACGACGATGATGAACAGCAGCGAGACGCCGAGGTAGACCTCGCCCGGGCCGATAGCCAACAGGGTGATCACAATGGCGGCCATCGTCGGGCCCAGCACCTGGGCGATGTTGATCCCCATTTGTTGCAGAGCAACGGCGTTGGGCACGAGGCGTTCGGGAACTAGCTCGGCGACCCAGGACTGTCGGGCAGGACCAGTCAATGCGAATGCCGCTCCGCTGAGCAGCGTGGAAGCGAACAACAGGGGGATGGTGATCAGATCCGTGGCGATCAGCGCACCGGTGCCGGCGATCACCACCAGGGTTGAATACTGCCCAAACAGGACGATGGGTTTCTTGGGGAAGCGGTCGGCGACCAGGCCTCCGAGCGGGGTCAGGAAGAACATCCCGACCCCATTGCCCATCGCGGCGAACCCGGATGCGGCGTATGAACCGGTGAGCTGATAGGCGACGATCGGAACGAGCACGAACGTCGTCATGAAGGCCGTCGTCGCCAGTGTCGATGCGATCCATTGACGGCGGAAATCGCGAACAGCGAGAGCGGCGAAGGTCGTGCTCAGCTTGCTCATGGGTCGAGGCTAGGTGCCGCTCGCTGTGGTTGTCGCGTGCGACTTCTGTCGACCGGATCGCACCATCGGAGCGAGTCTCGCCACAAAGACTGGATGCGGTCTGGTCTGAGGTCTGGATTGGGGGCCGGACTGGGGGCGATCCGCAGTGACGCCGTTGGCAGGGGTGGATTCGGGTAGGGATCCTGCCGCCGCGATCGCGGCAGGGGTTCCCGGTTCGAGTGGCAGGCGTCGAGTGCGCAGCCAGCCCAGCAACAACATCGCAGTGGCGCTCAACACGATCAGGCCGACGATGACCAGCGTCTCACGGTCGCCGATGGCGTCAGCGGACACACCCCAGATCGGCGCGAGCAGCGACTGCGCGGCAAACCCGAGCACCACGAACGACATCACCCGACCGAAGTACTCAGGCCTCGAATTCGACATGATCAACGCCTGGTTGACCAGCATCACCCCAGTCGTCGCCAGACCGACCAGAATCGCGACCAACATCAACGCCAGGAACGTCGGCGTCATCGCGCCGAGGACGAAGACCACCGCCGTCAACGCACCGAAGCCGATCAGCAACTGCCAGGCCAGGCGTCCCGAGATCATCCGTGCCAGCGGCACATTGGCGACCAACGCGACCACGCCCACGACCAGGTACAACAGGAACGTGTCGCTGGCGGGCACGCCGAAGTTGCGCTCGATGAATCCAGGCAGCAGCGTCTGCGAGGCGAAGCGACAGACCGAGATCACCATCCAGAAGGCCCACAACATGCGCAGTCGTGGACTCGACCACATGTAGCGGAATCCGGACCCCAGCTCCCGAACCACGCTGCGTCGCTCGATGGCGCTGACGGCGGCGGCGTTGGGCAACATCGTGGTCAGCGGCAGAGCGACCAGCAGACAGCCCGCTATCAGGAAGTAAATCTGTCCCGAGCCAAACGCGAACGCGATCAACAACACCGAGCCGAGCATGGGTCCGAGCACCAGGGCGAGATTCTGCGACACCTGCATCAGCCCGACGCCGCTGCCCATCAGCGGGCGGGGAATCAGTTCGCCCATCCAGGCCTGGCGCGCCGGCCCCATGAGCGCAAAGCCGACGCCCATCAGCAGGCTCGAGAGGAACAGCATCCACAGCGTGATCACATCGGTCACGACGAGCACGCCGGTGCCCAGCATCAGCACCGCAGGAATGATCTGTCCCAGCAGGACGAGCGGCTTCTTTGCGTACCGGTCGGCAATCACGCCGCCGATCGGTCCCAGCACCAGCATCGAGAATCCGCTGCCCATCAGCGCGAGCCCGGACGCGGTGTATGAGCCCGTAATCTCGTAGGCCACGATCGGCACCAGCAAGAAGCTGGTCATGAAGGCGGTCGTCGAGAACAGCGTGCCGCCCCACAGCAACTGGAAGTTACGCGCCGCAAACGCCGCAAAGGGTCCACGCATCAGTCGCCGCCTCCCGCCATCTGGGTCGTGCCTGCGAGCGCATCCTCGCCACGCGGCTTCTGGCCCTCCATCAGCACGACCGGCGCCACCTGGGCAGTGAAGGCCGGAACCGGCTGCCGACGCAGCGGCGGTCCCGAGCTGCGCGCAGGCGCAAGTCCTGTCTCAGCCGCGGCCGTACCGTACTCAAGCGGCAGATGTCGCGTACGCAACCAGGCAACCACCATGAACGCTGTGATCGCAAGTGCAATCACCCCAATGACAACGAATGTCTCACGTCCGCCCAACGCATCCGCGATTCCACCCCAAACGCCCGCCATTATCGACTGAGCGCCGTAGCCCAGCGTGATGAACGACATCACCCGACCAAAGTATTCCGGCCGCGAGTGCGCCATCATCAGCGACATCGTGACCAACATCACGCCGGACGTGCTGGCTCCGTTGAGAACGCTCATCAACAGCATGCCTTCGAAGCTCGGCGCAATGGCGAACAGGAAGAAAGACACGGCCGAACCGAATCCCGTGATCAGCAGCAGCGGCCAGCCCCAACGCCCACCGACCAATCCCGCGAGCGGGATGTTGAAGAAAAACGACGCAGCCCCAAAGACCAGATAGACGTTGAACGCGTCAGTGGAAGGACGGTCAAACTCACGCTCGACAAATCCAGGTACCAGCGTGTTGAAGGCGAAGCCACAGACGACCATCACCATCCAGAAGACCCAGAGCACACGCAGGCGCGGAGTCTTGAGCAGATAGGCGAAGCCCAGCTTCATCTCGGCGAGCACGCGCGGCGATTCGCCCTCGCGTCGCGCGGGTTTGGTCTTCGGCAGCATCGTCGTCAGCGGAATGACGATCAGGAAGAAGCTGGCGACGATCAAGTAGAGGTAACCGGTGCTGAAGGCGAACGCAGCCAGCAGCACCGCGACCAGCATCGGCCCAAAGACGCGGGCCATGTTCTGCGACATCTGCTGCAGGGCGACGCCGTTCGCGAGCAGTCGCCGAGGCACCAGCTCTCCCAACCAGGCCTGGCGCGCCGGTCCCATCAGCGCGAATCCGAACCCCATCAGCAGGGTCGAGAGGAACAGCATCCAGACCGTGATCACGCCCGTGATAATCAGGAAGCCGGTGATCACGATCAGCAACGTCGGGAACGCCTGACCAATCAGCACCAACGGTTTCTTCGCATAGCGATCGGCGATCACACCACCAAACGGACCTAGAAAGAACATCGAGAGCCCGGAGCCTGTGAGGGCAATCCCGGAAGCGGTGTATGAGCCGGTGATCTCATAGGCAACGACCGGCACCAACAGGAACGTCGTCATGAACGCCGTGGTCGAGAGCAGAGACCCGGTCCAGAGCAATCGATAGTTGCGGTGCCCGAACGACTCGAACGTCCGGCCCACGCGACCAGCCTGCCGACTCATGACCGCGCCTTCTGAGGGTCCATGAGCACAACGGGCGCGAGCTGTGCAGCAAATGCCGGTTGCTCCGATTCGACGCCATTTGTTGAACCAGAGGCTGTCGGTCGTTGCACCGATACTCCCACTCGGCGGCCCATACTGGCCGCAGCCGTGCCCGCTTCCAACGGCAGATTCCGAGTTCGCAGCCAGCCAATCAACATCACCACCGTGGCGAAGATCGCGATCACACCGATCAGCGCCATCGTTTCCGGACCACCGATCGCATCGGCGATTCCACCCCAAACCGGACCGAACAACGCCTGGAACCCGAACGCCATCATCGCGAACGACATCACCCGGCCAAAGTAGGCGGGTTTGGTGTTGCCCATCATCAACGATTGATTGACCAGCATCGTGCCTGATCGTCCGGCGCCGATGAATGCGCCCAGGATCAGGAACATACCGTAGCTCGGCGCGAGCGCCACGAGCCAGAATCCAATCGCCATCACGACACCCATGATCAACAGCAACGGCCAGGCCCAGCGGCCTGAAACGGCGCCGGCCAGCATGATGTTGATCACCAGCGACGACACACCAAAGATCAGGAATGTCGGACCGACGTCGGTCGGCGCGCGACCAAACTCCTGGGCCAGGACGCCCGGCAGCAGCGTCTGAAAACCCCAGCCGCAGGCCACGATCAGGAGGAAATAGAACCAGAGGATGCGCAGCCGCGGATTGCTGCGCAGGTAACGGAAGCCCTCGGCCAGTTCAACTCGCATGGCACGGCGTTGGTCGACCGGTGTGGCTGGCCCTTCAGTACGGATCGACGCCGTCATCGGCACGACGATTGCGAAGAACGAGGCGACGATCAGGAACAGAATGCCGGTATTCGCGCCCTCGAGCGTCATGAACAGCCCGAACAGGGCGATCAGCGTCGGTCCCAGTACCTGGCCCGTGTTCATCGACATCTGCTGCAGCGCCACGGCGTTGGGCAGCAGCCGTCGCGGGACGATAAATCCGGTCCATGCCTGGCGCGCGGGACCCATCAGCGAGAATCCCGCCCCCATCACCAGCGTCGCCACGACGAGCAGTGGAATGGAGATCAGATCAGTGACGATCAACGTGCCCAGCGCACCGAGCAGAACGCCGGGCATCGCTTGCCCGACGACGACGAGCGGTTTCTTGCGATAGCGGTCGGCGATTACGCCACCGATCGGTCCCAGCAGGGTCTGCGAGATCCCCGAGCCCAGCATCGCGATCCCGGCCGCCGTGTAGCTGCCGGTCAGCTCATATGCGACAGAAGGAATCAGCGAGAACGACGTCATGAACGCCGTCACCGACAGCAGCGAGCCACCCCACATGTAGCGGAAGTCGCGCACGACGAACGCCGCGAACGTTTGTCTGAGCTGTCTCATGCCCCAATATTCGTCTGGCGCTCGTATGGCGCTGCAGTCGCACCCGCGCTCCCGCTCCAGCCAGGGCACAGGCTAGGTCGGTCAAACACTTCGCGCTACGCGAAATATCTGGACGGTGTGTTCCCATCAGCGTTGGACGTCTGCCTCTGTTGCGTAGCGCTCAGAGTGTGGAGTCGCTACTCTGTGAAAGGCTTTTCATCGAGTCGTCGCGGCGTGCGCCGTCGGCGACTCCCCATGGTGCGAAGCTCCGTCTCCTTCGGGAGGCACCAAACGTGTGTGTACAGAGCAGTTCTGAAGAAGGAAGTGAACCATGGCCAATGTTCCGGGCGCGGAAAACGCCGAAGCAGCCGAAGCGGCTGACCCGTTTGCCGATAAGGAATGGAGCCCCAACGAAGTCGCCTATAACGGCAAGATCGTCAACGTCCACCTGGGCGACGGCAACATCGAGCGGGAAGACATTCCCGAGCAGATGTACAAGGACTACCTCGGTGGCTACGGCATCGGCGCTCGCCTGCTGTTTGACCGCATCCCCGCCGGCGCCGACCCGATGGGCCCCGACAACGTCCTCGGCATGCTTCCCGGCCTGCTGACCGGGACGCCGATTTTCGGCAACCGCTTCCAGGTGGTTTGCAAATCACCCTCGACCGGTGGCTGGGGCGACGCCAACTGTGGTGGCGACTTCGGTCCCTATCTGAAGTTTGCCGGCTGGGACGGCATCCTCTTCTACGGCCAGGCAGAAAACCCCGTCTACATCCTGATCGACGGCGACGACGTCTCGATCGAGGACGCCTCGGAGTACTGGGGCATGGGAGCGATCGAGGTCGAGAACGCCTTCAAGGAGAAGTACGGCAAGAAGGCCTCCGTGGCCTGCATCGGTCCGTCCGGTGAGCAGCTCTCCTACCTCGCCGGGATCTGCAACGAGCACGGCCGGCTGGCCGCCCGTTCGGGCGTCGGCGCAGTGATGGGCTCGAAGAAGGTCAAGGCCGTCGTCGTCAAGGGCGTGCCGCGCGAGAACATGCTCTCGCAGGACACCGACATCCGTGCGCTGGCCCGCCAGTCGCGTGACGAGTTCATCGCGCCGCTGCGCGACTTCTTCGCCACCTTCGGCACCACCGGCATCACCGCCGGTTCCGCCCACAACGGAGACTCCCCCGTGCGCAACTGGGGCGGCGTTGGCGTAGATGTCTTCCCGAACGTCGACCCAGTCCAGGGACCGGTCGTCAACGCGACGCGGATGACGCACAACTACGACGAGATCCAGATGACCGACCAGGGCCCGGTCGCCATGCGCAAGACCAGTAGCGGCGAGCTGCGCCCGAAGTCGGCCAAGAGCTACGGCTGCTGGCGCTGCCCGATGGCCTGTGGCGCAGAGTCGATCGAGTCTCCCTTCGGCACTCCCGAGCCGGGCCTCGCCGAGACCGAGCACGAGAGCGGCGTCTTCAAGTACCCGATCAACACCCACCGCGCCGAGTACGAGACGATGGCCTCGTTCGGCACGATGAACCTGTCAGCCAACCTCGACATGCTGCAGGCCGCCAACCACTGGTGCAACGAGTACGGCCTCGACACGATCGGTGCCGGCACCACGATCTCGTTCGCGATCGAGTGCTTCGAGAACGGTCTGATCGACCTCGAGGACACCGGCGGCGTCGAGCTCACCTGGAGCAACGACGACGGCATCATGCAGATGCTGCACCTGATCGGCAAGCGGGAAGGCTTCGGCGACCTGCTCGCCGATGGCATGAAGGTTGCTGCCGACCAGATCGACGCCAAGAACGGCGACAGCCGCGCGCAGGAGTTCCGCACCGACGTCGGTGGCCAGGAACTGCCGATGCACGACTCGAAGCTGCAGCCGGAGTACTGGACGACCTACAAGCTCGACCCGACACCGGCCCGGCACACCCAGTACGAGGGCAACTCCCGCTACGGCGGCCCCGAGTACCCGGCCGCGCCGCGCGACTTCAAGGACTACGAGAACCGCGGCGAGCACCACAAGGGCGCCTCGGAGTACATGCACATCTCGAACTCGACCGGCATGTGTCAGTTCATCATGATGGCCGCTCCCACCGACCGCTTCCCGCAGTGGATCAACGCGGTCACCGGTTGGGACCTGACCGGCGAGGACCTGCAACAGGCCGGAGAGCGCATCTCCAACCTGCGCATGGCCTTCACCGTCCGCGAGGGTGACAACCCGCGCCAGCGCTTCGCCCCGCCGCGCCTCTGGGGTGGCGAAGGCACCGTGCAGAAGACCGGCCCGTTGGCCGATGTCATCCTCGACATCGAGACCCTCGAGACCGACTTCCTCAAGGCCTGCGACTGGGACACCGAGACCTGCCTCCCGAGCCGTGAAAAGCTCGAGTCGATCGGCCTCGCCGACGTCGCCGACGCGCTCTCCGTCTAACGACGTAGTCCGCAACGCAATCAGCAGAGAGGGCGGACTTCGGTCCGCCCTCTTTGTGACTGACAAGTAACCCACCCCCGTTCTCCTCCTCTGGGGGGAGATGCCGAAGGCAGAGGGGGGATCTCCGAACGACCGCGAACAGGAGTAACCTCAGGACCGTGCGCAACCGACTCAGTGGCTTCGCTTCGCGCTTGTTGATTATTCCCTTGGCCGGGATTGTCTTCGGCGCTGCGCTGGGCGCAGGCTTTCAGTGGGGTGCTCCCGAGGAGCAGGAAGTGGTGCGTGTCTACGAGAGCTCCCAGCAAGGCAGAGTCGGCAGCGACGGTGGCCCGGTCGGCGACCTGAGCGGATTCGTCACGGAGCAGTCGGGCGACACTTGGATCGTCCGCGTCGGCGACACGCTGCACACCATTCGGTTCCAGGATGACTCCGTCATTGAAGCGATGCTGCCCATCTGGACTGATGGGGTGGAGCCTGGCGACTACGTCGTGGTCGGGGCGACGGACGACAACGTGAACACCTTCATCACGACCGGCATCGTGATCATCCCCGCCTCCACGGCACTCGCCGGAGACGCCGCGGTAGAAGCCATTCTGGCGGACGCGAAGCAATGACGCGCAGACTGCTTGGCTGGCTGATCATCACCGGCGTGCTGGCTGCCGCCGGAGTCGGCGGTTGGTTTGTCGGCTCTGACGTAGTCGCGACACAGCCGACGGCCGAGGACCTCGTGACCGCCGAATCCGTCGTTGCCGGACGGCTGCAAGTCGACATTGACGAAACGGCCGATCCCAACGCCGGGCTCGTCCTGGGTGGCAGCGGCCTGAGCCCATTCGGCAACGCCGAGGGCCTCCAGGGACGCCAGGTACTCACAGGCCGCGTGCTGTCGATCTCCGACGGCAAACTGATCATCGACTCACCCACGGGTCGGACGACGCTTCAGCTCACCGATGAAACGACATTCCTCTTGCGCCTCCAGCGTGTCGACCCGCTGACCATCGGCGCCGGAGCCGCCGTCACCATCATCCTCGACGACGACGGTGAGACAGCCATCACTGCGATTGCCCTGCCCGCAGACTCCCGACCAACCCTGAACACCCCAGACGGCCCAGCGTTCGGCGCTGGCGGCGGCTAGCCTCCGCGACGCTCGAACTCCGACCGGGCCTCATCCAGCAGATGTTCGCGTTCGGCGATCTCGCCCTCGATCACGATGTGTTCTTCGCCCGCGCCATCGAGGTACCAGCGGACATTGCCCATCGTCTCGACTCGCCTGACGCTGCGCAGCTCGTCCCACTCGATCGTCTGTTGTTCGAGTCCCGAATGCAGCGCAGTCACGCCCACTTCATGGACGAACACGGCCGTGGTCTGTCGCTGCCAGGTGATGAAGACGACCGGCAACATCGCGGCGGTCACGACGAGAAAGAAGATCGCGGCGCCGCCAGCCTCGGCGCTGCCCGTCACAAGCCAAACGATGGCTGAAACGATCACCGCCAGCAACGGAAACACAAACGTCGCGTTGTTGAACCAGGAGGCCTGATACGTGTGCGCACTACGGACACTGCGATAGCGCAGCAGCGCCTCCGCGTCCTTGCGACGCAGCTCGTCAGCGCCAGTGGGTACGGCGTTGGCGTCCGGCATGGCTCACCACGAGTCGCACCTGGAAGTGTCTAGAAGTGCTTAGGCGTGCTCGAGGATGGACGCAGCCGAAGTCATCGCGCAGGTGCCGGGATTCTCCTCGGTCTGGAACGCCTTGACCACGCCGCCTTCAACCAGCATGGCGAAGCGGGTGCAGCGGAAGCCGAGTCCCAGACCACCGAGGTCGAGACCGATGTCCATCGCCCGGGTGATGTCGCCCGAGCCGTCGGCGAGCATCGTAATGTGGTCGGCGCCATGCGCAGCGTTCCAGGCCTGCAGGACGAAGATGTCGTTGGTCGACATGCAGATCGTCTGCTCAATGCCGGCAGCGTTGAGCTGGTCAGCAGAGGTCGCGAACGTCGGCAGATGATCGTTGGTGCAGGTCGGCGTAAACGCGCCGGGCACACCAAAAATCACGGTCTTCTTGTCGCCAACCAAATCCTTGAGCGAGGTCGGTCCCGGTCCCGACTCACCCCAAACGGTCCCACGAGCATCGGGCAAAGAATCTCCAGCAGTTGGCGGCATGTTGGTCTCCTGATATTGCGATTTCTCGTCGTTTGCTGCAGGGTACCGCAGAGCACCCTTGACATACCCCCCCCCCCCCCCCCCCCCCCGATACTTCGGCCGCACGTACGAAGCAACCACAGCGGTTGTCGCGTGAGAACGGATGCATATGACTCACTCAAAGCTCGCAGTCGTGGCAGTCGCATTACTGGGCATCATCGCCATCGCCAGCTATGCCGCCGCGCACGTCCTCAGCGGCGACGCCGAGGTCAGGATCAGCGCTCGGCGGCTCGATGACGGCAGGACCGAGTTTTCCCTCCAGCAACGCACCGACGGCGAATGGGCCGAACGGATGCTGCCACGTGCACGCTACTTTCCGGCCAATCCATCCAGCGACCGCTGGCTCAACTCGTCACCGCTGACGATTGAGACTGCGGGCCATGAATCCGATGACAAGCTCGATGAGGAGCTGCGCTCAGCGAAAGAGGAACTCGCGAGGACCCAAGCCGAACTCAAGACGGCCACCAAGAGTCTCGAAGAGGCGAGTACCGAGCTCGCCAAACACACGGCTCCGATTGTCCGAGAGCTTGGAGAGAACAGTTATGACAACGGTCGCATCATCACGGAAGTATCTGCTACAGATCGCAGGAGCTCTGGTGTGCTGCAACTAGACACAGTGTTGAGAGTGGTAGAAGACAATGGCCGTCTGGATGACGAACTGCCTCTAGAACTTGTCGTAGAATGCATAAGTGGCGGCGTACGCTATTGGTTGAGGCCTCTGCCAATGCAGGGGATCTCCCAAGAAGTAGGATTCGACGAATATGAGCTCACGTATTCGTTGGATGGCGTCTCAACCGAGCACAGTGACATCGCCTCTGGAAGCTCCCGTTGGTATGGCTTTGATGCGAGCTACTATTTCGGGTCTGCTACTAATCCAGTGTGGATGACAGAACTGCCCCTGCCTGCAGGTATCGCGCTCCACTCCGCAACCACGTTCGAAGTGACCGTAACCGGTGCTGATGATGAGAGTATCACTGCGACATTCTCACTGGACGGCGTCTGGGACACACCGGTCCAACCCAACATCGACCGCTGCGGCGAATACTACTAACCGGACACGCTACGGGCGCGGTCGTCGCATCACGCCGACGACTGCGCCGTAGCGATACTGCGGAAATGGGCTGCGTCGACGCGTGAGATCATCTAGCTCGTGCTCGATCACCACGTCGTTGCCCAGCTTGCTCGACCATCGGCCGTTGGGCAGCTGTAGCGCAACATGCGTGAAATACTCTTCCTCACCAAACACTGCAATTTTCTCGAAGCCGGGCTCCGTATCCACACGCTCACAACACTCAAATCCTTGCGACTCGAACAGCATGAGAAACGTGTCAATGGAGTCATCACGAGGCAATCCGGACGGCCAATATGCATTTTGCTCAGGATACGGATCCCAACGCCGGCCTGTATCGCCCAATACCCACGCCACACAGTTGTATTGATCATCGGCCGGTCCGGTAATCTGGTAGTCACGTCCCTCGAGCCCTGGTAATCGGTCCTCCAGATGGCGCTCAGCATCTGGCATCTATTCGATCCAGCCTGCTTGCCGACCCCATTCCAGCCACGCGGTACGCATCCGAGCCACGTATCCCAGATCCGCTTCCGCTATCGGATTAGCGCCAGTCAGCCTGCGCAACGCCGCGAACCACTCGCCCTTGCCGTCAGAAAAATCCCAGAGCATCCATGGAATGACGCACTCTCCCATATCGATGATCTGCTGATGGGCAGGATGCAGGGCCGCGCGTGAACGTAGCGCGTAGCCCATGGTCTCCCGTTCCCATTTCGCTGAGAGGTGCAAGAACTCCATGTAGAGTTCCGCCTGCTCTTCAGTCTCGATCCGTTCAGCCCGTGGCTCCTGGGCAACCATTTGGTGCCTACCTTCTCGCGACTCGATATCGCGTCACTCTGACCCTACCTTGACCAACGGAGTCAAGAGACTAAGCAACTCGGCGACCTTGGCGAGGTCGCGGGCGATGATCTCTCGATTGAGGTGCAGATGACGCCGATAGTAGTTGCTGTGGAGCTCATTCGCAGTCGACCGGAAGTCAAGCAGGCGGTCGTCTCCAGTGACCAACGAGGCATTGTTCATGACCACGCTGAACTCGGCGTGCGTGTCGTAGCTCCAACCCTGCGACAGCGCGACGGCCTTCGCCATATGCGACGCCGCGCCCCAACCCTTCTCCGAGGCCTGGTGCAGATCGCCCTCGCGCAGATATTCCTGCGCTTTCTCCAGGAACTGCCGCGCCTGCGCCTCGTAGTCGACAATCGCTGTGGTCTCGCTCACCATGATCTGCCCCCGGATCTGCTCCTATTCATCGCCTTCAGGGTACCGCGGAATCCTCACCTTAGACTGCTCCGAAACGATTGGAGAACCCTATGGCCATCGACCGACTTGTTGACCGCGTTGCCTTGATCACCGGTGCCGGATCTGGCATTGGCCGAGCTTCGGCGTTGCGAATGGCGTCCGAAGGAGCGGCCGTGATGTGCGCCGACGTCAACGTCGAGGGCGCGCAGACGACCGCCGCGCAGATTGCCGAGCACGGTGGACGCTCGGCGACGATGGAGCTGGATGTCACATCGGAGGACGCCGTCAAGGACGCACTCGCGCAAACCGTTGCGGTGCTCGGTGGGCTGGATGTGCTGTTCAACAACGCCGGTATTGGCGGCAGCCAATATGGCTGGGACCGTACGATCTCGGTCAATCTGAGCGGCGTCTACTACGGCACCTTCCACGGCGCGGCGGCCCTGGCCGAGCGTGGCGGCGGGTCGATCATCAACACCGCGTCGATCGCCGGTCTGAACGGATTGCTGAGCAGCGCTTCAACCCAAAACATCGACCTGGAAGTGGAAGAAGGCGCAGGCGCGTACGTCGCCGCCAAGCATGGTGTCGTCGGGATCACCCGACAGTTCGCCGTGACCTACGGTCCGCGGGGCGTGCGGGTCAACGCGGTCTGCCCGGGCTACATCCACACACCGATGACGGCGCCAATTCGCGAGATGGAGGGCGCTGAGGACTTCCTCGCTTCCTTGCATCCCATGGGACGACTCGGTCAACCGGAGGAGATTGCCGCGGCAGCGGCGTTCCTCGCCTCCGACGACGCCAGCTTCGTCAACGGCGTGGCGCTGCCGGTCGACGGCGGCTATACGGCTCGCTGAATTAGACCTCTCCCTCTGGGGGAGGTGTCACGCAGGGACGGAGGGGGCAGGATGGCAATCGCAACCGTACACGGCGTCGACCTCTACTACGAGGACACCGGCATCGGCGACCCGATCATCTTCCAGCACGGCTACACGGCCTCGCACGAGGGATGGTCGGGCGTGATCGAGCGGATGAGCACCCAGTACCGCTGCATCGCGATGGACTGTCGCGGCGCGGGCGATTCTGCGCATCCTGAGGATGGCTACACGATTGAGCAGCTTGCGACCGACGTGGTCGGCATGGCCGACTATCACGGGTTCGACAAGTTCCACTACGCCGGCCAGAGCATGGGCGGATTGATCGGATTCGAGCTGGGCCTGTCCTATCCCGACCGGCTGCTGAGTCTGACGCTCTCGGCGCCAGCGCCAGCGGATGGAATCGCGATGCCACAGTCGGCACGCGACACCATGCGTGAGCGCTGGGCGAACCAGGAACGAGACCTGTTGATCCGCACCTCGCTGGCCGGTGTGCCACGCGAGTCTGCACATGCAGATGTTCCGGCGCAGGTGGACCGTCAACTCTCCGTCTCAGAGGGTCATTACGACGGCTGCTGGGACGCGATGGTCGGCTATCACAAGGGCGACCGGCTGGGCGAGATTCAGACTCCAACCTTGCTGCTCGCCGGCGCTGCCGACTCGCTGTTGACGCCCAACCTGAAGGACTTCGCCCGCCTCGGCAACGCGACGCTACACGTCTTCAGCCGCGTCGGTCACGGAGTCCCTCGCGAGGTGCCATCGGCCTACGCCCGAGTCATGACCGACTTCCTCGAGCACGGAGTCGTCAACGCCAAGACCATCGCCACCGCCGTCGCGAAGGCAGCAAACGCGTAGGTCACGAGATGCCCATGGGCTGTCGCGACCTTGTGTCCATCTGAACTATGAACCTGAGGTTCTACGTTGACCCGGAGACCGGCTCTCCTCACATTCACAACCACGGGGTGGCCGAGCACGAGGTAGAGGAAGTGTTACTCTCGACCCGAGAGGATCGGCCTGGTCGGGAGGATTCACGGATCGCAATTGGGCAAACTGACGGCGGGCGATTTCTGCGTGTGATCTACACACGCCGCACCGAGCCAGGCGGAGTATTCGTGATTACCGCGTACGAATTGTCCGGCAAACAGCTCCGCGCGTTTCGACGACGCAGCAGAAGGAAAGTGCGATGACGCAGAGCAACAGCGGATCTCCGGCAGACTGGCCACCCGGCTGGGATGCGGCCAAAGTGCAACGTGTGATCAAGCACTACGAGTCGCAGTCGGACGACGAGGCGATCGACGAAGATGAAGCAGCGTTCTTGGATAGCGACTACTCCGTCATGCTGATCCCCCGTGCTCTCGTTCCCGCCGTGCACGAGTTGCTCAGCGGCTCCGAGCCAAGTGTTTCTGGCGGTCTGTAGCCTTCGCCCGATCGGCATCGTCTTGAGCACCAAGATGCCTGCGCCGATTCACGGTGAATTGGTCTCGGCTGGCGGGAACGCCAGGACAAATACTGAACATCAAACGCCGTCGCCGCGTCGCAGATGCTGCAAGTGAGGCAAGCGCTCAATCGAGCGTATGGGTGCTGAAGAGCATCAGGACGCGAGCGGGCGCAGTTGCCCTACGAGGAACTCAACGCGTTCGAGATTTTCGCTGATGTCTTGTGTTTCGAGAAAGCCGTCATAGATGTTGGCGTGAAGCGTGTTCGCCTCATTGAAGCCGTCGCGGATATCACTCAGACCAGTCTCGTCGACCAAGCGGCGGATCGTCCGTTGTAACTGGCGATGACCGCTGTGTTCCCATCCGCGGGACTCTGCGACCGCCTTCACCGCCTTCACCGCCTGCGCCGCCGCTCCCCAGCCCTTCTCCGACGCCTGTAGCAGGTCGTCGTCTGCCAGGTAGGAGCGCGCCCTGGCCAGAAACTCACTGGCGATCTCGATGTGGTAGTCGGTGCGAGTGGTCATGGAGCGATCATATTGCGCGAGATGTGATCCCTCATCTCACGCCGCTCCACGAGGGCAGGTGATCAGGCGTCGAGGGTTTGTTGGACGCCTTGCTGCCGTTTACGGCGGGGGGCCTTGCGGAAGGTCTGCGGGGCGGCGAAGCGGGGGTACTCGAGACTGTCTCAAAAGTCCCATTGGGTGGTTAAATCCCAGTCCCCGCCTCGCGCGGGGACCCGCTCGGGCGGCACGGAGCATCTGGTGGTGGAGCCTTGTGGAGGGAAGGGGCAGGTCCCCGCGTGAAGCGGGGACTGGGAACATCGAGTTCTGAGGCATCATGTTGTGAGACTGTCTCAAAAGTCGGATAACGAGAAGGGGCGGGACCTTTCGGCCCCGCCCCCTCTGATTTGGACAGGATCGTCCGCTAGCGAGAACTACGCGCGGTTGCGGACTCGGCGCAGGCCGAGACCCGCGACTGCTGCGACGCTCAGCGCGATCAGCAGGCCGATCAGGCCAGCCGAGACACCGCTGCCGTCGGCGAGTCCGCCGCTACCCGTGCCTGGGTACTCGGTGTCGCCCATGTGCGTGTCGCCGTCGTCCATCATGGAGTCGCCGTCTTCCATGGCGCCCTCATCACCGTCGAGGTCCTCCATGCTGTCGCCGTCCTCCATCGAGTCGCCTTCTTCCATGGAATCCTCTTCCATGGCCATGGCGGTGACGACGACGGCCGACTGGCCGGAGCCAGCAGAGGTGACATCGGCGTCGGCGGACTTGCCGTTGAGCGTGAAGCTCACGCCCTCAACAGCATCGCGGTCGACATCGATGTACCAGGAGCCGTCTTCGGCGACTTCTGCCGAGCCAAGCTCGTTACCCATGTCGTCGACTACGCCGATCATGTCGCCGGGGGTCGCGCCCGTACCGTAGAAGCGGTGGGGCGGTTCTTGCTGCGCACTGGCAAGACTCAAGGTCGCCACTGCGACAGCGAGTCCTAACACTAACGCTCCAACCCTCGACATCAGTTTGTGCTGTTTCATCTCAGCATTCCTTTCTCAGGAATCCAATTCCCCCGCGCATGCGGGGGTCTGTTCCCGTCCCACACCCCTCGACAAGCGAGGGGTGTGGGATCCGATCCCCTCTCCCTCTGGGAGAGGGTTAGGGTGAGGGTCCCCTAGTTGCTGATGTAGAGGATGTCGTTCTCGGCAACCATGAAGTCACTCGAGCCCGGAACCATCGTGCCGTCAACCACCGAGTAGCGGACCCAGGCGGATCCATTCCACAAGTGGAGTGCAGTCGCACCACGGCCACTCACGAGGCCAAAGATCTCCGAGGCAGAGCTCTCAACGCCACAAGCCCAAGTCGCAAAGCCGTTGAGGTTGCTCAAGCAAGCCACACTGGCCTCTTCCTCGGGCATCGCTTCGGCTTCGACAGCACCGGCGGTGCTGGCGATGACCTGGACAGCGGTGGTCCGGTGCGCGGTGGCGGAAACCACAGAGCTACCAGGGCCAACTGCGACGAATGACGCGGTGGCCGTACCACCGATTGTCCGCTGGACGGCGCCGCTACCGACTGCCACGAGGACGCTGTCGCCATCGCCAGCAACATCGTTCGCGTTGAAGGTAACGATGGTTCCGTTGGGAACCGTTTCTCCATCGGCCGTTACGGTTGCAGTCGCAGTGATGATCTCGCCAACTGCGCTCGGATCGTTGGTGTCAACAGTCACTTCGACACCATCCGCGCGACCGACCACCATGAACTCACCGGAGGCGGACAGACCGCCAGCCGAGGTGATCTTGACGGTGTAAGTACCAGCATCCAGCGGCGTCAGCGCGTCGTTCAACGACGTCAAGGTGAGCTTCGCGTTGGGGACCTTCTTTGAGTTCGGGCCCTGCTCAACGTCGATGCTGTCCTCATTCACGACCTTGCCATCAGGGTTGAGGATGCGGACTCGGACGTCGGGGACGCCACCAGCGTTGCCACCGGCGTCAAGGGCACCCAGATCGAAGGAGACGATGTCGCGGCGCAGCACCTCAGGCAGGGTGGTGACCTCAGTGAAGGCCAACAGCGTGTCGGATGGTTCACCGATCGAGAGCGCATCATTCGGACCAGTGAAGGTCAGCGTGACCGTGTTACTGATCGCCGCGCCCTTACCAGAGAGGATGACGTACACGTCGACCGTACCCGGCTGGTCGTCAGCCTTGTTGACGGTGATCGACATCGCCTGGCGAATGGCGTCACCGGTTAGGACAGTGCTGCCATCGCTGCCCAATCCCCTCATGACGTCCTCGTCGAGCGAGGAGCTGTTGTCCTCAGTAGTGGCAACGAAGAGTGGGCGCTTGCCATGCGGAGCTGTGGTGTCATTGGGGTCATCCACCATCGCCGCGTTGATCGTGATGTCTCCACCTGGTGCAATCACGGTGATCTGATCGATCGACGAATTGTCAGCCTTGTTGTCCAGTGAGTTACTCGCCGTGACAACCAGGTTGATGCCGTTACCAGTAGCGGAGTCACTACCGCTTTCTGGCTTGGTCTCGTCAGTCAGCGTGGCCGGATCGTCATGAACTCGATTACCCAAGCTGAGCGCGGCCGAAGAAAGACCGAGTCCGGCGTCACCGACGGTGAACGTGGCACGGGCCGACTTGGCGTTCATCTCGTTGCCGCTGTAGTCGAAGTACGTTCCCGCGGCCAACTTGGTGGACACGGTGTACGTGCCGGGAGTTGTGCCTGCAGGAATGTCGATCATGGCGAACGCTCGGTTCGCTGACATGTCATCGTCGAGATTCGATGTTTGCATGAACCTCGGCGCAGCAACACCTTCCAGCTCACCGGACACTCGGACGTACTGCAGCTTAGTCGCGGCATATCTGTTGTCATCTTGATCGAGAGCCACTGCGGTCGAGACAGTTGGTGGGCGCACACCCTGGTTAGCTTCCTCTCGCGGGTCTTCAGTAAAGACGCCGGACATGACGATCATCACGGTCACCGTGGAATCGTCAGGAACAATGCCATCACTGTCGAGCACGACGATGCCAAGAGTCGGCGGGTGGTTTGCCGCAGTGTGGGTGCCAGCGGTCCAAGGGTCAGCATCAGCGTCCGAAGAATTAACTACGTAGGCCTGGTTCGGTGTCGAAGGGTCTTCGTCGTGGTCCCAACCAGCTTCCATCCGACACTTGGCGGCAGTCAGATACTCAGGGTCGTCACAGGTCCCAAGATCATGAGCCGCTGCCGACCCCATGGCCACGAACATCGCCCCGACCAGGGCGATCATCACCGCCACGGCCGACAAGTGAGACAGTCTCACTCGGGTTGGTCTCCGTCGAGCAGTTGCTCGATGGTGAGGATCTGGACCCTGGGGAACTGGGTGCCTCCACAACGTCCGATGACCTGGGTTGCAAATGCATCTCTCGCTAGGCATACTCTCTCTTACGATTTGCCGAACTGTTCAGGTCGGCGTAGAGAGTGGACCACTGATGAGCGAGCGAAACTATTGGCAACGGATGAAGAAACGGCAGTACAGCCGACGGTCGCTCTTACAGGCGTCAGCCCGCGCTGGTGTCGGTGCGGCCGGGATCATGTTGATTGGCTGTGGAGACGATGACGATGGTCAGCAGCAGGCTGCGCCAGCAGCGGCTCAGGCACAGCAACAACAGCAACAACAGCAGCAGGCGATGCAGCAGCAGGCTGAAGATCAGCCTCAACAGCAGGACATGCAGGAAGAGCAGCAACAAGCTGCGGTTGCACAGGCCCAACAAGCAGATGACGGTCCGCGACAGGGTGGGCGGCTGATCGCCGGCGACACGACCAACTTCGAAGATGATGTCACCCTGCCGTACGCGATCGCCGAGGGCCGTTTCACTCAGCCGCCGGACGCCTCCATCTGGGATTGGTTGGCCCAGCGTGGAGACTCGCTGGAGCCGGAGCCACGGCTGGCGGAGTCTTGGGAGCAGAACGGTGATGCAACGAGCACGATCTTCAAGTTGCGTCCGGGCCTCGAGTTCCACAACGGCAAGCCGCTCAACGCCGAGGCGGTCAAGCTCAGTTACGAGGCGATGAACTGGGAGGACACTCCAAACAGTCAGGTGCGCGGACTTGCAGGTGTGTATCTCGATTCGATCGACGTGCTTGACGACGTGACAGTGCAGTTCAACCACCCGAACTGGCCAGGGCCGGTCATTTACGACCTGATTACCTTCGCGCCAATCGCTGACGCCGACACCATCACAGCTCTCGCCGCGATGGAGGAAGTCAATGGCAGCGGCGCCTTCAAGTTCGACTTCGACCAATGGGAACCAGGCGCAAAGTGGGTGTCGGTCCCCCACGAGAATCACTACGTGCAGCCGCACCTCGACTCGATTGAGTACCGCAAGATTGCCGACGAGGACACAATTGTCCTGGCTCTGGAGAGCGGAGAGCTCGACATGGCCGTTGTTCCTCTGCCGCAATACAACCGTATGAGCGAGCTAGAGCACCTGACCACTTTCGTCGGCGCGGTCGGCGGCTACTGGGTCGTGGGACCGACCCAGACAGCTCTTGGCGGCGGTCACCCGGCGAACGACGATCCGCGCTTCCGGCGTGCGCTACAAAAGGCGATCGACCGCGAGCGGATCCACGAGGACGTGTTCTACGGCGTGATGCCGATCGTCAACCAGATGTGGCCGCCGCACTCGAGTGCGTATGACTCTCAGTACGACGACCTTGCCTATGACCCTGAAGGCGCCAGAGCGCTGCTCGAAGAAGCCGGACTGGTGGGCACGGAACTGGACATGCATATCTTCGAGGGCTGGCTCCCCGCCGGTGCACCGGAAATCATCCAGGCGAACTTCAACGCGATCGGACTGAAAGTCACAATCAAGGTGATCGACCGGGCGGAGTGGATCGAGCTCTTCCTGGCCGGTCAGATGCCCGGCTTGTACATGGCGAGCACGGGCTTCTTCTGGATGGAACCGGAGACATTGCCGAACATGAACTATCAGTTCCGCCAGCCGGTCAACGCGGTGGCTGAGATCTCGGATCGGTACGCGGCGATCCTGGAGGGCTTTGCTTCACGACCGACGCCCGCTGAGCGGCAACAATTGTTCACTGATTGGAACGAGCTCTACGCTGAATCGCCGTGGCTGCTCCCCTACGCCGGCGCTGCCAACGTCGGCGCCTACAACCACGACCGCGTGGGCGGCTTCTATTCCCAGATTGTGTCCGGCAAGGTCTTCAAGGAGGACCTCTGGCTCAAGGCATAACCGATAGGTTGGCTTCGCCTGGATCTTCGGGAGCGCTCGGCGACCGCTCAGCACGAAACCACTAGTGCTGACTAAGCGGTTGTCAGCGCCATCCGGCGAGCGCTCGCTACTCGCCAGTTTGAGATTCGGTATGGTCGGCTGCCAATGGAGCGTTGTTCATGGGATCGTTCCTGATTCGCCGCCTCGCTCAAGGCATCGTGACGGTGGTGTTGGCCAGCATTCTGGTCTTTTTCGTCATGCGCTTGATTCCGGGCGACCCGGCGCTGTTGCTGGTCGGCACCGACGCGAGCGCCGAAGACATCGAGCAGGTGCGCGAACGGCTCGGGCTGAACGAGCCACTGGTTCAGCAGTACGTCGATTGGCTGGTCGGTGCAGTCCGTGGCGACTTTGGACCCTCGTTCACGAAGGGCACCGAGGTGAGCAACCTGATGCGGGTCGCCCTTGTGCCCAGCGCAGAACTAGCCGTGGCCGGGTATCTGTTTGCACTGGCCTTCGGCATTCCACTTGGAATCGTTGCAGGCCTGAAGCCGGGCGGACCGGGCGATTATGCGGCCACCGGTTTCACCATGTTTACACTCGGAATTCCCAACTTTGTGCTCGGAATCATCTTGATCTGGGTACTCGCCGTCCTGCTCGGATGGCTACCAATCACGGGACGCGTTGGGATCGACGAGGATCCCGTCGAAGCGCTCAAATTCCTGGTTATGCCAATGATTGCCGTCGGCGCCGGAACAGCGGCCGTGCTCGCCCGCTTTGTGCGCGCTTCAATCATGGAAACGTTGAACCAGGATTACGTGCGGACGGCTCGCGCCAAGGGATTGCGAGAGCGATCCGTGGTGATGCGACATGCGATGCGCAATGCACTGATTCCGGTGATCACCGTTGCGGCGCTGCAAATCGGTTTTCTGATATCAGGCGCTGTGATCGTTGAAGTGGTCTTCGCTCGCCCAGGCTTTGGCTCGTTGCTCATCAGCGGCGTCGTCGGCAGGGACTATCAACTGATTCAGGGCATGCTAGTGGTGCTAGTCACAGTCTTCGTAGTGGTCAACACGCTCGCCGACGTCGCCTACGGGCTCGCTGATCCACGAATCCGGGTGAGCTGATGGCGAACACAACAGGGCAGGTGGAGGCATTAGGAAGCACGAGCCTGCGTGCGCGCGTCCTCGAGTGGCGCCAACAGTCGCAATGGTTCGACGTCGCTTATCGCGTGGCCCGTGAGCGGCGAGGCCAAATCGCGCTGGTGATCCTTGGCGTGTTCCTGGTCTGCGCCTTGTTTGCGGGCCAGATCGCGCCATATGGCTATGACGAGCAGCTACGCGGCGCCAAGCTCTTGTCGCCTTCATGGTCTCACCCCTTCGGCACCGACGAAATCAGCCGAGACCTGCTCAGCCGCATCATCTTTGGTATCCGGGTCTCGCTTTTCGTCGGCGCCGGATCGATCGCGATCGGGATGCCGATCGGCGTCACCATCGGCTACATAGCAGGCTATTTCGGCAAATGGACCGACGCGGTAGCCATGAGGCTGATCGACACGATGCTGGCATTCCCAGGGATTCTCACGGCGCTCGTGGTGTTGGCTGTTCTTGGAACGGGCACACGAGAGGTAGCAATCACCCTCGGTATCGGAGCGATTCCTGTATTCGCGCGACTCGCGCGTGGACAGATGCTGCAAGAAAAAGAGCGCGACTATGTGATGGCTGCCCGCACCCTGGGCGCAGGCCCCGTGCGCATCATCATGCGACAAATCTCGATCAACACCTTGCCGCCACTGATGATCCAAGCGGCGCTCTACATGGCCTTTGCAGTCATTGCAGAGGCATCGCTGAGCTTCCTCGGTTTGGGGGCATCGCGTCCGACGGCAACGATCGGATTGATCCTGAACGCGGCCAGGCCGTTCCTCACACTCGGCGCCTGGTGGTTCATACTGACGCCGATCGCGGCCCTCGCGCTGCTGCTGATCGCGCTGAACTTCCTCGCCGATGCGATCCTAGAGGCGACCAGTCCTTATGTGCGTAACAAGTAGATCGCGCTAAGGCGTGTTCACATTAGCCATCTGCTTAGTCAGAATTCAGTCATACCCGCGCTTGCCGCGGGTATCTCGCCGCTGACAGCACCAACCACAACTACCGGGAACCACACGTCCCGCGAGACCTGCCGTCTACATTCCCGCAGCGGTCAATCTGCGTCCGTATTGGACTCAGCGAGATACCCGCGACGGAGCGCGGGTATGACGGTGGGGCTATGTCGTCGCGCCCCATCTCCGTACTGGACTCAGCGAGATACCCCGCGGCGGGGCGCGCGTATGACGGTGAAGGGATACGCGGGAATCTCGCCGATGGGCTCGCCATCGGCCGATGGCGACGCTTGGCATTCACGCAGGAGGTGGCCTCCCGATGCCCATGGGTTGCCCTCGATTGCATCTAGTCGAACGTGATCACGAAGCGGCCTCGGTGGCCTCCTTGTTTGAAGCGACGGTGGGTTTCGGCGGCGTTTTCGGCGGGGTAGGTTGAGTTGACTCTCATCGTGACCTGGCCGTCCTCGACCTGCTGGCGGATTTCGTCCAGGAGGTCGGCTCGACGGTCGTAGCTGAAGACCATCGTGACGTGGAAGGTGATGTCGCGCTCGGGTTCACCCTTCCAGCCGCGGACGCTGGCGTATTGGCCGCCGTCCTTGATCGCTCCGACTGCCAGCTCGTTCTGGACGGCGCCGTCGGCGAGGCCGTCGACGCCGTCGGGCATGACCTGGCGGATCTGCTCGGAGATGTCGTCGCCGCGCGGCACGATGATGTCTGCGCCGAGGTCCTTGACGAGCTACATGTCCTTCTCGGAGGAGTCGGCGATGATGGTCAGACCGTCGGCCTTGCCCAGTTCGACCATGTAGCCGCCGTAGCAGCCGGCCGCGCCGGTGACGGCGAGGGTCTGGCCGGGCTGGAGATTCATCTGGTCGAGCGACTGTCGGGCGGTGAGCGCATTCATCGGCAGGGTCGAGGCCTCGGCGTGGTTCGAACCGGCCGGCGCGCGAGTGACGGCATCGGCCTTGAGCACAATGCTCTCGCGGTAGGCGCCATGGCTGCCTCGTGGGATGACCATGGCCATGGCCGCATCGCCGACCTGGAGGTCGGTATCGGTGTCGGGGCCGACCTCGTCGATCACGCCGGCGGCGTCCATGCCGGGGATGTAGGGCGGCGGTCCGGACTTGAGCAGCGCGTCAGCACGAGCGCCGCCGCGGATGAAGGTGTCGGTGGGGTTGACCGTGGCTGCATGGACTCGCAGGCGGACCTCGCCCGGTCCGGCATGGACCTCGGGCAGATCGACGACTTGCAGAGCTTCCGGTCCACCGAACTCAATCACGCCAACGCCGCGCATAAGGTACTCCTTCGATGTGCGGAGGCGATTGGACAGCCTCCGTTGATTGCCATTGATCAGCCTAGGGCTTGCTCACATCAGCCATCTGCATAGTCAGAATTCCGTCATTGCCGCGCTTGTCGCAGCGTGCCCCGCACTTGATGCGGGGGGGCAATCTCGCCGAGTTGTGCATAGACAGTGGCGCTGAATGCAGCGAGATACCCGCGGCAAGCGCGGGTATGACGGAGACCGAACGCGGCAATGACGGGCTTCGAACAACAGATGCGTCTACTGCCTTGACATCGTCTGACGCTGCCGTTCGGCTTGCGCGTGGAATGCGGCTTCGCCCTCGAAAGGAGTGACTTCGATGTCGACGGTGTGGATCTCGCCTTCGAACTCGAAGGGCGGATCGTAGTTGTCGCCGACCGGCGACCGGCGGTCGGCCCCGATGTCGAACTCGCCATGGCCGAAGAGGATTCGTCGCTGGAGTACGTCCACTTGACCGGAGCCGGTTTCCTCGCCGTCGATTGAGAACGTGACCCGCGCCGGGCCACTGGGCGAATCGCTCTCCAAAGAGACGCCAATCACAACGTCACCAGCAGGCAAGGGTCGGTCGATGCGGATCCGAGACCAGTCATCGTAGGCGTGATAATCGAAGTGCAGGTGGTTGTCTTTGATGTAGAGCGTGACTCCGGTGTGGATCGAGCCTCGATTGAAGATCACGCCCTGCTGATCTTGAGACGATCTCGAGACTGACGCCTCGAGGGTCCAGCTTCCAAGATCGATGGCCGGCGATGTCTCGACCGGCATGTGGGCGATCGGCGGCGTGTAGTGATAACGCAATCCATAGTGCGGCGCGCCGGGGCGCTGCGCCGGCTGGTTGATTTCGATCGTGCGATCGTCAAGCGGGAGCACGCCATGTTTGCCGGCCTCGACCCACCAGCGGTCGATCAACTCACGCAGCTTCTCCGGCTCCTGCTCGGCGAGGTTGTTGGTCTCAGAGAAGTCCTCATCGACGTGGTAAAGCTCCCATTCGTCGTCCGACCACTCGGTCCGGAACCGATGCCAGGTCACCGCCTTCCAACCGTCGACCCAGATGCCGCGGTGTCCAAACATCTCGAAGTATTGGGCTTCCTTGGTCGTGTCGGCATCTGGATCGTCGAAGGCGTAGGCGAAGCTCGTACCGGCGATCGGTATCTGTTCCTGGCCGGCGCGCTTCGTCGGTGGTTCAACACCCAGCGTTTCCAGCACGGTCGGCATGACATCGGAGACATGGTGGAACTGGCGTCGCAACGCGCCACGGTCGGAGATGCCGTCGGGCCAGTGCGCAATCAACGGCACACGAACACCGCCGCCGTGGGTGTTCTGCTTATACCAGCGCAGCGGCGTGTTGCCAGCTTGCGCCCAACCCCAGGGATAGTTTGAGGCCGAGCGCGGCCCGCCGATCTCATGCAGGCGCGATTGGACTTCGTCGAGGTCGTCGGCGGGGCCGAATAGCCGTGGCTCGTCCGACACGCCCTGCGGTCCGCCTTCCTGCGACGCGCCATTGTCGGCCAGCAGCAGGACAATGGTGTTGTCCAACTGGTCCGAGGTCTCCAGGTAAGAGAACAGGCGGCCCAGTTGGGCATCGGTGTGCTCGAGGAATCCGGCGAACGCCTCCTGCAGCGCGACCGCAAAGTTGCGGGCGTTGTCGGACATGTCGTCCCAGGCCTCAACGCCAGGGTTGCGTGGCGCCAGTTGGGTGCCATCCGGGACGACACCCATTTCCTGCTGCCGAGCAAACCACTCGTCGCGGATCGCGTCCCAGCCGACATCGAACTTGCCTCGATAGCGATCGATGAATTCCTGCGGAGCCTGGTGCGGCGCATGCGTCGCGCCGAGCGCGCAGTAGAGGAAGAATGGCTGGCCCGGATAGACCGACTGATGATCGCGCAGGAATCCGACGGCGTGATCGACCAGGTCCTCGGTCAGGTGGTAGCCATCCTCCGGCCGACGTGGCGGGTCGATTAGGTGGTTGTCCTCGCAGAGTTCGGGATAGAACTGATCAGTCTCGCCCGAGAGGAAACCGTAGTAACGATCGAATCCTCGCTGGAGCGGCCAGTCGTGGAACGGTCCGGCCTGACCCATCGAGTCGACCGGACAGAGGTGCCACTTGCCGACGGCGAAGGTGGCATAGTTCTCATCGGAGAGGAGCTCCGCCATGGTGGCCGCGTTGCGCGGGATCGCACCGCGCATGTGTGGAAAACCCGAGTCGAACTGCGTGACCGATCGCATGCCGACCGTGTGGTGATTTCGTCCTGTCAGTAGTGATGCACGGGTCGGCGAGCAGAGCGGTGTGACATGAAAGTTGGTGAACCGCAGGCCATTCGCGGCCAGACGATCGATGTTAGGTGTCTCGATCGTCGAGCCGTAGCAATTGAGGTGGGCGAAGCCAAGATCGTCAAAGAGGATGATGAGGACATTAGGCCTGTCCTGAGGTGCGGTCGGCAACGCCGGCCACCAGGGCTCGGACTCACGGAATGTGCGCCCGATCCGTCCTTCGAACTCATCAGTCGTCGTCATAGCCCAACTCCTTTAGTCCAATGGCCGAACGCAGCGGAAGCCAGTGTTGCTGGTTGCGCTGTCCGGTGTGAGAGCCATGCGCGCTGCCGTCCGGTAGCGCAGACAGTAGCTCTCGTGGCAGAGAAAGCTGCCGCCCTTCAGCACTTTCAGATCGCCGTCCGGAGGACCAGACGGATTGATCGACGGTTCGGGATCGTGGAAAACGTCGAACCAGTCGGCGCACCACTCCCAGACGTTGCCCGTCGTGTTGAACAATCCCAGCCCGTTTGGTTCGTAAGCGTCGACCGGGCAGGTCCCGTACCAGCCGTCCTCCAGGCCGTTTTCGGTCGGGAAGACGCCCTGCCAGACGTTCATCCGGTGTTCGCCGCCGGGCGTCAGTTCGTCGCCCCACGGATAAGGCTGTGATTCGAGGCCGCCGCGAGCGCCGCGTTCCCACTGCGCTTCGGTCGGAAGCAGTTTGCCAGCCCAGCGGGCATACGCGAGTGCGTCGTTCCAACTGACATGGACGACCGGATGATCGATGCGGTCGTCGATATCGGTCTCGGAGCCTTCTGGATGTTGCCAGGAGGCGCCCTCTACCTGTCTCCACCATGGAGCATCGGCCGCGCCACGGGTCGGCGGGAAGTCGTCGGGCAGCAACCCGGCGAATACAAACGACCAGCCAATCAGCTCTGATTCGGTGCGATAGCCGGTGTCCTCGACGAACACCGCGAAGTCAGCATTTGAGACGGCGCAGGCGTCGATCTCGAAAGCGGAGAGTTCGATCTCTCGCAGTGGTCCCTCGCCGTCTCCGGGATAGGAGAGATCGTCAACAGATCCCATGACGAACGAACCTGGTGGTACGGTCGCCGCGAGCGCCTCTTCTCTCCCACTTGCAGGAGGAGGCGCCTCGAAGGGGTGGAGGCGTTCAGGCTGGCGCGCCCCTCTGTGTTCGGCAGCGCCTCCCAAGGGGGAGGAAAACGAACTCCGCGATGCGCCACAGCAATCAGTCATCGAGTCACCATTGTGAATCGCTCTACTGCTGAGCCATCAGCAGCTTGAATGCGTTCCTCGCCGCTTCGTATGCCGCTCCCGACTTCGGGTACGGCGTGACCTCGATGGTCAACTCGTGGATTGTTCCCTCGAATTCGAATGGCGGCTCATAGGAGTCGGTCACTGGCGACTTGCGGTCCGAGCCGATGTCAGCCCCGCCGCGTCCGCCGAATCCGCCGCGCACGAGGAACGGCACTTCGCCTGCTCCGGCACGTTCTCCATTGATGCGGACCGTGACATGACCAGGCGCCGACGGCGCTTCTCCGTCCATGCTCATACCGATGGTGCAGCGTCCGTCGGGTAGTTCGATGTCGGAGACGATCTGCGTCACTTCGGTGAAGGCGTTGTAGTCGACTCGCAGGCGATTGTCCCTAATGTAGAAACTGATCCCACCCATGACCGAACCGCGCGCGAAGATCACGCCGTCACCCAGCCCATCGCGCTCGATCTCGGCGTCGAGCGTCCATGATCCCAGGCCAACGGCTGGCGCGATTTCACCCGGCAGATGAGACACTGGCGGTGTGTAGCGATACTTCAGTCCGTTGTGTGGTCCGCCAGGACGCTGCGTTGGACCGCCGAGCTGGAAGCTGCGGTCATCGAGTGGCAACACGCCGTACTTCCCGGCCTCGACCCACCAACGGTCAATCAGCTCTCGAAGTTTTTCCGGCTCCTCGGCAGCGAGGTTGTTGGACTCGGAGAAATCTTCGGCGACGTGGTAGAGCTCCCATTCGTCGTCCGACCAGGGGTCGTTCTTCTGGTGCCGCGTGACTGCCTTCCAGCCATCGACCCAGATGCCGCGGTGACCGAGCATCTCGAAATACTGGACTTCCTTCGCCGTGTCAGCGCTCTGATCGTCGAGCGCATACGCAAAGCTCGTCCCACTGACAGGCATTTGCGTCAGTCCGGCGTACTCGTCGGGCGGGGTCGCCTGGACCGATTCCAGCACGGTCGGCAGCACGTCGCTGACGTGATGGAATTGCCGACGGAAACTGCCGCCGTCCTTGATCCGGTCGGGCCAGTGGACGATCAGCGGGACGCGGACGCCGCCGCCGTGTGTGTTCTGCTTGTACCACTTGAGCGGCGTATTGCCGGCTTGCGACCAGCCCCAGGGATAGTTGGGAGAGCTGCGCGGGCCGCCGATCTCGTGCAGTCGAGACTGCGCCTCGTCCACATCGTCGAGCAGCGGCTGACCATAGCGCGCCGTGTCCGAGACACCTTGTGGTCCGCCCTCCTGGCTGGCACCGTTGTCGGCCATCAGCATCAGGATGGTGTTGTCGAGCTGGCCTGAATCGTCGAGATAGGCGATCAGTCGCCCAATCTGCTCGTCGGTGTGAGTCAAGAATCCGGCGAACGCCTCCTGGAACGTGGCCAGGAAGCGCTTCATGTTGGGCGAGAAGTCATCCCACGGCTTGACCCCCGGGTTTCGCGGCGCGAGCTCGGTGCCTTCGGGAATCACGCCGAGCTCGAGCTGTCGGGCGAACCACTCCTTGCGCACCTCATCCCAGCCCTGGTCGAACTGGCCGCGATATCGCTCGATGTACTCCTGCGGCGCCTGGTGCGGAGAGTGTGTCGCGCCGAGGGCGAAGTAGAGGAAGAAGGGTTGTCCGGGATAGACCGACTGGTGGTCGCGCAGGAATCCTGTGGCCTGATCAACGATGTCCTCTGTGAAGTGATAGCCCTCCTCGGGCGTCCTCGGCGGGTCGATCAGGTGGTTGTCGTAGCAGAGGTCGGGGTAGAACTGGTCGGTCTCGCCGGAGAGGAAGCCGTAGTAGCGGTCGAAGCCGCGCTGCAGCGGCCAATCATTGAAGGGCCCAGCTTGCGAACAGGTCTCGGAGGGGTTCAGGTGCCATTTGCCCACGGCGAAGGTGGCGTAGTTCTCATCGCGCAGCATCTCAGCCATCGTGGCGGCGTTGCGGCTGACTGCACCGCGCATGTTGGGATAGCCGGGGTCATAGCTGGAGATTGAGCGCATCCCGACAGCGTGATGGTTGCGTCCCGTGAGCAACGAGGCACGCGTCGGCGAGCAGAGCGCGGTCACGTGAAAGTTGGTGAATCGCAAGCCGTTCGCGGCCAGCTTGTCAATGTTCGGTGTTGCGATCGTCGAGCCGTAACAACCCAGGTGCGAGAACCCGGTGTCGTCGAAGAGGATGACAACCACGTTGGGCCGATCCTGCGGAGCAGTCGGTAGCTCCGGCCACCACGGTTCGGACTCTCGAAACGTCCGACCGATCACGCCGCCGAAATCCTCTTGTCGAGTCATCACCTGCTCCTCGTCCTCGCGTCCGTCGCGGACTACTCAGACAAGATAGGACGGTGAGCGACAAGGCGTCTCGGCTAGGGAACGTCGTGGCCTCTGCGCTGGAATTCCTCAACGACGGACTCAACAATCAGCCGAGCATCGGCGACCGCTTCGACGGCCTCGTCTCTGGTGGGGAGCATCCTGACTTCCGGATAACGAGCACTGACTGCCGACTTGCTGAGCCGATCAAGGTCAACGTCAAGGGAATGCACGGGCCAACTCGGCGGCAGCTGAGAGCGTAAATCTTCGAGCTCATGGATGCGGGGGTAGTCATCATGCTCGAGCTCGAGTGCTGCCTTAAGCGCCTTCTCGGCCGCCTGTTGGGCATGAAAACAGGCCTGTCGAGGCGGTTGGCTTTTGATGCTGAGCAGAAAGTCGGCGGTCCCCAAATCTTCCACTGCCAGTTGGAGCTCGTGCAGCGCTTCTTCGATCACCGGATCGCCGCCTCCTCGCACGTAGAGTACGCGACCGTCTATCAGCGCTTGGCGCTCAACCGCGCCGACCAGATTGGCGCGTTGGAGCCACATTGTCGGGGTCGTCACGACGATATCGGTCGGGATTAGCCCGTTCGGCAAACCGTTCCAGATTTCTCGGCGCGTTTTCGACCAGTCAGCACCGTCATCCACCACGACGAGCAGGTCGACATCGCTGTCCTCGCGATGGTCGCCACGGGCGCGTGAGCCGAACAGAACGATCTGAAGCGGATCCCAGCCCTGAACGATGGTGTCGATCAGGGTGTCGATCGCGGTGTCGACTTGAATTGGTGCTTGAAGTGTGGTCATAGGATTGGAAGCGTCTCGGCTAGGGAACGTCGTGACCTCTGCGCTGGAATTCCTCGACGACGGACTCAACAATCAGCCGAGCATCAGCAACCGCTTCGACGGCCTCGTCTCGCGTAGGGAGTCTGTCGGCATCAGGATATCTCCCCTCGACAACCAAAGCGCTGAGCCGCTTGAGGTTCAGATCGAGCTCATGCACGGGCCAAGTCGACGGCAACTGAGCAAGCAACTGGTGGAGCGCATGGATTCGGGGATAGTCGTTGTGCTCCAGCTCCAACGCTGCCTTGAGAGCTTTCTCGGCGGCCTGTTGTGAGTGGAAACAGGAAAGCCTCGGATCCTGGCTGGGCGAACCCAAAAGAAACTCAGCGCCGTTAAGGTCACCCAACGACAGTCGCAACACGTGCAGCGCTGTTTCGATCACCGGATCGCCGCCTCCTCGCACGTAGAGTACGCGACCGTCGATCAGCGCTTTGCGCTCGATCGCACCGACCAGATTGGCGCGTTTGAGCCACATGATGGGGGTGGTCACGACGATATCGGTCGGGATCAACCCGCTCGGCAACCCGTTGCGGATCTCCCATCGCGTTTCCGACCAGTCCACACTGTCATCGACCACGACGAGCAGATCCACATCGCTGTCTTCGCGATGATCACCGCGAGCTCGCGAACCAAACAGGACGATCTGCAGCGGATCCCAACCCTGCACGATGATGTCGAGCACCTTGCCAATAGCGGCGTCGATGTCTGTTGGAGCCTGAATCGTGGTCATGGGACTGATAGTAGCCAGTTCCCGATCTTGACGGACGGACATCAGCAACGAGACCTGTTTGTTCTGCTCGCTAGCATTTGTCGTGGATCAGGAGTGCGGCGATGGCAGGCAATTCGGACGGCATCTTCTCGGGCGTGCGGGTGATTGAATTTGGGCTGTTTGTGGCTGGTCCGTATGCGGGTGAGCTGCTGGCGCATGGCGGCGCCGATGTGATCAAGATTGAGCCGGTCACCGGCGACGCCACCCGATTCAACAGCACCATCGTCCCTGGCGAGGGCCGACATTACATCATCAAGGCGCGGGGCAAACGTGGCGTGCCGCTCAATCTGGGACATCCAGAAGGCCGCGCGATCACCAGGAAACTAGCGCTGCGCAGCGACGTGCTGATCTCCAACATGCGACCCGGCGCGCTGCAGCGCGTGGGTCTGGACTATGAGTCGCTGAGCGCGGAGAACGAGCGGATCATCGTGGCTGAAATCTCGGCAATGGGCGAGAAGGGTCCGTTTGGCATGCATCTCGGCGCTGACTTCCAGGCCGCCGCCGCATCGGGGCTGGCACTCTCGACCGGCAACTTCGAGGGCGACGAGCCACGCGTCCTCGACGCGTTCCTGGCCGACTTCCATGCCGGCACACTGCTCGCGTTCGGCATCGCCAGCGCGCTGTTTCGACGAGAGCTCACCGGGCAGGGACAGCACGTCAAGACGTCGTTGTACCAGGCCGCGATATCGCTGCAGACTGCGACCGCCAACATCTTCGACGCCGTCGACGGTTGGAAGCGAGAGTTCGCCGACTGGATGGAGCAGGAGCGTCCGCACCCAAGCGTCGCGGTCCAGCGGCGACGCGAGCAGACGGCGCTGTTGGTGGGCGGATTCTATGAGACCCGCGATGGTCACTGGATCACGCTGGGCGCGTCGGCGCTGGCGTTCAAACGACTACTCGATGCGTTGGGCATCGAAGATCCGAGCGCACACGATCCCAACTGGCAAATGCCCGACGATCCACGAGAGCACTTCCTGTCGCTGCGGGAACAGATTCGCAGCATCGTCATCGAGCAGGACGGCGAAGAACTACGCGAGCGGATGCAAGCCGCGGGCGTGCCATCTGCACTGCTGACCTCGCTGGAGGAAGCGCTCTTGAGCGAGCACGCAAGCGCCAACGACTTCGTCCACAGCTTCGACCATCCGGCCGTGGGTCCAGTGCTGATGCCACAAGCCCCACTCAAGTTCAGCCGAGACCGCTATCAGGCCGCCGAGCACACACCGGCGTTCGGCGAGCATCTGAGAGAAGTGCTGCGAGAACTCGGCCTCGACAACGAGGAGATCAACGCGCTCATCGAGAGTGGAGCAGCGGCAGAGGAACTGCCTTAGCCCCCACGCAGGCGCGGGTCGAAGATGTCTCGAATCGAGTCTCCAACGAGGTTGAATCCGAGCACAGCGATGGTCATCGCGACACCGGGGAAAATGCTCAGGTGTGGGTACTTCCACAGCGTTCGAGACTCAGTCAGCATGCGTCCCCACGACGGCTCTGGCGGCGGCACTCCGAGGCCAAGGAATGACAGCGCACCCTCGAAGAGGATGGCGCCGCCAAGAATCGCAGTGACGTAGATCAGAAGCGGCGGCCCCATGTTCGGCAGAACGTGCCGCCAGAGGATTCGGAAAGGAGAGGCGCCGATGAGTTGGGCAGCCTCGACGTAGCTCTCGGCCAGGGTCGAGAGCGTGCTGGCCCGCACAATCCGGACCATGCTGACCGCGAACAGAATCCCCATGCCCAACGCGACTGACTGCCAGCCGCGTCCAATCACTTGAGACAGCAGAAGCAACAGGACCAGTCCAGGGAACGCGAGCATCATGTCGATGATGCGCTGGAGGAAGAGGTCGACTGCGCCCTTGGCGTAAGCCGAGACCATGCCCAGGACCAGCGCGGAGCCCACGCCAATCGCCATCGCTCCCAGCGCCAGCGACATCGAGAGTCGTGCGCCGGCGACGACGCGGGCCAGGTAGTCTCGTCCGAGGCGGTCGGTGCCGAACCAGTGCTCACCACTGGGTCCCGCGAGGATGTCAGGGGAAATCGTCGCTGAGTCGCCGGCGATCAGTGGACCCAGGGCGGCCAGGAAGACCACAAAGACAACGATCAACAAGCCAAATGCGCCCAGCGGATGCTGGCGCAGCAGCCGGCGCGCGCGAACGACGCGGGGCGGCTTCTCGGCGATCCCGAACTCGTCAAACTTGATCACTGTTGGTTCTGCGCTACTCACTGGAAACGAATCCTTGGATCAAAGAGCCCGTAGCTGAGGTCAACCAGGAGGTTGACCATGATGAATGCAGCTCCAAAGATCAGCATCCAGACCTGGACGACGGGCAAGTCGTTGGTCAGGAGCGATTGCACGAGATAGCGGCCCATGCCGGGGATCGCGAAGATTTGCTCGACGATCACCGCTCCGGCGACGCCGTTGGCGAAGACGAGGCCGATCAGGGTGATCAGCGGAATCATCGCGTTTCGCAACGCGTGTCGGATGACCACGACGTACCCGGTCAGGCCCTTGGAATATGCGGTGCGGACGTAGTCCTGGCGCAGCACTTCGAGCATTTCGGAGCGGGCGACACGCCCGAGCACGGCTGCGCCGGCCAAGGCAGCGATCGCTGCAGGCACGACCATCTGGATGATGTTCGTTTCTGGTTCCTCCCAGAGATGGACATAGGGAACCGGCGGCGCATAGCCCCAGAGGACCAACGGTATGACGATCACCAGGGTCGCGAGCCAGAAGTTGGGAATCGCCAGGAAGAGGATCGTGACAAAGCGGATGCCGTAGTCGTCAGGCCTATTTTGGCGGACAGCCGACCACACCCCCGTTCCAATCCCCAACGGGATGTAGATGATCAGGGTCAGCACAAGCAACTCAACCGTGACAGGCATGCGACGGCCGAAGTTGTCGAGGATCGACTCTTTCGTCAGCCAGGAAGTGCCGAAATCCCCGGACAGCACCTGTCCGACCCAGCTGAGGTACTGGATATGGACGGGTTTGTCCAGACCGAAGTGCGCTTCGAGCTTGGCCCTGTCGTCGGCGTTAGCGGTCCCCGGGAACCCGGACGAGAGGCGCGCGTCGATCACTGATCCTGGCACCAACCGAATCAGGCCGAACACGAAAACTGATAGCAGGATCACCGTCAACGGCAATAGCAACAGGCGGCGAAAGATATAATTGCGCATCAGTTGCGGTTCACGTGTCCAGACAGTGGGCCGGAGACTCTGGCTAAATCGTCCTGGTTTCGTCGAACCAGCAGGTGTTCATGACCTGGTTGGTGGGAGTGATGCCCGGGGTTGGGCGGAAGCCCTGGAGCCAGGGACGGTGACCGACTGTGGGCAGACTCCAGTTCCACCAGAGACGCGGTGCGTGCTCTTCCAGTAGTTTGGTCTGAATTTCGTCGTAGATTTCTTTGCGGTTCTCTACGCCGAACGTGGTGCGTCCCTTGACGAGCATTTCGTCGATTTCAGGATCGGAGAACTCGCCGTAGTTTTGCCCACCAGTGGTGTGCAGATCGTTGTAGAGCAGGTCTGGATCGGCGGCGGCCTGTTGGCCGAGCGTGATCATCGAGAATTCGTGGTTTTGACGTGCGGCGAGTGAGTCGGCGGTGGTGAGCTCGAGGATGTCGACTTCGAAATCGATCTGGCTGAAGTTCTGCTGGAGCACCTGTCCGTAGTCGGAGGCGAAATCTCCCCAGACTTCCATCGGCGGCACGGTGTCCTTGTTGTATCCGCTGGCCTCCAGCAGTTTGCGTCCTTCGGCGAGGTCGGTCTCGCGCTCATCCGCGGTGCGGTATCCGGGCAACTGGGAGAGTTGATCGAGACCCCAGCCGTAGGGCGCGATGGTCTCAGCGACCGGGCCGCCAATCACCCCAGCACCGAGCGAGATTGCATGCAGCGAGACGCGATCTGTGGCGAGATGCAGGGCGAGGCGCACACGCGGGTCCGTGTATGGCTCTCGCTTGGTGTGGATGTGGGTTGCCAGTCCGAAGGCGACCGGGTTGGGGACGGCGACGATCGAGTCTTCGCCGGCTTCGGCGCGCACGGTTTCGATCTCTTGCAGTTCGCCATACCACTGCAACCAGAGGAAGTCGGTCTTGCCGTCGATGTACTGAGCGATCCGCAGTGCGTTGTCGAGACCCCAGATGATGTTGTAGCCATCGAAGTAGGGCAAGGAGCCGCCATCTGGCGACTTGCGGTAGTAGTTGGGATTGCGCTTGAGCACGGTTTCAACATCGGCCTCGCGAGAGTCCAGCATCATTGAGCCGGTGCCGATGATTGCGTCCGGGTTGCTGGAAATCTCGGCATCGCCAAACTGTTCAACCACGTCGCGGGCGACCATCAGCGCTCCGGTTTCGGCCATGGCGACGAGCAGCGGCGCGAAGGGCTCGGAAGCCTGAACATGCATCGTGAGTTGATCGACAGCTTCGAACCGCTCGACGAGCGAATAGCGGTCCTTGTAAACGAACTCGGGGTTGTCCTGTCCGAAGCGCTCGTATCCGAAGACTGCGTCCTCTGCCGTGAACTGGCGGCCGTTGACGGGCGGCAGATCTTGCCAGTAGACATCCGGCTTGATCTGGTAGACGAAGTTGACATCGTCGATGATCTCGGGGAGCTCGCCCATGGCATCGGTGATCTCGTTGCCTGCGTCCATGTAGTTGACGAAGTCGTAGCATTGGAAGATCGAGGCGTCGGTACCGCCGTGAATCGTTGCGGCCGGGTCGAACAGGCCGCCATCGTCGCCGGCGATCTGGACCATCCCGCCGAAGACGGGTCCGCCGGACTGTTGGGCCTGCGCCTGTGCGGCGGCCTGCTGTTGCTGCTGTTCGTCGGCAGATGCGGTCTGCGATTGCTGCTGCTGTGCTTGCTGGTCTGCACGCTGCTCGACCTGATCCTGAGCCTGCTGGACCTGTGCGGCTGCCGATTGGCCGTCGTCATCGTCATCGCCGCAACCCACCAGCGCTAGTCCGGCTGCTCCGACTCCGGCGCGGGCGCTTGCTCTCAGCAAGGATCGACGTGACAGGTTGCGGTGCTTCATCCGAGACCAATAGTTCCGCTCATTCATGGGTATCTCTTCTCTACAAGATCGCTCTCAGGTATAAGGCGATCGAGATGACAACGGCAAGAGTATGCCTCGGCCAGATCGAGATGTCAACCTGCAACATCTCCATCCCAGTGCGGGCCTGCGAGGCGACTAGTCGGTGCCACTCCGACGCGAGCATCCAGGCAACGCTTGGGATCGCTCACATACCGCCTAGGGTGAGGCGACCTTGAGGAAGACGTAGTTCCAGGGCGGAACGTTGAACATCGGATGGGCAGTGGTGCCCGGCGAAGCGGGAATGGCGCTGATCTTGGTGACCTTCTCAGGTCGGACCTTCTCCGGCAGTCGATGGCGCGAAGGCATGCAGCGACCACCACTCCGTCATACCCGCGCTTGCCGCGGGTATCTCGCCGTTTCGAGCACAGACGTCAGTGGTGTTCACCGCGAGATTGCCGCGACCGAGCGCGGCAATGACGGAGGCAAGGAGCTTTGCATCACTCTCTGGGAGAGGGGAATGCAGACGCGCCTTAAACCAGTGCGCCTGCCAGGGCGAACTGCTCAATCTCCTCCTCGGAGAGGCCTAGCGACTGGCTGAGGACTTCGTAGGTATCCTCTCCGAGCAATCGGACTCGTTGCAGCTCGCATGGTGCGGCGGACAATCGGAATGAGGCCTGTGGCGCTCGGTATGAGCCGAGTGCGGGATGATCCAGACGCTGGTAGAAGTTGCGATGTCGGAGTTGCGGGTCGTGCTCGAGCAGGTCCTCGCCGGTCTGGACCACGCCGGCCGGGACGCCGAGGCCCTGAAGCGTGTGCATGACCTCGAAGGCGTCGCGTTGGGTCGTCCATTGCTCGACCAGGCGATCGAGTTCGTCCTCGTTTGCCTTGCGATCCTGGAGGGTGAGGAAGCGCGGCTCATCAGCGAGCGAAGAAACTCCCAAGGCGTTGCAGAGCGATCGCCACTGGCCGTCGTTGGTAACGGCAATCACGCACCACCGGTCGGCAGCACAGCGATAGGCTCCGTGCGGTGCGGCGTCGGGCTGCCGGTTGCCCTGTCGGTCGGCGACTCGACCATTGACGGTGTAGTCCAGGATCGACGGCGTGAGCCAGTGGACGCCGGCCTCGTATTGGGAGAGTTCGAAGTACTGGCCGGTACCGGTGCGACGGCGATGATCGAGCGCAGCCAGGAGCAACGGGATGTTGAAGCGCGGGGCGATGAAATCGGTGTACGCGCTGAGGTATCCCGGTTCGCCGTCGGGCCAGCCAGTGAGTTCGTTGAATCCGGCGAGCGCGGCGTAGTGTCCTCCACCCCCTTTGCCGTGCGCGTGCGGACCGTATTGCCCCTGTCCGCTGCTGCTGAGCACAATCACATCCGGGTTGAGTTCACGCAGCGCCTGATGGCCCAGACCCATCCGATCCATCGCGCCGGCTGAGAAGTTGTCGAAGACGATGTCTGCCCATTGGACGAGCCGGCGAGCGATCTCCATTCCCGCTTCGGTCTTGAGGTTGACGTTGATCGCCCGTCCGCCGGTGCGCACCTGCGCGTATTCGCCGCAGCGCTCCGGATCGGGCTCGTCGTCCTGAAACGGTCCAACGATGCGCAGCGCATCGAGGCGGGCCGTGCTCTCGACGTGCACGACATCGGCGCCGAAGTCGGAGAATGCCTTGATCGTCTGCGGTCCGACCATGAACCAGCCGAAGTCGGCAATTTTGATGCCAGCCAACGGCCCAGCCAGCCGCCGTGAGTCCGGCGTGACGCCATTGGACGCGTTCGTCTGCGCAGGAACGCTGCGAAGCTCGGCAAACACCTCGTCGTTGTGTTGTCCAAGAGCAGGCGCGGGACGAGTCTCGGGTGGAATCGCACCATCTCCCTGCGCGAACGGGCCAGGCATCCGGATGCTGCGTCCGAGCTCAGGATGATCCACGTCGCGCCAGAATCCTCTGGCTCGGAGTTGTTCGTTGGCGAGCGTGTCAGCGGTCGTCGCGGAAGGGAAGAGCGCAAAATCGTATCGAACCGCGGCTTCGAGTAGCTCCCGCTTGGTCCGACCGATGAACACATCCTCGAACATTCGGCTCAGGTGTTTCCAGTCGTCTTTAGTGATCTCCTCGACTTGCAGATGTTCCCAGTCGATCGATTGCAACTCTTGTCCCTCGCCAAACTCGTTGAGCCAGGCAAACAACCCGCTCAACCGCTTGACGGATCCTGGTCCAATCGGGACAACCCAGATCACATACCCGTCGCGACATCGCCATGTCCACGACAAATTGCCTTCACCTACATTCGGCCGCGCGTCGCGAGGGAGATTGCGGCCGGTCATGTCCCAGCTACCGGTGATTTGGTACAGGCCTCGGGAGGTTGCCTCTTGGATCGAGAGGTCAACATGCTGTCCGCGACCGGTCTGTCGTCGATGCTCAAGCGCAATCAATGAGCCAATCACGGCGTCTCCACCGGCGTGTACGTAGGACTGGTGATTGTCGCTGATGTGCGCCGGAGGCCCCGACGACTCGCCCGTGATCGACATGTTGCCGCTCATCGCCCAGGAGACGATATCGGTCACCTGGTAGTCGCGATACGGCCCGCTCTGACCGAACGGTGAAATTGAGACGAGGATCAGCCGGAGATTGACTGCGGACAGGGACTCATAGCCAAAGCCAATGCTGTCCATGTATCCGGGCGCGAAGGATTCCAGAACGAAGTCGGCCGATTGCGCCAGTTGTTGGAACTGTACGCGTCCTTTGGCGTCGTCCAGATCGAGGGTGACACTGCGCTTGTTGGTATTCCACGCGAGCCAACGGAGACTGCGTTCGTGGCCTGGGATGTCGTCGACAAATGGTCCGCAGCGCCGCGCCGGGTCACCTCGAGGAGGCTCAACCTTAATCACGTCCGCGCCAAGGTCGGCCAGCAGCTTGCCAGCAAAGTGGCCGCGCTCGTTGGTCAGATCGAGGACTCGGTAAGGGGAAAGCAGCTCTGGCTGGTTGGTCACGGCGCATCCTCCGTGACAAATCTAGCAACTCGGCAATTGGGACAAGGCAGTACTCCCACGACGCAGCCACTCAGCGAAGGGTCGTGACACGGCCACTTAGATGGGGAGAGGGACCCCTTCAGCCCCCGGGTCAAGCCCGGGGCAGGCTGTCGGCAGCTCCCGCTTGCCCTGCAAGCGGGGATTATGGGATCGCCGTGCCTTGGGTGTCGGCATCCTGATGAAGAGGCCTTAGCCTGCGGCAGACTTCAGAACACATTGGAGCGCTCTATGAAGATCACCGAGATTGAGACCTTTGTTGTCGACGCTGGCTGGCGGCCCTGGCAGTTTGTGGCGGTTCGCACCGACGAGGGTGTGACCGGGTACGGCGAGATGTCGGATGGGCGCAATCCCTACGGCATTGTGGGCACGATCAAGGACATGGAACCGATCCTGATTGGCAGCGACCCGCTCGCGGTCGAGGCTCGCTACTGGGACATGTACCGACTGGCACGGCAGTCTCCGGGTGGAATTGCGGCCAAGGCGATCGCGGGAGTGGAGCTGGCGCTCTGGGACATCAAGGGCAAGGCGCTGGGCGTGCCGGTCTACTCGCTGTTTGGCGGGCCGACGCGCGAGCGGCAGATGATCTATTGGTCGCACTGCGGTAGCTCGCGGGCTCGGAGCTATGACCAGATCCTCTGGGACAACGGCAACGAGTGGGTCGTGGGCGCGCCGCCTCTACGGACGATGGATGATGTCACGGCGCTCGGCGAAGAGGTGCGCAACAAGGGATTCCACGCGCTGAAGACCAACATCGTCTTCCCAGGTGATCCGACAGGCGTCTACGGCCCAGGCTGGGGCGGCGTCGGCAACATCGACCGCAATGCGGTTCCTTCTCTGCTGCGGCACCTTCCCGAGTACATCGGTGCACTCAAAGCAGGCGCGGGACCCGATGTACAAATCGCGCTCGACCTGAACTTCAACTGCACGCCGCTAGTCGCGCGACAGATCTGCCAGGCGCTTGAAGACCTAGAGATGATGTGGGTCGAGATTGACATGTACGAGCCTGAGGCGTTAGCTGATGTCCGCCGCCAGACGACGGTACCGATTACGTCGGGCGAGAATCTGTACACGATCCGTGACTACCGGCCATTCTTCGACCATCGGTCAATGGACAACGTAATGATCGACGTGCCCTGGCAAGGATTTGCGCGCTCTCGTGATGTCGCGCTGCTGGCCGAGAGCTATGAACTCAACTGTGCGCCGCACAATTACTATTCGCACCTCGCCACGATGCACGCGCTGCATCTCTGCGCCACGGTGCCGAACGTGCGGATCATGGAAATCGACATCGACGATGTGCCCTGGAAGGACGATCTCGGCGGAGGGTCATTGGAGATCGTCGATGGTCACCTGGAGTTGCCAACAAAGCCGGGCTGGGGCATCGATTTCGACGAGGACGTCGCTCGGAAGATGATCTGGGAGAAGGGGCGAGGCCCGGGATTCACAGCGAATCGTCGCTAGGCGCTCTCTGTTGATCTAGCATTGATGATTGGTAAGGGGTGACCAATGGCGCAGGATACGTTGCATCTCACTGCCGTCATCCGCAGCGAGGACGGCCAGTACGTCTCACTCTGTCCAGAACTCGGGGTCGCCAGCTGCGGCGATACCCCCCAAGAGGCACAGGCCATGCTGAAGGAAGCGCTGGAGTTGTACTTGGCGCACACTCCAATAGATGAGTATGACTACCTGTTCGACGGCGAATCAGTCTCTATCCCGGTGACAGTCACCGGTCTGCCAAGCGAGCCATGCAAGTGCCGAGGCAGCCACTCCAGCCATTGCCCAGAGGTCAGCGTTGGCTAGGCTGCGCCGGCTGCGATCCTTCGAGGTTGTGGCCATCCTGGAACGCTACGGCTTCGAGTACGACCAGCACAACGGCAGCCACATCATCATGGAACGCCATTCCGATGGACTCCGGTTGTCCGTGCCGGATCGAGGCAATCGGCCGCTGCCAGTTGGAACTCTGAGTGCCATCGTGCGTGAGTCGGGCATCCCCCGACACGAGTTCGAGTGACCGACAACGGAAAACACTACGGCGGCACTCTTGCTGTTCCTTGCCGACATCGGCGGATGATCACTAGCCTGTCAAGAATCATCGACCCCGACGGGAGACGCTCATGCACGACATCGTGATTCGTAATGGACGCATTCTTGACGGGACAGGCACTCCCGAGTTTGTCGGCGATATTGCCATTGACGGCGACCGGATTTCGGCGGTGGTTCGCGAGGGTGAGGGGATCGTCGGCGCAGGGCGCCGCGAGATTGACGCCTCGGGCAAGGTCGTGACGCCTGGCTGGATTGATATCCACACGCACATGGACGCTCAGGTCTCGTGGGACCCGTACATGACGCCGTCCTGCTACAACGGCGTGACGACGGTGGTGATGGGCAACTGTGGAGTCGGCTTTGCGCCGGTGCGCGAGGCGGACCGCGAGTGGTTGATGGACCTGATGGATGCCGTTGAGGACATTCCTGCGACTGCGATGGCCGCAGGGATCACCTGGGAATGGGAATCCTTCCCCGAGTACCTCGACGCGATCGACGACAAGCCGCGTGTGATGGATATCGCCGCGCAGTTCCCTCACTGTGCGTTGCGGACGTATGTGATGGGCTCTCGTGGCGCGGATGATGTGCAGCCAACGGACGAAGAGTTAGCCCACATGAGACGCCTCGTGCGCGAGGGGATCGAGGCCGGCGCGGTCGGCTTCTCGTCCAACCGACTGCTGGCTCACCGGACCAAGGAGGGAGAACTGATCCCAGGCACCCTGGCTCAGTACCCCGAGCTCGAGGCGGTCGCCGAGGGTATCGAGCAAGGCGGCGGTGGCGTCTTCCAGCTGGTTGGTCCCTTCGAGCGCGAGTGGGTTGAGAACATCGCACTCGAGCATGATCTGACCATCACCTTCCTCGCCGGGGAAGGGTTGAAGGACAGCCTCGGGTTCCTTGAGGAGGCGACTGAGCGTGGTGTGCGGGTCTTCCCCCAGGTGCGTGGTCGTGGCACGACGCTATTGATGAATCTCGACGGATCATTCCACCCGTACTTGCTCAACTACGCCTATCGCGAACTCGTCGAGCACCTGCCCCTGGCCGAGCGAGTTGAGAAGATGCGCGAGCCGGACGTCAAGGCTCAGATCCTTGCCAGTGATTGGGATCTGACCAACGACGTGCGCAAGAAGATGAAGGACGCGGCGAATCACCCGTTCCTCGTCGACACGACGCCGGGCAATCTGATGCCCGGAGTACTTGAACTGATCATGAACTCACCTGAAGGTGTTTATGTGCTCGGTGACCCGCCGGTGTACGAACCCGAGTATGAGCGATCGGTCGCCGCTCATGCGGAACGCAACGGATTGACCACTGAGGAAGCCTTCTACGACCTGACGACCCAGGGCGACGGCTCGACCTTGCTGCTCGTCTACCTCGATGGGTATGCGGATGGCAACTTCGACTACATGCCCGAGCTGATGGTGCATCCGCTGACCCGGAACGGTCTGTCGGATGCCGGCGCTCACGTGGCGGCTGTCTCCGATGCACATATGGTGTCCTGGAACCTGGCCTACTGGGGTCGCGACCGGACACGCGGCGAACTGGTGCCGCTGGAGACGATCGTGCACAAGCAGTCGGGCGCCAATGCCGACCTCTACAACCTGCGCGACCGCGGTGAACTGGTCAGCGGCAAACGGGCCGACGTCAACGTGATCGACCTCGATCGGCTCGGCACGGATGCGCCGCACATGGTCTATGACCTCCCCGAAGGCGCGAAGCGCTACATGCAGCGCCCGACCGGTTATGTCGCAACAATCTGCGCGGGTGAAGTCATCCTCGAAGACGATGAACTGACCGGAGCGTTACCAGGCAAGCTGGTGCGCGCCCATCAAACGCCTTCGGCCTGAGCCCTCATCTGGCTCACTTGCATCTCTCTCGCTTGAGCGAGACATGTCCAGTCCGCCCGCTGCCGGGCATCCAGCATCCCCGCCCGCCGGGGCCGGAGCCTCTGGCCCCGTGACATAGCTCGCCATGTCGGTGAGCAGGAACAACACCGCCTTGCCGACTCCGTACGAGGCATGGTTCGGCGTTGATGAAGTAGTAGCGCAGGTTCATGAGACTGTCTCAAAAGTCCCATTGAGTGGTTGAATCCCAGTCCCCGCTTCACGTAGGCCTGTGCATAATCGTGTTCCAAATCCTTCTGAGCTCCTGTAGCCCGAGTTGGCGATTGCATTACTGACTAGATAAGAGCGGCAGAGCGGGCGACCACAAGGGTCGCCCCTACAACCTGACCAATAGCGCACCGACCGATTTACGCGAAGGTCCCCGCGTGAAGCGGGGACTGGGAACATCGTGTTCTGAGGCCTCATGTTGTGAGACTGTCTCAAAAGTCGGTAAACGAGAAGAGGCGGGGCCGTTTGGCCCCGCCCCCTCTGATTTGGACAGGATTTGTCCGCTGGTGAGAACTACGCGCGGTTGCGGACTCGGCGCAGGCCGAGACCGGCGACTGCGGCGACACTCAGCGCGATCAGCAGACCAATCAGGCCAGCCGAAACACCACTGCCGTCAGCGAGACCACCACTACCCGTACCCGGGTACTCGGTGTCGCCCATGTGGGTGTCGCCGTCGTCCATCATGGAGTCGCCGTCTTCCATGGAGTCGCCCTCTTCACCATCGAGGTCCTCCATGCTGTCGCCGTCTTCCATCGAGTCGCCTTCGTCCATGGAGTCTTCCATGGCCATGGCGGTGACGGCCACTGCCGACTGGCCAGAGCCGGCGGATGAGACGTCGGCGTCAGCAGACATGCCATTGAGCGTGAAGCTCACGTTATCGGCGTCGTCGCGGTCGACATCGATGTACCAGGAGCCGTCTTCGGCGACTTCTGTTGAGCCGAGGTCATTGCCCATGTCGTCGACTACGCCGATCATGTCGCCAGGGGTTGCTCCCGTGCCGTAGAACCGGTGGGGCGGTTCTTGCTGCGCGCTGGCAAGACTCAAGGTCGCCACTGCGACAGCCAAGCCCAGCGCCAGTCCAACCACCCTCGACATCAGTCTGTGCTGTTTCATCTCAGCATTCCTTCCTTAGGAGTCCTCCCACACCCCTCGACAAGCGAGGGGTGTGGGATCTGATCCCCTCTCCCTCTGGGAGAGGGCAGGAGCCTGCCCCCGCGAAGGCGGGGGTGAGGGTCCCCTAGTTGCTGATGTAGAGGATGTCGTTCTCGGCGACCATGAAGTCGCTCGAACCCGGCACCATGGTGCCGTCAACCACTGAGTAGCGGACCCAGGCGGAACCGTTCCACAAGTGGAGTGCAGTCGCGCCGCGGCCACTGACGAGGCCGAAGATCTCAGAGGCGGAGCTCTCAACGCCGCAAGCCCAAGTCGCGAAGCCGGCCAGGTTGCTCAGGCAAGCCACACTGGCCTCTTCCTCGGGCATTGCTTCGGCAGCCTCAGTGGAGACTGAAATAACTGCGTCAACTGAAGCGGTGCCAGCCGTGTACTCGGCGACAATCGAAGCGGTGCCGCTGCCCTGGCTCACGAGGAACCGAGCGCTAGCCGAACCATCCTTCAACGCCACCATGATGTCGTTGTCCTTGGCGCGATCGTCGTCACGCAGGGCGGACAGTTTCAGGCTGCCAACAGCCTCGAAGGAAACACCATCGTCAGTACCAGCGTTAACGACCGGGTGGCCATCAGCGTCAGTCACGGTCGCTGTGACCGTGACGATGTCGCCAACAGACACGGAGTCGTGGGTGCTCTCAAGCTCAATGCTCGCAGGAGCGCCCGCAACGATGATCGTGATCTCTTGGGTGTCGTCGGTGCCGAGCTTCACCTGGAGGGTGTACTCGCCAGCCGGCGTTCCAGCCGCTGCCGCGATGCTAATGCGAACTTTGTTCGGGTCACATCCTGTGTCACCGGCTTTGCCATCACAGTCAGCATCGTCCCAAACCATGTTTTCATCGACATCGGCAGTGTTAGCGTCATTCTCGACCATTTCGGTCAAGAAGTTGACGATGCCAGCAGCCGGTGCCTGATGCGGCGTTTCAGTGAACTTAGCGCCCGAGTCGTTCAGGACGGCTGCAGTGATCTGCGCCGGAGCCAGACTCGCGACGTTGCCGGAGTCATCTGTTGCAGTCACGTCAACAGTGGACGAACCACCTGCTCCAAGCGGGCTGCTCGGGTCGCCGAGCGCAATCGCTTTTGCGTCACCTGTGAAGGTCAGTGTGATCGTCTCGGTCGTTGCGGCACCGGTGGTGCCAACGATGACCGCGTAGACGTCAAGCGTCCCGGCTGTCGCCTTAGTAACAGCGAAGTTCGTCACTGCCTTTGCGTCAGTGCTGACTTCAGTGTTGTCCTCGGAGTCGGTCGTGTAGGTCAGCGAGTCCGGTGTGTCAGGAGCGGCATGCCCGCGTGCGAGCGAACCAGTAGCCGCGATAATCGAAACACTCTTGACATCCCTGTTGTCAGCGAGTTTTCCAAGAGAATTCTGCACGCTGACGGACAGATAGATCGGGTGGCCCTTCTTGGCAGAGTCGCTGTCCTGAGCATTGCCCCGGGTGTGCGGCGGTGACTCGCCTGTGTCGGCGAAGTCTTCGGTGTTCCCTGCACCGTCGGTGTCAGCTGTGGTGACAACACCAACTGTCGACAAGCCGATCGTGGCAGACGCAACTGCAAGACCAGCATCTCCGACAGTAAGGACCTTGCGAATTGTGGACGCGCGGCCATCACCAGATCCGTCGAGGTCAACGCTGGCCGACACGGTGTATTCGCCGTCAGGCGTGCCTTCCGGAATAACCAAAGTGTAGGGGCCGACCCCGACCTTTCCAGCGGCCGTGGCGGACCGCGAAACCGACAAGTCACTGTTGACATCTAGGTCAGCTGCACCATTTTCTGTGTCGCCGAGGAAGAACAGTGTCCCCGAAACACGCACCCAGGCAACCGTTGCCGTTGGATCTGCATCGGGATCGCTGATTTCGACCGTAACCTCGACCTCGGAGCCGTCGCCCACGATCGCGTCAGAGTCGTTGAACTTGATGACAGCGCTTGGGGCTGCCGAAATCGACTGAACGACGGCAAACAGCGCGACCGCCAGCGCGGCAAACACCGCCACGGCCGTCAAGTGAGACAGTCTCACATGAGACTGTCCCGAAGTCGGATATGGAGAAGGGCCGAGACCTGCCACCTGCGGGGCGACTTACCCAGCGTGCGAGGCCTGATTTCGATTTGTGCTCGTACTCTATGGATCAAACGCCTAGCCATCAGGAGCGCCTTGATGACCACGATCACCGCCGTTCGCTCGCGCATGCTGCGCATTCCTCTTGACAACCCGACTTCGTTTTCCAATCGCACCGTCTATCACCGGGACCATCCCGTGGTAGAGGTCGAGTGCGACGACGGGCATGCCGGGATTGGGTTTTGCTATGCGGGCAACTCCAATGGTCAGTTAGTGACCTCGGCGATCGACAACCTGTTCGCGCCGCTGTTGATCGGTCAGGATCCGTTCCGGGTTGAGGGTCTGTGGGCCGCGATGTACCAGGAGTCGTTGTTGCATGGACGCGCTGGATCGACGATCCGCGGGCTGTCGATGCTGGACATCGCGCTCTGGGATCACAACGCGAAGGCGGCCGGTTTGCCGCTGTACAAGTTGCTGGGCGGCTACTACGAGGACACCGTGCCGGCGTATGCGTCGGGCGGCTACTACCTCGATGGCAAGGGTCACGAGGGTCTGCAACAGGAGCTGTTGGGTTACGTCGAGATGGGGTTTGACGCGGTCAAGATCAAGGTCGGCCGTCTGTCAGTGAGCGAGGAAGCGTCACGGATGCAGGCTGCCCGTGAGGCGGTCGGGCCGGATGTCCACATCATGCTCGACGCCAACAACGCCTGGTCCAACCTCGAGGACGCGCTGCGCTACATGGCCGCGTATGAGCCGTCGAATCCCTACTGGATGGAGGAGCCGTTCTCGCCGGATGCGATCAATCTGCACGCCAAGCTGGCTCAGCGCACCGGCGTCCCGATTGCGACCGGCGAGATTGAGGTCGGTCGCTGGCGATTCAAGGACCTGATGGATCAGGAAGCGGCGATGATCCTGCAGCCCGACGCGGCAGTGCTGGGCGGCGTGACTGAGTTCCGGCGGATTGCCAACACAGCCGCTTCATACGGCGTCTCGATCTGCCCGCACTGGTTCCACGACCTGCATCGACATCTGGTGGCGTCGTCGCCAAACGCGACCCACGTCGAGTTCTTTCCCGACGATCAGGTACACAACTTCCGAAACATCATTGATCGGCAGACTGAGGTCAGGGATGGTCGGTTGGTGCTGCCGGACACGCCGGGTCTGGGCTTTGAGTTCCTCCCGGAGGCTCTGGAGCGGTACGCGGTCGAGGATTAGGGCGACTCGGAAGGGGCAGCAACCATAAGCAGTGCCCCGTCATTCCCGCGCTTGCCGCGGGAATCTCGCTGTGCGCCCCAAGAGCGTGGCGTCAGAAGACAACCAGCCAACTACGTCCTCAATCTCTAAGCACTTGCGAGCTGCTTCGAGATACCCGCGGCAAGCGCGGGTGTGACGGAGTTCAAGGGCAAGAGTGCAAGCTACTCCTAGCTCGCGACCACGACGCCATTCGTGATCGCCAACTGTCCCTGATCGTTGAGCATCTCGTAGAAGATGACCTCACGGTCTCCTTCGTCTCGGACCTCCAAGGCGTTGACCGTCACGTCGGTGCCGGGGATGACCACGCCTCGGAATTGTCCGGCGAACCTGGTAACCCGGGTTGGGTCTCCGCCGAGATTGCGGTTGATCACCTCACGCAGCGCGATGAGGAGGCTGGCCGACCCGTGCAGGATGATGTCGGGCAGCCCGGCGGCCAGTGCGACTTTGCGCTCGGTATGGATCGGATTCCAGATATCGGCGCATTCGGTGTAGACGTGGGGCGCTTGCGGATCGACCGGCAGGGTCGTCGTCCAGACGGGCGTTTCTCCTTCTGTCAGACGCTGCGGCACTGGGGGCGCGGATTCCAGCTCAGCTTCATCGCCGTCCAGTTCAGCGCCGCGAGTGATGCCGCTACTGTCCATGACCGCGACGGTTTCCCCGTCGCTGTCCCGGAATGTGAAGCGCTGGGTGCTGAGCACGCCGGGGCGAATCTGCTTCACGGCGATGCTCTGTCCCTGGCTGGTGATGATGTCGCCCTCGCGAATGGGACGATTGAATCTCACATCTAACCAGGACTGGACACCGCGCCGCACGAGTTGGAGGTCGAGATCTCGATCGGGCGTGAATCGGCTATTCCACTGCCAGGTGAAGACCATGCCAGGATGCGCAATCAGTCCGTCCGGACGGTCGTCCTCGAAGTAGACGGGATTGAAGTCGTCGACGCCTCCGGCGAAGGCGGTGATGCTTCGCGCGGTGACCTCAAAGGACTTGGCGATGGTGAATCCGCCCACGTCCGCAGGCATGCGGAGCTCGCTTGTGCTGGTTGCGGTCGTCATACCTTCGCCCTGTCGGTTGACTCTGTCTTGTGCTCATAGCGATCCCAGTGCAGAACTTCGTCCAGCGGTCGTCGGCGAATCGGACCGAAGTTGCCGGTCGGCCAGCCGAGCGGGATCAGGACCATCGGCAGGATGTGGTCGGGCAGGTTCAGGACCTGTTGCGCCTGCTCGCGACCATCGCCGATGAACGCGAGCGTCGTCGGGACGCTGCCAACCTCAAGCGCGCGAGCCGCGAGCAGCAGGTTCTGGACTGAGCCCCAGACCTCCGTCGCAGCCGCTGCACCCTCGCCAAACGTGCCCTGCGGTGCGCGGACCATGTCGGCGCAGGCGATCACGATCGCGGGAACCTCGTGTAAGTGATTCATCTGGTACTCGACGGCAGCCAGAAAGCGCTCTCGACGCCCCTGGTCAACGTGCGGATTGGCGCCATCGCGATTGTTCTCGAGGTAGATCGAGACGCCGGCCCGGTTGAGGTCGGCCAGTTGCTGCTTGACCTCAGGATCTCGAACGACGACCCAGTGCCTCGATTGCCGATTTGATCCACTCGGCCCGAGGTGCGCGGCCTCGATCAGTTGTCGCAGCACGTCTTCGGGGATCGGGTCGGGCTTGTAGCGCCGCATCGCGCGCGCGGATTGGATGACGTCGAAGAATTCCATATCTCTACTCCAGATTCGCTAGTCGCCGTAGGCGATCAGTTCAACGAGATTGCCGTCGGGATCGCGCGTGTAGACACTGACGCCTTCAGCAGTCCCAGCGGCGCGTCCACCGACGCGTCCTGCCGGGCCTTCGATGACTTCGGCTCCCGTCGCCGCAATCGCAGCCACCGCCGTCTCAGGCGTGCCCTGCCAGACGAAGCAGAAATCGCCACAACCGGGCTCGGCGGTCGGACCGCGCAGATCGAATTTGGGATTCTGCCAAAGCTTCGGATCATGCACGTTGATCTTCTGATCGCCGCAGGCAATCGCAAACATCGGGAAGTCACCCGAACGCCATTCAGCCTCGTGAACGATCGCAAATCCCAGCGTCCGATAGAAGTCCATCAGCGCTTCAGGATCGCCCGCAGGAATCGCCACATGATCCATACCAACCACTGCCATGCCGACCTCCTCGCTTGCTTCCAGTGCCTATGCTAAATCGTGAGGATCGAGCACGTGTCTGTGCGATTATCGCAACAGATGTTCACCTGTCGAGGAGAGGATCATGCATCAGACCTTCACCGCTTGGGTTATGCGTGACGAGGAGTGGCCTGAGGAACCTCTATACCGCGCATACTGCGAGGAAGTCCCGTCTGCCGGTGGATTTGGACGAACGCGAGCCGAGGCGTTGGACGACCTGGCAATCAACATCGACCTGTGGCTGGACTACTATCGCGACCACCTACGTGCAGATCTCCCGCCGGGCGCAAAGCAGGCAACGGTGTCAGTGAACCGAAGCGAATCTGACCGCGCTTGCCAGGCGGTCACCGTCGAGCGGCCCGACGCAGCGGCTGGCCAGCGGACTCCTCGAGGTACATTCACCGCAATCATTGAGCCTGCCGACGATTGGTTGATCGCGCGCTGCCCGGAAGTGCCCAGCGCCAACGGTCAGGGGCGCACTCGCGAAGAAGTGCTAGAAAACTTGGCGGATTCGATTGACTTGATGTTCCTCAACAGTCGCGCCGACGATCTGGACGATGTGGGACCTGATGCCGAAGTCTTGATGGTGACCCTGAAGTGAAACGCGGGGCGTTGCTACGCCATCTCCGGCGTCACGGCTGCGAGATCAAGCGAGAAGGCCGCTCACACTCGATTTGGCAGAATCCGCAAACAAGAGAGGAGCAGCCCGTGCCGAGGCATCGCGAGATCAAGAATCAGCTTGCCGCAGACATCTGCAAGAGACTCTCCGTTCCGCCGATCGGTGGCTGATAGCCTGCGATCTACTGATCCCGCACGTGCTGTAGGAGTTGCCCGATGCCTGAGATTTCCGCCGAAGACACCTTTCCTCGCAAGCGCCTGACCATTGGCGAAACCACCATGGCCTACGTCGACGAGGGCAACCCCGATGGCGACCCGATCCTCTTCCTGCACGGCAACCCGACATCGTCATATCTGTGGCGCAACATCATGCCGCACATGTTTGAATCGGCACGCTGCCTGGCCCCCGACCTGATCGGGATGGGCGTCTCCGGATCATCGCCGAGCGGCTCGTACCGATTCGTCGACCACGCCGGTTGGCTCGACGCCTGGATTGAGGGCATGGACCTGGGCGACAATCTGACATTCGTGATCCACGACTGGGGCTCGGCACTGGGCTTCCACTGGGCCAATCGGCATCGCGACCGCGTCAAGGGAATCGTCTACATGGAGGCCATTGTCCGCCCCGTGACTTGGGACGAATGGCCCGAAGCGGCGGCTCGTGTGTTCCAGGGCTTCCGATCAGAGGCGGGCGAGTCGATGGTGCTCGAGAAGAATGTCTTCGTCGAGCGCGTCCTGCCCGGCAGTGTCCTCCGCGGCCTGACCGAGGAAGAGATGGAAGTGTACCGACAGCCGTACCGCGAAGAGGGTGAATCGCGTCGACCGACCCTGACCTGGCCGCGCGAAATCCCGATCAGCGGCGAGCCCGCGGACGTGGTCGAGATCGCTCAGAGCTACGCCGACTTCCTCGCTTCGGATGACTCGGCCCACATCGCCAAGCTGTTCGTCAACGCCGAGCCGGGCGCGATTCTGCAAGGCGCGCAGCGCGAGTTCTGTCGCAGTTGGCCCAACCAGACCGAAGTCACCGTGGCCGGTAATCACTTCGTTCAGGAGGACTCGCCGCACGAGATCGGCGAAGCGATCCGCGAATGGTACTCGGGGATTTAGTCAGGAACGTCTGCGATGTCAGACATCACCAACGCCGAAGAGGCACGCGCCGAACTGGAACAGGCGCGAGAGGAGTTCCGCGAGTTAATCCTGGGTCTGTCCGAGGACGAGTGGAGCCGCCAGAGCAACAACGGCGGCTGGACCAATGGTCAGCTCTGTTGGCACGTCGCCTTCACGGCGAGGGGCGGCACCCTCCGAGTCTCGCGTCTCCGCCAGAACAAGGGCATGAACCCACCCGCTCCGCTGATGGGGGTCTTGAATCTGTTCAGTCTCTGGTTGGTCCGCATCCGATCACGGGGTGCGACGCCGCAATCAGTACTCGCCCTCTTCGACGAGGGCTTCGCGATCACACAGGGAGTGATCGATACGGTCGGCGACGATGAGTGGGGCAACGGCGCCGTCTTCCTGGGCGAACCGATGACCGTTGGCAATTCGTTCCGCTTCCTCGGAGAGCACGTGAAGGACCACGCGACCGAGTTGCGCCGCGGATAGGTCGCCGACACAGTCAATCTCCGAACCAGCTCATGCGGCAGGTTGTAGTATTCCCACACGACCGGGACGTTTGAGACAGGTACGAGACCATGCCAGATACCGAAGCGATCCGCGCTGAACTCAATCAGACGCGCGAGAACTATCGCGCACTGTTGTTGAGCTTGTCGGAGCAGGACTGGGATCGTAAGCCGCCCAAGCAGAGCTGGAACGTCCGCCAGTTGGCCTACCACACGGCGATCGGTATGACCTTCATGACCAATGCCCTCAACCGGCTGCGAGAGGGCAAAGGGACAAGCCCACCCGGCCTGCTCATGGGGCCGCTCAACGTGGCAGCAATGTTGATGATCCGACGCCGCAGTCGCGGTGCGACCAAGGAGTCGTTGCTCGCGCTCTACGACGAAGGTCATGCGAAAGCACTCGCAGCACTCGACGCGATGCAGGAGTCCGAGTGGTCGCAACAGGCCAAAATCTTCGCCGAACTGACCACACCGGCCGAGTCGTTCCATCACATGACCGAGCACTTCGAAGAGCACGAAGCGGAAATCCGATCGGCGCTGAGATAGCGAAGCACCACTCGGCTTTCTGGTGGGCGGTTGAACACGATGCCTTCAGACATCCTGGAGCGGTATCCAGCGCTTCGCGACATGGAGGCGGTCGCGCTCTTCCAGGAGCTTGGCTACCGCTTCACCGATGCCGGCGAGGGCTGGTGCGAGATCACGCTGACGGCCTCGGCAAAGACACACAACTTGTACGGCATCGTGCACGGCGGGGTCTGGCTGCTGGTCGCCGATTCCGCCATGGGCGGCGCGCTCGGCACAATCCAGGCAGAGGGCGAGCGGGTGATCACCGCCCAGTCGGAGTTTCGTTGGCTGAGAGGGTTGGATGGTGAAGTCATCCGTGCTCGGGCCGAAGTGATCCGTCGAGGTCGAACCTTGAGCCATTGCTCGGTCGATCTCTACGACGAGCAAGGCCGCCACATCGGCCACGGCAACGGTACCTATGTGATACTGCCGCCCGAGTAGCTTTCCTTCCTCCTGTCGAAGTGGGAGTATCAACAGTCACGTTGTTAGGCCGTATCCCAGTCCCCGCTTGCCGGAGACCTTTGAATAACTCAGTTTCCCGTCCCCGCCCCCGAGCGGGGACCCGCTTTGGCCAAGCCCAGGCTGCTCGGATAGGTCCCGGTTGACCAGAAACCGGCGACAAACATGGTCGCAGGTGAGAAGCCAGGGAAGCAGCAGGCCCCCGCTCGGAGGCGGGGGCGGTTGGGGGGGTTGCATCGGTCTCCTTGACGCGGGAACAAGGGATAGAGGTGTGAAGCACTAGCCTGTGCCTCCAACGTATTCATGAGAGGCATGCATGAGATGGCCGGACGACTAGATGGCAAAACTGCACTGATCACTGGTGGCGCTCGCGGGCAAGGTGCGGCTGAGGCGATGCTGTTCGCCGCAGAGGGCGCGACAGTCGTGATCACCGATGTACTCGACTCCGACGGCGATGCGACCGCCTCGACCAGCGACAGCATCCGATACTTGCACCACGACGTGACCAGTGAAGACGAGTGGACCGCGGTCGTCCAGGATGTGCTCGAGGACTACGGCAAAATCGACGCGTTCATCAACAATGCTGGCATCTACCGCTCGCGACCGATTGCCGAGACGTCGGTGGAGGAATACAAGCTGGTGATCGAGATCAACCAGGTTGGCGTGTTTCTTGGTCTGAAACATGTCGGACCTTTAATGTGCGAGGCCGGATCCGGCTCGATCATCAATATCTCATCGATCGCCGGCATGCGCGGCGGAGCGGGGTCTCTGTCGTACACGGCGTCGAAGTGGGCCGTGCGCGGGATGACCAAAGTCGCGATGAGCGAATTCGCGCCCTCGGGTGTGCGGGTCAACTCGATTCACCCGGGACTGATCGAAACACCGATGCTGCAACAGCTTCCGATCATCGAACAGGGTCGCGGGGACGTGATCATGCAGCGCATTCCCTACGGTCGGTTTGCCGAGGCCGAGGAAGTGGCCAAACTGGCGCTCTTCCTTGCATCTGACGACTCCGAGTACATGAACGGCACGGAATTCATCATCGACGGCGGGATGATCCAGGGCATCTAGTCGGACGAAACGGCCTCCTCATGAGCGCGCCCTCGGTCCAATACACACACACCGAAGACGATGTCGCCATCGCCTGGGTCGAACGTGGGGTAGGCAAGCCGTTGGTTGTCTCAACCGGACCAATATTGCCGCTCAACGTGGGCTGGGATCCTGGCGGCATCTGGGACCGACTCGCGCAGTCCTTTCGCGTGATCCGCTTCGACCCACGCGGCTGCGGATTATCTGAGCGCGACGGCGTCTTTGGCTCATTCCATGACGAGGCGATGGACCTGGCTGCAGTCGTCGATGAGGTGGGCGAGCCGCGGGTCGCGCTAATGGGTTACTACATCGGAACGCCGGCGGCCGTGATTGCGATGCTGAACGAGCCGGAGCGCTACACGCATATGATGTTGCACTTGCCAATCGCGATGGGCAGCGACAGGTCGGGCATGGTTCAACACAACGAGATCAGCGATCTGATCGACAGCACGGTTGAGAATCTGCTGCGACTGGGCTGGCAGCATCACGACGAAGCGGCTCGCCGGGCATTGCTGACCATGATCGCTCCCACTGCGAATGAAGACTCATTGCGCAGCATGTCGCAGACGATGCATCACTATCCGTCGATGAACCGCCTCTTTGGTTTGGTTCGTGAAATGCGCGACCTCGATCTGCGAGAACAACTGCGCAACGTAGAGATACCAACACTGATCTCGGTTCCGTCCGAGATTGAAGGAGTCGATGGCGGTTACAGCTCGATGGGTCGGGAGTGGGCGCGCATCATCCGCGGAGCGCGACTGATCGTCTTGCAAGACGACACGACGGTCCTGGTCAACGGGGCGGAGACCATTGCCCAGATCGCCGAAGCGCTCGTTGACTTTATCGGCATTGACGCACCCAGCCGAACAACTGGCGAGGCCACACGCACCATCCTGTTCACCGATATTGAAGGATCGACCTCGATGGTCGACCGGCTTGGCGATGACCAGGCGCGCTCGATCACGCGCGAGATCGAACAACTCACTCACACCGTGATTCGAGACAACCAGGGCGTCCAGGTCAAGACCATGGGCGATGGAGTCCTGGCATGGTTCAGGGCGGCTTCTGCGGCTGTCGAAGCCGCGGTGCAGATCCAGTGGCAACTGGCCAACCATGAACGTTACAGCGATGTCCACGTCCGCATCGGGATCAGCGCCGGCGAACCGATTGCCGAGTCGGATGATCTCTACGGGACCACCGTCAATCAGGCCGCCAGGATTATGTCGCAAGCAAGAGGCGGTGAGATTCTGGTTTCCGACCTGGTCCGCGGATTGCTGCAGGGCCGGACGATTGACTTCGAAGACCAGGGATCGCATCAACTGCGCGGATTCCGAGAACCGGTGCAGATTTTCAAAGTCGACTGGCAGAGCACGCAACCAACGCAGACTGCCCTGGAAGGGACCAACTGATGACCGACATGACGAAACGCGAACGTGTACGAGCCGCGGTGGCTGGAGAGCCGGTCGACCGTGCGCCTGCCTCTCTGTGGGGGCATGATTTCCTGCGCGAGTGGAGCAACGACGAGCTCGTCGGCGCCACTTGCGAGCAATACGAGGCGTATGACTGGGACTTCATCAAGATCAATCCACGTTGGTCGATGTTTCCAGAAGCCTGGGGTGCGGTCTACACGCCGCCGGTGGAACAGACGAACCAGACGCTTGTCAGTCCCGCGCTCCAGGAACTTGATGAACTGCACGAAGTCATGCCGGTCCACGCCGAACGTGGCGTCTTTGGCGAACACGTCGAGTCGACGCGGCTGGTGGTCGAGCGAACAAAGGGCGAGGTTGACGTCGTGCAGACGGTGTTCTCGCCGATGGCAGTCGTCGGCTTGATGTTTGGTCATCCGAGGGCGATGAAGCAGGCGGTCGCGGAAGCGCCAGCGGCTGTGCATGGCGCCATCGCACGGATTACCGAGACCATCATCAACTACAGCCGAGCCAACATGGACGCCGGCGCGTCGGGCGTCTTCTACGCCCCGCTGCAGTGGGCCAGCCACGATATCTCCAACTCGGACTTCTACCGTGAATTCGGCCGCCCGTACGACCTCCAGGTGCTCGACGCGATCCGCGACGCCGAGTTCAACATCCTGCACGTGTGCCACACCAACAACATGCTCACCGATGTGCTCGACTACCCAATACACGCCTTCAACTGGGACGACCGACACGAATCAAACGCCAGTCTCAACGAAGTATGGGCGGAAACTGACAAGTGTGTGATGGGCGGCGTCAGCCGAACCGGACTTGGTGAGTTGAGCGCCAACGAGATTCAGGCCCAGGCGTCTGACGCGGCCAGCGTCGGGAATACGCGATTGTTCGTCACCGGCGGCTGCTCAATCCCACCTCACACAACACCCGAGAATCGCGCAGCCGTCGCCGCTGGTACCCGGGGCAACTGAGGCGTGCCTACATTCGATCTTTCGTCCCAGGACAAGCGCAAAATCTGTTCGCGCTTCCCCTCTCGCAGGGGGAGCTGTCACGGAGCGACTGAGGGGGTCCCTCGTGCGTAACCACTTGACAACTGCTGGCCGATAGAGGCTGGCGGAGCGGGACTCCCTCCGCCTTCGGCACCTCCCCCTGCGAGGGGGAAGGGGGAACCGGACTAGCCATGCACGAGTTTTCGGCGTCCATGTGAACACGCCCAAGTCACCTCGACCTCGTTTCCTTGGCCAGGTGATCCTCCACCATCAGCTCGGCATTGAGTTTGTTGTACTTCAAGGGGTCAATGCCTGACTCGCTGTGAGTCTTGGCACTTGATGAGTCGGTGAATCGATCAATAGGCGCCGTAAGCTCAAACCAGACACGGAACACGTCGCTTGCTGCTTCTTCGAGGGAGCGATCCAATATCTCCGCTCGTTGCATCAACGCAGCGGCGATGTCGTCGTCCAGAGTGAATGTCATTTTCATGCAGTCATCGTGACGACTTGATTCCAAGAAATCAAGATCCCTCCAGAGGCAAACCTGTAGTCCCGGACTCCCAGCGAACCTGCTGCGCCCTTATGCGGCAAGACCGAAATCGTGAGCGGTGCACCCGTTTGGTTACACCATCTCCCCCTGACCCCGACGCTCCATCATCTGTTGGAAGTCGACATCGACTGGTTGCGTGCTTTCCAACACAGCCTCGACTCGGCCTCGGATCACATCTCGCCAGCCGTCGTGGGGCAGGATGTAGAGGTGGTCGTTGACCATGGCCTGCCAGACGAGGTTGGCGACATCGTTTGGGTCCATCCCGCCTCCGAGGAAGACTTGAGACGCCATGCGCTGCGCTTCGTTCGCCTCAATCGACTCGCCGAACTCGCTGGGGCGATTGCGTTCCGCTTCATTGATCTGGGTGTTGACGAATCCCGGGCAGAGGACAGAGGCGGAGATGTTGGCGTCCGCGGCTCGGAGGTGATGCCAGAGGCCCTCGGTCAGGGTGAGCACGCCGTGCTTCGAGACGCTGTAGGCCGAGGCGCCGGGAATCAGCCCCGCGACCGACGCCGTGTTAACGATGTGGCCCACCTCGCCGTGCTCCAGCATTGAGGGAACGAACACCTGCAGGCCGTAGAGCACTCCCCAGAAGTTGACGCCCATAACCCAGTCCCAGGTCGAGTCGGGCACCTCCCAGACCGGCACCGCGCCGGTTCCCGCGCCTAGGCCACCGTCCCGGCGCGAGGTGACGCCGGCGTTGTTGCAGAGCACGTGGATGTTGCCGTATTGGTCAATCACCTGGTCCCGCAAGTTCTCGAGCGTTTCACGCTGCAAGGTGTTGACTTCGACGCCGATCACATTGCGTTCCTGCTGCTCGAGCCGCGTCACCGCCGCCTGAAGCGCATCCGTCTCAATGTCGGCGAGGACGACGTTCATGCCCTCCGCCGCGAAACGCTCGGCGAACGCATATCCCATTCCCGATGCTCCGCCGGTAACGACGGCCGTTTTGCCGCTGAATTCACGCATTGTTAGACCTCTCAGAGTGTTTCCGAGCCGTGGGGCGATTATCCGCGCAGTCTAGGAGCGGCGCCTACCTCTGCTCACCGGGAGCCTGTCGGCGCAGCAATGCAGCAGTATCTCGCGTTGCCGGGACCGTCCGGGCCAGGATGTTCTCAACTCGCTCGCGCACGAAGTTGTCCCAATCAGGATGCGGCAGCACGTAGCAACGTTCCTCGATGATCGCTTGCAGTACCTGGTCCGCAACGTTGGCCGGATCGATACCGCCTGCGAGGAAGGCGTTGTACGCCGCGGCTTCCCGTTCCGATCGCTCGCCGGCACCGCCGTACTCGTCGGGTCGATTGCGGTCGGCGTTCATAATCTCGGTCTGCACAGCGCCCGGACAGAGCACGGATGCACCAATCTTCGAGCCGATCTGCTCCAGATTCTGGTGCAGCCCCTCCGTCAACGTCAGGACGCCATGTTTTGAGACGCTGTAGGCGCTACCGCCCGGGGTGATGCCGGCGACCGAAGAGGTGTTGACCACATGGCCTTCCTCACCGTGACCGACCATGTGCGGAAGGAACGTCTGCACGCCGTGCAACACGCCCCAGAAATTCACCCCGATCACCCACTCCCAGACCCGGTCGTCCACATTCCAGATATCGATCGCCTGATCACCAAATCCCATCGCATCCTGAAAGCTGAATACACCGGCGTTGTTACAAAGGATGTGTATGTTGCCAAATCGCTCGATGATCTCGTCACGAGCCCGCTCCAGCGATTCTCGCTGAACCGTGTCCACGACGATGCCCATCACAGAGCGTTCTTCCTGCTCCAGTCGCTGGACCTGGGCCTGGAGCGCGTCCTCCTGGATGTCGGCCAGCACGACATTCATGCCCTCCGAGGCGAAGCGCTCGACCATCGCCAGCCCGATCCCGCTGGCGCCCCCGGTCACGACGGCCGTCTTGTCTGCAAACTCTCGCACGATTCAGTCCTCCTGTTGGTGTGGGCTTCCGCTCAGACTTCCTGTCCCGCCGCTCGGCGGCGCATCATCTCATTCATGTCGACGGAGATTGGCGCTTGCCTGGCGAGGATGTGTTCGACGCGCCCTTGCACGACGTCGTCCCAGGCAGGATGGGGCAGGATGTAGCAGCGCTGTTCGACGATCGAGTCGAAGACGATGTCGGCGACCTGGTCAGGATCCATGCCTCCGCCCAGCATGAACGCGAGCGCCTGTTCCTGCTCGGCAGTGCGCTCAGACTCGCCGCCGAACTCCTCAGGCCGATTGCGATCAGCGTGGCCGATGTTGGTGTTGACGAAGCCGGGACAGAGCACCGACGCGCTGAGATTCGCGCCCATGGCCTGGAATTGCTGGTAGAGCCCTTCAGTCATCGTCAACACCGCGTGCTTCGAGACGCTGTATGCGCCGCCGCCGGGCATCAGACCAGCCAGCGAGGCGGTATTGACAATGTGGCCTGCCTCGCCGTGGTTGAGCATGTGCGGGACAAAGACCTGGAGACCGTAGAGGACGCCCCAGAAGTTGACGCCCATGACCCAGTTCCAGGTCTCGTCCGGAACCTGCCAGGTGCCCTGGACCCTGCCGTCCGGGAACACGCCGGCATCCTCGCCGCCGGCGACGCCTGCGTTGTTGACCAGGATGTGGATGTTGCCAAACTCGGCAATCGTCTCGTCGCGGAGATGCTCCAGCGCTTCCCGACGCGACGTGTCGACGACTACGCCGAGGACGTTGCGTTCTTCCTGCTCAAGTCTTACGACCTGCGCATTGAGCGCATCCTGCTCGATGTCCGCCAGGACGACGTTCATGCCTTCGGCTGCGAAGCGTCGGGCGAATGCCAGACCCATCCCACTTGCCGCACCAGTGACGACCGCCGTCTTACCTTCGAATTCCCGCATCTTCGCCTCCAGGCCGACCCTGATCGGCATCCGCCGAACTGCAGGGCAGTCTAGGAGCTACTGCGGACGGTCGCCGAAGAAGTCGAATAGCGGCGGGTACTTGTTGATGTCGGCGCCGCCGTTGAGCTGTACTGTTTGGCCGGTCATCAGCGACGATGCGTCCGACGCCAACCAGAGCGCAAGCTGCGCCACATCTTCCGGTTCGCCAATTCGCCCCAAGGGCGCTTCGGCGGCGAAGGCGTCTTCGAGGCCCGGCACGACCCGTAGCCCTTCGGTCAATGGCGTACGGATCAGTCCCGGACCGATGCTATTGACACGGATATCGTGTCGGCCCAGCTCCAATGCCGACACCTTGGTCAGCATCGCCACGCCCGCCTTGGCCGAACAGTAGGCCGATAGTCCTTCGGTCGCCTGGATCGCGTTCAAAGACGCGGTGTTGATGATCGAGCCGCCCAGGCCCTGGTCAATCAGATGCTTGGACTCGTGCTTGATGCAGAGGAACACACCGGTCAGGCAGACATCGATCACTTGCTGGAACTGCGACAGCGGGTAGTCCTGGATCGGCGAGAAACCGCCGATGCCGGCATTGTTGAACGCGACATCCAGCCTGCCGAACCGATTGACGCAGGACATCACCATGTTGGCGACGTCCTCTTCGTCGGTCACATCTGCGGTGATCGCCATTGCCTGCGAGCCGATCTCGCGAGCCGCCTCGGCCGCGCCATCGGCATTGCGATCGGCCAGCGCCACTTGTGCGCCTTCCTCGGCGAACCGCCTGGCCGCCGCCAGCCCAATTCCTGATGCCGCGCCGGTGATCAGCGCTGCTTTACCGTCGAGTTGTCCCATGGGTTGCTCCAGTCTGTTGCGTTGTAGGTGTTCTCGCTCGATCGCAGTATGACCTCGGTTTGCTAGCGCTCCCCCTCTGGGGGAGCTGTCGCGGAGCGACTGAGGGGGCCGGCAGTTGGCTTGCGACCAGCAGCCGAGGCCCTGGCCCTCACCCTAACCCTCTCCCTCAGGGAGAGGGGATCGGAAAGAGGTCAAGCGGATCCACTACGCGCTCCTCGGCTGCCGTGGTTGCGCCTCCAACAGATTGAAGCCCGGCGGCAGTTCGTTGACCGTGATCCCTCCGTCGACGTACATGAGCTGTCCCGAGACCCAGGGGCTGGCGTCGCTGGCCAGGAAGAGGGCCATCTGCGCGATGTCATTCGGCAGTCCAAGTCGGCCGAGCGGTGTTGCGCCGATCATGGCCTCGTCGAAGCCATCGACATCGCGGGCGCGAGCGGTGAGCGGCGTTTCGGTGTGGCCCGGACCGATGGCATTGACCCGGATGTTGTACTCGCCGAGCTCCAACGCCGACACCTTGGTCAGCATCGCCACACCCGCCTTGGCCGAGCAGTACGCACTCAGACCCTTCGTCGCCTGGGTCGCGTTGATGCTGGCCGTATTGATCAGCGAGCCGCCCTCACCCTGCGCGATCAGTTGTTTCGACTGATGCTTGAGCCCCAGGAACACACCTGTCAAGCAGACATCGATGACGTGCTGGAAGTGCCCCAGCTCATGGTCGTGAATCGGCGCCGTACCCGCGATCCCGGCGTTGTTGTAGCCAATGTCCAGCCGTCCAAAACGCTCGACGCACGTGGCGACCATCGCGGCGACATCATCCTCATTGGTCACATCGCCACTGATCGCCATCGCGCTGGAACCGATCTCGCGGGCGGTTTCGTTGACCAGGTCGGCGTTGCGATCGACCATTGCGACCTGTGCGCCCTCCTCAACGAACAGTTGCGTTGTCGCCAAGCCGATACCTGAGGCCGCGCCTGTAATCAGCGCAACTTTGCCGTCGAGTACACCCATACATCGCTCCTTCGTCTGTGTTCTGGGTTGCCTGCAACGTACGACATCGTCGATTTCAACGGACTACGTTCGCAACATCAAACACCGGTCTCGAGAGGAGACGACCATGCCTCATCACAACCAGCTATTGGCCGATCCGCTCGGGATGGCGCGCGACATCTGGGATGACACGAGTTGGCGCTTTGTCATCCTGACCGCAGCACTGATCTTCCTGCTCGAAACCATCGGCGACCTGGTCAACGTTGACCAACAAACGATCTGGTGGGCCGCCGAAATCCTGACCGCAGTCATCATCGCCCGCATCCTCACCTGGCGCCCGCTACGCGGAAAGTTGAGCGACATTGAGAACATGACCGTCGTCCTGACGGTGCTGGGATTGATGATCTGCGAAGTGATTCTGTCCTACTCATCAGTCTCGTCAACCTTCGCAGCCGAGCCAATCTTCTGGCCGTTCTCACTCATGTTCATCCTGACGGTCATCGCCGCGCGATTGCTCGCTCCCTATACAACACGACCACTGGTCATCTGGGTGCTGGTCTTCTCGTTCTTGAACTTTTGGATGAACCTCGCGATGTGGCAGGCCGACGTGAGCTTCCCCTCGCCAGCCTGGACCTGGGCTGTCGCGTTGGCTGTGTTTGCATTCGTCGCTCGCTGGATCGCGGGCAAGGGCATTGACGGACCGATTGCCAGCCCGCTCAATGTGGCGCTGGTACTGTTTGTCTTCCTCGACTGGTGGCTGGAGTTCGGCCTCGATGAGAGCGGCGTCGGCGTCGATTGGCTCGCCGAAGACCTCTACTGGCCGTGGATCCTGGTCAACACGGCGTTGGCCGTCGGCGTCGCAATCGTCGCACCACGTGTGAGCGAACTGCTCTCGGGACCGTCGGGAGAGGAATAGCGAGTCACCGGGATACAGTCGCGAGAGCGATGAAGGTCGCAGATGGAGCGACGGAAACTGGCGCTACTCTTCGTCGCCTGAGGCCAACTCTGCCGCAAATTGCTTGCGATTGACCCGCTCCTTCTCTGTCTTCTCGAGGATTGTCTCGGGAATCCAGAAAGGCAGGTCGACATCGGCGCGGCTGGGTGCGAGCAGATCGTCGAGGTCCATCACGAGCTCTCGGCGGTCGTACGTCGTCTGCTCGTGGCCCTCCCACATTGGCAGCATCGCGATGGCGTCGAATGGGCAGACCTCGACGCAGATGTTGCAGCGCATGCAGCGACCGAAGTCGATGTAGAAGTCGTCGATGACTGACTTGTGGTTGCTCTTGCCGGCCGCGTGCGCCGGGTTCTTGGTCAGCGAGGTCGTCATGCAGTCGACCGGGCAGGCCGCCGCGCATTTGCCGCAGCCGGTGCAGTTCGGCTCTTCGAGCTGATGGTTCCAGATCAGGTAAGGGAACGTGCGGGCTCGCTTGGGAAGCTGCTTCTTCTCGTAGGGGTAGTGCACCGTGACCGGCCCACGCCTCAATACCTGTGCGCCCCGACCGATCACCTTAAACACACCGCGCATGAGCCGCTCCCTACATTGCAGCGATACCCATCAAGAATAGCGCACCGACGTATCCCGTCAGAGTGACATTTCAATCACGTCGCCCGAAACATCCAGCGGAGCACCGGTCCAGTCGATCACATCCCCGACCGAGACACCGGGCGCTACTTCTCGAAGCCGGAGTCCACGCTCGGTCACATCGATGACCGCAAAGTCGGTGATGATCACGTCAACGCAGCGCTCCGCAGTCAGCGGATAGTCACAGACTTCGACGATTCGTGGTTCCCCGTCGCGTGTGACATGCGCCATCGCGATCATCAGTTGCTTCGCGCCGACCGCCAGGTCCATCGCGCCACCCACGCTGCCGCCGCCACGGGCTGGTACGTACCAGTTGGCCAGGTCGCCCTGCGCTGAGACCTGCAGTCCACCGAGGATTGCGGTGTCGATGTGGCCGCCGCGGATCATGGCAAACGAGTCAGCGGTGTCGAAGAAGCTGGCTCCGGCGACGAGGTCGACCGGTTGTCCACCGGCGTTGATCAAATCGGAGTCAAAGTCCGACTCCGAGACACCGGAATATCCCAAAATCCCGTTCTCGGCCTGGAAGAGAATGCCGTCGGAGGGCTCGACGAATCCAGCCACCAGCGTCGGCAGCCCGATACCCAGATTGACTACCGAACCCGGCTCAAGCTCTCTCGCGGCGCGCAGCGCGATCAACTCTCGGCCGAGACCCGTCGGCGGTTGGGAGTTGGTCACTTCAGCCCTCCCAGCGAACGGGAATTGGCTCGCACTGGACCAATCGATCGACGTAGACGGCAGGTGTCCCGACCTGCTCAGGCGCGATCACACCGGGTTCAACGATCTCCTCGACTTCCGCGATCACCAGGTCGGCAGCTGTAGCCATGACTGGATTGAAGTTGAGGCCGGCGAGGCGGTAATGCAGGTTGCCGAGGTGATCGGCGCGCCAGGCTTTGATCAGCGCGACGTCGCCGCGCAACGGACGCTCCAGCAACCAGTGCTCGCCGTCGATCTCAACTGTCTCCTTGCCCTCGGCCATGATCGTGCCGAGTCCGGTTTTGGTCAGCACGCCACCGAGCCCAGTGCCGCCGGCTCGCAACCGTTCAATCAGCGTGCCCTGCGGCACAAGTTCCAGCTCGACTTCGCCTGCCCGATATTGAGACTCAAAACGCGATTGTCGCGTGCCCGAGGCGCGAATCGCGAACGTCGCGATGACCTTCGCCAACTGCCGATCTTCACAGAGCTCATCCAGCAGGTCTCCGAGGCCAATGTTGTTGGCAACCGCCGTCAACTCGGTTTGCCCGGTCCGACACAGCGCCCGAATCAGTTGCGAGGGAGTGCCTGCCGAAACAAATCCACCAACGAGGATCGTCGCGCCGTTCGCGATGTCTGCGACGGCCGCATCGGGTGTCTGGAATACCTCTGCCAGCATGCGCCGATCCTATCGTGCTCGGAGCAATCCGATATCTTGAGACCACTTGCGCCCGAAGGAGACAGATCATGCCCTCACCGCTCGAAGGAATCCGTGTCGTTGACTTCACTCGATACCAGAACGGCCCGCACGCCACTGCCATGCTGGCCGACATGGGCGCCGATGTGTTGAAAGTGGAAATGCCCGGCAACGGCGACCCGGGACGCCAACTCGGCGTCGGCGCCGATGGCTTCTGCTCCTACTTCGAGGCGCTCAATCGCGGCAAGCGCTCGATGACGCTCGACCTCCGAGCAGACGGAGCGATCGAGGTAGTGCATCGATTGATCAAGGACGCCGACGTACTCGCGGAAAATTTCCGCCCCGGCTACCTCGATTCGATCGGGCTGGGCTACGACGACCTCAAGGAGGTCAACCCGCAACTCATCTACGCCACAAACTCAGGCTTCGGTCCGGAAGGCGAGTGGGCGACCCGCGGTTCGTTTGACGTCGTCGCACAAGGGATGTCGGGCGCGATGATCGCACTCGGCGGCGGACCCGGCGAGCGACCGTACACCGCGCCGTGGGGTCTGGCCGACCAGACCGGATCGCTGCTCTTCGCCTACGGCATCGTGACCGCGCTGTTTGCTCGGTCGCAGCACGGCGTCGGTCAGAAGATTGATGTGTCCCAACTCGGTGCCATGCTCACGTTGCAGGCGCTGTCGTTGCAGGCATATCTGCACAGCAACCATCAGCCGATCCTCAAGCCGGGACGCTCGTTCTCGGCGACCTTCAGTTGGTACCAGGGCAGCGACGGCGAGTGGTTCACCATGGGTCTGCTCGACCCCAAGAGCTGGCCGCCGCTCTGCGAGGCGATGGAACGCCCCGACCTGCTCGCCGACGCTCGCACCACCGACCCCTTCGCGCGCCGAGACAACGAAGAATGGCTGCGCTCAGAGCTGGAGCAGACATTCAAGCACCGACCCCGCGACGAGTGGCTGGAGCGCCTGATCGCCAAGCGCATCCCCTGCGGTCCAATCTACGACTACCAGCAGGTCGCCGAGGACAATCACTTCTGGCTCAACGGCTACCTGCAGGAAACGCCGCATCCGCATTTTGAGCATCACAAGGTCGTTGGTATCCCGGTCAGCTTCAGCGAGACCCCAACGACGGTGCAATCGTCAGCGCCGGAACTAGGCCAGGACACCGAACTCGAGCTGCTCAACCTCGGCTACGACTGGCCCGACATCGAACGCCTGCACGACTCAGGCATCACGTCGGTGGGGAATCAGGGTTCGGCTGCGGCAGGAGACTAGGACTCGCCGCGGGAGGGTGCTCCAGGAGGCCAATCACCCAGTCCCCGCTTCACGCGGGGACCCGTTCCTTCCCACCTGACCCCGCCAACTACGACATGCCAGCGCCGCCCAAGCAGGTCCCCGCGTAAAGCGGGGACTGGGAGACTATTCACAACAGGGACGTTGGAACTGCTCTAACCGTCCAACAACGACGGCAGCGCAGAGGTCCACGTTTCGGCCGCATCGGCTAGCGACAGGTCAACGTCGGCGATGATCAATCGATCAGAGCCAACCGTTCCGATCCTTGTGGCATCCAGGCCATTCTTCGCGGCCAGCTCGGCCAGTCGCTCTGCCTGGTTCGGGTCCAGACTGACGACCGCTCGCCCTCCGGCCTCACCGAAGAGAGCTGCGTCCAGCCTTCCGGAAACGGGTTGATCAATCGAAACTCCGACCTCGCCGGCAATCGCCGATTCCGCTAGCGCAACGGCCAGGCCGCCGTCGGAGCAGTCGTGAGCCGACTTGAGCAGGCCGGCCTCACACGCCTCAACCAGGACCTCGATCAGCGCGGTCTCGGCCTTGAAATCGATTGCAACCGGGCCCGCCGATTTGCCATGACGCACCGCGAGATATTCGCTGCCACCGAGGCTCGCGGCATCCTGATTCAAGCCTGCTCCGAGTAGCCAGACTTCGTCTCCCTCGTCCTGGAAAGCCATGCGCACGGCCTGTCTGACATCCGCGATGATGCCGAGCATGCCGACGACGGGCGTTGGCGTCACGGGGCCGTCTTCGGACTCGTTGTAGAGGCTGGCGTTGCCGGAGACGACGGGTGTGTTGAAGGCTCGGCAGGCATCGGCCATACCGCGGATCGACTCGCTGAGCTGGAAGTAGATCGGCGCTCGCTCGGGATTGGCGAAGTTGAGACAGTCCGTGACCGCGACCGGACGCGCGCCGCTGCAGGCGACGTTGCGGGCCGCTTCGGCGACTGCTCGGGCCGCGCCGACGTAAGGATCGAGCTCAACGGCACGTCCAGGACCGTCGGTGCAGACCGCGAGGCCCTGCTTGAGACCTCGCACGCGCAGCACGGCGGCGTCTGAGCCCGGCGTCACGACCGTGTTCGTGCCCACCATGTGGTCGTACTGTCGATAAACCCAGCGCTTCGATGCGATGTTGGCTGAGGCAAGCAGTTGCAGCAACGCCTCGTTCGCCTCGGACGGCGCCAGATCGTCCAACTCGGACGGATCCCAGGCAGCGCGTGCGGCTGCAGCGGAGTCTCGCTCGGCGTAGGGCGTGTACGCGGGCGGGTTGGTCATCACCGAGACCGGCGCCGCGGCGACTTCGTCTTCGCCGTCGAAGACTCTGGCAATGCCATCGTCGGTCACCTCGCCGATCACTTCTGCATGAAGGTCCCAGTGCTCGAACCAGGCTGCGACGTCGCGCACGTGTTCCGGCTTGACCGCGGCGATCATCCGCTCCTGCGACTCCGAGAGCATGACTTCATATGGAGTCATGCCCGACTCGCGTCGCGGCACATTCTGCGTCTGAATCCTGATTCCCGACCCTGCGCGTTCGGCCATTTCCACTGTCGACGATGTGATACCCGCCGCGCCGCAATCTTGCAAACCCTCGAGCCAGTCTCGGTGCTCCCGAACCAGTCCGACGCAGGCGTCCATCAAGGATTTCTCCAGGAACGGATTGCCGACCTGCACAGCAGGCCGACGCTCGGCTGAAGCCTCATCCAGTTCAACCGAGGCAAAGGTCGCGCCGTGCAGTCCGTCGCGCCCCGTGTCGGCGCCGACGATCATCAGCAGCGTGCCCGGCGGACCAGCGGTGGCTGAGATCAATGATCCTCGCGGCGCAATCCCGAGGCACATCGCATTGACCAGCGGATTGCCACTGTAGGACTCGCCGATCACCAGCTCGCCGCCCACGGTCGGAATGCCGAGACAATTGCCGTAGCCGCCGATGCCAGCGACGACGCCGGTGCAGAGTCTGCGATTGCGCCGATCCTCCAACGGTCCGAAGCGCAGCGAATCGATTAGCGCAATCGGCTGTGCGCCCATCGCGAAGATGTCGCGCACGATCCCGCCGACGCCGGTCGCCGCGCCCTCGTACGGCTCGATCGCCGAGGGATGATTGTGCGACTCAATCTTCATCACCGCGACCCAACCGCCGCCGATCGAGATCGCTCCGGCATTCTCTTCGCCGAGGGTGGTCAGGATGCGTTCGTCCTCGGTCGGGAAGTAGTGAAATAGCGGCCGCGAGTGCTTGTAGCCACAGTGCTCGCTCCACAGCGCGCCGATCATGCCCAGCTCGACATCTGACGGCGCTCGGCCCAGCATCTCACTGGCTAGCTCATACTCGTCCTGGCTGAGCGCGATCTGCGCCAGCACTTCGTCGTCGACATGGGCCGGCGGAGCATCTGCGGGCGGCGGATAGCGGGTCATGTCAGCCCCAGTGCTCGATGATTGATCGCCAGATGTAGTTGCCGTCGGTCCCGCCGAGCAGTTCGTCGGAGGCGCGTTCCGGGTGCGGCATCATGCCCAACACGTTGCCCATGGGATTCATGATCCCCGCGATGTCCCGCAGCGAGCCGTTGGGATTCTGACCGCTGTAGCGGAACAGGACGCGACCTGCATCTTCCAGTTCGTCCAGCACCGACGGCTCGGCGAAGTACTGACCCTCGCCATGTGAGATGGGCAGTTGCACGACCTGTCCATCGTCGCAAACGTTGGTGAAGCCGGTGTCGGCGCGTTCCACGGTCAGTTCCTGTGGCTGGCAGCGAAACTGCAACGTCTCGTTGCGCAACAGCACGCCGGGTAGGAGTCCAACCTCGCAGAGGATCTGGAACCCATTGCACGAGCCGAAGACTGGCTTACCCGTCGCAGCGAAGCGCTCGAGCGCCGACATCACCGGCGAGAATCGCGCGATGGCGCCGCAACGCAGGTGGTCGCCATAGGAGAAGCCACCAGGCAGAATGACACCATCGAACCCGTCGAGGTCAGCCTCACGATGCCAGACTCGCTCGGCCGTCTGTCCCTGATCTTCCAGGGCGTAGACGCAGTCCCAATCGCTCCAGGTGCCGGGAAAGACGAGCACGGCGAATCGCATGATGCGATGCTATCTGTCGTACTCGTTATGGCCAGTTGCCGCTGACCCAGAGCCCCGCGACGGCCTGGCTAGACCGCCGGATTCGTCGAAGATTCTTCCCTGGGCGTGGTTCGCAACTCGGCTTCAGCAGCTGGCGGATACTCGATTCGCTGATGATGCACACCGACCAGCGTGTGTTTGAAGCTGGCCGAAATCAGGCGCAACTCGCTGAGCGTGAGATCGCAGTGATCGAGCTGACGCTCGCGCAGGCGTTCGTCGAACACGCCATCGACCAACAAGCCGATTCGATCGGCGTTTCGCTCGCCGCTAGCCCGCACGACCGCTTCGCAACTGTCGGCCAGCATGACAATCGCCGTCTCGCGCGACTGCGGCGGCGGACCTGGATAGATGTAATCGCGAGGATCCACGCGCGGATCAGACATCGCCGCCTTGCGATAGAAGAACGCCACGCGACGCGATCCGTGATGCTCGAGGATGAAGTCGCGGATCCGTGGCGGTAATCGATCCCGGCGCGCCAGTTCATCTCCGCCCGTGACGTGATCCATGATCAGGCGTGCGCTCTCGCTGGGCTTGAGTTCGTCGTGCGGGTTCGGTCCATCCTGGTTCTCGATGAACATCGCCGGGCGATTGAGCTTGCCAATGTCGTGGTAGTAGGCGCCGACGCGCACGAGCAACGGGTCGGCTCCGATCTGCGCCGCGGCACGCTCAGACAGGGTTGCCACCAACAGCGAATGGTGGAACGTGCCTGGAGCCTCTTCTTGCAGGCGGCGCAACAGCGGACGTTGAAGCTGGGCCAACTCGAGCAGTCGCATCGGCGTTGTGATCCCAAACAGCGCACCAAGTAGTGAGAACGCGCCGATCGTAATCACTGAAACCAACGCCGCCGTGACCAGCGCCGCTAGCGCCAGCCAACCGAGCTGATCGGTGACGCGCTGCGGATCGAGCAGCCAGATCGCCGCGCCGGCAAGGAAGCCCGCCAATCCAGCCGCGAGTCCGGCCAATCCATATTGAGCCAGCGCCTGGGCTCGCGTCGCGGCAAAGACCCCGCCGAGCGAACTCGCTAGGAAGAACGCCAACGGGCGCAGCGCCAACGCACCGGACGGGGCCAAACCGTAGTCGGGCAGCACAATCGCCGCCATCCCGGCGAGGACTGCGATCAACACGCCGGTCGTGACGCCCAATCCAGTGCTCAACAGCGCAGCGACCAGTACCGGTCCGGCCGCCAGTGGCAGCATCAGATCGAGTGACTCGTCAACTCCTCCAGGTAAGGCAAACTCAAACCACAGTCTCGCCGCCAGCACCGAGAACAGGATCAATACCGCGAGCAATAGAATCCGCCGGTCGCTGGCCGCCTCGGCCGGCTGCCAGATCCTCAGGTACAGGGCGAACACCACCGACGCGCCGATGCCGAGAATCACGATCGCGCCGAGCGACTCAACCTCGATGCCGGCGGAGCGCGGCGTCAGATTGGCGAATGCTTCCGCTGCGTCGCCATCGACGAGCTGACCACGCGCGATGACCAGCTCTCCCTCAGCGACTGTTCGCGGCACGCTCGCCACTGATCGCGCAGCCCGTTCCTGCGCCTGTTGGGTCAACATCGGCGATTCGATCATGGTCGGACGGAGATAGGCCCCCACCAACGAAGAGATCAGAGTCGTTTCGGTCAATGAGAACGCAGGATCGACCCGATCGTTGAGTGTCAGCCGCACCGGGTCGAGGTCGTCTTCGTAAAGGCGTTCTTGCAGTAACGCCTCCAGAATGATCGGCGCTTGCCGCTGAATGCTGCCATAGAGCGGATCGGACACTGCGATCAGGAAGGCTTCGTCCCGCTCGGCTAACCGTGATCCGGGAACAGTGGAGGCGGCGCGGTCTACTGCAGCCTCATCCTCATCCTCTTCTAGATCACCGGCTGCAGCGGCATTCCCGCTCGTGTCCGCTTCGGGCGCCACGGGTGCGCTTCGCGCTTCACGCTCGAGCGTCACCGCCTGGAGATACAGGCGCAGCGCCTCAAGTTGCGCGGGACGCACGTCTGGATTGAACTCAAACTGCGGTGCCACCTCCGCCCGAGCGGCTTCCTGCGCCTCGGCGGTCAGCGATGAACTGATGAACATCACCTCATGCGAAGCGACGAAATCTCGATCGGCGACAGAGCCCAACGTCGGAAACTGCTCGGTCGGCCGAAACGGGGTGAGCGCGAGAACGATGCCGACAGCCAACGCCACTCCAAACACGCCGACACGCAATCGTGTGAAGTAGTTGTGTTGGCTCATGAGAGGATCATTGGACCACGGTCACGGACGTTCAGCGCAAGGACCTTCCCTAGGCATGCCTCGAAACCAAGGATACAGTCCTCGTTACGTCACGTAGCAGCTCTGCTGCTTCAGCACCGGCAGCGCTGCGCACAGCGGGCTACTCGGATTCGGCCGCCTCGGCCAACAACTCTCCCACCACCGCGTTGACGAGCGAACCATCCGCTTCCCCACGCAGTTCTTTCATCAACATCCCCATCACCTTGCCTCGGTCGCCGGGACCGGATGCGCCGACCTGCTCAATCACGGCCCTCGCCCGTGCTTCCACTTCGTCCCGGCCAAGTTGGCGGGGTAGATACTGCTCAATGATCCCGATCTCGACCCGCTCGATCTCGGCGAGATCTTCCCGATTGCCGCTGACATATTGCTCAATCGACTCGCGACGCTGCTTCACCTGTCGCTGCAGGATCGCGAGGATATCCGCATCGGCCAGTTCGGCGCCGCGTTTCTCGATTTCGGCGTTCTTGATTGCCGCTTCCAGCATCCGGATCGTGCTGCGACGGCGTGCGTCCTTCGCACGCATCGCGTCATGCAAATCCGACCGCAGTTGTTCTCGGACGCTAGGCATCAGATCAAGTCAATCGGGCGGTGACACCTGGTCACACGCCTCAAGCATGGCAGAATTCAAGCCGGCAGAGCTCAGAATTTAGTCAGCCGAGGGCAGCACTTTCGGCTGCATCAGTTCCATCTCACGCTCGTCGACCTTGAGGTCGCACTCGCCCGGCTTGATGCAAAGCACCTCGATGCCCGACTCTTCGTCTCGGTATCGCTTGCCTAGTTGGACTGCCATGTTGGTTGCTCCTCCACTCGCTCAGCGGAATGTTCCCGGCCGACTGCCATCACCGTCGTGTGACGGATGGCTAATGCGAAGCTACTTCTTCTCTTCGAGCGGTGTGTCGCCGCACTTGAGCTCTGCTTCGCCGCCGCGCGTCACGATAAACTCCGCGCCGCAGCTTGGACAAAAGTATCGCTTGCCGGTCTGTGCTGCTGCCATGGTGATCTCTCCTGACCCCGCCCATCGGCAGCGGGGATGTTGCGACTCTGAACTGGGAATACAGATCAGCGTACCAACGACGACCCGTTCAATCTGTGCCAATCCGTCAGTGACCTCGACCGACCGATGACTCGTTATGACGATCCGCTATGCGTGCTCAGCCAATCGGCAAGCTCTGCCGATGTCTGACCGCAGGTATCCGACGTCACCTGGGTCGCCGGTGTCGGAACGGGGAGGCCAGCGGCGAATCGATCTTCAGCCGTGGACACATTCTGTTCCGCGGTCCGGTACTCGTTCGCGATCTTGAGCCAGGCCCTGTTCATCGCGACTTCTTGTTGGACGCTAGACGCCGCGTCAAACGTCGTGCGCGCTTCGCTGACCTTCGCTGCATCATCCGACGTCTGAATCGTCACAGCGGCGATCACGAGTTTGCCATAGTCACGCTCGAACAGCGCCAGGGCATCCTCGGCCTCCGTCAGTCCTTCGCCCGACTCCTCAGCAGCAGCCACCGCGGCGCGCAGACTCATCAACTCGCCGTCTGCCGCCTCGCTGCGTTCGACAGCGCCCTGGGCAGCTTCGACATCGGCAAACCAGCCAGACGCCTCCAGCGTCGCTTTCGCGGCATCGAGGGCCACATGCAGGTTCTCAATCGAGACCTCGTCCTCATGAATCGCGTGCTCGACCGCCTTTTCCCAGGCATTGCCGGCATTGGTCGTAATCAGTGTGACCAGGTTGTCGATCTTGAAGCTGTCCAACGAACCGCCCTGATCAAGACTCCACGGCGGCATCGGTGTGCCGTTGCGGCCACAGGTAATCGTGTAGCGGAACGTGTTTTGCAGCGCTTCGAACTGGCCCTGATTGTCGGTCAGGAAGGCGTAGGTGTTGTTCGGCGTATTGAGCGCAGGACCGACCAGCGATGAGTCGGACTCAGAGCCGCGACCGTCGTTGCCGTGGCACTCGCGGCAGTTTCGCGAGAACGTGAAGGCCGCTCGTTCGGCGTCCTTGGTCAAGATCTCCGACCGCGCCTCGGTGCGTCGTCCGTTGTCGTACCACACGTACGCGCCCAACGAGGACACCGCCAGCACCAACAGGATCACCATGGCGAGAATTTGCTTCTCGGTGTTCTGTCCGCTCATCGGCTTCTGCCCCCCATGTGTGCGGTCCCTGCCTGATCGCCCGCTCGATCTCTGGAAAAACGGTTGGCTGACTGTCTAGCCATACGACTTCGCCGTACGACCTATCCGTACGTGGTGGTGCGGAGAGGATTATCCGCTCCGCCCTTGGTGATTTTGCCGGTGTCAACGGTCAACGAGCCATCGCTGTTGACCGTGATTTCCATGGTGTCCATCGGTCGCGGCGCGGGTCCGAAGACGCGAATGCCGCCGCGAGTGTAGGTTGAGCCGTGGCACGGGCAGCGGAACCAGCCGGTCACGCCCTCGAACGGGAAGCCGGGTCGCCAGGGAATCGTGCAGCCCAGGTGTGGACATTTCCACCACAAGGCCAGCAGCCCTTCTTCGCCCTCTTCACCGAATCCCGCATGCGTCCCTTGTCCGGCTTGCAGGTGCGTGAGGTAGAACTTGCCAATCTGTACGGGCGCCGGGTCGGTACCGGGCTCCGGCACGGTTGCGGCCGAGACCGCAATCTTTCCACCGAATCCGGTCACGCCACGCGGCCAGAAGTTGGACAGGAATGCGCCCAAGCCTCCGGTCAGACTGAAGGTAAAGAACCCCCAGAACGAGACGCGAAGCAGTTGCCGGCGAGTGACCTGGCCTTGCATCGCGCGTCTGCGCTGGGCTCGGGTGACCATCGCGCGTGCGCCGTCTCCGGCCTGCACGACACCCGGTCGCGATTCCGCTCGCAGGTGAGGAGCGCGCTGTGGTCGTGAGCCGCCAGACGGCTCAGCCGGCTGCGGCACGCGCCGCTGCTGTCCACCCTCGCTCGTTGGTTGTGTGTTGCCGTTGGCCACCGGTTACTCCTCCAGCACCACGATGTCCCAGGGCGGCTTGAGGTCCTGTCCCTGGCCACGGAAGGCGGTGCCAACAATCGTCGTCGTCAGGTATACGCCGATGAAGGCCGAGAAGATCAGCAGTGCAATGTCGCGCCGGGTGTGGATCCAACCGAGCATCTTGCAGAACACCACGAAGAGCACCGGCAAGCCCACCATCGTGGCCACCGGAATCAGCTGTTGCGACAGGAAAGAGGGGAAGTTGAGATTCAGCAACCACGGATCTGTAGTGGTACCTGGAATACCGAGCGGTATCGCCCGCCAATCGGCAAACATCGTGAAGCCGCCGATACTAAAGCCTAACGACTCCCATGGAATGCCCGTATCGAAGCCGCGCAGGTTGCGGAACCAATCCAGACCGCTCGGCCAGGAGAAGTCGCTGTTCAGGCCCAGACCGCGAATGATGTTCTCGGTCCACACGACATGCAGGGAGCCGTCCCAGATGATCAGCAGGCTCGTCACCAATGTGGCGGCGGTAAAGCCAAAGATCGTCAGCCGTCCGGCGAACTTGGTGCCGAACCAGACGCCCTGACCCTCCTGGTCGCGATCCCAGTAGGGAATCGCGGCAATCAAGACCAGCGCAATCGTCGGCACAATCACGCCAGCCCAAGCCGGCTCCATGTGCAACAGGAGTTCCTGCAGGTTGAGGAAGTACCAGGGCGCCTTGGACGGGTTTGGTGTCGTGTCGGGGTCAGCGCGGTTGAGCAATGGCGCGTTGACCATCGCCGACAGCACCATCAGCGCGATCGAGAAGATCAGCGCCGAGATGAACTCGATAAAGACCAGGTCCGGCCAAACGAGGACCTCAGCCTCGCGCTCTCGGCGCGGGCGTGTACGGATAGCGGCAGCGGCGCGGCTGACCATCGATTCGTCCTCCCCGCTACAGCGGCCGCGCGAGGCCGCCATCGCGACGGACTCGCCAGAAATGCACGGCCATGAAGATCGAAATCACCAGTGGTAGCCCGATCACATGGAGTGTGTAGAACCGAATCAGCGCGTTCGGTCCAACCGAGAATCCACCGAGTAGGAGGAACTTCGACTCATCGCCCAGCACCGGCGCCGAACCGACCATCGTCGTACCAACGGTGATCGCCCAGAACGCGAGCTGGTCCCAGGGCAGGAGGTAGCCGGTGAAGGAAAGCAGCAGGGTGAGAATGAAGAGCACCACGCCGACGACCCAGTTGAACTCACGCGGCGGCTTGTATGCGCCCGTGTAGAAGACGCGCATCATGTGCAAGAGCACGAGGATGATCATCGCGTGCGCCATCCAACGGTGCATGTTGCGCAGCAACTGGCCGAAGCGGACATTCGCCTCGAGCGCCTGGATGTCCTGATAGGCGCGCTCGACTGAGGGCACGTAATAGAACATCAACAGCACGCCGGTCACGGTCAGTCCGAGGAACATGAAGAACGACAGGCCACCCAGGCAGTAGGTGTGGGTGATCTTGACGTGCGTGCGGTGAATCCGCGTCGGATGCAGGTGCAGGAAGACGTTCGTCGCCACCGCCAGCATCTGGTTGCGCGGAGTATTGGGGTAACCCGTCCGGAAAATCGATTGCCAGACGTAGTTCTTGAAGATCAGGTCGTAGATCAGGTCGTTGATTGACTTGCGCGGTGCGCGCTCAAGGTTGGCCATGGTCGTCTAACGCTCCCACCATCGCCCGAGAACCACCAGAGCGCCAAAACAGAAGAGCATCATCAGCCCAACGAGTGGCAACTCCATGATTTCCGAACGAAACGGAATCGTCACGAGGGCGGCTGTCAGCAGGTCCACCAGCTACCTCTTCCCACGATTGTCCCGCGCCCTCATCACGACGCGCTCAGAAAATGTAAGCCCGCGCGGAATAGTGGTCAAGATCAGAGCACGCATCCAGTGGTGTTCCACCAAATCTGAGCCCTCCACTAGACCAATCCGTCCGCAGACATTATCGCAACTCGACTTGATACAGACGACCCTTCCACGATCACATCTCCGATCTTCGTCGCTTCCGAGATTTCAGCCAAGACCGTTTCGGCATCTTCTGTAGATACCACGATCGCCATGCCCAATCCCATGTTGAAGACGCGGAACATCTCCGCCTGGGAAACATCGCCAGTCCGCGCGATTAGCGGGAAGATAGGCGGTGTGGGCCATTGCTCGGCGTCCAACTCGGCCCCGAACCCGACCGGCAGGACGCGCTCCAGATTGCCCCCGATTCCACCTCCGGTGATGTGCGCAATGCCCTTGATCCGCGACAACACCCCCCGCAGAGAGGGCCAGTACGAGCGATGAGGGCGCAACAGTGCGTCGCCCAGGGACTCGCCCAACTCCGGTTCGTAGGCCTCAACGCGCTCTCGACGCTCGCTCCAAGAGCCATCTTCAGGCCTCAGACGGAACACAGCGCGTGCGAGGGAGTACCCATTTGTGTGTAGTCCGTTACTCGGCAGGCCCAGGATCACGTCCCCGGCTTCAATCGCAGCGCCGGTCACTTCCTGGCCGCGCTCCAGCACGCCGACAATCGTGCCGGCCAAATCGAAGTGTCCCAATGGATAGAGGTCTGGCATGTCTGCGGTCTCGCCGCCCAGCAGCGCCACGCCGCTCTCGCGACAGGCCGCCGCGACCCCCGAGACCACGGACACTTTGTCGTCCTCGGACAGCTCATTGGCCGCCAGGTAGTCCAGGAAGAACAGCGGCGCCGCACCGGCGCAGAGAATGTCGTTGATGCAGTGATTAACGAGATCACGGCCTACGCCGTCGAGCCGTCCCGCCAGGCTGGCGATCATCACTTTCGTGCCGACCCCATCGGTCGATGCGGCCAGGACCGGATCGTTATAGCCGGAAAGCTGGAACAGTCCGCTGAACGCGCCGACATCGCCGAGTTGCTCGGGCCGCGTAGCGGATTGCGCCAGATCGCGATATCGAGGAATCAGCCGGTCGTTCGCGTCGACATCAACACCAACGGCGGCGTAGGCCGAGGCGGATTGCTCCAACTGTTCGGTCTGGGACATTGCCTAGCGCCGCTCCGGCGCCAGCGCCACCATCGTCTCGTCCGGACGTCCGCTGCGCTGCGGCGCTCGACCATTGCCATGGCCATGGCCGTTCGTGGCAAAGGTGGCAGGGGATGCTGTGACCAGCGGCACGGACAGAGTGTCGATCTCAAAGTCGGTCTGTACCGAGACCGGATAGTCACCATCGAAACAGGCCAGGCATGTGGTCTTGCCCAGCGACAGCGCCTGTTGCAGACCGCCGATGCTGAGATAGCCCAGCGAATCCGCGCCGATATGCTCGCGAATCGCCTCGACCGAGTTGCGGGCCGCAATCAGCTCGCCGCGAGTCGCCATGTCGACACCAAAGTGACATGGATGCTGAATCGGCGGCGCGGCAATCCGCATGTGGATCTCCGCCGCGCCCGCTTCTCGCAGCAGCTTGACGATGCGCGGCGTCGTCGTGCCGCGAACGATCGTGTCGTCAACCACGACCACGCGCCGGCCGCCCAGGACGGAAGGCATCGGGTTGTACTTGAGGTGCGCGCCCAAATCTCGCAGTCGCTGGTCGGGCGAGATGAACGTTCGGCCCACATAACGATTCTTGACGAGGCCTTCGGAGTAGGGGATTCCAGATTCGAACGAATACCCAATCGCGTGCGCTGTCGCCGAGTCCGGCACGCCAATCACGACATCGGCGTCGGCCGGATGTTCGCGCGCCAGTTCCGCGCCGAGCTGCGATCGCGACTGCCATGCCGCCTGTCCGTCGAGGATCGAGTCGGGACGGGCGAAATAGATGTGCTCAAAGACACAGCCGGCCGGTTGCGCAGGCTCTATTGCCTGGAACGAATGCATACCGCGCTCGTCGATCGTGACCAACTCGCCCGGTCGGACCTCGCGAAGCAGCGTCGCGCCAAGCTGATCCAGGGCACAGGTCTCGGAGGCGACCACGTATCGGCCGCCGACCTGGCCAATGCACAATGGCCGCACGCCGTACGGGTCGCGCGCCGCCATCAGCCGGTCCGGCGTGAGCAGTACCAGCGAGTAGGCCACTTCAATGTGACGCATCAGCGCACTGAATCGCGCTTGCCACATGGTGTCGGTGGAGGCTTCATCCTTGCCGAAGAGCAGCAGGTACTTGGCCAGCACTTCTGTGTCGGTCGAGGTTTCGAACGTCGCGCCGGTTTCGGTCAGTCCGGCGCGAACCTGCGCCGCGTTGACGACATTGCCATTGTGTGCAATCGCCACCTGGTTGCCGGTCACGGGATCGTCGAGCAAAATCGGCTGGGCATTGCGGAACCGGCTGGATCCGGTAGTGGAATACCGGGTGTGTCCGATGGCGGCGATGCCTTCGAGTTCGGCCGCCGTCTCCTCATCGAAGACCTGCGCGACCAGCCCCATGCCTGTCTTGACGTTGAGCTGCCGACCATCGGTCGTGCAGATCCCGGCGCTCTCCTGGCCTCGGTGCTGCAGCGTGTGAATGCCGTAGAACGTCTCAACGGCGACATCGACCTCCGGCGCCCAAATCCCGAACACACCGCAAGCTTCGCGAGGGCGGTCGTCTACTTCGGATATGGGGCGTGTGGGTCGGTCGTGATTCGCGTCGCTATCGGCAATCGGCTCGTTCACGCGCTGGCCTCGCGTTAGTCGATTCCGTCGTGTCCATGCACCTTAACGCACCTGATCACTCGATACCAGACGCCGATGCTCGACCATAAGACATTTGTCTTCAATCGCGAACAATCCCGCCTCACGCGCCTGCTTCAGACCGTCGGGATTGACGATTCCCAACTGCAACCACACCGTGCGGACCCCGTTCGCGCCGGCGGCAATCGCATCAGCGATCGGCTGGTCCGTGTCAACCGAGCGACGAAACACGTTGACCGTGTCGATTACCACCTCGGGCAAGGCCGCCTGCGCCTCCGACACGGACGAATACACGCGCTCTCCCAGGATCTCCGTTCCGGCCGCCGCCGGATTGATCGGGATAATCCGGTAGCCATGCTGCTGCATATAGGCCGAGACTCGATGCGAGTCCCGTTCCGCCTTAGGCGACAGCCCGATCACAGCAATCGTTGACATCTTGGACAACGAGGCATCGACGTCGGCGTCAATCTGTGCTTGCCAGGTCGCTTCGGTCTCGGTCATCGGTCGCTCCTACCAGATCGGTCCGCGGATCGGCGCTTCGGTCAACGCGGAGAACGCCTCCGCGACTTCAAAGATCTGTTGCAGTCCCTCTTCCTCATGCTGTCGCGGCGCAGAGACCGAACCCAGCACGTGTCGGGTGCCACTCTTCTTGACCAACACCAACTGCCACTGCGCGATCTCCTCGGCCGGTAGCGGTCCGCCGGCGCGGGCGATCTCACGTCCCTCATCCTCAACCAACAGCTCGCGAATCTTCCAGAACGGGATCAACTCGTTCGTCCCGATTCCCAGGCCCAGGAACTTCTGTTTCATCGAGACGTTCTGCCCGCCACGGTCGGCGATGATGTTCGCGCCCATCAGGGCATAGACCAGTGAGATTCCCGATAGCGGCAGCAGCACCACCGCAAACAGGAGCAGAATCCCCATCAGCCAGAAGGGAATGCTGTCGACAGACGTACCCATCAGCGCCAACAGCCCCGCCGTCACCGCGACGCCGATGAGTGGCACAATCACCGCTGATCGCGGTGGACGGATCTCGATCCGATTTGGCTTGATGTTGACCACGCGTCGATGCAGGAACAGCGTGCGCTCAGCCAACGGCTCGGCGACGGCCTCCGGGCGCTCCAGGAGACGCTCGTCGGCGCCCTCGAGCTCCTCAAGCTCATGTAGCTGCGTTGCTTCGGTCGATTCTGTCGTCACACCGCCAGACTACCAACGGCGATATGCTCGCCTCATGGATCGCACCCGACTGACCGGTCTGACGCTCATGGTCGCCGCCGCCTGCCAGGCGCTCTGGTTCCTGCTCGGCGTCCGACGCCGCAGCTACGCCGCGGTCGCCATCCCCGCCGCCGCAATCACGCTGACCGCCGCAGTCCTCATCTTTTGGATCGGCTGGACCACATACGAGCTCGAGGACGACCTCGAAGGGCTGAACTTCGCTCCCGAACCGCTCGACGACATCTAAGCTCGCACTCGGCAGGGCTCCGGTTCCGACTCAGCCAACGGGAACCGCACAGCCCGCTCAACCGTCTAACCCAGTATGAGAGCCTGGCTACTCACACTCGCAATCCTTGCAGCGACCGTTGCCGCCTGTAACCAAGACGACATCCCTGAGGTACGCAACAACGACGAGCAGCTCGCTGTCGCCAGTGATGCCGGACAGCCAACTCCGGCGATGTCACCGACGCGCCAATCGGCACAGGACCCTGATGTTGGCGAGTCTCCGACCGAAGTATTGCAACAATCTCCCACACAAGCCGTCGAACCAGACGAGTCAGCGACGTCAACAGCTTCAGCTGACCAAACTGTGTCGGTCGTGGCCTTAGACATGCCACCAGCGCCGGCCGGCCCCTTCGATTCCAACAGCCTCAAAGTGCTGGCGAACATGGCCACCCGGGACACGCGACTGATGCTGTCTTCACTGACAGTGCTCGTTGATGAAACCGCGCAGCGACTACTCCCGATGTTCACCAACGCGGCTCGTGCGTTCACCGTCGCCGTGCCAAACGATGTCCAGCATCTATCAATCCACGGCGTGCCAGCCCGCCCCGATCAGTCGGCAGTCGAATATCGCGATTCCGACGGCGTCCTGCTCATCGATGCCAACTGGGACACTCCAGGTCTGCAGTTGCCACTACCCGAGGTCGGCGTCCGAGACATGGAGATCTGGGTCAAGCATGGCGCGGAGAGCGTCGCGTACCACCTGCGCATCGTGCGGACGGCTCCGACCAACGCCGAGCCTCCATGCGCGACGAACGGCATGGGCCAGCGCGAACCGCAGCCACAGCCACAGTCCGTAGAACAGTCCGTGGAGTCGGCGTCGACCCCACTCACAGTCCCCTCCAATCCACACGAATACTTCGTCCTCTACCTCCGCGGTCAATCCGACGACGATGCTGAGACTCCAGTCTCAGTCACGTTGGGCCGCTTCGGGACGACCACACTCTCCGAGCGCCTCCCGGCGCTGCCTGCCGACCGCTACCGAGTTGAGCGCTATCGCGTCGCCGATCCTGCCGACATCGACGGCGATTGCATCGACGACCTGACCGAGCTTGCCGACCCGACCCGATTGAATCCACTCAACCCAACGCCGCTCTTCGACTCCCCTCACGGCGTCTCGATCATTTCAACTCGCTCAGCATTCGACCAACTCTCGTACCACAAGGATGAATCGCCGGATGACTTTGCCTACGTCAAGTTCATCTTGCTTGACATGGAGACCGATCGGCCGCGCGTCTACTTCATCAACAGCGATCAGCATCGCTATCACCTGTCGTTCAGGCAGGCCGTAGGACTTGAACCGAGCGGCGCCGGGATGCTCTCTGGAACTATCGTGCGGCACCCGGATCGCGTCGCCCGCAACGGCGCCTCAGCCGAGTACCACTTCGAATTCTGGCCCTACACCCACTACCGCTTCGATGTCGTGGAGCGCACCCAGACAGTGCTCGCTGCCAGCATGCCGCTGCTCAAAGACAATCTTGCCTACTACGTGCCCGAGGTCGCAATTCCCGCCTACGAACGAGAATCGGCAAGCTACCAGGAGTCGCGCGTGGGGGTCGTGTTCGACGAGAACATCCTGCCTCAGCGCGGTTTCGTGTCGCTCAATGCCGCCGAAGGTTTCGGGTTCTTGCGGCTCATGGATCCGGGCGAACGACCGAACCCACGCGACATCGTGATCTACGAGGCGCTGCCGAATGAGCTCCCTCGGGTAGCCGGGATCATCACCACAGTGCCTCAGACGCCGCTCTCCCACGTCAACTTACGCGCGGTGCAGGACGGTGTGCCCAACGCCTTCATCCACGGCGCGCTTGATCTCACCGAGATTGGCGACTTCGTCGACAAGTACGTCCACTACGAGGTCACCACGAACGGCTGGAGCATGCGCGAAGCCAGCCGCGCCGAGGTTGACGAGTTCTACGCCGCCTCGCGGCCTGTCGACGTGCAACGGCCGCAGCGCGACCTCTCGGTCACAGAGATCGCTCCGCTCAGCGAGATTGAATTCGACGACTGGACGAGGTTCGGCGTCAAGGCCGCCAATCTCGCCGTGCTCGGACGCCTCGGCTTGCCGACAGGCGTGATTCCCGACGGCTTCGCTGTCCCGTTCCACTTCTACGACGAATTCATGCAACACAACGGCTTCTACACCGAGATCAAGAGCATGCTCGCCGACCCGGACTTCCAGTCGGACCTGAATGTGCAGGAAGACCAACTCCAGGAGTTTCGCCAGCTGATTCGCGGCGCGCCCATGCCCCGTTGGATGATGGACGACCTGGCTGAACTGCAGGCGTCGTTCCCTGAGGGCACATCGATCCGCTGCCGCTCCAGCACCAACAACGAGGACCTGCCCGGATTCAGCGGCGCCGGACTGTATGACTCCAGAACACAGCATCCCGACGAAGGCCACATCGCCAAGTGCATCAAGCAGGTCTATGCGAGTCTTTGGAACTTCCGTGCCTTTGTCGAGCGCGACTTCCATCGCGTCGATCACCTGTCCACAGCGATGGCCGTGCTCACCCATCCCAACTACTCAGACGAGCTCGCCAACGGCGTCGCCGTCAGCCTCGATCCCGTCAACGCCGACCCGGACGCCTACTACGTCAACGTCCAAGTGGGCGAGGATCTGGTCACGAACCCCTCAGCGCTATCCGTCCCGGAGGAAGTCTTGCTGCGTGCCAACGGAGAGCCAATCTTCCTCGCCAGCTCAAATCAGACTGCCGAGGGCGAGCAGATCATGAGCAACGAACACCTGCGGCAACTTCGTAAACACCTGGCCGCAATCCACGAGCATTTCAAGGCGCTATACAACCCAGCGCCCGACGATCCGTTCGCCATCGAGATCGAGTTCAAGATCACCGCTGACAACGTGCTCGCGATCAAGCAGGTTCGCCCCTGGATCTTCTAGGGGCTGTTCACATGGGGCGGTTCAGTCCAGGAGTTTCCGTCATACCCGCGCTCCGCCGCGGGTATCTCGCTGCGTTCAGCGCCACTGTCTGTGTAGCACCCGACGAGATTGCCCCCGCATCAAGAGCGGGGCAGGCTGCGACAAGCGCGGCAATGACGGAATTCTGACTAAGCAGATGGCTAATGTGAACACGTCCTACGACTCCAATTCAGTCAGCCCAGCCCGGACCCTCGATCTGCCGTAAATCGTCCTGGTCGATCGTCGTCAGCAACTCGCCGACCAGCGATCCATCCGGCAGTGTCAGCCCCGCCGCCAGATCGGCCAGCGGACGCAGCACAAATCCGCGCTGCGCCATGTAGGGATGGGGCACCTTCAGCCGCGGTTCGTCGATGACATCAGAGCCATAGAGCAAGATGTCGATATCGATGGTGCGTGGCCCCCAATGCTGCGTTCGCACCCGTCCAAGCTGGTTTTCGATGGCCTGCATCGCATCCAATAGCTCCAACGGCGACAGTTCCGTGCTGCCGCGCAATACTGCGTTGAGAAACGACGGCTGATCAGTCACGCCCCAGGCGGCCGTCTCGTACATCGACGACACGCGCACGTCCTCAACGACCGCCCGAATCTCTGCGACCGCGAGGCGCATCGTCGCCCGACGATCTCCCAGATTCCCGCCGATCCCCAGGAACACGTTCGTCATCGACGCACGATATCGTCGGCCATCTGCACGACGCGGGACATCGCATCAACATCGTGAACGCGAACCAGGTCTGCGCCGTTGGCGATCGCCAGCGCCGTCACTGCTGCTGAGCCTTCCAATCGTTGCTCAACATCCCAGCCAAACTGCGCGCCCGTCATCCGCTTTCTTGACATACCCACAAGTATCGGGCGGCGTAGGACCCGCAATTCTGACAACCGGCGCAATATTTCCGCGTTAGCGGCGAGTTCCCAACCGAACCCAAATCCAGGGTCGAAGATGATTCGCTCATGCCTCACGCCATGCGCCAGCGCGATATCCACCGACACCTTAAGTCCTTCCAGTACAGCAGCGACCGGGTCATCGGTCGCTGGACGCCCTCGCTGATTGTGCATCGCGATCACCCAGGCATCTCGAGCCGCTGCGACGTCTGCCAGCGCAGGATCGCCGCGCAACCCGTGGACATCATTGAGCACCGACGCGCCGGCATCGAATGCGGCCCGGGCTACGGCCGCTTTCGTCGTGTCGACCGATATCGGCGTGTCCCCGAGTTCAGAGGACAATCGCTCAACGACGGGGCTGACGCGGCGAATCTCTTCGTCAGCGGAAATCGCCGAAAACCCCGGCCGCGTGGACTCGCCACCCACATCGATGATGTCCGCCCCACAGCGCGCCATCCACGCAGCGCGCGCGATCGCGGCCTCCACGTCGTCTATCCCGTCGCCCGCGAACGAATCCGGCGATACGTTGAGAATCCCTACGATCAGCGTCCGCGATCCCCAGGCAAACCCGTCCAACTCCACTAGAGCGCCGTCTCCTGAACCCGCGGTCGACCGTTGATCTCGATCATCTCCAGCCGGCGGCGCACTCCGTCAGCGTCGGAGATCGTCAGGTCAATCTCTGCGGCAACGACCGTGTCTGCTTCTTCGCCGTCGTCAATCCGCCAGGCCCGTACCGATGGCGGTTCGTCGGCCAGTGAGACCAGCACCCAGTACGGCCATTCTGTCGCGCCCTTATGCAACCGAGCGATATTCAGGTCAGTCGGCGACGGTCGCGCTTCCGACGCCACGTGCGAGTGGTAGATGACCAGCAGATCGCCGTCGACATCGTCGATCTCGTTGTACAGATGCAGCAGTTGCTGTGCCGGAATGTTGAAGCGCCAGGGAGAAGCCTGATCATTGGTCGCCCGCCACAACGTCAACGACCCATCCGAGGCTCGACCAATCACGCCACAACACTCGTTCGGCAGGTCCTCACGCGAATGCGCAACCATCTCATCGATCAACACCTGCGGCAACTCAAGGCTCATGATCCAGCCGCCTCCCAGAAATGCATTTGCTCACCGCCGTGGCTCACTTCCAGCCCCCAGACATCCCAACCCTCAGCGGGAGAGCGGGCGAATAACTCCAGTTTCGATTGGTCCGGGAACATCCGCTCGATGCGCCTGCGGACCTCAATCGGCTTCTCAGAGTGACGTCCGCGTAGCTCCGAGACCATCTGCCTTTGATTTCGCGCTCCGCGAGGCCGTGGTATTCGACCGCGCTTGAAGACCAGGCAGAGTTCGCACTGCGACATGGTGTAGAAGCCCGGATTGACCCGCTGCTTGTCCCAGACGAAGGCCACCGTCGCCCAGTCGAAGCCCCAAGCTTTGCCCAGGTCGATTGCCTGGTCGAGGTGCGGCGATGTCGCCCAGAGAAAGAGCAGCGAGTCAGGTTCCGCTATCTCAAGGACGGCTAGTTCCTTCAAGTCGCGTAGAGTCACTGTCGGAAAATGACGCTCTGCACCGCCCGTGTCGTCACTCCCGGGTCCGGCATGCTGCAACTGACCCTTGTAATCCCAAGGAGGATCTGCATAGATGATGCTGTATCGTCGCTCCGGGAAGGGAGGAAACAGACCATCCTCAATCGAGGGACGGACGGATCGCGTCCTCGAACCACTCGCAGAGTTTGACCGGGTCATGTTGCCTCCACATCAGCAGGTGATCTTCCCAACCTGGAGCGTCAAACCAAGTCGAAAGCTCCGCCATGTATTTCTCCGCCTTTGGCAAGTCGTCGACCATCCCTCCTGCAAAGATAAAGAAGAATGGCCGCGAGACGTTACCCAATCCCTCAGCAAGCTGTAGGAGGCCAGGAGAGAGATACTTGCACGCTCGCTCGTGAGCATTTCCTGCAGCGTTCTGCTGCTTTATCTCTATCCAAATCGACTTTCCCGACGCCTCATTCCGAATGGAAAGATCCGGGATCGCTCCCCATTTGCCCTGATAGACCTTGGCGAAGTCTCTTGGCTTCTCCTGGATCCTGATCTCGGGATCTAGTCCGAGATACTCGGCAAACACCTGATGGACCACTTTCTCTAAACGCGAACCAGCATTCGCGGCCCGGTCTTGCCAGACTGCACGCTCGCTTAGCATCTCGCTCATGTGAACTCGATCGGCCATTGACCCTCTTTCCTTCCACGAAAGCCCTCTTGCGCAACGCGCCGTCGTTGTGGCCGGCGACGGGTTGCGGTCATCTGCCCGGCGATTGGATCGAGAGCAGAGTAACGAGACTCTCCAACTATGCAACCAGGCCCAGGACGGCGATGAGGATACCCAGAGCAGTGATTCCGGCGCCCAGTGCCGCATAGACCACTCGTTGGAAGCGCTCGTAGCGCTGTTCCCATTTCGCCTCACGTTCACGCTCACGTTCATCGCGTTCACGCTCACGTTCGTCGCGCTCACGTTCACGTTCGTCGCGCTGGCGCTCGCGTTCGTCTCGTTGACGCTCGATCTCCTGCATCGACGCAATGAAATCACGCATTTCCCGAGCTTGTCGTGCGTCGCGTTCGGCAAACTCTCGCCCCAGCAGAGCGATGCGGGCGTCGATCTGTGCGAGTCGAGCCTCGAACTGGTCCTGACCCACCTTGGTCGCGTCACCAGTTTCAATCTCTTCCGCGATCACTGCCGCAAGACGTTGCGCCGCCTCATCTTCACAGACGCCTTCTCGGACGAGACACGCCCGGATACGATCCTCGGTCGCGGTAGTCATCGGACTGCTCCTCGGCTCAGAGTATCAATCCGCATCTGTCGACATGGGAGGAACCCACTCGCGAAGCTCACCGTCATCATGGCAGGCACCGGGCTGGAGGGTCATCTGCATGTAGGGACGACTCGCGCTCGGTGTGACCAGGTGATCTAGCCAGTGCGCACGCTCCGATTCGGGAATCAACGAACCGATATCGCCGAAGCGCAGGTGGATCACGGTGTCGTCCTCGACGATGCCGAAGTCAATCACCGCTTTGCCCGGCTGCATCAGCCGACCGACAGTGTCCGTGCGCAGGATCTTCGCGCCGCCGTCGATGTAGCGGGTCAGAACCGAGGCGGAGAACAGAATCGGGAGCGCAGACGCGTCGCTTGAGCTGACGGCTCGGGCGACGGTGCGTTTCCAGACGGCGTCGCTAGGCACAGGCGGACCCTACGCCGAGGGATTGTCGATCGGCACGCCGACGACTGAGCCGTACTCGGTCCAGGAACCGTCGTAGTTAGTCGTGTTGTCGATGCCCAGCAGGTAGCGCAGCGCGAACCAGCTATGCGAGGAGCGCTCGCCAATCCGGCAATAGGCAATCACCGGCTCGTCGCCCGTGATGCCCTTGGACTGGTAGATCTCGCTGAGCTCGTCGGCCGACTTGAAGGTGCCGTCCTCGGCCACCGCAGTCACCCAGGGAATGTTCGAAGCGCCAGGCACGTGACCCTTGCGCTGCGCGGTCTCGGCCATTCCAGGAGGCGCCATGATCACGCCGTTGAACTCGTCCGGCGAACGGACATCAACGAGCTGTCCACCGGCCTCGACGTGCGCCAACACATCAGGCAGCTTGGCGCGAAGCGCTTCGTCACGCTCGGCGACAGCAATGCTTCCGGCCGCCGGAGAAGGTGCGTCCGTGGTCGTCGCACGACCCTCGGCCTCCCACTTGGCGCGCCCGCCATTCATCAGCGCGGTGTTGCTTACGCCGTACAGCTCAAGCATCCACAGGGCGTAGGCGGCGAACCAATTGTTGTTGTCGCCAAACAGGACGACCTGCGAGTCGTCATTGGCGCCCGCGCTGCGTAGCAAGTCAGTCACGACCTCGCGTGAAGCGACGTCGCGCGAGACCTGATCCTGCAGTTGCGAGGTCCAGTTCCAGGCGACCGCGCCCGGCGGGTGTCCTTCGTCGTAGGCCGTCGTGTCGACGTCGACCTCGATCAGCACCACACTCGGGTTGTCCAGGTTGTCGGCGACCCAGTCGGTCGTCACCAGTTTCTCGGGATGTGCGTATTCAGCCATGTTGGTGTTCCTTCCGTTTGCGGACGATTGATGTCCGCAGTGTGTTGTTTCCGTCTTCCTCGCCTATCTCGTCATTGCCGCGCTCCGCCGCGGCAATCTCGCTGAGTCTGACGACGTAGTAGAGCACTGCGAGATACCCGCGGCAAGCGCGGGTATGACTGAAGATGTTGTGGAGGTCCTGTCTACCACCAGATCTTGCCTTCAATCTCTTCATCGCCGGCGATGTCGTCGTAGTCGCGATTCCAGAGGCCGGTCGATAGGTATTTCCAGCCACCGTCGGCGAGCAGGACGACGATGTTCCCGCTCTCCAGTCGTTCCGCTGCCCGCTGCGCGGCGCGAATCGCTGCGCCACAGGAGATGCCGGCGAAGATGCCTTCCTCCTCCAACAAGCGCTTGACGACCGCGAACGATGTTCGTGAATCGACCATGATTCGAGCGTCGAGGACCGACTCATCCAGCACAGGCGGGATGTAGCCCTCGTCGAGCGATCGCAGTCCCTGGACCAGGTCGCCGGGATGTGGAGCTGCGGCAACAATCTTAATCTCCGGGTTCTGCTCCTTCAGGTAGCGCCCGACGCCGGTCAGCGTGCCACCGGTGCCGAGTCCGGCAACGAAGTGGGTGATCTCGGGGCAATCGCGCAGAATCTCAGGCCCGGTCGTCTCGTAGTGCGCGCCCGGGTTGGCCGCGTTCTCGTACTGCATCGGCATGAAGACCGACGGATCGGCCTCATACATCTCCTTGGCCAAACGCACCGCGCCGTTCGAGCCGGTCTCGCCCGGCGAGAGCACGACTTCCGCGCCGAAGAACGACAGCAGGTCGCGGCGCTCCACCGACACTGATTCTGGCATCACGCAGCGGACCGGATGCCCGGTCAACCGGCCCATGAGCGCGATCGCCAGTCCGGTGTTGCCCGACGTCGGCTCGAGGATCGTTTGGCCTGGCTGGAGCGATCCATCGGCATGGGCGGCGTCGATCATCGCTTTGGCAATACGGTCCTTGACCGAGCCAGTCGGATTCTGGCCTTCCAGCTTGACCCAGATCGCCACATCGGGATTCGGCGACATCCGCTGTAAGCGGACCAACGGCGTGTCGCCGATCGTGTCCAGCAATGACTGATACCGGGCCGACCTCTGAGTCGTCTGGGCAGTGACCATCGCTATGCGCCTCCGGCCAGAGCCGGCAGAATCGCCAGCACGTCGCCATCCGACAGCGAAGTCTCCATGCCATCGAGGAATCGGATGTCCTCGTCGTTCAGGTAGATGTTGACAAAGCGGCGCAGCTCGCCATCCTCAAGCAACTGGTGACCGATGCCCGGATAGGACGTCTCCAGCGTCGTCAGCAGTTCGCCGACGTTGCCAGACTCGACCCGCACCTTCTTCTCTCCATCGGTGAACTTCTGCAGCATCGACGGGACACGTACTTCAACAGCCATACGGTGAATCCTCTCGCTCGTGCACAGGGTGAGCAGCCTAGTTCTCGTGGAACGGTGAGCCGCAGAACTCTTCGTAGTCGATCAGTTCCGTCACCGACGGTGCGTCGCCGCACAGCGGACAGGCAGGATCGCGGCGGATCTTGACGGTGCGGAAGTCCATCGCCAGCGCGTCGTAGAGCAGCAGCCGATTCTTCAGCGGCTCGCCCTGCTCAAGCAGGACCTTGATCGCTTCGGTCGCCTGGATCGCACCGACCGTACCGGGCAGCACGCCCAACACACCGGCTTCGGAGCAGGACGGCACCATGCCCGGAGGCGGTGGCGACGGGTACAGACAGCGATAGCAACCCTCGCCAGGGAAGAACGTCGTGACCTGACCCTCGAACAGGAAGATCGATCCGTCGACCAGGATCTTCTCGGACAGGAAAGCTGCATCGTTGACCAGGTAGCGCGTCGCAAAGTTGTCCGCGCCGTTGATGATCACGTCGTACTCGGGGATGATCTCCATCGCGTTGTCGGAGGTCAGCGGCGACGTGTGGGTGATCACATTGATGTTCGGATTCATGTCGAGAATCCGGTCCTTGGCCGAGTCCACCTTCATCCGGCCAATGTCGGACGTGCCGTGGATAATCTGGCGCTGCAGATTCGAGCGGTCGACGACATCAAAGTCGGCAATGCCGATCGTGCCGATGCCCGCCGCTGCGAGGTACACCAGCACCGGCGAACCGAGGCCGCCCGCGCCGACTGCGAGAATCTTGCCGTCGATCAGCTTGCGCTGACCCAGTGGTCCGACCTGGTCCATGATCAGGTGTCGTGAGTAGCGCTCAACCATTTCCGGCGTCATGGCCGCGCCGACCGCGCCACCGGCAATCGCTGGAATCACGGCCATCTCATCACCGTCGGCGACCTTCGTCTCGGGACCCTCCAACGAGGTGATCTCGTGGTTGTTCACGTAGACGTTGACGTGCTCAAGCAGTTCCTGTTCACCGTCAAAGACCATCTCACCGAATCCGGGAAACCGCTGATCAAGATCACGGAGCACCCCATTGACATCGATCCCATCGGCATCGACAAAAGTGCGGTTGCCTGTGATCTTCCGAAACGGCGTCGGAATGTAGACCTTCACGCTCATGATTCGTCCTCTCAGCCTCTCAGCTTGCTCATCGGCTGCGCTTAGCTTTCTGTCAGCGGCATCGACAGGTACCGCTCGCCCGTGTCGCAGATCGTGGTCACGACACGACAATCGGGACCGAGACGCTTCGCGACAATGTTCGCCGCATACACGTTCGCGCCCGATGAAATCCCACACAAGATGCCTTCTTCACGCGTCAACCGAAGCATCATCTGCTCGGCGTCGCGATCCGAAACGCCAATCACCTCGTCATACACGTCACGATTCAGGACGCCTGGCACAAACGACGCGCCGATGCCCTGGATCGCATGCACTGAAAACCTGCCGCCCTGCAACACCGGCGAGCGCTCGGGCTCGACAGCGGTCACCGACAATCCCGGCTGCCGATCACGCAACACCTCGCCCACGCCGGTGATCGTGCCGCCTGTGCCCACACCGGTGACGAACGCGTGCAAGCGCTCGCCATCTCCCATCTCCCGACCCTCAAGTCCCGACCAGATCTCCAGCGCCGTCGTCCGCCGATGAATGTCCGGATTGGAGAGGTTCTGAAACTGTTGGGGCATGAAGTAACCGTCTTCCGAGGCCAGTTCCTCCGCTGCAAACACCGCACCCGTCATGCCTTCGATCGCCGGCGTCAACACCACTTCCGCACCAAACCGCTCCAGCAATCGACGCCGCTCATGCGACATGTCCTCTGGCATCGTCAAGACCAGTCGATAGCCCTTGACCGCCGCCACCAGCGCCAGACCCACTCCGGTATTGCCTGAGGTCGGCTCCACGATCACGTCCCCGGGCTGCAATGCACCGCCGCACTCTGCGTCCTCAATCATCGACCGCGCGATCCGGTCCTTGACCGATCCGCCCGGATTCAACGACTCCATCTTGACCACCACTTCAGCTCCGCCTTCGGGCGCGACCCGCTGCAGCGTGACCATCGGCGTGGCGCCGATCAGATCAAGCACGGAATCTGCAAGCTGCGGACGGGTCAGGCTCAAGATGGTGTTCGTCTCGTCAGATTGGTTGGTCGAGTAGTTGGTCGACTGGGTTGGTCGAGCGGTCAACTGGTTGGTCTATATGTGGTACCGACCGCCGGTCGGTGATCCCAGCCGGGCCGATTCCGCGGCGAGGTCGGCGATCGTGCGGTCGGCCAACGTGCCCAAAATGGCGGCGCGCACATCGTCCCAGAGGCGGACTTGCGCGGCCGCCCCGGTACAGCGCTCCGACGCCCGGCCGCCCTGCGCGCCCCGCTCGAGACAGGCAGCCAGGGTCAACGGACCTTCCAGCGCCTCCACGACGCGATCCAATCGAATCTCCTCCGGCGCCACTGCCAGTTGATGTCCGCCTTGCGCTCCGCGGGCCGAGGAAATGAATCCCGCCGCCCGCAACCGACCCAGCACCTGCCCCGCCAGTGAGCTGGGGATACCCTGTCGCTCGGCAATCTCCGACGATGGAATCGGTGCACCGTCGTCCTGTTGCGCCAGATCGACCAGGGCGCGAATCCCGTAATCGCTGGTGGACGACAGCTTCATCATCGGCAGAACATCCCGGCCATACCGCTTCTCAGGCGATGCGGATAATCTTGACTGAAATAGTATCATTTCCTCTCGACCAACCAACCGATCTCCCCACGAGCTAGCCGGAGTCCACTCATGACCACGACCGCCAGTGCATTCGACGCCACACAGATCGATGCGACGGCGGCTCGATTGGCCAATGCGCACCCCTCCGACATCATCGCCGAGGCGCTGTCTCAGTTCGACCACCTCACCATCTCCTTCAGCGGCGCCGAGGACGTCGTCCTGGTCGATTTCGCCGCGCGCGAAGCCCAGAAGCTCAACCGGATCTTCAGCGTGTTCAGCCTCGACACCGGACGCCTGCATCCCGAGACCCTGGAGTTCATCGAGCGAGTCCGCGACCACTACGGGATCGCCATCGAGACCTACTCGCCCCAGGCCGACGCCGTCGAACAACTCGTGCGAGATAAAGGGCTGTTCAGCTTCCGCCAGGACGGACACAGTGAATGCTGCGGCATTCGCAAGGTCGAGCCCCTCGGCCGCGCCCTCGCCGAGGTGGATGCCTATGTCACCGGACAACGCAGGGACCAATCGCCCGGCACCCGCGCCGAGATTCCGGTCGTCCAGCTCGACCCCGGTTTCGGCCGAGCCGACAATCCGCTGGTCAAGTTCAATCCGCTAGCCAACTGGACATCAGCCCAGGTCTGGCAGCACATCATGTCCTACGGCGTGCCCTACAACCCGCTGCATGACCAGGGCTTCAAATCGATCGGCTGCGCTCCCTGCACCAGAGCCACGCACCCCGGAGAACACGAGCGAGCCGGTCGCTGGTGGTGGGAAGAAGCCACCCAGAAAGAGTGCGGCCTCCACGCCATCAATCTCGAGGGTTAGCGCTCGAAAAAAGGTAGAACGCCCCCGACGGCAAACTCGCTTGAGACTGTCTCAAAAGTCCCATTGGGTGGTTGAGTCCCAGTCCCCGCCTCGCGCGGGGACCCGCTCGGGCTGCCCGGAGTATCTGCTGGCGGGGGTCTCGTGTAGGGAAGGAGCAGGTCCCCGCGTGAAGCGGGGACTGGGAACATCGACTTCTGAGGCATCACGTTGTGAGACTGTCTCAAAAGTCCCATTGGGTGGTTGAATCCCAGTCCCCGCCTCGCGCGGGGACCCGCTCGGGCGGCCCGGAGTATCTGCTGGTGGGGGACTCGTGGGGGGAAGGAGCAGGTCCCCGCGTGAAGCAGGGACTGGGAACATCGCGTTCTGAGGCATCATGTTGTGAGACTGTCTCAAAAGTCGGAAAACGAGAAAGGGCGGGGCCAATTGGCCCCGCCCCCTCTGATTTGGACAGGATTGTCAGGTTGCGAGAAGACTACGCGCGGTTGCGCACTCGGCGCACGCCGAGACCGGCGACCGCTGCGACGCTCAGTGCGATCAGCAGGCCGATCAGGCCAGCCGAAACACCGCTGCCATCAGCGAGTCCACCGCTACCCGTACCCGGGTACTCAGTGTGACCGTCGTCCATCGAGCCGTCGTCCATCATGGAGTCGCCGTCTTCCATAGAGTCGCCCTCTTCACCGTCGAGGTCCTCCATGCTGTCGCCGTCCTCCATCGAGTCGCCTTCGTCCATGGAGTCTTCCATGGCCATGGCGGTGACGACGACTGCGGACTGGCCAGAGCCGGCGGAGGAGACGTCGGCGTCGGCGGATTCGCCGTTGAGCGTGAAGCTCACGTTATCGGCGTCATCACGGTCCACGTCGATGTACCAGGAGCCGTCATCGGCAACCTCTGTCGAGCCAAGCTCATGGCCCATGTCGTCAACCACACCAATCATGTCGCCGGGTGTCGCACCCGTACCGTAGAAACGGTGAGGCGGTTCCTGCTGCGCCGACGCCAGGCTCAGCGTTGCAATAGCAACCGCGAGCCCCAACACCAACGCGCCAACCCTCGACATCAGTCTGTGCTGTTTCATCTCAGCATTCCTTCCTTAGGAGTCCTCCCTCACCCCTTGGCAAGCAAGGGGTGAGGGATTAGATCCCCTCTCCCTCTGGGAGAGGGTTAGGGTGAGGGTCCCCTAGTTGCTGATGTAGAGGATGTCGTTCTCGGCAACCATGAAGTCACTCGAGCCCGGAACCATCGTGCCGTCAACCACCGAGTAGCGGACCCAGGCGGATCCATTCCACAGGTGGAGTGCAGTCGCACCACGGCCACTAACCAGGCCAAAGATCTCGGAGGCAGAGCTCTCAACGCCACAAGCCCAGGTGGCAAAGCCGGCCAGGTTGCTCAGGCAGGCCACACTGGCCTCTTCCTCTGGCATCGCTTCCTCAGCTTCGGAGCTCAAGGAGACGAAAGTGCTGGCGTCACCGGCAGAAACGATGATCGTTGCGGTTCCGCTGCCCTCTGTCACTACGAAGCGAGTCTTAGCCACACCACCCTTGGTGTTGACAGTCGTCGAAATCTGGTTGGCGATCGTGCGCATCTTCAGCGCGCCAACAGCCGTGAAGGTCACTGGCTCACCAGCCGATTCGTCAACATCCGAGGTTGTCGCGTCGTCCGAGACGGAGTTCATCACTGGAATGCCGTCAGCGTCAGTGACGGTCGCGGTCACTTCAACCACCTGGCCAATGCTGATCGCGCCATCGGCGTCGGTCGACGCCTCGACGTTGGCCGCCGGACCAGCAACGTTGAACGTGATCTCGGTCTCGTCCTCGCCGAAGGACACAACGAGGGTGTACTCCCCCGGGTCGGCCTTCTCTGCGCCGGTGGTGACCGGAATCACGACCGTCTTGGCGTCGAATGGCTTCTCCGAGTAGACCTCATCTACCGCCACGTTGTCGTTAGCGCCATTCTCGTCCTTTTCGGTGCGAGCGTCGTCGCCGTTGTTCGGAGCAGTACAGCCATTGTCAACTATCAGAAGACTGTTGGCGTCGTCAGGGTCCACAGTGCCGTCGCGACAACCGTCGCGGTCGTTGTCACCCTTCTGGTGCTCAGTTCCGACATCTGGGTCGTTGCCGGAGCGACCCTTGACGACGGCGGAAACTGCGTCGGGGCCAATGGGCACGCCGGTACCGGCGGAATCCATGGCAGTCACCTCAACGGTGATCTCTGAGCCAGACTGCCCAAGAGGTCCACTCGGATCGCCAACGGAGATAGCATCCGCAGGGCCAGTGAAGCTGATCTCGACCGTATTGGACGTCACGACACCACTCCCACCAATCAACGTCACGTAGACATCGACTGACGCCGCAACATCGCCACCAGCTGTAATGGTGAAGCTCTCCTTGGCGTTCGCCGGAGAAGCCGTCAGAGCATTCGGGTTGCTCGTGTTAGCCGCCCGATCATTATCGTCAGGACCATCAAGCGCGGCCGGTATGGTGATGTCGCCACCACGTGCGTAGATGATGATCTGCGACACATCGGCATTGTTCGACTTCTCGCCGAGCGAGTTCAACGCCTGCACGGTCAGGTAGATGGTTCCATCATCCGAGGCCGACGCCGAGTTCTTCGAAGCATTGGGGTTGCCATCGGCGTCGGTCACCGTCAACGTCGCGCTGCCTAGGCCGTCACCGGGGTCATCGACTGTCAAGATCTTGGTGACGGTCCTGGCCTTCAAAGCACCACTGCCGTCAGGGTCAACCATCGCGGAAACGGTGTACTCGCCGTGCGCGGTGCCCTTCGGGTTGATAACCGTGTGTTCCTTGTTGGCACTGCTCCATGCGAACGGAGCTACCTCGTCACTGTTATCGACCCTGGTGTAGGCGACGTTCGTAATTTGCGCGCCTTCACGTTCAACGCTCAGGCCACCTGAAACACGCACCCACATCAAATCCGGCGAATCTGGTGCAGAATTCGCGTTGTCGGTGTCAACTGAGGCCTTCACCGTCACCACAACGTCGTCGCCGTCAGCAACGATGGCGTCTGAGTCGTCAAACTCAATCACGACCTTATGGTTGTCCGCCACTGCGAACTGCAAGGCGGCGAACAAGGCGACCGCCAGCGCGGCAAACACCGCCACGGCCGACAAGTGAGACAGTCTCACATCCATGCACTCGAACATCAACGCTCAAAGCGCCGATATCGCCGAGATCCGCCACGACCGGTTGGAAGTTGCGCAAGGCGGAGTGTCAGTGGACCAGTCGAGTCCTACACCGAGACCAACTCAGACATCAAGCGCCAGGATCGCGTCCACGAGCTCCCCCACGACAATCGGCGCCTCGGCCAACACCTGACCCTCCGATGTCGCCACGACTGGCACGGCGTCCTGATACTCGCCTTCGCGCGACTCCCACTCAAACAGCATCGCCGCCGACAACGACGACATCAGCTCGTGCGCCCGCTCGCAGGCGCTGCAGTCAGCCTTGACCCAGAGCACCAGCTCCAGCGACTCAGCCACGACCCAATCCTCCGCGACGGCTGCCACGATGCGTGTGACGCTCCAACTCGCGCCCCGTCGGAACTGCTGCCTGACGGTGACGACGCAGGTGGAATGCCATCCAGATCGCTGCCGCGCCCGTCAGGATCGCCAGCAACTGCGGCACCGACAGCACGCCGGCGAGCGCCGCCTCGTCGGTTCGCAGCAGCGACAGCAAGCCTCGCACTGCGGCATAGGCAAACACATAGAAGGTGAATCCCCAGCCCGCGCCGACTCCCATCCGGCGCAGCAGAAGCAGGCCGCCCAGGATCATGAAGTCGAGGATCGGCTCGTAGCCGCCCGCGACCGGATGTACCGCGACCGGCATCTCGCCATCGAATCCGCGAGAACCCCGAAACCAGCCATCGATGCCCGGCGCCGACCACGGACCATCCGTGAACGGATGTGTATAGCGAAACGCCCAGGGCAACTCCGATGCATTGGCAAAGTGCTCGCCATTGACGAAGTCGCCAAACCGTCCAATCGCCTGACCCAGAATCATCCCCGGTGCAGCAACATCGAGAGCCACCCACTTGGGAAAGTTCGGCTTGAAGAACGTGACGTAGAGGAATCCTCCCAGCACGCCGCCGATCATGGCCCCATAGATCGATATTCCCCCATCAGTGAGGGCGAAGATGTCACCGACCGACCCGATTTGATCCGTGTGCTCGATCACCCAGAGCAGCCGAGCGCCAATGATGCCCGACAACACCGAGACCACCGCGATCGACATCGCGTCGTCCTCGGAGATCTTCGCCCGACGCGCCAGCCGCACCGCCAACCACACGCCCGCCGCGATGCCAAGCGCCGTAAACAGTCCGTGCCAGGTCAGCTCGAATCCGCCTGTGTCGATCAGCACCGGATTGATCCCGATGTTGATAATCCCCACCAGTTCAATCATCGTCACGCCTCCCGTCCTCACCATGAGCGTAATCGTCGCCGAACAATCCGCGTCGCCCAAATCGCCAACGCCGACCCTGCGACTCAGCCTCGCCAGCGACCAGTCGCTCCAACTCAGAGGTCAAGTCAACACCGTGACCCGCCTGTCCGGCCAGTTGTACACGATCCGCCGTGACCCGAGCCCAAACCCGACGGCGAGGCGCGAAGAACGTCATCGACATACCCACGATCCCCAGTCCAATCCCGACCCAGAACGCCGTCCCACCTGGATCGCGGCGCACGTTGAGTCCCGTAAATTCCCGAGGTCCGGCAAACTGATACCGCATCCCGCCTTGCACAATCTCCTGCCCCTCATCCAACTCGATCCGCCCTGCGTCGCCACCTAATCCAAGAATCATCCGCGACGGCCGTCCGACCTGTCCTCCCGCCGAAGACTCATTCGTCGCACCCACCGCCAGACGAACGCTCTCGCCGCCCAGCGCGTCAAACGTCTCTGCCGTGCGCGCCTGACCAAACCGCTCGAGCGCGATCAGCGCATCACCGCTCGCACCGGGAATGTCCGCCGCGACCTCGTAGAACACCGACTCCGCGCCCAGCCAGGTCAGTTCAATTGAACCAACCGTCCGCGTCTCGCCGACCTCAAGTGACCCCTGTTGCGAGGAATCCGGCTCGGCGCCGTGATATGTCAAGCTGAACCCGTCAGTCAGATCGACCGTCGCACCCTCGGCCAGCAGTCCTCGGTCCGCTTCTCGCTGTGGCGAGTAGTAGAAGAAGCCGTCGGCCGAGTCAGCGTCGCGGAACCCAACCAGCAACACCTCATCGTCACCCAGCGGCAACGCGGCCAGCATGGCCTCGTCCTGCAACTGGTCCAGCGAAACCACACCTTCGAAGTAAGGCTCGTCCCCCGTCGTGATCTCGACCCGAGGCGCCATGGGGGCGACCTGGCCAACGCCAAGTTCCCCAAACGTCAGACCAGACGCATCGGCCGGCGTCGACATTACGCGATACCAGAACGCAAAGCCATCCGTCGACGGCACCATCACCACGGCGAGTGATCGCTCCTGGTCGAGGGGAATCAGGGTGTAGCCCGATAGCCGCTGGTCTTCCGATTCCGGATCAATCACCTCATCCGCCACAGCATGCTCCAACGAGATCACTTCCTCCGAAACCGCCGCACCCCCGCGCTCCACCCGAATCCGCGGACCGACAATCTGCTCATCGAGAAAGTGCGTCTCGGCATACAGCAACTGACCCGAGGAGTGGTCAAAGATCCGCAACTCGGCTCCGTGCTCCCAGTACGCGGCCTGATGCACCCGATACCCGGCCGCATGGACCGGACCATTGACCGTCACTTCGCCACCGCCAACTTCCGAGCCCGCTTCGGCGACGCGGACCAGGCTGCGAAAGTCGAGCGCCTGCCCATCGTCGGCAAAACGCGCCACCGCGTCATCCACGATGATCTGCACCTGCGCCCGGTCATCGCCCGGTGGAAACAGGATGTGCGACTCGCCTTCAGCTACCCAGAACTGGTACTCCTCGCCGCCAAACTTCGTCACCAGGGTCGCGCCCAGCAACAGCAACAGGGCCAGGTGCGTCACAAACGTCGCCAGCTGGGCCCAACCGAAGCGGTCGGCGAACAGCATCACTTCTCCGTCGCCCGAATCGACCTCTTCCACGCGATAGCGCGCCGCCCGCAACCGTCCGACCACCTGCGCTTTCGAGGTCTCCGCGTCGACCCCTGCATCCAACATCGCAGAGGCCCGATGCCGCGCCCGATCAAAGTACACAGCATTGACCCGCTTGGGCGGCTTGCGCACGGTCCGCCAAATGGGTGGCGCGCGGCTGACCGTACAGACCGAGATCGCCAGCGCCACCAGCGCCACGACCGCGTACCAGTAAGGCTGCTTGTAGAGGTTGAAGACTCCGCCGTTGGTCTCGTAGAACCAGGGGAAGTCGGCCAGGACATCGGTGAACGCACCCCAGGTTGGACGCTGGAGCTCGATGTGCTCCTCGACCTGCTCCGGGATATCCGCCAACTGAGGCGGCACCTGGGGAATCACCACTCCGACCGCCGAGAACAACGCCGCCGCCAGGATCAGCCCAATCGCCCACTTGACCGACGTCAGCCGACGCCAAATCCACAGAGCCGGGTCAGGCCCCCGAAACCGAGCAGTATTTCGCCGCATAACCGTCAGCGTATCGGCGGACTCTTCATTCCCGAACCCGTCAACGGAATCAGCACTCGCTCGTCCTCCGAGATCGTCCCGCGCTCCACCAGACGCCTCAGCGCCGCCAGCGGCGCCGCCGAGGTCGGCTCGACGAACAACCCGCGTTCCGCGATCGTTTGCCGCGCGGCGTCAATCTCCATCTCCGAGACAACGCCCGCTGTGCCACCACTCCCGCGCAGCGCCTCGAGCATCTGCGCAAGTCGCGGGGGCTGCGCAACGGCGATGCCATCAGCGATCGTCTGTTGCGGCTCCGCCGGTTCATGGTTGCGGAACGCCGATGCCAGCGGGCTCACATTCATGGCCTGGATTGCATGAAGTCGCGGCATCTGTTCGATCTGTCCGAGTTGAATCAACTCTTGAAAGCCGCGATACAACCCGATCAGCAACGATCCGTTGCCAACCGGCAACACGATCGCGTCGGGCAGACCATGTTCCGCAATCTCTGCGGCGGCAGGCTTCATGCCCTCGCTGAAGTAGGGACTGCGGTTGTGCGAGAGGTAGGGAATGTCCTGATCCCGTGCAAACTGCTGGGCGGCGGCCGCGACTGCCTCGCGATCACCATCGACCGGATGAATGTTGCCGCCCACCACGCTGATCTGCGATTGCTTCACTTCGGGCACATTGGCCGGAACAAAGATCTCAGCCGACATTCGCGCGGCAGCCGCATAGGCGGCCAACGCCGCACCGGCGTTGCCGGAAGAGTCTTCAACGAACGCTGCAGTATTCGCGCTCCAGGCGGCCGAAACCAGCATCGCCGCGCCGCGATCCTTGAATGACCCGGTCGGCGAGAGGAACTCCAACTTGAGCTCAAGGCGCAGACGACGCGCCTCGGGCCAGTCGAAACTGATCGTCGGTGTTCCACCCTGACCCAGCGGCAGCTCGCTCAGCGGCAAGCGCAGGTCACCCTCCGGCAGTCGGGGATAGTCGATCTCGTACAACCCACCACATTCGCCGCAAGACAGCTCCAGCGACGCCGGCGCTTCGGCCTGGCAGTCAAGACAGCGCAGATGATGTCGGACGACCGGCATCAGGCGAAAAACGTTCTGAGGTCGTCGAGCAGCAAATCGGGCACTTCCATCGCCGGGAAGTGTCCGCCTTCGGGAAACTCGGTCCAGTGAACGACGTTGAAGGCACGCTCACACCACGATCTCGGCGGCAACGGCGTGCCTCGCTTCAGCTTCGCGAATCCAATGGGAATCTCAACACGCTGGCCCTCCCGAAGTCGCACCTCACCACCGATTTCGGCCTCAATATCCGCCGGCGGACGCATCGCTTCGTGATAGATCCGCATCGCCGACGACTGCGTCCGCGTGAACCAATAGATCGCGACCGTTGCCAGCAACTCATCGCGAGTGAATCGCCGATACAGATCCCCGCCTCGCGGTCGCTCATCTTCGCGCATAATGTCGGCCAACATCCACCACTTGTCCACGATCCAGGCCATCAGACCAACCGGCGAGTCCTCAAGGTGAAACGCCATCGTCTGAAACTTGGTCCCATGGATGCCGCGATGCGCCGCGTCGTCGCGGACGTATGGTTCCTGCTCCTCGACGAAGAAGCGCTGCTCCTCTTCGGTCTGCGGTCGCGCCGCCGAACCCCCAGGTGGCAGAGCGCCCGCCGTCAGGTGCATCCGCAGTATCCGCTGCGGATGCCGCAGCGCGAGCTGTCCACCAACAGACGCACCCCAGTCACCGCCGTGATAGTGGAACTCGTCATAGCCCAGCCGCGACATCAACCCGACCCACATATCCGCAATCGCGGACGGCCCCACACCACTTCGTGTGGGAATGTCCGACCAGCCATAGCCCGGCAGCGTCGGCGCAATCACGTGGAACGCCGCCGCGTCGGGATCGGACGGCTCCGCCAGTTCGTCGATGATCTTGTGAAAGTCATACACCGACGACGGCCAGCCATGCTGGATCATCAGTGGACGAGCGTCGGCACGCGAGCTACGCCGATGAATGAAGTGAATCCCAAGCGACTCACCATTCCACGCCGTCAACGATGTCGTGAACTGAGGAAATCCGTTCAGCAGCGACTCAATCGCACGCCAGTCAAACTCGTCAGCCCAATAGCCCGCGAGGTCCCGCGTGAAAGCGAGGTCGATGCCATATAACCAGCCCGATTCGGGAACTTCGGCCAGCCAGCGCGTATCGCGGAGACGTCGCCGAAGCGCGGCAATCTCAGCCTCCGGGACAAGGATCTCAAACGGCTGCACGACAGTACTCACGTCCCCTCAGACCCTCTCTATCCCCAGCAGATCCCATCCGCACCCATCTCGTCCCCTCTGATCCCCTTTCCCTCTCTTCGGATCCCCTCTCCCTCTGGGAGAGGGTTAGGGTGAGGGTCCCCTCTTAGCCCAATAGGAGCGAAGTACCAAAAGGCGCAGAGGGGACGCCCCAGCCAATCCCCTCCGCCGATTCGACCCCTACCGCAGTGGCCGGAAAAAGTCGCGGATGTCCTGGACCAGCAACTCCGGCTCCTCGAGCGCCGCGAAGTGGCCGCCCTTGTCGTGGACCGACCACTGCTGGATGTTGTAGCCCGGCTCACACCAGCTACGCGGCGCCGTGATGATCTCCTTCGGGAAGACCGAGAAGCCCGTCGGAGTCTCCAACCGGCCCGGCAGGAAGTTCTCCTCCTGGTTCTGTCGCATCTCGTAGTAGTAGCGAGTCGACGAGTTAATCGTCTGGCCGAACCAGTAAATCGAGATATTGGTCAGGATCTCGTCCTTGGTGAAGCGCTTCTCGATGTCGCCATCACAGTCCGACCACGACCGCCACTTCTCCGTGATCCACGCCGCCAGTCCGGCGGGTGAGTCAGTCAAGCCGTAGGACAGCGTCTGCGGCTTCGTCCCCTGGATCGCCTGGTAGCCAGTCTCCTGCGCCTGCCAGTGCGCTGACTGTGCGCCAACAGCCTTCTCTTCGTCCGTCCACTCCTCCTGCGGCTTGTCCGTCGGAGGGCGACCGATCGGCATGTTGATCTGCGCACCGATGCAGTGCTCCGGATCCTGATACGCAACCTGGGCCGTCACAATCGCGCCCCAGTCACCGCCCTGCGCTCCGTAGCGCTCGTAGCCCAGATTGGCCATCAGCTGATTCCAGAGCAGCGCCGTCCGCTTCTGTCCAAATCCACCCGAGGTCGGAATCTGCGAGAACCCATACCCGGGAATCGATGGCGCAACCACGGTGAACGCGTCCGCAGGGTCCCCGCCATGCGCCGCCGGATCGGTCAGCGGGCCAAGGATCTTCGAGACCTCATAGAACGTGCCCGGCCAACCGTGCGTGAAGACCAGTGGCAACGGATTATCGCCGACGCCCTCCTGGTGCACATAGTGAACGGTGTAGTCCTCAACTCCATCCGCCGATACCTGGGTCGTGAACTGAGGCATCCGGTTCAGGTACGTCTCCTGGACCTTCCAGTCATACGAGTTACGCCAGTAGTCGCAGAGTTCCTGCATGTAGGCCAGGTTCGACCCATACTGCCAGCCCGAGTCGGACACTTCCGACGGCCAGCGAGTCTGAGCCAGCCGGCGCTTCAAGTCGCGAATCTCGGTATCGGGCACGGAAATCTTGAATGGTTCGGGCATGTGGTCATCCTCACGCTGCGAGCGAGTCTCTCGTTGAAGTAATCCGCGCGCAGTATCGCATGAATATCAGAGCTACCCCCTTGGGGGAGCTGTCGCGAAGCGACTGAGGGGGGCCAGCTTCATGATCGCCGGCGTTACCGGGGGTTGCCCGTGATGTGCCAGCGTTGAGGTCAAGCTCCAGGTATGGTTGTGCAACGGATACCCCATGCCATACATGGTTGTCGCGGCATACGGCCAACTGTCGCCGAATCCCAACCTGCTCGACTCGAACGCCGAGGAAGACCTGTACAGCGTCTTCCTGGCGCGCTCAGAGCTGATGCGCTGGTCGAACTACTACTCCACCACTTCGTCCCAGTTGACTTCACCCCTCTGGGCGATGAATGAGGCGGAGCTGACCTACGCCAATCATGGATCTGCGATCGGCTTCGCACAGGTTGGACTCGATGCAGACCCATCCATCGACACAACCGAGGCAGCCTCGCAACCCACACTGTCCGAAGATGAGATCGCCAAACTCGGTCCTCCGCAGTATGTCCCGGCGCGTCATCCCATCGAGTCAGGCCCGCCTACCGATCCGGCAATGGCAATCCCACCGCTTGTCCAGTGCCTGGACGACGCCCTGCGCTGGTTCGGAGAAACCGACGTATCGGCCTTCCAGGTGACGGCCACCGACTTGCCGTCTGAGCAGCATTCCAATCTGCTCCATCTTGGCGCCGTGCTCAACTGATTCAACATCATCAGCGTGAAGCCGAAAGCACGCGCTGTCGTGACGGTGGCGGCGGACCAATGGGACGAACGCGCGGCGGCGCAAGTCTTCGCGTTCATCCAGCGAACGAAGTCCGGGTCATTCGAGATCGGACCGCCAATCACGGCGCCCGATGATTACGCCGCTCAACCTGATTGGCAGCAGATCGAGTGGCCAACCGTCGATACCGGCGTAGTGGTGTCATTGCCTGAGTGGTCGCCGGCCGCAGTCGGCTGGGTGATCGCCACCTTGTTTGACGCCATACTCTCGCACGACCCAGCACCTCAGCTTCTCTCGGTCCGGGTGACGCGCACGGAGGAACCCCTCTAGCGCAACGGACGGAAGAACTCCCGAACATCCCCAACCAGCAGCTCCGGCTCCTCCATCGCGGCAAAGTGCCCGCCGCGATCATGCACCGACCACTGCGTCACGTGGTACTCCGCCTCGACCCAGCTCCGCGGCGGACCAAAGATCTCCTTGGGAAACACCGAGAATCCAGCCGGCGTCTGCAACGGACCGGGCAGTGCGTTGGCCCGATCGTGTTGTCGGCGCTCGTAGTAGTAGCGGGTGGCTGAGTTCATCGTTCGCGTGAACCAGTAAATCGAGATGTTGGTCAGCAACTCGTCTTTGCTAAACCGCTTCTCGATCTCCCCGTCGCAGTCCGACCAGGTGCGCCACTTCTCAGCAATCCAGGCAGCCAGACCTGCCGGTGAGTCGGTCAATCCATACGACAACGTCTGCGGTCGGGTGCCTTGAATCCACTGATACGCCGCTTCCTGAGATTGCCATTCCCGCATTCGGGTGATGACCGCTCTCTCCTCGTCGTTCCAGTCTTCCTCGGGATGGTCCACCGGCGGCTGACTGTTCGGCATGTTGATCTGCGCGCCAATGCAGTGCTCAGGGTCTTCGTAGGCGGTCAGTGCCGAAACCCGTGCACCCACGTCGCCACCCTGCGCACCGTATCGCTCGAAGCCAAGCTCCGACATCAACTCCACCCACATCCGAGCCGCCCGCATGTGTCCGAAACCACCAACCGAAGGAATCTCCGAGAATCCAAATCCAGGAAGAGACGGAGCGACGACCGTGAACGCATCCGCCGGATCGCCGCCGAACGCAGCGGGATCGGTCAGCGGTCCAAGCACTTTGCTTACCTCATAGAACGATCCCGGCCAACCGTGCGTGAAGATGATTGGGAACGGATTGGGGCCAACCCCCTCCTGAAGCACAAAGTGAACCGTATAGTCCTCGACCCCATCGGCCGAGACCGTCGTCGTGAACTGCGGCATCGCATTCAGTTTGGCCTCCTGCGCACGCCAGTCGAAGTCAGTGCGCCAGTACTCGCAGAGCTCCTGCATGTAGGCCAGGTTCGATCCGTATTGCCAGCCGGAGTCGGTGACCTCCGAAGGCCAGCGTGTCTCGGCGAGCCGCCGGTTGAGGTACTCAATCTCGGAATCGGGGATCGCGATCTCAAATGGCTCCGGCATGGCGTACTCCCCTGATCAGGCTAGGCCCGGGCTTGACACTGGCGGCGGCAGGGCTCAGGCCTCAAACAGGGGAGCCACTGCGCAGGTAAAGCCGGGCAGGACATCCATCCCGTCGATTTCGTCATCCTCGCGGTAGAGGACAACGCCCTCGTCGGCGTGATGCGCTTCGACGGTTCGTTCGTCGGGATAGACCGCCCAGACGAGTCGGACGCCGTGGCGCAGCCACATCTCGGCCTTGTCGTTGGCCTGATCACGGCTGTCGCGCGGAGATTTGACCTCAACGACCAGTTCGGGGAGGACCTCCGCGTAGCCGAGAATGCGCTGGTTCAACGGGAGTCGCTGCGCTGAGAGATACGCGACATCAGGAGCCCTGACGGTATCTGGATCACGCTCGATCTTGATCCCCGGGTCGCCGACGGCGACTCGGCCCAGTCGTCTCTGCTCAACGAAAGGACCAAGTCGGGTCACGAACTTCGCGGCAATCTGTGCGTGGTCAACCCCGGGTGGCATAGATTCGCAGAGTATCCCTCGGATCAGTTCCCCATAGAAGCCATTGCTCGAGAGTTCCAACAGCTCGTCGGCTGTGACCAGGTGAGGAATCGTCTCAGTCGCCATCGCCGCTTGCTCCTCGGGTGCGAAAGGGCAACCCTCACTCTCTGGCCCTCGCCCTAACCCTCTCCCTGAGGGAGAGGGGACCAGAAGGGGAGAGTTTGGCCTCAGACTAACTCTCGACAACATCCCCTGCTACCGGGTCGACGCGGACTCCCTTCGATGCCACCCACGCCAGCGCTCGGTCGATCTCGTCGTGATCTCCATCGACCTCAAGCACCACCCAGCCGAAATCGTGCTCAACATCCGCCATCCGGATATTGGTCACCACGTCGAACTCGTGACCGACCAGGTAAATCACCGGCTCCGTCACCGAGTCGCCCTCGAACGTGAAACGGACTCGTCGTCTAGCCATGACTAGCCTCCCACTCCGACAGCTTCTGGCGCCTCGGCAAACGCAGCCTCGAACGACTGCAGCGTGCCTTCAATGGGAATCGCCTGCGTGACATGGTCAACGACGGCATCGGACGTCTTTAACCCGCCACCTGTGATGAATGCAACTGTCGATTCGTCAGGATCAATCTGCTCATTGGCGATCGCCTGTCTCAGCCCGGCGATCGTCACGCCGCCAGCCGTCTCGGCAAAGACGCCCTCGCACTCGGCAAGCATCTGGATGCCCTCAACGACCTCAGGGTCGGTGACCGCCGTCGCGCCGCCATCGGTGCGCTTCATCGTCTTCAGCGCGTAGTAGCCATCGGCCGGATTGCCAATCGCCAGCGACTTGGCGATCGTGTTCGGCTTGACGGGCCGAATGTTGGTCGTCTCATTGCGCCACGCACTCGTAATCGGCGAGCAGCCCTCGGCCTGGGCGCCAATCATCCGCACCGGCGTTTCTTCAATCAGTCCATAGCGCTGGAACTCCTGGAACCCCTTGTGGATCTTGGTGAACAGCGATCCAGAAGCCATCGGTGCGACCACCTGACGAGGCGCCCGCCAGCCGAGTTGCTCGGCCACTTCGTACGCCAGCGTGCGCGACCCCTCGGCGTAATACGGCCGCACATTGATGTTGACGAACGCCCAATGTCGGTTGTCGGCCAGCTCCGAGCAGAGCCGGTTCACATCGTCATACGACCCATTGACCGCCACAATCGTCGGATTGTAGACAGCCGATCCCAGCACTTTGCCAGCTTCGAGGTCGTGGGGAATGAAGACGATCGCGTCCATGCCGGCGCGCGCCGCGTGTGCCGACACCGAGTTGGCCAGATTGCCGGTCGAGGCACAGGCCAGTGTCTTGAAGCCCAACTGACGGGCCCGCGACGACGCCACTGCCACCACACGATCCTTGAACGACCAGGACGGATTACACGTGTCGTTCTTGATCCACAGCTCCCGCATGCCCAACCGCTCGGCCAAACGGTCGGCGCGCAGCAACGGCGTCATGCCGACGTTCAGATCGACGATGAAGTCGTCGTCGACGGGCAGCAGGTCCTTGTAGCGCCAGATCGAGCGCGGACCGGATTCGATCCGTTCCCGAGAAATCTTGGACTGGATCCCGTCATGGTCATAGGCGACCTCCAACGGGCCGAAACAGAAATCGCAAACATGCAGCGGGTCGAGCGGAAACTCGCGTCCACACTCTCGACAGGCGAGGGAAGTGGCGTAGGTCATATCGGAATGGGTCTTTCGCTAGATCAGAACGGCGGCGAAGCGTGAGCGTCTCGGCCCTCCCTCGCCGCGCCCCCATGACGAGGTGCTAGCGAGGCAGGACCCCGGGCATCACCATGCGGCCCAGCATCATCACATCAACGGAAGTTCGCATCTTCATTGCATTCGAGCGTATCACGGCAAGGAGGCCCTTCCCCACACCAGGGACATATCAACAACCAGACCCTCGCAGACTTCTTCACCGGAGAGTTCGGCGGGATCATCCAACTGGACGACGTCGCCATTGGCTCGATAAATCCAGACGCTTCGATCGTAGGGATCGATCAGCCAACCGAGTCGAACGCCAGCTTGAATCCATTCGGCCATTTTTTCCTGCTGTTGTTCGACAGTCTGGCTGGGCGAGCGGACCTCATAGATGAAATCTGGGACGAAGCGGAACGATTGCCGCCATGGCTGTGAGTGATCGGGCAGACGCGTAGGCGAGATCCAAGCGCCGTCAGGTCGCTTGCGCTCGGCTAGGGTCGAAATGAACTCCGAGGCGCTCTCAACGCCATCGCCACCACCGCCCGCCAGAATCCATGTCCCCAATTGGTGGCTTACCCAGAAGCTGATGCGGCTTCCCTCCGAGGTTCCCATGTAGCAACGCAGCTTTCTGTCGCGAGTTAGCTCAATGCGTATGAGGTCATGTCGCTCGATGAGCTCCGCCCACCACTCGTCCGTGACTGCAAACCCGGCCGGCAACGGGATCAACAATTGGCCCTCGATCTCGTCAGGGATCGTCGGATTCCACTGATAGACAGCGGCAGCTTCTTCGACGCGGCTCATTGCCAGTTCACCTCAGGCGGTCGCGTGCTGCAACTACACTCGCCAGATTGATTCAGCCGTAGCGCTCCTCGCGCCACGGATCACCGTGCATGTGGTAGCCGTACATCTCCCAGAATCCGGGAGCATCCTTGGACAGGAACTCGATCCCACCGACCCATTTCGCCGACTTCCAGAAGTACAGCGAGGGAATCACTGCCCGCACCGGACCGCCGTGCATCGGATCCAACGGACGACCATCGTGCGCCACTGCCAACATCGCGTGGTCGTCGGCGCGGATGTCCGCCAGCGGCACATTTGCCGTGTAGCCGCCGTAGCAATGGAACATCACATGCGTCGCCGACGGCTTAACCCCGAACGCCTCGATCAAGTCCGACAGCAGCACGCCGTCCCACGTGTTGTCATACCGCGACCAGTGCGTGACGCAGTGGATGTCATTCTTCTTCTCCGACACCCCGATCGCCTCGAACTGCTCGTAAGACAGAATCCGCTCGCGCTCCACCTCGCCCCAGACTTGCAGATTCCAGTCCTTCGTTTCGATCACCGGCGTGCCGCCATAGGTCAGCACCGGCCATTCACGCACCAGGCGCTGGCCGGGCGGCAATCGATCATGCCCAGTCTCTTTCCTCAATCGCTGCAACTCAGAAAATGGCACTCCGGCCAGAACGTCACTCACAGGCCTGCTCCCCAATACGCCAACGTCAAACGCGCAACCCCTTCAGATTATCCGAATCCACCGCCGCCACGTGTAATCTCGACATATGGCGGATCCGATCCCTGCACCCCAACACTCTCCGCTCCCCCCCTCCGCGGGGGAGCTGCCGAAGGCTGAGGGGGCGTCCCCTCCCACACCGACCACCGCCCGTCGCCGCCCCCATACACGCTTCATCGCCCTAGCATCGCTCGTCATCATCTTCGACCAGATCACCAAGGTCATCCTCCGAGAAACCCTCGAACTTGGCGACCGCGAGTGGCTCGCCGAGTTCTTCGCCTTCTCACACATCGCCAACGACGGAGGCGCATTCGGCTTCTTTAGTGGACAGAACACCATCCTCGCGGTCTCTGCCGTCGTCGCGATCGGCGTCGTCGCGATCTACTACTTCTTCCCGCCACTCGATCATTGGCTGATCCGCAGCGGACTGGCCCTGATTCTCGGCGGTGCAATCGGTAACTTGCTCGACCGCATCTACCAGGGACACGTGACCGACTTCATCGATTTCATCCACTTCCCCGCATTTAATGTCGCCGATGCCGCGATCAACGTTGGCGTCGCCGCCATCGTGATTGCGATCATCTTCAGCGATCTGTTGAAACGCAATCCAAGATCGCCATGAACGACACAAACACCCCAGCTCTTGAACTGATGGCCGACCAGGACAGCGAGCGCCTTGACCAGTTCCTCGCCCGCCGCCTCGACGGCGCATCACGCAGTCAGGCTCGACATCTGATCGACGACGGACTCGTCCGCGTCGATGGCGCCATCGAGCGACCCGCGCACAAGCTCCGCTTCGGCGAACTCGTGACCATCTTCCCCAGACAGTCGAGTCCCGTCGAAGCGCCGGCCGACATCGAACTGCAGATCGTCTACGAGGACGAACATCTCGCCGTCATCGACAAACAGGCCAGCCTCACCGTCCATCCCGCGCCCGGAGAGACGCAGCCAACCCTGATAGCGGCCGTGCTCAACCAGTGGCCGGAACTTGCGAGCATTGCCGAAGAAGATCCCGATGCCGACCCGCAGCGACCGGGGCTCGTCCACCGCCTCGACCGCGACACGACCGGCCTGTTGATGATCGCCAAACACGCCGATGCCCTGCGCTCCCTCCGTGAACAGCTACGTCAACGAACCATGGACAAGCGATATCTCGCAGTCGTCGTCGGCGCTCCGGACCCACCCGCTGGCCTGATCGACGCGCCCATCGGTCGGGATCCGTCCGACCCGCGCCGCATGGCAATCCTCGACCGTGCGCGCTCCTCCCAGACCGGTTACGAAACCGTTGAACGATTCTCCGACGCAGCATTGCTGGAATGTCAGCTGATCACCGGCCGCACCCACCAGATTCGCGTGCACCTCTCGGCCATCGGACATCCCATCGCCGGCGACACCATGTACGGCCTCCCCACACCCTTGATCGATCGCCAGGCGCTGCATGCTCGCACGCTGACCATTCAGCATCCCGCCAGCAATGAACCGCTCACGATCAGCGCTGAACCACCGGCCGACTTCCGCAGCCTGCTTGGTCACCTGCGCGAGGGCGAACTGTTGCTCGGTGATCAACCAGTCCAACCGGGGCGAACCGAGCCCCCTGATACCGTGAAACGACAGCATCGGTCGACGCGACGCAACCGCCGCCGACGCACCCAGCGCATCCGCTAACCATTCAATATCGGAGACCAACCCATGAGCGTCCGCGTTCGCTACGGACCCTCCCCAACCGGCGAGCCACACGTCGGCAACATCCGCACCGCCCTCTTCGACTGGCTGCTCGTCCGACGTTTCGGCGGGCAGTTCATCGTCCGGATCGAGGACACCGACCAGTCCCGCGCGGTCGAAGGCACCGAGCAACTTATCCTCGATGCGCTCACCTGGCTGGGACTCGACTGGGACGAAGGCCCCGACAAAAGCGGTCCCTTCGCTCCCTACCGACAATCCGAGCGACTGCCGATGTACGTGGACGCCGCCCAACGACTGATCGACGACGACAAGGCCTACCGCTGCAGTTGCACGTCCGAGCGTCTCGACGCGCTGCGCAAGTCACAACAGAAGGCCAAGCAACCGCCCGGTTACGACCGTCATTGCCGCGGCCTGGAAATCTCCGCCGACCAGCCACACGTCGTCCGACTCGCCATGCCCGGCGATGGCGACACCATCGTCAACGACCACCTCCGAGGCGATGTCTCATTCCAGAACGCGCTGCTCGACGACCACGTCCTGCTCAAACGCGACGGCTTTCCGACCTATCACCTCGCCTCCGTCGTCGACGACCACCATATGCAAATCACGCACGTGATCCGAGGCGAAGAATGGCTCTCCTCCGCGCCCCGACACGTCCAAACCTACGCCGCGCTGGGTTGGGATGAACCCGCCTGGGTCCACATTCCCATCATCCGAGGTCCCGACAAGGGCAAACTCTCCAAGCGCCACGGCGCAACGTCGATTCGCGAGTACGCGGAGCAAGGATTCCTGCCCGAGGCGCTGCTCAACTTCCTCGCCCTGCTTGGCTGGTCCAAGGACGAGACCACCACAATCATGTCGCGCGACGAAATCACCGAGTCCTTCGACCTCGACGGTCTCGGACTCTCATCAGCCATGTTCGACATCGAGCGCCTGCAAGAGATGAACGCCCGCTACATTCGCGACCTTGATCCGTCCGACTTCCTCCGTCGCGGTCGCCCGCATCTCGAAGCCCGCGTCCAGCAATCGATCAGCGACGATGCCCTCGATCGCCTGCTGCCGATCGCAACGGCGATCCAGGAACGCGTCAAGCTGATGCCCGAATTCGCCGACTACACCGACTTCTTCTTCACCACCGGCGCGCTCGACTACGACAACGCCGAACTCATGGGTCGGGCCTACAAGAACAAGCCCTGGGCAGCCCTCGAATCGGTCGAGGCCTCGCTCAAGACGCTGCGCTCCGTCGACGAGTCCGAGTGGACGACCCCGGGCCTCGAGTCGATCCTCCGAGATCTGGCCACAGAGCGCGGAGAAAAGCCCGGCGCGCTCTTCACGCCCATCCGCGTCGCCACCACCGGCAAGCGCATCGCGCCGCCCCTCTTTGAAACCCTGGAAACACTCGGGCAGGATTTGACCGTCGAACGGCTCAACGCTGCCGCCGAACGGCTCGCCCGTCCCGACGACTAACCCAGAAATCGGTGATAAACTGACTCTTCGTTGGGGATTGGTCTAGTGGTAGGACGGCTGACTCTGGATCAGTTAGCGGGGGTTCGAATCCTCCATCCCCAGCCAACCACCGTCGTCCAATCAACGCGTGGGGCATTCGTCTAGCGGCCAAGGACACCGCCCTCTCAAGGCGGAGATCAGGGGTTCGAATCCCCTATGCCCTACCAAACGGCACCATAGAGCGAACTCCATCCCGGAGCCCGAATTCTGCCACGTCCGCGCCTCTGAGCGGGCCGTCATCCGGCGTCGGAATCGTGTAGTGGATCACCGCGGTTCCCTTACGCACGACAATCCGCTTCACAAACGAGCGGATGAACGCCTTCGTCTCCGTCAGTTCACTGGCCTGCAGGAATTCACTCATCTCCTCAACGAATCGGGCGATGACCTCAGTTCTGTCCAAGAAGTCCCGCCGCTCAGTCAACGCGGAGCGCGCTTCCTCTGCAGCCCGTTCAAGTTGCGCCTGGCGTTCCTGGTGGACTCGTAGCCGAGGCAGGATGTCGTTCACCTCCATACCCGCCGTCTCAACCACGTGCCACAGTCGATCCATCTTCAGCCGAACATCCTCCTGCTCCGTCTCGATCGCGACCAACCGCTCGCGCTCCTCATGGGCCACGCCATCCATCTCTTCGTCCAGCAGCTTCACCAACTCTTGAATGTTGCTTCCAGTGAGGATGTGGTCACGAATCTGGCCGATGATTACCCGTTCGAATCGGTCCGCATTGAGTCGTGGTGTGTCGCAAACCTTGCGACCGCCGTTGAGTATCGTCTGACAGACGTAGTAGCTGTACCTCCCGCCCTTCGCATCGGCTCCTGTCAGAGCCTTGTTGCACCGCTCGCAGCGAACCAAACCACTCAGCAGATATCGGCTGGCCACTCGACGCGGGTGCGCCCGCTCTGGGGCCCGATCTTGCAGTGCTTGACCAACTCGTTCGAACTCTTCGCGAGACACGATGGCCGGATACGCATCTTCAACCCTCACTGGTGGTGCCCCGCTCTTGTCGTTCACACCCCAGACCAACGTCCCGGTGTAGATCTCGTTGACGAGTAACTTGTGGACTGTGGTCTTCAGCCACTTCTTGCCACGGGGACTTGGGATGCCGTCTTCGTTCAGCGCTTTCGCGATGTCGAGGACACTGTTTCCGGCAAGTGCTAGCAGGAACATCCGACGAGCCACGGCGTCCGCCGGCGGGTTCAGATCAAGACGCGGACGCTTCTTCGGCCCGTCCTGTACATACACTCGTTTGTACCCATACGGAACATGGGGAGTGACCCAGAAGCCGCGAGACGCTGCCTCTCGCATTCCTCTCCGCACCTCTTGCGCGAGATTCTCCGAGTAGAACTCATCGACGCTCTCGATAATCGCTTCCATCAGCTTGCCGGTCGGAGTGTCATCGGCATGCTCGGTGATGGACGTGACGCGAATGCCTCGACGCCTCAGCATCGACTTGAACGCCACGGCGTGCTCACGCTTGCGCGTGAACCGCGAGAACTTCCAAACGAGAATCTCCTGGAAGGGTGCGTTGGCCCCACTCGCCTCATCAAGCATCTCGCGGAACTGCGGTCGGTCCGAGGTGCGCCCGGATTCGGCTTCGTCGATGTACTCGCGGGCGACGACATAGCCGTTGCGCTCGGCGAAGTCGCGCAACGCACGGAGCTGGGCTGCGACCGAGAGGTCGACATCTTGCCGGTCGGAGGATACCCGGGCATAGAGCGCAGCCGGGATGAGGTCAGGTTGGTGTTGCATGAGGTACTCCAATCGGGCTCCGTGCATCGGCGTGCAGGGTTCCTTGTTCGAAACAGTTTACGGCGCATGACGATCGGAATGAAGTGGCTATCGCCGCTGAGTTCGATCCTCGCCTGTTGGAGAGGCAATATGAGTAGCAGTGCGATTCCCGTTGTCCTTGCGTGTTTCGTGCTGCTCATGTGATTCATGCTGTGATATTCACTGTGATAGAATCGGTGTCGAATAGGAAGACGCAGGAGGCCTGATATGCCAAGCACCGCTTTCGGCTCGACGGCGAAGGACGCCCACCTCCAGGCGGTCAAGACACCATTCCCCCTTGTTGTGGGAGAGTTGCGGGAGTCATTAGGCGCGAAGCTCTGTGCCTACTTAGGCTCAGTCAAGGAGACGCGCGCCGTCAACCAATGGGCCGATGGATTGCGCACGCCGAGCGACCAGGTACAACGACGCTTTCGAATCACCTTGCAGGTCGCAGCGACCCTAGCAAGCTCCGAGACCACGGAGGTAACGCAGGTCTGGTTCCAGGGGCTGAATCCACTATTGGACGACCGCTCACCGCTCCGTGTCCTTCGTGAAGATGATCTAGACGTGGCAGGCCCCTTAGTGCTCTACGCGGCCAAGGCGTTCGTTGCCTAGGGATGACTCCCAAACCGGCACTGGTACGGCCTGATGGCCCCGTGCATCGCGTTGCGCGTGGTTCCGACATTTGGGCTTGGCCCGATTGGCACTACGCCACCGCAGATGGCACCTTCGGCAATCGCTGGGATGACCCGAACGGTGAGTTTCGCGTGCTCTATGCCAGCAGCACTGCATTTGGTGCGCTGCTTGAGACTCTGGCCCCGTTCCGACCGGACCTCGAACAGCTTGCGACGCTAGAGGAGATTGACGACGACCATCTCCATGTCGAGGCCGGCACTGTTCCATCCTCTTGGTTAGAACAGCGATGGATCGGAGAGGCAGAACTGACTGGTTCTTATGTGGATGTCGGGACGGCCGACACGCTCGCCTGGTTGCGACCTCGATTGGCCAGCCGTGCCACAGAGTTGGGGATCGAGGACGTTGATGCCGCAACCATTCGGCTGGGCGCTCCACGCACATTCACCCAAGCGATCTCCCGGCTCATCTACGAGTATCCGCTGCCTGACGGAGGGCGACCGAGCGGCCTCCGCTACCGATCGCGCTACGACGACAACACTATCAACTGGGCCGTGTTCGAGCCGGCGCGTGATGCGGCAGCAGCTCTCCTTCCGGGCACAGCCTCAAGACTCCAATCCAACAATCCCGACATCGCTCGTGCTTTTGCAACGTTTGGTCTCCAACCCGGTTAGCCATGCTCTCGGTGTGTCGCTTGAAGCGGGGTATGCACTAGAGCTTGAGGGGTAACGCCCTTCCCCGATGAACGGTACCAAGGGAGTCCTTGGCATGCGGGACGATTGAAATCCTGCCGCGATCCCCTCGTTCGAGAAGAGATTGGCGTACCGCGTCAATGGTCAGCAACATCTGGGCACTCCCTCCATCGCGAAGAGTGATTGGGAGCTTGGTAGTCAACTGACCTTGGACAAAGTCAGGGTCTGGACCGGGAATCAGTGTCTCGCCGTTCGGCAGTCCCCAGCTCACCTGCGTAATCTTGACCTCTCGATAGCCGACGTTGACTGCTTCAACCACTAGGTAACGTACTGAGCCGTGGTCACCAACGGCAAAACTAGTATTGCGGGTCACTCGGACACGACGTCGGTCGTGCCATATGCCTCGCAGCAGCGAGACTGTGGAGACGACGGCGGCATATCCCGCAATGAGGATGAAAATCAGGTCCTTTGTCGAGACGAAAAAGCCGCTCTCCATTGGTTCGTTCGACTCCTCAGCTACTCCTTCACCTCACGTAGGAGAGGCATAACACCGTCAGCAATCTACATCGCCTCAGTGATCTGCGCCGTTGTCGCTCATGAGTCGAATCTATAGCGACCAACTCGCAGGCCTATTGCTCAAATGGGCAGCACGCGTACTCGACTGAGGTGCTCGTCGACGACTACTAAAGCTCCTGCCGTCAGGCTCGAGGTAGGGATAAGAACGCAGGATGTCATCTGGCGACTCACCGGACGCGAGCAGGCCGACGATTGTCCCGACGGTAACGCGCATGCCGCGGATGCAGGCCTTGCCGCCCATCACTTCGGGATTGTGGGTAATCCGGTCGAGCTTGGCTTGCTTCATCGCCCGTTCTTCTCCATTAACTTAGCCGGATCACTCCGGTTCGGCGGACTCGGAGTCGGCGTATTGGTGGTAGCCGAGGCCTCGGACGTGTGGTTCTCGGTGGAGGAAGTGGCGCAGGTGGGTGAGCTCGTCGGGGTCCCAGCCCATCGCCTCGGCGACGGCGTCGTCCCAGAGCTGGCGCACTTCGCACTCGCCGTCGCGGAACTGCGGCACGACCTCGTCCTTCGTCAGCTCCCAGCAGTCAGCAAGGAGGCGTCGGACGCGGTCATCCCGTACATCGGGGATGCGGATCCCTGCATATGCTGCAGGTGGATAAGTGGGATAGGTGAGTTTCATACCTGTGTTACGCATTAGTTGCACGCGCCCGGCTGTTGAATTCATAAACACTGCGATGGCTTTGGCAAAATCTGGTGTCACTTCTGCAGCAGGCATCCATCCAGTCCCTACCAACCGTTCGTTTCCTGCGACAGCTGTTAACCGAGCTGAAGTATTGTCCTGTCGAAAGGGGACCAATAGGTATCCAGCCTTCTTCTTGATACCATCCAATTCATTTCGTGGCGAACTCGGCTTGCTCTGCCAGCTCCTGTTCGCCTTGGCTTCGATTCGATACTGACCATCCATGCCAGCAGACTCCAACACTTGAAGACCACCAATAGTGTTATCCTCAAAGGCCTCACAGCTCTTCAGAATCGCGTCGCTGGTTCGCCGAAATCGAATCTCCGTCTGATCCAATCGCCTAAGCTGAGGAGACGTGGAAAACTCTGAAGCTGCGTCGGCAACTATCGATGATCGCCAGATTGCGCCTGTCCAATCCCCGTTCCGGATGCGTTCCAACGGCCATTCGGACACAGTGCCCCAGCCATTTAGGATCTCTCCACCCTCTGCTCTTCTCAGATTGTGATGGAGGTCAGCTACTTCCGAGTCATCCTTTGGGTATCGGTCTAGGACTACAAGCCTTGTCGATGTATCTCTCGCGATGTTGCGTCCCAAGATCACAATCGCTTCGTTGATGTCTGTGTCAATGCTCATATTGGGATTAGACGGTTCATGACACGTGACGATTGTGTCAACGTGAAACCTTCTAGAGAGGACTTGTCTCTCCGTAAGGCCGGATGTGCCTGTAAGGGCTGCGAGCGGCGCGATCGTTGCAACGACTCCTTTCCGAGTCACTTTGTCAGCAAGTGCGGCGAAGAGGGGGCGTACAGCGTTTTTCTCCAGGAAGCCCTGCATCTGTTCATCGTTCCGTCGAAGGTGTTCCTCCATCTTGTCAATGCGCCTATGAAGGCCCTGTTTGATCTCAGGAGGAAACTTTTCGCCCATCTTCGCCCTGCGTGAAAACGGTGGATTCATGATTACGATGCGTGCATCTTTGACCGCTTCGACTGCGTCCTCGAGCTCGGCGTCCTCGGCACGATCCCAGATTTCTTGGGAGCCAACCGCATCGTCTGCGAGGTCAAGTTCGCCCTTGCGCTCCACGATCGCCTTCTGACCTAGGAGCTCCAGCGTGCACGCCTGCACCAGCGACGGATTATCTCGCGAAGGCCCGTAGGGCATCAGGTGCAGTCCCATCTGTCGGTAACGGATGTCGTGGTTGCCCGCGGTGAGCTGCGACGCCGCGAGCTGCAGCGAGACCGGATTGATGTCCAGCCCGACGATTGTTTCCTCGACGGCGATCTTCTGCAGCTCCGCCAGCTCGTCGTCGGACGCGCCCTGCTCGCGGGCGCGACGCTTGAGCTCGGTCAGCATCGCTGCGAGCAGCGTGCCCGAGCCACAGGCGAGGTCAACCGTCTTGTGCTCGCGCCAGACCGCTGGATCGCGCCAGTCGACGTCGCCCGCCGGGTCGACCGCGTCGAGGGTCAGTCTGGCCGCGAGCGAGGCCGCGGTCGGACGGGTGAAGTATGCGCCGTCGGAGGCCTGGTTGCCCATCACCTTGTTGAACAGCGGCCCGGCGTGGTCGGCGCCCATGTCGGCGTAGGTCTCGGCGATGCGCTCAGCCTCGGCGGCGATGTGTCGCAGGGCGCGCTCCAACCCAGACAACTTGCCCTGGTCCTCGACTGCCTCAATCACGGCAACGGCCGGCTCCAGCACGGGACGGAAGTCGTGCCGCATGATTAGGTTCCACTCACGCTCGAGACGTCGGACCACGTTGACGTCGTTCTTGACCGCCTCGAGGTCGCTGACGCCGGACAGCCAGCGTCCATGCGCGATGCGCTGGTGCAGCATGGCGGCGTTCATCATCAGTAGGGCGGCGATGGTACAGCCGTCGGCCTGCTTCTTGACATCGTCCTGCTTGAGGTTGTCCAGACCGAAGTGGCGGTCGAGCGTGGGGCCGAGTTCGTCCTGGCGCAGATGGAAGGCCGCCTCTTTGACGCTGGATTCGAGGAGGTTGAGGTCACGGACGACACGGTTGTCGGTCAGACCGGACTTGGAGAGCAAGTTCATGCGGATAGCGTTGCCGTGCTCGCCGAGTCCAGTCTGGTCGAGCATGTGCATCACGGACTGCTCGGCGATTTCGTCTGACGTTTGGCGCTTGCGCTTCTCCTTGGGGTTCTGAACGGGCGTCTTCACGCGCACACCGGCGCCGTTGTTGATCATCTTCTTCGCTTTGGTCTTGGTCTTTTCGTAGTCGACCTTGCCGCGTGGTTCGCCTACCTTGGCTTTGGCCCGTTCGGGCGTGTCGCGGCGCATTTCGATGCTGCCGTCTTCGTGTCGCTTGGCGGCGATCACTTGGGTCGGTTCGCGCGGCGCGTCGTTTTCGTACGTGTTGGTCGTTGGTTCGGCGACGCTCGGATCGGGCGGATCGGGAATGGACTTGAACTCCTGGCTAAGTGTCGATTTGCCCTCGATCACTTGCTGCAGGGCGAACTCGGCTTCGCCGACGGGTCCGATGTGCTCTCTGTACTCAACGCGCTTCTTGTCGTAGTCCGCGATGGCGACTACCGTGCAGACTTCTTCGGGGGTGGGCGGAATGTGGAGCTCCATGAGATCGCTGAGTTCGTCCTCGATGCGACTGTCATGGGCACGGAGTGCGCGAAGGATCTGGCCGAGTTCCTGCCAGCCTTCTTCGGGTCCGCTGGTCGAGAGCCAGGTTTCAGGGTCGACATGAGGCGGGATGAGGATCGGGCAAATGATGTAACCGAGCTGTTTGCCGGGCGAGGTACGCATAGCGCGGCCAACGGCCTGGATGACGTCGATTGGGCTCTTTCGCGCCTCGAGGAAGGCGACGGCGCTGAGCGAGGGCGAGTCGGTACCTTCTCCGAAAATGCCGACGTTGAATATGCCGTGCGGCTCTGAGGCAGTGCCCCTAGCGAGGTTGTCCTTGGCGTTGTCGCGCGAGGCGACGTCGCTGCTGGCGTCGAGGTGCTGAAGGCGGTAGTCGGCAACGGGATGTTCTGAACGGTTCTCAAGCATCCAATCCCGTAGCCAGTTCTTGACCGCCGGGAGTTGCAAGTCTCGCGCCATGTTCTTCGACTTGTCGACGGTGTTCATGAAGGCGATGCAGGACTGGATTGGGACCACAGTCTCCCTGCCGTCGCTGCCTTTGGTGTACGTTGCCCCACCCATAGCGAGGGTGAACGCAAGGCCGCGCAAGTAGTCGGATGCGGTGAGTTTGCGCCGGCCCTTGCTCTGTGTGTTCTGGGCGAGCTGATTGACAAGGGCGTACGAGTCGGGATCGTTGATGCCAAGTGCGATGATCCTGTAGTCGGAGAGCCAATCATTGTTAACCGCTTCGATGTAACTCTTGCGGTAGAGCTCGACGCCGAAAATCTGTTCGTCGTCCATGGTTCGCACCACCCAGTCGGACAGGCTGTCGGATTTGGGCTGCGGTTTGACGTCGTAGATATGTGGCGTCGCGGTCTGGTACACGCGGTAGACGGCGGGGAACTGGTCGTTGTCGTGACAGAGGGTAAAGTCGCGCAGGCGTTGTTCTTCGTCGGTCTTGGGCCGGGACCTTCGCCGTAAGCCGGCGGTGCGATGGGCTTCGTCGGCGATCATCACTTTGGCAGTCACGCCGGTGAGTCGGAGTGCCTCGGCGATTCGGCTGCCGCTTTGGTAGGTGCCGAAGATCACGTTGAGTTGATCGTCGCCATGTTCCGACTGAATCCATTCAGCGATTGTGTCCGTATCAGTCGTGACGAGGCCCTTGACGGCTGAGGCGCGGAGGTTGCCCTTATCGACGGTGGGGTCGTCTGAGCCGACGTTCCTGTCTTCCTGCTTGGCGCTGTAACCGGCGGTCTGGTCGGAGCAGACGGCGAGCACGCGAAGCGGCAGTTCGGCGTGATTCAGATATTCGCGTCGGATCTGGGCGACGAGAGCGATTGAGGGGCAGAGGACGATTGAGATTTCGCCTTGATCGGTGAGCCGTTCGACGATGCGCAGGGAGATGCGAGTCTTGCCAGTGCCACAGGGGAGCACAATGCGTCCACGCGCCTGGCCCCTGGGAAGGCCGCCGGAGTCTGAATCGACGTGTTCTTGCAGGATGCGGACGGATGTGTCTATTGCATCGTCCTGCATGCAGGACTTGGTTTGCTTGGCGCTTGGGTCGTCGCAGTGGGGACAGTCTTCCTGCCCCACACCAGCCTGCTGGTTGCGCATATCGCTGACGATGTTGACGAGCTTGATTGGTTTGTCGCCGTGCTCGTGGATGGCGATGGCGTTCTCGGTGGCGGGATTGGCGCCGTTAGTCACGATCCATCGTTCGGCAAAGTGAGCGTGTGATGAGGGGCCGACAAACTTGTCGATCTCGGATTTTCCAATCGCGCCACCAACCCCGTGCTCGTCCAGCTTGCGCGACTTGCACTGAATCGCGACTGCGCGTCCGTCGCTGCGGCGGCGGCCTACAGCGTCAATGCCCACGTCTTGTTTGCTAAGTCCAGGGAAGAACACATCGCGATCTTCCCACTCATCCCAGAGTTCGCAATCGGTCAGGTCCCACTCGCGGATGTGTTCGCCGACAAGAGCAGTGACGCCTTCGAGCCACTTGCCATCGGTTTCCTGGTGAGCCATCTCCTCAGCGATCTTGAGGGCCTTGGCAATGATGTTCTGCACAGTGTCGTTCTCGATCGGGATCGTTTTGGATGCGCGACAGAGAGCATTCTAGATGCAGAACCCTCCGCGACGGCTCAGGGACTGACCAGGGGATAAAGGCAGTGACGTGACATCAGTGGCTGACGAGCGAGTAACCACCGAGTTGCCGATAGTCCTATTGGGGGACAGTGAGCGCTATCTTCAGCTGCATCTACTGGGTAACCATTTTGCCGCGACGAAGAACGAAGACACCTCCGATGCCGATTCACATCGAGGGCTTTGCCGAGACACTTGCACGCTGCCTCGACTTTGAGGGCGTCACGCCGGATGAGCTCGAGGCCGTGCTGGCGGAGGCCGCCTTGCCCCTGGAGATGCGGTTTGCTGAGCCGTCGGCTGAGCTGCCCTTGATTCGCTCGGGCTCCGATTTCACGCACCTGGTGTTTGTGCAGCATGGCGTGGTGACTCCTTGGCAGTCTCCGCACTCCGAGTTGGCGGCTCCGTTTCTGATTGGCGTGCACGAGTTCCTGATGGGGTCGGAGCGCTGGTCGGCGAGCTACTCCGCCATCACCGAAGCAGTGATCGTGCGCATTCCGAAGGAAGTGATGCAACTCGTGGTGGAGAGACTTCCATCGGTGCGTGAGCGGATGCACGAACTGGTGATGCGTCGGCTGGCGCGGTTCTATTGGGTCTCTCTGGCGACGAGTGGCGGGCCGGCATCGCGGGTGGCGGCGGCGCTGGTGTCTCGACTGGCATTGGTCGACCTCGACTATGGCGCCGACCGAACTATCGGCATCCGCCAAAAGGACCTGGTGAGATTGACAACGCTGTCTCGGTCGGCGGTGGCAGCCGGCCTCTCAGAGTTGGCCACGACGGGCGCGATTTGCTGGGGCGATGGTCCGGGCGCGCGATTCAAGGGTGAAGTGCTCGTGTCAGATGTGGACGCGCTCAAAGACCAGGCCTTCGCGGACGTGCGCGCTCGCGAACTCAAGCCTCTACTTGCAGGCTCCATTGACGAGTAGCTCCGAAGCGGGTCGCTCTCGTCTCAATCAACCCGGCTCGACGCGCGGTTGTGCGACTGGCTAAACGCGTCTTCATCCCTGTCAAGATGAGGTATCCACATCTTGTTGAATGTTGTCTCTCCGACATTGTCAAACGCCACCGCTGCCGGATAGGATGTGCCATATCAGAACACATGTATTGATATAGGAGCGTGCGCCATGACCTTTCACCGGCCTCATTCTGCCCAGTCCGTGAAGTTGAAGGATGAAGGTCATGCAATCTCAGGAGATGACCGAAGCAGAGCAGCGAGCGCTGCGCGAGGGCCTGCGCATCTTGGCGCGGCTGATCGCGCGGCATCATCTCGCCGCGGCCGCGGCGAGGGAGCAACAGACAGATCAGGCGCAACCGCCCCAACACTCTGGAGCGGCGAAACCATGAACGACCTGCTCTTTGAGGCCCAGGTCGTTCGCACACAGAGCGCCCGCTTACCGTCAGACTTCCCAGAGCGATTGCTCTGCCTCAAGCGCCGGGCAGGGCTCACCTGGGACGAGATGGCTTGGGCGCTGGGCGTGGACACCCGTCAGCTGATGCGCTGGCGGAGGGGCGCGGCTCCTAACGGAGGCGCGATGCTGGCCCTGATTCGCTTGGCCGCTCAGATTCCCGACGGCATCGTCGATCTGTTCGGCGATGAGTTCGTCATCGTGCTGAGCGAGCCCGCCCAGTTGCCGCTGGACGTCGAACATCGGCGTCCAGCACACGTCGCGCTGCCGACCGATTCCTCACAGATGGCATCCTGAGTCGTGGTCCAGAGCCGGCCTCAACCGCCTGAGCGATTATAGAGGCCGGCTCAACTCTTGGCTGCGAATGGTGCGCCAGACCTGAGCAAGCGGGCCTGATCCGTCAATCGCGGCCTGGCTGGAGACGAACAAAGGCACATCAACTCGGCGTCGCGACATCTCAGCCCGGGCAAACGTGAGGAAGTGGTTCGCCGTCAGATCGTCCTCGAAGACGACCAAGACGCTGGGGATGAGGCCGTGATCTTCGAGCGGGCGTCGGGTGGAGTAGTAGCGCAGATACGGCGCGAGGCGGTCGCGCATCATTGATGGACGGTCAGCGCGGCGTTCGTATTCAAGGAAGAACGCCTGCCGGCCGTCGGATGTCAACAGGCTGAAGTAGGCATCCGGGTGGATCGCACGCACAGCGCCCTCGTAGCGGAAGTAGCGCGACGCTCGCTGGGGCGGATCGAGCTGGGTGAACTTGTTGCCGCGCTCCGAGGCCTGCTTCGCGACCTGTGAGACGAACTGGTGTACGGCCTCGGTGTGTTTCAAGTGCCGCAACAGCTGACGAGAGCGAGCGCCGACGATGTTTCGCCAACCAAACGGACGGTCGGAGTCCTGCGGTTCAACGCTCCATCGCTGCTTGGCCGCGCCGACCGCGGCACGATCGCGCCGGGCGATGTGTACGATTCCGTCATCGCTGAGCGCCAATCTTGACCTTCCGTCGACTCGGTGACTCACGACGAGCTCGTGCCTCGTCAACGCGTTCAACACCTGTCGTGAGCGACGCTGACCGCAGTCGAGCAGGTTGGCGAAATGATCAATCCGCAGCCAGGGCCAGTCACCGATCAGGTCAAGCGCTCGTTGTTCAGCAGCGCTCAGTGACGTGGCGTCCAAGTCTGCGAGAGGTTTCGGCAGGGTCACCCGCGTGAGGGGCTGCTCGATGACGAGATCGCGAAGCGGGAGGGCGTAGCCGAGCGACTCGCGGAGGCTGAACCGCGAACTCCCGGCTGCGACGCGCCAGACTTGCGAATCGGCAATCGCAGTGAGGACGTCCCACTCCACGGCGACAAGCGACATGACGGTGGCTCCGTCGAGAATCCGCCGCGCATGCCGCAGTCGCACTTCATTAGGCAAGATGACTAGCGCAGCACCGAAACCGAGCGTCTCGTCGAGCCGGCGCAACCGCTTGGCGATTGCGGTGCGGTCGGCAGTGCGTCCGATTCTGACCAGAGCAATGCTGCGTTCGCCTGGTAGCTCGATCATCGCGTCCATCGGCTGTGCTCGGAACCAATGAATCTGGGTTGGGTACTCAATCTTGCTGATCATGGTGGTGAGGCGATAGAGGATGGCCGCCGTGTCCAGGCGCTGGAGGATCAGACGCCGCCACTGATCTGAGAGCGGATAACGACGCAGCAGTTTTCTGAGCGGCGTTCCGCTGTTCTCTGATAGCACTTGTACTCCACGAGCGGTGAGGCAGTAGCGGCTGGTCGCGGGAATGTGCCTCAGCGTGTGTGTCAGGTTCTCGACCAGGTTGTGCTGTTCCAAGCGGTCCATCTGGAGATAGACAGTCGACGGCGACCAGCCCGTGAGTGCCGCTAGCTCCAAGCGGTCGGTGAATGGAGTCTGTGAGAGTTGCTTGAGGAGTTCTACTTGACATTCGGATTGTTTCATTGAGGCGACTCCATCCGACGGCTGCGGACTCGGCGCGATTTCCCCTCTGATTGGTCCGGCTCAGTTGCAGGCTCTGACTCATCGCGGTCTGCAAACTGCTGCTGGAGCTCTTTGAGCCGGCGCTGGCGCTCGATCTGCTGCACCTTCAGTTGCTCAGCAGACGTCGTGTACTCGTGTGCGGCCTCGCGGATTCGATGGGCACGCTCTGGATTACCGAGTTCTGGCTTGCGAACAGTCATCGAAAACGCAGGCAACCGCTTCGTCGCGACCGACGCTCGGACGTAGCAGTGATGCGCCGGCTGTCCGACCAGGTCCTCTTCGGAGAGGCGCTCTTTGCCCAGCTCCCAGACCAGCTCACGCGCGTCGATGCCGGAGACTTGAAACGCGGCGAGACAGCCGGTGTTGGCAAGTAGTGTGTGGCGCATCGTCGGCGAGAGGTCATCGAGCTTGCGCAGGCTCTGAGTCGCCAGCACGAAGCGGGCGCCGTACTTGCCGAGCTCGGACAGCATCGACTCGAACGGCACGCCCGGGATCGTCTGCATCTCGTCAACGACGACCAATGCGCCACGGCGCTGGGCTTGCGGCAGTTGTTCCTGCTCACGGATCACTGCGTCGACGAGGTTGAGCAGCGATGCTCCGACCAGCGCAGCCACATCGCGTCCAACTGTCCCCTGAGCAGTCGAAACAAGCAGGATGCCGCCATCGAGGATGGTCTGTCGTAAGTCAATCGTGGAGCGAGATTGGCCGAGGATCGCGCGGGCCCGCTTCGACGAGGCGTAGTAGTTGAGTCGCGTCTGCACGGGCGCGAGCGCCTCAGCTCGATACTCCTTGCGCCAGCCACCGAAGTCGCGCGCCCACCACTCGAGGATGTATGGATCGGACAGGCGGGTCAGCACAGAGTTGCGATATGGGTCGTCGGCGAGCAGCCGCAGCCCGTCGATGATCGTGTGCTGGTCCTCTCGCTCCGTCAGCGGATGGCTGTTGGCCTCATGTAGCGTCTTCACCGTCTGCTCGAGGATCGACTGCATTCGTGGGCCCCACTGTTCCCAGAGGCCACGTGCGACCCGGACGACGGCATCGGCGGTCCGGTCGCGGTCGGTGAATATGTGCGCGTCGAGCAGGTTGATCCCGACTGCGCCGCGGTCATCGGCGAGATCGATCAGTCTCACCTGATCGGCGAGCGAGTCGGGCACTTGCTCCAAGATTGCGGCGACGAGGTCGGCATGCGGGTCGATCACAACCACCGCGTCGCGGTTCCGTCCCGCCGCCTTCTCCGCGAGCTGGTGCTCGACCAGGTGGCGCATCAGCGTGGACTTGCCCATTCGTGTACGCGCGACATAGAGGTGATGGCGCTGGGTCAGGTCTTCGGGGAAGTAGACATTGTGGGGCTCATCACCCGTGGTGCGACCGACCTTCGCGCCGTCGCGCAGCGCGTCCTTGGGCGGCAGGAGCACCTTCGCGCCCGAGCGTTCCAAGTCATGAGTTTCGTCAGAGGCACCAGGCGGATGCCAAAGCGCAGCGACTTCCCGGACCCCGAGCACACTGCGTTTGCGGAAGAGACCTGGCGGCTGCGGATACAGGCTTGGCGCGACAGGCGGCAGCGGGCGCAGTTTGCTAGCCCGAAACTGAGCGCCGGACGGGTGATCGTAGTGGCTATAGGCGGAGGCGACCCGACTCAAGAGGTCCTCGGCGCGGCTGGGCTCCGTGCCCACGGGCAACACGCAGACCAGTTCGAGCTCAGCCAGAAACGCGCCGCGAGAGACCTTCTCCTTAATCAGCTGTGGGTCGAAGTAGCGGTTGCGTGACTTGTTCCACTTACGCCACGCCCAGTGGCCGCCGAGTAACGTGAACGCCGCTCCAGCGCAGAGCGCGACCAGATTCCATACCTCGCCAGCCTGCAGCCACGTGTAGCCCTGGAAGACACCGAGCGCAGCCAGCCCTAGCACGGTCATTGCCAATGGCTCTGGTCCTGACTTGGGCGGAGGTGAGGTTGAATGCTGTTGAGGCTGAAGTGCCTTGATCTGCGTGCGTTCCTGATGGTGCCGCGACCAGTCAGGGCTGAGTGCTTGCAGCTTTAGTCGCGCGATCAGCCGTTCGCCATCGGCAAGCGCGGACAACGCGCCTAGCGGGGCCAGGAGTGGATCTGAGCCCGCGTCCACGAGGTCGCGATCCTGGAAGACTCGCAGCGGCACGTACTCGGGTCCGCTCGAACGCAGACTCAGAGACCAGGCCTGTTTCCCGTCCCGCAGGCGGGTTGGATCAGCGTCTTGACCAACTTCGTGGATGCGCGCCTGCGGATAGTGCGAGGCGATCTGACCCATCACCAGTTCATCGGAGAGGCAACGGATCATCAACTTGGTCCCGGTCTGGCCGGCGCACAGCTCCAGCGAGAACGGCTCCGGCACGGCGATTGACTGGAGTAGGTTCTCCACGCCGAGCAGCGTCCGCTGGCCGGTGCGTGGAGGTGTGATCTGTAGGAGCACCGGTTCGGGCTTCGGTGCGCGTCGGAAGGGGTTGAGTCTCACTCGGAGGCTCCTTTCTCATTGGGTGTGGTTTGTTGGCCGGGCCGCCACTCGATGAGCACGGTCTCCTCCGGCGTGGCCTCGATCCGGATCGGGAAACGCTGGCCTTGGGCGAGGAGTAGGCCGTCGCCACGAGGGCAGGACAGCAGCCAGCGCTGGAGGTCTTGTGGCAGATCGAAGGCGTCGCCGACGGTTGCGATCGCGGCGGCGTCTTGCTGAAGCAGGAGCTTGAAAGCGGCGTTCTGGAGCAGGGCTCGACCTGAGTGGCCGGTGATTGTGCGGGTGGTGTCCTCCGAGAGCAGGTCTTGCACATCCTGGGTGATGAACTGCAGCCCGAGTCGATGTTTGCGGGCGCGCTTGGCCATCGAGACCATGAATGCGGCGCCCTCAGGGTGCTGCATGATTGACCAGACCTCGTCGACGACGAGCAAACGCGGTCGCGGATCACGTGCGGCAGCGGCCCAGACCGTCTCAGTGCAGACCATCGCCGCCGCAGGTCGCAGCTCCGGTTCCAAGAGGTGCAAATCGAATACGGTGACGAGGGCCTCGTGCTGGAGCAGGTCGTCGCCGTCGTCGGAGAGCAGATGCTTGAGACTGCCCGACTCGAACGGTCGCAGCAGCTTTGCGAGGCCTTCAGGGTCGTTCGCTTCCAGGAAGCGGTAGAAGTCGCGGAAGCCAGAACGTTCGTAGGGCTGTGCGTAGTAGGAGGCCAGCGCGTGGTCGAGGGCGGCGCGGCGTTCCGCGCTGAGCCGCTCGCCGACCATCACCTCGACCAGTCGCCGCAGTGATCCGATGCGTTGCAGCAGTTCCTCAGGATCGGCGCTTCCGACGACGAACGGGTTCATCCCTTGACCTGGGACGCCCGGCGAGAACACGCGCCCACCGGCGGCGCGGGCGAGGTCGGCGTACTCGCCCTCGGGGTCGATCACATAGGCCACAACCCCACGCGACACTCCGCGCAACACGCCCAGCTTGGTCGCGAATGACTTGCCGGAGCCAGAGCGGGCAAGCACTGCGGTGTTGGCGTTGAGATGAGTGCCGTCCCACGGGTCGTAGACGACCGGTGCGCTGGCCCGGAGGTCGATGCCATAAAGCGCGCCCGAGCGTGTATCGAGGTCGGGCGGCGAGAAGGGGAAGCATCGCGCCACTGATGAGGTGTCGAGTGTGCGCCACGCTCCGACGCTGTTCAGCGCCAGCGGCATGGTCGAGAGCTTGCCTTCGCGCTGGCGGAACGGCAACGGATCGAGCTTGCCCAGTGTGGCGGCAAAATGGGCGGAGGCTCGTTGTGTCAGCTCGGCAAGCGACTCGGGGTCGTTGGCGTGGAGCGTCACTGAAAGCGAGGCATTGAAGAGTCGCTCGCGACCGCGTTGGACGTCATCGCGCAGGCGTGAGATGTCTTCGAGCGCGATCTCCGCCTCTGGCGAGAGCGTCTTGCCGCGTCGCAGCGTGAGCGACCGCGCCGACTCGAACCTGACCTTTTGCCATTCGAGTTGCCGCGCGGCTTGCGCTGGCGGGATCGGTCCGAGGTGGAGGGCCAAATCCATCGGTGCGCCAGTCGACATCAGCTGCTGCAGGAATCCTGGAGCCAGTGATCGCGGCCACTTGGCGAGATGCAGCGACCGATGGAACCGCTCGTCGACTTTGAGTTCAGTTCGGTTCACTTGACCATGGGACTCTGAGTCGGGATCTCGGTCGGTTGGCGTTCCACCCAATGCGGAGGCGACGATGAATCGACGTAACGCATCGTCTCCGAGAGGATGAATGGACAGGCCTGCGCGGGCCAGCACGCTACGCAGCTCGCTGGCGTGTTCCTGCTCACAGATCGCGTAGAAGCGTCGATCGAGGATTCCGGGACGGGATTCCAGCGCTTCGAGCAATCGTCGCGACGACTGCGCAGCCTCGCGAGTCCTATCTGGCAGATTGGTAGGTTGAGCGGCTTCAAGATCGCGGCACAGTCTGCTCAGGTCGGGTGGATGTTGGCGGACCAGGAGTTGCAGCGAGAAGTCGCAAGCGTTGAGAGCGCCGGCAAAGGCCCCCAGTTTGGCCTCGTCCAGCTCCAAGCCCATCAGCTCGGTCACGCTGAGTTTGACTCCGTCCAGACGAACGGGGCCATCGGGATCGACGTGCGAGAGCATGAAGCAGAGCGGAAGCTCGGGCGGTGGTTTGGCTACTCGGTGCTCGGTTTCCGGGGCCTCAGAATCTGTTGATGGAGTGCGTTGTAGTAGCTGGGTAAGTGATTTCATGAGAGGCGCATCTTTCTTCAGGGAACGGGGATCGGGATGGCGCCATTGGCGAGCAATGCAGCCAGACCCTTGGCCGACAGCGCGAGCGCTAAGCCAGCGATTGTGAGGAAGACGGCAGAGCGGACTCGACCACCACGCTCGCCAGCACCATCGGCCATGAGCAGGAAGCCGGCCCAGACCAGACCGAACACGGCCAGTCCCGAGGCGGCGTAGACGACTGCGGACAGCGCGGCGTCGAAGGCGTCGAGCATCGCCTGCTCTTGCGCCGACTTGGCCGCCGTCGCCACGAGGGCGACAACGACCAAGGGGCCGACCGTGAGTACAGGACGCATCAGTTCAGCCCCCAACCGAGCAGCGCGAACAGCTCAGTCAGTTCATCGCCAATGACCACGGTCTGGGTGGAACTGGTCACTGATGTCGGAGCTTCGAGCGCCTCGTAGGGTGCGTCCGCGGCGATACTCGTCGCGAGCGCCAACTGCTCTTGTCGATTCCGCACCTGCGGAGATCGCTGAGTCACCTTCGCCCCGATGTAGGCGGGATGCGTCACATTGAAGGTGATCGTCTCCGTCGTCGCCTCCCCCGACTCCGGGTCCACGGAACTGACCGTCTGCGAGTGCTGTTCGGTGCGCGCCGGGTGGTGCGTAAGTCGTACGATCGGCGGCAGCGGGATGCTCAACTCGACTTCGAGCTTGGCGCTGAGCGAAACGTCGAGCGTTGTTTCCTCGTCGCCAACCGCTAGCTCGAACTGCTTGGTTCCATTCGCTACCAACGGAATGCTGGTGGTGGACTCACCCGCGCCAACCCGGATCGTGCCCGTGACTGACTGCACATTCCCGGTCAAGACAGCCTTCTGGCTGATGTTCACGTGGCCGGTCACGGTCTGCAGGTCGGCAACTTCATCGATGGTGGCGGCGCAATCAGACTGGATGTCGCCCGACAACTTGCCTGGCCGCCATTCGAGCTTCGTCATCTTCAGGTCGCAGAACTCGCCGTCAACCGTCGGCAACGGGTGAGGAAGCTGACTGCCAGCGAGCGTGACCGCATCGGCTTGGTCGTAGTCGTCGGTCCACGCGAAGGTGAATGACGGTAGTTCTCCGTCCAAAACGAGTTGTTGCGTTGACCGCTCGCCTTGGGTGAGCTCAAGCGAACGACTCGCGATGAGCGTGCGCCCGTCATCGCCGCCGAAGACCTGCACGTTGACATCAAGGTCTGCGGCGGCCTTGAGCACCACCGTCGCGTCGGATGCCGTGACAGTGAGCCGTTCGATGTAGAGCCGCCGACCTTCGACGAGCGGCGACGGCTCGAACTCGATCTCTTCCGGCAACTGCGGTCGGCTTGATGGCTCCTGTGCCGGCGTGATTGACGGCGTGCAGCCGCCAACTCCGAGCGCCAACGCCAAGCCTGCCGCGCCGACGAGCGCGGGCCACCGAAGTCGGTGGCCGTTGCTCTCGCGCCGGATTGATTGCTTGGCGTCTTCCAGCTCACGCTTTGGTCGTCGCTTGCGATCTCGTTTGCGGAACCAACCCAACGGCACGCGCGGCATCCGCTCGCCTCGGGTTCGCGGCCTGCGCGCTGACTGCTCGTTAGTGGCTGGTGGTGCGGGCGGATCGGTGCGGACCAGTTGCGATACCAGCCCGGCGAACCGCCTTGCGCCGAGGCTGAAGCGGAGCAGGTCGGACAGGACTGCCGGTAGCGGTCGCCCGCCGACCTTGCCCGCCACCATCGCGATCCCCGTGGCGGCGAAGCCGATTCCAAACAGGAGTCGTATGGTCCCTGAACCGATCGGTGCGTAGTGGTAGATGCCGTAGCTCAGCGCCGCGACCGCCGCCAGCGCGATCAGCTGCGGGAACGTGAACCAGAGCAGGACGCGGTCCTCGGCCTGGACGTGGGTCGGTACTTCGTGCTCATGCATGTGACACCTCCTTCCAGAGGTTGGTGACGGCCTAGCTGCCGCCGTCGGTGGATGGCGGGGCGCCGTCGCCGCTACTGCCAGTGCTGGATGGGTCGGGCGGCGTGTCGACATTGACGACCGGGTTGACGACCGCGTCGATCACGAGCTCGACCACGCCGAACGCAACGAGCGCCAGGACGATGCCGGCCAAGGCCGTGAGCATGGCGGTCTTGCCCCGCTCCATCTGATGCGGTGCGCCGGAAGCGGTCAGGTACTGGTAGGCGCCGAAGACGAAATAGCCAACGCCGACCGCTCCGACCACGCCGAGCAGGATGCCGACGAGATTGGAGATGGTTTGGATTAGGTCACCCATAGGTGTGTGTCCTTTCATTGGACTGGGGTGATAGGGGGATGACAGTCCTCGTGGGACGTTGAAGTTGACCAGCACATGGGCCTCGCCTCCGTTTCGTTTCGTTTCGTCACGAGCTCTGGCTGCGCGGCGCGCGGCTTGAGGACTCGGTGGTTCCCGTACCGGTCGACCCTGAGGTCGGAGTGGTTGCGGCGCTCGCGGCGCTCGCAGCGGATGTTTGGCTAGTTGCCGCTGACCTCCCTGCTGAGCCTGCGCCGTCCAATGCGACGAATGAGGCCGCAGAACGGGCCATATTCGTCGGCAGTGAGAACGCGAAGTAGAGCGTCGAGAGCCAGGAGTCGAAGGTGTTGCCATTGCCGAGCATCGAGGGCACGCGGGTCGCGAGGTAGATGAACCCGACCGCCATCAGCAGCTTCCAGACGAGATCGCGTGCGGGCTCAAATGGTCCGATTTCCGCCAACTCCGCGAGGAAGCCGATGCCCAACGCCAATGCGATCAACTGGACAGCCTGCTGCGCGACGGTGATTGCGAACATCCGCAGCCACTGCCGACTCCAACCCGACGTCTGCGGCAGAATCCACAGCCCCATCGCCGCCGGAGCAAGTACCAAGAGGAGGTCGATCAGAGCGAGTCGCAACACCATCTGGAGCAAGAGGTAGAAGCAGAAGACGGCGTAAATCAGATAGATGAATGCCAAGAGCAGCGCGATGCCGACCGAACCGGACTTGACGGCGGTCAGGAGCGTGTTGACCGGGGCGAGCAGCAAGTCGGCGGGCGTGACATCGAGGGTGGCTGCGATGAAGCCCGATACGGCGTGCGCGAGGTCGATGACCAGGGCGCACCACCAGAGCGATGCGGCCGCCGCGACCAATCCAAGCAGCAGACGCGGGATCAGCTCGCGCCAACTGGAGCCGCGTCCGCCCAGCGGCTCTTCCAAGATCAGCGAGAGGCCAATCCAGCCGATGATCAGCGCGAGCGCTGCGGAAGTGATGATCCAGACCGCCAGCCACGCCTGCTGGACGAGTGCGTGTTCGTAAGTGAGACCGGCGGGTGTTCCGGTGATGATGTCCGACATCTGCGCCTACCTCTCGCACTGTTCGAGGTCGACATCCGAAAACTGTTGGAGCACGCCGCAGAGCGCGCCGTGGACCCCTTCAATCACCCAGACCGCTGCCGCCCGAGCCCATCGAGAGGGATTGAGCGCGCCCAAGATCTTGTTGAAGATGCCGCCCGGTTGGTACTCGGGAATCGTGATGTAGAACGTGCTTGGTTCGGCGTGGCCAACAGCTTGCGCGGCCAACACGAGGAGATAGGTGCGTTCGGGATCGAGATCGGGTTGTTCGTCCAAGGCCGGATAGTCGAAGTCGTACTCCCAGCCCTCGTCGCGCTCGTCCTCGCCGCCGTTGATGCGGTAAATCGAGGTCAGCCACTCCCCCGTGTCCGCGTCGCGGATGCCGTACGTCAGCTTCGAGAGCCGTAGCGAGAAGATCGGTCGCGCCCGAAACTCGCCCTGCTTCTTGCGCTCGATGAACGGTTTCTCTTCGTCGTCATTGACGATCACGAGCGGCTCGACCGGCGGTGGAGTCTGCGCCTGGGTCGCATTCCAGGTGGGTAAGCTGATGGCGCAGACGGTCAGCACGGTCGCAGCCGCCAGCTTCACTCGAACTCTCCATTGCGGTGTCATCGGCCTGCCCTCTCAAGAACACGAGTTCTGTATTGATGACTCCGATTGTGCGCGATCAAGAACGATTGCAACAGGGCGTGAACGCCATGACATCCGTGACACTGACGCCTACGTCATGTTGTCCAGAGAACAACTCAGATATCACTGGTGAGCAGGAACGAAGCCGTTCGAGCGGCAACCACTGGGTTAAGCACGATGCCAGACGACTCCAGCGATGACTTGCTCATGGAGCAGCTTCAGCAGCTCGCTCGCGAGCGCGGCAAGGTTGAGGCTGCCGAACTGCTCGAAATCAACTACCGCACGCTGAACGCCACGCTCGAAGCGGGTCACCTCAGCAAGCGGGTTCGTGATGCGGCTCAGCGATACTTCCGTGAGTCCGAAGACGCGGTGGTCGTTGCCGATACGGAAGACAGCCCAGGTATTGACTACGAGCCGCGAATGGTGCGACTCGAAGAGCAGATGGACGAGTTCTTCAAGGAACTGACGTCGCTGCAACAGGCCGTCGTTGCGCTTCAATCCCGACCGGTAGTCGAGTCTGAGCCACGAAGGCCTCCAGACCGTCAACGCCGTCGAGAGACGGCTCCGACCCTTGCTCCGCCTCGCGTCCGCTCAACTGTCGTCCCTGCTGAGGAACAGCCGGGTGAGGAGTGGCCCAAGGATGTGCGGCAACTGGTTGAGCAGTGGCGCGAGGCCAAAGTCGATCGAACGACGGCGAGATACACCCTCGGTTGGCTACGCGCCGAGTTGCGAGTGCTCGAGCTTGAGTTGCAGCTAGCCGACGATCATCAGCTCACTCTGCCGCCCGCCGACGAACCATGGTCGGAAACTCGTCGCAGGCGCGAACTGCGCTACCGGAAAGCCGCACTCCATACCGCTCAAGTCCGCATCTTCTGGACCACTCCGCTGCATTGGCTCATGCGAGCGCTCACCCTCGGTCTCTGGGGTCGCTGACGCTCTTCGCCAATCGCATGATCGCCCTTCCCCACCGAACATTCATCCCCAGTTCGGCCGCAGATCTGTGGCCCTGAGCCACCCAATCAAGGCTCTCACGCGGGTCCTTGACCACGCATCATGTTCGTGCGTCGCGATGGCACTCTTGGGCCGCCAAGGAGGTATGGGGGGTGTACAGGAATCTGCGCCCGATTGTATTTTGCAATCGGGCTGTAAACCCTAGGAAAACACTGGGTTTGCGCCCTCCAGCGGGGGCCTCTGTCAATTCGCCACGTGGAATAGCTGGTTCCACTCCGATTGCACTTTGATTGCAGTTTTCTTGTACTCAGATTGTACTTTTCAAGGGCTCTTGGGGCCAGTCCGGGCGCCGGATCGGGGGCATGAGCGGTCGGCGGAGGGTGAGGTTGTGGACGGGAGCATGAAGCCCCTCCTACAGGACGTGAATCAGCAACTTGCCACCCTCCCTTTGGAGCCGAAACTGCCCTGTTCTGACAGTTACGAGAGGAGGGACTCTCTTCCCTCGAGCTCGTCGGTTACTGATTGCTTGGGTAAGTCAGCCGATGCGTCCGAATGATCAGCACCGATCCAACTGTGACGAATGTGACGGCATACAATGTGCGCAAGTGACCACAGGAGTCCAACATGACGACGCCCGCTGAGATTCAAGAGCAAGTCCGCACGCTGGAGCAAGGTCTGAGCGATGATGACTTGGTCGAACTGTGGCTGGCAGAAGCTCAACGCCCAGGTCGAGACCTTCAGCGGATGTTGAGAGGCCTGCTTGCCCGACTCTTCATGGAGGTAAATGCGCAGTTCCAATCAGACATGGACAATTCTGTGCCCGGGTTCGCGCTCATGGAGGCTGGTGCGCATCCCTCCTCTCACCCTCTTGCAGGCGGAGGCGCCGAAGGCGGAGAGGGTCCAGCTTTGCCAGGCTTTAGCTGGCATTTGCACCGACATGACCCCTTCGGTCCCGTCGGCACAGCTCCCCCTTCGACCGGGAACGAGGTTATGCACATGCATCCCTTGATGGGAGACGTTCGCGCCCACATGCACGAACTGATGGATACGAACCGAGACTTGGCCCAGCAGCTTGGCGGCGAGCCTCGGGCCGTGTTGGAGTCTTTGGACCAATGGGAGCTGGCGCAACTGCAAGGAGAGGCGAATCGTACGGTCTGGCAAGAGCCAATGCTCACGCCGGGCGCTGCAGCGGAGTCGCTGGGTGCGAAGCCGACCAATCGCGAGAAGGTCCGCAGGCTGCGTATGCGATCTGCCCTGATCGGTCTGCCTCACGACCACGCATTTCTATATCCAGCGTTTCAGTTTGACGTGAGACGACGATGCGTCTTTTCTGAGGTGGAGACAGTCAATCGAATGCTGAATGCCGCCGATAACCCGTGGGGCGTCGCCTCGTGGTGGATCGGCCAGCACGACCGCTTGAATGCCCGGCCAATGGATCTGGTTGGTCATGGTCGAGTAGATGACCTGGTCGCGGTGGCAGAGGCCGTACTTGAGCCAGTTGGCTAGACCGCTGAAGTGGCACGAGCCGAACCGTTCGAACAGATCGATGGCGAACTCCACGACTACGTGCTTGTAGCCGGAACGCGAATGACACGAGTGCACAGCGGCGCCTTCGGTCTGATCCAGTTCAACCCGACGATTGCTCGCCACAAGCTACGAGGCGGGCGCTTCGACGCTACCGAAGACGATCCCTTTGCATTCCTCTATGCCGCCTCGGACGACCGCACCGCTATCTCCGAGGTGTTGCTGCGTGACTTGCCGCCAACTGACCGGGGTGCTCGCGTGCTACCGCAAGCACGGATTGCCAACAGCAGGATCGGCTGGTTGGCTCCAACTGTTGACTTGCGTTTGGTGAGCCTGCGCAGTGGCCATGACTTGGCTGTGCTCGGTCAGGACCCGTGGCTGACGACTGGACCAGCAGGAGACTACGCGCTCACTCGTCGTTGGGGGGCGGCAATTCGTCGCTGGGCACCTTGGTGTGCCGGCCTGACCTGGCGCTCGCGTCGCGAACCAGACGGCTTCGCGTTCGTCCTGTTCGCCGATCGTTGTCCGTCAGACTGCTTTGTCGAAATCACGGAGGATGCGCCGTTGCCAATCGACCAGCGCCGGCTCGATCAAGGCTTGGGGAAGAGCTACCTGGAGCAGATCTTGCTCAGCTACCGCGTCGTGCTCCGCTAGCCGGCACTCGGATGCAGGTGTAAGCAACAGCACACACATTCGGCAATGCTGACGCCGACGACATGGCGAATCGTCGCCGATCCTTGTCTAATGACGGTGGTTTTCGGTTTCAGCCAGCGGTTCCTCCTCAGAACACTGGTGGGCAATGTTCCTGGCCCCGAACCACGCCAGACGAGTTGAGTCTTGCTCCTCGGACTGTCGGTTCACACAGAGGGACAACCGCGCACTTCTGCAGCGCGAGGTCGGTTGACGGGTTGAGTCTTGCTCCCCTGAGGCGCGATCTGAGATTGCAGGAAACGGCATCGCGGTCGTGAATGAGGCAGTTTGCCCCACTGACCGCAGGATTTGCCCCTGATCGAGCTCTCCGGATGGACAGCTCGGTCGCTTCGTGTCCGCGCGAGTCCGCTGATCACGTTTGATTGCGCTCGCGCCCCCCTTTCCACGCGTCGGTTCCACTGGTCAACGGCATCCGACCGTGGCCGAAGCGTGTCCATCAGCCCATTTCCAATCATCAACCGCGCTGACCGTGCGTCTCGATGTCGACGCCGGTCTCCACATGTCCACTCCGATCCACAGTTCATTCCCTCAAACTCTCGTCATCCACGACACCACACGGAAGGAGTTCCCGATGAGAGACAATCACCAGATTCCCGACTACGACCAAGCCAAACGCGACGCCCGGCGGGTCGTCATTTGGTCAATCGCTGTGCTTCTGATGGCCCTGCCCTTGGTGCTCGGCTACCACATCGAGATCGCGGCCATCAACGCCTTCGGACTCGGCTGGGCACACCTGGTCGTCCGGCGGGTTTGGCAGCAACGACAGCATCGACAGCGACGAACGAGAGGCCCTGCCTCATGATCGCCACCATGAACTCGGTCGACATCCCGGCGCTCAAGCGGCGCTACCCACTGGGCGATGTCGTCGAGGCGTCGGGCGTCAAGCTCGCTGGACGAGGCCGAGTCCGACAGGGCGTCTGTCCGTTCCACGAGGAAACCGCAGGCAGTTTCACCGTCTACGCCGACTCGCAGCGGTGGTACTGCTTCGGCTGCGGACTCGGCGGCGACGTGCTCGACTTCATCCAACGGCTGGACGGAGTCGACTTGCCCGAGGCGATTCGTCGGCTGCAAGGCGGCTCTTGGGAACCGGTCGAGCGACCACGCGTCCAAGTCGGTGACAGGCCAACTGGAAAACCGATTGCCCGCGACCCCCAGTTGCTCATCGAGGCGACTCGGTTCTACGCGACGCAGCTTCGGCACTCATCGGAGGCGATTGGCTACCTCACTTCACGCGGCATTGACTTCGCGTCAGCGCACCGACTCGGCCTTGGCTACTCGACCGGATACGGGCTGCGGGAGCACCTGCGGACGGTCGGTTTCGATGATGATCGGTTGCAGTCCAGCGGCTTGTTCACCGAACGCGGCGAGCGCTTCACGGGGATGATCATCGTCCCTGAGGTCATCGCAGGACGTGCGCGCTGGCTCGCTGGTCGAAGCATCCAACCCGACGCCAGACTGCGATTCACAGCGCTGCCCGGTGCGAAGCCTGTGCTGGGACTTGGTCGGCTGACTCGTCCTGCCGATTGGCTTGTCGTCACCGAGGGCCTCTTCGATTGGCTCACGCTGGCCAGTTGGGGCGTCCCGGCGGTGGCGGCGCTCGGTACGCACGGCTTGGACAAGGTCGCGGCTGCGCTTCGAGGACAACCGCGCATCTTCCTCGCCTTCGACTCCGATGACGCGGGTCGCGAGGCTTCGCGACGGCTTCGCGAGTTGCTCGGCGAGCATCGCTCACGGGTCGTCGAGCTGCCTGACGCCTGCCCCGTGCTTGGACACGGGGGCGTCAACGATGTCGCCGACCTGGCGACTCACCCTGACGGTCGCACCGTCTTCCTCGATTCGCTGAGGCGAACCGCTCGCGTTCGCTGACGCATCCACCCACCCAGCCCCAATTCACGAATGGAGGGTCACTGGACCCATGTCTGATCGTGCTTGTGGCACGAACCGAATCCACCCCATCTCATCGCTCAACGAAGGAGCAACATCACCGTGAAGAACAGCCTGCCCCCGACTCGATCGGGGGGTACTTCCATCCATACCAACGGCAACGGGACGCGCCCGACGAACGGCGCGGCGCCCACCACACCCATCAACCTCAACGGCAGCGCGTCCCACTGGGACGCGCTCTCGCCCAACGTAAACGACGCGCTCCAGCAGGCGCTCGTCCCCGCGCTGGTCTCCAAGCGCAAGGGTCGCGGCGGACGGCGGTTCTCCTACATCGAGGGCCACACCGCCATCGACCAGGCCAACCAGGTCTTCGGCTACGGCGGCTGGGGCTACGAACTCGTCGGCGAGGTCACGCTGCGCGAGTTCAAGTCGGGCGCGGCCTACTCGGCAACCGTTCGCGCGACGGTGCCGGGTGCGCCATCGCGGACGGACGTCGGCTTCCAGCCGGTCAGCGACGACTCTGCGGAAGGTCACGAGACGGCCTACAAGGGCGCCGTCACAGACGCGCTCAAGCGAGCCTTGCGCAGCTTCGGCGACCGCTTCGGCAACGGGCTCTACGGCGATCCGCCGACCTCGACAGGTCAGAGTCGACCTCAATCACAGCCTCGATCTGAGCGACGGCCTGCGCCGGCATCAGCCGCTCGCTCGTCGCAGTCGAACGGAACCCGACCTCGCTCGAACGACTCAGATGCCCGCAACCTGCGCGCGCAACTGATCGACCTGAGCGCCCAACAGGGTTTCTCGGATGAGCAGGTTCGCGACGCTGTTCAACGCAAGACGGGCCGTGACCTCGACCAGCTCGGCGTCGACGAACTGACGCCCCTGATCGCCTCCGCGGCCGACAAGCTGCAGCAGCGACAGAGCTAACGCGCGTCGTTTCCGTAGCGAAACACCCACCTGCGCGGGGCTGCCTTCCAAGCGAGGGCGCCTGTCCCCGACTCGATCGGGGAGCCCCGCTTTCGTCTATCGGACAGAAAGGAATCGACATGTCCGACCACACCAACCCGAACCCCTACAACCGACCGATGGCGCGGTTCACTGACGACGGCAAGCTCGAGGTCCGAGCTTCGGCGCTGGGACGCTGTCGGCGCGCCCTCTGGTACTCGGCGACCGAGCAGCCAGTGACCAACCCAACGTCGCCCGAGTCGCTGACGATCATGGAGTCCGGCAACGCGCTTGAGCCAGTCGTCGTTCGCGCGATGCAGCGGGCCGGCTGGGCGATTCAGCCAGAAGACCGAGAGTCGCCCAATGCCGTCTCGGTCGAGCTGGGCAACACACTCGTCGTGAGTGGACATCCTGACGCAACGGGCTTCCTGCCGAAGACGCCTGCCGAGATCATGGCCATCGACGAGTTCCTCTTCGACGGCGAGCGCACGTTGACCCCCGATGACGATCCCGTCGTGATTGAGGTCAAGACGCGCGGGCCGGAGGCGTTCAAGCGCTGGCAGACGCTCGGCGCTGAGCGCAGTCACCCCGAGTCGGTGGCGCAGGCAGCTTGCTACTCGCTCGGTCTCTTCGGTGAGTGCCGCGACGTGGTGATCGCGACGCTCGACACGGGCTCTCGTCGGTGGGACTACGAGGTGATCCCGGCTGAACGAGTCGAGCGAGCCTGGCATCGCGCCGGCGTTTGGCTCAGCGAGCTGGCTGACCACCTCGATGCCAACGGTCCCGATCCGCAGGTCCTACCCGAGCGCGACTTCGAGGCGACGGACTGGCAGTGCCGCAGCTGTCCTTACCTGGACACGTGCCAGCCGCCTGTCCAAGAGGCGCCTCCGGCAGAGGCATCCGCCGACGCACCGGCCGAACCCGTCTCCGACGAGGAGGCGCAAGCCGCGCTGTGGCATTACGAGGAGATCGCGGAGCTGGTCAAGTCGCTCAATGCCGACAAGCGCGAGTCGCTTGAGACGCTCGAACGCTGGCTCGCGACCCAAGGTGCGACGAAGACCCAACTCGACGGTCGAGACAAGGAGCGCACGGTCGGCATAGTCACGACCAAGCGATACAAGGTCGACCACAAGCGGCTCAACGCGCTGCTCGACCCCGAGCAGCGGGCCGAGATCGTCACCGAATCACGCTCGGAGTACCTCCGAGTGAGCTAATCGCAACCCTCCGCAGGGATGCACACCGAGGCCCCGTTCTCTCTTGAGGACGCGGCCTTTCTCGTTCCCAAACAGGCGCGGACCTTCCGCGCCACAACACGCTCTGGAAGGAGCACACACGATGGCACGCACCATCAACCACGTCACGCTGCTGGGCCGCGTCGGGGCTGACCCCGAACTGCGCAGCACCAAGTCCGGGACAGCGGTCGTCCAGCTGCGGCTGGCCACCGACCGCTACTCCAAGTCGAACGAGACCACCGAGACCGACTGGCACTCGGTCGTCGTCTGGGGCAAGACCGCCGAGGCGGTCGCGCGCTACGTCCGCAAGGGCGACCGCGTCCACGTCAGCGGTCGGCTACAGCAACACAGCTGGCAGACCGACACCGGCGAGCGGCGCTCGCGGACCGAGGTCCACGCGAACGAGGTGATCTTCCTCGATTCGCGAAACGACCGTAGTGGCCGCGACGACCGTGAGGAAGGCGGTGACTCTCCCTTCTAACGGACTCGCACACCAACCCGTCCGTCACAGACGGACAGCAATGAGGCCGCGTTTCCAACTGGGGACGCGGCCTTTTCTCGATTCCAAACAGGCGCGGGCGTTCCGCGCCGCAACACGCTCTGGAAGGAGCACACACGATGGCACGCACCATCAACCACGTCACGCTGCTGGGCCGCGTCGGGGCTGACCCCGAGTTTCGCAGCACCAAGTCCGGAACGGCGGTCGTCGAGCTGCGGCTGGCCACCGACCGCTACTCCAAGTCGAACGAATCCACCGAGACCGACTGGCACTCGGTCGTCGTCTGGGGCAAGACCGCCGAGGCGGTGGCGCACTACGTCCGCAAGGGCGACCGCGTCCACGTCACGGGTCGGCTACAGCAACACAGCTGGCAGACCGACTCCGGTGAGCGCCGCTCGCGCACCGAGATCCACGCGAACGAGGTCATCTTCCTCGACTCCCGCAACGACCGCAGCTCCCACGACGACCGTGAGGACGGCGGTGACTCGCCCTTCTAACGGACTTCCACCACCAACCCGTCCGTCGCAGACGGTCACCAACGAGGCCGCGTTCTCTCCCGAGGACGCGGCCTCTTCTTGTTCCCACACCCGAAAGGAACTCTCGGATGACCACCGTCCAACCCAACCTGTTCGCTTCGGCGAACGATGACCACAACCGGCCTCGGCTGGTTGACAGCGAGCGGCAAGAGCTGCTCACCGCCTTGCGACGCAACGTCTCGCTGCTCAGCGAACTCGCGATTCGTTACGAGGTCGAGACTCGGCCCGAACGCTCGCCTGACCGTGAGCAAATCTCGACGTCAAAGCAGGTCTTCGACCTGCTCCGCGCGGAAATGACGCCGCTGGCGCAAGAACAGGTGCGCGTGTTGTTGCTCGACCGACAGCTGCGAATCGTCGGTCAGCGCACGATCTATCAAGGCAACGCCTACTCGGCCTTGGTTCGGGCTGCCGAGGTCTTCAAACCGGCGATCGTCGAGTCGGCGCCCAGCCTGATTGTGGTCCACAACCACCCGTCGGGTGACGCCACACCGAGCCAGAACGACATCAATCTGACCAAGGATTTGGTCGAGGTCGGCAAGCTGCTCGGCGTCGAACTGCTCGACCACATCGTCATCGGCGACGGGACCTTCGCTTCGATCAAGAACGGAGGCTTCCTCGACTGACTCCGTTCGCAACCCCACACACCAAGTTCACTGGAAAGGACGAGCACCATGCTTGATACCAACCTGGCGTTGGCTGAACCTGACGCCGCATCCCCCGCATCAAGTGCGGGGCAGGCTACCCAGCTCTACACCATCTCGGCCGGCGGATTCTCGGCCACGGTCGACGCGTTCGCCCGCGATGAGCGAACGGAGGGACTCTGGTTCCTCTCGATGCTCGGTTCGCAGACCGCGGTCAAGGCGATCTGGGCAGCGCTGCTCAAGCAACCGCCCGAGGCGGCGTTCCTGATTCGCGGCGCTGACGGGCTACCGCACTCGGGCGGCTATCAGCGCTGCATCATCCCCGAGGAGACGATCGGCACCTGGACGACCAAGATTGCTCGGCTGCCGTCATCAGGCGGCTGGCAGGCGATGGTCTACACCAAGCTGGCAGAGTTCCGATTCGAGCGCGATGAGTTCTTGCTCCTCGCGCCCGATGAGAAGGCCGCGCCGGCGCTGCATCGACGCTTCCTCGACCGCCGCTCGGACCTGCCGTTGCCGCCCGATTGGGCCGATTGGCTCTGGCGGACCGGTCTGCGACACGAAACGATCGTGCCGCTCGAATCGGTCGGCATCGCTGCCTATCGCTGCGTCCCCAATCACGACCTGCTCCGCGAGGAGCTGTCCCAAGCCGTCGCCGCCGGGCGACTTTCCCTTTCCAAACACACCGAGTCCGCGATCACGAACGGAGCATCCCGATGAGACTCGCTGCCCAAGCCAAGGGCGGGTTCTACCCGACCCCGATTCATGTGATCGAGCTGAGCCTGCAGCTGATCGCGCCCCAACGCGCCAGCCTCGGACGGGGTTCGGCACCGCAAACACTGCGGCTGCTCGACCCCTGCTGCGGAGCCGGCGAAGCATTGAGCCTCGTCGCCAGCGAACTGCGACGGCGCACCAGGCTCGACGTCGAGACCTTCGGCGTCGAACTCCATCAAGAACGGTCGCAGGTTGCGCAGCAAACGCTCGACCACACGCTGGCAGCGGACATCTTCCACTGCTCCATCGCCAACCGCGCCTTCAGCCTGCTTTGGCTGAACCCACCGTACGATCACGACGCCGAGGACAAGCGCACCGAGCACGCGTTTCCGACCCAGTGCTCGCGCTACCTCGCGCCGGATGGCCTCTTGGTCTTCATCGTTCCGCGCAAGCGCCTCCGAGTCTCGGCCAGGTACCTCGCCTCGAACTACTCGTGGCTCAGTTGCTGGGCGTTTCCGGCGCCTGAGCGCGAGGTGTTCGACCAGGTGGTTGTGATCGGTGAACGCAAACACGACAAGTTCCCGGATGCCTACGCCGAGGGCCAGATCGCCCGCTGGGCTGACGGCGATCTGGAGACGTTGGACGACGCTCGCTACTCGCAGTATCGACTCGAGGCGGAGCCAGCCGGCGAGGTGCTGTTCACGACTCGAACGATCGACCCGGTCACAGGAGCTGCGGAGGCTCGACGCTCAGGCTTGTGGCAGAGTCCGCAGGTCACCGACGCGCTGTGGCCACAGGAGGATGTTCGCACTCGACCGCTAATGCCGCTCAGACGCGGTCACCTGGCGATGCTGGTTGCCGCAGGCTTCCTCGACAACCTCGAGTTGGAGGCGGGCGATAGCCGCATCCTGGTCAAAGGTCGCACGGCCAAGGAGATGATCCTGGTCGACGAGACCCCCGACAAGGAGGTCTACCGCGAGCGGATGCGCACGACCGTCGTCGCGCTCGACCTCCAGACTGGCGAGATCACCGACATCGACGCCTGACCACCCACCCAGCCCGCTCATCTCTACAGGTGAGCCGTTCTCAGCCTCGAAGCCCCGTCGTCCACTGGGAACGACGGGGCTTCGTCATGTCCATCACCCGCAATCAGTCCACAGAAAGGACACTCACCATGAACTACTTCGAGACCAAAGCCGAGACTCGGTCCGACCAGTTGGTCGAACTGAACGACTTGGACCACCACACCTACGAGCAGCTGCTGGGCCGCGCCCTGCACGATATTCGCGAGTCGTTGGACCAGCGGATCAGCCGCGACCAGCTGGAGCGGGTGCTGCTGAACAGCGAGGCGCACCCCTACGAGGTGCTCGAAGCGATTCAGCACTTGACGCTGATCGTTCTCGCTGACGAACAATGCCCGTGCTGCTCAGACTTCGACTGTTCGGAGGAACATAGCTCCCCGACTTGGAACGGGGGATGAGTCAGATGTGGAGACCTGACATGACCCACACGACCCAGTGCGGCTTCTGCCGCGAACAGTACGAGGTCGGCGACCAGGGCCTCACTCCGGACGCCGACGCGTTGCCGCTCAACCAGTGCGCGCTCTGCGCTCGGCAGGAAACTCGTGGCAGCCGCGAGCGTGCCTACCCCATGTTCGACTGGCGGCCCGGCAAGCCTGCCACCGCAATCGAAGAAAGGAGCAGCGTCCTCTAACCAACACCCCGCCAGCCCACCTCTTCCAGTGAGCTGTTCTCAATCCAGGAGCCCCGACGTTCCCTGCGGACGACGGGGCTTCTCCGCGTCCATCGCCACCAATCAGTCCACGGAAAGGACACCCCATCATGAACCTCGGCGAGTTCATCGACACTTACCGCGACGCCATCACCGAACGCGTGATTGCGTCCTACCCACCGAACTACAGCCCTGCGTCCGACGCGCGCCCGATGCCGCGACTGCTGCGCTCGCCCTTGGGAGCGCAGGAGGACGCCATCCGCGGCGCGGCTCTCTCGCTCCACTCGCAGCGCGGCACGACCGTCGTTGGCGAGATGGGCACCGGCAAGACGTTCATCGGCACGGCGGCCGCACACCTGGCCGGCTTCCGCCGCGTGCTCGTGCTCTGCCCGCCGCACCTGACTCGCAAGTGGAAGCGCGAGATCGAAGAGACGATTCCCACGGCGCGCGCTGTGATCGTCTCATCAGTCACCGACCTCGATCAGCTCCAACGGCTCTCGACGGTCGGTCCGCTCTACGCGGTCATGTCGCGCGAACGAGCCAAGCTCTCCTATCGCTGGCGACCGTCCACGATCGAGCGCCTGGCCGTTTCCGATGGCAAACTGGCGCGCGACAAGGAAACCGGGGAGCCAATTCGCATCCCGTGCTGTCCCGACTGCTTCGAACAGGTCGTCGACCGACACGGCGTGCCACTCGCGGAGACAGCACTCAAGCGACGCAAGTTGCGATGCGCCGGATGCGGCGCCGCGCTCTGGCAGGCCGACCCGACGGGGCCGAAGCGATTCCCGCTGGCCGACTACGTCAAGCTGCGGATGCCCGGCTTCTTCGACTTGCTCATCGCCGATGAGGTGCACGAGTACAAGGGACGAGGCTCTGCTCAAGGCATCGCGGCGGGTGTCTTGGCTGACGTATGCGGCAAGTCGCTCTCGCTCTCGGGCACGCTGATGGGTGGCTACTCGTCCACGCTCTTCCATCTTCTCTATCGGTTCTCACCTGAGATTCGTTCGGAGTTTGCGCGGACCGAAGAGTCCAGGTGGATTCAGCGCTACGGCTTCCTCGAGCAGTCGATCGGCAAGTCGGATGACGACGATGCCGCCGACGGTCGTTCCAGCAAGCGGCGCAGCTACCGCAAGGTGGTACGCGAGCGGCCCGGGCTGGCGCCCTCGGCGCTGTTCCACCTGATCGGCAACACCGTCTTCCTCAGGCTCGCGGACGTGGCCTCGGGACTGCCGCCCTACGAGGAGCAGGTAATGCTGTCATCGCTTGACTCCGAGCCGGACCCGAAAGCCAAGTCCCCTGAAGGCACGCCCTATTCGCAGCGTTCGGCCTACGCCGACCTCGAAGCGACGATGCGCGCCGCGCTCAAGTCGGCCTTGTCGCAGGGCTCGAAGCGACTCCTGGCGGCGTACTTGCAGTCGCTGCTGGCCTATCCCGACGGTTGCACCCGCGGCGAAACAGTCCTTGATCCTGCCTCGGACGAGGAGAACATCCTCGTCCAACTGCCGCCGCTGACCGAGGACAAGCTCTACCCCAAGGAGCAGGCGCTCGTCGACCTGATCGCGCAGGAGCGGATGGCGGGACGTCGGGTGCTCGTCTACGCGACGCACACCGGCACTCGCGACATCACCGGTCGGATGCAAGCGCTTTTGACCGAACACGGCTTCCGTTCGGCAGTGATGAAGGCCGACGCCGTCGCACCCGACAAGCGCGAAGCATGGGTCGCGAACCAGGTGGCGCAGGGCATCGACGTGCTCATCTGTCACCCGCGACTGGTCCAAACCGGACTCGACCTGATCGACTTCCCGACCATCTGCTGGTTCGAGACCGACTACTCGGTCTACACCATGCGGCAGGCTTCGCGCAGGTCATGGCGGATTGGCCAGACGCGCCCCGTCAAGGTCGTGTTCATGGCCTATCGGAACACGCTCCAAGCCGACGCGCTCAAACTCGTGGCGCAGAAGCTGCAGTCGTCGCTCGCAGTCGAGGGGGAGCTACCCGACGACGGTCTGGCCGCCTACGGAGACAACGGCGACGACCTCATGCTGGCCCTCGCTCGCAAGTTGGTCGCCGGCGAGGAGGAAGACTCGGAGTCGGTCGAGGACATCTTCGCGCAAGCGCAACAGGTCGCTGCCGACGCTGAGTCGCTCTTGGTCGATGACTCTTGGCGATCGGTCGAGGTGACGCCAGCGGTTCCGACGATCATCGAGTTGCCGAAGATCGAAGTCGAGCCAGCGGTGATCCCCTGCGGTCACCACACGGGCACCGCACCTCAGCAGCGAGACCTGTTCAGCTGGGCCGAGTTCCTCGCCCACGAGCCAACGCCGACCAAGCGCCGCCGTCAGAAGCAGGCGCAACCATCGGCCTCGCTCTTCGAGTGGGCCCTCGAACGCGAGCAACGGTCAGGCCTCGTGGCTGCCGGTGGGTAGTGGAACGGGGGAGGTCGTCGCAAATGCGGCGGCTTCCCCCAGCTCCATGTGTGACCGTCTTTTTTCGTGCCCGCCGGACTTAGCCCGCTTCGATGCACTCAAGCACGACGCGGACTGGTTTCCAGCCGAACCATCTCGACTCTCGCGCTTTGGCCTCAGTAGCGGTGAATGGGGTGAGGTTGGCGTCCGATAGGTCGCCGAAGGCGAGCAGGACTCGTCGCCAGTTCTTGCCGTGGCCGGGGGCGCGGTGCTTGTTGATATCGTAGTAGTGGCGCACCTTGTTGAGCAACGACTCCGAGACGCAATCAGGCGGCGGTGTGGCGATTGCCGGCGCCGATTCAGCCTGCGCATCCTGTCCGATTGGCCCGATGTCGAGCGTTGCCGTGCCTGAGAGATTGCTTAACTGTTGCGTGTCGCCATTCTTATCGACATACTCAGGCGTCACGGTGACTGTTAACGTCATCCGCTCCGATGCGTCGTGCTGGATCGTCGCGGATGTGCCCGTCACGCCGAGCAAGGTGCCGGCGAGTGCGTTCAGCGAGTCGCTGCTCTCGGCTGACCATGACACCTCGTACGACGTAGCGTGTTCCACGGCGTCCCACGTGACCGAGACACTGGCGTCGTCCACCGCCGTCACCTGCACGTTAGCCACCGACTCAGTCGGCACCGGGGCGGCCTGCGCAGGCGAGCTCGCATCCCTGATCCGCACCCTTGCGGTCTGGAACGACGAGTGAAGCTGCGTGCCGGCGGTCAGATTAGTGTTGGTCACGGTGCCGATGCCCAGCGTCAGGGTCTCCGAGCCTTCGTTGGCCGAGTCCGAGACGCCGCTCACGTTCAGCGAGGCGAACCGCACCTCGTCAGTGGCATGGCCAGTGAACACCACTGCTGGCCGGGCCGCGCTGTGCGGGTTCGACGTGTTGAGCGCCACGCCGGTGTTGAGGCCGGCGCCGGGGCGCAGCGCGATTGTGTAGTCCGCATTGGCGACGCCCGAGGCGGTCAGCGGCACCGTCACCGTCTCGCCCGCCCCCAGTTTCCTCGACAGCCCCAGCGTGATCTCACCGGCGGCGGCGCCCTCGGTGACCGTGATCTCGTCGCGACCGTGGCGCTCCTGCACGTCTGTGGCGCCGGCGTTGTGGCCGCAGATGGCAGCCACCGAGGCCCTCGCCGCGTTGATGTCGGCCTGCGACACCTGCGCGCGCGCCACCGCTCCCGGTTTGGCCCAGGCCGGCGTCCAGGCGGCTTCGCATTGCTGCCTTTCCGGCGAACTGTCGTCGCTCTCGCAGACCGAGTCCGGCACCTCGCTGCCGTTCAGTTCGCAGACATCCACCGTCACCGAGCCCCGGATCCACACGGTGGTGGGCTTCGCCACCTCGAAGACGGGGGAGAGGCCGTAGAAGCGATATGCGGTTGAAGGGGTGAAGCTACTGGAATCGCTGATAGTACCAGTCCCGCCCCCCGAGCTTCCGATCCGGACAAATGTCGCGTGACCAAGGGAACCCGTGTGCTTGGTGCCGTCGGCATTGCTGCCGGTCCAAACGGAAAGGTTGCCTGTTATCTGACCGGTATCAATCCTGCTTTCGGTGGAATCCCAACTGCCGTCGTAGAAGTCCGCGTAGTCGTCGGCGACCCGCTCGCCGCTCAGCCAGTAGATCGGCACGCCGGGGCCGGTGGTCCCGGTGTTGTCGCGGGCGTCGACCGTGGCCGTCTAGCCCAGCACCTTGAACTGGTCGCCCATGTCGTCGGTGATCGCGCTGTGGCCGGCCTTGGCACTGGTCTGCACGAACGCGTTGTAGTCGGCGATGTCGGCCGACTGCGCATCGCGCTGGGTTGAGGTCACGAACAGCAGCCGGAATGTGCCCCCCCCCCTCAGCATCGGCGGGCTTGAGGACCCAGTCGATTGGAACCGTCACCTTCTCCGCCTGCGCTTGCGCCTCTTCGAGGGCAACACCCAGGAACACGGTCAGGCCGAGCAACGCCAGCAGCAGATCTCGCTGAAGACTGGGCCGCAAACCGCGGGCCACAGCATGAGATCGACCGCCGGCGGAAGCACGGTCAAATCGGGAGGCGGAGCGCCTTAGTCGCTTCGGAGACTCAGCGAGCTGTCGCCGGGGGAGGGGGGTGGGGGGGCAGCGAGTGTCGAGGCCATCGACACGCCATCGCGCACAGACTCGGCAAGGCCAGCGAGGCCCGCACTCAGCCCGCGGATCGAACGTCGTCCATCGGTCAGCTGAGACATCGCATCATCCCCAAACCTGTGAGTCGGGCATCGCTTGATCCGTTGCCACCCACCATAAGTCGGCTAACACACGATATCAAGACACCACCAGTTTGCGTGCCTGCGCAAAACTGGTAGGCACAACCGCACGCCCAGCGACGCATCACAACCAGCCAAGTCGTCCGTGCGGCAGATGATTCTCAGCCAGCCCTCCTCATCGGCATGCACAGCATAGCCGCGTGTCGGTGCGCGAGGAGCGAATCGGCAGCCATACCTCGCATTGGGCCCAGACACGCATCACCACGGTGTCTCGCGCCCGACGCGGTGCGACCACAACGCGCGACCTGACGTCGTGGCACTTCGAGCCATATGCAGAGTCAGCGTCGGCGGTGCGTCGCCTTCGACGGGACCACAGACCTTGTCCGCGAGCTACTCATCAACCTGCTTGCCGATCGCTACGAGCGGCGTTTCACGATCGTCACCAACAACCTCGCGTTCTCCGACTGGGTCCAAGTGGTCGGCGATGAGATGCTGACCACCGCGCTGCTCGACCGCCTCTTCTGCCGCCTCAAGCGTTTCCGTCGCGTCGACACTCGTTGCGACAAACTCGACATCATCTTCCTCTCCGCCATCCACCTCGTGCCCATCTACGACATGCTCAACTCGATATGAACAGGCCCTAGTCGACCTACCAAGGCCACGGCACGGCGGCTGGCCACGGAGCGCCCGATCGCACAGCCTGCACGACGAACTGCACCGGGGAGACGAGATTGATGCCCCATTTCGCCCTGACCCTCTCGTTCTTCCTAAGAAGCCGCCTGTCGCAGGTGAGGAAATGACTCGCACGGAGCCGTATCGCATCCGCGATGTGTTCTGCATCCGCATCAGCGATGCCGAGTGCGACGATCTGCCCTGGAGTCGGCTCCTGCGCCTGATCGACGCCCCGAAGTTCGCCAGGGTGTTCCTCACGAATCTCGCACGCGACGCTAAGCAATCGGTCCATCCGACGTCGCTTCTCGGCCGGCATATTGAGGAGCTCCCGATACAGCGTGTCGGAGAACGTGTAGACGCAGGAACGCCAGTAAGGCGCGAGTGCCAGCAGCCAATACATGGCATACGCCTCACCATTGAGCTGACCAGGGGGTGGCAGCAGGCTCTCTGCGTGCTCTCCCTCTAATGAGCCCTCATCGAGCCGCTCCGTGATGATGTCCACAACCATGGAATCGATTGCGACCAGAGGGATGCTGTCCTCCTAAGCGCACCGGTGGCTAATGCAGACCCCTAACGTTCATAGTATTCGCGGTGGGGCGAGCTGCGCCGCGTGTCAAAAGCAGGCGGAGTTGCTCCAGTTCACGAGGCGTGCGTTCGCCGAGTTCGCGGAGCGAGATGTAGGGTGCAGCTATACGTGATACCTTCGGGACGTGGAATTCTTGGCGTCTCCGAAGCAGCCGCGGCTAGAGCGACTGAAGGACTGGTATCCCTATTACGCCGGGTACACCTCGGCGTTCGCCGCGGGTGTGTTCGGTACCGACCTCAGTGCTGCTCAGTCGGTCTTGGACCCATGGAACGGCTCCGGAACGACGACGGCAGTTGCCGCCGCTCGCGGGGTGAGTTGCATGGGCATCGATCTCAATCCCGCGTCGTCGGTCATCGCCCGCGCGCGGCTTACCCCCCGCTCGATCGCCGACAGCCTACCGCCGATCGCGGCAGACATCGTGACCCAGTCCGAGCGTTTGCAGTCGCTGGAGCGTGAGGTCGAGCCCCTGTCGAGCTGGCTGCAGGACACGGCTGTCCAACACATCAGGAAGCTCCAACGGGCCATACATCTCATTACGTCGTCCGAGGAACCACTCGAGATGGACTTGGCCCTGGGATGCCCTGGTGCACCGGCGCGCCTACCGCTCATCACGGCGTTCTTTTATGCGGCGCTGTTCGCGGCGTGTCGCGACCTGTTGCGATCCTTCCGGGCTTCGAATCCAATGTGGCTCGTCGCACCTCGTTCGCCGCAACGTCGCCTGCGTCCAAACGCCGCGACCGTTCATTCGACGTTTATCAGGCGGGTGGATTACCTCTGCACCCGTCTCGCAGTCGAGCGATCTGACTCCTCTGAACTCGCGGAATTTCTGACCGGCCCAGCAGAAACGCTGCTGCCAAGAGACGGCTCATTTGATGCCTGCCTGACGTCACCGCCGTACGCGACTAGGATCGACTACATCAAGGGTTCGATGCCGGAACTCTCGATTCTCGGCCTAGGTCCAGAATCCGTAGACCTTCTCCGGCGCCAGTCAACTGGTACACCTGTCGTTCGCGGCGTAACGCTGACGGATCAGCGTATCCCTGCCCTGGCTTCCGAGCTGGTTGAGCGCGTCGCCCAGCATGGTTCGCATGGTTCCGCAAACTACTACGCGCCGTGGCTTCGAAACTACCTTGCTCAGTTGCATCAGACTCTCGAAGCCATCTCATCTTCTGTGAAGCCCGCCGGAACGATCGCGCTCGTTGTACAGGATTCGTACTACAAAGCGATCCACATCGACCTTCAGCAGCTTGTGGGCGCGAGCTTGGCTGCTGTGGGCCGACGTCTGATCCGAACCCACGACTTCGAGGTCACGCATTCCATGTCAAACATGAACCCGAGGGCCAAAGGGCATCTTCCTCGCCGTTCGCATAGCGAGTCTCTTCTCGTCTTCGCGTGAGACAGAGGAACAGGCTATGAACGACCAACCAGCACCGCCTTTCGCCGGGAGCCGCTCCGAAAGTAGTGGTCCGCGCGTTGTCTACCTGTTAGGTGCAGGTGCGACTCAGGGGTGCATCGCTCACTCCGGCAGTCGCCACAACCTGGTCATGAGCGGGCTAGCGGAACCGATCTTCGACAAATTGCGGCGCGTGGTAGAGGAGAGGTACCAAGACCATTCTGGCATCACGCGACTCGTCAATGACGTCATGGTGCCTGAGTCTGGCTTCGACATCGAACAGCTAATCACGTTCCTCGAGGATTCGCCCACTCTGGCATATCGAAACTTCTCCTCCGACCTTCGCAACGTCTTCTCCTCGGTCCTCATCGCCCGCCTCGCGGACGTCAAGCAGGAATTGGGTGTAGTTCCTTCCCACCTCTATGCCGCACTCGTAGACATGTATAATGTCGAAGGCTTCAATGAAACTCTTGGCGGCTTCTTGACACTAAACTACGACGTCCTGCTCGAGTATGCGATTGAAACTCACCTCGAACTTGACGTAGACTATGGACTTACCATCGATAAGGCTTCGCTCCCATCGCGCCGTGCCATCACTGTACTCAAGCTGCACGGATCATTGGGTTGGTCTCGAGAGTGGCCCATCAGAGTCGAACTCAGTCATAGCCCCGGGGTCTGGATACCTCCTGGACTACGAAAACCGAAGAATGATTACCCCTTCAATGGGATCTGGGGTCTCGCTCGGGACCTATTGAACTGCGACATACTAAGGATCGTCGGCTGCAACCTCGGTCCCAACGATTGGGATCTGGTTTCCTTGCTTTTCTCGACGAGGTACACACACGCTACTGCTGCGCCGTACCGGATTGAGGTGATAGCCGGATACGAGACAGTACAACGAATACGGGAGTTGTTCCCATATCTCGAAGTGCTCTGGTTGCCGGATCTCCCACGGGTCGGAGATCAGATCGTAAGCGAACTGCTTGGGACTGAGCCACGTTGCTTTGCGGAATTGCCGGAAGAGCTGCAGAAAACGGTGATTAACAAAGCTAGGCAGTCAATTGGGAACCCGTTCTCCTACTGGCTAACGCAGATGGGCGAGGCAATGGTTACAGATGTGCCAAGTTTAGGAACTGCTTCCGGAGTATTCGAGCAGTTTGTAGATGGAGGGGGATAGAGCCCATGAGGAGAGAATCGACGACTCGCTCTATCGACGACCTCCGCGGGATGTTCGTTGATATCGAATTCCCGGAGTATCAACGAGAGCCGGACATCTGGTCACGCGAGCAGAAGCAGCGACTACTTGACTCGATCCTCCGCAGATTCGATATTTCGTCGGTCTACTTCTATCTTCGCGAAGACGGCGGTCTCGAATGTATCGACGGCAGGCAGCGCATCAACGCTATTATGTCGTTCCTAGACGAGAACGAAGCCGACGAGGCAGACAATGGCTTTCCCTTGAAGCTTGAGAATGAGATATCCGGGGGGCTACAGACCGAGTTCGAAAGCCTCTCGGAGACGACATACAGACAGCTCAAGGCTCACGCAGAAAGCGATGACTCAGAACTGCATGCGACTGCGGAGAGTGCGATCAGGACGATCCTCGACTATCGCATAACCGCTGTGATGCTCTCGGACACTGCTGACGAGGAGGAATTCAATCTGCAGTTCCTGCGGCTGAATTTGGGCACGCTAATCAACTCGGGCGAGAAGCTACACGCGATGGTCGGTGCGATGCGCGATGTTGTGTTCACGTCGGAACGGATTGGCAAACACCCGTTCTTCGATAGTGTCCGGATTCCGACCAGGCGCTACGCGAAGGAACTGACAGCTGCACAGGTACTGCTACAGGCGTTCTCGTTCAGGGAATCCGATGGGTACGCTCGCGCGAGGCATCTTGACCTTCAACGGTTCGTGAAGAAGCACGCGGAGATCGATCCGCACGACGAACTGATTGGGGAGGTTGCTTCAACTCTCGACGCTCTTCGGGTTGGAGCAGACGCTGAGGGGCATTTTCTCCGCAATCGAGCAGTAACCGTCAGCCTCGTGCTCCTCGCCTGGGAAAGAAAGGTAGCATCGAATGCTCTATCGTCCTCAGCGTTCTGGGAATTCGCTGAGGCGTTCATGACTCGCCTCCGCTGGCAGGTTGAGAAGATGAAGTCTTTCGAAAGCGATCGGGAATACGCGCACTTCGTTGACTTCCAGCGAGATCTGACCCAGGCCTCGGTCGAGAAGCCCGCTATCACGCGGAGGAGTGAGATCCTGCAGTCGAATCTAGAGTGTTGGCTGGAGAATAGGCGGCTGCTCGGCGATGCTGAGTACAAGGCGCGCACAGGTAGCGAGCCCGGAGACTAGGGCCTTTTCACAATGAGTTGAGTATGTCGTAGATCAGGGCGAGGTGGATGGCCGCGAGAAAGATAATGTCAAGTTTGTCGCAACGAGTGTCGATCCGGTGGAACCGCTTGAGGCGGCTGAAGATGCGTTCGACCCCGTTGCGGTGGCGGTACACCTCCCGGTCGTAGTCGTGCGGTTCACGGCGATTGGACTTGGGCGGGACGACGGGTTGGTATAGCCGAGGCCGAGCGCTAAGCGTCGAGTCGCGTCGTCCTCGTAGGCGGGGTCCATGACGAGATAGGGTCGACTACTGGCCAGACCGAGACGTCCTAGCAGTTCGCGGCCCCAGGGTGCGTCGTGGCGCTGACCAGGTGAGAGACCGATGATCAGCAGAATGCGGTCGCTGGCGACCAGCGCATTCAGTTTCGTCGTCAGACCGCTCCGCAGCGGCCGATCGGTTGCCTACCCCGGGCTTGAACAAGGGCCGCCCCTGTTCGCCGCGTGCCTGTGCCATGCATATGAAGGTGGATGACCGTGCTGTCCAGCGACAGCGTGTCGGCCTCCTACTCCACCAGCAGTTCCTGGTGCAACGCTTGCACCACGCGCTCTAGTACGCCGATCTTGGCCCAGCGGTTGAGACGCACATAGATCGTGTGTCATTGCCGAACTCGCGCGGCAACCCGCGCCAGGTGCAGACCTGATAGTAGACAAACAGTCAGGCGTCGAGAACTTGGCGATGAGGACTCTTGAGGTGATTGCTCAGCACCGGCAGCTCCGGCTCCAGCCGCGCGCTCTGTGCATCGCTCAGCGTCGTCAGATACCTCATCTGGTCACCCGCGCCGCCATCCACGTCCACTCTGACCCATCTAGTTCCGATATGAACAAGCCCTAGCGTAACTCATCCTCCAACAGAGGTATGGTCAGTCTTCCCCCTCTCGCCTGTAAGGACTCACTATGGTCTCGGCTCCTCGGCACCATGGACACTTGCACCACACCACCGCTACAGCGCAAGCGTTCCTCTCAAAACTACGCTGTCGCTTATCTTGGAGTTGACAAGGAGGGCCATGACCGTGGATCACCACAACCATCCAGTCCTAGAACAACTGCTGCGAGAAGCAATGAAGACCGCGACCATCACTCAAAGTGGTTCCCCGGGCGGGCTTACGCCCACCGAGTATAAGCACAGACTCCTAGCACTCCGGAACCGCCACATTCCGTCCGTCCGCATTGACATGCTCCTCTATGATCCGGCCATAGAAGATGCTAGGGTCAAGGAGACTATTCTTAATCTGCTGAGGATTGAACTGAAAGCATATCTGCATGAGGATAGGACCACTGCTGCGACCTTCGCCATCTTCGGTGGTTCCACAAGTGGGTCGTCCATCGATGACATTTTCGAGAGTCTCTTGAAGGCAGCCATTGTTGATTCGCCGCGGTGGGCGGCGCTGGCCTTCTACGAGGAAATCGAAAGTGGTTATCTTCCGTATCGCGAACTCTTCCTTCTAACAGGAGTCAAGGTGGAGACTCAACTTCAAGTCTTTGACGGCATCTCGCTCATTCCACTTCCCAGTAGCTCACAAGAGCTCCCAGGCTTCTTGCCTGATTCCTTTGTGCGAGAACCCTCGTATTCTTATCGCGTACGCTCCTTGGAGTAGACAAGTCCGTATCTCCAGTTCTCCACAGACCTGAACCCGATTCCACTCTAAAGACAAGACAAGAGACATACTTCACTTCGGCGCTCCGCAGTACGGACCTCACAGAGTTCAGTCCCGAAAAGTTCTTGCTAGCGCTGACCCTCGTCGGAGGGAAGCCAGTCCTACCTGAAATCTCATGGACGCATATGGACGACCAGCACATTTTCGATCTGCGGCAGGTAGTCGGCTCCGGGTACTCGACTTCTTCGACACGAGCACCCTCAGGGACTATCTCCAAGAATCAAGTTCTTGATGCTTCCAATCTCTATCACAAGTTCGTAGCGCTTCCTAAAGCTGTAGAGAGATCACTACAGATACCCATCGAAAGATGGATAAAGTCGAAGACAAATCAAGCCTCCGTTAACAAGATGATCGACTTGGGTATAGCCATGGAGTCGTTCCATTTGCATGGCGCGCGCGAGCAACTTAGCTTCCGATTCAGGCTCCGAGGTTCCTTGCACCTTGGCACAGAGGTACAGCAACGGAAGCGACTAATGCGAGAGTTTGCTGACATTTACAAATATCGCTCTAAGGCTGTTCATGAAGGCAGACTTCCCGATCGTGTAAGCGTTGATGGCGAGTGGATCCCAATAGCACAGTACATCGATAGGTCTCAAGAACTTTTCAGCCGGTCTCTGATGAAGGTCATAGAGAGTGGGGCTTTACCTGATTGGGAAAGCTTGGAGTTGGGAGGCGGAACCGACTAATGGCGAACAATGCAGGGTGGATTGGTCCATCGAAACGAGTCCGCAAGAGAAATGCCGTGGACGGGTTCCCATTGGCATCAGCGGAGACCAAGAGGAGAGTGCTTTTGGGGCATGTTTGCTCTGTTTCGTCATGATGTGGATGCAGGCGAGGAGGACTTAACTGAGGTAGATGTTGGCGAGCTTGTGGTAGCGATTGTCGATGCCGCGCAATCGCTTGATGCGTCGAGAGTTACAATCGATCGCGTTGCAGGCTCGGTAGGCGACGCGGTCCAGCACCTAGGGCTTGCGGTGATTCGACTTTGGCGGCGTGACAAATTCCCAGTCGAGTTCGGCGGCCAGCGCGTGCATCTCATCGCCTTCGTGAGCGAGGTCGGCGAGTAGTTGCGGCTGAGCAGATGTGGGACCAAGTCGCTGCAACAGCCAGCGTCCCCAGAGTGCATGGCATTGGCAATCCCTCGTCGGCAATGGTCAGAGGGCGACGCCCGTCAACGGCTCGGGGTGAGCAATAGGATGCTTCAGTGGCTGCTCAACGCTAGCGGGCCCCGAACACAGGTCAGAAGAGAGTGCGACCGCCGAAACAACTGCAAGTGCTGAGCAGCGCTACAGTGCCACCTCCCAGACAAACGTTCGCTCTACAGTCCCTTTTGGCCTACCAAACGTCACCATAGAGACCATAGAGCGAACTCCTTCCCGCAGCCCAACTTCTGCCACGTGAGGGTGTCTCACAAGTCAACCCAGTTGGATAAATCTCAGTCCCCGCTTCACGCGGGGACCCGCTCGCGCGGTACGAGCTATCTGGTGGTGGGTAACTTACCGGGGAAGGAGCAGGTCCCCGCATGAAGCGGGGACTGGGAGTGCTGACGTGTGAGACACCCTCACGTGGTCAGTTATCGCACTGCGACATAGCCTCCAAGGTGCGGGCGGTGCGGTCCCAGCGGGTGTTCTTGAGCCAGTTGGCGACGTCCCAAGCCAACTCTGTCGACATCGGCTCGAGTCCCGTGTCCACACCCAGCGTGGCCAGCACGCGATTCCACCGTTTGATGCCCGCGGCCGCCTTGATGGGGTCGAGGGCGTCCCGCCAGTCGGTGACCTCGGCCACTGTGATGGCGTCGGCCGGTAGCTTGCAGGTCGCCGGCGGGGCATCGTTGTCAGTAATCGTCAGCGTATGGACCGTGGTGCTGCCCAGGGTGTAGCCGGTCCCGCCGGCGATGGTCAGGATGATCGTCTCGTCGCCCTCGTTGGCGCTGTCGTCATTGACAGTAACCGGGATGGTCGCGCTCCTCTCGCCGGCGATTACCGTCACGATGTTGGGAACGGTGTAGTCTGCGCTGCTGCCCGCCGTCGCCGAGCCGCTGATGCTATAACCGACTATCAGGCCTCCCGAAGGTGCCGCCTCAGAAAGGTTGACCACCACGTGTTGCGTGCCGGCATCCTCCGCTGCGCTGGATGATGCCGACGCGAAGGAGGCTGCGGCGAGGGAGTCTTCAGCTTGAGTCTCTGGATTGCCGCCTGGATTGCCGTTGCCGTTGTCGTGGACAATGACGACCGCTCCGTCACCCGGGGTGTAGCCGGTGCCGTAGTTCACGTACGCATGCACCAGGCCGGGGTCCTCGGCGATCATGTCGTCCGCGATATCCACGGTGAAGGTCGCGGAGGTCTTGCCTGCCTTGATCGTCACCGTCCGGACGCTCTCATCCTCCGCGGCCACGAAGTCTTGCAGATTTCCAGTGAATTCCGAAACCAGAACGTTCACTGTGAGATCGGAAGCCTGCGCCGAGTCCGCAGTCACCGTGAAGGTGATTGGGCTGCCTTCCGTGATCGCCTCCACGGCGGTGATGTTGACGATGGGCAACCCGGGTCTCGGCCCCACGCCGCGGGGCTCGTCGTCGGCAACGCTGACCGGCCGGTCGATGCTCAGCGCGTTGGCGCCGCCGTACCCGCCGCCCGCAGTGGTATGGGTCAGAGTCGCAATATCGTCCACCGAGTCGCTGTCATGCGCCGCCTTCACCGTCACCATCTGCTCCTGGTTCCAGCGACGGTCGTCACCGAGGGGATTGAAGGTGAGCGAGGCAGGGCTGACTGTCACGTCCTCGTTGTCGGAGACAATCGTGACCGTCACCGCGGCCGTCGGCTGCGACTTCAGCCTCACCGTGTATTCCTCGCTGCCGCCCTCGTCCACGTCTGCCCAGCGCCGATGGAATTGCAGGCCCGGGCTGTCGTCATCGCCGATGGTTATCGTGGCTGTTTTCTTCTCTTCTTGCACGGTGTAGCCGTTGCCGTCTATCAGCTTGAGGATAATGGTCTCGTCCTCCTCAACGAGGCCATCACTGATTATCTTGATGGTGAACGCGGCGCTATAGGCATTTGCGGGCAGCGTCACGCTGCAGGGATCAGGCTTAGACGCGCAGCCTTCGATCGTGTAGTCCTCGCCGAAGGTCGCAGTGCCGCCCAACGTGAAGTCGATAGTGCGTTCGTCGCCTGATGGACTGAGGCCGTCGGCGACTTCCACATAGACTCTGACCTGGTCGCCGAACTCGGCGATGCTCCGCGTGTCAAAGCCCATCTGGACCAGGCGAGGGGTAGTTGGAGGCACCCTCGCTGGAGCCGACCAGGTCCCTGGGACGCCCAGGTCGCTCACCGCTCGCACGTAGTAGCAGAACGGCTCATCGAGCCCGTTCGGGCCCAAGTCGTCCACGAAAAGCGTGCCATCGACCCGCTCCGGGGTATCGTTGCTGTCGGGCAACCCGCACGACGCATCCGACCGCGACAACTCATAGTGGGACACCGGCCAGAGGTTAACGCGCTCCACCGGGTCCCAGCGCAGTACCGCGGTGGGTGGCTGCGGATAGGCCTGCGCCGTCGTGACCGATGGCTGGCTCGGGTCGCCCGTTCCGGCGCGGGCCACGATGACGGCGGTGTCGTTCGCTGCGTAGTAGTCGAAGTAGTTGGTGGAGTGGGTCGTGCCGTCAATCACCACTGAGTAGTCCTGGGTGTTCGCGATGCTGGCGCTGATGTTCGGGGCGCCGCTGCCGGCCGGGGCGATGAGGGTCAGCGTCGGGAACTCCGTCAGGCCACTGGCAATCCGGTCAGCAGAGAGCGGCATCGGGCCCAGGTCCCAGATGGCATCGCAGAGGCCGCCCGAGCAGGTTGTTTCCCGGTACTCACCGTCGGTGAGCGTGGGCGTCGAACCCTCGGGCACGCCGCTCAGCGTGACCTCCACGCCCGCCGCATCGTCCGGCCCGTTGTTGGTCGCGAGGATGGTGTAGGCCTGTTGTCCCTGCGGCGCCACTGGATCCTGCCTGGCGTCCCACACTTCCAGTTCCGAGATCGGCCCCACATGGAAGGTGTATGTCCCTTTGTCGCTGTACTTGGTTCCGTCCGAGTGGGTTGCCTCTGCCTCGAAGGTCATCACGTAGGTGCCCAACGTCTCGAACTCTACGAACCGTTTGTAGGCATTGAACCTGGAACCACTGGTGGATGGCCCCTGTATACCCGAATTGGGGTCAAACCGGTTTCTTCCACTAGAGGCAATTCGTATCTTAAAGTCACCTGGAGGATTCGGCCCTTTGGTGAACGTGTACGGTCCAACCGTCGGCCAATTTAACCCGCTAGCACTAAAATCCTGCCATGATCTAATGAGCGTTACTCCGTTTCGGTGGATGAATTCCTCACGACCACCAAAAGTCCCCACATTTGCGGTCTGCCACGAGACTCCGCTCCCGCTCACTACGCTGTGTTCATGACCGTCACTCACGCGCCCACCGGGATCCCTTACCTGGACGATCACCCATTGCGGGTCAATATATGCCTCATAGTCGCCAATGCCGCGGCGGCAATACTGCTCGATGCCCTGCGACACATGTTCGGCACAGTTCACCTGCGCAAACAGCTCGATGCCGTCTTCGACCCCACATGGGTAGTTGGTTTCGCCAACGCAGTCGTCGAGCCACCACAGAGCAATCTCGCCATCAGAAATGACCGCTGGGCGCTGGCCCAGGCACAGGGTGAATACATCGTTCAACCGCCAGCGTGGATCCAACTCGTAAGCGGGCAGGACTTCAACCACCTCCGCCGTCAGACAACGCTGCTCAAGGGGCAGCTCAGCAAGCGACGGGGATTGACTGACGACCACGGGCACATCCAGGGTCGGCGCATGTACAGCAACAAGAGTATTGCCCACATCCCAAATCATCGTATCGTCATCGAATGTGGTTCCCATCGGCGGCTGTAGACCGGGAGCAAACTGCAGACCCTCCGATACATTGATCGACACCTTCGTTCCCAGTGGAACGGAGTTTATGCGGTTGCGGGCGGCGCTTCCTCCGAGTCCTGCCACATACCCGATCCGGCTACTGCTAACATGACGAACTCCGAAGACCACCCGTCCTCCCTCTTGCGGCACTCGGTTATCCACAGTGACGTCAACGCCGGCATCTCCCAAGGCTATGAATGGTGATTGATTCTCGTCAATCATGAACCACTGTTCGGTGGTATTGTTCAGTTCGAAACCTCGCGATTCCTTAGGCGAGCCTGGGACGAGAGTGGCAGAAAACCGAACTGGAGTTAGATCTCCAAATGACTCGAATTCGTAACTACTGGCACGGCGGGGTAGTGCAAAATCAGCCTCGACGCTGCCACCAGGCTCTATGCGTGGGATAGTCCAAATTCCTGTTGCTCCATCAAAACGACCGGCGCCGACTTGTCTTGATGAAAGGACTTTCGGTTCAATCTGGACCTGGACGTTCCGGACTGTTTGTGCAGAGAACTCCGCGCGAAGGTTGTTTGTTACGGTGACGTGAAACCTGACCTGCTGGAAATAGAATGGCTTAGATTCCACGGATATGTCAACAAACGGAGGGGGGGGGCTGCCTCAACAGCTGCATGAGGGTCAGTCGTCGCCGCAACTGATGCGGCGACGACTACCAACAATAGGAGGGCGACCAGTTTGGCGGGCCCGGACACAGGCGCGGCAGGCATAGGAATTGTCTCCCATCAGTCAAGTACGGAACGCTGCTCCTGCCCTACTGGTTGTGCCAGGTGATGGTGACCGCGACGGCGGCAATCAGGGCCAGCGCCAGGGCGGCGCCAACGAGTCTCGAGTGCATGGGAGTTTGCTGCTCTAGGTCGGGGCAGCCGCCCCAACGTTGTCGATACGCTGCGCTGACACAGCGCATCGGTGAAAAAAGTACCTCCTGCACCGGCACTGTCAAGGGGCCAGTTGCGCCTAATGTGTACCAGTTTTCACTGACACCGGCAGCGCGGAACCGCGTCCCCTTCCGAGCCCACCCCCACGTGAGGGTGTCTCACACCTCAGCACTCCCAGTCCCCGCTTCACGCGGGGACCTGCTCCTTCCCCGGTAAGTTACCCACCAGCAAATGGCCCGTACCGCCCAAGCGGGTCTCCGCGTGAAGCGGGGACTGAGATTCATCCGACTGGCTTGACTTGTGAGCCCACCCGCAGGTGCGAGGCCCTCTGCCCGAGTCCAATACGGATCATCCATCCAATCCAATGATCATTACCGCTGGCTATGGTATCCCTGCAACTTGTCAGACTGCACCCCCGTCGGGCTGCGCCACAGGTGGACAGCGTGGCTTGCCATGCCTCCTGCGTGACCGTAATCCGACCATGCGGTGTCGGTCTGACCACAGCCACTGATCGTTGTCAGGAAGGGAGCCCTGTTGGCATGCCCTGGCGAGAACTCAACCGACTCCAAGGCTGGCTGATGCCGCCGACGATGGAGGAACTGCTGCCCGAAGACCACCCAGCCCGCGTCGTCGCCGCCTTTGTCGATTCCCTCACGCCCGACGACTGGTACGCGATGGGCGTCGCGCTGGAGCCGCGGCGCATGGGCGTACCCGCCTACCATCCCCGCGCCCTGCTCGGCGTCTGGATCTACGGCTTCATGAACGGCGTGCGCTCCACGCGCAAGCTGGAGGCAGCCTGCCGCGAGCAGTTGCCCTACCTCTGGCTCGCCGGCGGTCAGCGTCCCGACCACAACACGCTCTGGCGCTTCTACCAGGCCCACCGCGACGGCATGCGCAGCCTGTTGCGCAAGACGATCCAGGCCGCCGCCGACCTTGACCTGATCGACTGGGCCTTGCAAGCCGCAGACGGGACCAAGATTCAGGGCGACGCCTCCAATCGCCTCACCTTCTCCGAGGATCAGTTGGAGCGCTTCGAACAGCGCACACTCAGGGAGCTCGAAGAGCTTGAGGCGGCCCACGACATCGGCAACGCCTCCGCGCCAAACCTGACAGAGCCGATCGCCGAGGCGCGGACGTCCTTGCACCGGATTCGGATGGCGCAGCATCAACTGCAGCTCTCGCCCAACCAGCGCTTCGTCAGCCTGGTCGACGCCGACGCCAGGATGATGCGCCGTCCGCACGGCGGCACCGTGACCGGCTACAACGCCCAGGCCGTCTCGGCCCGCCTGCGGGCGAAGGGACGCGAGGGCGAGAGCCTGCTGCTGCTCGCCGCCGAAGTCACGCAGTCGCCAGTCGACACGGGTGAACTGCCGCGCCTGGTCGAGGCAGCCGCCGAGGTCGGACGAGCGGAGCTGACAGTCGCCGACGCCGGCTACTTCAGTGCCGACACCCTGGGCGCGCTGCGCGATCAGGGTATGGCGGTCGTCCTACCTGAAGGCCGCATGTTCAAGGACCATCCCTACCACTGGCGGCATTTCCGTCACGTGCCCGCGCAGGACATCTACATCTGTCCCGAAGACAAGCTGCTCAAGCGCCGCCAACACAAGTTCACCCGCCAAACCCCGGCCAAGCTGTACAGCGCCGACCCAGCCGACTGCCGCGTCTGTCGCGCCTTCGGCGACTGCACGACCTCAGAAATGCACGGCCGCACGATCACCATCTCCGCCCAGTCCGAAACACTGGAGCAACACCGGCGCTGGATGCAAACGGAACGAGCCGACGAAATCCTGCGCCGCAGACCAGGGCTGATCGAGTCAGTCTTCGGGATCATCAAGGAACGTCAGGCAGGACATCGCTTCCTGCTGCGCAGCATCACAGCAGTAGAGGCCGAGTGGTCGCTGCTAGCCACAGCATTCAACCTGAGAGCACTCAGCAAGCACTGGCGCCATCTACCCGAAGTCCTCGCCACAGAACCCCCAATCCCCGCCCCCGAGTTATGACAGCCCGACGTGCGTGAGGGTATCTCACAAGTCAACCCACAACATGATGACTCAGAACTCGATGTTCCCAGTCCCCGCTTCACGCGGGGACCTGCTCCTTCCCCCCACGAGACCCCCACCAGCAGACACTCCGGGCCGCCCGAGCGGGTCCCCGCGCGAGGCGGGGACTGGGATTCAACCACTCAATGGGACTCTTGAAACAGTCTCATAGGGGCGGACTGCTGACACACCCTCACGTTGCCAGGAGGACCAGCCGGTACGACGAGTCGGACACAGGAACATCCGACCCGTCGTGCCCAGGCCTGCTACTCGATATCCGATGGACGGATGTATGCCAGGCCTAATCGGTCGCCCATCGTTGCACCGTCCACCCGCCAGAGCTGGAGGAAGAACAACTCAGCGTACTGTTCAGCCACGTCGTCATCGATGACTGGTACGACGATGGACTTGTAGTCCTCATTCCCATAGAATGTCAACGTACCCGTGGTGACAGTGAAGTCAACATTTGCACGTGCCGAGGCTCCAACCGTGTGGTAGCGAACCGTTACTTTACCATCGGGATGCACCGGTCGGCTCAACGAGACATCAAAGACCACCGTGTCGCCCTCGTCAACGCCTTGCCCAGCATTACCATCGCTGACAAACACCTCAGGCATCGAGGGCGCGCTCCCGTCGTTGTCATAGACAATGACCGCCTCACGAGCAGTCGACCCAACGGTGTACCGACCATCTTCCGGTACGACCACCTCAACGCAGACGGGACCGTCTGCTTCGTCGACGCGGTCATTGACGGTGGCGAGCCAGTACGCCTGACGCGTGTAGTTCTCGCCATCAGGCAATCTCCAGATGAGGGAAGCGTCACCCAGATACGTCACCGTCCGCTCACCTTCATCGCTGTCAGCAACGAAGTCGCTGTCATACAATTCACCGGCATCACAGCCTTCGATGACGCGGAGCTGAACCTCCATATCATCTTCCGGTGGCGGCATCGCTGTCAGCGTGTAGCGGGATGACTGTCCCTCCACGACCGCCGGCTGCACATCGATCGTGAACTCAGGCGTTGGACGCGTTGCGTCAAAGGGATCAGGCAAGATCGCACCTGTGGCGACACCGTCTGCGATTTCTGCGGGTCCAATCACGTTCGTCAGGACCAACTCCAGCGTCTCAGTTGCTTCCTCCTCGTCGTCGTCAAGGACTCCCACCGGGGCAACTTTCTCAGTCTCACCTGGACGGAAGACCACGGCGTTGCGGGCGTGACGATAGTCCGCTCCTCGCGTCGCCGCGTTGTCACCTGACGCTTCGCGAGTCTCATAACTCACTTCGATCCACGTGTCAGCGGGACGACTCAGACGCACCTTGAACTCCAGGGAATGCGTGCCGGTGCGAGGGTTTTCCTGTACTTCAGCATCGGCCACCGAGACGGTGCGCTCACTCGGCGCCGCATCGTCATCATTGACCGACATCGTCGCCGACGACGGCCATCCAATGCTGTATCCCTCGCCTGGCGACACCTTCACCCGCACAGAACCGTTACGCTCGTCGACGTCGTCGTTATGCGTGTAGACTCGCAACGTCGCGATACCATTCGAACCGATCGTGACGGACTCTCCGTGTGACTGCAGGCCGTTGAAGAAGTCTCCCGCACTCGTCCAGTTGACTTCAACCCGAATGCTTGTGATTGGCTTCGGCGAGGCCTTCAGCGTGAAGCTGGCGGCCTCGCCCTCAATCACACCCGAGGCGTCGCGTGTGATCGTCACCACTGGCGCGCCGAGATCTCGGACACGTACTGTTGCCGAAGTCGGTGAAGCCAACAGATAGTTGATACCTGCCACCAAGTTCACCGTGATCGCGCCGTCCTGCTCATTCAGACCATCGTTAACGGTCGAAACAGGCAGCGTACCGCGGCCATCGGTGCCGATCAGGACGGCGTGAATGCCCGTCACACTCGCACCGAAATCGCCACGCTCCACGACCGAGACGTCAACATAGAACGCCGCCTCGGGCGCAGGATTGGCCTTCAGCGTGAACGTCGCCGTGCCGCCCTCATCAATCGCTGGGTTGGCAGCGATGCTCATCCGTGGTGTCGGCGCGCCGCCATCGGTGACTTCGACCGTAACCGACACGCTGGAATCGAGGCTGTAGCCATTGCCATCAACCACCTTGACAGTGACCGATCCGTCCGGCTCATCTCGTTCATCGTCCTCAATAGTGAGGGACAAGGTCCCCCGACCGTTAGTTCCGATCGTGACCTGTTGGCGACCAAGCTGCTCGTTCGTCAAGAAGTCGCCGTGTTGGCTGACATCAACGTTGACGGTCACGGGCGAGAGCGGCTTCGGGTTGCCAGTTAGCGTAAAGGTCGCGGTTCCGCCTTCGACGATGGCGGAACCAGAACTGACACTGATTGATGGATCAGCAATCGCGATTGCTGGTTCGTCGTTATCCTCCACGACTGTGGTCGCGGACTGATACGAATTGGGCCCGTCTACCATGATTTGGTAGCCCGAACCCGAGTTCACACGAACAGTGACCGAACCGTTCGCCTCGTCGCGGTTGTTGTCGAGCGTTGGAATGCGAATCCTTGTCTGGGAGTACGGCGCGGTCCTGAGCGTGACAGTGCGTCGGCCCAGTTCACGCGATGCGAGATAGCTGCCTTCCTGGCTGACCGTGACGCTGACGCGAATCGATTGCTCCAACCGACCATGGACGAGGGTGAAGAAGATGGTGTCACCCTCGCTGACCGGGTCATCAGCCAAGACACCGACCTCTGGCAATTCTTGCGCAGCTGCGTCATGCGACGAGTCGAACAACACAAACAGAAGTACTGGTATGACCAATACCATCAGTCCGGTCGCCAGTAAGATATTGGGGAATCGTGGAGGTGTCATAGTACCCCCCCCCCCCCGCATTTTCTGTTCGAGGAGCGAAATCCGCGCGTGTCTAAGTATGCTCATAACGAAATTGCCTCCAGCCAGGAGAGATCCTCGGCTTCAGGTCAGCCGAGAGGCAGCCTAAGTCTTGGCGCAAACTGCCCTCGACAGAATCAAGTAAATCGTCTGAAGATCTACGTAACGCTAACCGTTACGTACGAACGTGATTGACCAGAGCCTGTTCACATCAGAACGTCGGTGTGTGAGAGTGGAGGCAGATGGCGGATCAGACGGGCCTGCAAATGTTTACTCGCGACCCGAGAGCAGCTTGTCAGCCTCATCGGCCAATGCCAGTCGATCGGGGAGGCCTTGAGCCACTCCCCATGTATTGCCATCCGGCCAATAGCCTTCTGGCACAATCCAACCGCGCAGGATGCGCAACCGCGGATCTCCGTCCTCTGTCAGCCGTCGGCCAACTTCGATGATCGCCTCGCCGAGCACAGTGTCGTTGAAGAACCAATCGTTCAACGCGTGATGCGAAGGAGACTGCCCGGCCGACAACTCGCCCGGCTGCGCCGCAACCGCTTCCTGGTAGTAGCAGCGCAAGTCCTGGACGATATGTCGCAACAGAAAGGGCATCTTGTGAGACCAGGCCACGTCGTTGATCGAAGCCTCGTCGATCTCAGGCATGGCATCAATTGACGCGCCTTCTGCCACTGCCGACATCACACTCACCAACGTTTCGACACGCTCCAGCACACTCAATTCGGGTTCCGGCTCATCAGGCAACGGCGCGCTCGCGCCAACCAGGGTCCGGCTACGTGCTCGATACGTCTCCAGCCACCATGGTGCTAGCCGTTGCGACTCCGCGCGTAGGCGTCCCGAGAGGCTGTCGGCGTCGGGCGCTTCGAACGACACTGGGCAGGCCCAGGTATCTGAGAACGATTCGCCGGGAGCCTCAACCAGATAGTCGACGATGCTGTGTTGATCCAGCGTTTGCAGGAGACTGAGGGTCGCGCGCAGGACGTCTCGCTGGAAGTCGGGGTCATTGGGCACTCCCAATGGCCGTCCCAGGTAGAACGGAACCCAGAGTGCCCGCGGTGGGTTCATGTACTCGCTGTGCTCGCGGATGAGCGAGATGCTCGTCGTTGCGACGCCTTCACGCTCGATGAAATGCCCCAGCGCGCCCACGGCGCGCGTGCATGCCGGTCAAACGGGGACCAGGACTGCGGCATCAACGCCATCAGCTTTGAGTAGTCGGGCAACTTCGCGTGCATACGGCTCGAGTCGATCCGGGCGTGGTATCCCTCCCATGAATGAGTAGTGCCAGTTGGCGACGCCGCCGATCTCGCCAGCATCCGCCAGCTCGCGCAGACGCTCGATCGGCAGCACCACATTCAGGTCCTCGGCCAGAGCTGTGCGGTCCCAATTTGCGCTGACGTGGGAAGTGACGATGTCGCCAAAGTCGACATCGCCAGGAATGATCCGATAGTCGACGCCTCCTGCGACAAACGACGGATCGTGGCGGCGGTGAAGTCCGGCTGTGGTGATCAGGGCTATCGTCGATTCTTCGAGAGGCTTGGGCGTGATCCATTCCCCTGGCTCGATATACACACGAGGCCAGCTCATCAGATTCTTGGCTTCTTGAGGATGCAGATCAGATAGGCGAACCATCGAATGCCCTTCCTTCCAGTAAGCAAGACAACGCTATCAGCAACCAAGCTGATCTCGGATGCAAGAGTCTCAGGGAGCATCATGGAAACCGGACATTCGCGCTGTAGTGATAGGCTCACGACACAATTTCGACGAAGTGCGAAGGATCATCATGCGCGAATCGAACTACTGGACCCGACTTGCCAGACGCCGAATCTCGCGCCGTGGGATGCTGCGTGCGAGCGCTCGTGCCGGTGTCGGGGCGGCCGGATTGGCTCTGGTCGGCTGTGGCGGCGATGACGATGATGATCAACCCGCGCCGCAAGCTGCCGCGGACGTCCAGCAGGACCAGCAACAGCAGGCCTTGCAGCAAGCTCAGCAACAAGCAGCACAGGTTGAGCAGCAGGACGAGGCGCAACAGCAAGCGGCCCAGGCGCAGCAACAGGCCGAACAGCCACAAGCGCAACAGCAAGCGCAGGCTCAGGCTCAGGCTCAGCAGCAGGCGATGGCCGCGACCGGCGGTGTTTACCGGCGCTCGAACACCTCGACGCCCAACTTCGCCAGCCTTGGCTTTGGCACCGCGGGCAACAACAACGGCTTCAACGAGGACTACAGCATCTTCGAGCGGCTGGCCCGGGTCTCACCCAGCACCGTCGAGCCGGACTCCAGCACCTTCCCGAACTTGCATCGTGCGGTTGATCAGGACTTCACAATCGAGCCGGTACTGGCCAATGGCTGGGAGACACCTGACAACCTCACTTGGATTTTCGATGTGCGTACCGATCCGGTCTGGCACACTGGCCGAGCATTCGACATTGAAGACATCCACTACATGTTCGAGTCGATCCGCGACCCCAATGTCGCCGGCGGCGGCGCACCGGTTTCGAGGATGACGGCCAACCTTGGCCTCGGCGAAGCCACCGATGCCACGACCTACCGTCTCGCGTTGACCAGACCGACGGGCTACATCGAGACCCTGATCGAACAGGCCAACATCGTCGACCGCGAAACCTATGACCGTCGCGAGGACGAAGCCCTCGTGATCGGCACCGGGCCGTACACGTTCACAAACTACGACCCCAACCGTGGCTGGGATCAATTGCCCCACCCGCAGTTTGCATCGAGCAACAATCACCCGGTCTACTCAGGCGGCGGACCGCATTTCGAAAAGATCCAGCACACGATCTTCGCTGACACCGGCGCCATGGGTCTGGCGTTCGAGGCAGGTGAGTTGGACTCGCATCAGGGCGTCCCGATCGGTCTGCCGGAAATTGAGGAGCGGCTGCTCGAGGACGACCGGTTCAATGCCTATACCGGATGGGGCGTTGGCGGACGCGTGCTCCGCTTCCGCGCCGATGCGGAACCCTTCCGCAACAAGCTCGCCCGCCAGGCCGTGCTGATGTTGGTCGATGCTGAGCGCATTCGCCGAGACTTTGGCGGAACATTCGATATCGCCGGCCGACTTCCCTGGCAGCCTGGTTCCGTGGCGTTCGTTCCCGAACTCGACCCGCACCCAATGAGCGTCGATCCTGACGCAGCCCGCACGAAGGCGGGCCAGCTGCTCGATGCAGCTGGATTCACCGGCGGCGAAGTACTCAAGATCGACACACTGGCGGAACGGCTCGACGCGCCCGCGCTGGCGCAGATCATTCAGCAAGAGGTCGGCCAATTCGGAATCGAGACCGAGATCTCCCCACGCGAGTACACAGAAATCGTCACCTTGCTGACCACCGGTACATTCGAGCACCTGGTGCTGGGAACGGGCGCGTGGATTCGCCCAGGGTCACCTGCGTACACAGTGCTCTACTCAGACGAGTACACAGGCCGCTTCAGTGCGCCGCACGACGATAATGTGCCGCTCGAGCAGCGACCGGGAATCAGCGACGAGCCTGAGTGGCTGGACATGATTCAGCAGGCAATCGACGGCACCTGGACCGATTGGGAAGCTTGGAACGAAAAGCTGCTCGACGTGGCCTGGGGACACGCCCTGTTCCGCCAATATCGGGTCAACTTCGAGAGCAAGGATGTGGTCCAGCAGTACACGCCCGACGCCAATTCCTGGCCATACGCTCCGGGCACGCACTTCGCGGGCTAGCAAACGTTATACGCGTCGTCGTCTCACCGGATCAAGCCGCTCCGACAACACATCGCTGAGGAAGTTCAGCGCGGCCATCAGTAACGCCAAAATCAGCGTTGGGGCCACGACGTAGTGCGGTGCATTGCGCATGAACCGGCTGCCGTCCAGCAGCAATTGGCCTAGCGTTGGGTCGGGCGGTCGCGCTCCCAGGCCGAGGAAGTTCAGCGCCGCCATCGTCAGTACAGAGGCCACGACAGCGATCGGCAACTGGACGGTAAACGCACCAAACGTATTGACCGCCACGTGACGAACCAGCACCCTGCCGCCACTGCAGCCGATGGTGCGCGCAGCCAGCACATAGTCACGCTCCCGTTCCCGTAGCACCCCGGCTCTGGCCAGCCGAGCCGATACGGGGATATTGAACACGGCGATCGCGACTGCCAGCGGAAACAGGTCGCCGCCAAAGTCGATGTCTCGCAAGATCGTGATCATCACAATCGCCAACAGGATGCCAGGAAACGCCAGAAGCGTGTCGATCGCTCGCATCAAGACCGTGTCGGTACGAGCTCCTCTCCAGCCGGAGATGTAACCGATAGCGATACCCACCAACCAACCGACAATCACAGCCCCGAGTCCGTTGAAGATCGTTCGCCCAAGCCCGATCGAGTTTCGAGCCAAGAGATCCCGTGACAGGTGATCGGTACCCAACGGCGCATCCCAGGAAATGCCCTGATTCTTGGGCCCATCACCGATCAGGTTGGGGTCGGTCGAGTCGAAGACAGGCAGTACGTACGCGAATCCGATCAACACCACGAGCAACAGGAGCGCAATGAACCCGCGCGGTTCGGACGCCACGCCTTTGAGCTCGCTCGCAACCGGAGACCACCAGTGGCGCTCTCGGGCTCGTAGGGGAACAGCAATCACATCTCCCGTTGACATGGCTACGTTTCCGCTCCGACGCCCATTCTGATCCGCGGGTCAAGCGTCGCGTACAGCAGGTCAACGAGTAGATTCACTCCCACGAAAATCAGAACCAACATCAACGTGACAATCTGCATCACGTTGTAATCGCGATCGCGCACGGCCACGACCAGCGCCCGGCCGACGCCCGGCCAGGTAAACACAGTTTCAATCACGAGGGTGCCACCCAAAATGGTCGCGAGCTGCAGGCCCATGATCGTGATGACCGGAATCAAACTGGGCCGCAGCGCATGTCTGAAGACCACGACACGCTCTCGCAGGCCCTTTGCTCGGGCTGTTCGGATGTAATCCTCGGTCAGCGTGTCCAATAGCGACTGACGTGTGAAGCGAGATACTCCGGCCGCGACGATTCCCCCGAGCGCGAATCCGGGCAGCAGCAAGTGCTCCAGCGATCCGATGGGATCGTCGATGAATGGCACCCGTCCTGCCGCCGGTAGCCACTCCAACCAGATCGCGAACACGAGCAGATACACGAGACCGGCGATGAACGACGGTACGCCAATGTTCCAGCCGGTCCACAGACTGGCAAAATAGTCCCAGAAGCCGCCTCGATTGATCGCTGCCGCAATGCCTAGCAGCGTTCCCAACCCGAATCCAACCACACTGGCAAAAATCGCCAATTCCAGCGTGGCCGGAAACGCGCTGGCGAGAATGTCAGACGCCTCTACGCCCTTAGTCGATGTGCCAAAGTCACCTTCGAACACTCCTCCAACCCAGTGGAAGTACTGCTCGTACCAGGGATCATTCAGTCCCAACTGCTCGCGGTACTGCAGGTAGGCCTCCGTTGTCGCCGTCTCACCGACTGCTGCTGCCGCAGGATCACCTGGAATCAACCGAACGGACATGAAGACAAGGATCGATGCCAGGACAAGCACCGGCGCCATCTGCGTCAACAGCCGATTCAGCACGTAGGTCATCGCACCACTCAGTTACGCGCCTTCAGGGATACCACGGCGTCAACCGTCGTGGCGAGAGGGGCGCCAGTGCACGAGTTTATTCCAATCCCTGCTGCACCATTGGCATTGGGGAGCGAGCTGAATCTCAGCAGACGCAACTGACCGACCAGACCGACTAGGCGCGCGGCGACGTGTCTCTCCCGACCGACAAGGATCGTCGACCCTCGACACCGTTGCCAGCCTTTCGGCTGGCAACGGCTTGGGCTACTTCGGTCGCCTCTGTTTAGTGGGTCGGGTCAGTTCTCGCACTGCTCCATTGCGTCCAGGGTGCGCGCCGTGCGATCCCAGCGGGTGTTCTTGAGCCAGTTGGCGACGGCCTGCGCCTGCGTCACCGTCATCGCTGTTTCGCCGGTCTCCACGCCCAGCGTGACCAGGACGCGGTTCCAGCGCTTGATGCCCGCGGCAGTTTTGGTGTTGTCGAGGGCGTCGCGCTAGCCGGTCACCTCGGCCACCGAGATGGCATCCGACGGCAGATTGCAGGCTTGCGCCGCTGGTGCAGGCGTCGCTACGGCGGCGGTGGTGACCGTGATCACCGCGCTCGACTTATTCGTGGCTACGCTGCCGTTGACCAGCGCCATGATCTGCGCCGAGTACTCCGTCTCCGCATCCAGGCCGGTCACTGTGTAGGTCGTACCCGCGACCGGGACGCCGATCACGGCGTTCTCGTCCTGCCAATAGCGCACCACGTAGCTGTCAGCGCCGTTGGCTGCTGACCACCCCAGGGTGACCGTCGGGGGTGACGTCGGACACGCTGATCGCACTCACCCGGTCGTTGAGGCTGTCGCCGCCGCCGGTGCCCATCGTCAGGGCATCGCGCACCTCGCCCTGCGGCGATGCGTCGGAACTTTGCGGCAGCAACGGGGGACCGATCACCGGAATGTCATCGACATGGTCGATCAGTTGAATCCCGTCGGACACCACGATGGCCTGCCGATCAAAGAACGTGTAGTTCTCCCCGAGGGTGCGCACGACGATAGCGCTGTACTGATCCAGACCGCCATGGATGGTGTACTCGTGCGGTTCGGTTAGGTTGGAGCTGCTCGGGCTGATCGTTCGGTCGTCGTCACTGTCCTTGTCCTTCAGGAATATCTCAATGGCGTAGCCCACCGGACGGGTGAAGTACAACGCGTGACTAACCGTGTCGTCCGAGGCGTAGCGCTTGATCAGCCGGATGTTTAGGTTGTCGTCCCTGGCGTCGAGGTAGATGCAGCCCATGGTGCCGCCCACTGGGATCGGCTCCACGGCGATGTCGATGTCCTGTGCCGGAGTGAAGTGACCGGTGTCGGACGGGCTTACCCAGGTCAGCTGCGGCGTCAGCTCGACGGGAACCGGATGCGACGCCCGCACCCAAGCACCTCGCCTCAGGCAATACTGAACTTGCGCTCATACCCGTCGCTCGATGGTGACGCGACCGCCCGCGGCGACTTCGAGGTGCAGGTCATGCCCATCCAGCATCGCCATGCCGAGCAGTGGTGTCGTGTCTGCTTCATCCAACTCGACGAGCAGCTCCAGACCATCCCAATTCACGGTCCCATGGTGAATGCCAAAGCCAATGACACTCCCGTCAGCCAATCGGGCGCGACCAGTTGAGGCAAAGGGAAGACCCAACTCGGCGACCGTTCGGGGAGCAACAGTCAGATAGCCGTCGTAACCGGTGTCGACGATCGCGTTGACCACACGTGCATCGCCGTTGGGACCGCGGAGTTCCAACGAGACCACGGCCTCAAGCCGCTCATTGATGACACCCGAGATCATCGTGAACCGAGCAACGGTCGGCCGCCGAAGTGTCGCAACACGTCGTATCCGACTCGAAGCCCGAAGACGTTCCTCGAATCAGGATCATCGCGTTGTCGGTCGAGCTGTTCGCGGGCCTCGAGCAGGTTGGCACCGAGGCCCCAGCAACCGCTGTCGACGTCGATGGCGATGTACTCGCCGTGGTGGTCGGCCTCGACCTGGGAGCGGATATCGCGCTCGTAGATTTCGTCACCGAGTCGGCCAACTTCGTCGGCGGATCGTTGGAGGGCCATTGCCGTGTCCTCCCTCGTGCATGTCCGTGGTCACAGGATATCGGGGCAGACATGCAAGCCCACGGGTCGCGGCATTATGTGGAACAAGTGCCCGCTCACGCGTGGACCGACGGCGTCCGCGTCGCGATCTGCGATACTGAGTCAACGAACGCAAATCTGCTGACCGACGGTCAGGGCAATGAGCAAGCATCACAGCCACCGCAGCGTACTGAGCCGCATCGGTGCGCGCGTGCCTGCGCCGCGCTTACTACCCCCCCCCCCCCCCCCATTCACGGGGCTTGCTGTGACCCCGAAGCGATTAAGGCCGACCTGGCCCTGGCTCTCCGCGTCCCGACCTGAGCCTGCTTCCGCCAGCGGGCGATCCGATTTGGTCGCCCGCAACCTCCGGCGCGACGTCCTGCTGGTGCTGGTCTGCCTGACGTTGTTCCTGGGCGTCGCGGCCTGGTTGCTTCCCACTGGCGCCAGAGCGCAGACGCCTGGTCCCTGCGACAACGGCTGGGTTGAGCCGACGCCAACCGTGATAGCGGTCACTTCGGTGCCGATCACGGTGACTTCGACGGAAAACGATTACTTCGTGTTGTATGTGAAGCATGACCGCGGTTCAGGCTCGGTGGCGAACGTCCCGGTATCCGTCACGCGGGGCGAATCGGGGACCACCACGCTCTCGGAGAGTCTGGGTTCGCTTGGCGCCGACAAGTATCGGGTGGAAAAGTACCTCGTCGCCAACCCGGCTGACATAGACGGCGACTGTGTCGACGACATCACCGAACTCGACGATTTCGGTTACCGGAATCCGATAAACGATGCCTTCCCCGTCCCTGCGGAACACGGGTCTGTTGGGATAGAAGACCGCGCGGCGTTTGAGAGCCTGTCATATCAGGGCCACTCGACCGCCATTGATGTCTCGCTAAACAACTTGGAGTACGTCAAATTCACGATTCTCAACGTCGATTCTGCCAATCCCAAACTCTGGTTCCAGGACACTGACAACTATCGCTTACATTGGGGCTCTACTTGGTTTCGCGCCAGGGGCCATGTAGAATTCGTGTATTGCTGTTGGCAAGGACATGCCGGGGGCGTTATCGTCTACCATCCCAATGTTGTTGCCCCGGATGGTTCATTAGGAGTCTATCGTTGGCAATGGAGTCGCACATCCACAGATTTCCGCGAGGTATCAATTGTGCACGAGACCCTAGCCGCGGCGATGCCGTTTCTCAATGACAATCTGGCCTATTACCCATTCGCTAGCAACGATACCGCAAGTAAGTACGATCTGCAGAAGTCGTCGTTCGACGCCTCCAGAGTTAACGTCTTGCTGGATAGCGACATTCTACCTGATGTCGAGTATGTAGCGTACAACGAGGCTGAGGGCTATGGGTTGTTGGGCGTGTTCAAGCCGGGCGAGTCACCGGGTCCTCGTGATGTCGCCATCTTAAGTGTGCTACCGAATGATCTGCCGCGGGCGGCCGGGGTGATCACAACTGTGCCGCAGACGCCGTTGTCGCATGTCAATTTGCGGGCGATCCAGAACGGAACGCCAAATGCGTTCATCCGCGACGCGCTCACCGACGAGGCGGTGACTGATCTGGTGGGCAGTTATGTGCATTACCGCACGACCGCGAACGGTTACACGTTACGGGCCGCGACCAAGACGGAGGTAGACACGCACCATGCCGCGTCGCGTCCGAAGCAGACACAGACGCTGCAGCGCGACTTGACGAAGACCTCTATCACACCGCTCTCCAGTGTGAGCTTCGCCGACTGGACCGCGTTCGGCGTCAAGGCAGCGAACGTTGCAGAGCTCAGCAAGCTCACGTCGTTGGCTGCCGGCGTCGCGCCAGACGGATACGCCGTCCCGTTCTACTTCTACGACGAGTTCATGAAGCAGGCTACGGTCAGCAAAGAGACGATCCTGGGCAAGAAGAAGGCTCCGACCACGGAGAAGATCACGCTGCCGGCCGGAACCACATTGGCTTCAGCCGTCACTCAGATGCTGGCACACTCGAAGTTCCAGACGGACGCCGACATCCAGGAGGAGATGCTGGACGACTTGCGCAAAGCGATCAAGGATGCGACATCACCGCAGTGGATCATTACCGCGCTGACCGCGTTGCACGGCAACTACCCCGACGGGCAATCGTTGCGCTACCGCTCCAGCACGAACAACGAGGATCTGCCATCATTCAACGGCGCGGGCTTGTATGACTCCAAGACCCAGGATCCCGACGAGACGACTGACGACGGTATCGACAAGTCAATCAAGGCCGTATGGGCCAGCTTATGGAATCATCGCGCCTTCCTGGAACGTGACTTTCATCGAGTCGACCACACGACGGTGGCGATGGGTGTTCTCGTCCATCCCAACTACTCCGATGAGAAGGTCAACGGCGTCGCGGTCAGCTTCGACCCCGTCACCAGTCGCGATGGCTACTACTACGTAAACACGCAGCTCGGCGAGGACCTGGTGACCAATCCTGAGGCACTTTCCCTGCCCGAGGAGCTGTTGTTGGACCCCGCTGGGACGGCCACCGTGTTGGCCAGGTCGAATCTCGCTCCTGCGAACCAGCTGCTGATGACCAACGCTCAAATGATTTATCTTCGCTACAGTCTCAAAGCAATCCATGACCGCTTCAAGTCGCTGTACAACCCCGCCCAAGGTGAAGACTTTGCTGTGGAGATCGAGTTCAAGATCACCGCGCAGAACAAGCTCGCGATCAAACAGGCTCGCCCCTGGGTGTTCAGCCAACCACTGTCAGCGTGCGTGCCCCAGCTGCCAACCGATGCTGTCACCGTGGACGAGGTCAAAGGCTGGCGCGACGCCAACAACAATACAGACCATGTGCGGCGGTGGAACCGCGTACTCGCCGCCCTCGGCGTCGATACCGGCGAGACCAAGCTGACCGCAGCGGAATCGAAAGAGCTCGAGACTCTCTTCACCGCGAGCCGCTGGGAACGCACCACCCGCACCCTTGCGGCAATCGAAATCTGCCACCCCAGCACCGCAACGAAAACTCCCGTGATCAGCATCGTCGCAGGTAGCGATGTGACCGAGGGTGGCGACACTGAGTTCACGATGACTGCTAAGCCGGTGCCTGCGGCCGACTTGGACGTCACGGTGGCGGTCGCTCAGAGTGGAGACTTCGGAGCGACGACTGGTGTGCGGACGGTCACGATTCCGCCGAGCGGGAGTTACACGCTGACCGTTGCCACCAGCGACGACAGCACGGATGAGGCCGACGGGTCGGTGACTGCAACGCTGAATAGCGGCAGCGGCTACACGGTGTCGGAGGCGGCGGGTTCGGCGAAGGTGGCTGTGTCTGATGATGACCTGGCACCGGTGGACGTGTGTGTGACGGCGCTGTCCGGCGACGGGAGCGTCACGGGGGAGTGGACGGGCGAGTGTGATTCGGTCGGTCGCTCAGGCCGCTATGCCCGATTCTTCACGTTCTCTTTGGACAACCAGGCAGCGGTCAGGATCAATCTGGAGTCGTCGTGGGACACGTATATGTTCTTGCGCAGCGGATTGGGCCGCGACGGCCAGAAGCTGCATCATGATGATGACGGTGGCAATGGAAGAAACTCACAGATCTCAGAATCGCTGGCCGCGGGTGAGTACACGATTGAGGCGACAACGTATGGGCGCGAGAAAACGGGTGCGTTCACGCTGACCGTTGTCGGCCTGCCGGATCAGGCGCCACCTGCCGCGGGGCCCGAGATCAGTATTAGCGCCGGCGTGGACATCACCGAGGGCGGCAGCGCCACGTTCACCGTCACCGCAACACCAACGCCTTCGGCGAACCTCGATGTCACAGTCGAAGTGTCGCAAAGCGGCGACTACGCCTCGACCGGCTCGCAGACAGTCACCATCCCAACCACGGGAAGCCAGACGCTGACCATCACCACGACGGACGATGCCAACGACGAAGCAGACGGCTCCGTCACGGCGACGATTAGTACCGGCACCGGCTACACGGTCTCGTCATCCGCCAGCGCCGCAACCGTCGCCGTCTCTGATGACGACGCGCCAACCCTGCCCGAGATCAGCATCACTGCGGACGGCGACGTGACCGAGGGCACGGATGCTAGCTACACGCTGACAGCTACGCCGAAGCCTGCAGCCGATCTCGATGTCACGGTCGAAGTGACACAAAGTGGAGATTTTGTCACCACCAGCTCGCAGACGGTCACGATTACTACGTCGGGCACGGCCACGTTCACGGTGCCCACGACAAACGACGGCACCAACGAGCCAGACGGTTCCGTCACCGCGACGATCAGTGCCGGAACCGACTACACGGTATCAACCAATGCAGATTCAGCGACGGTGGCGGTATCGGATGATGACGGAAGACAGCTCGCTACGCAGGCAACCATTGATTCATGTGTCTCTGACAGTGTGCTCACGACCGTGCGTCGGTACTACGATGTCAACAAAGACCGCGCACCGAACTATGGCCGTAACTGGAAGCGTGTACTGATCACCTTCCGTGACGTCCAGGACTCTCAGCTCACACCGTTCACCGCCGCCGAAGCGCTCGCGGGTGAGCAACAGTGGTTCGGCTGGAAGCCGGTCCGGGAGTCGTTGGAGTGTATTGAAGAAGCAACACCACCGCCACCGTCCGATCCTGAAATCAGTATCTCAGCGGGCAGCGCTATCACCGAAGGATCAGATGTCACGTTCACCGTGACCGCTACCCCCGCCCCACCGTCCGCGTTAACGGTTAGTCTGACTGTCTCCCAGAATGGCAGCTTCGGAGCAACCACCGGCGCCGACACCGTCACGATTCCAACCACTGGCAGTGCAACGTTCACGGTCAGCACCACCAACGACAACACCGACGAGCCCGATGGCTCTGTCACAGCGACCTTGTCAATTGGCAGCGGCTACACCGTGTCAGGAACAAGTAACGCTGCGACGGTGTCCGTGTCGGACGACGACGCGCCGCCGGCAACGCCTGTCATTAGTATTGTTGCAGGTAGTGGAGTTACCGAGGGTAGCGACGCAACATTTACTGTGACGGCGAGTCCCGCTCCTACCACTGCTCTCACTATTAGTGTGAGCATCTCCCAGACCGGTAGCTACGTGACAACCGGATCGCGTTCCGTCACCATCCCGACCTCAGGCACGAAGACGTTCGCGGTGACAACGACGGACGATAGCGTCGACGAGGCCGATGGTTCCGTCACTGCGACCATTAGTAGTGGGACAGGATACACAGTATCGTCATCGGCCAGTACAGCGACGGTGGCGGTGTCGGATAACGATGATGCACAGCTTGCGTTGCAGGCCACGATTGATTCTTGTGTCTCGAACAGTTTGCTCGCGACCGTGCGTCGGTACTACGATGCCAACAAAGACCGCGCGCCGAGTTATGGCCGCAACTGGAAGCGTGTACTGATCACGTTCCGCGACGTCCAGGACTCGCAGTTGACCCCGTTCACAGCCGCAGAGGCGCTCGCGGGTGAGCAGGTGTGGTTCGGTTGGAAGCCGGTTCGGGAAGCGTTGGAGTGCATTGAAGCTGCAATAGTTCCACCACCGCCTCCACCTCCACCTCCACCACCGTCCGATCCTGAGATCAGTATCTCAGCGGGCACCGCTGTCACCGAGGGCGCCGACGCCACGTTCACTGTGACAGCGAGTCCCGCTCCTTCCACGGCGCTCACCGTTAATCTGACGGTCTCGCAGAGTGGTAACTTTGGAGCGACCACCGGCACAGACACCGTGACGATCCCAACCACTGGCAGTGCAACTTATACGGTCAGCACCACCAACGACAGCATCGACGAACCCGACGGCTCAGTCACCGCAACCTTGTCCACGGGTACGGCCTACACCGTCTCGGGATCGAATAATGCTGCGACGGTGGCGGTGTCGGACGACGACGACCCACTGGCGGCGACGCCGACCATTAGCATTGTTGCGGGCAGTGGAGTCACTGAGGGCAGCGACGCCACGTTCACCGTCACAGCGAGTCCTGCTCCTACCACGTCGCTCACCATCAACCTGACTGTCTCGCAGAGCGGCAGCTTCGGAGCGACCACCGGCGCAGACACCGTGACGATTCCAACCACAGGCAGCGCGACCTACACGGTCAGCACCGACAACGACAACACCGACGAACCCGACGGCTCGGTCACGGCAACCTTGTCCACTGGTACGGGCTACACCGTCTCGGGATCGAACAACGCCGCGACGGTCGCGGTTTCAGACGATGACGATCCACCGCCGGTTACGCCGACCATTACCATTGCTGCGGGCAATGGAGTCACTGAGGGCAGCGACGCAAGCTTCACGGTGACCGCGCATCCAAATCCCACTTCATCGCTCACTGTCAACGTGACCATCTCGCAGAGTGGTAGCTTCGGTGCGACGACTGGCTCTCGGACGATTAGCATTCCGACCTCTGGCAGCCTCACCTTCACGGTGAGCACCACCAACGACAGCACTGACGAACCCGATGGTTCAGTCACGGCAACGCTGAGTAGCGGAACGGGTTACAGCGTGTCGCAGTCGGCTGGTTCGGCGACGATCGCAGTCTCTGATGATGACGATCCGCAGCCTGTGAACGTGCCTACGGTGTCGATCTCTGATGCGCAGGAATATGAGGACTATGTGCTGATGGAGTTCTATCTTCATCTCAGTCATGCGAGCAGTGTCCCGGTGACGGTCGATATTGAGTTCGTAGAGGGAACGGCGACCTACGGGGGTGACTTCTTGGGCATTGACACCACCCAAACCATCGCGCCCGGCCAGACCCGTAAAGCGCTGTATGTGCCGCTACGGGCCGACGGGTGGCCAGAAGTCGACGAGACCTTCGCTATCAAGCTAACGTCCGCAACCGGCGCCACCATCGCAGACAACACCGGCAACGGCATCATTCTCAACGACGATTAGCGGTTGGTCAGGCACGTGTGTCTGTGTTAGACACGAAACAAGACAGTCATACATGGGCTTGGGGGAGGTCGCCGCATTGGCGCCGACCTCCCCCTGTGTCCAACTGTGACTGTCTCTTGGTGCCCGGCGAGAGACTGCTCGCCTTGGCGATGGCTCCGTCTTAGTTGTACGTCCGGCAGCCCTCGGGCGTGCAGTCGGTGAACGTCACCCAGCTGGTGCTCCACGGGTCGGTGTCGCCGCCGAGGTCTCCGCCGACGCGGTCTCCCCAGCAGAGGAGCGGGTTGGCCGCTGTGCCGTAGACGCCAGGCGAGCGGGAACCACAGTTGCGTTGCCAGTCAGCGTTGGTCGATGCTGGCGCCGGCGTCGGCTGTGTTTCAGCCTGCGGCGTGGCGGTGGTGGTCATGTCGTCAGGTGTGGAGCATAACTGCCACGTGTGCGCCTGATTGTCCTGGATGCAGTAGTTGTTGTCGCCGACGCTGAAACGCAGTGGTGCGAAGCATTCCTGCGGAGACATTGTGCCAGCCACGACATCGGCGAAGCCAGTGGGGAAGCTTGCGCAGCCGTCAACCGGGAAGATGACCACCGGATTGCCATGCGCGGAGGTGTGGAGGACGCGACCATCGGGGACGCCAATGTCGCCGGGACCTGCCCCGGTGATGTAGCAGACGTCTTGCGTGGTAAAGACCTCCGGACAGTCTCCCAAGAAGTCTGCGCGAGTATCGCTGGTGAACGCGAGTAGCGCGACCACTGTTGCGACGAGTGGGAGCATTGCGAGAGCGGTGAGTTTGGTCATGATCATGCCTTTCCTGGCAGTTGCTTAACGGTGGTGTAAGCAACGGTTACGTTGGTCGAGGACCGGTTGCCCTTTGTTGTTCTGGTCGAAGCAGGCTGGGTTCACGCCTTCCATCTACTGAACGCGATGAACGTTCGCGGGATATCTCGCAACGGTGTGTCTTGCTGTGCGGGGCCAACCGTGTTCGGTCGCGACTACGGAGACGCGGCCAGGCAGCACATGCCAACCGGCTTGATCGTGCACGCCGGAAACATCGAGGGAACGCGGCAGGCCGTGCAACAGGGAGGCGATCAGCCTCAGTCGCTTCGGCGAGCCAGGATGCGTTGATTAAGTGGGGGGGGGGGGGGGGGGGGGTAAGTACGCGCGTATCAGCGACGCTCAGCAAGCAGCCGTGGGTGTCCCGCTTGCCCATTGCCCACGACTCCGGTCATCGGATCCGATATTCGTGGTCCTACTATGGCACGCTGCCACACGATAAGGACGGCCCCGATTATGCAACGAGCGGACTCAGTCGGCCTCGATGCAGTCGAGCGCGGTGCTTACCGTGGTGTCCAACAGGCCGAACGAGGTCAGCGTTACTTCACCAGCGTTACTTCAGCGGTAGCGAGATCAATGTGCCATCTTCACCGAGTGTGACCTTGCCGTCGTAAACATCGCCGACACCGCTGAGAAAGATTCGCTCCAGCGCGGCGTTCGCCGGCGGCGGGGCGATGTGGTAGAACAGCAACTGTCCCGCGCCGCACTCGGATGCCGCCTGCGCGGCCTCGACCGGCGTGGTGTGGTACGACAACACGTCACGCATCATCCCGGCCGTTCGCGTGCGACCAGCCGACATAGCCGCGGCTGCAATCTGCTCGGTCAGGGTGGTTGATAGCGCTTCATGCACCAGCAGGTCCACGCCCTGGGCATGTTGAACCAGATTGGTTGAGTATTCGGTATCGCCGCTGATCACAATGGAGCGGCCGCGATAGTCGATGCGATACCCAACGGCCTCGCTGACGGGCTCGTGAGCAACCGAGAATGCACTGACGCGTACGCCGTCCGTGGTTTCGAGCACGACAGGCAGTTCACCGTCGTCAGGCAATGGGAACGCGTTGGCGTTCAACCCGACTCCACTGGGCGGCACGACATCCGATCCGTGGTGGTCGACGCGGTACACAAAGTCTGCCGAATAGGCCTGATTGAAGCCGGCGACGACATCCCCGACCACTGGCGGACCATACACGTCCAACGGCCGATCGCTGCCAGCCGACACCCAGCGCAGCATTCCCAGCTCGCCCAGCCCGTCGATGTGATCCGAGTGCGCATGGGTCAGGAAGACGGCCTCCACGCGACCCTGATCGACTGCGAACCGTCCCAGGTTGCGGGCGCCATTCGTCCCGGCATCGATCACGAACAGATGCGACCCAGCTTGCACCGCCACGCATGGACCTGATCGCTTGACGTCACTCAGGGGTCCACCCGCGCCACACAGCAGGACATGAATACCATCAGGGCGACTGGCCAGCGCGTCGAAGGTCATCCGATCCGCAATCATGCGTTGCATCATTCGCAAGGTGACCCGCTGCGGCAGCACTAACAGCAACTGCCCAACCAGCCCTGTAATCAATCCAGCGACGATGCGACGCAACGCGGGGACAAGCATGGTGAATGACCGTTTCAGGTGCCAGAGTCAACTTCACAAGTCGACATCATCAGTCGGCATCACAGGGCCGCTGCCGTCGGCAGTCTACAGACATCGGCAGATCGACACGCGCCCAGAACGCGCCCTAGGTGCCGGCTGGACCGGCAATGACAATCGGCTCTCCCAGTGCCGCTAGGCCGAGCGACTGCCTGAGTTCGCCGGTCTTCCAGGCCATCACGTTGCCGCCCGTCAGGTCTCGATAGAGACGCTCGAGCAGCGAACCCTTGACGTAGGCGTGCGCACCGGTCGTGGACAATCCCAGACGCGCGACTTCCTCTGACATTCGACGCAGGTGGTACGTCGTTCGCACCTGCATGCGGGTGAACGACTGACGATCCGGGTACGGAATCTCCACCTGTTGCTGCGCGTGCGCCAGCATGACCTCGCCCGAGCCGATCCAGCCGTCCATTTCGCCCAGCTCCATCTGAGCCCAGGCTTGTCGGTCGCGTGTCTCGGTCGAGCCGCCGAACGGCGTGCCGGCCGTGCCCAGATATCCGCGGCGCTTCTTCAGATAACCGACAGTCTCATCGAACATCGCCTTGGACGCCCCCAACCAGATGGCCAGGATGCCAAACCCTGGTGTCGCGCGACGCTGGAACTGCGTTTGGGGCATCATCTGCTGGGCGACCTCGACCATCGACAGCGGCACCACCATGCAGTCGGAGCGCGGAATTCGCAAGTCCTCGACCACGACATCGTTCGAGGCGGTCGATCGCAGACCCATCGCGTTCCAATTGCCACGATTAGTGATTGCGCGGTTATCCAACTCGGGGAAGGCAATGACCAGGTCGGAGCCTGATTCCTTGGGGATCACGCCGCCGAGAAAGACGAACCGAGCATTGTCCGCGCCTGAGCCGAACCCGCCGCGCCCGGAGATGACCAAGTCAGAGCCATCCTCGACCGCGCGGAACCCGGTGGTGGTGTTGTCCAACTCGCGGGACGGGATACTGCCCGGCCCACAGATCCAGTCGCCGGCAGCGCAGGCGCGCAACACCTCGTCGCGGTGGGCAAAGGGCGGCAGCGCATTGATGAACGCCGCGAGCAGGACATGCATGTTGACCACCACCGCCGTCGACGCATCGCCATAGGCGATCTCTTCGATCACCTTGAGGAACGTCGCGCCATCCGCCTCGAGTCCACCGAACGTCTCGGGCAACAGGAGACCGGGAATGCCGAGCTGCGACAGCTCCGCATAGTTCTCCTTCGGCAGCGTGCCGGTCGCATCCGCCTGCTCCGCGCGCTCGCGGAATGGCCCTCGCGCCAGCTCGCGCACCTGTCCGATGAGCTCAGCCGCTTGTTCGCTATTCATGTCATGCTCCACTGCTCACAGAGTTTGGGCGGCAAGCCTATCACCAGACCCTTGGCGCTCGATGTTCGCTCCGTGCCGCCTGGTGTTACTCAAGCGGCATGTCCAGCGGCAGGTATTGCTCGAGGATCTCCTCGGCTGAACGCGGGTCAGATGTTGTGGTGTGCGCCGCGATCACACCATCGGGACGGACGACGACCGCCTCAGATTCAGCGTACGGCGTATTGACCGCGTGACGCATCTGCTCGACTCGAATTGGGAAACCTCGGCTGCGGTAGTGGTCAACTGCCGACTGCCAGCCCGCGTGCTCGCCCTGACAGAGCATCACTACATAGTCGTTGCCGAACCAGTCGAGCGTCGAGACGGTGCGATGCGGATCGAGCCAGGCGTGCGGTGCCCGGCGTCCGCCACGCACGACCGGGATGAAGTCGCGGTGCTCGTTCTCGACGTATGGCGGCGGCTCCTGCTCAAGCTGACAGAGCGCAGACTCGTATTCGTATCCCATGATCATGCCCTCGTAGCTGCCGTACTGGTGACAGTTACGCTCGGCCTCGGCAATGTCGCCACCGGTCTGATAGGCGCGGGCGATTGCGCCAGTCAGTCCAGCGTTCTCGATGCTCAATCGCACCCGACGCGTCGCGATCGGTCGGTGTTCTTCTTCGTACGTGTCGAGCAGCGACGCGGGCGCATGACCCTGAAGCACGTATGCCAGTTTCCAGCAGAGATTGTGCGCGCCCGAGAACCCGGTGTTGCTGCCCATCCCGCCTGTCGGGATGAATGCGTGCGCCGCGTCGCCAACGAGGAACACACGACCATTCGAGAAATGCTCCGACAGTCCCGCGATGAAGTTCCAGGGACGTATGCTCTCGACCTCGAATTCCAGCTCGGATGCATCAACGCCGACCGCTTCGACGATGTAATCGCGCGCCACGTCCATGGTGAGATCGCCGCGGCTCGGATCCCAACCAGGCAATTGGACACGCCAGCGCGTGGCCCCGTCCATCGGCTGGTACACGCCCATACCGTAGGACGTCATGATGAAGATCAGGCCACCCACGCGATCGCCCGTCCAGCGTGACAGATCGGCGTTGAACAGAATGTCCTGCATGTAGAAGTCGAAGCTGTTGTTATCCAGCGGGCAGCCGATTTGGTCGCGAGTGGTGCTGTGGACACCGTCGGCTGCGACGACATACTGCGCGCGAATCGGCTCGCCCTCGCCGCTCGCCCGATCGATCAGGGTCGCGGAGCAGCCATCGGCGTCTTGGCTGAGATCCTCTGCGCTGGTGAAGAAGCGCACATCGGCGATCTCCGACTCGCGGGCCTTCTCGAGCAGGGTCGCCTCGATCATGTCCTGCGCGCCCATCACCGGGATGCTGGGACTGTAATCGGCCGGCGCCATCTGGAACGACTCGGTCGGCACTGCGGCGATGTTCTTGCCGGACAGACTCTCAATCCAGCGATTTTGCCGCGTCCAGAGGTCGCCGATGCCAGTCGCCTCGACATCCTTGTTGACGTCGAAGCGACGCAGTAGCTCGAGGGTGCGTCGGTCGTACAGCCGGGCCCGCGGGTGGTCGCTCGTGTGCGGTCGACGGTCGACCAGGATGTGCTCGACGCCGAGGCTCGACAGCAGCAGTGAGGAAGTCAGCCCAATCAGACTGCCGCCAATGACCAGTACCTGAGTTTCACGCATCGCAAGCACTCCAATCTCTCAGAGGCCAGCCTACTCAACTCCAGGGAAGCAGGGGTTCGAGACAACGCCGATTCACGATTCGTCATACCCGCGCCCATTCACAGTTCGTCATACCCGCGCCCATTCACAGTTCGTCATACCCGCGCCCATTCACAGTTCGTCATACCCGCGCCTGCCGCGGGTATCTCGCAGCGTTCACAACCGTCCGGCAGTGCTGTCGATACGGTCGCGGCAGCTCAACCGCTGTGCACGACGCGTCGAGATTCCCGCCGCGGAGGGCGGGAATGACGGACTCCCTCGTCATACCCGCGCACTCTTCCGTCATACCCGCGCCTGCCGCGGGTATCTCGCAGCGTTCACAACCGTCCGGCAGTGCTGTCGATACGGTCGCGGCAGCTCAACCGCTGTGCGCGGCGCGGCGAGATTGCCGCGGCAAGCGCGGCAATGACGATGAGAAACTTCTTTGTGGGCTACTGCGGGTCGCCGGGCTGGGGGATGCCTGCGCCGGCCGATGGTTTCGGTTCAGGCGTGACGAGGACGAAACTGCTGACCTGGTCCGTCAGTGCGCAGACCTGGTCTTCCGACTCCGTCAGCGTGAGGTCGAGGATGTCCCAACTCAGCGTCGACGGATCCCAGCGTGCAATGTCGGCGACCGGATGCCGCTTCGTGGGCTCGTAGGGCAGACAGATGCTGAACTCTTCGCTCAACCCTGCTTCACGACCAAGTCGCGCCACGGTGTTCGAATCCTGAATCGGATTCTCCACGATCAGCCACAGCGAGAGCTCAATCATTCGGCGAGCCCCACCCAGGAGCTGATACCGAGCCTCGGTGGTGGAATCGACCACGTACAGCTTGCTGCCGCTGCCGCCGCGGAATCGCGAGCGATAGTCCGACGTCGAGTGCAACTGGGCCGTGATGTAGAAGCCCTGTTCACGCTTGGTCTGATCGTCGTCGAGCGTGTCGGCGAGGTCGTGGAGCGTGAGTGTTCCGGAACCTCGACACGGACGCTGCGGGGCGACTTCACGACCCAGCGTCGGGAATGGCTGCTGTGGCGGATCGGCGACCTCGCTGACGGCCCCGCGACAGAAGTTCGGCGGATCGGACGGAATGTACGCCTTCCGCTGCGCCCTCGCTGGCGTGGAACCGGTACCCGGCCGGTCGTCGTTGGTGATCGTCAGCGTGAAGGTGCTCGGCGATCCTACCGCGTAGTCGGTGCCGCTCGACAGCGTCAGGACCACAGTCTCGCCCGTGTCCTCGATGCTGTCATCGATGATGTAGATCGTGACCGTCGTGCTGATGCTCCCGGCAGTGACGGTCTTCGACCCGCTCATCGTGTTGTAGTCGCTGCCGGAGGTCGCAGTGCCGCCGACGCCATAGCGCAACGTGATGTTCGAGCTCGGCGCGGGACTGAGGTTGATCCGCACACTCTGCGACTTGTTCGGACCTTCCATGATCGTCGCGCTCGATGTGTTGAACGAGGCGGTTGGCGTGCCATCGTTGTCGTTGATGGACAGCGTGTGAACAGTCCGCGACCCTAGCTCGTAGCCCGAGCCGTTACTACTCAACGTCAGGATCACCGTCTCGCTGCCCTCACTGGTCACCGAGTCGTCGGTCACCGCGACCGGTATCGTCACGGTAATCTGACCCGCTGCCACACTGAGTGACCCACTGGGCGCCGTGTAGTCACTGCCCGAGGTCGCCGTCCCACCGACGGTGTAGGTCACTGTGAACCCGGTCGCCGGTGCTGGCGAAATGTTTACGGTGATGTTCTTCGATCCACCACCCTCACCGATGCTCGACGCCGAGGAGCTAAACGACACTGCCGGCACATCGTTGTCCGTGATCGTCAACGTGTGCACGCTGGGCGAACCGATTGTGTAGTGTGAGCCCGACGCCAGCGTGATGATCAGGGTCTCGGCGACCTCATCCGTACTGTCGTCCGTGATCGGCACCGAGATGTTGACGGACGAACTGCCCGACGGCACGCTCACGCTGGTGCCAATCGACGTGTAGTCACTGCCCGAGGTCGCGGTGCCGCTGACGGTGTAGTTCAGCGTCAACGAGGTCGCGGGGACTGGCGAGAGATTGACCCTCACCGTCCTCGTGCCACTGCCCTCAGCAGCGCTCGATGTCGCCGCGGCGAACGATACCTCGGTCACATCGTCATCCGTGACCGTGACGGTATCCGCACCGTCCGAGTTGTGTACCGAGTAACCCGTCCCCGTGTTCAACGTCACCGTGACCGAACCGTTCACCTCGTCGGCGCTGTCGTTGACTGTCGGCACCGTGATCGTTCCGCTGCCACCACTCAGCGACACGCTCTGAGCATTGAGGTTGCTCGTTGCCACAAATGAACCAGACTGTGTCACCGTGTAGTTCAAGATGACCGCGCTGCCAGGAGCCGGACTCGCAGTCACGGAGAAGCTGGCGTCTGTGCCTTCCGCGACGGCTTTTCCAGCGCTGATGCTCACGACCGGCGTGGCCGGCGGCGGATTGTCGTTGTCCGTGATCGTCAACGTGTGCACCTTGGTCGTCCCGAGGTCGTAGGCCGTCCCATCGGTCAACGTGATGATCACGGTCTCATTCGCTTCGTCGCTGCTGTCATCGGTGATCACGACGGGAATGTTGACGGTCGTCGACCCGGTAGAGAACGATACCGTCGTGACGAGGGCCGTGTAGTCGGAGGCCGATGTCGCAGTACCCGTCACCGTGTAACTCACGGCAACACTCCCCGATTGTGATGCTGACAACGTCAGCCCGACGTTGTGCGTTCCTGCGTTCTCAGCCGCGGTTGAACTCGCCGAGTCGAACGTCACCGTCGGCGTGACCGGCGGCGGATCGTCGTCGTCGTTGACGGTGACTGTTGCCGTCTTGGGGCTTCCCAAGGTGTAGCCAGTGCCGCTGGTCAGCGTCACCGTGACTGAGCCATCGGCCTCGACTGTGGTGTCGCCAACCGTTGGAACCGTGATGGTCGCAGTGCCACCGCTGAGTGTCTCTGTCTGTGAGCTCAGCTCGCCCGACGCCACGAAGGCGCCGCTCTGCGTCACCGTGTAGTTCACCGTGATCGAGCCTGAGGCGCTTGGACTGGCACTGACCGTGAAGCTGGCGTCCGTACCTTCGGTGACGGCAGAACCATCGGTGATTGTCAATTCCGGCACGTCGTCATCGTTGACGTTGACTGTTGCTGTCTTGGCGCCTCCCAGGGTGTAGCCAGTGCCGTCGTTCAGCGTCACTGTGACTGAGCCGTTGGCTTCGTCGGTGCTGTCGCCGACCGTTGGAACCGTGATGGTCGCAGTGCCACCGCTGAGTGGCACCGTCTGTGCGCTCAGCTTGCCCGCCGACACGAACGCGCCGCTCTGGGTCACCGTGTACTTCACCGTGATCTCGCTTGCGGCGTTTGGACTGGCACTGACCGTGAAGCTGGCCGCTGTGCCTTCCGTGACCGCAGAACCAGCCGTGATTGTCAACTCCGGCACGTCGTCGTCGTTGACGGTGACCGATGCCGTATTCGCGCCGCCCAAGGTGTAGCCACTGCCGGCGTTCAGCGTCACTGTGACTGAGCCGTTGGCTTCGTCAGTACTGTCGCCGACTGTGGCAATCGTGATCGTCCCGGTGCCGCCGCTGAACGACACCGACGTTGTTCCGATATCGCCCGCAGCCACGAAGTCACCGGTCTGTGCCACCGTGTAGCTCAACGCGACCGTGCCCGAAACGTTTGGAGTCGCGGTGACCGTGAAGCTGGCGTCTGTGCCTTCCGTGACTGCGGAGCCGCCCGCGATCGTGAGGACCGGAACGGCAGGCGGGTCGTCGTTGTCGGTGATGGTGGCGGTGTGGACGCTTGTGCTGCCGAGGGTGTAGAAGTTCCCGCCTGCGGAAAGGGTGAGGATGATCGTCTCGTCGTCGTCATCGACGCTGTCATCGGTGATCGTGACGGGGATGTTCACCGACGCGGTACCGCTCGAGACCGAGACGCTGCCAGTAAGCGTCGTGTAGTCGGAGCCCGATGTCGCTGAGCCACTGACGGTGTACCTCACCGTGATGTCCGTGGCCGGCGCGGGACTGAGACCGACGGCCACATTGACGGTGCCGGCGCTCTCGGCTGGGCTGGAGGTTGCGGCGCTGAAGCTCACCGTGGGTTTCACCACTTCGATGTTGAAGCTGTAGTTGGCCGACTGACCGTTGGAGTCGGTGACGGCGATCGTGTAGGGCGTGCTCGCGCTGGCTGCCGTCGGCGTGCCGGTGATCGCGCCGGTCGTCGTGCTCATCGAGAGACCCGTCGGCAGCGCGGGCGAGATGCTGTAGGTGAGAGTCCCGACTGAGTTCAACGGCCCCAGCGCCGAGATGCTCGCCGGCGTGCCCGCTGCGAGGACCTGGTCTGGCTTCGTCCCGCTGAACGCCATCGCCGTCGCCGGATTGACCTTGATGTTGACGGTGAACGAATCGGTCTGCGCTGTTGGCGACGTTGAGTCGGTCGCAGTGATGGTGTAGGTGGTCTGGGTTTGGGGCGCGGTCGGCGTGCCCGAAATCACACCGCTGGCGTTGGATACGGCCAGCCCGTTGGGTATGTTCGGCGAGACCGTGTACCTCACCACGCCGTCACTGTTGCTCAGCGTCGGCGGATTGAGCGATGTCATTGCCGTTCCGACCGTCAACGTCTGATCAGGGAGGCTCGCGCTCGCGAACGTCATCGCTTCAGACACTGAAAGGTCGATGGTGAAGGTCGCCGACTGCGGTGGATCGCTGGAGTCGGTCGCGGTGATAGTGTACCTCCGCCGCTGATCGGCGAACGTGGGGGTTCCGCTGATCACACCCGTGTTCGCGTCCACAACGTCAGCGCCACCCGGGAGATTGCGATTAGAAGTGGTGTTTGCGTAGGTGACCGTGCCTTTGGCAGCAACGAGCTTCGGCGGCAGGAACGTGTAGGCGACGTCCTTGTACAGGACGTGGTAGCCCCGGTCGGCGGGCTTGAACTTCATCTTCTGCGGGATCGCGCGGAGGGCGAAGGTGTACGTAAGAACCTCCTTGGCGTCACCATGGTTGCAATTGAGTTCGAATACGTAGTGAAATGTTTGATTGACCTTGGAAGCGGGGATCTTTCCTTCAATGAAGTAGCGCTCGTAGTTCTCGGGTGGTGTCTTGGTCGTTGACGGGACCATCCTGATCGTTCCCGTGGTGCGCACCCCGGCGTTGACCAATTTCCCATTGACCCATTCCTGGAGGATCGGCACGGGGGTACATCCGTCGGCCACATTGACCAGCAGCGGCGTATGGGGCTGGAAGGTGTAGTGGACCTCCTCGTTGACCTCGACATCGATCGTGCCCAGGGAGTTCGGCACGAAGGACATATTGGTCGGGTGCTTGACCAACAGGTCAAAGGAATAGCTCGCCGTCTGCGGAGTGTCCGCCGTCGAGTCGGTCGCGGTGACGGTGTGGCGGGTCCTCTTGACATCGTTCGACGGCGCCGTTCCGCCGACGGCGCCGGTCGCGGTGTCGAACGTCATCCCACTCGGCAGCGCGGGCGATATGGCGTACGTGACGGTGCCGTCGGCCCATTCCGATGCCGGCGGCGAGATGGTAGTGACCGTCGTGCCCTGGTCGACGACCTTCAGTCCGAGGTAGGTCGTCAGGAAGCGAAACTCCTTGGGAGGCTTCATGGTGAAGACGTATCGGACCGTCGCCGTCTGTCGGACGTGTCCGCGATAGGTCTCCTTGGCCGTGACCGTGTACTGATAGGTCCCGAGGTATTCATCTCCGTGAGAGAGCCACTCGAACTTCTCGGACTTCGGTGGAGAGCCAGAGTATTGGAGCCCGATGTTAGCCAGCGACGCGGTCGTGCCGCCATGTTTCTCGGGTGATTCCAACGCGACCGTGCCACGCTCGTTGGTCGGTTGCGCAATCACGAGATCTGCGTGCGTGTCATCCTGATAGAGCGTGTGGCGCACCACGGGGGCGGGGAAGGCCAACGGCTCCACCACCTCGATATCGACGGTGTAGTCGGCGGTCCGCGCAGAAGGGGTGGTCCTGGAATCCGTTGCGGTGACGGTGTAGCTCTCAGCCGCCTTAACCGCGGTCGGAGTTCCGGTGATCTTGCCGGTGGCGTTGCTAAAGCTGAGGCCGGTGGGCAGCGTCGTCGGGCTGATTGAGTAGGCGACCGGCGTCGTGAACTCGCCCTTCAGGTCGGGGCCGATCGGATTGTTGATCTGGTCATTGCCGGTGAGCAGCTCATGCCCCTTGACCAGCTTGATGTTTCCCAAGCTGGCGTTGGAGAACGCCATCGGGACGGTGACGGCAGTAATCTGAATCGTGTACGAAACAGAGTCGAGCGTAGTGTTTTGATTATTCAGTTTTCTGTCGCACGTAGCAGTAACGGTGTAGGTCTTCTGTGCGGCAGAGCTCTTCGGTTTGCCCTTGATTTTGACATTGTCGACGTTGTCCTTGATCACGCCAGGCGAATTGAGCCCAGTCTTATATCCATTGACATGAAGTCCGTTGAGTTGACCGTCACTCGCCGTGAGCGAAAGGCTTGCCGTGTGGCACTGCCCCTCGTCCAAGCCCATGCCCTCGAGATTGGGTGCGGTGTAGTCGGGCGACGTGCCGACGTCGACATTGATCGCACCCACGCTCGTCGGGCTGAAGCCGAAGTTTGCCGCCTGCACGGTCGAGCCGTCGCGGTCGATCACCAGGAACCCCACCGCGGCCAGCATCGCGACCAGCGATGCCACCGCCATCATGCGGAATCGAGCGGCTGCACTGAGTCTCATGACGCGGACCTCCTGCCGCTCCGGGCGGCATCCCCCGATCACGGTTGCTCAGAGCGTCGCGCATTATGGCCCATCGCTGCTGCATCGTTGTACAAAACAATCCCGATAACGATTAACTCTGCATCGGTATGTGATGTCGTTGTATATGTAGTAGACCAGTTACATCATCGGAACGTTAACACCGCACCGACGCATCCGCCGTCCCCCTCGCCCCGCAACCAAAAAAAGACCTCCCCCCCTGGGGGAGGTGCCCCGTAGGGGCGGAGGGGGCTCCCCGGCCACTCAGCTGCGCCTGCGGGAGGGCCCCCTCAGTCGCTCCGCGACAGCTCCCCCAAAGGGGGAGCTCTTTCGGAGCGCTCGCTACTCGCCGAGCACCTCGTGATTCCCCCGAAGGTGGGAATGACGGAAGGGGGCGGCCCAAAGACCTCCCCCCCTGGGGGAGGTGCCCCGTAGGGGCGGAGGGGGCTCCCCGGGCACTCAGCCGCGCACTCGGGAGGGCCCCCTCAGTCGCTTCGCGCCAGCTCCCCCAGGGGGGGAGCTCTTTCGGAGCACGACCGCTCCCCCAGAGGGGGAGCTCTTTCGGATCGCTCGCTACTCGCCGAGCACCTCTTGGGCTCGTTGGGCGGCGCTGCGCAGGCGGTGGTTTTGGTAGGCGCCCCAGAGGATCATCGTCGGTGGCACGACCACGATGGCTGCGATGAGCGCGTAGGCGATCGTGATTGCCGTGACCAGACCGAACTGCTGGAACGGGGTCAGCGAGGAGAAGACCAGCACACCGAATCCGAGCGCCGTGGTCAGGGCGGAGCCGAGTAGCGCCGAGCCGGTTGTGCCCAGCGTCACCCGAGCGGCCTGCTCTGGATCCTTGGAATGATGGAATTCCTCTTCGTAGCGATGGATGATGTGGATCGTGTAGTCCACACCGATACCGATCGAGAGCGCGGTGATCAGCGCCGTGATCACGTTGTAGGGAATCCCCGCCAGCGACATCGTGCCGAGCACGCAGGCGAGCACCATCACGATGGGGAAGACGGCGACGAAGCCAAGCTCGGGCCGACCGTCGGAGATCCAGAAGAACAGCGTGAGGATGACCATCGCAGCGATCACGGTCGTCGCAATTGCGGCGGTCTGGCTGTCGGTCATTGCCCCCACGACCTCGAGGCCAATGATCTCTCCGGAGCTGGCGGTCACTTCCTCGTCATCGCCGAACCAGAGTCCCTCAATGTCGTCAACCATGCGGCCGGTGCGCTCTTGGTCGCCTGTCAGCGCGTCGAAGCGGATCAACAAGGTGTCGACACCGTCCGGGTCGTCGTGCAGCACCTGGCCGAACGCGATCGGATCGAGCACTGCAACGCGGTCGATGATCGCCTGCACGTCGTCGGGATTGAGTCGGAACTGGTCTGCGGCTTCCGTCATCGCGACCAGTTCGGCGTCGTACTTGTCGTTGGGCGTGCCGTCGTCGTTGAGCCAGTCGTTGAGCAACAGACCAAACGACGATGAGATGCTGCCAACCACGCCTTCCGGTCGACGCAGGTCGTCTTCGAATGCCATCCCGAAGTCGAGCACGTTGCGGATCGTGCGATCATTGGTGAGCTCCGCCTCGACCACCACCTGAACGGCGTCGGTCGATCCGCCGAAGGCGGCGTCAAGCGTCTCGACGTCGCGGATGCCGTCGCCGCCGCGCGGCAGGAAGTCGCGCGAGTTGAACTCGGTGTTGATGTCGGTGGCGGCGATGCCGAGGATCACGGTGATCACGCCGATGCCAACCAGGAATGGCGCTGGTCGACGGGCGAGCAGTCCGCCGAGCGCTTCGACGGCAGGTCCGACGCCGGGGATCGCGCCGGAGACTGTCTTCGCCTCGCCGAGTTTGCCACTCGCTTCGCGTCGACCGTCGATCAAGGCGCGCGCCGAGGAGAGCAGCGCCAGCATCACGATCAAACCAGCCACCACGCCGACGGCGGCGACGATACCGAAGTCGCCATTGGCGGGAATGGGCGAAGACACGTTGGTCAGGAAAGACACCACTGTGGTTACAGCCGCGAGCGAAAGCGGCAAGAGGACGGAGCGCAAGCCAATCCGAGCGGCCTTGCGGGCCCCATTGCCCTCGGCGCGCGACTCGCGGTAGAGACCAATCGTCTGGATGGCGTAGTCGACGACCAGACCGATCAGCATCACCGGGACCATCGTGGTCATCGTGTTGGGCGCGCCGATCACGCCAAGCCCGTTCGGTCCCAGCCAGCCCTGCGCACCGATCACCCACACGATCGTGAGCACCAAGCCAAGCAGAGACAGTCCCAGGTCGAGCAGCGAGCGAGTGAACGCCAACAACAGCACGCCAATCACCGCCAGTGCGATGATCATGATGATCGTCATCTCGGTGCCAGTGGCGCGGTCGGTCTCTTCGGCTGTGGTCGCTTCCGAAAGCCCACTGCCGTCCAACGGACCCGCCGTGTCGGTGGCGATGTCGCGGATCTGAAGCTGCGCATCTACGAGCGCTTCTTCGTCGTCCACCTTGTCGCCGTCCTGGTCACCATCTTCAAACAAACGGATGTTGGCGATCGCAACGGTCGTGCCGTCGGCATCGGTGCCGATCAGGCGGTCGAGCGGGAGTTGGGCTGCGGCCGCATCAACTTGTTCCTGCGAGAGCGAGGCGAAGTCGTCGGTCTCGAGAGCGCGCGCGAAGAGGAAGCTCGGCGAGACCACGCCATTCGGTACCAGGAATGGCGTCACCTCGGAGTCGGTCGTGGCTGAGCCGACCACCTGATGCATTTGGGCCAGGCCGTCGGGCGTGATCGCATTGCCGCGGAAGAGCAGCGTGACGGAGATCGCGTCCTGGGAGCTGCCGAACAGCGCTTCGATGGTGTCGGTCGCCTGTGTGACGTCACTGTCTTCAGGCAGGAAGACGGTGTTGTCGGCAGGGTCGGCCATCTGTGTGATCCCGGCCCCGAGCACCACGGTGATCACCAGAAGCCCGACAAGCGTGAGCACAGGCCTTACGGTGAACAACCAGCTCAGGCCGTCCAAAAGTCTCGACATGTCCGACTCCATTCAGATGTCGCCACGCAATCAGTGCCGACGCAACATGGGCTATGAGCATATCCCTTAGCGCGAAACGTACCTATTCCCTACGTGTTCCCAATGAGGGCCTGATCACAGCGGCAGCCCAAGCGCGCTAGCGTTGAGAACAGCGGCGCCATGCGCCGGCAGCTGAGACGAGGCCGGTGATGGTTCGGCTCGTTGGTGCCATGGCCGCGCTGGTCCTCTGCCTGATCCTCTGCCTGGTGACGTTCAGCGCCTGTGCTGATGAGATCGAATCCTGGCAGCCGCCGGCGGAACTGGGGATCTGCGCACGGACGCTCGCCGTGCGCGAGGCGATTGTCGCTCAGACCGACGGCGTGCAGAGTTGCGCGTTCATTGAGGCGGACGACCTGAGAGCGATCCGAGCGCTGGATCTCAGTGGTCGGGACATTACGACGCTCCAGGCCGGCGACTTCGAGGGACTGCGCAGGCTGCGAGAGTTGCGGCTGAACGGCAACGCCCTGCGCGCGCTGCCCGACGGCATGTTCGAGGGATTATCGCAGCTCCGCCAGATCCACCTGCATGACAATCCCGGCGCCCCATTTCCGCTGCGCGTCGATCTGCGAGTCGACCAGGAGCGCGACGGACGATGGTTCGACCTGCGACTGCGACTGCCGCTGCGGCCGCCTGGACGCGTCGTCGCCCAGCTGCAGAGCGACGGCCTGCGGCTCACGCACCTTGTCGCAACGATCGATGCGGGCAGTTATGTCGGCAGCGGAGTCTACGTAGAACGGAGCAATACGTCGGCGGGGACAGCGCGGGTGCTGCGCGCGGCCGTTGATCGAGAAGTCGAAGACTGCGGACAGGAGGCCTGCTGGACCGGGATTGTCCTGATTGGACATCGCGATGGCGTCGAGATTCCGTCACTAGCAGGCGACGGCGAGCCGCCGCAAGGGCTACCGACCCTGGTGCTGCGCGTCAATGCGCAATCGTTCGTCCACGACGCCGTCGTCGAACGGGGCGTCCTTTCCGGCTCGGGACGCTGGCGTTACTACATGTTCGTCGAACAACCTCGCGGGGACGACATGAGCGCTGATTGCACGATCACCTCGTACAACTTCGTGACAAGCGGCGGTGGCGGAGTGGGCGGCCCCAATCAATACGATGGCCGTTGCCGGCTGGCGACCGGTAGCGGATCGGGCACTTTCGGTTATGAGTTGCCAGCGAGGCGGATCGCCGCAAGCGCAGGCCAAGCCGTCGCATCGGACCCGCGCAGCGGCGACCCGTGTCTCGCTTCGAACAATCTGCGGATCGAGGCCGACGCTGCGAGTCTCGCTGCGACCGAGCGGATCGACGCCGTTAACGTGCATGCCGAGAGCCGTTGCTACTACTACATCAGCGTCGCGCAGGATCCCAATCGAGCCGCACCGTTCCGCTTTGCCGATGGCGAGTCCTGCGTCGTCGAAGTCGTCGACGGCCAGATTTCCGCGACCGGCTGCAAGGAGCTGGTCTGGTGGGGCGGTTGGGGATTCGGCGGCATCGATTCGCCGGCCGAGGCCCGCGCCGACGCTGCACTGACACGCCCATATGTGAACGGTGAAGAGCACCTCAAGCGGCTGGCCACGGTCGCCGCCTGCGAAACCCTGCCCGAGCTGTCGCTCACGCTGGACGAGCATTCGTTTCGCGAATCTGCATTCCACCACCGGTCAGTGAGTGATGACCAGGGGCTCTGCGAGCTGAGCATGACGGCCATTGGCCCGATGGACGCGCTCGCCGAAGGTGAACGCTGCGTGATCTCGGCCAGGTTTGGTGGCTCGGCGAGCGCTTATGGTCCGCTCCCAACTCGGCAGTCGGGCGACTGCGATCAGATTGTGCATTCGGCAGATTGGTCGGAGCCAACCGACCGCTGGAGCGAGGAGGAGCTGCAGGCGTTCACGGACCAATACGCCTCACAACTGGAGTCCTTGAGCGACGCAGACTGGCAGCGGCTGCGCGAGAATCAGTTCTGCATCGACGACATCTGCACGCCAGTGCCGTCAGAGCAGTAATCGGCGAGCAGGTGTCTCCCAAGTCAGCACTCCCAGTCCCCGCTTCACGCGGGGACCTGCTCCTTCCCCGGTAAGGTACCCACCACCTGATAGCCCGTACCGCCCGAGCGGGTCCCCGCGTGAAGCGGGGACTGAGATTCATCCAACTCGGTTGACTTGTCAGACACCCTCCCGACTCTGGCATGAGCTCCTATTGGAGTGAAGAGGCCTTAGTCGTCGTCGAGGATCGACACGTCGATTCCTACGTTCGGCACGATCACCAGGCTGTCGGACGCGGTGCCTTTCAGCTTGAACCTGACGTTTTCGTTTGACGTGTCGGTATCGCTCGACGCGGTGACCTCGAACTTCTGGAACGTATCCCAGTTGGTCGAGTCGAAGGTGAGCGAACTCGGGCTGACTGAAACCTTGGTACTGTCGGAGGACTGAATCTCAGGCTCGACCGTGACAGTGACGCCTGCCTCCGGCTGCCGCTTGAGTCGCACCCAGACCTCTTCCGTTGCTGCAACGTCCTCGATCGGGAACACCGTTGATGGGTACGCCTGCATGGCAATTGACGTGTCCTTGATAATGACGTTCAACCGCCCCGGTGCTGCCACCCCGTAACCTGACAAGTTATCCACAACGGCCTTAAACCACCTGGTTTCGTCGGTGGTGTTGGCATCGACCTCGCTGTGGAGATCAATGGTGTCACAGTACTTGGAGCTGGTCGAACGCGGTCTCGGATACCTGCCATCGCAGTTCTCTCCGGCCGACCTGGCACTCCAGAAGAAGTTCTTGCCATACTGCCCACTGCCACTGAGTCCCATAAAGATGGTCGGCCCATCGTTCTTGCCATCGGCCATCCGAGCGAACCACTCGTCTTTGTAGTCACCCTCGGCCAACAGATCCGGATCAAAGTGTATGAAGACCTCGCCAGGCGTACCTTCGGTGAGAGTGAGGGTTGAGTTGGGCGCAATCCTGTCAGCTGGATCCGAAGTCCATGTGAGCCACATCAGGGGAGCATCGGCGATAGTTGCGGTCACGCTCGGCGTGGTCGACACTCCAGCGAAGCCAGTGATCGTATGCGTGATGGTCACAGTGTCTTTCTTGTAGTTGTCGTCGACCGGCGCGTTCAGCGTGACTGTCTGGGGAGTCATCCAGTCGCCGCTCGAACCACCGGTAAACGTGACCGCGCCGCTGACCGTGAGCCTAGTCGTGTCGCCCGAGACCGGAGTCACCACAACGGAAACGCCATCACCAGGGTCGCCGTTGAGATGGACGTCGTACGTCGTCGAGGACGTTTCGTTGACCTCCACCGTGGCCGACGATACCGACAAGCCAAGCTCATCGTCATCGTCGATGGTCACAGTCAGGGTCTGTTGCGTATTGACGTATCCGGTGACGCTGTAGTCGTGGACAATTGCCAGCGTCTCATCCTGCGGATCACTATCGTCCAGCGCCGTGAGCGTCACCTCCTGGATGTGCCAGTCGCCCTGTCCACCATAAGGGAACGTGACGGTCGTCGGTGAAATGGTCAGCTTTGTCGGGTCGGGATTGGTGATGGTGACAGTGACGGGACCACCTGGGTCGCCGCCGAGTGTGAGCTTGTACTTGACGGCGCTGCCGCCCTCGTCGATCGTCAAGGCTGAGTGCTCAAGGTGCAGATCGTCCGCGATTTCATCGTCGAAGTAGAAGATGTCGATCGGCCGCGCGACGACGTCGTTGACGGTGTCGGGGTAGCCCGGCAGGTCCTGCAACTGATGCGGCGACATTCCCAGCGCGACCTTCACCCAATGGCGTTCATGGACGGCGTTGCCGTCGTCGAGCTTGCCGCTGGCGGGTTTGATCGTCAGCGTCTGCCAGTCATTCCAGTTGCCGCTCGGTCCGGTCGTGAATGTGAGCGTTGTTGGGTCTGCGACCAAGAATGTCCCGGTGGGATGCGTGGACATGACGACTTGGTTGTTGGATCCACCGGCTGGCCCGGGATCATGGGTGAGCCGTACACGGATTTCGACGCCCGCGGTGTTGCCTTCGTCGAGGACGAGGTTGTTGTTACGATCGAACTCGATCTCGACCTTGCCCTCGTCGTCCAGCACGCTCACAGCGACCGATTGCGACGGTGACTGCGCGTTGTAGCCGTCGCCGTCCCCAGAGATAACGTGACTGATTGCGATGTTCTCGCTACCGTCGTCCATGTCTTGCACCGTGGTCACGGTGACACGCTGCTTGGTCTGCCAGTTGCCGGTTGATCCACCGGTGAAGGTCAACGTCGTGGGGCTGACAGTAATGGCGCTGCCAGAGAACGTTGGCGTGACGGTCACGCTCTTACCGTTGCCGGGATCAGTGCGGAGCCAGACATCGTAGTGGCTGCTACCACCCTCATCGAGCGTCAGCATCTGCGGGTCGACACGCACACTTGCAATTGACTCTTCCACGGCCACGCGGAACGTCTTCGTCACCTTGGACATATGCGGATGCGATATCGGGACGGTAACCGTGATCTCCACATCCTCATCGTCACTATCCCCGTCAGCGACAGGCATGATTGTGAAGTCCTGGAACTCATCGTAGTTTTTGTGGCTAAACACGAAACTCATCGGTGAGACGGTCACCGCACCCGGATCGGGGTTGGTGATCGTGACCGTGATCGGGTTGCGGGGAACCTCGTCCAACTTCACCCGATAGGTGAGCGAGGCGTTGGTGCCACCCTCCGTCAACACATTCGACTCCGGCTTCTCCAGCGTAAAGTCATGCGTCCGGCCGGCACCGTACATGTCCACCCCCAGGCTAAAGAGAGTCGGAAGGCCTGGGTGCTCGGCAGCTTCAAACGGGATCCATGCACGGCCAACATGAAGACCCCAGACTCCGATGTGGCGCACAGTAAGCGCTTGGTACGTGTCCCAGTTGCTCGGTGTGAACACGAGGTAGCTGGGCGTGAACACGAGGGAATGTGCGTCGCGAGCGTCTGACACCACTGGTCGGAGGGTAATCGCGTACGGGGGCTTATCCCTCAAACGGAAGTGCCATTCCTTCGTTTCGCCGTTCTCAAACACTCCAACATGGCCAGTTGTTTGCGGTTGGATTAAGTAAAGGTTGTTCACGGTGCCATGGACGTTCCTTAAGATCGACACTGGCCCACCCACGCTACCGGTATCGTCATTGCTGATGGTGCCCATCGCGGTGTCATCGCCGATAGTGACGCCAGTCGGAGGATTCGATATCACCACCGTGAACGTGTCATCGATCTCGATGTCCGAGTCTTCGGTCGTTGAGATCGTGATCGTGGCGGAGCTGTCGCCGGCGGGGATCGTTACCGTGCCACTTGCGGCGGTGTAGTCATCGACGTCGGCGTGGGAGATGGCGGTGCCGTCGACCGTTTCGTAGTCCAGCGTGATTGCCGAGCTGTGCGTCGGGCTGACTGAGACGGTGAAGGTGAGGCTGTCACCCTCCGCAGCCGAGGCATCAGCGATGGTGATGGTTGGTGTTGTGTTTTGCTGCTTGTCCGGTGCGTCATCATCGTCGGCAACATTGACGGTTGCTGCGCCGGCGCTCGATGACACCGTGTAGCCGGTGCCTGTGTTTACGGTCGCTGTGACGGAGCCGTCTGGTTCGTCGGTGGTGTCGTTATCCGTTGAGATAGCGAATGCGGTTGAGCCCGTCACGCCGATCGTTACGGTGTCCGCGCCGGTTTGCGTTGTGAACGTGCCGGACTGCGTCACGTTGACTGACACGTCGAGGTTGGCGCTTGGCGCAGGTGTCGCGGTGATCGTGAAGCTCACGCTGCTGCCTTCGGTCACGTCGGCACTGCCGGTGATACTAATTTCAGGGTCGGCTGACGGTGCTGGGAATACGATCTCGATGCATTGGATCGCCTCTCGCACGGGCTTCCAGCCAAACCAGATGGTCTCGCTCTGTAGAGCTTCGGCTGCCGTGTACGGTGTCAGATTCTCATCGCTGACATCGTGGAAGGTGATCAGGACGCGCTTCCAGTTCTTGCCGTAGTTCGGCGACCTGTTCTTGTTGGAGTCGTAGTAGCCGCGCACTGTTTGGAGGATGTTGCCGGTGAGGCAGTGTTGAATCTGCTCTTGTGGGGTCTGCTGCTGCGCCGCTGGTTGGGGCGGATCATCATCGTCCGACACCGCCACGGTCGCGTGGCCGTTGCTCGACGAGACGGTGTACCCGGTACCGCTGTCAATAGTGGCGACGACGGAGCCGTCAGGTTCGTCCGTCGAGTCGTTGGTCGTGCTGACGGTCAGGGTGTAACTGCCTGATGTCGGGATTGTTACCGTCTGCTGACCGGTCGATGCGTAGGCGCCTGTCTGCGATACGGTGACGCTCACTTCAAGGGTTGCGCTTTGCGTCGGACTCACGCTAATGGTGAAGGTGGCGTCACTGCCCTCGGTGATGGCCGATCCTGCCGAGATACTGACCTCGGGATCGGGCGTCGGAGGCACGTCGTCGTCCGCAATGGCAGCGGTCGCGGAGCTTGCGCTAGACGACACTGTGTAGCCAGTCCCATTGCCCAACAACACCGTGACGCTGCCGTCCGGCTCGTCGATTGAGTCGCCGGCAGTGCTGACCGAGAACGTCTGGCTCCCGCTGGTGGGAACGTTAATGGTCTGCGTGCCGGTCGTGACACCAAACGACCCTGATGCGGAGACTCCCACATCGACGCTGAGCGTTGTATGGGGTGTCGGTGAGGCGGTGATTGTGAAGCTGGCTGCGGTGCCCTCAGTGACGTCGCCGTCCGAAGCGATGCTCAGTTCGGGGACATCGTTGTCGGCAATTGCGACGGTCGCCGAACCGTTCGTCGAGGAGGACGTATAACCGGTTCCACTGACGATCGACGCAGTGACCGAGCCGTCGACTTCGTCGACACTGTCGTCGGTTGTGGGGAAGGTGACCGTTGCCGTTCCTGAAGTTGGAACGGAGACCGTCTTGAGTGCGTTGGCGATTCCGTAGTCGCCGGCGAGGAGCGGTGAGACCTTCACATCGATCGCCTGCGTCGGTGCCGGCGTGGCGGTCAAGGTGAACGTCGCGTCGCCGCCTTCGGTGATGTTCGCACCCGCAGCGATGCTGACTTCAGGCGTTGGCGGCGGAGTGGTGGATGCATCTGTCGTAACTTCGAGCGTGCCAAAGAACGCCGCATAGAATCTGAACTCGTGCTCCGACTCAGGCTGCAACCCTGTGGCCGTCCACGACTTCGCATCGGTAACGCTGAAGTAGTCGGTTTGCTCGGCCGCTTTCTGGTACCAGAAGAAGACCACCTCTCCTTCAGCGGACCAGGTCAGCGTGATCGACGTGTCCGTGGTGACGACGTCGACGGGTGGTTGTGCGACCGAGTGGTCGGTGGAGACGACCAGCGCCGCTCCAATAAGCGCGACCATCGCCAGGAGGCGCCAGATTCGGAAGCGTTGGTGCAGGATGATCTGAGCGGAATCGCGGACCATGTCGAACCTCCAACTACATCGGACTCCGTGTCTCCGAGCCGACGGCCCTTAGGTGGTTCACCGACCGTGTGCAGGGACACTAGCAGATAACGCACGCATTTCCGATATCACAGAACGCCACAATCTATACGAGTCTTCGTATGTTCCGATCTAGCGAAGGAGATTGTGAAACTTGGACTTAAGTCGGCCGCGTCCTGGGACAGCTCGGGCCTGTTCAGATTGGTATTCAGCGCCAAGAAGCAGCCCGTCATTGCCGCGCCAATCTCGCCGCGTTGGGCACGGTCGTGGCTGCTGATGTCGGCGAGATACCCGCGACAAGCGCGGGTATGACGGTCCATTCGGGGGCGGCTCGCCCGAGTACTCAGCGCAACAGCTAAGATCGGAGCATGGACGAGCAATCACAGCGGCAGATTCGGATCGATGCAACCCAGGCGCCGTACGCAGCGTCGCTGGAGTTGGCCAGCCAGGGCCGACGGTTGGCCGGGGCTGTGCTGGAAGTCGTGCTGTTCTGCCTGACGTTGGGCATCGGCTGGATCGTCTGGTACCTGCTCTCCGCACGCAACGGCCAGAGTCCGGCCAAGCGACTGTTGGGCATGCGAGTGATGCGCGGCGGCGAGGTCGCCAACCTCGGCTGGATGCTGATCCGCGACCTCGCGGTGAGAATCATCGCGTTCGGAGCGGTGAATGCGGTGCTGATCGCCATCCTGGGCGAGGAGGCGGGCGGCGCGATTTACGGACTGATGGTCATAGTCGCCGCGCTGTGGTGTATCTGGGACGCCCGACGCCGCTGCCTGTGGGACATCGCGGCCGGCACCGAGGTGGTACGCCTTCCTCGCTGAGTGGCCTCGCTGAGTGGCCCCGCTGAGTCGCACACGCCGGTGTGTCGGTGGGCCGATGGCTCCCCCAGCAAAACCACGATCATCAGCCCCCTACAGGAGTTAGGGTGAGCAAGGCTGCGCCGTGGCGTCGATTTGGGACCAACCCGCCCTGCTGGCGCGTATCGGCTGGCGCGTATCGATACGCTGACGTCTGGCGGCGCAGACGGGTTGAACAGGACATCGGATGTGAAGCGAATCGCCAACCTCAGGCAGATGGATCGCGCTGATCGCACTGATCGCAAGGTCCTGTTAGACACGGTTGAGCGCCGGACTGAACTGCCGCTGATGATTCTCTCGTCAGCGATGATTCCGCTGCTCGCGGGACTGTTGGTTTGGGATGCCGGCCCCGTTTCGCGTACGGCGGCCCTCGCGCTCTATGCGTCGTTCTGGGCCATCTTCGCGGCTGAGTTGGCGATCAGAATCGCCATTGCGCCGCAGCCGGCGACGTACCTGCAGCGCAACTGGTTCGATCTGGTCGTCGTGATCTTCCCAATCGCGCGACCGTTGAGGATTCCCCTGGTCATCTGGCGTGGATCTCGTGCCTACGGACGTGTGGTCCGGTTTGCGCACGTCGATTACCTGGCCGGTTACGCGATCGGTCTGGTGCTGCTGATCGCAACGATTGTGACCTCGGTCGAGCAGGGCCGCGATTCGCCAATCGAAAGCTTCGCCGACGCGCTGTGGTGGTCGATCGCAACAGTCACCACAGTGGGCTACGGCGACATCGTGCCAGTCACGGCGGCTGGGCGCGCCCTCGCCTATGTGTTGATGATCGCAGGGATTGGACTGTTTGCGACGCTCACGGCCAATCTCGCCGCGATGCTGGCGCGGCGGGAGGATCCTGGCACCGCCACGATTGCCGCTCTCGAGGGCGAAGTACGTGCGCTGCGCCAGGCGTTGGAGCGCCTGGAGAGCTTGGAGCGTTCGGAGCAAACGAACCAAGGAAAGTAGCGGACGCCAATCACAGGGATGACGTGCATGATCTGCAGGGTTGGATACGATGTGCGCAGGGAGCCTGTACGTTGTCTGTTGCAGGCTGACGTCACACCGATATGCCGGCCCGGAGGTTACGATGACCACTCCATTTGACACGATTCCAGAGTCGCTGGAAGAGGTGAACATCACTTCGCCCGACGGCTACGAATTCAGCGGATATCCGCATGTTCATTGGGCCTACCTGCGCGATCACGCGCCGGCGTTCCGCTACGAACAGGATGATTTGGCGCCGTTCTGGGCGATTACGCGGTACGAGGACATCCAGCGAGTGTCGCGCGATCCGAAGACCTTCTCCAACAAGACCGAGATCGTCCTGCGTCTGGACCAGTTCGAACAGGCGGGGGCGGTGCCGCAGACGCATCATCTGCTGGATATGGATCCGCCCGAGCACGCGCAGTATCGCTCTCTGGTCAACCGCCAGTTCACGTCGCGCGGATTGGCCCTGCTCGAGGGCCGAATCGACGAAGTCGCCGGTGAGGTGGTCGAACGCGCGGCCACCAAGGTGGTCGACCCATTGACACAGCGCGGCGCTGCGGAGGTCGTATCGGAAATCTCGAACCTGCTGCCGCTGATCACGATCTGCGAGTTGCTCGGCGTGCCTGCCGAACGCGAAAGCGATGTGATTCAGTGGGTCAACGAGCTCGTCGGCTTGGCCGATCCGGAGTATCAGCGCGGTCGCACCCCGCAGGAGACGGCGTCTGCCGCATCGCAGGCGTTGCTGGGCTTCTTCATGCAGTTGGTACAGCAAAAGCGCCAGCAGCCGGGTGATGACCTGCTGACAACGCTGGTGCAGGCTGAACTCAACGGCTCGCCGCTCGGTCCGCTTGATCTGCTGTCCTACTGCTACCTGTTGATCATCGCTGGCAATGAAACGACGCGTAACACCATTTCCGGTGGGTTGCAGGCGCTGATCGAGCATCCTGATCAACTGGCCTTGCTGCGCGCTGACCCATCCTTGATGGAGAGCGCCGTCGAGGAGATTCTGCGCTGGGTCTCGCCGGTGATTCACTTTGCCCGTCTGGTGACTGAGGATGTCGAGATGGGCGGCGTGACGATTCCAGCGGGCGACAAGGTTGTCATGTTCTACCCGTCGGCAAATCGCGACGCGTCGATCTTTGAGCGACCGAACGAGTTCGACATCAGGCGATCGCCGAACGATCACCTGGCCTTCGGCGGGTTTGGCGAGCACTATTGCCTCGGCGCCAACCTGGCGCGTCTGCAGCTTCGCACCATGTTCCGCCACATCCTGGATCGACTGGACGCGATCGAACTGGACGGCGACGTGGAGCGCTTGCGGTCCGGCTTCGTCGGCGGGATCAAACGGTTGCCGATCACCTTCCAGGCGAAGTAGCCAGCGTCGGCGACATCCAGATATCGCCGCCCTCCCAGCGCCGTCATCGCCGCGCAACGCGGCGCGTATTTCGCCGTGTCCAGGACAAACGTCGGTACATCGCCGAGACGGACGTTGCGTCGAGGAAAATTCCGGCCAAGGTTCGTAACGCGTGTGGTTGCCTGGTGAACGTGGTCGGATGCAGAGTGTGGTTAAAGACTGGTGGAGGGGTGGCCGATGGTGCCGGTTTGGCTGGGCGCACGCGTCGAAGCATTGCGATTGCTCGGTTGCGGGCGCGCAGCGCTGGTCCTGGGGTGTCTCGCGTTGCTGGCGTTGCTGACGTTCGCTAGTGGGTTGAGCGTCGTGGTCGGGCAAGAACCGACCCGCGAGTATCGCTTTGAAGGTCGGGCGAACGTCGACGGCGCTCCAGCGCCGAAGGGGACGATCGTCGAGATTCGGGTGGAAGGTCAAACGATTGCCCAAAGCCTGGTGACCGACGAGCAGGGGACCTGGGCGATTCAGGTCGATGCCAACGTGCTCAAGCAGGGAGTCTGCGACGCGACCTTCTTCGTCGGCGGCAAGCAGGCGGAACGGCAATGGAACCGCTGTACGGTCAGCATCGTGCTCGAGGTGAGCAAACCACCAGTCACGACTCCGCCGGTTGTTGATCCTAAGACGCCGATCCAGGATCCGGAGGACCCGAAAGACCCGGAAGATCCTAAGGACCCAGAAGATCCTAAGGACCCAGAAGATCCTAAGGACCCAGAAGATCCTAAGGACCCGGATGATCCGAAGGATCCGGAGGACCCGGACGACCCGACTGATGACCCGGACGACCCGACTGATGACCCGGACGACCCGACTGATGACCCGGACGACCCGACTGATGACCCGGACGACCCGAATGACGACCCGGACGACCCGAATGACGACCCGGATGACCCGAATGACGACCCGGACGACCCGAATGACGACCCGGATGACCCGAACGACCCTGATGGGCCGGATGGCCCACCGGGCGACGACCCACCGGGCGATGAGCCGACCACGGACGATACTCCGAATGACGATTCGCCAACAGGAGATACACCCGCAGACGATCCATCGACGGATGATGAGGCCGATGACTCAACCGCTTCAACGTCTGATGAGTCGGGCGACGATGGGGATGACGGCGATGACAGCACGGCGGACAGTTCGACTCAACGCCCAGGCGCTCCACCGCGAACCGGGAGCGGCGGTCTGATCAAGGATGGCGGGCCCTCGGATCGTCTGGTGATCGCTATTGTCGTCGCGACGACGGTCGTCGTGGTCGGCATAGCAGCGTTCGCGCTGCCGAGGCGACGGCGCTCCTGAATCGGCGACTGCCCAAGTCCTGCCGGCTCGACATGTGCCGGCAGGACGCAGCCCACTGGAGCTGGAGCGCCTGAGACTGGCAGTTCCCTGTCCGATGATCGCTTCGCGGCTCGGCTAACTGTCGATCCCGAGTGATTGCGCCAGTGGGGCAACCGGGGCAACGGCCTGCTCGACGGCGTGCTCTATGGCGCGCTGCCAATACTGCGCGACAGGGCCCAACTCTTCTTCGTCGAAGCGACGCTCTCTCATGGCGAACGAGTTGGCTGGGTAGACCAGAGCGTCCATCGGTGGACCGACATCTGCCGAGCTCGCTTCCGTCGAGTTGAACGAGAGCATGCCGAGTCGCAACGCCCGTTCCAGTGAGGCCTCGTAACGCAGCGTGCGGTCGAGAATGGGTTTCCCGAAGCGGGTATCGCCAATGATCAGGTAGGGCGTGCCCTCGGTCACTTCGACCCAGTTGCCCTGGGGATAGACCAGGTAGAGGTGAGGCGAGTCATCCTCGGTCAACTGGCTGCCCACGATGCAATGCAGATCAAAGTGCAGTCCGGCCTTGATCAACCACTCATTGTCCTCGTTGTAGACCCGCCGCATTTCTTCGGCCAGGGCGTTGACGGCCTCGTACGAGCGCGAGAGCTGACTTCCGTGCTCTCGCAGCCGTTCCTCGAAGTAGGTGATCGCCTTGTCGCGCACGGAGCGGAGGCCGCTGGAGAGCACGAACATCGCCCGCCCATCGCCCTCGTGCACCGCGATCTTCTTGGCCGTCGAGACCTCGGATCCGCTGGTGATCCGCGTGTCGGCGATCGCGACGAGGCCATCCTGGCACTTGATACCCAGGCAGAACGTCATGTCAACCCTGTTCGATCTCTAGTTGGCGCTGATGTTGGCTGGCGTCCGGCTCTGCACCGAAGATGTTGTCCGTGATGGCGCGGTCGATGTCGATCAGTCGCTGCTGGAAGCCATCAAGAAACTCGTGCAGGCCGTCGTCGATCAGTTGCTCCATCTCCATGGCGCCGACATCCAGATGCAGCAGGGCAATGCCCCGTTCTGCTGCGGCCCGACGTCGCTTCGGGGTCTGCGCCGTCGCCTGTTGGCAGTGACGTTGAAGCGCCTGCACGCAGAAGGCGAGGCTGCGCGGAAACTGCTGCGAGAAAATCAGCAACTGCGCCACCTGGATTCCGTCGACTTCGTTGTTTCCCATCCGACGGTACGCCTCACGAGCCGAGGCCGAGCGCAGCACGGCCATCCAATGAAAGCGGTCAAACGCTCCGCCGACCGCATCTCCGCGCGGCAGCAGGATGTGGTACTTCGCGTCGATGATCCGGCTGGTCATGTCGGCCCGCTCGAGATACATCCCGCAGCGGAACCACTCTCGACCTTCATCCCTGAGCACGGTGTTGTCATAGAGGCCAAGGATCGTCTGCGTGCGCCGCTGAGTCTCACTGCAGAACTCGTGAATGTCGTTGGCGATGAATTGCTTGCGCAGCGCGAGGGACAGATAGATCGCGTTGATCTCTTCCCAGACCTCGCGTGAAATGTGTTCTCGCAACCCGCGGGCCAGCTCCCGCGCGCGGACAAGGGTCGAACGCAGGGAGGCCGGGTTTTGCATCGAGTAAATCAGGAATTCCGAATGGGTGAGTTCGGGCGACTCAATCATCGTGTCCCAGTAGAGCTGATTGGAAGCCGTTGTGCTGACCAGGCTGTGCCAGATCTCCTGACCGCTCTCCAGCAACACCTCGTGCTCCACCCGCGCCATGCGGGCGATGTTCTCGGCGCGCTCCAGGTAACGCCCAAGCCAGTACAGGTTCTCGGCCACGCGGCTCAGCATCAGCCCGGCTCCTCGTTCAATACCCAGGTGTCCTTACTGCCGCCTCCCTGCGAGGAGTTCACGACAAACGACCCCTCGCGCAACGCGACCCGCGTCAGACCTCCGGGTATCACCCAGGTCTCCTGGCCCGAAAGCACAAACGGACGCAGATCGGCGCGGCGTGGCTTGAGCCGGTCACCGTCGAACGTGGGAATCGTGCTGAAGTGGAGCAGCGGTTGAGCAATCCAATTGCGCGGCTCCGCTTCGACCTGGGCCAGTGTCTCCTCGAGTTCAGCGCTCGATGCCTGCTCGCCGATGAGCACCCCATATCCACCGGATGCGTTGGCCGGCTTGATCACCAATTCGCGCGCATGATTGCGAATGTGGTCCAGCTCGTTAGGAATCAGTGGCGAGTAGGTCTCGACGTTGGGCAGAATCGGGTCCTCGTCCAGATAGAAGCGGATGATCTCTGGTACCCACCGATAGACGACTTTGTCATCGGCGACGCCCGCGCCGGGTGCATTGACCAGGCTCACGTGCCCTCTGAAATAGGAGCGCATCAGTCCCGGGACGCCCAACATTGAGTCGGCCCGATAGACCTCGGGGTCCAGGAAGTCATCGTCGATGCGTCGGTAGATGACGTCGATCCGCTCCAGTCCGGTGGTCGAGCGCAGGTAGACGAAATCATCGTCTCCAACCGTCAAGTCGGAACCCTCGACCAGCGGAATGCCCATCTGGTTGCTCAGAAATGAGTGTTCGAAGTAGGCCGAGTTGTAGATGCCTGGAGTGAGCAGCACTGCTCGGGGCTGATCGCCGCTGTCTGCCGGTCGCACTGAGAGCAACATGGCCAAGAGTTGGTTGGGATAATCGGTGACAGCGCGCACGCCCCCGCGAGGAAACAGATCGGGCACGACCCGCAGCATCACGGTGCGGTTCTCAAGGACGTAGGACACGCCGGACGGCGTCCTGAGATTGTCCTCCAGCACGACCAGTCCTTGTTGCGGGTCACGCACCAGATCGCAACCGGCGATGTGCGCATAGACATCCAGAGGCGGCCGAAAGCCGACCATCTCGGGCTGGAACCCCGGGGAACCGAGCACAATATCTTCTGGAATCACACGTTCGTTGAGGATCCGCTGCGCTCCATAGATGTCCAGCAGAAACAAGTTGAGCGCTTGTAGTCGCTGCTTCAGCCCGGCTTCGACGTCCGACCACTCCTGCGCCCCGATGATCCGGGGAATCAGCGAGAACGGAAAGATCCGCTCTGTGCCTTCTTCCTCCGAGTAGACGTTGAATGTGATGCCTGCGCTGAGCAACGTGAGGTCCGCGCGTTCCTCACGTAGGAGGTGGTCTTCCAGCGACCAGCCTTGCAGGATCGCGCCCAGATCGCGGTACTCATCGCGGAACGCCCCTGAGTCATCAAACATCTCGTCGTCCGACGAACCAACAGACTGATAACCCTGGAAGAGATCGTTCGTCATAGCTTGAGCCTATCGGTGACAGTGCCTGGCTGCCCTTAGTGAGACGGCGACGCGAGGAAACTGGATCGGAACTTGACGCCCCAATGTCCTTCCTGGTTCGTGATGATCCAGAACGTGTCGAACCGGTGATAGACCGTTCCGTCGGCATGGGTTCGGTGATTCTGGAGTGCGCAGTGGGCCTTGTCGGGGCCTTGCTGCACGACTTCCATGACGGCCGTGTCGGTGTGATGCCAGCCTTCCGCCTCGAGTCGCGACTGACCTCGACGGCTGATTTCGGCGAACTCCTCGGGCGTATCAATCTGCGTGAAGACACCGTTCCAGAGTCGGACGTGTGGATAGTTGAGCGCTGCCGCCAGCCGCTCATGATCCTGCGCGTTGAACGCATCCTGAAAGGCATCGACCGCCGCTCTCGCGTGCTGCGTGATGTCGGACATGTTGGCTTCCTCCTCGACGTTCGAAGCGATCGGCCGAGGCTTTGTTACGATCGGCCAACCTGTGAAATGTAACCGGCCGGAGGCTGCCCAAATGGCCATTCCCACGATCGATATTGAGGCGTACCTGGACGCCGACCACCTCGCAGCGATTCGGGCATTGCCTGAACGTGACGATCCAGGCAATATCGCAGCCCGGCGTGCAGCAATCGCCGACTTGCGCGCGACGATGCCCGCAGTTCAGCTCCCGGACGACGTTGTGCTCGAAGATCACATGGCGGCTGGCCTCGAAGCAGGCCCGGACGGCGCGCCTGATGTCATGGTGCGTACGTACCGTCCCGCGTCGCTGCCAGCGAACGCTCCAGCGCTCTACTGGATCCACGGCGGCGGGATGATCGTTGGCGACGTACAGATGAACGATCCGTACTGCGCCGGCATCGCCTCGACGCTGAACGTGCTCGTGGCCTCCGTCGAGTATCGTCTCGCGCCAGAGCATCCGTTCCCGGCACCGATCGAGGACTGCTACGCGGGGCTGCGCTGGCTCGCGTCGTCGGCCGACGCATTGGGCATCGATCGCACACGTGTGGCGATCGGCGGCGGCAGCGCCGGCGGTGGACTGGCGGCCGGATTGGCACATGTCGCTCGCGACCGCGGCGAGGTTGCAGTCTGCTTCCAGTTGCTGGTCTATCCGATGCTTGATGATCGAAACACGACCCGCAGCAGTCACGGGATTGTCGATTCCCGTGTCTGGAACCGTACCTCCAACCTCGCCGGATGGGACGCCTATCTCGCGGGTCATGCGGGAGGCGAGGACATCTCTCCCTACGCGGCCCCGGCCCGAGCCACGGATCTGGCAGGACTGCCGCCCGCCTACATCAACGTGGGCACGATGGATCTGTTCGTCGACGAAGACATCGCCTACGCTCAGGCGCTGCTGGCCGCCAATGTGCCGACCGAGCTGCATGTCTACCCGGGAGCATTCCACGGCTCAGCCAACATGGTCCCGAACGCGGAGATCTCAAAGCGCTGGCGCCGAGACGAACTCTCAGCGCTCGACCGCGCGCTCAACGGAGCGCGATAGCCTGACTCAACCAAAGATTTCCCCAACACACCAACAAGGCACGCTAGCAAGAACAGGGACCATATGGATTGCGGAACGTTTCTGCTGCTCCAGTCGCCGGGCGGGCAAGACCATACCGAGGTTTTCTCCCGAGCGACGGAGATGGCCCAGGCTGCGGACCGGCTGGGCTTCGACAGTATCTGGTGCGCCGAGCATCACTTCTCGACCTATGGCTACCTTTCTCGGCCCTTGATGTTCGCCCAACACCTGGCGGCCCACACCGAGCGGATCCGCGTCGGCTCGGCTGTCGTCGTGCTGCCACTGCATCATCCATTGGTCGTGGCCGAGGAGATCGCCACCGCCGATGTCCTCAGCGGCGGCCGCCTCGATGTGGGCCTCGGTCGCGGCTACCAGCGCTATGAGTTCGACCGACTCGGCCACACACTCGACGAAAGTCGAGAACGCTTCGATGAGTCCGTCGACATCCTGCTCAAGGCATTTGCCGGAGAGCCGTTCTCACACGAAGGCAAGTACTACTGCTTCGACGAGACCAGCATCTTTCCCATGCCGCTGCAGAAGCCGCACCCGCCCATCTGGGTGGTCGGCCAGAGCCACGAGTCGATTGCGGCCATCGGAGAACGTGGGTTCAATCTGGTCTCGGGCGGCTTCGGCATCCCGATCGAGCGGCTGGCGGACTTCCGTGAGACGTTTGACCGGGCGATCCCGGATCCAGCGAAACGGCAATCAGTACGAGTCAGCACACAACGACCCGTGTACGTCACCCACGACGAATCGGAGCTGCCGGAGATCGTCGAGCAGGCCCGCTGGAACATGCGCGTGACCCTGAGTCTGCGCCAGGGCCTGGCTCGCGTCGACCACGGCCAAGCCGTCGCAATTCCCATGGACTCGGAACCGAGCGCCGAGGACCTGCTCGACCGCTATTTCGTGATGGGCACGCCTGATACGTGCATCGCCAAGATCAAGCAGCTACGCGAGGTCATGGGCACCGACCACTTCAACGCCAACTTCTGGTTCGGTGACCTGTCACAAGAGCAGGTGCTGGGATCGATGGAACTCTTCGCCGAAGAGGTGCTGCCGGTGATGAAATCGGGCGAGATCTAAACCTTGCTCACAGGGATAGGTCCGCGCACAAGTTCCTCTGTCATACCCGCGCTTGCCGCGGGTAGCTCGATGACATCACCTCAAACGTAGTGTTTGGCTAGGGCACGCTAGACCTGAGCTATCCCCCTGACACGGACGATGTTCGGGCTGCTGCGAGATACCCGCGGCAAGCGCGGGTATGACGGAGTTTAAGGAGTCCGTTAGGCCCCGCCAGTCACATCGATCGTGACGCCCGTGACGAAGTCTGCGTGCGATGACGCCAGGAAACAGACCACGTTGGCCTGGTCGATTGGCTCGGCGAGCCGGCCCAGGGGAGTTCCAGCGGCGGCGCGTTCTTGCAGCTCTGCCGACCGGCCTTCCCAGTGACGACGAATGCGCTCCGTCAGGGTGGCTGAGGGCGCGATTGCGTTGACATTGATTCCCGACGGGCCGACCTCCAGCGCCAGCTTGGTCGTGAAGGCGATGATGCCGCCCTTGGCGGCTGCGTAGGCTGAGGAGCTGCTGGCGCTCTTGCCTCGTCCGGCGATCGAGGCGAAGTTGACGATTTTGCCGCCGCCCTGCTTCGTCATCTGCGGAATCACCGCGTGACAGAACAGGAACGTGCCGCTGAGATTGAAGTCGAGCACCTGCTGCCACTCCTCCATCGTCAGCTCATCGGCTCTGGCAGCCGAGTTGGCGATGATCGTCGATCCGCCGACGCCGTTGATCAGGATGTCGATCTTGCCGTACCGGTCGATCACATCGGAGACAACGGCGTCTACTTCGTCCTGCCTGAGCGCATTGGCGGGATAGGCCTGATGCGGTCCGCTGCCGGCCTGGGCGAAGGCCTGCATTGCGTCGTCGAGCGTTTCGCGGTCGTAGTCAACGGCGGCCACCGTGCCACCCTCAGCTGCAATGATCTCAGCGCTGACGCGGCAGATGCCATTCGCGGCTCCACTGATCAACGCGACTTTGTCTTCAAATCGTGCGAAGGTGGCTTCTGTCATGTCGTTCTCCAGTCTCAGTCGATCCGAGTGTGGCCTAGCGGCCCTCAAACTCCGGCGCCCGACGCTCACGCAGGGCTGCCCTGGCCTCGTCAGCATCTGCTGACGTGGCAAGAATTGGTGAGGCGTTGGAAGTCAGCACTGCCGTCGTTTCGAGCGTGCTGTCCATCGCCGCCCGAATAACTCGCTTGTTGATCCAACTCACCATTGGTGGATTACGCATGATCCGGTCGCACAAGGCCCGGACCTCTGCTTCCAGGTCATCCGACGGGATGAGCCGGTTGAGTACTCCCCATTCCGCGGCGGTTGGGCCGTCGAGATGGCCGGTGAAAGCGAACTCGAGCGCTCGTCCGAGGCCGGCCAGCCGAGTCAGGTAGTAGGCACCGCCATTCTCGATGATCTGACCGACCTGCTGGTAGGCGATGAATCGCGTCTTCTCACTGCCATACCGAATGTCGCATTGCAGTGCCATGTCCATGCCGAAGCCGGCGGCGACGCCGTTGATCATCGCAATGGTTGGCTTGCGGATGTACGAAAGATCCTTCATCAGCTTTGTAATCCCGTAGTAGAAGCGCTGCCGCGTCGCGTCCAGACCACCGGCCTCGTACGGGGCGTTGCCGAGCGAGTTGTCGTCCGGCTCAAACTCGCCAAGGTCCGATCCGCGCACATCCACACCTGCGCAAAACCCACGCCCTACGCCGGTCAAGACGATCACTTTGACCTCAGGATCGTCATCGCCGGCTCGCATGTATTCGCCGACCTTGGCCAGCGTGCTGGTCCGTTCGGTGCTGCCGACGGCGGCGTTGAGCTTCTCTGGTCGATTGAATCTGATCCACAGGATCCCGTTGTCCTCCTTCTCGTACAGCAGATACGGGACGAGCTCGAGTTCCTGCATGTGGCCTCCTCCAGGACATTCTGTTGCTCAGATTGGAATCGAGGCTAACGTCTCCGATTCTGCAGCATGACCTGACTCCTCATAGAGTTGGTCTGCTGGCGCATGAATTCCTTAGACTGCCGAACTGAGACATCAGTCGAGTGAGGACTACTGCGATGACAACGATCTCTGCTCCGTTTGCCTATCTGGACGCAACCTGGCCCGTGCTTGAGCGCATGGCCGAGGCGCATCGCCGTAGCTGGGAGATGCTCGCCGCGCCTGGTGAGTGGTGGACGGGCGCTGAGCGCATTTCGATCGCCGCCGAAAGCCGGCGTGCGTCGGCCCTGGTCGATGGTCTGCCCGATCCCGGTCCGGGCCCGGCGGAGCTGCCCGAGGCGGCCACCTTCGCGGTCCACAAGCTGATCGCCGATCTGCCCAACGTGACGAAGTACTGGTACGACGAGGTCACCACGGCCGACGGGATGACAGACACTCACTACATCGAGCTGCTCGGCGTCGTCGTGAACGTCTGGTCGGTCGACGAGTTTCATCGAGCGCTCTCGCTGCCGCTGGAGCCGCTGCCGGACCCAATGGCTGGGACGCCTGGCGGGATTCGTCCGTCCGGGGCGAAAGCGCATGGCAGTTGGCCGCTGACCGTCTGGCCAGATGATCTGGACGAGCGCGACCTGGACATCTACGACGGCGAAGAGCGCGCCGCGAACGTGCGCGCCGCGATGAGCCTGCACCCCGACAGCGTCCGCTGGCTGGGCGATCTGTTCGACGCGCACTACCTCAGTTGGGTCGAGATTGGCGGGGAACAGGAACCGTTCCGCGTGCTGACACGTCCCCAGCGCGAATTGGTCGCGGCGAGAGTATCGGCCCTGAACGAGTGCTTCTATTGAACGATTTCACACGTGATGCTGCTCGGTCGGAGCAGCGAAGGGGACGACTCGGTCAATCTCAACGGGACGGTGCGCAACGAAGTCGACAGCGGCGTCGAGCACGGCGAAGTCCTGCTGCGCTACTCAGACGCAGCCGTGGGACGCAGCCCGAACCTCGCCGAGGCTCGCGAGGCAGTCAACGCGGCCATGGGGCCAGACGCCGTCGTGGATTGCGCTGCAACCATCGCCAACTTCCAGCGCATGGTCCGAATCGCCGACGGCTGCGGCATTCCCCTCGATTCCGTCTCACGTCGCGAGTCGGAGAACTGGCGATCAGGTCTGCAGATTGACGGGTTCCGCAGTCGTCTGAACACGTTTGCCTGAGCTTTGGAGATGTAACCGCTCAACCGCCCCCGCCTCCGAGCGGGGGCCTGCTCCTTCTCTGGCTTCTTACCGGCGGCCATGTTTGTCGCTGGTATCTGGTCAACCGAGACCTATCCGAGCAGCCTGGGCTACGCCAAAGCGGGTCCCCGCTCGGGGGCGGGGACGGGAAACTGAGTTATTCAATGGTCTCCAACAAGCGCGGGTATCTCTTTCCGATCCCCTCTCCCTGAGGGAGAGGGTTAGGGTGAGGGCCGGAGTGGAGGAAGACAGCGGCTGCCAGCACATCGCTGTGCTTTGGGACCCTCACGACAGCCCTCTCCCTGAGGGAGGGGGAGCATCTGCTCCATGGGCGTGACTGGACTTGACAGCAGGCATTGCTCGGGGGCAGTGCTCAATCCTTTATGGGTTCCGTCTGCAGCGCGTCCAGCACCACACGACCTCTCGGCGATAGCTCGTATCCGACCTCAAGACTGATCGTCAGACCAAGCGCCTTGAGCTTGCGGATGTCGGCTTTGAACTTCGTCGTCTCGCGGCCCTGGACAGCGGCGAGCTCTGCCGCCCGACGTCCCGGAGTTGACGCGATCGCCTCCAGAGCTGCTTGCGTCCATGGTCCATGCCGTGAGCGGGCGTCCATCTGTGCGAGGCGCTTCGTGACTGCGACCAGTTCTTCGGAATCGAGACCTGCCTCGGCCGCGAGAATCTTGCGCGGATCATCCTGCTCACCCAGGCAGTGGAATACGACACGATAGAGCGGTGCGCTTGCATCTCCTGACTTGCGCTGGTTGCGCTCAATTGCCATCAGCACAGCTTCAGCAGAGTCATGACCAGCCGCTCGCGCATCCTCAACCGATATCTGTGACGGCTCGATCTGTTCTACCGAGGTCACTTCGATCAGATACTCACCAACGCGATATCGGCCACCAGTCCGAGCCTGGGGTCGACGCCATCGACGAAACGTCAGCGTGATTTCACCACTCGCAATGGCATCCTTATCGCGTTGTCGAAACTGCATCTGCCGACCACTCCTGTCGTCTCAGATGTTTGGATTCCCACTGAAATCTACTTGCCAAACAAGGACGCTGCCGCGATGACGAGCACGACTGTGATGAGCAGCGGAGCTGTCAAGCATCCACCGCGGCTCCAACCGCGGCTACAACCGCCGACTCCTGATTGCTGCCGCCGTTGCCTCGCATGTTTGAATCGCTCCCGGTAGATGGCACGAACTTCCGGTGAGGCCGAGGTCCACTGAGTCTCTGCCGTGAAGTCGTCCTGAGCAATCGGTGGATCAGGAATGCCGCCGCCTGGAGGCAACAGTCTCCAGTACCGTGAGCGAAACTCCTCATCGGTCTGAATTCCTTTGCGCAGATTGCAAGCGGTGCATAGCAATTGTAGGTTCGAACGCTCGTTGCCACCGTTTCGGCTGACCGGCCACTTGTGGTCAATCTCGAGGTAGCGGCTGCTCATGCGTCGTCCGCAGTACGAGCAGCGGCCACGCTGCTCGATGAACATCGCGTTCTTCAATCGAGCCGGAAAGATGATACGCCCGCTGATGGGTATCTCGCCGTCGTCGCCAGACTCCATCAGCCATCGCCATTCATGAATGGAGCGCTCCTCGCGCCAGAGCATCTAGTCGTCGCTCCGACGACTAGCCTGACGATAGTTTGCGCTCTGTCGCCGTTGCGCATTGGTTCGAGCATGGGATTCGAAGGAGTGATCTATGAGCTGGCAGCAGGAGATTGACGAATTGGCGCGACGACATGCGCTGAAGGAGGCCATGGGTGGTCCCGAGGGCATCGAACGCCAGCATCGACAGGGCAAACTGACCGTGCGTGAGCGGTTGGATCTGCTGATCGATCCAGGCACGTTCGATGAGATGGGCAAGCTGCAGGGCCGTGCAACCTACGACGATGATGGAGAACTGTCGGGCTTCACGCCGGTCAGCAGCGTGCGTGGTCTGGGCAAGGTCAACGGTCGCCGCGTCTACATTCGTGGGCAGGACTTCACAGTTCGCGGCGGATCGGCCCGCACGGACGACGGCGGCGTCGATATTGGTCATGGCCACCCTGACCCGACCGAGTTGATGTTGCCCTCGGTCAACCTGATTGACGGCGCCGGCGGCAGCGTGACCGAGTTCTCCGACCTGGGCCGCACGTACATCCCCGATGGCGGACAGTTCGAGCGCTACTGCAAGGTGCTCAATGTTGCTCCGGTCGCCTCTGCGGTGCTTGGTCCGGCTGCTGGCGGACTCGCGCCTCTCCCCTGCCTCAGTCATTTCAGCGTGATCGCCAAAGGCACCGGTCAGGTCTTTCCTGGTGGTCCGCCGGTCGTGAAGGCGGCGCTGGGACTCGACATCGACAAGGAAGAGCTCGGCGGCCACAAGGTTCACACAAGGATCAGCGGCGTCGTCGACAACGTCGCCGAAGACGAGTCGGCAGCTATTGAGCAGGTCAAGCAGTTTCTCAGCTACCTACCCGACAACGTCTACGAAATGCCGCCGCGTGGCGACACCAGCGATGATCCCCAACGCCGCGACGAACGCCTGCTCTCGCTGATCCCGCGAAACAAACGACGACCCTACAACCCGCGCGTGATCCTTGAGGGCGTGCTGGACGAGGGATCGTTCTTCGAAATCGCGCCGGACTACGGGTCTTCGCGGATCATTGGCCTGGCCCGCGCTCACGGCTATCCCGTGGGAGTGATGACCAACAACCCGAACCAGCGCGGCGGCTCGATGGATGTTGCCGCCGCCGAGAAGTCGTCGCGACTCGTGCAACTCTGCGATACCTTCCACATCCCCATGGTCGTGCTGATGGACGATCCCGGATTCCTGGTTGGACCGATGTCGGAGGAGCAGGGCATCGAACGAGCAGGCTCACGGCTGGTCTACTCGATCGTCAACAGCAAAATGCCCTGGATCTCGTTCATCTGCCGACAGTCATTCGGGCTGGCGGGCAGCCTCCAGTTCCGTCCCGGTCCACACCTGTTTCGGCGCTATGCCTGGGTCTCGGGACACTGGGGATCGATGCACATCGAGGGCGGTACCAGCGCCGCGTTCCGCCGAGTGATCGAGTCCGCGCCCGATCCGGAAGCGAAGCGGCTGGAGCTCGAAGCAACCTTCCAGCGCATCTCCTCGCCCTTCCGAACGGCGGATGCGAGCGGTCTCGATCTGATCGACCCGCGAGACACGCGCGCCCGCCTCTGCGACTTCGTCGAACTGGCGCAAGGGGTGATCAAGACGCAACTCGGCCCGGGGACAGGCCCGACCTTCCGTCCGTAATCGGGCTATTGGTGGTTGGTTGTAAACACATGAGGCGCTGCGCGCACATCACGGCCTCGCCGATACGGAAGGGGAGCGATAACGGCGGATCGGCTCACTCGCCAATTCCGTCATTCCCGCCTCAGCCGACTATTGGCAAGCCCTCGTCGCGCCGGACTTCGTTGATCGTCTCCAGCACACGCTGCTCGAAGGGTGCGTACTGGACTTCGAATTCCTCAACCAGACGTGAGTTGTCCATGAGGTAGAGGCCCGAGGCGTCGTGCCCGCCCTCGTCCGCGCCGAACGTGATTTCTGCATTGGGAAGGTACTGTCGCACCGCGTCGGCGAGGTCGCCGATGCTGGTCGCGTGTCCGCCCGAGTTGTAGATGGCGTGGGCGGTCTCCTCCGCGAGCGTCACTCGGACAAAGACATCGGCGATGTCCTCGACGTGTAGCGGCAGGGTCATGGTGTCGCGGTAGGGGAAGCTGACGGACTCCTCACGCGCAGGCAACACCTGGCACTGGACATGATTCATCGAGCCACGCACCTTGTCGGGCCCGGTGATGTTGGCCGGCCTGATGCCGGTGATCGCCATGTCATAGGCGCGGTTGTACCAGTCAGCCTGGTGTTCGTTGAAGGTCTTTGAGACCGCGTAGATTCCCGTGCCGAGCCGGAGATCGTCTTCTGTCACCATGCGCTCGCCATGCAGGCGCTGAGGACCGTAGACAGCGAGCGAACTGGCATAGACCACGCGGCGAATGTCGAGAATCCGCGCTGCCTCGAAGCAGTTGTCCATGCCCAGAATGTTGATTCGCACTTGCGGATGCGGGTCGCGCTCGGATGCCCCGAGGACATAGGCGAGGTTGATCACTCGGTCCGGTTTCGCCGCGACCAACGCCTCGACCACGTCGTCCATCACAGTGATATCGCCGTGTGCAATTTCAATCTTGTCGCGCAGAGGATCGAGGACCGTCGCGCCCGGATTGATGTCCATGCAGTAGACCTCATGACCATGCTCGACCAGCCGTCGCATGACCCGTGGTCCGATGAATCCACTGCCGCCTAGCACTGCAATGCGCATGTTGAAGCTGTCTCCTGCTCACCTGCTGAAACGTTTGGCGGCAATCTAGCAGCAGAAACTTGCGTCGCAGTTCGCGACAGGCAAGACTGCGTCATTCCCGCGCTTGCCGCGGGAATCTCGCTGAGTTAGGCACACACGGCGATGCATGTCGCCGCGAGATTGCCCCCGCAACAAGTGCGGGGCAGGCTGCGGCGGGGCGCGGCCCTGCTCTGTACAGGAGAGGGCGTTTCATCAGCCCACATTCCCAGTCCCCGCTTTACGCGGGGACCCGCTCCCCCTGCGCCCAACAAATCACTACCAGACAGGCCGCGCCCCCAAGCAGGTCCCCGCGTAAAGCGGGGACTGGGAGTCTGCGAGTGGAGGCGAACTTCCTAGGAACGCTACGCCCCGTTCGCCGACTCCTGCGCTATTGCCTCAGTGGCGGCGTCTTCGACGATGGTGCCCTTGAAGAAGTCGTGGTTGTTGTGCGCGTAGAGGCGGAGCTGATTGGTGAAGGCGAAGTCTCGGAAGTCCTCCGGGCTGATGACCCCGTTCTCGACCGGTTCGTAGGCTTCGGCGACGGCCGCCGACATGTCGGGCACGTCCCAGTGGCCCAGGTCGGTGCTCATGAATGCGCGAATCTTGGCGCCGAAGGGGTTGACCTGATCATTGAAGGCCCAGGCCGTGATTGGATCGTCGGCCTCGCAACCGAAGTAGAACGACGGGATGAAGCGGTCGTAGAAGTCTTCGGCGCGCTCGATGTTCATCGCGGCGAAGTTGTCCTTCAACTCCGCTTCGACGTCGGGCGCGGTCATGCCCAGCGTCCGGGGCAGATTGTCCAGCCTGCCCTTGGTCAGCTCGCCGCCGTAGCGACTGAACAGGTCCTGAGCCAGCTCGACGTCGAGGTTGGCCGGGTCGAGGTTGTTCAGCTTGTCGATGCCGCGCTTCTCCCAGCGCGCGATGATGTCGGCATACACGCGAGCACCGTGCGCCACACCGCCCTCGAGCAGCGCCACCCGCAGTTCGGGGAAGCGGGTCGTCACGCCGCCCATCAGCATCGACTTGCAGAGCACCTCGCCGGCTGCCGCGAAGTGACCGATGTGGTTGTACATGTAGTTCGTGATCGAGGAACGGTCGGTGAAGCCCATCCCGCCCGAGTGCGAGGCGACCGCGAAGCCCAGGTCCAGGCAGCGCTGCCAGAAGGGATCATAGTCGTAGTCGCTGTCGATCCCGAACGAGTCGATCCAGGTGACGCGATTGGCCAACTCAGGATACTTCTCGGCCACGGCGGCGACGGGCCGCCTGACAAAGGCCGGCATCTGGGCCACTTTGAGACCCAGGGAGTGCGCGTGCTCGAGCTCAGCCAGTCCCTCTTCAGGGGTGTTCAGCGGGATCACGGCGGCCACGGTCATCCGATCGGAAAACTCGGTGTATTGATCCGCGGTGAACTCGTTGAAGGCGCGACAGACGGCTTGACGTATCTCATCATCCTGCATGTGCGGGAAGCCGAGTCCGATCGTTGGATAGAGCACCACGTAGTCCATGCCGACCTCATCCATCCGCTCGTGCAGCAGACGCGGCATCATCGCCGTCGCGCGGTCCAGCGTGTTCTCGGTCGGCAAAGCCCACCAGGGCGGGATCGTCACCCGCTCCGCGCGGCGTTCGTCCCAGCTCATCGCCGCCCAGCTACGGCTGACGCTGGAGTCGCGATAGCGCTTGACGATGTCTGAGCCACCAACGTCCTTGAGATAGTCAAAGAATGTCGGCATGAACTCGACGATGTGGGAGTCGCCGTCAATGATCGGATGGTCGAGACGGGCACGGACGGCGGCAGAGGCTGATTCGGTGGAAGTGGTCATTGTTGGGTCTCTCGCTGGGCTTGGTGTGTCGCTGAGGATAGGGAGTTGGCCAACCGGGCGTAGCCCGGACGGATCCCCTTCTCCCCGCAAGGGAGAATGATGCATAACTCAGTTTCCCTGTCCCCGCCCCCGAGCGGGGACCCGCTCGGGCGGTACGGGCTATCTGGTGGTGGGCAACTTACCGAGGAAAGAACAGGTCCCCGCGTGAAGCGGGGACTGGGAAAGCTGACTCGTGAGACATCCTCAAAAGCGTTCGTATCCAGTCAGGCAATGTCCTTGTTTGGGTTGATCAGGTACTTCTCGCCGGTTGCGCGTTTGTTGTAGATCGCGATGTGATCGAGCTGGAGCGCCTCGGCTAGCGAGACCGTCCTGGTGTACTGACTCGCGAAGGTGGTCGTCACTTCGTCGGCGACTCGCTGCCGCAATCGTTCGGCGGCTTCAGGGCCGACTCTCTCGAGGAAGGGCGTCAACAGCCAACCGCCCAATCCCCAGGCCAGACCGAAGTTGCGCTGAAAGACGGTCGGCGAGGTATCGAGGCCGCCGTAGATGTAGACCTGCTTATGTACGTTTGATCCGTAGCGATTGAATCCGGGATTCTTGGCCATCGCGGCTGCTTCCATGCAGCTCAGGATCTGGCCAGCCAGCCGCCCACCGCCGGTGGCGTCGAAGCCGAGGGTGGCGCCGGTCTCGGTGAGGGCCGCCGTCAGATCGTCGATGAACGACTCTGAACTGGTGTTACACACATATGTTGCACCGACGCTCTGCAGCAGATCGACATGCTCTTGTCGGCGGACGACGTTGACCAGGTCGATGCCTTCGTCGTTGCAGACTTTCTGCAGCATAATGCCGAGGTTCGACGCGGCTGCCGTATGGACGAGCGCCGTGTGACCCTCGAGCCGCATCGTCTCGACCATGCCCAGCACGGTCAGCGGATTGACGAAACAGGATGCGCCCTGCTCCGAGGTCGTGCCCTCGCGCAGGACGAGACATTGCGCGGCCGGGACGACGCGGTACTGGGCGTACATCTCGCGGGCGATCAGGGCCACGGTCTTACCCAACAGCGCCTGCGCTGCTTCGCTCGAGCCGGCCTCAACCACGACGCCTGCGCCCTCGTTACCGGCAGGCATCGGCTCGTCGAAGCGGTCTGCCACCGAAGGTAGAAGTTTCTCCGGAATCGGCGCGGTGACAATTGGCGCTGTCGCTGTCCCCGACGCCTGAGCCTGGCTCATATCGGCCGGACCAATCAGCAGGCCCAGATCGGATGGGTTAATCGGTGAAGCTTCGACTCGCACGACGACCTCATTGGGTCCAGGAGCGGGGATCTCAACATCGGCAAGCGACAGCTCAAGCTGTCCAGCGCTGGTGATCGTGGAGTGAATCTGTCGGGATTTCACGGGAGATTGTTCCTCTCGACCGCCCGCAGCAGCGGACGTGTATCGCAGGTCAGACTATCTGACCGGCGAGTTGTCGCCCTGAGTTCAGCTGGTGACGCTCTCATCCGTCATTCCCGCACTTGCCGCGGCAAGCGCGGGTATGACGGAGTGAGATGGACAGTGAGTAACGGACTACTCCGGCTTGCGTCCGTGAAGGAAGTACATCGGTGTAAAGATGCGCAGCCGACCGGCCTCGGCCATCGCTGCGGCACACAGGTTCAGTTTGTGCGTGACATCGGCCGATCCTTGCGGCACGACTCCCAGCGGTTCGAGCACTCGCAACGCGTTCGTGGTCAACGCTCGTCCAAATCTCGTACTGCGAAAACTGGCAACGGATATGCCTGAGCCGACGAGCGGTTCGTACCAGGGGATAGATGGACCAGGTTGGTTGATCAAGTCTCTGATCTCCAGCACCTCGAAACCGGCATCGTGCAGTGCCTGATCGACTGTCGGACAATCGTCGATGTCGAGCAGACTGCCGCCATGCTCGATTTCGGCCTTGAGCTTCAGGTGATATGCATTGTTCGGGTCGAAGCGATCGGTGAGACAGTACTCGTATGCTCCGAACCCGCCACCTGGCTTGAGCACGCGAAACACCTCGCTGTAAACGCCCAGCTTGTTCGGCGCGTGGCAAGTAGCTTCGATGTCGTACACCGCGTCGAACGTATTGTCTGGCGCCTCGATGTTCATAAAGTCGCAGTGCAGGAACTCGGCCAGATCGGCGAGCCCCGCTTCCTCGGTGAGCGTTTGCGCACGCTTGATCTGATATGCGTTGGTGTTGACGCCAACGATATTGGCGCCGGAAAAGCGAGCAATCTCGATCAGCGGACCACCGACGCCGCAACCGATATCGGCGGCGAGCATGCCCGGTTTCAGACCCAGCTTCAGCGCCAGAAAATGCTCGTGTCGCGCGAGCGATGCCTTGAACGTCTCGCCGGGAACACGTGGCGCAAAGTGAAACGACCGGCCCCAGCCGAACTCATAGAAGTCGGTCACCAGGTCGTAGTACAAATCCGCAAGCTTCCTGAAATCGTTCTGCTTCGTCTCCTGGTCACCGTCTTTGGCGTGGTAGAAGCCGCGCTCGTATTCGTTGACGGCCGGAGCGACGCCATCGGTCTGTTGCTTTTCCTTCAGCACATCAGAAAGTTTGACCGCCATCGAACTGATTCCAGACCCACATATGTTGCGTGTCGTTTCCGTGAGCGTAAGTGACGGTCATGGCGATGTCGAACCGCAATGTCGAATCGCGGGGCCTTCGATGGATGGAGTCAGGGCGTAGCATGCGAGCATGCCGAACCTTGCCGCGAGCGTGTCCTGGATGTTTCAGGAGGCAGCGTTGCCCGATCGATTCGCGCTCGCCGCGGCGGTCGGCTTCCGAGCGGTCGAGATTCAAGCTCCTTACTCGGAGCCGGCAGACCTGCTGGCAGAACGGATACAGGCCGCGCAGCTCGAAGCGGTCTTGATCAACACCCCGGTTGCGTTGGCCGCGATTCCGGGCGAGGAGCAGCAGTTCAAGGTGGGAATGGAGGTAGCGCTCGAGTACGCGCGCAAGCTGGATTGCCGGCAGATCCATTGCCTGGCCGGGCGCACCGACGACCCTGCGGCCGAGTCGACATTTGTCGAGAACGTGCGCTGGGCCGCCGACCAGGCCGCGGACCAGGCCACGTCGCAGGATGTCCGAATCATGCTGGAGCCACTGAACACGATCGACAATCCCGGCTACTTCCTGACCAGCAGCGTCCAGGCGCGGCGGATTATCGACCAGGTAGCTCGACCAAACGTGCGCATGCAGTACGACTGCTATCACATGCAGATCATGGAAGGCCGCCTGACCGACACGATTGCGGCCCAACTCGACGTGATCGGGCACGTCCAGATCAGCGGCGTCCCTGGGCGCTTTGAGCCTGACGCTGAGCAGGAGATCAACTACCCATACATGCTGTCGTTGCTGGACGAGTTGGGCTTCGACGGCTGGGTCGGCTGCGAGTACCGGCCCCGAGCGGGCACGCTGGCAGGCCTCGATTGGGCGCGGCCTTACGGTATCGGCAACGAGATTGCGATGGAGGACGAAGGGAACAACTGATGACAGACGATGCAAAGATCAACGTGGCAAAAGTGGCGATCGTGACCGGCGCGGGGACAGGTGTCGGCCGAGCCTCGGCACTGGGGCTGCTGCGCGACGGCTGGACGGTCGTACTGACTGGTAGGCGGCTAAACCTGCTCGAAGAGACCCAGCAGATGGCCGGCGACGATGCCGACCGAGCGTTGGTCGTGACCAGCGATGTGACCGACGCGGACTCAGTCTCGGCGCTGTTCGCGCGAGTGCGCGAGGAGTATGGACGGCTGGACCTGGTCTTCAACAACGCCGGCGGCGGCGCGCCTCCCGCGTTGTTGGAAGACTTGACGTTGGAGCAGTGGCAGCGGGTCGTCGATCTGAACTTGACTGGCTCATTCCTCTGTACGCAAGAGGCGTTCCGGATCATGAAGGATCAGGATCCGCGCGGGGGCCGGATCATCAACAACGGATCGATTTCGGCCGACCGGCCGCGGCCGAACTCTGCGCCCTACACCGCAACCAAGCACGCGCTGACCGGGCTCACCAAGGCGACGGCGCTCGACGGCCGCAAGTACGACATCGCCTGCGGTCAGATCGACATCGGCAACGCACTCACAGAGATGACCGCCGGTATGGGCCGAGGAGTCCCCCCAGCCAAGCGGCGAGCGCATGCCCGAGCCAACCTTCGATGTCGAACACGTGGCCGATGCCATCGTCTACATGGCCAACTTGCCGCTCGACGCGAACGTCCCATTCATCACCGTGATGGCAACAAAGATGCCGCTGTTCGGCCGGGGCTAGGTCGCTCACGCTCCGACGCCTAGCGCTTGGCACTGGCGTTTCGCCGATTTCTCAGCGGTTGACAGCTCTCCCTCAACGGAAGAAAAGGGAGAGGTATGCATCAGTCTCTGAACAGGGGAGCGGCGAAAGCGGACTCGCTTTGCACAGGTTCTTGGCATCCATGGAATAGGAGCTACTGAACCGACTTCACTTCCAGTCGGACTCCCTCGTGTTGCTGAATGCAGTCAATCACCTCGAATAGGTTCCGGGCCTGTGGATTGCCGGTCGGCCCGAACATGCGCATCAGACTCTTCGGCTGCCTGTCCGTTCTCAGTCCGAGTTCTTCGAAGCCGATCGTGGCGTTGATGTAATCGCGAAGCAATATTTTTCCAGTTTCGATATCTCCGGCGAGCATGCAGGCAACGCCTTCTTCAAGCAGCGCGCGACGAAACGCAGGGTCACGTTGGGCCCGAGTCCTGACTGTCTCCCTAAAGTCACGGGTGAGTACCATGATTCACCGCTCCTCTCGCTTGCGGCGCTTGTATTCTCGCCACATTTCCTGTGCGTCTTCGATATCGCGTTGCTGTCGCGCTTTGCTTCCCCCGCCAAGCAAAATGATCAGTTTCTCACCATCGCGGCCAACGTAGATCCGGTATCCAGGACCGGTGTTGATGCGGTACTCATGCACCCCTCCGCCGACAGATTTGACACTTGATAGATTACCCATCTCGATTCGGGCGACCGCAGTCGCGACCTTGCTGGCAGCTTGGGCATGAAGACGGTTGAACCATTCAGCGAACGGGCTTCGGTCAAACTCGTCTACATACTCCTTGACCTCAATCATAGCCAGATGGTAACGCCTGCGTTACCATCTGGCGTGATTGTGAGGCGACCTGTCGCTCCTCCAGCCCGGGGTCGACTTCATCCCAGCGCAGTACCGGGCGACGGGCTGCTTTGGTCTCGTCGAGGCGGCGGATGGGGGCTGTCCAGGGCGCTCCGTGGAGAGTGTCGGGATCGCTGGCTGCTTCTTCGGCGATGGCGATCAGCGCTTCGGCGAGCGCCTCGATCGCCTCAGGTGGTTCCGTCTCAGTCGGTTCGATCATCAGCGCCTCTTCGACGATCAAGGGGAAATACACGGTCGGCGGGTGAAAGCCATGGTCGATCAGGCGCTTGGCGATGTCGTAGGTGCGCACGTCATGTTCCCGGCGTTGACGCGATCCGGAGAAGACCACCTCATGCAGGACGGGGCGGTCGTAGGGCAAGTCATAGTGGCCGTGTAGCAACACTCGCAAGTAGTTGGCGTTGAGCACGGCCTGCCCGGAAACCGCCCGCAACCCGTCGAGTCCGAGTGCGCGCATGTAGGCGTAGGCGCGGAGCAGCACGCCCACGTTGCCGTGGAACTGCTGCAGACGGCCGATGCTGCGTTCCGGAGCGACGAGCTGCACGACGCCGTCTTCGTCCTCGACGAGGACAGGCGTCGGCAGGTAGGGCGCCAGCTCATCAGTGCAGCAGACAGGTCCTGCGCCTGGTCCGCCTCCGCCGTGCGGCGTGCTGAAGCTCTTATGTAGATTGAGGTGCGCTACATCGAAACCCAGGTCGCCGTAACGGATGCGACCCATGATCGCGTTGAGGTTCGCGCCATCGGCGTAGAGGTACGCGCCCGCATCGTGGATCAGTCTGGCGACTTCCTCGATGCCCTGTTCCCACAACCCGAGCGTGTTCGGCACCGTGACCATCACGCCGGCGACCGTTTCATCCAGCTCGCGCTCGATCGTTGCCCGGTCCAGTGAGCCGTCCCCGGCGGTTGGCAGATGCGTGACGGTGAAGCCGGCCATCGCGGCGGTCGCCGGATTAGTGCCATGCGCCGAGTCGGGCACCAGGATGCGTCGACGCTGTTCGAGCTCCCCGCGATCCTCGAGGGCGCGGGTGATCATCAGGACGCCCGCTAATTCTCCTTGGGCGCCGGCCGCAGGCGCCAGACTGACTTCTGGTAAGCCCGTCATCTCCGCCAGACTCTGGCGCAGATCCATCAAGGTGCGCAGCGTGCCTTGCGCTTCTTCCACCGGGGACTGCGGATGGGCATAGGCGAACTCCGGCAGCGACGCGATCAGATCGTTGACCTTCGGGTTGTACTTCATCGTGCAGGAGCCGAGCGGGTAGGTGCCCGAGTCAATCCCGTAGTTCCGAGCCGAGAGCGCTGTGTAGTAGCGCACCAGCTCGCCCTGGCTCATCTCAGGCAGCCGAACCGAGTCGCGCATCAGGTGAGCGTCGGGCAACGGCGTCTCTGCTCCGGTCCAGGCCGGGACGTCAACGGCTCTGCGTCCAGTCTCGCCACGGTCGAAGCTCAGCCGAGCTCCAAAATCCTCGCGACCGAGCCCGGGCGCCGTCACGCCTCGTCTCCAATCGCCGCCAACGCCTCAATGAGGGTCTCGACGTGCGCATCCGGCGTGGCCTCTGTGACGCAGAACATGAGCGCATTGTGAGCCTCAGGTTCAGCACGATCAGAAACATCGAAGCCGGCAGTGATTCCTCGATCGGACAATCGAGTGGCGAGCTCAGAAGCAGGAATCGGTCCACGCACGAGGAATTCCTGGAACCATGGTCCTCGCTCCGGGACATCAAACCCGGGCAGTCCGGCGACACGTCGGGCGGCGGCGTGTGCGCGCTGATAGCAGAGTTCGGCCGATGCTCGCAGGCCGCGCGGACCGAGCGCCTGGACGGCAATTGTGAAGCCGAGCGCGATCAACGCCTGAGCGGTGGAGACGTTGGATGTCGCTCGCTCTCGGCGGATGAACTGTTCTCGGGCCTGCAGCGTGAGTACATAGCCGGTGCGTGGCTCGCCCTCGCCAGCTTCGGGTCCGTGCAACTCCTTGGTCCGGCCGACGATGCGACCCGGCATCTGACGCATGTAGGGCAAACCGGCTGCGAACAACCCCAGCGAGGGTCCGCCGAACGCAGGCGATCCGGCCAGATCGCGACCTTCGCCGGTGACGATGTCGGCTCCTGCGTCACCAGGCGCCTTGAGCATTCCCAGCGCAAATGGATCGGCGACGGCGACCATGAGCGCTCCGCAGTCATGTGCGACGTTCGCGAGCGGCTCCAGATCCACAATCGTGCCGAGAAAATCCGGCTGTTGGACGACGAGGCATGCGTGTTCATCGCTGACCGCGTCTGCCGAGACGATGGAGTCGACCCGCAAGCCGGCGCCGCGGGCGTAGGTCGATACGACCTCTGCCGTGCCTGGGTGAATCGGTTCCAGCAGCGCAACGGCCCGACGTTTGGTGACTCGTACGGCCAGCAGACAAGCCTCGGCCGTCGCGCTGGCCACGTCGTAGAGTCCGACGTTGGCGACATCCATGCCTGTCAATTCACAGACGACCGACTGAAACTCGAAGCCCGACTGCAACGTGCCCTGGCTGATCTCGGGCTGATACGGCGTGTACGCAGTGACGAATTCGGATCGGCTAGACAGGTGAGCGGCGATGGCCGGAATCGAGCGCCGATAGGCTCCTGCGCCGAGGAAATTGGGCCGTGTCGGATCAGCGTTGGTTGCTGCACGCTCGCGCAGCAGCGCGATCAGCTCGGGCTCGGTCAATGCTGAGGGAAGCTCGATGACTGGATCGCGCAGGTCAGCGGGCAGGTCGGCGAACAACGCCTCAAGATCGGCAACGCCGACGCGCTCCAGCATGCGGGCTCGGTCGGCCTCGGTGGCTGGAATGTACGGATGCGGGGAGCCGGCGAGCGACGCTGACATCGCTAGTCCTCCGGTAGTAGCTCGCGGTATGCGGCCGCATCGAGCAGAGCGTCCAGCTCCGTTTCGTCGGAAATGCGAACGCGCACGATCCAGCCCTCGTCGAAGGGAGACTCGTTGACCAGTTCTGGCCGATCCTCGAGTGCTGCGTTAATCGCGATGAGCTCACCGGTGACCGGGGCGAACAACTCGGCGACGGTCTTGGCCGACTCGATCTCGCCAAACGGCGCTCCGGCGGTGAGAGCGGTGCCCTCGGCGGGTAACTCCAGGTAGACGACATCTCCCAACTGTTCCTGCGCAAATTCGGTCACACCGATCGTGACTTCTTCCGGGCTGTCGTCCTCGCGTCGCAACCACTCGTGGTCGGATGTGTAGCGCAGGTTCTCGGGCGTCTCGTATTCCATGGTCATGAGTCCTTTGGTTTCTTGTAGAACGGACGGCGCACGACTTCAACCGGCAGCGAACGACCGCGTACATCAACCTCGAGCATCGTGCCACGCAGGGCAAGTTCGACCGGTAGGTATGCCATGCCGATCCCGAGCCGCAGGCTCGGACTGTGGCCGCCGCTCGTCAAGTGTGCGACCACCTCGTGGCTGGCGGGATCACGGACCTCGTAGCCCCTCCTGATCACACCACGTTCACGTGCGGCCAGGTGCGCGAGCCGTCGAGTCCGTGGGCGATCGTTGGCTGCAACCAGCGCCTCGCGGCCGGTGAACGGCGCGCCGTCATCAAGGGACACTGCGAAGCCGAGGCCAGCCTCGTAGGGATGCGTGGTCGCGTCGATATCGTTGCCGTGCAGTGGCAGCGCCGCCTCCAGCCTGAGCGTGTCGCGTGCGCCCAGCCCAGCGGGGGTCGCGCCACCCTCGATGAATGCGTCCCACAGTTCCTCGGCGCGATCAGCGCCCGCGATGCACTCGCCACCGTCTTCCCCGGTGTACCCCGTTCGGGCCATCAGGACCGGCGATCCTCGCCAGTCCAGCTCGATGCAATCACGCGGCTGCATCGCGGTCACGCGTTCGCCAAGGATGTTGCCCAACAGTGCCATCGCCTGCGGACCCTGAACCGCCAGCAGCACCGTTTCCGGCGTAACGTCGCTGGCCATGTAGCCGGCGACCGCCTGTAATCGTTTGAAGTCCTGATCGGCGTTGGCGGCGTTGTGGATGACGAGCCAACGCTCTCCCGGCAGGTGGTAGATGAAGACATCGTCTTCGATCCCGCCATCCTCGTTGCAGTAGAGCGAGTAGTGCGCCTTGCCGACGGGTAGCGCTGTGACATTGAAGGTCGTCACGGAGCGCAGCAGCTCGGCCGCATTGGGACCCTGGACCCAGGCGCGGGCCAGGTGCGACACGTCGAAGATGCCCACACGCTCCCGCACAGCGTGGTGCTCGGCGACGATGCCGTCGTACTGAAGCGGCATCTCCCAGCCGGCAAAGGGCGCAAATCGCGCGCCGAGCGCCTGATGGCGCTCGCGCAGGACCAGGTGGGTCAATGCGCCGGGGCTGCCATGGTCGGTCATCGCTGTCACTGTACCGATTGCTGGGTGTCGTCGGAGCACGTCCAGATTGACGGTTTGTGTTCTATCTAGCCAAGTCATCCGCCTTGTCAAGACTGTTAGCTCCCCAGTAGCACGGTGGAAGCTCCGATATGACAGCACATAGGTGGCAGCGTGGGAAAATGACTCCTGCGTTTGTTCTCGAGTGGGAACAGCGGGCAGGGCGCTCAGAGCGACATCGAGATGAGGGGCAAGGCGGATGAACCTGAAACTGAAGTCGATCATCGCCGTTGTCTTGATCACGTTGCTGGCGCTGGCATGGGCCGGCTGCTCTGACAACATCCCGACTGTCCCGCAGGAGGAGCCCGCGAGCACTGCCACAAGGACAACCGCGACCACACCAGCGTCGTCCACGGAGGAACAGGCATCGACTACCGCTGAAGCAGAAGAGGCTCAGGAAGCCGCCGAACAACCATCCCAGGCCGAGGCCGACGAACCCGAATCCGAAGAAGAGGCGGTCGCTGAGGAGCCCGAGGAGGCCGACGACGAAGAGGAATCCGTCGAGGAAGCCGCTCCCGAACCAGCCCCGTGGATGCCCGACGCTCCGCTGCCATTCGATCCCAGCGTCGTCCGTGGCTCGCTCAGCAATGGACTGACCTACTTCATCAAGCACAACACCGAACCGCAGGACCGAGCGCAACTGTCGCTTGTGGTGCGCGCGGGATCGCTGTTTGAGGAAGAAGAGCAACGAGGATTGGCCCACTTCCTCGAGCACATGGCCTTCAACGGGACCGAGCGCTTCGCCAAGCAGGAGATTGTCGACTACATCGAGTCGATCGGCAGTAGCTTCGGCGCGCATCTGAACGCTGGCACCAACTACGACTACACCGTGTACTGGCTCGAAGTCCCGACCGACGACCCAGAGATCCTGGAGACCGCGTTCCAGATCCTGAGCGACTGGGCGTTCGCGATCAGTCTGGAGACGGAAGAGATCGAACTGGAGCGGGGCGTGGTGATGGAGGAGTGGCGGCTGTCCCAGGGCTTCGGATCGCGCTTCCAGACCAATCTCTACCCCTTGCTCTTCGGCGACTCGCGCTACGCCGAACGAGACCCGATCGGACTGGTCGAGATCATTGAGACCGCTCCGGTGGAACAGTTCCAGGCGTTCTACGAGCGCTGGTATCGACCCGACCTGATGTCGTTGGTCGCCGTCGGCGAGTTTGACATGGAGGAGATCGAGGCCAAGATCACGCAGCACTTCGCGCCGCCGCCTGAGGGCGAGGCGTACCAGGAGCGCGCGGCTGTGACTGAGCCCACTGATCGACCCAGCTACGACGTGCCCGACAACGAGACGCCAATCGTCGATGTGTTCACCGATCCCGAAGCCCCCGTCACTCAACTCACACTGGTCCGCAAACTCGCGCCCGACAACGGCGCCGACCTGGCCGCGTTCCGGCGCGGAGTGGTGGAAGATCTCGCATTCATGATGCTTAACGCTCGACTGTTCGAGCGCGGCCAGGAAGCCGATCCGTCCTGGTTGTACTCCGGCGCAGGCGGCGGGACGGTTGTCGAGCCACTTGCCATTCAGACGTTTACGATTCTGACCGAACAGGACGGCGTCGAAGATGGACTTGCAGCACTGCTCGAAGAAGCGCAGCGCATCGCCCAGCATGGGTTCACGACCCCTGAGCTGGAACGAGAGAGCGACAATCTGCTGAGCTCGGTCGAGAGCACGTACAAGCAGCGCGATCAGCTTGAGTCGTCACGGCTTGCAGGTGCCATCCGCAGTCACATCCTCGGCGGACCGCCGGTTGCCGGTATCGAGGCTGAATGGGAGCTGTACCAGCAGTTGCTTCCGCAGATCACGCTGGACGAAGTGGATGAGGTCGGAGCATCGTGGAGCGAGTCGCGCAACACGGTGCTCCTGGTGCTCGGTCCGGAAGGCATCGAGATAGGCGAAGACGGAGCATTGGCCGCGGCGTTGCGGACGCAACTTGATGGCGCCGACGCCCTGGTCGTCGATCCCTACGCCGAGGAGTTCGACGACGTTCCCCTGCTCGCTGCAATCCCGACCGCCGGCAGCATCGTTGAAGAAACACAGATCGAATCGATTGACGCCGTGCAATGGACGCTCTCCAACGGCATCACGGTGATCGCCAAGCAGACCGACTTCAAGAACGACGAAGTGCAGTTCAACGCCTACAGCCCGGGGGGTCATTCATTGGTCGCCGACGAAGACGTTGTCTCGGCTCAGTACGCCGCCGACCTGGTCAACGGCAGTGGCGCTGGTCCCCATGACCGCGTCGCGCTGGACAGGTTGCTGGCTGGCAAACGGGTCTCGGTCTCCTCCTACATTGGGGAACTGCACGAGGGATTGGGAGGCAGCTCCTCACCGGAAGACCTGGAAACCCTCTTCCAACTGATCACGCTGTTTGCGACAGAGGCGAGTATCGATCCGGACTTCTTCACGACATACGAGTCGCGGCTGCGCACGTCGGCCGAGCTTCGGCCGACCCAGCCGGACGCAGCGCTCTACGACCGCGCCAACACATTGCTCACCCAGGGACACCTACGCGGACGTCCGCTGTCGCTCGAGGTCGTCGAGGAACTCGATTTCGAGCGCGCCGCTGCCGTCTTCGCCGATCGCTTCGCAGACCTGGGCGACTCCACGTTTGTGTTTGTCGGCGCGTTTGACTGGGATGAACTGCGCTCATTGACCGCCACCTACCTGGCCAGTCTGCCGACCTCAGGCCGGACCGAGCAGTGGCGAGACGTCGATCTCGATCCGCCGGAGGGCGTGATCGACGAGGTCGTCTACAGCGGCATCGAGCCACGCAGCCAGACCGTCTGGGTCTTCGCCGGCGACGCAGAGTGGTCCAATAGCGATGCGCTGGCGCTCAATGTGGCGGGCGAGATGCTGACCACGCGCCTGCGCGAGCGCTTGCGAGAAGCGCTAGGCGGCACTTATTTCGTCCAGGTCAGCACCAGGGCCAGGCGATTGCCGGACGAGGAGTACCAGGTCGCGATCATCTACGGCAGCGATCCCGACCGCGTCGACGAGCTCGTGGGCGAAGTCGCGAACGAAATCGAGTGGCTCAAGAACGGTGGCGAACAGAGTTATCTGGACACCGTCAAGGAGCAGTTGCGCACGTCGCGGGAGGAACAGGTCAGGGACAACGGCTTCTGGCTCAACCAGATCGTGTCGCTCACGCAGTTGGGCAATTCACTCGAAGAAGTCACCACCTTCAATGAGCGTCTGGACGCGCTGACGCTGGAACAAGTCGCCGCTGCCGCAGAGCGCTACCTGATTGACGACCAGTTCGTACGGGTCGTCTTGCTGCCGGAGCAGGAATAGCGGCAACCCAGGCAAACACATCTCAACTTCCCGCCTCGTAGGGTGTGTTCACATGGGGCGGTTCAGTCCAGGAGTTCCGTCATACCCGCGCCAACAAGAGATCGTCGTACCGGCGCTTGCCGCGGGTATCTCGCTGTATTCAGCGCAACTGTCTGTGCAAAACTCGACGAGATTGCCGCGACAAGCGCGGCAATGACGGAATTCTGGTTAAGCAGATAGCTAATGTGAACACACCCTGGACTGCGGCCAAGCCGTGGCTCACTGGGCGTGGTCAGATGGTCTTGGCCCGGGTGCGCTCCGCCTGCCGTGCGGCTTTCGCTTCGCGACGTGCCAGGGTGCGCTCGATGTAGGGGATGATCTCGGGCGTTTTGCAGCCCGTCACTCCGTGGTCAACTTGCACCGGACCGATGTGCTGCGCAGTCGCGATCACCGACCGGTGTAGATCACCGTCTCGCAGTCCGATCGCAATCAGTGCGCCGTTCATCTCGTGACGCACCCGATTCGGGCGCTCGTCAATGGTGTCGCGAATCTGCTCCACCAGTCCCCGCAAGTCGTCGACGGACCAGACTTCCGGCTGCTCCGCAGTGCAGGCGACGATGAACCAGCCCAACGACGCAGGCCACTCGTCCGACACATCCCTCAGTTGGTCGCTCAGGGCACGAGCGATCAGAGATCGCGACACGAGCCGTCCCAGCTCTTCGGCCAGGATGTAGTTGTCGACATCGGTGAGCCAGGAGTGCGCTAAATCGGTGGTCATCGCCTCGGGATCAGCGATGCGCAGCGCCAGGACTCGCGCATCGTGATTACTGGTCGCCCACAACTCGATGGCCAGTGCATGCTCGCCACGCAGCGTCTTGCCGATCCGACCGAGCTCCTTGTAGCTGACACCAAACATCGGCTCGGCAGCGCCATGTCGGGGGTACACCTTGCGGTTCTGTGCGGTGCCAGCCGCCTCAAGTGCGGCCATGACCTCCGATAGAGTCGCCATCTGTCTCCGCCTTCCCCTCGGTTGTTTCCTTGACGCCGTGAGAACTTCTTGGCATATTCCGTCGAACAATCGTGGCTCATGTCCCGATCCCCCGCGCTTGACGCGGGGGGCAGACCTCGTGCGTCAACCAACGCTCTCAATTCATTCTCACCTCTAACGGTAGAGAGGAACCCTCCGCGCTCGATCTGTTTGCTTGGTCAACGGCCATTGCACGCGCGACGTTGGTCGCCCTGGACCCCGCGTCAAGCGCGGGGTAACGAACCGAAGGCGATTGTGCTCAGCGAATAGCATGTCCCGATCCCCCGCGCTTGACGCGGGGGCTAGACCTCGTGGGTCAACCAACGCTCTCAATTCATTCTCACCTCTAACGGTAGAGAGGAACCCTCCGCGCTCGGTCTGTTTGCTTGGTCAACGGCCATTTCACCTGCGACGTTGGTCGCCCTGGACCCCGCGTCTGGCGCGGGGTAACGAACCGAAGGCGATCGTGCTCAGCGAATAGCATGTCCCGATCCCCCGCGCTTGACGCGGGGGCCAGACCTCGTGCGTCAACCAACGCTCTCAATTCATTCTCACCTCTAACGGTAGAGAGAAAACCCTCCGCGCTCGGTCTGTTTGCTGGGTAAACGGCCATTTCACGCGCAACCTTCGTCGCCCTGGACCCCGCGTCAAGCGCGGGGTAACGAACCGAAGGCGATCGTCCACAACCCATGGCTGGACACACCTACCTGCCCGGCGTCCAGCCGTAAATCTGCTGTAGCGTGCCGCCCATCAGCGCGGAACGTTCATCGTCCGAGAGGCTGTCGGTCACTCGGAACGCCTCAACGCCCTGTTCGAAGGTGAGCAGGTTGACCGCACGAGTCCAGTCGGTGCCCCACATGCAGCGCTCGAACCCGTAGGCCTCGAACAGCTTGCCGAGCGGCTCCCAGATGTCCGCGTACGGGAACGGCTCATGCGAGAGCGTGCAGGCGCCCGAGATCTTGATCGCAACATGGTCGAACTCGGCCAGCGATGCCACGTCGTCAAGATCGGCCCACGGCTCATCCGGCGGGGGCGGATCGAACGGCTGCGACAGGCCCACATGATCAATCACGAGCTGCGTGTTCGGATGCTTCCGGGCAATCTCGCGGAAGATCGATAGCTTGCCAGAGCAAAGCACATTGACTGGAATGCCGGCACGGCCGCCGGCTTCGAGAATCGCGCTGATGCCTGGATCATCGGCAGCAACGTCCTCGAACCTCAGCACAACCCGCGCGCCGATTACGCCCGGCGTGGCAGCCCACTCTTCCACCTGTTGGGCGAGATTGTCCGAGCGAGGGTCGAACGGCCGTACCAGCCCAAAGCGGTCCGGGTGTTTGTCGTAGACCGAGAGCACGTAGGTCGGGTCATAGCCATAGATGGTGTACGGCGAGATCAGAACAGCGCCGTCGACGCCGTTGGCGTCCATCGCCGCGACCATGTCGTCTCCGGTGACCTCGTCAGGACCGGTCAGGAAGGAGGTCCAGGGCTTCTCGGGCGTATTGCGCTCATAGGCGTGGACCTGGCAATCGATGGTGGGTGTGTTGGAAGGCATCTCAAACCAACCTTGTCGCAACGGGAATCTTGCCGTGCGCTGGGCGCGCACTCGGAGTCTAGGCGAGGTGCGTGTTACTGTTCTGTCCCGATGAGGAGGTCTGACGATGACTACTGAGCCTGACACGAGCAGTTGGAAGAAGACGCCGGACGGCATTGCGATTCCTCCGCCGTCTGCCGATGATGTGCTCTACGAGGCCTCCGACGGCGTGGCGCGGATCACGCTCAACCGACCGATTGTGCTCAATGCGATTAATCGCAACGTCACTCGTCTGCTCGACTCGGCCCTCGATCAGGCCGAAGCCGACGATGACGTGCGCGCCGTCATCCTGACTGGCGCCGGGCGCGCCTTCTCGGCTGGCGGCGACCTGTGGTCCTCGCTGTATCCCGACGACGACCCGGCGCCGGACTCGCTCGACGTACAGATGCGCATCTGGTCGTTTGCCAAACCTGTGATCGCGGCGGTGCGTGGGCATGCTGTCGGTCAGGGTTGCGAGTTGGCAGGCGTCTGCGACTTCACGATCGCTGCCGAAAGCGCACGGCTCGGAGAGATTCAGATCCGCCATGGCTTCGGCGTGCCGGTGTTGATCACGCCATTCCTCACTGGTCAGAAGCAGGCCAAGGAACTCCTGCTGCTCGGCGAAGTCATCATGCCCAATGACGCGTTGCGCATGGGTCTCGTCAACCGCGTGGTGCCCGACGACCAGCTCGAGCAGGCAGCCACCGAGATGGCCCGCAAGCTCGCCTCGTTGCCACCATCTGTGGTCCGAACCAACAAGCGCCTGGTCAACCTGGTCTACGAGCAGATGGGGCTGATCGATGCGGTTCGCTATCGGGACAACGAAGCGCTGACCGAGTTCCTGGAAGCCGAGGACACGGTCGGTGCAGGTCGGCAGAGAATTCGCGAGGAGCAAGGCTGGGCCGCATTCAAGCGAGAGCGGGATCGCGGGTACGGGGAATCTGAGTAACGGTGGCGCGTTCCAAATCGACTTCGATCCGGTGGTGCTCGTTGATTTCTACCCTGAGGACAGCACCCATCCCCTTGCGCTCTCTGCGCTAGGGTTCGGGTCGACACAGGGAGCGCGACATGCCGAGCCAATGGCGAGGCTGGAAACAGCCAAACGTAGCGTTCTTCGTTGCCGTCATCGTAGTCGTCGCGGTGGCAGTGGTGATGGCTGGCCGTGAGTTGGGTGTTGGCCGTCAGGCCGAGGCGGTCCAGACTGAAGCGGCTGAGCAAGGCGAAACTGCCAACCAAAGTGCCGATAGCGACCTGAGCCTAACCCTGACGCGACAACGCCCCGTGTGCGAGACGAGTCAGAACACCAGAGAGGAGTTCGGCAACTTCGCGCGGCTGAACGACGACGGTGAGGTGGAAACAGGCATCATCAGCCACGGCTTCCGGGCGAGGAACTTTATGCCGATCGACTGGAAGATCAGTGGGGGAACAGCGCCGTACGAGTTGGTCATCGAAGGGACGGACCGAAACTGGGATGGCGTGGCCTTCGAAGGCAGTGAGGGCAATGCCTGGGTCGACTGCCTCTGGCCGACATCGCCCGCTGAGTACTTTGGCGGCGGACCGGTCAAGTACACGCGACGCTACCGCTCGGAGCCGCAGCTCGATTCCGGCTGGAAGCGGTTCTCTGCGCAGGTCACTGACGCCAACGGCAACGTGGCGCGGGCAGATGCCGAGTTCTATATCTTGACAGCGGTTTGGTCGAATGAACACATCATCACGCCTGGAGAGACGTATCGGCTGAAGTCCACCATCGAAGGCCCTGGCTTCACCTTTACGGCGCCCTCCGACATGCCCATGCAGATCGGCGACTACTCGACATCAGAGGGGAGCGACGGATGTAGCTCCTATGTCGCGTTTGTCGTGGGCGATCCTCGAGTTGCCGCCAAACTGTGGCTCTGCGACCATACCGGCCTTGGAGCCATCCGACATCTTCCTGACGGTTCGACAAGCCACGAAGGCGAAGCAGTGACAGGCTTCTATGCGGAGCATCCCCTCAACCAGGCAATGAGCGATATCATCGACTCCATTGGTGTCTATCCTGCCGGAACGAGTGAGTGACGGGTTTGAGGTGGGTTCTCTACGCATTCTTCTTGGGCGTAGCAATACGTAGTGGCGTACTCTCACCATCCGACACCACTTTTCGCTAATGCATCTCCATCCCGCCGTCGAACACGATCGATGGTCCGGCGCAATGACTCAGGGCCACGAAGCCTGAGTCAGCCAGGACCCTCGCTATGCTGTGCGATATGAGTGGTCGATTGCAGGACAAAGTCGCCGTTATCACGGGTGGTACCAGCGGAATCGGTGCGGCCACCGCGGAGCTGTTTGTCGCTGAAGGAGCGAAGGTCGTTCTGACCGGACGTTCCCGCGAGAAGGGTTCGGCGCTGGCCGAGCAGCTCGGGCCGAACGCGATCTATCACGAGGCTGATGTGATGCGCGAGGCCGACATCAAGGCGTCGATCGACCTCGCAGTTGAGCGATTCGGACAACTCAACATCCTCTTCAACAACGCCGGCGGACCAACCCGCGGCGCGTTCGAGACCATCTCCAGCGAGGACATCGATTACGGCGTTCACCTCCTGCTGAGCAGCGTGATGCTGGGCATTCGCTATGCCATCGAGCCGATGAAGGCGGCGGGTGGCGGCGCAATCATCAACAACTCGAGCATTGCTGCGATTCGCTATCGACAGGGCGATCCGCTCTACTCGGCGCTCAAGGCTGCGCTGACGCACTACTCGAAGCTCGCCGGAGTTGAACTGGGACCGCATGGCATCCGTGTCAATGTGATCTCTCCCGGCGCGATCGCCACGCCGATTTTCTACGGCGGCTCAGCCCGAGCCAACACGCTCTCCGACGAAGAAAACGCGCGCAAGATGGCCAAGCTCACGACCAACCTGTCCAAGGCGACGCCCATGCCGCGAGCGGGCTTCTCGGAGGACATCGCCGAGGCAGCGCTGTACCTGGCCAGCGACGCGGGCCGCTTTGTCAACTCACACGACCTCGTGGTGGACGGCGGACGCACGTCGATGTTCAATGAGTGGTCCGAAGCAGACCGTCGATAGCATCCATTCGGCCTGGATCACAACGTGGACATCGATATCACGCCGACCGACGAAGGCCTGCTGATCCGCAAATGGAGACCTTAGAGTAACTTAGTTTCCCGTCCCCGCCCCCGAGCGGGGACCCGCTTTGGCATAGCCGAGGCTGCTCGGACAGGTCCCGATTGAACAGACACCAGCGACAGACATGGCCGACGGTAAGAAGCCAGGGAAGGAGCAGCCCCCCGCTCGGAGGCGGGGGCGGTTGAGGGCTATTGCAAAGGTCTCCAAATGCGAGGACGGCCAGCATCCAATCGATCGGGTGGCAGGCATCCTTGATCGCCTCGGCGGTCCGGCGATTCCATTCACGAGCGTTGACGACTACATCGAGGAGATTCGCGGCAGGTGAACACAGCGATCGACAGAAGCGTGTTGCTGGACCTATTCATGGAGAGCCAATAGCCGGCAGAGTCATCCTCGATCTCACCTCGATAGCCTTGAGACTGAGGTCTGGAGGCTCGTCATGAATGCCACTGTTCACGTTTGCTCGCTTGAGGATTTGCAGCATGACGGCGTGCGCGTCGTCTCCACTGGACAGCGCACGGCTGCCGTGTTCTGGCACCGCGATCAGGTCTTTGCGGTCGACAACCGCTGTCCGCATATGGGCTTTCCGCTAAGCCAGGGGACTGTCGCCGATGGCATCCTGACCTGTCACTGGCACCATGCCAAGTTTGATCTCTCCGGCGGCTGCGCCTTCGATCTGTTTGCCGATGATGTGGCCGCATTCCGCGCCGAAGTGCGCGACGGCGAGGTCTGGCTCGACCCGGAGCCACAGGAGGAGGAAGCCGTCGCCCACTGCACGCGCAAGTTGTCGGAGGGGCTTGAGCAGAACTTGCGGCTGGTGATCGCCAAGTCGGTGATCGGTCTGTGCGAGGCAGGACGCGAAGACCTGATCCTGGCCGAGGCGGCCCGCTTTGGCGTCAAGAATCGCGCCGCCGGATGGTCCAGCGGGCTGTCGATTCTGACTGCGATGGCGAACGTGTTGCCGCACCTCGATGCCGCCGATCGACCTCGCGCGCTCTATCAGGGAGTCGTGCATGTCGCGCGTAGCGTGCAGGGCGAACCGCCTGATTTCGACATTGCCGCGCTCGACACCGACGAAGATCGGCCCGAACAGTTTCGCGCCTGGTTCCGACGCTTCTCAGAAGTCCGCTCGCGTGACGCTGCAGAACGGTGTCTGCGCACCGCAGCCGCCGCCGGTCTTGACGAGCAACAGCTTGCCGACCTGGTCTTCGCGGCATCGACCGACCACACCTTCATGGACGTCGGCCACACACTCGATTTTGCCAACAAAGCTTGCGAGCTGCTCGATGCGATTGGCTGGGACGACGCACCTGACATCCTGAGTTCGGTCATTCCAACCATCACCGGAGCCCAGCGGATGGAGGAGACATCCTCCTGGCAGCATCCGGTCGATCTGCCGAAGCTGCTCGACGAGGCCGGCGATGCCCTCGACGAAGCGCTGGCCATCGGCGCTGAGCGCAACGAGTCGTGGGATGAACATCGTCCCGTCGCCGAGTCGATTCTCGACGATCCTCCGGATCGCTCGCTGCGTCGAATCGTCGATGCCGCTCGCGCTGGCGCGCCACTCACCGAACTCAGCTCGACCGTCGCCTACGCAGCGGCTCGGCGTCCGTTGCACTTCCATATCTCCAATGAGTTTGGAGACTGGAACACCGTTCACCACACGTTCACATACACGAACGCCGTCGACCGTGCGATGCAGCGGGCTCCGTCACGGGAACTGGCTCGCGGCATTCTCGACGGTGCGGCATCGGTCTACCTGGAACGCTTCCTCAACATGCCGCGTCAGCCGCGGCCCGAGCCGCCATTCGGTTCGGGCCGCGGCTCGACCTCGACCGACGATCTGCTCGGTCACTTCGACCGTCAGCAGCAGGTCGACGAAACTGGCCAGACCGTCGCCGACCTGCTGGCCGCTGGTCAGCAACGCGAGGTCACCCGCGCTCTCGGCACAGCGGTGTTGCGCGAGGACGCCGGGTTCCACTCATTCCAGATTTTCGAAGCCGCGTTGCGTCTGGTCGACCGCTTCGACGGCCGTCCCGAGGCGGACGATGTGCTGATCGGGGCAAGCCGCTTCCTCACGGCACACGCCCCGACGGTGCGGTCGATGGGTCAGACCTACGAAACGGCCGCTCGCCTCCATCGTGGAGAGGCTCTTCACGCATAGACGGCCGTGAAACGCGTTTGACGACGGACTACACTCGGACTACATTCAGTCAGCTAAGGGGACTTGTCATGACTCAAATCAAACCGATCAGCCACTTCAAGGCCAACGCAGCCGAGATCGTCCGTACGATCGCGGAACAGCCCGAGCCGTACATCATCACCCAAAACGGCGAGGCCAAGGCCGTCCTGCTGGACTTCCGGCGCTACGAGGAACAACAGGAAACGCTCGCGTTGCTCAAGATCCTCGCCCTCGGAGAGCAGCAGGTTCGTGAGGGCAAGACCAAGCCGGCTAAAGAGGTGTTTGATCGGCTGCAGAAGCGCTGGTCCGTTGATTGATGCAACTTCTCGTTGAGCTGACCGATGCTGTAGAGGCGGACATCGAAGAGATTGGCGAGTACATCGAGGAGTCTGATTCGCCTGCCAGCGCTGCTTATGTAGTTGCAAGCATCAGGGAATTGGTGGAACGTCTATCAGACCTTCCCAATCGCGGTTCCATCGTGTGGGAACTGGAGGATGTCGGACGCCCAGAGTTTCGGGAGGTTCTCTTCAAGCCATACCGGATCATCTATCGAGTCTCTGACAACAGCGTCCAGGTATTGCTCGTCGCCGACGGCCGCCGCGACATGAGCACCTTGCTTCTTCGCCGCCTATTGCATCCATAATCGATACAGGTGCTTCGCATTCGCGAACGGCGCAGTGCGTTAGACGAGCGACATTCAAGCCTTACAGGTGATCATGGCCTGTGCGCTGGTCGCGCCCATGCTGTTGCTCTACCAGCTTGGCGTGCAGAGCATGATCGTGATTGCACCGATCAGTCTGGTCGCCTAGGGCACGATCCTCGAATCGGGCATTCACCCGTCGACGCCCAGAGCGCTTCCCTGCTTGCCGAGTCGAGTGAGCCGACTCGCAGGCCATAGGCGCGGGCAGACGAGACTTGATGAGACTGTCTCAACAGTCCCCTTGGGTGGTTGAATCCCAGACCCCGCCTCGCGGAGACCGGTGCGTAACTCTCTTCTCCGTCCCCTCTCCCTCTGGGAGAGGGTTAGGGTGAGGGCTGACCCGCCGGCAGCCAGGGGACGCTACCAGATAGACCGACAGCCGGCACCCTCACCCCAGCCCTCTCCCAGAGGGAGAGGGAGTAAACAATCAAGCGCAACTCGACCATTTGTGCAAAGGCCTCCCTCGCGCGGGGACCCGCGTGAAGCGGGGACTGGGAACATCGACATCTGAGGCGGCATGTTGTGGGCTGATTGCCTGTTCTTCGTGATCCAGGAGGGAGCCACAGGGGATGAAGTCCACAGTGAATTGGGAAGGAACGCCGGGCATCGGTGACCAAAGCGATTCCTGAGTTACCCTCGCCGAGACGAACCGGAATCGAACCTGATTGTTCAGGACCACAGGAGTAGTGCATGGCACTCGATGTCCAGACGCAAGCCTTCTACGAAGAAATGATCAAGGGAGCCGATCCCGACGCCCCGGCGATGCACGAACGCACGCCTGAAGATGCCCGGACCTATCGAGCCGGGCTCGCCGCCCTGAGCGGGCCGGCGCCGAACATGGCACGGGTGGAAGAACACACGATCGAGCAAGCAGACGGATCCTTCCGGATTCGAGTCCTGGTACCGATCGAATCGCCAGCCGGCGTGATCGTGTACTACCACGGCGGCGGCTGGGTCGTGGGATCCATTGATGAATCAGACACGCTGGGCCGCAAGCTGGCCGAGCGGACCTCGTGTGCGGTGGTGTTGGTCGACTATCGACTCGCGCCCGAGCACCGCTACCCGGTCGCCGTTGACGATTCCTACGCGGCGCTGGAGTGGGCTGCTGCTCACATGAATGAGATCGCCGGCCGTGAGGTTCCCCTGATCGTCGCCGGCGATAGCGCCGGTGGAAACCTGTCGGCCGTGATGGCCGTCCGAGCCCGCGACCGTAATGGCCCCGAGATCGCCATGCAGGTCCTGATCTATCCGGTCACGGACGCAAACGTTGACCGTCCCTCGTACCTGGACCCCGAGAATCAGCTCCTGCTGACCCGGGACTCGATGATCTGGTTCTTCGACCACTACATCCCAGACCCTGCCCAGCGCACCGAGCCGGATGCCTCACCGATCTACACGGAGGATCTCTCCGGTCTGCCACCTGCCGTGGTGCTCACCGCCGAACATGACCCATTGCGCGACGAAGGCGAAGAGTACGCCCAACGGCTCGAAGACGCCGGCGTCGAGGTCAACATGCAACGACACAAGGGTCAGATGCACGCCTTCTTCGCGCTCTTGATGCTGCCTGGCAGCGAACGCGGTATGCAACAGGTCGTCAGAGCCATTCGTGCGCTTGTTGTGCAGTTCGCGCACGCTAACCAGTAGACTCGCGGTATCCGAGTCGCTCCCATTGCCAGTGGAGCCCGTCAGGTTGTGCCAGGCGGGACAGAGAGAAGAACGAACATGTCGGACACCACCACCACTCACTACGACGCCGTCGTCATTGGAGCCGGCTTCGCCGGGATGTACATGCTCAAGAGGTTGCGCGACGACCAGGGCATGAACGTCCAGGTGTACGAACGCGGTAGCGGCGTCGGCGGCACCTGGTTCTGGAATCGCTATCCGGGGGCGCGCTGCGACTCGGAGAGCTACGTCTACTGCTTCTCCTTCGACGACGACCTGCTGCAGGAGTGGAACTGGAGCGGCAAGTATCCAGAGCAGCCCGAGATCCTCAGCTACCTCAACCATGTCGCGGACCGCTTCGACCTGCGCAGTGGCATTCAGTTCAACACCAGCGTCACCGCGGCCCGCTTCAACGACGACACCGGCCTCTGGGAAGTTGAGACCGACCAGGGAGACCACGTCACCGCCCAGTACGTCGTCACTGCCATCGGCTGCATCTCTACCGGTCAGATTCCCCAGATTCCCGGACTCGACTCGTTTGAGGGCGAGTGGCACCACACCGGCGCCTGGCCGCACGAGGGCGTTGAGTTCGAAGGCAAGCGAGTCGCAGTGATCGGCACGGGTTCCAGCGGCATCCAGTCGATTCCGGTGATCGCGCGTGAATCCGAGCATCTGACGGTCTTCCAGCGCACTCCGCAATACACGATTCCGGCCCAACACGGCACGGTCGATCAGGCCTTCCTCAAGGAGGTCAAGGCCAACTACCGACAAATCCTGGACGAAGCCAAGCACACCGCCGCGGGCTTCCCTTACGACGCTTCTGAGACATCCGCCCTCGAGGTCAGCGACGAGGAACGCCAGGAAACCTACGAGCGCCTCTGGGAGAAAGGCGGCTTCCACTTTATGCTCGGCTCCTACAGCGACATCGCGACCGACCGCCGAGCCAATGACACGGCCTCCGAATTCATCCGCCAGAAGATCCGCGAAATCGTCAACGATCCCGAGACGGCCGAGAGGCTCGTGCCACGCGACCACCCCTTCTCTTCCAAGCGGGCGCTGATCGACACCAACTACTTCGACACCTACAACCGTGACAACGTTGATTTGGTCGACATCCGTCACTTCCCCATTGAAGAGATCACGCCGACCGGGCTGCGCACATCGGATGGCCAGGAGTACGAGGTCGACACCATCGTCTTCGCCACCGGCTACGACGCCATGACCGGCACCTTCTTCAATATCGACATCGCCGGCCGCGAGGGTCGCCAACTGAGGGAGAAGTGGAGTGACGGCCCGACGACCTACCTCGGTCTCGCCACTGCCGACTTCCCCAACATGTTCATGATCACCGGCCCGCAGAGCCCGTCGGTGCTGAGCAACATGCCGGTCTCGATCGAGCAGCACGTCGAGTGGATCTCGGACTTCATCGAGTACCTGCGCGAGCACGCCATCGACGTGGTCGACGCCGACCCGCAGGCCGAGGTCGATTGGGTTCAGCACGTCAGCGACATCGCCGACCAGACGATGTACATGCTCGCCGACTCGTGGTACCTGGGTGCCAACATTCCGGGCAAGCCAAGGGTCTTTATGCCCTACGCCGGCGGTGTCGGTCCCTACCGAGAGCGCTGCGACGAAATCGCCTCCAACAGCTACGAAGGCTTCGTCATGAGCGACGCCGCGGAGCCGGTCCTGGCTGATTAGCCACCGCGCTCCGCAGTCTTGTTCGCGCTGGCGACCGAAAGGGGCCGCCACGACGCGGCAGTATCAGCTCTAGACTGAAGGTGACCGGGCCACCTGTCGGGAGACGGAATGAGCGTCAGAAAAGCAGCAGAGACCCCCGCTTGGACCGTCACCGAAGCCAAAGCGAAGCTGTCCGAGATTCTGCGCCTAGCCGAGAGCGAAAGCCCGCAGTGGATCGGCATGCGCAAGCGCTACGTCGTGGTGCCTGAGGAGGTCTGGCTCGAGCGCGGGCCGCCGGCCCAAGTGCCGGAGAAACTCTCGCCCGAGGGCGAGTCGCCGCCACAGATGTCCATGGGTCAGTATCTGCTTCAGATGATGCCGCGCGGGATTTACGACGACACTCCGCACGAACGAGGATCGAACCGTCCAATTCCTTATGCCGACTGGACGGAGGAGGAATGGGCCGCTTTTGACGCGGCGGAGCCGAACAACCGGTGAGTGGCTATCTGCTGGACACTAACGTTGTCTCAGAACTCGCGAACGATGACCCCGACTTTCGTGTGGCCGCGTTCATCCTGGAGCATCCTGATCAGTGGATCTCGGCGGTCGTTATGCATGAATTGGAGTACGGACTGCAACGGCTTCCTGCTGGTCGCCGCCGTGAGCGATTGTATACCACGCACATCCAATTCCTCTCAGCATTCGAGGATCGCATCATACCGCTTGACAGGTCGGCGGCCGAATTGGTGGCGATACTGCGGGCGCGGGCACGTCGCCAGGGACGAACGATTGAAGTCGCGGATGGGTTGATTGCCGACACGGCAATGGCAAATGAAATGACGGTCGTGACTCGCAACGTCCGCGACTTCGAGAATCTGGGCGTAGAGGTCACCAACCCGTGGGAGTACGGGACGGCTTAGCGAACCCTCAACCCGACGGCGAGTCAAGAATGACATCGTCGATTACGTCCCGCGCCCAGACTGAGTCGGGGCGCGGGATTGCTGTTTCTGACTGCTTACAGCGTCGCTCAGACTGCTACGGCCGACGTCACGGATTGCACTGGAAGTTGTCGAAGGTCATGGTGTACTTTTTGGTGTTCTTGCCTTCGTCCGGTGTGAAGGTGTATCCGTAGCCACCCAGGAGAAACAGGTTGAATGGATTCATGGTCGTCTCGATCGACGTGACCAAGTAACCAGTGCCTGTAGCAGACAGTAAGCTGCCCTTCGTCCCACGATGCGTCACGGACTCCAAGTCGCCCTGGAACGGTCCGGCCGTCCTGACCAATAGTCCCTTGCCCGGCGTGCGATCGATCCTAAACCCCACGTAGACAGTACAACCGATGCTAATCCGCTGTTCGATTGTGACGGTCGGTACCTTGTGCAACTCCGCTGTTGCCTTCGTACTGTTGCCTGTCACGTTGATCGTCGCCGATTTGTAGTCTGAATTGACCATGTAGGTGGGAGCGCCACCGGTATCGTTAGTAAGCGTTACGGTCGCAAAACCCCTGGTCCTGCTGCCGGTCAAGGCCGTGAAGTTGAGGTCCAGTGTCGCAACGCCAGTATCAGTGATCGTTACGGTCGTGGGAGTAGTGCCCAAGGTGACACTTCCCTCCCTCACCGACAGATTCACCGTGATCGACTGACCAGACGCTGGCGCTGGGACTGCGGTGATCCTGAACTGGTTGCTGCTGCCCTCGATCGTGTGTTGGCTCGAGACGATGCTCACGACCGGTTTCATCGGCGTACTTCCGCCTTTGCCTGTGCGGGCGCACTCTTCGAGCATGGTCAGCGTTCGGACCACACTGTGCCACCAGTCGTACTGGATATCGCGCCCGTAGACGTACCCATCCCTTCTGAACGTTTTCGTGAAGCGATCGCGGATTTCCGTGGCCTCGTACACGGTCATCGGTGGTTGCGGATCCGTTACTGTTTCGCCCAGCGCGACCAGGACACGTTTGCCCAGCAGAGGTCCGACTTGGTCTAATGGAGCGTCATACTGCGTAAAGGTGTTGACCCAACTGCTCGACACCGGGCCTCCGTTGGGGAAGCACGTCTTGTAGGACGCCGAAGTCATGCCGAGGTCCGACACGTTGATGGTCGCTTTCTTGTCGCTCCCGAGCATGTATTGGCTCGAGACTTCCAACTGGAAGGTGAGGGTCGTGTCGGCGTCGTGGTAGGGAGTGTTTGTGGGGGTGAAGGTGAGCATCGTAGGGGACTGTGTGACATTCACACGCTTCCAAATGAACCACGCCTGAGGGCCGAGAAGGGCGCCTCGAACATTGATGTTCGAGACCGTTGTCACTGGGCTTGTGGACGTGAGGTTCGCACGATGTTGTCCATAAGTGTTGGTGCCAACTTTGAGTGTCACTGGCAATCCGTCCGCTGGGATTGTGCCTGTGGTGGTGATCGTGAGCGCCACAGCTGTGCCTTCGTCCACGGTCGAGGTGCTGGGAGTGATCGTCACAGTCGGTGTCGCCTGCTGCGGTTGCGCTTCCGCACGCTGGGCTCGAGCTTCCTGCGCGGCGAAGGTGAGATCATCGTCGGCGATCTCGATGTAGCGGAAGCTATCGTTCAGCGACACGTCGTAGCCCGTGCCGGCGCCAACCGTGATCGACAGCGTACCGTCAGCCTCGTCGGTGAAGTCGTCAAAGGTGGAAATGGTATGCGTGACGCTACCCGTGGTGGGGATCGTTACCGTTTGCGTACCAGAGGTGGCTCCGAAGTCGCCAGTCGCGACGATTGAGAGCGGCACGGTGAGTTCCGTTGCGGGAGCTGGAGTCGAGGTGATCGTCAGCGTGACGTCGTCGCCCTCGATGATCGACATGTGTCCGCTGGTGATTCCCACCTGCGGCAGCGGCGGATCGTCATCGTCCTGGACCACCAGCGTGGCGGTTCCCGCGATGGACGAGATGGTGTAACCGAAGCCTTGGTCGATGGTCGCGGTGACCGTGCCATCGGGCTCGTCGATGCTGTCGGCGTAAGAGGACAGCTTCATCAACCATGAGCCGCTTGTCGAGATCGTCGCGGTGTATGTGGTCGCAGGAACTGCAAAACTGCCAGTGGTTGTGACGGTGACCTTGACGTCGAGCGGTGCTGTGGGCGCTGGGGTCGCTGTGACGGTGAAGGTAAGGATGTCGCCCTCGACGACGTCCGGGCCAGCGCTGATGCTGATCTCGGAGATGACAGCGGGCAGCTTTGGTTGTTGCGGTGGCGCTGCTGTGTTGGCTTCGATGCAGTCGAGCGCCTTGCGGATGGGCTGCCAACCGAACCAACGCGACTCGCGCGTTCGGGCATCGGCCGCGGTCATGGCCGTGAGTTGTGCGTCGTTGACATCATCGAACGCGACCAAGACACGCTTCCAGTTGGCACCGTAGCCTGGTGAACGGTTCTTGTTTGCGTCGTAGTAGCGTCGCACCGTTTCCAGCAGATTGTCGGAGACGCAGCCCGCGACGATCTCGGAGTAGTCCTGGCTCGGAGGCGGATCCTCGACGGGTTGCTCTTGTTCCTCAGCCGGCGGTGGATCGGGCGTTGGTTCGGGATCAGTGTTGGTTGCGAGCGTGGTCGCGAAGAGCTCACCGGTTGTACCTTGGTAGAAGAAGAATCGGTATCGCGTCTCGGGTGTCAGACCGGAGATCGTGTACGATTTCCCGCTGCGGACCGCTTCAAGGTTGACCCTCGTCTCGCCGGCCTTGTGCCAGTAGAAGACCACGTTGCCCGACACTTCCCAGCTCAGTGTGATCTCGGTGTCGGTCGCGACCGCGGTGACCGCCGGCTGCGCGCGAGACTCGCCGCCATCAAGCACGATCGCGGTACACACGATTGCCAGCATTGCAAGCATTGCCAGCATCCGCCTGACACGCATCGGTCGGACCAAGGTCGTCAAGCGGTCACGCGTCGTCATCTCGTGCCTCCACTTCAGCGGTCGTCTTGCGGGTTGCTTGCCTATTCGCTTAGTCGTTCTCCCAGACGGTCATACTAGCCGATTCGCCGCCACTCCTGATGGTGTAGCCATCGCCCTCATTCAGCGTGAACGTGACGGTCCCGGCACCGTTCGCGATGCGGTCGTCGAGCGTCAGCATCGAGACGCTTCCGTACGAACCTTTGGTCAGATAGATCCCGGTCCCAAACACCGTTCTGCCGGGCAGCCTGCCGATGAAGTTACTCACGTTGCTACGGAAACGGGACATGATGACGTGATCAAAACTGACGTTGTTGCTGGTAATCGTGAAGTAGATCGCGGTCTTCTTCGTGATAGCTGGGTCGGCGATGATAATGAATCGCGCGTAACTGCCTTCCGAAGTCGAGGGCTTATCGCGTATCACGTAGATCTCCGAGGGCCCGCCAGTGGTCGTCTTGGGGACGCCGCTGATTCTGTCGCACTCCTCGAGCTCACGGAGCGACTCGGCGGCGCGGGCCCATTCCAACCAGCGACTCGAGTTCCTCGGGAGGTTGAGCCCATATTTGCCTGAACGCGTCATTGGCGGGTAGACACTCTGCATGTCTTCCGCCTCGCGAGCGGTCATCAGCGCCACTGGGGCGAGTGTTCTGGCCCATTTCGTGTGAATGCTCGGATCGGGGTCGCCGAAGGCGAGTCGGACGCGGTCCCAGTTTCGTGCCTCCGACATCCAGTCGAGGACGTTCGCATTCGCCGCTTGCCGCCAATTCTGAATCAGGCTCAACGGGGCACGACCCGCGGACACACCGCCACCGCCCGGATCGCGGACGACCACGTTGACGCGGTTGTTCGTATCAGACACTGTGTATCCGTCACCGTCCTTCACTTCGTAGCGGAAGTACGAGTCCCAAGCATTCATCAGTGACGCTTCAGACTTGAAGTTCAATGTCGTTTGCGTCTGATTGGCAGGGATCGTCACGTCGACGTAGTACTCAAACCGGTCGTCATCGACGTTGAAGCCACAGCTACTGATGTTCTGGAGCGGCGGTGTGGTGGTCGCGTTCGGCGAGACAATGTGATAGCCGCCCTGGGACAATTGCAACTTTACCGTCAGATCGGATGTTGGCGCCTGCGTTGCAGTGACCGTCACCGTGAATGGCAGGCCTTCGAGGATGAGGTGTCGGCCATTGCTGTTTACGGGCACACTGGTGGAGACGGAGATGCTGGGCTCGACCTGCTGCGCTATCTGGGGCTGAGCGAAGGTGGCGAGGTCGTCGTCTGCGATCTGGATGAAGCGGAAGCTGCCATTCAGCGACACGTCGTAGCCGGTACCCGCACCAACGGTGATGGACAGCGTGCCGTCGGCTTCGTCGGTGAGGTCGTCGTCCGTCGAGATCGTGTGCGTCACACTGCCGCTCGTGGGGATCGTCACAGTGTGCGTACCACTCGCGACTCCGAAGTCGCCCGTGGCGACGATTGACAGCGGCACGGTGAGCGCCGTCGTCGGGGCTTGATTGGAGCTGATGATGAGGGTTACGTCGTCGCCCTCGCTGATCGACATATGTCCGCTGGTGATTCCGACCTGCGGCAACGGCGGATCGTCGTCGTCCTGGACGGTCAGCGTGGCCGTGCTGGCAGTTGCGGAGACCGTGTATGCCGATCCTGGGTCGATGGTCGCGGTGACAGTGCCGTCGGGCTCGTCGATGCTGTCGGCGTAGCTCGAGAGCTTCATCTTCCACGATCCGTTAGTTGGGATCGTGGCGGTGTAGGTCGTCGCCGGGACCGCGAAGGAGCCGGTTGCGGTGACAGTCACCTCAACGTCGAGCGGTGTCGTCGGCGCTGGAGTTGCGGTGACGATGAAGTGCATGATGTCGCCTTCAACGACGTCGGGGCCGGCGGTGACGCTGATCTCGGATGTAGCGTCAGGCTGCTGCGTCTGCTTCGCCTCCGGTGTGGGCTGAACTGACTTGGCTTCGATGCAATCGAGCGCCTTGCGGATAGGTTGCCAGCCGAACCAACGCGACTCGCGAGTGCGAGCATCGGCAGCGGACATCGCTGTGAGCTGCGAGTCCTGCACGTCGCCAAAGGCGACCAAGACGCGTTTCCAGTTCGCGCCGTAACCCGGCGAGCGGTCCTTGTTGACGTCGTAGTAGTGCCGCACCTTTTGCAGCAGATCGTCGGAGACGCAGTCAGATGCGGGTTGGCTCTGGACGCGGTCGGATGGGGCTGCGTCTTGGGTCGTCGCGCCCAAGTCGTGGCCAGCAGCGAGCAGTGCTGCGCCCACGATGGCGAGCGTCGCCAGCAGCCTCCAACCCGTCTTCCCGTTGCGACCAGCCATCGATTTCACTCGCTCGACCATCTCGCACCTCCACTATGGCGACCGTGTTGCTTGTCGTTCCTGACGGCTCCTGCCTGTGCACCTGTTGCGCTGTCGCGCGTTCGGACGTGCAGAGTATCGCAAATTGACGGCGTGTTTCGAGGTCGATTTCGGGAATGACGCCTTGCTGTTTCAGGTCGGCGATGGCGTCCCATTTGTAGACGAGCAGCTCGAGGACGAACTCGCTGTGCTCGCCGAGCTCAGGCGCGATTGAGTGGTTGTCTGTTGGTGCGTGTTCCAGACAGATCAGCACGCCCAGCACCTGGAACTCGTCGGCGACGCGTATATTCGCACTATCAGATTGCAGACCAGGAGACGCCAACCATGACCAGACCATTGCTCGACGGCATTCGCGTGCTCGACTTTACCCAGTTTCAACAGGGGCCATCGGCGACGGTGCTGATGTCCGACCTTGGCGCTGAGGTGATCAAAGTAGAACGGCTCAAGGTTGGCGACCCGTCTCGACACGTGGCCCGGCGCGACGATGGGTTCTCGCAGTACTTCCACACGCATCACCGTGGCAAGCGCAGCATCGCGGTCGACCTGCGTTCGTCCGAGGGTCGCGACCTCGTGTATGAGCTGGTTGAGCGCGTCGATGTGGTGACCGAGAACTTCAAGCCCGGCGTGATGGACCGTCTTGGCCTCGGCTGGGAAGACCTCAAGCAGCGCAATCCGCGGCTGGTCTATGCCAGCGCCAGCGGATTTGGTCCCAAGGGACCGCGAGCGAATGCGACATCGTGGGCCTCGGTGGCCGGCGCCGCCGGCGGCGGGATGTGGCCGAACGGCGTACGTGGCGCAGACAATGGCAACGGGAGCGCCAAGCCCTATGCGAACGTCGCCGCGCCCGATCCCGACCAGACCGGCGGCATGATCTTTGCCTTTGCGATTGCCAGCGCGCTGGTCGCTCGCGAGCGCACAGGCGAGGGACAACTGGTGCAGACATCGCTGTACGGCAGCCAGATCTGGGGTCGGGCGCCAGCGATCAACGCTATTGCCAACGGCAACGTCGTGCCCTCGGCGAGAAACATGCCGATCTCGAACATGTTCACCCTGCAAGCGCAGGGCTCGTGCGGCGATTGGCTGTTTGTCGGCTACATCACCGATCGCTGGGTGCCCATGTGCCGGGCGCTGGAGCGTGAGGACCTCGTTACTGACGCACGGTTCGCCACGCTGGCCGACCGCAACGCGAACCTTGAGGAGCTACGCAGCGAAGTGGCTTCCGTCATCGCCACGCGACCTGCCGCCGAGTGGCCGTCGCGCTTCGACGCCGAAGAGGTGCCGAGCACGCTGATCCAGGACTACCCGATGATCGCCAGCGACGAGCAGGCCGCCGCCAACGAGTACATCGTCCAGTACGAGGACGAGCGCTTCGGTGCGCTGACCACCGTGGGATCGCCAATCCGGGCGAACGGTGTTCAAGGCCGGGTGAAATGTCTGGGCCCTGAGTTGGGTCAGGACACGGATGCGCTGCTTGAAGAGATCGGCTGCGCCCCGGAGGCGATCGCTCAGCTCAGAGAGGCTGGCATCGTCGGCTAAGGGTCGTTCGTCGAGGCATCCGCACCCGCTGCGGACTCGTCGCCCGTGGTCCGCGGGAGGAAGTGCGCACGCACGGTCAGGTACCGCTCCTGATTTGCTGCCAACCTGCCAGTCAACAGCGACATCGGGTCAAATCGTTCGCTGAAGCGCTGGTCCTATGCAGGGAGGCTGCAACATGACGGTCCGGATTGAGACCATTGGAGAGATCGAAGTCGCGCGTATCCGACACGTTGGAGATCAGAGCGGGCTTGGATCCTGCTTTGCGCGATTGATGGAGTGGGTCGGAACGCTTGGCGCGAGCCCGGGCCGGAGCGTCACGCTTGAGTATGACAATCCTGAGCTCGTGCCGCCCGAGAAGCGTCGATGGGATGCGTGCGTCGAACTCCACACCACCGCGGAGCCGCCAACCGACATCGTGCTCGATTCCATACCGGCCGGCAGATACGCGGTCTACACGCACAAAGGCGCCTACGATGCAATCCCCGAAGCCTACGGCTACCTGTTTGGATCATGGCTCCCGGAAAGCGGTGAAGTACTGGATGACCGACCATCGATGGAGATTTACCACAACACACCGTTCGACACGAAGCCGGACGACTTGCTGACCGACCTGTGCGTTCCCTTGAAGGGGCCGAAAGACGATTGATCCAAGTGGTAGCATTAGACCGCCAGTCCCGTGCGAGACGGCCAATGCGTACTACTACCGCCCGAATGTACGAACAGCATGTGCGGGAATCACTAGATTTCATTCTGAAGTATCTGGACGAGCCCTGCACCGTTGAGCAAATCGCGGCGCAGGCTCGGTTCTCACACTTCCACTATCAACGAATCTTTCGGGCCATGACGGGCGAGTCGGTCACCGACCTGGTGCGCCGGCTACGCATCGAACAGGCAGCCCATCGCTTGCGTCATGAACGGTCGACAGTGATCGAGATCGCGCTCGAGGCGGGTTACCAATCAGAGGAAGCATTCTCACGCGCCTTCCGTCGTGGCTGCGGCATGAGCCCTAGCCGATACCGCAGCGTCTGGCCGCCGCCGACATTCCGTAGTCCCACGGCGCGTGTCAGATACTATCCAGCGCGTAACGTGCTGGAGTTTGATCCTCCAAACGGCAGCGTCCAATTCGAAGTTCGGATCGAGACGATGCCCAGCATCGAGGTTGCCCGCATCCGTCACCTGGGACCATACGACGAGATCTCCGAGAGCTTCATGCGCCTGCTCGATTGGGCAGCCAGCGTTGGGGCCCAAACCGGTCTGGTCTTCAACCGCTCCTACGATGATCCCGGTGAAGTGGCGACGCAGGAGCTACGCTCTGATGCTTGCCTCGAAGTCCACACGGACGCCGCACCTGCGCACGGCATCACTATCGAGCGGTTAGCCGCGGGCCGTTACGCCGTCTACACCCACCAAGGTCCATACGACGGGATTCCGGAGGCGTATCAGCGGATCTACGGACTCTGGCTTCCCGCCAACGGCGAGGAACTCGACGACCGGCCCTGCATGGAGATCTATCGCAACACGCCAAGAGACGCTGCTGCCGATGAACTGATCACCAATCTGTGCCTGCCGCTCAGAGCGGGTACCGATCCGTCCTAGGGCCTGTTCACGTTGGTATGCAGCGCCAAGAAGCAGCCGGTCACAGCCGCGCTTGCCGCAGCATTCTCGCCGCGTTGGGTATAGTCGTGGCTGCTGATGCTGGCGAGATACCCCCGTTCGGGCCGGGGGCAGGCTCCGCGGCAAGCGCGGGTATGACGGAGTATTTTGAGGCGCTTCGTCGATTGGGCAGGCCCTCGACCGCCGGCATGGCTCCGAACTCTCCGTGGCGTTGACGCACGCCTCACGCCACTGTTCACGGATAGCGGATAGATTTGTTGGCCGGATCGAGACAGAATCTATTCGAGCACTTTGGCGTAGAGGAACTCGTCGATTGTCTGACCGTCTTTGGTGATGCTCTGGCGCAATCGGCCTTCCAGGGTGTAGCCGACCTTTTCCAACACTCGCATCGAGGCTGGGTTCCACTCAAAGACCGAGGCGTCCAGACGCACGAGGTCGTGGTTGGCGAAGGCATAGTCGGTCACTTCGCGCAGTGCGGCTGTGGCGATGCCCTGTCCCCAGAATGGCTCAGCCAACCAGTAGCCAATCTCGGCTGAGCGGCGATGGATGTCGTCGCGAAACGTCAAGCCAATGCCGCCGATCACCTCGTCGGCCGAGGCGATGGCAAAGTTCGCCTCAGGCGACTGCTGCATGACGAGACTGATCCAGTGGTGTGCGTCGGACAGGGTGTACGGATACGGAAACGTATCGCGCATATTCCGTGAGATGTTGCGATTGTTTGCGTGCCGCGCGAGGGACAGCGCATCATCGACGCGGTAGCTCCTGACTTGCCAATTGCCGATGTCGATCCGCACGCTTCACCTCCGCCCGGCCGCCTACTTGCTGTGACCTAATGCGTCAGACTGCTGCCAGGCGATCCTCGACTTGACTGAGCAACTGTGCCGCGTTCTCGCCCAGCCAGCCTTCTTTGATGTGGTCCTTGAGTGGCAAATCCTGTAGTTCCTGGACAGCACGCTGGTAGGGGATCATATTGTCGGTGGCGAAGAGGACGCGGTCGCCAAGCAGGGATGAGTTGCCGTACTGCATCAGCGTCTCCCAGCCGGTGCCAGGTGTGCCGATGTACTTGGGTGCGACTGCGCCGATCTCGATGTAGACGTTGGCGTGCTTCCATGCGATGGCAACCAGCTCGTTGACCCAGGGCCAGCCTCCGTGGTTGGCGACGATCGTGAGGTCGGGGAAGTCGCAGGCGATCTCGCAGAGGTAGAGCGGACGGCCGAACTCAATGGAGCGGTCGTTGGAGAAGTTGATCGACGAGTGAATCGTGACGGGAACGCCCAGCTCCTGACACTTTGCATAGAGCGGATAGAAGCGCTTGTCGTTGGCGAGGATCTTGTACGAGAACGGCTGCAGGTTGACGCCTTTGGCGCCACGCTCGCGCACCTCTTGCTCGACGACTTTAGCCATGTTGTCGCCCGTGGCAGGATTGACGGTCACGTAGCCGGTCAGCATGTCGGGGTGACCTGCCACGATCCGGTGGACGGCGTCGTTCATGGCTCGGTAGTCGCCAGCGCCCCACTCGGCCTGGAGGACGGCGCGGTTGATACCTGCCTCGCCGATCGCGGCGATCATTGCCTGCGCGTCGCTGCCGCCGCCGCGCTCACGGGTGTAGATCCGGTTGTAGTTGGACAGGTAGCTGCTGTCGCTAAAGCGCTCATCGCCGTCGCCCGAAGGGTCTGAGTATTCCCGTGGTGGCAGGGTGACTCGGAAGTCGATGATCTCTGACATGTTAGTTTCTTTCTTTACTGGCGATTGGGAAGGGAGGGGGGGAGAGCCCTCACCCTAACCCTCTCCCAGAGGGAGAGGGGCTCAGAAGGAGGAAGGCCTTATTGCCCAGGGAGTGGGGATCAGAAGGAGAAAGGCCTTCCTACTCGGGGAGAGGGGATCAGATGCCGCGTCGTCCTGCTCAGGGAATCACGCCGGCTTGTTTCATCTTGGCGATTTTGTCCCAGTTGTAGCCCAGTTCTTCGAGGACCAGTTCGGTGTGTTCGCCCAACTCGGGGGCGCTACAGAAGTTGTCGGTTGGTGCATGCTCGAGTTGGAACGGTACACCGAGGATTTTGAACTCGCCGACGGCCTTGTGATCCATCGTGCGTACGTAGCCGTTGGCCGCGGCCTGAGGGTCTTCGGCGATCTCGACCGAGTCGGCGGCGGGGGCCCAGGGGAAGTCGTTGGCATCGAAGAGCGAGGCCCAGTGGTCTCGAGGTTCCTCGGCGATCCGTTGTTCGATGGTCTCGACTGCTTCGCGGATGTGCTGGCGACGATTGGCAACCTCTGCGAATCGCTCATCCTCAGTCAGAATCGGCAGTCCGATCACGTCGGCGAACGGACCCCAGAAGCGTTCTTCCTGGATCATGGCGAGCTGCATCCACTTGCCGTCGGCGGCCTGGTAGGAGTTGTAGAGCGGATTGAAGGCGCTGTAGCGGTCGGTGCGGGGGAAGTTCTCGCCGGTCGCGAGCGCGCCCTGGATGGCGAAGCCATTGGCCCAGATTCCGCCGCCATACAGGGAGCATGTGACGAACTGTCCCTGTCCGGTCAGCTCGCGCTGGTACAGGGCGGCGAAGATGGCGGCCGAGATGTTCATCGCGCTGGGCAGGTCGCCCATCGCGCCGACGAGCCGTACCGGCTCGCTACCTGCTGGACCGAGCGTCTCCATGAACCCGCCGCGCGCCCAATAGGCGAGCTCGTCGAAGGCGGGCCGGTCGATGTCGGGACCCTCGGTGCCGTAGCCGGTGGCGTGTGCGTAGATCAGGCGTGGATGGTCGGCCTTGATCGAGGCGTAGTCGATGCCCAGGCGCTCGAGCGCGCCGCGTCGGAGATTGACGATGAACACGTCCGCGTCGGCGAGCAGCTCGCGCAATGCCTGGTTGCCCTCGGGGCTGCGCACGTTGAGCGCGATGCTGCGCTTGTTCCGATTGGCGATCTCGAAGACCCAGTCGACCTTGTCGCGCACACGGTGGACCAGCCCGCGCATCGGATCGCCCTCGTGTGGTTCGATTTTGGTGACGTCGGCGCCAAGTTCGCCCAGGACGCAAGCGCTCATCGGACCGAACAGCCAGGTGGCCATCTCGACGACTTTGAGTCCGTTAAGGAGGGGCTGCGGTGGGTGATCAGGTGGCATCAGGGGACCGTCTCTCCGTCTCGCGAGTGTCACGAGGCTAGCTGATTGGACTTCACGCTTCGGCCAAGTTGATCTGCAATCCTGGATAGACTGGGAAGGCACGCAACTGGGAGACCACCATGACCACGCCGAGCACTCAGAGCATCGTGATTACGGATCCGGAGACCTGTCAACTCGTCGAGAGGTTGGCGACTATCACCGATGCCTCGGCGCAGAGCGCCATCCAAGCGGCTGTGAAGGTAGCGCTGGCACGAGAGCACAGTTTGGAGAAAGAGGTTCTCGAGGTCACACTGATCGCCGACCGGCTGGCCGATCTCTTGGGTGACGAACCAGCCCCCGATCACGGCCAACTCCTCTATGACGAACAAGGGCTGCCTAAGTGATCATAGAGACATCCGCGATTGTAGCGATTGCCTTTCGTGAACCGGAGCGAGAGACCTTCATTCGGACTATATTGTCCACAGATGTTCGGATGATGTCTGTTTCAAATCTGCTAGAAGCAACATCAGTATTTGAAGGTCGCCGAGGAACGCTGGCGGGGCGGGTGCTGTTCAAGGGCGACGACTTTGCGCAGACGGATGTCAAATCAGCCTCGTAACTGTCCAAGTGAGGGCGCCTCACAAGTCAGCATTCCCAGTCCCCGCTTCACGCGGGGACCTGCTCCTTCCCCGGTAAGTTACCCACCACCTGATAGCCCGTACCGCCCGAGCGGGTCCCCGCGTGAAGCGGGGACTGAGATTCATCCAACTGGGTTGTCTTGTGAGACACCCTCACGTCGTAACGACTCAACCGAGAGCCTCTTCGATCTGCTGGAGGTGTTCATCACGGTGCGGGGCGCGGTCGATTGCGTATGACTTGCCAGAGTCTTGCAGCGCGGTGAGCTGCTCGTCTGTGAGCGACTCCACCATTGTGTCGAGCTCCAGTGCTGCGCTGACCGCCGCCTGACCCGCTGCAACGAGATCGAATGCTGAGGCGATTGCTGTCAGGGTGGCGTTTGTTGCGTGGTCCTCGGATGGGAAGGCCTCACCGTCTTTGAAGCGCTGTAGTGCGGCGACTTGTCGGGCATCCCAGAATGCCAGGTGGATGAGCGCGAAGCCGACTGTCCAGCCTCCTCCGAGGGAACGGTTGAGGTCCTTGTCGCTGAGTCGCGCGACCACTGAGCGGATGCGCTCGGTTGACTCCGCATTCCTGGAAGCATGATTGTCCATTGCCGCCTCATCTCCCTCGTATCCAGGTGCTCACGTGCGATCAACGTTCGTTGGATCCTGCGTTGCCTCGCGTCGGCGCACGTACAGCCGCAGTCCGGCAACACCGAGTATGAGCGCTGCTCCTGCCACGGCAACGATTAGAATTAGCCATGTTGTTGGCGCGGACGATCCTATGGTCTCGGGATCAGCAGGTGCCGTTGGATTGTCATCTACTTCCGACGATTCGTTGTTGGTGGTGGTGTTTGGCGGATAGCCTTGGACACCTTCGAACTCATACGGGGTCGAGCTGTCGATTTCGGTCGTGCGGCTGCAGTATGAGACGTAATTGCTGAGAAAATCGTCATCATCGTCATAGACGAAAACGACGTATTCGAGATCTTCCTCAAAAGTGAAACCGCATTGACCAGAACGTGTCCATATCGTGACTGATTCTCGAGGCGGGCCTTTCCAGACGGTCAACACATCGAAATCAACCTCATATCCACCGGTCAGAGAGGCAGGTTCGCTCCGTGTGACGACTCCACGAAACACCTGCGCGGACTTCGTGAAGTCGTCTGAAACACTCAAATTCTCTTCTGGGCACTCACATGCCTGCACTCGCATGTCCATGCTGCCAAGGAGGGTCGCCGCGAGAGCGATAGACAAGATCAGTCGAACCATACCTAGATCTTTCGTTCAGACCGAGTACTTGAGTGCGCCGTCGACGTAGGTTTGTTGGACGGTGATCTCGCGCGTGTACTCCGGGTCGACGAGGGTGGGGTCGTGGCTGAGGACGACGAGATCGGCTCGTTTGCCGACTTCGATTGAACCGACTTCGTCGTCTCGGAACATGGCGATGGCGGAGTTGATGGTCTGGGTTCGCAGCGACTCGAGCGGGGTGACGACCTCCTCGGGCGCGACGATGTCGCCCTCGCGCGTGCGTCGCGAGGTGAGCGCGTGCAGGCCCAAGAGCGGCTCGACCGGCGCGCAGGGGAAGTCGGAGCCTGAGGCGACCGTGACGCCGGCGTCGAGGAAGGAGCGATACGGCAGCGGCGGCACCGTGAGGCCTGCGTCGGCGATGAAGCGCTCGAAGCCGGTACCGATGGAGTAGAGAAACTGCGGTTGGTGCGAGATGATGACGCCGAGCGAGGCGGCGCGCTCCATCTGACCTTGGTCAGCGAAGAAGAAGTGCTCAATGCGGTAGCGGGCGTCGCTGCGTGGGATTTCGCGCTGGACGCGTTCGTAGGTGTTGAGCGCCTGCTCGATGGCGCGGTTGCCCAGGCAGTGGATTGCGGTCTGGAGACCGTGCGAGGCCGCGTTGAGGACGAGCTGGTCGACCTCGTCCTGGTTGTAGTAGGGCTCGCCGATGTCTTCGAGGTGGCCGTCGGCGTGACACTTGCGCAGCGCGTTGGATGGGTAGACCGGGTCCATGAACAGCTTGACGATGCCGCCGCGCAGGCGGTCGGAGACGTCGTCCTGGAGGAAGGCGCCAGCGGCGGCGTCCTCGGGCGCGGCGAAGAATCCGTTACCGCCACGCATCTGGTGGATCACGATCGGCAGCTTGCCGCGTTCATCCGCGATGCGGTACATCTCGGCGCTCTCGGGCATGACGACGGCGTCGCCGAGGCTGGTGACTCCGTGCGAGAGGTGTCGGAGCGCGTTTTGCTCGACGAGGTCGGCGATCACCTCTGGTCCGAGCACGTCGATGTGTGAGCGCATGGTGGCCTGGTGCACAGGATTCATTGCGCGTTCCCAGAGGACGCCGTTCGCTTCGCCGCTGGTGTTTCGGACGATCTCGCCGCCGCGCGGATCGGGCGTCTCCTCGTTGATGCCGCCGATCGACATGGCGGCCGAGTTTGCGTAGGCGGCGTGATACGAGTACTCCATCACCAAGACGGGATTGTTGGGCGCGGCCTCGTCGAGCTCCCACTTGCTCAGCCATCCGCCATTTGGGTGCGCCGGGTTGTAGCCGAGCCCCCAAATCCATTGGCCCTCGGGCGTCCCATCGGCAGCGGCGGCGATCGCGTCCAATACTGCTTGCTTGCCCGAGAGCGGTGGGAAGGCGCAATCGACCGAGACCGGTTCGAAGGTGGTCATCGAGAAGTGGTTGTGCGGGTCGCAAAAGCCGGGGATCAGGGCGCGGCCTCGGAGGTCCACATGAGTAGCGTCTGGCGAGACGGCAGCGCGCGCGTCGGCGCTGTCGCCAACGGCGACGATCCGCCCGTCGCGGATGGCGACGCCGGATGCGATGCGATCGAGCCCGTCCATCGTCAATACACGCCCGCCGGTGAACAGCAGTTCCATCGTGGCCTCCCTAGCACTCGTCTGTGGCGTACTGAGAGTAACCCTTGAAAGGTTGCGGTGGGCCTCAATCGCTCGCAAGACGAACACCGTCATGAGACTGTCTCAAAAGTCCCATTGGGTGGTTGAATCCCAGTCCCCGCCTCGCGCGGGGATCCGCTCGGGCGGCACAGAGTATCTGCTGGTGGGGGTCTCGTGGAGGAAAGGGGCAGGTCCCCGCGTGAAGCGGGGACTGGGAACATCGTGTTCTGAGACCTCACGTTGTGAGACTGTCTCAAAAGTCGGTTAACGAGAAGAGGCGGGGCCGTTTGGCCCCGCCCCCTCTGATTTGGACAGGATTGTCAGCTAGCGAGAACTACGCGCGGTTGCGGACTCGGCGCACGCCAAGACCGGCGACCGCTGCGACGCTCAGCGCAATCAGCAGGCCAATCAGGCCAGCCGAAACACCGCTGCCATCAGCGAGTCCACCGCTACCCGTGCCCGGGTACTCGGTGTCGCCGTGGTCCATCGAGCCGTCGTCCATCATGGAGTCGCCGTCTTCCATGGAGTCGCCCTCTTCACCGTCGAGGTCCTCCATGCTGTCGCCGTCCTCCATCGAGTCGCCTTCGTCCATGGAGTCTTCCATGGCCATGGCAGTGACGGTGACTGCGGACTGGCCGGAGCCGGCGGAGGAAACGTCGGCGTCGGCGGATTCGCCGTTGAGCGTGAAGCTCACGTTGTCGGCGTCGTCACGGTCGACATCGATGTACCAGGAGCCGTCCTCGGCGACTTCGGTCGAGCCGAGGTCATTGCCCATGTCGTCGACTACGCCGATCATGTCGCCGGCGGTCGCGCCGGTGCCGTAGAAGCGGTGAGGCGGTTCCTGCTGAGCACTGGCGAGACTCAGCGTTGCCACTGCGACGGCCAAGCCCAGCGCCAGTCCAACCACCCTCGACATCAGTCTGTGCTGTTTCATCTCAGCATTCCTTTCTCAGGATTCCTCCCACACCCCTCGACGAGCGAGGGGTGTGGGATCCGATCCCCTCTCCCTCTGGGAGAGGGTTAGAGCCTGCCCCCGCGAAGGCGGGGGGTGAGGGTCCCCTAGTTGCTGATGTAGAGGATGTCGTTCTCGGCAACCATGAAGTCGCTTGAGCCCGGCACCATCGTGCCGTCAACGACCGAGTAGCGGACCCAGGCGGAACCGTTCCACAGGTGGAGTGCAGTCGCGCCGCGGCCGCTGACGAGGCCAAAGATCTCCGAAGCGGAGCTCTCGACACCGCAAGCCCAAGTCGCGAAGCCGGCCAGGTTGCTCAGGCAGGCCACACTGGCCTCTTCATCGGCCATCGCGTCCTCGGCAGCCGTGCTGATTGAGGTAGTGGCACTTGCATTGCCTGCTGTCACGATGACAGAAGCCAATCCAGAACCTTCGCTAACGACAAACTGAACAGAGGCCATTCCACTCTGAGTGCGTGCTTGGGCTTTGTCGCCCACACCCACGTAAGCGAGCTTGAGAGCACCCGCTGGCGTGAAAGTGACCAGAGTCTTCTCTGCCACCGGTGCGTCGCCGCTGCTGACATCGGCGGTAATCGTGATCAGGCTGCCCAGCTCGACGGTATCGGTACTCGACTCAGTCTCAAGCGAGATGGCGTCAGCTTTACCTGCGACTGTGAAGGTCTGTTCTGCCGAATGTTCCCCGGCGGACAGTTTGACCGTGTACTCGCCCGCTTTGACTGACGACGGTGCTGCCTTCAGCGTCTCGAGAGTGATCAACGCGTTAGGAGCACCTGCGGCGTTCGGGCCCTGCGTGGTCTTGATGACATCAGTACCGACACGGACACCACTCGGATCGAACACTCGAACCGTACCCTTGGGCACACCAGCATCGCTGCCACCGGCATCGTTGGCACTGAGTGCGAACGTGATCTTATCGCGATCGTCACCGTCGGCGTCTGTCACCTGGTTGTGAAGCGTGCCCGATGCATCTCCAATCGAGAGCGAAGAGGCGTCGCCGGTAAAGCTTAGAGTGATGGTCTCGCTGATCGCAGCGCCGCTTCCGGTCAAAATGACATACACATCTACTGTGCCTGGCTTCCGGTCTGCCTTCTGGACGTTTAGCCCAATCGTTTGACCGACCTTGACTTTGTCGGCGGCGGCGGACCCACCCAGCTCAGCGCTGTTAGTTCCGTCGCCCATGTACCTGTTTGGTGCGTTATCCGGATCGACTTCGCCAGTAACTGTGACTGTTCCACCCGGCGCGATCACCGTGATCTCGTTCACGTCGCCCGTGTTGGACTTGTTTCCCAGTGAGTTGGACGCGGTCGCTACCAGATTGATTCCGGCTTCGTTTGCCTCAGTGAACGGGCCATCCGCGACGTCGGATCCGCTCTCAGCACGAGCCTCGTCAGTCACTGTGGCAGGATCGTCGTCAACGCGGTTGCCCAGTGACAGCGTGGCTGATGCCAGACCGGTTCCCGCATCACCAACCGTGAATGCCTTAGACGCGACCTTGTTCGTCACAGGATCACCGTCATAATCGAAAGCCCCGGTAACCATCGCGGAAACGGTGTAGCTTCCGGGTGTCGTTCCTACAGGAACAATCACTGCGAAGCTAACCGTACCAACTGAAGCATCGTCCATGTCTGAGGGGCTCGCGGTTAGTCCCAGCTGCAATGTGGTGGGGTCACCATCCCCATCGAGGGTGACTGGATCGTCCAACTCCCCCGATGTGCGAATCCAAGACAGCGAAACCTCTGCAATCGCAACTGCGTCCGTATTGTTCGCACCAGGATCACTCCCAAGGATCCCTGACGACGTAACGGTCACGCCGACTTGAGTCCCTGCTGCAACGATTCCATCTGAGTCATCGAACGAGATGGTCAGCGCGGGCGGATGGTTGGCTCCAGAGTGTGCTGCCTCAGTCCAACCTGCTGTGTCTTCGTCATCGTCCGTGGTTCCACCGGTTTCTGCGTTGCACTTCGTCTCGGACAGGTACTCAGGGTCCGAGCACTCACCGACGGAGTGAGCAGAGGCGGGCTGCATCACCACAAACATTGCCCCGACCAGGGCGATCATCACCGCCACGGCCGACAAGTGAGACAGTCTCACATGAGACTGTCTGAGAGTCGGATAGCGAGAAGGGGTCCGGCCTCAGCACGACATGTCATGTCTGGCGTTGGGTGGTTGCTCGGCGTGCCCCCTCCGCCTTCGGCACCTCCCCCAGAGGGGGAGGAACGTGGGAGGGGCTAGGCGACTTCCCCCCTGCAGGGGGAGGGAGAGGGACCTGCTCATGCCAGATTCGTTATGGGATTGCAGAGGTTGTCTTTGCCTACTGACCCAGTTAATCCACAGCTTCCACAACATTGGTTATGCCTGTGGATAACTGGCTTGAACGTCGTGACGACGCATTTGGGCAGGCGTATTCTCCCGATGCGAATGGCTGTTGCAGAGGAAGATGTCGTGCTGACAACTGAGCAAGTTGAGGCGGCGTTGGAAGAGGTCGAACCATCGACCCACTATCCGGTGGGCGGTATCGCGCAGCTGGTTGAGTGTGCCAATGTCGAGTTGCGTACGTGGGGACATGGCGAGCATCAAATCACGCTGGAGCGGGTGATGCCCTTTTTCGGCGATCCTCGGGTTTTGAACTGGGCATTCTGGTGCGAGACATGTCACGTCTCGCAGCTGGCCCTGCTGGCCAGGCCGGCGGATCTGTAGCGGGGCTCATTAGCGGGGGAGTTGAGGGTGGCTCCAGGGGAGCAGGTGAGGGTGACTCACAAGTCAACCCAGTTGGATGAATCTCAGTCCCCGCTTCACGCGGGGACCCGCTCGGGCGGTACAAGCTATCTGGTGGTGGGCAACTTACCGGGGAAGGAGCAGGTCCCCGCGTGAAGCGGGGACTGGGAGTGCTGACGTGTGAGATGCCCTCACGTAGTGCCTGGTGTTGGGGGGTTGGGAGCCCCCTCCGCCTTCGGCGCCTCCCCCAGTGGGGGAGGTCTTTGGGAATGGCGGCTGTTGCGATGTGGGCTAGCCTTCGTCGTCTCGCAAGGACATGCTGACGGCGGTGACGTCCTCTCGATCGTTCTTGATTGGGATTTGTTCTCCGTCGGGACGGGGATGATTGGCCCAGTGGCCGGTTGGCTCGGTGCCTCGGCAGACGATGGAGTTGTCGTTCCAACCGTTGTAGGCGCGTACGTCCTTGGAGAGGTAGCGCATTGCCAGTCCACAGCGGCGGCGATTTGACACGTTGGGTTCCGAGCCGTGCAGGACCCAGTCGCTGTGTAGCGAGATCTGGCCTGCCTTGAGTTCGAGCGCGACGGGCGGATCGCCGTAGTCTTCGGGATTCTCGACGGTCTGATTGAGGACGTTCTGCTCGTCGGCGGTGCTGTCGCGGAAGGCGACCTGGGCGTTGTGGTGCGAGCCGGGGATGACCTGCATCGCGCCGTTGCCGAGGTCAACGTCGTCAATGGCGAGCCAGGCCGAGACGACCTTGCTCGGCGTCAGCGGCCAGTAGGATGCGTCCTGGTGCCAGCTCACACGCTTGCCGTCGCCAGGCAGCTTGGCGAACAGGTGGCTGTGGCGCAAGATCACCGTGTCGCCCAGCATGTCTTCCATCACATCGATGATCCGGCTGTCGGTGACGATGTCCCAGACACCCTGGCAATGCTTGTGCCAGTTGGTGACCTCGTAGTTGTTCCAGCCGGCTTCCATTGCTTTGGGCAGGAGTTCGTCGAAGTATGAGCGAATCTGCTCGATTTCCGACTGCGAGAAGATATCGATAGGTACGACATAGCCCTTGTCGTTGTACTGCTGGATCTGCTCCGAGCTGAGGTGGCGAGGATTGTCGACGCCGAGTGGATAGAAGCGGAGGTCGCGTTCAAGTTCGGGATAGGCGTTGGTGCGCTGGGTCATGGGAGATCGTCCTCAGATGGGCAGTTGGGCGTCGGTCGGCTAGACAGACCTGACAGACAGGCCGGTCAAACAGGCTGGACAACTGGAAGGTAACGGGTGCAGTGCTCAACCGTGTCCGTTGCGGCCGTTCTGACCACTTTGACCGATTTGACCGTTCTGCCCATTGCGGCCGTTCTGGCCGTTGTGACCAATAAGCGAGCGCTGCGGATGCGAACGCGCGACCGTCTCCAGGCGTGCTACTGAGACTGCACTGACGCCGTTGTCGCCGTTGTCGCCATTCCTGCCGACGGTCGCCATCGCGGGTTCTAAGGTTGGCGGCTGGCTGCTGTCGCCCAGCGCGCCCTCGGGGACCTCGGGCAGATCCAACTCACCGGTGCGCAGTTGTCGTTCTTTTAGGGTCAGGACCGCGACCAGAGCGACGGCGCCGACACCGACGGATATCCAGAAATTGCTGGTGATCGCGATGGAGAGCGCCTCGGGCAAAGCGGCGAGCACCTCGTTGAAGCCGTCTTCGCCCAGTTCGGCGAAGAGTTCGCCGCTCGCCTCTTCGCTCAATAGCTGGGTGGGATCGGCCCGCGCAGCAAGATCGGCGGGCAGTCGTGCGGCGAGCTCGCTCGTCAGGCGTCCTGTTACGAGGGCACCGATCAGCGTCACGCCGATGATGGCGCCGATCTCCTCGAAGAACTGGGTCGCACCAGAGACGGTGCCCAGCATGCTCTGCGGCAGGGCATTCTGTGCCGCCACCATCAGCGAGGGGTAGAGCAAGCCGAGTCCGGAACCGAACAGCACCAGCCGCCAGACGACATCGACGGCGCTCGTGTGGGTGCCGAGCTGGGTCATTAGCCAGCCACTGATCACAATCACGAACGCGGCGATGACCGCCATCGCCTTGTAACGACCGGTCCTCGCAATCACTTGTCCGGCGAGCGACGCCATGATCACGAGCGATATGATTTGGGCGCTCAACAGCAGACCCGATGCCGTCGGCGTGTATCCCAAGACCCCTTGCATGAAGTAGGCGAGGAAGAACGAGACACCGAATAATCCCGCGCCAATCACGGTCATGACCAGTGCTGAGACTCGGAATGTGTGATTGCGGAACAGCTCGGCAGGCAGAATCGGTTCTGTGGCCACCCGCTCCGCGGCAATGAACGCCAGCACGCCCAGCCCAGAGAGCCCGAGCAGCGCCAGGGTCTTGATGTCGAGCCAGGCCGTTCCGGTTGAAACGAGTGCCAGCGCCAGCATCGCGGGCGATAGCGCCAACAACATCGCGCCGATGCCGAGCCAGTCGATCACCACTTTGCGCGGTGGCGGTCGGAGCCAGGGCATGATGAAGGCGATCGAAGCGAATGCCAGTGCGGCCAGGGGCAGGATGGACCAGAAGACCCACCGCCAGCTCAGCGCATCGACGATCAAGCCACCGAGCAGCGGTCCGATCAGTCCGCCGACGCCGAACACGGCCGCGAACACGCCCATGTACTTGGCTCGCTCGGACGGTGGGAAGAGGTCGCCGGAGATCGAGAAGGTATTGGCCATCAGCACGCCGCCGCCGATGCCCTGCAGGGCTCGGAATCCGATCAGCATTTCCATGGAGGTCGCGAATCCGGCCAGCGCGGTCGCTCCGGCGAAGACGACCAGGCCCGCCAGTAGGAATGGTTTGCGGCCGTAGCTGTCGGACAGACGTCCGGCGATGGCGACGGCAGGCACGGAGGTCGCCATGAAGGCGGATTCCATGAAGGCGATCAGATCAATCCTGCCGAGTTCGGCGGCCAGCACAGGCGTCGCGGTGGCGACGATTGAGTGCTGCACTGCGGAGAGGAACATCGCAACGACCGCGCTGCCCAAGATCAGCATCTTGGTCCGATGGGGCAGCCGGAACCCCACGGTCGCAGCCGTTGGCGTCGCTGTAGCAGTGGAGTGGCTCATCGGGGAATCTCGAAACAGGCGGCGAAACGCGCAGCGCCAACGTCGAACATACCAGTACGGCGCACCCTCATGTGGGCCACGTGGGTGATGCGGGCGTCTCCGGGTGGTCCAAGTGAGGCCCGGTTCTCATTGGCCCTCATACCTGCGTCGGAGCGTGGGTATCAGGCAACGTGTGGGTGTCTCACAAGTCAACCCAGTTGGATGAATCTCAGTCCCCGCTTCACGCGGGGACCCGCTCGGGCGGTACGAGCTATCTGGTGGTGGGTAACTTACCGGGGAAGGAGCAGGTCCCCGCGTGAAGCGGGGACTGGGAGTGCTGACGTGTGAGACACCCTCACGTTCATTGGACTCAATGAGTGGGATGGTCTGACTTCAGGGTCAGCGGTAGTCCGGCTGCCATGAAGATGACTTCGTCAGCTTCTGCGGCGACTATCTGGTTCGCTCGTCCCAGCTCGTCGGTGAAGTGGCGTCCCAGCTTCGTCGTTGCCACGAGACCGAGGCCGACCTCGTTGCTGACCACGATCCAGGAGGCGTCCTGTTCTCGATAGAGCCGCAACAGGTCTTCGACTCTCGATGGGACGTCGCAGTCCATGTCTCGAAGCAAGAGATTGCTGACCCAGAGCGTGAGGCAATCGATGAGCAACGTGTCGTAGTCCGGCAGCAGCGGCTTCATTGCAGGCACCAGGTCCAACGGCTCTTCCAGCGTGTCCCACTCCGAGGGACGGCTCTGTTGATGTAGCTGAATGCGAGTACTCATCTCTTCATCGAGCGCTTCCGCGGTGGCGACGAACAGTACGCGATCACCTGCCGTCGCGAGTTTCTCTGCGTAGGTGCTCTTGCCGGCCCGTGCGCCTCCCAGGACCAACGTGAGTCGCTTACTCATGTGTCACCTCTGGTCTGACGTGTGTGATGGCTGGTGTCGTTCCACAGTTCCAGCACGCCGACGCCGGCGTATGTCTTGACGATCGAGAGGCTGGCGACGTCGAGACGGAAGCTCCAGACGCGCTCGGCCGGCAGTCCCAACAAGCAGTTGAGCAGTGCCAGCAGCGTTCCGCCATGCGCGACGACGAGCAACTGATCGCCAGGCTGGTGCAGCGAACGGACGCGGTCGTGAAATCGGCGTACGCGGTCGATCAACTGCAGCATGTTCTCTCCGCCGGGAGCCGCGAAGTCGAGATTGCGGCCAGCCATGCGCGTTGCGAAGCCTTCGGGGTCGCGGGCCTGGGCTGCTTCGAAGGTCAGGCCTTCCCAATCGCCGTAGGAGAACTCCCTCAGCTCGGATTCGGCTTGCACTGGCACCTTTCTGTCACCGCGAATGATGTGTGCGCTTTCCGATGTGCGCGACAGGTCGCTTGCGTAGATGGCAGAGAACTCCGATGTTGCCAGCCGCTCGCCGAGTTGTGTGATTTGATGCATGCCGGACTGGTTCAGGGGGATGTCAGTCTGGCCCTGAATCCGGCCGGAACGATTCCACTCGGTCTGGCCGTGACGGACCAGATGCCAGACCAACGCTTCGTCCGGCCCGTTTGTTGCTTCGCTGTTGCTCATCGAACCTCGCTTACCAGATTGGCGTTTACCAGAGCGGCGCTTCGAATGCGTCGGGGATGATCGGGATGAGGGCGACGCCGAGCATCAGGACCACGACCTCGCAGAGTTCGTTGACAGCGCCGTAGGTGTCGCCGGTCATCCCGCCGAGCCATCGGCTGATCCATTTGCCCAGGAGGACTGCGGCGAGCAGAGCGGAGCCGAGGAGGATGAATCCTGCGCCTCCGAGAAACAGGGCGGTCGCCAGCGCTGCGGTGGTCGCGCCCAGGACAACGTGCCACCAGTTCTGATCGGATTGAAAGGACGAACCCAGGCCGTCCTTGCGGGCGTAGGGGAAGAGCGCCATCGTCGCGAGCATGCCGAATCTGGCCAGGCAGGGAAAGACAAGCAGCAGGCCGATGCGCGCCTCGTCTGGTGTCGAGGTGAGCAGGCTCCATTTGGTCAGCAGCAGTGCCGCGCCGCCGATGACGGCGAATGCACCGACGTGCGTGTCTTTGAGGATGCGCAGGCGATTCTCGGCCGTGTAGGCGCCGAAGAGCCCGTCGCAGCAGTCGAGAAATCCCTCGGTGTGCAGAGCGCGTGTGATGATCAGCATCGCGGCGAGCAGCAGCGCGCCGACCACCAGGTCGGGCAAACCCATTCGCAGGAGTGCATCGAGTCCGACCAGGGCCGCGCCTAATGCCAGTCCGACGAAGGGGAACCATGCTCGTGAGGGTGCGACCGGTAGCTCACCGTCTCTGGACACCGGTAGCACGGTCAAGAAGGCGAACGCCAGGCGGATGCTTTTCATTGGCCGGGCTCGCGATCCGCGACCCCTGCTTCGTCAAAGGTCGCCATCTCGGTCAGGCAGGCGACGGCCGACTCGACCAATCCCATGGCGAGCACTGCTCCGGTACCTTCACCGAGCCTCATGTCCAGGTCGAGCAGCGGACGCAGCGCCAGGTGCGATAACACGGCTTGATGTCCCACTTCGGCAGACACGTGTCCGGCCACGAGATAGTCGCGCACTGTCGGGCAGATGCTGTGGGCGACCAGCGCGGCAGCGCCGGAGATGAACCCGTCCAGCACGACGACACGTTTCGCTCGGGCAGCGCCAAGGATGACGCCGGCCAGTACTCCAATTTCGAAGCCGCCCACTCTCGCTAGCACGTCCAGGCCGTCGCTGGGGTCGGGCCGATTGACCGTCAGCGCCCGTTCGACGACGGCGACCTTCGCCATCAACTCTTTGTCGTTGCGACCCGTCCCGCGCCCGGTCACGTCCTCTGGGGACGCTGCGGTGATCGTTGAGGTGATTGCCGCCGCAGCGGTCGTGTTTCCGATCCCCATGTCTCCGGTGCCGATGAGGTCTGCTCCGGCGTTGGCCGCCTCAGTTGCCAACGTGATTCCCGCCTGAACGCAGCGCTCAGCTTGCGCTCGTGACATCGCGGGACCGCGCGCCATGTTGTCGGTGCCGCGACCAATCGACACATTGCGCAACGCAGGATGGTCGGGCGGCGTGCCGGCGATCCCTGCATTGACGATCGTTAGCTCTACGCCGGCAAGACGGGCCATCGCATTGATTGCTGCGCCGCCGGCGAGGAAGTTCTGCACCATTTGCGCCGTGACTTCCTGTGGATATCCACTGACACCCTCTGCCACGACGCCATGATCGGCGGCGGCGATGATCAGCGCCTTGCCTCGGATGACAGGTCGTTCGGCGCTCAGGATTCCGGCGACCTGGATGGCCAGATCTTCCAATCGGCCCAGGCTGCCGGGCGGCTTGGTCAGGCGCTGCTGGCGGACTCGGGCCGCATCCATCGATGCGGCGTCTGCCGGACTGATCGCCTCGATGATGTCGTCCAGCGTCATGGCGGGTCGTCTATCAGTACTCGATGCCCGGCTGGGCCCTGATTCCCTGCTCTTCGTAGGGATGCTTGATCAGCTTCATCTCGGTGACGAGATCGGCGAACTCGACTAGCTCCTGTGGCGCGTAGCGGCCGGTGATGATGACGTGCATCTGCCTGGGACGGCGGGCGAGCACATCGATCACTTCGGCCACCGGCACCCACTCGTAGTGCATCGCGTAGGTGAACTCATCGAGCACGATGAGGTCTTCTTCGCCGTGCAGGATGGCTTCCTGGCATCGTTGCCATTGCGCGACGGCGAGCGCCGTGGTCTCGTCCATGTCTTTCGATAGCCAAGTGAAGCCGTCGCCCAAGGATTCAATTCGCAGCCCGATGCGCTCGGCTGCGCGGTGCTCGCCGAACTTGGCCGTCGAGTGCTTGATGAATTGGAACATGCGCACGTTGAAGTCGCGACCCCAAGCTCGAAACAGGACACCGAGCGCGGCGCTGGTCTTGCCTTTGCCCTCGCCCGTGTTGACGATCACCAATCCCTGCTGCTTCGAGCGCCGACGCGCTGCTGAGCTGTATTCCGAGGTCTCCTCGTCCGTATTGCTGTCTTGCGGCTTGGCTTGCGGCTTGGCTTGCGGCTTGGGATCATCTGACGACACTGGCGGCTCCATTCCGGATGGTGGATCGTCCATTGGTCTGCACAATCTGACGTTGACCTGCTTCGGCCAGCGCCGCTTCATCATCCGCTGGTTCAGCAATCGCCTCTTCATCATCGGCTGGTTCAGCAATCGCCTCTTCATCATCGGCTGGGGCAATCAGGCTGATGGCCAGTGATCCGGTGACCGGATCGCGATAGAGCTCGGCTCGGACGCCGAAGGCGGATTCCAGTGTCTCGGCGGTCAGCACTTCCTCCGGTGTGCCGTCTGTGACGACCTGTCCATTGCTGAGCAACACCAATCGGTCGCAGAATCTGGCAGCGAGATTGAGGTCATGAATGGCTGCAACGGCGGTGAGCCCGTCATCGACCAGCCGGCGGACCAGGCCAAGAATCTTGAGCTGATGCAGGATGTCGAGGTTTGCGGTCGGTTCGTCGAGGAGCAGGACCTGTGGCTGCTGCGCGACTGCTCGGGCGAGGAAGACGCGCTGACGCTCGCCGCCGGACAGCGTGTCCAGCGTTCGGTTGGTGAATGAGTCGGTCTCGGTCAGACGCATGGCGTCCGCGGCGATCCGATCGTCGGCCTCGCCCTCGACCTGGAATCGGCCAAGGTGTGGATAGCGACCCATCAGGACCAGTTCGAAGGCGGTGAATCCCTGGGTGAAGGGCGCGATTTGCGGCACCAGCGCCAGCAGTTCGGCTACTTTGCGCGCCGGCAGCGACTTGAGGTCTGCGCCGTGCAGCGAGACTGAGCCATCCTGGTAGCCGAGCACATTGGAGATGGCCCGCAGTAGCGTCGATTTTCCCGCGCCATTGGGCCCGATCACGCCGACGAATTGTCCGCGTTCGGCACGCAGATCGACACGATTGAGGAGATGCTTCGCGTCCACGCTGAATGACAGCGCCTGGGCATCGATCGCCGGGCTGTGGTCATTGATCATGAACCGCTCCTTTGCACGCTATTGCGACTCGACGTTGAGAGCCGACATTGGGAGCCGACCTTGCGACCGGACGTTGCGACCCACCTGGTTCTGGTCATAGCGAGTAGACCTGTCGCTTGTTCTTGATCAACAGCAAAATGAAGAACGGCGCGCCGACGAAGGCCGTCAGCACACCGACACGGAACTCAGCCGGTTCGATGATCATCCGCGCGACCGTGTCGGCCAGGATCACGAACGCAGCGCCGCCGAGGGCGCTCATTGGAATCAGTACGCGATTATCGGGTCCCAACAACAGCCGCAGGATGTGTGGGATCACGAGTCCGACGAAGGCAATCGTGCCGCTGACGGCGACGGCTGCGCCGGTCGCCAATGCGGCGGCAGCGAGCAGGACGATTCGTGTAGCGCCCACGCGGACACCCATTGAACGCGCTTCATCGTCGCCCAGCATGAGCAGATTGAGATCCCGCGCCATCAGCAACAGGATGACCGCGCTGCCGATGATCAGCGGCCCGGCGATGCGCACGTGTTCCCAGGATCGCGAATCGAGTCCGCCGGCCAGCCAGAACAGGATCTCGCGCAGCGCCTCGTTGTCGGGCAGGAAGAGGATGATCGCCGAGACGACTGCGCCGAGGAAGGCATTGACGGCGACTCCGGCCAGGAGCAGCGTCGCCATCGAGAAGTGTCCGCCGACCACGGCGATGCCGTAGACGAGGAACGCCGCGGCCATCGCGCCGACGAAGGCGAACACGGGTAAGGCGAGGAAGAAGAGTCCGGTCAGGCCGGTCGCAATGGCGACGACCGCACCCAGCGCTCCGCCGGCTGAGACGCCGATGATGCCCGGATCGGCCATGGGGTTGCGGAACAGACCCTGCATCGTCGCGCCGGCGATGCCGAGCGCCATACCGACGGCCGCGCCGACGATGATCCGCGGCAGCCGGATTTGCTCAATTACGAGTTGCTCGGTGCGACCGAACTCGGGGACGTCGATGCCGATCGCCGAGAGCACGATCCAGGCGACGTGACTTACGGGAATGTCGACTGGGCCCAGGCTGAGCGAGACGAGGCCGACGGCGAGCACGAGGGCCAGCAGCGCCGACAGGCCGATCGCCAGGCGGGCACTGATGCCCATCTGCCGATAGCCGCGGAACCTTCGCAGGGCCTGGATGCTCGCCGACAAAAAAACCTCCAGCAACTCCGCTGGAGGAAGGGTGTTCGATCTGCTCGGACTGGCGCCCAGAGATCGAGGGACCTCTCTTGAGCGGAGAGTGTTCACCTCAACGTCCAGGCAGGTCTCCTGGCTTGCGGGGGGTCTGTTGCCGGGCCCTTCCCATCGACATCAGGCGGTCGACAGTGGGCGTCGGCTCTGGATGCTGCTCGTGCTGTGCGCACTGGGCCTAATGGGCGTGATGCGCGTACGAGCCCCGCTTACAGTGGCGCTACCGCGGCGGATTTTCACCGCCTTCCCTATTCTCCCGGGACGGGCACCTGGACGTGTAAAGCCACCGAGAGCCTAGCACCGGGTCGGAGGGGTAGCAAGGTTGGACAGATTGAAAGTGACACTTTCAATCTGTCGTTTGGCTGCAGATTCTGTTCACCCTCCAGCTCAATCCGTGCAATCTGCAAGTGCAACTTGCAGATTGCACGGCGGCTGGCTACCCTGATTGCATGATCGAACGCGAAATCACCCCTCGACTCAAGGCGCTCTTCGAGCAGTATCCCTTTGTGACCGTTACCGGCCCTCGCCAATCGGGGAAGACGACGCTGTGCAGAGCGGCGTTTCCCGATCTGGCATACGCGAATCTGGAGGCACCTGATCAGCGGGAGTTCGCGGAGTCCGATCCTCGCGGCTTTCTGGCGCAACTGGGCGAAGGGGCCATCATCGACGAGGTTCAACATGTGCCAGACCTGTTGTCCTATCTGCAAGTTCTTGCGGATGAGGACGGAGGAAGCGGGCTGTTCGTCCTCACAGGCAGCGAACAGTTCCGCCTCTCCGATTCGATTAGCCAATCGCTTGCCGGACGGACGGCTTTGCTTCGGCTACTCCCGTTTTCACTGGCTGAACGTCAGCGCACCGGCGCGAGTCAGACAATCGACGAAATCATCTTCAGCGGCTGCTACCCACGCGTCGTTGATCAGCGACTCGAACCGCGCCAGGCGCTCGGCGACTACTTTGAGACGTACGTCGAGCGCGACGTTCGTCGCCTCGGAGGCGTTCGCAACCTTTCCAGTTTTCGCCGCTTCGTTCGTCTCTGTGCGGGCCGCGTGGGGCAACTGGTCAATCTCAGCTCCCTCGGCTCCGACGTCGGCGTCTCTCACTCCACAGCCCAGGAGTGGCTGACGATCCTGGAAGCCAGCTACATTGTCTTTCAGCTCCGCCCCTATCACGCCAATATTGGCAAACGGCTGATCAAATCGCCGAAACTGTTCTTTTATGACGTCGGTCTCGCCAGTTATCTCATGGGAATTGAAGACTCACGCCAAGTGGCAACTCATCCCCTACGAGGCGCTCTCTTCGAGAACCTTGTCATCAGCGAGACGCTCAAGCATCGGTTCAATCGAGGCCGTGATCCTAACCTGTCCTTCTACAGAGATTCCTCCGGACTCGAATGCGACCTGTTCTACGAGATGGGCGATGGCATTGGCGCAATCGAGGTCAAGTCGGGCGCGACTGTGACTTCGGACCATCTCTCCTCCCTACACCGAGTCGGCGCGTTGATACCCAAGGTCTCTGAGAAGATGATTGTCTACGGCGGATCGTCCAGACAAACTCGCAATGAATGTGATGTTGTACCGATAAGTGAGTTTGGCGGTGCGCTGGAGCGGCTGGATGTTGAACGTGAGATTTCCGCATTTCTCAGCATTATGAGCAAACCGGCACTGCTCGAATCAGACCTCACCGCGCTGAACAACATCTACAACAAACACATTCGACCGACACTCGATGCACTAACAGCTCACTTGCAGCCTTTTGCGGACCTACTCTTTCGAGTGTTCAATACAATCGGTTATGTGAAGGCTGGTCAGCTTGAGTCGAGTTCGCAAGGGCTACTGCTAACGCGGAACTGGGAACAAACAAGAGATCAGTACTTGATAGGTCAAGGATTTTCACTTTCTGACGAGCAACCGATCGAGATTTACGAGCGATTCCACTTCACCAGTTACACGGGACGAGGAATAAGTGAGTTTAGCATGATTGTTATTGTCCATTGGAGCTGTCAAGCGGACCACTTCAGACGTCGTGTCACGGTCGATGATGTAGCAATTCATCGATTGGATGCCACAGTCCCTTACGACGAGCTGAACTCAAAGTCCCCAGGTATTGACGAAGTTGTCGCGCAAACCACCAGCGCCCTCATGGCGCGAATCAAGGATTTGTCCGGCGCTTAGTTGCGAACATCGACTAGCGAGTGACCGATCGTTGATTGCCTAGCGGTGGGCGGCGGAGACTTGGCGGCGGACGAGCCTTGCGTAGAGGCCTTCTTTGGCGACCAGGTCTTCGTGCTTGCCGATCTCTATGACTTGACCATCTTCAAGGACGACGATTTGGTCGGCGTCTCGGACGGTTGAGAGGCGGTGGGCGATGACTAGCGTGGTCCGATCAGACATGAGATTGTCGAGGGCGTCTCGGACCAGGCGCTCGTTGAGGCCGTCGAGATGCGAAGTGGCCTCGTCGAGGATCAGCACCGGTGCGTCCTTGAGCAGGGCTCGTCCGATGGCGACTCTCTGACGCTGGCCTCCAGAGAGCTGTGCGCCTCGCTCTCCGACGGTGGTATCGAGGCCGTTGGGCAGCGACTCGACGAAGTCGGACAGGCCGGCTCTCTCGATCGCGAGCTGCAACTCGGCGTTGGTCGCGTCGGGCTTGGCGACCTGCAGGTTGTCGCGGATTGAGGCGTTGAACAGGTAGGTGTCCTGCGCCACGAGGGCGACCTGCCCGCGCAGCTCGTCGAGCCGGTAGGTGCGCAGGTCGGAGTCTTCGAGCGTGATCTTGCCGTCCTGCGGATCCCAGAAGCGCAGCATGAGATGCGCTGCGGTGGTCTTGCCGGCGCCGGAAGGTCCGACGAGCGCGACCGTACCGCCCGGCTTGAGATCGAACGAGACCTCGTCAAGCGCCGCTCGCGGTGTGTCTTCGTAGGTGAAGCCGACCGAGGCGAATGCGCCCTCTGAGACGCCGCCTGCCTGCTCGCCGGATACGGCAGTGCCCGTTCCGGGTCCGTCGACGACTTCGACGCCCTCGTTGTGTACTGCTGTCAGGCGTCGGGTGGCGCCGAGCGTGTCGCCCAGTCGTCGTCCGACCTGGGCCAGCTCGGCGACGGGCATGAATGCGCCCATGGCGAGCAATGTCAGCAGCGGCGCGAGCGAGGAATCGATATCGCCGCGCACGGCGAGCGCGCCGCCGATCGTGAGTACTGCCAGTCCGCCGTAGCCGGTGAGTCCTTCGAGCAGCGTGCGCTGGGTTGAAATCTGGCGGTTGAATCCTCCCCGAACTGGTAGGTAGTCACGCATCAGACCCTCGAACTCGGCCTTGCGCTCTGGCTCTCGCTGGAAGGCGGTGACTTCGCGCAGGCCCTGGAGCGTGTCGACCATGTGCGCGTTGAGCGCCCCGAGGTGATCGCGAGAACGCGAACCCAACCGGTCGACGATGCGTCGTGTGAAGAGCGGGCTCAGGGCGGCGAGGATCAGCAGCGGCGCCAGACCGAGACCGAGTCGCCAGTCGACGACGAACAACGTAATCAGGGCGGCGCCGGGCACGATCACGCTGACGAAGGCATTGGCAATCGTGTGGGCGAAGAAGTACTCGACCGTCTCGACATCCTGCGTCGCCATTGAGACGAGGTCGCCGGTGCGGCGTCGGAGCAGGTAGGCCGGCGCGAGTTGGTCGAGCTTGCGGAACAGATCGATCCGCATATCGGCGAGCAAGCGGAAGGCCATGTCGTGGGAGACCCAGTTCTCGAGGAAGCGGAAGAGTCCGGTCAGGACCGCCACCACGATCAATAGCGTCGCCAGTAATCCGATTGATTCGCCGTCGCGGACATTGGCGACCATCAGGGCGCCGATCACACCGACGGCGATGGCGCCGAAGAAGTGCGCCACACCGGTTGCGAACGAGAGCGTGGTCTTGAACCAGTAGGGCGCGGCCAATGCCAGCAGCCGACCGGATGTCTCGCGCCAACCCATGCCCTCGGCACGGATGATGGCCTCGGTCGCGCCACCGCCGTCGGGCATGGCCAGCGAACTGCCTGCCGTGGCAGATGCGGCGGATGTGGCAGATATGGCAGCACCGGGCTGCGGAATTCCGTCGTCGAGGCCGTCAATACCGGGATCGGTCATCTGACCGGCCATGAGCCAGTCGTAGACGCCGCCCTGGGCCATCAGAGTCTCGTGGTCGCCACGTTCGACCAGCCGGCCTTCATCGAGCACAAGGATTTCGTCGCAGTCTCGAACACTGGACAGTCGGTGGGCCATGATCAGCGTGGTCCGACCCTGCATCAGTCGATCCAGAGCGGCTTGAATCGTTGCTTCGTTCTCGGCGTCGACGCTGGACAGCGCTTCGTCGAGGATTAGCATTGGGGCGTCGCGCAGCAGCGCTCGCGCGATTGCGATGCGTTGGCGTTCGCCGCCGGACAGCCGGTGTCCGCGCTCACCGATCACGGTGGAGTAGCCGTCGGGCAGCGCAGAGATGAACGCGTCGGCGTTGGCCGCCTGTGCGGCGGCGCGGATCTCGTCGTCGGTGGCCGCTGGCTTGGCGAAGCGCAGGTTGGCCAAGACGGTACCGTGGAAGAGATAGGTGTCCTGCAGCACGACCGCCATCTGTGAGCGGATATCGACGAAGCGCAGTTCGTTCAGGTCATGACCGCCGAGCCGGATGGTTCCCTCCTGTGGCGTGTACAAGCGTTGCAACAACCAGACGAGGGTCGACTTCCCCGATCCCGACCTGCCCACGACGCCGATCCGTTTACCCGGCTCGACCGTGAAGGAGACGCCATTCAGCGCGGGTCGGCGTCCGGACGGGTAGCTGAAGGTGACGTTCTCGAACTCGATCCGCGGCTCCAGGGAGGTCGCGGGTTCCGCCGATGCGTCGGGCGTCAGCGGCTTGGCTCGGTCCAGATTGAGCACGCTCTCCGAGGCTGCGACGCCGAGTAGTCCCTGGTGGAAGAGCTGGCTCAGCTCTCGCAGGGGCCGGAAGACTTCCACGCCGAGCATCAGCACAACGAGTAGCTCGGCCAGCTCCATCGCGCCGCTCTCGACGCGCAGAGCGCCGACGAACAGAGCGATGGCTGCGCCGACGGTGATCGCGAGAATCGTCAGGCCCTGGGCGATGGCGTTGTTGAACAACACGCCCATCGTCGAGCGGAAGACTTCCTGTGCGCGCTCGGCCAGAGCTTCACCGCGCCGTCCGCTCTGTCCGAATGCCTTCAGCGTGGCTAGACCCTGGATGGAATCAAGGAAATCGGAGGCGAACGAGCCATATGCATCGTGGCGGCGGAGTGAGGCTTCGGCATTGCGCTGCTTGAGCAACGACGGCAGCAGCAGCGTGACCAGGGCGAAGCCGAAGTAGATCGCGGCCACGGGCAGGTCGAGCCAGCCCATGAAGATGAATATGCCGATCGGCGCCAGCGCCGCCACGATCAGTTGCGGCAGATATTGGCCGAAGAACGTCTCGAGCTGCTCGACGCCTTCGATCACGCCGACGGTGACGTCGCCGGTGCGCTGTCGATCGAAGTAGGACGGACCCAGCCGGACAACCTGATCGAATAGTCGTTGTCGAAGCGAGAACTGCACCTCTAACGCGGTGCCGTTGGCGATCTCTTCCTTGGCGTAGAGGAAGATCGAGCGGGCCAGGATCGAGGCGGCCGCCGCGATGATCAGCGGGATGAGATCGGAAAAGCTGTCGCCCTCGAAGATGCGCGCGCCAATCCAGCCCAGCAGCGCCAGTCGCGCCACGCCCGCCGCGACTGCGCACAACCCCACACTGACGGCCAGCGCAATGCGCCAGCGCACGCCCTCGGTGAATCGCCAGAGGTCCCAGGAAAACGTCATGCCAAGATCCTTTGCGGGCCAACAGCCGCTAGTAGTCGGACCGGCCCCGTGTCAGGATAGGCAGCGCCTGCCGAGACCTGGGTCAGCGATGCTCGAGCAGGTCTGGTGGCCATCATTCTTGCAACGGCTCATGCATCGCGTCGCGATCGGGCGCGCTACTCCGTCATAGCCGCGCTTGCCGGAGGCCTGTGCATAAGTCGGCGGACGAGCTTTCGACCACGTTGTAGGGGCGACCCTTGTGGTCGCCCGCGTTCTAGCTCGTATCTGTTCAGCCTTGCAATCGCCAACGCGGGCGACCACAAGGGTCGCCCCTACAGGAGCTCAGAACGACAGGAGACAGGATTATGCGCAGGCCTCCGCTTGCCGCAGGTATCTCGTTGGTTGGGGCACAAACGTCGGTGCGGGGCAGGCTGCTAAAGAGCGCGTCAATGACGGGTGTGGGGTGTGGCTCGATGGTTGCCACGCAGCTGCCACAGCACAGTCCGACCGGTACGATACGAGGAACAGGTCACTCAAGTAGCTCAGGTCGCGAAGCTCGGATTGTTCATGTCTCCCGCTGTCGATTCCCCGCAGTTCTCCGACCTCTACCTCGACGACCATTCCGTTCAGCCAGCGTTGACGCCGATTCAGAACGAACTCGGTTTCCTTTGCGACTGGACCAGCCTGCGATTCTCACCGACTTACTACGGCGCCGGGGTTCCACATGGGAACGGCGAGGCGGTCGTGATTGTGCCCGGATTCATGGGCACGGACCTTTCGATGCTGGAGCTCAACTGGTGGCTGGCGCGGATTGGGTATCGGCCGTACTACTCGGAACTCGGGCTCAATGTGAACTGCCCGGACAACTCTGCCGACACGGTGCTCAGCGTGGTCCGGCGCGCGGTCAATGAGACCGGGGATCGTGTCCATTTGATTGGACACAGCCTGGGCGCGTTGATCGCGCGGAGTGTCGCCTTTCAGCACCCAGAGCTGATCGACATGCTGATCTCGCTCGCGGCGCCATTCAACGATGTCGCCTATGTGCATCCGGTGTTAATCGAGGCGATGGCTGCGGTGCGCCGTCAGGCTGGGTCACACCTGACCTGGCATGTCGCGCCGGCCTGTTACAGCGGTCACTGCACCTGTTCGTTCACCGAAAACATCATGCGTCCGCAGCGACCCACATTCCGTCGCTATGCGCTCTACGCGGAGAACGATGGACTCGTGCTTCCTGAGAGCTGCATGGAGGATGAGGCTGAGTACAACGTGGGGATCCAGGCCAGCCACTTCGGGATTATCTATAGCGCTCAGGCGTATCGGGAGGTCGCACGGCTGCTGGCGGATTGATCGACGGCGTAGTTGCGATTCCCTTCTCGCCTTTGAAGACTTGGGCAGCGGACGTTGCTCACTCTCCCGTTGGGAGCGGGCTGGGGTGAGGGGTTTCTGGCTCATCTCTGTGCTGGGAGTTGGTGGTTGCTCACGGCCGACCCTCACCCTAACCCTCTCCCAGAGGGAGAGGGGATCGGAGGGGGAGGAGGGAGGGGATCGGAGGTGGGAGTGGAGATTGGCGGTGGGAGCGGGGATTGGAGGGTGTTAGGCCTTGGTCTCGGCCGCTTCCTTGGTTGCTCCGTTGTTTGACGGGCTGAAGGCGTTCATGCTCTGTTGCAGGAAGTCGGCCCAGGGGTTGGCGGTCTGCCATTCTCGCGAGATTTCGAGGGCGGCCTCGGCGGCGGTGCGGCTGGCGCCGAGCAATGCGTCGAGCGCTTCCCGACCTTCGCTGCTCGCGGCGATGGCTTCCTTGTAGGCCGACTGGGTGAAGTCGAGCGCCTGGCTCTGTGCGGCCACGGCAGACTCCATGATCGCTGAGTAAGCGGCGGCGGAGTCGGTCGGGTTGGCGGCGACCTGCCGGGCCAGGTCGAGAGCCTGGCGCTGGGCCGCGTTGGCGTCGGTCAGGAGCTGGCGCGAGATGCGCAGTCCACGCTCGTTTGCCTGTTCGATCGCGTGGGCCAGCGCGTCGTAGCTGGCGAGCAGGGCTTCGAAGTACTTGTCGGTCGGGGCCTGAGTTTCGCTCTGTTCGGTCGCTTGGTCGGACATGAAGTTCGCTCCGTGTTGGCTCTCAGCTCAGTCGGTATGCGGGAAATGTATGTCGCAGCTCCTCTATGTGCAATATGCATCTTGCATCGCTTGGCACTTAGCGGCACAATGCGGGTATGACAGATGACACAGCATCCGACAGTGCTCCCGGCAGCGCTTCCAGCAAATCGAGCAAGAAGCGGCGGACCACCTCCGAGCCGCGTCTGCACGGCGAGATGTTGGCGACGAGCCTGCTCGCGTTCCTCAAGGGCTGCAACGCGTATGGCTATCAGCTCAATCAGCAGTTGAACGAGTCCGGATTGCCCGAGTCGGACAGCGGCACGGTCTATCGGGCGCTGCGGCAGCTCGAGACCAGCGGCTTCGTGTCGTCGTTCTGGGACACCTCCGAGCAGGGCCCAGCGCGGCGGATGTACTCGCTGACGGCAGCCGGCGACATCTTTCTCCGGACCTGGCTTGACGCGCTGAACCGCTATCAAGAAGTGCTCACCGGCGCCCTCGAACGATTCGAGGCAGCCGCCCACGCCCAATCCCCTGAAGATTCCAACACCGAACAGGACTCCTCATGACCAAGACCGAGACCTCTCCACCGGACCCCTCCGCGATCTGGCGCGACTGGATGACCCAGTCGGAGCGCCAGTGGAACGAATTCTTCAACCAGATGATGGGCACTGAAGAGTTCAGTCAGGGTATGGGCCGCAACCTCGATGTCTTCTTGCACTTCCAGAAGACCATGAGCGAAGCGATGGGTCCGTACCTGACGGCGATGAACGTGCCGACCCGCACCGATGTCCTCGCGCTGGGTGATCGGTTGCTGGCGATGGAAAACCGCCTGGCGGCGATTGAAGCGCAACTGTCGACGCTGCAGACGAGCGTCGAGCAGGGCTCGACGAGTAGCAAGAGCAACACAAAGCCGCGCCGAACCAAGCGCCCAGCAACGCCCGACACAAACTAACTGTTCCCGACACATCAACTTCATATCCCCGTAACTCGTTGCTCACCAGGAACGAGACGTTGCCATAGACAATCACTGTCATTGCACGCCTTTGTGCAATGTTTCTTAAATCCGTGGAGTGACCAATGACTCTTGCTGTTGCTGAGCCTTCGACCTCCCCCTCTGTTGCGGACCAACCCTCTACTGCTGACACCGAATCAGGAGATATTGCCAGCACCGTCCAATCGACGGTCGAAACCATCTTGCGCCGCGGGCTGGTCGGCCTGGAGTACATCTCGCTCGACGACCCGCTGCCCGGCGCGACGCCCAAGGACACGATCCTGACCCAGGGGTCGATGAAGCTCTACCACTACCGCGCCCAGACTGACGAGGTCTACCGCACGCCGCTGCTGGTGATCACGTCGCTGGTCAGCAAGCCCTACATCCTCGACCTCACTCCTGGCCAGAGCATGATGGAGTTCCTGGTTCAGGCCGGCTACGACGTCTACATGATCGACTGGGGCATTCCGATGCCTGAGGAGAAATCGCTGACGCTCGATGACTACGTACTCAATCACCTGCCCGCCTGCGTCGAGCGAATCCTTGAGGACTCCGGCGAGTCCGAGTTGAACATGCTTGGATACTGCCTCGGCGGGACGCTGGGCGTGCTCTATCTCGCAACGCACCCGGACGCGCCGGTCGGCAACATGGCTTGCCTGACGACACCAGTCAACTTCAAGGGCATGGGCCTGTTCACGCAGTGGACCGACGAGCGCTACTTCGATGTTGACCGAATCGTCGACTCGCTGGGCAATGTTCCTGGCGAGATGTTGCTTTCCGCCTTCGACATGCTGCGCCCAACCGGTCGCCTGACCAGCCCGATCCAGGTGCTCGACCGCATTCGCGACGACAAGTATGTGCAGTCGTTCATGATGCTCGACCGCTGGGCGTCCGACCAGATTCCCTTCGCCGGCGAGGCCTTCCGGCAGATGGTCAAAGAGCTGTACTGGAAGAACGCCATGCTTGAGGGCACGTTCGAGCTCGGCGGCAAGTCGGTTGACCTCTCTTCGATCAAGACGCCGATGATCCACGCGATGGCCGAGCATGATCACATCGTTCCCTACGAAGCAGCCAAACCGCTGCTCGAAGAGGTCCAGTCGGAAGACTCGGAAGCCGTGGTGCTGCGTGGGGGACACGCCAGCCTGGTCGCCGGCGGCAATGCCAAATACCGTCTCTGGCCTAAGCTGGATTCATGGCTCTCGGTTCGTTCGATCTAACTGCGAAAGAGCACAGTATGCGCTACCCAGCCTCGGCAACCATCGCCGGAAGTCCTGTCACGCTCAGACTGATGGAACGCGGCGACGCCGAGGCCATCGTGTCGTTCGCATGCGAGCTTCCCCACCATGATCTGTTGTTCCTGCGACGCGACATCACGCAGCCGGAGCAGGTCGAGGTTTGGGTCGAGCGCATCGAAGCCGGCCTGACCACCTCTCTGCTGCTGATTGATGAGGGTGGAGAGATCGCCGGCTACGCCACGGTCGATCGCAACGATCTGCCCTGGTCTCCGCATGTGGCCGAACTCCGTGTGCTCGTCGGCCCCTCAGTGCGGGAGCAGGGCGCCGGACGCTTGTTGACCGAAGAGGCGTTTCGGATCGCGCTTGAGATGAAGGTCGAGAAGATCATCGCGCAGATGACGATCGATCAGCAGCAGGCGATCTCGGTGTTCCGTACGCTCGGGTTCAAGCCCGAGGCGGTGCTGCGCGAACACGTGAAGGATCGCGAGGGTGTGAAGCACGACCTCGTCATCCTCAGTCACGACGTGGCCGAAGCGCAGCGTCGTCGAGCAGCGACCGGGATCCTCGAAGCCGTCAGCGGCTGACGTCGAAGATTCAGTCCCCGATGCTCTTCAAGTCGTCATACCCGCGCTGGCAGGAGACCTGCGCGTAAATCGGTCGGTGCGCTATTGGTCAGGTTGTAGGGGCGACCCTTGTGGTCGCCCGCTCTGCCGCTCCTATCTGGTCAGTAATGCAATCGCCAACGCGGGCGACCACAAGGGTCGCCCCTACAAGAGCTCAGAAGGATTGGGAACACGATTATGCAAAGGCCTCCGACGGAGCGCGGGAATGACGAACTCATCGCCGCGATCAGCGCTTCCCGCGAGTCGATGCGCGGATCTTCAGTCATCTGGCTCGAGGGCTAGGCGTAGGCCTCCGCCAGCAACGCTTCCAGGGCAGCGTTGAATTGGTCGGGAAGTTCCCAGTAGACGGAGTGGCCGCCCTCAGCAATCTCGACGTAGCGCGCGCCGGGCACGAGCGCGGCGGCCTTCTCGATCACGGGCGCGGGGATGATCGCGTCCTCGGCGCCGGCCAGGAAGAGGACAGGCATCGTCAACGCGGACAGTGCTTCGACCGCAATCGCACCATCCTCGACACCGAACGACAGGGGACGATCCAGATCCAGCGGTGGATTCAGCGCTCGGACCTGGTTGTAGAGGAAGACGCCCTCCGGCGAGCGCTCCAGATAGGCAGGTCCGACCATGCGCGTCATCCCGCCGAGTCGGGCGTTCTCGGCGGCGGCGGCGGTCGCGGTGCGCATGTCGTCGAGCAGTCCCTGATCGCCGATGCCGAGCATCGTGTCGGCCATCATCAGCGCCTTGACTCGGTCGGGATTGCGTGCTGCGTAGGGCAGAATCGAGAACCCGCCCATCGACTGGCCAACCAGCGCCGCCTCAGCGATCTCCAGTTGATCCATTAGCTCGCCAAGGTCACGGGCAAACACCGTCCGACCCTCGCCGGATAGGTCCTGGCTCTGTCCCCAACCGCGCACTTCGTAGGTGACACAGCGGAATCGCTGGCTGAAGTGTGGAATCTGGTTCCACCAACTGAGGTGGTTTCCACCTGCGCCGTGGACGAAGACGATCGTGTCCGGGCCGTCGCCGAACTCGTCATAGATCAACTTGCCGCCGGTCACATCAAGTGTCTTGGGCATTGCGGGCTCCATTCTCACCATTGGCCAGCTGAAGTGGCCTGTTCAAGCGGCCAGTGGCCAGCTCAAGGCTAGTGCCAGTCGTGGGCGGTGGGCATGCGCAGGTCGGCTCCGATGGCCTCGATCCGCTCGGCGACGATGTTTGTGGTTCCATCCCAGCGGTCGATACGACCTTGCAGCATGATGAGTTGATTCGACAGCGCCCGCCGACACTTGGCGAACACCTTGGGCCAGACGATGGTCTGTATGTCGCCGGTCTCGTCCTCGATCGTGACGAAGACGGTGCCGTCCTGTCCACGCGGATGCTGACGCGCGATTGGCCAGCCGGCGACGCGGATTCGCTGGCCGTCGTTGGCGTCGTAGACCTCGGCGGTCGTCATCACACCGGCGTCGAGCGTGGGCCGGATGAACTCCATCACGTGGCCACGGGGATAGATACCCAGCGCGTGGTACTCGCCGACCATCTTCTCGTAGTCGCTGAAGTCGTCGAAGCGCGGCGGCGGATTCGCGCCCGCGACGGGGAAGGCGCGCAACCCGGCGCGTGTCGGACGGATCGAGAGCCCCGCCTCCCAGAGCGCCTCGCGACGATTCGGCGTGACGCCGTCGAATGCGCCCGCCTCGACCAGTGACCGAACCGACTGCGGCTTGAGTCCGGTGCGGCGGACCAACTCGCCGGCGTCGGCGTAGGGACCATGTCGCTGGCGTTCCTCGACAATCAGCCGCGCCGACTCGGGGCCGATGTCTTTGATCATTCCCAGACCGAGGCGGACCTCACCAGCGACGGAGACCTGTTGCTGAGAGAGACCTCCGCTCCCCCTTGCAGAGGGAGCTGTCGCGGAGTGACTGAGGGGGTCCCCCGAGGCGGAACGACTGGGCGCATCCCCCTGCAGGGGGGAGCGTGGGGAGGTGGGCCTGGCTCGGACCTCGCTGTGGTTGACGCAGGGGTTGAGGAAGTGCACGCCGAACTTGCGGGCGTCCTCCTTCAATGTCTCGACGGGATAGAAGCCCATCGGCTGGTTGTTGATCAGCGTGACGAAGAACTCCAGCGGGTGATAGCGCTTTAGCCAGGCCGCCTGGTAGGCGGTGATCGCGAAGGCGTGCGAGTGCGACTCGGGGAACATGTAGTGGCCGTTGATCTTGTTGAAGATCTTCTCGGCGATGTCAGGGGGCACGCCGTTCGCGCCAGCACCCTCGAAGAAGCGCTCGCGGTGCATGGCGATCAGATGCTCGCTGTTCGCCCGCGCGAACGCGCGCCGGACCTCATCGGCCTCGGCCGCGGTCATGCTGGCGACATCCATGATCAACTGCACGACCTGCTCCTGCCAGACGATCACGCCGTAGCCGCGCTCCAGCGCGCGCTCCTCGAGTGGGTGGTCGTATTCCCACTCGACGCCGTGCCGGTAGCGGTCGACGAACTGGCTGACCGCGCTGCCTTGCGTGCCCACGCCGGGCCGGATGAGGGCGACCTGGTAGGCGAGGTCGAGCAGCCGACGCGACCTGAGTCGCTGACCCATCTTGAGCTGTGCCGGTGACTGGAGCAGGAAGACGCCCTTGGACTGGCCTGCGTTGATCATGTCGTAGACGCCGTCGTCCTCGGGGCTGATCTGGCTCAGGTCGGGGCGCTCGCCCTCGCGCTGCTCGATCAGGTCGAGCGCTTCCTCGAGCTGGTCGAGCACGGGCAGCGAGAGCAGGTCGATCTTGGCGAAGTTGGCATCGGCGACGCTGTCTTTGTTCCAGTCCATGATGAAGCGACCCTCCATCGCGCCGGCCCGCACCGGGACCATCTCGGGAATCGGCGAGTCGCTGAGGATCATGCCGCCCACGTGCTGACCGAGCCCGCGCGGCGCGTTCATCAACTGCGGCGCGAGCGCGATCAGGTCGCGCCAGCCGTGCGCGTCGACCTTGTCGCGGAAAGCGGGCAGTTGCTCCATCTCATCGCGCAGACGCGCGCCGTCGTGCGAGTGGATCTGCTTCGAGAGCAACCGGAGATCGTCCTGCGGCAGGCCCAGCGCCTTGCCCAGGTCCTGGATGACGCCCTTGACCGAGTAGGTCGAGATTGCCCCGGTCAGGACAGCGAAGTCGCGGCCGAAGTATTCGTGTACACGCTCGATCAACTCGTCGCGCAGACCGCGCGGGAAGTCGAGGTCGATGTCGGGCAACGAGGTCATGTCGTCGGGCAGGAAGCGCTCGAGCGTCAGATCCCACTTGAGCGGATCGACGTGGCTGATGCCGATCAGGTAGCCAACCAGCAGCGCCACCGAGGAGCCACGCCCGCGTCCCGGCGGACGCTTCTCCAACGGCGTCTCGGGCTCGGACAGGCCACGCTCCTCCATGATTCGCTGGGCCAGTCGCACGATTTCTCGGTAGAGCAGCAGGAACCCGGCCAGGTGATGCCGGCCAATCAGCCGGAACTCCTCCTCCAAGCGATCCTCAACCGCCATCGATACCGACCCGTAGCGCCGCGCGGCGGCCTCGTAGCAGAGCCGCTTGAGGAAGCTCTCGGGCGTGTAGCCGTCGGGCACGATCGGATCGGGCAGCGTGTAGCCGAGGTCGGTGCTGAGGTTGAACTGGCATTGCTCGGCGACTAATCGCGTGTTGCAGATGGCCTCGGGCAACTCGACGAAGAGCCGCGACATTTCCGCCGGCGGCTTGAGGTGGAGATGATGATTGGGTTGGATGTGCTTCAGCGCCTGGTCGATGGTGGTGTTGTGCTTCGCCGCGACCAACGCGTGTTGCAGCCGGTAGCGCTCGGGCGAGTGATAGAGCACGTCGTTCGACGCCAGCAGCGGCGTACCGACCTCGCGGGCCAGCCCGACGAGTTCGCGGTTGCGCTCGGTGTCGCCGCGCAGGAAGTTCTGCTGCAGCTCGACATAGACCGAATCCGCGCCGTACCAGTCGCGATACCGACTCAGCAGATCGCGAGCCTGCACATGCTCGCCGGCCAGCACCAGCCGCGAGAGCGCGCCGTGGCGTCCAGCGCCGAGCAACACCAGTCCCTCGGCATGCTCAGACAGATGCGCAGGATCCAGCCGAGGCTCGCGCCGGTTGACCTCGTTCGCCAGCGTGAACAGCCGCGACAGGTTGGCATAGCCCTCGCGAGACCTGGCCAGCAGCGTCACACGGGACTCGTCCTGCAGGGTGATTTCACCACCGGTAATCGGCTGAATCTCGAGGCTGTTCGCCAACCGGGCAAACTCCAGAGCGCCACAAAGGTTGGTGTCGGTGAGGGCGAGCGAGGACATGCCAAACGAGCGAGCCTGGGCCAACAGCTCATGCCCATGCGAGGCGCCGAGGCCGAAGGAGTGAAAACTCTTGGTGTGTAGTTCGGTGTAGGTCATGCTGGTCAAGTCATTGCTACATCAGCTTCGTTCCCAGTCCCCGCTTCTCGTCCCCAGTCCCCGCTTTACGCGGGGACCTGCTCGGGCAGTGCGGCCTTCGGATGGGCTTCGTACCTCCGACGCCGAACCGAGCGGGTCCCCGCGTAAAGCGGGGACTGGGAAGGACATTGGCGTCGCATTGGCCGAGCCGAGCGGGTCCCCGCGTAAAGCGGGGACTGGGGGTGTGGAAATTCGCAACGCATTACGCCAGCTCTTCATACAAGTCCCGCCACTCAGGATTTAACTCCTCGATCACTTCCTCTTTCTGTTCCCGAAGCCAATGCTTCATGCGATGTTCCCGGACCTTTGCGGACTCAATCGACTCGTGGAGTTCGTACCAGACCAATCGGCCGATCCGATATCGAGCGGTGTGCGCGCTTCCAACCCCTTGCTTGTGCTCCCAGACACGTCGAATCAAGTCGGTCGTAGAGCCGATGTACAACGGAATCCTGCCGCTTTCCGGCCTATTGCCGGCAAGCATGTACACGTACGCTTCGCGAACCATCACCTGTCCTTTCTTTGTTCCCAGTCCCCGCTTTACGCGGGGACCTGCTCGGGCAGTGCGGCCTTCGGATGGGCTTCGTACCTCCGACGCCGGAGGGAGCGGGTCCCCGCGTAAAGCGGGGACTGGGAAGGGCATTGGCCGAACCGAGCGGGCCCCCGCGTTGCGCGGGGACTGGATCCGGGGCATCACGCCGTTTGCCGATACCAACACTGGTCTCCTCCATCCCGATACAAGGTCAACTGACGACCGTCCTCCTGACTGACTCGGTAGTAGCTTCGATGCATGGGCGTTGGGCGCCACCAGAGGTCGAAGCTCCAGCGATCCTCGATTTGCTCGACTCGATGCCAGCTCTGGTCTAGCTGGATGGCGACTGGTTCCTGGTTGGGGCCCTCCTCGACGGCGATGGCGGTGGGCACGGTGAGTGGGCGCATGCTGTCGGTGGCGGCGGGGTCGATCGAGACCTGCACGGTTCTCATCTCGGGCGCGGGATGCCAGGGGGCGACGTCGACCAGGCGGTGCAGTGTGTGCTTGCCCTTGAGGCGGGCCTGGAGCTGACGCTCCGTCTCCAACAGGCGTCGCTCGCGGTCGGCACGGATGTCGGGGAAGAGCGAGAGTTGCACGCCCGAGGCGCCGCTGAGGTTGCCCAGCGTGACGGTCATTGACTCGACCGGCGCCTGCGGATGCTCGGTCTCCAGGCGACCCTTGATGATCTCCGCCGCCCGTTTCCAGGCGCCCACGTTGGTTTTGAAGTGGAACGCCTTCTCCCAGGTCAGGCCATCTTCTAACGCACAGCTCAGCGTCGCCGAGCCGGCGTAGCGACCCTGCATCTGCGGCTGGGCAAAGACGCGGGTGAGCAGCGTGTCGACCGCGACGCACAGCAGTTCCAGCGAGGCCGAGGCGGCCGGCAGTGTGAGTCTCTCGGTGATCGACTCCTCGAACGTCCGCGGGCGCAGCGGGCGCTCGTCGATGCCCGAGGCCAGATCCCAGGCGCGGCGGCCCTCGTGCCCGAAGCGGTCGAGCAGCGCGTCCGGCTCCTGCGCCGCGAGATCGCCCATGCGCTGCAGGCCGAGCCGGTGCAGGTCATCGAGCAGGCCGGGCGAGACGAGCGATGCGGGCAGCAGGTTGATCGAGTGTGGCGCGAGGAATGCTGCGGTGTCGGACGGACCGCGCCCGATCCGGCTCAGGCCCGCCGAGCGCCGGGTGCGGGCGGCGACGAAGGCGCTGAACTTGTTCGGTCCAATCCCGATGCGCGGCTGGAAGTGATCAGGCACGGCGGCGAGCAGCGTGTCGAGCAAGGGCTGCTCGCCGCCGTACATCGCCTCCAGCCCGTCCAATCCGACGTAGGCGACGCCCAACTCGCCATCCCGCTGTGATCCCTCGACGCGGTCGCTGACATCCTCCAGCGCGTGCAGCAGCCGCTCAAACTCGCGAGCATAGTGAGGCTCGTCAGCCTCGAGGACGACGGCGTCGGGCTGCAGCGAGAGCGCCTGCTCCAGCGTCATGCCCAGCTCAACCTCCGAGGCCGCCGGCAGACAGTCAATCACCACCGGCCGGGAGCCGGAGCGGTCGACAATCACCCCGGCCAGGCGCCCCAAATCCGCCCGCCGAACCAGCTCCACGCGGGCCCGGAAGTGGGGAATCAGCAGGCAGGCAATCGACACAACATCGCGCATATGTGCTCACAGCCTCCGAGACATCGGACGCCAGATTACAGAACACTCGTTCGTTTATCAATCGGCTCACGATCGTCTGTGGACAACCCACATCATGGCTGTCATGCCGCCCACACCCAGCCCTCCCGTCCCCACCTCCGAGCGGGGACCTGTTCCCTGCACTCGACGCGGGCCACCAGTGTTCCTGTTCGCTAATCTGGAGTCGGCATCACACGCACCGGGAAGCGAGAGCGTGGGCATGATTCCCCTGGTAACAGAACGCACCAGAGAGATCGCCGAGCTCTGCCGAACGCACCAGGTGCAGCGTCTCGACCTCTTCGGCTCCGCCGCCACGGGAGACTTCGACCTCGAATCCAGCGACCTCGACTTCCTCGTCACGTTCCTACCCGAAGCCAACGCCACCTACATCGGCGTCTACCACCGCCTCTACACCGACCTCACAAGCCTCTTCGACCGACCCGTCGATCTGGTGATCGAGACCGATTTCAGGAACCCTTACTTTCGCGACACGGTCGAACGATCAAGAACGCCAATCTATGTCGCCTAGAGCAAAGGGATATCTGTACGACATCATCGAGACAGCACGTCTCATCCAACAGTCGACCAATGACAAGAACTTTGACGATTACGAAGCTGACATCGGCTTGCAACATCAGATCGAGCGCGAGTTGACGATCATTGGAGAGGCGCTCGGGCTGTTCACATGGGGTGGTGAACTGCGGACGAACGCACCACAGGTCAGCCGATGGGGAGCGGGGAATCCGAACTAGCCAACCTCCAACACGCCCGACCCCACGTCCCACAACACCACTCTCCCGCTGCACTCCGACGCCAGCGCCCTTGACCCCTCCAGGTTTCTGCCTGCGCTTGACACCAACACTACGAACTTCGCCGAATCCGGCACAGCCTTTCGACCTCCATCAGGGGACATCAGGACTCTTGCGGCTAGCTCGGGTGTGATCTCGTCTCCGATGTTGGCTCCGGCTACCTGGGCCGCAATTTCTGGGCGATGGACTGATGTTTCGTCTAGCGGCCGACCGAGGACTCCCGCTCCGATGACGGCGGCGACGATGTCTACCTCGTCGGGGATCACGGGTTCGTGGCGGGCGGGGGCTTTGAAGGGGCGGCCTTTTGAGCCGTCGGCTTCGATGGCGACGAGGCTGGCGAGGCCGGCGTTGATGGCTTGTCTGGGCCAGGTTGGGTCGACTCCGAGGACTCGCTCGCGGTCTCCTCGACCGGTTCCGACGACGGCTGAGGCGAGGCCTCGGCGGCGGATGTTGTCGAGCGCCCCGGCTCGGAAGGCGTCGTCTGTGCCGATCGCGAGCGGCAGGGATCGGCCCTCGCGGGGGATGGTCATCTTGGTCGTCGTGGCCAGGACGGTCAGGCTGGTCAGGCCGACTCCGTCATCGGGGCCGCTCTCGTGACCGCCGGCGGCTTCCCATTCGGCGGCGAGCGCGAAGAGGACGGTTGTCTTGCCGCCACCTCCGACCGTGGCGAAGACGGCGGGGCGCGTAATGCCCAATGCTTCATGCAATGGCAGGTTTGACGCTTGATCCACGTGACGCCTCCAGCCCGCAGCCTAAACTCAAGCTATGAGTGACGTGTTTTCTGTCGTGATCCTCGCTGGTGGCTTTGGCCGTCGGCTGGGCCAGGACAAGGCCACGACCGAGGCTGGCGGTCGGCCGCTGCTGCACTGGAGCGCGCTGGCCGCGGCCGAAGTGTCGGACGACATCGTGCTCGCGCGGCGACCGCACCAACAGTTCCCGGCGTTGTCCGGCGTTGCCTGGCGTGAAGCCATCGACCATCGCCACGACCGAGGTCCGCTAGCCGGCCTCGAGGCGGCGCTGCCGACGATCCAGCATGACCTCGCTGTGGCGGTCGCCTGTGACATGCCGTTCCTGCAGCCAGCACTGCTGCGTGCCGTGGCCGAGGCGTGCGCCGACGTGGAGATTGCGATGCCGTATCTCGATGGGGTCGCGCAGCCGCTGCTGGCTGCGTACAGACCGTCGATTGTGCCTCATGCGACCGCGCTGCTGGACAATGGGGACGGCCGTATTCGTGCGCTGCTCCCGTTGACCGAGCACCGATTGCTGCAGCCCGATGAACTGCGTAGTCACGATCCAGCACTGGAGTCGTTTACTAACGTGAATACAGCGGATGACCTGGCGCGGGTGGACGCGATCTTGCGACAGCAGACCCTTGCCGAACCTCATGCCGAACCTCGTGCCGAACCTCGCTCCGAGACTTAGGCCCGGCAGCAGCCCGGCGGTTGGAGCGACAGAGTGATGAACAAGTTGAATGGTCGAATAGCTGAAGGGACGATCCGATGCCGATGTTCCGACGAGTCCTGACCGGCCGCGTGGCGCCGGGCAAGCATGGCGAATTCCTACGAGCCGTCGAGGCGGCGCTTGATTACCAGGCGGCGCGCGGGATTGAGGCGCAATTCTCGGTCTGGGACGCGATCACGGGTGCCGCGTCGACCGTTGAGATCGTCGCCGAGTTCGAGGATCTCAAGGAACTCGAACAGTTCGAGGAGCTGGCTGCGCAGGATCAGCATTTCGCGCAACTGCGCCGCGCCGTCCGCGAGGCGATGGTGTTCGACTCTGCCATCATCAACATCTATCGCAATCTCGTCTGACTGAGTTCGGTCGAGTCTGAACGAAGGACACCACATGGTCCGAGTCGATCCTGAACGACAGGCGGAATACCGAGACGCCTGGGAGGCCTGGCAGAAACAGCTTGGGCGTCTGCACGACATCTTCCTGGAGGGCGAGCCGCTAGAGCCGCCCAAGCTTAAGGGGCTGCTCAATCGCGAGGCCCGAGCCAAGCAACGCTACGACGCCGCGCGTGAGGCGCTGCTGGGCATCGGGACGCTGCCTGCAGCGCCCAATCTCGCAGGCATTGGACGCTCTCCCATCGCGTCCATAGACTCAGGGTCAGCGGAAGGCACGATCGACCAGTGATGTTCAGTCCCCGCTGTATGCGGGGACCTGCCTGGTCTACAACTGCTTGCGGGCAGCGCGCACATGGGCTTGCCAGGAACGGGTTCCCGCGTGAAGCGGGAACTGGAAGAACGATGGAAAGGGACTGGTTCCCGAATAACGCGGGGACTGGAACAATAGATGACCGACGACTACGGCGTTGACCTCGATGAAATCCTGCGCGTGATTGACCGCGCGGCGGTGCTGATCGTGCGCTTTGATGTGCTTGAACCTCGACTGCTGGTCGACTTCCGTGCCAATCCGCCTGACACGCCGATCATTCAGCTTGTTGACCGCGTCAGTTCCGCCGAGGAACGCTTTCGCCACTTGAAATCGCTACGCCCTCGATTGCCGTTGCCGGAACGGATTATGTCGTTTCCCTGGCCTCGGGCGATCGCGGCGTTCGATGAGTCGGGCATCTGGGAGAAGATCGAGGCGCGGCTGATCAGCTTGGGCGCCGATCCCGACCACGTCACACGCATCCAACAACAACTCCATGATGGTGAGCGAGCCGTCACGATCGCCGCGATCACCGGCGGCGAGGGCTTCCGCACTATCTGGGAACGATCGCAAGGACCTGCTGAGTGAGCGACCACCAATCCGAGCTGTCCCTGATTGACCTGCGCTCCGACACGGTGACCAAGCCAACGCCGGCGATGCGCCAGGCCATGTTTGAGGCGGAGGTCGGCGACGACGTCTTCGGCGAAGACCCGACGATTTCGAAGCTGGAGGCGACGGCGGCCGATCGGACAGGTAAGGAGGCGGCGCTCTACGTTTCCAGCGGCACGATGGCGAATCTCGTCTCGCTGCTCTCGCAGACCCGCTCCGGCGATGAGTTACTGGTCGGCGATCGGGCGCACATCGTGCGCTCGGAGGCCGGCGGCGTCTCCAGGTTGGGCGGCGTGCTGGCCACGACACTTCCGAATCAGGCCGACGGCGGGTTTGATCCTGAACTGATCCCGGGCGCGGTGCGTCCGGACGACATGCACCAACCGCGAACGACGCTGCTTGCGTTGGAGAACACACACAATTTCTGCGGCGGGACCGTGGTCTCGCTGGAGCGGACCGAGGCAATCGCCGGCACCGCGCGGGACCTTGGGTTGCGCGTCCACATGGACGGTGCGCGCATCTTCAATGCTGCCGTGGCGTCGGGACACAGCGTCGCCGAGCTGGCCGGACCCGCCGACAGCGTGACGTTCTGCCTGTCCAAAGGTCTAGGTGCTCCGGTGGGTTCGCTGATCTGCGGCGACGAAGCGTTCATCGCTGAGGCGCGGCGCACTCGCAAGCTGGTTGGGGGCGGGATGCGGCAAGCCGGGATTCTGGCGGCCGCCGGATTGGTCGCACTCGATCAGATGGTCGACCGTCTGCACGACGATCATGCCCACGCACGACAGCTCTCGCGAGGACTGGCGGAACTCGGCTTCGACATCAATCCTGAGAGCGTTGAGACGAACATCGTCATCGTTCAGCTCGACACGTCAACCGACGCTGCGCCCTCGCCGAAGCTGCAGGCTCAGCTGAAGAAACTGGGCGTGCTCGTGACGACGCCGGACCGGACCAAGATTCGTCTGGTCACGCACGCAGACGTCTCAAGCGAAGACTGCGCCGAGGCGCTGCGTCGGATGGCGGAGGCCGAGATCGGCCCGCACGGCGGTCGCGGCTCGTGAGGCGTTCCCCATGGTCGGGTTTGATCAGCTTGCTGTTGACGACCACGTTGGTTGTCGCGTTTGCTGCCTGCAGTTCGGAAAGCAGCTTTGACGAGCCTCAGGACCCGGTCTCGCAGATTCCGTGGCCAGACTTTGAGCGACTCCACTACGACATGTTTGACCAGACCGACACCTTGCTTGGCACGCTCGTGCTCGAGACGGTGCTTCAAGATGACGTGTACCAGTTGTCACTGATGTTCACCCTGAACACGGAAGAGGGCGTCGTCACCGATGAGGTGAAGGTCTGGGTTGATGCCGAGAACTTGCAGCCTGTTCGCTATGAGCGACAGGCTGAATCGTCGGAGGAATCACTGACTGCCCAGGCCACGTATCACGCCAGCGCCGACGGAGAGATTTCTGCCGATGTCACCCTCGATGACGACGGCGAAGTGTCCGAGGAAACGGTCGAGGCGGGCATGTTTGCATTTGACAACGACTCGTCAGCCTGGCTCTGGCGGACGCTGGCCTTCGAGCAAGACCTTGAGCTCACGTACCTGTCGGTCAACGTGGTGCAGCGTCGCAGTCAGTTGGTCCAAGTGGCCGTCCGCGGTCAGGACACGCTGCGTGGACCCGAAGGCGATGTCGTGGTCTGGCAAGTCGTCGCGACACCAGGCGTGGAAATCTCGCGTGCCTGGTACGAGATTGACCCGCCGCATCGGTTGGTGCGCTGGGATCAGCAGCCGCGCCGGTTCGTGTTGACGAAGATTGAGACTGAGCCGTAGGGTTTGCGCATAACTCAGGGTTCCAGAGTGCTCACTTGGTAGTTTGCCAGACCCTTAGCAAAGCAAGTGTTCCGCTGCATCGGGTACCAACGTGAGGGTGTCTCACAAGTCAACGTTGGATGAATCTCAGTCCCCGCTTCACGGAGACCTTTGCGTAATCCACCAACTCCATCATTCCTGCGCGCAGCGCGGGAATCTCGATCCGTTTGGTAACGCCGATGTGCAACAACGGACGTGTTACCAGCGTCGACTCTGGTGCTGGCCTCAGCGAGATACCCGCGGCAAGCGCGGGTATGACGAATAATTTCACGCGGGGACCTTCTCGGGGGGTGCGGGCTATCTGGTGGTGGGTAACTTACCGGGGAAGGAGCAGGTCCCCGCGTGAAGCGGGGACTGGGAATGCTGACGCTTGAGACACCCTCACGTCTGTGCTCAAATCAGCGAGATACCCCCGTTCAAGCCGGGGGCAGGCTCCGCGACGAGCGCGGGTATGACGGAGCTACTACCCCTTCAGAATGTAGAGATGGGCGCTATTCGTCGCGGGGGCGGGCCCAGGTGGGACGTTCGACTCCGGCGGGTGGGGCGAAGGTGGCTTCTTCTTCGCTGGGCGGCTCTGGCTCGGGGATCTGCGGCTGCCAGGATTCGTCGCTCGATTCGGACGCCTCGGGGGCTGCCGCTGGAACGAGTTCCGGCTCTGCTTCTGCCGCTGGTCGATCTGCGCCGAACACGTGACGCGCCTGGTCCTCCGTCAGTTCGGGATGAGCCGCGATTTCGGCGGCGACGCGCTCCTCGACGGTTGGGGCGAAGTCCGCTCCATGACTGCTGACGGCCGAGACCTCTTCCTGCACATCGGAGGGCAGCTCGGCTGCGAAGCGGGAGCGCTCTTCGCGGACGGTGTAGCGGAAGAGTTCTTGCTCCTCCGGCTCTAGCAGGCGTCCATCATTCATCTCTTCGACGCGCGGGACCAGCTCCATTACGGTGCGGTCATGCGTCGTGGTGACGATCGTGACGCCCTGCTCGACCACGAGATCGTGCAACAGCCGGAAGATGGATACCGCTGTGGTCGAGTCGAGCTCGCCGGTTGGCTCGTCGGCGAGGATCAGTGCAGGCGAGTTGGCGAGCGCGCGGGCGATGGCGACGCGCTGTTGCTCGCCGCCAGAGAGTTCATACGGTCGGTGTCGGGCTCGGCCGGCGAGTCCGACGGCCTCAAGCAACTCTTCTGCGCGGCGTCGACGCTCGCGGATGCCCGCGCCGGCGATGCGCAGGGATAGCTCGACGTTCTCGTACGCCGACAGCAGCGGCAGCAACCCAAAGGACTGGAAGACGAAGCCGACGCGGTGGCGTCGCATTTGAGTGAGCTGGCGCTCCGAGTACTCGGTGATGTTCTCGCCGTCGATCGTGACGTGACCGGTCGTCGGCGAATCAAGTCCCGCGATCAGATTGAGCAGCGTGGTTTTGCCTGATCCGGAACGACCGATCAGAGCGACAAACTCTCCGCGGCTGACCTGCAGCGAGACATCGCGGACGGCCCAGATGTCCTCGCCGCCGACCACGAACTTTCGCGAGACGCCCTGGACGTCGACGACCAGATCCTGCTGCCCGCTTGCCGACATTCCGTTGGTTGCGAGTGGAGTTGTCATTGTCGTTCAGCCTCATCGTCGCCGGCGTCGGCCTCGTGCGCTGGAGTAATCACGATCCGGCCGTCGCGGGAATCTACGTATGCGCGTCGGCCCAGCGCGACCTGTTCCAATAGCTGTTTGGGGATCTGTAGTCGGCCTGCACCGTCGACCACGGCGTATTCCTCGTGGACGACTTCCGCGATCTCGGTACCGGGATTCTCAACTCGTCGGACTGTTTCCGTGGCGATCGTGCCGTCGCGAATCGCGACCACGCGGTCGACACGCGCGGCGATCGCGGGGTCGTGGGTGACGACGATGATGGTCAGTCCGAACTGATTGGTCAGATTGCGGAAGAGTTGGAAGATCTCCTCTGAGGTGTGTGTGTCGAGCTCACCGGTCGGCTCGTCGGCCAGTAGCAACGGAGGATCGTTGGCCAGTGCGACGCCGATGGATACACGCTGCTGTTCGCCGCCGGAGAGCTGGTCGGGACGCTGCTTGCGCTTGTCTGTGAGTCGGACCGCCTCGAGCAGTTGCGTCGAACGCTCGCGGGCGTGCTTTCGTGATCGTCCGGCGAGGATCATCGGCACTTCGATGTTCTGCTGGGCGTTGAGGTATGGGATCAGATTGCGGCCGGTCTGCTGCCAGACGAATCCGACTTGCTCGCGTCGGTAGTCGACGAGCTCCTGCTCGGTCAGCGCGAGGAGATCGGACTTGTTCACGTAGGCTTGTCCGGCCGAGGGCACGTCTAGCCCTGCGAGCACGTTGAGCAACGTCGACTTGCCAGAACCGGACGCGCCGACGATTGCCAGGACTTCACCTCGTCCGACGGTCAGGTCGAGTCCGCGCAGCGCGACGACTTCGAGGTCGGCAATTTTGTAGATCTTGAACAGGTCACGGCAGATGACATGCTGCTCGGACGCCATCTCATCAGGACGAATCGGCGGCAGCGCCGCATTGGTCGTCATCGCTCACCCCGGGAATCTGCTGGTATCACACGCACAACAAGAGCAGGATACCCCTAGATCAGATCTGGGGTGGGGACGGAGTCTGGTCCCGGCTCGGGGGCCGGGACTGGGGCAGGCTGTGGCATCTCTCCCGCGCGAGGGGGAGAGGGGATCGCGGGGCGACGGCTGGGGGTCGTCAGGCTCTTGTTGTCGTTGATTGGCTTAAGTGGTTCGTGATTCCTGCCTGCGCAGGAATGACGGAGGGGCGCAGGAATGACGGAGGGGCGCAGGAATGACGGTGGGCGGGGGTTAGGAGTCGAGGTCGGTTAGATGGGGCCGATGCACTTTCCGATGTTTTCGAGGAACTCGATTGGTGCGCACTTGTCGAACCACTGGCCGGTGTGCAGCGTGTACTCGTGGAAAATCTTGAGGGCGGCGAGGAAGAGTAACCAGCGGATGGCTTCGGGTCGGGTCAGTGGGGCAGGCGTGCCGTCGGCGGCCTGGGCCCAGCCGGGGCGTAGCTTTGCGGGCCAGTGTGGTCTCGCGGCGACGAAGAGGAACCAGAACTCGAACACGTGCGGGAAGTAGATCAGGATCTCGCGTCCAGCTCCGGCGGTGAAGGCGACGAACCCGATCAACCGCCATCCGAACAATCCCAGCGCGACCCGTCGCTCCCACCCCGACCATCGCAACGCGACCACCAGAAACAGCCAGATGTAGACCTGATCGACCCACTTGTCCCACTCCTGATAGTTGGAGAGCCCGCCGAGATCGATGGCCTGTCGGAGAAAGAGGTCGGAGAGGTCAACGAATACAGCGATCAAGCCGCCGACAAAGGCCCAGCGCAGGACCGGCAACGAACCGGCGACGCGAATCAGGGCAATGACCAGAGCTTCCATGCCCGAAGGCTAGGACGCCCGCGCGGCTCGTGATGTCAGGCGTCTGGGTCGTCGTCGGGGCCGTGGACTCGCTCGAATCTTCCGGTGACCTGGAAGATGGTGCGCTCGCAGATGTTGAGCGCGCGGTCGCCGATCCGCTCGAGGTTGTGCGAACACCAGAGGACGTGGGTGATGGCGTCGGACTCGTCGGCGTCGCCTTCCGCGTCGGCGATGCGTGCGATCAGGCGCTCATGGATGTCGCCGTAAATGTCGTCGACTTCGTCGTCTCGCTCGACTGTCAGGCGGGCGAGGTCCTGGTCTCGATCAAGGAATGAACGCGTGGCCGACTGCAACATCTCGCGGACCACGTCAGCCATTCGCCAGAGGTCGGGCTCGGTTGCGGCGACAGGATTGTCTTCGAGGAAGATGGCGTTGCGGGCGATGCCCTCGGCGTGACCGGCGATCCGCTCAAGGTTGAGTGTGATTGCGACGATCGACATCAACTCGCGCAGATCACCGGCGACCGGTTGCTGTAACGCGATGATGCTGGTGACTGCCTCTTCGATTGCGTAGCGAACCGTTTTGGCATCATGATCGGCTTCGCAGACCTGTCGTGCGAGTACCAGATCGCGACGCAACAATGCTTGCATCGCGTCAACAATGGAGCGGTCGGCTCGGGCATGCTGCAGGCGCAGGCGATCCAATACCTCGGCGCGATCAGCGGAGTACGTCACCCGGACGGTTGACATATACCCCCCACATTTCGGGCCGCTTGCAACATTGCCCTGGATAGCACGTTAGCCATATCTGCCGGTAATGTAATCTTCGGTCCGCTGATCGAGCGGATTCGTGAAGATATCTTGCGTCGGTCCAAACTCAACCAGGCGTCCCACGCGCTCTTCGCCGGCCAGCAGAAACGCGGTGTAGTCCGATACGCGGCCGGCCTGTTGCATGTTGTGGGTGACGACGACGATTGTGTACTCCTCGGCCAGTTCGCGCATCAAGTCCTCGATTTTGAGCGTGGCGACAGGGTCGAGGGCGGAGGCGGGCTCGTCCATCAGGATGATCTCAGGCTGTACAGCGATGGCTCGGGCGATACAGAGTCGCTGCTGCTGACCGCCGGAGAGGGCCAGACCAGATTTGTCCAGCTCGTCCTTGACCTCATCCCAGAGCGCGGCGCGACGCAGCGAGTCCTCGACGAGGCGATCCATGTCTCCGGAGTAACCGTTGATCCGGGCGCCGAAGGCGACGTTCTCGTAGATCGACTTGGGGAACGGGTTTGGTTTCTGGAAGACCATGCCGATGCGCCGGCGGACCTCGACGGCGTCGACGTTGGGATCGACCAGGTTGCGTCCTTCGAAGTCGATGTGGCCGGTGATTCGGGCGCCGGGAATCAGGTCGTTCATGCGGTTGAAGCAGCGCAGCAGGGTGGACTTGCCGCAACCGGATGGGCCGATCAGGGCAGTGACTCGGTTCCTGGGCACTGGCAGTGTGATCCTGTCGATCGCCTGGAAGGAGCCGTAGAAGGCGGAAACATCGCGCACTTCGAGCGCCATGTCGACTTCTTCGGTGAAGTCGTGTCGGACAGCTTCCAGGGTGGGATCGAGATGGACCCCGCTGCCGGCGGCGTCTTGTTTCATGTTTGGCGAGGACGAGGGCTGTGGCGGGGCGGCGGTTCGCTGGGCGTTTGGCTGGACGTTTGGCTGGGCGGACGAAGGTTCGCTGGCGCTGGGTGCAGTTGACTTCATCATGGTGAAGAAATTGCGTGCCATCAGAGGCTCCTTGTCCAGAAGGCCGGCGGCGTCGGGTGCCTTGTGAATTTACCAGTCGGTGCGGGTGCGTTGGCGCATGATGATCGCGGCGGCGTTCATCAGGAGCAGGATGACCATCAGGACGATGATGGCGGAAGCGGCGATCTCGTGGAACCCGGCCTGGGGACGGGCGACCCAGTTGAACACCTGGATGGGGAGGACGGTGAAGTCATCGGTGGGTGAGTCGGCGAGGAAGGCGATGAATGTCAGGGCTCCGATGGCGATCAGCGGGGCGGTTTCGCCAATGGCTCGGGACATGGCAAGGATGTTGCCGGTCAGCATGCCTCCGAAGGCGTAGGGCAGGACGTGGAAGCGGATGACCTGCCAGCGTGTGGCGCCGACGGCGTAGGCGGCTTCTCGGATCGAGGGCGGGACGGTTCTCAGGGCTTCCTGGGCGGAGACGATGATGATCGGCATGACGAGGAGAGCCATGGTGCAGGCGCCGGCGAGGACGGAGCGCTCGAACTCGAGGACTCGGACGAAGACCTGGAGTCCGAGCAGTCCGTAGATGATCGATGGTACGCCGGCGAGGTTGGAGACGTTGACCTGGATCATTCGTGAGAACCAGTTGCGTCTGGCGTATTCCTCGAGGTAGATGGCGGCGCCGACCCCGAGAGGGAAGGCGATGGCGGCGGTGATCACCATCATGTAGAGGGTGCCGGTGACGGCGGAGAAGATGCCGGCATCCGCGGGTTTGCGGGAGGGGAAGGAGGAGAGGAACCAGGGGTCCATGAAGAGGTAGACGACCCAGGCAACGATCATGATCGCCGGGATCAGCAGGGAGGGCTTACGCAACCGCTGCGACCAGAACCAGCCGGCTGCGAGGATCCCGAGCGGCAGGAGGATGCCGAGCACCACGAGGCGGACGAACTGGAAGCCGGACGCCTCGCCGAATAGCTGGAGGATGTTGCCGCTGGCTCCGTCGATGCCCACGGCTTTTGCATACTCGACGAAGTAGGCCGACTCAAAGCGGACGTAGAGGACGTGAACGAAGATCGCGGCCGGCGCGACCACGATCAGACCGATCGCCCGTTCGGCAATCTGCGGCAGGCCAGGTACGAGGGAATTAATCAGGCGGGGGCCAATGAAGGGCAACAGGATCGCGACCGGCACGGCCCAGATCATCCAGCCCATGCCCTGGGGGGTCGGCAAATCGGTGACGATGCTGCCATCGCGGGCTTCGCGGCTGACTTCGCCACCGTCGGTGAAGAGCCGGGCGGCGCCGTCGATGGCGATCTCGACCACCAGCGCGCCGAGCATGATCATGGAAATGGCGATGGCCAACAGCGCGGCCACCATGAAGCCGACCGAGACACCACGGCGAATGCGGACCCGGGGCGAGAACGCAGTCAGTTGAGCTGACGGAGCAGCAGCGCTCATTCGTATTCCTCCCGGAAGCGGCGCGAGACCCACTGGGCGACGACGTTCATCACCAGAGTGAGGACGAAGAGGGTCATGGCGACGGCGAACAGGACCTTGAACTCGATGGAGGTGGTCGGCGTGTCGCCCAGCGAGAGCTGGACGATCATGGCGGTCATGGTCTGCACTGCTTCAAGCGGGTTGACGCCGAACTGGGGGTTGCCGCCGCCGGCGATGGTCACGGCCATGGTTTCGCCGACGGCCCGCGATGCGGCGAGGATGATTGAAGCGACGACACCTGAGAATGCGGCGGGCAGGACGACTCGCAGCGACACTTCCATGCGCGTCGAGCCGAGTGCATATGCGCCTTCGCGCAGTGAACGCGGCACGGCGCGCATGGCGTCCTCGGAGAGTGAGGCGATGATCGGCACGATCATCAGTCCGACCACGATGCCAGCCGAGAGCGCGTTGTAGATGCCGACGTCCTGACCAAAGATGTCGCGGATCACTGGCGAGACTGAGACCAGGGCGAAGTAGCCGAATACGACGGTCGGGATGCCGGCCAGGATTTCGAGGATGGGCTTCACGGTCGCGCGGACTCGTGGCGGCGCGTACTCGCTGAGGAACACGGCGGCCATGAGGCCAAGGGGAATGGCAACCACGAGGCCGATCAATGCGATCATCCCGGTGCCCCAGACCAGCGCCCAGACGCCGAACTGTTTCTCGGCGAACAGGGCCGACCACTTGGTCGAGCCAAAGAAGTCGAGGAAGGGAACTTCGCGGAAGAACTCGACCGTCTCGAAGATCAGGACCAGAACGATGCCGATGGTGACGAAGGCGGAGAGGGTAGCGGTCAGGAACAAGGCAGCGTGCATGACTCGGCCGGCCGGAGTCTCTCGGCCACTGCCAGGGCGCGACGGTTGCAGCCGGTCGCGCCAAAGCTCGGCCAAAAGCGAACGAACCGTATCGCGCTCGGGACCGTCCATGCGTGGTGTTTGTGCGGACATCGCTGCGTCTTCTTCGTCACATCACAACGGCTCAGCGGTCGCTGGGATGCTGGTCTAGAGGCAAAGTTATGGAGGGCGATCTTACGAGCGGTTAACGCTTCGTAAGCGGTCCAACGAGCAGTTTGATCACAGTCGGTTGCGACATAGATCGAGCAACGACAACGCCCCGCTCAAGCCATCAAGCGGGGCGTTGTCGGGACCCTTCTGCTGCGCGACTACTCGGCGCCGTAGATCTGGGCCAGCGATGCGCCTTCCTCGGCGGCGGCCATCGCCGAACCGCCGACGCCGTTCTCGACGCGCTCGAGCGCGGCGGCGTAGATCACCCCGGGCAGCTGGACGTAGCCAACCTCAGGCGTGTCGACCAGCCAGGTGCCGTCGGTGAGGAAGTATTCGACGAAGGCGGCGACTTCCTCACGCTCGAGCGAGGCGACCGAGACGTAGATGAACAGCGGACGCGAGAGCGGGTTGTAGGAGCCGTCGTTGATGGTTTCGTTGGACGGCGTGATCGCGACGCCAGCGTCGTTGACGACCGGAACCGCTTTGAGGCTGTCGGCGTTGTTGGCGTAGTAGCTGAAGCCGAAGTAACCGATGCCACCGCGATCGGAGGCCACGCCTTGGACGAGGACGTTGTCGTCCTCGGAGAAGGTCGTGTTGTCGGAGCGGTGGACACCGCCATCGCCGTTGATCGCCTCGGTGAAGTAGTCGAAGGTGCCGCTGTCCGCACCAGGGGCGTAGAGCGAAATCTCCAGGTCGGGGAAGCCGTCGCGGACGTCGGCCCACGTGGTTGCGTAGTCGTCGGGTCGGAAGATGTGGTTCAGTTCCTCAACTGTGAGGAAGTCGACCCAGTCGTTGTCGGGGTTGATCACGACGGTCAGACCGTCAAATGCGACCGGGACCTCGACGAAGTCGATGCCGGCCTCGGTGCAGAGCTCGACCTCGGAGTCTTTGATTGGTCGGGAAGCGTCGGAGATGTCGGTCTCGCCGGCGCAGAAGCGCTTGAAGCCGCCGCCGGTACCAGAGACGCCGACCGTAACGCGCACGCCGCGCTCGGTGAGGATGCCAAACTCCTCGGCCATCGCCTCAGTGATCGGGAAGACGGTCGAGGACCCGTCGACGGCGATTTCGCCTTCAAGGTCGCCGAGTTCGGCCTGAGTCTCTTGGCTCTGCTGCTGAGCCGGCGCTGAGCTGGCGACCGCTTGCTGCTGCTCGTTCTGTTGCTGGTCGTCGGCGGCGCTGGTTGGCGCGGGCTGATCCTGTTGCTGGTCCTGTCGGGCCACTGTCTGCTGTTGCTCATCATCTCCGCCACAGGCGACCAGCAGCAGAGCTCCCGCCAGCAGGGCGACGATCAACAGCGGCAGCCACCGCGTTGACAGCCTGTTGTTTGCGATTTCCAAGACGATCACGCTCCTCTCGCTCTGTGACCGGCGAGTCTCTATGCCGGACACACCACTCGTGGCTCGCTCTTCCTGAACGCTCGCCACACTGCGCGTCATGCGCGATGCACAGCTTCAGTCCTGTGACCGGGTTCGCGTTAACCATGCGGATAACGGGCCGTTAAGGGTGGGTTATTGCCAACAGGTCGGATTCAGCTCTGTTGCGCGAGCGGCACACTGAAGCCGAAGGTCGAGCCGAGGCCGGGCGCGCTCTGCAGCGAGACTGCGCCTCCATGAACCTCGGCGATGTGACGGACGACTGCCAGGCCGAGTCCGGTTCCGCCGCCTGACTGTCGGGCGCGGTCGACCCGGTAGAAGCGCTGGAAGATGCGCGACTGTTCGGCCGGCTCGATCCCAATGCCGGTATCCCGTACCTGGATCCAGACCATCGGCGCGGGATCGGAGGCATCGCCCATTTCGGAGAACACTTCGATTGATCCGCCCTGATCGGTGAATTTGACGGCGTTGTGCAACAGATTGAGCAATGCTCGCTCGACCAACTCGGGATCGGCGACGATCATCGTCTGCTCGTCGCGGTTGAGACCGGCGTAGAGCAGCGAGAGACCTTCGCGCTCGGCCTGCGGTCTGATGATTTCGACTGCGTCTTCCAGCAGGGTCTCCATGCCGACGACTTCGATCTCCGGCTCGGTCAGACCCGACTCGAGCCGCGCCAGGGCGAGCATCTCTTCGACCAACTGACTCATGCGCTCCGACTCGGCCTGGATGATCTTGCGGAAGCGGCGTGCATCTTCGGGGCGATGGGCGACTTCGAGCGTCTCGGCCGCTGCGGAAATCGACGCGAGCGGCGTGCGCAGTTCGTGGGATGCGTTGATGAAGAAGTCGCGTCTGGCAATTTCCGCCTCATAGAGGTCGGAGAGATCGTGCATGGCGAGCACGACGGACCAAGGCCCCGATTCGGCAACGTCCGCGACCGGAGCGACCACCGTGCGGAATCGTCTGCCGTCTCGCAATACAACCATGACGGCTGGTGTGCCTTCGTCGATCGCGAGTCGCACAGCTCCATACAGGTCGGGGTCTTCGACCGCTTCCAGCAGCGGAGAGCCGATCGTGTCGCGCTGACCAGAACGCAGCATGAGCTCGGCGATGGGATTGAGGTACTGGATCCTGGCATCGGAGTCGAGCGCGATCACCATGTCGCCGGTCGAGGCGAGGGCGCGCTCCAGTTGATCTCGTTCCGCCGTCCGCGAGGAGAGTTGGTCACGCAATCGCTCGGCGGCCTGTGATCTGCCAGCGGATTGTTCACGTAGCAGCGCGGCGGCGCGGGCGCCCGATCTGAGTCCGGCGGCGCACAACGCGATCCCCGACGCCAGAGCGATCGCACCGCCGACCGTCGATGTTTCTGAGGCGAGCAGCCCGACTCCCAACAGCAGTGCAATGACACCGACAACGACCGTGCGCACGCTTACCGCTCGAATCGATACCCCGCTCCGCGCACCGTGATCAGGTGGCGCGGCGGTCCGTCGGGTTTCTCGATCTTCTTGCGCAACCAGCGTACGTGGACATCCACGGTCCGAGTTCCGCCGGCGAAGGAAATGTCCCAGACATCGTTGAGCAACTGGTCGCGAGTGAACGCTCGACCATCGCGCTGCGCCAGGTAGGCGAGCAGCTCGTATTCCTTGGGCCGCAGGGCGATCGGTTCTCCGTGTTTGGTCAGCAGGCGGCGGTTCAGATCCAACGTGAACTCGCCGAACTCCAGCTCTCGAACGTCCACCGATACATCCTGCTTGCGGCGCAAGTGCACACGCACGCGAGCTTTCAGTTCGGCCAGGGAAAACGGCTTGGCGATGTAGTCGTCGGCGCCGAGGTCGAGTCCTTTGACGCGGTCGGCCTCGGAGGTTCTGGCAGTGAGCAAGAGGACCGGCGCTTGCGAGGTTTCACGAATGCCGCGCAGCACGTCGAGTCCGTCCATGCGGGGCAGCATCAGGTCCAACAAGACCAGGTCGGGCTGCAGCGCGCGGGCCATCGAGAGTCCCTCGATGCCGTCCTCGGCGGTGCGGACCCGGTAGCCCTCCATTTCGAGATTGAACCGCAGCGTTTCCGCCAGCGGGCGCTCGTCTTCCACGACCAACAACGTGCGCATGACACGGCCTCTCAACCGAACGCTGTTCGAAGGCCATGAACGCGGCAACCGCCTCGGTTGCCCGCAATCCGCCGACACCATGCTACGCGCATTGTCTACGCGCCTGTCGTCGACTGCGGTTGCCATTCAGTTAACCGCCGCGCCCCAACGACTGACTGTGAACTCGCTAATCTGCGCTCACAACCGGCAATCGATCGACCGTGCGACGAAGGATTATTCACTATGCGATTCGGATTCTGGCCAGCCGCAACCAACCCCTGGGCCGAGGTATTGACCGTCGCTCGGCACGCCGAGCGCACGGGCTGGGACCGGATTTGGTTCGCCGATCACTTCATGCCCAACAAGCCAGTCGGCGAGGATGCCTCTGACGGCATGGTGCACGAGTCGTGGACCACGCTGGCTGCGTTCGCCTCGCGCATTCCGCGGGTCAAGTTGGGTCACATGGTCTCGGGCAACACGTATCGTCACCCGGCCGTGACTGCGAAGATGGCGGCGCAGATCGACATCATCTCCGGCGGACGCTTCATTCTCGGTCTGGGCGCGGCCTGGCAAGAGAACGAGCATCACTACTACGGCATCCATTTCGGAACACTCAAGGAGCGAATGGACCGCTTCGAAGAGGCCTGCCAGGCCGTGACGGAGCTGTTTCGATATCAGAAGACCAACTTCACCGGTGAGCACTACCAGTTCATCGACGCGCCGTTGGAGCCGAAACCGATCCAGACGCCTCTGCCCCTGATGATCGGCGGCGGCGGCGAGAAGCGCACCCTGCGGATTACGGCGCAATATGCCAACGAGTGGAATGTCTGGGGCACACCCGACGTGCTGGTCCACAAACAGTCGGTGCTCGACGCCCATTGCAGTGACGTGCACCGCGATCCGGCCGAAATCCAGCGCTCCGCGTGCACACTGCTGATGATGACCGACAACGACGATGTCCTCGGTCCCGTCCGAGCCAGCGGCCGTCCGGTGTTGGGCGGCTCGAATGACGAGATTAAGCAAACCGTCCAGGCCTACGTCGACGCTGGAGTCGACGAGATCATCATCCCCGATTTCACGCTGGGATCGAACGCGTTCCAGCGGACGGAACAGATGGATCGGTTTATCGAGGAGATTGTGCCTGAGTTCCGCTAAGGAATGTTCGAGCTGGCCTCAGCCGTCGTCACTCCGTGCTTGACACGGGGCCCAGAGCAGCCAACGTGAGGGTGCCTCACAAGTCAGCACTCCCAGTCCCCGCTTTACGCGGGGACCTGCTCCTTACCCGGAAAGTTACGCACCACCAGATAGCACGTACCGCCCGAGCGGGTCCCCGCGTGAAGCGGGGACTGAGATTCAACCAACTGGGTTGACTTGCGAGACACCCTCACGTTGCTTGGAACATGGTCTGCGCTTTGGCACAGCTGTTGGGCGCGGAGGGTTCCCGCGCATGCTCTGTGCCAAGGGTCACGTAGTGAGAACGCGCGATGTACGAGGTCTGGGCCCCGTGTCAAGCACGGGGCATCGGCAGCAGCCTAGTCCGTGCGTTTGGACCGAGTTGGAAACGTGAACACACCAGAGTTGAGCAATAGCCTGTATCAGTCAGCAGCCAATGATCTGGAATGAGTGATGCCCAGTAACCCTACGTTTCCACCATCCGAGACCGCCCTATTGCTCGTTGATGCGCTCAACGAGTTTCTCAAGCCAGGCGGCAAGCTCTATGAGATGACCAAAGGCACTGCCGAGTCTGCCAACACTATCGCCAACTTGCAGCGGGTGACGGAAGCGGCGCGGGCGGCGGGCATACTGGTCGTCTATGCGAATCATCACAGCAATCGTGGCGGAGACTATGACGGTTGGAAGCATCCAGCGCCTGGCCATGTCGGTATCCAACGCATGAACATCTTCGAGGCCGGCAGTTTCGGTGTCGAGGTGATCGATGAGGTTGCACCGCACCCGGGTGATGTCTTGGCGCAGGAGCACTGGACATCGAGCGGGTTTGCCAACACCGATCTGGAGTTCCTGCTCGGCCAGCGCGGAATCGAGCGTGTGGTCGTCGCGGGCAACCGGGCCAACACCTGCATCGACTCGACCGGACGCTACGCGGTCGAACTGGGTTTCCACGCGACGCTGATTTCAGACGCGATCGCCGCGTTCTCACAGGCCGAGATGGATGCGACGATCAACGTCAACTGGCCGGCGTTTGCTCACGGCGTGGTGACCTCGGACGAGTTCATCGCGGCACTTGAGCAGGACGACTAAGCCTCATGTCCGACCGCAGCGTCGATGGGTTCATGCAACGCAAGCGCTCCGAGTTTCTCGAGGGCGCTGAGACTTTGCCATGGGACCAAATCTGGCTGCGCATGGCCAACGCGCGGTTTGCCTTGATCGACGCCGTCCAGGATGTCAGCCAGGCGCAGGCCGATTGGTCGCCGCAGCCGAAGATCGATCCGGACGATGAAGGCACCTGGAGTATCGCTGAGATCATGCGCCACGTGATTACGGCCTCGCCGAATGTGGCCGAGATCATCGCAGCGACGGCGAATGGTCGGACGGTGGTCAAGGGTCCGCCGGGTCAGATCACGGCTCCGGCGTCCGATGTCGATGAGCTGCGAGCGCAGGTGACACGGGTCAGTGAACGGCTGCTCAGCGTTGGTAATGCGCTGCCGGACGAGATTGATAGTGAAACCACCGTTCCGCACGCATTCTTCGGAGACCTACCGTCAATGGCCTGGCCACTCTTCCAGGCGTACCACGACGGTGACCACACTCGACAGATCGAGGCGTTGAAGGCGGAGCCGGATTACCCATCAAGCGCGGGACCCTCACCCTAACCCTCTCCCAGAGGGAGAGGGGATCAAGGCATTGGTCTCCACTTGTTCCTCTGGGAGAGGGCTAATGCCTCCCCCCACGAAGGCAGAGGGTGAGGGCGAGCACCGCGGCACGACGACGTAGCCGTCGCGGTCTCCGAGGAGTTCCCACTGGTCCGGTTCGTCCCAGAGCAGGAATGCAGCAAGCGCGCAAGTGAGCCCGTCGAGCGTGTCGTCGAGGCGCTTAAGGTTTCTGCCTCTGGCATCCAGCACTGTCTGCGGATGTAGCAATCGCTGGACTTCTGAACACTCCAGCACTCGCGGTGCGACTCGATCCAAGAGATTGCCGAGATGGACTTGGTACTCCAGCATGCCCTGGCGTCGGACATGCACTCGGCCCTTCTTGTAGAGAATGCGCTCGCAGAGATTGAAGAGGCGCACGTGGATTGTGTGCGGGTAGACCTCGACGGCGTGGCGACCGTCGCGATCCCCGTTGAGTAGTTGCTCGGGGTATAGAGAGAATCCCTTGGGTTCGAGCGCCTCGCCGAGGTCAATGCCGGCCTTCCGACCTGCGTTGATAGCAGCTTTGGCTGAGTGAGCAGCGATCTTGTACTTGTGGAACTGGCACTTGCGACCGATCTCGGCATCGACCCAGCGCGTTTCTGTGTAGAGCAGCGGGGCGTCGATGGCGACGACCACGTCGCTTGATGTCCTTGCAACGTCGGCTGCCAAATCCGACATTTCCCAGACCGCAGCGTCGATTCGTGTGCAGCGCAGGTCGTCGCGAGACGTACCCTCAAGCCAGCAGACACCGCTCTCCTTGTGAGCGCTCCAGGCAAGGTCGAGACCGATGAACGTAGGCATCGAATTCACCAATCACGCGAGGGAGACTATGCAGGATCGAGAGATCGAGGATGACTGGGTAGAGCGCACACTCGATGCACCGCTACTCCGCGCTCCCGATCCGGCCCACGATGGCTTAGAGCGGTTCTATCAGCCGATCTCAGACCGCGACGACCGCGTTCTGCGCGTGGTCGTCGACACCAGCTCAGACCCCTGGCGTGTAATCACGGTATTCTTTGATCGAAGGATGCGAGGCAAGCTGTGAAGTGTCGAGTCGACCGCGAAGCCGACGCTCTGTACTTGAGGCTGGATGATTCCACAATCGTGGAATCGGAAGAGGTCGCACCCGGCATCGTGTTGGATTTCGACGAACACGAGCAAGTCGTCGGGATCGAGATCCTCCAGATATCTCAGCGGACATCTGAGCTGAGCCTCGACCACTTGGAGTTCGAGCGCGTCTAACGACTCCGCGGCGCTTGCGAGTAGTCGCCGAAGGGGCCGTCTCGCCAGGCGAGGGCTCCCTTGAGGCCTTCGTCCCTCATTCTCTTTGACCACTCGTAGTGCTGGCTGGTGAAGGTGCCGACCGCGTCGAGGTCGGTTGAGGAGCGCAGCGATGAGTAGATGCCCATGTTCTCGTAGAAACGATTGACATGGACCTTGAGCTGGGCGAGGTGGTCGGCGGGCAGGTTGGAGACCCGCTCGGCCAGGGCGAGGGTCTTCTCTTCCAGCTCGTCGCGCGGGACGGCGTAGTTGATCAGGTTGAGATCGGCGGCCTCGGTCGCGCGGATTGGGTCTCCGGTGTAGAACAGCTCCTTGGCCTTGCGCATGTTGGTCAGCAAGGGCAGGATGGCCGATGTCCGTGAGCCGGCGAAGCGCAGGCCGGGGTGTCCGATCTGCGTGTCCTCGGCAGCGACGACGAGGTCGGCCATCATCGAGAGCTCGAAGCCGCCCGCGATCGCGTAGCCGTGGAGCTGGGCGATGGTCACCTTCTGCATGTTCCAGAAGTACATCCAGATGTCAGTCACGCGAGCCATGCCGCCGCGAATACCCATGATCAGGCGGTTGCCGTCGTCGTCGACGGTGCGGAATCGCTTATGCACGGCGTCGGCGCCGTAGCCGCCAGCGGGCGTGAGGTCATAGCCGGCCGAGAAGGTGCGCCCCGCGCCCTTGACGATCAGCACGCGCACGTCGTCGTCGGCCTCGAAGTACTCAAGCGCGTCGCGGAAGTCGTAGATCAGCTCCTGCGAGAGCGCGTTCATCTTCTCGGGCCGGTTCAGCGTGACCACACCGATGCGGTCGTCGGTGCCGGTGCGATCCAGCAGCACATTCTCAAATTCGGGCAAGGACATGTTTGGATTCTCCAGTGGTTCACAGTCAGTCGGACTCAGCCTAGCCGACACCTGATCGTTGCCCAACCGGGTCGCGTCCTTGATCGAGAACGACCATCGTTCGTTGGTAGGATTCGTATGGCACAGAGAACAGTGGGGGTTTGGTATGTCGCGATTGGTCGGTATCTCACTGCTGCTCATCTCAGTCTGGGCATTGGTGTTCATGACAGGATGCGACGACATCATCCCCGCGACATCTGGCGACTCCGACAGTCCTGCTGCTGACGAAGGTGTCGTCGCACGGCTTGGCGCGAATGCGGAAGCGTTCGAGTATGAGATCGGCGAGTACGGCGGAACGTTGACGTTTGCGACGATCTCAGAGCCGTTGACCTTCAATCTGGCTCTGTCCAACGACGCCGGATCGTCGGGTGTGTTGGGTTACCTGTTTGAAGGACTGACCGATATCTCCTGGCTCAGCGGCGAGCCGCAACCGAACCTGGCCGAGTCGTGGGATGTGTCAGCCGACGGGCTGACCTGGACCTTCTACCTGCGTCGTGATGTCGTCTGGCACGACGGCGAGCCGTTCACGGCGGCTGATGTGGAGTTCACCTTCAACGAGATCATCTACAACGAGGACATCCCGACATCTACTCGCGCGACATTCAACTTCCGTTTGCTGGACGAGGGCGGCAACTGGCAACAGGTGCCCATGACAGTCAGGGCCATCGATGACTTCACGGTCCAGTTCGTGCTGCCGGTCTCGTTCGCACCGTTCCTGCGCTCCATGAACACGGCGATCTTTCCGCGGCACATATTGCAGACCCACGTCGAGGGCGGCACCTTTGCCGACGTTTGGGATGTCAGCGCCGACCCGGCTGAAGTGATTGGCACCGGGCCGTTTCTGATCGATCAGTATGTGGCTGGCGAGCGTGTCGCGTTTCGTCGCAATCCCGATTACTGGATGACCGATGCTGACGGCAATCGGCTGCCTTATCTCGACCGGATTGTGCAGGTGATCGTGCCGGATCTGGAGAGTGAGCTGGAAGCGTTCCGATCAGGCCTGGCGGACATCCACGGGGTGCTCGGCCATGAGTTTGCTGAACTCGAGCCGCTCGCTGCCGATGAAAACTTCACCATTCATCGTCGTGGACCGACGTTTGGTTCGACGTTCCTGACCTTCAACCAGAACCAGGGCGTCGATTCAGAATCCGGCGGGGCCTATGTCTCTGAGGAGAAGTTCTACTGGTTCAGCAACCTGGCATTCCGCCGAGCGGTGGCGCATGCGGTGGACAAGGATGCGATCATCGAGCAGGTGCAGCATGGACTGGGCTATCCGCAGTGGTCGCCAATCAGTCCGGCGACTGGCGCGTTCCACAACTCCGGTGTCGCTACCTACGAGTTCGACCTCGAACAGGCCAACGCACTCCTGGATGAACTGGGTTGGACCGACCAGGACCATGACGGCTTCCGCGAGGATGACCGAGGCAATGAGATTGCCTTCACCTTGGCCACCAATCAGGGCAACACGGTTCGCGAACAGGTCACGGGCATTATCCACCATGGCATGACCGCAATTGGACTGAATGTCGACATGCAGGTCATTGATTTCGGCGAGCTCGTCGACCAGTTGACCACATCGTATGACTGGGATGCCATCGTGATCGGCTTCACCGGAGGTCCCGACCCGTACAGCGGCATCGTGCTCTGGCACAGCTCAGAACGCCTGCACCTCTGGTATCCAAACCAGTCAGAACCGGCGACAGCCTGGGAGGCAGAGTTGGACGACATCTACATCCGGGCCAGCCAGGAGCTGGATCGGGAGTTAAGGTTTGCCCTGTATCACCAGGCGCAGGAGATCGTGGCTGAGAACCTGCCGTTAATCTACACAACGCATCCCGAGCGTCTGAACGCAGTGCGAAACGTCTTTGGCAACACCACGGCGACGTTGTACGGATTGTGGGACGTCCGCTATCTGTATCGGACGGATTAGGGTCTGTTCACCTTAGCCGTCTGCTTAGTAACAATTCCGTCATTGCCACGCTTGCTGCAGCCTGCCCCGCACTTGATGCGGGGGCAGTCTCGCCGAGTTGTACATAGACAGTGACGCTGAATGCAACGAGATACCCGCGGCGGAGCGCGGGTATGACGGATATCTCAGCGGGTATGACGGGAACTCCTGGACTGAACCGCCCCATGCGAACACGCCCTAGAACGGCATTCGCGCCCACTACCTGACGGAGGGCAAGAATCTGACGAGTTCAGTCGGCCACCTCAGCGGATTCGACGAATAGATCAAGACTCGCAACGTCTGACGCAATGATGGCGTCCTGAATACGGTGAGACTCGGGAAGCCCCCGCAGATCTACGTAACTGGCAACGCCGATGAATTCGGCACCGGCGAGCTGACCATCACGATCGAAATCCAATAGCCGTTCGTCGCCATATTCGCGTGTCTTGACAATTGAGGTCTCGCGGAGCGTTACATACAGGATGTCTCCCTGATCGCTCATGGTGACATCGGGTAGCAATGTCATGACGCGCTCTCCTAGCTCCAGTTCGAGTCCTGCCAAGCAACTGTGACGACCACCGGGGGATCAACTCCCGCCAAGATAAGCACCTTGCAGGTGTTGTCCCCGATCCACGTTGGAAGATGATGCTGGGAGCTGCCCCCGGGTTGCGGAGGAGCGGGCCTGGTCACACCGCAATCTCGACAACGCGATTTCCAGTTTGTAGAATGTGTCAGATACTACATTTGCCCGATGATGCGGGCGACGACCGCTTGAGGAGCCCCACGATGGTCACCGTTGACAAACTTGAAGAACTTCGCATGGAACCGGAGGCTCCCGACCTGGACCTGTCCTGGCTGGATCTGGACACCGAGTGGGGTGTCTCGGCCGAACCTGGACGCAAGGGTCTGACGCTGCAGCAGATCAACAAGTCGCTGTATGGCGAGGTCCCAGAGACCTCAACAGATAGCTCAGCCCGACCTCGGGGCGCAGCTCCCCCCGATGGCGCCGCGCCGCGGATGTCGGCCTGGGTGCTGGGTGACGCGACCGAGACGTTCTCCGACTCGGCGGGATTGCTCTATGACGAGGCCGTTTCGCGGCAGTGGTCGTCGGCCACCGACATTCCCTGGGACACGATGGATGAGCTACCCGAAGATATTGAGCGCGCGATGGCGCAGCTTTGCACCTCGCTGACCGAGGTCGAGTTCATCGCCGGTGATGTACCCGGCAAGTGGCTGCCACGTGTCGCCGCCGACCATTTTGAGTCGGGCCTGTTCCTGATGTCGCAGGTGATGGACGAAGCGCGTCACACCGATGTCTTCCGCAAGCGCGCGCTGGCTAACGGCGGCGGACTGTTGCTGCAAGGCGGCGGCGGTGGCCTGCGTCAGATCCTCGAGGCTGAGGACTTTACGCAGATGTCCTCGATGCTGCACATCCTCGGTGAGGGCTTTGTTCAGTCGCTGTTCCGTCTGGGCGAGCTGATCGCCCACAACGAGGCCGAGAAGCGGATCTTCCGACTGGCCGCTCAGGACGAGTCGCGTCACGTCGCGTATGGCGTGACGCATCTCAAGTACACGCTTGAGCATGACCCGGATAAGGCCGAAGAGGTCCACTGGTCGTTGGACATGTTTGAGAACACGCTGGTCGACCCGGATCAGCAGAACCCAGGCCTCGCCGGTGCGCTGGTCTACCTGCTCGGCGACGGCGACGTGGACGAGGGCTGGCGGTTGTTCTGGCAAGTGCGCCGCAAGCAGGTGCTCGAGTACCTGCACCGGCTCGACGTGGCTGGACTCGGCGGGCGGCTGGAAACCGGTCGGCTGCATCCGTCCTTGTCGGGCGCGCTGGACGAGAACTAAACACCTCCGGCACAACGTACGTTGCTCCCCCTTGCTGGGGGAGCGGCCGAAAGCCTGCCCCGGGCTTGACCCGGGGGCTAAGGGGATCGAACGGCTGAGGCGCTCGCGAGCTGGACCCCCCTCACCCGCTTCGCGGGAGCTCCCTCCCCGCCTTCGCGGGGACAGGCTCTGCGAGGGGTAGCGTTTGTCTATGTAGCGATGCAAGGTAGCGATACAGGGAGGACCGTATGCCAGACAAGGATGTCGTCGCAGCAGCCAAGGAACGACTGGAACAGTCGGGGCTGCCCACTGACTGGTTGGATGTTCCGGTTCATTGGGGGGTAACGGCGAAGGATCAGGCGACGCCGGAGAACGGCGGGCTGCGCTTCGAGTACCTCAACGTCGATGTCTATGGCGAAGTGCCCGAGCACTGGGACAACAACACCGAGATTCCCCGTGGTGCAATTCCCGATACTCGCACGGAGCAGATGGGCTACTCAATCTTTGAGAAGTCCGAGGTCTGGTCGGACCTGTGCGCCGAGCTGTATGAAGACGCGATCGCTGACCGCTGGAACTCGTCTTCGGACATCCCCTGGGACACGCTGGCGCCGATCGGCTCCGACTTGGAGCGTGCCGTCTGCCAGCTCGCGACGTTGATGTCGGAGTATGGCTGGACCAAGGCGCAGACCACCGGACGCTGGCTGCAGGAGATCTCCTACGGCTACATCGAGGTCAAGCTCTTCCTCGGTACCGTCGTGTTCGACGGCGCACGGCTGTTTGAGGTCTGGCGTAAGCGGGCGTTGTCCAATGGCGGCGGACTCGGCCGCGGCGGGCGCAACTGGAAGTTCCTGCCGCTGACTCAGAGCTACACGTTCTCGGAGTTCACGGTTGCCTCGATCATGCACGATGCGATGCTGATTGCGTTGCTCAACCACGGCGAGCAGCTCGCCCAGACAGAGGCCGAGCGCAAGATCTATGAGCTATGCGCCCAGGACATCGAGCGGCACCTGAAGTACTTCGTCGACCACATGCGCTATCTGCTGCTCAAGGAGCCGCAGCGTCGCGAAGAAATCCATCGCTACCTGAACAAGGCCGAGTGGTACCTGGCCAAGGACGAAGACGACACGCTCTACAGCGCGATCGCCGTGATCATGGGAGAGGGCCGTGAAGGAGCCGGTGAGGCAATGGCGGACGTAGCCGAGATTCGCCGGGCGCAGGTTGAGACGTACCTCGGGTACCTGAGGGACTGCCATCTGTCAGATCGTGAGGGTCGGTTGAACGAGGATCTACGTAAGTGGGCAGGGATGGTTGAGCTCGAGGAAGAAGAGAAGATTCCGGTTTAGCTGTATGTAGACCTCCCCCTTTGGAGGAGGTGCTCCGAAGGGGCGGAGGGGGCCTCCCCCCCAATGGTGGCCATGAAATCTCGGGTCGGGCGTAGCCGGGCCCCCTCAGTCGCTCCGCGCCAGCTCCCCCACGGGGGGAGCTCTTGGATCCAGCTACGCCAGCCAACTAGGCCAGACAGCGCAGTGGCTGGCCTCCGTTGAATTCCAGCATTTGACCGAATGCGGTTGCCATGTCGATATTGGCTCCCAGCGCTTCTCCTCGGAGTTCGCTGTAGGCGCGGTGCAGGTTGCCGACGATCCGTTCTCGGTCGGTCCATTCGCCGAAACGACCGAGATCGAGGTCTCGAGCGGCTTCGAGGGGATCGACTCCGGCGTCGAAGGCGGACTTGGCCGAGTCCTGGACGAACTCCAGGTAGGCGTCGACTTCGTCCAGGACGGATGCATCGGCGACCGGACCGTGTCCGGCGACGACGGTCTCGATGGGCAACTCCTTCAGGCGGACCAACGCCGAACGCCAGCCGGCAACGGAGCCCATCAGCGCGAACGGTGTTCCCTGATTGAAGATGATGTCACCGGCGATCAGAACCTGCCGCTCGGGAATCCAGACCACGGCATCGGTGTTGGTGTGTGCGGGAGAAACGTAGATCAGTTGTAGCTCAAGGTCGCCGGCGTACAGCGTCATGGTGTCGTCGAAGACGACGTTGGGGGCAACGGGTGTGACATCGCCCCACTCAACTGTGGGGAACATCACTTGCACTCGTTCACGCTGGTCCGCTGCGTCGCGCAGGATGTCGTCGCGGCAGTTGCGATGCCCGACAATCACGGCGTCATCGGCGAAGAGGCAGTTGCCATATGTGTGATCCATATGCGAGTGGGTGTTGACCAGAGTTCGCACCGGATTGCTGGAGATACTGGCGATCGCCTCCTGGAAGAGCCGCGTGCGTCGCTCGTTGGCGCAGGCGTCGATGGCGATCACTTGGTCGCCCACATCGACGAAGGCGGGATTGTTGAGGCACCAGGATCCGTCGTGCTGGATGTAGGCGTAGATGCCCTCGGAGACTTCGACGACTTCAGGGTCTGGCAGCACTTCGGTGTCGGTGGTGTGTTCGGTGCTCATTTGAGACTCCTCATTTCATCGTGTCGCTTTCTGTCGTCATACCCGCGCTTGACGCGGGTATCTCGCCGTTACCAGCACGAACGCCGGTGCACGACTCAGCGAGATTGCCGCGGCAAGCGCGGCAATGACGAGGTTACGCATTGGCATAGAACTCGAAGTCGTCCATGATGCGCTGGTAGCGTCGCTCAACGTGCGAGCGCAGTTCTGGATGCGAGAAGATCAACCAGCGATTGGCTTTGATGCCCTTCACGACGATGCGCCCGACATCCTCGGGATTCATCTGGTCCGACATCGCGCCCGCAGTGAATCCCGGCTCGGGGCCGTCTTTGGGGCCACCGAACTGAGCTGGTCGGTTGCGACCAGCCTCGCCGATGAGCGTGTCAACCCCGCCTGGACAGAGCGCCGAGACGCCGATCCCCTCTGCGGCCAACTCACGACGAAGCGACTCCGTGTAGGCAAACGCCGCGTGCTTGCTGGCGCTGTAGACGCCCAGCGGGACTACTTCGTTGAGTCGCAGACCGGCCATCGAGACGGTGTTGACGATGTGCGCCTCGCCGTCCTGCGCTCGCATGCGTGGGAGGAAGGTCTGTACACCATTGACCACGCCGTTCACGTTGACGTCGAACGTCCAATCCCAGTCAGCCTGGGTTGCCTGACTCACGGGACCGGCGGTCATGACACCTGCGTTGTTGATGAGCAGATTCAGCTCGCCGAACTCGGCATAGGCCTGCTCGGCGAGCCATTCGTAGCCAACGGTGTCGGTGACGTCGAGGTCAACGGCCAGTGCCTGCACTTCCTTCGCCTCGACCTCTTTCGCGACAGCCTGGGCTGTGCCTTCCTGGACATCGGCGAGGATGACATGCATACCTTCGTCGGCGCAGGCCAGTGCGATTCCGCGTCCAATTCCGCTGCCTGCCCCCGTCACCAGTGCGACCTTGCCGCTCAAATCTTCCATGGGACCCCTCCTCGCCGCTGCATTGGACATCGTCGGTTTGTTGCACAGAGGCTAGCGTTACCCTCAGCCTCATGACGACTGAATGGCATGAGCAGATCGCCAGCGCGACGAACGGGACGGCCCTCGAGGGGATGACCGTGCTTGAGGATGGCGGGGGAATTGCCGCGTCGTATGCGGGCAAGCTGCTGGCCGATCTTGGCGCGGATGTGATCAAGCTGGAGCCGCCGGGCGGAGACTCCGTGCGACGAACGCCTCCGTTTGCGGCCGACACGCCCGGTCGCGAGCGCAGTGGTCTGCACCTGTTCCTGGACACGAACAAGCGCAGCCTGACCCTCGATGTCGAGTCGGCCAGCGGACGCCGCATCTACCGGCAGATCGCGAAGCATTGCGGGACAGTGATCACGTCGAGGCCGATTGCAGAGCAACGCCGGCTGGAACTGACTTGGGACGATCTGGCGGTGGATTCGCCAGAGCTGAATCAGGTCAGCATCACCGTCTTCGGCATTGACACGCAGCGCGAGGGCTGGCAATCGGAGTCGCTGATTGCCTCGCTGGCGAGTGGGATTTCGTATCGGATCGGCGACCCCGATCGCGCGCCACTAGGACTGCCCTACGACGCGCCGCAGTTTCAGGGCGGCATCCATGCTGCGATTGCGGCGCTGCTGGCGCGTCGTGCGACACGCGAGGATGGTGTGGGACAGCATGCCTGGCTGTCGATCGTCGACATCATTAGCAACGTCATGGCTGGCGCCGGCGTCGCCGCGTTTGTCTTCACTGGTCAGTCACGCGGTCGGGCGGGGACGCACATGAACGCCTTCTATCCCTGGCAGGTGACGCCGGTGAAGGACGGCTACTACGAAGTGATCACGATGGTCGACCGGCAGTGGAACCGGTTCATGGAGCTGCTGGGCAACCCCGAATGGCAGCACGACGAGCGACTGAAGAATCGTTGGCTCGCGTTCCAGCATGTCGAAGAATTGGATGCGTTCTGGCATCCCTGGATGAAGGAGCGGACCAAGGCCGAGCTGATGCAGATCTTCGGCGAGAACCACATCTCATTCCAGCCGGTGCACACAATCGGCGAGGTGGCGGAGTCGGACCATCTTGAGGCTCGTAAGTTCTGGTCGGAGATTGAGCATCCCGAGTTCGACGAACCTGTGAGACTGCCGGGAGCGCCCTACAAACTGAGCGAGAGTCCGTGGTCAATACGTCGCAGGCCGCCGCTGCTTGGGGAACATTCGGCGGAGGTGTTGTCGGAGGTTGGCGTGCAAGTCGCAGGGATGCAGAAGCTGCGCCGATCCGGGATCGTTTGATCCCTCTGTCGTTCCTGCGCCCCCTCCGTCATTCCTGCGCAGGCAGGAATCACGAACCCCCCAACATCGACCGCATCAAGATGTCACGGCGTATCCCGATACATCGCGTGCCGACCCCTTCCGACCGCTCAAGCTAGGTCCTCATACAAGTCACGAAGCGTTGGATTCATCTCCCGGATCTCCCGCAGCTTCCAGTCCCGCATCCAACGCTTGAGCCGCTTCTCCCTGATGATCGCCTCCTCCATCGTGTCATGCAGCTCGTACCAGACGAGTCGAGTGACGTTGTAGCGACTGGCGAACTGACTGCCTCTCCGTTGCTTGTGCTGGTAAGCGCGTTGGGCGAGGTCTGAGGTTACTCCGGTGTAGATCGGACCGAACGGAGGTCGGTTGATGAGCATGTAGACGGCTGGTCGCTTTGCCATAAGTCTGGATGATGACGCAAGGGGACCCTGCGCTCAACCCGTCGAAGTACGTCGTGGCTCTGTGGCCCGCATTGGCCTGGGTGGTTCGTGATTCCTGCATTCGCAGGAATGACGGAGGGGGGGAAGGGTATGTCGGAGGGGGTGAGTGGAAGGACGGACGGGGACGGCTCGCGATGGGTTGGGGTGCGCCGTAGCTCCTTGATGTGATCGCGGTTGGGGGGTTCGTGATTCCTGCCTTCGCAGGAATGACGGAGGGGGGCAGGTATGACGGTGGGGGTAAGTGGAAAGTTGGACGGGGACGGTTCGCGATGGGTTGGGGTACGCCGTAGCTCCTTGATGCGGTCGATGTTGGGGGGTTCGTGATTCCTGCCTTCGCAGGAATCACGGAAGGGGGGCGGGCGTGACGGAGGGGGTGAGGGGAAGGGCGGACGGGGGCGGCTCACGATGGGTTGGGGTACGCCTTGGCCTCTTGGTGTGGTCGATGTTGGGGGGTTCGTGATTCCTGCCTTCGCAGGAATGACGGAGGGGGGGGCAGGTATGACGGAGGGAGTGGGGGCTTGCTCTTAGCTCAGCATGTAGCGGACGATTTGCTCGACGGCTTCTGTGTGCTTGCTTAGTGACTCGGGGTCGATGCAGCGGTCGTAGGTGTCTTGCGGGCTGTGGAAGTAGGGGTGGCCTCCGAGGAAGGAGGCGAAGCGGCCGTTGATTTCTCCGATGTTGCGGGCTTCTCCGAAGCCGGCGTTGCCGACGGGGAAGGCTTGACGTTCGAGGCCTTGATCGTTCAGCGCGTTGGTGGCGATGTTGAAGAGGTTGTCGTCGGAGGCGGCGTAGCTGGGTTGGCCGTTGCGTGAGCCGATGGAAGCTCCCAGGTGCATCCAGGCATGGACGTTGTGGGCGGCGTCTCCGAGTTCTCGGATGTAATGATCGAGGCCGAGGTGGTGGAGTTCGTGTCCGCTGGAAGCGACGAGGTTGAGCGTTCGGCGGCCAGGATTGGCCGCGACTCGTCCGGCGACCTCCATCCAGATGGCGATGCCTCCGCCGCGCTCGGCGGCGCAGGTGTACCAACCGGACTTGGGCGTCATCAGCACGACGGGCTCGGCGTCGGGATCGGTGCCGGGAATGGTGCCAACGACGTTGTCTGCTGGCGCGTTGACCCGTCCTGCGTCGCTGATCATGGTGATCTCGGAGCCGACGGCGTCCAGCAGCGGACCTGCGTCCATGGGCGCGACCTGCAGGACTGGCAGCTCGATGGGGTCGAGCGGGCGCTCGGCGTTTCTGACGACGGGATGGCCCTCGGGATCGCCCATGATCATGATGATCGCGTCGGCGCCGTCGGCGCGGGCCAGCTCGAAGGATGTGTAGACGCCCGCCGCCATTCGATCCTGGTCGTCGGGTGCGAACTGCCAGAGGACGATTCCCGGACCGTTGTCGGTGCGCAGGGTTCCGGTCAGACCGTTGTGGTCGGTGAATGCGCTGTCGAAGGTTGGCACGGCGGGAATGTCCCAGTTGCCGAAGCGGATCGAGGCGTCGTGGATTTCGACGCGCGGGAAGCGCCAGGTCTGGAAGTCAGCCTCGACGCCGATCTGGCCCAGCTCCTCCATCATCCACCAGGTCGCGTGATTGTCGGCATCGCGACCGGTGCGATGGTCGCCCATCTCCTCGTAGGCGCGGATGCGGCGTTCGGCGTCGTTCATGGTCAGTCCGCTCAGTCGGCGACGGGCTCGGCGACGCGGGATGCTTCCGCCTCGCGGCGGGCGACTTCCTGCTTGACCATCGGAATCAGCTCTTGGCCGTAATCGATGGCGTCGGGGAGCGGGTCGAAGCCGCGGATCAGGATGGTCGAGACTCCGAGGTCGATGTACTTGAGCAGGACTTCGGCGACCTGCTCGGGCGTGCCGACGAGGGCGGTGCTGTTGCCGGCGGCGCCGGTGGCACCGGCGATGGGCATCCAGAGTCGCTCGTCGTGGATGTCGCCCTGCTCGGCGAATTCGAGCAGTCGCTGCGAGCCACGCGATTGCGGGCGGAAGTCGAGCGACTGCTTGCGCAGCTTGTTCACGGCGGCGAGGTAGTTGTGGGCCTTTTCCCAGGCCTGATCCTCGGTCGGCGCGATGATTGGGCGGAAGGAGACGGAGAGTCGTGGGTCGCGGCCATGCACGGCGGACATCTTGCGCACGCGATCGATGGTCGCGGCGATTGAGGCGCGCGGCTCGCCCCACATCATGTAGACGTCGGCGTGCTTGGTGCCGATTTCGAAGGCGATGTCGGACGCGCCGCCGAAGTAGAGCGGGATGCCGCCAGGCTGCGACGGCAGGACCTCGGGGTTCTGGCCGACGATGTTGTAGAACTCACCCTCAAAGTCGAACGGCTCGCGTCCGTGGGCGTCGTGCTCCCAGGTGCGGCGCATGACGGACAGGTACTCGTCGGTGCGACGGTAGCGCTCGTCGTGGCCCTGCCAGTCGCCGTCGCGCTGCTGCTCGGTGTCGTGTCCACCCGTGATGATGTGGACGGAGACGCGGCCCTTGGTGAAAAAGTCGAGCGTGGCGAACTTGCGCGCGGCCAGGGTGGGCGTGACGAATCCCGGCCGGTGGGCGATCAGGAACTTGATCCGCTCGCTACAGGCCGCAGCGGCCTGGGCGACGTGGAGTCCATCCGCCGAGGCCGAGGTGTAGCCGACGAGCACGCCGTCAAAGTCGGAGTTCTCGTGGGCCATGGTGAAGTTACAGAGGTAGTCGTGGTCGATGCCGCCCCCAATGATGTGCATCGCAGCATTGGACTCAGACGGCTTGACGCCAATCATTCCCAGAAATTCAACGGGCATCGTGTCACCTCACTTGCTTGAGTCTTGGACTCAGACCTTCAGGATAGGGGAGCGATGAGGCACGGCGGAGTGTTGGCGCAGATGTAGGATGAGAATTGGGACAACGGTGACCGGAGGTTCTCGTGGGCGAGATTGTGGTTGAGATTGAATTGGAGAATCCCGTCGACCGACAACTGGCGGAGCGGGGAGCGGGCGGCGAGCTGACCGTTCGGCGAGAGTTGATACGCGCGGTCGTGGACACGGGCGCGGTGATGTTGGCGCTGCCGGAGGACCTGGTGGCGCGACTGGGGATTCCAAGCAGGCGCACGATCTCTACGAGTTACGCCGACGGACGGCGGGGCGAGCTTCCCGTGGCCGGCCCATTGACACTTCGCATCGGCGATCGGGAGATGTCCACGGATTGCATCGTCGTGCCAAGCAACGCGGAGGCGCTGCTCGGACAGGTGGTGATGGAAACGCTAGACCTCATCCCCGACCCGCTACATCGGACGCTGGATCCAAGACCAGAGTCGCCAGATCGGCCGTTGCTTCGGGTGTAAGTCGGCTTCGTGCTGCTTGGTCTGCGGTCAATGTCTGAGTTCTCGTCGGCCATGGCGACTTTGCACAGGTAGTCATGGTCGATGCCGCCACCAATAATGTGCATCGCAGCGTTGGACTCGCACGGCTTGGCGCCAATCATACCGAGGAACTCAACAGATATAGTGTCACCTCAATCAACTAAGACCTTCAGGACAGGGGAGCAGGCTTCCCACGATCGAGGACGGGAGGGAGAATGTCTCTGAGGGCGTCACCAACCATGCCGTACCCTTATCCCAAACACAACCCGTCACCTTTCACGAACGGCCAACCGATGTCCAATCTCGATTCTTCTCAGCGCGCCTTCGTGGAAGCACCAAACAATCACATCCGCCTCCTCGCCCCAGCCGGCTGCGGCAAGACTCTTTGCCTCTTAAATCGCTGCTTGCACCTCAAGAGCCTTTCTCCCACTCAAAAGACACGTTTCCTTATCGTCACTTTCACAGTCGCCGCTCGTCACGAGTTGCAAACCCGTTTACTAAATGATGCAGACCTAGTAGACCTCCACGAATCCACCGAGATCACAACTCTAAACTCATGGGGGTGGCGTCGTGTACAAAGCATCGCGACTAACGCCAAGACGATATCCAGCAACTACGATCTTAACACTACAGTCGAGAATCAATTGCAACCAATCTGGCAACACTACCCGAATATCATAGAAGCAATGAAGGGGCGGCTCCGATTTACACCTCGGCGACTGCTCAAAGCCATGGATACACTAAAGTCATTGGGCTTCATCCATACGGTACATACAGATTATGAATCCTTCTCGCATCACATCGACCAACTGCTCAGTCATAACTTGGGATGGCAGTTGCTTGAGCAGATCGACGGGTTGACCCGCGCCGGAGTGCTACCCGAAACAAGCAGTGGTGCGACTCTCTTGTCTTCTCCATCCGGACGACGCACTCTTTACGAGTCTTTCTTCACATTCTGGATAGAGGCATGCCGCTTTCTCGGAGACAGTGCGCAATTTACACTGGACGATCAAAAGTACTTCGCGTACTTGGACGAATCATCCAAGTTGGCAGCAGGCACCCTTCTGTCCGGTGCTGCCAGCTACGACCATGTTCTCGTCGATGAGTTTCAAGACATCAATCCCTTGGATCTAAATCTGATTGCCGCGATCGTCGAGAGAAACCGGGCAAAGCTGACGATTGTCGGTGATGACGACCAAGCGATCTACGAATGGCGAGGCGCAACGCCAGAGTACATCGTCAACCCAGAGCGTTTCCTTGACATTCCCATCGACACATTTACGCTCAAGGTAAACTACAGGTCCCCACGAAATATCGTGGACCACTCGCAGCGACTCATCAAGCACAATGAGCGGAGAGTAGACAAAGAAATCTCCGCTCACACGAACGAAGATGCCTCCATCGAAGTTCAAGAGGTGCACGGCGTGACTGATGCCATTCAGTTCGTCGAGAACTTGGTTGACGACATAGCCGCCACCGAGAATGGACTCCCTCGTGTAGCCATTATCGGTAGGAAGAGAAGTCAGATCATTCCTTTCCAAGTATCTTTCGCGTCGAAGAACCTGCCCTTTTGCGCAGCGGAAGATTTGCAGGTTTTCCTAAGCGACGCATTTCAGAAGATTTTGGATGTCATAGGAATCAAGGGCCGAATCGGCCGGAGGCAACGTCAGTCCGAAATTATCAAGGATGTCATAAGGCTTTGCGATCTTGTGCGGAGATATCCAGTAAGCAAGAGTGACAAACGCTTCCTCCGAAGCCACTTGCAGAACATGAACGTTCGTACAATGAGTGATGCCATTGAGGAAGTCGGCGAATATCGAGGTCCACTGAAGGGGAAGAACAAGGATGGCAAGGTGAGCAAGGAGATGGCAGACGCCGCGAGGGACTTTGCGGATGCTGTTTCTGTGACGGCCGCTCTATTGGCCTTGGATAGGAGTTTCGAGGGGTTACAAATCGATTTCGACAAAGCAGAAGAGGATGTATTCTACACCGATCCTCCGTTCGGGCAGTTAGCTGAGTTTGCCCGGCGATATGGTGATGACTACGACCAGTTCCTTGACGACATCGAACGCGCCCAAGATCAACTAGTGCACCTACCATCGTACGACGATGGCATATCAGATCCTTATCTTGCTTCCATCTGGAAGCGGCCACTGCATTTGATGACAGCGCCAAGAGCTAAGGGTAAAGAATTCGATGTTGTGATACTGCTGGGGGCCAATGAAGGGATTTGGCCACACAAGAATTCCAAGACTGCACAGCAGAAGGAGGCTGACCGCAGGGTGTTTTATGTGGCCTTTACGCGTGCCAAGCGGAAGGTAGTCATCCTTGTCAACGTGGGCAGCGAAGGTAATGTGGCTCCGCCTTCCCGTTTCGTTGGGGAGCTGGGGCTTCCAATCTGACGTCTCCTTGAGGACGAGTTCGCCGGTGCGGAGTTCGTAGCGGATATCTGGAGCGTCGCCTCGGCTGCGGCGTTCGGCTCGGGCCTTGATGCCGCGGGCTCACAGGAGTTGTCCGAGGAGCGTGTTGACGGCTTCTTCACGGACAGTTTCTGCGTTCCTGGGTCTGATTGTTGCACAGGTCGAGGGGCGGCCCTCACCCTAACCCTCTCCCTCAGGGAGAGGGGACTTGAGAGTCGGAGGAGCGGGGATGGAACGGGTCCCCGCGTGACGCGGGGACTGGGGATGGGCTTGGGGGTTAGGCGTCTTGGAACGCGGGGCGTCTTTTCTCCATGAAGGCGGTTCGGCCTTCTTTGTAGTCTTGGCTGGCGAAGCAGGCTTGGACGAGCTTCTCTACTTCTTCGAGGTCTCGGCGATCGGGGTCTTTGGGGATTTCCTGGATGGCTCGGCGGATGGCTCGGATGGTCATGGGGGCGTTTTGGGCGATGGTCGCGGCGAGGTCTTGGACGGTGGGTTCGAGGTCTTCTCGGGTGGTGACTCGGTTGATCAGGTTCCAGCGGGCGGCGTCGGTGGCGGGGAAGCGCTTGCCGGTGAGCAGAATTTCCTGGGCGGCGGCGAAGCCGACGAGGTCGACGAGGGTCTTGACGCCGCCGTAGCCGTAGCCGAGACCGAGGCGGGCGGCGGGGACGCCGAACTGGGAGTCGTCGGAGGCGATGCGCAGGTCGGCGCGCAGCGCGGTGAGCAGTCCGCCGCCCATGCAGAAGCCCTGAATCATGGCGATGATGGGCTTGTCGAGCTCGCCGTAGGCTCGACCGGCGGCGGCGCCGATCTTGTCGTACTTGGCGATGGTCTCGGGGTTGGAGCGCTGGGCCTCGAACTCGGAGATATCGGCGCCGGAGACGAAGGCGCGGTCGCCGGCGCCTTTCATGACGACGACGCGGACGTCGGGGTCATCGCGGAAGGTGTGCATGATCGTGGGGATGGCGGCGTTCATGGCGACGCCCATGGCGTTGAGCTTGTCGGGGTTGTTGAAGACCATCCAGCCAATGCCGTCTTCCGACCAGGCGAGCATCTTGTCGGTGTCGAGGGGGATGTGGTGTTTCATGGTTGGTCTCCTGGGTTCAGGCAGTTTGGCTAGAGGGTAAACCGTTGATCGTCTTGCCCACCTGTCTCGTCGCGCCCAAGGTTCCCCAGTCCCCGCTTTACGTGGGGACCTGATCCTTCCCTGCACTGCGCTCAAGCACTAGATTTGCCGTGCCCACCGAGCGGGTCCCCGCGTAGAGCAGGGACTGGGAGTGTTGACTTCTGGGACTCCTCTGGAGAGAACACTCTAAATCACGCCGCGTGCTCTCAACTCATCGATGGCGTCGGGGGTGTAACCGAGGTCGGTGAGGACTTCGTCGGTGTGTTGTCCGAGGGCTGGGGTTCCGAGGCGCATTTTCTCGGGTTGTGGGGTGCGGGTGAGGTTGATGGGCTGACCGACGAGGGTGACTTCGCCTCGCTCGGGGTGCGGGGCTTGTCGGGCGATGTTGAGGTGCTTGACCTGCTCGTCCTCGAAGGTGCCGGGGATGTCGTAGATCGGTCCGCAGGGGACGCCGGCTTCGTTGAGACGCTGAATCCAGTGCTCGGAGGTGTTAGTCCGGGTGCGCTGGTTGATGGCTTCATTGAGGTCGATGCGGTTCTTGGATCGGCGCGATGAGGTGACGAAGTCGGGATGGTCGATCAGCGCTTCGGCCTCGATGGCGCGGCAGAGTCGGGCGTACATGGCGCCGCCGGAGGCGGCGATGTTGATGTGGCCGTCGGCGGTCTCGTAGACACCGGTGGGCATCAACGTGGGATGGTCGTTGCCGGCCTGGGGCGGGACTTCGCCGTCGATGGTCCAGCGGGTGACCTGGAGGTCGAGCATGGCGATCTGGGCCTCGAGCAATGATGTGTGGACCCACTGTCCTTCACCCGAACGCTCGCGCTCGAGCAGCGCGATGAGGATCGCCTGGGCGAGGAATCCACCGGCGGTGAGGTCGGCAATGGGAATGCCGACGCGGACGGGTCCGTCGCCGGGCATGCCGTTGACGGACATGATGCCGCCAAGTCCCTGGGCAATCTGGTCAACGCCGGCGCGCCAGGCGTAGGGTCCGTCCTGGCCGAATCCGGAGATGCTGCCGTAGACGATGCGCGGGTTGCGTGCGCGGCAGGCGTCGTAGTCGATGCCGAGGCGTCGTTTGACGTCGGCGCGGTAGTTCTCGACGACGACATCGGCGCGTTCGACCAGGGCGAGGAAGATCTCAACGGCCTCGGGCTCCTTGAGGTTGAGCGTGAGCGACCGCTTGTTGCGGTGCAGGTTGAGGAAGTCGGAGGACTCGCGTCCGCCGGTGACGCCCTCGGCCTGACCGGGAACCTCAGGCTGCTCGACCTTGAGCACATCCGCGCCCCAGTCGCCGAGCTGTCGCGTGGCGGTGGGGCCAGCGCGGGCGCGGGTGAGGTCGAGGACGAAGAGGTGGTCGAGGGGCAGGTAGGTCATTGGCTGAGGATAGCTGGACGTGCGGTGTAGGCTGTTTCGGCGAATTGTGAGATGAGGCATGGCCCAGATTGACTACGAGCCGCATGCACTCGAGCAGATGCAAGAGCGAGAAGTCAGCCAGGAAGACGTTGAGATGACGCTAAGAGAGCCTGATCAACGACGTCCGGCTATCCGGCGACGGGAACCGTGTACGATCTATCTGCGTAGCTTCGGCTCGCGGACCTGCAAGGTCTATGTGAGAGAGGGTTCTGATCCGCCGTCGGTTGCCACTGTGGCTTGGCACGGCGAATGAGGGAGTTGACCGTGACTCAGCGAGTGAAATTCAACGACGTTGGTGACATTCTCTACGTACGACTGCGTGAAGGAAGGATCGTTACTACCAAGTCGTTTGGCGATCACCGCTTGGTCGACCTTGACGCGAGCGGTAGAGTCCTCGGAGCCGAATTCATAGGCTTGGACGGCGAAATCGATCTGTGTGGTCTGCCAGAGGAGGGGATCCTGCTCTCTGCGGTTCAGGACGAAGTACCTTCTCACCTGAACATCTTGACCAACTTGGTTCGCTCTTAGCGTTGGAACGCCCCTTGGCCGCGATCGTCCTGTTCGGTCAGTTGGGTATATGCCCAACTGGCGGCTGAGCCTCTGTTGGACCGCTTCAGCTAACACCGAGTCGGGACCGGGCTGACCAACGGGTATTGCACCATCAGGTGCAGTCCCCGTTCTCGTTATGGGAATCTTCAGGCTGGCACAGGTGCTAGAGCGGTGAGTTCGGATCTGTAGCGTTCGTCGACATCCTGGCTCAGCAGGCCTTCGGCGGTCCATTGTTCAAGGCGCTCGGCGATTCTGGCGTTGGCTTCGAGCCGGACGCTGGCGGCGTTGTTGCGCAGGTCGAGGGCTTCAGGGAGAGGTTGGTCGATGCCCTGGTCGGCTCGCTCGTGCATGGCGCGGTGGTTGTCGATGGCGTCGAGCGGTTGGAACGCTGCGCCGGGCTCGGCGGTGGTCGCCCAGAGGGTGTAGAGGGCGTTGTGGTTCCAGCTACAGGCCTCGCAGCGCCATTCCTCGAAGAGGTTGAAGGCTCGGTGTGCGCCTTGCTGACTGGAGCGCTCGATGCGGAGTGCGGTCTCGACGATCTCGCCAGCGAACGGGTCGTGCTCGCCGGAGCCGCTGCATCCGTGGGACTTCCAGACCAATCCGTGGCTGGTGTAGAGCAGAGCCATGACGCGGTGCAGACGGTCGAGGTCGGGGCGCGGCGCCCGCCACTGGTCTTCGACTTCCTCCTGGATGCGTCGCAGGTATCGGAGTTCGTTGAGTGATTCCTGGCTTCTCATGGGTCGGTTCCTGTCGTGTGGCAGAAGATCAGGCTAGGGGTTCGAACTCACTGAGCAGGTGGACATTGGCGTATTGACCGCGAGCGGCGCGTTGGAAGTGGGCGTCGGCGGTCCAGAGTTCGCAGTTCAGTGACTCGGCCAGGGCGAGAAACACGCAGTCATAGACAGCGCCTTGGCCAAGCGTCGAGGCGAGCTCCAACGCTCGCGGATACAACGGCTGAGAGTGGTACATTTCCACCCCCAATTGCGAGACCTGGCTGACAAGCGTGATTGCATCGCGAAGGGGAACGTCGTCCTCGACCACCATGCGGTGCAGAGCATTCGATATCTCCGCCAACAGAAGGTGGGGTGCTGCGATCTCTATCGAGGTAAATGACCAGTGTCGTCGCAGGGCACGTGCTTGAGCGGAATCTTCCTCCCTCACAATCCACTTGAACGCCAAGCTCGTGTCAACGACTACGACGTCGTCCACTACCACTCCTTCATCTGCTCCGCCCGAATCTCACGAGCTTCGTCCAGGTACTCCAGCCCGGTCTTGCTCAGTTTGCGACCGCCTAACACCTCGTCGCAGAAAGCAAACAAACTGTCGAAGTCACCGGCCTTCGGATCAGGACTATCAGTCGTTACTTCATACGCAGCGATCTCTCGTGCGAACGCGTCCAAGCAGACCGTTCCAATATCAACGCCCCTCCGGCTAGCGATCTCCTCGAGGCGGTCGCGGACCAAGGCATCGACATCCAGGGTCAGTCGTGCGGTCTGTTCATCGGCCATGGCACCCAGCCTAACTCGATCCGACTTGGATAAAGCCGCGGTCGGTTACTCGCCTTTGAACTCGGGTTGGCGGCCTTCGGCGAAGGCTCGGGGGCCTTCTTTGGAGTCGGCGGTTTGGCCGACGATCCAGCGCAGGCTGCCTCCGAAGCGGTTGGCCTGGGCGAGGGTCATGTCTCCCTGAGCATTGATCAGTTCTTTCATGGCGCGGACGGCGATGGGCGCGTATCCGGCGACCTGACTGGCCATCTCCTGTGCGGTGCCGAGCAGCTCGTCCTGGGGCACGAGGCGGGAGATCAGACCCCACTGCAGTGCTTCCTCCATGCTCAGGCGACGGCCGAGGTAGAGCATCTCGTTGGCGTAGGCCTGCGGAATGGCGCGAGGCAGGCGCATGGGGCCGCCGGCGAGGGGGAAGAAGCCGAGCGTGATCTCGGGCAGGCCGAGGCGCGCGCGGGCGTTTTCCGCGCCGATGCGCATATCGCAGATGAGGGCGATTTCGAATCCGCCGCCGAGCGCGTGGCCATTGATTGCGGCGATCAGCGGCTTCTTGGCGTCGAACTCGTCGAAGCGGTCAGCGGCATTGGTGGGGAAGTGTCCGGCCGGGCCGGCGGAGGCGGCAGGGCCGTCGCCCTGGGTGAGGTCGGCCCCGGCACAGAAGGCGCGCTCGCCGGCGCCGGTGATGACGGCGCTGCGAATCTCGTCGTTGTTGCGGACCTCGACTAACGCTTCGATCAGTTGCGATCCGAGGGCGCTGTTGATGGTGTTCATTTTGTCGGGGCGATTGAGGGTGATCGTGGCGACTCGCTCGGACACATCGAACAGGACTTCATCGGCCATAGTGGTGTCTCCTCAAGGGGGATGCCTAGTGTGCAATTCATGCAGTTTCCTGCAACAGGCAGGATAGGGGCAGCGCCCGGCCAGCCTAGAATGGCGTCCAAACTGGACGCTGGAGCGAACGCGAGAGGGGCAGGCATGGCTGGAACACCACTTGAAGCGCTGGGGGCGTTGGCCGAGTCTCTGGGCGCGGAGGCATCAGAGGCGCAGCTTGAGCTCGCGCTGCCGACTGTGACTCGCATATTGAAGTACGTGCTTGGCAACGACCCCTTGCCCGATCTGGGGGAAACCGAGCCGGCACTGGGTCTGCGCTACGACGTTGGCGAGCTACGCCATGACGTGGGCGGCTTGCGCCGGGGAAGCGAGGGTTCTGATGGAACATCGTGAACCGTATGACCTGTCGATTGTGGAAGCAGGGGCGGCGCTCAGAGACGGTTCGCTGACTGCGTTGGAGCTGACAGAGTCAGTGCTCTCGCGGCTGGATGCGACGGAGCCGCTGTTGAATGCGTACATCACCGTGACCGCGGAGCTTGCTCGCGAGCAGGCATCGGCGGCGGATGACGCGTTGCGCGATGGCCGTGACCTCGGACCGCTGCATGGCATTCCCATTGCGCTGAAGGACCTTGTCGACACGGCGGGGATTCCAACGACCGGCGGCGGTGGATTCCTGCGCGACCGGATTCCGGACCAGGATGCGACGGTCTACACCAAGCTCAAGGCAGCCGGGGCGGTGTTGCCGGGCAAACTCAACCTGCATGAGTTTGCATTTGGCACGACTAGTCGGAATCCGCACTACGGAGCCGTGTGTAATCCCTGGGATGTGACGAAGTCGCCGGGTGGCAGCAGTGGCGGATCGGGGGCGTCGGTGGCGATCGGATCGTCGCTGGGCGCGTTGGGATCGGACACGGGCGGCAGCATTCGGATACCGGCGAGTCTGTGTGGGGTGACCGGTTTGATGGGGACGTATGGCCGGGTGTCGCGGACAGGGGTGCTGCCGCTGTCGTGGACGCTGGATCATGTCGGTCCGCTGACCAAGACGGTCGAGGATGCGGGACTGGTGCTGAACGCGCTGGCCGGCTACGACCCGCAAGATCCCGGCAGCGCCGATGTTCCGGTCGGTGATTGCACCGAGTCGCTAATCGAAGGAGTGGACGGGATTCGGATTGGTGTTCCTCGCAAGATGCTCTGGCAGGGCTGCGAGGAGGATGTCGTTGAGCACTGTGAGATCGCGGTCGATCACTTGCGCAGCATGGGCGCGACCGTGACTGAGGTCGAGATGCCGCTGCAGACTGACCGTCCGCGAGGGCTCACGATCATCGCCGAGGCGGCTGCCTACCACGCGAAGTGGCTGCGAGAGCGTCGCGATGAGTACGGCGACATACTGGAGCGTGTTGAGGCTGGGCTGGGAGTGACAGCGGTTGAGTACATCAACGATCAGCGCCTGCGGCGCAAATTTATCGATGAGACGGTCAATGTGTTGCAAGAGGTCGATGTGTTGATCTCGCCAACCTGCTCGCGGACGGCACCGCTGATCGAGGAAGGCGACGATGGCGCTGAACTGGCCCGCATCACGGCTCCGTATGACGTGACGGGGATTCCTGCGATTTCGATTCCTTGCGGTTATGACCGCAACGGGATGCCGATTGGTCTGATGATTGGCGGTCGCCACTTTGACGAGGCGACGGTTTGTCGGGTGGCTCACGCGTATGAGCAGTCGACGGACTGGATCCTGCAGCGTCCTGAGCTTGAGGTTTAGCGAGGGTCGGTCGGTCCGATGACCTCGCAGCAGCGACGGGTCGGAGTGCTCGGGACTGGTTGGGGCGCGCGGGTGTCGGTGCCGGCGTTTCGCGCGGCTGGGTGGGAAGTGGCTGGTCTGTGGAGTCGGCGTCCTGAGCGGGCGACGGCCGAGGCCTCGCGGCTGGAGATTCCGTTCGCCACCGACGATTGGCAAGCGCTGATTCAGCGTCCCGAGATCGAGGCAGTCGCGATCCACACACCGCCGCACATGCATCTGGAGCTATGTCGGGCGGCGTTTGCGGCGGGCAAGCATGTGCTGTGCGACAAGCCATTTGCGACGAACACCGCCGATGCGCGAGAGCTGTTGGCGGCGGCAGGGGCGTCCGATTGCACCGCGATGATCAACTACGAGTTCCGCTTTGCTCCGCTTCGCCTGCAGATTGCGAGCCTGTTGTCTAAGGGCGCGATCGGCGCAGTGCGTCACGTGAGCATGGATTTGCATACGACGAATCCGTTGTTGCAGATGGATCGGGTGTGGCGACTTGATCCGTCGCACGGTGGGGGATTGTTGAACGAGCTCGGGTCGCATGCGATCGACCGGTTGCGGCAATGGGTTGGGGAGTTGGAGACGGTGTCGGCTCAGTTGGGGTCGTACCCGCCGCCCGATTTGGACCCGGCGTTCACCAGCGAGGATCAGGTCAGCGCGACGTTCACGTTCGCCGGCGGTGGGGTCGCGACCCTGTCGCTGTCGTGGGTGTCGGTTCCTCCGGCGGGGCTGCGCATCCTGATCACTGGCTCGGAGGGAGTGATCGTGGCGACATCGCCGGGGAGCATGCTGACTGAGGGTGAGCTGCTGCTCGGTCGGGCGGGTGAGGATGGTTTCAGCAGGGTCGATGTGCCTTCGGAAGACGCCGCAGGAGGTGGAGTGGTGGACGCGTCGGCACGGTTGATTCGCGCGTTTGAGCAAGGGATCGAAGAAGGCCGGTCTCCGTCGCCGAACTTTGAGGATGGGTGGTGGTCACAGATTGTGTTGGATGGGGTACGGGAGTCGGCGGCGACGGGTCGGGTGGTGGAGTTGTCGCGGGGCTGATGGATGGAGACTCGCAGATAGGCTTTTTCTGTCACTGCTACACGCTGGGACCAGCTTCCTCTCTGTTCGGGATTTCAGTGCCAGTCACTGCATCCCGCCCGTGCAGGTCTCCACGTACAGGAGACCTGCGCGTAAATCGGTAGGTGCGCTGTTGTCAGGTTGTAGGGGCGACCCTTGTGGTCGCCTGCTCTGCCGCTCCTATCTAGTCAGTAATGCAATCGCCAACGCGGGCGACCACAAGGGTCGCCCCTACAGGAGCTCAGAAGGATTGGGAACACGATTATGCAAAGGTCTCCGTACAGCGGGGACTGGGATCCTCTCCGCTCGGGACTTCATTGTCAGTCACGGCGTCCCGCCCGAGCGGGTCCCCGCGTAAAGCGGGGACTGGGATTCTGTTCTGGTGAAACGGGACTGGCTACTGTGGAAGGCCGCTCAGGAATGAGAGGATTGCCTCGGCGACGGCCTCGGACTGTTCGACGACGAGGGCGTGGCCGGCGTTTGGGATGAGTTGGGCGTCGGCTCCGGTGGCGTCGGCGAGGAGTTGGGCGTGGTCGGTGAGGACGAGTACGTCGTCCTCTCCGTGGAGGATGAGGGTTGGGATGTCCAGGGACTTGAGGCGCTCGATGGGGTCGAAGATGAGTGCGGATTGCAGCGGTCCGAGGGTTGCGATCATGGGTGCGCCCTTGCTTCGCTTTTGGACGGCATCGTCGAGCATGTCGGGATGCTCGTCGATGAAGTCGGTGGCGAAGAGGATGTCCATCATCGCGGCTGCAGCCTGTGGCACGGGCAGCGAGGCTCCGCGCATCATGTACTGCATCGTCTCGGGCGGCGTCGGCGGTCCGGTCGGTCCGGCCGAGGCCGCACAGATTACGAGTCCTCGGACCAGCTCGGGCGCAGCGAAGGCGACGGCCATAGCGACCGTGCCGCCGAGCGAGTTACCGACCAACACCGCAGGTCCCGCGTCGAGTGTGCGGATCAGGTTGATCGCGTCCTCGGCGAACTGGTCGACGGTGTAGCCCTCGGTTGGCTGGTCGGACTCGCCGATGCCGCGCTGGTCATAGCGGACGACGCGGTAGGAGTCCGGTAACAAATCGGCGACCGGCGACCACTGGTCCATATCCATGAATCCGCCGGCGATCATGAGGACGAGTGGTCCTTTGCCTTGCTCGGCGGTGTCGAGAGCAAGATCGTCGGTGATCTGGAGTTTGGTCATGGCAGCGATGCTAGCGCAGGTATCCTCTCGCTATGGCCGACGACTATTCGGTTGACGTTCTCCGAGTGATTGACGGGGACTCAGTCAAGGTGCGGCTGCCTGGGGGCGAAGAGCACTCGGTGCGGATGTATGGGATTGATGCGCCGGAGAAGGACCAGCGGGCTGGTCGCGAGTCGCAGGACTTCCTACAACAGGTCGTGCGGAGTCGACGAGAGTGGCGATTGCGGGTGGTTGATGTCGACCGCTACCAGCGGCTGGTCGGCGTGCTGTATCCGGAGGGCGGATCGGTGCGGGACTCGGCCAATCATGCGATGGTCGAGTCGGGCTTGGCCTACTGGTACCGGGAGTACGGCGGCGAGGAACTTGGCTTTGACGACTCAGAGCGTTACGCCAAAGGCGAGCAGGCGGGAGTGTGGGGACAGAAGAATTCGGTCAAACCCTGGGATCATCGACGGGCGAAGCGGACTGAGCAGAAGCGTCGTCGGGAGGCGGCGGAGTCGCCGTGGGTGGTGATCATCGGTGGAATGTTCAAGCTGGTCGGATCGATCATGATGGCGTTGCTGAAGGCGTCATCGAGTTCGGGTGGTCGGAGGCGGAGGCGTCGACGTCGACGGTGGTGAGTCACCTCCCGAGCCGGAACTGGCTAGCGTGGGCGGAGGCCCCCTCAGTCGCTCCGCGACAGCTCCCCCAGAGGGGGAGCTCTCAGTTTGGTCAGCTTGTGACGGCGCCGCGTTCGGCTCCTGAGACCAGGGTGGCGTATTTGGCGAATACTCCGTTTTCGTAGTTTGGACTTGGGGCTGACCAGTTGGCTCTTCGGCGGGCTAGTTCGGCTTCGTCGACTTCGAGGTTGAGTTCTCGGTTGGCGATGTCGAGGGTGATCTGGTCTCCCTCTTCGACCAGGGCGATGGGGCCTCCGACGAATGCCTCGGGGGCGACGTGGCCGGCCATCAGGCCTCGAGTGGCTCCGGAGAAGCGGCCGTCGGTGAGCAGGGCGACGGATTCTCCCAGGCCGGCTCCGACGATGGCGGCGGTGACTCCCAGCATTTCTCTCATGCCGGGGCCTCCCTTGGGGCCCTCGTAGCGGATGACGACGATGTCGCCGGCGTTGATCTCGTTGTTGGTGACGGCGGTCATGGCGTCTTCTTCTCGCTCATAGACTCGGGCAGGGCCGCTTTGCAGGAGTCGTTCGTAGCCGGCGACCTTGACGACGCAGCCATTTGGCGCGAGCGAACCCTTGAGGATGACGAGTCCGCCAGTCTCCTTGAGCGCCTGATCGACCGGCAGGATGACGTCCTGGCCTGGTGTTTCCTCTGCACCTTCGGCCGCTTCGGCGATGGTTTGTCCGGTGACGGTCATGGCGTCGCCGTGCAGTTTGTCGGCCTCGAGCAGACGCTTGGCGAGCAACGGGGTTCCTCCGGCTCGATCCATGTCCAGCGCGACGTACCGACCGCCGGGCCGCAGGTCGCCGATCAGCGGGGTTTGCTCGGAGACGCGGTCGAAGTCGTCGATGCTGAGTTCGACACCGGCTTCTCGGGCGAGGGCGAGCAAGTGCAGGACGACGTTGGTCGAGCCGCCGGTGGAGGCGGCGCAGGCGATGCCGTTCTCCAGCGCTTCCCTGGTCAGGAGGTCGCGCGGCTTGACGCCTCGACGGAGGACGTCCATGACGAGCTGTCCTGTGGCTTCGCCGACGTTGTGCTTGCGCGGGTCGGTGGCGCCGACAGTGGCTGAGCCCATCGGGGAGAGGCCGAGGAATTCGAGCGTCGTGGCCATTGTGTTAGCTGTGTACTGAGCTCCGCATGCTCCTGCGCCGGGGCAGGCATTGAGCGCGACCTGATGCAGTTCGTCGTCGTCGATTGTGCCGGCCGAATGCTGGCCGACGGCTTCGAATACGTCCTGAATGGTGAGGTCGCGGCCGTCGTGGTGGCGTCCGGGGGCGATTGAGCCGGAGTAGAGCGCGACGGAGGGGATGTTGATCCTGGCCATGGCCATGGCGGCGGCGGGGATGGTCTTGTCGCAGCCGCAGATGACGACGGCGGCGTCAAAGGCGTAGCCGACGGCGCAGAGTTCGATCGAGTCGGTGATGATCTCACGCGAGACGAGCGAGGCTTTCATGCCCTCGGTGCCCATGGTGATGCCGTCGGAGATCGAGACGGTGTTGACCTCCATCGGCGTGCCGCCGGCCTCGCGGATACCGCGCATCACGTCCTGAGCGAGTTCTCGGTGGGAGAAGTTGCAGGGCATGGTGCCGATCCACGAGTGGGCGACCATCACGAGGGGCTTGGAGAGCGCTTCGTCGTCGTAGCCGACGGAGTAGAGCTGGGAGCGCGCAGCGGCGCGGTTGGGTCCGTCAACGAGGACGGATGAGCGTTGACGGAGGGGGTCGGGGTTGGTCATGTTGGCTGCCTCAGGCGAAAACTGCGGTTGTCAGCGATAGCGTACCTGCACCATGCATCATGAGCGGGTAGCATGAGACGAATTCTGCCACGAGAGTTGAGCCCAATGGGCGCTGCCCGTCAAGCCATCGTTGCGCCGTTCCGACCGCTCGGCCCAATCTTCCCGGCCATGGAGTACCTCGAGTATCGCCGCATGTTCTATGCGGCGGGGCTGTCGGCGATCTCGCTCTGGGCGATGATCACCGCCCGCGGCTGGTTGGCCTACGAGATCACCGGTAGCGCAGCAGGGACTGGTATCGTCACGTTCGCGGCGATTGGACCATGGGTGCTTGCGCCAATCGGAGGCACGCTCGCCGACCGCTTCGACCGCGCGCGGATTGTGATCATCTGTCGGGCGGGAGCGCTCTTATGCGCGATCCTGCTCGCGATCTTGGCATTCACCGATCAGATCGCGATGTGGAATCTGGTCCTGATCACGCTGTTCTCAGGCATCATTCGCTCCGGTGAGATGCCAGCGCAGCAGGCGCTGCTGCCCAACACCGTCGGGATGACGGCGCTGCTCAGCGCGATCACGATGGCCTCGATGATGCAGTTCGGATCCAAAGTGATCGGGCCGGTCGCTGGTCCCGTCCTCAAAGAGTTTGGCCCCGAGTGGGTGTTTGCCGCGGCCTCGATCTTCCTCGTGCTGTCCATCCTGCAGATGACGCGTCTGAAGACCCGCTCGAGCGGGGGCATCCAGGCGCATGAATCGCGGGGATTGATCAGGGACACCGCCAAACACATGCGAGACGGCTTCAGTTACCTCGGTCGCGAGCCTTCGGTGCGGCTCATGATCGTGATGGTCTCGCTGCACTGCATGTTTACGATGGCGTTCGACTTTTCGCTGCTGCCGGCGTACGCCGACCTGATTCTCGGCGGCGGACAATCCGAGTATGGATACATGCTGATGGCGATCGGCGGTGGTGCGCTGATCTCGACCGTGATGCTGTCGATGATGCCGATCGGTGCGATCCGCGGCCGCGCCTTCCTCGTCGTGGGACTGGTCTCTGGGCTGTCGCTGATTTGGGTTGGGGTGGCCAACACGCTGACAATGGCCTTGATCGGGGGCGCCTTAGCCGGCGCGAGCCAGGCGATGTACATGGCGTTGACCAGCGCCATGATCCAGGCCGTTGTGCCCGACGCGCTTCGAGGTCGGGTGATGGCGCTGTACGCAATGTTCGCCGGCGGGATCATGGCCGTGATGATTTTGGCGAACGGACTCGCGGCCGACTACATCAGCATCCGTATTCTGCTAATCGGACCGGGCATCATCTTTGCTGTCTGTGTATTGGTCGCGCTGTTCCTGCCTCGTATCCGCTCGGTGATCCGGCATGGGCGCATCGTGGAAGAGGGGCGCGAGATGCTCCGCGCGACGGCGGAGCGAGCGGTCGCAGTGGCGGCGGCCGTGGCTTCGATCGAAATGGCGGCCGCGAGGTCGGCGCCGCAACACGCCGTGGTCGAGGAGCGCCTGGGCAGTGGTGGTGGTGGCGGGGGAGCCGGTGGCGGCGGTGGCGGTGGCGGCGGCTGATTCGCGACGGTGTGTCCGCAATGTCCAGATTTCGTCATTCCCGCGAAGGCGGAAATCCATGCGCTGAGTTGGTCAATCCGTGTACCGAGACCCACTTGTCTTGAACGGTCGGGTGCCCATGACGAGACCTGGCAATGTGAACTGACGTGATCCTGGATGGATTCCCGCCTTCGCGGGAATGACGGAGTGGGCCGGTGGATTGACGGTGCGGCGTGCAGGAATAACAGTGTGGGCCGTGGGGACCGAGCAGACCCCCGCGTGCGCGGGGGAATTGAGATTAGCCGCTCGAGATTTCCGCGCTATGTGCAGGTATGACGGTGTGGGCCGTGGGGACCGAGCAGACCCCCGCGTGCGCGGGGGAATTGAAAATAGCCGCTCGAGATTCCCACGCTATGCGCAGGAATGACGGTGTGGGCTGTGGGGACCGATCAGACCCCCGCGTGCGCGGGGGAATTGAGATTAGCCGCTCGAGATCATCGCGCTATGCGCGGGAATGACGGTGTGGGGGGCTTGTTCTATGGACTCCGTGAACGAAGCTTGAAGAGCTCCACCTCTGGTGGAGCTCTTTCCGTCAGTCCGCGCCGATTCGGAGGATTTGGCCGATGGTCATTCTCATGTAGAGGGCGACGATGACGGCGATGGCTCCGAGGAAGACGAGGCCGAGGACTCCGTAGGCTCCGCCGATGGTGGCCCAGTCGGTGACGGTGACGAAGGGGGGCAGGACGGTTTCTCCGGTCTCGACAAAGCCGACGAATTCGAGCATCATCGTGCCGAGTTGGAGTCCGACGACGGTGCCGAGCCCCATGGATACGGCGATGATCAGGATCTTCTCGATACCGACCACCAGCAGCACTTGTGGCAGTGAGAAGCCCATGGTTCGCAGGACGGCGAACTCGCCTTGTTGTTGTTGGGCGACCAGCACCGAGGCGACCAGGAAGCCGAGCGCGGCGAGCAGCACGATCGCGATGAAGGTGAGGAACAGCAGACCTTCCCAGCCAGCGGCGACGAGCGGGTCTTCGTCCTGGAGGTTGCGGATGGCATCGACGTCGAAGGCGTCGTGTTTCCAGGGGGGCGTGACCTCGAGGAAGGTTCTGAGCTGGCGCAGGCCCTCGTCGTCGGTGGGTTGAATCCAGACTTCATTTGGCGCAACGGCGCCGATCGTGGCCGGGTTGCGATTGACTCGGTAGTAGAGATAGTCACGGTTGGCGATGATCAGGGAGCGCGCGTTCTCAGGTTCCCAGGTCGGGAAGAGGTCGAATGAGCCGACGATCTGCACGGGCACATAGACGCTGGACATGCTGAGCTTGATGATGGCGCCCATGTCGAGCGACGCCTCAGCGAGGAAGTCGTTGCTGACGATCACCGGCACCGGCGCATCCGGCCCGGTCAGGCGCACGCCACGAGGTAGACCAGTGCGCACGTCCCGGTTCCAGATGTAGCGCATGCCGAACTCGCCGTCGCGTGTTTGCTCGGGGGAGAGGCGCGCATCGTCGGGCAGCGGTCCGTCGCGGCTGGTGTCTGTGAATACGGTCCAGCGGCCCTGCTGCTCAAAGCTCTCGATAATCACGCTGTCCTCGAAGCCGGCGGTGATGATGTCGTCGGGGATGGAGGTTTGATGCGTGTACTGGATGGCGTCGAATCCGAGGGTTCCGCCGAAGTTGGTCGCGCCGGCGGTGCGGATGTTGACTCCCTGCAGCGTCCAGGGGCCGACATGCGGCGCGCCTGAGCCGACGAACAGGTCGCCGTAGAGGAATCGCCAGCCTTCGTCATGTTCAGCACCGACTCCGAAGCCGCGGCCTCGTGGCAGGCCGAGGAGGGCGACATCTCGGAAGCGGCCATGCCCGTCCTGCATACGCAGGCTGGGGGCGATCGCTCCGCTCGTGTCGGGCATCCAGAGCCACATGCCTACGAATGTGGCGTCGGCCGGGATGACGATCTGCTCGGTCTCGAATTCTGGCCCGGTCGCTCGGGAGATGAGCTCGCGAGCATCGTCGACGGCAAAGTCTTCGCGGAACCAGAGCACGTCGCCGAATGTCTCGGGATCGATCCCGAGCACACTGGCGTCGGTGACGTCGAGCGCGCCTCGTGAGAAGGAGGCGTTTGCACGTACGACGTAGGCAGATTTGTCGATGCCGGGCGCGTCGGCGAGATCTTCTTCCAGCATCTGCACGGATGCTCCACTGGTACGCAGATCGGCGAGGCGCAAGGCCGCGCCTGACTGATAGGAGGCGCGATCGTCGAAGGATTTGTCCAGGGTTGCGCCGAAGGTGCCTCCGAACATGCCGAGCGAGGTCGCCATGATCAGGAGGAGCGCCAGACGGCCAGGTTGGACGGGCGCGCGAGTCAAATGCCAGAGGACCATCTGCATCGATGCACCACCGACGATTCGGGCGATGCCGCCGAAGATTGACAGTACGAGCGGGAACAGTCGCAGGAAGAGCACGGCGACGGTGACGACGAACACGGCTGGAGCGACGAGCAATAGCGGGTCTTGCTGGAGTCCGCCGAAGAGATCTTCTGTCACCAGCGAGCCGGAGTCCTGGAGCTGGAAGAAGAGCAGGGCGCCGACGCCGACAACGACCAGATCGAGGTAGTAGCGCTGGAACGCCGGCTTGTCTTCGGGCCGAGAGGTCGAGCGGGCGAAGTGTACGACGGTCGCGCGGTTCGAACGCCAGGCGGGCCAGAGCAGGGCGATGAAGCTGAGCGCCGCGCCGACCGCGGCCCAGATGTAGACCTCGGTGGTCAGCTCAACGCTGAGCCGGGCGCCGCCGGTTAGTCCTTCAAAGGCGGGCGAGTAGCCGAGGAAGGCGATCGCCTCTCTGGCGACCAGTGGACCCACTCCGAGCGCCAATGCGACCAAAATCAACCCTTCAATGGTCGAAATGGACATGATGTGGCCAAGTCCGGCGCCTCGTGACTTGAGCAGCGCAACCTCGGAGGACTGGCGCTCGACGACCATGGTGGAGACAAGCACGAGATAGAAGAGGACGATGCCGACGATCTGCAAGGTCAGTACCAGGAGCGGGATGGAGGAGAAGAATTCCTTTGTCTCGTAGTCGTTGAGGACGGTGACCACATCGGTCTCGACGCGGGCTCGATCGATCTCTTTGGCAATGGATTCGAACGCGGCGCGGAAGCGAACGGCGGCGAGACCGGCATCGTCGGCGACGAAGGCGCTGCGCTCGACCTGGGCGTAGACCTCGAGACGGGCACGGAGCTCGGGCATGTAGCCGGACATGGCGTCGATCAGCGTGGCCCTGGGGGCGAAGAAGGCGAAAGCGTCGGTTTTTTCCACCGGGACGTGAAAATGGTCGCGTCTGACGCCCCAGTAGCGCGCGTTGTAGTCGATTGGGCGCACGAGACCTACGACGCGGATCTGGATCGGTAAGGCATCGTCCCGCCAGGATGCGTGGATGTCTCGGGTTTCGCCCAGCGTGAACCCGCCCGAGGCTGCGGCTTCGGTGCCTATGGCGACATCGATGACCGGCGGCTGATCGGGCGTCGCAGCCGGCGCGGCGTCGGGCCAGCGGCCGTCAACGAGCTCGATGTGGTCTTGTACGCCCTCGAACCACAGCACTCTGGCGCGGTCGCGCGGGTCCTCCTCGGGGGGAATGCCGCCGACATCGGTCATGAAGAAGGTGGCGGAGGTCAGTGATTTCTTGACGTCGGAGATGTAGTCGCTGGGGATGCGGAGGCGGCGGTCGATGACATCGAAGGACTCCTCGGCCAGGCCTCCGGAGAGACCGTGGGCCGCATTGAGGATGCGGACGTCGAGGTCGGCGTCGGACACGCGGCGCAGGTCGGTCTGTAGTCCCAGGTCTTGCAGGGCGTTGCGATAGATCGACGTGGAGGCCATCAGGGCGACGGCGAGGACGACGCCGACGGCGACGGCGGCCATGAGCCGTCGGTTGCCGTTGAGTCGGCGTACGGCGATGCGGAACGCCGTGGGAAGGGAACTGAAGATGCCGCCCATGCTGCGCTCTGCCGCCCGTCTTGCTGATTGGCCTGCCGGGTGCTCTGTTGGCTGCCCTATTGGGTGCCCTACTGCGCGGCCCGTGACATGTCCCGCATTGCGCTGCGTGTTCCCACGTACAGCGCCTATAGGGGTATGTTCGACCGCGTTGCCTTCGTAGACTACTAGGCGTTACGGAATTATCAGCGTCGCGTCGTGCAAACGGCGGGGGCGGAATCTGAGCGAGTTGCGGGGGTCTGGGTGGAGACGTTCGGGTCCGTACTGGCCTTTGTCCTGCGCCGCATGCGTGATAGCTGGCGGCTGCAGTTGGTGATCGCCGCGGGCATTCTCGTCGCCGCGGTGTTGATGTCCTCCACGACGATCTACACCCGGGCGGTCTCGGACCTCTCGCTGACGGTCACGCTGCGTGAAGATCTGAGCGAGCGCCGCCAGATGTTCACGTCGATGTGGGGCTTGCCGATGTCGGGCGGGCCGAATGTGTCGGCACGCGGCTATGCCGAGGAGTCGATCACGGAGCGATTTGGCGACGTGGAGTCGCAACGATTGCGCTACCGCTCGACGATTCCGATGCGCATCGATCTGCCGTCGCGACCGAGTCAGGTGATTCCGGCGACCGCCTTCTTTGCCGCGCTCGATGATGCCGAGGAGCATGTCAATTTGCTGGAGGGTCGGTATCCGCAGCCGCCCACGGTGACGGCGGACGGTCAGTTGGCCGGGCCGATTGAGATTGCGTTGCCAGAACGGGCGGCGCGGATTTATGGGGTTGGCGTCGGCTCGGAAGTGAACATTGTTGACGGCTTCGATGAGTGTGACCGCGAGCCGGATCCGCCGCCGGGTGGTCCACCGCCGCCGCCGCGTCCGCCGTGCGAACCGACGATGTTGATCACGCGCCTGATTCCGGTCGTGATCACCGGGATCGTCGAGCCGGACAACGTCGAAGGCAACTATTGGAAGCGCGTTCCTCGGGATATCACCTTCGGCGTCTACTCGGGACCGCCGCAGCCGCAGACCGTACCGCTGATCGTGGCCTGGCAATCGTTCGATGAGGGGCTGCCTAACGTCATGGGCGGCGACCTGGTCAACACGAACTGGATCTCGGAGATCGACACCGATCAACTCAATGTGGCGGTGCTGGACGAGACTCGGGCCTCCTTCGATCTGTTGCGCGAGGACTTGCGCTCCGTCGGCGGCGGTATGCGATCACCGATCGAGCCTCGACTGGAGTCGTTCGTCAAAGACCTCAACTTCACCCAGGTGCCGATCCTGATGCTGCTGGCGCAGGTCGTGGGAATTGCGCTGTTCTACGTCGTGATCGTGTCCGGAGTGCAAGTGGCGCAGCGGCGCGAAGAGCTGTTCTCGATGCGCTCGCGTGGGGCGTCGATCTTCCAGGTGATCTGGCACACGGCAATTGAGGGGGTACTGCTGGCGGTGATCGCCGCGGCGGTCGCGCCGTTCATTGCGGTCGCAGTGATCGGACTGTTGGGCTACACGCCCGTCTTCGAGCCGCTGACCGGCGGCAACACGATTCCGACGACGCTGACCGATATGGCCTTCCTGCTCTCTGCAGCGGGCGCGATTGTGGCGGTGCTCTTCACGCTCGCGCCGCTGGTGATCGCGAGCCGTACGCGGGTGTTGTCGGAGCGGCTGCGCGGCGTGTCGCGACCGGCCGGACCGAACGCGTTGCAGCGTTACTTCCTCGATGTCGCCCTGGTGCTGGTCGCAGCGGGGTTGATCTTCGAGGCGGACCTGAGGGGCACGGTGTTCGAGCGCAACAGCGTGGGCGGTCTGTCTGCCGATCCGTTGCTGCTGAGCACACCGATCCTGTTTGCGCTGGCGGCCACGCTGGTGATCCTGCGCTTCCTGCCCTACTTCTACCGATTCTTCGCCTGGCTGACGTACGACCGGTTCCCGTTGTCGGTCGCTTCGACGCTTCGCTATGTGAGCCGAACGGTGGGACCGGCAGCGCGGCTGACCATCCTGCTGATGCTGGGCGCAGCGCTGGGTACGTTTGCGGCGTCGTATGCGGACACGGTTGAACGTTCACTTGAGGAGCGGATTGAGTACGACACGGGGGTGGAATTCCGGGTCGGATTGGGCGAGACCGGATACACGTCGGCCAACGGCGTGCGTTCACGTCTCGGGCCGATCGAGGGAGTTGAGGCGGTCGCGGCCGTACACCGGAGCAAAGTATCGGCGGGACGCGCGGTCGGTACGACGACGACCGTGACTGTCCTGGGCGTCGAACCGAAGGCGGCAGTCGAGATGATGTGGTTCCGCGAGGACCTGTCGTTGATGACGTTCGAGGACCTGATCAGCACCATTGATGTGCCGCCGGTCGGGCGCGGCGTCGGAATTCCTGCGGAGACTGAGACGCTACGGATCTGGGTGCGCATGGGTCCCGGTGAGTCGGACCAGTCGCTCTGGTTGCGGGTGCGCGATGGCGATGGCAAGTACCACACGGCCGGCGGTCTGGCGATGCCGACTCCGAGCACGCCCTGGACTGCGATGGAGATCGATTTCCAGTCGGAGATTGTTGGCTCAGGCGGCACCGCGCCGTTCTCACTGCATTCGATCGTGATGAGCGAACCGTTCGGCCTGTTCGCCTCGGAGCCGTCGACGGTGTACTTCGACGCGGTAACCGCGATTCAACCGGACGGGCGCGAGCTGATTGTGGAGGATTTCGAGAATCGAAGTTGGCTGGAGTTTGTTCAGCGTCGCGGATCCGGGGATGAAATCGAGTTTGAGGAAGACGACGACCCAGTCTCGGGCGAGCATGTGATGGCCTTCTATCCGGGTGTCGGACAGTCGCCGGGGTTGCGCGCGGCGCACTTTGCCGATCCGTCGTTCTGCACGAACACTCGCTGTACGGTGCCGACGATTGTCGGCGCGGACTTTGCCGAGCGGCAGCGTCTGCAAGTGGGCGATCGCTACACCCTACGCATGGACGCCATGGTTCTGACGGCGCGGGTATCGAGCATCGTCGAACTGTTCCCCACATTGCGGCCTGATGAGCTGCCATTCATCGTGGCGGACTATGACGCGCTCTACCACATGGGATCGGTGACAGCGCTGCGTCCGTCGGTGACGCCGACCGAGACCTGGCTCGACCTACCTGACGATCCAGAACTTCGCCAGGCGGTGAAAGATGAGCTGAGTCGGCCTCGGTATTCGCTGGGCAGGTTCAATGACCGGATCGAACGACTCGATGACAGCGGTCGCGATCCGCTGACGACCGCTGGAGGTTCGGGAATTCTGCTGCTGGCGTTTATCGCGATCTCGCTCTTGCTGGCGCTGGCGTTCCTGGTCTCGATGGCGGTGTCGGCGCGACAGCGTCGCCTGGAGATGGCGTTGCTGCGAACGGTCGGGGTAGGTAACTTCAGCATTCTGATTCAACTGTTCCTCGAATACGCGATCATCATCGGGACCGGACTGGTGCTGGGTGTCGTCCTGGGCAACCGCATCTCGTTGTTGCTGCTGGCCTACCTGGAGATCGACGAGACGGGACGGACGGTCTTGCCGCCGTTCCAAATCGAGACCGACTGGCAGATTCTCGGGGTGGCGTTTGCGGTGCTGATCAGTGTGCTGGTGGTCGGTGTGTTGGCGACCTGGCGCTGGTTCCTCAAGCTGGAGCTGAACCGAGAGTTGCGCCTGACGAACTAGGTCCGAGCAGGTTGGTCGGGACCCACGTAGCTCCGTGCTTGACGCAGAACCAAGACATCGATCATCTCGCGTGAGGCAGCCTCACAAGTCAACCCAGTTGGATGAATCTCAGTCCCTGCTTCACGCGGGGACCCGCTCGGGCGGTACGGGCTATCTGGTGGTGGGTAACTTACCGGGGAAGGAGCAGGTCCCCGCGTGAAGCAGGGACTGGGAATGCTGACGTGTGAGACATCCTCACGTGGGCTGTTGGTCGCCGTCACCGCAGCTGCTGAGCAGGACCGACTGCGCTCTACGCATGTGCTGGCACAATCCGTCGTCCTGCGAGCTGAGGTTGGTGCTCTGGGCCCCGTGTCAAGCACGGGGCTTCGGAGACTCGATAGGATGACTGGAGAGGTGGATGTGCCATGACACGCAAGATGGGCCGACTCAAGAGCGCGGTGGACTCGGTGACTGACCGCTTGCCAGGCGGCGAGCGGCGCCGGATCCTTCGAGGACGACCCAAGACCAATGGGTTGTCGAAGGGTGAACTGGCTCGGCTGAAGGGCTATTCCGAGCACCAGGCGGGTGTCGCGCACACGCCGCACATCGGCAACATCGGCGGGCCCGGGGTTGGTTAGCAGCGCAGGGAGAAGCGAAACAAGCGATCTTTACGCACGATTCAAGGATCTGATGTCGATCGACCGCTGAGCGGAGGCGCAAGGCGACGGGTTACAGGCGTCTGAGGGGGCGTTTGCTGGAGAGCCAGTTGCGGATGTCGGGTGCGGCGAGGGTTGCGGCGGCCGCTGGAGTTCCCCAGGCGATGCAGGCGACTCCACAGGTGGCTCCCGAGGCGGCGATGCCGAGTAGTGCGACGACGATGGCCATGGGCGTCAGGGCGTACCACGGGGCCGAGGCAGCGCCTCTCGATCTGGCGACGTGCAGCAGCATCAGGGCGAGACCTGCAGCGGCGATGACGGCACAGATGATGTAGAGGCCGGTTGAATCCTGGTCGATCAGGGTGGCGACGAATGCGGCGGCGATGCCCCCGACGGTGAGTGATCCGGCGATGAATGTCATGCGGTCATGGTAGCGCGTGAGGGGACCCTCACCCTAACCCTCTCCCAGAGGGAGAGGGGACTTTAGGGGAGTAAGGGGTAGGGCTTTGGGCGACTAGCCGGTGAGGCGGCGGTAGAGGGCTGGCAGGCGGCGGGGCAGGGACTCGATGTCGGCGACGACTTCGTAAGCCATGTCCTGGCACATCTGCTTGAGGTAGTCGTGACCGGCTCGGTCGACGGTCAAGGCGAAGGGGATCATGCCTTCGCGTCGCGCCTCGGTCAGGGCCATCTTGGTGTCGTGGATGGCGTATTCCTTCTCGGTGCGGTCGCGTCCATAGCCGTGATCCTGGGGTCGGCCGTCCGAGAGCAGGATCAGGATCTTCACCTTGGCATCGGTGTTCTGCAGCTTCCAGATGCAGTGCCGGATCGCCGGGCCCATGCGGGTCGAGCGGACCGGGGCGATCTTGTCGATGCGCTCCTTGATCCGGTCGCCGAAGGGCTCGTCCATGTCCTTGTAGACAAAGAACTCGACGTTGTCGCGGCCGTAGCCGGAGAAGCCGTAGACGCCGTACTTGTCGCCGATGGTCTCAAGCGCCTCGATCAGCAGCACGACGGCTTCTTTCTCGAGGTCGATGATGCGCTTGCCCGGGTGTCGGGCGGCCTCGGCACGACGCTGAGCCCACCAACTGAGGTACTTGCGCGGATCGTCGTCGAACTGATCATCCTGACGCTGATCGTGGTGCTTCTGGATTTCTTCGTCGGTTGACGCGGAGACATCGAGCAGGAAGGCGACGGCGACATCGCGCTCGACCTTGTTGCGCCGGTAGAAGAGCTTGGTCTCGGAGGCACCACCGGCGATTTTCTCGGTGTACCACTCAATCACGGCGTCGAGGTCGTAGTCCTCGCCGTCGGTCAGGCGCTTCATCTTGCGGAACATTTCCGGTCGCAGCATCTCGAACTGCTTGCGCGTTTCCTGGACGAGCTGGGTGTGCTCGTGCAGGGTCTCGGCGTAGTAGTTGGTCGTACCGGCCTCGCCTCGTTGCTCCTGGACACGGCACCAGCGCGGCTTGTAGTCGGCGGCGCGGAAGTCCCACTCGTCGTAGTAGAACGACGCGGCCTCGACCGGCAACTCCTCGCCGTCTTCGGCGCCGGTGGAGTCGTCGCCCATGGCCTGCTGGCCTTCCTGGCGCTCGCCCTGGATCTGGTTGACCTCTTTAAGCAGGTTGTCGAGGAACATGCCGGACGACTCGGCCAGGTCCATGTCCATCATCTCGTTGATCGAGATCTCGACCGACTTCTCAAGCAGCTCTTGCAGTTGCTCCTTGGTCAACGGGATTGGCGGTGCGTCGCCTGAGCCGGTCTCGCCCTTGAGCTTCATCAACAACTGGACGAGTTCGGGCTTGAAGTCGCCGCGGAAGTCGACCGGGTCGGGGCTGTCGTAGGGCTGCTCTTCGGAGCCGGGCATGAATGGCATGAATGACTCTTCGAGTCCCGAGGACCCTGAGCCAGGCATCATGTCGGAATCTTCGCCAGAGTCGGGGTCGCCCGACATCTCCTGTTCGAAGTCGGACCAGTCTTCGGTGTCCAGCTCGACGTTGGGAATGCTTGACAACCACTCGTAGAGCAGGGCGGTGGCGGCGGCGCTGTCCTGGACGGTCGCGCCTTCCTCTCGGATGCGGTTGAGGACGCGCAGCGGTGTGCGCAGTTCCTCGGCCAGTTCGCCCGGCCAACGGATGCGGCCGATTTCGTCCAGCGAGGCACGGAGCAGGTTCTCGACCATCGCCTGGCGGGCGGGCATGTCCTCGACCGGTCGGCGGCGTTCGATCGCCGCCTGCTGTAGCCGCGAGAACGCGCGGCGGACGCCGGCGTATTCGCGCTTGACGATCGTGTCGATGCGGGTGTCCTCGACGATGGTGAACAGGTCGTGGGCGAGGCGGCGATCTTCGAACTGGTCGAAGAAGATCTCCATGTCGGTGTGAATCTCGGTCTCTTCGCCTTCGACGCCTGCTGGGGCGACGCCGGCACCATTGCCCGAACTGGTTCCATGGCCGTTCTGCGTGCCATTCGACTCGGAGGCAAAGAGCTCCGGATTGATCTGGGACTGGTACTCGAATGAGCCGAACTCGAGTCGTCCGGCCTGGTGAGTCGCGAAGACCTTGTAGACCGCGAAGTTCTCTTCCTTGGTCGGGTATCGCTCGACGTTTTCGGGCAGATAGATCGTGGTGCCCTCGGTGGTAGGGCTGCTCTCGTCGACCCAGCCGACGCCTTTGGCGGTGAGTTCTTCGGAGGCCTTGACTCCGACGTCGACGCCGGTCAGAGCCTTGCAATACATGCGAATCAGCTCGGAGACACGGTCGAGGTCGACGCGGCTGCTGAGCGCTTCCATGACCTCTTCGCCGCGGGCGGATTCGAGGCGGAAGAAGGCCTCACCACCGTCGCGCGACTGCTGCAGGATGTTCAGTCCGAACTCCTGCCAACGGGCGATGTCGTCGATGCCGAGTCGCTCGGCGACGCGCGGCGAGGACTTGATGAACTCCATGGCAGCGTCGCCGGAGTGCTGGGCGAGCTGTTCGGACAACTCGAGCAGTCCTTCGTGGATGTCCTTGTCGACTTCCGACAGGGCTTGAGCGGCCTCGATGAAGTATGGGTGGCCGAGCCGGCCAACCTGCATCGCGACCTGTCCGGCGAGTGAGAGGTAGCGCGGGCGCTGCTCTTCGCCGACCTGGCGCAGTGCGCCCGGTCCGCGCTCGAAGTAGACGCGCGCGTCGACCCATGCGGTGTGGGCGACGATGCCGCCGAACTCGAGGAAGGGGGCGCGGTCGGCGCGGTCGAGCTGAGCCAGAACGCCGGGAGCCATGCCGAGGCAGGCTGAGGCGAGTTCGTAGGAATGGGACGCGAGCGAGTCGATCAGGTCAACCAGCAGGCGCATCTGGGAGAGCGGCAGGTGCGGGAGGATTTGCGGTGAAACATCGAAGTACTGGGCCGAGAGCGATCCGGACTTCCAGGTGCCCTTGTAGAGCGACTTGCCCTGTTCGGCCCAGTCGTTGGCCTGTGGCACGGAGAGATGGGGCAGGACGGCGGGCGAGGCACGGAACAGTGCGCCCGACAGCGCCGGGGAGGTTTCCATCAGCTCAATGCCGACCGCGCACCATTCGCGCATGCGGTCGTAGGTGATCTGTTCGAGCACGGGACCTGAGGCGCGGAAGTACTCGGAGGCAGCTTCCCAGCTACGCAGCGAATGACGGGCGATGTCGAGGCCATCCCGCAACCACTGAGCGAGTTCGTCCGGCTCAAGCACAGGCTGGACCGCTTCGAGTGCCGACTCGAACTCCTGGGCGAGCGCGGGAGGGAACTGGCGCAATCCCTCGCGGGCCTCTTCGACTAGTTGTGTCGTCATGAGTGTCTCGTTTCCTGCGGCGCTCCGCCTCGGACGCCCCCTCTGCCTTCGGCATCTCCCCCAGCGAGGGGGAGAACGTAGCTGTCAAGGGAGTAGCTAGCTTGTCAATCGAATCTCATGAATCTCGGCGTGATCGTCGGACGTATCCAGCACAGCATAGGTCAGGACCTGGTCAGTCCCGCGCATTTCTCCTGCTGATCCAGGGTTGACAATCAGCGCTCGGCCAATCCGCTTGACCAACGGCGCGTGAGTGTGCCCATAGATGATGAAGTCGGCCTCTTCCTCGGCCAATCGCTGAAGTTGCGGGTCGTGCGGGAAGAGGTAGTCGCGGAACGGCGCCCAGGGCGTCGCATGGAACATGAGCAGCTTCTTGGCGCCGATATCGGCGCGAATCAGGTGCGGTTGTTCGCGCGTCCACTCGAGCAGCGACTTGTCAACGCTGGGCGAGGCCTGGGCGCGTGCGCCGGCCTCGGAGAGCAGAATCTCCTCGTGGTTGCCGAGCACGTAGCGTCCGCCGAGCTGCTTGATGCGCTCGGCGACATCGTTGGAGAAGCGGTACTGGTAGCAGGCGTCGCCAGCGCAGAGCAATTCGTCGATGTCACCCATCTGCTCGACGGCGCGATCAAGCGCGGCCGCGTTGCAATGGATATCGGAGACGATGCCGATCCGCACTGGCAGCTCTGTCCGGTCCTAGTCCTCGAAGATCGAGGAAACGACTTCCTCGATCGAGCGCTGGACTTCGCCGTCGTCGGTCAGCGGCCAGACGATGGAGACTTGGCAGGCGCGGCGCGGGGAGACGCCTTGGGCGATCATCCGGCCGGCGTAGATCAACAGACGCGTCGAGGCGCCCTCGGCCAGGCCGTGCTCGCGCAGGTTGCGAATCTTCTCGGCCATCTTGGCCAGGTTGAGTGCGATCTCGGGCGAGCAGCCAGCCTCGTGCTGGACAATCTCAGCCTCAGTCTCGCGCGGCGGGTAGTCGAACTCGACGGCGACGAAGCGCTGTCGGGTGGACTGCTTGAGGTCCTTGAGCGCCGACTGGTAGCCAGGATTGAAGGAGATGACGAGCAAGAAGCCGTCGCGCGCCTGGAGCAACTGCGACTTCTTCTCGACCGGCAGAATGCGGCGGTGGTCGGTCAGCGGGTGAATCAGGACGGTCGTGTCCTTGCGCGCCTCGACGACTTCATCGAGGTAGCAGATGGCGCCGGCCTTGACGGCGCGTGTGAGCGGGCCATCGATCCAGACGGTCTCGTTGCCTTCGAGCAGGTAACGACCGACGAGGTCGGAGGCGGTCAGGTCCTCGTGGCATGCCACGGTCACGAGCGGCAGGTTGGACTCTTCCTCGATCTCGGTCTTGCCGTCGCGGACAACGGCGAGCGGTCGGTTGAGGTGGTAGGCCATGTACTCGACGAAGCGAGTCTTGCCACATCCGGTCGGACCTTTGAGCAGCACGGGAATCTTGTTGTTCCAGGCCGCCTCGAAGATTTCGATCTCATCGCTGACGGGGACGTAATAGGGCTCTTCTTCGAGCCGAAATTCCTCAACGGCCCAACTCTTGTACTCGGTCAACGGTGCGGATGCAGTGGTCATCAAACGCTCTCCCCCTCTGCCGCATGGTCTGCGACGAGTCTGTTCCTGATTTGTCCCTGGCTGGTGGCCTGTTTGGTGGCCTGCTTGGTGGTAGGTGACGGGTTGATTATCGGGTACAGCCTATGAGTCGGCCTGCATGCCGGCCCAGGCGCGATCAACGCGCTGAGCGGCGACCTCCATGCTGCAGTCGTTGGAGATCAGCACATCGGCGTGCTTGAGTCGCTCGTCGTTGGTGATCTGCGAGTCGATGCGCTTGTCGGCCTCTTCGGCGGGGAAGTTGTTGCGAGCCATCAGGCGCTCGCGGGCGGTGTCGCGACTGACGGCCACGACCCAGACCTCGTCGACCAGGTCCTGCCAGCCGGCCTCGATCATGACAGCGGCTTCAAGCACCGCGACATCTGTGCCGGCTGCCTGGAGCCGCGCCAACTCAGCCTCAGCCAGAGCGCGAATACCAGGCCACACGATATCTGTCAGGCGCTTCATGCCGTCGGGATGGCCGAAGACCTTGGGGCCGAGCTTGCTGCGATCGATCGTGCCGTCCTCGGCGACCAGATCATCGCCGAAGGCGGCGACGACCTGTTTGAAGGTCTCGGTCCCCGGCTCGTAGGTCTGGTGCCCAAGGATGTCGGCGTCGATGGTGGCCGCGCCAAGTTCTCGCAGTTGGTTGACGACGGTCGATTTGCCCGAGGCAATCCCGCCGGTAAGTCCAATCGAACGCATAGTGAGTTGGCGTCCCCGCAACTGTGGCGCCGTCCAGCCGCTTCTAACCAACCGATAGCGAGTTGGCCACGCGGACGCACGCTGAGCCACAAGGCTATTCCTGAGGTTGGGGCTGGTCAACCGGTGCGGCCATATGTCGGCAGCGTTGACCGGTGTTGCCGATGTGCGAACTGTGTCACAGTCAGCATGAGGGCTCTGACCAGATTGCTAGGGTTAACAACCAATTGACGAGTTATGCGGACGCGGCACGGGCTACCCGGTAGGCGTCCGCATCGGCGTTCCGCGTTGATGCCGGGTCCAGCGCCAGGCACCGCGCGTAGCCACCGCGCACTCCGAACGACCAGGTTCGCTGCGCCTCTGAGAGTATCTGGGGAGTTCTCCATGGCGATCGCCGAGCCGAAATCCGAGACCACCGATTGCACCGACGGACGATTCTGTCTGTTAGAAGCCGTAGATGGACTCTCCAAAGAGTCTTTTGAAATGCCGAAGGTGATCGGCTCTTGGAGCGTGCGAGATTGCCTCGCCCATTTGGTGGCCTGGGACGCATGGTTTGTCAACGCCATCGAGCGCTCGGCCGACGGGATGCCGATCGGCCCGCTACCGACCGAACGCGAAATCAACGATGCCGCCCCCGGGGATTGGGTCGACCGACCGATCGACGATCTGTTGCAGATGCTGGTTGGCATCCGCGAGCGCGTCGCTCACCAGGTCAGTCAGTTCACCGACGAAGAGCGGGATCAACCGTCGTTCGATATCGATGGGGAACCGTACTCGCTCAATCAGCTAATCGACAGCCTCATCGAGCACGACATGGAGCACGCCGGTCAGATCCGGACCTGGCGCAAAACGCAGGGCGTCTAGCTCTCAACCTCTCCACCGAGCCTCGCGAACAACCCTGAATCATGGAGCCCAAGCGCGTGGCACGCGCCGTGGCGCATTCCGTCGATGCCACGCTCCATCGCAGCCTGCCCCGCACTTGATGCGGGGGCAATCTCGCCTGGCAACGCCAAGGCGTCAGCACTCTACTTGGCGATGGGCGCGGGACCTCTTCAGGCCCCGCTCGGGCAAATGCGGGCTAATCGAGCGCCGCGGCGAAGGCTGACTCGAGGGCAGGTAGGACCTTCTTGTAGTCGTCGACGATGCCGAAGCGGGAGAAGCCGAAAATGGGGGCGTCGGGATCCTTGTTGATCGCGATGATGTTCTTCGAGCCACCGCAGCCGGCCATGTGCTGGCTGGCGCCGGAGATGGCGATTGCGACGTAGAGTGTCGGTGAGACGACGGTGCCGGTCAGGCCCACCTGTTGGGACGGCGGATACCAGCCGAGGTCACAGGCGGCGCGAGACGAGCCAACGGCGGCGGTCAGTACGCCGGCCAGTCGCTCGAGGTCGGAGAATGCCTCGGGGCCTCCCAGGCCACGACCGCCGGAAACGACGATCTCGGCGTCTTCAAGGCGGATGCCATCAGATTCGGCCTGCTCCTTGCCCGTCGTGCGGGCACGCAGCGTCGGCTCTGCCACGTCGACAGCGATGACATCTGCCGAGCGAGATGCGTCGGCTTCGAGCGGGTCCTGTGACTTGGGCCGCACGGTGATGATCTGCGGGTCGGTCTGGACGGTCACAACCTGTCGCGCATTGCCGCCGTAGCAGCTGCGGGTCGCCTTGACACGGTCTCCTTCGACCTCGAGACCGAGTGAGTCCATGATGGCGGCTGAACCGAGCCGCGTAGACAACCGAGGCGCGAGGTCGCGTCCCATGCTGGACTGCGACATCAGCACGACTGCGGGCGAGTCCTGCTCGACGATGCCCTGGGCGACGGGCAAGTAGCTGTCGGTCTGGTAGGTGGCGAGGGAATCGGAGTCGGCGGTGTAGACGGTGTCAGCACCGGCGGGGCCGGCTGCGGCTGCAGCGTCTCCGAGACCGGAGCCGATCAGTGCGATGGCGACGCCGCCGCCCAGGTCGCCGCTCAGACGCGAAGCTGCGCCAAGCAATTCCAGGGTGGGAGCGGTCAGGCCGGCGTCGTCGGTTTCGCCAATGACTAGGATGGAGGCCATTTCGAGGTTCCTTACTTGATCTGCGGCAGGGGAACCCCCCTCTGCCTTCGGCATCTCCCCCAGAGGGGAGAAGAATTGATGGTGTTCAGCGAAAGCTCCCGCAGGGGGGAGCTCCTGACCTTGCTAGAGAATCTTCGCCTCACGGAGCGCGTTGACGAGGCCAGAGGCCTTTTCTTCGGGGGTGTCACCCTCGATGATCTCGACCTCAACGTCGCTGGTCGGCTGGAAGAGGGCGTGCATCTGGACACGTGCGCCAGCCGATCCGACTTCTGATGCGTCGAGTCCGAGGTCGGCAGCGGTGAGCTCCGTGACCTGCTTGCGCGCGGCCTGCATGATCTGCCGGAGCTGGGGGTAGCGCGGATCGCCGAACTCGTTGGAAATGGTCAGTACGCATGGCGTCGGCAGTTCGATGTTCTCGAAACCGTCGGCCACGACGCGCGAGACGGTGATGCTGTCGCCACTGAGTTCGACGGCGCGGAGGACAGTGGCGGATGGCAGATCGAGCAGCTCGGCAACGATGCTACCGACGGTGCCCTGGTCCCAGTCGGCAGCCTGGCGGCCGAAGATCAGCACGTCAGGCGTGCCGATGTGCTGGATCGCCTTGGACAGCGCCAGCGCGGTCGTCCAGGCGTCGCCGCCTTCGAAGGCGTCGTCCTTGAGGTGGTAACCCTCGTCTGCGCCCATGGCGAGCGAGTGCTTGATCGCATCGCGGGCGGAATCGGGGCCCAGAGAGATGATGTTGACGCTGCCGTCGCCGGAGACGTCCTTGATGCGCAGTGCGGCCTCAACCGCCTGGGCGTCGAAGGGGGAGATGACAGGTGAGATGCCCTGCGCGGGCAACACTTGCATGGCCTGCTCGTCGACTTTGAAGGCGGCGGCGGGCGTTTCGGGATCGGGAATCTGCTTCACACAGACGATGACATCCATCGGTTCCTCACTGACTTCGCCGAGCAGGGCTCAACGTGCGAATGTACTCAATCGCGAATATTGTCACGATCCTTGTAGACAGGCAATCAGGTGGAACACAGGATGACGAAGTTCGTGACGTCGGGGATCAGGTAGCGTTACGCCAGAGGTGCTCAGATGATCCAGAAGAAGACCAAAACGAACACCCGCTTGGAGAAGCGCAAGCCGAATAGTCGGTCCACTGTGCGCAAGAGTCGCGAGGAGAGAGTGCGCGAGGCTGCCGAACGAGTTGTCCTGCGTCATGAGACGGCCCTTCGGGAGTTAGCCAAGCACTAGCAGATGGCTAGGCTGCAGTACCTCGACACGAATGACACGACCCTTCTGATTGAGGTTGCAGGAGGGCTCTTCCCGGGAACTCCTGCATTCCACCTGAGCCACCAAGGTGACGCACGTCTTGAGAGCGCGCTTGCAGTACCCCGCCAGCCCAACTACCGTACCCTGCCCCAGAAGGCCGCAGCACTCCAGTATCACTTGAGCGAGAATCACCCGTTCATTGACGGCAACAAGCGGTTCTCCGTGGCTGCAATGTCCCTGTTTCTTGAGCTGAACACGGCGCTACTTCTGGCGACCGACGAGAAACTCGTGGAGGTCAGCCTGAACGTGGCTAGTCACCGGTGGGACAAGCAGGACCTCATCAAGTTTGTGGCAGGACGGACCCTTCGTCTCCATTGGACAGGGCTAAAGATCCAGCGTTGGCTTGCTCAACTGGAGAGCCAAGGGGACTCCGACGCATCCACGGCTTGGCAAGAAATGCTGGATGATAACTCGCCGGATCCACTAACTCTCAGGGTGCTTCCTGCACTCGCGGCCCAGCTGGAATCGAGTGCACGCGAGGGCTAATCCTTTACGGCTGCGGCCTGGAGGAGTTCGGCGACGTCGAGGACTTTGAGCTTGTCTTCGTCCTCGACATCGAGCTGTACTGTTCCGATGCCTGAGTCGAACATCTGGATGCAGAAGGGGCAGGCGGTGCAGGCGGACTCGGCTCCGGTGGCGACGGCCTCTTCGACCCTCACCTCGTTGACGCGGCTCTTGCCTTGCTCTTCCATCCACATGTTTCCGCCGCCGGCGCCGCAACAGAGGCCCTGCTCGCGGTTCCGTGGCATCTCGATCAGGGTGACGTTGGGCACCTGCTCGAGGATGCGGCGCGGCGCCTCGAAGATGTCGTTGTGCCGACCCAGGTAGCAGCTGTCGTGGTAGGTGATGGTCTGCTCGGGACCGTCGCCCCTGGGGACCAGGCGACCCTCGTTGACGAGTTGCTCGAGGAGCTGAGTGTGGTGAATCACCTTGAACTTGGCACCCATGTCTGGGTACTCGTTGATGAACGTGTTGAAGCAGTGCGGACAGTGCGTGATTACCGTCTTCTGCTCGTCGTTCACGCCGGTCTCGTTGAAGAGCTCGATCAGGCCCTCAGCGAGGATTTGGTACAGATACTCGTGACCGAGGCGACGGGCTGGGTCACCGTTGCATGACTCCATGCCCTTGATCACGCCGAAGGAAACGTTGGCCTCGGACAACAGCGAGACCACCGAGCGCGTGATGTCCTGCGCTCGGTCGACGAACGCTCCCGTGCAGCCGACGAAATAGAGATAGTCCTGCTCGCCGGTCCACTCGGGCACCTGATCTTCGATGCCTTCCATCCATGTCTCTCGGGTGTATGGCGTGCCACGCCAGGGGTGGCCCTGACGTTCGAGCGTCTCCAGCGTGCCCTGGACCGTGTCGGGCATGCGCGCCTCTTCCATGACCAGGGAGCGGCGCATGTCGACGATGGTCGGCACGTGCTCGATGAAGACGGGGCAGGCCTCGACACAGGCGCCGCAAGTTCGGCAGGCCCAGAGCGACTCGTCGCGGATCACGCCGCCGACCATGGCGGGCTCGTCGTCGAGACCGAAATTGAGATCGTTGCCCTGGACGAGGTTGGCAACTTTGCGCTCTCCGACAGCGGTCGAGTAAGACTTGAGGTCCTGGATGATGTGCATCGGTGAGAGCGGCTGACCGGCGATATCGGCCGGGCAGTTGTCGGTGCAACGACCGCAGCGGACGCAGACATCGAGCTCGAAGAGCTGCTTCATCGAGAAGTGTTCGAGCTGCGAGACTCCGAAGTGCTCCTGCTCTTCGATGTTCTCGATCATGTCGAGCTTGCCGGGCGCAGTTGTGCGCTTGAGGAATGCATTGGCTGGCGCGAGGACGAGGTGGTTGAGCTTGGAGTATCCGAGCAGTGTGATCCAGGAGAGCGCGCCGATCATGTGGATCCACCAGAACGTGGTGTGGATGTCGAGCGCGGCTGAGATGCGCACGCCGGAGAACATGAGGGCGACGACGTAGCCGACCGGGGACCAATAGGACCATTCCGGATGTACGTCAATCTCGGACGTGTGGATGCGCAGGCCTTCGACGAGGAATCCGGTGATCAGTAGTGCGCCGAGGCCGCCGAGGATGAGCCAGTCCTCCCAGGTGGGGAGCCAAGCGGTGCGCGGACGGACCCAGCGATGGGCGACCGCCATGGCGACGCCGATGATGCCGACGAGGCCAAAGATGTCGGCGACGAGCGAATAGCCAAGGTATCGCGGTCCGACGAGGATGTCGACGGGGACGTAGTCGTCAATGGCGAGCAGCGCCGTGACGAGGAAGAGCACGATCATCGACGACATGATGCACATGTGCATGACGCCGGAATAGGGATCGGTGAGGACGCGTTCTGTGCCTGCGCCGCCTTTGAGCACACGGGCCAAGCGTTGAGGCATGTCGTCGAAGTTGAAGCTCGGTTTGCCCAGCCGCCAAACACGGGAGCGCCGAACGAGGCCGTAGATGATGACCCCGATCACGAACGGGAGCAGCATGTAGAGCACCCAGAAGTGATCGATGTTGAAGAAGAGCTCGCGGTGCGCGCCGGTGACGCGGACGGTCTCCGCGCCTGAGACCAGCAGAATGCCGCCCAGCGGGAGCCAGGCCGGGATGGCCAGAGCCGAGACGCGTTTCCCCGTTGACATCGTAGTCGTCTGGCGTTTCTCAGAGTCTGATTTGACAGCCGATTTCGTCACCGCAACACCCCCAACCGACTAGTCGATCCTCAATCTTGCGTTTGCGCATTATCGCACGTGGCTGCCGCAGGGATAGAGAGCGGGCGGTCAGCGGCCGCAGTTGTCGAGATTCGGCTGCACAGCCGTCTCGACCATCTGTCCGACGCCGGGGTACCAGTAGAACCAAAACCTGGCGTCACGAGGCAGATGCTCGGTGGTCGTCAGAGGTTCGGGATCGGACTCCGCCTCAATCGCCAACCAGACAGTGGCGGAGATGAGCGCGGCAACGATCAGATCGGCAAGGACAGGCAGGCGCCGCCGAGTTCCTTCTTCGCCACGACGCCGCGGACTGAACTGCCCGATCCGATCATCCATCGAGGAATCGAAGGCGGGGCTAGTTCACAGTCAGCAAGGCGCGCATGCCCAGTTCATAGTGACTCTCGGTCCCGTCGTCCTCTTCTTCAACGATGTTGCAGAGCAGGAGGTAGCGGCCGACGGTTAGTTCAATCTCCAGCGTTCCCGATTCGCCAACATCGATCTCTTCTACTTCTGCGACAAAGTCGACTTCGTCCTCGGGAACCATGCCGTCGACAACCGGAATGTCGGCGATGGCAGTGTCCCCGATGCGAATGATCACGAACTCGTGCGGGTCGTCAGGGCCATCGTTGGTGACGTTGAAGGTGATCTTGCCGGCAGGGACCTCGATCGCTGCCGGGCTAATGCCCCATTCCTGCAAGGCGATGTCGACGCTGCTCTCGCGGGTCTCACTGTCGCCACAGGCGACGCTGATCGCCATGGCGGCCAGGACCGCTACGGCAGCCGCCACTCGGAAGGCAGGTCGAAGTGTGATGCGATTGCGGTTCAGAAAGACACTCATCCGTTCTTGGCTTCTCCGTGGGTCTTTCGCAGGTCGTTCTTGAGGACCTTGCCCATGTGGTTTCGGGGCAGGCTGTCGACGACGGCCATGTAGGTCGGGGCCTTGTAGCTGGCGAGCTGACTCTTGGTGTGAGCGACGGCGTCGTCGAGCGTCAGGCTTTGGCCCTCGTGCAGGATCACGACCGCCTTGACGACTTCGCCCCACTCGAGGTCGGGCGCGCCGATCACGGCCGCTTCGGCGACGGCCGGGTGGCCTTCCAGCACCTGCTCGATCTCGCCCGGCGCGATGTTCTCGCCGCCACGGATGATCAGGTCCTTGGTCCGGCCGGTGATGAACAGGTAGCCCTCGTCGTCGAGGTAGCCGACATCGCCGGTGTGCAGGACGCCGTCGCGGATGGCGGAGGCGGTGGCCTCTTCCTGCTTCAGATACCCGCTCATGATGCGGTCGCCGCGGACGCAGATTTCGCCTTCCTCGCCGGTGCCGACCGCGTTGTCGGCTGGGTCAAGGATGAGCACTTCAATGTCGGGCATGACCTTGCCGACCGAGCGCAGACGGTGCTCTTTGACGGCGATCTCCTCCGCGGAACCATCGAGCCGGTGGTCGTCGGGGCCAAGGAAGGAGATCGTGCTGGTCGATTCGGTCTGGCCGTAGGCGTTCATGAAACCGACGTTGGCGGGGAAGACGTCAACTGCAGCGCGGATCACGTCGTAGGGCATCGGCGCAGCGCCGTAAGTGAGGACCTCCAGTGTGTCGCCCTTGAAGTTGGCGAAACTCTCGTCCTCCATCGTGCGCTTGAGCATCGTCGGGACGACCATCGAATGGGTAATGCCATGGGTGTCGACCGCCTCGATCCAGCCAGCAGGGGAGAACTGCGACAGAATCACGAGCGTGCGTCCGCCCCAGACGGAGGAGATCATGGTGGTCGCACCGGCGATGTGGAAGAGTGGCACCGAGAGCAGGGTCTTGTTGTGTATGCCTGTCGGGTCTGCCATCTCGATCGTGTTCATGGCGTAGCTGGAGAGGTCGCCGTAGGTGACCTGGACGCCCTTGGGCATGGCGGTGGTGCCGGAGGTGTAGATGATCACGGTCGGGTCGTGGTCCTCGACCGGGGCGTAGAGGAAATCGTCCGAGCCGGCCTCGATCAGATCGCGGTAGTGTTTCTGACCCAGTGGGACATCGTTCTCGAGTGCGATGTAGTGCTCGACCGAGGGACAGTCGTCGCTGATCGCTCGGACCAGATCCTGGTAGCGGTCGGAGACGAAGATCGCCTTCGCTTCGACGGTGTTGATCATGTAGGTCAGCTCTTCGCGCTTGGCGCGGTAGTTGAGCGGCACGAAGGTGACGCCGAGCTTGGCGCAGGCGTAGTAGATGATCACGTACTCGGCCGAGTTGACGGACATGACGCCGACGTGGTCGCCATGTGAGAGGCCGATGCCCTGCAGGGCGTTGGCTAGCACGGTGACATCGGCGGCGAGCTCGGCGAAGGTCTTGCTGGTCTCGTCGCAGAGCAGGGCGATGCGATCGGGGACGTTGGCTGCGGCGATATCGAGCATGTCGGCAGTGTTCATGGATGGCTCCTTCGCGGTTGGCTGGGCAAGCGGGCGAGTTTTCGGTTAACAATCAGTCAGTGTATGGCTCAAACGCCGTGCGGTCAGCGTGTCCTGGCGGATCGCTGCTGACATAGGCAGATCAAGGCCGCGTCTGATGCTGCGTTTGACCGCCGAGATGAGTTCCGGGTCCACCTGCGCGAGTTGTTGCGCGGTGACAGCGACAGTTTCGTCGAGCTCTTCGACTGAGACCATGCGATGGACGATGCCCCATTGCAGCGCCTGCTGTGCGTCGATCGGGTCGCCACTGAGGATCAGTCCCCTCGCAGCAGACGGTGGGGCGATCCGCGGCATGAGCTGCGTTCCGCCAGCCGACGGAATGTAGCCCAACGAGACCTCGGGCAGGCCGATTTGGGTGTTGTCAGCGGCGATGCGCAGGTCGCAGTAGAGCGGTAGCTCGATTCCAGCGCCGAAGCAGAATCCGTGCAGCGCGGCAATGGTGGGTATGGGCAGGTCTTCCAGCAGCGCCCAGAGATCGCGCTGGCGTCTTGCCTCGCGCGATTCATGCAGTGACGGTGCGCTGCCGAATTCGGAGATGTCTGCACCGGCTGAGAATGCACGCGGCCCCTCGCCGCGGAAGATGAGTACGCGAACGTCAGGGTCGATCAGCGCAGCCTGGATGAACGTCCAAAGGTCGTCACGCATGGCCATGTTGATCGCGTTGAGCGCCTCGGGACGATGCAGCGTGATGCTGGCGACACCGTCGAAGGGCTTGTCGTAGAGGATCAGCGGATCGGGCATGTGAAGGACAGGCGTTTCGCATCTGGAACGCCGGTTGTTTCCTTTCGACAGGGCAGAGATGAGTTGCTAGGATCGCGCCATGACGACTCCAAGCACAGAACGGAACAGCGATCTCAGCTCAGAATATCTCCGACGAGCGAGAGCCTATCTTGCCAACGGTGACCTGACGCAGGCATCGGAAAAGGGCTGGGGTGCCGCAGCCACAGCAGTGAAGGCTGCAGCAACTGCGCGTGGCCTCAATCACTCCACTCACCGCCAGATCAGGCTGGCCGTGCAAGAGCTGGCCAAGGAAGCTGATGACGACGAGATCCGCTCATTCTTCGGAAATGCCAACGACTTGCACATGAACTTCTACGAAGGCTGGCTCGACCAACAGACAGTGTCGCTCTATGTCTCGCAAGTAGAGCGCTTCGTCGAAAAGCTAAACGAACTCGCTTAGCGCCAGTCGGGCTTGCGGATTTCGCTCTTGCGACGGACGTTCCAGAGACGCTCGATGTCGTCGTTCATCTTCTCGTGCAGGGCGTCCATTTCCTCGCGGCCGGGACGCATTTCGCTGGACTTCCAGCGGCGGATCGCTGCCTTGTCGGACTTGTCTAGGTCGACTTCGTCGAGCATGTGATTGACCACATTGCTGAATACCGCCCACGCTTCTTCGATGTCGAGTTCAACTTTGACCATGATTGTGATCCTGTCTGGGTTTGCCGTAGCAAGTAGTAGCAGTCAGTGGCTAACGAACGGTGCGGTAGTAGTCGCGTCGTCGGACGGTGCGGGTCAACTCTTCATCGAGCGTGTTGCCCAGCGCCTCGTTGACGCCATTGGACACGGCCTCCATCGCCGCGTTGCCCTCGACGACGGTGGATCGCCAGTCGCGAATCGCCTTGATCGCTTCGTCGGACAGCTCGACCTGATCGAGCACCTGCGCGGTGATCAGGGTCATCAATGACCAGGTTTCCTCTTCATCCAAAATCAGTCGCATCTCTGGAGCCTCCTCTGCGGGGTTCATCCCCACGGTTGCTGGGTTGTTCAGGTACCGCTGAACGTTGGTGTTCGCTTGTTGACGAAGGCGTCAACGCCTTCGGCGCGGTCGTCGGTGTCCTGGAGCAGGATGGTGAGTTCAGTCTCGTAGTGCAGCGCCTGGGCGAGCGGCATGTCCAATCCGTGGCCGATCGCGTCTTTGGCATATCGGGTCGCGATTGGTCCGCGTGACGCGATCGAACGAGCGATCGCCATCGCCGCTCCCAGGGCATCGGCGTCAACGGCATTGACGAGTCCCCAATCGAGAGCGGTAACTGCATCGACGTCGCCCTCAAGCAGTAGTAGTTGCGTGGCGCGTGAACGGCCAACGGCGCGAGTCAGGCGCTGGAGGCCACCTGCGCGGGGGAACCCGCCGGCCGCGAGATCGAATCCGATCACGCTGTTCGGCGAAGCGACACGCAAGTCGGCGGCCAATGCCAGTTCCAGACCACCGCCTCGCGTTGGACCGGAAAGTACGGCGATCGACGGCTGGGGATGTTCTGCCAGGACCGAGAACAGGTCACCGACATCCGTCACGCCGTCGAAGCCCAGCCAGACGGAGGGATTCGGATTGAGGATCAGCGCTCGCACATCTTCGTCGACTGCCGCAACGACGTCCGCGAGTTGAGCCACACAGTCTGCGTCCAGCGATCCACCACCGTCAATCACGGCAAGGTCGTCGATTCGCTCGAGGGCGAGCTGCGGATGATCGGTCATCAAAATGATCGTCTCAGGTGCGTCTAAGTGATTCAGTGTACCGAAGCTCTGGGAATGAGCTGGAGTCGCGCTGCTCGGCTGGTGGGTGTGGCCTTTGCGGCAGCCTCGATTTCAACACGATCTCGGAGCAGCGGCAGGAATCGGTCCTGTAGCCAGGCGTCAGTCAACGGACCATTGGCGTGCAGCGGATCGTGGATCTGCTCTCCGGCCAGGGCGAATTGCGCTTCCGGTGGATCGCTGAGCTTGACGATCAGTCGCAGTGCGGGGATGGCGCTCGAGGAGTCGAAATGGCGCAGCCCCAGGACGCCGGATTGGGCGATCGTGTCGGCCTCGCCGCCCAGCGGGAACGGGCCGGGCGAAAGCAACGGCCCGATCACAGGCGCATCGACAAGGCTGTGCTTGAGGACCAGTTGCCGACATCGTCCCCAGGTCCAGGTCGAACGATCGGGTCCGAACGTTCGTCGCAGCACACTGATGGCGCGCGAGTGCGCGTCGACGAGGTGCCCGCGCGCGCCATCCGGATCGGACTCGATTCGCTTGATCGCCCACGAAGTGGCACGCGCCGCGAAGATGTCTAGCGTGGGAATCGCGAGCAACGGCTCCAGTAGTTCAGATCCGTTTGGCCCCAAGATGTCGGTCAGCGCCTGCCGGCGATACTCAATCAATGTCGCAGAGACAACGGCGGCCTGGACCGAATCGGTGGACATCGCACCGTCCCATCCGGCTAGCGACTCGTCAGGGATGTATCGCGAGAACGCTCTGAGCGGGGCCGAGGTGCGATCGGACTGGATCGCCGCGAACGTGTCAGGTGTGTGCGGCGCCTTCTCGATCAGCAGGTCACGGATTCTGGCAGAGCGAGCGGGATCAAGATATTCGGCCCCGAAGCGGCTGTCGGCGAGTGGCGCCAGGGCAGCGTTGGCGCTGACAATCATCCCGCCCGGCGGGTTGACGACGTGCGGGAGTCGGTCGCCGCAGACGGCCTCGACCGGTGCACCACCGCGTTCCATTGGCGACCATCCAGCGGCGGGGAAGCGGAGCGCCACCATGTCGCCTTCGGGAACGTCGGCGCTCACTCTGAGTCCGACCTGTCGCTTGTCGGCATAGGCGTAACAGAGGTTGAAATCTGCCATGTCGCCGGCAGCGGTGCTGAACTCGTCCCAGTTCGAGGCGGAGAGCATGTCTGCAATTCCTCCGCCGCCGTGACGGGGAGCGAGGATCCGTGAATGCAACGAGATCGCGCGTCCGTCATCTGCAGGCTGACCAATGCCAGCCTTGAGGACCTCGGAGACGATGGGCCCATTGACCGTGGATCGCAGCTTGATCCGCTCGCTTGGGTAGCCGCGGACCTCGATCGTCTCCTCGATCTCGTCAATATCAGCCCAACCGTCCGGCGTGAGTGATTTGGTGCCGTCATCGGACAGTTGCTCGACGACAGCGACGTGCATGGCCATCAAGGCTGCAGTCGGACCCCAGGCGATGTGATCGTTGAATCCCCAGACGATGCCCGGCAGGCCAGGCACGCTGGCGCCGGCGGCGTTGAACTCTGGGCAATGCAGGTGAACGAAGTAGGTGTGCGGCGGGGAGACCGGATTGAGGTGCGGATCGCAGGCGAAGAGTGGAATCCCATCAACCGTGTGCCGACCGTCGACTGCCCAATTGTTGGACGCGCCGTTCTGCAACCCCAGCAGTTGGCTCGCCGATGCTGCAGCTTCCTGCAACGGTGCGGCGAGCTCTCCATAGGGCGCCTCAGGCGGGACGGCGACGGCGGTGTCGGGTGGCAGTGATGGGTCGAGTTCGGCCAGGACGTCGAGCCCAGCGACCTCGACGACGCGAGCTCGCATGAGTTGTTGTTCCCAGGCAGGCGAGAGCAGGCTGGAGAGCAACTTGCCCCAGGCGATGCTGTCGGCGGCCTGCCAGGGACCAATCCAGTCTCCCAACACCTGAGCCTCGAATGGCGTTGGCGCACGGGCGATCGCGGCGTTGATCCCGGCGATGTACGGCGCAAGCTGCTCGCGTCGCTGTGGTGTTGTCGCCGCCCAGGCCTCCTCAGACGCGCGACCGATGCCGATCGTGCGGCAGAACCTGTCGACCGGCAGCGCCTGGGGTCCAGCGATCTCCGAGAGCCGGCCAGTCGCAGCTCGGCGATTCCACTGCATCTGCCAGAGCCGATCCTGGGCCTGTACATAGCCCAGCGCGAAGAGCGCGTCGGCGGCGGACTTCGCAAAACAATGCGGTACGTCGTAGCGATCGCGAATGATCTCGACCGGTGCGTCCAGTCCGGCGACCGTGGTTTTGCCGCGTCGCTTGTGCGTCTGCGGCATTTGCAGCGCATTGGACAGCGTGGTTCCGGCCAATGCGCGCACGAGCGAGCCGGCCTGGCGCGCACTCAGCGCCAGGGCTCGCCAGTCAATGCCGAACGGGGTGTCACCGGTTGAGCCGTCCATCCCATGAGCGTACGCGGTCATAGACTGTGGGCCGACGATTTCACGAGCATCGTGTGTCAGCAGCAGGGAGGCGGCCATGGATCTGGGCCTGAACGGCAAACGAGCGCTGATTACGGGCGCGTCGGAAGGAATCGGGTTGTACTGCGCGATCTCGCTAGCCGCGGAAGGCGCTCACGTCTCGATCTGCTCGAGACGACCCGAAGCGCTCGAGCAGGCAGCGGCGCAGATCGACGCGGCTGGATCAGGACAGGCGCATTGGACGGCCGCCGACCTCGGCGACGCTGATGCCGGGGACCGCGCGGTCGGCGCAGCAGTCGATACCTTTGGTGGTCTGGACATCGTGATCAACAACATGGGCGTGTCGCTGCGCGGCGAGGGCGACGACGTCTGGCAGGACATGTTCGACCTCAACCTGATGGCAGCGGTGCGCACGACGCGAGCGGCCTTGCCTCACCTGACTGAGGCGGCATCGGGCGATGGCGCAGACAGCGCGAGCATCGTCCACATCGGTTCGATCTTTGGTCGCGAAGCCGGCGGGTCGGCGCAGTACAACGCGATGAAGGCGGCGATGCACAGTCATGCCAAATCGCTGTCGCTGGAGCTGGCGCCGCGCAACATTCGAGCCAACGCCGTGGCACCAGGCTCGATCGCCTGGCCCGATTCTCGCTGGCAGACGCGATACGAGGCCGATCCCGAGGGCATTCAGCGCAGCGTCCTGGACACGATTGCGTTCAACCGCTTCGGTCGACCTGAGGAGGTCGCCGATGTGGTGGCGTTTCTCGCCTCGCCGCGTGCGAGCTGGGTCACCGGCGCCTGCCTGAACGTTGACGGCGGTCAGACCCGCTCCAACATCTAAACTACTCACTACCGAGAGCAGACGAGGCGAGAATCGGGAGCGAGTCATGGACGAGCACCGCTACGAACACAGCCGCACTCAGCTTGGCGCGTTGCCGTCACGCGCCTGGGATCTGATGGGTCCGCGCATGCTGCGTCCGCTGGTTGGAGGCGCGGTGGGTGCGGCGATTGTCGTGCTGTTTCTCGCTATCCGGGGCGGGACCGCCGCAGAGCTGAATGAACTGACCGGAACGGCATGGGGCGGTTGGAGCCGCCACGCTGATGTGCACCTGCTGATCGTGGTCAACCTGGCGGTCGGAGTGGCGATCGCTGTCAATTTCGCGGCCGAATGGATCCACCACTGGCTCTACATCTCCTTGATGGTTGTCAGCGCCGCCGTGCTGATTGCGTTACGTCAGCTCGCCGAGATCGAAGGCGCCGGCGGCAACATCCTGCTGGGGCTGATCGCGCTGTCCCTCTTCGCCGGAGTCGCGATCGCCGCCTGGGACGTACGCTCAATCGGCCGCCGCAGCGGGTACTGAGGCGACGTCTCCCATGTAGCTTCCTACCGGCTCTTGAACGTCGCGTCGGTGAGGATGCTCCATACCCTCGTAGGCATCTCTGCGACGACTGATTCGCTTCACTTGGATGTGATGGCCTGGCTCGACGGCAAAGACGACGCGCCACCCTCTTCCCGCTTTCGCTCGCCAGACTTTCTCGTTGTCCAGTAGCTCAATGTCAACGCGGCGGTCAGGACCGTTGGCGAGACGATTCAGGACTCTGTTGACCTCCTGCTTCGGTCGTGGACTCAGACGGGTAAGCGCCTGCCTCACTTCCGGGTCCAAGTCCACTGTGTATCTCATACTCCAATGGTGTGCCCATCGACTTGCTCCGGAAACCTGTTGTGAAGCCAGCGCAAGAACTCCTGCATACTGCGCTCTTGAGTTTCCTGGTCCCTCCGGCTTCGGACGTAGCGAAGGTCATCTTCGTCCTCCTCCGGCGGCGCCTCGAGATCGTATCTCGCCTCGCGAGCGAGTTGCTGCATCTCAGGGTCGCCGGCCGCCTTGGCGATCTGCCACTCGCGCCAAATCTCTACTTCGTGCTCTCTCGACTCCGCGACGCGTAGCACGGCCACGAGGTCTGGATAATCCGCGAACACGCGCAACCGATGGGCTCGCCAGTCCTCGCCTGGACGCGGACCCCACGGCTCGCGCCGCCGTTGCGGATGTTGTTCAGTCACCATGATGGGCCCCTCATCACCGCTGACATGGAGCTTCGGCGCTAGTCCTCGGTGACCTCGGTCACTGAGTCGCGACGGGTGATCGCCAAGTGCGACATCGGCGAGCCGGTGTCGGCGGCGCCGTGGAAGTGATCCTCGCCGGCCGGGATGATCGCGAAGTCGCCGACCGAGATCGTGTGCTCTTCGTCGGCGGTGCCGACTTTGCCGATCCCCGCGACGACGTAGAGCATCTGCTCGGAGCTGTGCGTGTGCATTTTCGTCCGAGCACCCGCGCCGAACTGTACGACGGCGAGATTGAAGTCGGCGTCGTCCGCGGCATTCTGTCCACCGATCGAGCCAGCCAAGGCTCGCACCCAGACGTCGCCGCCGGTAAAGATCGGCGCGTTGGCCTGGTTGGTGTTGCCGTCGGATGATTTCGTGACTCGCATGTGATTCTGCCTTTCCGGTGCTGATTATCAGGTTCTGATTAAACGGGTTAGCTGTTCGCCGCGATGAAGGCCTGGATTCGTTCCCAGGCGTCATTGCAAGCGTCGACGTGTTCATCGTATGTGCGATCGAAGAAGCTGTGAGGCGCTCCCTCGTAGGTCACGATCTCGCGGCTGACTCCACCCGCCTCGAGCGCGGCGTCCCACTCGGCGACGGCTTCGGCGGGGATGCTCTCATCTGCTCCACCCATCAGGCCGAGGATGGCGCCTTCGATCTCCCCCACAGTGGCCGAGGGAGCTGGTCCGCCGTTGAGCCCTTCGGCGGTTGGACGTCCATAGAAGCCGATGGCACCGGCGATGCCGTGTCCGGCGGAGGCCTGCAGCCAGCTATTGCTGCCGCCGAAGCAGAAGCCGACAGTGAAGACGGCTCGGTCGGCGTCGTTGGCTCTCAGGACGGCGATTGCGGCTGCGGTATCGGCGGCGATGCCCTCGGGCGTGGTGCCGCGCACGTGCGGCCAGAAGTCGAACTCGGCGTCGCGCTTGCCGACGCCAGCGGTGCGGCCGAAGTAGTCGATTGCGACGGCGTCAATGCCAATCTCGGCAAAGCGGATGGCGAGCTCCTCGTAGAAGCGGAACAGCCCGCGCACATCGGGCAAGATCACCATGCCGGGACCAGTCGGTGACTCGGCGCGGGCGTGGAAAGCGGCGAACTGGACGCCGTCGGATGCAGTCAGGGTCAGATCTTCGACGTCGACGGCCGCTCCCGCAATCGGGGTGATGGCCGGCAGCGCTTCGTATCGGTGGCACATGGGGCGAGTCCTCTCTGGTCGTGACAGGCAACACAGAGAGGATAGACCGCTCGTTGAGACTGTCTCAAAAGTCGGAAAACGAGAAAGGGCGGGGCCGATCGGCCCTGCCCCTTCTGATTTGGACAGGATTGTCAGGTTGCGCGAAGACTACGCCCGATTGCGGACTCGGCGGAGGCCGAGACCGGCTGCTGCGGCGATGCTCAGCGCGATCAGCAGGCCAATCAGGCCAGCCGAAACGCCGCTGCCGTCGGCGAGTCCACCGCTACCCGTGCCCGGGTACTCGGTGTCACCCATGTGCGTGTCGCCGTCGTCCATCATGGAGTCGCCGTCTTCCATGGAGTCGCCCTCTTCACCGTCGAGGTCTTCCATGCTGTCGCCGTCCTCCATCGAGTCGCCTTCGTCCATGGAGTCTTCCATGGCCATGGCGGTAACGGTGACTGCGGACTGGCCAGAGCCGGCGGAGGAGACGTCGGCGTCGGCAGACATGCCGTTGAGCGTGAAGCTCACGTTATCGGCGTCATCACGGTCCACGTCGATGTACCAGGAGCCGTCCTCGTCGACCGTGGTCGAGGCAATCTCGTCGCCCATGTCATCAACCACACCGATGGTGTCACCGGCGGTCGCGCCGTGTCCGTAGAACCTATGCGGAGGTTCTTGCTGCGCCGAGGCGAGACTCAACGTTGCAATAGCAACAGCCAGCCCCAACACCAACGCTCCAACCCTCGACATCAGTCTGTGCTGTTTCATCTCAGCATTCCTTTCTCAGGACTTCTCCCACACCCCTCGCTTCGCGAGGGGTGTGGGATCTGATCCCCTCTCCCCCTGGGAGAGGGTTAGGGTGAGGGTCCCCTAGTTGCTGATGTAGAGGATGTCGTTCTCGGCAACCATGAAGTCACTCGAGCCCGGAACCATCGTGCCGTCAACCACCGAGTAGCGGACCCAGGCGGATCCATTCCACAAGTGGAGAGCAGTCGCGCCACGGCCACTAACGAGGCCAAAGATCTCCGAGGCCGAGGTCTCGACGCCGCAAGACCAGGTCGAGAAGCCGGCCAGGTTGCTCAAGCAGGCCACAGTGGCTTCTTCGTCGGCCATTGCGTCGTCAGAGGCGCCAGCAGTGCTGACGATTACTGCAACACCGGTCGCTGCGCCAGAGGTCGCGCTGATCACCGAGGTGCCTGCGCCAACCACTGCGTACTTGACTGAAGCGGAGCCGTCCTTAGTCATCGGACCGTTGGAGTCTTCGCCTGCTGGGGAAGTGTTCCGGTGGTTCGTGCCAATGGCGGCGAGACCGGTCATCTGCGAGACCGAGAAGTTGACGTCGATGCCATCAGTGACCGGGTTGCCGTCCGCATCGGTCACAGTGGCGGTCACGGTGATGATGTCACCGATGGTGTCACTTGACGTGGCACTCGCGGCAACTTCGATACTGCCAGGATCGCCCACAACTGTGAATTCAGCAGTCGCGGTGCTCTTCGAACCAAGCTTGACCTCGAGCGTGTAAGTGCCGATGTCTGCCTTGTTCGTGTGGTCGGAGGAGACGGTGATTGTCAGCGCAGTGGGGACCTCGTCGCCAGCAGCGTCCTCCTTCTGAGTTTCCATTGCCTCGAGGTTCTTGGCCGCGTTGCCATCAGCGTCCAGTACCCTCACGCTTGTGGTCTGAATGATGCCAATGTTGGCAGAGTTGCCAGCTTTGTCTGCCGCAGTCAGCTCAAACGTGATGTCGTCGGCCTTTTGCCCGAGCTGATCGCTTGGGTCGCCCAAACTGATGGTTTCTGCGTTGCCACTGAAAATCACGTCGAAGGACTCAGTGACCACACTGCCAGAACTGCCGATGACTGTGGCGTTCACAGTGATCATGGCTGGTTCTTCAGATCTCACAGAGAAGACCTGAACAGCACCGACTTCCTCACCATCCATCGATGTGTTTTCGGTGAAGGTCTTGCTGTTTTCCTCTTCCATGTCTCCCATTGCGTCACCGACTTCGGCGCCGATGGCGAAGACGATGACCTGATCAACGTCGGTGGCATTCGACTTTTCGCCGAGTGAGTTTGCAGCAGCAACTGCCAGGAAGATCTTCGATCCGAACTTCTTGGTGGTCTTGTCCGGAGCGGCATCCGCTGCGGTAGACGGTGCGCCATTCTTGACATTCGCCGCACCCAAGGTCGCCGATGCAAGGCCGACGCCCGGGTCACCGATCCTCAAGACAGCGGTGTCTGAGACGTCTTTGACCACATCTCCATCAGCATTGTCGCTGGAATCGTGGTCTGCAGAGAACGTCAGCGTGTACTCACCGTCAGGCGCACCTGCAGTATTCAGCGTCCACTCAATGGTCTTCTCGATCTCGCCATCAGTAGTCGTTCCTGCGTCGTCCGTAGTGTCGCTATTCGACTGGCTTGTTGCTCCGGATTCGAGCTGAATGGAAAGACCTGTTGTCGGAACAGTCAGCCTCACGCTTGAATCGTCGGTCTGTGATTGCAGGGTTACCCGCACCGTGACAGGCGTGCCCGCCTTGACGAGGCCATCAGACTCATCAACGAACTCGATCTTAGCGATGCCGAACGGAAGAACTTCAACCTCGTAGACGAGATCAGGACGCTCTTCAGTAGTGTCGTCGTCGTCGTCGGCTTCACTGATGGTGACGGTGGTGGTACCGGCCTTCACACCAGTAACAATCACTTCGTCAGTCGGAGGAGTGGTGCCGGGTGAAACTGTAGTTGGATTTGCGACAGTCGCAACCTCCGTGTCGGCACTGGCCGCTGTGTCGTAGTCCGCGTGAAGGCCGTCAATAGAGCCGGTTTCACCGATCTCGACCTTGATATTGCCATCAACAGCCGAGATTCCTTGGACGGCGGCGAACATTGCCCCGACCAGGGCAATCATCACCGCCAGCGCGGTCAAGTGAGACAGTCTCACAACCGCGCGACACGAGGTCAGGATCCTTCAGGACCGATCTGGCTCGATGCCGGGTCTGGAGAACGGCGTCGTCGATGAATGGTCCGACTGTTTTCGCGGGGTTTGCGCAGCGGAGGACGAATTGCTTCGTGAACGACGACCGCGCTAGATCACGCCTGACTCGCGGAGCTCTGACCGCGCTGCTTCATCGAGGCCGAGCAGGGCTCCGTATACGTCGTCGTCGTGCTCTCCCCGATTGGGGATTGGACCGCTGAGTTCGGCGGGTGTTCGTTCCATCTTCCACGGCGTGCCGGTGTAGAGCGACCCGCCCCGCACCGGCGCGGCTGCCTCGGCGCTGAGGTCGATGTTGGCATTGGAGAGCGCGGCGTAATCTTCGTCGATCAGCAGCGCGGTCGGATCCATGAACGGGAACGCCGGGACTCCGGCGGCCTGGAGCTGAATGCTCAGCTCCATTGCGTCATGATTGCGAGTCCAGGCGGCGACCGCTTGGTCGAGCTGGTCCTGATCGCTGAGACGTCCGCGCATCGTTGTCCACTCTGTCCGATTGAGGTGCGGCGCCAGGTCGCAGAGCGCCGACCACTCATCATCCGTACGCACGACGATCGCGAGCCAGGCGTCCTCGCCAAGCGCGGGATAGACGCCGTGGGGCGCCATCGCCGCGCTGCGATTGCCACGCGGTCCGGCGTCGCGAGCGTTGAGCAGCCAGTCCATCAGCGGCGCGGCTGCACGCTGCAGCGTGGCCTCGCCCTGGGCGAGATCGATGAACTGCCCGTGACCGGTCCGCTCGCGATACTCAAGCGCCGCCAACAGCGCCACGAAGGCATGTCCGGCAGCGGTCGGGTCGAGGTCGGCAGTGTCTTCCCGCGGTTGAGGATCATCGGGATATCCGAGCAGCGACTTCAGCCCGTAGAGAGCCGCGAGCGATGGTCCGTAGGTGACGAGATTGCGCCAGGGACCCTCGGTTGCACCGGATGCGGACAGCGCAACCATGATGATCCGTGGGTTGACCTCGGCGAGCACGTCGTAAGACAGACCCAGCGAGGGCATCACGCGGGGTGAGAAGTTCTCCAGCACGACGTCTGATTGCTCGACGAGGCGCAAGTACAGATCGCGGCCACGTGGATCGCCAAGATGAATCGCGATCGACTTCTTGCCGCGGTCGAGTCCGTGAAAGGCGCGTGGATCGTCGGGCGAGGTGGAGCCACGGTCGCCACCAATCGAGCCGACCGGCGCGCGTTGTCCGCCAATCGAAACCCCCGACATCCTGTGGGGAGCGCCCACCTTGATCACCTCAGCGCCGAGGTCGGCCAGGAACAGTCCCAGCAAGGGCCCAGCCCACACATGGCCATGGTCAAGGACGCGGATTCCAGTGAGCGGCGGCATGGTGTTGGAGTCTAACCCCGAAAGAGGGACGATCGTCCACTGGCTTGCTCGTGGTTCGCGGCCGTTAGCCTCCGAGGTAAAGGAGCAGCATCGATGCGCATCACCTTTTGCGGGACGGGGGCGGGGGCGGCGGTTAATCCTCGTCGGGGGGCTTCTTCGATTCATCTGTCCCATGGCGATACCCAACTCCTGGTCGATACTGGGCCGGGGTTCATGGAGCGCATGGCTGATTGCGGCCTCAACCCGGACGCGGTCTCAGGTGTGGTGTTCTCTCATCTGCACTTTGACCATGCGATGGGCGTGGTTGAGCTGTTCTCTCGACTGATCGTGCGACGCGGCGCGCCGGTGACGGTGTTCGGGCCTCGCGACACTGACTCCTACATCGAGGCCGCGCTAGCGTTTGCGCGGGTCAATGCGACCAGTGATTTCACCCGCAACTGGCTGGACGGCGTCTCGGTCGAACTGACCCGCCCTGGCGACGAGCGAGAGCTGGGCGGGATGCAGGTGCGTTCGGTCGAGGTGCCGCATGCCCCGGCCCTGGAGTGCCTGGCGCGCAGGTTCGAGGCAGGCGGACGGACGCTGGTCTACTCGGGCGACACGACCTACGCGCCGGACACGATGGTGCCCCTGTGTGAGGGCGCCAATGTGCTGGTGCATGAGGGGTACACCGAGCTCGTGCTGGAGCGCATGGCTTCCGGTTTGTCGGAGGCGGGACGGGCCGGACTGTACGCGGGCGTGCGTGGAACCCACTCGACGGCGTTCGAGGCAGGACAGATCGCCCGCGACGCGGGGGTCGAGACGCTCGTGCTGACCCACCTGATGCCCGACGAACGCGACGATGAACTGGTCGCGGATGCGCGACGGGCGTTTGGCGGCACGATCGTTGTGGCCTCGGACGGGCTCTCACTGGAGGTCTGAGGTCAGCGTGATGGACGTGCGCGAACTGACAATCATGGTCGGTACCGACCAGCCAGAGGCGATGACCCGCTTCTACGGTGTTGCGCTGGGCCTGGAGCGGGTGGCCAAGTTTCGCGACCCGGTGTTCGTCGCCTCGGGCGGATTCATCCGCATCCTCGACCACTCCGAGATCACGGGTCCGACGCTGGAGCCGGCGCGGATGCAGATCAACCTGTTTGTCGACGATGTGTCGGCCGAGTATGAGCGAGTGATCTCCACCGATCCCAGCATCCGGGTGCATCGCGAGCCGGAACGGGAATCGTGGGGCGGACTAGTGACGACGTTGCTCGATCCGGATGGCAACTTTGTCCAACTGTTGGAGCTCTTGGCCGAATAGGAGACGCGCCATTCCAGTCCACGCTTCACAGAGACCATTGCATAATCCACCAACTCCGTCTTTCCTGCCCCTACATCTCCGTCATTCCTGCGCGCAGCGCGGGAATCTCGATCCGTTTGGTAACGCCGTTGTGCAACTACGGACGTGTCACCAGCGTCGACTCAGGTGCTGGCCTCAGCGAGATACCCGCGGCAAGCGCGGGTATGACGAATAATTCAACGGCCTCCTTCGCGCGGGGACCAGCCATCGCTCTGCATCTTCACCGTCATCACCGATGAGCCCGGCCGCCCGAGCAGGTCCCCGCGTGAAGCGGGGACTGGGAGTCTGGACTCTTGAGACCCGCGCAGCGGGGGCAGCTAGGGCTAGCGAATGTAGGCCGGGGCGTCGTCGGTGTCGGCGGCGATTAGGGCCATGTCTTCGGCGTCGAGATCGTCGAGTTCTCCCTGGCGGTATGCGTCGTAGAGATTGAACAGTTCGTTCTTGTGCGGACGCTTGCGGCCGATTGGGCATGCTTCCCAGGCTTCATAGCTCTCATCGCAGTAGCCGAGGCGGCGTTCGCCGCACTTGGGCTGCAGCTGACGCCCCAACTCGGGCGCGACTCGGACCACTTCCGCACGCATCAGCGAGACGACCTTGCGGAACTCCCACTGGGCGCGAGTGCAAAGTCGCAGATCGGAGATGTGCAGCAATGAGGCGAAGTTGACGGTGATTTTGAAGTTGGTGTTGGTTGCGTTGGGCAGCAGGAATCGAGCGTCCTCGGCGGGGACACCGGCTTCGACCATCTTCTCGTAGAGCGCGCCCGCCTGGGCGAAGAGCGCCGACATGTCATCTTCAAGTCCGGCCCGCTCGACGGTCTTGGGCACCGTGTAAGGAAACTCACCACCGGGAAAGGTGACATAGCGCTGGCTCTGCTGCTCGAAGCTGATCCCGATTCGGTGGCGCACGAACTGGTGCGAAAAGGCTCTCGAGACGCCAGAGATGCCGAACTCGAAGTGGACCTGCTCGAGCGGGGACATGTGACCGGTCAGCAATCGCGCCTCGACGAAGTCGAGCATCTTCTCAGGTGAGATGCGCTCGTCGTCGATACGGTCGAGCACCTGCTGCGGCGTCAACGCCGAATAGCAGACCCGGTACGCCATGTAGAGGGCCCGGATTGGGTCCTTCGTATGGTCAATCAGCTTGACAGAGATAGCCACGTCGACCCGATCACAAGTGAGTTTCTGAATATGTCAACTGAATATAGCGGAGGTTATCGGGACGCTCAGACTCGGATGAGTCGCGATGTACTCCAAGGCTCCCAGCCGCATTTCTGCCAGATCCGGAACGCGTAGTGGGCGTTGTAGAGCGGCCGCTTGGCGCGGATGAGATCAAGCTCCTCTCCGATCTCCTGCTCGCCGAAATACTTCCACCAGGCGTTGATCTGAAAGAGGCCGTAGCTGCCGCCGGAGGGATCGTCAGAGTTCTCAGCGCGAGGATTCCATCGGCTTTCGTGGTAGGCGATGGTGAGGGCGTTCTCCAGTTCTTCTGGAGGCCAACCCGCCGCGCGCAGGATCTCTCGGAGGCGTGGTTCAGCGATGGTCATGGGCTCGAAACGGTTGCGCAATCGGTGTGGAGCTAGGCAAAGGACGTCTCAATCGATGAGGAGGCGTCGAAGAAGTCCTGCAGTGTCTGATTGAAGCGGTAGAAGAGGTCGCGACGGTTGTAGTCGTCGCCCTTGGCCAGTTCCTCGGGACTCTCCAGGTCAATCGTGTTCAGCGTGTGATGCAGATCAGCCTGGCCGTTGGTCTGGATGTTCTCGATCATCTCCCGCCAGCGCTCGGTCGGCATGACGAGCGTGAAGTCGAGGTCCTCGGCGTCGGCCGACTTCGAGATGTCGGCGATTTCCGGGATCTCGTAGCCGTCAAAGACGAGTTTGATCGTGGTTTCGCCGACATTGACGCCCATAGCGCAGTCCATCATTCCGAAGTCGCGCCAGTGTGGGTCGTCAGCCACGGTGTCGCGAAGCGCTTCAAACCACTCGACGGATGGGAACTGCGGCATGATGGTCTCCGGTTGGTCATCTAGGACATGTAGGTCTGTTCGTCGCTGATCTTAGCAACAGCAGCCATATGAGCGCGCTTGTCACGCTCAATGCGCCCTGTTGGCAGCGTTGCAGGCAGCGTTGTTGGCAGCGTTACTCGCTCCACTCCGAGTCGTCGGACGAACGCGCCGGACGGAAGAGATCGCCGAGGGCGACCACTCCGGCAGCGGTCAGGGCGAGCAGACCCATGGATTTGAGATGCAACCGGCGAGCGCGGCTGAGATCGTCGATGTCGGGCGCCGGGCGTTGCCAGCCGACGGCTCGGCCATTCCAGGATGTGCGCCGGTCCAGCGCCACTGACATGGCCGTGACTGGAATCGGCGTCTCCGAGCCGAGCGCCAACTCTTCCAATTCCGGCGGCTGCAGATCGGACCGTCCACGCGCTGCCAGAGTCGCGGCGGCCGCGATGGCGTCGCGGACGCGACGGACGGAGACCAGCCGGCGTCCCGGATCGAGCATGGTGGTCAATGGACCCTCGGAACCGGGTCCGGCCATTGGTCCGCCCAAGGACTCAACCGCGGCATAGGCGACTGCGCCGGAAAGATCGAACGCGGCGTAGGCGGCCCAGGGGCCGACGACGCTTTCGGACGGCGCGTTCGCCAGGCGGCCGATTTCCGCTTCGATGCGTTCGCTGTCGAGAGCGGCGATCGGGCGGCCATCGTCGTCCAATGGTGCGTCGGCCAACTGTCGCTGCACTGTTCCCGACGTACGCAGACCCCGCCAGGCATCGAATGTCGCCGCCAGCAGGATGGCCTGGATCAGGATGGATGCGGCTCGTCCGCTTCCGCCTGGGCGGGCGCGTTCGATCAGTGCTGCGGCACGGATGGAAGCGGCTGAGGCGGCGAATGGGGCAAAGACCCGGAGTCGCGGAGGCAAGGAGGCGAGGTAGCGGCTACGGGACATCGCCCAGGCCAGCCAGGTCGGCCGACCGTCGGACGGCGGGCCGAGCAGGTACTGCAGTGCGGCCTGCAGGATCAGCGCGAGGGCGAAGACGGAGAGTCGGTCGGCTGTGCGTCGCATTGAGCTTTGAGCATATCCCTCAGTCTGGTCAGCTCGTGAATGTGTCGCAACACACACTTTGTGCGAGGCGAGGGTAGCTTTTGAGCGGTGCTTTTCCACGAACACCCGCAATTTCCGATCGAGTTCGTGAAAAAGTTGACAAGCGAGGTTTCACAGGCGCATAATGTGCATCGTTTCACAAACTCCCGTACGTGCGGAGATTCACAAGCGAAATCCGCCGTCCAGGTTGAGTCAGAAAGCGAGTTGGACCGATGCCCGTTACTCCTCCGTCGAAATGCCCGCGCTGCTCAGGCATGATGCTCGTCGAATCCGATGCGCATAGCGTCTACTCCAGTTGCCTGTCGTGCGGGTACGTCTACGAGAGCAGCATCATCTCGGTCTTCGAGCTCGAGCGCGAGCAGGCCGTCGAAGAAGGCCGCCAGCGCCGTCGCCAGCCGTCACACGGCAAGCTTCGCCTGTAGGCAAAACCTCCAGTAGGCAACCACCAGCCCACTGGCCCCAACCGATCCCCTGCCGGCGCGCGGCACAGACAGCTCCCGATGCGGTACGTTGCTGCGCGTCTCCCGCGCTAGCCTGAGGCAAGCATGCGCCCCATTCGCTGAGGGGCGGGTAACGCGCTGAGCGAGGATCGGTCGCGTGGAGATTCGCGAGTATCACAAGGCGACGAGCTGCGACCATCGCGGCCGACTCCGCCGCTGTCGCGAGCCGCTACTTGGTCAATGTCAGTACTGCGCCAAGGGGTTTTGCGCCCGTCACGGACGCATCCAGGACGATGGTCAAGAGATTTGCGTCAGCGAACGCTGCGAGCGTTTGCGCGTGGATGTCGAGCAACACCTGATCTTCAAAGCCGCCGCGAAGGCACTCAATCAAGAAGAGCGCTGCGGCCAGCCCGATTGTCCCCTGCCTCACTCACTGAATTGCGACCGCTGTAGTTGTCGCTACTGCGAGGATCACTTGCGTCAAGTGATCATGACCCGTCCCCGAGGCGGGGAGCTGATGACCGAGGCAGTGGCGATCTGCGACCACTGTCGGGCGCGGCTACCGCTCTGGAGCGAGGAATGACTCCAGGATTGCGGCGTCGTGCGGAAAGACCGGCCGGGGGAGTCGATCAGACGGGACCATCGGAATCCAGGCGGCGGCGAGCGCTTCTGGACCGGGCCTGAGCGATCCGCCGGAGACGACAGCTCGGTACGCGACGACGACGACCTGCTCTCCGGTGGTAGACCAGACACCAAGTAGCTCGCCGATTTCGACTTCGATTCCCGTCTCCTCACGAACTTCCCGCGCTGCGGCGTCCTCGACCCGCTCGCCGGCGTCAACGAACCCCGATGGCCAGCTCCAGCGGAACATTGCGGGTTCGTGATTGCGGCGGATGTACAGCAGCCGGCCTCGGTCATCGGTGACCAGCACCACGGCGGCGACCTTGGGATCGCGATAGTTGATCCAGTCGCAGGACGCGCAGCCCTCTACCGACTCCAGGGGAGTGGCGCATTGCGGGCAGAATCGCGGGGGCGGCGGCATCGCGTCGTGCCGACCGGATCGATCCGCAGCCGACGGCTAGAAGACCGGCAGCGAGACGCGCTCGAAGTGCTCGTAGTAGCGGCCGTCGGCCGAACTCCAGCGCTTTTCGACGTTGGCGATGAAGTCCTCACCGCGATCGCCGAACTGCGACACGTGTCGAGTCAGTGCGCGAATCTTGGTCTGGATCACATCGGTGATGTCGATGTCGTAATTGGCCTGCTGGCTGCCCCAGATGAACAGCTCGGCCACCTTGTGGCACTCGAGCCCCTCTTCCAGATGCTCGGGGTAGTTCAGGCGGTCGCGGGCCGTGGGGTAAACCGCATCGACGGTCATTTCACCGGTGCAACGGTGGTCGCGGTGATTGATGAAGCCGCGCCACTCCGAAAGCGGGTCGGACGGGTCGGCCTCAAGCGCTCGGCGATGGATGACATCCATGGAGTGCGTGAACACCGCGTGCGGCTGGAACTTGCGGATCGCCTTGACGATGCCGCCCAGGTACTCGCGCGTGTACTCAAGCTCGCCATCTTCGCCACCGAGGAATGTGCAATCGACGACACCAAGTTCTTCAGCGGCGTTGCGCTGCTCGATTTCGCGCATTGGGACGAGGCGCTCGGAGGTCATCTCCGGATCAGCCGTGCCCTTGGCGCCGTTTGTTACGACCAGATAATGCATCTCCCAACCGAGGCTGGTCCACAACGCGGCGGTTCCGCCCGCACCGAAGTCGGGATCGTCGGGATGGGCAGCAACCACCAGTCCGACCTTGTTGTCGGTTTCGGGAGGCATGTTCATTGGGCTGGTCTTTCAGAACGGAGCTGTAGTGCAAAGGGTTGACAGGACAAGCGTATACGCGCAGAATGAACGGGAACACGCAGAACGGACGTTCCGCACACGTGCGCGGAGAGATGATATACTACCTTATGTCACGTGAGTAATCTCAATCGAACCGGCACGCGTGACGCGTGAATAGCGATAGCGAACGATCGGGAGCGAGAGCAATGACCGACCAGACGATTCCCAGCAACGACCCGGATAGCACGCTGCCTCCGCGACGAGGCAAGCGTGGCCCGCGCTCGGACAAGCCCGAACGCATTCTGGCTTTCCTGCGCGACTACTTCGCCCGCTATCACTATCCGCCCTCGGTGCGCGACATCGTTGAGGGTTGCCAGCTGTCATCGACATCTGTGGCCGACTACAACCTCAAGATCCTTGAGCGTGAGGGTCACATCCGCCGTGACCGTGAACGCGCCCGCACTATCTCACTGACTCAGCCAGTCGACCCCATTCAGCCGGCGCGGCTCGAGCCCAGCCTGACGCCGCTGAAGATCCCGTTGCTCGGTTCGATCGCAGCCGGTACTCGCTCACTGGTTCCCGAGGGAGTCGATGTCGACCACGCCGAGGGTCGAATCAGCGTCACCTCAGACATGCTGGCTGGTCGAGACCCGGAGCGCGTGTTCGCGCTGACCGTACGCGGCGATTCGATGATCGACGCGCTGATCGCTGACAACGACACTGTGATCCTGGAAGAGACGCCAAATGTCTCCAACGGCCAAATGGCCGCGGTCTGGTTGCGTGAAGAGAACATCTGCACGCTCAAACGGCTCTTCTACGAGCAGGGACAGGTTCGGCTGCAGCCCGAGAATCCGACCATGGATCCGATCTTCACCGACGAATCGAACATGCAGATCCAGGGACGCGTAGTCTCAATCATCCGTCGGCCACGCTAATCGCCCGTCGCCCTTCCCCCTCTTGCGGGGGAGCAGGGGACTCATGAGACTGTCTCAACAGCCCAATTGGGTGGATGAATCCCAGTCCCCGCCTCGCGCGGGGACCCGCTCGGGCGGCCCGGAGTATCTGCTGATGGGGGTCTCGTGGGGGATAGGAGCAGGTCCCCGCGTGAAGCGGGGACTGGGAGCATCGACTTCTGAGGCATCATGTTGTCCCTTGGTCTCTGCGATCGCATCGTCGCCATATGTGCGTAGACTGAGACTGTGCCTCCAGTTTTGAGCATCGACGATGTGAGCATTGAGTATCGGACTCGCGAAGAGCCAGTTCGCGCTGTTCGTGGCGCCTCGTTGACTCTGGAGCGCGGAGAGATTGTCGCGCTGGTTGGCGAGAGCGGGTCCGGCAAGACCACGCTCGGCCTGGCCATCCTCCGAATCCTGCCGCGCAACGCCGAGCAAACCACGGGCACAATCCGTTACGAGCAACGTGACCTCGGCGAACTAGATCGCAGCGAGTTGCAGCACATCCGCGGCAACCAGATTTCGATGATCTTCCAGGACCCGATCGCCGGACTGAACCCGATCATCACAGTCGGTCAGCAGGTCGAGGAAGTGATCACATCACACCGAGACGTGAGCAAGCAACAGGCACGGGAACGCGCCCTCGAGGCGCTCAATGCGATGCAGTTGCCCGACCCGGTTCGCATCGCCAAGTCCTACCCCGGAGAGCTCTCCGGCGGCATGTGTCAGCGCGTGATGATCGCGATTGCGACCGCGCTTGATCCTCACCTCTTGATCGCCGACGAGCCGACCGCATCGCTCGACGTGACCGTGCAGGCGCAAATTGTCTATGAGCTCGAGCGTCTGCGCGACGAACGCGGCACGGCGATTCTGCTGATTACGCACGATATGGGCGTGGTCGCACAAATCGCCGAACGTGTCGCCATCATCTATGCGGGCAAGATGATGGAAGTCGACGACGTCATTCCGCTCTATCGGCAGCCTCGTCACCCTTACACCTGGGCGCTGCTCGACACGTTGCCGCGCCTCGACCGCCGACGACGCTCGCGTCTGCGGCAGATTCCCGGCGGGCTGCCTGACCTGACCAGCGAAGAGATCGGCGAGCACTGCGCGTATCTCTCGCGCTGCCCGAAGGCGCTGACCCAATGCCGGACCGAGGATGAGCCCAAGCTCTCTGAAGTAGTCGGCGGACGAATCGGCCAACGCGTCGCGTGTTACAACCCAGTACTCGAGCTCTAGCGGTCCGCCGCGCCTGCGAGTTCGGCGACCAGCAACTCCACGGCCACGTCCTCGGGCAATCCACCAGCATCCGTGCGGTACTCAATGATGGCCACCTCAGCCTCGAGGATGCGCGCCAGCGCGGCATCGGCCGACGCCTGTGTGTAGGACTGGGCCTGGCGGCGCACGCGCCGTGCCAGCCAGTCCATGTTTGTCTTCAATGCCGTCTGGATGTCTTCGTTCGAGCCGTTTCGGTCCAGCACCTCGCGCGTGATCACGATCTGCCGGTACGTCCGAGCCAACATCTGGATGATGCGCGTTTCCGGTTCTCCCTCGGCCCGCACACCGTCGAGCGCGCGCATGGCGTCCGCCAGGCGGCGTTCCGCCACCGCGTCGACGAGATTGAAGATGGTCACCGAACGCACGGCCGGGACCATCATCTCGATGACCGTCTCATCGACGTTGGCGTCGCCGGCGTAAAGCGCCAGCTTGTCCACCGCCTGCGTCAGGGCTCCGCGATCGCCGCCGGCGCGATCGACGAGCGCCTGCGCCGCATTGCGAGTCAGGTGCAACCCGCGACGCCGTACCTCGCCGCGTAGCCACTGGGTCGCCTCCTGTGGCTTCAGCCGAGCAAACTCTCGAACATCGGCCAGCGGCTGAATCAGTTGCAGCATCGGATTGCCGCGCCGCAGCTCCTCTTCGACAAAGACCAGCACCGTGGTCGGCGGGATCTGCTGCAGAACGTCGGCCAGTCCATCCCAGTCGCCGAGCTGTCTGCCTCTGCGTCCGCTACGTCCGCCGGGCTGGAAGCCGAATCTACCGCACAATCCGTCGACTCGGACCCAGCGCACTCCACCGAGAAACGGCGCCGCCGACGCCGCCGCACCGAGCTCGCCCAGTGATACGCGCGCGCCGTCGAAGGACATGGAATTGTTGCTGAGCGCTCCGTCGCTGTCGTGCTCACGTCGCAGCGCCGCCACAGCCTCAAGCCGCGCAAACCGGTCCTCACCGTGGAAGAGATACACCGCCATTGGCTCAGAGCCTATCGAGACCAGATGCGAGGTTGTACCGGACAGATCACGTGAATGGGTTCACATGACGTTCACGAAGGGCAATCTGACCGCAACTCGGGAAGAGTAGGTTGGCCTTGACAGGAGCTGACCATGCCTGTGAACAAGATCGAAGTGCTGAAGACGGCCAAGGATGGCCTCGACGTCCTGCCCGACATCCAACGCTATGCCGCGATGGCGGCGGCGGGCGATGATCCGCAGATTCCCGCTGAGGACTTCGAGCGATTCAAATGGTACGGACTCTTCCATCGCAAGCCGACGCCGGGCTACTACATGCTGCGCATGCGGATTCCCGGTGGCGTCCTGACTACCGAGCAGACCGCCGCCATCGGCGAGATTGCCAACCAGGTCGGTCGCGGCCATGCTGACATTACGACGCGCATGAACATTCAACTCCGCTGGATCACCATTGAGGATGCGCCCTGGGTGCTGCAACGACTCTCGGCGGCCGGACTGACTTCTCAGCAGTCGGGCATGGACAACGTGCGCAATATCGTCACCTGTCCGCTCTCCGGCTTGACCGAGGACGAAGTGCTCGACACCCGACTGCTGGCCGTGCGCATGCAACAGGCGATTGTCGGCGGCAAGCGGTTCTCCAATCTCCCGCGCAAGTTCAATCTCTCGGTCGTGGGGTGTCGCGAAGATTGCGGCCACGCCCAGACGCACGATCTCTCGTTCGTCCCGGCCGAGCGTGACGGCAAACTGGGGCTCAACGTGTATGTCGGGGGCGCGCTCGGCGGGATGTCGCCTGAGTACGCGCGACCACTGGACGTATTCGTGACCGAGGCCGACGCCGTCGACCTGACTACCGCCATCCTTGATGTGTTTCGCGACCACGGCCTACGCGAGAAGCGCAAAGAATCGCGGCTCAAGTGGCTGCTGCGCGAGTGGGGCATCGAACGATTCCGCGATGTAGTGGAGCAGCAATTCGGACGCATGTTGCTGCGTGCCGGCAGATCGCTGACACAACGGCACGGCGGCGACCACATCGGCGTCACCACTCAGAGCGATCCCGAGTTGCGCACGATCGGTTGTCTGGTGCCGGTTGGCCAGATCACGGGCGACGACCTGATCGAGTTTTCGCGACTGGCCCAGGCATACGGCTCGGCCGAGCTGCGGCTGACCGTGCAGCAGAACGTGTTGATTCCGAACGTGCACGCCGAACGTGTCCCGGCGCTGCTGGCAGAGCCTCTGCTGCAGAAGTACTCGCCCATGCCGTCAGCGTTCATCCGCTCGATGGTGACCTGCACCGGCAACGACTACTGCGCCTTCGCCCTGATTGACACCAAGGGCGAAGCGCTGAAGCTGGCCGATGCGCTCGAGCAGCGATACACCGTCGACCCGGACGCTGCGCCGGTACAGATTCGGATGTCGGGCTGCCCGCATGCCTGCGGTGTACATCGCTCGGGCGAGATCGGCCTGCTAGGCGGACGCAAGCGCATCGAAGGGCAAATCGTCGATGTCGCCGACATCTTCGCCGGCGGACGGCTCGGCGACGACCCGAAGTTTGGCGAGGTCGCCGAGCAAGCTGTGCAGACCACAGAGTTGGCCGATCACGTCGCCGAGCAGATTCGCGCCGTGCGCGGCGACGATGCGCTGACCGAACGTCGTGCGCCCACGCTCCTGGACTGAGTGACATATGCCACGCCTGCAGCTACTGCGACGCGAGGGCTGGAAACGATCCGTCTGCTGCTATTGCGGCGTCGGTTGCGGCGTCAAGGTGCAAACCAAGAATGGCGTCGTCTCGGCGGTCAGGGGCGACGAGGACCATCCCGTCAACCGGGGCAAGCTTTGCGCGAAGGGCGCGCTGCTCTCGGACATCTTCGGTGAGGACGGTCGCCTGCTCTATCCGCACGTCCGCGATGAGAAGGGCGCTAGCGAGCGGCGAACATCGTGGGACGAGGCGATCGAGGGAGCCAGCGGCGCCATTCGCCGGGCCGTCGACGAGCACGGGCCACATAGCGTCATGCTCTACGGATCGGGACAGCTCGTGACCGAGGACTACTACCTGTTCGGCAAGCTGGCCAAGGGCTACATCGGGACCAACAACCAGGACACGAACTCGCGGCTCTGCATGGCCTCGGCCGTGACCGCGTACAACTTGAGCTTCGGCGCTGACGCCCCGCCGGCCAGTTACAGCGACATCGAACACGCCAACACATTTCTGATCGTCGGCGCGAACATGGAGGCCTGTCATCCCATCCTGTTCGAGCGCATCCGTGCCCGCAAACGCGCCGCGCGGGATCAAGTCAAGGTCATCGTCGTTGACCCACGAGCCACGCGAACATCGGAGATCGCCGACATCCACCTGGCGCTACGCCCGGGCAGCGACGTGGCGCTGCTGCAATCACTGCTCTTCGAGGTACGACTCTCGGGCGGCATCGATGAGGACTATCTGAGCAACCACACCAACGGCTGGGACGATGTGTCGTCGTCGCTGAGCGGTTGGTCGGCCGAGCGTGCGGTCGAGGAGACGGGCCTTGACGCGGTCGACATTCTTGAGGCGGCGCGGGTCATCGCCCACAACGGACCGATGCTCACGTTCTGGACGATGGGTGCCAACCAATCGACATCGGGCGTCGACAAGAACTTCGCCCTGATCAATCTGTCGCTCGCCACCGGCAACATCGGCAAGCCGGGCGCTGGACCGTTCTCGCTGACCGGTCAACCGAACGCCATGGGCGGTCGCGAGCAGGGCGGTCTGGCAACGACGCTGCCCGGACATCGGCTGGTCGCCAACCCAGAGCACCGCTCCGAAATCGAACGCGCCTGGGGCATCGCGCCAGGGACAATCTCGGAACAACCGGGCGTGACCGCGATTGAAATGGTCGAGCGACTGGAGCGCGGCGAGATCAAGGTTGTCTGGGTCGCTGCGACCAATCCCGTCGCATCGCTGCCCAACAGCGAGCGCGTCCGCGCTGCGTTCGCCAACGCGGAAACCGTGATCGTTCAGGATGCCTATCACCCGACCGAGACATCGCAGCTCGCCGACATCCTCCTACCGGCAGCGCAATGGTCGGAGCGGGACGGCACGATGACCAACTCGGAGCGCCGCATCTGCCTGCTTGAGCAGGTCTCGGAGCCGCCGGGTGAGGCGCTGGCCGACTGGCGAATCATCGTCAAGATGGCCAAGGCGCTGGGCTACGGCGACGGGTTTCGCTATGACAGCATTGAAGAAATCTTCTACGAGTACCGCGAGCTCTCACGCGGACGCGACATGGACATCACGGGGCTCTCGTATCCGCTGCTGGCGCAACATCGGGCGGGCGTGCAATGGCCCTATCCCGTTGCGTCGCGGTCGGGCCCGCCCGAAGACAATCGACGGTTGTTCGAGGATGGCCAGTTCCACACGCCCGACGGTCGGGCGCAAATGCACGTCCCGGCCTGGACGCCGCCGGCAGAGTCGCTGAACGACGAGTACCCACTGGCCCTGATTACGGGGCGAGTCAAGGATCAGTGGCACACGATGACCCGCACCGGTCGCTCGGCCAAGTTGATGAAGTCGGAGCGCGAGCCGTTTCTCGAGATCAATCCCGCCGACGCCACCGGCCTTGGGATCCGAGATCGCCAACCGGTTCGGGTCAGCTCAAGACGGGGCAGCTTTGAAGCGCCGGCCAGAGTGACCGACGCGATCCGAGCCGGTTCGGTGTTCGCGCCGTTCCACTGGGGATCCCTCTGGACCAGCAATGGCGTCTCCAACGCCTCAGCCAGCGAAGCGGTCGATCCGCGCTCGAAGCAGCCGGAGTTGAAGTTTGCGGCGGTCCGGGTCGAGCCGGTCGTGGCATAGTTCCACACCCTCATTCACGAATTCCTCGCGCCCCCTCTGTCCCCGCATCAAGTGCGGGGCAGGCTTTCGGCCTCTCCCCCCGCAAGAGGGGAGAGGGGATTTAGGGGTTCTGCATCTCCGACGTTGCCGGAGATACATGACACCCAACGGCAATCTTCGGTTCACCGGTGTGAAACATGCCGCAACCAACGTGTAACCGCGCCTCCATAGCGTTCATCCCCATAACAGGCCGACATGTGCAGGTATCGGAGGTGCACCTTGAACCAGAACGAACTGACCGGCAAAGCGACGTCGATCAATCTCAAGAGCTTTGCCGACCCTCACATGCGAACGTTCCACCTGACCTGGCTGGCGTTCTTTCTTTGTTTCTTTGGCTGGTTCGGTATCGCCCCGCTGCTCGGTGAGGTGCGTGATGACCTGAACCTGACCAATTCCCAGGTCTTCACTTCACTGATCGCATCGGTCTTCATCACCATCTTCGCCCGCGTCGCGATCGGCTGGGTGCTCGACCGGATCGGGCCGCGGCGCACGTACACCGGACTGCTAATCCTCGGCTCGTTCCCGGTGATGCTGATTGGGCTGTCCCAGAACTTCGAGACGTTCGTCATCTTCCGCCTGCTGATCGGCGTGATTGGCGCGTCGTTTGTGATCACGCAGTACCACACCTCGGTGATGTTTGCGCCCAACGTGGTCGGAACGGCCAACGCGACGACCGCCGGCTGGGGTAATCTCGGCGGCGGCGTGACGCAGCTCCTGATGCCGCTTGTGATGACCGGTGTGTTGTTCTTCGTCGCCAACGAGGAGCTTGGCTGGCGTGTCGCAATGGTGATTCCCGGCGTCGCGCTGTTCCTGATGGGCATCGTCTACTACAAGTTCACACAAGACGCGCCGGAAGGCGACTTCGCCGACCTGCGCGACCAGGGCAAGGTGACGAAACAGGTCGACTCGGGCGCGTTCGCTAACGCCGCGCGCGACCCTCGAGTTTGGCTGCTGTTCGTGATTTACGGCGCCTGCTTCGGGATCGAACTCACGATCAACGGCATGGCCTCGCTGTACTTCCAGGATCGCTTCGGACTGGACGTCGTGCTGGCAGGCGTGATTGCGTCGCTCTTTGGCCTGATGAATATTTTCGCTCGAACGACGGGCGGGATATTCTCCGACAGGTTCGGCATCCGTGCCGGACTACGTGGGCGCACGCTGCTCCTGGGCGGCTTGCTCCTGCTGGAGGGCCTGGCGTTGATGGCCTTCTCGCGGATGGACGTGCTGATCCTCGCCATCCCGATGCTGATCGTGTTCAGTATCTTCGTGCAGATGTCCGAGGGCGCGACCTTCGGCGTCGTCCCGTTCGTCAACAAGAAAGCGCTGGGCGCTGTCGCCGGGATCGTCGGCGCAGGCGGCAACGCGGGAGCGGTCGCCGCAGGATTTCTGCTCCGAGCCGAGGGCGTCGCGGTCGAGGACGCATTGCTCTACTTCGGCGTCATCGTCGTCTGCATCGCACCACTCGCCCTCTTCGTGCGCTTCCCCAAGCGGGTCGAAGCCATCGAGCGGCGCCGCATCCGCGAGGCGCTGGACGCACCTGCAACTCCGGCCGCCGTGCTCGACTAGCGTCGAGATCGCCTCGCCCTACCGATCGAGCACGTCTCAGAGGTCGAATGTCGCAGGTCCCTGCGTTACGGAGGCCTTTGAATGATTCGTCAGACCGGCGCGTCCATTCACTCTTCGTCATACCCGCGGCAAGCGCGGGTATGACGAAGAGGCCAGCACCAGAGTCGACGCTGGTGACACGTCCGTAGTTGCACATCGGCTTTGCCAAAGGATCGAGATTCCCGCGCTGCGCGCAGGAATGACGGAGTGGTAGGGCAGGAAAGACGGAGTTGGTGGATTACTCAAGGGTCTCCGTTACGCGGGGACCTGCTCCGATCGGGAATGATTCGTCATTGCCAGCGCTGACGGAATCAGTCTTCGCTCTTGAGCAAACTCCGCACCTTACCGACCGCCCCACGCAGGTCCGCAATCTCTCGTGCCACCTGTGGATGCAGGAACAGCAGCACGCAGCGCTCGACACGCCGCTGCAGTGATTCCTCCAACATCAACGCATAGGAGGCGGCCTGCAATCGGTAGCGGCGAACGGCTGCGTCGAGCGCTTCCCCTTCTCGTAGGGCGTCGGTTTTGTAGTCGACGATCACGAGATTGCCGTTGGGCAACTCGTAGAGCAAATCGACAAACCCATCGAGCAGCACCCCTTCAATCTCCACGGCGGTGTAGAGCTCGCGCCAGTATCGATCGTCTCTGACTGCTTCACGCACCGTGTCGCTGTTTGCTGCCCAGCCCGTGAGCCGTTCCAACACTGCGGATGCTTGGTTGCCTAGAGATTCCGCCGCTGCCTGCGCTCTTGCGGCGTTGCTGATCTCGTCGTCATTCGGATGCTTCAGGTCCACCACCTGCAGCGCCCCGTGGGTGGCGCGGCCGATTGCCGTTCCCGCCCGACCACGTCGCCAGGGCGGTAGATTGTCGTCCGGCTCGAAGTTGCGATCGGCGCCTCTTGCAGACAGATACAACGCTTCAGCAGCGGCACGCTTGGCGGCGCGCCTGGCGACGGCCGTGGCCGATTCTTGCGGCAGCGATGTCATCCGCTTGATCAACTCTTCCCGTCGCTCGATCCAGGCCTGCCGGTTCTGTAGCGAATCGGACCCATCGTCAGGCTTTGTGGGGCTCTGCACGATTGGCGGATTCGGAATCTCACGCTCGGACAGACGACGATAGGGCGCGGTCGCCGTTTCCAGGACTCCATCGATCAACTCGGCGTCGCTCTTTGTCTTGCCTCGAAAGAGGCTCACGATCAGGTGATCCCTGGCCCGCGTCGCGCCGACATAGTTGCGCCGCACGTGTTCGTCTGCCTGCATCTGCTGCTCCCGCTGCCACAGGTGAGCGAATCCCGGCGTCGCCAGGTCTTTGCGGAACTGAAACTCCGGCCGGCCACCGACATCCCAGAGCAGGGTGGGCGCGTCGTTTCGCGGGCCAGAGTTGAGGCCGGCGAAGACGACGATGGGAAACTCCAGCCCTTTCGCCGCGTGGATGGTCATGATCCGCACGGCGTCGTGATCTTCCTCGGGCACGACCGACTCGATCACGCGCGTGTCCGCCTCGGCCTGGTGTTGGGCCCAGGCGAGGAACTCGCTCAAGGTCGATCCGCCGCGATCGCAGAAGGCCCGGGCCTGATCGAGCAGGAAGCGGTAGCGCGCCCAGTGTTCGCGCGGCTGACGCTCGATGACTGCCAGTTCCATCAAGCGGCGGTCGCGAATCGCGTGACCGACCAGCTCGCTGACGGTCATCTCCCAGCGTCGCGCAGCGGCGTCGCGCAGCCACGCCAGTGAATCGGCGACCGGATCGTCGGTCGGAATGGCGGCAGGCGCAGGCTGTCGATAGTCCCACCGTCCGTACGACTGCCTCCATCGATAGAGCGCGTCATCGGGACATGCGAACGCCGGCGACTTGAGCGCCGCCACCAGCGCAATCTGGTCGGTCGGATCGTCGATCGCGCGAAGCAAGTTGAGTAGGTCGCGGATTTCGCGTGTGTTGTAGACCAACGCACGGCTCTCGAGTCGGTAGGGAATGTTGCGTTCCTCGAGCTCTGGGAGCAGATGGCGCAGGCCAGTGCGCGTGGGCACGAGGACCGCGATGTCGGCGAACTCAGCAACCCGGCTGCAATTTAGGCGTTTGTCGAACACCATCATTCCCGACGCGGTGACATCGGCAATCATCCGCGCCAGCGTGTCGGCTTCCATGTTGCGGGTCTTGCCGATGGGTCCGTCAAGCTTCTCACCGACGACCGTGACGGCATGTTCGACTCCCTCCATGGCCTCGCGATGTGCGTTGAGGTCATCCCATTCCGCCTGGTCCTCTCCGCCGTTGCGCATCTGCGGCTGAAAGACGGCGTTGACGAACTCGGTGATGCCTGGCGTGGAGCGAAAGTTCTGGCTCAACCGAGTCAGCCCAGCCTCCTGCTGGGCCTTGACGTGGTTGAACTGCTGGATGTCGGCGCGGCGGAAGCGATAGATCGACTGCTTCGGATCGCCGACGTAGAACGCTCGACCCGCTTGGCCCTGCGCGATGGCGTCGATGATTCTGGTTTGCAGCGGATCGTTGTCTTGGAACTCGTCGATCAGCAACCGGGTGTAGCGATTGTGCAGCGATGTGGCAACTGACCTGTCCTGCTCCAGCAGCACGCTCGCCCGGACCAGCAGGTCCTGGAACTCCAGTCGCCCTGCTCGCCGCCGCTCCTCGGAGTATTCAACGACGAAGCGTCGAAGTTCGTTATGGATTGGAACGAGCACCGGCTCCAGCGCGGCAGCGGTCAGTTGAGTAGGCACGTCGGCCAATGGCTTGACCGCTGCCTTGATCTCCTTGACCCGTTCTGTGCTGCCCCAGTTCTTGCCCGATCCCCCACGCCCAGGTCCAACCTTGAATTTGGCTTTCTTCAGACACTGGCGCAGCGACTCGCCACTCGGATCGCCGGCAGCGAGTTGACGCACTTCATCAAGGACTAGCTCCATCCCTTCGAGGTTGAGAGCGAGTTTGTCCTTCGGATCACTGCACTCATGCCGCAACGCGGTGATCGTTCGCAATGGCGCTGAAATTTCCGCAACGCTCCGGGAAAGCACAGGGGGTGGTAGCTCACCCGTGTCAGCCGCGGCCCGATCCCAGTCCTCATGCAAGGCCCAGGCGAGGTCGCGCAGGTGCTTCAGCTCCAGACCGGCGTCGAATGCCGCCAGCAGCGGTTCGGCGAGATCGTCGTCCTCGAGTAGGCGGTCGAGCTCCTCCTCCCATCGCTCCGCAAACCGCAGCAAGGCATCCGACTCATCGTCGATCTGAAATCCCGGCGGCAAACCCGCCTCGATTGGATAGAGCCTGAGGATGCGAGCCGCGAAGGCATGCAAGGTCTCAATCGCGGCATGATCGAGCTGCTCGGCTGCTTCCGCGAACAGGCGCTGCTGTGCTGGATCGTTCTCTGCTTCGCGACGCTGATCCAGGCGCTCCAGGACTCGGTCGTACAGTTCGGCAGCGGCCTTCTCCGTGAACGTGATCGCGGCAATCTCGTTGGCTGGAACGTCACTGCTTGCGATCAAGTTGACGATCCGTCCAACCAGCGCCTCGGTCTTGCCAGTGCCTGCTCCTGCCTCGACGAACAACGTTTCGTCAAGCTTGTTCGCAATGCGGTCACGATCCTGCTGGTCGGCGAGCGTCATGCCTCGGCCCCTGCCTCCGCTTCAGCTTCGGCTTCGTCCTCGTCGGGACCTTCGCTGAGGCGCACATAGTCGGTCAGACGCGGATCAAGTTTGATCTGCTGCCAGTGCGTGCTGCGGTCGGCAGGACAGATGGCGTCGAAGCTGCAATAGCCACAATGCTCGGGCGTTGCGCGATGGAGATCTGTTCCCGGATTCGCCGGGAAGTGGCCTGCCCGAATGTTCTCGACGATCAGATTGATCGCTTCTTCAAACCTCTGAACGTTCTCCTCGTCCCAATCCACCGAGTTGTACTTGAATTCGCCCCGTCTGGTGATGTACCAGTAGGCCGATTGCACGAGCGACCGGTCACTCTGGTCGTACAACTGGCGGGCAGCATGAGCGTAGATCGGCAACTGCAGGTATCGACCTCCGACGATGGCGTCCTTCTTCAGTTCGCTGCCTCGGGGAAACTCGCCGCCGGTCTTGTAGTCGATCACGATCAAGCTCTGGCCGTCATTCGAGCGGTCGAGCCGATCGATCATGCCGCGCAACTCAAGCGTGCTGCCATCATTCAGCTTGAACGCGACCTGACCTTGGCTCTCTTCCAGCGCGCCAAAGACCAGTTCGCCAGCGATCTGCTCCGACTCTAATCTCGCCCGGCGCGTGTTGTCCTCGTCCAGCCATGTCTCCAGATCGTCGAGGATCCGGCGACTGTCACGCCGCCAGAGCAGATCGCGCCCGGTCAGTCCCTGTTCATAGGCCAGTTGCAATGCGATTTCGGCGATGCCCTTGAGGCGCTCTCGATCCTCGTCCGACCAGTGCTGATCGGGCGCAGGCTGATCAGCGCTCTGCTTGAAGAACTGCTCCAGGATTCCATGAATCAGCGATCCTTTGTCGAGCGGCGTGATCTGCAGATCGTCGCGAAGCTCGTCGCGCTCTGCAATACCCAGGACGCGACCCAGGAAATAGCGATACGGGCAGGTCGCCCAATCCTGCAGGGCACTCGCCGAGTGCGGACGCTTGATCGCGGCGGCGGCGCCATCGGAAAGCAACCCGTCCCAACGAGTCAACATCCGTGTCCAGCGCTCGCGTCTCTGGATAAAACCGCGCTCCAGGGAAGCACAGTCCTTGGCCAGGTAATGCTCGAATGGACTTGGGCTCGACCGAATCTGCCTCAAGTCGAGCTCGTGCAGGTCGGCAGACATGCCGGGTCGCATCACTGCCGATTCGAACGACGGCGTCGCCTGCACTACTTCGCTGGACGCCTGATCGATCTTTGACGCGTACACGCGCTCACCATGATTCAGCGCCGTCGCCGAGTCGAGCAGCCAACGCCCCGGCAGTCTGGCCTGCTGAGCCCGGACATCGGCCCGCGGGTAGCTGAGTACTCGGTGTGCGGCGGCGTGCATGGCGATCAGGTAATCGGACCGCTCGCGACGGACATGAGCGCTACCCGTGGGCAACGACGCCCGACGCCGTAGCTCGTCCGGCAACAGCGGATCGTCACTCCGCGTCTGAGGCAGCGACCGCTCCGCGGCGCCGACGATGTAGACCGCATCCCACTCCATCCCGACGGCCGATCTCAGCGAACCCACGTGGACGCCATCGCCGACTCGACCATGGTGACCGGTCGGTCGTTCGAGTCCTCGCCGCAGAGCAGAAACGAATCGTTCGCGCGGAGCTGCTCCGAGTTCATCGAGCCACGCCAACGAGTCAAGCAGCGACTGGACATCATCCCAGCGCGCCAACTGCAGATCGTCCTCGCCGGTCGAGGTTGACAGCGCGAATCTGGTTCGGTTGCCAAGTTGCAAGCTCAGTTGCCGGCGCAGTCGTTGGGCATGTTCGGACCAGAGCGCCCGCTCAGGAGCCTCGACGATGAACTGGTTCAGTTGGTTCGTGAACGCCATCAGGTCCTTGACCTGCTGGACTTCGACGCGGACCCAGGGCAAACGACCAGGCTTGTCGTCGTCGGGCAGTCGCGAAAGACGCTCAAGATCGTCTTCACAGGTGGACAGATACTGTCGCAGTCGCTCATCCCAGCGATCGGATCCTCGATGCAGGTTCGCTCGGCGCGCCAACTGATTCCAACGCGCCGTGGGCGCTGGTTCGCCGTTGACATCCAGAATCGGCGCTGCAGCTAGCCAGGGCGCAACATCCACAGTCCAACTCAATGTCGACCCGGACATCAGTCCCAGCAGCCCATCGAGCGTGCGGCCGGCGATCGATTGCTTCAGCGTTTGCGCATTGTCGCCGTACCAGGGAAGTCCGGCAGCATCGAGCTGCTCGGCGCAGATCCGGGCGTACGGGCTGTCCTGTCGATAGAGCATCGCGGTGCGATGCAGCGGTATCGGCGGAACTGAGTGCAGCCCCGAGACGATCGCTCGAATCGATGAGCGAACTTCCTCCTCCGGATCGGGCGCCTGCACGATGCGTTGGGCAGTTGGAATCTGTTCCGTGGCTCGGTCACTGGGCGAGTCATTGGGCGGGGCAGGTGGCTGGGCCCAACTCTGCAATGTGTGCTGATCGACCGCCTCAGCGTCGCCGGTCAGCCCCAGGATGACCTCAATCGCAGCGTGCTCCGACAACGCGTCGAGAAACTCACGCTGCGCCGTTGTCAGGTCAGTAGGCAGATAGACGATGACCGAGCCAATGTCCCTGAGCACACTGGGTTGGGAGTCAAGCGCCATTCTTGCTGACTCAGCCAGATCGTGGGTCGTGTAGAACCTCGCTGTGCGTCGCTGGAACTCGCGATATCTGTCGACCAGGTACGCGGCGTTCCTGCCGCCGGCAGCGATCGCTGCCAGATCATCCTCCCTGCAGCGATCAAACTCATCAAACGCCGACTCCAGTGTCTGCAGGACGAGTCCATCGATGGGAACGTCGCCAAAGATTGACCCCCCAGCCTCGACCACATCTCGAATCGCCTCTGAGCGATACGTCTCTGGCAGTGGGCGACGGCCGGCATTGGCCAGCGACGCCGCGCCGATCAGCTCCAGCAAGGCCTGCAGCGGTTTGAACTGCACATTGACGATGCCACCGCGCTGTCGGCCCAGCGTGCGTCTGATCTGATAGCCCGCCAACGCGGACGGAAACACAATCGTGACCGGCGCGAGCGGATCGTAAGTGCCGCCGGCAGACTTGACCCGACGCACCGCCTCCAACAGCGCCGTCTGCGCTGCGTTGCCATACGTGTGCGCCGAGACGTTCAGAGACATGAGCGACCAATGTTCACTCAGTTGTTCGTCAACATGGCGGAAGTTGTGGCAACAGATCGTCGCCGACGCTGGGATCGGAGCGAATGATCTTGCCTCGTGCGGAGACTTCGGTCACGACCTCGACGCGTTGCCCATAATCACCCGTCACAAAATAGGTGTGACGCCGACCCTCGATGTCGTCGATGATGTCGTGGATCCACACTGTCCAGCGAAACGGGTCGTCGCCGCGATAGGCGAGCGCATTCCCGGCGGGATCACGGGACACACACTTGATTTCCCAGTCACCCATTGCGCGACCTCAGATCGATCTCAGGCCGCCCTAGGCGTCCTCCCACTGGACAAACATCGGCATCAGGACATGGACGTAGTTGTCGCGGCCGACGACCCGGAAGACGCCCGGATTGCTGGGGCCGCTGGTCTCCATAGCGATCTCGGCCGCCGCCGGACCACTGGCAATCTGCAGCACGTCTTGCAGGTAGCGCACGTTGTAGGCGATTCTCGAGGTCTCGCCCTCGATCACTGCATCAACACGGCCTCGGTGATTGCCCAGCTCCTCGGCACGGGCCGTCAGCGTGATGCTCTGGTCGGAGGCTTCGCCACTAAAGATCAGCCGGATAATCCCGCTCGACTCTCGGGCAAAGACCGCCGCTGAGCGGACGCCACCTTGCAGAACCGCGCCTGGCAGAATTGCCCGCGTCTGGTACTCGGCGGGTATCAGTTGGTCGTAGCTCGGGTAGTTGCCCTGGATCAACTGCGCCGTCATCTGCACGGATCGGATGTGGAAGCGGACGTAGGTGCGGTCGGCGTGGATGTACATCTCGACAGCGGAGTCGTCGTCGGTCAGCAAGCGCTCAAGCTCTGTCAGCGCCCGAGCCGGAACCGTGATCTCCAGCCGTTCGGTCAGCTCGGAGGCGACATTCATGTCGTACACCGCGAGGCGGAAGCCATCGGCTGCCGCCAGGGTCATCTTGTCGGCCTCAAACCGGAAATGGACACCGGTCAGCACCGGCCGACCGTCGTCGGTCGCAGCGGCAAACACCACGTGGCGCAAGGCGTCGCGCAGATCCCGGGCAACAATCTTGATCCAGTCGCCGTCGCCGATGCCGGGGATGTTGGGATACGTCGTTGGCGACATGCCGTGAATCGACGACTCATTCGCATCCGAGGCGCGGATCTGTGCGACCAACGAGTTCTCGGCAACGTCGATCGTGATCTCGGCGGAGGACAGCGCCGAGACGAGGTCGTTGATGAACCGGTGCGGAATCGTGATCGCGCCAGGCTCCGAGACCACGGCGTCGATACCGCAAATCATCGCGATCTCAGTATCGGTCGCGGTCAGGCGCACGCCGTCGTCGTCGGCCTGCAAGTGAACATGGCGAAGTTGATCGAGCGAATGACGAGCTGCCACTGCCCGCGAGACCACGCTGAGCCCATGCTGCAGCGCCGCCTGAGATGTTTGAATACGCATCGCGCCGCTCCGCTCCAATCTCGATCCTGTGACCCTGTGACCCGTGTTCAAGTATTGATCACTTAGGTTATCGATATATGTGCATCTTAGCTGATACGTGCGCTACGACAGCTTTCAGGGCCGTCCTCGGTTGATGCTCAGTGGACAGGCTGTGGAAATGCTTCCTGCAAGCACACTTCGCTCACCCGATTTGCGAGAAACCCGTCGGTCGCCGGGACTGGGAGTGCAACTGCGCTCCAATGTGACCTACGCCGGAGCCTGTTGCGGCAACGCCTCGAGAATTCCCGTGAGGTCGGGACCGCTCCAGGTTGGATGCGAGCGCATCATCTTCTCGCGGTCTGGATCGGGATAGCGCGAGACCCAGTAGACCGGCAATCCGGCGTGATTGGCTCCGGTGACGTCGGCCCAGGGGCTGTCGCCGACATAGAGCACTTCGCAGGGCTCAAGCTCCAGCCGCTCGCAGAGCTGCTCGAAGAACGGCTTGCGCGGCTTGTAGGACTGCGCCTCTTCCGAGGACAGCACCAGTTCAACGTCAATGCCGGCGTGCTCGAGTGCATGCTCCAGGTGGTCATCGTCGGCATTGCTGCCAATCGCCACGCGATAGCCGCGCTTGTTCAACTCTGAGATGACGCCGTCCACTTCCGGATAGGACGGCGCCACCGAGAGCACATCCCAGAGATGCTGGAATGCGGTCGCCGGCGGGATCGTTTCGACCGAGTGATGCTTGAAGGCTTCGCCGAAGAAGTAGGGCCAGGTCTCGGAAAACGGACGGAATGTCGGCTCAGGACCCTCAAGCGGACGCTCCGGATTGCGGCCTTCGCGCTTGGACATTTCTCTTGAGGCTTCGAGCCAAGCCTCCCAGACATCCTCGCCGGTCGCGTGTTGGACCCCGTGCTCGTGCAGCATCTCCTGGATCAGCGAGGCGAACTCGCGCTCTTCGAGCTTGAGCAGCGTCCCGTAACAGTCGAATGCGACGGCGCGGACCGTGCTGACCGCCTCATCGGGACCGACCGAAGGCGCAGCCGGTTCTGCAGGTTCTGCAGGTGTGTCGGCAGGCGTTTCGCTGGTTGTTTCGCTCATGACGTGTCCTCGGAGTGTGCAGTGGGGGACTCGACGTGTCGCTGCATGATGGCTCAGTCGACGTGACGCGCGAGCCAGCGCGCGGCGTCCTTGGCGTGATAGGTCAGGATCAGATCCGCGCCGGCCCGGCGGATGCCGGTCAGCGTTTCCAGCACGACCCGCTCTTCGTCGATCCAGCCGTTTGCTGCCGCTGCCTTCAACATCGCGTACTCACCGCTGACGTTGTAAGCCGCCAACCGCGCGTCGAAGCGTTGCCGCGCCTCGCGCACTAGGTCGAGATAGGCAAGCGCCGGCTTGACCATGACCATGTCCGCGCCTTCGGCCAGGTCGCGCTCAATCGCGCGCATCGCCTCGCGTCCGTTCGGCGGATCCATCTGATACGCGCGACGGTCGCCGAACTGCGGCGCCGAGTCGGCGGCGTCGCGGAATGGACCATAAAACCCCGACGCAAACTTGGCGGAGTACGCCAGCAGCGTGCGATCGTCGAATCCGTTCTGATCGAGCGACTGGCGAATCACGCCGATGCGGCCGTCCATCATGTCGGAGGGAGCGATCACGTCGGCGCCGGCCTCGGCCTGACTCAAGGCCGTTGTGGCCAGTACCTCGACCGACGCATCGTTGAGCACCGAGCCGTCATCGGCCAGGATGCCGCAATGTCCGTGATCGGTGTATTCGCAGAGGCAGACATCGGTCACAACGACCAATTCCGGTTGTGCATCCTTCAGCGCCCGCGTCGCCTGCTGCACGATCCCGTCGGAAATCCAGGCCCCGCTGCCCTCAGCATCTTTCGCCTCAGGGATGCCGAACAGGAGAATGGCGGGAATGTCGAGCGAGCGAAGCTCGGCCGCTTCCTGCGCGAGCTGATCGACCGACAGGCGGGATTGTCCGGGCATCGACGGAATCGGCTCGCGCACGCCCTGTCCGGTGGTGACGAACACGGGGTAGATGAAATCGGTCGGAGCGAGCCGCGTCTCGCGCACCATCCGTCGGAGACCATCCGAGCGCCGCAGTCGGCGCATCCGGTGAGCGGTCAAGATCCCACTGGTATCAGCTGACAATAGAGGGCGTTGGGCGCTCGTCACGCGGTCTCCAGTCGAGAATCGTCAAGTGGCAGCAGGCTCGCCAGATATCGTCCGACAGCCTGCGCCAATCCTTCAATCGTGTGTGTGTCGGCAGTCGCGACGACGCGAAATCCGAGCTGGCGCGCGGCGTTTGCCGTGACCGGACCGATGCACACCGTTTGCAACGAGTCTAAATCGACTGCCGCGCCGGCAATGTCTGCCAGGCCGCGAGCGGTCGATGGCGATGTCAATGTCACCACATCCACCCCGCGTTTCAGTTCCGACAGCGCCACCTCGTCAACCGACGGCGTGGCAACGTCATACAGGGCGAGATCCTCGACTGTTGCGCCATGCTCCTGCAATCGATCTCTCAATAGCGGGCTTCCTTGCGCCGCGCGTGCCAGCAACACGCGCTGCCCACTGATGCCATCCGCGATCAACGCATGAGCCAGAGCGTCAGATGTGAACACCTGAGGCACCAGATCAGCGCTGATGCCATGCAGTTCAAGCGCGTGAGCAGTCTCACTGCCGATGGCGGCAACTCGCGCATCTCCCAACGCCCGAGCGTCGAGGCCACTTCGACGTAGCGCCTGCCAGAGTTGATGCACGCCGTTCACGCTGGTCAGCGTGACGATGTCGTATGCGCCCGAATGGAGTCGTGTGATTGCCCGGTCGATTGGTTCTGGATCGGACGGCTGGACCTCGATCGTGGGTAGCTCAATCACTTCCGCGTGCAAGGCTCGAAGTCGTTCGACGAGCGGTTTCGCCTGCGCCGCTGCACGAGTAACCAGGACGCGGCGGTCCATGATCGTCCAGGACAGCTCAGGCGTGGCCAGCAAAGTGGTTGGTCCAATGACCACTGTCACCGGGGGACGCATGGCTTCGGCCCGAACTCGCAAGAGGTTAAGCGGCGCGAACACAGCGCGCTGCCGCGGTGTCCAGGCCTGTTGAATGGCTGCTGCCGGCGTCTCGGGCGACAGCCCACCTGCGATTAGACGCTCAACGATGTCATCCAGGTTCCTCCAACCCATCATCACGACGATCGTCCCGCCGACAGTGGCGACGGCGTTCCAGTCGACCGCTGGGGCGTTGCCATCACCTTCGGAACCGGTGACCACGGTGAAGGCAGAAGCTGCGCGCCGGTCGGTCACTGCAATGCCCACAGCAGCGGCAGCGGCGGATGCGCTCGACACGCCCGGGACGAACTGAATGGGTACTCCAGCCGCGACCAGCACCGACGCCTCTTCGCCGCCGCGTCCGAAGACAAACGGATCGCCTCCCTTCAGACGAACGACTCGTCGTCCAGACCTCGCCAGTTCGATCAGCCGCGCATTGATATCCGCCTGGGAGGTCGACGGGCTGCCGGGCGTCTTGCCGACCGCGATCAGCTCCGCATCCTTGGCCAGCGCCAGCAAGGCCGGAGACACCAGCCGATCGTGGAGCACCACATCGGCCGCTTGCAGCGCTTCGACCCCAGCGACCGTGATCAGTCTTGGATCGCCCGGTCCCGCCCCGACGAGCAGCACCGGAAGCATCTTGGGCGAGGACTGCGTCACGATGATCGATCCGCTTCCATCAGCCGCGCCCCGCCGCGTTCGAGCAGTGTCTCGGCGACCTCTGCACCGACCGCTTCGGGATCTTCGCTCGTTCGCTGCAGTTCGATCCGTTCGGTTCCATCTGCGCTCATCAGCCGGCCGGCCAGGATGATCTCTCCAAAACGCACCCCGCCAAGTGCGGCCAGCGGGAGCGAACAGCCTGCACCGAGCGCGCGCAGCATCGCCCGCTCGGCGCTCACCGCCTGCGCCGTGGGCAGATGATTGATGGGGCCAAGCGAATCGGCATCCTCGACCCGACACTGGATGACCAGCGCTCCCTGCCCCGGCGATGGCATCATCAGGTCAATCGGTATCAGTTCCGTAGGAGCGCGTCCCAGCCGCTGCAGGCCGACTGCCGCCACGATCACGGCGTCGTACTCGCCTCGTTCCATCTTTCCCAGGCGAGTGTCGACATTGCCGCGTATGTCGGCGAGCTGCAGGTCGGGACGCAGATGTAGAGCCTGCGCCGCCCGACGCCGCGAGCCGGTGCCGACTCGCGCTCGCTCCGGCAGATCCAACAGCCCAGCCCCTGACCTGCTGACCAGTGCATCTCGGACATCGCCGCGCGGAAGATACGCAGCCAGCACTGTTCCGTCGGCGATCTGGGGTGGTACGTCCTTGGCTGAGTGCACCGCCAGATCAATCTCCTCAGTCAGCAAAGCCGATTCGACCGCTCTGACGAATACCCCCTGGCCGCCGATGGTGCGCAGACTGGATTGCTGGTCACGGTCGCCTTGCGTCGTGATCGCAACAAACTCCGTCTCGATGCCAATCGTCGACAGAGCATCGGAAGCCAGTTGCGCCTGCACTCTGGACAGTGCGCTGCCACGCCCACCGAGTTTCATCGAGCGGGACACGTTCATTCCCCGGTAGCCCTGATCGGCGAACCCAGCCTGGACATCAGCAGCGCCTTGGCCTGACCTCGACGTCGTTGGGACAGCAGAATCCGCACCTGTCCGTCCATCGCCGACTGCCAGGCATCCGCCGGAATCGGCTGAAACACGTTCAGCCGGCGCAGATCGGCCCGAACCTCAGCAACCAGTTCTGCCAGCGTGGACGTGTCGGCATCGAGGTAGTCGGTTAACTCCTCGCGCACTCGTCGGGCAACCGCCGGGCTGCCGCCGCCCGTGGAGATCGCGAGGGTGAGTGGCGGCTGGCGAACAACAGCCGGCAAGATGAAATCGCAATGAGCCGGATCATCGGCGGCATTGAGCAAGACGCCGGCCGAGCGCGCGTCCGACTGAAGACGCGCATTGTCTGCAGGATCGTCGTTCGCTGCCATCACGACTGCGCGTCCGAACATATCGCCCGACTCATACGCACGCGCCAGATGCTCAATCCGGCCGCCATCACGCAATGTAGTCAGTTCCTCGTTCAGTGTCGGCGCGACGACGGTGATCCGAGCCTCAGCGGCGAGCAACCCGGTGACCTTCTCGAGCGCCAGGCGCCCTCCACCGATCACCAATACGGGCCGCCCACTGAGTTCGAGAAAGACCGGGTAATACGGGCGCGTCACGTCGACTCTGGGGCCTCAACTATCCCTGATCGAGGGACGCGATGGCGATGCCAAACTCGCCCTGCACGGTGTACAGCAAGTAGGTGTCGTCACCGTCCTCAAAGATCGCTGGGTCTCTCAGCTCATGCACCGGAACGGGCGAGTAGCCACGGACGCTGGGCGCGATTGGCAAGGAGGTGCCTTCCCACTCGTACGATGGACGCAACACCTCGCGGTGCTCACCGGCGGTCCATGATCGCCAGTCTCCACGCAGCTCAATCGGTGAAACATAGATGCGTTCGGGGGTGTCGCCAACGTTGGTCCAGAACACCCACAGCGTGTCGCCCCGATGCAGCAGCGCACAGTGACGCATCGTGTCGGGGAAAAGCTGCGGCCCCTGCTCAAATCCGCACAGACCGTCCTCGGATCGATAGATAATGCCCGGCATCGACATGCCGTACCAACCCGGCTGCTCGACATCGTCCAGGTGGATCATGCGCAGATAGCTGGTCGAGAGGATCTCTTCGCCCGGCTCGAAATTGATGCCGTCGCTGGATGTGGCCACCCGCGAGACCTGGCGGCCGTCATAGAGCTGGCCATGAAAGTACAGCCGAATCTGTTGCGAATCCTCGTCGACGACTGCGTCCGGGGAAGCGATATGTGGATAGACGTTGCCCTGCTTCTGGGCCGGACCCAGTTTGGGATCGAACTCAGCGTCGGACTTGGGAAAGGCCGTCTGCGATAACTGCAGCGCACCCGGTTCGTGCATGCGCCAGGGTCCGAGCAGGTCGTCGGCAGCCGCCAGCCGGATGTAGGAGCCCTTGTGATCGGCGAAGTAGAGATAGAACTCACCCAGCCGGTTGGGCAACCACTCAGGCGCACGAATCAACGAGGGACCGTTGATGTTGTCTCCCATCCGCTCATCCATGTGGGGCCGGATGATTGGACCCTCAGTCGACAGCCGAACAGCTCGCATCAGGAACACTCCGTACACCCTGGGGCGTCGCAATTCATCGCCCACGCTCGCTCATGGTAGAGGCGGATAAGCTCGACCGTATGAAGCTGCAATACGGGGCGCTGCGGGAGATCATCGAGACCGCCATCCTGGGCCTGATCGTCTTCCTGCTGGCGCGTGAAGCCGTGCAGAACTTTCAGGTCGAGGGCCGCTCGATGCAACCGACCCTGGCGAGCTCCGAGCTCGTGTTGGTCAACAAGATCGGCTACTGGGAAGTCGATTTGGGACCGTTCGATGCCCTGTTGCCCGGTCGCAGCAATGGCGACTTCCTACTTTCCGGGCCGCACCGGGGTTCGGTGATCATCTTCCGTCCGCCGTATCAAAGCGCACACGATTTCGTCAAGCGGGTGATCGGTCTGCCCGGCGACACGGTGGAGGTGATTCGCGGTCGAGTCGTTGTCAACGGTGTCGAATTGAACGAGCACGACTACATCTTCGAGCCGCCCAGCTATCAGTGGGGACCGGCAGTGATCCCGCCTGAGCATTACTTCGTCCTGGGCGACAACCGCAACAGCAGCCAAGACTCGCACGCGTTCGGACCGATCCATGAAGATCAGATCGTCGGCGAGGTCATGCTCCGCTGGTTCCCATTCGACAAGATCTCCAGCAACATCTCACTGCAGACCACCGACTACGAGGGGAACATCCTGCCATGAGCGACGAACTCTCAGGGGCGCTGACGTTGTTGGAAGACGCAGGAGCTGTGCTGACGGGTCATTTCCAGTACGCGTCGGGAAGACACGGCGACACCTACATCGAGAAATTCCGCCTGCTTGAGAAGCCGCGAGTGACCGAAGCCCTCTGCGCGCAGTTGGCTGACCATTTCCGGGAGTGGCAACCGGACCTCGTGGTCGGTCCGACGACCGGGGGCATTCTGCTCGCGCACGAGACGGCCAAGCACCTCGGCGAGGGCATCAATGCCTACTTCGCCGAACGTCGCGAGGACGGCGGGCGCTACATCGGTCGAGGATTCGCCGTCGAGCCGGGCCAGTCCGTACTGGTCGTCGACGACGTGCTGACCACCGGTGGTTCGGTCAGGGACACACTGGATGCCGTCGTTGAATCAGGTGGTACGCCGATCGGGGTCGGCCTGGTCGTTGATCGCACGAACGGCACAACCAGCTTCGGAGAACTTGAGACCTTCGCCTGTCTCGAAATCGACGTGGCCAGCTACAGCCCCGACGACTGCACCCTCTGCGCCGAGGGCGTCGAATTGACTGTGACCTAGTTGGGTCTCCCGAAGCTTGATGTTCCGTCATACCCGCGCTCCGCCGCGGGTATCTCGCTGCATTCAGCGTCACTGTCTATGCACAACTCGGCGAGATTCCCGCGGCGGAGCGCGGGAATGACGAATAGCAACTTGTCGCGGCTGCTAGCTAGCCCAGCCCGTGGACGAAGATGCCCGAGCCGATACCGGCCAGATCGGCCAACATCGACATCAGCAGCGCGTAGACGCCAAACCCGATGCCCACGCTGATCACGGCGGCTCGCTCATCGGCCTGAGCTGTGGCTGCCCGAACAGCAACAACCGCGAGCAGCGCCCCTCCGATCGACACCAACAGGCCCACTGCGAAACTGGCTGGCCCGGCCAGCATGAAGAATTGCCAGGCAGCGAATCCGCCGGCGATGGCCATTGAACGCATCAAGGCCTTGATTGGCACCGACACCTCAAAGATCGAGCGCAGGGCATGCCAGGTCAGGCCAACCATCAGCGCCCAGCCCAGGATCGACGCGACTGATCCCAGAAGCAGGACCTTCACTGCCGGCTCACTGAGCAAGACTCCGCGTGAATCAATCACCAGCCAGAGCCACGCGCCCACGCTGGCCAGCAACACGCCCAGCACCATCACGGCCAACGACGGCAGCGTGTCGCTCTCGTTCTCACTCGCCTCGCGCATCACGCCCAGTTCGCCGGTAAGTAGCCGCCGATGCAGGCTCAATGTTCGTCGCCAGTCGAATCGTGCATCGATCCTCGGTAGGTAATCGGAGATGGGTACCCGCGGCCTGCGCCCGAAGGTGCGAGAAAATATTGCCGCCGGCTGCGGTCTGGTTTGAGTCATTGCCTTACCTCTGGACATCGCTCCGCCGTAGCTTCACTATGGGCCCATGGCCCAAATCGACGATCCACAAGTCAGTAAATTTAGGATCGGGGAGCTTAACGATCTCGACCTGGTCGTCTCAGATTGCCGCAAGTGCCAGCGACTGGTCGAATGGCGCGAACAGGCGGCGACCGAAAAACGCGCATCGTTCCGCGACGACGACTACTGGGGACGCGCGGTCCCATCGTTTGGTCCGGCGGACGCGAGCATTCTGGTCGTCGGGCTGGCGCCAGCCGCACACGGAGCCAACCGCACCGGTCGGATGTTCACCGGCGATCGGTCCGGAGACTGGCTCTATCGAGCGATCTGGCAGGCCGGGCTGGCGAATCAAGCCGAGTCCACGGCAGCGGGCGACGGCCTGGAACTGATCAAGACGAGAATCACATCGATCGTCCGCTGCGCCCCACCGGCAAACAAGCCCACGGTGCAGGAGCGCGACCGATGCCTGCCCTACCTGCGCCGTGAGATCGAGCTCCTGACCCAGCTCCAAGTGATCGTCTGCCTCGGTTCGTTCGCCTGGGAAAACTGCGCCCGTGAACTCGGCGTCCGGCCACGACCCAAGTTCGCCCATAGCCTGGAGCACGAAGTAGGCGATGTCACGCTGCTCTGCTCATACCATCCGAGCCAGCGAAACACCTTCACCGGTCTCCTGACCGAGGAAATGTTGGGCGAGATCTTCCTGCGGGCTGCAGAGCTGGCGAGAATGAGCCATTAGAGCCTGGGCAAATGGATGTCGAGAACCGAGGCAGCGCGCGACCACTCTTCCCGCTCGCCGTTGCAGGGACTGATGCGTCAGCGTCATGTCATACCCGCACACCACCTCCGTCATACCCGCGCTTGCCGCGGGTATCTCGCGTCTCCAGGAACGGACGTCTGTGCACCACGCAGCGAGATTGCCGCGACGGAGCGCGGCAATGACGTAAGAGGAGAGGTATGCATCAGTCTCTGGCAGGGAGAGAAGCGGAGTTGATTGTGCGCCGGACCCCTCTTGGACAGGGACTTAGCCCACGCACAGACCGCCGTCAGCACAACAGTCTTCGATGGGCTGCGACCCAGCCGTGACATCGGCCAATGGAATCAGGTTCGCCGCACGTGACGCATAAGAAGCCTCTGGCAGATCGTCGGTGATCGTGTAGACCTCCCAGCGCGTGCCCGAGGGGTCCGAGACCCAGACCTTGTCCTGCTCGGCGTGGCAGCAGACGACACCGTCCTCGATCTCCATATCGAGGCCCAGGTCGCCGAAACGTTGCGTCTCGGCGTGCACTTGCGTCGGCGTCTCAACTTCCACCCCCAGGTGGTTGAGCGGCGCCGAAGCTGACTGATTCTCGATCAGAACCAATTTCAGGGGCGGATCCTCCACCTCGAAATTGGCGTAGCCAGCACGCACCTTGTGCGGCTCGGTCTTGAACATCTGCGTGTAGAACTTGATCGCCGAGTCGAGCTCGGTGACATTCAACGCCAGTTGTACGCGTGACATGCTCAGTCTCCTCAACTGCCTCAGTCGGCGACGGCCAGAGCTGGCTCGTCGCTCGTCAGGTTCACCCTATTGCGTTCCTGAACCAATGGCATGACCCAATCGCCGAAGCGGGTCGCCTCTTCGTCATGCGGATAGCCGGAGAGGCAGAACTCGGTGCAGCCGATATCGACAAACTCCTGCAGTGTGTCCGCGACCTGCTGCGGATTGCCAACCACGGCCAGTCCGGCGCCGCCGCGGACGGTGCTCAGTCCACTCCACAGATGCGGTGCGATGCGATAGTCGTTGTTCTGTGACTCGTCGGCCAGTTGCCACATGCGGCTGTCCGCCTCCGACTCTCCACGCCAGTTCTTGCGCAAGTTGCGCTGCTTCTCGGTCGTGCCCTCGATCAGGCTGTGAGCCGCGTCCCAGGCCTCGGCCTCAGTCTCACGCACAATGACCTGCATCCGCATACCGAACGTGATGTTCGGACGATCAAAGCCCTCCGCTCGACGCTTGACATCGACCACCTTGGGCGCCGTCGCCTCGGGCGTGTCGCCCCAGAAGAAGTAGCAATCGGCATGCTTGGCGCCGACGTCGCGCGCCGCGTCGGACTCGCCACCGATGTAGAAGCGCGGCCATGGATTCTGGAACGGTTTCGGATAGGCGTGCGCGCCGGCAAGCTGGAAGTACTTGCCGTCCCAGTCAATGCGCTCGTGCGAGCTCCACAGCGCCTTCATGATCTGCACCGATTCGTCCATCACCTCGTAGCGCTCGTCGTGGCTGTAGGTGATCCCGTCGCCGGCCAGTTCTTGTGGATTGCCACCGGCAATCAGGTTGACGTAGACGCGACCTTCCGAGAGCTGGTCAAAGGCGCCAACCATCCGCGCCATCTGCGTAGGCAGAATGTACCCCGGTCGGGCGGCGACCAACATCTTCAGCTTCGTCGTCTTGGCCGACATCATCGCCGTCGAGATCCAAGCTTCCCAACAAGTCGGCGTCACCGGGACCAGCGCGTACTCGAAACCGGCGGCCTCTGCCGCCAGCGCCACGCGCTCGAACATGTCCATGGACGCGGGAATGAATTGGTCGGGGTCGGCGAAGTTGGTCAAGTCACCATGAGTGGGGATGTACCAGCCAAAGCGAATTCGGGAATCGTGAGCATCAGGCATCAGAGCATCCAAATCAGTGCAAGTCAGTGAATTCTACGGTAGACGTTGTATGCAGGACGATACGCTGCCAATCTGGCCGCTCAGGTACACCAGCTCCGGAGACCACAATGACCCTGAATACCTATCTCACCTTCACCGACAACTGCCGAGAAGCGTTCGAGTTCTATCGCTCAGTCTTCGGAGGAGACTTCTCGATCCTGCAAACCTTCGGCGATGGTCCGCCCGATATGGGTGTTCCCGAAGAAGCCAGGAAACAGATCATGCACGTCTCATTGCCTGTCGGCGACAGCGTGCTGATGGGCAGCGATTCGAACCCCGCCTTCGGTGCCGGCCCCGTGACCGGGACCAACTTCTCGATCGCATACTCGCCGCCCAGCCGCGAAGACGCCGACGAGAAGTTCGCCGCACTCTCGGACGGCGGTGACGTGTCGATGCCGATGGCTGAGATGTTCTGGGGCAGCTACTTCGGCTCCTGCGTCGACCGCTTCGGTATCTCCTGGCAGATCAACTGGGAGCCACCGCAATCCGACTGAGCCAGAGCCTCCCGTAGGATGACAACGGCGCGGCGACCAGAGGAGGCCGCGCAACGACGGCATCTGGAGGATCGCGTGGGCAAGCTCGACGGCAAAGTGGCAATCATCACGGGCGGAAACAGCGGCATTGGCGCAGAAACCGGCCGTCTCTTCGCGGCAGAGGGCGCGAAGGTCATTCTCATGGCCCGACGAGTGACTGAGGGCGAGGCAATCGTCGCTGAGATCAACGAATCGGGCGGCGAAGCGACCTTCATCTCCTGCGACGTTGGAGACAATGACTCTGTCGTTGCCGCCGTCGACCAGGCAGCCAGGACCTACGGCCAGATTGATCTGCTGTTCAACAACGCAGGAGGCGGCGCCGGCGGCACCTTCCCCAATGAGCCCAACGACGAATGGCTACGAGTCATCAACGTCAATCTGACCGGTACGTTTTATGTCAGTCAGGCCGTCTGGCCGCACATTGCTGCGCAGGGTGGCGGCGCAATTGTCAACATGTCCTCGCTGGCCGCGCAACGGGGATTTTCCTCGCGCATGCAAGACGAGTTCGGCACCGCCTCAGCCTCGTACTACGCGGCCAAAGCCGGCGTTGACGCGCTCACCCGATACATGGCTGGCGCTGGCGGTCGGGACAACATTCGCGTCAACTGCGTCCGCCCAGGCCAGATCATTACCCCAGGCGCCACCCGAGGCACCTACAACGACCCCGACGGCGGACATCACGTGTTCGAGAAGATGTTCGATTTCGCCCAGATCGTGCAGGGTCCCGGCTACTCAATCGACGTGGCCAACCTGGTCCTCTTCCTGTCCTGCGACGACTCGCGCTTCATCACCGGAGAAATGATCAACATCGACGGCGGCGTCGCAGCGAAGATCTAGGACGTGTTCACATGGGGCGGCTCAGTCTAGGAGCTCCCGTCATACCCGCGCTCCGCCGCGGGTATGACGCTGCATCCAGCGCAACTGTCTGTGCAAAACTCGACGAGATTGCCGCGTCAAGCGCGGCAATGACGGAATTCTGACTAAGCAGATGGATAGAGTGAACACCCCCTAAGGAAACGAGCATGAGTTTGTGCAGGTAGGAGAGACGTCTTAGCCGTCGATAGTAGTCACGGCGAAAGCTCGACCCGTGGAGGCACGGACGCTACTTGAGATCGTCAAGCGTGAGTCCGCGTTTCGCAAGCACTTCTTCAAATGAGATAAGTGGGCGAACCGCACCGTTCTTTCGATCTTCCTCCAGTTCGTAATGGACCAGCGTCGCAAGAGCTGCGTCATCCCAGTGGTCCTCATCCCACTCGTCGATTGGCGGGAATGCGTTCGCGTTCAGAATGTTCCAGTTGATAAGTTCTGCTCTGGCGTCGGTCGTAGTTGGCTTGAGCATCGGTTCCCACTTCCGAATCCCACCCTATGCCATCTCAGCCCTCGTACTCCGGCTCCCGACGCTCCGCAAACGCGCGCGTACCCTCCCGAGCGTCGTCCGACATCATCGCCAGCCGCTGGTACTCCTGGTACAGGCGCAGACCGTCGGGCAGTGACATGTCGGGGCCTCGGCGAGCCAGCTCTTTCGTCAGACGGATCGCCAGCGGGCTGTTAACCGCGACCTTCTCCGCCATCTCATTTGCGGCATCCAGCAACTCTGATGGTTCTACGACCTTGCTGACCAGGCCAATCCGCAGCGCCTCAGCCGCATCGAGGAACTCGCCCGTCAACAACAGCCGCATGGCATCGGACGAGCCGATCAATCCCGGCGTGCGCAGCGCACCGTATCCGTGCAAAATCCCCCAGCGCGGCTCGGGAGATCCGAACTGCGCCGTCGTGTCGCAGATGCGGATATCGCAATAGAGCGCCAGCTCGAGCCCGCCTGCGAGACAGTACCCACTGATCGCGGCGATGACTGGCTTGGCCGTTTCCAGACCGTTGTCAAAGCGCTCTCCTGACCACGGCTTCCAGGCCTGTCGATCACCAAACTGCAACAGGTCGTGCCCGGACGAAAATGCCCGACCCGACCCGCTGAGCACCACGCAACGCACCTGAGGATCAGCGTCCGCTTCCTTAAACGCATCGCCGATGGCGTGATACATCTCGTCCGTCATCGCATTCAGCTTTTCCGGTCGAAGCAGTCTGACCGAAGCGATATGTCCCTCGACCGAATATCCAATCTCGTCCATCGCTCGTTCCTCTCGTGGTATGAGACCTTCGTAATATTCGTCATACCCGCGCAGCGCCGCGGATATCTCACTGAGGCCAGCACCAGCGTCAACGCTATTGACGCGTCCATGGCAACACATCGGCCTTGCCGCACGGATCGAGATTCCCGCGATCCCTCCGTCATGCCCGCAAAGGCGGGAATCCATCCAGGATCACGTCAGTACCGGCACAAGGGCCTCCCTATCGCGAGATTACGGAACCGCGGGGGTATCACGGTGATGAGCTGGGCCGTTGCGCCCTAGAATAGGCTCAACGCCACGTCGTTGGGTCGGGGCGTGTTACCCGAAGGAGAGACCGATGCAGGTCAAAGAACTCGGTCACGCAGTCATCAAGGTCCGCAACATGGAGCGCGCCGAAGCGTTCTACGGCGAGGTCCTGGGGATGAAGCTCGCCGCACGCCACGAGCAGATGCCCATGAGCTTCTACACGCTCGGCAACCACCACGACCTGGCCCTGCTTGAAGTCGGAGAAGAGGGACCAGAGACCGCCGACCCCAAGGCGCCCGGTCTCTACCACCTCGCCTTCTGCATCGGCGAAACATTGGACGAACTGCGCGAAGCGCGCGACGAGCTCGAAGCCGCCGGCGTCAAAGTCTTCGCGACGATCGACCACGTCGTCTCAAAGTCGCTCTACCTCAACGACCCCGACGGCAACGGTGTCGAGCTCTACGTGGACGGCTCAGACATCTGGAAGACCGACCCACAACAGGTCGCCCAGGGAGAGCCGATGAAGCTGTAGCAGAGCTCAGCTCCGACGGCGCATCTGCTCATAGATGCTGTCCCTGTTGCCGATGGCTTCAATCGTGATCAGCTGTTCGGGATCGTTGACAGCGTAGATAATTCGCAAATCGCCAACGCGAGTGCTCCAGCGAGTCGGGCGTCCCTGAAGTTGCTTTGAGATATGGCTCCGAGGCTGCTCAGAGAGCGCACGGACGCGACGGTGAACTCGTCCGCGATCACTCGGATTCAACCGTCGGAGTTGGCGGCGAGCGACGGGCTCGAACTCATACCGATAGGGCATCGGAGGCGTTCTATCAGCTAGCAGTCAAGCGAACCGAACTCGGCCTCAAACTCTTCTTGGGACACCATCGACAGACCCCCTTCCTCCCGTTCCTCGCGCGCCATCGCCGCGAGCGTGAGCAACCCTGCGTCTTCCCACTCTTCCTCGGTCCACTCCTCGACCGGCGGGAACTTGTCCATGTCGAGGACATCGAAGTTCACCAGCTCTAGCCGAGGGTCCACGGTCTTCGGCTTCGCCATCGTTCCTCAACTCCGATTTCCTGACCCATTCTAGCCGCTCAGACTACCCTGCAACCCATGGGAGCAGCCCATGAGTAAGTCCTACGGCGCCACTCTCGATGAGCGTGAAGCTCTGCTTAAGGCCGCCCGATCGATTGCGCCGCGGATCCGCGAGGCCTCGGACGAAATCGAAGCCGCTCGCCAACTGCCTACACATGTCGTCCAACTGCTCAAAGACGCGGGTGCATTTGCCCTACTCCAACCGCGCTGGCTCGGCGGTCACGACGCAGACCCCGTCACCCAGATCCTATTCATTGAAGAAATCGCGAAAGCCGACACGTCAGCCGCCTGGTGCGTGATGATTGGCTGCGACAGCGGCCTCCTCAGTCGCGAGCTGGATCCAGAACTGGCGCAATCGATGTTCGCCGACATCAACTCCGCGACCTGCGGAGCAGCGTTTCCGCCGGGGACGGCCGTCCGTGTCGATGGCGGATACCTGGCCACTGGTCGCTGGCCGTACTTCAGCGGCGTGACCCACGCCGACTGGGTCCAGTTCAGCTGCAAGGTGATTCGCGACGACACTACTGCGGGAGACCATCCGGCCTACATCCGACTCGTCGCGCCGAAGAGCGAAGTCACCGTCCTCGACACCTGGCACACATCCGGTATGCGCGGGACTGGCAGCCACGATGTCGAAATCACCGACCTGTTCATCCCTGATGAACGCAGCATTCTCCCGCGCCCGACCCAGCGCTCCGTCCCGGGCGAGCCGTTGCGCCACCCAGCCTGGCTGTTGCCCAAGCACCTCGGCGTGCCACTGGGATTGGTCCAGGCGGCGCATGAAGAGGTCGTGGATCTCGCCAGAACCCGCGTCGCTGTGCGCGGTGCGTTACGAGACGACGCCCTCAGCCAATCGACGATCGGTGAGACAGCGGCCCGAATTGCCGCCTGCCGTGCCTACGCGCTCTCAGCCGCCGACACCGCCTGGCAGGAGGTCTGCACGACCGGCGAACTGTCCGACTTCAACCGAGCACAGCTTCGACTGGCAATCACGTTCGTGCATCGCGAGTGCGTCAAGATTGTGGAGCAGCTCTACTCGATCGCTGGATCGTCATCGCTCTACACCGAGCGCTCGACCCTCGACCGACGCCTGCGCGACATGCACGCCATGAACCAACACGTCGTGCTGGGAGCCTCAAACTACGCCGCCGCCGGCAGACTCCTGCTCGGTCAGGATCCCGAGGCGCCGTTCTGGTAGCGGTCCTACCTGTCTAGCTACCTAGCTGCGATACATCGGCGCCATGTAGAACCAGACTGGCTGAGGTGCGCCCTGGGCCGCGAGAGCCTTGCGCGCGGAAAGGAGCAGCTTGCCCGCTTCGGTCTGCTCAAAGAACCAGGATTCCGCTTGACCGCCGCCCGCATTGGGCGCGCCGGCCAGTTCCAGCGCGGCTTCCTCGTAGTACGCACGAATATCATTCGCGACCGCCGTCGTGTGTCCGCCCGGAATCCCGGCCGACTTCCACGGCGTTCCGTCAACGATTTGCTGCAGCACGTCCAATGCGCCGGGCACACCGTCGGGGTCGACCGCCATGCCGACCTCGCTCACGCCGCGACGTGCCAGCGCGCGGTCGTACGCCTTACGTAAGCCACGTGCTTCATCGACGGCAGGTGCCAGCTCCGGATCGAATCGCGGTGGCACTGAGCAACTCAAGGCCTCTTCGCTGTCAATGATTTCCTCGGGATGGTCGTCCAGAACTGGTCCCGGTTCCTGCTCCAATAGCGAGAACGCTCGGCGTAGCACGTCGTGCTGGAACTCGGGATCATTCGGCTTGCCCACGGGACGCCCCAGCGGGAATTCGCAATGCAAAACGCGCGGCGGACGCATCCGCTCAGCGACAGAGCGAATCGCCGAGATCGTCACCGTCGACAGGCCCGCCGCCTCAAACACGTGTGCGAGCGTACACACGGTACGCGTGCAGAGCGGTCAAACCGGGGTCAGCAGGACCACATCCACACCGTCGGCCTTGAGCGCTGCCGCGCATGCCGGACCGGAGTCGTGGCGAATAGTGGCGACATCGTCGGGCTGATTGCCGGCAAACGAGTAGTGCCTTGAGGCCGCCGAACCAACCACTCCCTGCTCCACCAGCTCATCCAGCCGAGCCAGGGGATAGACGACGTTGTAGTCGATGCCAAAGGCCGAGCGGTCGAAGTTCGGACTCCAGTGACCCATCACCAGCCGTCGCTCGTCGTGGTCAAGCGCTCGATAGCTGGCGTCGTTCACCGTGAACGCCTCGCCGCCACGTGGATGCAAGGCCGCCGAGGTTACGACCGCCACCCGCGCGTCAGCCAGCGGCGGTGGCGTTGTCCAGGCCGTTTCCGCGAACTCGGGAACCGGCAGTTGGGCAATCTGTTTCCTGATGAATGCGTCACCCTGAAGTTCTTCGGCCATCGTTCACTTCCTTACTCACGCTCTGCGTTCGCCTGCACGTTGAACATGCGGGCGAGCGTCGTAACGTCATTATTGTCGCAGCACTGGCACAACAGCGGAACTACCAGGTATCGATGTTCGGCCTCCGACCGCGACGAATCGGCTCAGGATTCTCGCAAGCCATCAGGCCACGGACGATCCAGCGGCGCGTCTCGGCCGGATCAATCACGCCGTCATTCTCGTGTACCGATGCCGAGTTAATCGCGTTGCCTCTCCAGTAGGCCCCGGCGACCAACTCTTCATATCTGGCGGCACGTTCTTCAATGTCCTCAATCGCGGCTAACTCCGCCCGATTCCCCAGCCGGATTGCGGCCTCCAGATTCATGCCGCCCAGCTCGGCCGTCGGCCAGGCCAAAGCGAACAGCGGCGCACGTGAGCTTCCGGTCATCATCGCCTGCGCCGCCAGACCATAGGACTTGCGCAGGATGATCGTGAATCGCGGCGACTGCGCATTGGCCAGTGTTACGAAGACGTTGTTGCACTTCCGCGCCAGACCAGTGCGCTCGATGTCGGGGCCAACCATCATGCCGGTCGTGTCGACCAGGACGAGTATGGGGATGTTGAAGCAGTCGCAGAGCTGCGCAAAGCGACAGAGCTTGTCGGCGCCCTCGCTGTCAACCGCGCCGCCAAGGTGCTCATTGTTGTTCGCAATGACGCCAACTGGATGACCTTCGATCCGAATCAGTGAGGTGATGATCCCCACACCGAACTCGCCGCGCAGCTCGAGCACCGAGTCGATATCGGCCATCTGCTCGATCACCTTGCGCACGCTGAACGGTCGCTTGCGATTCTCGGGGATGGCGTGCCTCAAGAGGCGCTGATCGACACAATCCCAGCTTGGAATCGATCCCTGGAAGTAGGACAGGTACCGCTTCGCCGCGTCGATCGCCTCATATTCGTCATCAACCAGGATGTCGACGCTGCCGGCCGGGCCCAGATCGGACATGGGACCGATTTCTTCTGGCGTGAACAACCCCAGTCCGCCGCCCTCGATCGTGGCCGGCCCGCCCATGCCGATGTTGGCGTCGCGGGTCGCAATGATGCAGTCGGTGATGCCCAGGATCGATGCATTTCCGGCGAACGTGCGACCAGCAGTAATCCCAATCATCGGCACCGTGCCGCTGATCCTCGCCATCATGTCGTAGGTCGGGACCCACTGTCCTGCTGCAGAGATATCCGAGAAATCAGTATCACCCGATCGTCCGCCTGCGCCCTCGGCCCAGAGGATGAGCGGGGTCGCCTGTTCATCCGCGAACTTGATCACGCGGTCGGTCTTCTGGTGGCCCATCATGCCCTGGGTGCCGGCCCAGACGGTCTCGTCATACATCGCGACCAGCGTGGTCGCCCGGTGCTCGTCGAACAACTCTCCGTTGACCGTACCAATCCCGGTGATCATCCCGTCGGCAGGAGCTCGGACACGCATCTCTTCTCTGGACATGATTCGATGCCGCGCCGGTAGCACCAGCTCGCCCATCTCGACCCAGCTACCCGGATCGACCAGGTCGGCCAGGCTTTCTCGCTGCGTCCGTTTGCCCTTGGCATGGCGGCGCTCGACCAACGCCTGACGATTCTCGTCCTTGCCCGCCGCGAGCTCGTCGAACAGCTTCTGCAGATCGGGCCGGATGTAGTCAAGGTCGATCTCCTCGACCGCTTCCTCGATGGCTGCGCCTACGTCCGCTAACTCCATGAACGCCAACGGATGTCCCTCATAGACGACATCGCCAACCGAGACCGTCAACTGACGCAGGTATCCACCCACATCCGAATTGATCACATGCTCCATCTTCATCGAGTCCATCACAAACATCTGTTGGCCCTCGCGAACCGCGTCACCCTCCTCAACCAGGATCTGGATGATCGTGCCCTGCAGCGGCGACGGCACCGGCTCCGTACCCGGTGGGCCAACGATGTTCGGCGCCGGCTGTGTGCCCGGCGTCATGGCCGCGACGCCTTGTTGCGCCCGAGTTCCCGAACCTTCGCGGAAGTAGTTCAGGCCGGCCAGCGGATCGCGAGTATCGAGCTGCGCTCCGGCCAGGCCAACCTCGATCTCATTCGCGCCCTTGGCCGAGGTCGCCACCATCTCAGGTACCGCCGCGAGTTCGGCCACATGGTCATCGACCCAGCGCGTATAGATGTCTCCAGCCGCGAAGTCGTTGTGACCCAGGGATTGACACAGAAACGCGAGATTGGCTTCGACGCCTTCAATCCGAAACTCTTCCAGGGCGCGCAGGCTGCGTCGGATGACATCGGCGAAGTCCGACGATGCGGAGTACGCGATCACCTTGGCCAACAGGGAATCGAAGTTGGGATTGGTCGTGTAGCCGGCGAAGCCGTACGTGTCGACCCGCACGCCAGGACCCGAGGGCGGTTCGAACGTCGTCAGCGTGCCGCCCGATGGCCGCACGTCTCCGTTCGGTTCCATGCGCTCCATGTTGACTCGTGCCTGGATCGCAAACCCCCGCGCTGCAGGGATATCCGATTGCGACAAACCGACCTCAGCCAGCGACTCTCCGCCCGCAATGCGAAGCTGGGCCCGCACCAGGTCAACGCCGGTCACTTCTTCAGTCACCGTGTGTTCGACTTGCAACCGAGGATTCGCCTCGATGAACGCTATGTCGGATTCGTCGTCAGCGTTGACCAGAAACTCGAACGTGCCCAGGCTGCGGTAGTTGTCCGACGAAGCGAGTCGAACCGCTGCTGAGGTCAGCCGATCGCGAGTGTCCGGCGAAATCGACGGGCTCGGCGCCCACTCGACGACCTTCTGATGTCGGCGTTGCAGGCTGCACTCGCGTTCACCCAGATGTGACACTGCGCCGGATCCATCGCCGATGATCTGCACCTCTACGTGCCGCGCTCTGGCCATCAGACGCTCGACCAACAAATCACCATTTCCGAATGCAGTGGCAGCCTCTGACTGACAGCGCTCAAACGCTTCTGCAATGTCATCCGCTGCCATGACGACCCGCATACCTCGGCCGCCGCCGCCAGCAATCGCCTTGAGCAGCATCGCGCCGTCGCCGCCCAATGAGTGAAAGAACCTGCTCGCGCCATCGATGTCCACCGGCGCCTGCGTGCCGGGTAGCACGGGCACATCCAACTCAACTGCCAGCGCACGAGCGCGCGCCTTGTCGCCAAACAGCTCAAGCGACCCCGGAGTCGGGCCGACAAACGTGATCCCAACTTCGTCGCAGCGCCGAGACAACTCCGCGCTCTCGGCGAGGAATCCATAGCCTGGGTGCAACGCATCACAGCCAGCCTCAAGTGCCGCGCCAACGACGGACTCGACATCGAGATACGCCCGCGCACCCGAGCCGTCCAGGACGACTGCTTCGTCGGCCAATCGAACGTGCAGTGATTGCGCGTCGTCTTGGGAGTGAATCCCAACAGAGCCAATGCCCAGCTCTCGTGCAGCACGGACAATCCGAATCGCAATCTCGCCGCGATTCGCGACCAGCAACTTCTCGATGGGCATGGTGATTCCTCCGTCGGAAGTGAGGCTAACGCGACGACATGAATCGGCGGCGAATCACCGAGTTGAAGGCAACCGCCGTCTCCGCACCCGCTGCTCAGTCACCGTCGTGAAGTAGTGGTTCCAGTCGTCGCGGACAGCAAGAACGTCAATCAGGCGCGCCGTGTGGTCGTTAACCGTGCCGGGGAGGCGCAACAGGATGACGCCCGACTCGGCCGGGAAGTTGCGAAGGAAGATCAACTCCCCGAAATCAGTGTCGTACGTGATCAGGGTGCGCTGCAGGAGATTAGCCATAGCTAGCACGGCCGTGTCGCTGGAACCCGGAGCGTCGTTGTTCACGCCGGTGACATCGTGTCCTTCAGCTCTCAAGGCATCAACTGTCCCGGAGTGAACATTCTCGTCAGCAAGGAAGCGCACGAACTGCTAGGCGCTCAGGCGCTGTGCGCGCTCTGCTGCAACGGCCTCGCTTGCGAACTGTAGACACGCGAGGACGTCGTCACGTTCAATGTGGGGGTAGCCGGTCAACAGATCATCCATCGACCATCCGTCTCCCAACCGCTCAAGCACGAAGTGCACGGAGATCCGCGTCCCCTTGATCACGGGCTTGCCTACCAGGACTTCAGGGGTTCGCTCGATCCGATCACGCCAGCACATGACTCACGGTCTTTCCTCTATCAGTTGACAGCGTAACCGGATTCGCTGGTCAGCTAGGGCAGTTAGAAGGTGAATGCGTCCACCTGCTCGCAGGCGTCCGCGATGTACGCCTCAAGTCCTCTCCGACGACCTAGCTCTGGCCGATCCCACTGCCAGCTAATCAGCACCAGCCGCCGAATCAGTAGGAACAGCGGCAACAGCGACAGCGCTTCATCACTGAACGCTCGCAGCTCCCGATATCCGGCGACCAGCGAATCGGTGATGGCGCCGAAGTACGGCAAATCATCTAGGCCGAACAGGACGACGGCGAGATCGTACTGGTGCCAGCCGAACCCGGCATCGTCAAAGTCGAAGGCCTGCAGGACGCCCGACGGATCGATCATGATGTTGTGCGCATGCAAGTCGGCGTGAATCATCGAGTACGTGCCGCGATCCTTGCCATATTCCGTCAACACGTCGCCGATGCCGTCACGAGCCTTGCCCAGCACCTCGCGCTGAGCACTTGTCAGCGGTGGAATGTCCCAAAACCGACCCCAGAACGGCGTCTCGCCCACGTAACCGGGGACATCGAATGCGTGACGTGTAAAGCCAGCAGGAGCGTTCCATTCACTGGCCTGATTGTTCGCTGCAGCGATCACGCGGCCAATCTGACGAAAGTGCTCCACAATCTGCGACTCATCCTGCTCGGCCACGATCACCGAACTGAGCAGGACGCCATCGAGCCAGTTGACCAAACCCACCGCGCGAGTGGACTCGCCGTCCGGAGTCGGGATCGTGGCGTATCCGGGACCGTCGAGCGTCCGCACGCCGACCGGGACGTGAATCCCCGCGTCGTTGAGTGCCTGCGTCCAGATCAACTCCGACTCCAGCTCAGGCAACGTGTGATAGCCGGGACGGTGAATCCGCAGCGCGTAGCGCTGACCATCGGGCATATCGAGCCTGAACACCGTGTTCTCGCTGCGCGAGACCAGCTCAATCGCGTCGGGCGTGAGACCCCAGTGCGGCAGCGATTGCTCCGCGATCGCGTATAGATCGGCGTCACTCAGATTGGTCTGCTCGGGCATGGGCTCAGACGGGCTCGGCGATGGCAGCCTCAAAGGCTTCCAGGAACATATCGGCCTGCTCTCGCTTGAGCACTAATGGCGGACGCACCTTGAGCACGTTGCCATGCTCACCGGCCCGCCCCATCAGGAATCCGGCCTCGCGCAGACGATTGACGATTGCTTCTGCGCCAGTCGGATCCGGTTCCTTGCTCTCACGATCCTTGACCCACTCCATCCCGATGAAGAGCCCATGACCGCGCACGTCCGACATCGGCTCGCAACTCTCCTGCAACGATCGTAGGTTCTCGATCAGATATCCGCCGACATCTGCAACGCTCGCAACCAGTCCTTCACCTTCAATCACTTCCAGTACCGCCTGACCGACCGCCGCCTGGAGGGGACTCGATGCGAACGTGTTGAAGTAGCGAGTCCGCTGACGGAACGTGTCAACCATCTCCTGCGAGGCGACGACTCCGGCCAGTGGCAGACCGTTGCCCATCGGCTTGCCCATGCTCACGATGTCGGGCTTGATCCCGGTGGTCTCGTAGCCCCACCAGTTGCCCGATCGGGCAAATCCCGCCTGCACTTCGTCACTGATGAACACACCGCCGGCTGCGCGAACCATCTCGGCCGCACGACCCATGAACCCGGGCGGTATGTCCGGCAGACCTTCATTGGCAAGGATCGAACACGCCATCATGCCGGCGAAAGAAACACCGTCCTCGGCAAAGCCATCGATTTCGGCCTGCAAGCGAGCCAGGTACGCCTCCGTCAGCGCCTCGTCCTCAAGGCCTTCCTCGACTGGCCGGTAACGCTGCGGCACCGGAATCGATCGAAACTCCGGCTCATTGTCGCCCCGCAGCCGCGAAAGCTTGCGTACCTCGGTCGAGTTGCCGTGATACGCGGCCTGCGTATAGATCAGCCCACGACCACCGGTCGCCGCCCGAGCCATCAAGACCGCGACCTCATTCGCCTCCGTACCGCTACAGGTGAAGACCGCCGTCGTCAGGTGCTCGGCGTGCACCGAGGTCAGGTGCTCGGCGTAGTCAAGGATGCCCTCGTGTAAGTAGCGCGAGTGCACGTTCAGCGTCTCGGTTTGCCGCTGCATCGCCTCAACCACACGCGGATGCGCATGGCCAACGCAGGGGACGTTGTTGTACAGGTCGAGATATCGGCGTCCGTCCGCGTCGTAGAGCCAGACGCCCTCGCCTCGCACGATGTGCACCGGGTCTTCATAGAACGTGGCGACGCCCGCGCCGAGCAGACGCTCGCGGCGGGCCAGGAGTTCCGCAGTCGTTGATGTAGTCATGCGCTGATTGTGAGCGCTCAACCCGACGGTTGCAACCCGCGACGCCTAGACTCCGCCCAAACTCCAATGGTCTGGGCCCAACGGAGCGGAGGCAATCATGACCGACACCATCAGCACAACCCCTGGCGCCAAGATGATCTTCATGATCCGTCGTCGCGAGGACGCCTCGCGAGACGAGATGATCGCGCACTGGTACAAGAACCACATGCCCGGAGTGATCGAGGCTCAAGAGGCCGCCATCGCTTCGGGCAGAAGGCCGGCGCGCAAGTACCTGGTCACGCTGTTCAATGGCGAGCAAGGCGAGTACACGGCTCGGCCCACCTACGACGGCATGGCACAGCTCTGGTTCGACAAACCGCTGCCCAAACCGGACGGCCCGATGTTCACCGAGCCTCGCGACACGTTCGATCAGAAAGTCGAGCCGTTCGTCCCCTGGGCGACCACGGAACACGTAGTCATTGACAGAAGCGACGACTTGCCGGTCGTTCCGTTGACGCTGAACGAGCCATTTCCCACGACGCGCAGCAACCTGTACAAGGTGACATTCCTGGTCAAGGCGAAAGCCGGCGTCGACTGGAATGAGTTCTTTGGTGTCTGGCTCGAGGCCCACGCACCGAATGTGCGCGAGACCATGAACAAGATCGGCGGCCTGCGCTACGTGGTCAGCCACAGTATGGATCCCGACGACGAGCCCTACGCCGGCATGGCCGAGCTCTACTTCTCCGATCCCTCCGGCTGGGAACGCTACGGAGAGACGATCACACCCGATGCATTCGGGCCGATGGTGGATCGGGAGTCACTGACCTGGTTCGGCTCGGACACCCAGCTCATCGGAATTCCGTAGCGAGCACCACCGTCGATTGCGGGGCAAGACAGGACAGCCACAACGCTCATATCTGTAGGGGCGACACTTGTGGTCGCCCGCAGGCATAATGTTGGAACTGGAGATGACGCATGACCGACAACCTCGCCTACGCGACCATCGAAGAACTCGCCCCACGCATCGCCGCGGGCGACTTCTCGCCCGTCGAGCTGACTCAGATGCAACTCGACCGCATCGAAGCCGCCGACGGCAGGCTCAAGAGCTACGCCACCGTGATGGCCGACTCCGCATTGGCGGAGGCTCAGCAGGCCGCGGACGAGATCGCCGCTGGCAACTATCGAGGCCCGCTGCACGGTATTCCCATCGCCGTCAAAGACCTTTGCTACACGACTGGCGTTCGCACAATGGGTGGGACCAAGGTGCTCGAGGACTTCGTTCCCGACTTCGACTCCACCGTCGTCGCCCGGTTCAAGGAAGCCGGCGCCATACTGCTGGGCAAGCTCAACCTGACCGAAGGCGCGATGGCTGGATACAACCGCGCCCGACAGGTGCCGGTCAACCCCTGGGCCGCCGACCGCTGGACCGGCGTCTCCTCGAGCGGCTCGGGCGTCGCCACGGCAGCCGGACTCTGCTACGCCTCGCTGGGCAGTGACACCGGCGGATCGATCCGCGGACCGTCGGCATCCTGCGGGATCGTCGGACTCAAGCCAACCTGGGGACGCGTCAGCCGTTACGGCGTGCTCGACCTGGCCCAGTCCCTCGACCACGTCGGACCAATGTGCCGCTCGACCTGGGATTGCGCAGCCACATTCGAAGTCATCGCCGGCAACGACCCCAACGATCCGACCACGCTGGCAGAACCCGCACCAGTCATGCTCGACGGCATCAACGGCGGCGTCGCCGGGATGCGGATCGGCTACGACCGGCGCTACGCCTCGGAGAAGGTCATTCCACCGATCGCAGAGGCAGTCGCTGCATCGGTCGAGACGCTGGCGTCGCTGGGCGCCGAGATTGTCGACGTCGAACTGCCCGACTTCGGACCGTACATGCCCGACTGGCCGACGCTCTGCTCGGTCGAGGCGCTCTACGCGCACCTCGACCACTATCCGAGCCGAGCCGGCGACTACGGCAACTGGTTCGGCGCCTGGCTGGAGCTGGGTTCATCGATCAGCGCCACCGAGTACGCGGCCGCCTGCATTCGGCGTGAGGAACTGCGAGGCCTACTCGCACGATGCTTCGCCGACATCGACATGCTCGCCTGTCCCGCGCAAGGCACGTTGCCGCATCAGGTGACCGAAGACATGATGTACGACGACACACCGGGGGAGTTCAACTGGAGTCGGCTCCAGTACACCGCTCCGTGGGACATGAATCGCGCTCCGACGCTCACGCTGCCGAACGGCTGGAGCGACGGTCTTCCGATCGCGTTGCAACTCGTGGGACCGCTCGGCTCCGAGGCGGCCCTCTGCCAAGTCGGCTACGCCTACGAGCAAGCCACCAACTTCATGCGCCATCCGGACGTCTAGACACGAATGCCGGTCAGGAGAGGCGTGCGCCGGACGGCGCGACGCAGCGTCCGACGCGTGACCAGACGCGCCAGGCGACGTATAGACCGTCGCGCGATCGGGTGCGCCCGGAACGAGAATCGCAACATCAACACCACCAGCGCGGCCAAGGCCGAGAGTGCCGCGATCCAGATCAGTACGTCGGACGTGGTCAGCGATTCCGATCGCAATAGGAATCCGAAACCGAAGGCTCCCACGGACGCCCCAGAACCGACGACGCCAGCGACCGCGCCGAGCGCTGGTCGATTGACAAAGGGCACAACCGAGTATGTCGCTCCCGCAGCCATTTGCGAAGACATTCCAAAGACGACCATTGACACAATCGCCACCGAGAGCGTGAGCGTGCTGGCGAACCACAACAGTGAGGCCGCCTGCAGGAGGAGGAGCAAACCGAGAAATGTCACTCTGCCTCGGGACCCGAACATCATGCCGCCCCAATCTCCGACCATGCCACCGAGCGGAATGGCGAGCACGCTCAGCAGCCCGAACACCGCCCCGAGCAGGCCTGCGTCTCTCAGGCTCAACTGAAAGTTGTCGTAGAAATACAGCGCAACCACATTGATGAACGTCAGCTCCGCCCCTCCACAGGCGGCATACGCGAAGAACAGCACCCAAACTCGGTAATCCAGTGCAACGGCTCTGAATCCGACACCTCTGCCCGAAGCTTCGAACATGCGATTTTGCGAACGCAGTTGGGAGAAGTTGCCAAACGCTGTGTCCTCGGTCACCACGAAATAGGTGATACCCATCAGCAGCAAGGCCAGGCCTGGAACGATCATCGCCAGCCGCCAGGCCAGGAACTCCTCGAACCCAAACACGACTAACCCGGTAACGATCACCGGCATCACGAACTGGGCTGCGCCTCCGCCAAGTCCGCCCAATCCGCCGGTTGCGGCGTTGGCCTTTCCGACAACGTTGGTACTGAACATCAACGTGCTGTGATGCTGTGTGACGATGAATCCCACACCAAGAACGCCGATCGCCAGTCGCATCAACAAGAGCGTCTCGTAGTTCTGCGAGAGACCCACCCCGATCAGCGGAATCGCGCCGAGACAGAGCAGACCGGTGTACGTCAATCGAGGCCCATAGCGATCGCACAGCCAACCAGCCGCTGGTCGCGCGATGATCGAGATCGCCACCGAAGCGATGACAGTGTTCCCCAGCTGACTAGTAGTCAGTTGGAGGTCGTCGCGGATGATCGGCATCAGCGGAGCGATGCCAAACCAACCGAAGAAGGCCAGAAAGTAGGCGAACCAACTCATGTGGAACGCCCGTATCTGCCGAGTGCTCAAACTGAACAGGTTGAGTGACTCGCCATCCTCCACCCGTTGGAGCGCCTCCTCGAGGTGCGGCTCGAGCCCGTCATCCTCCTCTTTCTCTTCCTGTGAACTCCCTTGGGATTCATCCGGCCTCACGATATTGACTCGAGGATCGAATTAGACCAAGCGCAGCCACCACCAGCGATCATGAGGTCTCCCCGCGCGTAAAACTCAACAGTCCCAATAGTCCTCGTGGTCGAGGGTTATGTTCAACCCTCGACGCCTATCCGCACCCGCCCAGACAGCACGAAGCATCCACAATAGCCCCTTGCTCAGACCGTTCCTAGTAATCCGTGGACTCACCTCGATCCCGCTGCGCCTTGCGCTCGTTCATGAACTCGCGCATGCCGACCCGGCTGTCGGGAGGCGGCGGCGCCATCCTCAGCCATGAGTTGAGGCTCGTCGTGTAGCGGAACTGCGCACCCCAGCCCATCATGTCGGCCTGCGTGTGCCACATTTCCTTTTTCGTCAACAAGCTCGCCAGCGGCGCTTCGGCGACACTGACCGCCATCTCACGGACGGTCTCGTCCAACTCATCGGCCGGCACGCTGCGCGTGACCAGACCCCACTCCTCCGCCTCCTTGCCCGACAACACGCGACCAGTGAAGAGCATGTCGTTGGCTCGTCGTGGACCGACGAGGTAGCTCCAGAACGGGATCGAGCTGGCCCCGCCCATGCGCATGAAGGGCTCCCCGATCTTCGCCTCGTCAGCCGCTACGACGAGGTCGCAGAGCATCGAGATGTACATGCCGCCAGCGATCGCATGTCCGTGGATCTGCGCAATGATCACCTTGGGGTTGTCCCAGATCGCCTCATAGATCCCGCGCATGATCCGCTGGTGCTTGTGCCCGTTGACGATGTTCCACTCGGTCCCGCCGTCGGGTGGATTGATGTACGGACTGCCATCGATGTCATAGCCGGCGCTGAATGCTGGCCCGTTTGCGCGAAGAATCGCAACCTTCAGCGAATCGTCCTCGGCGACGACATTGAGCGCCGCCAGCAGGTCATCCAGCAGAGCGTGGTTGAGCGCATTGCGCTTCTCCGGGCGATCCATGGTGATCGTGGCGATCGGGCCGTCAGTCTCAAACTCGATGGCGGTATAGGTCATGCGTTGGCTCCTTCAAGTCGGGATGAGGCTAGGACAAGGTCACCGATGCGGCTACACCGGCTCAATCCGAATGACTGTGCCCGGCCGATCAATGTCGCGGTCAAAGGATGCGACTGCGCCGACCCCCGTGCGCTCAGCCAGGGCAATCAGGTAGGCATCTGCAAAGTTAACGCGATGTGTCTCGTAAATCTCCAATGAACGAAGCAAGAGCTGAACATCAGTGACAACTATGGAGTCCTCCGAGAGTGCCGATTGCAATCCAGAGACGATCTCGGCTCTAGTGAAGTCGTAGAAGGATTCAAGCACGTAAGTCACTTCAGCCACGATCAAATCGGGCAGCAGCAAATTTTCGGACTCACGGATGTACCGAGTAGCTCTCTCCGCCAGTTCCGGCGGGTCGTTCGTCAGATGGCGGACTAGGACATTGGTATCCAGGAATGCCGTCATCGACCGGCTGCTGCTCTCTTGCGTTTGGTTTCCCTGATGACCTCATCCCAGGGAGTGTTGCGCTTCTCCAGAGGAACTTCGAAGGTCCCAGCTATCTCCATCAGACTGGGAGTGCGCGCGATCACGGCGCGTTCACCGTCCACCTTGAACAACACAGCGTCACCCTCTTTCAGTCCCAGCGCCTCCCTGACCGCCTTCGGAATCGTGATCTGACCCTCGGAGCTCACCCGCGCGAAATCTCGCATCAGTCTGTCCTTACTTTCCTGTCTACGTAAGGATATCTAACCACTCAGGCCTCCGGGACTCGGGTTCATCACCCAACATCACGCAAGACTCGGCGAGATTGCCCCTGAAACATGCACAGGAATCCCGGCACCAGTTCAGGTCATGTCGTGGATTTGCTGGCCGCGATCGTAGTGTGCCGCCGGCAGCGCGCGACCCGGCCCGATCAGACGCAGCGCCCGCGCCAGCCATTCGCGAGTATCAGCCGGTGTGATCATCTCCGAGACGATGCCAAGATCAGCCGCCTCCCACGGATCATCCGCAGGCGGCGATTCTGGGTCCCGCGCCAGGTATCCCGGACTCTCGGTCACGCCGATCCGGCCCGACGGCCAGCACCAGAGCATGTCGAACCCAGTGCCAAGACCACCAAGTACAAAGTCGCCGAGCAGATAACCCCAACCGGTGATGATCGTGATCTTGGCAGCATGCGAGCCGCGCAAAGACTCCACCGCTTTCGCCGCGGCGTACATGAACTCAGGTGTCGCCGCGTCGGCCGGGTCGTAGCCCAACGTGTTCTGCGCCGAAATGAACGGAATCTGGAAGTCAGCACTCCACGATGCTGCTTTCGCGATCCGCTTCACGTCAGCCGTCGTCAGCGCCGCGCGTGACTCTCCCCCGGTCAGTGCAAACACGACCGGGAAGCCCTCGATCCGCCCGAGCCCAACCACACATGCTGAGTCAAGACCACTCAGCAGCAAGGAGCCTTCACCATCGAAGATCGACTCGAACTGTTCCTCCAGGGTCGCGTCCATGTATTCGTCAAGCAGAATGTTCGACGGTCCGGCGGGATTGTGTGTCAGCGGCTCGAGCGGAGTGTCCAGCTCCTCGGGCAGCGTGCCCAGGAACCGCTGAGCAGCGGCGATGGCTTCGGCGTCGCCTTCCATGACCACGTCGGCGATCGAGCCCGGCGCTCCATCCGACGCGCCAAACCGAGCATGAACGGTGGCAACCAGCAAGTCCGAGCGCACCGCCAGGGATCCGTTCTGACCGACGCAGAGACCGCAGGCAACCGTCACAAACGGCGCTTCTCGCTCGGCCACATCGCGGGCAGGCGCTTGATCGGCGACCCGGCCGAGCAGGTAGCCGCTGTGCATGTCGAACTCGGGCGGTTCTTCTGCTGTCCCGTCGGCGAGGTAGATCAACGGTAGACGACGATAAATCGCGCTGGAGATCATCCGATTGCGCTTGTTCTTGCCGACCTGCGCATCGGTACGAGCCAAGGCAACTGGATCCTCGGCCAGTACGACGACACGTCGCCCACCAACTTCGGCGTAGCCGGTGATCACGCCATCGGCGGGAGTGTCCGCTGCGGCATCGCGGTGCTGACTCTTGGCAAACGCGCCGATCTCCAGGAACGAGTCGTCGTCAACCAACGCCGAAATTCGCTCGCGCGGCGTCAACTGACCGGGTTTCAGGTTGCGATCGCGGTCGAAGGCATCGATCAGAGCACGTTCCTGCTCCACGCGCTCGATTCGCTCCGCCATCGACAAGTTCTTTTCGGGACTGACGTGTCGCTCTCGTCGAGTGGTCATCTGCGTCCTCCACGTCCTCTACGTCCTTGTGCGCCTGATTTGCGGCGCAACGCTTCGAATGCCTGGATCACGCGCGGACGCGTCTCGACCGGATCGATGATGTTGTCGATCGTCGCCATCTGCGCCCCGCGCCAGGGGTTCATATTGCGACGGAACGGCTCGGCGAGTTCGTCGAGCATCCGCCGATGATCGTCCGGCTCAGCCGCGGCCAGCGCCTTGCGATGAATCACCGCTGCGCCGCCCTCTGGACCCAGGTAGGCAATCTGCGTTGTTGGCCAGGAGAACGTAATCGCCTCAGGATCGCTGCAACCCATGATGAAATAGCCCATTCCGATGCCCTTGCCCAGCGTGACGCAGACAGTCGGCACCTCAGACTCCATCTTCTCTGAGATGTAGACCGTGGTCTCGGTCAGCAGACCCTTGTGCTCTTCCTCTTGCGTCGTCATGATTCCCGGCGTATCGCAGAACGTCAGCAGCGGCAGCGAGAACGTGCGCGCTGTCTTGACCATGCGCCGAGCCTTGATCAGCGCGTTCATATCGATCGCGCCGCCGCGGACCTTCGGCTGATTGGCCATGATCGCAACCGTGTGACCATCAAGCCGCGCGAAACCTGTGACCAGGTTCATGCCAAACTCAGGCTGCCACTCAAAGAAGCTGTCCCGGTCGACGACCCGCTCAATGATGTTGCGCACCTCGTACGGCCGGTTCGGATACTTCGGCACGAGCGAGCGCAGCTCTTCGTCACAGCGATGCCTTGGATCACCGCTCATAATTCTCGGCGCAGATTCAAAGGCATGCCCGGGCAGATAGGAGAAACACTTGCGCAGCGTCTCCATCGCTTCTGCCTCATCCTCAGCCCGTCGGCAGATCTGTCCCGTGAGTTTCGTGTGGACGTCAACGCCGCCCATTTCGTAGAGATCGGGACGCTTGCCCGTCGCAAATTCGATGATGAACGGACTGACGAATGTCGCCGTTGCACGTGGCGTCATCACCGAGAAGTCGGCCACCGACGCCGCCCAGGGAGCAAACGAGTTGCCCAGGATCGCGGTAAACACCCCGCCGCGACGAGGCACGCTGGATCGCGAACCCACGTTTTGACCGCCAACGGCAGAGAAACCCGAGGACATGATGTGGTCCTCGATCTGTCCGCCGGCGCCCTGGAACAGGTAGAACATCGGCAGCGCCGCCTTGTCAACAATGTGCCCCACCGCGCGCATGTTGACGCGCGAACGCAGGTTGTACGCGCTCGCGCCGCCCGAGTTGTCGTGCGCCTTGTAGAGCACCGGACGACCGTGGATCTCGCCGAAGCCCAGGCGTAACGGCGTCGGTCCCAGACCGTAGCTAAACGCCCACTCACTGCCCGGATCGAGCAGCAGCTTGATTCGTTCGTTGGCGGTCAGCAGTCCGCGATCATGCGCCCGTTCCTCGGCAGCGGGATTGGGAGCAAAGAACTGCGCACGCCGCCGCCGAAGCTCGGCGAGGTGCTCCAGGTCTGCCTCGGAAACGGTCGTCGAAGGGCTAGCCGTTGACACCAGTGCCCCAATCGATCGCGTTCTTGAGCAACTGCTCGTACGCATCGGTCTCCCACGGACCGCGGAAGCGCAGCGGCACCACGCCGTCCGGCGCGATGCTCTCGTGCACCGACCGCTGAGCGTTCGTCAGCGGCGTATGGCAATGACCCGGAGCGATGTACGCCACCTCGCCCTCGCCGACGCGACGGGCAAACCCCAACGCGTGCGACTTGCCATCGGGCAGTAGTGACAGGTCGCCGCCATAGATCTCGTCGACATACGGCGGAGAATCGATGTCTGCCGTGGTCAGCAGCACCTGCGTGTCGGGGTGGAGAACCTCGACCATGTAAGGCTCATCCTGGACCGGGAAGCTGCTCGGCAGGTTGTAGGTCAACGGGTGATTGTGGTCCTCGACCTTGACGTCCATCTCGCGGATCGGCGGATGCGTCATAAAGAACCCGCCCAGCGCCTCGTGATAGTCCATCTTGACCAGCCGTCGGCGACCATCCTCGCGCCCCATCCGCTCCGCCTTGCCGCCTGACGATCCGTGCAGCGCCAGCCAGCGACCGCCCTCGCCGACCCAGTCACGAATCACGCCGGTCTGGTACTCGTCGGCGAACGGTCCGGCCACGTAACAGATCAGCAGATGCGCATCACGGATCCACTTGTGGCAGTCCGTAAAGTCGCTGCTCACGGTCGTGTGGACATCCTCGTTCGACTGCAACGCCATCAGAATGCGCATCCGCGCATAGTCAATGTCATGTCCCGCATGTTTTCCTGGCGGAAATCCCCCAGCAACGACATGGACGCGAATTGGTGTACTCATCGGATGCTCCCTCAATCAACTCAACCTGCAGCGATGCTAGCGCCAGCGAACACTAGCCTGCCCAGAGCACAGGAGTGGCAAGAGGAGCAAACACCATGGAACCACTGCAACCGATGGCCCAAGCGATCGCCGGACTGCTCCGCGAGCGGGGCGAAACCGTCGCCATTTGCGAGACCACCGCCGGCGGTCTGGTCTCCGCCGCGCTGCTCTCGATCCCCGGCGCATCGCGCTACTACGCCGGCGCCGCCGTCACCTACACCGGAGTCGCTCGCTCTGCCTTCACCGGGATCAGTCTCGACGACTACCCCGGAGTCCGCTCCAGCAGCGAGCCCTACGCCAAGATCATCGCCGAGACCATCCGCGAGCGACTGGACGCAACCTGGGGCATCGGGGAAACCGGCGCCGCCGGTCCTGGAGGCAACGTCTACGGAGATGCCTCAGGTCACACCTGTATTGCCATCGCAGGACCGACCGAATACGTCGAGACACTAGAAACCGGCCTCGAAGACCGAGAAGAAAACATGTGGCTGTTCACCAAGCGAACGCTCGAGGTATTCGAGTCGGTGCTGAGAGAATCATCCGCCTAACGCACAGGAATCCCAGTCCCCGCTTCACGGAGACCGGTGCGTGATTCTCTGTTCCGTCCCCTCTCCCTCTGGGAGAGGGTTAGGGTGAGGGCCGACGCGCCGGCAGCCAGGGGACGCTACCAGATAGACCGACAGCCGGCACCCTCGCCCCAGCCCTCTCCCTCTGGGGGAGGGAGTAACCAGTCAGGCGCGACTCGACCATTTGCGCACAGGTCTCATTCACGCGGGGACCCGCTCGGGCGATGCGTCGAACTGACCGGGCTCCTCATCCAACCCCGGGCGCGGAAGGAGCAGGTCCCCGTGTAAAACGGGGACTGGGACTCAACGAAAGAACGTCATCGACACCTTGGGTCGCCTGTACTTCCTCGATGCTGAGTTTCGGCCGCTGATCTCGCTGCTTACCGAGACCCAGGCACCATCCCCCGCACCGAGGTCTCGATGCTGAACAGACTCGTCCCCGCTGTCATGAACAGCGTCGAGAAGTCGTCACCGCCGAACGTCAGATTCGCTGCGTGTTCGTCCATCTCGAAGACACCCAGGTACGTCCCATCTGCCGCGTGCGCCGAAACTCCACCCGCGCCCGTCGTCCACAACCGACCATCGCTATCGACCTTCATCCCGTCGGGTGCGCCGAGGCGGTCGTCCTTCGACTGGTCGACGAACAGGATGCGGTCTCCGAGCGTGAGGTCGCCATTGACCTCGTAACGCCAGATCAGACCTTCCTGCGAGTCTCCGATGTAGAGCTGGGACTCGTCAGGGGTGAAGGCGAGCCCGTTGGGGTTGGAGAAGCCGCTCGGCGCGACCAAGCTCAGCGATCCGTCGGGGTCGATCAGGTAGACGCCGCGGAAGTCGAGCTCCGCCTGCTGACCCTCCTGACCAAAACGTGGCGTGCGACCGGAATCGATGCCATAGGCCGGATCAGTGAAGAAGATCGCGCCGGAAGAGTGAATGACAAGGTCATTTGGGCTATTGAGCTGCTTGCCGTCCCACGAGTCGGCCAGCGAGGTCTCGCTGCCCGGCGATCCGTAGGGCGCGCGCGACACGCGCCGTCCGCCATGCTCGCAAGCGAGCAGATTGCCATTGGCGTCGAGCGTCAGCCCGTTCGACCAGCCGCTCGGCTCGCGGTAGATCGCCGCCTCGGAGTCTCCCGGCCGCCAGATGTGCTGTCGATTGCCGGGAATGTCGCTGAACACCAGCGCCCCACCTGCCGCAATGTCCGCAGCAATCCAGATTGGTCCCTCGATGAAGCCGAACCCTCCACAGAGCCTGGTTTCCTCGCCGACCAGCAAGCCGGAGATACCGTTGTCGTCTTCGATACGCATCGTCAAATCCTGATCTAGTCCTCGTTCTCAGGGATGGTAGCCGCAGGGACAGGACGGGCGGGCAATCGATCGGTGGCGTTCCAGATTCGATTCATGATCTGCCGGCCCTCGCCCGCCGGATCGACGAATTCAGGCCGATAGAACCAGGGCAACTGGGGCGAGTGCGCACGAATCACCACCGGGCGAATCCGATAACCAATCAGGCGGTCTTTGGTGAAACCCAGCTCCATCAGCATCCCCTGCGTGGTCGCGATCGACCAGTTCTGGTCGAAGACGAAGTTGCCGAACGAGTAGGCCACGAGTTGGTCGTCGAACTGCTCGATCGCCTGGACCCAATGGGGATGGTTACCAAACAGGAACGTCGCACCCGCTTCCATCGCGACCCCGGCCAGGTCTCGTTGATATGCGACCGGATCGGCGACGTACTCAACGCCCCAGTTGGCCCCGACCAGCACATGATCGGCGAGTTTGCTCGCTGCGTTGACATCCCGGCGGACATATTCCGCCACCAGCGGCGCCGTGCCGGGTTGATCTTCCTCGGCGTGATACCAGGGCGCGATGATGTCGTAGCCCAGAAAGGCAAACGTCACATCGCCCTGCTCGGTGCGAATATCCACCAGCGCCGGCTCGCGCGCGACCCGGAGATTCTCGCCAGCTCCTGCAGTCTCGACGCCCAGATCTTGCAGGCGCTCGAGCGTTTCGTAGAGCGCAGCCACGCCTGAGCAGCCACCCCAGCAGTCCATCATGTGATTGCCGATTGTCAGCACCACATCGATCCCGGCATTGGCGATTGCCGGGGCAGCCCGGTGACTACCGGTGAAGACCACGGTCTCCACGCACGGAGTCAGATCCTGAGTCTCAATCAGCGGATGCTCCAGCGGTGCGACCGCAATATCGGCATCAACGAGCACACCACGGACGCCGTCGAACATCACCTCATAGTCGTCGAGACTTGCCATCACGTGATTCACACAGCGCACCGGGATCAACTCTCCAGTCATGGCCATGCCGACAGGGTCGAACCGATCGGACACCTGAGTTCGCCGCTCTGCGAGGCGTTCGACGGCTTCCTGCGGCGTCCGTGCGCGCACCCAGCGCACCTGGCGCAGCGGAGACTGTCGTGCCGGGTCCTGGTACGGATCGTGCCCATTGACCGTCAATGCCAACACGCCGACCTCGAGCCGTTCCGGCTCAACCAGCGCGAACGCCCCGGGCGTGTTTGCCACTCGCTCTGTCAGTTCATCCTCATGGACAAACTCCACTGCGAGCTCGACAAATGGGATACCAAGCGCCTCGCCAATCGCGCCTGCCTGCGAGATCGGAAGGGCGACCGTGATCGGTTGCTCGCTGCCGCCCAGCTCGGACCAATCCAGCACCTCACCGCGAAGCACCCGCCGCACTTCTCCGAAGCTCAGATCCAGCACATCACGTCGTTGATCGGTAATCGCCGCCCATCGCCCAACGACGAGCATGCGAGCGCAAGGCATCGGCTCGACCGAGATCAGACGCACCTCAGTGGCTTCGTCTTCATCGCAGTCCAGGGGACTGGGAGACGTAACCACGGAAGCGGCGTCTGCCGTGGCCATCTCCTCCAGCCCTGCGCCCAGCCCAGACGCCTGGCCAACAACCACAGCGAACAGCGACGCGGAACAGACGACCAATAGCCGTCGAATCATGCTCTTCGCAAATCGACCAGGTAGAAGATCTCGCCGCCAGCGGCTCCGTTGACGGCTCAGAAACACACGCATTTGACCGTCTCCGGTCACCCTGCACGACAGACTAACCGGGTCTGGACCCGTCTCCGTCATCGAAAGCCATTCAGCACTTCACAGCCGTTCCCTGGTGAGATGCGGCGCCAGCGTTGGGATATGCGAAAACACACCAGTTCATAACACCGTTATGATATTGATTATGACAAGTCACAGCCCTCACCCAATCCCGATTGGCCTGAGTCGGTGCGTCCGGCAGCTCGGCCAACAAATCGGCCAGCAAATCGGTAGGCGAGGTTGACCATGCTTGCCGGAGCATTCGCCTTGGCCGGACTGGTCCTCATGCTGAACTTGAACCTGCCGGTCAGCTCTCCACATGCCGATCTGCTTCCCCCAGACACGCTGGTCGTCCGTCCGCTGCACGAGGGCGTCGTCGAGATCGACTGGAACGACATCGCAGGCGCCGACCGCTACTCGATCCAGGTCTGGCGTCCGACCGGATGGACCGATACCGCCGATCCCCAACTGGGAATCAACGAGTCGCGACACGGATCGCGCGCGATTCTCGCCAACATGCCCAATGGCACCACGTTCGACACCTTCCGAGTCCGAGCCGGCATCTGTGGTCGCTGGTCAGAGTGGTCTCAGGCCCGCCGGCATCTATCGAGCTACGGCATGGACTGGCAGGGATACCCAAAGCCGATCAACGAAGCTGCCGGGGCTGAGGCGATCGCCTCACGGGTGATCTGGTCAGGCCATCTGTCGGTGGGGACGACCCAACGCCAACCGCACGACATGGGCTACTCGTCCGACGACAGCATTGGTTGGCTGGCGCCGAATGAATTCACACTCGAGGGCGTCCGCTACCGGGTCCTGCGCGCGCTGCAGCGCGAGGAAGGGTTCTTCGTCGACCTGCAGGGAGAGGCCCCGTCGAGCTTCGAGTTCAGGTTGAACGTGGAGAACGCGCAGGGTGAGCGAATCGCCGACCTGTCGTCGTGCGACAGCATCCGCGTGCGAGGCTCATCCGGCGAGCGGCTCCTCTGGCTCGGCGCCGATACGTCGTGGCAGGTGGGTTCGCTGGCCAGGTTGAGCATCAGCCGCGAGCAGCCGATCTCGAGCACGCGGGCCGACACGCTGCTCTGGCCGACCCCCAGGTTGAGCGCCGATTTCGAGCACGTGCCCGAACGGCATACGGGCGACGAGTTCTCGGTTAACGTCAGGTTCAGCGAGCCGGTCAGCTTTAGCGCCGACTCGATTGGCATCACATCCGGAGCCGTGACCTCAGTGACGGCGGTTGACGACCAGCCGAACACCTGGCAGGTCGGGATTACGCCAGACAGTCGGCGCAGTGTCCGCATCCGCCTGTTAGGCGCGGCGACCTGCGCCGACCCCGCCGCCATTTGCACGCAGCAGCACGTGCGGCTGTCTGATCCGATTGCATCGACCATCCCCGGTCCACCGATCACGGCGCGATTCCTCGAGGCGCCCGAACACCACAGCGGCCTCGAGCAGGTCAAAGTCCTGGTTGAATTCAGCGAGCCGCTGTTGACCAGCACGAGAGATCTCGGTGATCGAGCGTTCGACGTGGTCGGCGGACGGATTTCGACGATCCGTCGCGTCGACAGCCGCACGGATCTCTGGGAAGTCACCGCGGTCGCCGATTCCGCCGATCCACTACAGATCAACCTCAATCCCTCAATCGTCTGTCGAGGTTCACTTAGCGGCTGCACCGACGACCTGTTGCGCATCGCACAGCCGCAAGCACTGACAATTCCGCCAGCAACACTGCATCTGACCTTCGACGATGGCCCGCACCCGCTCTACACACCGCAAATCCTCGACATACTTGCTCACTACAACGCAAAGGCCACATTCTTCGTGATCGGCCAGCTCGCCGCCTACTACCCCGACCTGATCAAACGCATCATCGACGAGGGTCACACGCTGGCCAACCACACGTGGAATCACGACATGCTGCCCAATCTGACGCCTGAGGAGATGCAGGAGACGATCAGCCGCACTCGCGCAGTGCTCGGCGAACACCACACACCGTGTCTGCGACCGCCGAACTACAGCATCGATCGCGACTCGGCTCAACGCCTGGCAGCCATGGGCATCAGGTTGGTCATGGGTACCGTGCGCTCGGGAGACTGGAGCCAGCCCGGCGTCGATGTGATCGTCTGGCGAATCCTCCAGGGCGCAGCACACGACGCCGTCGTCGTCCTGCACGACGGTGGAGGCGACCGCAGCCAGACCGTGGAAGCCCTGCGCTCCGTCCTCTACGAGCTACGAAACCACAACTATTCCTACGAACCGGTCTGCCAATAGGCGCGCCGATGGGCCATTGACCAGCGGGCGCAATCAGCAGCAGCTAACGAGACTTCGTCGCCTGGGGCTTGGCCATCGAGTTCAATGTGATCGCAAACGCCGCCTGCTCCCGACCGTGGAACCGACGCCACACCATTGCGAAGACGCCTCCGGCGAACAGGAGAATCAGCAACAGTGATCCGAATGACGCCTGAAAGCCGACCATATCTGCAACGCCGCCTGCGATCGGCATGATGATCGCGATTATCAATGCGGTCGAGAGTTGGAACATCGACAGCACCGTCGCACGCTGGTCTGATGGAATGCGGCGATTGATGTAACCCGTCGCGATCGGACGGGTCATGCCCCGAATCGCTGCCAGCATGCCAAATCCAACCACGACCCAGAGCGAATCCCAGAGCACCGGCGCGAGGAACAGGACCGCTCCCGCGAACAGCAGCACCATGAGCGAGCGGCGTTCGCCAAATCTGCTCGCCACCCAGGCTGCCAACAGCGATCCCACCACCATCCCGGCGACCGGCGACATCAGCATGCCCGAGTATGTGAATCCGGTCGTCACGCCAGCAGATGGGTCAACGCCGTGCTCAACGACGAAGGGTTGCAACAGGAACTCGGTAATCGTGATCACCGCGACAATCACCGTGCCAAAGAGGATGTACCAGAAGAGCGTCTTGCGTCTCCAGACCACCATGACACCGGCCAGCATGTTGGCCAGCAATCCGCTCTGGGTCGCACCGGTCTGGCCTGCATAGCCTGTCTGGCCGGACTGGTTGCTAGCCCCATTCGACCCAGCCTCGCTGACTTGCAGCGAGGAAATCTCCGCCTCACTACGCGGCGGTTCACGCAGTAACAGGGCGATACAACCCGCGACTCCCATCGCGATCGCGCCCAACAGGATCGTGACCGAATAGCCAACCAACGCGACCAGCGGCCCGCCCAGCAACGTGGCGATCAGCATCGCGCCAAAGGCCATGGCGTCAGATCGTCCGATGTGTTTCTCGTAGTCTCTGGTGCGGCCGGTCTGTCGTAACGTGTCATAGATCAGCGCATGTCCCGCTCCCGAGTACAACGTGATCGCAATCGCAACCATGACATAGGCGGCCAACAGTACAACGTAAGTTGAACTAAACGCAAAGACGACCGATCCCAGGCAGAAACACGCGCCGCCCATCACCAGCGACGTACGACGCCCCCAGCGGTCGGCGACTGCCCCTGTCGGCACTTCGGCCAGCACGACCGTCAGCCAGAAGAGCGACTCGATCGTCGAAATCTGGGTCAGGCTCATGCCTCGGAACTCCTGCAGGTAGATCACCCAGATCGGCATCCAGATCAGAAAACCACTGACGCCATGGAACAGGTAATAGACGGGAATATTCCGAGCGAAGCGTCGGCGGATCGGGTCGAAGTCCTCTGGGCCGGCCACGGCGCCGTTCGAAGCAATCGCCATATGGATTCGAGTCTACGCCGTGCTGGCAATCGCCCTGTCAGGCGCGCGCACCACATTCCGTCATACCCGTGCACAACTTTCCGTCATACCCGCGCTTGCCGCGGGTATCTCGCATCGACACAAACGGACGTCTGCATTGCACGCAGCGAGATTGCCGCGACGGTGCGCGGCAATGACGGATGGAGGGAGCTGCTGAACAGCCTGCCCCCGGCTTGAACGGGGCTCGAGGGAGCCCAGCTACCTACTGGCGAGTCCAGTTGAATTCCATCCACCATCTTGCCCCGCCGAGCGAGAACGCCCTAAGCCCGATCAGAGCTGAACCGATCCCGATCAGGTATCGCGGTACCGCGAGTCAGCGGGGGCAGACCGAGCATGTGGCGAGATCCTGCGTCCCAGTTGAAGTCCAGCCCGGCGTTGTGTCGGCGCGCGACCTGCAGATCGCGGAAACGGCGCTCGAGCGTCCAGCGACGATGAATCGCGTTGGTACCCGCGGCCGGAAAGAGCATCTCGACCGCTTCGGTCGCCGCATGGACGGCATTCACATTGGCCAGACGCCATTGCGCGACGGCATCAAGGTCCGGGTCGCCAGCAACAACCGATTCCCAGGCCCGTGAGCCCATCTCGCGAACATACGAACGCGCCGAGCCAACCCGAGCCTGCGCCCGGCCCACCGCGACGCGGAAGCGCTCGCGGTCGGCAAGCGAGCGCGAGTCGCTCTTGCTATCGACCTGCTTGGCAAACCGGACCACCTCGTCAATCGCACCCTGAGCTGCGCCAATCGCTTGCCCGCCATTCTGCAGCCAACTGGCGATGCCACCGTCGGGAATGCGCCAATTCGGACCAGCAGCAACCGGCCTCGATCCGAACTTCATCGTCCGCTGATCGGTAGCAAACACGTTTTCGTTGCGATAATCGTGCGAGCCCGTGCCACGCAGGCCCATGGTGTCCCACGTGCGAAGGATTTCGCCCTGTTCCGGGTCGACGAACGACATGTACTGGTCGCCCGGATTCGCCTCATCTTTGAACGCAATCACGACATGCGTCGCGTGATCGATTCCGCTCGCGAAAGTCGATATCCCGTTGACCAACCAGCCACCCTCGACTCGAGTGCCCAGATTGGTGGGACGGCTCGAACCAGCAATCCGACAGCGCGGACCGCCTAGCTCGTCTGAACCAATCATCTCACGCAGGTGCTCGGTCTCCAGGAATCCGCTGACCAGCGAGAGTTCGGACGCCAACATCACGACCCAGCCGGTCGAGGGATCCGCGGCAGCCAGCGCCTCGATCGCATGAAACACGACCAGCGGCGGGACTTCCTCGCCACCTGCGGCCTTCGGGATGAACAACCGATAGAGCCCGGCGTCGGTGATGGACTCAATCAAGTCGGGCGGCGGACTCCCGTTCGCCTCAGTTTCGTCCGCGCGCGCAGCGATCTCCGGTTGTAACGCCCTGGCGCGCTCGACCATCGGGTGCTCGGCGGGATCAACGTGCATTGAAACAGGCTAAGGCTTGAGCGCTGGACTCGAACGCTAGAAAGGAGACGCACCAGGCCCGATGCTCGGTGTGGAGTTGCGCCACTCCTCGTCCGATGGAGTCGTCTAGCCTTAACCTGAGTTCGCGATATTTCGCGTTGGCGAATGGTTACAGGAAGCGAAGAGGGAACACGATGTCAAGACACTGGACACAACTCCGTCGGTCACGGTTGAGCAGGCGCTCGTTGCTGCGAGCCTCGGCGAGAGCCGGAGTCGGCGCAGCCGGCCTGGCTCTGGTTGGCTGTGGCGACGACGACGACAATGATCAGCCGCAGGCGGTCGCTCAGGCTGATCAGCAGCAGGATCAGCAACAGCAGGCCATGCAGCAACAACAGACGATGCAGCAGCAAGACCAGCAGGTCATGCAGCAGCAGGACCAGCAGGCCGAACAACAGGCCATGCAACAGGAGCAGCAGGAGCAATCTGCTGACGAGGCGCAGGCCCAACAGCAGGAACAGCAGGCGATGGCCGATGACAACATCGACTACAACGCCACCGCAGTCGGCGCATACGGCGCGTTCCCGCAGATTCTCGACCAGGGCAGCGCACTCGCGCGCGGCGGACAGTCAGCGTCCAACAACTATCACTTCGGCGCGGTCTTCCCGCTCGATCCGTTCGGCAGCGCGGTTCCTGGCGGGCTGGCGGAGTGGGAGTTCATCGGTTCAGAGGCGCTGGTTGTGACCATGAACCCGGGTCGCACGTTCCATGACGGCACGCCGGTGACCGCCGAGGACGTCAAGTTCACCATCGACCGCCTCACTGGCAAGGCTGAGTACAACCCCGAGTACAACTCGGCCTGGACCGGCGAGCTCAGTTGGACCGGCGACAACGAACTGGTCGACGAGAACACGCTGCGCATCGAGCAGGCAGCACCGAGCGTTGACGCCGCCAACAGCCTGGCGCTGGGCGGCTTCCCGATGTTCCCCAAGGCGTACCTCGAGGAAGTCGGCGACGACGGCTATGGTCAGTTCCCGATTGCGACCGGGTCGCTCAAGTTCGTCGAGTGGTCGCCCGATGAGTACATCAAGAGTGTCCGCAACGACGATTACTTCAACGACCGCAGCTACGAGTACGCCCCGCGCCTCCCGTATCTGGCAGGCTACGAGGCTCGGTTGATCCCGGAAATTGGCGCTCGCGTGTCGGCACTGGAGGCGGGTGAGGTCGACCTGGCCAACTCGATTCCGCCCGACCTGGCAGTGCCCCTGGGCGAAACCGGCGACTACAACGTCTTCTATCACCCGGCCCAGCGTGGCCTGCACATCAAACTGCCGATGACGATTGAGGAGGACCCGTACAACCCCGGTCAGCCCAACCCATGGCGTGACCGACGCGTGCGGATCGCCGCCAACTTGGCCGTCGATGTCGACGCGATCACCGAGAACATCATGACCGGGCGCGAGAACTACACCTACACGCTCTCGTCGGGTCAGTTCGGATTCCCCGAGGACCTGCCCGAGCAGCGTTGGGGCTACGACCCTGAGGAAGCAAAGCGGTTGCTCGCTGAGGCTGGGTATGAGGACGGCGTCGAGACTGATCTGATCTATCTCGCCGGCCTCTACACCAACGACCAACTCTTCATGGAAGCGATCGCCGCAATGCTGCGCGAGGTTGGCTTTATCGTCAACCTGATTCCCGAGGATATCTCCAAGTTCCTCGGCGAGGCGCGTAACAAAGAACTGACCGCTCCGTACCTGTTCCCGCAGTCTGCTGGATTCACCTCGATCGGTTCGATGGCGATCTCGGTCGACAGTGCTGCGACTTATGAGCACCGCGTCGAAGTGCTCAGCGATGAGCGGGCCGAGGTCGACCGGCTGATCGCCGAGGCCAAGACTGAATTCGACACGACCAAGCGCCAACAGTTACTGAGTGACCTCGTCCGCATTCACTACCTCGAGGCCTCCTGGATCTTCCTCTTCGAGCTGGTCCAGACCCACGTGGCGGCCTCGCGACTGCATTGGGACCCATACTTCCTCCAGCCGCCGTCGGTCGAGCTCTGGAACCTGAAGTCAATGAAGACCTAGGAATCGGATCACAGGTAGCGACGCAACGCGGCCAGAACGCGGCCAGAACGCGGCCAGAAAGCGGAAAGAGGGCAAGCCATGGCTTCGCACCTGATTCCGCGAGTGCTGCAGTCGTTTGCAGTTGTCTTCGTCGTTGTCTCGCTCGTATTCGTCGGCAGCCGACTGATCGGTGATCCGATCGAGGCGTACTCGGCACGGAACGCGACCCCGGAAGCGATTGAGGCCGCCCGCGACCGGCTGGGACTGCTCGATCCGATGATCGTCCAGTACGGCAACTTCCTCTGGGGAGTCGTGCGCCTCGAGTTCGGTGACTCAATCTTCTCCGAGCAACCGGCCTGGGACGAGGTGTCGTCACGCCTGTGGGCGACGGTCCAGCTCAGCCTGGCCGCCTTCGTCCTCATCCTGGCGGTTGGCGTACCGATTGGAGTACTCGCCGCGCTCAGGCGTGGATCGGTACCCGACTTGATAGCCCGCCTGATCGCCCTGGTCGGTCAGTCGATGCCCAACTTCTGGCTGGGTCTGTTGCTGATCTTCATTTTCGCGGTGCAGCTCGGCTGGTTACCGACGAGCGGTCGCGGCGGCTTCGAGAATCTGATCATGCCGGCCATCACGCTGGCTGGATTCGGAGCGGCCGCGGCGATGCGGCTCACCCGTTCGGGCATGCTCGAGGTGCTCAGCAACGACTACATCCGCACCGCGCGGGCCAAAGGCCTGGCCGATCGCACCGTGATCTTGCGTCACGCCATGCGCAACGCGCTGCTCGGCCTGATCACCGTGCTCGGCATCATGCTGGCGCAACTCCTGGCCGGCTCGATCATCGTCGAGGTCGTCTTCGCCTGGCCCGGCGTCGGCCGCCTGATCTTCCGCTCGATCACCCTGCGCGACTTCCCCGTCATCCAGGTGGGTGTGCTGGTGATCGCCGTGTGGTTCGTCGCGATCAACATCCTCGTCGACATCTCCTACAACTTCCTCGACCCCCGAATCCGAGTGGGCGGCGCGTCATGAGCGCGCAGGGCGCCTCGGTAGGCGACGCGTTCGGCGGCCTGCCCGCCCGACAGAGACGCTGGACTCGGCGATTGCCTCGCGGCTGGCCGCTGTTGACGGTCTATCTCGTCCTGATTGGCATCTTCGTGATCGCCGGCATCTTCGCCGACTTGATCGCGCCGCACGATCCGACCGACCAGAACCTGATCAGCCGCTTGCAGGGTCCGGTCTGGCAGGAGGATGGCGCCTCCGAACACTTCCTCGGCACCGACGGACTCGGGCGCGACACCCTCAGCCGCCTGATCAAGGGCAGTCAGACGTCGCTCCTGGTGATCGCCACGGTGATTCCCGGCTCGTTGATCCTCGGCACCGCTGTGGGACTGCTGGCCGGATGGCGGCGCGGGGCGGCCGACTCGTTTGCGATGCGGCTGGTGGAAGTGCAACTGGCATTTCCGGCGCTGCTATTCGCCCTGCTAATTGCAGCCATGCTCGGGCCGTCGTTGAGAAACGTGATTGTCATCCTGATCGTATTCCTCTGGGCGCCATACGCCCGCCTGGTGCGGGCCGAGGTGCTCAGTCTGCGCGAACGGGAGTTTGTCGTCGCCGCCCGAACGCTCGGCGCGACCGACCTGCGAATCATGATTCAGCACCTGCTACCGAACGTGGTCAACTCGGTCGTGATTCTCGCAACCCTGAACGTGTCGACGGTGATCATCGCCGAGGCGTCGCTGTCGTTCCTTGGAGCCGGCGCAGGACCAGAAACGATCTCCTGGGGCAAGATGGTCGCCGAGGGTCGTGACCTGCTCAAGATCCGCTTCTGGCTGACCGGCTTCCCAGGAATCACGATCATGATCGTCGCACTCGTCGGAAACCTGCTCGGAGACTGGCTGCGCGACTACCTCGATCCCCAATTGCGCAACATCCAGTAACTGCCCCGGTCCAGTCGCGGTGTTGCCACCGTGCTGCCGCAGTCCAGTCGCGAGGCACTCGGTACCAACTCTCTACGTCGAGGCAGGCATAGACTCGAACCGAGAGACCTGATGGTTCTCCGGGAGTGTTCGACTTGCCGCCTGAGTTTGTCTTCAATTGGCTGGACGAGGCCGTGATTGGGATTGAGGTCTGGCAGTTCGTCGGACTGGGCGTGATGGTGGCGATCATCATCGTCGCGCGGTTTGTGATTGTCTGGTCGCTCAACGCGGCTATCACGCGACGTACGGTTCCCGAGCGTCATGAGTTCTGGCGATTTGAGCTCAGTCGACTGCAACGTCCGCTGTTGCTCATGCTGGGTGCTGTGACGCTGGCGATCGGCTTTCCCGTCCTCGACTTTGATTCCGATATCGAGGATGTGGTCGCGATCTTCGCCAATTTCGCCTCGACCTTCGCCGGCGTACTGGTCGGCTTCCGCCTGGTCGACGCGGCCGCCGACTACTGGCGCGAGATTGCGGAGGAGACCGAATCCAAGCTCGACGATCAGTTGGTCCCGCTGGCGCGAACCACGGGTAAGATCTTCGTCGGTGCGATCGGTGCGATCTTCGTGCTGCAGAACCTCGACATCAACATTACGTCGCTGGTTGCGGGGCTCGGCATCGGCGGCGTGGCCGTCGCGCTGGCGTCGCAGGACACCTTGAAGAACCTGCTGGGTGGCGCGACCATCTTGGCCGACAAGCCGTTCCAGGTTGGCGATTGGGTGATCGTTGGCGACATTGAGGGCACGGTCGAGCAGGTTGGCTTCCGCTCGACCAGGGTGCGCACGTTTGCCGACTCGCTGATCACAGTGCCCAACGCGCGGATGACCGACACAGCGGTCAACAACATGGGACAGCGCACCTGGCGGCGGTACTACACGACGGTCGGGCTTGCGTATCACACCGACCCCGACCGAATCCAGGCCTTCGTCGAGGGCGTGCGCGCGATTGTGCGCTCGAACTCGAATATGCGGCATGACTACTACATCGTCGAGCTGCATAGCTTCGGCGACTCTGGCCTGAACATCATGGTCTACACCTTCATCGGCGCGTCGACCTGGAACGAGGAACTGCGCACCAGGCACGTGTTCAACATCGACATCATCCGACTGGCGCAGGAGCTGCAGATCGACTTCGCCTTCCCCACGCAGACGCTACACATCGCCAGCCAGCACCAGGGCCCCGAGCAGATTCCCCCACCCAGAGATCGAGACGACCTAAGCAACACCATCGAGGACTTCGCCCCCAAAGGATCAGCCGGTCAGCGCCAGGACAACCCAATCACCGACGGCTACGACAACGGCTAGCTTCAGCCAGATTGCGCCGGCGAGATGTTGCCCTTGATCCATGTCGATGGCTGGGACGATTGGACTCGGATCTACAACGACGCCTCGGTCTGGCAGCCGCTGGTAGACGCGATCTGTGCCAGGGAGGGGATCGGCTACGGGCAGCTACGGTCCGCCAGCGCCAACACCAACGCGGTCTTCTTGCTCGACCGGGCCTGCGCGCTCAAGATCTACAGCCCGTTTTGGGACGAGTTCGAGTTTGAGCGGACCTTGCTCGACGCGCTCAACGATCATGAGGAGATCCCCGTTCCCGATGTCTTGGGCTACGGACGCATCGCGGACGGTGGAGGAGTCTCCTGGCCTTACCTGATTACTCGCTATTGCGAGGCGCGGCCGTTCTCAGAGATTCGTGGTGAACTCTCCGACGAGGACGCCAGGTCGCTGGCCGCGCAATTCGGCGGAATCGTGCGAGCGCTTCACGACCTGGATGCCGGGCAGCTGGTCAGCGACACGACTGAGCGGGTCTGGACCGACGTCGTATCGGTGCGCCGGCGGAAGGCGCTCACAGAGCTGACCGATGCTGGAGTGCTGGCATACATGCTCGTCGAGCCGCTTGAGTCCCTGTTGGACGAGGCGATTGCGGCTGACCTCCCGGGGTCACGGATCGTCGTGCACGGAGACCTCGGCGCCGATCACGTGCTCTGTGCGCAGGTCGAGGGTGGTTGGACGATTGAAGCGCTGATCGATTTTGGGGATGCCAAGATCGGGGTGTTGGAGTATGAATGGATGCCGGTCTGGATGGGGTTCTGTGGGCGCGATCCTGCTCTCGCTCGCGCGCTGATCGACGGATACGGGCCGGGCTTGCTTGTCGACGATGACGTTCCAAAACGGGCACTCGCCTGGACGCTGCTACATGACTTCGGCACCGATGAGCTGATCAGCCAATGGCAAGAACGGCTCCAGCCAGCGCCGATCAAGACGATGGAGGAGTTAGAAGCATGGCTCCGTCCGGCGTCACTCTTGCGATGACTCAGACCTGCCTCGCAATGGTGGTGATCGGAATGAGTGTGGTCGTTCTCGGTGGAGTTGGACTGGTGCTCAGGGCGTCTATCTGGGTCGGGTGTGGGGTTCGTTGGATTCACTGTCTGTGGACATTGGTCTATGCGGTCTGCCGAGCAGTCCGACTCGCTGTTCCAGCACTAAAGGCGCATAAGACAATGGGCACAACACTAACGAAGAACGTGCAACCATACGAACGCCATCGCCCTCCCGACCAGGGTCTGTTCACATTAGCCATATGCTTAGTCAGAATTCCGTCATTGCCGCGCCTGCCGCAGCCTGCCCCGCACTTGATGCGGGGCAATCTCGCCGTTTGTTGCACAGACAGTGGCGCTGAATGCAGCGAGATACCCCCGTTCAAGCCGGGGGCAGGCTCCGCGGCGGAGCGCGGGTATGACGGGAACTCTTGGACTGAACCACCCCATGTGAACACGCCGTAAACAGCCTTGAACGTCTCCAGTCGCTCGGCCCCGAACAGTCCCCCTACTTGCTGCTGTCCCCGTCTCGGGCTGACGCGATGTTTGCCAACAGCCACGCAGATGCGGCACACAACTGCAGCCAATCCCCATCGGAATCGATCCCGTACGACAGCATGCTGCCAATCCAGCAAAGACTGGCAGCAGTCTGTCCGAGCCATCCGATGCTCCGCGCCCTGGCGAGTCGACCTCTTCCAACGCGAGATCCCAGGCGAAACTCAGCGGCCCCAACTACGCTTCGCTTCAACATACGCACTGCTCGCCACAGCAGGAGAGATCGTCCAGATACATGCCCCACTTGCGATACTCTTCGAGATCTTCCGCGGGCAGCCCCAACGATGTCGCAATGGCCTTGGCGACAACGGCGAATCGTTGCCGATACTTGAAGATGAAGCAGAAGACATGATTGTTGTGCCGAACAGCTGGACCGCAGAGGAACATTCCCGGCACGATCGTCGATTCATCATCTTCGCTCAGCAGTAAGGAGTTGTCTTCGCGTGTCTCAAACAGATCTGCGACTAACCCGTGACTACCCGCGAAACCGCCTGCCAACAGCGGCGCCACGGATGTCTGATATCGATGACCGTCCCCAGCCGTCACTTCGAACGTGCCATTCTCACAGGTGACGCATTCGATCGCAGTATTCGGAAACAGTTCCACTTGTTCGACAAACGCGCGTTCATGCATCCGTTCGAGGGTAAACGGCGAAAGCGCGATACTAGGATCCGAACTCTCGCTTTCCCAAGGGCAATCCGCGTCGAACAGTCGCACTCGTTTGTCGCAGTACGCCAAGTGGTACGCCGCGTCAACGCCACTCTCGTAGCCACCGACAACAATGATGTCATCGCCGTCAAGGTCTTCATAACGGTCGATGTTCGACGTGTGGCGACACAGGTGGCTACCAGCGAACCCGGTGAGTCGCGGATACTGAAACTCGCCGGCGGCCCAAATGACGTGCTTTGCACTCAAGCTCTTGTCGGCGGTGTCGATGCGGAATCTGTCGACATCCTGCGTGACCTGAAGTACATCAGTGTGTTCGCGAACTGGTACCTCAAAGAAGCGCGCCACACCTTGTAGATATCGTGCATAGTCTTTGCCCGTCGGATGCTCTACTTCCAAACTGTACGCTGGTGAAGTTCCCAGCGCGATCGAGTTTAGGTCGAGCATGCCAATCGAATTGGTCGCATACGAGGGCGTGATGAAGCGAGTCTCTGCCGGCCAGGACGCAAACGATGAGCCGACCTTGTCTCGATCGAGAACGACGAAGTTCTCGATGCCAGCGTGTTGGAGGGTGATCGCCACGCCAACACCCGCAGCGCCGGCCCCGACGACTACAACGTCGTAGACGTTCTCACTATCCGTCCGGTCCATGAAGAATTCGATCTAGGCGGACTGTCTCTGCACCAAGTGGCCCGTCCGCAAGGCCTTAAGGACCGTCCGACGGTGATCGGCGGCCTCCACGCGTGTTCAGACCTTTGTCAGCCTCCTGCCCAGAAGCAATAGGAAGCTAGCACGAGTCGAGCCCAGGCGATGTTGGCTGAGCAACACCCCCATCACCTCAGCCAACGTTGAGAGCCACAACGTCTAAGGCGGATTCGATGAACAGCGGGAAGTCGAGGTCAAATTCGAGGGTCAACAGCCAAGGCAATTCTGTCCAACTTGGTGGGCCCTCGAAGACCGTATTGCGAACTTTTTCTTGGGACGTGGCCCTCTAACGGCGCTCGCCTGAATGCTGTGCCATTCTGGCAGGTTAGGCGCTGCCCGAAGGGAACACAAAGCGCTGCCGGACGATTGCGATGTGCGTCGCTTTGGCGTACATTGCTGATATGGAAACTGAATCCAAAGCAGCCCGTTGGACCATCCGAGTATCGCCGTCGGACGACATGCTCGTGAGGCGAGTCGTGGCGGAACGCCACATGTCGCTCAGTGAGTACGTGGTCAGCCACGCGGTGTCGGCGGCGACCACTGACCTGGCAGACCGCCGCGTGTTCACGCTGTCGCCAGAGTCCTGGTCCGAGCTGCAACACCTGCTCGACCGGCCAGTGTCGCCCAAGCCTCGGCTTCGTGCGTTGCTGGACCAGCCCTCCGTCTTGGAGTCTGAGTGAGCAGCTACCGCGGACCTGACCTCCTCGCGTCAACCCATCGGCTGGACCGCTTCAACTGTGGTGACGAGGCGCTCAATGAATGGCTGAAACGGCGAGCGCTGCGCAATCAGGGTAAGGGATCGAATCGGACCTGGGTCGTCACGCAATACACCCGTGTGGTCGCCTACTACGCCTCGAGCACCGCTGCGGTGACTCGTGAGCAGGCGCCAGGGCGTATTCGACGCAACCAACCGGATCCGCTGCCGGCGATGCTCTTGGGACGTCTCGCCGTCTACCGCGAGCTTCAAGGCCAAGGTCTGGCGGCCGCTCTGTTGAGACACTTCCTGCTCAAAGCCCTGGAGGTGGCGGAGCTCACGGGCTTACGGATGGTGTTGGTCCACGCCAAGGACGCCGACGCCGCAAGCTTCTATCGGCACTTCGACTTCGAACCGTCCCCGTTCGATGACCTGACTCTGATGCTGCTGATCAAGGACATCCAGCCTCCAGCTCGCAGTTGATCCCGCGACGGCAGATCGCGGGAAAGGCGTCGCAGCCACGTTCGAACCCGACCCCGGCTTGCGGCAGAGTCGAGCATTCGAGTTTGTTCAGCGTCGGCGTAGACTTGGTGGCGATCTGGAGCGATTTTCTCCAGCCAGATAACTTCACTCTTGCGGATCATGTAGTGGCTGCCACAGCCCGAGTGAGCCCAGACCGATCCGCCTGTCGGCCCGTCCAACGAGATCGTCTTGCCGTCGAAGCAAACGTGCCATCTGCTTGGGTGGAGCGAGAGGATTGTGAAATGGCCACAGCCACACGGGCAGCGCAGGTTGATGGTCCGATGCTTGTGGCTAATCCAAAGTTCGCCGTCCTCAATTGCGTCAAAGTTAGGCATGACATCCGCGAAGACGGGCCGGAGGTTCACGGCGCGTGCTCTTCCTCGATTGAAGGACATGGAACGATCTTGATCTTCGGTACTTCTATCCGAAATTTGTGAAGGAAAGATTTGGACTCAGAAACGTACTGCCCAGTACGGCGACGCCATTCCATCACAGCTAGTGCAGCAGCCAAGGCGTTCACTTCCGGTAACTGCACGTTTCGATATCCAGGCTGATCACCAGTGACTCTGGCATTGGGAATGGCGGTCCACTGCTCTGAGCCAGCTTCGTAGGCGCTCGTGGTCACTGAGCCGCCAACGGCACCATCCACTACAGATATGCTCACGCCCGAATCGACAAATGGCACCTGCGTATCCGAAAGCGCCTGATACACGACGTCTTGTCGCGGTGAGTCACTGTTCGGCGATTGATCGATGCACACGAAGGCGAAGTCTATGGGGTGGAGCAACAGAAACTCACGCCACTGCGCGGCGCTCTCGACTCGAACCGAATGGGGCCGGATGCCGTCTCGGAACGATCCATACTTTGATGAGTAGTAGTCGACCTTGAGCAGATCGCCCCTGCGCACTGCTTCAATCTCCTCGGCAGAGGGTGCGCCCGGCGCACGGAACAGGTTGTGCCATTCAACCTTGTCGCCGTCGATGAGATGAATCTCATTCAAGGGTGTCTTAGAAAGAAGGTCCAGCACATATGAACCGGTCCCACCCAGCCCGAGAATGGCGACACTCTGGCCGCGTATGCGGTCTTGGACAGGATGGAGAGCGGCCCGATCCTCGAACGAGTTCGGTATCTGGAACGGATTCAGAAGTGGTTCAGCAACCACCACGTGTTCCTTCCGCGCCCATACGGCCCCGACAATGTGCTTGGCATAGCGATGGACCGTCTCGCTGGCCGACTCGTCATCCTCAGGCTGGCCTTGCCCGCCTTTCTTGATCGAGATGTTGGACCACATCGTCTTGTCACCATTGATGTAGTTGCCGATGGGGGTACTGTCCGCTTGGTACACGCGCCCATCTATCGCGGGGCTCGTGGTTATACGCACTGCGTGGACCGCGCCTCCTAGACGGTCGTTTGGTACACGGCTGCTCGGGTCGAAGGACTTCTCGATGACGCAAGTGCCCTCAACTCCATCCTTTAGGAGGCAAGGGACTCGAATCGCGCGGACGACGTCAGCCTCATAGCTGACTTCGAAGCCGACCTGCTCAGCGAAGGCCGAAAGTTGGACGCTAGGAGACATGTTCGGGATCCACTGAGAAGCTCGTGCCGTCCTTGACCTGAACGACCTGTCCCGGCAAAAGAACTCCATCGTCGCCCTTACGGTCGTCCTCGTAGTCGATGCCTGGAGTGCCGAGGATGTGGACACCCTCCGTCTCGTGCAGCTCATTCCAGATGTCGACGATCTGTTGGTAGGCGACCTGAAGTCCAGGCACCTTGTACTCTCTGCCACTGACGTAGATCTGCGTTCTACCAGGCATCAGATACTTCCTGTTTCGGTGTGCGAAACGGGATATTGTACCGTTTCAGATACACAGTACGTCCGCTGATGCTCGTTGTCAAACCGGAATCGGCTCGGTGTATCCTTTCACGCACAGGGAGGCCCTATGACCAAGGACAGCCTTGACCTGAGCGAACTCGGGAAGCTCGTCGCCGCTGAGCGCTCGCGGCGCGGAATGAGTCTGCGGGAAACTGCCGCCGAGCTTGGTATTCCCTTCAACACACTCGCACGAGTGGAGAAGGGGCACATCCCTGACCTACCCAAGTTCAAGAGACTGGTCGACTGGTGTGGGGCTGACATCAACCGGTTCTTTTCGACCCAAGAGCGCGCCATCGCCACACCAGAGGTCATCGCGGAGCACCTCCGTGCTGATCGCAACCTGGCACCAGACGCTGCTCGTCACATTTCCAGTATCGTCTCCGAGCTTTATGAGGTGCTGGCTCGTCCTGAGGCAATCGTTGCGGTCCATCTTCGTGCAGCCAACACGTTTCGGCCCGACGCCGCTCGCGCTCTCGGCCTGCTGCTGACTGACCTGCACGAGGCGTTGCGGGAGGAGTCGGCTGATGGCACTGCGAAGAGGCTTTAAGTCCGAAGCCGAGCGCATCGTGCAGCGAGTCCGCACGGAGCTCGCTCTGCTACCGGCTACTCCAGTGCCTCTGAATGACCTCGCCGACTATCTTGGCGTCGAGATCATTGTCGGCGACAGGTTGATCCCGCGTTCACGGTTCGAAGAGCTGGAACAGATGCAAGCCGATTGCTTCTCGGCCTGTACTCTCCGGCCCTCACCCGGGCGTGTGGTGGTTGTCGTCAATCCGCTGCCTGACGCGGCGCGGCAGCAGAGCGACACCGCTCACGAGCTCGCACATGTTCTCCTCAATCACGACCTGAGCCGCATCGAGCAGCTCGGCGGCGTCACGTTCCTCTCTTGCGATCCCGTTCAGGAAGAAGAGGCCGCGTGGCTGTCCGGCTCATTGCTCTTGCCTCGGGATTTGCTGGTTCTAGCCGTACGAAGTGGCTTGGACGCCAAAGCGATCGCAGAGAAGTACGGCATCACCGTATCGATGGCTCGCTATCGGTTGAACGTCACGGGCGTTCTTCGGCAGAACGCTGCTCGCATAAGGAAGATGGGCTCTGCGAGATAGGCAAGCTCAGAGACGTTCTCGGTAATCCAGAGTTGGCTACGTCCGCTTCAAGCTCGTGTCAGTTCGCAACACAGTCTCTGGAGGCCAAGAAATGTGGGCCCTCGAAGACCGTATTGCGAACTTTTTCTTGGGATGTGGCCCTCTGAGAGACGGAGGCTCGAAACGGCGAATTCGCCACGTTGCGACCGTCGGATTTCGCAACCCTAACGATAGCGGGCAGGTCAGGGGCACCATATCCAACTGCATTGCTCACCGGTGCCGCCGTCCCCCTGCAACCGCAGGAGGATCAGGAGCTGCGTCTCCATCAAGAGCTCTCAGGCATCGTTGTCAGAATCCGGACGAGGTGGACGGTGGACGAGACTAGTTCTGCGATCAGCGCAGCGTCTTGTTCGGTGGCTCCTCGATCGTGAAGCACCGCACTGGTGGCCTGGACAACTCCTCGAGTTGCCTTGCGCAACGCCTGATTTCCTCCTCCAGGGAGACGTTTGGCGACGAAGGCTTCCAAAAGTCGACGCGCATCTATCTTGCTAGGCTGCTGTCCATCTTCTCCTGTAGCGTCCGTTGGATCGATAACTGCCTGTGCGAGCGATATCGTAACCTCACGCCCGTAGTGCCCGACCGCCTGATAGTCCTCTTCTGACTCGGCACGGAGAAACTGAGCGTGCATGGCAGCCACTTGTCTGTCGACATTCTCCCAAGGAGTCGGCGCTCGGTCCCGTATCAGCAATGTCGTGGGTTGAGCCTTGAACAGCTGCCTTCCTGATATACGATCTGTTTCGACAAGCTGATAGCCGTCGGAACGCAAGTGCCGACTGATCGCAGCCGCGGCCCCGGATGCCACTGCCTCATCTGTTTGGGTCATAGGGTGCACCGCCATCTCAACAAAGCGCAGGAACACATCATCTGGTTCGCCCAACAGACCCAACCGCACAGTCAGGAGGTACGAGTCATCCCAATCACCAAAGCCCATGTGGGTCGCGATGTCTTGTGTTGCCTTAGTGAATCTGCCGTCCCATGACGGCATCTCGTCCAGCGGCCAGATACGTTTCAGGAAGTCTATGAGGTCAAGGCGACCATGAAACGGCACATCCTGTAGGAGGAGCATGTCGACGATGTCTCGCCTCGTCACCTCATGGATTAGATTTTCATCCGAGTTCACTGAATTCCCCGACACAGCCCGTTCCCTCATCTCGATTAGCTTAGGCTGCCGGTGCCTGAAGACTGTCCGCCGGATCGGCACCGAGTGGCATGTGGGCCGAACAAGTACCCGCCTCGCCAAGAGCGTTTCTGTCGAACAGTCTAATGGCCACACTTCCGCGACCCGCCCATCCAACAAACCCCTTCACAAGCCCGCTAGTGCACAACATCATCGCAATAGTCAACGGAAACAATCTGGATAACACGTGCTCCATCGGCATCCTCAACCTCAAACTTGGCTCGTTCTTCAGCGTGGACACGAACAAGAAGACGCAACCCTCGTATTCGCGCATCCCGTTCCTCTTCGTCCACCTCTTCCGCCAGCTCTTCACCTGCAATCCGCACTGCTTCGTTCGAGTTGATTTCCTTCAGCTGTACAAGAACGTCATTACCTTCCTTAGGCGCTCGCGTAAGCCAACCCCACCTGCCAGGTGCTAGCACGAGCACGACAGGCTCCCCCTGATGGTGCATGAGTAGCACGTCCTGCCCTTTGAATGCTCCTAACACGAATGAGCTACGACCATTCCTGGGTGAAAGTCCAGATGCTGGATCAGTGTACATGCGCATTCTGAAGCTGCCTGTAACGTTATTCGGCCAAGCTCCCGCAAGCACAATAAGCCGTCGGCCCTCGCCAAGGGATAACATCGCTGCTTCAACCGCACTCAACACTTCGTCAACTACCATCTCAACTACGGAGTGAACACGACTAGAAGCTAATACTAGCTCGGACAGTTGCACAGCCAACGCAAGCTCGAACTCTCTCACAAGCTCCTTACTTTCAATGGGGAGATAAGAAACGTCATCAACAAACGATCCACGAGGCAGCAGCCATCCGTGTGCAAGCCGAGCCTCGTCCCCCCACTCTGCTTCTGTCAGTTGTTGCACTCGGCCAGCTTGTTCGAAATAGAATTGGAAGACACGATCGTCCTCCCGATCCGCGCGCATACGGGTCAGAAAGTCTTCGACTCGACTTTGGTCAAGTGGTGAGGCCATATGGAAATCATCGCGTTCCCGTTCCTCTGCTGTTCTCGATGTTTGTAGCAGTGTTCTAAACTTCTCTATCACCTCATCTCTCTGGGCGGGGGTGACGCCCCCAATTGCTAGAATCTCGTCCTTGTGCGCTTCCCAAGCATCGAAGACTCGCTGCGCGAAGCCCTTCAGTGACGGTAGCGGACCAGAGCTTCCATTGCGCAACAGACTAACCAGCAGAGGCGACATGATATAACGTTCGGGTTCTATTCTAACAAAGTCATCCCGATCTTCGCCGATTAGCTCCCACCAACTCCACTGGTTGTGTATTGGGGTCTCGTGGTCATAGGCTGCCGGAACATATCGTTCTATTGCAGCGACTGACTCAACCATTTCCAAGATCGGCTCCAAATATGGTTCGAGCTCTGACAGCATGCTTCGTTCCTTTAGCGTGATCGCATGTCCGGCGAGGGCTAGCAAGGCCATCACTGCGTATTCGAAGATAGATAACGGCGCATTCTCGTCTACCGAGTGTAGGTGATAGAACCACTGATGCCTTGCGGCATCATAGTAGGCTTGGCGAAACTCAACAAGGAGGTCGCGAAATGAGTCCTGGTCATCTTCTCGAAGGACCATATGTCCATATTCTTGCAAGTACTCTACCAGTCTTCGGATGAAGAGCTCAGAACTGGCATCTAGGTCCCGGCCATCAGTGCCGGTAAGACGCCACCAGGCCGGCCCCTTCAGATTAATCCATTCGTGGCGAGCGTGTCCACGTGAGCGTCCCGATTCCTTGGCCACTTGATAACCAGTCATCCCAGAACGCAAGCCAACTTCCAATAGCTCACCTGACTTCCGCTGGATTCCCTGTTGAATCAGCCAATACTGAAGTGACCACATCTCCCGGGCAAACTCGTGGCCTTGACGGGCAAAAGCTGCGCGCCACAGTTCTTCGAGGCGTCCCCCTAGTGCGTCAAGAGGAAACCAATATCCCAACGGTGGCGTGCCAGGAGGTTGAAAGCCAACGGGCTCGATGCAATGTCATCTGCGGAGTTCGCGATGAGTTGCCGCAGCCTTTGTAGTGCGCCACTGAATCTCGCTGAATGTCCACTCTGGAGAGCATCATCCACTTCAGCAAACAGACGTTCTGTCGCAGTCAATCCTAACGGTCGATGCGGCACGAAAAGTTGCTCAAGGGGGTCGAGATTTGCGAATTCATCCAGCGCTCTTGCCAAGAACACCTTCAGATTGTGCTGCCGTTCGCGGTCATTCGTTCGAAAGCGATACTCTATCACTCCGGATGGCCTCAGCACGTGGATAGTTCGCAAGACGGTCACAAGCATCGCAACGGTTACAGCTCCTGTCAGTAGCGAGGAGAAGAGCAATAGGTTGGTACTGTGAGATTCTGCTGCGATTGCCGAGAAGTCCACAAGCACCAATGCTGCCAACGTCGCGAGCAGTGCGGCGAGGGCGAAGGCGAATGTTGGTCGAATCCAGGCGGATCGCAGCATGATTTCGTAGACCGTGTCGTCGCGGTCCTCCTGACGTCTGGCTAGCTCCACTGCGAGAACTAATGCGATGAGCGAGAGGCCGGTCACCGTTCCTTGCACAGTCACTATCGTGCCGAGCGACGCTTCCGAGCGCAGAACAGCAGGAATCCCAGGACCTAGAGCAAAAACAGGCAGAAGCATGATGGGTGCGAGAAGTGCCAGAACCTCGGCCCACCAAGCACACAGTTGGTGCCCACCCAAGACGACGAGCCGTAAGCTGGCAGTCCACACGACCTGTAATCTGAAGCCCTTGACACTATCGAGGATTGTCTGCCGGTCCAGAGCAGACATTGGAGTGGGCATTTCACTATTCTACTCTCGAAGGTCGCTGGCAAACGCGCGTTCTGGTGGCAGGGGTCAGTAGGTCGCTCAGCGAGCGATGTAGTCGGCCACGCGGTGTAGGCAGCGAATGAAGGCCTTGCGATCTGGCGCGCAATCGCACTGTCGCCGGACCTAGAGATAATGCTCGAACAGCGAGCGTCGCCCTCGCCTTGGGTCCCCGCCTCGATGGACCAGACCTAGTTTCCTGAGTCGCTAAAGCGATGAACAAAGGGGTATGGTGTTGATGGAGCTGGTTTGGCTGTCTGGGGCCCTCGGTGGAGTGTCATGTGTACCCAACGGGGCCGTCCGGCGGCGACGGTCGTACTGACTGCGGAGGAACGCGAAACCCTGGAGCGATGGGCGCGACGACCGAGCACGGCGCTGGCCCTGGCGCTGCGTAGCCGGATCGTACTCGCGGCGGCGGACGGGCAGGCGAATAGTGAGATTGGCGCGACGCTCGGTTGCCATCCGGCCACAGCCGGCAAGTGGCGGCGGCGCTTCGTTGCACAGCGGCTCGATGGTCTGAGCGACGAACCGCGTCCTGGCGCGCCCCGCACGATCAGCGACGAGCAGGTGGAAGCGGTGATCGTCAAGTCGCTGGAAACGCAACCGCGCAACGCGACCCACTGGTCGACCCGCTCGATGGCCGCCGAGATGGGCATGTTGAAGACCGCAGTCTCCAGGATCTGTCGCGCCTTTGGGCTCAAGCCGCACCTGGTCGAGCAGTTCCGGCTCTCACCCAACCGCAGTTCATCGACAAGGTGCGCGACATGGCTGGCCTGTACCTGAAACCCGCCCGAGGCGGCCGTCGTGCTCTGCGTGGACGAGAAGACCCAGATCCAGGCACTCGACCGCACCGCGCCAACGCGGCCCATGCTGCCCGGCGTGCCGCGCCGCCAGCCCCACGGTTACGTGCGACACGGGGCCACCAACCTCTACGCCGCGCTCAACAACTTGCCCCGCACTTGATGCGGGGTCGCTTCGAGCCACGTGATCGCCGACCTGACTCCGCGACACCGCGCCCGCGAGTTCCGGCGCTTCCTAGACTTGATCGACGAGCAAGTGCCCGACGAGCTCGCGGTGCATGTCGTCTTGGACAACGTGGCCACGCACCGCACCGCCGAGATCCAGCCCTGGCTCCAGCGCCATCCCCGCTTCACGTTCCACTTCACCCCCATCTACAGCTCCTGGATGAACCTGGCCGAGCGTTGGTTCGCGGAACTAACCACGAAATGGCTACGGCGCGGCGCCCACCGCAGCGTGGCCGACCTGACCGCCGCCGTCGAGCGCTGGGTCGACGAATGGAAAGAGAATCCGCGTCCGTTCGTCTGGCACAAGACCGCTGACCAGATCCTCAACAACCTCGCCGGATATCTCAACCGTATTCCCGACTCAGGACACTAGTAGGAGACGCAAGCCCCGATAGGCTAGCAACTAGGAATCGTCGTCGATGATTGTACCGTCGGCGTAGATGAAGTAGCCGGGAATCGTAATCCCGCTTGTGGCGTACACGTAGATGGTGAGCGTCTCGTCGTTCTCATCCACACTGTCGTCGATGATGGGCACATCAACATCTAGGGTAGTATCGCCAGCATTCAACGTGAACTCTTTGTACTCCAGCCTAAAGTCTGGGCCCACTGACGCGGTCCTGCCAAACCCGCCGTAACGGAACTTGATAGCTTTAGGATTCGCATGCGAGAGCTTGATGGTGAAGGTCAAGTGTCCGTGGCCTTCACTAGCAGAGGCATCGCTCACAGTCACGGTCGGCCGACCCGAGGGGGCGGGATCGTTGTCTGATACCGCAACCGTCGCATTACTACTATTGGTGGACACGGTATAGCCGGTGCCTGTTGTCAGAGTCGCGCTGACCGACCCGTTGGGTTCATCGGTATTGTCGTTGGTGGTACTCACGGTGAACGTGAAGCTGCCAGAAGTCGGAATGGTAATCGTCCGAGAGCCAGTTGTCGCACCGAAGCTACCACTCTGCGAGATTGTCACGTTGACAGTCAGCTCCGAGGTCGGCGTGGGGCTGGCGGTCACCGTAAACCTGGCATTGGCACCCTCGGTGATACTTGAACCCGCGGCAATGCTGATGGTCGGTGTCACCGCCGGCGGATCGTCATCGTCTGAGACGGCGACCGTCGCAGCGCTGTTCAATCCCGAGACGGTGTAACCGGCACCAGTGGACAAGGTCGCGGTGACTGAGCCGTCAGGTTCGTCGGTGTTGTCGTTCGTGGTGCTGACTGTGAATGTGGCACTGCCTGTGGTTGGGATCGTCACGTTGTCCGTGCCGGTGGTCGCTCCGAAGTTACCGCTCTGCGAGACGGTCAGATTGACGGTGAGCGCAGTGGTAGGAGCGGGGTTCGCCGTCACAGTGAACGTGGCGTCGGCACCCTCAGTGACTTCACTGCCTGCGGCAATACCAATAACAGGCGTCGCCGGCGGCGGATCGTCGTCGTCCGACACCGCCACTGTTGCAGCATTATTCGATCCCGAGACGGTGTAACCGCTGCCAGTGGACAAGGTTGCAGTGACGGAGCCGTCGGGTTCGTCGGTGCTGTCGTTGGTGGTGCTGACCGTGAATGTGGCGCTGCCTGTGGTTGGGATGATCACAGTGTCGGTGCCAGTGGCCGCTCCGAAGTTGCCGCTCTGCGAGACGGTCAGGTTGACGGTGAGCGCGTTGGTAGGTGCGGGGCTCGCCGTGACAGTGAACGTGGCGGCGCTGCCCTCGGTGACAGCGGTGCCCGCTGAGATGCTGATCTCAGGATCGGACGGTGGCGGAGGTGGAGGTGGTGGCGGAGCTATTGCAGCTTCAATGCACTCCAACGCTTCCCGAACCGGCTTCCAACCGAACCACACCTGCTCACCCGCGAGCGCCTCTGCTGCTGTGAACGAGGTCAGCTGCGAGTCCTGGACGTCGCCGAACGTGATCAGTACACGCTTCCAATTGCGCCCATAACTCGGTGCGCGGTCTTTGTTGGCATCGTAGTACCGACGCACGGTCGCTAGCAAACTGTTCGAGACACATGAATCGATCGTCGCCTGCAACGCAAGCTGTGCATCATCGTCATCCGACACCGCCACCGTCGCTATACTGGCCGATGACGATACTGTGTATCCTGTCCCACTACTAATGGTCGCAGTGACGGAGCCATCGGCCTCGTCGTCGCTGTCGTCCGTCGTTGTCACCGCGAACGTCTTCGTGCCTGAGGTTGGGATGGTGACGGAACGCGATCCGGTTGTCACGTAGCTACCGCTCTGGGAGATGTTCACACTAATGGTGAGAGCGGTGGTAGGAGCGGGACTCGCTGTCACAGTGAATGTTGCGTCGCTACCCTCGGTGACTCCACTACCTGCAGCAATACTAATGACAGGCGTTGCCAGCGGCGCGTCGTCGTCGTCCGACACGGACACCGTCGCAGCGTTGCCGGTCCCTGACACTGTGTAACCCGTTCCCGTGGAAAGGGTGGCCGTGACGGAACCGTCAGGTTCATCCGTGCTGTCGTTGGTTGTACTTACCGTGAACGTCGCACTGCCTGTGGTTGGAATCGTCACGGTGTCTGCACCGGTGGTCACTGCAAAGTTGCCGCTTTGCGAGACCGTCAGATTGACGGTGAGCGCGGTGGTAGGAGTCGGGCTCGCCGTGACGGTGAAGGTGGCGTCGGCACCCTCGGCGACAGCGGCGTCCGCTGAGATACTGATCTCAGGATCGGGCGGTGGCGATGGCGGAGGTGTTGCTTCTTCAATACACTCCAATGCTTCCCGAACCGGCTTCCAGCCGAACCACTGTTGCTCACCCGCGAGCGCCTCTGCTGCAGTGAAGGGGGTCAACTGCGAGTCCTCGACGTCGCGGAAGGTGATCAGTACACGCTTCCAGTTTCGGCCATAGTTCGGCACACGGTCTTTGTTGGCATCGTAGTACCGACGCACGGTCGTTAGCACACTATCCGAGACACATGAATCAATGGTTGCCTGCGAAGCGAGCTGTCTTCCGTCATCATCCGATACCACCACCGTCGCTGAGGCGGCATTGGTTGACACTGTGTAGTCGGTACTAACACTGATCGTCGCGGTAACAGAACCGTCTGCCTCGCTTGTGTTGTCGTTTGTCGTGGGCACCGTGAACGTGGCCGTACCAGTTGTAATTATCGTGACCGTCTGTGAGCCGATGGTGACAAAATCTCCGCTTTGGGTCACTTCGACCGTGACATCGAGATCGGCTGCGGGCTTGGGAGTCGCTGTCAGCGTGTAGCTAGCATCTGAGCCCTCGGTCACGTCGCCGTCCGCGGCGATGCTGATCTCGGGCAGGGTTGGCGCGTCGTCGTCCGACACCGCGACGGTGGCGGCGCTGGCGGATGACGAGACGGTGTAACCGGTACCGGTACTAATCGTCGCCGTGACGGAGCCGTCTGCTTCGTCGTTTGCATCGTCCGTTGTGCCAACGGTCAGCGTTTGGCTTCCCGTGTTTGGGATGGTGACTGTCTGCGCGCCGGTTGAGGCGTATTCGCCGCTTTGCGACACTTCGACTGTGACATTGAGGTCGGCCGAAGGCGTTGGTGTTGCAGTGATAGTGAAGGTGGCGTTGCCGCCCTCGGTGATGGCGGCGCCGGCCGCGATACTGATCTCTGGTACGTCGTCGTCCGAGACGGAGACGGTGGCAGCGCTGGCGGATGACGAAACCGTGTAGTCGGTACCGGTACTGATCGTCGCCGTGACGGAACCGTCTGCTTCATCGTTTGCGTCGTCCGTCGTGGTGATGGTCAGCGTTTGGGTTCCTGTCGTTGGGATGGTGACTGTCTGCGAGCCGGTTGAGGCGTAGTCGCCGCTTTGCGACACTTCGACGGTCACATTAAGGTCCGCCGACGGATTCGGAGTCGCGGTGACGGTGAACGTGGCGTCTCCGCCCTCGGTGATGTCGGCGCCGGCGGCGATGCTGATTTCGGGCTCGGTGGACGACGTGTCGCATTGGGATAGCTCCATGGCCGCGAGCGTGCGAGCAATGCGATCCCAACGCGTGTTACCAAGCCAGTCTGCGACCTGTTGGGCTTGGTCGGCTACCATGGGGTTCTCGCCGGTCTCGACGCCGAGCGTTGCCAGCACACGGTTGAACCGTTTGATCCCAGCATCATTGTTCAGGGCGTCGCGCCAGGTCGTGATCTCGGAGACAGTGACGGCGTCGTCGGGCAGGCTGCAGGCTTGTTCCTGCTGCTGCTTCAGCGGCAGGTCGTCATCGTCAATGACGGCCACGTTAGCAGCGCTGCTGGACGTGGACACCGTATAACCCGTGCCGGTGTCCACCGTGACGGTCACCGAACCATCGGCTTCGTCGTTGCTGTCGCCAATAGTGGACACGGTCAAGGTGTATGTACCGGTGGTCGGGATGGTTACCGTCTGCGCGCCGGTGGCGGAGCCGAAGTCGCCGGACTGGGACACGGTCACATTGACGGTTAGCGTCGCCGTTGGCTTGGGACTGGCGGTGAGGGTGAAGGTACCGTCGCTGCCCTCGGTTACGTCGCTACCGGCGGTAACGGACACCTCCGGCGTGTTGGATACACTGTCGTTATCCGCCACGCTGACCGTGGCCGAGTTTCGGCTGATGGTGTAGCCCGGACCCGGGGCGAGGGTCACCTTCACCGACCCGTTGGCCTCTGCAACGCTGTCGTTGGTGGTGGCCACCGACAGGATACCGATACCGTCATGATCGTGAATTGTGACCCGCCGCGTTCCGGCAGAAACGCCGTAGTCGCCACTCTGAGAGACGATCACGTTGACGGCCAAGGGATTCCCAAGTGTTTTTTCAAATGGGGCGCTGGATGTCAACTTGAACCTGGCGTTGTCGCCCTCGGTGATGCTCGACCCGCCACTAATGCTGATTTTCGGGGTATCCAGCGCTTTGGTATGCACGGTTAGTCGATAGCCGCCAACACTCTTGCGCCAATCAGTATCTAGCGGTCCCCCGGTTACTTCGACGTAGTACGTGCCGCTTTCGGTGGGCCGGTGATACATGTAAGGGTATAGGCGTTTGCGGAGGGGCGTTCCGTCGCTGCTATAGTACCCGAAGTGATGGTTTAGGCGTTTGCGGATGAGCGTTCCGTCGCTGTTATACAATCCGAAGATTTGAGGAATGTCCAGCGTTCCCTTGCCAACGGCGGCGCTGCTGAGGGTGAAGCGGTAAGCGTTGCCGGCCTGCAGCGGGACCGCAATCCAGTCACGGTCCTGGAGCCAGTCCACGTTGCCGGTCGCCGGAGTGCCGGGGTCCAATAGACCATCCTCGTAGTCATCTTCGAAGTCCTCCCAGTCCACGCTGCTGGCAACTGCGCTGCCGGGGACCGCCGTGGCGGAGGTGGTCGCGTCGGCCGGGTAGTCGTCCTGGACAGTGGACGACTTCAGGCTCACGGTGTAAGGTCCCAACTTCTTGTAATAGGCTCGCTCGTCGTTCTGCACGGCCATGTAATAGGTTCCGCTGCTGGCGGGGCTGTACGCCAGGCGATACTGTCCATTTGCGGAGGCCGACGCCACCTGACTGCCGGAGGAGTCATACAACGCGCCCAGCACGACGTTGCTGCTATATTCGTGGCCCAGCAGGGAGTGCTGCGTGGTTTCAGGTATCATCGCGAACACATAGGTCTTGCCGGCGGTGAGAGTGACCGCGAACCAGTCCACGTCGCTGAACGTTCCAATGGTTCCAGTGGCCGTCCCGTCCACAGCCAGGGAGCCGCTGGTGCCGGTGTCAGCGGAATAATCGTCATCGGGTAGCCGGGCAACGGTCACCCGGTAGGAACCTTCGCCGCCGGTGCGGGCGCCGGCAGCGATGTAGTAGGTTCCGCTACTGCTGGCCTGGAACGTAATCAGAGAATCGTAAGGGTCGTAGTCGGCGGGATTTGCTACGCGGACGCCGGAGGAGTCGTATATGCCCTGAAGGTTGGCAGAAGAGACCTGACCTGAGTAGAGGTAGTTTGACGGGTTTCCTGATTGGATCACCAGGTAATTCTTGCCCGCCTCCAGTTGTACCGCGAGCCAATCGACATCCCCACTAACCTCGATGTTGCCGGCGGTTCCCTGACGAGTGAATGTTCTATCACTAACGGAGTCGCTGACGGTGACGGTTCCCGTGGTGGTTGTGTCGGCGGCAAAGTCGTCCGTGATTCCGCTGATTTCAGCCAAGGTAAGGGTATACGTGCCGGTGCGTTCGTCCTTCTCGCCGTCACCCTCCACCGCAACGTAGTAAGCGCCGCTGCGGTTGACTTTCATCCGTGTCTTAGATCCGTCTCCGGATCCGCGGATTGCAGCGACTTCCCCCTCGTCGTTCACGTAGTAGAGATACTTGTGCAGGGTATGCTCTTGCAGGGTGCCCTTGCCAGCTTCGGCCCCCTCCAGGGCGAAATGGTACGTGTTGCCTGCGATCAAGTTGGCGCGTATCCAGTCTTCATCCTCGATATCGTTCGAGCTGTCATTGTTGTAGGTCCACTGAATGTCGCCGGTGATCGAGCCACCCACCGACACCAGGCAGGTGGTGGTGACGCCGGCTACACAGTCGTCGGCCGGGGATTCCGCCACGACAAGGGTGTACGTGCCCGTCGAGAATCCACCGTCTAACTTATCGCCGGTGACGGCAAGATAATGTGTGCCATTGGTGTTGGCCCGGTACCATTTCCGAGGCGACCTGCCGGTACGCCCTTCATAGACTCTACGGACACCAGTGATTTCAGCGCCGCTGGAGTCATACAAGCCGGCAATCTTCGGTCTGTCCAGAGTGTCAGCGTAATAGTCTTGCTCGTTACCCCAAGCGGTGAAGTGATACGTCTTGCCGGCCTCCAGCGTAACCGCGAACCAGTCCACATCCTGCTCAGTTTCGATTTCGCCGGTTGCGGAGCCTCCCACCGGGACTGCGCCGGTGGTGGTCTTGTCTGCTGTGTAGTCATCGCCGGAGCTTGCGTGGATCGGTGCGGCGATCCCCCTTGCCAGCACTATTGCGAGGAAGGCTGCGATGACGATCGCCAACGCAGAGGTTGCAAGGGGGATAGCAAGCCCGGATTGCTTAACGCCAGGAGCGTTCATCGAGCGCGCGGGGGGGGGGGGGGTGAAGCGGGCTTTTGACGGAATTTGTCCTACGCCCTCTTATCGCTGCTCGCCATGCTCTAATCAGGCTCATCGGTCCTCCTTCGGCCATTCAGCGCGGTGGCGGACAATGTTCGCGCCGCACTTCCTCCCCGGTCAAGGAAGCTTCATGCCACGGGCGCAATACTAAGCCGCCGGCCAACTATTGGCAAGAAAAAGGGCGCTGCCGAACTGGTAGCTCCGGGGCCCCAGGCCTGGGGAAGATGCGCGTGTGGCTGCGTGCCTTGTGGGTGGTGCGTCCGGGGAGGGCCTCCTGAGGGTCTTGGTGGTCATGAACGGCTCGCCTAGCCCGATTTGTGTTGTCCAGCGGGCGTGGTGATGCGCCAACACTTGGACGGCCAGCCAGGCCCTCTAGCGCTGGTGTACGACAACGGCCACGCGGTGCGGTGGCCTGGTACGACGGCGCCACCCGCACCGTGGAGCTCAACGCCCGGACGGCGATCTCGTACCGCTCCGGCAAGCCGACCGTCACCATCCCTAGGCCGCTAATCCGAGACCCACAGAACACCTTCGACCCCATGGCCGTGCTCGGCACCGATCCGGCGATGGACGGCACCAGCGTCTCGGTGATGTGGGACGCGGTGGACCACCTCACGTAGTACGAAGTGTCCTGATCATCCGAGAGCAGCGGTTGGCTGAGCGCAATCGCCGGCACTGTGATTAGCGTGACGAGTACATCCGCGACCATCCAGCATGACGCATCTGAGCCGATGACACTAACAGTTACAGTCATCCCCGAGTACGTCGATAAGAACGGCGACACCCAACAGTTAAGCAATCTCGCGAGCACAGCGACGCTCGACATCGGGCCAGTCGGACAGGATGCGCAGGCTGAGTCGGAGCCGGCAATCGACACACCGCCGCCTGATTGCGTCTCGGACGCAATACTCAACAAGGTGCGCCACTACTACAACATCAACAAACACCGCGCCCTGGCTACGTCAAGAATTAGCGGCGACCTGTCGGACGCCAACCTGACCCCATTCACCGCCGCCGAGGCCAGAGTCCGAGAGTCCAAGTGGTTCGGCTGGAAGCCAGTCCGAGTCGCCCTCGACTGCATCGAGGCGGGCTGATTCTGGCGGGCACGAAAAAAGATGGTCACACATGGACGCAGGGGAGGCCGTCGCAATTGCGACGACCTCCCCATTCCGCTACCCGCCGGCAGCGGCAAGGCCAGCTTGCTGTTCGCGTTCGAGCGCCCACTCGAAGAGCGACGCCGAGGTCTGTGCCTGCGTCTGACGGCGGCGCTTGGTCGGCTTCTGCTCGTCCGAGAGGAACTCAGCCCACGAGAACAGATCTTGCTGCTGAGGCGCGGCTCCCGTGTGGTGGCCACATGGGATTACCGCCACCGATGGCTCGACTTCGACCTCCGGCAAATCGATGATCGTTGGTGCCTCTGGCGTCGGCTCAACCTCGACAGGTCTCCAGGAGTCATCGACCAAGAGTGACTCGGCATCGGCAGCGACCTGTTGCGCTTGGGCGAAGATGTCTTCGACCGCCTCGGCGTCGGAATCTTCTTCGCCTGCGACGAGCTTGCGGGCCAGGGCCAGCATGAGGTCGTCGCCGTCATCGCCGTAGGCGGCCAGGCCGTCGTCGGGTAGTTCGCCCTCGACTGCCAGCGACGACTGCAGCTTCTGCGCCACCAACTTGAGCGCGTCGGCCTGGAGCGTGTTCCGATAGGCCATGAAAACGACCTGGACGGGGCGTGTCTGACCAATCCGCCAGGACCGACGTGACGCCTGCCGCATCGTGTAGACCGAGTAGTCGGTCTCAAACCAGCAGATGGTGGGGAAGTCGATCAAGTCGAGACCGGTCTGGACCAGCCGGGGATGGCAGATCAGCACATCGATGCCCTCTTCGACTCGCTTGGCGACCCAGGCCTCGCGCTTGTCGGGCGCGACGGCGTCGGCTTTCATCACTGCCGAACGGAAGCCGTGCTTGGTCAAGAACGCCTGCATCCGACCAGTGATGTCGCGCGTGCCGGTGTGCGTCACATAGACGAGGACTCGTCGTCCCGCCATCCGCTCTTGTGCGACGAGGTCGATGAGGGCCTGCTCCTTGGGGTAGAGCTTGTCTTCCGTCAGCGGCGGCAATTGGACGAGCAAGTCCTCCGACTCCGGCTCGAAGACGGTCTCGCCGCGCGTGCAGCCGTCGGGATAGGCCAGCAGCGATTGCAAGTAGGCCGCGAGCAGGCGTTTGGAACCCTGCGACAAGGCCGACCTGAGCGCCGCTCGCATCGTCGCTTCGAGGTCGGCGTAGGCCGAACGTTGCGAGTAGGGCGTGCCATCCAGCATCTTGGCCTTCGGGTCCGGCTCGGAGTCGAGCGATGACAGCATCACCTGCTCCTCGTAGCTCGGGAGTCCGGATGCGACGTCCGCGAGCCGCAGGAAGACCGTGTTGCCGATTAGGTGGAACAGCGCCGAGGGCGCGAGACCTGGCCGCTCGCGCACGACCTTGCGGTAGCTGCGCCGCTTGCTTGACCGACCGTCAGCGGCATCGTCGTCATCCGATTTTCCGATGGACTGCTCCAAGAAGCCGTAGCGCTGAATCCAGCGCGACTCCTCGGTTCGCCCAAACTCGGAACGAATCTCGGGCGAAAACCGGTAGAGCAAGTGGAAGAGCGTGGACGAGTAGCCGCCCATCAGCGTGCCCGACAACGAGAGCGACTTGCCGCAGACGTCGGCCAGGATGCCGGCCGCGATGCCCTGAGCAGAGCCGCGACCTTTGTACTCATGCACCTCGTCTGCGATGAGCAGGTCGAAGAAGCCCTGCATCCGCAGCTTGACGTAGTCCGCGAGCGGGAATCGCTTCGGCCCCGTCGGGTCGGCCTGCCAAAGCGCCGCGCCGCACTCCGCGCATCGCAGCTTGCGTCGCTTGAGCGCCGTCTCCGCAAGGGGCACCCCGTGTCGGTCGACGGCCTGCGCGAAGCAGTCGGGGCAACACGGGACGCGAATCGGCTCGCCGGTCTCGCGGTCGCGAGCGACTTTGCCATCGGAAACGGCGAGGCGCTCGATCGTGGACGGTCGCCAGCGATAGGAGAGCTTGGCTCGCTCGCGAGACATGACCGCGTAGAGCGGTCCGACCGTTGAGAGTCGCTGGAGCTGTTCGAGGTCGGTGATCGACGAAACGATCACGGCGCGAGCCGTGGGAATCGTCTCTTCGATCTCGCGCTTCCACTTGCGAGTGAGGTGCGGCGGGCAGAGCACGAGTACGCGGCGAAAGCCTGCCAGGTGTGCGGCCGCCGTGCCGATGAACGTCTTGCCCGTGCCCATTTCGCCGACGACGGTGGTGCCGCGCTGCGAGTGGAGCGAGAGCGCCGCGCCACGAATCGCGTCCTCCTGCGCGCCCAAGGGCAAGCGCAACAGTCGCGGCATCGGGCGCGAGTCGGTCGCGGGGCTGTAGGTCGGTGGGTAGGACGCAATCACACGCTCGGTGATGGCGTCGCGGTAGGTGTCGATGAACTCGCCGAGGTTCATGGTGGGTGTCCTTTCTGTGGACTGTGTGGTGGTGACAAACGTGCAGAAGCCCCGTCGTCCAGAGAGAACGACGGGGCTTCGAGGTTGAGAACGGCTCACCTGTAAGAGTGAGCTGGCTGGGTGTTGGTTAGAGGACGTTGCCTCCTTCATTGCTGGCTGAGGTGTCGATTACAGCCGGGGATCGGTGATCCTCTTCGCAGTCGAAATCGGCGCAGCGCGGGCACGGTTTGTCAGCAAGAACGATCAGCGCCAAGTGCTGAATCGCTTCGAGCACCTCGTAGGGATGCGCCTCGCTGCTCAGCAGCACCCGCTCAAGCTGGTCGCGGCTGATCCGCTCATCCAACGACTCGCGGATGTCGTGCAGTGCGCGGACCAGCAGTTGCTCGTAGATGCGGTGTTCCAAGTCGTTCAGTTCGACCAACTGGTCGGACCGAGACTCGGCTCTGGTCTCAAGGGGGCTCATGGCGGGTGTCCTTTCTGTAGACTGATTGGTGGCGAGAGACGTGCAGAAGCCCCGTCGTCCAGAGAGAACGACGGGGCTTCGAGGTAGTGAACGGCTCACCTCTCGCCTGTAGAGAAGAGCGGGCTGGGTGGTCGGGCGTCGATGTCAGTGATCTCGCCGGTCTGCAGGTCGAGCGCGACGACCGTGGTGCGCATCCGCTCGCGGTAGACCTCCTTCTCAGGCGTCTCGTCGACCAGGATCATCTCCTTGGCCGTCCGACCCTTGACCAGAATGCGGCTATCGCCTGACTCCAGCTCGAGGTTGTCGAGGAAGCCGGCCGCGACCAGCATCGCCAGATGGCCGCGGCGGAGCGGCATCAGCGGTCGAGTGCGAACGTCCTCCCGGGGCCAGAGCGCATCGGTGACCTGCGGACTCTGCCAGAGGCCCGAGCGTCGAGCCTCAGCGGCAGCCGTGACCGGGTCAATCGTTCGAGTCGTGAATAGCACGTCGCCTGATGGCTCCGCCTCGAGTCGATACTGTGAGTAGCGTGCATCGTCCAATGTCTCCAGATCGCCGTCAGCCCAACGAGCGATCTGCCCCTCGGCGTAGGCATCCGGGAACGTGTCGTGTTTGCCTTCGCCGATCACGACGACCTGGTCGAACGCCTCACATTCTGGCTCTGGGAAGGCCCAGCAACTGAGCCGCGAGTAGTTCGACGCCAGGTAACTGGCCGAGACCCGCAGCCGCTTACGCGGAACGATGAAGACCAAGAGACCGTCCGGTGCGAGGTTGCGCGAGCATTGCGTTAGGAACGCGTGCTCGGTGCGCTTGTCCTCGGCGTCGTGGTCGTAGGGTGGGTTCAGCCAAAGCAGACTGAAGGCGCGGTTGGCGATGGAGCAGCGGAAGATGTCCGCCGCCAGCGTGTGGTCGAGCGTTTGCTCAGCAGATGACGACCGTTCTTGATGGAGCTCGACGCCGAAGGTCTCGATGTCGATGCGGGTGCGGCGCTCAAGTTCGCGGGCGACGAAGCTCAAGGCTTCGCCGGCGCCGCAGCAGGGGTCGAGCAGCCGCAGCGTTTGCGGTGTCGAACCTCGTCCGAGGCTGGCGCGTTGGGGCGCGATCAGCTGGAGGATCAGCTCGATCACGCGAATCGGGGTCGGGTAGAACCCGCCCTTGGCTTGGGCAGCGAGTCTCATCGGGATGCTCCGTTCGTGTATGCGGACTCGGTGTGTTCGGGAAGGGAAAGTCGCCCGAAGGCGACGGCTTGCGACAGCTCCTCGCGGAGCAGGTCGTGATTAGGCGCGCACTTGTAGGCCGCGACGCCGACTGACTGCAGCGGCACGATCGTTTCGTGTCGCAAACCGGTCTGCCAGAGCCAATCGGCCCAGTCGGGCGGCAACGGCAGGTCCGAGCGTCGGTCAAGGAACCTGCGATGCAGCGCGGGCGCGGCCTCCTCATCGGGCGCGAGAAGCAGAAACTCTTCGCGCTCGAAGCGGAACTCGGCGAGCTTCGTGTAGACCATCGCCTGCCAGCCGCCTGATGACGGCAGCCGAGCAATCTTGGTCGTCCAGGTGCCGATCGTCTCCTCGGGGATGATGCAGCGCTGATAGCCGCCCGAGTGCGGTAGCCCGTCAGCGCCGCGAATCAGGAACGCCGCCTCGGGCGGTTGCTTGAGCAGCGCTGCCCAGATCGCCTTGACCGCGGTCTGCGAACCGAGCATCGAGAGGAACCAGAGTCCCTCCGTTCGCTCATCGCGGGCGAACGCGTCGACCGTGGCCGAGAATCCGCCGGCCGAGATGGTGTAGAGCTGGGTAGCCTGCCCCGCACTTGATGCGGGGGATGCGGCGTCAGGTTCAGCCAACGCCAGGTTGGTATCGAGCATGGTGCTCGTCCTTTCCAGTGAACTTGGTGTGTGGGGTTGCGAACGGAGTCAGTCGAGGAAGCCTCCGTTCTTGATCGAAGCGAAGGTCCCGTCGCCGATGACGATGTGGTCGAGCAGTTCGACGCCGAGCAGCTTGCCGACCTCGACCAAATCCTTGGTCAGATCGATGTCGTTCTGGCTCGGCGTGGCGTCACCCGACGGGTGGTTGTGGACCACAATCAGGCTGGGCGCCGACTCGACGATCGCTGGTTTGAAGACCTCGGCAGCCCGTACCAAGGCCGAGTAGGCGTTGCCTTGATAGATCGTGCGCTGACCGACGATCCGCAGTTGCCGGTCGAGCAGCAGCACCCGCACCTGTTCTTGTGCCAGCGGCGACATCTCCGCGCGGAGCAGGTCGAAGACCTGCTTTGACGTCGAGATTTGTTCACGGTCAGGCGAGCGTTCGGGCCGAGTCTCGACCTCGTAACGAATCGCGAGTTCGTTGAGCAGCGAAACGTTCTGGCGCAACGCGGTGAGCAGCTCTTGCCGCTCGCTGTCAACCAGGCGAGGCCGGTCGTGGTCATCGTTCGCCGAAGCGAACAGTTGCGGTTGGTTGGTCGTCATCCGAGAGTTCCTTTCAGGTGTGGGAACGGAAAGAGGCCGCGTCCCCAGTTGGAGACGCGGCCTCTTAGGTGTCCGTCAATGACGGACTGGTTGGTGGTGGAAGTCCGTTAGAAGGGGGAGTCACCGCCTTCCTCACGGTCGTTGCGCGAGTCGAGGAAGATGACCTCGTTCGCGTGGACCTCGACCTTGCTGCGGCGTTCGCCGGAGTCGGTCTGCCAGCTGTGCTGCTGCAGTCGACCGGTGACGTGGACGCGGTCGCCCTTGGCGACGAAGCGAGCCACGGCCTCGGCGGTTTTGCCCCAGACAACAACCGAGAGCCAGTCGGTCTCGATGGTCTCGTTCGACTTGGAGTAGCGGTCGGTGGCCAGCCTGAGCTGGACGACCGCCGTCCCGGATTTGGTGCTGCGCAGTTCGGGGTCGGTCCCGACTCGGCCCAGCAGCGTGACGTGGTTGATGGTGCGTGCCATCGTGTGTGCTCCTTTCAGAGAGCGTGTTTCGACGAGGGAACGTCCCTCGACTGTTTGGAAACGAGAAGAGGCCGCGTCCCTGGTTGGAAACGCGGCCTCGTTGGTGCCCGTCTGTGACGGACGGATTGGTGTGCGAGTCCGTTAGAAGGGCGAGTCACCGCCGTCCTCACGGTCGTCGTGGGAGCTGCGGTCGCTGCGTGAGTCGAGGAAGATGACCTCGTTCGCGTGGATCTCGGTGCGCGAGCGCCGCTCGCCCGAGTCGGTCTGCCAACTGTGCTGCTGCAGCCGACCCGTGACGTGGACGCGGTCGCCCTTGGCGACGTAGCGAGCCACCGCCTCAGCCGTTTTGCCCCAGACGACGACCGAGTGCCAGTCGGTCTCGGTGGTCTCGTTCGACTTGGAGTACCGGTCGGTGGCCAGCCGCAGCTGGACGACCGCCGTTCGGGACTTGGTCCTGCGCAGTTCGGGGTCGGCCCCGACTCGGCCCAGCAGCGTGACGTGGTTGATGGTGCGTGCCATCGTGTGTGCTCCTTCCAGAGCGTGTTGCGACGAGGTAACGTCCCTCGACTGTTTGGGAACGGAAAGAGGCCGCGTCCCTGATTGGGAACGCGGCCTCGCTTTGCATCCCGGTCAGGGTTGCGATTAGCTCACTCGGAGGTATTCCGAGCGCGATTCGGTGACGATTTCGGCTCGTTGCTCTGGGTCGAGCAGCGCGTTGAGCCGCTTGTGTTCGACCTTGTAGCGCTTGCTGGTTACCATCCCGACCGTGCGCGTCTTGTCACGACCGTCGAGCTGTGCCTTCGTCGCACCTTGCGGCGCGAGCCAGCGTTCGAGCGTCTCAAGCGACTCGCGCTTGTCGGCATTGAGCGACTTGACCAGCTCCGCGATCTCCTCGTAATGCCACAGCGCGGCTTGCGCCTCCTCGTCGGAGACGGGTTCGGCCGGTGCGTCGGCGGATGCCTCTGCCGGAGGCGCCTCTTGGACAGGCGGCTGGCACGTGTCCAGGTAAGGACAGCTGCGGCACTGCCAGTCCGTCGCCTCGAAGTCGCGCTCGGGTAGGACCTGCGGATCGGGACCGTTGGCATCGAAGTGGTCGGTGAGCTCGCTGAGCCGTGCGCCAGCGCGACTCCAGGCCACCTCGACTGGTTCAGCCGGGATTACCTCGTAGTCCCACCGCCGAGAACCAGTGTCGAGCGTGGCGATGACCACGTCGCGGTGCTCGCCGAAGAGACCGAGCGAGTAGCAGGCCGCTTGCGCGACCGAGTCAGGATGACTGCGCTCTGCGCCGACCGTCTGCCAACGTTTGAACGCCTCGGGGCCGCGCGTCTTGACCTCGATGACGAGTTCGCCGCCTTCGTCTGGCGGCGAATCATCGAAGAGGAAGCTGTCGATTGCTGACACGCTGGTGGCCGGCAGGAAGCCCGTTGCGTCGGGGTGACCGCTCACGATGAGGTCATCGCCCAGCTCGACCGAGACGCTGGTAGGCGCGTCGCGGTTCACAGGCTGAATCGCCCAGCCGGCTCGCTGCATCGCGCGAACGACGACCGGCTCCAGCGCGTTGCCGGACTCCATGATCGTCAGCGACTCGGGTGATGTTGGGTTCGTGACTGGCTGTTCGGTCGCCGAGTACCACAAGGCTCGTCGGCAGCGTCCCAACGCCGAGGCTCGGACCTCGAGCTTGCCGTCGCCGGCGAACTTGGCCATCGGTCGGTTGTAGGGGCTGGTGTTGGTGTCGGACATGTCGGCTCCTTTCTGTCCGAGAGAGAGAAGCGGGGCTCCCCGATCGAGTCGGGGACAGGCGCCATCGCTTGGAAGGCAGCCCCGCTTGGGTGGGTGTTTCGCAGCGGAAACGACGCGCGCTAGCCCTGTCGCTGCTGCAACTTGTCGGCGGCCGAGGCGATCAGCGGCGTCAGTTCGTCAACGCCGAGCTCGTCGAGGTCGCGGCCCGTCTTCCGCAAGACGGCGGCTCGCACCTGCTCCTCGGTGAAGCCCTGCTTGGCGCTCAGATCGATCAGTTGCGTGCGCAGGTTGCGAGCGTCTGAGTCGTTCGAGCGAGGACGCGTTCCGTTCGAGCGCGACGAGCGAGAGGCTGATGCTGGTGCAGGCCGTTGCTCAGATCGAGGCTGACGAGGCTGTCGATGCCGTCGTTCGTGACCCGTCGAGGTCGGCGGGTCGCCGTAGAGTCCGTTGCCGAAGCGGTCGCCGAAGCTGCGCAAGGCGCGCTTGAGCGCGTCGGTGACGGCTCCCTTGTAGGCCGTCTCGTGACCTTCCGCCGAGTCGTCGCTGACAGGTTGGAAGCCGACATCGGTCCGCGATGGCGCACCCGGGACGGTCACTCGCACGATGGCCGAGTAGGCCGCGCCCGACTTGAACTCGCGCAGCGTCACCTCGCCGACGAGCTCGTAGCCCCAGCCGCCGTAGCCGAAGACCTGATTGGCCTGGTCGATCGCCGTGTGGCCCTCGATGTACGAGAATCGCCGCCCGCCGCGACCCTTGCGCTCCGAGACCAGCGCGGGGTCGAGCGGCTGCCTCAGCGCGTCGTTGACGTTGGGCGACAGCGCGTCCCAGTGCAGGTCATTGGTGTTGATGGTGGTGGGCGCCGCGCCGTTCGACGGGCGCGTCCCGTTGCTGTGGTTGCCGTTGCCGTTCGTGTGGATGTGGGTGCCATTCTTCATGGCGTTGTTGCTCCTTCGTTGAGCTGTGGTGGTGTGGGTGGATGTCGTGCCACGGGCACGATCAGGCATGGGTCCAGAGACCCTCCGTTCGTTGATTGGGGCTGGGTGGGTGGTTGCGTCAGCGAACGCGAGCGGTTCGTTTCAGCAAATCGAGGAAGACGGCGCGACCGTCTGGGCGAGTCGCCAGGTCGGCAACGTCGTTGATGCTCCCGTGTCCAAGCACGGGGCAGGCGTCAGGCAACTCGACGACCCGCGAGCGATGCTCGCCGAGCAGTTCGCGCAGTCGAACGGCTGCTGTCTGCCCCGCGTCATCCGAGTCGAAGGCGAGGAAGATGCGGGGCTGTCCTCGAAGCGCAGCCGCGACCTTGTCCAAGCCCTGCGTGCCGAGCGCAGCCACCGCCGGGATGTCCCAACTGGCCAGCGTGAGCCAGTCGAAGAGTCCCTCAGTGACGACGATCCACGGCGACGAGCGTGGCAATCGCCCAAGGCCGAGCACCGGCTTCGGACCTGGCAAGGCGCTAAATCGCTGCCTGGCGTCGGGTTGGATGCTTCGGCCAGCGAGCCAACGCACACGTCCTGCGATGACATCGGAGACGACGATCATCCCAGCGAAGCGCTCGCAACGGTCAGTGAACAGTCCGTTCGATTGGAATCGAGTGTCGTCGAAACCGAGCGTCCGCAAGTGCTCACGTAGACCGTGTCCAGTCGAGAACCCGAGACCCATTCGTCGCGCCGATGCGAGGTCGATCCCGCGCGAAGCGAGATAGTCAATCGCCGCCGATGATTGCTGAAGCTGCGTCGCGTAGAACCGGGTCGCCGTGGTTAGCATCTGCGGGTCGGGGTTGAATCGCTGCGCTTGAGGTTGATGGGATACCGAGCGACTGGGCCGTAGAACCGGTTCCCAAGAGCCGCCTTGCAGCCGACGAATCGCCTCGGGCAGGCCGACGCCGTCCAGACGTTGGATGAAGTCGAGCACGTCGCCGCCGAGTCCGCAGCCGAAGCAGAACCAGCGCTGCGAGTCGGCGTAGACCGTGAAGCTGCCGGCGGTCTCGTCGTGGAACGGGCAGACGCCTTGTCGGACACGACCTCGTCCAACAAGCTTGACGCCCGACGCCTCGACGACATCACCGAGTGGGTATCGCCGCTTGAGTGCTGGGATGTCGACGGAGTTGGTGGTGGCGATCATGAGGCACCGCCTCTCGATCGTCGCCGGATGTGCTGTCGTTGTTGCCGAGCACGCCTGACGACCAGGTAGGCCCAGCCGAGTCCGAAGGCGTTCAGCGCAGCAATCTCGATGCCGAAACCGAGCACAAATGGCAGTGCCATCAGCAGCACGGTGACTGACCAAATCACGACCCGTCGGGCATCGCGTTTGGCCTGGTCGTAGTCAGGAATGTGGTGGGTGTCTCTCATCGGGAACTCCTTCCGTGTGGTGTCGTGGATGACGAGAGGGTGAGTGAGTGAACTGTGAATTGGAGAGGACAGGTGGAGACCGGCGTCGGCATCGAGACGCAAGGTCAGCTGAGTTGGTGATTGGAATTGGGCAGTTGGACACGCTTCGCCCACGATCGGATGCCGTGACACGTGGAACCGACGCGTGGAAAGGGGGGCGCGAGCGCAATCAAACGTGATCAGCGGACTCGCGCGGACACGAAGTAACCGAGCTGTCCATTCGGAGAGCTCGATCAGGGGCAAATCCTGCGATTGGCGATAGTCGGGAGCTGTTCAAGCTCGACTGCGCCCATCGCGATGCCAGTTCCTGCAATCTCAGGTCGCGTATTAGGGGAGCAAGACTCAACCCGTCAACCGACCTCGCGCTGCAAGAGTGCGCGGTTGTTCCTCTGTGTGAACCGGCCGTCGGAGGAGCAAGACTCAACTCGTCGGGTCAGGTTCGGGGCCAGGAACATTGCCCACCAGTGTTCTGAGGAGGAACCGCTGGCTGAAACCGAAAACCACCGTCATTAGACACGGTTCGGCGAAGGGCCACCATGTCTTAAATGTCCGATTTGCCGAGTTTGTGTGCCGCGAGCAACATCCGGATTTTGACTACAAGGGTCGACCGAGGACGAGTGCACGTTGACGGGCGACACGAACGCGGGCCCGTTACTACCTAGCAACAGGTGGAGTTGGCGAGTTCGCAGCAAGTAGTGACTACTCTCGCAGACAACCAAGCCAGCAGTGACCTGAGGCAGTTGCTGACTCACGTCCTGTAGAAAGGTTCCATGCTTCCGACCGTCGCCTCACCGCCCAACGCTGAGACCCCCGGATCCGGTGCCCAGACTGGCGCCAAGAACCCTCGTAAAGTGCAATCTGAGTACAAGAGAACTGCAATCAAAGTGCAATCGGAGTGGAACCGGCTGTTCCGTGTGGCGAATCGACGGAGGCCATCGCAGAAGGGCCCAAACCCAGTGTTTTCCTTGGGATTGCAGTCCGATTGCAGAGTGCAATCGAGCGCAGATTCCTGTACATGCCCCGTACCTCCTCGGCGGCCCAAAAGTGCAATCGCAACGCACGAACATGATGCGTGGTCAAGCACCCGTGAGAGAGCCTCGATTGGGTGGCTCAGAGCCACAGATCGGCGGCCAGATTCGGGATGAACGCACTGATTGAAATGGCGATCGCGCGATAGGCGAGGCAGGTCAGCGACCCCAGAGACCGAGCGTGAGAAGCCTCAGGAAGAACCGACGAATTCGCTTCTTCCTGAGCTTGTGACGCGCCACCTCGAGCCTCTCCGCGCGATCTTGCAGCTCTTGCCTTCGTCGCCAGTTGGGCCAGGGTGGCTCGTCCGTCGTGAACGTCAGCTCGTGCTCGCCGATGAGCTGCACCTCCAGCTCGACCATCGCAATCTCGGCCACGTAACCAGGAATCTTGGGCCAGTGAGCCTTGAACTCGCCGTGCTGCTCGCGCCACTCGGTGACGAGAGCAAACACCTCGGGGCCGTAGACCTGCTCGTCGTCGGGACGCGGCTCCAGCTCGACTCTCTCGGGGTAGATGCGACGGGGGATGTAGGTCGCCGGCAGAGCTTGTGGACTTGCAGCGGGAGGCACAGGGGCTGGGGCAGTAGCAGCACGTTGCGACTCACGGAGCTCGGCAAGGCCCTCGGTGACCAGAGCAAGTTGCTGCTCAACGTCCTGTAGGCGGTTTTCCAGACTGACGACCTGCTCCCTGAGGCCTTCGTCATCCTCCACTGCGGCCTGACCATCGCCTTCTCGTTCCAACTCGGCAATGCGCGATTCGAGTGTCGAGAGCTGCCGTTTGAGCAAGTCGAGCTGCAACCCGTCGGCACCGTCTGCGAGCGGTTCCAGCTTCTTGGCCAGGCTCGAGCTCATCTGCCCGGTCGACAGTGCCCGCCGGAGTGTGCGCTCGCTGACCCCGAGTTGACTCGCCACCGCGTCACGACCATCACGGGCGATGAGGTCCTGTAGGACGGCCACGAGCCGCTCATCCCGCTCGACATCGGGCCTCGGAGCAGTCGCTCCTGGGGTCACAACGTCGACCAACATGGGCATCCTCCTCGACTGAACCTACCCAGAATCCCGCCCGAGCGTGGCCAACACGTCAACTCCTGTCCAACTGTGTGTGGAACCAGCTATTCCGCTGCTCCACCACAGGTTCGCACCGCGTTTCGGGCGTTCGCCCTGTAAAGCACGGGGTCTGAGCCACTTTGTCCAGCTACCCCAACCCTCAGATTCATGTACACCCCCCACACTTCCAATCGGCCTTCTGTAACGGCATTTGCGGACATCCAACCCAGTGTCACGCGTGACATGGCTTGTTCGCCATAGCGAACGCTCGTGGTTTGGAACAGACTCAGTCTCATCAACAAGAACATTTGTGCGTCAGGAGATCGAGATGCGAGCGCTGTCCCACTTCTTCACTCAGCGATGTCGGAGGGTCGCCTTGGCAACCGGTCTGAGCGCGCTACTTGGTCTCGCCACACCGGCCATTCAATTCTCCCAAGCACAGACACCGCCACCGGTCGAGCCGCTGGTCATCGTCAATGACGACGAGGAGAAGCCCTTCGTTGAGCGCAGGAAGAAGGGTGAGTTTCGGGCCCGACCGATCTTCTCTCAGCGCCTCTCGAGGTTGACGTATGGCATTCGCGACGCGGATACGGGTGAGTGGCTGACCTCGATCTACCGCATCAACGGCGGTGAGGACGAGCGCGACGAGGGCTGGGAGTACGACTTCGACTACCCGGCCTTGGACGAGCAGCCCGATCTCGATCCCGAACGCACCTACCTCCTCGTCCTCGCGGCACAGGCCGTAGGCCATGCCGAACCGACCACGTTCTACATCACAATCCCGGAGCACCAGCCCGGCGGCATCTTCAACAAGATCTTGGGCGCGCTCAATCCATCGCGCTGGGCGCGTGCCGCCGCGGTCTGGGTGATCGAGGGGGTTCACGGTGCCTTGTGCGGGGTGTTGCAACAGTTCTCGGACGTCGACCTCGAACAGTGCGAGAGGTAGGCCCGAATGTCGGACATCATCACCGGAACACCCGCCGGTCTCACTTACGAACACGCACTCGTCCAGCAGGCATGGCTCGCCGTCTGGATCATCACTTCCGCCGCGCTGGCCTTGATAATCGGCTGGATTGGCCTCACACTCATTTTGGAAGAGCCGCTCGGCGGACGCGGCTCCAGTTGGCGTGAGCTGATCCCGCGTCTGCTGCTTGGATTGGTCGCAGCGGCCGCATCGCTTTGGTGGTGCGCACTGGTCATCGACCTGGCGCACGCGGTCTCTGGCTTCATCGCGGCCACACTCGATGTCACGCCGGCCGACCTACTGCTCGCCCCGGTCAACACGCTTCTGACCGCCGTCAAGTCTGGCTCGGTCGGCATCGCGCTGCTGCTGGCATTCATCTATCTCATCTACGCCGTCTTCTGCTTCTACCTGCTGCTCCAGATGGTGCTGCGCCTGGCCCTGATCGACCTCCTGTTGGCGCTTGCGCCGGCGGCGATGGGGTTGTGGATTCTGCCGCAGACATCCGGTTGGAGCCGGCAGTGGCTGCGCATGTTTGCGACGACGGTCGCGCAGCAGGCAGTCCAACTCATCGCTTTGGCGATCGGCATCGGCTTCTTGGCGGAGCTGGCCGAGATCGGTCCGTTTGAGCCTGCCCGCGACCTCGTCTGGAAGCTGCTGATGGCGGTTGGCTTCATCTACCTCGCTACTCGCGTGCCCTCGATGCTCGGCAATGGCAACACCTTCGACTCCTGGCTCTCGACGCTCTACTTCGCGTTCTCCCTGCCGACCAACATGGCCCGTTCCGCGGCCTCGTTCGTCGCGCTTGGGGGCGCGGGTTCGGCAGCGAGGTCTGCGGCAACAGGCCAAGCATCCGCTGCAACTGCCACGAGCGCCGCAACCACGCCGACCTCAGAGGCGACCAGTACGGGAACCACCGAGTCTTCTGGCCGCGCACCGCGCAGCCAGAGCACCTGACGAAACGGAACGGAGGCGAGGCGCCATGTGCTGACTACTAACCACGTCCCACGAGGACTGTCATCCCCATTCACCCCAGTCCAGAGAAAGGACACACACCTATGGGTGACCTGATCCAAACCATCTCCAATCTCGTCGGCATCCTGCTCGGCGTGGTCGGAGCAGTCGGCGTCGGTTACTTCGTATTCGGCGCTTACCAGTATCTGACCGCATCCGGCGCGCCGCACCAGATGGAGCGCGGCAAGACCGCCATGCTCACCGCGCTCGCAGGCATCGTCCTGGCGCTCGTGGCGTTTGGAGTGGTCGAGCTCGTCATTGACGCGGTCGTTAACCCTGTCGTCAATGTCGACACGCCGCCCGACCCATCCAGCACTGGCAGTAGCGGCGACGGTGCCCCGCCCGCCACCGACGGCGGCAGCTAAGCCGTCACAACCTCTGGAAGGAGGTGTCACATGCATGAACACGAAGTGCCCACCCACGTCCAGGCCGAGGACCGCGTTCTGCTCTGGTTCACGTTCCCGCAGCTGATCGCGCTGGCGGCTGTCGCGGCGCTGAGCTACGGCATCTACCACTACGCGCCGATCGGTTCAGAGACCATACGACTCCTGTTTGGAATCGGCTTCGCCGCTACGGGGATCGCGATGGTGGCTGGCAAGGTCGGAGGAAGACCGCTACCGGCCGTCCTGGCCGACTTGCTCCGCTTCAGCCTCGGCGCAAGGCGGTTCGCTGGGCTGGTGTCGCAACTGGTCCACACCGAGCCGCCCGCGCCACCGGCGACCAACGAACAGTCGGCGCGTCGCCCGCGAACCCGAGGCGAGCGGATGCCGCGAGTCCCGCTCGGTTGGTTCCGCAAGCGCGATCGCAAGCGACGACCGAAGCGCGAACTGGAAGACGCCAAGCAATCAATCCGCCGCGAGAGCAACGGCCACCGACTTCGGTGGCCCGCGCTCGTCGGCGCGGCAGGACTCGCGTTGGTGCTCGGCATCGGCACTTGCACGCCGCCGATCACGCTGGCACAGGAGCCATCGAGTCAACCGCAGTTGCCGGAAGAGATCGAGTTCGAGCCGTCGCCTCTGGTCGAGGGTCGGCGGCTCTACATCGAGCGACTCACCGTCACCGAGACCGATGCGACAGTTGTGCTCAAGGCGGCAACCGATTTGGATGTCAGCATCCAAGTCTTTGGCGGCGATGACGGGCGAACGCTCATCGCGCATCGTTCGTTAGAGCTTCACCAAGGTGAGCGGTCAACACAGCAGCTCGTGTTCGACGGAGAACAGCCGTCGTTCACCTTCGCTTGGACGGACGAATTCAACCAGGCCGACGCGGTCACGCTCGCAGGAGCACAGCTGCCGCATCCGTTGCCGCAGGTCGATGGCGAGTTCTGCGACCTGGAGGTGACGAAGCTCGAATGGCGGCCAGGCAAGGTGTCAGGCGACGTGCAGTCTGACTGCGCGGCCACCGTTGACGAGATCGCTGACATGCAGACCGTGACAGGCCACACAAAAATCAGCCAGAAGGCCGTGCTGACCGGGAATGTGCAGTCAGTCACGGGCACGCTCAAGGTCAGCGTTGGCAGCCGCAACGTCAGTGCCCCGTTCGTCGCTGACGGGAGCACACAGTTCGAGCTGGCGGTTAGCAACGAGGAAACGACGCTCGACGTTTCGCTCAGCGCCAAGCTTGAAACCGAGTTGAGCATCCCGCTGCCGCCGATCGTGCGGCTCACTCATCATCCGGCGCGCACCGAACAGCACTCGCAGACAGTCAGTTCCGTGAACCCTGAGTCGGGCGAACCCGTCTCCGAAACGGTCACGTTCAATGTGACTTATCCCGCCTACATCGGGGCGAAGGTGACTCAACGATCTCCGCAGGTGCGGAATCGGCAAGAGCAACTCGCGCTCTCGACGAGCATCGCCGCCGATGCGCCGTACGAGGAGCTCGAAGCTCCCGAAGCCACGACCGGTTCTACTCAGACCGTTGTCGCGGGCGACGAGCTGTCCGAGCTGTTCGCGTTGCTCGGTTGGGAGCTGAACTGATGCGTCGCGCACTCACCGCCGGCGCACTGGTCGTCGTCGCCTTCGCGGCGACGGCGGCCAAGTCGGCCCAAGAGCAAGCGATGCTCGACGCCTTCGACACCGCGTTGTCCGCCGTTGCCTATGCCGCTTCAGGACTCGCCCTGTTCGGCCTGGTTTGGGCCGGGTTCCTGCTCATGGCCGACGGCACAGGCGAGCGCGGTGGTCGCGCCCGCTCTGCTGTCTTCTTTACGATCGCCGGCCTAGCGCTCGCGCTGTCGGCCAAGGGTTTGGCCGCGCTGCTCGCTAATGGCGCGATTCCGATTCCTGTTCCCTGAAGAAAGATGCACCTCTGATGAAATCACTTACCCGATTCATACAACGCACACCATTAGCCGACTCTGAGACTTCGGAAACCGAGCAGCCAGTAGCCAAACCACCGCCTGAGCTGCCGCTCTGCTTCATGCTCTCCCACGTCGAGCCCGACGGCCCAGTCCGACTCGATGGCGTCAAACTGTCGGTTACCGAGCTGATGGGACTGGAGCTGGACGAAGCCAAGCTGGGAGCCTTCGCCGGAGCACTCAACGCCTGCGACTTCTCGCTACAACTGTTGGTCCGTCAGCATCCGCCCGATCTGAGTCGACTCCGCCGGGAACTTGAAGGGGCGCAACCCAAGGACCTCCCAAGCAAGACGAGACAAGCCGCAGAGTCATCGCGACGGCTGCTTGAAGATTTGGAGTCGCGTCCCGGGATCCTCGATCGACGCTTCTATGCCGTCTGCGAGTTCGACCATGCCGCCGAGATGCGAGGCGTGCTGGCTCGCGCAGGTCTGTCCATTCATCCTCTCGGAGACGACGCGCTTCGGAGATTCATCGTCGCCGCCGCATTGGGCGGAACGCCAACCGACCGCGATCCCGACTCTGAGTCCCATGTTCAGGTGAATCGAACCGAACTCAACATCGACGAGCGGCTCCAACGGTCGCTGCACCTCGCCAAGTGGCCGCGATCACTTGCTCCAGGCTTCCTCCAACAGCTCATGTCCACCGGCGCTCCGATGGACCTCGCACTGCACCTCGGTCCGATCCCGCCAGGGCAAGCAGCAAGGCAGCTGGAATGGCAGAAGGTCAGATTCGAGTCGGCCCGCTCGCTCACTTTGCGGCGGGGCAAGACGCTCTCGCCAGAGGCGGAGATCGCGTTGGAGGACATCTCGCGGTTACGCGACGACGTGCAACGGGGACGCGAGCGCCTCTTCAATGCTTCCCTGTCAGTGACGCTACACGCCGACGACCCCGAGTCGCTTGCCGAGCTGACCCAACGCGCGTCGGCGCACTTCGCGGCGACGCTTGGCAAGCTCGACCCGCTCCCCTTCCGCCAGCGCGAGGGCAAGCTCTCGACCATGCCGCTGGCGCTCAACAGCGTCGGAGCATGGCGCACGCTCGACACGTCGTCGGTCGCGCGATGCTTCCCGTTCTCGCCGCCTGATCTTGACACGCGCTCAGGTGCCCTCTACGGCATCGACCTCCGGGCCTCCGCGCCGATCGTCTACGACCCGTGGGACGGCACACACCTCAACGCCAACACGGCGGTGTTAGCGCGTTCGGGCTCCGGCAAGTCATTCGCAACGAAGCTTGGTGTCCTACGCGGTGTCAGCCGTGGAGTCGTCGCATATGTGATCGACCCCGAAGGCGAGTACGCCGACCTCGCACGCGCCGCCGGCGGACGCGTCTTCTCGCCGGGAGTTCCGGGCCAGGGCATGAATCCGTTCGTCGTCGGGAGCGCCGATCCTGAGGAACTGCTGCAACGGATCGGATCTCTGCGGCGCCTGGTCGAGGTGATGGTCGGCGAGCGGCTCTCGGCAGAACGTCGCGCAGCTCTCGACCACGCGCTGGCCAGCTACTACGCGCAGCCGCACGAGCGCTCGGGCTTCCGCGACTTCTATCGCTTCCTGGAGAACAACGACCCTGAGGGCTTGGCCAAGCTGCTGAGGCCGTTCGAGTCGGGCAGTCTCAAGCATCTGCTCTCCGACGACGGCGACGACCTGCTCCAACACGAGGCGCTCGTCACCGTCTTCGACCTGCACCTCCTCGAACCTGAGCTGCGTCCGGCAGCAGCGATGGTCTGTACCGAAACCGTCTGGGCCGCCGCCGCACGTGATCCGCGCCCGCGCCTCCTTGTCGTAGACGAGGTCTGGTCAATCATGCAGCACCCCGAGGGCGCCGCGTTCATGGTCTCGATGGCCAAGCGCGCCCGCAAGCATCGACTGGGGTTGCAGTTCATCACCCAAGATGTGCAGGATCTCCTCTCCGAGGACACCAGCCGCACGATCACCGGGCATTCCGGGCGAGCCCTGCTCCAGAACGCCGCCTTCAAGCTGCTGCTTCAGCAAGACGCCGCCGCCATCTCAACGGTCGGCGACGCCTTCGATCTGCCCCAAGACCTCCAACGATGGCTGCTCTCATGTCCGCGCGGCGACGGCCTACTCCTCGCCCAGGGTCAGCGCTTCCCTATACGCATCGAGGCGACGCCCGAGGAGACCGAACTGATCGAGTGGAGACCCGGCCAGCAAGCCACACCCATTGAGAAAGGATCCTCACAGTGAGACTCAACCCCTTCCGACGAGCACCCAAGCCTGGGCCAGCACTCCTCCAAATCACTCCACCGCGCACCGGCGAACGCACGCTGTTGGGCATCGAGAACCTGATCCATTCAATGTCAGCCGACGAGCCGTTCGCCCTCGAAATCGCGGCAGATTCGGACGGCGCAAGGCTACTGATCCGCACCAATCAGCCTGATCTGGTGCGCGGTCAACTGGCCACGCATTACCCACAGGCCAGAGTCGAGACCGTTGAGCCCAAGGCTGATCCGTTGCAGATCAAGGAGACAGAGCAGGCCTGGACCACACGGTTGCGCTCAACAGGGCCCGAGTTCATGCCGTTGCGCCTCTTTCGCGATCGCGACTTGCTGGACCCTGGCTCGGATCCATTACTCGCTCCGTTGGGAGCGCTCTCGGGTCTCCGTCAAGGTGAACGCGTCGTCGCCCGATTGCGACTTCGACCGCTCACTCCCGACTGGTCACGCGTCCACCAGAGACTGCTTGACGACTCGCCACCGAACCCTGCCCCGTCGGCCAGTTCCTACCAGTCCAAGAACGGCCCAGAACCGCTGGCGCTGACTGTCCTGGCATTGCTCGGATTCGCCGTGTTTCGTGGCTACACGTGGCTGCAAGCGGGCGAGACTTGGAACCTCGTCGCACTCTGTGCCGGCATGGCCGTGACACTGATTGGCGGGGGCTGGCTGTGGCACAAGTGGAAATCGCGTCGCCACCGCGTCTGGGACAAGACGCTGATCAAGGAGAAGATCAGCCGTGTCGCGTTCGAGGCCAACCTGGAGTTGGTCGCCGTCTTGGCTGACGGCTCGAGCGATAAGCGCGGTGCCAAACTATTGGGCAGCCTCGTCACCGCGTACCAGCATTACGACCATCCTGCTGGCGCCAGACTTGACGCCGGCACGGTGGCTCAGGTCGAGACAGTCCAACCGAAGCTCGAACCTGCCGCCCCTGGTTTCTTCGGCAAACGGAGCGTGTTGGGAGTACGCGAGGTCGCAGCACTGTGGCATCCGCCGGCAGCGGCTGATGAAACCCACGATCTGGAGCGCTCCGGCGCCAAAGTACTGCTGCCGTACAAGGACGCGCTACGTGACGGCGCCAACGTCGGGTTATCGACCGGCGACCAGCCGCGCGACCTCTTCTTCCCGGCTGACCTGACCCAACGCCATCATCTCTATGTAGCGCGGACCCGAATGGGCAAGTCCACGCTGATGCGGCATCTCGTCGAGCATCAGCTTGCCGAAAAGGCCACAGAACGTAATCAGGACGCCGTGGTGGTGATCGACCCGCACGCCGATCTCGTCGCCGCGATCTTGGAGCAAGTGCCCGACTCGCTCGCTGATCACGTGCGCCTGATAGACCTCGCCGACGAGCGTGGCGCAGTCGGGATCAACCTGCTCGACGCGCACATCTTCACTGACCGCGATCGCACGGCCGATGCCGTGGTGCGAGTCGCGCGAGGCCTCTGGGAACAGTGGGGACCACGAATGCAGTCGATCCTTGAGCAGACGGTGAAGACGCTTCACGAGGCCAACAGTCATCCCCTGACCGAGCGCGACGATCAGCACACGATCATCGACGGTCTGCGCCTCTTGGCTGACGACCCGTATCGCAACACCGTCCTCACCCGCGTGACCGATCCGTACATCCTCGAGTGGTGGGCGCGCGACTTCGGCGGTTGGCGGAGGGAGTATCGGGCCGAAGCGCTCGCACCCGTACAAACGAGGCTCAACTACTACGCGTCGTCCAAGCGAGCACGCCCGATCCTCGGTCAGTCCCGCTCCACAATCGATCTCCGCCAGACGATCCTCGACGGCGGCATCCTGCTCGTCTCGACTGCGCAAGGCACGGTCGGGCGCGACGTGGCGGCGCTAGTGGGAGCATCGCTGCTCAACCTTGTGGACGCAGTCATCCGTGAGCAGGAGCAACTGCCGCAGTTGGAGCGCCGAGGCGCGCTGGTCGTCGTCGACGAGATGCAAACGATCCCAGGTGTGCCATTCGAGTCGATGCTCTCCGAGCTCGGCAAGTACGGCGCCCGCTTCGTCTTGGCGACTCAGAGTCTGCGCAAGCTCGATGATCTCTCGCCGACGATGCGCCACACCCTATTGGCCAACACGGGCTGTCTCGCTGCGTTTCAAGTCTCCGGCATCGACGCGCGTGAGCTGGTCTGGGAGATGGGTAAGGAACGCCTCTCGGAGGAGGACCTGGTCGGACAGCCTGCGCATCACTGCTACGTCCGAGCCTCGGTCGGGACGAAGCGTTTGCCCGCGTTCTCGATGACTGTTCGCAAGCCAGAACTCGGTAATCCAGAGCGCGCACATCGTATCCGCGAGGCCGCACACCATTACACCACGTCTGCCGAGCAACTGCAAACGCAGCAAATCGAGCGTCAACGTCGGCTCAAAGAGTTCCAGCAACAAATTGCAGAGCGTGAAGAGTCGCTAGCACCCGAGCCAGTCGCCGCCGAACCAAAGACGCGCCGCGTCCGCAGCCGTCGGATGGAGTCGCCTCGATGAAACAATCAGGATGTCGTACTGACATCCTCATGCAACTCTCTCAGACTCCATTCGCTGATCGCCTGGAGTTAGCCGCACTCACCGGCTGGTCGCCATCCGCCGTCTATCGCCAGATGGACCACTTGGAGCAGCACAAACTGGTCGAGGACCTGATGCACACTCTGAGGCACACTCCTGCGACCAGCCGCTATTGCCTCACAGCTCGTGGAGTACAAGCGATATCGGACAATACCCAAACACCGTTCAGCAAACTGCTGCGGCAGTACCCCATCTCAGATCAGTGGCGGCGTCTGATCCTCCAACGCCTGGACACGGCGGCGATGCTTTATCGCCTCACCACCATGATCAGCAAGATTGAGTATCCACTGCAGCTCCACTGGTTCCGAGCACAGCCGATGGACGCGATGATCGAGCTACCGGGCGAACGCAGCATTGCCCTGGTCAGAATCGGACGCACTGCCGACCGCACCGCAATGTCGAAACGCTTGCGCCGGCTCGACGAGACTCTTGGTATCGGCGCAGCGCTGGTCATCCTGCCCGACGAGCTTCGCCTGCGGCACGCGCGGCGCATGCTTGACGGAGCGACCGTCATGTCGTTTCTCGCGGTTGAGCGGGACGTGCTCAACGCGATGGCCGATTCGCAAGTCTGGCGCGTGGCAGCCGGGAGTTCGCGGTTCAGCACTCGTGAGACGATCGGCTACGCGTTACCTCTTCGCGATCGCGTCATCGAGCGGCCGCTGTCGCGAGTGTCTATGCCGAAACCTCTCGCAGATTGGAACGCCAGATCACTGAGCGCTGCAGAACAACGAGCGCTTGACCTGATCGGTGATTGGCCATGGCTGCGGATTGATCATCTCTCTGACCTGCTCGACTGCGGCCAGCGTCGCTCGCGACAGGTGTTGAACGCGCTGACGAGGCACGAGCTGGTCGTGAGCCACCGGGTCGACGCGAGGTCGAGATTGGTGCTCAGCGATGCTGGCATCATGCACATCGCCCGGCGCGATCGCACTGCGGTCGGCATTGCCAAGCAGCGATGGAGCGTCGAGCCGCAGGACTCCGACCTGCCATTTGGCTGGCGAAACATCGTCGGCACTCGCTCACGACAGCTATTGCGGCATTTGAAGCACACCGAGGCCGTCCACCGGTTCGTCTCACAGGTCGCGAAGCAGGCCTCGGAGTCCGGCAATGAGCTCAGCCAGCTCGATCCGCCCCACCGAGCCTCGCGCTACTTCCGCTACGAGGGCGCTGTGCGGTCAATCCAACCGGATGCCTACCTCGAGCTGCTGACATCCGGCGGCCGGCAGGCCTTCTTCCTCGAGTACGAGCGACGCGCCGACCGCCCATCCACGATGCACGACCGGCTTGCGCCCTATCTGCGCTACTACTCCACTCGCCGCCCGCTCGAAGATCACGGCCTCATTCCCAGGGTCTTGGTCGTGTTCGAAGTCGAGCTGTCGGCGGACCACTTCCTCGCGTTCGCTGAGCGAGAGCGCTCACGGAGCAACATCGATTTGCCACTGTTGGTCTCGTGCCGGTCGGAGCTGGAATGCGACGGGCCGTTGGGCTCTGCTTGGCGCTCACCTGGACTACATGTGCCAACGACGCTGAGTCAGGCGGTTCGCTGAAGGCTGTCCTCGGCTTCCGATTGACCGCGCCAGTCTGCCTTCGTTCCGTCGGCGTTTGCCAAACCGCTCCACGTCTCATCATCAAACAGAATGCCCTGTCGAGAATCGGACCCGCGCGGGCCGTTCAAGAGGCAGTCCAACACACCACGCTCGGCCGCGAAGTCAAGTAACACGAGAAGATGAGGCGCGTCAGGTTTGGTGCCCTGCCGCCAACGATGAATCGCTCGCAGATTGAGTCTCGATTCCTTGGCCAGGGCTTTCCAAGTGAGACCCAACGCCTCCCGCAGCCGCTCGAGGCGGCGGGGGAAGTCGCTGGGAAATCCGGGGCGGCTTGAGCCGGAGAGGCTGAGTCGGTAGGTCGACATCAGCTACTCCGTCGGTGGCTGATTCGCCACGGGTTCATCGCCGATCAGCTCGGCCAGACCGCCAGGCACCTGAGCGGCGAACCGCACCAGCGAGAGCATCGCGCCCCCGTTGGGTGAGGTGCCCCGCCGCCAACGCAACAACTGGCGAGAGTCCACCCCGAGCGCGAATGCCATCGCCTCCCAAGTCAGCCCTGCGCGTTCCTTGAGCCCAAGTAGCCGCTCAGGGAAGTTGCCCGGCAACTGCGCCTCGCCTCCTACGAGGTCCCGCTTGCCAACTCTGCTGCGTCTCCTCATGATCCCGCTCCTTCGGACTCGGCGACGCTGGAATCCCTCTCGGCGCTCGCTGTTGGCGCGCAGGACTCCAAGTCCGCCACTTCCCGCTGAGTGAGATGATGCCGCGCGATCAGCCTCGCCAAGATGCGCAGACCATCGTGCAGCGCTCGCTGCTCCGCCTCGGTCATCTCCGGTGGTTCCATGACCTTCATCCTTCAACTTCACGGGCTGGGCAGATTGAAGCCGGTGGAAGGTCATGATGCACGCTCCTTTATCAATACATTTGTTCTGATATGGATCATCCTATCCGGCAACGGCGGCATTTGGCAATGTCGGAGAGACCACATGCAACAAGATGTGGATACCTCATCTTGACAAGGATGAAGACGCGTTTAGCCAATCGCACAACCGCGCGTACGGGCCGGGTCGATTGAGACGAGAGCAACCGGCTTCGGAGCTACTCGTCAATGGAACCTGCAAGTAGAGGCTGAAGTTCGCGAGCGCGCACGTCCGCGAAGGCCTGGTCTTTGAGCGCGTCCACATCTGGCACGAGCACTTCACCCTTGAATCGCGCGCCCGGACCATCGCCCCAATGAATAGCGCCAGTCGCGGCTAGCTCGGATAGTCCTGCCGCCACCGCCGACCGAGACAACGTGGTCAGCCTCACGAGGTCCTTCTGGCGAATCGCAATAGCTCGGTCAGCGCCGTAGTCGAGGTCCACCAGCGCCAGGCGCGAGACCAGCGCCGCCGCGACACGCGAGGCCGGACCGCCACTGGTCGCCAGCGAGACCCAATAGAAGCGAGCCAGCCGACGCATCACCAAACCCTGCATCCGCTCCCGCACCGATGGCAGACGCTTGACCACGAGGTGCATCACTTCCTTCGGAATGCGAACGATCACCGCCTCCGAAATCGCGGAATAGCTCGCCGACCATCGCTCCGACCCCATCAGGAACTCATGCACGCCAATCAGAAACGGTGCGGCCAGCTCCGAGTACGGAGATTGCCAAGGCGTTACGACGCCATGCTGAACAAAGACCAAGTGGGTGAAATCGGAGCCCGAGCGAATCAAAGCCGCCTCAGCCGACGGCTCGGCAAACCGCATCTCCAACGGCAAGTCCGCCGCAGCCAGAGCCGATTCCAACTCCTCCGGCGCGACACCCTCAAAATCGAGACAGCGGGCAAGCGTTTCGGCAAAGCCTTCAATGTGGACTGTCACAGGATTCCCTGCCGGTTCAACTCGACCTCGGCATTGTATTCGCACCACGTGAAGAAAAGCTCTGTGATTCCGTAGGCTTTTGGCAAAGCAGACACCTTCAGAATGACCCAGAGGCCACATGCACGTCGGCTCATTCTTGGTTCCGTGTGCTTGGGTGTGCTGCCTGCTCTGCAGAAGCAAAAGGAGTGCGGACTCTGGCTCGCCGCAAGTGTTGTGACGCCTGTCGCTAGGACCATTTCTCATGTCACCAAGAATTCGCCCGGTGTTCCTCCTATCCTGACTTGGAAAAGAGGGCTGAGTCTCAGCTAGGCTTCGCTTCGAGAGGCGAAGCGGCCCGAGAGGACTGGTCACGGGGGAACATTAGCCGTCCCGCAGCAGAGTCTTCCATGGCTAACCATATGGTGAACCGATGACAGAGATGGCAGCAGCCCTAAGGGACGTTGAACCTGTCTACGAGATCCCTGCGGACGATCTCGTTGGCGAGGTCTTGATACCTGCCATGTCTCTAGCTCGGGATGCACGCATTGCCTCTGGTTACTTCAGCTCCCGTTGTCTCGCGCAGATCGCACCTGGCCTTGCGAGTTATCTGCAGAGGTCTGACGGAACTCTGAAGCTCCTCATTAGTCCGGAGCTTGACGACGATGATCGCGCAGCGATCGGCAAGGGTGTTCGCAGTCCTCAAGAAGTCATTGATTCTCTTTCGGCGAGCCTTCTTGGAGACGGCTCAGTGAATGAAGCTGCCCTTGTCCGACACACACGAGCCTGCCTTTCCTTTCTCTTGGCGACCTGTCGATTGGAGATTCGGTTCGTCCTTATGGACCACGGCATGTACCACAAGAAACAATGGCTCCTCGGTGACGGAGACGAGTGGCTCGCAATACATGGATCAGGAAACGCCACCGGTCGCGGTCTGCTCCTCAACGGCGAGCAGATGACCGTTGACAGAACCTGGGCCGATGGTCCCGTCGCTGAGATGCGTGTTTCGAAACTCGTACAGCAATGGGACAAGCAATGGAACGGCGAGCACCCTCATTCACTTACATTGCAGGCATCCGATGGGATCCTCGTCGCTGGACAAGCGACGACACACGGAACAGCTCCGACAATCGGCGACTTCTGGGTAGCCTGGAGGCAGGATCACGATGCCGGCATTGAACCTGTTTTGCCAGCGAATTCTGCCCAGCTTGGGCGCAGGACGCTCATCGTTCCCGAGGAGCTTGAATGGCGAACAGGACGTTACGCACATCAAGGGCGTGCTGTCGATGCGTTTGTCGACAATGGAAGGCGAGGGGTACTGGCGATCGCAACCGGCGGCGGCAAGACTCGGACCGCCTTGCTCGCAGCGTCTGAGACGCAACGTCGGCACGCTGGTCCAATGCTGATGGTCGTGCTCGTTCCTTCCAGGCCTCTGATGCTGCAATGGGCAAATGATGTTCGTGAGTTCGGCGTTGAACCCTTGCTTCCAAGCGGCCTCAATCCTCAAGAGCGCCGACGTCGACTCTTGGAAGTGGAGGCCGGCCTTGGCATTGATCGGCCAAGCACGGAGGTCATGATCATCACAAACAGTTTGTTCTCGCAGGATGAGGGCATACGAGGTCTGCTGGCGCGACTCCCGTCCCAAGTTGAGCTCTTCCTCGTTGGCGACGAGATGCACAATCTCGGAGCTCCAAACCATTTCCGCAGCCTTCCTCAACGGGCAAACAGCAGACTCGGTCTCTCTGCCACCCCAATCAGGCAATACGATCCCGACGGCACTGATCGCCTGTTCGACTACTTCGGTCCTCAAGTGTTCACATTCGGCTTGGACGAGGCAATTCGCGCGGGTTGCTTGACGCCCTACTGGTACTTCCTTCACGAGGTTCCCATGACCAACCATGAGTTTGACAAATGGACCGAGTTGACTGAAGAGCTTGCCAAGGCTGGCTTCAAGCGCGATGACGATGGTCAGGTCGTAGGCCTGACCAGGCGCGGCGAGCGCCTACTGCGAGATCGAAGAGCCGTCCTCGAACAGGCGTCCGCGAAGGTCCAGGTCCTCCGCAATTTGCTGCAAGAACAGGGGCCGTCGACGGTTAAGCGATGCCTGGTTTACGCTTCCGGCAAGGCCACAGTCTTTGAAGAGGGGCGCCAAATCGAGCGCATCAACGAAATGCTCTCCGACCTGGGGGTTATCAGCCATCAGTTCACCAGCGCGGAGACGAGCAGGCGCGACGCATCCAAGCTGCTTGAGGCGTTTGGACAGGGCGACTATCAGGTCCTGACCGCGATGAAAGTGCTGGACGAGGGAATCGACATCCCGCAAACCGACACGGCCTACATCCTGGCTTCCAGCGCAGTGCGAAGAGAGTGGGTCCAGCGTCGAGGACGAATTCTAAGGAGAGCGCCTGGCAAGTCGATGGCCAGTGTTCACGACTTCATCGTCGTACCACCTGAGCTCGAGTCCGATGAAGGCGCGGCGATTCTGCGCGGAGAGTTGCGTCGCGCTGAGGAGTTCGCTTCCCTAGCGGAGAATGAGTGGGACTCGGACGGCCCGCGCAGCATCATCTCGAAGTTCGAGGCGCATACCAGGGTCAGGAACTGAGAATGGTGATGTTCTCACAACAGAGGATGAGCGATGAGATCCGCGATCAGGTCGCCCTCGTCTGGGAGCGGTCGCCCAACTACCGCAACGATCTTGCTGTCGCGCTCATCGAAGTGCTGCGTGCCCAAGACCAAGGACTCTCGGATCGGTCGAGAAGAGAACAGGTCAAACGGATCATCGAGACGCTTGGCGCGAAGACGCTCCAGAACCGGGAGGGGAAGTGATGCGTCTGCTTCGCGCACACATTCGGAACTTCAAACTGCTCGAAGATGTTTCCCTCGAGTTCTCGACGGAGCGCGATCGCCCTCTGACGGTAATCCGAGCTGAGAATGGCTCTGGCAAGACATCTCTCCTCTACGCGTTTCAATGGGCCATCTATGGCATGTCTGGCCTGCCGGATTCGGCCAAAGGACTGAGGCTCAGTTCGTCAGCGAATCAGGCCGGCTCTTCGATTTCAGTATCGGTCATGATCGAGTTCGAGATTACGGACGCATATGGCAACTCTGGCCACTTTCGCCTGATCCGCTCAGTAATCGAGACCCCCTCCACTGACGACAAGGTTGAGCGGAGCAACGATCGTGTGAGATTGATGCGTATCACCTCAGCAGGCGAGGACGAAGTAGAAGGTGGCGACGCAACGATCGTCGCTTGGCTTCCCAAGCGACTACGAGATGTCTTCTTTACCGACGGAGACTCTGTGCAGTCGTTCATTTCTGGCCAGATCGCGACACGCAAGAGGCAAGACCGGGTACAGAACGCAATCCGCGACTTGCTGGGGATCGAACGACTTCGTATGGCGGCGAACGATGTCTCCTGGGCTTACGGCAATCTTCGCGCCCAAGCAGCAAAAGCAGGTGGACACGACACGTCCCAACTTGAAGAGCGGTTGGAATCGACCGATGCTGCCATTGCTGCTCTCCAGCAGAAACTCGACGCGTTACGTGACCGCCATGCCAACATGACCGAGCACAGCACGGACTGGGAAAAGGAGCTTCGAAGTATTCGGGGAGTTGGCGACCTTGACGAACTCAACGAGCGTATTGAGCGTGCAGAGCAAGACCGTAGTCGTCTTGAGCGCCAGCGCAGTGGCGCGTTGACGGCCATGACCGACGCGCTCAAGTCGGAGGAGTTTTCCTGGCGATTCATGGACGAAAGCCTAAGAGCCGGTCTCGACGTTCTCGCCGAACTTGCTGATCGACATGTGATACCCGGAACATCGATTGAAGTGCTTGCCGACCGACTGGAACTTGGCCAGTGCATATGTGGCGAATCGTTAGCACAGGGTTCCGAGCATCGTGCGCAAGTTCTCCACTTGCTTGAACAACAGAAGGATATCCCGAGCCGGCGACAGCGGCTGACCGAGTTGTCGCACATTGCACGACAGGCAGAAGCCACCGAGCAGAGCCGTATCGAGACTCAACATGACTTCGAACAATTGCGCGCGCGATCGTTGGACGATTTCACAGATGCGAGTGACGGACTTCGAAACAAGGCGGCAGAGCTAAAGGGACTAGAGGCCAATCGCAGCAGCATCGACGAAGAGCGAGTTCGATACCTGACCTCCCATATCGAGGATGTTGGCGCAAAAGTCGCTCAGGCCAATCAGGACATTGGCGCGAGGACCCAAGAACTCGAGCAAGCTGAGGGTCTGAGGCAGAAGATCAACTCCGACCTACAGAAGGCCATGAATGCGGCGAAGCTCAGCGGAGATCTGATCATGAAGCGCGATGTCGCACAGGATCTAAACGACCTCGCGAACAATGTGCTGAGCGTGCTCCAAGACGATTACGTCGAACGTGTCTCTGAGCGAATGAAGGAGCTGTTCATGGAGATTGTGGGGTCTCCGAGTTCTCCTGAGAGAGAGGAGTTTGGTTCGTCGCTCTTCGCTGGAGTCCACATTGATGGTGATTTCAACATCATCATCGACACCCATGACGGCAAGAGCCTCGATCCCGACTTTGAGCTCAATGGCGCTTCAAAGCGCGCCCTCACCCTGTCGTTCATTTGGGCGCTCATGGAGGTCTCAGCGGTCACTGCGCCACGAGTGATCGATACGCCTCTGGGTATGGTCTCTGGAGGGGTAAAGCAGCGGATGGTTGACGTGGTGACCAAGCCACCGACTGATGGGCACCCTGACTTTCAGGTCATCCTCTTCTTGACGCGGTCTGAGCTGCGAGACGTGGAGAAGTTGATCGATGCTCGGGCGGGGACCGTGGTGACTCTCTCATGCTCGCATCACTATCCTGCTGACTTGATCTTCCGGTGGGACTCGGAGTATCCGGTGTCGCGCCTGTGCCAATGCGACCACCGACATTCGTGCCGAGTCTGCGCACGGCGCTACGACGACCTGCACGGCGTCGTGCAGCGGGACGTGTAGAGGGCAGACGGCGAATGACAACCATCGCGAACCCGTACGCCAGCCAAGACTTGTTCATCGCAGCGCCCCACCATGAGCTTCTGCGCGATTACGTCTCGCGGTCGCAGCAAGATCACCGCCCATTTCAGCGGCAAGTCGATGCATGGTGGGCGGCATTGGCCATCGGAGTCCGCCAACGGCGACGAATTCCCTTGTCCCAAGAAGCAGTGAAATTCAATGATGGTCGAATCCTGGCCACCGACCCCTGGCGAATCACCCACCTGGAGCTGTTGGCTCTCGGGGAGGAGGGGCCGGAGATCCTTGACTCTCCAGCCGAAGTAATACGCATGGCTTCGGAGTATGCCAACGGTGGCTTTCCTGACCTGCTCGAACAGTTAGTGGGGCAAGTGGAACCCACGCTGAATCTGATGCTGCGACTCGATGACTTGAGGCGCTAGGCGGTAGCCAAACACCAAGCTTCACTCGCCAAGAATCGCCGTTGCCAAATCAGACAGTGTCGATTCCAACAGCGGGTCAATGTCGACGGACGGCAACAGTTCCAAGGCCTCCGTGTCTCCTCGCTCCTTCAGAACTCCCCTGACGTTCGCAGGCGGAGAATCTACCGCCCGCGCTACCGCCAATGCCCCGCCTGCGGCATCCGCCTGAATGCCAGTTAGGAGGCGCAGCGCTTCGGTAGTGTCAACATCGCTCAAATCGATAGGCACCCGTTCAGCGTCGACTTGCTCGTCTTCAAGATTGAAGTCAAGCCTCACCCTTTCGCCCTTCAAAGCCCCAGCCCTTTCGACCAGAACTCGAATGGATCCCAAACTAGGTCCAAATGCCGACGTAAGGGGCCAACTGATCGTCAGTTCCCCGTTCTCGTACTGGAACAAGCGTCTGCCACCGGGCTTCACCCCGAGCTCCAAGGCCACGGCCGGATTTAGGGGACGACCACTCCCGCGGACCACCTCTTTGTCGACTGTAAGAAGCAGACTGATTTGGTCCGCCGCTACCCGATAGGCTCCTCTGGCGTCGCTCAATCCTTTGCCCACATCAAACGGTTCGTCGTCTCTGCGCAGACGTATTTTGCTCTCCTCTATGACGAACATCGGAGCATTCGAGAAAGTTCCAACAGAGCCCTCACTTAGGTTGAATTGCTTGGCGATTACACGAATCACCTCTTCGAGGTCTATCAGACCGCCGGCTTCCTCAATGCGCTGAGCTATCTCATCTGTGATGCCTGTGTACTCCTCCATTCCCCACGCACGGAGGGCCCAATCTGTCTTGTTTACTCGTATCAGCCGTTCATCGTCAGAGAACCGACTTTGCACTCCCCGGACATTGTGCCCTTCGCCAACTAATTCTACGAGAGTTGCGGCATCCGCCGGTTCGTTCCGCAGTGCGAGCAAGGCCACACACTTGTCAACTACGTTCCGCGGCCATGCGACTAACGTGTCCTCGAAGCGCCGCAACCTACCGAACCTTTCCAGCCACTCGTCTTGAAAGTCTGCACTAATTTCGCTGTCGGTCAGCCAGTCGTATGCTCGCGAGATTGGCATTAGGCCAAACTCATCGCACTGTTCGTGCAGTGGTTCCGCGTTGCGAGGTGCCGCGGACTCGACTAGGAGCCACCCATCCCGCTCCCGATATGGACCTGCCAGCTGAAGCACGAGTGGGCGCAATAGTGACTCTGTATCACTTGAGGCTCCCTGAAACACTTCACTAAAGGCTGTGAGCGTGTTCTCATGGTCCAGGGGAGCAGCAACACCAAGAAGCCGGCGCAGATCAGAGGCGCACCACTGGAGCAGCAGAAACGGGCGGCTATGAAGCCTCACGGTAAGTCGCCTCTCAACGTCTTGCTGCACTTGACGCACTCGCTCCCGAGTTACACCCAGTTCTTGACCCACCTCATCAAGTGTGCAGCCTTCGACGATACGTCGCATGAAGACCACGCGCCGTTGACCGTCAAGTACAGCCAACAGAGTATCGGCTAGGTCGTCCAATGTTACTGAGAGGAGCTCAGAATCGGCCAAGTCACTCAGCAGCAAGTCTCCGCACGCAAGCCATTGCTCCGCAAGGTTCGTCGGGCTCCCGCTGACGTTTGGCGTCAGGACCAGTAGGTCTTGCAGATATTTTGCATGTCGGAATCTCAACCCCCATGCTGCAAGCCCTCGAAGCGTTGAAAGCAGCCGTCGTTCCGATGGAGATAGGAAGGGTGTTGTCTGTTCGACCCTGAGATGTACAGTTTTTCCGATTGATTGGCGGTCGCGTGGTTGCATCGGGGTCATGCCTGGCTCGGTATCGTCGGTTTCCACCACTCTCCCAGACACCACTTCGTCGTCAGTCTTGTCCTGAGTAAGAGACCGGAGAAATGACACGAGATCGTCTGGGAGCCCTCCGTCGTTGCCAGGCTCAGCAGCTTCACTTCGATTTGCTGCGTCCGCTTTTGAATCGTCGTTGTTCATGGCCGTTCCTCAGACATTCCAAGCGTCACATTTTCATTCTAGGCCATGTCTCGCGCCTACTTGGTTTGGAATGCTAGCAGGGTATCGACAAGAGAATCGTCCGATGCTCGGGCTATCGCGTTTCACGGTACGTGGCTTCTCAGAGCCCCACTCATGGCGCGTGAGCGTTGCTCATCTCGGTTTTGGGTCATCAAAACCCGTGTCCTCGATCCGAATCCAGCAACCTATAGCGGTGTTTGGCTCCGTCGTCTCCTACTAACCCTCGGAACATCCTACGCGGCGTCTGTTCTCTGCTTGGATAGGTCAGGCGACATCAGCTCGTGTTGGTAAGAGTGTCTCGTAACGCCGCGGCGATGATTCCGACGTCAACGGTGGACGAGAAGCGGCCAAAGCTGAACCGCACCGACGAGTCGGCCTCTTCCGTCGATAAACCAATGGCCCGTAGCACGTGGGACGGTTCAGGAATGCCCGAGGCGCAGGCCGATCCGGTCGAAGCGGCCAGCATGGGTTGCATAGACGCCAGCAAGTCCTGCGCGTTGGTACCGGGGAACTGCACGTTCACGTTTCCGGGATGTCGAGTTGTGCCGTTCGGTCCGTTGAGAATCACATTCGGCAGGCCATTGATGAAGGTGTCTCGCAGCTGCGCAATTCGTTGGCGCTCCTCCGTGCCGGCCTCTCCGGTGATGAGTTCAGCAGCGCAGCCCATCCCGACGCACAAGGGCACGGGGACCGTTCCTGACCGCAGACCACCTTGCTGCTCGCCACCATAGATCATCGGCTCCAAGCAGTGCTCCAACCCATGTCGCACGTAGAGCGCTCCAATACCCTTTGGGCCATAGATTTTGTGCCCTGACAGGCTCAGCAGGTCAGCGAAATCTGCGAGATCACAGACGTCCATCCCGCATGGCGCTTGTGCAGCGTCACAATGCAACAGCGTGTTATGGGCGCGAGAGAGCTCAGCGATATCCGAGATGTTCTGCACTGTGCCGATCTCGTTGTTGACGGCCATCATAGACACGAGTAGCACATCATCGCTCAGTTGCTCACGCAGCTCGTCGGATCGCACTAACCCATCATGGTCGACAGGAATAAGTTCCACAGTGAACCCTTCGCGCTCCTCAAGAGCTCGGGCTGCTGCAAGCACTGACTTATGCTCGATCGCACTCGCAAGGATCCGTCGTCGTCCCCGTGGGGCTCTTCGGGCAAGACCTAGGATCGCGAGATTGTTGGCCTCAGTCGCGCCGGAAGTGAACACGATTTCCGAGGCATCCGCGCCGATCAGCGCAGCAATTGAAGCGGCGGCATCAATGACGGCTCCCTCGGCATCCCACCCCATGACGTGGTCACTCGAGTGGGGATTGCCAAAGGAATCCCGCCAATACGGCTCCATAGCGGCCAAGACTCGCGGGTCCGCGGGAGTTGTCGCCTGATAATCGGCGTAGATGGTCTGTGAGTCCGGCATCAACGGTCGCTCGCCATCAGGGACCTCGATTTGGGCTTTGGAATAGAGAATATTGCGAAAGATGCTAGGCTGCAACTGGATGCAGCGTCCAGTCAGGAGCTAAGGCCTTGCAGAGTCCCCTCGATGACCAAGCCTACCGTCCTCGGTTTTCGGGCCACGAGACCTTTCCTTTGCGCTATGGGTGGCTCAAGAAGGCCTTCGATGCTGCGTGCCAAGAGCAGGCTGACGGACGGCCGATCTTCGCAGCGTATGATGCGATCGCTCGGCTCGGTGTCGGCAAGAACATGGTCTCCTCGATCCGGCATTGGGGCATGTCTGCCGGTGTTGTTGTCGAAGACGACGATCGTCGTTTGCTCGACTTGACTGACCTTGGGAGGCTGCTGTTTGATGAGGTTTCCGGGCTTGACCCGTGGATGGAGCACCCATCCACGTCTTGGGTCACACACTGGAACATATCTGGTCAACGGAGGCTGACCACATGGTTTTGGACATTTAGTCACTATCCCGGGATCGAGTTTGAGCGCGATTCACTGGTGCAGGGCGTGATGGAGCTTGCAGAGCGGCATGCTTGGTCTCGTGCATCTATGGCCACGATCAAACGGGATGTGGCCTGTCTCGTCAGGACATATGCGCCCTTGCACACTGCTGGAGCGCCGCTGTTGGAGGATTCATTGGAGTCGCCACTGGCGGAGCTTGGACTCATTCGCGCGACAGGGAAGCGTGACGGATTTCGGTTTATTCGTGGACCAAAGACCAGCCTGAGCGCAGGTGTCTTCAGCTACGCCGTGAACGACTATTGGAGCTGGATGTCGCCGACGTCAAACACGTTGTCCTTCGAAGCGCTCGCTTACGGTCCTGGGTCGCCTGGTCGCGTGTTCCAGCTCGGCGAGAACGATCTCATCGAAATGCTGACGCAGACGGAGCGCATCACGAATGGCACGTATCAGTGGTCTGAAGCGGCTGGTCTGAGACAACTGATTCGGTTGAGGGAGTTTTCGTCTCAGGAAGCACTGCGGCTGCTGGAACTGGATTACAGGAAGTACGCATCGTGACCACGCTCAGTTCCCGTGTTCGAATAGCCCGGAGATTCCAGCGATCGGTCCGGGTTGATGCGGACTTAGCCAACCCTGAAGCACTCGTAGGGTTCGTTTGCCCTCCCTCAGCGGCCCGGGTGTTGGAAACGATGTCGCAACACGTAGCGGAGATGGGACAGGGCGCATTCACGTGGACCGGTCCCTACGGCGCTGGCAAATCGAGCTTGGCCATCGCGCTCGCCGCTTCGTTGTCGGGAGCTGACGGTGAGCCGAATGCCGCACCTTTGGTTGGAGCCGGGACCGATGCCGTGATTCGAAGCGCATTGCCTTTGGGGGAACGAGGCTGGCGCATCCTTCCCGTCGTTGGTCGGCGCGATAACCCGTCGCAAGTGATTGGCGAGGCACTTCTGCAGCAGCGATTCGTGCGTACGGCCCCAACAGGAGACTGGAACGACGAGACCACGCTTGACGCGCTGCTTCGGATCGCCAAACGAACGCCTCGCTCCCACGGCGGCCTATTGGTATTGATCGACGAAATGGGGAAGTTCCTGGAGGGTGCGGCTCGTGACGGGACGGACATCTACTTCTTTCAGCAACTGGCTGAGCTCGCCTCACGCAGTGGTCGGCGATTGATCGTCGTTGGGATTCTGCATCAGGCCTTCGATGAGTACGCTCACCGCCTGTCACGGGAAAGCCGTGATGAGTGGGCGAAGGTCCAAGGGCGCTTCGTTGATCTCACAGTTGCGGTCGGCCCGGATGAGCAACTGGAGATTCTGAGCCGGGCCATCGAGGCTGACGATCCGCCACCCGAACATCGTAAACTTTCGTCTTGGATTGCGAGTTTAGCTGATAAGCCCGCTCTTGCGGAGGCTCTACACGCCTGTTGGCCACTGCACCCGATCGTCGCCAGTCTGTTGGGGCCAATCTCTAGGAGACGGTTTGGACAGAACCAACGCAGTGTCTTCGGCTTCCTGAATTCGCCAGAACCACTCGGCTTTCAAGAGTTTCTGCACAAAGCGAAGGCCGGTGATCTCTACACGCCCAACCTCCTCTGGGACTACCTGCGATTCAACCTCGAACCCGCCATCCTTGCTTCTCCTGACGGGCATCGGTGGGCCCTAGCGATTGACGCGATCAATCGCTGTGAAGCCTATGGAGCGGACGAAGTCCGCATGAGTCTGCTCAAGACCATCGCCCTCGTTGATTTGTTCAAGGAGCGGAGCGGGCTTATCGCTGGCTCCGAGCTACTGCGTTCTGCGCTGAGTGGAGTGAGCGAAACTGAGATAGAACGTGCACTCGTTGACCTGCAGCGCCTCTCCTTGGTGGTCTACCGCAGGTTCAACGATAGTTTCAGTGTGTTCGCAGGCAGCGACTTCGACATTGAGCAGGCGATGGAGGAGGCGTATGAAGCTGTCAGGGGGCTGAATCACCAGCAGCTCTCTGAGCTTGCCGGGCTCTCGCCAGTAGTCGCGAAACGCCACTACCACGAGACCGGTGCACTGCGCTGGTTCCGATTCGGCATTGCGGCGCCAGGTGAACTGATCGATGCCGTCGCGGCACACGCGCCGAAGGACGGTTCTTCGGGTGCGTTCATCCTCGCCGTCCCGATGCAAGGAGACCCGCCAACGGAGGTCCAAGGGCATGTGCAGGCCGCACTCCTGTCGGCAACCGATTACGCCCCGGCCATTGGTGTGCCGAATCGGGAGTCTTGGACGATTGCAAGCCTCGCCCAAGACCTAATGGCTCTGCAACACGTACGACGTCACACGCCCGTACTGCAGGGCGATCAGGTGGCCCGAGTCGAAGTGGAAGGTCGGATCACGGCTTTGCGGGAGCAGTTGGAGAGCGAACTCGGCAAAGCCTTACACAATGCCTATTGGTGGACGACAGCGTGTCCACCCCGTCAGCTCGATCACTCACAGTTGAATGCGCTGGCATCCGAGCTCGCGGACGAGCGGTACCCAGCAACGCCACACATTCGCAATGAGCTCCTCAATCGACTCAAGCCGTCGAGCAACGCTGTCGCAGCTCAGAATGCGCTCTTGGCTCAGATGGTGCTCAACGAAGGCCAAGAACGCCTGGGCATTGAAGGTTTTCCGGCAGAAGGCGGCTTGTTCGTTTCGCTCTTGGAGGCCACCGGACTCTACCGGCTCGTCGATCAGAAGTGGCGCTTTGCCCCACCTGTTGCTCCCGATCCGCAGAACCTCCGACCGGCCTGGGAAGCGGCCGAGTCTCTCCTAGCCGGTAATCCTCAGCGCACAGTCGCTATCGCTGAACTCTGGTCTACATGGCGTGAGCCCCCCTACGGCATCAAGGATGGCCTCATGCCCTTGCTGACGGCGGCATTCCTGCTCTCCAAGCGGCAGCAGGTGGCGTTCTATCGCGACGGAGTCTTCCAATCACGAGTCACGGACCTCGATCTCCACGTCATGGCTCGCAATCCGAGCGATGTGCACCTCCGTTGGATGGTGCTTTCGGAGTCAAACCGGGACTTGCTCTCCGAACTAGCCGCCATGGTGCGATCGGTGGATCAGGCAAACGAGCCTATCGATCTTGAATCGCTCGATGTAGCCCGAGTGCTAGTTCAGCTGCATGACCACCTGCCCAATTGGACACAGCGCACCCAGCGAGTGTCAGCCGATGCTCGACAGCTGAGGCACCTGCTGAAGCGGGCCAATGATCCCAACAAGTTGCTCTTCGACGACATACCTCGCTCCTTCAGTCCTACAAGTGTCGTCCGGGACGCTGACGACGCGACAATCGCGGCCAAGCGGGTTGCTGGAGGTCTGAAGGAGCTGCAGCACGCCTACTCGGCGATGCTGCATAGACAACAGGAGTCGCTGTTAGCGGAGTTACAGGTGCCCAACGCGTCAGAGCCGATGCTCGCTGAACTGCGAGCCCGGGCCGACAACGTGCGGGGACTTGGGGCGGACCATCGACGGGAAGCATTCACTGTTCGCTTGGCACAGTTTCGGGGCAGCGACGCCGACATTGAAGGGTTGATCAGCCTCGCCGTGAGCAAGCCGCCCACCAACTGGGTCGATTCTGATGTCGATGCCGCAGAGCTCGCCTTGGCAGAGTTGGCGCGCGACTTCGTCCGCCGTGAGACGTTCGCGCATGTCAAGGGTCGGCCAGATAAACGGCGAGCCATTGCCGTCATCATCGGCACAGATGGCAGAGCGGCCCCACTCCGCAAAGAGTTTGAGATTGCGGATAACGAGCAGCCGGCGATCGGTGCCCTGGTTGACCGAATCGAAGAGTCGCTGAACGGCTGTGACAACCGGGATCCACGGCTCGTACTAGCCGCGCTTGCAGAGTTGAGCGCCCGGCGCATTCAGGCCTCAGGAGAGGGGTGAACCAATGGAACGTCATGTCCTTGGACTGTCGGGAGGACGCGACAGCGCAGCCCTCGCCGTCTTCATGCGCGAGCAGTATCCCGAACTCGATGTCGAGTACTTCTTCACCGATACCGGCAAAGAGCTGCCGGAGGTGTACGAGTTCCTCGACAAACTAGAAGGCTTCCTGGGCAAGCCGATCGTTCGCTTGAACCCAGACCGCGACTTCGACTTCTGGCTCCGACAGTTCAACAACTTCCTCCCATCGGCGCGCACCCGTTGGTGCACGAGGCAACTCAAGATCAGACCGTTTGAGCGCTGGGTGGCCCCGATGCTCGAAGCCGGCGAAACCGTCTACAGCTACGTCGCGATCCGCGGCGATGAGGAGTACCGCGAAGGCTACAGCTCAAAGCACGAGCGCCTCGTCGTGCGCCTTCCGCTGAAGGAATCCGGAATCGACAAAGCAGGCGTGTTGGAGATTCTGGATGGTGCCGGACTAGGACTCCCCACCTACTACGAATGGCGGACCCGCAGCGGCTGTACGTTCTGCTTCTTCCAACAGAAGATCGAGTGGGTTCGACTACTGGATCGACACCCACAGTTCTTTGAAGAAGCCCGCCGCTACGAAAAAACGGCGCTCGAGGACGGTTCCCCGTTCACTTGGAGCCAGGGGGAGTCGCTTGAGCAGCTGTCGCAACCAGAAAGGATTGCCGAAATCGAGCGTGATCATGAGCGCCGCCTCGAGCGGCAGCGAGCGCGGATCCAAGTCAATCCGCTGCGTCCGGACTCCGAGCCGCTCGATATCGACGACCTCTACGGCCAAGCCAAGGTCTGCATCGCTTGCCACAAATGACCCACCGCCTTTATCGACGCCACAACTTAGGGACGGATGGAGACATGCCGATCGAGCGCCGCATGGACGGCCAAGCCAGCATCTGTGTTCTACGAAAGCTCAGCTATTCAGCCCCGAATTCTCTACTATTGTCCACGCGTAGACTTCTCGCTTCGGCAAGGAAGCACGAAGGTGCCCAAGGCCTTCGCGCACGGGCGAGCCTATGTCTGTGAGGGATGGAAGGTGAGTGTTTGAGGCTCATTCTTCTGCTCGGTTATCTGGCACCCCATTGGGGAGATCATCAGGCTTAGATGGTTCGCTGGTGCTTAGCTTGCCGCAGAAGCCGGTGCCTCGTACCATGCCCCTCGCCGCAACAACCCGGGAAGCCCGTCCCCTGGATGAGTGCTTCACAGGATTGAGGAATCATGGCCAGTGACTATGTCGACCTGATTAGAGCGACAGGTGACGCCGCGAGTCACCGCCATCATTTCCTGCTTTGGCCAAAGCAGTGGACGACCTATGATATCGACCACGAATGGCACCTACGCCCGCTCCGCCCGTCTGAGCGCGCCGACATCCCAGATGCACCAGGAATCTACTCGCTCATCGCGGCCTCAGCTGTCGCGGCTCACCCGTCTGCGTCGTATCTCATGTATGTCGGCAGGACTGTATCCCTGCGGCGGCGATTTGGCGAGTACCTTACCACTGAGAGACGGATCACAGGACGTCCGAAGGTCTATCGAGTCCTCCACCTGTACTCCGACTACCTGTGGTTCGCCTACACATATGTAGACCATTCAGACCTCGAACAGGTGGAAAAGGGAATTCGCGACGCCCTTTTGCCACCTCTCAATGATCAGTTCTCGGCTGAAATCAACAAGGTGGTAGGAGCATTCACATGACCTCAGTCACATACGGCGAACTGATTCTACCGGCGATTCGGGCAAGGATGGGAGACTGGATCTATTACACAACAGCAATGCGCCTGTCCGACGTGGCGACCAGAGTGAGCTTCGCAAGCGAGATTCACCAAAGTGCTTCCCTAAAGGACTTACTTCAGCGAAGTGTGTCGAATCGATCTGCAGACGTAGCTGAGTATCTCATCAGTCAGGAGCAGCGGTTCTTCAGTTCGATCGTCGTCGGAGCATACGGCGGGAATCCAACCTGGAACGAAATCTCGATCACGTCACAGCCACCGTACTTTTCGAGCGACCTACCGAATCACCTCGAAGGAATGCTCGGTTTTCTAGTGCTTGATGGAAGCGAGAAACTCTTCGCAATCGATGGCCAGCACCGTGTCGCTGGCATACGACAGGCAATCCAAGGTCGAGAGTCGTTGGCTGCAGAAGAAGTAGGTATCATTCTCGTCTCCGCGGTGCCTCAAGAGGTTAGGCAGAACGACTCTCAGAAGTTTGAACGAACGCGAAGATTGTTTTCGACCTTAAACCGCTACGCCAAGCCAGTCAGTAAGTCGGATATCATCGCCTTGGACGAAGATGACGTAGTCGCAATCGTGACCAGGAAAGTAATCGACGAGTTTCCGTTGTTCGAGAATCGAATTTCTATCGGACCAGCCACGAGCATCAATCAACAAGACCGTCGCAACTTCACCAACATCACGACACTATATGATGCACTGAACGAGATTCTCCGCCCAGGATCTCAGTCCGCTTGGGCGAAGGTCAAGAAGGTACGGCCGAGCGAGCAGGAAGTCGAACGATACGAGCGAGCCGGGATTGAACTCTGGGAAACATACGTAAAACACTTTCCTGAACTAAACTCCCTGAGTGCCTTAAGTGAGCTCGGTGATGCAGGGTTGGCATTGCGCAGCGCAAGAGGTGGTCACCTGTTGTTCAGGCCTGTTGGGTTGTTGGCAACAGTGCGAGCGGCGCGGGCATTGATGGATGTTGAAGGTATCTCCCTGGATCAAGCGGTCTCTCGGGTAAGTGAGATACCGAAAGAGGTCAGTAGTGAGCCATGGGTAGGCATCCTCTGGGATGCTGGGAACAACCGGATGCTGACAACGAGAGAAAATCAGGCCGTCGCAAGGAGGTTGATCTTTCATTTGGCTGGCGGGGACTTGGAGCGTCAGAGATCAAATGTGGGGAAGTTGCGAAGTGAAATGGCGGGAATTCTCAACAAGAGCGAAGACGAAGTAGAGGCCAACTGGTTGATGCGATGATCTCCTCTTGGTATCGCATCGACGGCAGTGTTTCACCGGGTGCCAATAGAACAACTGCGAACCTCTTGTGCAACGGCCTTAGCAGGCTGCTGAAGTAGTGATGGTCGCAGCCGGCGCATGCTGTGATTGACGTCTGTTCTGTCGCTGACCGTGGACAACGGTTGGGGTTTCGCAAGCCGGAAGTTGTGAGGTCGAACCGCAGTTCCGAGGGTTGAAGCCGCTTCGGCGCCGTGCGGCTATGCGGCGCCCGCCTCGAGGTTGGCCAGGCGGGTGAGGTTGTAGGCGGCGGCCGTCAGTTTGGGAATGATGATCTAGGGCCTGTTCACTCTATTTCGTCATGAAATAGATACAGGTGAGGAGGATTTGGTTGAAGTAGACATGGGCGAGTTTGTGGTAACGATTGTTGATCCCGCGCAGTCGTTTGATACGCCCAAAGTAGCGTTCGATACCATTACGCGCGCGCTAGGCCGCACGCTTTAGTGGCCAGGGCTTGCGGCGATTCGACTTTGGCGGGGTGATCAACTCCCAGCCGAGTTCGGCGGCCAGCGCGCGCATCGCATCGCCCTCGTAGGCGCGGTCGGCGAGCAGTTGAGGCTGACCAGATACGGGGCCGAGCCGCTCCAGCAGCCAGCGTCCCCAGAGCGCATCGCCCCAGTGGCCCGGCGTCAGGGTCATGATCAGCGGTAGTTGGTCTTCCAACACGATGGCGTGCAGCTTGGTCGTCAAGCCTCCGCGCGAGCGTCCGATCGCCTGGCGCCCCTTTTGGTGGGCACCCCAGTCCCGTCCTGATGGACCTTCACGATCGTACTGTCGATCGAGATGCGTAACGGCCGCTCCGGCTCTCGTTGCTCGAGCTGCGCTTCCAACTCGACCCGTTGCAACTCGGCCAAGACCCGCTCCAGCACGCCCTTGTCGATCCAGCGTCGGCCGCGCATGTAGACCGTGTGACAGGGGCCGAACCGTTCAGGCAAGGCTCGCCAGCTACAGTCCTCCTTGGTCACGAACAACCAACCCTCCAGGACCTATCGTGAGGGCAGCTTGCAATTCCCGCGCGGAGTCGGCATGAGCGGCGCGATCCGCGCCCACTGTGCATCGGTGAGTTGCATATTCCCATTGGCCCGGCCGCCAGACCGTTCTCTAACTCTGACACAAGCCCCGATTAGAGTGAACAGGCCCTAAGTTGGCCCCGGTTTGATCATCGTAACTGGCCCCACCTTGCGGTCGGGTTCAGGCTTGGGGAGCACCTCCTTTGGCGGACTCAGAGAGCCGGAACCGGTAGGAGTCGGAGCCGGTCTCGACGATGTGGGCGCGGAAGGTGAGACGGTCGACGATAGCAGCGGCGAGTCGGGGGGCTTCGAAGGTCTGGCCCCATTCCGAGAAGGGCGCGTTGGAGGCGACGGCGACGGAGGCGCGTTCCTCGCGCTCGGTCAGGATCTGGAAGAGCAGTACGGCGCCGCGAGGGTTGAGGTGGACGTAGTTGAGCTCGTCCAGGCAGAGCAGGTCGAGCCGGCCGTAGCGGGCGACGAGGCGCGAGAGCTGCTGCTCTTCGGCGGCTTCGGCGAGCTCGTTGACCAGGGCGGCGGCGGTCGTGTAGCGCACGCGCAGGCCGCGCTGACAGGCGGCCATGCCGAGTCCGATCAACAGCTGCGACTTGCCGGTGCCGCTGTCGCCGACCAGCACGACCGGCTCGGCCGCGTCGATCCAGTGGCCGCGCTCGAGCGCGGCGAGCTGGACCGGGTCGACACTCGGAGCGGCAGCGAGGTCGAAGTCGGCCAGGTACTTGAGGCGCGGGAAGCGGGCCTCGCGGATGCGTCGTTCGCGGAGCCGGGCGTTGCGGTCTTCGAATTCGGCGCTCAGCAGTTCGACCAGGTAGGCGCGGTGGCTGAGTTGGTCGCGCCGGGCCGCTTCTGCCAGCGCGTCGGCCTGCTGGCGGACGGTCGGCAGGTGCAGGGCGCGGGCGGCGGGCTCGATCGTGAGCATGGCTGCCTGTTCGCTCACGGGGGCGTTCATCGCTTACCTCCCGCCAACAGGCCGTCGTAACCGACCAGGCTGGGCGGGGGGCGCTCGAAGCACTCCAGCTGCGGCTGCGCCGGGGACTGGGTCTGACTGCGGCGGTCGGCGATCTGGCGCGCCTCGATGGCGACAGGGCCGGGTCCGCCGAGCCGGTCCGGGTCAGCGCGTCGAGCCCCTCATGCGCGGCGCTGAAGGGCAGCCGCCGGTGCCAGAGTAGGACCTCGATCTGCGCGCGCGTGCCCTGGGCGTCTCCGAGCTGGCGGCGGGGCCACTGCCAGAAGGGCTCGTGCGCGGCCGTGAAGCGACCAGCGCGCGCGGGCCTGCGCGAGGGCGCTGGCGCCGGGCAGGGCGCCCGGCTTGCGCAACAGGACCTCGAGGTAGTGGTCGAGCACCAGCACCTCGGCGCCCTTGCGCAGGCTGCGCTCGTGTTGGGCGATCACTCGGCCAGCGGCCAGCACGTGGAGCCGCGCACCGCCCAGCCGCACCTCGACCGAGCGGCCCGCATGCGCGGCGGGCACCGAGTAGCGCGAGCCGCGGACCGAGATGCGCGCCTGACGGTCGACACTGGCGCGCAGCGGAACGGTCGCATCGAAGGGTTCGGCGGGCAACGGGCGCAGCGCCGAGCGCTCTGCCTCGGCCATCCGGCCGGCCGTGGCCAAGCGACTGGCAATGTGACGCTGGTCTTCGGCGAGGTCGGCGGCCGCCAGCAGCACGTTCAGCTGGGCCAGACTCTCGACCCGCGGGACCGGGACCGGGTGACGCCGGCGGAAGCGGCCGACTTCGCCCTCGACCCCGCCCAGCTCGTGTGCGCCTGCCAGGCCCGGCGCGCAGAAGAACGCGTCGAAGCCGTAGTGCGAACGCAGCGCGGTGAAACGGTCGCTTTCGACCCGCTCACGTCCGGCCAGCACGCGCACCACGGCCGCCTTGAGGTGTCGTTGCAGACCCGGCCCGGCGTACCGCCGAGCCGTTCGAAGGCGATCTGTTGGCCCTCAAGGAACACCTCCTGGGCCTCGCTTGGGAAGCAGACATGGACGGCCCGGCCCGAGTGCGAGAGACGCATCATGAACATCGCGAGCTCGGTCAGCACTCCATCCAGCCGGACGCTGACCCGGCCGAAGTCGACCTCGGCCTCCGCCCCGGGCGGATGCTGCTGGGGTACCGTCACGGCGACCCGGCCGGACTCCAGTTCGCGCCGCACGCAGGCCACGTAGGCGCGCACCGTGGGCTCCGCCACCTGAGCGCCGCGCTCGTCCACCAGCCGCTGCCAGATGCGCCGCGCCGTGTGACGCTGCTTGCGCGGCGCGCTCAGCTCGTCCAATAGCCACTGACGGATCGTCTCGCGGTCCGGACCCAGCCACGGCGCCGCCCGGAGACTCGACCGGCGTGGCGGCGGCAGCGCCGAACCCAGCGCTTGACGCACCGTCCGCCGATGCACTCGGTGGCGGCGCGAGAGGCCGCGAATCGACACGCCCTCCTCGCGCGTGTCGATTCGAATACGCTCAGATAACTCCACCTTCGACAACTCTTCATCCTTTGCTCCGGGTAACTCGTGATCGCCCGAGCCTAGTCACTGGATCGGTCGCAGGTGGGGCCACTTCAGAGGATCAAAACGGCCCCAGGTGGGGCCAAATCAAACAATCATTCCCAGCCTGTCAAAGGTGAAGGGATCAATCTCCAGGCGACTAACGGATCCCTCACGCCAACTGGCTGTGCCACAGGCTCCGCTACCCCGGAAAGAAAGGACCGCAACAAGGACGATCTATCTGCCATTGTCGAATGGAATGAAGTATCGCGCATCGCGATCGGCTGGCGCCCACTGGCCGCGCCAATCTCGCCAGTCAGTTGGTAACGAACCGCGCTCACAAGCTTCGGTCTTGTGGAAAGATTGCCAGGAGAATGAATGCGCGAAGCCTTCTGCCCAATCTAGGTTGGCGCACGCAAGAATCGTGAGTCTCCCGTCCATTTCCTCGAAGTAGGTCTTGCCGCGCCACTCCAGCTCAAGGCACAGTTTCACCACGTATCGGCCAGGTTCCTGAGCGGCAAGTGTCAGCTCAATCTCGTAGTCTTCACCGCCGCGGAGGGGGATGTGAAACGAACCTAGCTGATCACCCGCTGAGGTGGAGGCCAAGAGCGGCACACTAATCGACTCGATCGTGCAGATCGTCCCTCCAAGTGCGAGGTCAGCGCCTCGACCTCCCGCTGCGACTGTCGACACATTCACGGCCAGAGGTTGTTGTTCGCTGGCCACGTCAAGGCGACGAAAGTCCTCCAAGAACAGCCAGACTTCCCGAAGATGGACTACATTCCGCTCGCGTTTGGATGTGTTCGATAGCGAGAGCGAGAACGGCGTGTACTCGAGATAAGAGACCTTGCCCTGTTCCTTGAGCGTGCGGAAACAGGTTTCGGGATCCGATGTTTTGGACAAGCAGTCCGGCGCAGATACCCAGACGCCGCTCATTGGGCCATAGTGAATGGCCTCACCGAACCGGATGGCAACCGGCACGGTTCCCTTCGATCTTCGTTTGCACCAACGCGACCAAGCCCAGCGGGTAAACGCGGTCACAGCAGTCACGGCAGCGACGGCTGCTGCTATGACCGCGGCAAACTCACCCGCCTCCATAGAGTCCAACTCAAGCCCCTTTCTTGGCCGAGAAGGATACCAATAGCGGGTTCGACACCAGTCAACGTGGACAAACAGGTGCCGCTGCAACGGCACTTCGTAAACGAGAGTTCACAGTCCGGTGCACGACCGCCCAGAGAATGAGGCCATTCGACGCCGGTCAGTTCCTTCATCTGAGTAAAGCACATTGGCCACTTCCCGGATTCGGCCGAGGCTGGCTGAGACATAGTCCGTCGCCTCGTAGCGCTGAATCTGCTGCTCCTTCAGCCCCAGACGCTCCGCCAAGTCCTTGTGGCTCATGGCTCGGGCGATTCGCGCCTTGATTAACGCCGTCGCCACTCCGTCAATCGCATGCAGCTCCTCTAGCTCGAATCCGCCTGCCCTCAGCGATTGGTACTCCCGCAATTCCTGTTCGAGGTCCGCCAGCTGGCTCTGGACTGCCTCCTCTTGCGCCTGCGCGATACGTGGATTCAGGCCGGGCGTATCAGCGGATCGGGGACGGATGTTCTCCAGCGTCTGCCGAAGACGCGACGCTTGGGCCTTGGTGATCCGATACTGGCGCTCGTTCTTGATCATCTCAGTCCTCCCAGGTCGATGGCGACGATCCCCTTGCGTTCTCCGATGCTTCTATCGGTTTGGGAAAACTCCAGAAACGAGAGACCTTCAGCTCCAGAGTTTAACGACGTGGGGAACAGCTCGCCCAGGAGCTTAACCTTCTGCGTCGCTCTGCCGGGATCGAAGGTCAACAGCACCGGGTCGAGCAGGTCCGAGTCAACGCCTTCTTCCTCCCAGCAGGCATCAAAGTCATTGGGAAGCTCCTTCGCGGGGACGAAGCTGCCGTCGACATACGCCGCTCGGCGGCACGCATCCTCAAGGCTTTCCAATGCGGACCGCAGACCGTCCATGAGTGCTCGCCTTCAGGGACGGCGCCCGAATCGCTCCGCGAACTCCTCACACTCGCCTCAGTGGATTCCAGGAGGGGGGGAGCCCGCCTTGCTTGGATTTGGGGATCTTAACCCAACAACACCATTGTCTTGAAACACGACCCGATCAGCGCTGAGTCGGACGGTCGTAGGGTCAATCTCCAGGAACTCACGTTTCGTGGGCAGGCCAGCCAAGGGAGTCTGCATCCTCGTTCTCAAGGTGTTTCAGGGCAGATCGCTCTCGCCAGTCCATGGTCCCTCTGCCCTGTTAGGCGGGACAACTCCAGACGCTACGTGCTGTGCATCGGTATCCTCAAGCTCCGCACGAGCCGTATACAGAGCAGGTTCTAGGCGAAGTGGTGTCCATTGCCTGGACATCGAGGGATGGCAGATTTCTGCGAGCTTGGTTACCCCGTTCAAGTCGTCATTCGCAATAGTATGTTTCGAACACGGAACGCGGCACGTCGCTGCCCACAGCCCGAATGGAGCACCTCATGCAACACAAAACCGACCGAATCCCAGCCGCTCTTTACGCGCGGGTCTCCTCGGATCGGCAAGACGTTGACCTCTCCGTTGCAGCCCAGCTACGCGCACTGCGCGACTTCGCGGAGCGCAATGGCTATGTCGTCGCTCGCGAGTTCATCGACGAAGCCGAATCTGGCCGAACTTCCGACCGACCACAGTTCCGCAAGATGCTCGATGAGGCGAGTGGTGCGGATGCGCCATTCCAGGAGATTTTGGTCTGGAAGTTCTCGAGGTTCACTCGTAAGCGCGAGCATGCTGTCGCCTTCAAGTCGATGCTGCGTCGGCGCGGGATTCGCGTGACCTCAATCACTGAGCACGCTGACGACACGCCCACCGGCAAGCTGATGGAAGCGATCATCGAGTCGGTCGATGAGTTCTACTCGGAGAACCTCGCGCAAGAGGTGAGAAGGGGGATGAGAGAAGCTGCTTCGCGCGGGTTCTGGGTCTCGAACAACGCACCTCTGGGCTACAAGCGGGTCTATGTGCCCGACGGTGGCAAGAAGCGTCCAAAGCTGGAGCTTGACCCGCCCGCCGACGGCGTAGCCCGGCGCATCTTCGACATGGCGCTCAAGGGCCTGACGGTTCTAGACATCGCCAAGCAGCTCAACGCTGAGGGCATTCCGACCAAGACGGGCAAGCGCTGGCTCAAGACGACCATCCACAAAATGCTCACTAATGAGGCCTACGCTGGCACTCTGGTCTGGGGCAAGACCGCTAAGGACGGCGCTCCGCCCGTTCAAGTGGACGGTGCTGTCCCGGCCATCGTCACGAAGTCAGAGTTTGCTCGGGTCCAGCAGATGCTCCAGGCTCGTGCGCCGAGCCACACCCATCCACGCCGCGCCGCGAGCCCATACCTGCTCAGCGGACTCGTGACCTGCGACCTCTGCGGGAAAACGCTCGTCGCCTCGGAGGCGAAGGGCGGGAAGTACACCTACTACGTCTGCCTCTCCTTGCTGAAGCAGGGCAAGGATGCGTGCGACACTCCTCGTCTGAACGCCGGCAAGTTTGAACGGCTGATCATTGACCAGCTCCGACAGCACATCCTGACTGAGAACAACATCCGTGAGCTGGTGAAGATGCTCGATGAGGAGATGGACGGTCTGGCGCGCGAGCAGCGTCAGAAGCTTGAGACGATCGAAGAAGAGCTGGTCGAGGTTCGTCGCCGCTTGGACCGCATCTGGCACGTGATCGAGACCTCGGACCTGGACATCGACGATGCCACACCGCGGATCCGAGTGCACCGCGAGCGCCAGAATCTACTCGAAATCGCCGCCAAGGAAGCCCGCGACGTCCTAGCGGAACGCAAGCGGATGCTTGACAAGACCGAGATCATCGCCGCATTCGCAGCGGACATGGGTGAGTTTCTGGCCACCAGCGAGCTGACCGAGGCGAAGGGCTTCGTGCGCTCGTTCGTGAAGACGATTGTCGTAAGTCCCGGTCGCGCGACCATCAACTACACGATTCCGATGCCGGAAGACAGTCCCATCGGCAACGCCGACCGCGCAGAGATCAATCTGGGCTTCAAAGTTCGCAATACCGTACCCAGTGGTGGGCCCTCTGGGACTCGAACCCAGGACCTTCGGATTAAAAGTCCGCTGCTCTAGCCAACTGAGCTAAGGGCCCAGAGCCAGTTTAGGGCGCGACTCTGACGGCTGGGGCGGAGGGGGCGGCGAATGGGTAGCCTCTGGCACACGCGGTCCGAGCGGCTCCCCGCGTGAAGCGGGGGCTGGAACTGCGGACTTGGGAGATAGGCTGGGTTTTGCGATGCGTGAACTGGCGATTTTGAGTTTTGTCACGTTGGATGGCGTGATGCAGAGTCCGACCAGTCCTGAGGAGGACTCGTCGGGCGGGTTCACGGGCGGCGGCTGGGGTGCGCCCTACTGGGAACAGGTGATGCCTCAGGTGTATGCCGAGGCGATGTCAGAGCCGTATGACCTGTTGTTTGGCCGCAAGACGTATGAGGCGTTTGCCGGTCATTGGCCGAATGTCAGTCCGGATGAGGATCCGGTCTCGGCGCGGCTGAATGGCGGTCACAAGTACGTGGTCACGAGATCGGCTGAGGGTCTGTTGGCGTGGGGCCCTGCGACTCGCGTGAGCGAAGACGTTGTCGGCGAGATCGCCAGGCTCAAGGCCGGCGACGGACCGTTGATCCAGGTTCACGGGAGCGCCGAGCTGATCCAGACGCTGCTCGCGCACGACTTGATTGACGAGTATCGGCTGTGGACGTTCCCAGTCGTGGTCGGTGGCGGCAAGCGACTGTTCGCTAATGGGGCTGTGCCGAGGAATCTGGAGCTGGTTCGCATCGGATCTACGGCGAATGGGGTGGTGATGTCGATCTATCGGCGGGGCCGATAGCCCACCGGCCATCTCCGATGCCCCGCGCTCTGACGCGGGGCCCAGACCTCGATCAATGCGCGTAGTAGGAACTTGACTCTCACCTCGGCCATTTCAGGCGAGGATCCGTGGGCACAGGCCGAGGCGAGGAAGACACCATGAGGCTGCTTCCCGGCGTGCTCTGGGCCCCGCGTCAGAGCGCGGGGCGTCGGAGCGGAGTGGCCTGTTTGATCAGCTCGTGTGCTCGAGGATTGTCGGGATGACGACGTCCCAGGTGCCCTCGGGGACCTCGTGGCCGACTCCTTCGAGGGTGAGCATCTTGGCTCCGGGGATCATGTCGGCGAGCGCCTGTCCGTGGTCGTAGGGCAGGATTGGGTCGTCGGTGCCGTGAATCACCAGCGTGGGGAAGTTGAGGTCGCCGAGGCGCTCGTGCCAGGGCTCGGATTGGGCGATGGCTGGGCCGTGGTTGGTGGTGCTGGCGAAGCTGATGGCCCGGTCGATTTCGGCGGCGAAGATCGCTTCGCGGGCCGGGTCGAAGGGGTAGGCCGATCCAGAGAGCACCTTGAACATCTTGACCCGGTTGGCCAGCAGCGCGTCACGGTCGGTCCAGTCCAGCACCGCGCCCTCCATGATGGTCTCGAGCACCTCGGGCGTGGGCGGCGAGAGCGCTGCTTCCTTGCCCTCCATCGAGTCAAGCACGGCGCCACCGTTGGGCGTCGACATGATCGGCGTCAGGGTCAGCACCCGCTCGGGATGGTTGAGTCCGATCACCTGGGTGATCATGCCGCCCATCGACGCGCCGATGATGTGGGCCTTCTCGATGCCATACGCGTCGAGCACGGCTGGACCGTCGGCGGCCATGTCGTTGAGCGTGTAGTTGGGTTCGCCGGGCGGACAGGACGTGGTCTTGCCGGTGTCTCGGTTGTCGTAGCGGATGACAAAGCGGCCGCCATCGGCCAGGGCCTCGCAGAGTCCGATGTCCCAGAGCAGCATTGATGAGCCCGCGCCCATGACCAGCAGGATGCAGGGATCAGCGGGGTCGCCGAAGGCTTCGGTACAGATCTCGATGCCGTTGCCCTCGATCATTCGTTCGCCGTGATGCGTTGCCATGCGTGTTCTCCCGTGGGTGCGCTGCAAGTGAGCTACTGCAGCGCACCTGACGCTACCAGCTCGACGACTTGCTCATCGGTATAGCCGAGCAGTTCGCGCAAGACGGCATCGTTGTCGGCACCCATCGTCGGAGCAACCTGTGGACGGCCGGCCGGCGTGCGACTGAACACGATACGCGCGCCCTCGACAACCGATTTGCCCTGGGTCGGATGCGCCATCTCGACGAAGTGGTTGCGGTGGAGCAACTGCGGATCGGCAATGCAGTCGGCGGACGTCTGCACGGCATGAGCCGGGACCCCCACCGATTGCAGTGCGTCCATCGCTTCTTGCGGCGAACGGGCGGCCGTCCAGACCTCAAGCGGTTCGCCATTCAGCACCGAATCCATGGCAGCGCGGTCGGCGTCATCACGGCAGGCAATGGCGACCCAGCGATCTTCGCCCTCCGAGGGGAATACACCGTGTGGGGACATGTACGGATCGTCGTTGCCGTTTGCCGGCCAAGTCTGGCCGGTCAGTTTGTAGCGCAGAAAGGCAGGCGTGAGGAAGTGGATGGCGGCTTCCATCTGCGACACATCGATGTACTGTCCACGACCAGTGCGCTCGCGCTCGTCCAGCGCGGCCAGCAGTGCGGCGGAGGCGAAGCGCGGCGCGACGTAATCGGTGTATGCGCCGAACGGTCCTGCCGGGGCACGATCGGGCCAGCCGCAGAGCGGCGTGAACCCGGCAAAGGCAGCGGCGAGATTGCCAAAGCCAGCAAACTCGGCCAATGGACCGCTCTGGCCCATCAGGCAGGAGGACATCATGATCAGGCGCGGATTGACCTCGCGCAGCGTCTCCCAGGTCAGGTCCCAGCCTCGCATCGCGCGCGGGGTGAAGGATTCCGTGACGACATCTGCCCAACGGACCAGATCGAGGATCAGCTCGCGACCCTCGGGGTTGGCCGGATCGACTGTGATCATGCGTTTTCCGGCGTTCATGTTGTGGAACATCGCCGATCCGTCAGGCTGTGTGGCCTCATCGTCGATGAAGGGCTGCAGCGTGCGGGCCGTATCGATTCTGGTGCTGGACTCGACCCGGACCGTGTCGATTCCAAAGTCGCAGAGCGCGCGAGTTCCCGCCGGGCCGGCCATGACCCACATCAGGTCGAGCATCTTCACGTCGGAGAGCGGCGGATCGGTCGGCGCAGCGCCGTCTGCGCCATGGAGACTCGCAACAGTCCGGGACTCGCCAAGGACCTCATCCGTGTGCTCGCCGAGCATCGGCGCAGGTCGGCCGTATTCGATTGGTGTCTCCGAGAGTCGAGCGAACGGACCGGGGAACTTGAGCGACTGGCCATTGCGCTCGACGTCCCGCCAGTAGGCGCGAGCCGCCAGATGCTCGTTCTGGTCGAGGTCATCCATGGTCGACACTGGGACGAGCAGCAGACGTCGTTCCTGGGCAACCTGGAACAACTCTTCCTTGGTCTTGTCCGCACAGAGCGCGCCGACGACATCGCAACAGCGGTGGTACTCAGACAACGGCTCCTGACCACTGAGGATCAGGTTGGTGTAGTTGAGCCAGTCTTTGTCGCGGGTTTCCTGGTCGCAGTAGCCCTCTTCGAGCGCATACTGCATCAGCCGATCGGTAAACGGACCGATCGCCGCGCCGAACAGATAGGTGACTGCAACGTGGCCGTCCTTGCACGGCCAGAAGAGACGAATCTCCAGCGGTCCGAGTGATGCGCCGACGGCCGAGCGCTCGAACGAACCGGAATTGTTCGCGGCGGCGATGATCCCGGACTGCGTGGCCTGGGCGTAGGCAGCCTGGGCCGAAACGTCGATGAACTGTCCGAGCCCTGACCTCGCATTGCGCTCGTGCAGCGCCATCAGGATGCCTATTGCCGCTTCGGCTCCGGCATGCAGAGCGGTCTGTGGCAGATCGACCCTGAGTGGCGGGCGGTCCCTGTCTCCGCTCTGAATCATCGGACCAGCAGCGGCGGCGACGGTGATATCCGTAGCAACCCAGTCGGCCTTGGGTCCGCTGGATCCGAACGGCGAGATCGCGGCGTAGATCAGGCCGGGGTTGATCTCGGAGAGCGCCTCATAGCCGAGGCCGAGGGCGTCCATTGCTCCAACATCGGCCGATTCGATGATCGCGTCAGCGGAGCGGGCGAGTTCGATCAACCGAGACCGGCCTTCGTCCGACTGCAGATCCAACACGACCGAGCGCTTGCCTCGCGCGTAGGACTGCCAGATCAGCGAGTCCTCGATGCCGCCGTCGTACGAGCCGTCGGCGAACGGCCCGCGTCGGCGTGCCGCATTGCCGTCGGGTGGTTCGATTGCAATGACATCAGCCCCGAGATCGGCCAGGATCATCCCCCCGATCAGGCCGCGGTCGTCGGTGAGGTCGAGAATGCGATATTCGTTGAGCATGACAGATTGCCTCCATTCCCACTTGAGACGGAGGCTAACGAAGCGTCAACGTCGAGGGCGGTAGTTGGTCAAGTCGCGAAGCGTCGCATAGTCGTCGGAATCGAAGTAGTGACACCACACTGAGTATGGGGCATCGAAGTTGAGTCGTCTCGCCCGTGGTCCAGAGCGCCATGCGGCGACTTCGACCACGATCTCTGGATGGTTGTTGGCCACGTATTCCAACGCTGGACGCAAGTCGGTGTCAGCCGAGAACAAGACGCCGACGTCGTACTGCTCACGAAACGCCATCGTGACGAAGTCGACCGCAATGGCCACATCGATGCCCTTCTCACGAGCGAACTTCTGACCATCGGAACGATCAAACAGGTATTGCAAGGGGCGGGCGTACACGCTTGCGCCTGCCTGCTCCCAGGATTGGCATTGCCTCGACCTTGAGGCAAACATCACCGGATTTTCGCGCCTATCTGCGATGCCACAGTAGATACGTACGTCCTCCAACACACGCTCTGTTCCTGGTGGTGAACGCCGACAGATCAGTTCGCCGAGCTTGACCGGATCAATCTGGCCGTTTGTGGATTGGAATTGCTGGCCGCGATGAAACAGAGCGCGCGCACCGTTGAAGACATTCTGCCAGTCCACGAAGAGGGCGACGCGTTCAGCCATTCCGGAATCCACCGTTGAAGCGCTGGGCGACGGGAAAAGCAATCCCCGCCAAGCCAAGGCTCGCTGAGCCTTGATGGGCGGGGAGGAGTAGCTCCCTTTTCGTCATACGCCGCCTGGTAGGGAACTGACCGTTGCGACGTACCGCAGTCATCGTAGCAAGTAGTGCTCGTTTTGACTAATGAGAACAGTTGCCGTTTTAGTTACCGAACGCCCAGGTAGCACTGAGAAGATTCGACGCCTCCTCGAATACTGCCTCTTCTGCTGCCAGCAGTGCGCCTCGAAGGTTGCGCGGGCTCTCCTGCAGCCGTGCGCCGATTCCCGATGCGGCCGCCTGGTGCAGTGATGTGCCGACATTGATCTTGGCGACCCCGAGTTCGACGGCAGCGGCGAGCTCTTCTTCCGTCAGACCGCTCGCGCCGTGCAGGACCAGGGGCACGTCCACGGCTTCATGGATGGCCCGCAGACGATCGATGTGCAATCCACCGATCGCGGGTCCGCCGTGCGTATTGCCGACCGCCACGGCGAGCCAATCGACGTTGGTGGCCTGGACAAAACGCGCGGCTTCGTCGGGATCGGTCCACGAGGCTTCGCCGATCGTGACGCCTGCCTCGTTGCCGGCTACGTGGCCAAGCTCTGCTTCAAGAGGCAGCCCGGACCAGGCCACGAGGCCCTTCGCCGATTGCGTCATCGTGGTGTTCTGCTCGTAAGGCAGCGTTGAGCCGTCGACCATGATCGACTTGAATCCCGCGTTGATTGCCTGTGAGAGTTCATCCAGGGTGTGGGCGTGGTCGAGATGCAGCGCGACTTCGGTGGCGGAATCCGCAGCGATCGACGTTACGACCAGTGCGGCGACGTCAACGCCGCCGACCAACTCCAAACCGGACCGGTTGAATTGGATTAAGACAGGGCGCTGCGCCGACTCGGCGGCGCGTATCACGCCTCGCACCATTTGAACTGTCGATACGTTCGCGCCAACGACTGCGCGACCCTGCGCGTGCGCTTGTGCGATGATTGGGCCTGGATCAACGAGCGGCATGTGCGCAGTGTCCCACAGGCGGCGTTACTGCGAGTGCGCAACCAAGAACGTTCGAACACGCTTGATCGGCGCGAGAGCAGGGGATCGCTTTGGCTGACCATCCCGCGCACCCGCGCGATCTCGCCACGCTGGACGATGACCAGCTGGTGGAGATTTCGCTCGACGGGCGACTCGACGCGTTCAACGTGCTCGTATTGCGTCACCAGTCGCGGGTGCGCGCGACCTGTCGCGGGATTGTCGGTATGTCCGAGGCGGACGACCTCATGCAAGAGGCGTTCATCAAGGCCTGGGACCGGCTCAAGACCTACAACCAGCGCGGCAAGTTTCCGGCCTGGCTGGGCGTCATCGCTCGACGCTCATGCTTCGACTACCTGCGCCAGCGACAACGACGCCCTTCGACCTCGCTGGATCGCCTGACCGATTCACTGGGCGATCAGTTCGCGCCAGAGTCGGGCGATCGTACGCTGGACGAGCACATGCTCAACCTCGAGCTCAGCGGCACGCTACGAGAGGCGCTGGAGTCGCTGCCGGAGGAACAGCGTCGAGCGATCTTCTACCGCGACGTCGCCGATATGGAATACCGCGAAATCGTCGACGCCACAGGATGGTCCATGGGAACCGTCAAGTCGAGGATCAGCCGAGGCCGGGCAGCAATGCGCGACTATCTGAAGCAGCATCCGCAAGGACTTGGCGTATGAGCCGTGACACGCGCCGTCAGAACCGCTTCGAGCTCAGGTTCCACGATTGCCGAGGTTCGGGCGGTTCGGTGCCGTCTAGAGTTGAATCGACGCTGCGAATGCAAACGATCTCGACTTATGTAGCGGTCGGTACTGACCAATCGAGCAGATCCATGGCCGAGATTGGAACCACGGGAACAGGAAGAGCGTCTAAATTTGCAGACAGGTACGGAGCAACGCGCTTGAATGACTGCGAACTGCGCTCAGATTGCAGAATGGATGTCCAATGGGCATGCGGCTGAGCTTCAGATCTTTGTTTCGTCGCGCAGACTGGCGCGATGATTTGTCGGCGTATGTCGACGATGAGCTGCCAGCTCGTGAACGTGACCGCGTAGAAGCGCAACTGGCCGATTCGGCCGAGATGCAGGAGTACCTCGCCGACCTCCAACAGATGCGGTCGGTGCTGCGCAGCTTCGACACCGTGCCGAGTAATGCGTCTAGTAGCGTGCCGTTCCAGCTCACGCAGGAGATGATCAACGATCCGGCCCGAGTTCCGTTCCAACCGACCGTCGCGGCACGCGCCTTGCGGTTGTCAATGTCGACAGCCGCTGTGGGTGTTGCGACCTTTGCCGCCGTGATGATCTTCGACGCCGTCGATTCGCCCACGGTGACCTTCACGACCACGTCCGCCGGCGATTCAGGCAGAGGTGTCCCAACCGCCGCGGTCGTGACAGACGAAGTACAGGTAGAGGTTGAGGCAGAAGCGCAAGCTGCCGCAGATGCTCAGCCGTCTGCCGTGACCGCGGTCTCGGCGACGTCAATGAGCTCCGGGAGCGAGTCTGCGCCGCAAGCTGAGTCTGCTGAGCAGCAAGAGGCCGAGCAAAGTGCTCCGGCCGACGCAATAGAGGTCGCCGAAGAAGCGATGCAGGCCGAACAACAGGCGTCGGTGGCGTCGGTGGCGGCCGTCAATGGCGAGGCAGAGCAGCAGGAAGCAGCTCAACAAGCCTCGTACGAGGATGAGGCTCAACAACAGGCGATGGCGGAGCAGGCCTCCGAAGACGCCGCTTCTGATCCGTCACGCCGCGCGCTGACCGCAGGCAGCGCCAGAGGCGAGAGCGACGCTGAGGAGGTGACCGCTGAGAGTGTGGTTGCACAGCAACAGGCATCAGACGCCGCGCCAGAGGCGAGCCAGGATGACGCATCGACCACCTCTGCGTTGACCACCTCTACGTTGGAAGGCACCGGTTCGACTGAGGATGCTTCAACCGAGTCCACTGCTGCCGATTCGGCAGAACGTGATCGCGGAGACGGGCAAGAACGCGCGGCAGTTTCGACACAGTCCAAAACGCGCACCGTTGCGACCTCGGTGACGCACACTGAGTCCGACTGGCCACTGGAACAGCGACCACGTTCGAGCACGGTGCAGCTCGCGACCGATCCGGCGTGGGAGCGTCCGGTCCAGATTGTGCTGGCGGCCATCGCGATTAGCGCCACGGTCTTTTGGCTGGTACTGACGATCGTGGACCGTCGCCGCCGAGCATGACGTCGCGCCCGGTCGGCAGTTCGCGCCTGATGGCCCGCGCGTTTGAAGTGGCCCGCAGCGTGCGCGGCCGCACGAGTCCGAACCCGCCCGTGGGCGCAGTGGTCGTTCAGGGCACGCAGATTGTCGGTGAGGGCGCGACCCAGCCTCCAGGCAGGCCTGACCCTGCCTCGCAGTTCAGTCAACCGGAACAGACGGCCTCAGAGGACGAGACTGTCCTCAGACCTGGAGGTCCCCACGCGGAAGTGATGGCGCTGCGCGAAGCCGGCAACCAGGCGCGTGGCGCGACGATGTATGTCACCCTGGAACCCTGCGCTCACTACGGCCGGACGCCTCCATGCACGTTGGCCATCATCGAGGCTGGGATCGCTCGCGTCGTGGTCGCCTACAGCGATCCCGATCTTCGTGTCGCCGGGCGCGGCCTGGAACAACTTCGCGAGGCCGGCATCGAAGTGAGCCTGGGCGACGGCGCCGCTGAAGCGGCGGCGCATTATGAGGCCTATGCCTGCCATCGACGTACCGGCCGGCCATTCGTGACAGCCAAATTCGCCGCGTCGCTCGATGGCCGCATCGCCTCCACGAGTGGTGACTCACGCTGGATCTCGGGACCGCAGACCCTGCACTGGGCGCATCAGAACCGACCGCTGTACGACGCGATGTTGGTCGGTGTTGAGACGATCATCATTGATAACCCGCAGCTCACGGCTCGGCCTGACGATTGGCAGGGTTCGGTGCCGCAGCCGCTCCGTGTGGTCCTCGACAGCCGCGGCCGAACGCCGTTGGACAGCCGAGTCCTGGATGGAACAGACACGTCACCGACCCTGATCGCCACCACCGACGCTGCGCCAACAGACTGGCAGCAGTCGATCCAATCTCGTGGCGTCGATGTGGCCGTGCTGCCAGCAGACCCGAGTTCAGATGGGCGCGTGTCTCTGCCTGCGTTGCTCGACCTGCTCGGCCAGCAGCGTGGCGTCGTCAGCCTGTTGGTTGAAGGCGGCGGGGAGGTGCTGGGTTCGTTCTTTGACCAGCGGTTGATTCACAAGGTCACGGCCGTCATTGCGCCGATGATCATCGGCGGCGATGCCCAGACGGCGGTCCGAGGTCGCGGGGCAAATCGAATGCGCGATGTCTTGCGGCTCAATCACATGACGGTCGAACAGCTTGGGCCGGACCTGCTGGTCACGGGCTATCCCAACCATCCGGAACGTGAGCTCGATGTACGTGTGAGGCCGGCGGGACAGTCCGACGCGGAAACGGTCGACCTGCTCCTGGCAGCACAGATTGGACCGGAACGTCCCACCAGCTCCGACATGCTGGCGGAGGCGCGTGCCGGCGACACCGTCGTCTGGCTGGCCACGATGCAGACCCTGAGGGCTGATCAGACCGGCGAACTGGACTCCGTCGAAGACATTCTGGGCGTCGCCGCTGTCCATTTCGCAGCCGGCGACCGCGCCGCCCTGCGCTGCCTGGCGGTACGGCCTGATGCTCCGAGCACAGCAGCGGAGCGGTTACGCGACGCTTGCGAGGCATCGGCCAGTGGTCGGGACTATGACTGGTTGACGTTGGCCGTCGCAACGGCCACTCGCCTGATGGACGAACAGTACAAACGGAGCGGCTATCGATACTATCGGCGTGATGACAACGGATCGGACATACTGATCAAGCGTCTGCATTCATAGCATTCGTTCCACAACAACCGTTGGCTGGCGTGTGATCAGACTCCTGTTATGTGCGCAATCGGAGGCGGTACAGGTACCATGAGGGTCGAGGGATCCGCTGACGGGGCCACTAACGGGGGACGTGACCGATGTTCACTGGCATCATCGAGGAGGTCGGAGAAATCACCGAGGCGGCTGAGGGACTACTGCGCATCTCGGCCCCCATGATCCTGGAAGACGCCAATCTCGGCGACAGCATTGCCATCAATGGGGTCGACCTGACGGTGACCCACATCGAATCGGCCCAGTTCCTGGCCAACCTAATGCCCGAAACCTATCGCCGCTCCAACCTGGGCGAGCTGGCTGTCGGCGACCGGGTCAACCTGGAGCGCTCGGTGCGGCCGATGGACCGGTTGTCCGGGCACCTCGTCCGCGGCGTGGTTGAGGGGCGGGGCGCCTTCCGCAGCACGCGTCCAGAATCGGATGCGATTGTCGTGACCTACGACGCGCCTGCCGAGCTGTTGAGTCACATGATCGTCAAGGGCCCCATCTCCATCGACGGGGTCTCGCTCACGATTATCGAGAAGGATGAATCGGGATTCGCCGTTTCGCTTGTTCAGTACACTCAGGAGCACACCAATCTCCTCGACAGGCAGCCTGGTGATGCCGTGAACCTCGAGACCGACATCCTTGCCCGCTATGTCGATGAGCTGCTGGAAACGAAAATCGACCAAATGCTGGACGAGCGACTTGCGGCACTTGGGGCGAACGAAGGCGGAGCGCAATGACCGACGCCGACATGACCAACGCCAACGGGACCGACACCGACATGACCGACGCCGACACGTCGACGACTGCCGCCTCGAACGAGACGAGCAAGACGAAGCCGCGACGTGCTCGCCGCACCTCCGGCGGTCAGAAGCGCAAGTCGCCCTTCTGTTCCGTTGAAGAAGCGATCGAGGCGTTCGCCCAGGGTGAACCGCTGATCATCACTGACGACGAGGATCGCGAGAACGAGGGCGACCTCGCGCTGCCGGCACAGTTCGTCACCTCGGAAACAATCAACTTCATGGCCACACATGGACGCGGCCTGATCTGCATCGCCATGGATGGCAGTTCGCTAGATCGGCTTGGACTGCGGCTGATGGTCGACCAGGGTTCCAACACGGCGCCGCTGGGTACCGCATTTACCGTGTCGGTTGAAGCTCGATCGGGCGTCACCACCGGAATCTCCGCCCCGGACCGCGCACGCACGGTGCAGGTCCTCATGGACCCGCACTCCACCTCCGAAGATCTGGTTCGCCCGGGCCACATGTTCCCGCTGCGCGCTCGCGACGGCGGCGTCCTGGTGCGCGCCGGTCAGACCGAGGCGTCGGTTGACCTCTGCCGCCTGGCTGGACTGCAGCCCGGCGCCGTGATCTGCGAGATCATGAAGCGCGACGGAGAAATGGCTCGCCTGCCGGAGCTGGTGCGATTCTCGAAGCGTCACAAGATCAAGGTGGTCTCGGTCGAGCAGATCATCCAGTACCGCTTGCGCACCGAGCAGCTCGTGGATCGAGTCTCGGAGGCGAAGCTGCCAACGCCGATGGGCACCTGGAGACTGATTGGTTACCGGACGCGTGACCACTCCGAAGAACACATCGCGCTGGTCATGGGTCACGTCGACAGCGGCGATCCGACGCTCGTGCGGGTTCATTCTCAATGCCTGACCGGCGACGTGTTCGCCTCGCAGCGTTGCGATTGCGGAGAGCAACTTGAACTGGCAATGCGTCACGTCGCGGAGGAACGACGCGGGGTGATCGTCTACATGGCGCAGGAAGGCCGCGGGATCGGCCTACACAACAAAATTGCGGCCTATGCGCTGCAGGATCAGGGCATGGACACGGTCGAGGCCAATCTGGCACTCGGCTTCGCCGCCGACCGTCGTGACTACGGGATCGGCATGCAGATCCTGCGCGACCTGGGCGTCCACCGGATTCGCCTGATGACGAACAACCCGGCCAAGCGACACGGACTGTCGGGCTACGGCCTGGAGATTGTGGAGCGCGTGCCGGTGATCGCTTCGGCCAACCCACACAATGTTCGCTATCTGTCAGCCAAGCAGGAGAAGATGGGGCATTTGCTCGACGCTGACGACATCGAGGCCACGGAGTCCGCTGACGACAGCCCGCCACCCACTCGCCGCGCGGCGATCGGCTAGAGCGCCAGTCCATGCCCAGAGTCCACGACGGCGCAGCTAACCCCGATCCTGAACACGGCCCGGCTAGTGGCCTGCGATTTGCTGTGGTCGTGAGTCGCTTCAACGATTTCGTGACCAGCAAGCTGCTTGACGGCTGCATCGACCATCTCGAAGAGAACGGCGCCGACACGGACGGGATCGACATCTATTGGGTCCCGGGAGCATTCGAGATTCCCCTGGCCGCGCAGAAGTGCGCGCAAACGGGGCGCTTCGACGCCATCATCTGTCTGGGCGCGGTGATCCTCGGAGAGACCGACCACTACCGTCTCGTCGTCGATGGCGCGACGCAGGGGATCGCGAGAGTCGGCCTGGACACCGGCGTCCCGGTGATCTTCGAGGTCCTGGCCACCCAGACCGTCGCCCTCGCCATGGCGAGGGCCGGCGGCTCAGCCGGAAACAAAGGCGAAGAGGCTGCGCAGGCAGCGATCGAAATAGCGCGCCTGCTGCGGACGATCGAGTAACCCTCAGCGTCGGCGGCGCCGTCGACGATTGTTGGACCGGCCGGACTTTCTGGGGGGATAAGCCGCCGAATCCGCGACTACTGTGTAACTTCCCTTCGGCACCCAATGCACAATCAGCCCTGGATTGCCTTCCAGGCTGATAAACCTTCTATCGGACCGGACACCCCAAGCAGCTACATCCACACGAGGCTCTTGCCGAAGGTCATCTCGGATGTAGCGCAACGCAGGCCTGAAGTCGGTATCAGCCGAGAACAAGATGCCAACATCGAATCTCTTGTCCCTTGCAAAGTTGACCAGGTCCACTGCGAGCTTGACATCAACCTCTTTCTCGCGGGAGTTGCCCAAGTCATCGTAGGCAAGCGGTGGGCTCTCAACCTTGACGCCATCTCTCCGAGACCATGCATCCTTACGAGCTCTCCCTGCGCTGTAGCGTCTACTGTCCTTGGAACTCGGGAGACCTCGGTAAACGCGAACAGCAGTGAGGGCTAGCGGCTCTTCTAACGGTCGGCGAATCTCATTGTGCAGTCTGCATATTTCCTCGCCGAGTTGCCATGGATGGAAGTGGCCATTCGTACCTTCTTCATCCCGTTCACCGTTGTGAAACAACTCGCGCGCATTCTGGTACGCGTTCTCATAGTCGATGAACAGGATGGTTTGTCTAGGCATCTGCAATTCGCCTCGACGCCGCTACCCGGATCCGCTCTCCAGGCAACGATGTCGGGTGTTGGCCCAGCCATTGAGCGCCACGTCGACTAGGGGAAGAGCATCACTACCTGCCAGTAGGGATTCCAGTCGGCTTGAGACGATGTTGCCATGAGCGGACACCTCAAGTGGAACGGATTCCAAAGAGCGGGATTTGGACTCACTTCCCTGGGCGTGGCCCTTCGGAAAGGCGCCGAAGGGCTGGGTTTGATCACGGTACTCGGCGATAGCCAGATTGGCAAATGCACCGGTATCGGCCGTCACGGTCAGTTCCCGGAGCCGAACGTGTTTCCTCGACTGCGGAAGTTGTTGACTCCCAGGGTGTCTCGCCAGGGTTCGCTGGCTTTCTCGGTTGTGGCATCTAGCGGGATGCCGCAACCATCGGCGATTCTGACCATGCGTTGGAAGTTGGCGATGACTGCAGCAGAGTCTATGACTCCGTGCGATCCCATGGCCGCATTGACCGCCTCGCGCGCTTCTGCGAGATCGGGGGCGCGGCCGACTGCGGCATCGGCAAACCGCAACAGGACTTCGCCGTGCTCGACACCGCTATCGACCTCGTTGCGCACCGTGCCATTGAGGTCGAATGCGTTGTGATCCTGGCTGCTCCGACCGAGCAGCGTGACGTGTGAGACCGTTCAATAGAAGCACTCGTTGAGGGCCGACACACGGGCGGCGACCAGCTCACGCTGCGCTGTGCTGAGCACACGGAAGGGCTCATGGTCTGGACCGGGCTCAGCGCCTCCGCGATAGTGCGCGTCCAACATGTCGTTTAGCCAGCGCACGCTGTCGGGGTGCAGACTCATCGCCGCGCGGACGTTGGGCGTATACCTCGCTCCTCCATAGATGTCGGCTTCGCTCTCAGCGAGGTCCTTGGGCAGAATCGTGGACGGCCAGCTGCCATGGTCGGCCAGGCCCTCTGGGCGACGCCGCACTGGTTCACCTGAGAGCGGATCGGGGAGCGGTTCCAACTTGATCGCCAGAGCGCGGTGAAACTCGTCGATCGACCAGACATGGGTGAGCACACACATCAGCTCGATGTAATGAGCGTCGGACATGCCTTCGGCTCGAATCGTCTCGTCGTACCACTCGCGAGAGACGTTGGGTAAGTCGCCGATGAGTTTGTGGATGGTGAACACGGCCGCCTCCGGCAGCTCGGCCGGGCCGCGACCTGGATCCGGCAGGCCGTCCAGTAGCGCGGATGCACGGCGACCCTCTGCAGCGATGCTGACTCGCTCCGCTCCGGTCCACCACTCGCCGCGGGCGGCGAGACGCTCCCAGCTGCGGAAATGCGCGGCGCGGATGCGGTCAGGAATGTTCCAGGTGGCGTCTACGTAGGCAAAGGGTGCGGCGGTGGTCGTCATCGTGAGATCCGGCACTATGCGGTGTTCGCGGCTGAGGCGTATTGGTGGAGGCCGAGCTCTTCGCGACAGTCGTCTGTGGCGTCCTTGGTGAATTCGTCCAATGGGATGCCGCAGCCATCGGCGATGCGGACCATGCGTTGGAAGTTGGCCACGACGCCGGCAGCGTCGACCAACTCTTGAACCCCGAGTTCGGCGACGATCTGCTCGCGTAGGCCGGACAGCGCATCAGTCTGGTGGACGGCCGCTTCGGCGAAGGCAGTCAACAGACTGCCATGCGGCACGCCGCTGTCGGCCTCGGGATTGACCGTGCCCTGCAGGTTGAGGTTGTCCAGGGCGCCGGTCTGCTGGCTGCTCTCACGGAGCATGCGCACATGCGAGGCGGTTCAATAGAAGCACTCGTTGAGCGACGACACTCTCGCGGCGATCAGTTCTATCTGTGGGCGAGAGATGGCACGCAGGGGATCGGGCATGCGCATCTCCTTGAAGGACAGGTAGTGTCCCTCCGAGAGGTCGTGCAGCCAGCGCACGTTTTCTGGAATCAGTGAGAGCGCAGAGATCACATTGGCGCCCCACTGCATAGGTCCGTAGAGCACTTCGTCGCCGGGATTGAGACCATCCTTGGGCACAATTGCGGGCCAGGAGTCGCGCTGTTCGGCCTCGGGCGGACGAATCCGCGACGGCTGTCCCGGCAAGGGATCGGGAAGTGGTTCGAGGTCGAGGTCCAGCGCTCGGTGGAACTCGTCGATCGAGAGCGCATGGACTACAACTGCAATCAGTTCGACGTAGCGTTCTTCAGTCATGCCCTCGGAAGAGATGATCTCCTGGTACCAGTCGCGATTGAGGTTGGCGTTGTCGACGACCAGTTTCTGGATCGCGTAGACAGCGGATTCCGGCAATATCTCGCTACGCACGGCAGCGAAATCTCTGGCGGCGCGACCCACACGGGCAATCTCGACGCGCTCGGCGCCGGTCCACCAACGACCGGGTCGAGCGATAACCTCCCAACTCATGCGATGGGAGGCAATGGTGGTGTCACGGATCGGCAGTTCGATGCCGGCATACTCAAAGGGCATGGTGCGTCCCTCTCACGGCTTTGGCAAAGAGTAGCGGCTTGGCACGAGACCACCTTGTCTGGACATGATGTGGGCAGGACTTGACCCAGGGCGTGATCACACTAGCCATCCGCTTAGGCAACATTCCGTCATTGCCGCGCTTGTCGCAGCCTGCCCCGCACTTGACGCGGGGGCAATCTCGTCGAGTGTTGCACAGACGGTTGGGCTGAATGCAGCGAGATACCCGCGGCGAGCGCGGGTATGACGGGAACTACTGGGTAAGTATGTCGGGAACGCCTGGGTGGGTATGACGGGAACTGCTGGGCTGAACGACCCCCTGTGAACACGCCCTGGAGATTGTCCGTGCCGCCCGCCCGTTGCGCGGGCGGTCGCTGGTAGTCTCCGAGTGACTTCGATATCGCCCGATTGGAGAGCGTCATGACCTATCAGGAGATCATCTATGAACCGGGGCCGGTAGCTCGGGTGATTATGAATCGGCCTGAGTACCGCAACGCGCAATCTCGCATCTTGCTCGATGAGATTGACCAGGCGTTCGCCGAGGCGGCGGATGATCCTGAGGTCCAGGTGATTGTCCTTTCGGGCAATGGACCAGATTTCTCGGCTGGCCACGACCTGGGCTCTCCGCCCGAGCTGGCCGACCGTGAGGTCAACGGCTGGGCTGACGACTTCGTTGGCGTATTCGACCGGCAGCGGGACACTCGGATCGCCAACACGATGCGCTGGCGCAACCTGCCCAAGCCGACGATCGCCATGGTGCAGGGCAAATGCATCTTCGGCGGCTGGATGGTGGCTGCGTCGATGGACCTGATCTTCGCCTCGGACGACGCGCTGTTCCTGGCGTCGCACACGCAGTATTTCTCTGCGCCCTGGGATCTGGGCGTGCGCAAGGCCAAGGAGATCCTGTTCCAGAACCGCTTTATCCCGGCTCGCGAGGCGCTGGAGCTGGGTTTCGTCAATCAGGTGTATCCGGCCGAGGCGCTGGAGCGCTACACGCTCGCCTACGCGAATGAAGTGGCCGAGCACTCGCCCATGGCGCTGCGCCAGATCAAGCACTCGATCAACAACATGCAGGATGCACAGGGATTTACGACGCACATCAACGCCAGTTTCATGACCTATGCCACCGGTGCACGCTTCGGCCAGGCCGATCCGCGCATGGTCAAAGGGCGGCGGCAGTTGTCGCCGGTCGCGCGAGCGCTGGCCAAGTTGCGCAAACCGCGCGGGAGTTGAGCTCGTGGCCGATGGCGACCTGCTTGAGGGCTTGAAGGTCGTTGAATTCAGCCGTGATGTCCCGGCGGCGGCGTGCGCTCGCGAGTTTGCTCGCTGGGGCGCCAAGGTGCGCACGTTTGAGGCGCCCGAATCGCGACTTCATGATGCCTTGCCGACGGTTGAGCGCGAAGGCTCAACGATGTCGCTGCTGAGGGAATCACTGCATGTCGGCAAGTCGATGGAAGCGGGTGACTGGAGAGCGGCGCTGAGCGATGCCGATGTGCTGGTCAGCGATGCGCCGGTGTCGGAACTGCATGGCGTTGCCGAAGCATTTCCCACGTTGGTCGTGGTTCAGTCTTCAGCGTTTGGCACCGACGGCCCCTATGCGGACTATCTGTCCGACGACCTGATCATCCAGGCGTTGTCCGGATTCGCTACGACAAACGGTCTGCCGGAGCGGGAACCGCTGGCTGCGCCGGCCGCGATCATCCCTCGGACGATCGGCATTCTGGGCGCGGTCGCGGCGCTGGGCGCTCTGCTTCAACGGATGCACTCGGGTCTCGGCGAGTGGATTGAGCTGTCATCGTTTGAGGCCTGTTCGACGCTGATCATGTCGCTGCGTTCAGAATTTTCTGGGCAAGCTCTCCCCCGGATCGGTGGGTCGCCGGGTTGGGCCCAGGTGTTGCAAACGGCCGAGGGTTACATCACGCTCTCACCCTGGTCCAAGGAGACGCTGCGCAATGCTCCGGTTGCGTTTGGCTGCGATCCGCCTGCGGAGGAACTGCTGGCCGGCGATGCTCGGTTCGCCGAGCAGGAGCCATCCATCGCGTACGTGAAGCCGATCGTTGAGTCACTCGACGCGAACACGATCTGGACGAAGCTGTCGGAGCTGGGCTCAGTCATGGCGCTGCATCGTACCGCTGAGCAGTTGCTGGATGATCCGCAGCTCAACGCGCTCCATTACTTTCGCTCGGAGAACGGCATGATCGGCGCGGGACGCGCGATGCGTGCTTCTGAGCATGACAACGAGTCACCACGAGATGATGGGTTCGTGCGGCGTCCTCGGCCGGGACAGTCGACAGGCCCGCTAGATGGGTTGCGTGTGGTCGACTTCACCCATGCCTGGCTCGGGCCGTACGCTTCCACATTGTTGTGTGATCTTGGGGCTGAGGTGATTAAAGTCGAGGGTCCGAAGCGACCCGACCTCTGGCGATATGACGCCGGCGGACCGATGCGGGTGGCCTCGCCCGATGCTCATCCGTTAAACGTGAGGCCGAACTTCAATATGGCCAATCGTGGCAAGCGTACAATTTCGGTTGCGCTTGACAATGATGCCGGGCGTCAGATCGCGCTTGATCTCATTGCACGGGCCGACGTGGTACTTGAGAACTTCCGACCTCGTGTGTTGCAAAACCTGCGCTTGACGCATGAACACATGCGTGAGGTGAATCCATACGTTGGACTGGTATCGTTCTCGGGCTTCGGCAATGGCGGGCCGTATGACAACTTCCGTGCGAATGGCGGCACGACAGAAGGCAATGCGGGTTGGGATCTGATGTTCGGTTATCGGGGCGAGCCGCCCTTGATGCTGGGCACGATGCAGGCTGACCCGATCGTCGGCGCGCAGATGGCTGCGGCAACGGTCGCTGCGGTACTACGCACCCAGCACAGCCAGAGTGCCATTCATATTGAAGGTTCGATGTTTGAGTCGGCAGTGGCGTACATCGACGAGTACTTGTTGGCCGCCTCGCTGGGTCAGGAAATGCCCGAGCGAAATGGCAACCGGCGACCTGACGCGTCGCCGCATGAGTGTTTCAGGTGTGCCGATGGTGTCGACGGCAGCGACGAGTGGATTGCCATCTCAGTGCTTGACGACGAGGCCTGGTTGCGGCTTGCCGAGGCGGCCGATCTCGATCGTCCGGTCTGGCGCAGTCTGGCCGGACGAAAGGCGGATGAGGCGTCGCTGGAAGCGGCGCTCAGTGAGTGGACCAGAGGCTGGAATGCGCGGACGTTGCAGCATCATCTGCAATCGATTGGCGTGCCGGCGGCGGTCGTCCATTCGACCCTGTCCCACTTGCACGATCCGCACTTGCACGCTCGCGACTGGTGGCTGCAACTGACACACGCCGATACGGGGACGCGCCAGTATCAAGGCTTTCCCTGGCGCCTGACTCGGCGGCCAGCTTCATGTGATCGTCCGGCGCCTCGGTTGGGGGAGCATACGGTCGAGATTATGCAGGAGACGCTCGGCTTCGCACAAACAGAGGTCGATCGGCTGCAAGAGGCAGGCGTGATCTCCGGATTGACTGCATGGCGCTCGCCTAGTGAGCCCGCGCCGGGGCCGATCAGTCCTCGCTAAGTCTGCCGGCACCTGGCAACTGGAGGCTGTTCACATGGGGCGTTTGGTGGCGGACGAACGCAACTCAGGCCAGCCGATGGGAAGCGGGGAATCCGGGCTAGGGCATGTTCACATCAGCCATCTGCTTAGTCAGCATTCCGTCATTGCCGCGCTTGTCGCAGCCTGCCCCGCACTTGATGCGGGGGCAATCTCGCCGAGTTGTGCGTAGACAGTGGCGCTGAATCCAGCGAGATACCCGCGGCAAGCGCGGGTATGACGGGTACTTCTCGGCGGGTATGACGGATATCTCGGCGGGTATGACGGGAACTCTTGGACTGAACGATCCCATGTGAACGCGCCTGAGCTACTCCTCCCCGAGTCCGAAGGCTTCGAGGTACAACTTGCGCGCTTGCTGTGGTGTTTCGCCTTCGCCGAGCCAGCCGTCGGCGATTCTGATTTCGAAGTGCAGGTGGATGTCGACGGCGTCCTGGTACACCTCTTGCTGACCGGACTCACCTGGATAGCCGATGATCTGACCCTGTCGAACCTCGACGCCCTCGGCGATCCCGTCGGCGATGGCTGAGAGGTGTGCGTAGCGGGTGACGATACCTCGTCCGTGATCGATCCAGACCTGGCGGCCTCTGAGTTCGTCGAGGATCGCCTCGCCTTCCCAGTTGTTGGCCTGGAATCGTTCCCAATCGGTAGGGGTGATGTCGACGTAGTCAAGATCGGCCCGGCTGATCACTCCGGCCTTGGCGGCAAGGATGGGCGTGGCGTAGTCGATCACGGTGCAGGAGGCCCATTGATAGAAGTCGAGTCCCTCGTGGACTCCGTCATTGCGATACGCGCGCGTGGCATTGGGCAGGTGACCCTCGTGCTCCGTGATGCACGCGCCGGCGATTGGTCGCTGGAATCCGAGCAGTGGGTTGGACTGTTGAGACGACTGCGTGTCGGCAGTCTGAGCCTGTTGCGCCGGCTGGGCCTGATCCTGGCTCTGAGTTTCGCTCAGCGCTGGCTCTTGCTCCTGAGGAGCAGAGTCCTGTGCCTGGATCTCCTGTTGCTCCGACACGGTTGGTTCAGTGTCTGCCGTGTCGGTGACCGTTGCGTCGCTCTCTTCGACACCGGTCTGCGCCTGTTGCGGCTCGGCGGTACTGTCCGAATTGACTGGCCCGGTACCTGGTACTTCTACACCTGCCGGGTCGTCAGAGCCGGTCGCCTGGACGACGGCGATGGCCGCTGCGGCTATGAATATGACGGCGGCCAGGGCCACGTACAACCACGTCGGGCCGATGAGCCATCCGCCGTCGGTGTTGCGATTGGAACGACGCGATGGCTGGCCAGACGCCGGCAGGCCTCGTCTGGATTGCTGTTGGCCCCACGGGCTATCTGAGCGGGGGATAGCCTTCCTCCTCAAGCGCGGCGTCTATCTGCTCGGCGCTCGCCGAATCGGCGTCGAACTGGATTTCGACACGCTTGTCATCCACGTCGACCGAGACCGAAACGACGCCATTGAGCGCATTCAGCGCACCGTTGATGGCGTTGGCGCAGTGCTCACAGGAGATGTCGGGAGCAATGCGCGTGAGTGTTGATGTCGCTGTCATTGCGATCTCTTTTCTGGCTGCAGTTCTGTCGCCTTTACGTTATGCGAACCGTCGCCCAAGTGCAGATTCGCTGGTCGACAGTGCTGCGTGCAGTGCTTCAGCGTGTGCTTTGCGGGCGGCAGAGTCGTTGAGGGGCGCAAGGTCAGCGGAATCCGGTCCGTATCGACGCTCGAGCGCGAGGGCGAGCAGCCTGTCGGCGAGGTGGGGATTCTTCGGCAATACGGCGCCATGCAGGTAGGTGCCGAAGGCGTTCTTGACCTTGGCCCCTTCGAGGCCATCGCCGCCGTTATTGCCGAAGCCGGTGACGACATCGCCGAACGGCGCCTGGTTGTCGTTGAGATATGTGCGCCCACCGTGATTCTCGAAGCCGACCACGGTCTCGCCCTCCCAGAGCACGACCACGTTGCCGACGCAACGCGCGATCGTTGGGCCGGGATGCGCAGCGACTGCGTCGAAGATGCCGATGCCCTGCATGAGCTCACCATCCCAGCCTCGGTAGTGATGGCCGAAGAGCTGGAATCCGCCGCAGACCGCCAGGACGACGCCGTCGTCATCGACGTACTGGCGCAGGTCGTCGCCGCGACGTTCGAGGTCAGCCTGGACGCGCCGCTGTTCGCGGTCCTGTCCGCCTCCGACCAGGATGATGTCGGTTTCCTGGGGAGACCACTCGTCGCCAATATCGACCCCCGTCACAATGGCTTCGATCCCCCTCGCTTCACAGCGTCGCTCCAGGGCGCGCGCATTGCCACGGTCTCCGTACAGGTTGAGTAGGTCGGGATAGAGGACGGCCACGTGCAGGGACCGAGCATCGGTATCGGCATTGACATCGGCGGGGGACATCAGGCCACATCCCACAATCGCGACGCGCCCATCCGACCCAGTCGTTGGCGGACATCGAGCATGGCCGTGTAGGTCGGCAAAATGACGAGCTGTTCCGACTTCGGGGTCGCATCCAGCGCTCGGCGCAGCGCCCCGCCTATGTCGTTGCCAATGTCGTTGCCAACGGGCTCGGATGGTGCCGGCAAGCCGGCGTATTCCAGCCTCAGCGCCATGTCGGCTGCTCGGCGTCCGCCGACCGTCAGCGATGCGCAGTGCGCGGCCTGTGATTCCCAATCGACGTCCCAGATCCAGGAGACGTCGGTGCCGTCGGCGATGCCGTCGTTGAGCAGGACCAGCATGTGATGCTGCTGGCCAGGCTGCTGCAGCGTCCGCAAGGCCTGATTCATGCCCGAGGGATTCTTGCCCAGGAGGACTCGCACGCGACGGCCGTCGACTTCCAGTTCCTCCTGCCGCCCGAACGCTGCTTTGTGCTGTTCAAGACCATCACGAACCGTCTCGGCTGGCACGCCCAACGCCAGGGCCGCTGCTGCTGCTGCGAGCGCGTTGTAGACGCTGTAGAGGCCCTCGGCCGGGAGATTGATCGGCGTCGAGCCATCTGGAGTCCGCAGCGTGAACTGCATCGACTGCATCGACTGCATGGACTGCGTGGCCTGCATGGACTGGTCGCCGATGGCAATCTGCTCGGCCGCAACTTCAGGCGTGGGACGCTGCGCTCCTGCATCGGTGTACCAACGTCCGAGTTGGGCAAAGTAGCGTCGCGTGTAACGGAAGTCGTCGCGGGTCTGCGGATCCCAAACGGCGTCGACGATTTCACCCTCGGGCGCAGCGGGCACATTGGGATCCTCGATGCCGAAGGTCAGACATTGTCCTTCCCAGCGAGAAGCCAGGGATGCGATCAAGGGATCATCAACGTTGAGCGCGATTGTGGCGTCGTTGGGGAAGTCCGGGAGGGCGTCGGCCCAGCGCAGGGCGATCGACTCGATCTCGCCGTAGCGGTCGAGTTGGTCACGCATCAGGTTGGTGAAGACGGCGACGGAGGGAGGTGCGGCGCGGGCGATAGCCGGCAGGGCCGCTTCGTCGGTCTCGAGCACGGCTGTGCAGTCGGAGGGCAACTTGCCCAGGGGCGACGCTTCCGCGATCAGGGCCGCCGTGACCCCTCGCAGGAGGTTGGAACCGGAGCGATTGTGGATGACCGCTCGGCCGTCGGCGCGGAGGATGCGGGCCAGCATCGCGGCGGTGGTTGTCTTGCCGTTCGTGCCGGTGATCAGCGCGGTGGCCTTGAGTCCGCTGGCAATCCGAGTGGCGGCGTCCGAGTCCAGCCGCTCAACGACTAGCCCTGGCAGCGCTGTGCCGCCCGAGCCCAGGGCTCGCATGCCGTATCGAGCCGCCTTCCCGGCGAGGATGGCGGCGGTCAATCGCGGCGATACGCCCAAGAGGCCTGGTCGGATGTGCGGCGTGACCATGGGTTTGACTGTAGCTGGCACTGGGCCAGGTGTCGGTTGGTCGGATGTCGAAGGAATCCTGCCGCGTATATCGCGCGACGCGCTTTGGCCGCCTTGTAGGGGCGACCCTTGTGGTCGCCCGCTCTGTAGCTGCTATCTGGCCAGACTTGCAATCTCCAACGCGGGCGACCACAAGGGTCGCCCCTTCAGGAGCCCAGGGCCATCAGACATAGGTTTGCGCTCAGGCGCCGGAGGATGGGTCGGGGTGTGGGGAGGGTGCCTGGCCGAGGGCTTTGAGGATTTGTTCCAGGCCAACGATGCCCAGCAGTCGCCCTCGCTCTACGACGGGCAGGACGAAGGTGCGTTCCTTTTGCAGCCGACGCAGTGCTTCGTCCGCTCCGGAGTCCGGTTCCAGCGGTTGGACTTGACCGGCCTCGATCATGATGTCGCGCAGGCGTGCGTTGAGGTAATGCTCTTCATCCAACAACAGGATTTGCACGGCTGAGGCGATCCCGATGGCGGTGCCGTCCTCGGCGACGATGAACACGTCCTGCTGGTCGAGCTGCGCGCGCGAGGGGGCGAGGACGTGAAGCAGCAGGTCGGCTTCCGCCGTGCGCGCGACCGGAGGTTTGAGCATGAGCTCGCCGACACGCAACTGCGCCAGGTCGCGCTCGAGTTCCGCCGCTTTGACACCCTGTGCGGCCTGCGTGATCAGGAGGAAGCCGATCAAGGCGACCCAAATCGAGTTGAACCCGCTGTTGAAGAATGCTGCGTCGGTCACGAGTCCGCCGATGCCGTAGACGATCATGAGCGCCCCGAGCACCTGGCCCATCCTGGCCGAGGCTCGGGTTGCTCGGTGACGAGATCCGGTCGCTCGCCAGATCATTGAGCGCATCACACGTCCGCCGTCGAGCGGGAAGCCGGGCAGCATGTTGAAGGCGGCGAGGAAGCAGTTGACGACGCCGAGCACAAAGACCACGTTGTTGAGCGTCGTGTCCTCGGGCACTACAAACAGGGCCAGCAGCAAGAAGCCGCCGCCAAGCAGCAATGATGCCAGCGGTCCGACGATGGCGATCCAGAACTCTTGCCCAGGACGGTGCGAGTCCTCGCGAATGACGGAGACGCCGCCGAAAAAAAACAGCGTGATCGACGACACGTCCATGCCGTAGCGACGGGCGGTCAGCGAGTGCGCGAGCTCATGGATGAGCAATGAGACGAAGTAGACGACGCCGCCAATGACTCCGTAAACCCAGCGCTCGGCTCCACCCCACCCGTCGAGCGATTCGGGCAGCACCTGCGTGGCGATAAGAAAGACGAGGAGTCCGAAGACGAGAAAGAAGGACAGGTCGAGCTTGATCGGAATCCCGAGGATCCGACCAACCCGGATGCCACCGCCGCCAAACATTCCAAAACGCATGTATCCAGCATATGTTTCTATCGGCGCGGTCGTTGCCTAGCCAGTTCCAGCCAATACCAACGGCCAATACCAACGGTGTTGCAGGCGACGCCGCGTGGGCTCAGCCGGCGATGAATCCCGCTTTGTCGAAATTGTCGAGGGCCGCGGTCAATCCCTTGAGCGTGGGCAATTCGATGTCGGCCTGGATTGCTGGTTCAGCTTTGTCACCGACCAGCACCGATACGGCGAAGCCGGCGTGCCGGGAACCGAGGATGTCGGCTTCCGGTGTGTCGCCGACGAATGCCGCCTCGCTGGCGCCGACGCCGAGCTCGGCCAAGGATGCTTCGAAGATTGCCTGGCCGGGTTTCCAGCTCAGGACATCGTCGGACCAGATCCAGTGGTCGATCCAGCGGTCGAAGCCTCGGGCGACGAGGGCTTGCTCGACGTAACTGCCGGGCGCGAGACCAGTGTTGGAGACGACGGCCAACTTGAGCCCGCGCTGCCTGAGCTGGTTGAGTTCGGCTTCCACGCCATCAATGATGTTCGGTGGTTCCCAACTCGCGCTCTCGCAGACTCCGGTGATGACTTCGTGGAGCAGGTCATCACTCTCGACCGTGTCTGGGCACTGCTCGAGCATCGAGCGGCGGACGGCATTGACTCGGTCGTCTCCGGAGAGATCGATGTTCGACTGGTGGGCGACCACCAACAGATCGATGGCGTGCCGGATCGCCCTGGGCACGGCTTCTGCTGCGCCCGGGCCGGCTCCGGCCTGTTCGTAGGCCCGCGTGAGACGTTGCTCTCGCTGTCGCATCCGTCGGCGACCGCCGCCGGGTGCGTCAACGATCAGCGTGCCCCAAAGATCCAGGGCGACGGCGCGAAGTACCTGTGGCGCGGACAATGGTTGAGAATCGGCGTCGTGGCGTTAGCCGGATGCGGACGGCTTGTTGTCGTCTCCCGACGATGCGGACGAGTCAGACGAGACTGCAACTTCGTCCCCGTCTTCACCCTCCGCCGGCTCCCCATCCGGAGTGCGTGCTTCCTCGCGGAACTCGCGCAGGCCGGTGCCGAGCGCCTTGCCCACACCAGCCAAGCGGCCGGCGCCGAAGACCACCAAGACCACAACGACTACGACGATCGCCTCGATAGGACCAAACCCAATCAGTGGCATACCGAACTCCTGCTGTACCGCCGGCAATCAGCGCACGACGCCACTTGAGCGCGTCGCGTCGCCTCGGACTACCCCTCCGGCCTGAGAATGCCGGTGAGGCCCGGTACGGGCGGACGATGTCTAGCTTACCAGCCTTGCGGGTCAGCGGCGGAGGTCTGCTTATGCTTCCAAGCGCCTCAGACGTCCAACACGCGAGTACGTCAGGCCTCCAGCACCCGAGTGCGTCACGCCTCCAGCACGCGAGTGCGTCACACCTCCAGCCGCTCGACGAAGATGCGCATGATTCCGCCGCAGATCTTGTCCTCGCCGTCGACGGGCTCAGTCAGGTCGACCGTGACCATGCGGGCGTCGCCGTCGTCGAGCGCGTCCATCGCCTCTTGCCAGACTTCAGCCTCGCCGCAGCCGCCGCCGATCGTGCCGACGAATGAGCCGTCGGGCTTGACCAGCATCTTGGCTCCGGTCTTGCGCGGCGTCGAGCCGAGCGTTTGCGCGACCGTGGCCAGGGCAATCGGCGCACCGCGCTCGAAGGACTCGGACATCGCTTCGTAGACCTCGTCGTGTGGCATTGCTCGTTGCTCCTGTTTCTGTCACCCCGCAGTGGGGGACCCCCTCAGCCGCTTCGCGACAGCTCCCCTGCGAGGGGGAGCAAAGTGATCGCTCTCAGTTTAGCGATGCGCTGACGCGATGCTCCGGCCGTGGTCTGACATCGGTTCGGCGCCGCCGCCTCGACGGACGAGGATGATTTCTCCCAGCACGGAGACGGCGATTTCCTCGGGGGTTTCTGCGCCGATGTCGAGACCGATTGGGGTGAAGACTTTGTCCAGCGCCTCGGGATCGAGTCCTGCTTCGGCGAGGTGCTGGATCACGGTGCGGGTGCGGCGTTTGGAACCGATCATGCCGACGTATCCGGCACCGCGCTCGGCGACGCTCCGCAGGGCGAGTTCGTCGACCTTGTGGCCTCGGGAGACGAGCACGATGAATGTGTTGGCAGTGATCGGGAACTTTTCAAGTTCCTCGCCGAAGTCTCCGCAGATCACATTGGCTTCGTATGGGAAGCGATCCTCGTTGGCGTAATCTTCGCGGTCGTCGATGATCGCGACTTCCATGCCCAGCATCGCGCCGAGCTGTCCGACGGCGAGACCGACGTGTCCTCCGCCGACGACCAGCAGCGTGGCGGCGGGCTCGACGATTTCGACCAGGATTTCGACGATCGCGTCGGCTGCTTCGATCGCACGACGGCCCTCAACCAAGTCACCGGCAGGGGTGAAGGTGGTGGTCTGAACGATGTGTTTGGGGATCGAGCCTCGGGCGAAGTCGATCACGGACTGTTCGAGCGCTCCGCCGCCGATGTCTCCAAGTTCGCCGTCGGCGTAGACCAGCATCTTCGCGCCCAGGGAGACATCGACCCCGTCGGTCGCGCCCATCACGGTGCATGAAGCGACGGCCGGGCCCTCGCGGGCGGCGGTCAAGAGGGCGCGGGCGATCTCGGCGGCGTTGGCCATGGCTAGAGGATAGGTGTCACTCAGACATTGAAGGGTTAGACATTGAAGAGGATGTGCAGGACATCGCCGTCCTGGACTTCGTAATCTTTGCCCTCGGTGCGGGAGAGGGCTCGCTTTTTCGCCTCAGCTTCCGCGCCCGACGCGCCGACTGCTTCTCCACAGGTGAGCAGATCGTCCCAGCGCACGACTTCGGCACGGATGAAGCCGCGTTCGAGGTCGGTGTGGATTTTGCCGGCCGCCTGCGGCGCCGTGTCGCCCTCGCGCACGGTCCAGCCGCGACATTCGTCGGGACCGACGGTGAAGAACGTGCGCAGGCCGAGCAGACGGAACGTCTCTTGCAGGGCGGTTTCGACTGCTCCGGCGCCGACGGCCAGATCTTCGCGGTAGGACGCGGCTTCCTCGTCATCGAAGTCTCGTAACTCTTCTTCCAGCCTGGCCGACAAGGTGATGCCCTCGACCGAGCCTGCTGCCGCAGCGTCTTCGTCGACGTTGATAATGGTCAGCATCGGTCGCTCGGTCAGGAATCGATAGTGACGGATGTCGGCTCGCTCCTGATCGCTGATCGGTGCATCGAGCAGCGTGCCGCCGTCGCCAAGATGCGTCTGCAGTCGACGCAGTAGGTCGGTCTCCCGGTCGATCGCGACTCGCTCCGCCGCCCGCATCGACTTCGTCTCATCGGCGATGCGCTGTAGCCGCTTCTCGATCAGCGCGAGGTCGGCGAAGGTCAGTTCCAGTTGCATGGCCTCGACGTCGCCGTCGGGGTCGATGCGTTCGGCAGGGTGCGGTACGGCGTCGTTTTCGAATGCGCGGACGACATGGACGAGGGCGTCGAGTTGGGAGAGTTGATCGAGCAGCTTCGTCGAAGGCGGTTCGTTCCCGCCGCCGAGGGCTCCCGAGAATCCCGCGCCGGGGAAATCGACGACGTCGAGCACGGCCGGTGTGGTTTTCTTTGGTTGGTACAGCTCGGAGAGGCGAGTCAGCCGAGCCTCGGCCGCCGGCACGACGCCTTCGTGGGGATCCATGTGGGTGGTAAATCCGGTCGGGCGACCAGCGCCCGTGAGCGCATTGAACAGCGTGGTCTTGCCGGAGCGCTCGAAACCGATCAGTCCGATGGAGGTCATGCCCGTATCGTTGCACGGCTCGCGTCGATGGTCAGTCTTGCAGTGCTCCGTCGAGAACATGGAGACGGCGCAGAGCAGCCCTGCGGGTCACGCGCGGGCGTCTCAGAAGTCAACCCATGGAGATTGCTTCTGGTTTGCGTGTCGGGGCCTGCCATGCACGGATGGGCGCTGGGCCCCCTCCGTCACTTCGTGACACCTCCCCCAAGGGGGGAGGTCTTTGGGGTTGAAAGGCCCCGCCCCTTGTTGATATCCGACTTTTGAGACAGTCTCACAACGTGATGCGTCAGAAGTCGATGTTCCCAGTCCCCGCTTCACGCGGGGACCTGCTCCTTCCCTCCACGAGCCCCCTACCAGCAGATACTCCGTGCCGCCCGAGCGGGTCCGCGCGCGAGGCGGGGACTGGGATTCAACCACCCAAATGGGACTCTTGAGACAGTCTCAGTTGGATAAATCTCAGTCCCCGCTTCACGGAGGCCTTTGCATAATCCCTCAACCGCCCCCGCCTCCGAGCGGGGGCCTGCTCCTTCCCTGGCTTCTGACCGGCAGCCACGTTGTCGCCGGTATCTGGTCAGCCGGGACCTATCCGAGCAGCCTGGGCGTTACCAAAGCGGGTCCCTGCGTGAAGGAGGCCTTTGCATAATCGTGTTCCCAATCCTTCTGAGCTCCTGTAGGGGCGACCCTTGTGGTCGCCCGCGTTAGCGATTGCATTACTGAATAGATAGGAGCGGCAGAGCGGGCGACCACAAGGGTCGCCCCTACAACCTGACCAATAGCGCACCGACCGATTGACGCGCAGGCCTCCGTGAAGCGGGGACTGGGAATCCTGACTTGTGAGACGCCCTCACGTGCGTCGTAGATCCTCGGGATCGAACGCTGAGACACCCAGTCCTGGTTGCTCAGGGTCCGAGAGTGCGTCGCCGACGAGCAGGATGGAGTCTCGCATGGCTGCCCAGTCAACGGCGTGGGCGGCTTCGGTGGGTGATTGCCATTTCCAGGCCTGGTGTTCCTCGGAGAGGACTGGCTCGGCGTCTCGGGCGACCAGCGCGGCAAAGGCTGGGACGAAGTAGATGGTGTCGTTCTCGGGGTTGTAGAAGGACTCCGGGCGATCGATGCGGAACCAGCGCTCGACTTCGAGGCCGGTCTCCTCGTTCGTCTCGCGGATGGCGGCTTGCCAGGCGGTTTCTCCCTGCTTCTCCTCGATGTGGCCGCCGACCGTCTGCCAGGCGCCGGCGAAGCGATGACCCTTGGGTCTCTGGAGCATCAGCAGTTCGATCCCATCGTCAACGTCCCGGCCGGCGGGCCGGACGATGTAGACCGCGATGATGTTGCTGCGCAGTCGCGGCATGGATCGCAGTTGCCTCACTGTTACCGGGCAGCTATTCGGCCCACTTTGGGATTGTGGCGTCGAAGGAGTCGTAGAACGTCACGTAGGGCTTGACATCGAGCACCGGCGTGCCGTTGACCAGGTCGAGTCCGACGACCCTGGCGATGTTGCCAGCGACGGACTCGAGGGGACAGATCGAGATCGAAATCGGATTCGGCCGATGCGCGGTGCGGGTGGCGAACACGCCGACCTCCGGTGTGTCCTCGCCGCCCGAGGGATGCAGCCGCAGGAGCGCGCGGCCTTCGTCGGACACCTCACCCATCCAGCCGATCACGAAGAGGTGCGAGAAGCCGGACAGGCCGTCCAGCGCCGGCTCGAATTCGGGCCGGAAGACCAGCTCGGATCGGACCTGAGCCCAGACCCGGCCGGAGGTGTCGTTGATGTCGTTACGCACCACGGCGACCGGCGAAAGATCGTCGATCTGGTCGGGCAGACCATGCAGCGCGGCATCCCTTGCGACGGTGGGATTAACCAGCCGTAAGCGTTCTCTCCAGCTGGTCATACTGGGCTCCCTGGACATGTTCTGGGCCTGATGCCAGTGGTATTGTTGATATAGTCAGCGTATCGCCCCGGTCCCTGAATTCTGGCCGGTCAATAGGCGGCGCTTCTCTTCTGTCAGGACTTGTACTTTGAGCCAGCACGATGCTGCATCATCCGCCGCGACGCCGGATTCGGCGGACTCGCCGGGCGACGCCGCGCAACTCTCACTGGACCAACAGACCGGCCAGAACGGCTCGGTCGAACCGGCCGGTGCTTCCGATTTGATCTCGAACAACGGGTCCGCCAGCTACGACGCTTCCGACATCGATGTCCTCGAGGGCATCGAAGCTGTGCGTCGCCGGCCGGGCATGTACATCGGATCGACAGGCCAAGCCGGGCTGCATCACCTGGTCTACGAGATCGTCGACAACTCGGTCGATGAAGCGATGGCCGGCCATGCGACTCGGATTGAGATTGCACTCCAGCCTGGGGGCTGGGTTCAGGTTCGCGACGACGGCCGTGGGATCCCCACCGACAAGCATGCGAAGACCGGCAAGTCGGCGCTTGAGACGGTGCTCACAGTCCTCCACGCTGGGGGCAAGTTTGGCGGTGGCGGCTACAAGGTCTCGGGTGGGCTGCATGGCGTCGGTGCCTCGGTCGTGAACGCGCTCTCCTCGCAGCTCGAGGTCGAGGTGCGGCGCGACGGCATTTCCCACACCCAGTCGTACATTCGCGGGGTGCCCAACGGCGATCTCCAGCGAGAGCCGCTGCCCTCCGACGCGACGCCGCGGACCGGCACGATGGTGCGCTGGATCGCCGATGACCAGGTAATCGATCAGCTCGACTATGACTTCCACACGCTGGCTCAGCGCTTCCGCGAGATTGCCTACCTGAACAAGGGTCTCTGGATTTCCTTCCGCGACGAGCGCCGCTTCCCACCCGACGCCTCGGATGTTGAACGAGCACAGCTCGAACCGGCGGACGAGAAGAACTTCTACTTCGAGGGCGGCATCCAGTCCTACGTGCGATTCCTCAACCGCGACCGCGAGGTCGTGCAGCCCTTGCCCTTCCATCTCGACCGCGAGGTGCCTGGCAACGGGGCACCAGTGGCTGTCGAAGTGGCGATCCAGTACAACGCCGACTTCCAGGACTCGGTCTACGCCTTCGCCAACACCATCAATACGCATGAGGGCGGATCGCATCTGACTGGCTTCCGATCTGCCTTGACGCGGGCGATTAACGACTTTGCACGACGCAACAAGCAGCTCGGCGACAAAGACCCCAACATCACCGGCGAGGACACCCGCGAGGGACTGACTGCCGTGATCTCGGTCAAGCTCGGCGAACCGCAGTTTGAAGGCCAGACCAAGACCAAGTTGGGCAATCCCGAGATCAAGGGCATCGTCGAGTCGGCAACGGCCGAGGCATTGGCCGAGTACCTCGATGGTCAGCCGCGCGAAGGCCGCAAGATTGTCGAGAAGTGCCTGACCACCGCGCGTGCTCGCGAGGCGGCCCGCAAGGCTCGCGCGATCGTGCAGCGCAAGGGGGCGCTCGAAGGCGCATCGCTGCCCGGCAAGCTCGCCGACTGCTCCGAACGCGACCCCGAGCTGTCCGAGATCTTCATCGTCGAGGGCGACTCAGCGGGTGGCTCGGCCAAGCAGGGCCGCGACCGTCGCACGCAGGCGATCCTGCCTCTGCGCGGCAAGGTGCTGAACGTTGAGCGAGCGCGGCTGGACAAACTGCTCGGCCACGAGGCCTATCGCACGCTGATCACGGCGCTCGGCACGGGTATCGGCGAGGACTTTGACCTCTCCAAGCTGCGTTACCACAAGGTCGTGATCATGACCGACGCCGACTCGGACGGTGCGCACATTCGCACGCTGCTGCTGACGTTCTTCTTCCGTCACATGCGCGACCTGATCGACGACCGCAAGCTCTACATCGCCCAGCCGCCGCTCTACCGCGTCCAGGCCGGTCGCCAGAAGGCGGAATGGCTCTACTCCGACGAGGAGCTTGAGTCGTTCATGGACAAGCAGAAGGAAGGCCAGAAGAAGGTCTCCGTGCAGCGCTACAAGGGTCTGGGCGAGATGAATGCCGACCAGCTCTGGGAAACCACGATGGATCCGCAAGCGCGCCTTCTCTGGTCGGTCGACATCGCCGACGAGCACGCCGCCGACGACCTGTTCGTCAAGCTGATGGGCGACGACCCGTCCAAGCGCCGGCAATTCATCGAACAGCACGCCGATATGGCGAAGATCGACGTCTAGGCTCGTGTCTGCGCCCGCTCACGCTCCGCTGCTGGCGGTCCCCCCGGCTCTGCGTCGATGGTGGCGCGGTCAGCCGCGACTGGCGCTCGAGGACTCGCCCGCCGCCCAACTTGTCGACCTGACGGCGATGGCGCCGGTCGAACGGCTGCTGGTCGTCGGTCCCGACTCCCCGGCGCTGGCGTCGCTGATTGCCGATGTCGCCGAACTCGAACCCACGCCGATCGCTGTGCTCACCGACGGCCGCGCGGCACCGGACGTGTCAGACGTCGGCGTGCTGCGGGGACAACCGCACCGATTGCCGCTTGCGGATGGTCAAGTGGACTTCGCAGTGGTTCCGCACCAGCTCCGGCACTGGGACGACGCGCTGACGTTGCGCGTGCTCGAGGAACTCTGGCGTGTGCTCGACCACAACGGCGTTGCGGTGCTCTGGGAGATCGTGCCGTCGAAGTCGGCGGCGGTCAACGCGGTCTGGTCATCGATGCTCGGCCGGCACGGCACTCGTCCGTACCTGAGAACATTCGGCCAACTGGGGCAGATCGCCTACGATGCGGGCTTCGCCTGGGTGCAGACCCTGCCGCTGCGACCATTCCTCTTCCCGCCCGGGCCCAGACTCACGGTCCTGGTGCGCAAGGAGCACTACACGCCTGAGAATGTGGGACAGCGGTAGCGCCGCCTGTCGCTGCCCGCCTTCGTTTGTGGGCGTTCCATTCCAACCGTTGAGCTGAAGCGACGGCCATCTCGCGAGCAACGCTTGTAGCCCTGGGCCCCGTGTCAAGCACGGGGCATCGGAACCAAGCAGGGGGCATAGGTAGCTGAAGTTGATTCAGCCGTACAGCTGGTGTTCTCGCGCGTACTCCAGCACGGCTGTGGGGACGTCGGTGGAGACATCCTCTCGGCAACGGATCCTGTCCCTGACCTCGGATGCTGAGAGGTCGATCGGCTCCATGGGCACCCAGTCGATCCAGCGACTGAGGCCGTAGATGATCCGGTCGAGTTGGCGTCGTTCGAGTTCCGCTCCGGGCCGGACGGCGGCGGCGATTCGGGCGTGGGCGAGAATCTCTCCCGGCTTGTGCCAGTGCGGCAGGTCGAGCACGGCGTCGGCGCCCATGATCCACCAGAGTTGCTTCGCCCCCCGCTGGCGCAGCTCGCGCACCGTATCGAGCGTGTAGGTCGGTCCGTCGCGTCGCACCTCGATGTCGGACACCTCGAGTCCGCCGCCGCGCTCCTTGACGGCCGCGCGGGTCATCGCCAGGCGATGTGCTGCCGCTGTCACCGATCGATCGTGCTTGCGCCAGGGGTCGCCGGCAGGAATCAGGATGAGTCGGTCGAGCTCCAACGCGGACGCCGCGGCGTCGGCCAGGTGTAAGTGAGCGCGGTGCAGTGGATCGAAGGTGCCGCCCAGTGCTCCGACACGCTCGTGCGGCTCGAATTGCAGCGATCTCTGATCCGCCGATGACGCCACGACCGTTAGCGCTCCCATTCCCAGCGAAACCGCGATTTGCCGATGCGCACCGTATGGCCGGGCTCACAGCCAGCACGGTGCAGGGCTGCAGCGACCCCGCGACGGTCGAGCCAGCGGTATGTCTCAGCCAGCGCCTCATCTTCGCCGAGCTCCATCATCGAGACGAATCGCTCCACCGATGCGCCACGCACGGTGAACACCTGATCTTCGACTCGCTCCACCTCAAAGCGCCGACCGTCTTGTTTCGGACGCACGACGGGCACTTTGGCTTCACGTACGGGCTCCTGCTCGCGCAGCTCGGCCAGCGCCGTCGCACAGGCGTTGACCACTGCGTCGGTGCCATCGCCTGTCACGGCTGAGCAGAACAACGGTGGCTGTTCACCTGCATCGAAGAGCGCGCCGATCTCGTCTCGCAGGACATCGACCTCTTCCAGGTCGACCTTGTTGACCACCACGATTTGCGGCCGGGCGGCCAGCTCAGCCGAGTATCCGGCCAGTTCGCGGTCGACCAACGCCTTTGCTTCGAGCGGGTCATGCTGCGACCCGTCGATCAGGTGGACCAGCAGGCGGGTGCGCGAGGTGTGGCGGAGGAAGTCATGGCCCAGTCCGGCACCGTCCGCAGCGCCCTCGATCAGCCCGGGCAGGTCCGCCATGACGAACTCGTCCCAGCCCACCGAGACGACTCCCAGGTGCGGCTCCAGCGTCGTGAAGGGGTAGTCGGCGACCCGTGGCCTGGCTGCGCTGAGGTGTCGCAAGAGCGAGGATTTGCCCGCGTTGGGCAGGCCGACGATGCCGACATCCGCCAGCACGCGCAATTCGAACTTGAGCCGTCGCCGCTCTCCCGGTTCACCCTTCTGCGCGACACGCGGCGTCTGGTTGGTCGAACTGCGGAAGTACATATTGCCCTGTCCGCCGCGACCGCCCCAGGCGACAACCAGCGACTGGCCGTCTTCCTCGAGGTCGACCAGTTGCTCAGTCACGCCGCCCGCGACCTGAGACACGATCGTGCCAACCGGCAGTTCGAGCAGTAACGTCGATCCGGCCCGGCCCCGTTTCTGGTTGGTGCCGCCGTTGGTTCCCGAGTCGGCGCGGAACCGGCGTTGGCGTCGGTAGCGACGCAAGGTGTTGAGCTGGCCGTTCGCGATCACGATGACATCACCGCCACGGCCGCCGCGGCCGCCGTCTGGTCCGCCGCGCGGGACGAACTTCTCCCGGCGGAACGACACCGCTCCGCGGCCGCCAGCGCCGCCTTCAACATCGATCTCGACTGCATCAATCATGGAACGAGTTTATCCACAGAGTCGACGAACGCTCCGGATCCGAGAGTTGAATTGAGAAATGTAGTCAATTGATACTTGCTGTCGTTGTTGCTGGTGGTTGGGACAATGGGGAAAGTGGCGTCAGGCTGCGGCTGGAACGGGAGCATCTCGCGGTGGTCTCGTGGGTCGGCTGTGGGCTGCTGGACAGTTTCGCTGGATCGCTGGTGGATGTTGCGTGGATAGGCGCACGCGTCTGGGGACATGCGTGGACATGCAGGAACTTGGCGTGGGCATGGCGGGGATGGCAGGCATGTCGCGGGTGGCAGAACGGGGGCGGGATTAGAGGTGCAAGCGGGAGCGGATCTCGGAGACCTGCTGGACCCACCACTGTGAGTCGGGGTCGCCGGCCTGGGCGAGCAGGCCTTCGACCTTGTCGCGACCGTGCAGGACGGTGGAGTGGTCGCGGCCGCCGAGCGCCTCGCCGATCGCGTTCAGCGAGAGGTCGGTGTGGCGGCAGGCCAGATACATCACCAATTGTCGAGCGCGAGCGGTGCGGCGGTCTTTGCGCGCCGCCGTGAAGAGCTCCGGGGCGACTCCGGTGAGATCGGACGTGGCCGCGATCAGCTCCGCCACCGTGGGCTTGGCCTTGCGCGTCTCTTCCGGCGCGTGTCCGGCCAGTGCACGCAAGACGATCCCCGGGGTGACCGGTGATCGATCGCTCTCGGCAAACACGCGAACGCGCTGCAATGCGCCGAGCAACGATCGCACGTTGGTGCCGGCACGCTCGGCGATCATGACGATCGTCGACTCATCGATGTTGAGTTGCCAGTCGCGGATCATGCGCTGCAGGATGGCCATCCGCAACTCAAGGTCGGGTGGGTTGATCTCGACAACCAGGCCGCCCTCGAACCGGGTCACGAGGCGTTCGCCCAGTCCGGTCAGCAATCGCGGTGGCATGTCGGAGGCGATGACGATCTGGCGGTTGCGGTGGTGCAGCGCGTTGAAGACGTTGAAGAATTCGTCCTGCGTTTGGACCTTGCCGCCGAGCTTCTGCACGTCGTCGATGATCAGCACTTCGGCCGACTCATACTTCTGCTGGAAGGCGGCCCGCTCGCCTGCTCCGACGCTGTTGACAAATTGGCGGACGTAGGACTCGGTGTCGACCAGGACGGTGTAGTGCGACTGCATCGTCACATGGGCGATGGCATGCAGCAGGTGCGTCTTGCCCAGTCCCGAGTTGGAGTAGATGAACAGCGGGTTCGTGTCCTCGCCGGGGTGATAGGCGACTCGTCGCGACGCTGTCACGGCGATCTGGTTGGAGGTGCCTTCGACGAAGCGCTCAAAGGTCGCCTGGTTCATGACAGCCGGTCGACTGCGAGCCGGCTGAATCGGCTGGCTGCGTTCCCCGCCCAGCAGGCCGTCGTCCTCGGGCATGTCAAGCGCCGCTGTCTGCCGCTCCGGACGTGACGCGACGCGGAGTTCGATCTCCATGGGCCGACCGGCGGCCTGGCGAACGGCTGAGGCGAGCTGCGGGTAGTAGCTGCCGCGCAGCGTTTCGAGCTTGATTACCGTGGCTACGCCGACATGCAAGACACCACCGCGGATTTCAATCGCGTGGGTGTCCGCAAACCAGGTCTCGAACGTCTCGCGATCGAGCGAGTCCCTCAGAATCTCAAGGGTTCGCTGCCAGATCGCGCGAGGATCGGAATGCGGATCGTTAAGCGATCGAGCCGAACGGTTGACCATGCCGGAGTCGCCTCCTTTGGCGTAGGACCTTCCGACGGCGCAGGTCGTTATGGGCGCTAAACCCAAATGGGCGCTGCTTGGAAAGGCTTGCCTGCAGGAACATACTAGCCACCATTGACGGACACAACAGCCCCTGTCCGCGCGGCCTTAAGTAGCCTGCTGACCAGAGAACCCATCCACATCATCCCCAGTCGTTCCACGAGCCGTTGATCGTTCCTGACTGATCTCGTTACGTCTTGAATTGGCTCGTGGTCGAGTCCAGCAGCCGCTCTCGATCAGAATCGGCGTGGCCAGCGTAGAATGCACCAAATCGGAGCGCGACGCCGCGACGGATCCTGGCTTGTGGCTTCGCCTGTGAAGGCAATCTCGATTCGTGAAGGACGGCGAGCCATGCTGATCGCCATCGATATCGGCAATACCACCCTCCAAATCGGTGTGTTTAACGATCGTAAAATTGTCCATACCTGGAGGCTCGCCACCCAGCATGACCGACTGTCCGATGAGTACGGCATTTTCGTCGCGTCATTGCTGCGCTACGAGGGCATCAAGATTTCCCAGATCGACGGCGCGATCATCTCATCGGTCGTGCCTGCGCTGGCGCCGGTGTTCCAGGAAGTCTGCCGCAAGTTCCTGCGCACCGAGCCACTGGTGGTCTCATCGCATATGAGAAAGCCGGTGCGCATCGGGATCGAGCACACCGAAGAACTCGGTGCCGACCGGATCGTTGACGCCGTCGCCGCCTGCTCCAGATACGGACCGCCGCCGCTGATCGTCGTCGATTTCGGCACGGCGACCGTGTTCGACGCGATCAATGAACACGGCGTCTACATCGGCGGCGCGATCTCGCCCGGGATCGGGATCTCGACCGATGCACTGTTCGACCGCGCCAGTCGGTTGGCTCGGATTGATCTGGAACGTCCGCCGGCAGCAATCGGCACCCGTACCGAGACAGCGCTGCAGAGCGGCATCCTGTTTGGTTATGTCGGATTGGTCGAGGGCATCATCCAGCGATTCCGCCAGGAGCTGGGCGACGCCAAGGTCGTCGCCACTGGCGGCTGGGCGCCCCGCATTGCTGAGGAGACCACGATCCTCGATGTGGTCGATGAAGATCTGATTCTCTGGGGTCTGCGCGAGCTCTACTACTACAACGCCGAAGGCACTCCATGAGCGCCGGTAGCTCGGACAGCGCGGATCGCGAAGTCCCGACGCCGCGGCCGCTCGGCGGTCGCCGGGTCACGCTCGGGGTGACCGGATCGATTTCGGCCTACAAGAGCATCGAGGCCGCGCGACGCCTGGAAGATGCGGGCGCAATCGTTGACGTGGCGCTGACGCCCTCGGCGTCTCGCTTTGTGCCGCCGCTGACATTCCGTTCGCTGGTCAAAGGCGAAGTCGCCGCCGACCTCTGGGATCCGTCAGCTCCGGCCGAGCAGCACGTGGCCATGGGCCGACGCGCCGACGCGATGTTGGTCGCGCCGGCCTCGGCCACGACGATCGCCAAGCTGGCCCAGGGCATCGGCGACAACCCGGTCACGCTAACCGCGCTAGCGACGAGCGCTCCGCTGGTCGTGGCGCCGGCGATGGACTCGGTCATGTATAGCCAGCCATCGGTGCAGGCGAACCTGGAGTTGCTCAAGGCCCGTGGCGTCTTCATTGCCGGTCCGGCGATCGGTCGGTTGGCATCTGGAGGGCGCGGTTTGGGCCGGCTGATTGAACCGATCGAGCTCGCCGCCGCCGTTCGCTCGGCGATTGGACGGACTGTGGGCGACCTGCGCGGGCGACATGTCATCGTCACCGCCGGCGGGACTCGGGAGCCAATCGATCCTGTCCGCTTCGTCGGCAATCACTCGAGCGGCAAGATGGGCGTCGCCGTGGCCGAAGCCGCTCGCGATCAGGGGGCAGCCGTGACGTTGATCACGACGCAGCCGCCGCCCGACGGGCGCTACGGCATCGTGGTGCGCTCAGTCGGCACGGCGATCGAAATGCAGACCGAGATCCAGAATGCGGCCCGAGGCGCGAACGCGCTCGTGATGGCCGCTGCCGTCGCCGACTACCGGCCGGCCGAGGCAGCGGCATCGAAGCTCAAGAAACAGGACGCCGAAGAAGCGGGCATGACGCTCGAGCTGGTCGAGAATCCCGACGTGATTGCGTCGATTGATGCGCCGCACCTGCTCAAAGTCGGCTTCGCCGCCGAGACGGACGATGTGATCGCCAATGCGAGGGCCAAGATCGAGAAGAAGGGTCTCGCCTTCATCGTCGCCAATGACGTCACCCAGTCGGACGCGGGCTTCCAGGTGGATACGAATCGAGTCGTCCTGCTTGACGCTTCGGGAGAGGCCGAGCGCTTGCCCTTGCTGCATAAGTACGACGTCGGCGTCGTCATTCTCGAGCGGCTCAAAGCCCACCCATCCTGGCCCCGTCGCTGACGGCGGGCAAAACCTCCGAATAGATTCGTCATACCCGCGCTTACCTGAGGCCTTTGAATAACTCAGTTTCCCGTCCCCGCCTCCGAGCGGGGACCCGCTTCGGCAAAGCCCAGGCTGCTCGGATAAGTCCCGGTTGAACAAATTCGGACGACAAACATGGCCGCCGGTCAGAAGCCAGGGAAGGAGCAGGCCCCCGCTCGGAGGCGGGGGCGGTTGAGGGATTATGCATCGGTCTCTGCTTGCCACGGGTATCTCGCTGAGTCCAGCACCGACGTCGAGGCCGGTGCTTCGTGCACAGCAGGACAACGATTCTGCGTTGTGGGCGCGTGCTACGTCGTCTGGTTCCGGATGCAGCAGGCCGACGAGCCGTACGGGGATTGCGAAGACCATCCGGGTTACACGGTCCCTGGCAAGACGGTGGTGAGTGGTGGCAAAGAGATCGTGATCGAACCGCGGGTAGTCCCTGCAAAGAGGATTTGCGACACCATCACGCCGAAGTAAAGCGTGCTCACAGAGCAGGGAGCGGCCCCCTCAGGCGCTCCGCGCCAGCTCCCCCAGAGGGGGAGCTCTGGATTAGGCAGAGCCGCAGGAATGACGGGTCGAGCTGCCTACTTCAGTTTGACCGCGGTGCCGTACATGTAGACCTCGGCCATGTTTTGGCCGACGTCGGAGCTCTCCATCTTCATCCCTACGATCGCGTCGGCGCCCATCGTCGCTGCTGACGCCTCGAGCTTCTCGAGGACCTGTTCGCGGGTTTCGGTCATCAACTTCGTGTAGGCGTGGATTTCGCCGCCGAGCATGCTCTTGATCCCCGCCAGGATGTCCCGACCGACATTGCGCGATCGCACGGAGTTGGCGCTCACGAGACCCATCACTTCGGCGATCTCGCGGTTTGGGATGGTTGAGGTAGTCACAATCAGCATCGCTATCTCCTCTGAAACTGCACTGGCCATCTGAACGTCAGCCTATTGACTAGCAGCACCGCAAGCCATGCGAAGAGACACACCGCGATCCCGGCGACGGCGTCGATCGTCCAGTGGTTCGCCGTCGCCACGACTGCCCAGCTCTGGGAGAGCGGAATCGCGATCGCGAGGGTGCGCATTAGAGGATGTTGGGACGTGCGCCAGACTGCGAGTCCGGAGATCAGTGCCCAACCGACATGCAGCGACGGCAACGCCGCGTATGGATTGACGAACACGCCCACTTCCTGCGCCTGATACGCGGGCGCTGCACGGACGGCGAGGGTGTCGATGTAGCCCAACTCGGGCATCAATCGAGGCGGTGCGGTGGGGAAGAGAAAGTACGAGGTCACTCCGATCGCACCGGAGATCAGCAGCGCATTGCGAAAGGTGCGCCAGGTGTCGCGATGCGATCGCCAGAGCCAGATCGCCAGCACGATCAACAGCGGCATATGTCCCCAGAAATATGTGCCGTTGGCGAAGTCGATGAGCGCGTTGGAGCTCAGAATCGACTCGTGGATTGCCATCTCCCAGTCGAGCCGGAGCCGCTGTTCCAGATCGAGAATGTCGCGGGCACGCTGGAACGCCTCCTCAGCGCGGTCAGCGACAGCGCCTCGGACGAGGTAGTAGATCAGTGCGCCAACTGCGACGGCCGCCAACTCGCGAAGGAACTCACGCATGCGGTCACGCTATCGCGGAGGCTCCTGAACGAGGTGCGTCATGCGTCATTCCTGCGGCTGCCGGTCCGTCGCACCCCACGGCGGCTCGTTCGTCACGCACGCCCCCCAATCCCGTCACACCCGCGTTTGCCGCGGGTGTCTTGCCGAGTCCTGCATGCGTTGTGATGCGACAGATGCGTACGCGGCCGCCCATCTGCATTGCCGAATCGATCGAGATTCCCGCGGCAAGCGCGGGAATGACGAGGTTGGGAGGATCGGTAAACACGGGTTGGGGGCGCGTGAATGGCGGTGTTCTGGCTCGCGGGTGGTCGTTAAGATGGATTTGAACGGTCTGTTTGTTCCCGTAATCGCTAGAAACCCGAGACACCATCATGGACATCACTGCGAGCGGCGCGCCCGCTCTTGAAGCCGCCGCCGATCACCTGCTCGTCTTTGCCACGAAAGATGACGACATTCTCGACGGCGGCACCTTGCGACAACTGAACGACGCGCTCGACGGTGGGCTCGCGCCGATGGTGGCGTCGGGCGAGCTCTCTGGCGCCGTCAATGAGACGGTCGTTGTCCATACCTTTGGCCGCATTTCGGCTCCGCGGGTGGTGATCGCTGGACTTGGCCCGGCGGAGCGCATGGGCCTCGACGAAATCCGCCACGCCACGGCCAACGGCGCGCGCAAGGCGCGATCGCTGTCGTCCGGCACGCTCGCGGTCGCGCTCGACGGTGCGACCTGTGGCTTCAGCGTCGCCGAGATTGCTGGCGCGATCGGCGAGGGTCTCGGTCTTGGCCTGTATCGATTCGACCGTCATCAGTCGCCCAAGAAGGCTCCCAACGTGCTCGAGCGGGTGTCGCTGCACGCCGAGGATGTCGCGGCGGTTGAGGTGGGTATCGCCGAGGGTGGCTCGCTCGCGGGGGCGGCCAATTTCGCTCGCGACCTCGCCAACGAGCCCTCCAACTTGCTCACTCCGACCGAGCTCGCGCATCGCGCGGAGGCCTGGGCTCAGGCGCACGATGTCGAGATTGAAGTGATGGACGAAGCCACCGCGGCCGAGCTGGGCATGGGATCCTTCCTCGGTGTGGCGAAAGGGTCGCACCAGCCGGCGAAGTTCCTCATCCTCCGACACCGCGGCGGCGCGGACGAGCCAGGGCTCGGGTTCTGCGGCAAGGGCATCACCTTCGACACCGGCGGCATCTCGATCAAGCCGGCTGCCAATATGGAAGCGATGAAGCAGGACATGTCGGGCGCTGCCGCGGTCGTCGCGTCGATGGGCGCGATCGCCGACCTCAAGCTGCCCATCAACGTCACAGCGCTCGCCCCCTGCACCGAGAACATGCCCGGTGGCAACGCGATCAAGCCGGGCGACCTGTTGACCGCGATGAACGGCGCCACAATCGAAGTGATCAACACCGACGCCGAGGGTCGACTCGTCCTCGCCGACGCGCTTTCCTACGCCAACCACCTCGGACTCTCGCCGCTGATTGATGTCGCCACCCTGACGGGTGCTGTGGCGGTGGCGCTCGGTGATGTCGCCACTGGGGTGATGGCCAACGACGATGATCTCGCCGCAGAGGTGATCGAAGCGGGCAAGCGCGCCGGAGAGAAGTTCTGGCAGTTGCCGATGTTCGCCGAGTACGACGAGCAGATCCGCAGTCAGGTCGCTGATGTGAAGAACACCGGCGGCCGCCTGGCGGGCGCGATCACGGCAGCCAAGTTCCTCGCTCGGTTCGCCGGCGACACGCCCTGGGCGCACCTCGACATGGCCGGCACCGACGACGCCAGCAAGACTCGCGGGACGCAGGTCAAGGGCGCATCCGGCGTGCCCGTGCGTTCGCTGGTCCGGTTCGCGGCTGCCCGAGCCGAGGCGTCCGCGTAGACTCCAGATAGACAACGCCCAGGAAGAAGACGCATCATGGCCGAGTTTGAACGCCTGACCGATCTCCCCGAAGCAGAAGAGCGCGCAATGCGCGACCGGTACCGTGAGGAAATGACCGAACTGGCCGACAAGTTCTGCGAGGAACGCGGCTACATCCTGATGAACGCCGATCAGACGATCGAAGACTTCGTCAACATGAGGATGCGCTTCGGCAAGTTCTTCTGTCCCTGCCAGCCAGCCAACAACGACGACACCATCTGCGTCTGCGAGCCAGTCCTCAACGGCCTGGTCGATTTCGAGGGAACCTGCTTCTGCAACTTCTTCACCCTGCCCGAGGGCAAAACGCCGATCAAGGAAGAGGTCGCGCTAGACCTGTAGAAGCCAGCTCCGCCATTCGCGCAACCCAATCCAACTCCGTCAAACCCGCACCCCGTCGCGGGCGGCGCCCGACATTGATCAGAAACGTCGAAAGTCCATGTGGACTACCGCTATCGAGCTTTGCCGTGGCGGTGGCTGTCCAGCATTACGCAAGCCAATCCACACCGTCATACCCGCGCTCCGTCGCGGGCGGCGCGCGGCATCGATCACAAACGTCGAAGGTCCATCAGGACTGCCGGTATCGAGCTTTGCCGTGGCGGTGGCTGTCCAGCATTACGCAAGCCAATCCAACACCGTCATACCCGCGCTCCGTCGCGGGTATCTCGCAGTGGCAAGCACTGACGCAGCGATACCCTACGCGCTATGCCGCTTGAGCCATGCGTTTACATCCTCGCCAGCCGTCCTGGGGGAGCGATATACACCGGCGTCACGGGAGATTTGCGTCGCAGGGTGTGGCAACACAAGCGAGGAGAAGGCTCAGCGTTCACCAAGCGCTACCAGATAAACAACCTGGTCTGGATGGAGCCTCACGACACCATGGACGAGGCGATTGCTCGCGAAAAGCAGATCAAGCGCTGGAGCAAGCAACGCCGGCGGGGCATGATCGATGTGTTCAATCCCGAGTGGCGGGATCTCTACATCGATCTCGCGTGACACCCGTAAAGCGAAGGAACAACGACCGTGCCGATTGCTGCGAGATACCCGCGGCAAGCGCGGGTATGACGGAGTGTTTTGGCCGGCGGAACTTTGAACACTACCGTCATTGCCGCGCTCTGACGCGGCAATCTTGGTGCCCTTTCCACGACTGTGCTCAATGCCGCGGGTATGACGGAACGTGTTGGTGCGGGACTGAGGTTCCGTTGGCAGCTCAGTTCTGATGCTGGAAAATCGGCAGTGGCGCCAGCGGCGCGTAGATTTCTACCGAGAGTTCGTAGACCTGGTCGGCCCATGATTCCCAGTCCCGACGGGCGACCTGGGCCTCTTCGGATGAGAGGGCGGCCTGGACGACGGTCTCGTCTTCGAACGTGTAGCCCATCAGGTGGGCGCCGGCGATCGGGTCTGAGGCGCGGACCCGGAAGGCCGAGACGATGCCGGGGATATCGAGCACGTGCGGCAGGTGCGTGTTGCGGTGCCAATCCTCGAACGCGTCTAGCACCGTCGGGTCGAGGCGAGCGCGGACGATCATGATTGGATGTCTCATCAGCACGGTCATGTCCCGCAGTGTCGCATACGCCACCGATAATCCAACGCGGCTTCGGGGCAGTCTGGTAATGTCTAGGCAACGAGACGACACAGCGACACGATGCAGCGCAGCAGTCCCCGTTGAAGCCGGGGCAGGCGGGGAGCGGACGGCTTGGACAGCCGCCAGCCACGACGACACCAGTCACGACCCAATCCAGCCCGTCGCGCATCATCGCCACATGGCCCACGTGGATAGGTGCATACATGCTGAGCAAGGATGAGAAAACCGCCATTGCGGAGAAGTTTGGACAGCACGAGAACGACACCGGCTCGCCCGAGGTGCAGATCGCTCAACTGACCGAACGCATTTCACGGCTCACTGATCACTTGCGTGAGCACCGGCACGACTACCACACGCGGCGCGCGTTGATGAAGCTGGTGGGCCAACGACGACGTCAACTCGCGTACCTCAACCGCGAGGACGTCAGCCGCTACCGCACGCTGGTTGCCACGCTGGGTCTGCGCCGCTAGTCGACCGGAACGGGCTATCCGAGCGCTGCGAACGGTCTCGAACAGATTTCGGCGACGCGCCACCTGAGCGCCTGCGATCGACCGATCGCCGCCAATCGCCGCCAAGCACACAGCACCTGTCGTTGAGGAAGCGGCGGCAGGGACATCAAGTACCGGGAAGTACAGGAACGCACCACCATATGGAAATCACCACCCGAACCGTCCAGCAGGAGATTGCTGGACGCACCCTCACGATCGAAACCGGCAAGCTGGCCCACCAGGCCGGCGGCGCCGTCACCATTCGCTACGGCGACACGATGCTGCTCGGCACCGCCACGGCGTCCAAGCCGCGACCGGGGATCGACTTCTTTCCGCTGTCTGTGGAATTTGAGGAGCGCCTCTACGCCGCCGGGCGAATCCCCGGATCGTTCTTCCGCCGCGAAGGACGACCGACCACGACCGCCATTCTGTCAGCCCGCCTGACCGACCGCCCCATTCGTCCGCTGTTCCCCAAGGGCTACAACGACGACACCCAGCTGATCCTGACGATCTTCGCGGTCGACATGGAGAACCCGCCCGACACGCTGGGTACGATCGCGGCGTCCGCCGCGCTCTGCGTCTCCGACATTCCGTTCGACGGCCCCATTGCCTCGGTTCGGGTTGGATACGTCGAGGGCGAACTCGTTCTCCAGCCGACCTTCGCGCAGCTTGAGGTCTCCGAGCTCAACCTCGTCGTTGCCGGTACCAAAGATGCGATCACGATGGTCGAGGCGGAAGCCGGCGAAGTGCCGGAATCGATGCTGGTCGACGCCCTGGCGCTGGGCCAGGAAGCGATCACGACCATCTGCGATATGCAGGAAGCACTGGCCAGCGAGGTCGGTCGCGAGAAGCGCGCGTTCACGCCGCAGGAGGTCGACGCCGACCTCCTCGCCGCCGTGGAAGCGAAGATCAGCGATGACCTGCAGTCCGCGCTCCGCGACGCGGACGATAAGGCCGACCGCGACGCTCGGCGCGCCGCCGTCAAAGCCTCGTTGCTCGACAACCTCGACGAAGATGCCGACGCCGACGCGCACCAGGAAGCGTTCGACGCCGTCGAGAAGAACATCGTGCGGCGCAGCATCCTCGATGACGGCGTTCGCGCCGATGGTCGCGGACATGCCGATCTGCGCCCGCTCTCGGCTGAAGTCGACTTGGTCCCACGCACGCACGGCTCCGGTCTGTTCCAGCGCGGCGAGACGCAGGTGCTCAGCTTCACGACGCTGGCGGGCTCGGGCATGGCCCAACGCATCGACGACCTCGGTCCCGAGGACTCGAAGCGCTTCATGCACCACTACAACTTCCCGCCCTTCTCGACCGGTGAAACCGGACGTGTCGGCAACCCGTCGCGACGCAGCATCGGACACGGCATGCTCGGTGAGCGCGCCATGGCCGCCATCCTGCCGCCGTTCGAAGAGTTCCCCTACACGATCCGACTCGTCTCCGAGGTGCTTGCCTCCAACGGTTCGACCTCGATGGCTTCGGTCTGCGCCTCGGTCCTCTCAATGATGGACGCCGGCGTGCCGATCAAGGCGCCAATCGCCGGCATCGCCATGGGATTGATCAAGGAAGGCGCCGACGTCGCCATCCTGACCGACATCGTCGGCATGGAAGATCACCTCGGCGACATGGACTTCAAAGTCGCCGGATCACGCGAGGGCGTGACGGCGCTGCAGATGGACATGAAGGTCAAGGGCATCGACCTTGAGATTCTGGCACGAGCGCTGGACCAGGCTCGCGACGCACGTCTCGAAATCATGGACGTGATGACCCAGTGCATTGACGCGCCGCGCGAGCAGATGTCACCGCACGCGCCGCGCATCCTGCGCATCGACGTGCCGCAGGACAAGATTGGCCAGTTGATCGGGCCCGGCGGACGCAACATCCGCGCCCTCCAGGAAGACACCGGCGCAGACATCTCGGTCGAGGACGATGGTGCGGTCTTTATCACCGCCGTCGATCAGAAGTCGGGCGAATCCGCCTTCGAGCGCATTTCCGCCATGTCCCGAGACATCGAGCCCGGCCAGATCTACACCGGCAAGGTCGTTCGCATCCTGCCCTTCGGGGCATTCGTCGAGATGGTGCCAGGCAAGGACGCCCTGGTGCACATCTCCGAACTGGCCGACTACCGCGTCGACAAGGTCGAAGACATCGTCAGCGTCGGTGACGAGATGCAGATCATCGTGATCGAGGTGGACAACCTCGGTCGCGTCAACGCGTCGCGCAAGGCATTGCTCAACGGCGACACCGATAGCCCACGTCCGCAGCGAGAACCCCGAGAGGGTCGCGAAGGACGTGAAGGCCGAGAGCCGAGGGAGCGTCGCGGCCGCGACGATCGCGGTCCGCGTCGTGACCGGGACTCAAGGGACTCGAGGGAGCCAAGAGAGCCGCGAGAACCCAGGGAGCCGAGAGAGCAACGACAACGACGACCTCGCGTGGCCCGCGAAGTCGACGAACCAGCACCCGAGCAGGAGAGTCAGCCAGAACCGGCGGTCGCCGAACTGGACGTCGCTCCCGTTGACGCACCTGAGACTGACCCCGCCGCAGAGACGGTCGAGGCACCCGAGACCGAAGCAGCGCCGGCTCCGCTGACCGCGGCGACTGGTGATGACGACTCGGCCGCCGTCGCACCACCGCGCGACCGTGACGGAGCGCCGCGACGACGTCGACGACGTCGCCGCCGAGGCGCGGGCCAGCAACAATCGTCAGACTCCAACCAGCAGTCCAACCAGCAGTCCAATCAGGGCGACCAGAATCGCCAGCCAGAGGAACAGCGTTCCGAGCGCCCGCCGCGACAGGAGTCGGAAGAGCGCGAGGAGCGCCAGCCGGACTCCAACGTCGCGCCGCGACGTCGCGGTGGCATCCTCTCGAGGGTCAACATCCGTCGCGGTAACCAGAACGAAGACGGCCCGCCGCCGCCACCGCCGCCGCCACGCAGCGACTTCGGCGCGCCCAGCCGCTAGTTGCGGCTAGTTGCGGCTAGTTGCGGCCAGGGGCCACAGGCCCGTCTTGGCCAGCAGAGAGAGTGAGTCATGATCCGCATCGTGATGAGCGGAGCCGGCAACATGGGCCGCCAGATCATGACGGCGATCGAGTCGGCCGCCGACCTTGAACTGGTCGGCGCGCTCGACGGACTCTCCAGCGAATCGTCGGTCGACATTGCCGGTCGTGAAGTGCCGCTGAGCAACTCGCTCGCGGCGCTCGCGGAATGGGCGCCTGATGTCGTGATCGACTTCTCCAACGCCGAGTGGACGGAGCGGCTCATTCCCGCCGCCGTCCAAGCCGGCGTGCGACCGGTGATCGGTACCAGCGGCCTCTCGGATGATGTCGTCACCGATGCAGAGCGGCAGGTCAGCGAGGCAGGACTCGGTGGTGTGTTTGCGGCCAACTTCGCGCTCGGCGCGGTGATGATGATGCATCTGGCCAACATCGCCGCACCGCTCTTCGACTCCGTCGAGATCATCGAACAGCACCACGACGGCAAGGTCGACGCACCGTCGGGCACCGCCGTCGCCACCGCGCAATCGATGCGAGCCGCGCGAGACTCCGATTTCACCCGCAACGAGGCCGAGCGCCACAACGTCAAGGGTTACGACTCTCGCGGAGCAGAGCTCGGCGGCGCTTCGCTGCATTCCGTCCGGTTGCCCGGACTGGTCGCGCATCAAGTGATCGTCTTCGGCGGCAACAACGAGACACTGACGATCCGTCACGACTCAATGAGCCGAGCCTCATTCATCCCCGAAATCCTGCGCGCCGCGCGAGCCGCGCCGGACCTCGATCACCTGGTGATCGGGCTCGACCGGCTGCTCGGTTTGCGAACCGACTAACCCCTGCAACACAGCAACTCCCGTCATACAACAACCCTGCGCAGCATCAACAACCACGCACAGCATCAAGGAGCAACACCGTGGGACGTGAACTGACCGTCGCTCTCGTCGGCGCCACTGGCGTCGTGGGAGCCGAATTCCTCAAGTGCATGGAAGAACGCCACTTCCCGGTCAAGGAACTCCGTCTGCTCGCGACCAAGCGTTCCGAGGGTCGCGAACTGACCTTCCGCGGTCAGACGCATATCGTCCACGAAACCACACACGACGCCTTCGATGGCGCCGACGTGGCCTTCATCTCCGCCTCTACGGCAGCTTCCAGGGAGCTCTGTCCGGTCGCGGCCCAGAAGGGCGCCGTCGCCTTCGACGACTCTTCGGCCTTCCGTCAGCAAGAGGGTGTTCCGCTGGTCGTACCTGAGGTCAATCCCGAGGACCTGCGCCACCACAACGGCATCGTCGCCACACCCAACTGCACCACCGTGCCGCTGGTGCTCTCGCTGCATCCGCTGATCCAGGATCGCACCGTGATCCGTGTGATTGCCGACACCTACCAGGCCACCTCCGGCTCAGGCGGCGCGGCGGTCGTCGAACTCCAGCAGCAAAACGCGTCGTTGGTCAGTGGCGACGCCATCTCGGACGAGCAGATTTCCGAGTATCCGAAGCAAATCGCCAACAACGCGCTGCCTCAGGTCGATGTCTTCCTCGAGAACGGCTACACAAACGAAGAGCGCAAGATGCTGGTCGAGTCGCGCAAGATTCTGCATCAGCCCGAGTTGCCGCTCTCGGCAACCTGCGTCCGCATCCCGACCGAGCGGGCCCACGCGATCGCCGTGCATGCCGACTTCGACAAGCCGATCACGCCGGAGGAGGCGCACCAGCGCTGGGCCGCACAGCCGGGACTGTCGGTGATCGACGGCCGAGCCGCCGGCGAATGGCCAACCCCGCTCGACGCCGACGGCATCGACGACACGCTCGTCGGCCGGGCCCGTGTCGACGTGACGAACCCCAACGGTCTCGCCTGGTGGGTCGTCGCCGACAACCTGCGCAAGGGAGCCGCCCTGAACATCGTGCAGATGGTCGAGTGGATGCTCGAAGACGGCTGCCTGTAATCGCTCCTGCGTCGGTAGAGGGCGAGGAAGCACTGACTGCAAAAGCGCATCCCTGATCTAGGACGTGTTCACCTGGGGCGTTTCAGTCCAGGAGTTCCCGTCATACCCGCGCTCCGCCGCGGGTATCTCGCTGCATTCGGCTCAACTGTCTGTGCAAAACTCGACGAGATTGCCCCCGCATCAAGTGCGGGGCAGGCTGCGACAAGCGCGGCAATGACGGAATTCTGACTAAGCAGATGGCTAACGTGAACACGCCCTTGTAGCCTTGATACTTGGACCCTGACTGACGGAAAGACCGAATCATGACCGAACCCAACGATGCGCCCAACTGGGGACGCGTTTTCACTGCGATGGTGACGCCGATGACCGAAGCCGGCGGCATTGATGTGGAGCAGGCCCAACACCTGGCCTCGGCGCTGATTAAGTCGGGCTCGGACGGCGTCGTGGTGGCCGGCACGACCGGTGAATCACCGACGCTGACTCACGATGAAGAACGCCTGCTGTTTCGCGAGTTGCTGCCGGTCGTGCATGACGCCGGCGGCACGCTGATTGCGGGCACCGGTTCGAACAGCACTGATACTGCCGTGGACTCCTCCGAGCAGGCCGCAAGTCTCGATGTCGACGGCCTCCTGCAAGTCGTGCCGTATTACAACAAACCGTCGCAGGAAGGTCTCTACCAGCATTTCAAGGCCGTCGCCGACGCGGTGCCCGACACGCCAATCATGCTCTACAACGTGCCCGGACGCACCGGCCTGAACATGACCGCGCAGACCACCGTACGGCTGGCTGAGGACTGCGCCAACATCGCCGGGGTTAAGGAAGCCTCGGGCGACCTCGAGCTGATCGCCGAGATCATCCGCAGCGCGCCGCCTCGCTTCCGCATCTGGAGCGGAAACGACGGCGACAACCTGGCCATCCTCGCGATGGGCGGTTATGGCGCGGTGTCAGTGCTGTCGCACCTCGTCGGTGGGCAGATCAAGGCGATGTACGACGCTTGGGAACGCGGCGACACCGCCGAAGCCGGACGCTTGCAGGTGAAGCTCGCCCCGCTGGTCAAGGCGCTCTTCCTGATCGGCAATCCCGCGCCGGTCAAGTGGGCGCTCAACGACATCGGCTTCAACGCCGGACCACTGCGAGCGCCGCTGGTCGATCCCGACGAGGACATCCAGAACACGATCCGCTCGGCCCTCGAGGTCGCGGGCGGCCAGGACCTGATCTAGTCGGGCGCGTCTGAGGATGAAATCGGATGCTGCCGAGGCCTGGGGCTACGCCCTGCTGCTCACCCGCCGTGTGCTGACGACAGCGTTGGCCGGCGCGACCGAGGAACAACTCCATCAGCCAACGCCAATCGGCTCGCTTGCCGACTGCGTCACCGAAGCCTGCGCTGCCGAGGCCAACCTGCTTTGGCCCGAGGACTTGCCGCCCGCGCAGCTTGATCCGCCACAGACGCCGGTGCAGATCATGTACGCCCTCGTCCGTCATCGAGCCGTCACTGAAGAGATCCTGATGCAGGCCACCGACGAAACGATGCAGCAGTCATGGTGGACCAGAGCAAAGCGCCTGGCCCAGGATCCCGAGCAGACCCTGACCGACTCGCTGCAGGAATTGGCACTGAACGAGTTCGCAATCGCAACAGCGTCAGCCAATATCCGAGCCCAAGTCGACGCCAAATGGTCACCGCAACCCGAGCTAGCCGAGCGAGCCCAGAAAGCAATCGAAGCCGCACGCTAGCCGCATGAGCATCCGCGCAGCACAATGTTGCGCCGGTACGCAGCCACACTTGAGCCGAACCAGATCTCGTCGAAACGCTCAAGCAGCGCTTTGATCGCGCTGGGAGTCAGGTCCGGCTGCTGGCGCAACAGCTCCAGTTGCTCTGGATGCTCGATCAGCACATTGAGACTGTTGCCGCCGCCATGCGAGGCCGACCATGTGGACCTTAGTTGGGTTGCTCGAACTCGCAACAGGCCGACGGCGCGGGTGGATGGAGCCTGACCGACTCGCACGTAGCCGGCCAGGACCGCCTACTCGCACCCACACTGTTAGCGTTGCACGACACGACAAGGAACGGGGTATGCCAACCCAATGGCGACGCTGGACAATACGTCACATGCCCCTCTTCGTGGCCGTCGTCGCGATCGTGGCTGTGGTTGGGGTGGTGATTGGCCGGGAGGCCGGCATTGGCCGCCAGACTGTTGCAAACGTAGATGGAGTGCCGAACGTGGAGGCTTCACTAGCCGCGCTGCAGCAGGCCCAGCAGGCCAGTGAGATGACTCTGGCCCTGTCAGCCCCAGAGATATGCGAAACAAAAGCTGCACGTCGACTGACCAGTTCCGAAAAGGTGAGCTTCGTCCGTCAGCGTGTTGTGCATGGCTGGGGAGTGTTCCAGGAAGTCCCGGTGAGCTGGTCCGTGAGCGGTGGCACTGCGCCCTACACGCTTACCATTGATGGGGAAGAACGAGATGCCACAGGCCCATACGAGGGAGCAACTGGCGTCGCCATGGTTGGTTGCGCCGACCCGTCAGTCGGAACGTTCTTCAAACACTTCGATCTAGTTGTTGGAGTCCTCCGCGTGTATCGCGACGATCCTCAACTCGATTCCGGTTGGAAGAAGATCACAGCGGTCGTCACTGATGCCACCGGCAGGCAGGCGCTGAGCTCGCTCGATGTGTACGTGATACATAGCCTCGGCAGCAGCGGTGACATTCTGACCCGCGGTCAAACCTATCGGGTTGATGGATTCCTAGTGACTGCGCCCGCCGCGTTCGACATCAGGATTGGCGGCCTAGTGGAAACAGGATGCCCAGATAACGCGCCTACGCACCAGAGATGCGGCGGCGCATGGCTGGAGTTCGTGTTCGTCGGCATAGATGCTGCAATCGCACTATGGAACGATGACTATACCGAAGCAAAACGTTGGAACCGTATAGCCCTCGATGCCGACGCCAACAACGCCGGCTCCGACACCGTCACCTCCATCGATGACGCCTTGACGCTATTCGCCGATTCCGTCGGCAAGCTGCCCACGACCCTTAGGGACCAATAGTGCGGTCCTTGATCGCTGCCCTCCTCCTCGGCCTTCTCTTAGCGGGCGGCCTATTGGGCATTGGCACCAGAGCTAACTCAAATGGCACATACCACCTGTAAGGCAACTCCGTCGCCCAACCGATAGCTCTAGCTACCCATCATCCTGTCCAGGCGAGGTCAAAAGAGCCATCGTAGATGAGCACGAGGTGGATGGCGGCGAGGAAGATAATGTCGAGTTTGTCGCAACGAGTGCCGATGCGAAGGAAGTGCTTGGGGCGGTAGAAAAGCGTTCAACCTCGTTGCGGCGCCGGTACAGCTCACGGTCGCAGTAGTACGGTCGGCGACGGTTGGAGCGGGGCGGGACGATTGGTTGGTAGCCGAGGTCGTGCGCCAAGCGTCGAGTCGCCAACGGCTACCACTCTGCAACAACCACGTGCCAATACGAACAGGGCCTAACATGCGCCGCACCAGTCGAGGTTGAGTGGCGCCGAGATACCGCGCTGCACACCGTCATGCGACGGGTACGTGGCGGACAAGACCCACAAGCCATGGCCTCTTTGGCACCAGTAGCCAGATTGCGATACCAGTCGTGATTTGATCCGTGGCGGAGCAACCGGGCGCCATCAGCCTCGATGCGCTTGATCAGGTCTCTGCGCTTCACGCGACAGCAAGTTCGCCCCTTCGGCGAACGTAGGGAATCTCACCGCTTGTCAGGTCCTGATAGAGATCCAGCAGGTGTACTTTCAGGTCTTCGAGCGACTCCCCCTGTGTCTTGTAATCGGGAAACTCTTCCAAAAACCCCAACCACCAGTCGCCGTCCTGCCAGTAGATGAAGCCTACGGTGGTCATCTTCTGTTCCTTGTCTCAGCCGAGTCAGCTTTACCCTGCTGAGAGCGTAGCTAGGGACGGAGTTGTTGATGACCTGGGAAACTGAAATCGCGGAGATCTCCAAGCGCAAGGAACTGGCCAAGGGACGCGGCGGACCAGAGGGCGTCGCCCGACAACGACGGCGCGGCAAGCTGCTGGTCAACGAGCGGCTCGACGGCCTGCTCGACCCTGGCTCGTTGCGCGAGTTCATGTCGCTGGTCGGCAGTGCCGACTACGACGAATCGGGCGACCTGGTCGGCTTCACGCCGAAGGGCTCGATTGAGGGGTTTGGCAAGATCAATGGGCGCAAGGTCGTCGTCTCGGCCGGCGACTTCACCGTGCGCGGCGGATCGGGCGGCGGCGACGGATCGAGCACGGGTCTCGGCTCCGAGAAGGCTTCCAATCTGCGTGCGCTCGAGTGGCGCGTGCCCTACATCCGCATGCTCGACTCGGCCGGCGGCTCGGTGCGCGGCTTTGAGACGCTGGGCCGCACCTATCTGCCCGATGGCAACACTTGGTCGACCTACGACATGGACTTGCTGCGGATGTCGCCCGTGGTCTCGGCGGTGATGGGATCGGTCGCCGGACTGCCTGCGGTCAATGCCTGCATGGCCCACTTCTCGATCATGGTGAAGGGCATCTCGCAGCTCTTCCCCGGCGGACCGCCGGTGGTCAAAGCGGCGCTGGGCTATGACATCACCAAAGAAGACCTGGGCGACGAACGTGTCCACGTCTACCAGTCCGGCTCGGTCGACAACCTGGCCGAGGACGAGGAGGACGCCTTCCGCCAGATCCGCCAGTTCCTCAGCTACCTGCCGCAGAGCGTCTATGAGATGCCCGAACGGGTTGAACCGACCGACGATCCCAACCGCCGCGAAGCGCGCCTGCGCCGACTGGTCCCGCGCGATCGTCGTCGCGCCTACGACGGACACCGCGCGATCAACTGGAGCGTGGACGAGGGTTCATTCTTCGAGATCGCCCCGTTCTACGGACGCTCGCGGATCACCGGACTGGCTCGAATCAACGGCTATCCGGTCGGCGTGATGGCCAACAATCCGATGCATGAGGGTGGCTCGACCGACATCAAGGGCGGATCGAAGGTGATCCGGCTGATCCAGCTCTGCGACACGTTCCACCTGCCGCTGATCTCATTCGCCGACGAACCTGGCTTCATGGTCGGATTGGAGTCGGAGAAGGGCGGGATCGAACGAGCCGGCGCTCGGTTGGTGATCGCGACCTGTCAGTCGCGCATGCCCTGGGCGACCGTCGTGATGGGCCGTGTGTTCGGCGTCGCTGGACAGTGTCAGCAGCGTCCGACGGGGATGTTCCAGCGCTGGGCCTGGCCCTCGGGACGTTGGGGCTCGATGCACATCGAGGGCGGCGCCATGGCCGCATATCGGCGAGAGATCGACGACTCGGACGACCCGGCGGCCAAGCAGGATGAGATCGAGCGGCGCCTGCATCACCTGGAATCACCCTTCAGAACGGCCGAGGCGACCGGCCAGGACATCATCGATCCGGCGGATACGCGTCCGTTGCTGTGTGAGTTCGTCGAGGAGGCGCAGGCGATCCTGAAGACGCAGTTGGGTCCCTGTCCGAATCCGTACATGCCGTAGCAATCGGTGTGGCACGAGGATTGACCAAAGCGCCTACCCTGAGCCTCAACTCGAGGAGGCGCATCATGTCCGACCAGATCACGATTCACATTGGCACGATTGGACAGGGGCTCTGGCGATCCCCCGACGGCGGCGGAGTCTGGCAGAAGGGACGATCGATTGGTGAGCAGTCCGTGCGTTCCTTGACCGTCTTCCCCGATGACGCGAACCGGCTGATGGCCGGCGCCGACGACGGACTGTTCCTCTCCGACGACAACGGATCGAGCTGGAACGTGGTCGACAGCTACGAGCCCGACCGCCAGACCTGGTCGCTGGCGGTCGACCCAACCGATTCCAACACCATCTTCGCCGGAGGACGTCCCGGCGTGCGCCGTTCGCGCGACGGCGGTCAGACCTGGGACGACCTGCCGGTCCAGATCGTCGAGGAGTGCCCAATCGGAACGCCGCGAACGACCGTTGTCGTCATCGATCCGCTCAACTCCCAGCGCGTCTACGCAGGCGTCGAGGTCGACGGCGTGCACAAGTCGCTCGATGGCGGCGACACCTGGGTTCGGGGCAATCCGCTCGGCCCTGAGACCTTCCAGGCCGACATCCACTGCATGGGCCGGTCGGCAGGTCCCGACGGCGCAGCGACCTTCGCCACCAGCCCGTTCGGCATCGCACGCTCGGACGATGAGGGCGAGTCCTGGTTGCAGCACGAATTCCCGCCGTTGACCGAGCGCACACCGCGCGCGTACTGCCGCGCGATGATCGTCAAGCACGACGATCCCCACACGATGTTCGTCGCCAGCGGCGACGGAATCCCGGGCACGACCGGGGCAATCCAACGCACGACCGATGGCGGTGTGAGCTGGACTCCGTGTGCACTGCCCGAGCCTCCCAATTCGGTCGTCTACTGGTTGGCCAGCCACCCCGATGCGCCCGATGTCATCGCCGCCGCCTCGCTGTACGGCTATGTCTATCTGAGCGAGGATGGCGGGACGAGCTGGCGCAAGTTGGACCGCGAATTCGGTGAGATTCGCGCGCTGGCGCTCAGCACTGCCTGACATCAATCCTCTCGATCGGCGTAGCCCACGTTCGCTGCGCGATACAGTGAATACCACACCGATGTCCGCAGGGGGAACACGTATGCGCGCACCTTTTGTGCTTCTGATCGCCGGCCTGGTTGCGCTTGGCGCTGTGTTGGTCGGCTGCAGCGGTGACGACGACCAGCAACAGCAGGGACAACAGGCTCAAGAGACTGGTGAGACAGCACAGGGCGCACAATCCGACCAGGCGTCCGACCAGGCGGCTGGGTCCGACCGTGCGACGGCCGTGCAGCGCGACCAACCGGCCCAGCAGTCCTCCACGCAAGCGGCCGCACAGCAAGTCCAGTCCGACCAGACAGCAGCGGACGATGCCGCAGCGCCTCTGGATGGCGTCGCCGCCGAAGCAGCGGCTGCATTCGAGGCCTGGTCTGAGAATCTCGAATCCTTTGTCTTCGAGGTCCTGGTTGACTTCGACCTCGGTCTGTTTGCCTTCGAGAGCGTGAGCAGGATCGCGGCTCAACTCAATCCATACACCGTGTGGGCGACAATCGACGCCAGCAGCCTCTTTGGGCAGGCGATGATCGGGGCGGACGAGGAGGCCGATGCCGCCGCCGCCGAGCCCCTGATCATGCACTTACTCATCTCCGACGATGCGGCGTTCATCTCCATGCCCCAGGTTGATGGATGGATCGATCTGGGCGGCGAGTTCGAAGAGGTGGTGGGCGAACTGACGACCCTGTTGGGAGCGGATTCTGAGGAGCTTGCTGATCCCGCCAGCTTCGGCCAGGCCCTCGGCTGCCTACAGACACTTGGCGGGTCCGTCGCAACCGCAAGCCACGAAGGAGAGGCGGTTTGGGTGGTTGAATGCGTGATCGATGTGGCGGACCTGGATCAAGCGACCATCTCGCAGCTCGGCGATCAAGGCATCGAGATCCCCGACAGCGGACTGGAATCGTTGGACTTGCGCCTCACCATCAGCCAGGCCAGCGGCGCTCCGTTGATGATGGAGACCACCTCGAACGGGCTCGACGCCTTCGGATTGTCGGAAGATGATTCGGATCAGGACGCTCCAGGGCAGTTCTATGTCAGCTCGGTCGCGAGGCTCATCAGTTGGAACGAAAGGATCGAGTTTCCAACGCCGGAGCCACTGATTGATGGATCGTTCCTAGACGCATTTGGAGAGTCTCTGTCCTCGAGCGGCGCCTCATCAGGCAGCGACCTGGGCAGTTCCTCAGCACCTCCGGAGCTGCTGAGCACCGAAGAGCTGCTCGACCTCGCTACAGAGTGGGTCGGTGCGGCCGATGAGTTGGACATGCAGTTCGTGGCCCAGGCGGTTATCGATGGAGAAGCGCGTCTGGCATCAACGATCGTGCGCGGTTCTCGCACGCAAGGCGCATTCGAGACCCTGGTCAACATCGACGACGCCAGCACGTTCCGTTTGCTCTGGAATCGCGACGGCATCTGGACCAGCGACTCCGAAGTTGACGGCCAGCCGGTTTGGGCACCGTCCAATCCGGCGCTGCTGGGATTCGCCGGCCAGACAGTGGATGATCTCCTGGCCAATCCTGACCGTCTGTACCTGGAGCCGTTCGAGTCGCTGCTTGATTTCGCCTGGCTGACTCGGACCATTGAAGGCGGCGGTCCAGCCGTCTACGAGCTCGTGATCGAAACGGGTTACATGACTCCCGAGGATCCATTCTTCAACGAAATCGTGATGATTCTCAAAGACGAGACTGCCGAACTCCTGGCCGAGAGTGTGTACATCGAATCGATTGACCACTATTCGACCACATGGACGGTGGTCGGCGAAAACGGTCAGGTGACGAACCAGGTCACCACAGCCGAGTTCCAGACCGACGCCGGCCGGGTCGAACTTGTTTCCAGCCTCAACATCATCAGCAACGGCCCGATCGAGTTCTCAACGCCGACCAAGTAGGTCACGTCTCGAGCGGGCAAGGACCATTGCGCTATTGGTCAGGTTGTAGGGGCGACCCATGTGGTCGCCCGATCTGCCGCTCCTATCTATTCAGTAATGCAAACGCCAACGCGGGCGACCACAAGGGTCGCCCCTACAGGAGCTCAGAAGGATTGGGAACACGATTATGCAAAGGCCTCCTCGGGGCGGGGACGGGAAACTGAGTTATTCAAAGGTCTTTGTAAAGCGGGGACTGGGACTGACAAGCGATTTCATTTACGCCTACGTGCTAGCCTGCGACCTGTTACGTCGGCCCACGTGTTTTGGCCCCATTTCCCGGCCGGAACTCTGAGCGAACATTCGGCCGCCGGGAAGGAATACCCATGACAGCTCGCAACTATTGGACCCGCATGCGCCGGAACAAGATGTCCCGACGCTCGCTGTTGAGCGCATCGGCCCGCGCCGGCGTCGGCGCCGCCGGACTCGCGCTCGTGGGCTGCGGCGACGATGACGACGACGCGCAGCCCGCAGCGGCCCAGGCTCAGCCGCAGCAAGAGCAGCAGCAGGCCATGGCCGAGCAGCAGGCTGATCAGCAACAACAGCAGGCGATGGCCGATCAGCAGGAGCAGCAGGCCACGGTCGCGCAGGCTGACACTGGTGTTGCGATCGCCCCACGGATCAACCCGGCGATCCACCTCAACACGACCTCGCTGGACCCGCAGTTCGGGACGTCGGGCACCGACGCCTACTTCTTCCAGATGTTCCACGACTATCTGGTGATGCACGACAATCAGAGCAACCAGATCGGCGATATCTCGCTGGCTGAGTCGTGGGAATTCCCCGACTCCACGACGATCATCTTCAACTTGCGCGATGGCGTGCAGTTCCACAACGGCGACGCATTCACGTCAGAAGATGTGAAGCTCAACCTCGAGCGCGTGACCAGCGAAGGCGCGACTCCTGCGCCCAACTTCTCCGTGGTCCACACGGTCGAAACTCCCGACGCCCTCACCGCCACCTACTTGATGTCAGAGCCGTCTGCTGGCGTCATGCACCTGCTCGGCGACCGCGGTGGTGCAATAGTGCATGTGCCAACCGCGGATGAGCTGGGCGACCAGTACGGCCTCCAGCCGCTCGGCACCGGGCCGTACGAATTCTCGGAGTGGGTCGACCAGTCGCACGTGCTGGGCAAGCGCAACCCGAATCACTGGATGAAGGGACCAGCTCCCGGAGCTGCGACCGGATCCAACGCGCCCTACTTCGACGAGATCAAGTTCAACATCATCACCGAGAACTCGACCCTGATCGCCACCGGCCTCGCTGGCGACCTCGACCTAATGTTCATCCCCGAGCCCCAGTTCATTCCTCAGGTTGAGGATGACCCGAACTGGGACATCGTCAAGATGGAGGGCGCGTTCGTCTCCGAGATTCTCGTTTTCAACGCGAAGAAGTCTCCGCTGGAGAACATGAACCTGCGGCTGGCGATCATGCACGCCGTGCACCCTGAGGCCGTCAACCAGGCGGTGCACAACAACCTCAATATCCAGGCGCTTGGTGGTCAGTGGCCGAACGGCACGCTGGCCTACAGCGAGGTGCCCGGCAACCCGCAGGTCGCCTACCCGAACATCGCCGACCGTCGCGAGCGAGCCAAGGAGCTGCTCGCAATGTCCGGGGCCGATGTGGAAGCGATCAATGCCGCGGGCGGCCTCAAGCTGACCACGTATGTCAACCAGGTCAAGATCGACGCTTGCCAGATCTACGTCCAGCAGATCAAGGAAGTGCTCGGGATCGACGTCGTCTTCGAGCCGCTGGAGTTGGTCCAGTTCATCCCCGCCTTCATGGACAATGGGGAGTACCACATGACCATCACCGGTTGGAGTCGATACCCGGAGCCCGACTGGATTGCCTCGCTCGCCTACACCGAGGGTGGTACGTACAACCCTGCCGACGAGAGCGGGGTCAAGAGCCCAATCCATCCAGACCTGGACCAACTCGTCGCCGAAGGCCGGCAGGCCTACGACGTCGAGGAGCGCCGCGCGATCTACGCCAAGGTGAACGACATCATCGTGGGCGAAGGCCACTTCTACACGATGCTCTACGGCGTTAACTTCACCGGTGCGCGAACCGCAATTCAGAACGCGCAAGATACCCTCTTCAATGGAGAGGGTAAGTGGCAGACCCGTTGGCTGTGGAGCGACGAGGTCTAGGCGATAGCGGCGCTCTCCTTCGGGAGAGCTGCCGCGCAGCGGCTAACGGGGCCGGCTTCGTACGAGAGTGCTATCCAAACTGAGGCAGCGCCCCCGTGGTCACTTCGGGACGCCTTCTCAGAAGGGAAGGTCTAAGGCAGCGCAATGTGGGCATATATTTCTGTCCGTGTGCTCCAATCGATCGTGGTGATCATCCTCGTCGCGATCGCGTCATTCGCGATCTTCCGGGTTCTGCCTGGTGACCCAGTCGCTGCCTTGTCAGGCGAGGGCGAAGCGATCTCGCCGGAACGCCGCGCGATTATTGAAGAACGTCTGGGGTTGAACAAGTCGGTGCCCGAGCAGATGATCAGTTGGCTCGGCGACATCATTACCTCGGGCGACTTCGGGCAGTCGACGCTGACCAACCGCGACATCGGCCCCGAGCTGTTGCAGCGCTTGCAGAATACGCTGCATGTCGGTGTGGCGACGATTATCGTGGGGATGCTGATCGGTGTTCCCGCCGGAGTAGTGTCGGCGATCAAACCCAACTCAATGATTGACCGCGTCGTGACGACGCTCTCGGTCGGTGGTGTTGCGATACCCGACTACCTGACTGGACTGATCCTGATCTTGGTCTTCGTCGTCACCTGGAATGTGCTCCCGGCTGCGGGATTCGAACGGATCTGGGTTGATCCGGTGGCCTCGATCAAGTCGCTAATCATGCCCACTCTGGTCGTCGGTTGGGTCTTGTCGGCCATCGTCGCCCGCCAGACGCGATCTTCGATGCTGGAAGTGATGCGGCAAGACTATGTCCGCACGGCCCGAGCCAAGGGTCTCCGCGAGCGCCGCGTGATCGCGTTGCATGCGCTGCGCAACGGACTGCTACCGGTCGTCACGATCGTCGGGCTGTTGCTCGCCCGCGTCTTCGCTGGCGCCGTGATCGTTGAGCAGATTTTCAACATCCCCGGCATGGGGCGCTGGTTGGTCCAGGCTGCGTTGCAGCGAGATCTGTTGATCGTGCAAGCGATGATCCTTGTGATCGCTATGGCCATCGTGATCGCCAATTTGCTAACCGATATCTCGTACGGCGTGTTGGATCCGAGGATCCGCTATGGCTGAACAAGCGACCGCTGAGACCACGGCGGGCGGTTACGCAATTCCGGACGATGTCGGCCGCATCGAGCCGCTGCGCATCTTCATGCGCCGGTTCCTGCGGGTGCGGTTGGTCAAGCCGGCTCTGCTCATTCTGCTCGTCTTCGCCCTGGTCGCAATCTTCGTTGATGTGTTCCCGATTCCTGGTTTCGAGGAGCAAGCCACCGACGAGAACGGTCTCTACATTTCGTGGCAATCTCCCAACGCGGATCACCCGTTTGGCACTGACAAGATTGGACGAGACACCTTGTCTCGTGTGCTCAATGCGACACGCGCGGCGCTCGCTGTTGGATTTGGCGCGTCGCTCTTTGGTGCGATTTTCGGACTGCCGATCGGGATCGCCGCCGGCTATGCGCGCGGTATTGTTGACGAGGGTCTGATGCGCCTGATGGATGCGGTGCTTGCATTCCCTGGCCTGATTCTTGCATTGGCGCTGGTCACCGTGCTGGGCAGGGACATCATTAACATCATCATTGCGGTCGGGATTGCCAATATTCCCTGGGTGGCACGGATTGCGCGGTCGATGGCACTGTCGGTGCGTGAGCAAGACTATGTGCTCGCGGGGCAGACGATCGGCGCCAGCAACCTGCGGATCATGATGCGTTATGTTCTGCCCAACAGCTTCCAGCCCGTCATCGTCCAGGTCTCGTTGGGCGCCGGTTTCGCGATCATTGCTGAGGCTGGACTCTCCTTCCTCGGCCTCGGCATCCGGCCGCCCGATCCGACCTGGGGCGGATTGGTCTCCGAGGGCCGCCAGGTGATCATTACCGGCAATGGCTGGTGGCTCTGGGTCTTCCCCGGCGCCTGTATCGCGCTGCTCGTTTGGAGTCTCAACATCATCGGCGACGGCCTGAGAGATGTACTCGATCCCCGGCTGCGCGGCGCGCTTGAAGGCGATTGACCGGGCCCAGATCACCCGCTTACCGGATCACCAGCTCAGGCGACGACCGAAACCGCGACCGGCTTCCAGACTACTTCGCGCTCTCCGACCAGGAAGAGCTGCTGTACCGACGCGTCGCCGCGGGTGAGCGTCTGGGCGACATTCGCTCCGTGCTTGCCTGCCTGCACGACCACCGTCTCGTGCGAGATCGGCAGACCCTCAGCGCACCATGGACCATAGAGCCCGCGCATCATCTCGGCGTCGTCAACGACTCGCACTTCGCCCGGACCGGCCAGCATGGTCAGTGGATAGTGAAACGTCGTGAGCCAGGTCTCGACATCCCCGGCCGCCAATGCCGTCATGACGCTTTCGACCGCAGCCATGCCAGCCCGTTCTTCGGCGGAGTAGTCCTGGCCCTCGACGAAACTGTCTATTTTGAGCTGACCCTGTAGACCCCACCCATCGTCCGATTTCGTCGCCACATAGACGACACGGTTCGACGCCATCGCCGTCTCGTCCGCGTCGTACCGAGTCCAGCCGCCGGCGATGTGCGCCTTGACCGTTGAGGACTGCACCACCAGTGGCGGCGTCGAGACGCTGTGTACCCAGCCGGTCGCTTCGAGTTCGTCCCAGATCGGCGCAGCGACATACTCCTCGGCGCTAGCAAAGACGCGCGTCGGCGGTCGCCAGTGGACGCTGCTGTCCTCAGGCGCCGCAGATACTCGGGCGTGCGGATAGGCGTTCACGCCCGCCCAGCCGTCGAGATCGCGGGCGTTGAATGTGTCCAGGAAGGCCAGATACGCCGCCTCAGGTGATTCGTACTGGCCCATGTGTGACCTCCTCGGTCGTCCGGTTACATGTCCGGCCGAACCGCAGAGACCGCCGCCGCCGCCCAGACGCCGTCGCGCTCGACGAACAGTGACACCTGCTCAAAGTGGTCGCCGCCACTGGTCACGGATTGCTCGATCAGCGCAGCACTGGGACCGGCGGCCGTGACATGTGCCTCGTAGGAAATTGGGCGCGGCTCGCTCGCCCAGTCGCGATAGGCCGCGGCCAACGCCCCACGGGTTTCGTAGATCTCCAACTGGCCCGGAGCAAACACGATCACCGACGGCAAGTGAAAGCAGTTCAGCCAGGCGTCAGCCTCGCCTGCCTCCAGCATCTGCATCTCGGTTCGCAGAGCAGTCAGCGCCGAATCATGAGCCGACTGCGCAGCCACGCCTTCAAGATGTCCTTCGACGCCGAATGCTCCCTGGATGCCCCAGCCATCGTCCATTCTGGTCGCGATGTACAACAACCGATTGCGGCTGATCACCGAACCGTCCGCCCGATACCTCGTCCAACCACCGGCGAAATGCACCTTGTCGGACATCGAATGCACGACACGCGGCGTGATCGGTTGAGTCCAGGCCCAGCCGACCCGGTCGAACTGATCCCACGACGCTGAAGCCTCGAACTCTGCCGCGGTGTGCTGGATTGATGGGTCGATGCGCGTGGCAGCGACTCGCACATGGGGATACGACATCACGCCGGCGCGTCCTGAGGCCGACCTGGCGTTGAACGTCTCGAAGAACGCCCAGTATGCGGCTTCAGGAGATTCGTACGCGGCCATGGCGAGCCTTTCAAGGTGTTGGAACGGTCACGAGATCGCCGAGACGGCGAGGATCTTCCATTCGCCCGCCTGTTGGGCGACGAGGAACGACTGATGGAACGTGTCTTCGCCCCGTGTGATCGACTGCGACAGTGTGACGCCGTTCTCGCCCGCGGCGATGACATCGGCGCGATAGCGAATCGGTAACGCCTCCCCAGCCCAGTCGCCATAGGCAGCGCGCATGGCTTCGGCGTCGTCAATGACGCTCACCTCACCTGGCACGCCGACCAGCGTGAGTGGGTAATGGAAGCAGGTAAGCCAGTTGTCGACATCTCCAGGCTCAAGCGTGGTCATCAATCGCTCAAGCGCCCCAAGAGCGGCTGCCTGCTGCGCGCTGCGGTCGGCGCCCTTGTGGTAGCCGTCGATCCCAAACCGAGCCTGAATCCCCCAGCCCTCCTCCATCCGGCTCAGGACGTAGAGCACACGATTTGTGACAATCTCCGAATCGTCAGCCCGGTGCCGTGTCCAACCGCCGGCCAGGTGCACTTTGTCGGAAGACGCATGGACCACGCGTGGCGTGATTCCCTGCGTCCGAACCCAACCCGTGACCTCGAACCGTTCCCAGCCGGCCCGCTCAGCCATTGCTGCATAGTCGCTGATGGTCGGATACACCCCTGACGCCGTACGAGGTCCCGGACCGTCGCCGAGCTTCGGCGGTTGAACGGCAGAGACGCGCACATGCGGATACGACATAGCGCCGGCCCAGCCGTCCGCATCTTTGCGGTTGAAATTCTCAAAGAATGACCAATACGCCGCCGTCGGTGTCGCATGACTTCCCATGGCATCCTCCGCAAAATCATTCGGGCACGAGCATTCGCGATCGTGTCGCCCCTGAGGATAGTCTCGAAGCGAGCATCGTCGGTCCGACACTCCAACATCATCCGCCCAACCCGCGCTTGACGCGGGAATCTCGCCGATCGCTGTAGTGGCGTTGCCGCTCAAGCAGCCTGTGCTCGGAGAAGGTCTCCCAGAAGTCACCTCATTTTGCCGAATTCCAGTCCCCGCTTTACGCGGGGACCCGCTCGGGCGGGATGGGCTATCAGCTAGTGACAACCTCTGCGAGGAGGAAGCAGATTCCCGCGTGAAGCGGGAACTGGAGATTGATCTGTCGGAGGGTGCTGAACTAGCCCGCTACTGAGCCCACTGACCGTAGTTCTCGTGGCCCAGGGCATCGTTGTTCGGGTCGATCAGTGGGTCCACGGCTGGCAGCGTCTGCAACCAAGACCAGATGTCGGCGATGTCTTCGACCGGCACCTGCTCGGCGTCGAACTCCTGCATGATCCCGCGCGGTTGGCGGTACTGCGAGATGACGCCCTGGATGTCCAGGCCAGTCTGCGCGATCGTCGGCCCGACGATGCCCTCGCCAGTTTCCCCGTGACAGACCTGACAGCCGTTCGCGACATACAGCTCTGCGCCACGTGTGGGATTGGCTGCGGCACGTACGGCGTCTTCGTCGATGACCTCAATCGGCAGCGGCTCAGCTTCGGCGCAGGTTTCGGGCGGACGCTCGGTCAGCGACAGCGACGGGTGGTCTTCTTTGCCATCCTCGATACAGAACAGTCCGGTTTCCCAGCCTTCAGCCCCTGCCTCTTCCGAGAGCGCCTTCGCCTCAATGATGTTGCGGTCGGCGCCCTTGTGAATCGCAAAGCCGACCAGCGCAAAGATGCCCGCGGCCAGCAGGGCAAACACGATGATGATCCCGAAGGATTGCGGTATCCCGGTGCGACTGGGCATAGATCCCTACTTCATCTCGCTGCTTCGGTTTGAGGCGCGTCCTATCGAGGAAGAATGCACACGCGCGACTCCGACGTATCCTACCGCAGCATCTGGTTAGACGGAATTCTCCTAGGCAAGACTTCCCCCTTGCAGCGAGAGATTCGCAGCTCATTATGCCCCTCTCCCCCCCTTGCGGGGGGAGATGTCACGGAGTGACAGAGGGGGGGGTTGGCTGGCGAAGACCGAAGAGGTGATGCCCAGGGGAGAAGGGGCGCTCTTCGATTCCCTACGTCGTCGGCGCCGAGGGACGCTTCTTGGCCGCTCCGTAGTCCTGGAAGGGGCCGTCACGCCAGTCGAGGGCGGCCTTGAGGCCCTTCTCCTGTGCGATCCGACCAAAATCGCCTGCCGACTTGCGGAAGGTCGAGAGCGCCTGAACGTCGGCGCCAACCTGCAGCGCCGTACGGAAGCCCATCACTTCGTAGGCGCGATTCAGCCCACGCTTCGACATCATCACCATGTCAGGTGCGATGTTGGCGATCCGCTCTCCCATTTTTTCGGTCTCCTCGGCGAGTTGGTCGACCGGGAAGGCACGGTTGGCCCAGCCCAGCTCGACCGCTTCGAGACCAGTGACCGAATCGCCGGTGTAGCAAAGCTCACGCGCCTTGCGCATGCCCATGTGCCAGGGGTGGTAGAGAATGTCGACCGTCGTCATCGCGCGCACCGGTGGGTAGCCGATGATCGCATCCTCGGCGACGTACATCAGGTCACACATCGAGGCCAACTCTGAGCCGCCCGCCAGCGCGTAGCCATGTACCTGAGCGATCACCGGCTTGGCCAGCTCCCAGATCTGCCAGTAACCCGACAGCAGATGCTGCGGCCACTGTCCCTGGCCGGGGTGAATCGGACCAACGTTGGGCAAGCCCGAACGGTAGTCGAGATAGTCCGACTCGGACAGGTTCGGCACCGGCGTGATGTCGTATCCAGCCGAGAAGGTTCGGCCGGAGCCGCGAATAATCACCACGTGGACGCCGTCATCCGCCTCTGCCACCTTGAGGGCGTCAAACAGTTCGGCGCGCAACCGGTGGCTCAGCGCGTTCATCTTCTCCGGGCGATTCAGGGTCACGATTCCCAATCGTCCCTTGGTTTCATACAGAATGTCTTCGTACTCGGGCATGGTCCGACTCCTCGATCTTCATGTGTGCCTGGTTGTCAACGCATTCACAGCGTGGGGCGTTGATCGCAGATTATCCGACAGGCTAGGGCGTGTTCACATGGGGCGGTTCAGTCCAGGATCTCCCGTCATACCCGCGCCAGCAAGAGGCCGTCATACCCGAGGCAACAACACATCGTCATACCCGAGCTTGCCGCGGGTATCTCGCTGCATTCAGCACAACTGTCCGTGCAACCCTCGACGAGAATACCCCCGCATCAAGTGCGGGGCAGGCTGCGACAAGCGCGGCAATGACGGCATTCTGACTATGCAGACGGCCAATGTGAACACGCCCCAGAAGGTCGAATCTCTGAGTCCCCGCTTCATGGAGACCGATGCATCACCCCTCAACCGCCCCCGCCTCCGAGCGGGGGCCTGTTCCTGCCCTGGATTCTGACCGACGGCCATGTCTGTCGCCGGTCTCTGTTCAACTGGGACCTATTCGAGCAGCCAGAGCTTTGCCCAAGCGGGTCCCCGCTCGGGGGCGGGGACGGGAAACTGAGTGATGCAACTCTCTCCTTCACGCGGGGACTGAGAACGTGGTGCTACTCAATCCCATAGAGCGCCGACAGGATCTCTGTCAGCGGCGCCGCGCCGCGGATCACGCCTCGATATACGCCCTCGGAGTCGATCACGAACAACTCCGGCACGCCGTCGACCCGATAGTGCTGCGCCACAGAACCATCCCGATCGACGAGATGCACCAGATTGGTTCCGTATTTCGAGGCAAAGTCCTTGCCCGCGCCATCCGCCACTTCGTACACGTTGATGCCGATCACCAGGACGCCGCTCTCTTGGGCAGCCAGGTCGCCGAGCACAGCGAGCGTCTCGCCGACGAACGGTGCCCACGATGCCCAAAACGCGATCAGTGTGAGTCGCTCATCACCCTGACGAATGTCCGATAGCGATCGCGCGGCATCTTCGTCGCCCTTGAGCAATGGAAGCTTGAACTCAGGGGCCTCCTTGCCCACTTCCAGTCGCGGTGCTCCGGCCACGATGCCCAACTTGGGCGGCCATAACTCCGGATGCGGTGCGACCGGGAGCTGCAGGATCACCGTCGATGTCCGCACCCACCGTTCCAGAGGAATCGTCTCCCAATCGAACGCCCACGATCGCGACCGGACGCCCCGAGCTACGCCTTCGATCGACAGCCCTAACCCCAAATCCACGCGGCTGCCGGTCAGTCGCGCCCGCACCCACAACGAGACCTCTGGCGCCATGTCGATTGCCCGAGACCGAAGCCAACGATTCTGCGGCGCTCGCTCGAACGTCAGCCGTCGCGAACTGGGACATTGCCGAGTCTCTCCGGCGACGGCGTCGCGCAGATCGATGCACAATTCGCCCACACCAGCATCGGATTTCCAGATCGTCACGTTGGCCCGCAGCGACGACTCCTGGCCTCGGACGGTGGAGTGCGAGGCCAGCAAGGCCAGCAGGGCAACGCTGAGGACTCCAGCCAGCAGCGCCAGTGACAGTGCCGCCCTGGCGTTTAGCCGCGACGACATCGTTGCTAACCGATGCATCAGGCCGGCAACATCGAGTAGTTGTGATTACCGAGGAACGCGCCTGCCCCTGCGACCAGCAGAGTCACCAGCAGGCCAGAAATCGAGAGCATGATGGTCAAGCGTCGCACGCGCTTCAACTCCGGCGTGTCCTCCTCAGCGTCCGCCGACGCGCGGGCCAACTCCAACTGCCGTGGACCGAAGACAAACTGATGCAGCCCAATCAGGGCAATCATCACGGCCCACAATGCCATCTTGATCACGAAGATGTAGCCCCAGCGGGCGTCGTAGATGTCGGGACCAAAATTCTCGGCCTGATCCAGTCGCGGATCGACCATCGCCCCACCGGTAATCACGATGATCACCATGACCACGATGCCGACGCGTCCAAACCGCCTGGTAAATCCCTCAAGCGCATCAAGCCAGATCGTCCGGTCGCCCACCGAACGCAACGCAGGAATCACGCAAGCGGCCGTCACAATCTGTCCACCCAACCACACCGCCACACCGATTACGTGCAGCCAGACGAGAATCGAAATCACCGTTTCCGACATCAACGTCCTCCATCCGAATTCCCGCCGCCACTGACATGAGGTGCTGGCGGAACCTGCCCCTACAGGATCGGATCAACAATAATCGCTTGATCTCGCTCAGGTCCGACGCTGACCAATGCCGCCGGCGCACCGATCAAGTCTTCAATCCGGCGCACGTAGCGCTGGGCGTTTGCCGGCAGATCGTCGAAGCGGCGACAGTGGGTGGTCTCTTCTTCCCAGCCGGGCAGCTCCTCATAGATCGGCTCGGCAGCCTCGAGAGCGAGCCGGGAGCTGGGGAAGGCGTCGACTCGGCGTCCGTTGATGTTGTACGCCACACAGACCTTGAGCATCTCGAACTCGTCCAGCACATCGAGCCGAGTCAGCGAAATGCTGTGGCAACCGTTGAGTCGAATCGTGTAGCGCCCAGCGACGGAATCGAACCAGCCGCAACGACGCGGCCGACCCGTGGTGGTGCCGTACTCCTGTCCCGCGTCGCGCAGACGTTCGCCCTCTGCGCCGTGCAGTTCAGTTGGCATCGGACCGTTGCCGACCCGTGTCTGATACGCCTTGTAGACGCCGATCACACGGTCAATGTCGCGCGGCGCAATGCCCGCGCCCACCGCCGCGCCACCAGCCATCGAGGTCGGCACCGACGAGGTGACGTAGTCGTATGTCCCGGCATCGAGGTCCAACAACGATCCCTGCGCGCCTTCAAGCAAAATCCGGTCGCCGCGCCGCAGCGCCTCGTGGCAGATCAGTGATGTGTCGGTCACGTACGGCGCCAGACGGGCCCAGTACTCGCGGTAGGTCTGGTACACGTTGTCAAGTTCAAGCGGTTCGACGCCATACAGCTTGGTCAGCATCTCGTTCTTGTAATCGAGCACCAGCCGCAGCCGTGTCATGAACCCCTCGGCGTCGGCCAACTCCGACATGCGAATGCCCCAACGCGCCACCTTGTCCGAGAACGCCGGACCTACACCTTTGCCCGTCGTGCCGACCGCGGCCGAGCCACGGAACTGTTCTTCCTGCTGGTCGATGATCGGGTGCCAGGGCATCACCAGGTGCGCACGGTCCGAGACCTTGAGCTTGTCGGTGCTGACCCCGCGCGTCTCAAGCATGGTGATCTCGTCGATCAGCGCCTGCGGGTCAATCACCAGGCCGTTGCCGATGATCGCCGTTTTGTCGGGATAGAAGATGCCCGCCGGCACCAGATGCAGCGCAAACTTGCCCTTGGCGTTGACAATCGTGTGTCCGGCGTTGTTGCCCGCCGAGTAGCGCACCACGATCGACGCCTTACGCGCCAGCAGGTCTACGACCCGACCCTTACCTTCATCACCCCACTGCCCACCAATCGCCACGACTGCCGGCATCTTTGCGCACTCCAACTCGGGCGCTCAACCATCAACGGCGAGCGACATGACTGTTTCCACCGAAATCTGGACGGTGAACGGAAGGACCACCGCGATCCGCAGGCAAGCGTAGCACGCGAGCCGTTCGATACCAGATCCAAATCGCTAGCGGTAATCTGCGCACATGAGCGAGTCCGCCGGCTGCCTCCAACTGCCCCCAGCACCCTCCGCAACGATCGTCGAGCGCAAGGTCGCGCTTGACGGACGCATCCTCGAGTTTCCCCTCGAGCGCTGGCTGACGACGCCCGAAGTGATCGTCGGGCGTTGGGTTGCGGACAAGGATCCACGGGCCATGGATCGCTATCCCCGAGCTAGCGGATTCACAAGCTGGGGCATCTGGTGGCCGGACAAGCCCTACAGCGCCTACCGACTGCACAAGCCCAACGGCGACCTGCGCGTCTACCGCCTCGATACCGTTGATCACGTCTTCTTCGACGGTCAGACGATCGAGTTCCACGATCTGCTCCTCGACGCGCTGATTCGTCCCGATGGCGAAGTCACGATCGAGGACGAGGATGAGGTCGAAGAGGCAACTGCCGCAAATCAACTCAGCCTCGAGCAGCGCTGGCGGATCGATTGGACACGCAGCCTCTATCAGAACAGGTCCGACTTGCTCGTGCAAAGGATTGACGCAGCCGTTGATCAGGCCATCCAGGCTGTCAGAGACGGCGACTGAGATGGCCAAGCCATTCCTCAAATGGGCCGGCGGCAAGACCGCCCTGCTGGCAGAGCTACTCAAGGCGGCCCCCAGGCAGATCGACACCTACTATGAGCCATTCCTCGGAGGCGGAGCCCTCTTCTTCGCCCTCCAGGCTGAAGGCCGATTCAAGCATGCCGTCCTCTCTGACAGCAACGAGGAACTGATCAACGCCTACACGCAGGTCCGGGACAACGTCGATCAACTCGTCCGAGCTCTCAACGTGCATCAAACCAAGTACCGCCACAGCGAGGATCGGGCCGAGTACTACTACACGATTCGCGGCAAGAACCTGACATGCGATCTCGGCGGCGCGGCCAACCTCATCTTCCTCAACAAGACCTGCTTCAACGGCCTCTACCGGGTCAACAGCAAGGGCCGCTTCAACGTCCCCCACGGCAAGTACCAGAATCCCACCATCTGCGACGAACGCAATCTGCGCGCGGTCTCAGAGGCGCTTCAGGGAGTCACGTTGAAGGTCGCAGACTTCGCCAAAGCCCCAGCAACGGCCGGATCGAGAGACTTCGCCTACTTCGACCCGCCATACGTACCAGTCAGCGAGACCGCCTACTTCACCGCCTACACCGCCAAGGATTTTGGCGCTGAAGATCAGGCACGATTAGCACGCACAGCATCGACCCTGGCCAGCCAGGGGGCAGACATCGCACTATCAAACTCCGGGCACCCGGATGTCGTCGCCATGTATTCGTCAGACCTGTTCAAGCTCAACGAAGTCAGGGTGCGGCGTTCGATCAACTCGAACGCCAGAGGCAGGGGACCAGTCCGCGAATACCTGATTCAGTCGGCCTCACATGATCCGTCATTCCTGCGCAGGCAGGAATCACGAAGCACCCAACGACATTCGGCGAACGGCCGACAGGCGTCCCTCGACCTACGCGAGCGGGACAGCTGATCGACGCCGACACCCCTCGTTCCCGTGCAGTGTCTGTGGATCGCGATGACAACACACACAGGAATCACGTGATCGAGTCTTACTCTGGTCGCTTCGGGATCAGCACTGCCCGATGAAACGACAGCACTTCGGTCCCGTCCTGATTTGCCGCCGTCGTGTGTACCGTGACGATCCCACGATCTGTCTGACTCTTACTCTCCCTGACCTCCAGCACCTCCGTCCGCGCCTGCAGCGTGTCGCCGTGGAAAACGGGCGCGGTGTGACGCAGATCCGTGGTCGCCAGATTGGCGATCGCCTTGCCAGAAATCGTCGGCACCGTCATCCCGAAGACCAGCGAATAAACAAACGGCCCCGAGACCACGCGCTGACCGAACTGTGTGTCCTCGGCGTACTGTTTGTTCGTGTGCAGCGGATGATGATTCATCGTCAGCATGCAGAACATCAAGTCGTCGGCCTCAGTCACCGTCCGCGCCGGCCAGTGCTCAACGACTTCACCCACTTCAAACTCATCGAGGTAGCGTCCGTACAGTTCCTTCGTCGGCATCAGAATCCTCCTGCCAATAGTCCGTCATACCCGCGCTGGCACAACCGTCTGCAAGGCCTCAGTCGACCTTGTACAGCTCCAGCAGACGCCGCGCGATCACGATTCGCTGGATCTCGTTTGTCCCCTCGGCGACCGCCATCAACGGCGCGTCGCGATAGTAGCGCTCGACCGGCAGCTCCTTCGTATAGCCGACGCCGCCATGCACGCGCATCGACTCGAGCGAGCACTCGAGCGCGACCTCGGTTGCGAACAGCTTGGCCATGCCGACATCGAGGTCGGAGCGCTGACCGCTGTCCTTCTTCCGTGCAGCGTCCCGAGTCAGCAGGCGCGCGGCGCGAATCTTGGTCGCCATCTCGGCCAGCTTGAGCTGGATCGCCTGGTGCTCCGCAATCGGCCGACCCATCGTCTCGCGCTGTTGCGCATAGACAATCGCCGCATCAAACGCCGCCTGCGCGACACCTGTCGCCCGCGACGCCACGTTAATCCGACCAATCTCGAGGCCCGAGATCATCTGCTGGAAGCCACGACCTTCCTGCCCGCCGAGCAGGTTGTCCATCGGCACGCGAGCGTCCTCGAGGAACAGCTCCGCCGTTTCGGGACCCTTGTAGCCCAGCTTGTCAATCGTTCGCGCCATCGAGAATCCCGGCGTGCCTTTCTCGACCAGGAAGGCCGAGATGCCGCGATGCCGCGGCTGCGCCGACGGATCGGTCTTCGTCATCGCCAGGTAGACATCGCCGCGATCGCCGTTGGTCACAAACAGCTTGTTGCCATTGAGGATGTAATCGTCGCCGTCGCGAGAAGCGGTCGTCCGAATCGCCTGCGCGTCCGACCCCGCATTCGGCTCGGTGATCGTGAAGCAGCCCTGCTTCTCGCCCGTCGCCAGACCCGGCAGGAAGCGATTCTTCTGATCGTCGGTGCCGTATTCGTCGATGATCCAGCCGTCGATCACGTTGGTATTGATGATCCCGGCCAGCCCCATCCAGCCGCGCGCGATCTCTTCAATCACGGCCGAGTAGGTCTCAAAGGAGAGTCCGAGTCCGCCGTGCGACTCCGGGAACGTAATCCCGAAGATGCCCATCTCACACATGTCGGCGTGAATCTTGGACGGGAACTCGCCGGCGTGCTCCAGCTCCACGGCGTTGGGAATCACCTGCTCATCGACCCAGCGCCGCACGTTACGCGTGATCTCGACCCCGGTCTCACCGTCGCCGGCGATAATTTCTCGGACATCCGACACACTAGCCATAGCTCTGCTCCTCGCAACTGCACTGAGGTCAAGTCTATGCGCGCATGCCCACTGCCAATCTCCTCTTCCCTTCGGGTCCCCTCTCCCCTCTGGGGAGAGGGTTAGGGTGAGGGGTCCGCAGAACCAGCACGCCCTGTGACTACAAGCTCCAGGCAACCGCCAACACCACCACACAGAACACACCCCAACAGACGCCGAGCACCGCCAGCGCAACCCGCCCCCGCACGGGCGACAGCCATGCGCCCAACAGGAACAACGGCACCGCACCCACACCAATGAACACGCCAATGCTCACGAACGACGCAACCGACATCACCAATGCAAACGTCGCCAGAGCAGATACCCCGAAGGCGACGCGGTCCCTCGTGCTGGAACGGTGATCTACGAGCTGTCCGGGAGGAGGGTTCGTCATGATCAGTCTCCTATGCCAAGATGAATCCGAGCGCCGTGAACCAGCAGCCCCAGCTCGCCAGCGCCAGCGCGATGTTGAATCGCGAAGGATTCAACATCGCGGCCAGCGAGAACGGCAAGAGAATGAATGCGCCGATGCCGATTCCGTACGCTGTCAACGCCGCCGCGGCGATCATCAGTACGCCAACCCAGTAGCAGGCTTCTGCCCCACGTTCACTTCGGTACGTTCTGCGCGTCATCAGTCAGCTCACCAACTCCAGGCCATGTAGATCCAGCTACAGCCAATGGCCAACCCGACTGCAAACGCAATGATTCGGGCTGGCGTGCGGTCGACCAAGATGCCAACAATCAGCAACGGTCCTCCCGCGAGGGCAAACAGACCAGCGTGGACACCCAACCCATACACGAACAGGAACGACAACAACATCAGGAGCAGTCCCAAGTCAAGCATCAGCGCTCCGAGGGCCGCGCTCAGCGGCAATTGTTCAGGATCTGTTGTCGAGTCATTGTCGTATCCACTTCATACATTGTTACCAATGGAAGGTGACTGTCTGTGGTGTCTTGAGGGGACACTAGGTGTTCGCCCCAACGATGATAATGATCCCGAGCACGCCCAAGGCGAGGCTCGGAATTGAAATTAACAGCCGTCGCTTCGTTGCGCACAGTGCGAGGGACATGCCAAGAATCAAGAGCGCCAGGACCATGAGCGCTGAGCCAATCGTGACCACTGTTAGGAAGCCGAGGGCGCTGCTGAGACATGCCACACCCAGCAGTACGGCACCTGTTCGTCTACGGGCCATGCGCCATCCAGACTCTACGCGGTCTGGCGACGCTTCGTTGTGTGTCATCATTGTGTCCTCTCATTGCCATAGGCGTATCCGCCCAAGTCTGCTTCGATCAGCATCGCAACGCCCAGCCAGTACGATGCTTCGGCCCACAACCTGCGGCTTACGCTAGTGACGATCATCGTAAGGTTCCCCAGTTGGCCCGTCGTTCACCAGGTCAGGACGGTGTAGAGCCAACCGCAACCCAGCGCCATTCCGACCGCGAACGGCGCTATCCTCGCCCAAGTGTGGTCCAGCAGGAACCCAATGATCAGCATTGGGGCGGCAACGGCCGCAATCAGTCCCCCAGTGAGTCCCAGACCAATGAATAGAAAAAAGGAGCACAACATCGCCAGCAGGCCGAGATCGAGCAGTGTTGCCCCTATGACTGTTCGCATGGATACCCTCCTTACCATTCTCAATCCCAGAGCCACTGGCCCAGCCAGACCGGCCACCACACCACGACAACCAGCAGCGCCGCCAACCAAAGGCGTCGCCGCGTCGGTTCGATCAGGAAGCCGAGAGAGATCGCAAGGTGCGCAGCCATCAACGTGCCGTACAAGCCCCCAAACCACCAGCCCAATGGTGTCGCACCGAGCAGCGCGCCAAAGACGAGCAAACCGTCCGGAAAGTTGAGCCGAATCGACATCACGTCACCCTCTCCCCGGCGCGCGGATCGAATGATCCGCGCACCCTTAACTCGACCACGTTGGTTCAGTTGCGGAAGCACTGTTTGTGGGGATGAAGGTTAGGGTAGTTGCCGGCACCCTGTGTCCACTTGAAATAGAAGCTGCAGGCCAGCGATGACTCCAAGCGCTAGTATCGCGCAGGCAGCGAAGGCGGTGTAGGTGCGATTGGTTGAAAGTGACATGATGCCTTCCTCGCGTGGCATTGGTTAGGGTGGTAGTCACCACAGAACCATTCAGACTGATAGCCGGAGATACTGTGTGCGAACCTAGAGATGTCAGGCGCTGCTGGGGTATCGACGGTCCGGTCGTCAGCATCCTCGTTCTGCTTCTGCTGTTGCTGCTTGCTGCTTATGGTTGCAGCTCTCCGCAGCATGGCGGGCGCGTCTCGTTGGGCGAGTTGTGCGTTGACGAGATTGATCGCTTGGTTGCTTGGAGCGGCGTCGTGGTCACGCCAACGTTCTCGGCTGGCGATTCGTTTCTCCCGGAGATGGAGGCAGCGTTGATCGATGAGGGGTTGGCACCGCTGGACTACGAGACGGCGTTTGAGCTCAACGGGTCGCTGATCCTGTACTCGGCGGACGGCTGGGCAGCTCGGGAGGGTTCGCGCGATGCAGTGGTCGAGCTGTTGCTGCTCAAGGACGTTGAAAGCGAGCAAACTGAGTGGGTCGTGGCGTTTTGGCGGGTCAGGGCTCCCTGCACAGACCCGCAACGTTCCCCATAGCTGTCCGCGAGGCTTCTCTGGCGCGGAGGTCGCTAGCGCGATTCCGGGGACGATCTGCCTCCTCAACTGCTGCTCGCGGTGCTTGTGGATGAGGGTGGCGTGTCGGAACGTCATTGCGTTCCTCCTCTCCGTTGCCTCCTCAGTCCTGTCGTCACCCTACGCCTTTGAACACGGGCCTGCGCCGAAATCCGGGGTTGCTGAGCCAGGCCGTGCATTTCGTGCAGGATCGATCGGAGTTCGGGAATGACCACCACCCTGTCCGACCAGCGGCCGAGAGTCGAGCAAGGTCATCAATCAACCTCGATACCCGCACTTACTGCCGTCAGATCCCAACGACGAGCAGGTAGACCAATAGACCCAGACCGGCCGTGGCGGCGAGAGCCCCAGTTATTCCGATCGCCACGTGTACTCGAGAGCGATGGAGAAGCAATCCAGCGACAAACAGGGGCAGCGTCCCGCTGACGATGAACACGCCGATGCTGGGGAGACTGATGATTCCAAGCAGCAAGGCAATACTTGCAACCCCAAGCAATCCTCGGGCAGATCGCTCGCGTAGTGTACGCTGCGACCGATTCTGCATGTCACCGGCTTGACAAGTGACGGCATCCGTCTTGTTGTTGGTCTGATTCATGAGGAAGCTCTCCGCCTTCCGCCCTCGGATGCGTTGCACCCGAGGGCGGGTGTACGCACCTTCTTAGTTAGAGTCGCACTCGCTGTCGAAGTGCCAGAGCGGCAGGTCCGGTTTCCAGCGCCCCTCGAATCCGCACGTAAAACTCCCGCCAGGCTTGATATTCAAGCGAACCACAGTTTCACCAACGATGCCGGCCGTGCTGTTCTTGAAATTCACTCCGTTGGTGCTTTGGTACAAAGCAGAGCCATGCTTGACGATGTTGGCAGACCGGCTAGCGACTGCCCACCCAGTAAGGCCCCTGGCCCAGTCCGAAAGAGTGTGAGAAGCACTGTCGACTGTAGTGAGCGTGTAGCCCCAGGCGACATTAGACCTTGCCCAGAAGGTAGAGATGTCGAATTGTTCGTTGCCGATCAGCTTTCCGTACGCAGAAGCAAACTGGCTGGACGCACCGCTCACACCGGCTTGGCCTCCGGCTGAAGCGGCCGACCCCGATGCAGTGGGTGGAGTGGATTGCCAAGAGAGACTGACGCCATCGCAGTTCCCGTTTGATACAACGGTCACGCGCATGCCAGTACTGCCCATCGCCGATGGGGTGAAGGTGGCTTGGCATGGCTCGGGCGGTTCACCCGCTGAACTATAGAAATGGTCTGGAGCTGCACCGATCGAGGCCGTAAGCCCGCATCCGTTTGGAGTCGACTCTGTTTGGCTGGCGGCCTGTCCTGCGGATCTTGCTGTGTTTGCTGTGAGGGTGATCGATTGCAGGTCGGCGCAGCCGGTACTCGTCGGGGAAGGTGGAGGCGCTTCGGCGAGTGCGGACGCATCAGTGAGCAGCAACGAGGCAACCGCCGCAATCGCGGCCGCGACGGCAAGCAGACCGACGCGCGCCCTCTTCCTCGTCTGTGGCTGATGCTGCGACCCCGAGCGCAGGTGAGGCCGGATGACTTGGGCATTGACGGTCATGAGTTAACCTTTCTGGCATGTGACCTCAACTGGGTGCAACGGTATGTTCGAATGTGGCTCGCTGGCGCCCAATCGCCTCGCTGCTACATGAACTCGTACATTTCGTGATCAGCAATAGGACCTGCACGTGAAACACTTAGCTATCGACCAGCGAGCCGAGTGGCGCGACCGGATTGCCGCCATCGGCGACACCCTGCGCGGCGAATCCGAGAGCAACGAGGAACTGCGCCAACTCTCCCCGACAACAGAAGATGCACTGCGCAGCGTCAACGCGTTCAAGCTCTGCTCGCCCACCGAGCTCGGCGGCGTCAACGCGCATCCCAGGCTCCAGACACAAGTGATCGCCGACATCACCTCCCACGACTCCTCCGCCGGTTGGTGCGCGTTGATCGGCGCGCATGAGTCCGCCTGGCTCGCATCACGTCTGCCCGACGACTCGGTCGAGCGCATCTTCGCCAACGCCGACCAGCGCTGGCCGGTGACCTGCGGCTCAATCGCGCCCGACGGGGAAGCCGAGCAGGTCGATGGTGGTTGGCTTGTCAACGGACGCTGGGGCTGGGCCTCCGGTATCCACCATTCGGACTACGTCCTCGCCCAGTGCCGGATCATCGGACGTGACCCTGAACCGGGCAAGCCGCCGCCGCTGGTGATCGCCTCGGCGCCGAAGTCCGATGTAACGGTCGAGGACACCTGGCACACGCTCGGGATGCGCGGCACCGGCTCGACCCACTATCGATTCGACAACGTCTTCGTCCCCGACGAGATGTGCCTGGTCGGCTTCGAACGTCCACCGCTGCGCGGCGACGGCTGGTTGGCCCGCCCGACCGTCACCTTCCTCACCGCCGCCGGCTATGGATTCCCCCTCGGCGTCGCCAAACGAGCTGTCGAAGAGATCACGACGCAAGCCACGTCCCACACCCGTACAGGACAACGATCCTCGATTGCCGAGCAGCAGCACTTCCAGGGCGACCTCGGACGCTGCGCGGCCCAGCTCGAGGTGATGGAAGGCTTTGGCCATCATCTCTTCGAGGAGTTGCTCACGGCGCCCGTGCGTTCCGTCGAGGATGCGGTGCGTATGGACGATCGTGCGCGTTCAGCGTTGCGCTGGGCGCACCAAACAGCCGAAGAGATCGTGCGCACCGTCCACGAACACGCAGGAGGGCCCGCCGTCTACAGCGACAACGTACTCGGGCGCCTGCTGCGAGACATCCAGACTGTCAGCCAACACGTCATCCAGACCCAATCCGCCTACATCCGCCGAGGCCAGCACCAACTCGGCCTACCCGTCCGACCTGGGCTGTGACGCACCCGATCGACGAGGCCTATGCTGACATTGAGACGACATGTCCAAGATATGGGGGAAGGAGCGTTCGATGTCCACTGTGCGCGACATTGCTGACTACATGCTCCATCGAGCTGAAGAAGACGGGCTAATCGTCACTCATCTCAAGCTGCAAAAGCTCTGCTACTACGTACAGGGGTACTCTCTTGCTCTGCTGTCCCGCCCGATGTTCGAAGCGCCCATTGAGGCATGGGAACATGGACCAGTGGTACGAGAGCTCTATGACGAGTACAAGCGATATGGCAAGGCGCCGATTCCAGCCCCCTCGGCGCCTCCGGAGATTGAACCCTGGCGACTGAAAATTCTGGAAGAGGTACATCGTCGATTCGGTTGGATGACAGCTTGGGACCTCAGAAATCGAACTCACGATGAGCTGCCATGGCGTGAGGCGTGGTTCGATTCACAACACAATGCAGCCCTATCGTCACAGTCGATGCGGGACTTTTTTCGAGACGAACTGAAGCACTGCAGGCGCCCCCCGGAGCCAGTGGACAAGAAGAAGGTGATTGCACTCCTCGAACGCGATGACGACCTGAGAGATCAAGTGAATCGTGCTCGCCGGGAGTTGGATGCCGGGCGCGGAGAACACTGGGACTAAGCCAATGGTCGACGGTCATGACGTGGTCCTGGCCCCAGGTCTTCGTGACAAGATCGCCCGTGAACTCAGTTTTGCCCAATTGCTCGATTGGCAAGACGCCCTCGAATCACTGTTGAACGATCCGACTCCCAGGAACCCATTCTTGGTCGACGCATCGAGCGTGCAGGGTTATCAGCAGAATGACTTTGTAATGGTTTGGCGGAGCCTGACCATCACGTTTCGTTTTCTCAACGCGCTCGTCGTGCAAGTCACTGAGGTTCGGGTTCTACCCCGGCTTGGTGCAGGCGAAGAATAGGCAGACAGCGAACTGCGGTTGTCCGATGGCTAAGAATCAGAATTCCACAAGCCTGAATCGGGCGCCCCTTTGTCCTTGCATGAGTCGTGGACAAGTGCCGAGTCTGAAAGAAGCCCAGCCATGAGTCGCACGACCGCCGAACGACAGCGCGAACGTTTCAGCTGGATCGAGCGGGCGGAAGCCTTGGCTGCCACACTGGCTGAACACGCGACGGCGTCGGCCGTCGGTCAGACCCTCGCTACCGAGTCTGTCACCGCGCTCGAAGACGCCGGCTTCTTCGCCATGGCCTCGCCGAGAGAGGTCGGTGGGCATGATGTTCATCCTGCAACCCAGGTGGAAGCGTTCGAACAGCTCGCCGCAGTGGATGTCTCCAGTGGCTGGGTCGCAATGATTCAGGCCGAAACGGCCGGGTTGGCCGGCGCGCACCTCGCCGACGGCGTGGGTCTCGACACGGTCTTCGGCCACGACTTCCCACGGATCGCAGGAACGGCCAATCCCGAGGGTCGGGCGACAGCGCTGGCCGACGGCACCTACCGGCTCAACGGCCGCTGGTCGTTCTGCAGCGGTATCCGGCATTGCGGATGGATCCTGGCCAACTCGGTCGTCGTCAAGGAAGACGGATCACAACCAACACCCGGGGATGGGCTGCCGCCAGTCATCGGAGCCGTCGTCCCGCAGGCGAGCGTGGCCGTCGAGGATAGTTGGAACGTGATGGGTCTCGAAGGCACTGGAAGCTGCCACTATCAGATGCACGATGTGGTAGTACGGCCCGAGTTCACGACGCCATTCGGAGGAGTGCATTCGAATCGAGGCGGCGCGTGGTTCGAGAACCCCACCATCACATTCCTCAGCCCCGGACATACCGGTATCGCGCTCGGCGCAGCTCGACAGGCACTCGACTTGCTGAACGGCGAACTCACTAATCGAGTCCGGTTCGCCTCCGCTGAAGCAATCGCCGATCGCGGCGTGTTTCAACGTGACTTCGGCGAGATGTCCTGCCGCTACGAGGCCGCCCGCGCCTACGCGATGACCACCCTCGACGGCGCCATGGCCCAGCGAGAAGCCGGCCAGCCGACGACCCCGGCTGACGATGCGCGCATCCGAGCCATGGTCACCTGGGTCACCGACACATGTGTCGATGTCGTTCGCTTCGCCCACCACACCGGCGGCGGAGCCGCGGCCTTCCGCGACAATCCATTACAGCAATTGCTACGAGACATCCTCGTCGCCAGCCAACACGTCTACGTCGCCGACTCAGCGTACGAACGAACCGGAGCCTTGCGCCTGGGCCGCAACCCGCTCAGCGTGCTCTAACGGGAACGCCCGCCGTTCCCGGATGACGGAGAAGTTTCAGCTCGTTGGTCTCAATGCATGGCACGCTTTCCGTTCCAGGACGACGCGCCATTCTTTACGGCGCTGGAAGCAGCAGCGCTGCTGCTTCACATTGCTTCCGAGCGTGGAGACCCTCTCAATCACAGGCAACTACAACACCTGCTTTGCTACGCACAGGGGTTCAGCCAATTCAGTCTGGAGAAACTGCTCTTTGCGGATCCGATCCAAGCTCGGAGCGACGGCCCTGTCGTTGCCGTTGTGGAGAAGGAGTACGGCGTTCATGGAGATCGCCCGATTCCCGTGCAAGGCGATACCGAATTGAACGAGTGGAGCTTGCTGGCTCAGACGGCCATCTCGGCGGTCCACCTCGAATTTGGGACAGTTGCTTGCGATCAGTTGACCGACCAACTCAAGTTGTAGCCGGCATGGCAGGAGGTACAAGCAGGTACTGGCGTCGTCGACCCCCGCGCCCTTGCACGCTGGTGGCAACATTGGTACGACGAACGACAGACTCTACGCGAGGCACGCGAGCCAATCACACTGGTTGACTACCTCAACGGCCGGCCAGATGTTGCCGAACGACTACGGCCTTCGGACGCCTGCGTTGAGCCTCAACTCCTACGGTGTTTGTCAGATCACAGGGCTTCGATTTGGTTTACACCGACGGTGCAAAGCAGGATCATGCTGCGTTTGGCGCCGAAGATGCAGCGACCGCTATTCGCATCATGAGGCAGTTACTCGATCGATACGGACTAACGCGCCGACTCCATCGCGGCGATCTGCTCTGCGCGGGCCAGCACATTCTCGGCCTGCTCGAGCACTGGCTTGTCGATCATTTGGCCGTCCAGGGCCACGGCTCCCAGGTTTTGCTCGACGCCCTCCTGGTAGGCGTCCACGACCCTGCGCGCCCAATCGACATCGTCTGACGGCGGGCTGAACACGCGATTTGCCGGGCCCAACTGATCGGGGTGAATACAGAACTTGCCCAGGAATCCGATCTCCTTCATCCGCGCCAGCTCATCTTCAAATCCCTCAGGATCGCGGATGTCGGTCCAGGGTGTGTCCAACGGAGCGATGCCGGCTGCATGTGCTGCATTGACCGACGCTCGCCGCGCCAACTCCAACTCTGCTCCGCCCTTCGTCCGACGCACGCCGATGCTCACCGCATAGTCTTCGCCACCGACGCAAATGCCCACCAGACGCTCCGACGCTCCACAAATCTCATACGCGTTCGCCACGGCATGGGCATTCTCGATCCAGGCGGCGATCTTCACCTGTCCGTCTTCCAAGCCTCGCGCCCGCTCCAGCAACGTCAAGTAGTCGTCGATCCGCTGCACATCACGAGCCGACTCAATCTTGGAGACGCTGACGCCATCCAGCCACGGTTGGACGATGGCATCGAGTTCCTGTTCGATCAGTCCCGTGTCATAGCCGTTGGTCCTGACGAACACTTGCCGTCCGCGCTTGGGAAAGTCGGGCAGGACGCGGCAGAGTAACTCGCGAGCCGCCGGTTTGTCGTCCCAGGCCACCGAGTCCTCAAGGTCGAAACACAGCACGTCGGCTTCGGCGTCGCGCGCCTTCTCAATGAAGCGCTCGCGGATCCCCGGCACCGACAACATCGATCGCATCACAATGGCTGCCACTACGACTCCTCCTCGTCAGTTGCTGAATCCGATTCTGGTCGATTGAAGATTGAACGCAGGCCTTCGAGTTCCGTGGGATCATCCGTCGCGCAGCCACGGAAACCGAGAGCGGCTGCGCGCACAGCATCGCTTGGCAATCCGAACACGACCGGTAGATCGAACGCTGCCGCGGTCAGCACCACATTCGATCCGCCGAACGCCACGGTTGCACTATCGGGCGCGACTCCCAATGACTCTGCGAATTCCGCTTCGTCGTACGCGATCCAGGTCATCCGGTCGGCGGAGTCGCGCATCGCGGCCAGCGCCTCGGACATGATGTTGATGGCGCGTGGATCATGAAAGCCCACCGCCATCGCCGTTAGTCCCGGGCGGATCCCCGCGCGAATCTCGACCTCCTCCAGGATCCCTTCGAGATAGCGAAGCTGATCAACACTGGCCGCCGTCTGCACGGCGACTCCATAGACACCTGCCTGCAAGGCGCTCTGCAGATACGTGCGGGTGAGTCCGGAGTCGAGCGCAGGAATCACCAGATACAAGGGCGGTCCCAGCTCGATCGCTGCGCTCACGCGTTCACTCACCGCGCTGAAGTCACTCTTATCTTGCGGTGGCACGAGCATGAGGCCGTTGGCATACTCCACGGTTGCCGCGTCGGGGATCGGGGTGTCGGGAAGCAGGACGAGCAGGGCGCGGACGTCATCCATCACGGCGCTCCATTTTGTTCGTCGCTAGTTGGCGCAGAAGCCGTCGACGCGCTCGCGCAGACCGTCGACATCGTCAAACGGGCCGACCACCGCAGCCGCCAGGTTGCCCTCGCGGACAATCCGCTGCGCCGCTCGCTGAACGTCCGCCGTCGTCACCGACTCGAGACCGGCAGTCGTTTCCTCAACCGGCTCGATCGTACCGTTCGAGATCAACATCCCGCCGGCCCGATGACACCAGCTCGCAGCGGCGTCGAGGCTGAGCCGGAACGAGCCCACCGCGTGCTCACGCACACGCTCAAGTTCTTCATCGCTCACAGGTTCCGAGCTGATCTTCCGCAACTCGTCGATCACGACTTCGACGGTTTCGAGCACATGCTCAGCAGTCACACCGGCCATGATTGAGAGATGTCCGGCGTCGTCGAATGCAGTCGGGTGCGATCCCACCGAATAGGCCAGACCGCGCTTCTCACGGATTTCCGTGAACAGCCGAGAAGTCATCCCGCCGCCCAGCACCTCGTTCATCAGACTCATCGCATAGCGGTCGGGGTCGAGACGCGAGATCGCCCGCAGCGAGAGCGCCAGGTTGCACTGTTCGTTGTCGCGAGTCTCGATCTGCGCAGTGTCATCGGACATCGCATCGGTCGCTCGAGGCCTGGCGGGAACGTCTTCATCCGATCCATCCGCCCAGCCCGCGCTCCAGTGCCGCTCGGCAAACTCGATCACTTCTTCACGCGCCACATTCCCGGCCACCGACAGCACGATGTTCGACGGTCGGTAGAACGTCTCAATGTGCGCTTCCAGATGCTCACGTGTGACGGCGCCGACCGATTCCAGGTCGCCGGCGATTTCCCAGCCCAGCGGCTGCTCGCCGTATGTTGCCTGGTTCAGCAGTTGCCCAGCGCGTTGTCCGGGCTGGTCGTGCGCTCGCCGGATCTCCGAGCAGATCACCGTGCGCTCGCGTTCGATCTCCGACTCGGCCAACAGCGAGTTACGCACCGAGTCGGCCAGCACATCCATCGCCAAGGGAAGTTTGTTGAACGGCACCCGGTTCCAGAAGCAGGTCAACTCGCGCGAGGTGAACGCATTCAGCGACCCACCCGCGCCCTCGATCGCTGCCGAGATCGCCGTCGATTCGGGTCGAGACTCGGTGCCCTTGAACAGCATGTGCTCGAGATAGTGGGACAGTCCCAGCGTGTCGCGTGCTTCGTCGCGAGATCCAACGCCGACGTACGCGGCCAACACCGCGGCCTGCGAGTGCGGAATCGACGTCACGACGACGCGCAGCCCGGAGTCCAGGACATCGATCGTCGGTTCGATGGCGGCGCGGTTAGTAGTTGAGTTTGGCATGGACTGTCTCAGCATACCTGCGCCTCCGTATGCTCAAGCCACTGTGCTGAGGAGCCTGACGTGAAGGCGTTCGTCAACGCGCGTTACGAGTATCACTGGGCGCCGCTGGTCGGCTGTCTGGTCGCGCATATTGGACAGATTGGTGCGCCGCAACCGAGCTACATCGTTGGATCGGTCACCGGCATCAGTTACCAACCGCCACAGGACGCCGCATTGCCCCCACACTTGCGCAGCGGACTCTCAGCGCTCGGCGTTGCTGCCGACGTGAAGGACTCGGCCTATCCCAATCGACTACAACGCCTGCTCACGCGGCGAAGGATTCGCCGCGAGCTGCGCGTCGACCGTCCGGTGACCGTCTATGGGGTTGGTGTCTCCCCCTTCGGTCCGGCCTGGGGACTGATCGTTGGTTGCGATGACGATCGCCGCGCCTGGCGGCGTGAGGGTCCGATGACCGAACAGGTCTCGCCCTGGCTACCGGAATCCGACCTTGATCAGTCTTCAGTGCACATGCTGATCAGCGCTCGCCGAAGCGGAGACCCAGAGCCTGAAACGATTGAACGGACCGCAGCGCAGGCGATGCTGAGTTCCGCCGATCGAGTTCATCGAGACCTGGTCGACCGCATCGGTCTGCTGGACAGCAATGTCGAAATCGAGCCGCAGCGCTACTCGCATGATGTCCAGGCGCTGGCGGGCAACTGGGGCGAAGCCGCGAACTTCTGGCGCGAGGTTCCGCACGATGTGTACACGCCCGTCGCGCAGCACATGGCCGTCACCCTGTCCCGCTACGCGACGCTGTTTCCCTATCCGATGGGTGGCCAACCGAACAATCCCGGCGTCCGCAGTGCAGCCGTCCACATATTGCGTGAAGCGAGAGACGCCATCGGCGCAGCCCGTTGATACACTCCCAACCAACCAGCGACGGAGTCCGACATGGCCATCAACGTCAAGCTCTTCATGACGCTTGTCCCACTCTCGAAATCGAAGAAGTCCAACCTCAGCGTTGACTGGTTCGACGGCATCACCACGAACCACATCCTCGAGTCTGAGGAGTTCTCCGAGCAAGACCAGGAAGCAATCGCCGTCGTGATCAACTCGGTGCAAGCGCTTCCAGAAGATCCGCTCAACGATGGCGACCAGGTCGACCTCCTGGTCAATCTGCAGGGCGGATCACCAATGGATCATGGGGACAGTGAGTAGCGACGAACCGTCACCGAAGTACATCTTCATCACCGGCGGAGTGATTTCCTCCGTCGGCAAGGGCATCACCACCGCCTCACTCGGTCGACTGCTCCAGTCGCGAGGCCTCTCCGTCACCGTCCAAAAGCTTGACCCCTATCTCAACGTCGATCCCGGCACGATGTCGCCCTACCAGCACGGTGAGGTCTACGTGACCGACGACGGCGCAGAAACCGACCTCGATCTGGGTCACTACGAACGTTTCCTCGACCAAAACTTAACCTCCGCCTCGTCAGTCACGATGGGCCAGATTTCGGCTCAGCTCATCGAGCGCGAACGGCGCGGCGACTACCTCGGCGGCACCATCCAGACCGTCCCGCACGTCACCGACCTGGTCAAGGAACGAGTCCGTGGACTGGCCCTGAAAGCCGGAGTCGATGTCCTGATCGTGGAAGTCGGCGGCACCGTCGGCGATATCGAAGGCCAGGCGTTCCTCGAGGCGATCCGCCAGATGCGCTACGAAGAACCGCGCAATGGCACGCTCGCCATCCACGTCACCCCGCTCTTCCACCTCAAGGCCACCGACGAACTCAAGACGAAGCCGACCCAGCACTCCGTGCGCACCCTGCGCAGCATGGGCATCCAGCCCGACGTGATCATCTCCCGCACCGACATCCCCGCAGAAGCATCGATCACCGACAAACTCGCCCTCTTCTGCGACGTCCCGGCCGAGGCAGTCATGACACTCGAGACCGCTTCGTCGATTTACCAGGTCCCCTCAATGCTGGAACGAGCCGGACTCACTGATCTCACCCTGGATCGACTCGGACTGGAACCGAAGCCTTGTGTCTCGGACCGCTCGATCAGTGCCTGGACCGAATGGACCGAGCGACTGGGCCAGACCGAACGAGTCTGCCGCGTCGCCATCGTCGGCAAGTACGTCGAGCTGCGAGATGCCTACCTCTCGGTCAAGGAAGCGCTGATTCACGCCGGTGCGCAGCGCCGTGCGAGCGTCGATATCACCTGGATCCAGTCGGACGACCTCGACGAAGCCGATCAGCCGGAGATCGCCGCCGCGCTCGCCGACGTTGACGGCGTGATCGTGCCCGGTGGGTTTGGCGAGCGCGGGATCGAAGGCGAAATCGGCGTAGCCCGCTTCGCACTGCAGCAACGGATTCCCTACCTCGGGCTGTGTCGGGGCATGCAGAACATGGTCATCGCATTTGCCCGAGAACGGCTCGACCTCCCAGACGCCAACACGACCGAGGCCGATGAAGACACCGAGGCGCCCGTCATCGCCCTGCTCGACGAACAGCGCGCGGTGAGCGAGAAGGGCGGCACGATGCGATTGGGCATGTATACCTGTCAGTTGCATCCCGAGACGCGTGCGCGGCAGTTGTACGAGACGGGCACCGCTCACGAGCGCCACCGCCACCGTTGGGAGTTCAATCCCGAGTACCGCGATCGCTTCGAGCGCGCCGGTCTCGTCGCCAGCGGCACATCACGCGATGGCGCCCTGGTCGAGATTGCCGAGGTCCGCGGGCATCCCTTCATGCTCGGCTCGCAGTTTCATCCCGAACTCAAGTCGCGCCCGGAGCGATCGCATCCACTCTTCGTTGGATTCATCGACTCGGTGCTCTCCGAAGCGGAGACGGCCCTCCGCCACCCGGCTGGTGCAACCAATCGTCCCACATCCTCGCCCTCCCATTCAGAGGGAGCAGAGGGATCTGCCGAAGGCCCTCGCACGTGAGCGAAGACGATATCTTCCGATTCCTCACCACGCTCGCCACCGTGGTCTTCGCAGGCGGCGTGGCCGCGTTGACGCTCGCCCTGACACGCGCCTGGCAGACCGAAGACGCTGTCGAGCGCGATGTCCTCTTCCGCTCGGCTGACCGCGCCCACACCCGATTGCTCCTGCCGGGCATCATCGCGACCGGCGTCCTGGGCGCTGTCTGGGGTATCCGCGCCGAGAGTGTCGATCCAATCGAAACCGGCTGGCTGCTCGCCGCTGAAATTCTCTACCTGGTCTCGCTCTTCGTTCTGGTGCCCGGCATGTTCGCCGGCGTCAGGCGAGTCCGGTTGCTCTCCCTCCAGGCGCGCAAAAGCGGCCAGATCTCCGACGAACTGACCGACGCCCTCAACGACCGTGGGCCACTCGTCTTCGCGATTCTCATGTCGCTGTTACTACCTGTTCAGATCGCGCTCGTTACCTTGCAGCCATAATGCAGCCATAATGCAGCCATAATGCAGCCATAATCGTCGGTAAAGGAACTGCCACAATGAAGATCTTCCTCGACACCGCCCGACTCGACGAAATCCAACAGGCCGTCGACTGGGGCGTCTGCGACGGCATCACGACCAACCCGTCACTGCATTCCCGCGCTGTCACCCACGAGGGCGACGATGCGATCACCTACCGCGAACGCATCCTGCGCATCGCCGAGATGGTCGATGGTCCCATTTCGGCTGAGTGCGTCTCACGCACGACCGCTGAGTTGATCGAGGAAGCGCGCGAGCTTGCCGCCTGGCATGAGAAGGTCGTTGTCAAGATTCCCATTGACGGCCCGGGACTCGCGGCAATCAAGGCGCTCTCGCAAGAGGGCATCCGGATCAACACCACGTTGATTTTCTCGCTCAACCAGGCACTCCTGGCCGCCCGAGCCGGCGCAGCCTATGTCTCACCGTTCGTGGGACGGCTCGACGACATCGGCGAAAGCGGGATCCAGCTCGTCGCCGACACGGTCAATCTGCTCGACCGCTTCAATTTGCCGGCGCAGGTCATTGCCGCTTCGCTGCGCAACACCGATCACACGGCCGAGGCCGCGCGCGTCGGCGCTCACATCGCGACGATCCCCTTTCCCGTGCTCGAGCAGATGCAGCAGCATCCACTCACCGATAAGGGCATCCAGGCCTTCCTCGATGATTGGCACAAGGCGGAAGCGCAGCTTCGGGCGCAGCCGGTTTCCTAATCTGCCCCAAAATCTCGGTGCATGCCGCCTTCATTGCTTGCCAAGCTGCGATGCGCGGGGCTAGGATTGGATCTGTTCCCCTCAGTTTGGCTTCCGCGCCCCGCGCCACCCAACAGGACCGGCGTCGTTGAGCGCAGTAGCTCCGATTCGACCAGATGTCGTTGTTCTCCGGACCCTTCCGTGACTCCGTCCACGCAGTGCCGACACCACGAAACCCACACCGTGCGTCCAACCTCCACACAGAGCGTCCGACCAACATGCCGACCGTTCCCCCCAAGCACAACAAGCACAACAAGCTCAACAAGCAGATCACAGCCCAGCAAGCAGAGCGCCCAAAGCAGAGGTAGCCGATGACGAGCCTGAACATCCCCGAACTCGAACACCTGACCCGAGAGGAATTGCTTGCCAAAGCAAGAGAACTTGAGGTCACCGGCCTGTCCGGCCTGAAAAAGCAGGACATCGTGCTGCGATTACTGCAGGCCCAGTCGGAGGCCGAAGGACACATACTCTCCGGAGGCGTCCTCGAAGTCGTCGACGACTCCTACGGCTTCCTGCGCGGAGAATCACTGCTCCCGGCGCCAACCGATGTCTACGTCTCTCAGAGCCTCGTGCGACGTTCCGGTCTGCGCACCGGCGATTACGTGATCGGCTCAGTCCGGCCGCCGAAACAGGGTGAGAAGTACTATGGACTCTCCCGCGTTGACATGGTCAACGGTGCGAACGCCACCGAAGCCGCCTCACGGCCCTTCTTCGAGAACCTCACCGCCGTCTTCCCACATCAAAAGTTCCTGCTCGAGACTGAGGACCCGGCTGAGCTTTCCGGCCGAGTCATCGACCTCGTCGCGCCCATGGGTCGCGGACAACGCGGCCTGATCGTCAGCCCGCCCAAAGCGGGCAAGACCATGCTGCTGCAGTCGATCGCCAACGGCATCGCCATCAATCATCCTGAAGTCCATCTGATGGTCGTCCTGATCGGGGAACGCCCCGAAGAGGTCACCGAGATGAAGCGATCGGTGCGCGGCGAAGTCATTGCATCGACCTTCGACGAGCCGGTCGAGGAGCACACCCGCGTCGCCGAACTCGGGCTCGAACGCGCCAAGCGACTCATGGAAATGGGCCGCGATGTCGTCATCCTGCTCGACTCAATCACCCGCCTGACCCGTGCCTACAACCTCGAAATGCCTTCGACCGGACGAACGCTCTCGGGCGGCATCGACCCCGTCGCGCTCTATCCCCCGAAACGCTTCTTTGGATCGGCGCGCAAAGCGGAAGAGGGCGGCTCGCTGACGATCATTGCCACCTGTCTCGTCGACACCGGTTCACGGCTCGACGACGTCGTCTTCGAGGAGTTCAAAGGCACTGGCAACTGGGAAGTCCGGCTCGACCGCAAGCTGGCCGAACGCCGCATCTACCCGTCCATCGACATCGCTGCCTCCTCAACTCGCCGAGAAGAGCTCCTGCTCTCCGGAGAAGAGCTGCAGCGAGTCTGGCTGCTACGCCGGATGATGTCCGTCCTCGCCGGCTCCGGAGGAGGCGCCACCGAGCCAACCGAGCGCCTGCTCGACCGTCTGGCTCGCACCAAGTCCAACACCGAGTTCCTCGAAAACCTCACCGCCGCCGAGGCGTAGTCACCAGATCCATTGCCTAGACTCCGCAATGAGCTCGGTTTGCTCCCTTTGCTCCCCCCTCTGGGGGGAGCTGCCGAAGGCTGAGGGGGGCTCCCCGTAGAGCGTCCTCCTCACCCGCTTCGCGGGAGATCCCTCTGCAAGGGGGAGCCAATCGGCAGAGTCTCAACCGCCGAATCGAGAGAGTCGCATGTCCCAAATCGAAACCGTCCTCGGACCCATTGACGCCAACGACCTCGGCTTCACCCTCTCCCACGAGCACGTGGCGATCACGCCCAACGTCATCACCCAGCACTACCCCTGGCTGATCGACAAGGAAGCAGTCCTGCAGCGGGCCAAAGAAGAGCTGACGGAAGCCAAGCAGGGCGGTGTCGACTCCTTGATTGAACTGTCCACGCCCGACCTCAACCGCGATGTCGAAGCGATGCGCGCCGCCTCCGAGGCGTCCGGCGTCAACGTCATCTGCGCCACCGGCATCTGGCGCGACGTTCCCCGCTGGATGTGGGGCAAAGACCCCGACGAAATCGCCGATATCTTCGTTCGCGAGATTGAAGTCGGCATTGCGGACACGGGCATCAAGGCAGGTGTGATCAAAGTCGCCAACGACGCTGAGGGCGTCACTCCGGAGGGCGAACTCATCCTCCGAGCCGCAGCCCGGACGGCCAAGCGCACCGGCACGCCAATCTCAACGCACCACTGGGCTCCGCTCGAGGTCGGACGGCGCCAGGCTGAAATCTTCCAGGAGGAAGATGCGCCGATGGACCGGATCTGCATCGGCCACACCGCCGACACGGTCAACGCCGATTACATCGAGGACCTGCTCAACACCGGCGTCTACATCTCGATGGACCGCTATCCCGGCCCCGAGGACGGCGCAGAGCGCCCCAACTGGGTCGCGCGCAACGCCACCGTCAAGGAACTGATCAATCGCGGCTGGTCGCACAAGCTGATGCTGGGCCACGATTATGCCGCCTTCCCCGGGTCGCCGCGCGACTACCCGACCCGATACCTCTTCCTCAGCACGACCGCGATACCCGCGCTGCTGGCCGATGGCGTTCCCCAGGAAACCATCGATCAGATGATGATCGCCGTCCCGCGCGCCTTTCTGAGTGGACTCAGCGGGGCATCCGCATGAACCGCGACGAAGTTGCCGACCTTTGCGAATCCTTGCCCGGCTCCTGGCCCGACTCCCCCTGGGGCGAAGACGACCTCGTCTACAAGCTCGGTCAGCGCAACGCTGACGGCAAAGGCGGCAAGATCTTCTGCTTCCTCGGCGGAGGCACGACCGAGGGCAAACCGCAGGCCATCTCGCTCAAGGCCGACCCAGCCATCGTCCCCGCGCTGCATCAGCAGTACGAGGCCGTCAAATTCCCCAGTTACCTGAACAAGTCCCACTGGGTCGCTGTCACCCTGGAGTCCGACCTGTCCGACGACGAACTGGAAGAACTGATCGTCGACTCCTACGAGAGAATCCTCAGCGGCTTCAGCAAACGCCAACAACGTCTGATCGTCGGCGACTGATCACCGGCTCTGCCCAATAGGCGCTCCCTGGTCCGATGCCGCTAGGTAGTTAGCGCAAGCGAACTATTTGGGGTAAACTAACTGACAGACCATTACTCGCAAACGCGACAGTGTATTTGGTACAAGACGATTCCCGTGGCGGTCGCACGTGCGGGAGCAGATCAGAACAGGAAGTTCATGAGCGAGCGGAACTATTGGAATCGCATGCGCCGCAACAAGATGTCGCGGCGCTCATTGCTGCGGGCCTCGGCCCGCGCCGGGGTCGGCGCAGCCGGGATCGCCCTGGTCGGTTGTGGTGACGATGACGACGATCAGTCTGCAGCGCAGGTCCAGCAAGCCCAGCAGCAGCAACAACAGCAGACTGCACAGCCCCAGCAGCAACAGCAGCAGCAGGCTGACGTGCAGGCGCAGCAGGCCGAGCAGCAGGCCCAGCCCGCCGCCGAGCAGCAGGCCCAGCAGCAAGAACAACAGGCCGCGCAGGCGCAAGCCCAGGCCCAACAGACCGCTGTCGCACGGGTTGGCGAACTGAACGTTCCCGACCTCTCCGGCTCCTTCTCCCAGCTCGACCCGGTCACCGGTTCCGGTGGCAACGACCACCAGCACCTGTGGGTCGGTCACGACAACCTGGTCGGCTACGACACCGAACTCGTGCCCGACACGAGCCGCTCGCTGGCCGAGAGTTGGGAAGTCTCGGACGATGGTCTGAAGATCATCTTCACGATTCGCCCCAACGTCTTGTTCCACGATGGCGAACCGCTGAATGCCGAGGCTGTCAAGACGCATATCCTCCGCGCTCGCGATTTGCCCGAGGGCAATACTGGCGCCGATGTGCAGTTCATCGACAGCGTCGACACGCCGGACGAGTTCACCGCCGTCTTCAACATGAAGCAACCCTTCGCCCCGTTGCTGCGCATCCTTGGCGACCGCGCGGGCATGGTTGTCTCGCCCAAGGCGATCGCCGAGAAGGACGTCTACATCGACCGCTCGCCGGTCGGCGCCGGCGCCTTCAAGTTCGTCGAGGAAATCGTCGACGACCGTCTCGTCTTCGAAGCGTTCGACGAGTACTGGCAGCCTGGTCACCCGAAGATCAACAAGATCACCTGGCATCTGGGCCGAACCTCCGACCAAGCCATCAACGGCATGATCGCTGGCGAATACAACGCCCAGTTCAGCCCCGACTCGGCCCAGGTCGACCGCCTGACCGACGCCGGCCTGACCTATGAGACGCGCCCAACTAACTGGACCCAGCGCTACTGGTTGAACATGCGTATGGAGCCGTGGACCAACCCGCACCTGCGCCGCGCCGTCAACTGGGGCGTCGACAAGCAAGCCTTGCTCGATGTGGTCTGGAACGGACAGGGCATTCCGGCCCATTGGGGTTGGCTCGGCCCGGCCACCGGCCCTGACCACGATCCCAACTACGAGGGCTACATCTTCAACCCCGACAAGGTGCGCGAAGAGCTCGCGCTGGCCGGTCATCCGGACGGGTTCGAGTTCGAAATGAACACCTTCTCGGGCGCCCAGGCGATCGCGCATGACGAGTTCATCGCTGCTTCGCTGGCTCAGTTCGGCATCACCGCCAAGCTCAACCCGAAGCCCAGCCCCGCCTTCTGGCGTGAGTTCTGGGACCTCGAAGTCTCCGGTCACAGCTCCTCGATGTCGGTGCGTGCCGACGTCTGGCAGCAACTCGCATTCGTCCACGACCCGCTCTCCCAGAGCCGTAACGTCGTGCCCGAGGACGAGAACGACCCAGACCGCAAGGAACTGGTCCGTCTGCTGGGCGAGGTCGGCGCTGAGTTTGACCCCGAGGAGCGGTTCATCAAGATCCAGGAGCTCAACCAGGCCATGGACACCGCTGCCTGGGGCTTGAACTTCTTCCACCACTTCGCGCGCACGGCGCACGCCGAAAATGTCACCTATCCGCTGTTTGCCGACGCCAAGCCGCACTGGGGACAGGGCGACGTGACCATTACCGCCTAGGCGCTCTCCTGGGCAGCGCCGAGAGCTCAGGTAGCCTCGGCGCGACCAATGGCAAACTGCCGCCGGCGCTCGTCCGTATGGACGACGCGCCGGCTGCCGCCAGCCAGTCATCCCACATAGGTATCCAGGGCAGCAGCCCCGGTACGAACCTGTTCGGCAAAGCTTGGGTCAGTGCGCAACTTCATCATTCGTCGCGTTCTCGCCACGATTCCCGTGCTGATCCTGATCTCCGTCGTCACCTTTGTCGCGCTGAGGCTGCTTCCCGGCTCTCCCGGCAGCGCCATCCTCGGACCGGAAGCCGATCCGGCCGCGGTCGAGGCCTTGAACGAGCGGCTCGGATGGTACGACCCGATCTACGAGCAGTACGCCGACTGGATTGCCGGCGTCTTCCAGGGTGATTTCGGATACTCCCAGCGCAGCAACGACCCGGTCGGCCCGCTGATCGCCAGTCGGCTTGAGGCGACGTTGCAACTCGGCATCATGTCGCTGGCTCTGGCCCTGCTGATTGCGATCCCGATTGGGGCGATCGCGGGGGCGAAACCGGGCACGCCCTTTGACTACGGGCTTACATTCTTTGCCGTGATTGGCGTCTCGGTGCCCAATTTCTGGCTGGCCATGTTGCTCGTGATCATCTTCGCGCTCGAGCTGGGTTGGTTCCCCACCCAGGGCTTTACGCCCTTCTTCGAGGATCCGACCGCCAACCTCAAGGGGATGATTCTGCCTGCGTTCGCGATCGGCGTTGCGCTCGCCGGCAATCTTGCCCGGCAGGTGCGAGCCTCCATGGTGGAAGTGATGCAGCAGGACTACGTACGCACCGCTCGAGCCAAGGGGCTGCGCGAACGCTCCGTGCTCGTCCGCCACGGATTCCGCAATGCACTGATCCCCGTGGTGACCGTGCTCGGGTTGCAGACCTCGCTCGTCGTTGGCGGTGCGATCGTGATCGAATCCTTCTTCGGACTGCCCGGCGTCGGGAAGCTGATCATCGACTCCATCCTCTTCTCCGAGATTCCGACCGTGCAAGCCCTCGCCGTGATGATCGCGCTGGGTGTCGCGGCGATCAATCTGCTCGTCGACATCTCCTACGCGTATCTCGATCCACGCATTCGCTACTCCTGAGGTCAGTGATGAGTTCGTCCGACTCCGCGGAAATCATGATTGCAGAGCGCGATCCTCGGTTCGCCAACTTGACGGCCTTTGCCCGCCGATTTGTCCGCCGTCCCATCGGCGTGATCAGTCTGACCGTCGTGCTGCTGATCGCATTTGCCGCAGTATTCACCAACGTTGCAGCGACACATGATCCGCTGGAAACGCTGGTCACGACCGGAGCCGAAGCGTTTGCCCCGCCGTCGCTTTCCAACTTCTTTGGAACCGACCAGCTTGGTCGAGACAACTACTCCCGCATCGTCGACGCATCGCGCACGGCGCTGATGGTTGGCGTGGTATCGATCCTGATCGGTGCTGGCATCGGTGTGCCGATCGGCGTCACTGCTGGATACTCGGGTGGGATCCGCGATGAAGTCCTGATGCGACTCATGGATGCGCTCTTCGCGTTTCCCGGCATCCTGCTCGCATTGATGATCATCGCGGCGCTGGGGACCGGCATTCAGAATGTCATGCTCGCCATCGGCATCACCTTCATACCTTCCTTCGCCCGACTCGTGCGCGGTACGACGCTCTCGGTCAAGGAGCAGGAATTCGTCCTGGCCGCACGCTCGATCGGCGCCGGCGGACCTCGGGTCGCGGCTCGTCACATCTTGCCCAACACGTTCGCGCCGGTCGTCGTTCAGGCCTCGCTGTTGTTCGGCGTCGCGATCATCATCGAGGCGTCACTCAGCTTCCTCGGCCTGGGAACGCGCCCGCCCGACCCATCCTGGGGCACCATGCTCAACAGTGCTCAGCGACTGATCAGCAGCGAGCCAATGCTCGCCATCTTCCCTGGTCTGGCTATCGTCGTCACCGTGCTCGCCTTCAATCTCCTCGGCGACGTCCTCCGCGACCTCCTCGATCCCCGCCTGCGAGGCACCGGCTAGCGCCAGTTCTGAGTCTTCCCTGCCCCCCAGGACACGATCCCAGAACGCAACAGGCCCTGGTCAGCTCGCCGCCACCGACAGCTCCAGCCGAGACCCTCGCTCCGCGTCGTGCCAAATGGTGTTCAGGGCCGTCCTGGTGTGCGTCTGCCGACCGATGGGCTCACCGGTGTTCGGATTCACGTCGAAGCGCGGGTAGTTCGAGGACGAGATCTCCACGCCGATTCGATGACCCGCCTTGAACACATTCGCTGTCGGGTACAGCTCAATCGTCACCTCGACGATGTCATTCGGAGCAACCAACTCTTCGCGGTCGTACCCGTTGCGGAAGCGCAGCCGTTTGATGCTGTCGGTCAGGCGCAGGTTATAGCCCTCGGGATAGTCCGCATTGGGCGGATAGCAGTCGAGCAACGCTGCCGTGAAATCGGTATCCGGTGCGTCGCTCGAGGCGAACAGCCGCACCGTCACCGGACCAGTCGCTTCGACGTCCTCAGCCAGCGGCTCCGTTCGGAACGACAATACGTCCGATCGCGACGCCGTCGGCAGATACGGCGGCTCCGCACCCATCACGTCGGGTCGAGTCCGCTGATCGGCTCCGCCCGGCATGATCAGCTCCCGGGAGCGCTGAGTCGGAGGCCAGATCTGAGACTTCAGCGTCGGATCCTCCGCCACGTATTCGCGCAGCGACGAGACATTCGCCGAGATCGACGGCACCGGATGTGCTGGATCGAACAGATAGCTCGACGAACCGCCGTCCTCGCCCGCTGCCTCGATCGACAACGCACCGTCGCGCTGCAGGTACCACTCTTGCTGCTCAGATCCGGCAGGTGGCCACTGGGACTCATCCCGCCACTCGCCGCCATGGTCCATCCGATCCGACAAGATCCGCCGACCCGTGCCGCCACCCATCACGAACATCTTCACCGGAGGCATATCGCTCCAGCCGCTGTCCAGTCCCTTGAGCGTGTGGTCAAAGAAGCGCATGCGCAGATCGGAGATGCTCGGAGCCAGATTGCCTGATGTCGGCGCTGTCGGACCAAAGTCAACGTCGCCCGACCACGACCGATCCAGCGTCACCTCACCATGCGTCCAGGGACCCATGAGCAGATACTGCGGCGACGACATTGCCTCTGAGAAGGCCATGAACGATTCGCACGTCGCCCGCGTATAGCTGTCGTACCAGCCGCCCGAGTACACGCTCGGCACATCGGCGGTTTGTCCAATGAAGCGCTCGAAGTTCATCGACGGCAGTTGCCACAGCCAGTCATCCTCGCGAGCCAGCGTCGTCAGGTCGATCGCCCAACGCTCAAAGTCCTTGGTCAACGAGAGCGGCGTATCGCCCGATCGCCAGGGCAACCGATTGAGGTAGCCACGCAGGTCGACTGCCGCCTGGTCCAGCGCCTCGTACAGCACCGGATCCCGCGCTGCCTCGGGACTGACCGGCGCGTTCCAGAAGGCCCAGGCGAGCCATCGCAACTCCAGCGCGCCGCCCTGTCGCAGCGACGACGTCAGCCCGTTGAACGCACCCTGGTTGACCCACATCGCCGACAGATGCGGCGGATTCAGAGCCGCCGCCGCAGACTGCACCCAGCCCATGTACGACGTCCCGACTGTCCCCACCTTGCCCGTCGACCAGGGCTGGTCGGCCAGCCATTCAATCGTGTCGTAGCCGTCCTCGGCTTCGTTCTTGAGCAGATAGAAGTCGCCCTCCGAGGCAAACCGACCGCGCACATCCTGCATCACCCGCGCATAGCCGCGCTTCGCCCACCACTCGCCGTCGGCGGCAAAGCCAAGCTTGTCGTACGGCGTTCGAGTCAACAGCGTCGGCCAGGGACCTTCAATCGCCACCCCGTCGCGGGCCGGCAGATACACATCCGTCGCCATCGTCACGCCATCACGCATGACAACACGGCGATTGCGTTGAATTACGACCTCGTACTCGGGCTGCGAATTCTGGTGACTCATCTCACGCTCCTCTGGCCAGCAGCGGCGCCACCGTCGGCGCGGTCGGTATCGAACTTCGGGTCACATTGATGTGGTTGTCGCTGGGCGGATCGACAGTCAATCCCATTTCGCGCAGAAACGCCGACAGCGGTTCAAGCCCGGTCTGGACTTCCTCTGCGCCCTCCGGCTGGTAGAGCATCGGAATCACCAGCGGTGCAGCGATCGCACCCGCGACACTGGCCGCCGACTCCGGAGAGAGATGTTTCCCACCCCCGCAGGGCATCAGGACGACATCCGCCCGTTGCAGTTCTTCCAAGGCCGAGCGCTCTGGCATGCCCTGCAGGTCGCCGAGGTGCGCGACAATCAATTCATCGATCGTCACGACAAACGAGATGTTGCGCTGGTCATCAGGGCCAGGCGTGCGAACGCCGGTCGCCAGCACCCGCTTGATCTCGTATTCACCGGGTGCATCCAACTGCCGTTGATTGGTCGACGCCTCAAGCGTCACACCCTCAGTCCAGTTGTGCCCCAAATCCATCTGGCGAGACACCGTCACAATGTCGGCCGCCGGCCGGTTCAGCCGAAAGCCGGTCTCCGGAGAGCAGGGGTCCATCACCACCGCCGCCTCACGCCCCCGCAAGCGAAACGCAGCATGTCCATACCAGGCAATATCCATACCCACAGCCTACGGAGCAGGTCACCTACGCGCTGCGGGATTTCTGGGCAACGAAAGCAAACCGACTAGACCGACCCTGGCAACGGTTCTTCCTCGACCATTTCCACCAGGCGACGGATCGGAGAAAGGGTCAGCGTGAAGTGGTTCAAAATTTCGCGACCCAGGAGAGAGGGCATGTGGCGATTGATGACCCGTCCTTGCTCGTCACGGAGTTCGGTGGCGATCCAAAAGTCCTGAAACAATAGAACTGGCGGCCCCGACTGGGGGTGGAACATGCAAAACAATTTCTTCTCGACAACTGTGGCGCCGGATCCAATGCCGCCAATGCGGATTCGGTCTGCAGAGTGATTGATCTCCTCATACGCCTCGTCTCCGAAGATGCTTCGCGCGTCTGTCGGAGCGATCAGCGTACGATCGGCGCCGGTGTCAATCAGAAGGTGAATGGTCCGTGTTGGTAGACCCACATCGGCGACCGCGCTCACTCTAATGCGAGGAGCCGGCGGTTGGAGTCTGTGTGTGGCCTCAAACGTGCCGAGAAACCGCCGGTTCAGAGAATCCACGGCGTTTCAGCCTCGGTTTCCATACGCGCTGCTGCTTCCGCAATGGGATCAAGTTCCCTCAGCCGCCTGAACATCTCCATGTAGTCGTCGAACGACTCGACGCAGCCCCCACCGTGAATGAGCATCCATTTCCCCCGGTGCGTTTCCCAGAGCTCATTGCAGTGGGTCGCAAAATATGCATCGTTACGCTGAGCTTCCTCATTCACGGCGTCGAGAAACTCAAGGTCAAGACCGAGGTTGGCTAAGGCCTCTGTCAGCCCCTCCCTCTTGGTTGTCATGACGCCTTCCTTAGCTATGTTCTGCTCGTCCCTTACGGTAACCAATCCTACTCCCACTTCGCGCCCGACAACGCACTCTGCTCGTTAGAGAGGGCGCAAGCCGTCGTCCGCGCTCCCCGTAGTCCTCAGGTGGCCATCACCGGCAGTTCGTCGCCGGCCTCAGGAACATGGGGCATCAGGACCAGCGCCGCGTTCTGACCGTGTGCTCCGTAGGCTGCTGTCGCAGCTCCGACGATCCGGTCCTCGTACAGATTCTGGACGAAGCCCAGTTTGCAGGCGATGTCCTCCTCCTGGAATGTCGCGTGCGGAGGCACCTGGCGCCGGTCGACGATCATCGCCGCTGCCACCGCCGATAAGGCACCCGATGCGCCGGCCGTGTAGCCGACATTTGGACTCACTGTCGCCGCATACATATCCAGCGTGCGACGTCCAAATGCGCGCTCGATGATGTCTGTTTCGCGCTCGTCCCCCAACTTGGAGCCCACGCCCGCGGCCACGACGACGTCAATGTCTGACGGCGAAATCTCGCCGCCCAACATCGCATCCCCCGTCGCCCGTCGTGCGACCTCAATGTCGGTCGGCGCCTGTCCGTCACCCATCGGGCCTGAGGTCATCGCCTCGCCACCGATTTCCGCGTACACGTGGACGCCACGTTGCGCAGCGAGCTGGCGGTCTTCCAACATCAATGCTCCAGCCCCTTCACCAAGGATCATGCCCTGGCGATTTGCGTCGAACGGGCGCTGCGCGTTGGGATCGTCTGTCTGATCGAGCAAGCCCGACGATTCGTAGGATTGCCAAACGTCTGCGCGCAGCGGCGCTTCGGCGCCAATCGCCAACGCGGCCCGCACGACGCCAGAGCGAATCAATTGTGTCGCCAGCACCACCGACGCCAACCCCGACGCGCCGCCCATCGACACCGTGAACACAGGACCGGCGATATTGAGACCCAGCGACGCGCCCGACAGGCCCGATCCCAGCGCTGCCCAGCCATCGCCGATGCTGGGATGCGCCATCCCGGTCACAGCTCCGACGACGAATGCATTCTGCTGGTTGAACTCGATTCGCGCGTCGGTCTGTGCCTGAATCGCTGCGTCCAGGGCAAGCTGCGAGGCTCGGTCCATCCGTGCCAGCAACCAGTCAGGCGCGCCAGACGGTCCGCGCCACGACTCGTCCACTTGGCCGGCCGCCACGGCACGCGGAGCCTCGAACGCCGTGAGCGGCGACGTGCAGACCCGTCCCTCGCTGAGAGCCGACCAGTAGTCGGCTGTGGTCAACCCAGCCGCCGAAACCGCCCCGACCCCGGTGACCACCACGCGGCGGCGCTCGCCAGCGTCGTCAGACGTGACTCCTCGATTCAACCCCCCACTGACACCCCCGCCGACACCTCCACTGACCATGGCGCAACTCCCTCTCCGTCCTGACGAACACTGCTCGTTGACTACCGGTTGGCGTGTTCTGCAACACGCCGTCCCGGCCATGATTCCTTTGCCGAATCCAGCGAACGCTGCTACGATCACGGCGTTAGCACTCTCTGTATGAGAGTGCTAAACACAGCTTACGACAGCAGCTTCGCTAGCCTTGGCCGTCCGGCGTGACCGCGATGCATGACCGCTGGGCATGACCGCTGGGCATGATCGCTTGAAAGGGACTCGACGCGAGCGATGTCTTCCGAACGACATACCGACAGTCTCAGTGATCGGCGTGCTGGCATTCTCCAGCTCGTGATCCAGGATTACATCGAAACCGCGACGCCGGTGGCGTCGCGTCACGTCGTCGAAAAGTACGCCTTGCCGGCGTCGCCCGCAACGATACGCCACGAAATGCACGCGCTTGAGCAAGAGGGCTATCTGACTCATCCACACACCTCCGCCGGCCGCGTGCCTTCCAATCGCGGCTACCGGCATTTCGTCCAGTCGCTGATGGGTCATGCCGAGTTGGGCATGGCCGAACAAGCCTCGGTCCGCCACCAATTCTTCCAGGCCGCTCCGGCCGTCGACGAATGGGTCGAGCTGGCTGCCACTGTGCTCGCCCGATCGTTGGGACTGCTGGTCATTGTCGCCCCGCCGCATCCTGAGCGCTTGCGCGTCCGCCAACTGGAACTGATCTCGCTGAACGAGTTACTCGTCCTGATGATCGTCGTAGTCCAGGAAGCGCGGATGATTCGTCAGCTCATGCCGCTGCCGCAGCCAATCGAGGTCGATGAGCTCGATGACCTCGCCACCAAGCTCTCCTGGATGTTGCGCGGTCAGTCCGCTCCTGATGTCCGCCAGGCCGCGAAACAGGCCATGGACGCTCCAGACACCCACCCGGTCGAACACTTCGTGCTCGACACGTTGGCCCAGGTGCTCGATCGAGACGCGCTACGCGCCGGCGTACCTTCGATCGCCGGTCTCGGCGGAATGATGGCTCAGCCTGAGTTCCAGCACGAGCCGATGCGCTCGCTGGAGCTGATCGAACTCGTAGACCATCAAGCCGCCGAAGACCTGATTCCGGCAGCGGTGATTGAAGACGTTTCCCAGCAAGGCGACCTGCGCGGCGCCATGCACGTGCTGATCGGCGATGACCATCCCACCGAGCTGTTGCAGGAATGCTCACTGGTCCTCGCCCCGTACGGCTCGTCTCTGCTGCCCAATGACGCCCCCGAGATCCCTGGCTACGTCGGGATCATCGGGCCAACCCGCATGAACTACCCCCGCAGCATCGCCGCTGCGCGCTTCTACTCCCAACTCCTTCAGGAGATGATCGACGCCGTCTATGGAGCCAGCCGATGATCCCAGACAGTCAGCGAGTCGATGAGGCGAGTCAGCAGATCGATGAAGTCGTTGAACCGGATCCCGAACCGGCATTGTCTAACGACTTCGTCACTGAACCGGCCAGCGAACTAGAGGCGTTGCGCGATGAGTCGGCCCGCAACTATGCAGGCTGGCAACGTGCGCAGGCCGACTTCGAGAACCTCAAGCGCCGATCCGCCCAGGACGTGCGCGACCGCGTACAGCAGTCGCAGCGAGCGATCCTGCTCGACCTGCTCGACCTGGCCGACGATTTCGAGCGAGCCAACCGCGAGTCGCCCAGCGACGAGTCCAATCAGGACGATCCCTGGCGTCAGGGCGTTGAACTGATGGGACAGAAGCTGAGCGCACTGCTGATGAGGCAGCAGGTCAAGCAGATCGACACCGTCGATCAGGCCTTTGATCCCGACTTCCACGAAGCCGTCGGCCAACTGCCCGGTCAACACAACGAGATCGTCGCAGTGCTACGCACTGGCTACACCATTGGGTCTCGCGTGCTGCGGGCCACCCAGGTGATGGTCGGCGACGGATCGATTACGCCGCCTGCCCCAGACGAGGACTCAACAGACACATCAGACGAACCAGACGAAACAACCGAGTAGGAGATTTCCCATGCCCGGACGAGTCATTGGCATCGACCTTGGCACGACCAACTCCGCTGTCGCCGTCATGGAAGGCGGCGAGCCGACTGTCATTCCCAACGCCGAAGGCAACCGCACCACGCCCTCAGTCGTCGCGCTGACCAAGACCGGTGAACGCATCGTTGGTACCGCGGCCAAGCGCCAGGCGGTCACCAACCCCGAGGACACCCTGTTCTCGGTCAAGCGCCTCATGGGCCGCCGCTTCGACGATCCAAACGTGCAGGGCGCCGTCAGCCGGCTGCCCTACATCGTCGACGGCGCCGAAAACCGCGACGCTCGTGTGCGCATGGGTGACAACCCGTATTCGCCGCCCGAGATCGCGGCGATGGTCCTGCAAAAGCTCAAGGCCGACGCCGAGTCCTACCTCGGCGAGACCGTCAACGAAGCCGTGATCACGGTCCCGGCCTACTTCGACGACTCCCAGCGCAACGCCACCAAAGATGCCGGCCGGATCGCCGGACTCAACGTCCTGCGCATCATCAACGAGCCCACCGCCGCCTCGCTGGCGTATGGACTGGAACGGACCGAAGACCACTACATCGCTGTCTACGACCTCGGTGGTGGCACCTTCGATATCTCAATTCTCGAACTTGGCGAAGGCACCTTCCAGGTCCGCTCGACCAACGGCAACACCTTCCTCGGCGGCGACGACTTCGACCAGCGCCTGATGGATTACCTCGTCGACGCCTTCCGCAAGGAGCAGGCCATCGACCTCTCGCAGGACCGCATGGCCCTGCAGCGGCTCAAGGAAGCCGCCGAGCGCGCCAAGGTCGAACTCTCCACGACGCAATCGACCGAGATCAACCTGCCCTACATCACCGCCGATGCCTCCGGTCCGAAGCACTTCACCCACACACTGACGCGGGCGCAGCTCGAGCAGCTCGTCCTCGACCTTGTCGATGGCACACTCGAGCCCTGCCGCAACGCACTCGACGACGCCGGAATCACCCGCGACCAGGTCGATGAAGTCGTGCTTGTCGGTGGCCAGACACGGATGCCGCTCGTCCAACAGAAGGTCGAGCAATTCTTCGGCAAGGAGCCGCATCGCGGCGTCAACCCGGACGAAGTGGTCGCCCTCGGCGCAGCGATTCAAGCCGGCGTCCTGCGCGGTGAGGTCAAGGACGTGCTCCTGCTTGACGTCACCCCGCTGACCCTCGGCATCGAGACCCTGGGCGGCGTCTCGACTCCGCTGATCCCCCGCAACACCACCATCCCGACATCCAAGTCGCAGGTCTTCTCGACCGCCGCCGACAACCAGTCGCAGGTCGAGATTCATGTGCTCCAGGGCGAGCGCGAGATGGCCGGCGGCAACAAGTCGCTGGGTAAGTTCATCCTCGACGGCATCCTGCCCGCGCCGCGCGGCATGCCCCAGGTCGAAGTCACGTTCGACATCGACGCCAACGGCATCCTCAACGTCGGCGCCCAGGACAAGGGCACCGGCAAGGAACAACGGATCACGATCCAGGGTTCCTCCGGCCTGTCCGACGACGAGATCGCCGCCATGCAGCGCGATGCCGAGGAGCACGCCGAGGAAGACCAGCGCCTGCGAGAACTCGCCGAAGTCCGCAACCGAGCCGAAACCACCGCCTACGAGGCGGAGAAGGTGCTCAGCGATCAGGAAGACAAGCTCGACGAGGAACTCAAAGTCGAGATGCAGGGCAAGATCGAAGCCCTACGAGCCACGCTCGAGTCGGACGACGCCGCTGCCATCCAGTCAGCCCTCGACGACCTCAACACCACCCTGATGAAAGTCGGAGAGAAAATCTACGGCCAGCAAGAACCGGCCGGAGCCGCAGCCGGCCCGGGCGGCGCCGCAGGAGCTGAGTCGGCTCCCGACGACGACACCGTCGAAGGAGAATTCCGCGAGGTCTAGGCGTGCCGTTTCGCTTCATCCACACCGCCGATTGGCAGATCGGCAAAGTCTTTCGCTTTGTCGATGATCAGACGATGGGCGTCCTACAGCAAGCGCGCCTGGAAGCGATCAGTCGGATCGGCAGGCTCGCGGAGGAACATGCGGCCGGCCACGTCCTGGTCGCCGGCGATGTCTGGGATCACGAAGTACCGACACTACGCACCCGCAATCAGACGCTGGAGCGGATGCGCGGGCACAGTGGCGTCCAATGGCATCTGCTGCCCGGCAACCATGATCCTCATCAACCCAATGGTCTCTGGGACCAACTTCGCCAACGCGGCCTGCCCGACAACGTGCACGTCTATACAGAGCCGCTCGTCTCGGACATTGAGCCCGGCGTTGCGGCGCTCCTGCCAGCGCCCTTGCAGCATCGACGCAGTTTGAGCGATCTGACCGAATGGATGGACCTCGCTCAGGACAACGCTCAGACAGATGACGGCGTCATCCGGATCGGCCTGGCACATGGCTCGGTGCGGGGGTTTGGTAGCAATGAGGAGCAGCGCGCCAATCCGATCGATCCCACGCGTCCAGTGTCGGCCAGGCTCGACTATCTCGCCTTGGGCGACTGGCATGGCCCGCTCACAGTGAACGATCGTTGCCGCTACAGCGGCACTCCAGAAACAGACTCGTTCCAGACGCAAGGAACCGGTACGGCGCTGCTCGTTGAAGTCGATGCCCCTGGCGCGACCCCGCGTGTGACCCAGTTGGACACTGGTCAATACGTCTGGGTCTCAACCAGCGAGAGGGTCTCAAACCGGCAAGACGTCGACAGACTTGATGACCTGTTGCGTTCGCTTGGACGGGAACCCGCTCAGACGATGGTGTCGCTGACCGTAGAAGGCGCACTCTCCTTGTCCGACATGGAGTACTTCGGTCGCAAGATTGGGGAAGAGGCCTCCGCCTCACTGGCCCACTTGCGAGTGCAAGATGACGATCTCTATGCGATCCCCAATGACGACGACATGGACATGATCGATGCGGGCGGCATAGTTCGCGCAGCGGCAGACCGACTGCGGGAGATGATGGACGACGGCGGCGAACCGGGCGAGCTTGCGAGCGAGGCACTGCAACGACTCTTCATCGAGCAGCAGCGAATCGAGTCGCAGCCGCGATGAAGATACGTTCTCTGTCAGTCAATCAATTCAAGAAATTCACCTCTCCTCAGGTGCTCGACGGCATCACCGATGAGCTCAACATCGTCGTGGGGCCCAACGAGCTGGGCAAATCGACCCTGCTTGATGCGCTGCGCGCCGTCCTGTTCGAGCGCTACGGATCGAAGGCACAGGTCATCCAGAACCTGCAAAATGCCCGCAGCCAGGCGGCGCCCGTCGTTGAGCTGGTGTTCGACATCGACGGCGACGAGTACACGTTGACCAAGCGATTCATGAAGCGTGAGTTCGCGCAATTGCAGTGTCCAGATGGCACGCTGCTCGAGGCGGACACGGCGGAAGCGGAACTGCGCCGCCTGCTCGGATTCAAAGAGGCGGGCAGCCGAGGATCCAATTCGGAGAGTCTCGGCATGTGGGGCGTGCTCTGGGTGTTGCAGGGAGAGTCGTTTGGCCGACCCGAGCTCACGAACTCGGCCCAGGCGAGTCTGAGCGCTGGATTGGAATCGGAGGTCGGGGAAGTGCTCGGCGGCCGGCGTGGTCGCGAGCTGCCTCAGGCCATCGAGCAGGCCATGGGGGAGTTGGTCACTTCTCAGCTGAAGCGGCCCAGAGGTCGGTACAAGGAGGCCCAAGATCGAGTTGCCGAGCTTGAACAGCAGCTGGACTCCCAACAGCAACAGCAGCGCGAGCTGGGCGAGACGATCGAGCAGTTGGGCGCCGCGGAGGATCGCCTGCGCACCCTCGAGTCCGGCGACCAGGATCAGCAATACCGCGAAGACATCATCAAAACTCGGGCCGAGCTCAAAGAGGTTGAGCAACACCAATTGCAGATCAACGCTGCACAAAGCGAACTCGACAATCGCAGCCGCCAACTCGTCCAGGCTCAGGACGCTCTGAGTGAGCGCGCGCGAGGCAGAGCCGAGCTCGCCGCCGAAAAGAAACAACTCGCAGAGAGCTCTGGAGTGCTTACCGATTTGCGAGATCGGGAGACCGAGGAGCAGCAGCGCTTGGATCCGCTGCGTCAGGAGCTTCAGGCCACCGAGACGCGCTCCAGCGATGCTGAGCGCGAGGAAGCCTATTGGCGCAACGCGGCAACGGTTGTCGCGCGTACTGCCGAACTGGACTCACTGCGCAGACGACAGCGTGAAATCGATGACGCGCTCGAACGGTTGGCTGCTGTGCGCCGGGCTGTCGCTGAGAACAACGTCGATGACCAGCTCATGCAACGCGTTCGCGACGCGGCGACAGCGCTTGATCGCGCCACGGCGCGGCTCAGCGGCGCGGCGACTGTGGTCAGGTTTGACTTCTCTGCCGACCGCATGGCCGGCGTCGAGGTGGACGGCAGTCCGCTGTCCGATCCGCAGGCAGTCGTTGAGGCGACCGAACCGACCGTGATATCGATTCCTGAGCGCGGACAGATCGTGATTGACCCTGCCCTCGCTGAAGGTGCTCAGCTCAGAGCACAGCAGCGCGAGGCAGAGACGGCTCTGAGTGAGGCGCTATCCGAAGCCGCTGCAGAGTCGGTGGCCGCAGCTCAATTCCGCCGCGACGAGCGACGCAGCTTGGAAGCGCGAGTCGAGGCGGCGCGAGAAGAGGTAGATCGGCTGGGAGCAGATCGCGAGGACGTGGCCCAGCAGCTCAACGCCCTCGAGGGCTGGCAGCGCACGCTCGCGCCTGAATGGCGAGACCTGCAATCGCACGATCGTGACGAGGCCGAGCGCATGCTGCACGACGCGCAGGATGAACTCAATCGCTGCCGCGACGCTTATCGACTGGCGCAGTTGGCGCTGGATCAGCGCCGTGAGTCGGTGGACACGCTCAGCGGCGAGGTGCGAGAGCAACAGGGAACGGTCGATCTGGCCACGGAACTGTTGACCCGTCGCCAGACAGCATTCGCAACTGAGGTTGCAGAGACTCCCGATCTCGAGCTGGAAGCAAACGTTCGAGATGCGGAAGCCGCTGTATCCGATCAGCAACGCGAGATCGATACGTTACAAGCGGACCTCCCACCGAGCAGCGCTGAGTTGCTTCAGGCGAGGATCGACCGACGGGAAGAGGCGATCAAGGCCCACAACAACAGACGCAGCGACCTGGGAGCCGAGATTTCCCGTCTGCAAGGCATCATCGAGGCACAGGAAGGTGCGGGCATCGGCGAGACGATTGAGCACACCGAACGGGAGCTTGATCGTGCTCGGGATCGCCACGATCGATTCGAACGCGAAGTCGCGGTGCTGAATCTGCTCTCGACCACATTGCACGAGGCCGAGTCAGAAGCGAAGGAGCGCTACCTCGCGCCGGTGCGCAGTCGGGTGCATCCCTACCTGCAAATGCTGTTTCCCAACTCAGAGATCAGCCTGGACGAGAATTTCAACATCGTCGGTGTCTCGCGGCAACGTGACTACGAGGAGCGCTTTGACCGGCTCAGTATCGGCACGCAAGAACAGATCGCAGTGCTGGTTCGGCTCGCGTTCGCGGAAATGCTGGTCGATCAGGGCGCGCCGGCGGCCGTGATCCTCGACGACGCCCTGGTCTTCTCCGACGATCGGCGACTACAGCTGATGTTTGACATCCTCGCCTACGCCGCCAAGCGGGTGCAGATCATCGTCTTCACCTGCCGAGAGCAACTCTTCGAAGGCCTGGGAGCGAACCAGCTCCAACTTCGGCCTGGTAATCCCGACTTGCTCCGCTCTGCCTGACCGTTTACGCCTCAATCCGCGATAGGCTGCTTGGAATGGCTCAATCTGACGACTTCTATGAGATCCTTGGCCTGACGCGCGAAGCTTCGCAGGATGACATCCGGCGATCCTTCCGCAAACTGGCGATGGAGCATCACCCCGACCGTGTGACCGACCCGGCGCAGAAGGAGGCCTCCGAGGCCAAGTTCAAGCGCATCGCGGCCGCCTACGAGGTGCTCTCCGACACTGAGAAGAAGGCCAAGTACGACCAGTACGGATCGGTCGGTGCATTCGCCCAGGGGACCGGCTTCGAGGGCTTCGACTTCGGCGGCTTCGGCGACATCTTCGACGCCTTCTTTGGCGGACGCCGCGCGGCAGGACCAATTCGCGGCGGCGACCTGCGCATCCAGATCGAGTTGGATTTCGAGGAAGCCGTGTTCGGCTGCGAAGAAGAGATCCGCGCCTCGCGGCTCGAACACTGCACCATCTGCGGCGGCTCCGGCGGCGAGCCCGGCACCCAACGCGTCGCCTGTACGGTCTGCGGCGGCTCCGGCGAGATTCGCCGCACCCAGAGCAATGTCTTTGGACGCTTCGTCAACGTCGCCCCATGCGAGCCATGCGAGGGTGAGGGCGCTGTGATCGAGCATCCCTGCAAGTCCTGCGGCGGAATCGGTCGCGAGCAGCGCAACCGACGGCTCAAGGTGAAAATCCCCGCCGGCGTCACCGACGGCGCCCAGATGCGACTCTCGGGCGAAGGCGACGCCGGACTGCGCGGTGGACCGGCCGGCAATCTCTATGTCGATATCAACGTTCGACCACACGAACTCTTCCTGCGCGACGGCAATGACCTGATCCTGCCGCTCCGACTCAACGTGGCCCAGGCCGCGCTTGGCGCGACCGTCAACATCCCCGGCATCAACGGCCACGACCAGCCGCTCAACATTCCTGCCGCCACACAGCACGGCAACGAGTTCCGCCTACGCGGAGAGGGCGTCCCTCATCTGCGAGGACGAGGTCGCGGCGACATGCGCGTACAGGTCCACGTCGAAATTCCGGACAAGCTCAGCACCGAGCAGCGACAGCTCTTCGAACAACTCGCCGAACTGCTTGATGAGCCTGCCAACCGAGGCGGCGATGCGGACGGCGTCTTCTCGCGCATCCGTGGAGCGTTCACCAATTAGTCGCTCCCCTGCTCGGTCCTCGAGGCTGCTCCGAGTCGCGATCAGCGTCAACGCCACAGAGGTTGAGCAGGCGATCGCGGCCTGGGAACTGGTCGGCGTATTCAACTCCAGCGTCGAGTACCAGCTCGACGAGCCGACAGAAGAGCCCTGGCCCGGTCACGACAATCGCCCGATGCAAGGCGGCCGCGCCGAAGTCGTCGCCTACCTTAGCGCCGATCACTGGAATCGAATCGAATCGACCGCTCACGCCGCTGTGGTCAGTCTGTCATTAGGAGAACAGGTGTTTCACGTGAAACACCTGCCCAACCGCGACTGGCGCACCGCCTGGCACGACCACTTCAACCTCGTCCGCATTCCCGGACCGCGCACCATCATCATCCGTCCTCCGCACATCACTCATGAAGCGAAACCCGACGAAGTCGTCATCGACCTCGTCCCCGGACTCGCCTTCGGCACCGGACAGCACCAGTCCACCAGGCTCTGCCTGCAACTCCTCGCCGAGCAGATTGGCGGCGGTGAGCAAGTACTGGATGTCGGAACAGGCAGCGGCATCCTTGCCGTCGCCGCGGCAAAGCTGGGCGCGGCCTCGGTGCTTGCGACCGACATCGATCCCCTCGCCGTCGACGCAGCGCGCCAGACCGCGCGTCAAAACCAGCTCGGCGACCGCGTCGAGGTGCGAGAGGCATCGATCCCCGCGGGTCAGCAGTTCGATCTGATCACGGCCAATCTCACTGCCGACCTACTGCAGTACCTGGCGCCTGACCTCGCCAACGCACTCAGTCCTCAGGGCCGAATGATCGCCAGCGGTCTGATCGATGCGAGACAAGAGGAGGTTGCTGAGACGCTCGCCGAAGTCGGACTGAACCTCGAGTCGTACCGACGCGAAGATCAGTGGCGAGCCATGGTCTTGTCTCGCCACGAGCTTGGCTGAGACGTTCCGACTTCTGGGACGGCCTCAAGCAACCAGCGGAGCCAGCTTCTCGACGAACCGCTGGACGGCTGCGAGAGCACTGCGAACGTTCTCCGGTGTGTCCCAGTTCTCATAGAAGTTGGTGTGCAGCGCGTTCGCGACATGAAACAGGGTGCGAATGTCGTCATCGCCAGTTTCCTCGGCGATGTTCGAGACGGCTCGATAGAGCGCGCCATGGCGCTGATGCGGCCAGCCGCGTTGCTCCGCGATCGCCTTGACCATCTGCGCGGCTGCGCCCCAGCCCTTCTCTGATGCCTGTCGCGTATCGCCAGCCGCTAACTCCCGTTCTGCCTGCTCCAGCAGCAACCAGGATGCCTGTCGATATGTCTGTGTCGTCACGCTTCAATCCCTTGCGTCTTCATTTCGCCGATCTGGCTTGCAAGCTTACCAAGCTGGCGATGCCCCGCCGTCGATGTTGATGGCGCAGCCCGAGATGAAGCTCGCTGCGTCTGAGGACAAGAAGACGATCATGTTTGCCGCCTCCTCCGACGTGCCGATCCGTTTGACCGGGATGCGCTCGCCGACGCTGTTGAGGAACTCCTCGTAGGATGCATCGGGCATTTGCGCCTGGTGGAATCCGTGCCACTGGGCCGAGTCGACCGAACCGATGCAGGCAGCGTTGACGAGAATCTGATCCGCGGCAACTTCCTTGCTCAGCGCTTTGGTCATCGCCAGACCGGCCGCGCGCGAGGCTGCGGTCGGCATCGAACCGGCGCCGGGCGTCTTGCAACCGATGTTGAGCAGGTTGACGATCCGTCCGCCGCCGCGCTCGCGCATCGAGGGGATGCAGAGCTTGGCCAGCCGGATCCCGCCGTAGAGCTTCAGGTCGAGGTCGACCGCCCACGTCTCGATGTCGTGCGACTCGATCAGGCCCGACGAAGACTGACCCGCGTTGTTGATCAGGATGTCGACGCCACCGAAGCGTTCGATCGTCGCCGCGACCAGGCGCTCACAGTCGTCGTCCGAGGTGACGTCGGTCGACAACGCCAGGCACTCGCCGCCGTTCGCCTTGATCGCGTCCGCCGCATCGTCGAGCGGCCCCTGACGTCGAGCGCCAATCACCACCGACGCGCCCTCCGACGCCAACAGGATCGCCGTTGCCCGGCCGATGCCTTCTGAGCCACCCGTCACAATCGCCACCTTGCCAGCGAGTCCGAGATCCATGAGTCTGCCTATTCATTCCTGTACAGTTTTTGTCCCAGCGGAGTCTAAAGCAGACGCAGAACGGTTCAGCCTGATGGCCAGACACCACGACGGCGAACTCCACCCAGACGGGGATGATTTCGGACTCGTACCCAGGTACTTTCTCGACGAATCTGCCCGGGTTGAAGACGACACGATCGTCATCACCGGCGGTAAGGCGAATCGGCTCAAGCGCGTCATGCGCGTGCGCCGCGACGATCCACTCGAACTTGTTCACCCCTCGACCGATCGGCTCTATCAGGCCGCTGTCGAACGGGTAACGCGGGACGATGTGATTTGTCGAGTGATCGAAAGCCGGCCTCGACGCAGCTTGCCGCCGCCGCGGATCGTGATCTCGGCATCGCTTATCCGGCCCCAGCGGTATGACTTCATGATCGAGAAGGCAACCGAGTTGGGTGTCGACGAGATTCGTCCCGTCTGGTCGCATCGCGCGATCATTCGCGGCGACGCCTCACAGCGTCTGCATCGCTGGCGCCGCCTGGCAACGGAAGCGGCGGAACAATGCCGCCGGGAGTATCGGCCCGAGATTCACCCGCCCATGCAGGTGGCAGACCTGATCACGGAAGCGCAGGAGCCCAACAGTCTGCGGCTGCTGGCCTCAGCGCTCGAGCCGGACCAGCGAATCGCCCCGATCTTCCAGCAGCGTCGTGATGAGGGTCTGATGCCTCCATCATTTGTCCACCTGCTGATCGGTCCCGAGGGTGGCTACACGCTGGAGGAGGCCACTCTCGCCCGCAGTCACGGCTGGCAGCCAATCTCACTCAGCAACCGGCCACTGCGAGCCGAGACGGCGGCAATCATCGCAATCGCTCTGACGCTCGAAGCGGCCCGATCGTAGAGCTCGTCATTCCGGTGCAGGCCGGAATGCCAGAAGTGCAGGAAACGTAGCAACTTCGTCATACCCGCGCTTGTCGCGGAGCCTGCCCCCGGCTTGAACGGGGGTATCTCGCTGAGTCGAGCACACACGTCAGTGCTGAATGCTGCGAGATTGCCCCCGCATCAAGTGCGGGGCAGGCTGCGACGGAGCGCGGCAATGACGGAATCCTCGTTCACGAAGTGACCAAAGTGAATTGGTTTTAGCTCTTAGCTCTCAGCTCTCAGCGAGGTTCGTTGAACTCAACGCATTTGCTGGATTGAGATCCTGGTAGGGGTCGGGGAATTCGAGCAGCCGTAACCAGGGCAGTGGGTTGACGGTCACTCCCCGCACCACGACTTCCCAGTGCAGATGTGGCCCGGTCGCCAGGCCGGTCGCGCCCATTCTGGCGATGATCGCACCCTGCTCTACCACCGATCCGGCCGTCTCCAACACTTCCGAGAGGTGGTAGTAGCCGCTGAAGACCCCGGCGCCGTGGTCGATGATGATCCCGTTGCCTCGACGTCGAGTGCGTCCCGCCCAACTCACCACCCCAGTGTTGGAAGCGGTGATCGCCGCACCGGTCTCGCCGCCGAAGTCGATGCCCGTGTGATATTCGGAGATCGGAGCGCCATTGAACGAACGCTGTTCGCCATACAGCGCGGTGATCGCGCCGTTGGAGGGTGGATCGAACACGCCCAGCCAGAGCAGGCCTGGGGTCAGGCCGGACTGATGCGGCCATCGCTCGCGTATGTCGGCGCGGCGGATCGAGGGATCGAGCAAGGCAGCGTTGGGACCGTCGATCTGGATGTTGTCGACATTCCATTCGACTCCCGTGATCTCAACCACCGTTTCTTGCCAGAGCAATTGCTCGCCGCTCGGCCCCCAGACCGAGACGCCCAACGATTGCGGACCGATTGGGGCGTTGGCGTCGATCCCGAAGAAGCCCAGGAACCGCTCCTCGTTTTGCAACAGCGAGAAGGTCTGTCCTTGCCACGACATGGAGGCGTGTCCTGCGCCCGGCGCCTCGACCAGCAGCAGCACTGTCTCGCCCTGCGCAACGGGACTGGGGATCACGTACACCCTTGGCTCAGGCAGGACGGCGGGCGGTGTCGCTTCCACCTGCGATTGCGACACTGACTGCCGACCAACCTGTGGTTGACCCTCGGTTGCGTCATCAGCTTGTTCAGCGTCATCGGACGCGATTGGGGCGGTCTGACCTCTGGGAGCGAACGGATCCAGGTCATCGCCGCCGCAGGCGGTGAGCAACACGCCCGCCCCCGCGCCCACGAAGGCACGCAGCACGGTCCGCCGACTCAAGCGAACCGGTCCCGCTACCACTCGCTCAAGATCTTCCGAATGCGCCATACCGTCGGTATCACTTTACACATATGGGCTACGCTCTCATCAAGTGTCCCTCAAACCACATGCCTGACGCCGCCCCAACCAGCAGCGGCTCCCACGCCGCGACCACCGGCGAGTGGCAGGCCTGCAAGCGGAGAACCCCCCGATGGACGATCCCCGAACCGTACTCCTCAGTGTCGTTGCCAATGTAGAGCGAGTCATCCTGGGCAAGACCAGCGAGGTACGCCAGGCGGTCGTCGCGCTGGTTGCCGACGGCCACCTGCTGATCGAGGATGTGCCGGGCACCGGCAAGACCATGCTCGCCCGAGCCCTGGCCGTTTCCACCGGTTGCACCTTCAACCGGATTCAGTTCACGCCCGATCTGCTGCCTTCGGATGTCACCGGCGTCTCGGTCTACAACCAGAAAACACAGGACTTCGAGTGGCGTCAAGGGCCGATCTACTCACAAATCGTGCTGGCCGATGAGATCAACCGCGCCACCCCCAAGACGCAATCGGCGCTGCTGGAAGCGATGGAGGAACGCCAGGTGACGGCCGATGGCGTCACCCGTCAACTGCCGCCGCCATTCATGGTCCTGGCGACACAGAATCCGGTCGAGTACGAGGGCACCTTCCCACTGCCCGAGGCGCAGCTCGACCGCTTCCTCCTGCGCATCCACCTGGGCTATCCCGACGCCAACGACGAGGTCGCTGTGCTGGAAGGGCAGCAACAGCAGCACCCGATCGAGTCGCTCGCACCGGTCACGTCGCCTGAGGAAGTCCGCGAGATCCATCGCGTCGCACGCGACATCTGGGTCGACCCGCAGCTCAAGCAGTACGCCGTGCAGTTGGTCGCAGCGACCCGCTCGCACGAAGCCGTCTATCTGGGCGCATCGCCTCGTGGTTCGCTGGCCCTGTTCCGCTGCGCGCAGGCCTCGGCGTTACTCGCGGGTCGCGATTATGTCATCCCCGACGACATCAAGACACTGGCGCACGCCGCCCTCGGGCACCGAATCATCCTGAGCCCCTCAGCACAGGTGCGCAACCAAGATGCGCGGACGGTGATCGACGACGTGCTTGAACGCGTGGCAGTACCGGGCGCCCGAGTCGCATCATGACTCGCGCGATCATCGGGTCGCTGATCCGCCCGGTGTACAGATCGGACTAGACCGTGCGCGGCCGCCAAGCAGTCTGGGCAGCCATCACGAGTCCCTTCCGCGGCGCGTGGCGGGCGACGTTTGGTACACGACGTTCGCTCAGCATCGTGGTCACGCTGACGATCATCGCGTTTGCGGTCGGCTTTGCTTCCAACTACTGGTTGCCGCAACGGCTGGGCTACACGCTGCTCTTTGGCATTGTCCTGGCCGGTCTCTGGACCTGGTCGTCGGGACAAGGCGTGCGGGTGCGGATGTCGCGCTCGCGAGACCGGGTGCAAGCGGGCGAATCGATCATCGAGCGCTTTGAGGTGATCAACGACTCCGTCATCCCCAAACTCTGGCTCGAGGTCGAAGAGGCCTCCGATCTCCCCGGTCACACAGCGCAGTTCGTGACATCGCTGGGTCGCTCCAATCATCGCAACTGGCGTGTCCAGACCGCTTGTCATCGACGAGGGCTGTACAACCTCGGACCGATCACGGTGCGCAGTTCTGATCCATTCGACATCTTCCACCGCGAGTTGCGCTTTGGCCATCGACGCGGACTGGTCGTCTACCCGCGAGCGTTGGAGTTGCCTCGATACTCGGCGCCGCCCGCCAACCTGCCCGGCGAAGGACGGTTCCGCCGCCGCACCCATTATGTAACGCCCAATGCCTCAGGCATTCGCGACTACGAAGCCGGCGACTCTGTCAACCGGATTCACTGGAAGAGCAGTCTGCGCACCGGATCACTCAAGGTCAAGACGTTCGAGCTGGACCCAGCATCACACCTCTGGGTGATCGTCGATCTCTCAGGCCAGGATCACCTCGGCACCGGCGATGACGCCTCGATCGAGACGGCAGTCACCATCGCCGCATCGGTGGTGCGGCTGTTCATTAACCAGAATCGGTCCGTCGGCCTGATGATGTTCGGCGAGCGCCTGGACGTGATCGAACCCGACCGCGGTTCCCAGCACTTCGGACGGATCCTTGAATCGCTCGCAGTCGCCCAGCCGATCGGCACGGTGCCCGTCGCGTCGATTCTGTATCAGCAGTCCCGCCGCTGGGGACGCCACACGACGGTCATCGTGGTGACTGCGTCGACCGATCCACGCTGGCAAGGCGCGATTCGCACGTTGACGCACCGCGGCGTCAAGGCGGCTGTGGCCATGATCGATCTGGAGTCGTGGGGCGGGCGTGGCGGCGCGGCGGCGACGGCGGTCGAGCTGCGGGCGCTGGGTGTGCAGGTCAACCTGATTCGCAAGGGCGATCACATTCCTTCCGTCATGGTGGGCCAGATTCCCGGAGGACCAATGGCCTCAGGCGCGGCCGCTCTCGCCGCTGCGGAGGGCAACGGGACCAACGGCGGCGGCGTTCCCTCGGCTCAGGCCAATATGCAGATGGAAGAGGTGTTGGCGGAAGCAGACTGGAGTCAGGCCGGGGCTGACCTGCCAGACCCGCAGAGTGAAGAAACGCCGGTCCAATGAGCTCTCGGCCACCAACCAACGACGGATCAGACCAGCCAGACACACTGGTCGCCGAGGCCGAGCGCCGATTCTTCGCCCGTCGAAGCAGCGGAGAAACACTGGTCGTTTCCGGCCAGGAACGTAGACTCACGCTGACCCAGCGCGGGCTGGAGTCGACGATCACCTTCGGCATCCTGCTGCTGGTGGCACTCTCGACGGCGAACAGCATCTACATCGCCGGCTGGGTCGATCAGATGCCCGACCTGCGCATCACCGCCGCCGCCGGCGTGTTGCTGGCGCTGGGCCTCGGACGTCTGCCATGGCTGCGCTGGCCGCTTGCCATGATCATCGGCGTGATCTTCGGCGGCCTGATCATTATGGCTCAGATCACCCAGCTCGAGACGCTCGGTGGGCAGCCGTTGTTCTGGGATCGATTCACCGACTTCGGCTTCCGTTTCCAGGACTGGTTCAAACAGGCCTTCAGCTCCGGTCTGACAACCGACAATCTGCCCTTCGTCTTTTTCACCGATGTCTTTGTCTATGTCGGCTCGTTCCTCGGCGCGTACGCGGTCGCTCGCTGGCGTAATGCCTGGGTGGCGATGATCCTGCTGGGCGCATTGCTCGCGGTCAACATCTCCTATCTCTCCGACCGGCAATGGAATCTGTCCTACGGCTTCTTCCTGACCGGCTCGATGTTGCTGCTGATGCGCGCTTCGCTGCTGCGCCGGATGGATCGCTGGCGTGCGCAGGGCTCGGCATACCCCGACTGGATTTCGCTCTCGTTCCTGGGGGCGACGATGATAGCCATTGTCCTGTTGCTGACCTTGTCACGAGCAATCCCTCGACCGGACGAATCGCAGGCGTTGGAAGATGCCTGGACGGCGATCGCCACACCGTTTGACGGTCTCAATGACGATTTCCGGCGCATCTTCAGCGGCATCGATTCGCGGCGCGGCGTGCCTGTCCATTCTTTCGACGATTTTCTCGTGTTGCAGGGCGATGTCGACCCCGGCGACGCCATCATCATGCGCGCCGCCGCGACCGAGCCCGGATTGCTGCGCGGCGCGGCCTACGACGAGTACACCGGACGCGGCTGGAGGCAGTCACCGTCTGTCGCGCGCACGGTCAGGGAGTTGGAACCAATCAGCGGAAACGCGGCTGCAGACGAGACCTCGGTCGAGAACGAATCCACGGTGATGACTAGCGAGTATCTGGAACGCCGACCAGTGGCGGCACAGATCTCCGTAGAGAAGTCGCCGGCAGTATTGTTCTCGTTCGGCGCTCCGCTGATCGCCAACAAGGACACACGCGTCGACACGCTGGCATCGGTCGACTTCAGCGTCGACTTTTCCGAACCGGATCGATTTGACGGCACTGATCTCGAGCCCGCCTTGTCAGCCATTAGCGACCGGATCGCCGCAGCGAATGAAGACCTCGAGGACGAGACGGAGACTCCCTCAGCCGACGAAGTCGCGTCCTACGTGCCCACGCAGTACACGCTGCTCGATGTCGATATTGACGCCCGCACCGGCGCCCCGACCGGACTGCAGTTGCGCTCAGTGCCGGAAGAGACCGATGTGCTGTCGCTACGACCGGCCCAGCGCCGCGTGCGAGCCGGATTCACCTACCAGATCACCGGCACGGTGTCGGGAGCGAATGAAGTGGCCCTGGCCGAAGCCGGACACAACTACCCGCTCTGGGTCAGCGAGACGTTCCTACAGCTACCCGACTACGACGAAGAGCAACAGGCAAACCTCGGGAGCCTGGTTCAGACCATCGCTCGCAGCTTCAACCTCGGCCCCGATCCGATGCGCGACGACAATGGCTACAACCCCTATGCCATCGCGTCCGCCATCGAGGTGTACCTGCGCTCCGCGCCGGCGGTCGACGAGAACGGCCGGATCGTCCGCGACGACGACGGCGAACCGGTGCCGCTCTATCCGCTGACGACCGAAATCGATTTGCCACCGGCCAAGTCTGACGCCGTCTACTGGTTCCTGTTCGAGAACACGGATGACGGACAACCGATCGGTGGCTACTACGACTATCACGCCTCGTCGATGGCGGTCCTACTGCGAGTCGCGGGCGTGCCCGCTCGCATCGCGACCGGTTTCGTGCTCAGTGTCAACAACTTTGACGACCGGACCCAGAATTACATCGTCCGCGGACACGACGCCTACGCGTGGGTCGAGGTGTATTTCCCCGACTACGGTTGGGTCGACTTTGACCCCACGCCGAGCACGTCCGCTGATGAGGCGCTGGCGGCCATCGCCGGCGGCGGCAGCGGCGGCAGGCGGATCGCGGCGCAACGTTTGAGCACGCCGCGCTTCGATCTGCGTCCTGGCGTTGGCGGAGAAAACCTCGCCGATGTCGTACTGGACGACATCTTGCAGTACCTCGCTGCGGGCACGCTACCTGCTGACACCTCGCAGTTTGAGCGTGGCATCAACCAGTGGATCTGGCTTGGGCCCACGATCGCCGCAGCGCTGATACTCGGACTGGCATTGCTGATCTGGCTGAGTTGGCGGTTCTCGCTGCGCGGCCTTGATCCGACCGCTCGACTCTGGGTATCGGCGTCTAGATTGGCTCGCTGGATCGGAGTGCGCGCCGATCCGTCAACGACTCCGCAGGAGCACGCGCGTCAGATCGACACTTTGCTCGGACTTGGCCCAATCGCGCTCGGTCTGGCCAACCACTACACGGCGACTCGATTTGGCCGAAAGATTCTCAGTGATGAGGAACGGGACGAGACAATCGACGCCTGGAAGCATCTACGTCGCAGCCTGATCCGCCGTGCCCTGCATATCCCGGTCAAACCGCCTGCTCCCGAGCCGGAGCCTGAAGCGCCTGCGCCAGCTCCCGCCGGCGACTGATGCACTCGTCGTCAGCATGCGTCATCACTGTGCGTCATCACCGTGCGTCATCACCAATCGAGCGGCTGCCCGCCCAACTCCAGACGCCCCGCGGCCAATCGTTCGCCGGGGACTGCTCGTAGCGCGTCGAGCACAGCCAATGCCTGCTCGAGACTGGCATTCTCCAGGGGCAGCTCGTCCAGAGCTGCCTGCAGTGCTTGCATCGCCTCCTGACGGCGTTCGGTGAGGCTCTCATCTTCGGCAAACGTCGGTGTCGTTGGCCTGACGCCGTTGGCCTGGCCCGCGGTTGGAGTTCCGTCGTCACTACTGCCGGCTGCCGTCGGTTGAGCGGTTGCCTGTCCGTTGTCGCTCGCTTCGTCGCTGTCCGGCGATTGCGACTCGCCGGGTTGTCCGGATGGCCCCGGCTGTCCTGACTGACTTGCGTCACCCGGTGACTCGTCCGCCAGCGATGATTCCTGCTCTTCGTCCGGCTCCTCCTGCAATGAGGCGAGAAGTGCATTCACGATTTCCAGATTGATCTTGGCGTCAAGCAAGCCGGGCGATTCACGCAGCGACTCGATGTAGGCCAGCCGAGCGCCCAGCAGATCATCGTTGGACCAACGATGATTGCCGACATGGAACCAGGCCATCGCGCGGATCTCCGGCTGGTCCGAGCGCAGCGCCGACAGCGATTCGGTCTCGGCACGGTCGAACTCGCCCAGTTGGTGCAGCGCGCGACCGGCATTCAGATGCAGACGCGGATCGATGCCTGCGTCGGTGCGTTGACCCAGACGTTGCGCCTCGCGCCAGTCCTCGAGTGCCTCGACGTACTCGCCGGCCTCGTAGTGAGCGACGCCCTCGCGATTGGCCTGCTCAATCCCTGGTCCGCCACATCCACTGGCAAACACGAACGAGGCGGCCAACGCGCCGAGCGAGGCCGCACCGAGGCGTCCGCCCAGCGAGACACCGAAGACGCGGGCAGCGACGGCACCCAGGAGCACAAACACGGCAATCCCGACGAACCACTGGAATTGCTCAGCCAACGCCGTCTCTTCAACCACGACCGGCCGGACCAGGTCGAGTGCTGCCAGGTCCGCGTTCATACTCGCCATCGTGCCGGGCGCTTCGAGCTCGAGGTAGCGGCCAGCGCCCGCTGCCGCGATGCGCTGCAGATGGTCCGTGTCGAGACTGGTCACGATCGGCTCACCAGTGCTGGCGTTCAGTTTGAACGTGCCCGACAGTCCCAGAGGAATCCCGGCGCCCTGCTTCGAGCCCACGCCAACCGCGAAGACCTGCAAGCCCAGAGCTTGCGCCGCCGCAGCGGCGGATTCTGCATCACCCGTGTGCACCTCGCCATCGCTGACGATCGCGATGGCTCCGTTGACCGTATCGACGCCGTCGTCCTCGGAAGCTCGGACGATGGTCGATGTCGCGAGACTGATCGCAGCGGCAATGTCCGAACCGGGACGGACCAGCGCTTCTCCCGGCTGCAGCGCCTCCAGGACCTGCAGCGCCGCCTCATGGTCCCGAGTCAGCGGGAAGCGCAGGAAGGCATCGCCTGCGAAGATGACCAGTCCCACGCGGTCACCGCGTCGGCCATCGATCAGCCGGCGAATCTCCGACTGCGCCGCAACGAACCGGCTGACGGAATTGTCGAGTCCGTCGGCCACGTCCTCAGCCGCCATGCTCTGCGAGACATCCAGAGCGACAACCAGCGAGAAGTCCGAGAGTCCCAGCGTCTGTTCGCCCGCGCTCCACATCGGTCTTGAGGCGGCGACCGCAATCAACGCCAGTACGGCCAGCAGGAGCGTGCGGGAGATGGCTACGCCGTGACGACTCCCGGCCACTTCTGCGCCGACAGCCAGTCGATGCAGCCGCCGCGCTCGCCAGAGCCACCACCAGCTGACCAGCGCAGCGGGAATCAAGACAAGCAACGCCAGCAGGGCGGGCGAACCGAGCGTCATCAGGGCGTCCTCCGCCACCAGGTCGAACGCAGTCCCACCTCAACCACGATCAACAGTCCGGCCAACATGAGGAACCAGGGCGCGAGCTCCTGGGTGGTGAGGAAGATCTCGTCGCCGACACGCTCGCGTTCCAGCTCCGAGATCGACCGGTATGCCTCCGCCAGTTCCCTGGCGTCGGTGGCGCGGAAGTAGACGCCGCCGGTCTCGTCGGCCATGTAGACCAAGGTGAGTTCGTTCAGTGCGACACCAACTTGTTGGGCATTTGTCGGCAGGCCAATTGTGTAGAGGCGCACACCGACCGCGCGAGCGACCGCCGTCGCCTGATTCGGAGTGATGTCGGGCACGTTGTTCTCGCCGTCAGTCAGCACGACGACAATCCGCGAGGCGGAATCCGAGCCTCTGAGCAGATCAATCGCTTCCATCGTCGCCACGCCGAGCGCCGTGCCGTCGGGGATCAATCCGCTGCGGACCGAGACTTCGATCATCTCGTCGATGGCATCGAGATCGAGTGTCAATGGACTCATGACCAACGCGCGGCGTTGGAACATCACCAATCCGATCCGGTCGGAGCCGTTGGCCTGTCGCTCGGCGACAAAGGCGCGCGCCACGATTCGTGCCGCTTCCATCCGCGTCTGATCGTTGGAGAGCCGGGCCTGCGTCATCGACGATGACGTATCCATCACTAGAACAATGTCGATGCCCTCGGCTGGCTTGACTGCCTCGACGGTGGTCGCCTGCGGTCTCGCTGCCGCCACGATCAGCAACAGGAGCGCGGCGACTCTGAGCAGCCCGAGCCAGGGCGCGGCACGCAGTTTGCGTCCTGGGCGACTGGCGAGCGGCGGCGCGCCGAAGAGCTGCGGTAGCAGATATCGGGGGCGCACGAGGCGCGCCTCGCGTCGCAGCAGCCAGAGGTAGGGAACCAACACAGCGAACAGGGCGAACAGCGCAGGATCGTCGAATCTCATGACGGCTCACCGTCCGACCAGATCGCCTCGGCGAGCTGTTGATAGCCGTGCAATCGCTCTGCCGTTGGTTGTTCGCCTCCGAACTGCACGCGATCGCAGGCCTCCAGGAGCCTGGTGACTCGCAGGACCACGACGCCCGGAGCTCCAGCGGCGGCGAGCGCCGGTCCGATCTCCGAAGCAGTCAACGCCGATGCCGGCAGCGACCAGTCGCGGCTCAACCGAGCTCTGACGGTGGTCGCCAACAGGCGGCACTGTTCGGCCGCATCCAGTGAGGCATCCATCGCGAACGACATCTGCGCCGCTGCCGACGGTTCCATCGACTGGGCGCCTTCGGCGGCAACCTCGGCTCCGCGCCAGCGACGTACCAGCCTGGCCAAGACGAAGCCGAGCCCAATCCCGATGATCGCCACGATCCAGGGAGCAAACGTACGGCCCTCGCCAGCCAACAGGTCGGGACCACTGAGCGGTCGCGGTTCGGTGTCACCGTCGAGCACCGAGGCAATCCCGATCGTGACTGGATCGAGCGGCACTTCAGTCCGTGACTGGTCGGCGCCGAGCACTGGAATCGGTGGCAGCTCGACGTCGAACCGACCTGAGGCGAACGCCCGCGTCTGGAAAAGCACCAGCGTCTGTGTGTCGCTCAGCATCGAGATCACCGGCGCAGAGGGTTCCATTCCGCCCATCTGCACGACCGAGCCGTCCATCAACACTCGCGCTCCGGCCTCGTGTGAGAGAGCGACTCGGATCTCTACGGGGTCGCCGACGGTCAGTTCACCCTCTGGGAGCACCTGCACGTCGACCGTAGGTTCCTGCGCACTCACTGCGGCCGGGAGCAGTATGGCAGCGGCGAAGAGCAGGGCGATCGGGGCGATCAGGGTGCGGCGGGTCATTGGCGATTCCGCCGCTGTCGGAACAGACCAACTACCTCTGGTACCCAGTCGTCGTCGGTCGAGATCATCGCCGCGTCGCAGCCGCACTGCCTCAGACGCTGAAGCATGCCCTGTTGCTCGGATTCCAACTCCTGCTGTTGAATCCGGGAGGTGTCGTGATCGGTGAGCACCATGTCGCCGCGCTCGGCTCCGCCCCAATGGACGATTGACTGCTGCGTTGCTTCGGTCAGCGCTGTTTCGCGACTGTCACGGACGCAGATCGCGACGACGTCGTGACGCCGGCTGAGCTGCGCCAGCGCTGGCTCCCAGACGTGATCCGGGTGCGTGGCGATGAAGTCGGAAATCACGATGACCACGCCTCGGCGTCGCATGACGCGACCGGCGTAGCGCAGCGCCCGGGCCATCTCGGTGCGTCCACCGGCGCGCAGGGTCAAGAGGTCGCGCAGGATACGCAGCACGTGGCTCGACCCCTTGGCCGGCGCCACGGCGAGCACGACGTCGTTGGCAAATGCAGCGAGTCCGACCAGGTCGTTCGAACCTGCGGCAGCCAGTCCAAGCACGCCAGCGATCTCGACCGAGCGGTCGCGGACCGATGGTCCCGTGGCTGCGAAGCCCATCGAGCCCGAGACATCGACGAGCACCAGCACCGTCTGCTCGCGTTCCTCGACGTAGCGGCGAACCACCGGCGAGCGCAGCCGCGCGGTCGCCTTCCAGTCGATGGCGCGCACGTCATCGCCGGGCGAGTAGGGCTGCAGTTCTGCGAATTCGAGGCCGCGCCCACGGAAGGCCGTCCGATACTCGCCCGCGAGCGCATCCCGCAACGCACGTCGCGCACGGATTTCAATGTGGCGCACCTGCTGGCGCACTTCGTCGAGCGATGGCGACGTCGGTTCCGCCTCCGGGATGGGAGGAGCGATCCACTCTCGTAAGCGCTGAAGCCGCGGCATGGCAGACCTAAGGCATCGGCAGCGCCGTGAGTAGCCGCGCGATCACGTCGTCGGCCGTGACCTCATCGGCCTCGGCCTCGTAGCTCAGAACGATCCGGTGCCGCAGCGCATCAAGCGCCATCGCCTTGACATCGTCCGGTGTGGCGTAGTCGCGACCCGAGAGCCAGGCCAGTGCGCGAGCACTCATCGCCAGTGCCGTCGTGGCGCGAGGCGATGCGCCGAACTCGACGTAGGCAGCCAACTCCTGCACCAGCCGGCCCGGAGTCCGCGTCGCCCGGACGAGTTGGACAATGTAGTCACGCAGCAACGGGTCCATGTGTACGTCGGCCACCGAGTTACGCGCGGACTGGACGCCGTCAAGTGTCATCACCGGATTGACCAGCGCTTCAGTGCCGGACAGCGTCCGGTCGAGGACCTCGCGCTCGTCCAGTTCTCCCGGATAATCAACGCGCACATTGAGCAAGAATCGGTCAAGCTGCGCTTCTGGCAGTGGGTATGTGCCTTCCTGCTCGATCGGATTCTGGGTCGCCAGTACGAGGAAGGGCGAGGGCAACGCGAACGTTTCACCGCCAATCGAGACCTGCCGCTCCTGCATCGCTTCGAGCAGCGCGGATTGCACTTTGGCCGGCGCGCGATTGATCTCATCGGCCAGCAGGACATTGGTGAAGATTGGTCCGGTGCGCACCTCAAAGCGCGACTCGGCGGCGTTGTAGATTTCTGATCCGGTCAGGTCGGCGGGCAGCAGGTCGGGGGTGAATTGGAGTCGTGCGTAACCCGCATCGAGACAACCGGCCAGCGTCGAAACCGTCAACGTTTTGGCCAGTCCTGGCACGCCCTCAACGAGGCAATGACCGTCGCACAGCAAGGCCACCAGGAGCCGGGTGACCAGGCCGTCCTGACCCACGATCACGCGGCCAATCTCGGCGCGGAGTGCCGCGAGCGGTGAGTCCTTCGGCACTGCTGGAGTCGGCAACTCTGGAGTGGGCAACACGGCCGGTTCGGCCTGAGGCACGCGCGGCGGCGTCGCCGTTGCCGTCGGCTCGGGATCCTCGGGTTGTCCGGTCTGTCTGGTCCTGGCCCACTCCGACACGTCGCGCCTGCCCCTCTGAGCCAACTTGCCTACCCGGCCAACCTGCCCCGTCGCTCAGTGTATCCACGAACGCTTACCATTCACCCACACTGTGGGGCACCCACATCGTGAGGCCGGATGTCGCTCAGCGGCACCACCCGATCGAATCAGGGCAGAAAGTTGAGGCAGACATCATGCGCTTCGGCGTCACCGTCGGCAATATGAACGGGTTCAACGACGAATCAGGACCGAATGCTTGCATCGATGTCGCGCAGGCGGCCGAGGACCTCGGCTTCGATTCCGTCTGGACCAACGACCACATCGTCGTCCCGACGCAGATTGAATCCCGCTATCCATACAACGACCTGGGCGAGTTCCCCGCGCCCTCGACGATCCAGTGCTTCGAGCCACTGACCGTTATGTGCGCGCTGGCCGAGGCAACGCAATCGGTCGAGATTGGCTGCTCGGTCCTGGTCATTCCCTATCGTCATCCGGCGGTCGTGGCCAAGATGCTGGCCGCTGCCGACCAGATCTCCGGCGGGCGCATCGTGCTGGGCGCCGGCGTGGGCTGGATGCGCGAGGAATTCGAAGCCCTCGGTCTGACCGATGTCCACTACCGCCGTCGCGGCGCCGTGACCAATGAGTACCTGAGAGCGATGCGCGAGATCTGGACCAATCCCGGGCCATCCTCGTTCCACGGACAGTTCGTCGACTTCCACAACGTCGGTGCCTATCCCAAGCCCGTCCAGCGAGAGGACGGCGGCACGATCCCGATCGTAATCGGCGGCAACGGCATAAATGCGTGGCGTCGGGCGTCGCGATACGGCGACGGCTTTCACGCCGCCTTCCAGACGGTCGAGAACATGGCCGTCGAGGTCGAAGGCGTGCGCCACGAGTGTGAGCGCGACCGCCGCGACCCGGACGAGCTGGAGATTCAGTTGCTGCAAGCGATGCGCCCGTCCGACACCTCGTTGGATGAGGATGACCGCCCGCTCCTGCACGGCTCGCCCGACCAGATCGCCTCCGACCTGCTCGCCTTCGGTCGTGTCGGTGTCGAGCATCTGATCGCCACGCCCATGATGGTCAGCCCCGAGGGCGATACGACCGTCGAGCGGGTGATCAACAGCATGCAGTTCGTCGCCGACGAAATCCTGCCGGCATTTGCCTGACGGGTCGCGGGTATCGGGCGACCACAAGGGTCGCCGCTACAAGATCCCGTCCTACCGAATACTGGGAACTGACTGAGGAGACAACAGATGAAATTTGGAATCCCGATTGGCAACTTTGGCACGGCCGGCAAGTTTGGCGACATCAACGACGTGATCGACATCGCCGAGCGCGCTGAGTTGCTCGGTTTCGACTCCGTCTGGGTGCATGATCACGTGTTCATGCCGGCGCGGATCAAGTCGCGCTATCCCTATAACGATTCCGGTGTCGCCGGGTTTGCCTATCACCAGGACATCATGGATCCGCTGGCGGTGATGTCGGCGGTCGCGGTGCGCACCTCCGAGATCCAGATCGGCACCTCGGTACTGATCATTCCCTACCGAGACCCCCTCTTCCAGGCGCAGATGATCGCGACGGTCGACCAGCTCTCTGAAGGCCGGGTACTGCTCGGCATCGGCGTGGGCTGGATGGAGGAGGAGTTTGAGGCGCTTGGACTCGGCGGCGAGCCGTTTGAGCGTCGCGGCGCGATGACCGATGAGTGGATGTCGATTGCGATTAGTGCCTGGACGCACGGCGTCAATCGTGAGCCGATCTCGCATGAAGGCCACTTCCGCCAATTCGACAACCTCGGCGGACTGTGCGCCTGCTACCAGCAACCCCACGTTCCAGTCTGGATTGGTGGCAAAGGCAGGATCGCGGCCCGTCGCGTGGCGCGATACGGCACCGGCTACCACACGATCACGTCCGAACCGGACCAGATCCGCGAGGAACTGGCGATTGTCCAAGAAGAGATGGAACGCGTCGGCCGAGATATGTCGGAGCTTGAGATCTCGATGCTGGGCCCCATGGTGCTGCTCGATGGCGATCCGGACTCGGTCAGGGGATTCCCTGCCGTGGTCGGAGGCTCAAGGGACGAAATCGTCGACAAGCTGGGCCAATACGGGGAAGCCGGTCTGGAACACGCCCTCAGCATCCCCGCCTACCGCACACCCAACTGGGACGTTCCACCGGACCAGCAGATGCAGGCAATGGCCGAGTTGGCGGAGATCGTGGAGGAACTGCGGTAGGCCTGTGAAGTCCTGTTCGTTCAGGGTCAGTACCGCAAATGGAGATTGAGATGGCCACACCCTGATCACGGGACTGCCACCAGACCTCCCCCTACGGGGAGGTGCCCCGAAGGGGTGGAGGGGGCCCGCAGCGATCGAATGCCAGTCGGCGAGTGTGCCAATACCTGCAGCCCCCTCAGTCGCGCCGCAGCCTGCCCCCGGCTTGAACGGGGGACAGCTCCCAAAAGGGGGGAGCTCTTGCAGGGTCATAGACTGCCTGTCGAGATGGAGGCTGTGCCATGTCTAAGCCAGTGGTGATTGAAGCGGCGATCAATGGGGCGACTCCGCAGTCGCGCAATCCGAACTCTCCTCGATCGGTAGAAGAGATTGCCGTTGATGCGGTGCGGGCGCTCGACGCGGGCGCGGCGATTGTTCACAACCACAACGACGATCAGGTCGTGCATGATCAGCCTCGGACGACGGCCGGCTGGCATGATCCTCAGCCCTACATAGATGCCTGGCGCGAAGTGCTTGCACAGCGCCCCGACGCGATCCTCTATCCGACAATGGGCTCGGGTGGGCATGACACGGAGATCTCCGTGCGCTACTCGCACCTGCCGGCGCTGCATGCTGCGGGCGTGTTGGGACAGGGTCTGATTGATCCGGGCTGCGTCGCCCTCGGCGGCGGCGACGAGCATGGGTTGCCCAATCCCAACGATCGCGTCTACATCAACACCTATCGCGACGCGCGCTACATGTTTGAGACCTGCCAGCGGATGGGTCGCGGCGCGTCGATCTCGATCTTCGAGCCCGGATTTCTGCGCGTCGTGCTGGCCTATCACGCGCAAGGACTGGTGCCCCAGGGATCGTTGGTCAAGCTCTACTTCGGCGGGATAGAGCGCGGGCCGCTGGGCTTCGGCATGTTCCCGACCGAGCCCTGCCTGGACGCCTACGTCTCGATGCTTGAAGGGACGGGCCTGGAGTGGTCGGTCGCCGTGCTCGGCGGCGACTGCGTCGGTTCAGACTTTGCAAGGCTGGCCCTGGAGAAGGGCGGCCACGTCCGAGTCGGACTGGAAGATTTCTACGCCGGTCCGAGAACGCCGACCAACACGGAGCTATTGGAAGAGTTGGTCAGCCTGTGCGATGAGGTGGGACGGCCGGTGGCCTCTCCCTCCGAGGCGCGCGAGTTGCTGGGTCTGCCCTCGAGTCAGTAGTGGAGGAGTGAGCGATGTTTGAGATGCAACCAGAGGTACTGCGCGAGTTTCTTGAGCGACCGCTGCCCGCCGTGCTCTCGACCCTGCGGGGAGACGGCAGTCCGTACACGATTCCGCTTTGGTACCTGTGGGAGGGCAATGTGCCGGACGACATGCATCCTGCAAGCAAACCTCCGACAGGACATGTCTGGTTTCTCGGCGCGCCGACCAGCACCTGGTGCAAGCATCTTCAGGATGATCCACGGATGTCGCTCTGCATCGACGTGGAGGGTCCGTCAGCCAAGCACGTGGGCATCGATGGCACCGTCGAGTACTCCGGCGAAGAAGACGCCGATCCATGGCCAATCTTGCGCCGCCTGGTAGAGAGATACGTCGGGCGAGGCGATCCGGCCAATGACGAAGCGGTCGAACAGTACATGAAATCTTCCCGATCGATGACGCCGATGGTGTTCAAGGTGACGCCGAAACAGTGGCGGGCGATCGATCTGTCGCGGGAGTAGGCGGATCAAGCCCGCCGAGATTTCGACGTCCATGTCCTCCCGTCACTGCCGCGCTCGGCCGCGGCAATCTCGTGGATTTCACTCCTGACGTTGGGTGCCGGACGCGGCGAGATTCCCGCGTCGGGGCGCGGGAATGACGGAATCTGGGACCTCGTTTGTCTGTCACTTACCATCGACGCAGTCACAACTCGTTAAACCATTGATGATCAAGAGGAGTCGAACATGCCACGAATGCGAGGTCCGGCGATTCGCGAGTTCCTGGAGCAGCCGATGAACGGTGTGTTGGCGACGCTTCGCCAGGACGGGCGGCCGTACACGATTCCGCTCTGGTTCCTCTGGGAAGGCGAGATTGCCGATGATGCGCATCCGGTTCGCAATCCGCCACAGGGCCACTTCTGGCTGACCGGCACCCACGGTCGTGTCTGGTGCAGGCAGTTGATGAACGACCCTCGCATGTCTTTCTGCATTGAGTCGGCGGGTCCGCCGGCGCAGCACGTTGAAGTGGACGGCACGGCCGAGGCATTCATCCTGCCCGACTTCGACATCTGGCCGATCTCGCGCAAGCTGGCCGAGAAGTACGTCGGCCGCGGCGATCCGGCCAACGCGGATGCCGTCGAAGCCTTCTTCACCAACATGCAGACTGAACCGCGGATGCTGTTCAAGGTCACTCCAGAGGTCTGGCGGGCGATTGATTTGTCGGTGTATCGAGGTAAGCGCAGCGACCGCGAGCATCAGGCAATTGAGCAGGCAGGTCAGACGACCGCTCAAGGGGCGGCCCAGGAGGCTCAGGCGGTGCGGTGAGTCTGAGGGTCGGATCACGCACAGGAGGTATCGGCGGTAGAGGAGGTCTGCTCGCCAATTCAGGATTCCGGCGAGTCTGGGCGGCCGGCGCGGTCACCGGTATGGTGCGCTGGCTCGACATGCTGGTGCTCACGCTGTTCGCCCGCGACCTGGCCGAGGCGGCAGGTTTTGTCGCGCTGGCATTCCTCGTGCGAATGGCGCCACGCCTGTTGTTCGGGATGTTTGTCGGCGCTCTGGCCGACAGATTCGACCGCAAGAAGATCTGGATTGGCTCGCTGCTGATCCTGTCGGTGATGTACTTCGCCCTGACCGCGTACGTGATGCTGGTCGGGATAGATTTCTGGCTGTTGCTCGGCTTCGTCTTTATCGCCGGCACGGTCTGGTCGGTGGAGTTTCCCACTCGACGCGCGATGATCGCCGATGTCGTCGCGCCGCACCAGGTTGGCCGAGCCGTCGGACTGGACTGGTCGACAGACTCGATCGTGCGCATCCCCGGTCCGCTGATTGGCGCGGGCCTGCTGCAGGAGTTGGGACCAGAGTGGGCCTACCTGTTCACGGCCTGCGCCTTCATCATCTCTGCCGCAATCGCATCGACGCTCGACTATCGCAAGCCGCTGCGGGCGGCGTCGGCCACCGGCTTCGCGGCGGTGGCTCGCGAGACCTGGCGCGATATCCGCGAGGGCTTCGTCTACATCCGGCGCAGCGAGCTGCTGGTCGGGACGTTGATGGTGACGCTTGCCTTCAACCTGCTCTTCCCCGCCTACAACGCGGCGCTGCCCGACATCGGCCAACAGTTGCTCGGCGTCGACAAGCTGAGAATTGGGGTGCTGGAGGCGTTAGTCGGCGCGGGCTCATTCTTCAGCGCCCTGGCCATTGCTGGATGGAGCAGTTGGGGACAGTCGGGCCGGATCTACTACGCGGGCACGGCCTGGTTCCTGCTCTGCGTGACGGGCATGGTGCTCTCGCCCTGGTATGAGCTCTCGATGATCGTGGCCTTCTGTATGGGCTTCGGCTTCTCGGCGTTTGCGATCATGCAAACGGCCATCCTGGTCACGCGCACGCCACCCGAGATGCGTGGCCGAATCATGGGCGTGCTCTCGATGGTGATCGGCCTCGGCCCGTTGACCGGTCTGCAGGTGTTCTTCATGTTCGAATGGTTCGGAATCCAGGGCGGTGTGTTGTCGGTCGTGATCGAAGCAGCGGGGCTATTGCTGCTGGCCATCCTGGTCTGGCCGATGATCGTCAAGAGGCTGCCCGGGTCGGACCCGAAAGTGGCCGCAGCCTACGCGCCGCAACGGACGCGCTGACGGTGCCGCAGCTACACCTTGGACGTGTCCCACCGGCAGTACTCGTTGCCCCGTGCTTGACACGGGGCCCAGACCTCGCAGGTCGCGGCGGACCTGGACGACATCCTCACCACAGCGATTGATCGGAGCCTGCGACCATCGGCGCCCATCGTGAGGCATCGGTGATGCGGCTACACCCTGTACATGTCCCCGCAACAGTCCTCGATGCCCCGTGCTTGACACGGGGCCCAGACCTCGCAGGTCGCGGCTGACCTGCACGTCATCTTCACAACAGCGATTGAGCGGAGCCTGCGACCATCGGCGCCCATCGTGAGGCACCGGTGATGCGGCAAGCAACGTGTCTCGCCCTGGGCCCCGTGTCAAGCACGGGGCATCGGAGGGTAGCGCGCGTGGGCTGCATGCCCGTTTGTGAGACTGTCTCACTTGACCGCGCTGGCGGTGATGATCGCCCTGGTCGGGGCGATGTTCGTGGTGATGCAGCCAGCCTCAGCTCACGATCTCGGCACCTGCTCCGACCCGGAGTACCTCACAGAGGAGAAGTGTGAAGAGACGTGGGATCATGACGATGACGGGAACACCCCTATGCAACCACGAGGGACGTGGACGGCTGGTACGCACACTGCGGCAAACCACCCGCCGACCGTGTCGATCACGGTTCTTGACAGTGACGGCATTGTTGGTGATGACACAACTGTCACCGTCTTGATCTCTGTCGCAAACATCCACACGTCCAGTGTTGTGGACGATGACGAAGATGGCACCATTACCGAGACGGAGCTCGCTAGCTTCGACGAATCCTCTCTCACCTTTGAGGCACACCCGCTCGATTTCGTGCGTGTATCCGGTGAGTTGGAAGGTCCAGCGGTTCTTGGTAGCAAGTCCGCAGAGAATGGTTTCCTGATTACTCAGACCCCTAATGGTGCCGATGACAACTCTGCGGGATTCGCCATCCACACCATCATCATCCCGGCCGGTACTTCGCCCGGCGAGTACACGGTGTCAACCCGGTTGGCTCCGCGCACCGGTGCGCAAGCGTACTACGACTACAGCGGCAACGACTTCGTGACCAAGTCTGCACGGGCCACCTTTACGGTCGGCGATGCTGGCGTCGGTCTCTCTAGCTCTGAGTTGAGCCTCGGTAACCGGGAGCACGACAAACCGGAGACACTCACGGATGAGACGAAGCCCGAAACTGGCACCGACTCCGCAACTGGCGACGGCATCAACCTGATCGTGTCGGCCAGCAACTCCCTTGGCGCAAAGTCGAACAACTCCGACGTGGATCAGATCACAGTGATCGCCCCTGGCGGCGAAATCACAGTCAATTCCCCGAGGAAGAATGGGACTACCGCCCGACCGCAAACGAAGACAAACATCATCACTAGTTCACTGGCGGCCGCCCCCAACAGCTTCTCAATCAGCGAGTCGACTGTGACCAAGGCTGCCCCGACGGACGACGCTATCCAGCAGACGATGTCGCTGAACGTGAACAAGGCAAATGATCAGCCTGGCACAATAGACGTGTACGTGATTCTGTCCGGTAAGGGCGCTGCGATCAGTAACACGATCACGCTGACCTTCACTGGCCCCAACGACGCGCTTGCAATCGGCGAGGCGTCTGAGTCGCTCCTGGCCTTCGCTGAGGTCTCCGAGCTGCCCGAGGTTCTGCGCCGCGACATCATTAGCTTCGCTGTGAGCGCGACCGACGCCGGTGGAAACGACGGCGCCGTGCCGAGTGTGCGTACGCGCATCCTCGACGTGGACGGTAAGGTTGTCAACCAGGAGAAGATCTCAGTTGACCAGGGTCCGAACTCAAGTGGCGTCCCCAACGCGAAACTGACGTTGACTTCGTTGAACGACTCCCTGACCCCGTTGAAGGTCGGTACCTACACGATCAAGATCACCACTTCTGGCGGCTTGAGCGCAGAGGGTGAGTTCGAGGTCGTTGGCCGAGCTGACGGCGTTGATCTGAGCGTTGACACTTCTGATCCGAGCGCAGTCGGCGAGATCATCACCGCCACGGCGAACGTGACTGCTGGCGGCAAGCCGGTTCCCGATGGCACCGTCGTGACGTTCGCAGCAAGCGATGTCGCAGGTGATGGCGACAGCGTCCTCGTCGCAGTTGGTGGTGGAGTGGTCCAACGTGCCTTCGGTGGCGTCGCCTCGGCGAACTTCGTCGCAGTCGGCCACGGCCGGTCCGTAATCTCCGCGACCGCGCACCGCACGACCGATGTCGAAGTCATCGCCAGCACTGCTGGCGCGACCGACGAAGCGATGCCAGAGGAAGAGGCCAGTGTGGCTTGCTTGAGCAACCTCAACGGCTTTGCGACTTGGGCTTGCGGCGTTGAGAGCTCTGCCTCCGAGATCTTTGGCCTCGTGAGTGGCCGTGGTGCGACTGCGCTCCACTTGTGGAACGGTTCCGCCTGGGTGCGCTACTCGGTGGTTGACGGCACGATGGTGCCAGGATCGAGCGACTTCATGGTTGCCGAGAACGACATCCTCTACATCAGCAACTAGGGGACCCTCACCCTAGCCCTCTCCCAGAGGGAGAGGGGATCAGATCCCTCACCCCTTGCTTGCCAAGGGGTGAGGGAGGACTCCTAAGGAAGGAATGCTGAGATGAAACAGCACAGACTGATGTCGAGGGTTGGCGCGTTGGTGTTGGGGCTTGCCGTTGCTGTTGCAACGTTGAGCCTGGCGTCGGCGCAGCAAGAACCGCCGCACCGCTTCTACGGCACCGGCGCGACCGCTGGCGACATGATCGGTGTGGTCGACGACATGGGTAACGAGCTTGGCTCGGCAGAAGTCGCCGAAGACGGCTCCTGGTACATCGATGTCGACCGCGATGCCGTTGAGGGCGTGAGCTTCACGCTCAACGGCAAGTCCGCCGACGCCGATGTCACCTCCGCTGGCTCCGGCCAGTCGGCCGTCGTCGTCACCGCCATGGCCATGGAAGAAGATTCCATGGACGAAGGCGACTCGATGGAGGACGGCGACAGCATGGAGGACCTCGACGGTGAAGAGGACAGCTCCATGGAAGACGGCGACTCCATGATGGACGACGGCGACGAGTCTATGGACGACGGTCACACTGAGTACCCAGGTACGGGTAGCGGCGGACTCGCCGACGGCAGCGGTGTCTCAGCCGGCCTGATCGGCCTGCTGATCGCGCTGAGCATCGCCGCAGTTGCCGGTCTTGGCCTGCGACGAGTCCGCAACCGCGCGTAGTTTTCGCTAGCGGACAAATCCTGTCCAAATCAGAGGGGGCGGGGCCGTTTGGCCCCGCCCTCTCTCGTTTTCCGACTTTTGAGACAGTCTCACAACATGATGCCTCAGAACTCGATGTTCCCAGTCCCCGCTTCACGCGGGGACCTGCCCCTTCCCTCCACAAGGCTCCACCACCAGATGCTCCGTGCCGCCCGAGCGGGTCCCCGCGCGAGGCGGGGACTGGGATTTAACCACCCGATGGGACTTTTGAGACAGTCTCATGGGGCGGCATCGTCGGTCGGCGTGTGAGCGCAGGAGGGTTATCGGGGCACGCTTTACTCTGCATTCAGCGGGAGGTTGGTCATGAGCACGATGCGGCGTCGACAGCAATTCAAGGCTGAGATCTTGACGGCCCGTGGCTCGGTGCTGACGGAGTGCTTTGCGATTGTGGACATTGAGACCACCCGGGTTGGCGATGTGCGCGAGCGTTCATGGCGCGGCAAAATCTCTTCGCTGTCCAACCCCGAGCACTCGCTGGGCGGGGTCTACCGACTGCGGCCACGTGGGGAAGACGGCGATGGCGCCCGGATTGATGTGGTCGATGGCTTCGAGGAGCGGCTCGGCGTGACCTCGGATGAATACAGCTTTATCGGTAGCGGCGATCCGCCCAAACCTCCCGACCGTCGACGACGGCGTTGAGCGTCACTGGCGTCTACGATCGTGGTCAGGCATGGTCTGGCATGGTCGGGCGAGCAATATAGCGAACGGGAAACACAAGATGGCGACGACTCAGGCAGTCGATGCGTCGACGGAGTTGAGGCGGCAGGTTGCGGCGGCCAAGAGCGCGTCGCCGGCGCTCGGCTGGGCGACGCGTGAGCAGAAGGATGCCGTCTTGCATCGGGCAGCAGCGCTGCTGCGTGAGCGTTCTGATCAGATCGTCGCTGCCAACACCGAGGATGTCGCCGAGGCCAGCGGTCATCTGAGCGAAGCGATGATCGACCGGCTCAAGTTGACGCCTGAGCGTGTTTCTAGGCTTGCCACGTCGCTGGAGGACCTGGCGCTGCTCGACGATCCGGTTGGCGAGACGATTGATTCGACGACGACCGACTCCGGTCTCGAGATCGAGCGTGTCCGCGTGCCGCTGGGCGTGATTGCCTCTGTCTATGAGTCGCGTCCGAACGTGACGATCGACATCGGCGCGATCTGCCTCAAGTCGGGCAACGCATCCGTGCTGCGCGGTGGTCGTGAGGCGCTGCGCTCCAACCGAATCCTCGCCGAAGCGCTGCGCGACGCACTGTCGGACAATGGACTTCCCGCCGAGGCGATTCAACTAGTGCGCAGCACCGATCGCGCGCTGGTCGGTGAGCTGTTGGCGATGGACGACCTGATCGACCTGATGGTCCCGCGCGGTGGACAGGCGTTGATCAACCGGGTGCGCAAGGAAGCCTCCATGGCAGTGGTCGCGGGAGGCGTGGGGATTTGTCACACCTATATCGACTCTGCCGCCGACCTGGCCATGGCCATTGAGGTCGTCGACAACGCCAAGCGACGACGAGTCAGCATTTGCAACGCGCTCGACGTGATGCTGGTGCATGAATCGGTGGCGCCGCAATTCTTGTCCGAGCTGGGACGTCGCTGGGCTGGTAACGGGCCAACGCCAGTCGAACTGCGCGCGGACGATCGCGCCCGCGAGCTGCTCTCCGCGACCTCTGCCAACGTCCACCCGGCCGGTTCTGACGATTTCGACACCGAGTTCCTCTCGCTGACCGCTGCGGTCGGTGTGGTCGACGATGCGGATGCGGCGCTGGCGCACATCGCGGAGCATGGCAGCGGTCACTCGGAAGCCGTAATCACGGCAGATGAAGCGCTGGGTCAGCGTTTCCTACGCGAGGTCGATGCTGCCGCCGTCTATGTCAATGCCTCGACGCAGTTCACCGACGGCGGCCAGTTCGGTCTCGGTGCGGAGGTGGGGATTTCGACCGGCAAACTTCACGCTCGTGGACCGATGGGCCTGCGTGAGTTGACCTCCTACAAATGGATCATTCGCGGCGACGGACACATTCGGCCGGTGTAGGGAGACTCGCCTATTGCGGCCTGTCTAGGCTGTAGTCGGAGAAGGAACAAACCATGCCCGACCTGCCAACCCCCACACTTGCCGGCGCCGAGATGCGCGCAGCCGCCATCGATTTCGCCAACAGCCTCACTGAGGACCAGCGCCACACGGCCGTCTATGACTACATGGATGGCGAGCGCATCTTCTGGTATTACCCGCCCACGAATCGTCATGGACTGCCGCTGCGCGACATGACTGAGTCGCAGCGCTCGCTCGCAATGACGTTGATGAAGGCCAGCCTGAGTGATCGCGCCTACGAGCAAGCCGAAGGCATCATCGACCTGGAAGTCATCCTCGGCGAGCTAGAACGTGACGCCGGTCGCCGGTCGTTCCGTCGCGACCCTGAGCTGTACTACTGGACCATCTTCGGCGACCCCGCGAGCGACGAGTCGCCCTGGGGATGGCGCGTCGAAGGGCACCACATCTCGCTCAACTTTTCGCTCTGGGGCGATGGCCTGCTCTCCCTGACGCCGTTTTTTTTCGGGACGAATCCGGCAGAGGTCCGCAAGGGGCCACAGGCGGGTTTGCGCATCCTGGACCAGCGTGAGGACCTCGCATTCGACCTGATGGGCGCGCTGGACGCCGAGCAGGTGGAACGCGCGGTGATCTATGCCGAAGCGCCGTGGGACATTCTCACCTTCAATGCCTCGCGCGCCGTGATGCCCGCCTACCAGGGTCTGTCGGCCGCGGAGATGGACGACGATCAGCGAGCACTCCTGGATCGGCTGATTGACGTCTACGTCGACCAGGCGCCGTCCGACCTGGCCAACGACCGGCACGCACGAATCGCAGCCGCTGGCAGGGACGGTATGCACTTTGCCTGGGCCGGACCGGTCCAGAACGGAGCGCCGCACTACTATCGGATCCACGGCGGCAATTTCCTGGTCGAATTCGACAATCGCCAGAACGGCGCCAACCATATCCATTCCGTCTGGCGTGATGTCGAGAACGACTTCGCCAACGATGTCCTGGGCGAGCATCTGCTCTTGTATCACGTGCTCTAAGGGAATGAGGCGCCGGGCTGATGTTTCACTACGAACGCGAAAGTCGGACGGCGCACTCCGAGTGCTACGTCGTCGAAAACGAAGCCGGTTCGCGCGGCCGGATCGACCTGCACTTCGCCGCGCCCCTGGTCTACGCCACGCTCTGCGTGCCGGAATCCTGGGCTGAGGAAGATATCCAGGACGTGATCGCCGATGTCGACGACCGCTGGGCGCTCACGGCCGACCCATTGCGAGAAGACTTGATCGTGACTGTCTGGCGTGGCCAGGAAGTCGGCGTGTACTCACAAGAAGATGGAGGGGCCCATGACTGACGAAGATGTTGCTGTGGACGAGGGTCAGACTGAGGCTGAATCGGCGGATGCGCTGCAACAACTCTTCGAGGGGCACGTCGATGTGATGTTGCCGCCGGAGGAAATCGAGGAGTTTCACGACTTCATCCGCGAAGAAGCGCTGATGCGGCGTCGCTTCGCTGTCTCGTTCCGTCTCGAGTGTCGTTGTCTGGCCTGGATTGGCTACTCACTGTCCAACGTGGTCACGCACGAAGAAGGCATCGAGTTCGCGGCCAGGCCGATGCAGACGTATGTGCCCGACCACGAACCGGACGTGGAGCATCCCGAGGGCGCGACCGAAGATCCGCCGGAGCAATTCCTGGACTGGCCGATCTGGCCGCTGGAGATCTACCAGGACGAGCTGGAAGAAGACTTGGGAGAAGACCTGGACGAAGATGGGGCCGAGGAGTGAGCGGGCAAACCAGAAGTGGTAGCGGGCGCTTCGCGGCTGTCTTCTTCGATCTCGACGGCACTCTGGTCAGCGAACGCACTGGTGTGCGCGAAGCTCGTACGGCGGTCGGGGTCAAACTGATCGAACTCGGACTCTACGAGAAGCCGGCCTCCGCCTTCGCCGACACCGTCGAGATGGTGATCGGCGGGATCATGGAGGACAACGACTGGCAGTGGCCGCTCTGGCTGCACGCGGAGGAGTGGATGAAGCGAAGCCTGGCGGTCAGCGGTGTGACGGTCGGTGAGGATGAGTTCCGGGAGCTGAACCGGGTGTATCGCGAAGAACGCGGCGACCGGGCAACCGCCATCGACGGTTGGCAGGAAGTGCTCTCCGCAGCGCGGGCACACGGTCCGATCGGGCTGATCACCAACTTCAACGACGGAGCGATGCAGCGAGAGAAGATCCGCGGCGCTGGCCTTGAAGGCCGATTCGACGGCATCTACATCTCGGGCGAGGTGGGCGTGTGGAAGCCGGAGCCGGGCATCTTCGAGCATGCCGCTGCGGACCTCGGCGTGGCTCCGAGCGATTGCGTACACATCGGCAACAACATTCAGTCGGATGTCGAGGGTGCGCTCGCAGCTGGGATGCAGGCAGTGCTGGTCGAGGAAGACGATCGGCCAAGACCGCCAAGTCTCAACGGCGACGTCGTCTGGTGTGAGGACTTGTATGCAGTGGCTGGGTGGCTTGAAGGATGAGCGATGCGCAGGCGACCCAGACCGCGTTCTCTTCGGATCAGCGACGACTCGCGATGGAAGCTGGCGCAACGAGGTATCGAACTTGAGGACGCCGAGTTCGCTATCGAGCATGGCCCTGTGTTGCACTGGCAACCTTCCCAAGAGCGGCCGACTGAAGAGGGGTCAGGAATCCGGCCGGGGCGCTGGATCATGATCGGGCGAGGAACAAAGAAGGACATCGTCACTTTTGTCCTTGAAGCCCCAAACGCCGATGGTGAGTCAAAGGTAGTGACTGGCTGGGTCGCAACTGCGGATGAAGAGAAACTATACAATCAACAATCATGAGTGCAGGCACAGGGTCGAAGCATCAGGAGTGGCTGGAATCGCTCGATCCGCGTGTACGAGCAGAGGTGGAGGCCGAGATTGCCTCCTACAAGCCGAATGGGCTGTGGGAGTTTGAGGAATCCGAAGCCGAAGACGATTGGGAACCTTCGGGCAGGATGGGGTTAACTGTCCATTTCACTGGTGACGAGATCGCGACACTATCTAAGGCCTTCGGAGCCTCATCTGAGATCTTCGAGATCATGCGCAACGCACTCATGGAACGTGCTCAAGCGGAATTGACTGAGCGTGGCCAAGCGGACTTAGGGGCGGATTCAGGGACTGTGGCAGCCGACTGAACCGCTAGGCGACGTCGCTACTTCCCGCTACTTCCGAGCGATGGCCCGTGTTGCCGCTTCGACGACCGACTCAGAGGTCAGGCCGTACTCGTTCAGCAATGCCGTCCATGGACCCGACTGACCGAACGTGTCGTTGATGCCGACCTGTTCCATGGGCGTCGGGCAGTGCAGCGCGAGGGTCCTGGCGACAGCAGAGCCGAGGCCACCGATGACGTTGTGCTCTTCGGCGCAGACGATGGCGCCAGTGTCTTCCGCGGCGCGGACGATGGCTGCCTCGTCGAGCGGTTTGATCGTTGCCATGTTGAGCACTCGCGCGGAAATGCCTGCCTGGGCCAACGAATCTGCGGCTCGGAGGGACGGTTCCAGCATCAGACCGCAGGCGATCAAGGTGACATCCGTACCGTCGCGGAGCTGATCGGCCTGACCCAGCCTGAATGACGGACCATCGTTGTAGACGATCGGCAGTTTGGGGCGGCCGAGGCGGATGTACCAGGGATCATGGTCCTCGGCGGCGCTGCGAATCATGGCGTCGGCTTCGACCGCGTCTGAGGGCACGACGACGTTCATCCCCGGCAGCGAGGTCATCAGGGCGAGATCTTCGATGGCCTGCGCTGATGCACCGTCCTCGCCGACTGAGATGCCTCCGTGAGAGGCGATCAGCTTGACGTTCATGCGTTGTTGAGCGATCTGCACGCGAATCTGGTCGAAACAGTGACCGGGCATAAACACTGCGAACGACGCGGCGTAGACGGTCTTGCCGGTCGAGGCGAGACCCGCCGCGATGCTGATCAGGTTGGCCTCGGCCGCGCCGACGGTGAACCATCGCTCCGGGAACGATGCAGCGAGTTTGTTGCCACCCGTTGAAGCGGAGAGGTCGGCGTCCAGCGCGACGATGTCGTGGCCGGATTCCGCCAGTTTGACCAGAGCTGGCCCGTATGCCTCGCGTGTTGCGGCTGGTGGTGCGGAGGTCGTGGTCATGAGAGGCCCGCCTCGATCTCGTCCAGCGCCTGTGCCAATTGTTCGTCTGAGGGTCCTTTGCCGTGCCAGGCGCCGGGATTGCTGGCCATGAATGAGACGCCGCGTCCCTTGACCGTTTCGCAGATCACGACCTGCGGCGCGTCGATTCGGGCGCGAGCGGTGAGTAGTGCGTCGCGTACTGCGGTGACATCGTGACCGTCGACGTGCTGCACGCCCCAGCCAAAAGCGGACCATTTGTCGCCGACCGGATCGATGCGCATGATCTCGTCGCCGGGGCCGTCGTTCTGGAAATGGTTGCGGTCGAGGACGGCGGTAATCCGATGCAGGCCGAAGTGCGAAGCTGACATGATCGCCTCCCAGTTCTGACCCTCGTTCAGTTCTCCGTCGCCGACAACCACGAAGATTTGCCCTTCATCGTCGTCGAGGCTGTCGAGCTCGTGTCCGAGCGCGATCCCGACGGCGAACGAGAGCCCCATACCCAGCGCACCCCCCGACATTTCGACGCCGGCGGGCTTGTTGCGCACCACGTGTCCCTGTAGCTGTGTGCCGAGCGAGCGGAAGGTGGGGATCAGCTCTGTGCTGAAATAGCCGGCCTCGGCCAGCGTGGCGTAGACGACCGGGGTCGCGTGTCCCTTGCTCAAAATCACCCGGTCGCGGCGATCCCACTGTGGGTTGTCCGGGTCGTGCCGGGCCACGCCGCCAAAGTAGAGCGCGGCGAAGATCTCGGTCGAGGACAGCGATCCCCCGGGATGGCCCGACTGCGCGGCGTGGGTCATCTCCACGATGTGCCGTCGGATCCGTTTGCAGACATCAAGCAGGGCGTCGGTATCGGCAGCCGACGCGGTGGAAGTGGTCATATCGCTCTGGATTTCACTGGCAGCTAGGCACTTCTGGAGCGCACAATCATGCTAGTGGCGGATCGAGATTGCTGATAGCAATGTGTAAGCAACGTGAGTCTCGTTGTGAGTCGCGTCAGCATCCAGGCAGGAGGAGCCCATTGGCGAGGATATTCATTGAAGCGGTGATGGACGACGCCGTCCTGGACACCGCCTGGCAGGTTGGCGAGCGGATGAGACGTGAGGCATCGTTTCCCGAGTCGGCCATACGTTGGGTCAAGCGTGATGCGATGCATCTCACCCTTCGCTTCTTGGGCGACGTGGAGGAAGCAGGACTGGTTCGTGTCATGGAGGCGATGACGAGTCTCGAAGGCAGCGGTCGCCTACGAGTCCGTCTGGACAGGGTCGGTGCGTTCGGCGGACGCCGGCCGCGCGTCATCTGGGTCGGGCTCGCAGAAGATGACGGGCTGGAGAAACTCCGTGCCGTTCGAACGCAACTCGATGCAGCGTTGGCAGTCGCCCAGTTCGAGGCGGAGTCCGGGCGCTACCGACCACACCTGACCCTGGGACGCGTGCGCCGCCAGGCAACGAAGCCTCAGCTCGCATCGATTCAGGCGGCCGTTGACGCCGCGACGGCGCTGAGTATCGAATCAGTTGTCGAGCGCGTGGCGTTGGTCGAGTCGACACTGTTGAAGGATGGCCCACGATATCGGCGGTTGGCGATGACGGAGTTGTAACATTCGGGTGTACCATTGCCTGCCCAGCGGCGAGCATTCGAGGGAGTTGAGCGATGCAGAGCAGCCTCATCTCGAAGATTGAGAAGGCGCGGATCTACGCGGAAGAGCTGGAGCGATTCCAAGTGCTGTCACTGCGCTGCGACGTACGCGGCGACTCGACGACGCACACGGCCGAGCTCGGCTCGGATGGCTGGAATTGCGACTGTCACTTCTTCCAGGACGCAAAGACCTGCTCGCATACGATGGCGCTCGAACGAGTGCTCGACCAGATGCTGCCTGAGCGATATCGCCCGGCCTTCTCCAGCGGCTAGTAGCCGAACGCCAAGGTCGCCTCTGTGGCCGTCACCGGACGGATCGCATCGACGTACCCAGTCGTCAGTCACGATTCCAGAGCGCGGCACGTCTGCTGAAGACCTGCGAGTCCGCCAACCATTCGGCAAACTCGATCTGCCCGTTGTCGGTGAGCCAGCGGATGCGGTCGTTGAGGCAGATGAGTCGGTGATCCTCGACGGCGATCGCAAACCCGCCTCGGGACCGATCAGCGCCCAACGCCGTGACCGCGAGGCTGCCGCCACTCTGTTGCACCCACGATTGCGCGGCGATGGCGTCGTCGGCGATCGCGTCGAGGTCGTCATTCTCCAGCATTTGGACATTGTTCCCAGGAACATCGTCCAGATAGATCAATTCGGGCCCATCATGGGCCGGCATGATCGCGCGCCGACCGGTGAGTGCCGGAGACGAGCTACCTGGCGCAACAATGAAACGGTCGCTGCCGTCCGCCTCGACGACACCGGCGGGCAACGCCACCCTGGTTCCCGCTCGCAGGACGCCGTCTGCTTCGACAATGCCGAGTTCCCGCAGCAGCCACGACTCTGACGTCGTATCGGGGTAGACGCCTACCCGATCGCCGGCGCTGAGATCAGCCGGGGTTTCGATTCTTGAGGCATCTGCCTGGCGAATCAACAGCACGGAACGGAAGTCGATGTGACCGTCGCTGAAGGCGACAACGACGCGGCCATCGGCTTGGCGCGTGCGCGTCTCGAGGATCGAGATGCCGCCTCCGACCATGTCGAACGTTCCACTGGCTGGTTGCAGCCAAATGCCGGTCCACTCGGAGACCGGCGATCGTTCGAAGCGCAGGTTCGTGTCACGCATCTGCTCGATGGCGTTCAGGAGATCGGCCTCATAGCCGACGTGCCCGCCTGTGCCGGCCGAGTGATCCAGCGAGCTGACCGGGGGATAGGCGTCATAGAAGCCGAAGCGGACCTGCTCCTCGGCGCTGGGACAGATCGCGGGTGGTTGGTCGTTGGAGCAGGCCAGCGTCGCTCCGAGCGTGACGACAAGGCAGAGCAGCCAACCTGTCCACCTGAGCGGACGCAGGCGGTTAGTTGACTCGGCGGAAGAGCAGGCAGGCATTCTGGCCACCGAAACCAAACGAGTTCTTGAGCACCGCATTGACCTCGACGTTGCGGGCCTGATTGGGGACGTAATCGAGGTCACAGTCGGGGTCCGGCGTGGTGTAGTTGATCGTCGGGTGCAGCTTGCCGTCCGTGATTGATTTGATCGCTGCGATCGACTCGAGTCCGCCCGCGCCGCCGAAGAGGTGACCGATCATTGACTTGGTCGACGAAATCGGCGTGTGGTGTGCCGCGTCGCCCATGGCGATCTTGAGAGCTCGGGTTTCGGATGCGTCGTTGAGCGGCGTCGACGTGCCGTGCGCGTTGACGTAGTCGATGGCTGCCGGCTCGATGCCGGCGTCTTCCAGGGCCCAATTGATCGCGCGGATCGGTCCAGCGCCGTCGGCGTCCGGCATGACCAGGTGGTGAGCGTCGGCTGAAGAGCCGAAGCCGGCCAGTTCGACGGCGTAATCGACGCCGCGACGCCGGGCAGATTCCTCAGACTCGAGGATGATGATGCCTGCGCCCTCACCAGGGACGAATCCGTCGCGGTCGGCGTCGAAGGGGCGTGATGCGGCAGTCGGTTCCTCGTTTCGCCCTGACAGGGCGCGCATGACGGCGAAGCCGCCGAGGCCGAGCTGACAGAATCCGGCTTCGGTACCACCGGAAATGACGATGTCGGCCTGTCCGTTTCGAATCACGTTGGCGGCGTCGCCGAGTGCCTGGGTTCCGGCGGCGCAGGCGGTGACGACGGTCGTGTTGTAGCCCAGTAGTCCGAACTGCATCGCGATATTGGCAGCGGCCATATTGGGTAGCACTTTGGGCAGGAAGAGCGGATCGAGCCGCATCCCTCCACGGTCGAACAACTTGCTCGCGGCCGCCTGGATTTCGGGGTAACCGCCGGCGCCATTGCCGAGCACGACGCCGATCCGGCTGCGGTCAAGCGTGTCGAGGTCGAGCTGCGCGTCCTCGATCGCTTCGCGCGCGGCAGCGACGGCGAGTTGTGTAAAGCGGGCCATGCGGCGAGCCGACTTGCGTTCGATGAAGTCGCGCGCATCGAAGTCGCGAATCTCGCCGCCGATCGTGCAACTGAATCCTGAGACGTCGAAGTTCTCAATCGGCTTGATCGCGCTTTCGCCGGCGAGCAGATTGTTCCACATCAGATCGACGCCGGGTCCGTACGGAGAGACCGCGCCCATGCCGCTGACGACCACTCGGGTTCTCGCGGATCGGTCTGGGGCGGTCTCTGATGCGGTCATAGGGTGGGATCCTCGGCTCGGCGGACGATGTGTGTCTCCAGCGGGGCGCTCAGAACGCGTCGCGCGTCGGCGGCGAGGGAGAGCGATCCGAGCACCAGGATGACGTCATCGGCATGCGCCGACTGACCGGCAGCGCTGAGCGCGGCGTGGGGCTCGTCGAGCACGACGATCTCGCCGTCCCAATCGGAATCGGCAAATGCCTCGGCGACCTGTTGTGGTGGACGAGCCCGAGGATGATCGGAGGTGGTCGCGTACACGCGATCGCTGCGCGTCTGGATGATGTTGGCCATGTCTTGCAGCGCCTTGTCGCCGAGGACGCCGAAGATCACATGGAGCTGGTTGTGTGGGAAATACTCACGGCAAGCGTCGAGCGCTCGCTGCACCGACTCGGCATTGTGAGCGCCGTCGATCACGACGGTGGGCGCACCGCCGGGATCGTTCGAGGCCAATGTGTCGGGAAGCTCAAACGACTCAAGCCGTGCCGGCCAGGCGACGGTGGCGAGACCTTTGTGCAGCGCTTCGGATGGGACCGCGACCGTGCCTGACGCATTGAGCGCGTCAATCGTGGCGATCGCGGTCAGCGCATTGTCAATCTGGTGACGACCCAGCAGCGGCAGCAGGTGCATCGCGCGCGGCTGCTCGCCTGGCCTCGGTTTGCGCCGGCCGATGCGGAACCATTGCCCCCAGGACTCGACGCCGGCAGACTCGGAGCGGTAGTCGACACCCACGTCGATCAGCGGCACGGGTACGTCGTCAGCTGCGTTGCGGACCACATCCGCTGCCTCGGCGTAGCGCTGTGGCGCGAGGATCACGTTCTGGCAGGCCGCACTGATGATGCCGGCCTTCTCCGATGCGATCTGCGTGATCTTGTCTCCCAGGATGTCGGTGTGTTCGTGCGAGAGCGAGGTGATCACGGCCGCGTCGGTGCGCGAGAACACGTTGGTGCAATCGAGCCGCCCGCCCAGGCCGACCTCGACGATCTGTACATCGACATCGTTCGCGTGGAAGGCGTGAAAGCTGAGCGCGGTGAGGATCTCAAACGTGCTGATGTGGCCAGGATCTTCGGCCTGTTCGGCCTCGATCGCATGACGCAGTTGCTCACAGAGACGGGCGAATTCAAAGTCCGGTAGCGGTGCGCCGAGGATGCGGATGCGCTCGGTAAAGTCGTGCAAGTGTGGGCTGGTGAACAGACCGGTGCGGAATCCTGCGGCGCGCAGCACCGACTCGATCATCGCGGCGGTCGAACCTTTGCCCTTGCTGCCGGCGATATGAATCGTGATCCGGCCGTGCTGAGGATCGCCCAGGCGGCGCAGGATCGATCGGATTCGGTCGAGCGCGAAATCGCCCATGGCCCGCCGCGGCCCCGATCCGCGCTCAAAGTCGGCGAACGACATCAGCCAGTCGACTGCGTCGCCGTAAGTTGACAGTGGTTCACCGCTGCTGGCAGTTGACGACATGTGCTCGCTCGTTGATCCGCTTCATGGCATCTTGGTCGGGCATCGTAGTCGGGCTCGTGGTCCGGATCGCAGGCCGGCAAGACGGACACCGAATCTGCGAGCAGCACCTCGATTCCGAGCGTGGTTGTTTCATCGTACGCCACTCAGTCGAGTGGTAGTCCCCCGCTACTGGACCCGCTACTTGACCCGGTGCTTGATCAGGTACTTGATCAGGCGCGTGCGGGCTGCGACGATCCGCCCAACAGTAAAACTGCGCGGCCACTGCGGAACAACCGCGGTGCAGCAACGCAGAACGGCGGGATCTCCATGGCGGACGCGGGCAACGCAGTGCAAACCCTGGCAGACGTAATCACAGAAACGGCGCCGGCTGAGTTGGTCGGTGACGGCTTTCTGACCGTCGTCGGCGCCATCGCGGACGGCGCCAAACGCGTCGATGGACTCACACGTCGCGCCGCCTTGGCCGGCGTACTGGGCGACACCGGAGAAATGAACGTGCAGGGCGAGATCGTGCAGGTGCTCGATGCCGCCGGCACCGACGCCTTCGTCTCCTCCCTGCGTGATTGCGGCGCCGTCGCCGCGCTGGCCTGTGAGGAGCTAGAGGAAGCCGTGTTTGTCTCCGATGCGGCCGACCATCCCTACATCGCGTTGTTCGATCCGGTTGATGGTTCGTCAAACATCGATGTTGCGGTGACGATCGGTTCGATCTTCGCGATCTACAAGCGCGCCGACGATGCGCCCGTCACCGAAGCGACTCTGCTACGACCGGGACGCGAACAGTGCGGCGCGGTCTACGTCGTCTACGGCTCGTCGACGGTGCTCGTCGTCGCGACCGAGGGTCGCGTGGACGGTTTCACGCTTGATCCGGAATCGGGCGAGTTCCTGCACTCGCACAACGAGATTCGAATTCCGTCGAAGTGTGCGGCGTACTCGGTGAATGAAGGCAACCAGGGCAACTGGCATCCCGAGATGCAGGCGGCCGTGGCCGATCTGCGCGATGCGTATGGTCTGCGTTATGTGGGTTCGCTGGTCGCCGATTTCCATCGCGATCTGCTCAAGGGCGGCATCTTCCTCTACCCGGGCGATGTGAAGTCGCCGGCCGGCAAGCTGCGGCTGGGCTACGAGGCGAATCCACTCTGTTATGTAGCCGAACAGGCCGGTGGCGCAGGCACGACGGGGGTTCAGCGCATCCTCGATGTGCAGCCCGAGTTGCTGCACCAGCGCACGCCATTGATTGTGGGCAACGCCGACGTGGTCGAACGCGTCGTTGCGAAGTTGGCCGAGTAAATCGGGCTGGCAGGCGACCCAGAGGTCTGCCACCGAAGTCAGAGCACCCGAGAGGCGATCACGAATGACGAACGAACTGCATGAAACCGCGCGCGCATTGGTCGCGCCGGGACGCGGCATCTTGGCCGCGGACGAGTCGAGCCCGACGATCAAGCGGCGCTTCGACACGATCGGCCTGGAGTCGACCGAGACGAATCGCCGTGACTGGCGCCAGTTGCTGTTCACCTCAGAGGGCATCGGGGACTGGATCTCCGGTGTCATCCTGTTTGAGGAGACGCTGGCTCAGAACGCGTCGGACGGTCGTTCGATCGTGGAAGTGCTGACCTCCAACGGCGTGATTCCCGGTGTCAAGGTGGATAAGGGCGCCAAAGATCTGGCCGGATCGCCGAATGAGAAGGTGACTGAGGGTTTGGACGGAATGCGCGAGCGGCTCGAGGTCTATCGCGAGCAGGGCGCCCGCTTCACCAAGTGGCGCGCAGTGATCGACATTGCCGAAGATCGACCGACCGCGTACTGCCTCGACGTCAACGCGCATGCGCTGGCCCGTTTCGCGGCGCTGTCGCAAGAGGCGGGGCTGGTGCCAATCGTCGAGCCTGAGGTGCTGATGGACGGCACGCACGATATTGCCGCCTGCGCCGCCGCGACCGAGGCCGCGCTGCGCGCCACGTACGCCGCGTTGGACATCCAACATGTCGACCTCGAAGGCACGCTCCTCAAGCCGAACATGGTGCTCTCGGGCAAGGGCGCTGAGCATCGCGCTCCAGCGGAAGTGGTTGCCTCAGAAACGCTGCGGGTCTTTGCCAAGACAGTTCCGGCATCGGTGCCCGGCTGCGTCTTCCTCTCCGGCGGTCAGTCGGATGAAGAAGCGACGGTCAACCTGAACGCGATCAATCAGGCCGCCGCCGAATCGTCTTCAGCGCCCTGGGAGCTGAGCTTCTCCTACGGTCGTGGACTGCAGGCGACGCCGCTCTCGGTCTGGGGCGGCAAGCCCGAGAACGTCGCAGCGGCACAGGCAGCCTTCCAGGAGCGTGCGAGTTTGACCTCGGCAGCTCGCAAGGGCGAGTACGTCGGTTAGCGTCAAGTGCGTCAAGTGCGACAAGTGCGACAAGTGCGGCGAGGCAATGACCCCCTCTCCCTCTGGGAGAGGGCTGGGGTGAGGGTCTCCGAGTCCTAGTATCCGCTGGGAGTCAGCCTTCGCCCAAGCCTGGCCCTCACCCTAACCCTCTCCCACGGGGAGAGGGGATCGGAACCGGGATGCAGGTGATTTACGCTCAATTCCTCCTACAGGGAAAGCGCTAGGGATAACAATCCGTGGCCCACCGACTGCTGATCGCCACTGGCAATCCCGGAAAGATCCGCGAGTTTCGCGCGCTGTTCGACGCTCATGTCGAATCGGAGTGGGAGCTGGTTGCGCCTGCCGATGTCGGGCTGAAGGACTTCACTGTCGTTGAGGACGGCGACACGTACGCCGAGAATGCGGGACGCAAAGCTCGCTCGTATGCGAACGCGGCGGGATTGCCGGCGCTGGCCGACGACTCCGGCATCGAGGTGGATGCGCTTGATGGCGCTCCTGGTCTGTATAGCGCTCGGTATGCTGGTGAGGACTCGGACGACGCGGCCAATCGTGCGAAGATGCTGCGCGAACTGGCCGACGTGCCTGCCGAGCGGCGTGCCGCGCGATTTCGATGCGTCATCGCGCTCGCCTTTCCCTATACGACCAACCTGCGGCTGGGCGAGGGTGTGGTGGAAGGATCGATCGCGATGGATGAGCGCGGCGACCTCGGCTTCGGTTACGACCCGCTCTTCGCCTTGCCCAACGGTCAGAGAATGGCGGAGCTGGACGTGGCCGAGAAGAACCGGATCTCTCATCGCGCTCGCGCGCTGGCCAACGCGGCCTGGGCGCTCGATGCGATGTCCAAGACGCTGGACAAGTCGACATGAACGACGCAACTGATCCACCGGTCGACCGCCTGGGTCGTCGCTTTGCCGATCTGCGGGTGTCGGTCACCGATCGCTGCAACTTCCGCTGCCCATACTGCATGCCCAAGGAGATCTTTGGTCCGGGATACGAATTTCTGCCCCGGGACGCCATCTTGACCTTCGAAGAGATCGTCCGGGTGGTCAACGTGTTTGGTCGGATGGGTCTGCGCAAGCTGCGTCTGACCGGAGGCGAACCGACCGTCAGGGCCGAATTGCCGACGCTGATTCGCATGCTGCGAGACTCGCTAACGGACGTCGACATCGCGCTGACCACGAACGGGTCGCGGCTCGTCTCGATGGCGGATGAACTGAAAGATGCCGGGCTCGACAGAGTCACCGTCAGCCTCGATTCGGTCGATCCGGAGATCTGCAAGGAGATGAACGGCGTTGAGTTCCCGCCCGAGCGTGTGCTCGAGGGCATCGATGCAGCGGCTGCGGCCGGCCTGGGACCGATCAAGATCAACGCAGTCGTCAAACGGGGCGTCAACGACGAAGGCATCGTGGACATGGCCCGCCACTTCCGTGGCACGGGACACATCGTCCGCTACATCGAGTACATGGATGTCGGCGCGACGAACGGCTGGAAGTTGGACGAAGTCGTGCCGGCCCGCGAAATCATCGAGCGGCTGGAACAGGTCGAAGGTCTTGAGCCGGTCGAGGCGGCCTACCAGGGCGAGGTCGCCAAGCGCTGGCGTTGGACCGATGGCTCGGGCGAGGTTGGCGTGATCACATCGGTCACCGAACCATTCTGCGGCGACTGCACCAGGGCTCGGCTGTCAGCCGAGGGTTCGCTCTATACCTGCCTGTTCGCCTCGGTCGGGCACGACCTGCGGGCGCAGTTGCGCTCGGGCGCTAGCGATGAGGAGCTCTTCCACCGGATCGCCGGAATCTGGACCGTGCGTGAAGACCGCTACTCGGAGCTGCGAGCGGCGATGACCGACGACCTACCGCGCATGGGTCGCGTGGAGATGTCGCACATTGGCGGATGAATCAGCCTCACCCGGGCAGACCGAGCTGAGCCACATCGACGCGCAAGGTCGCGCGCGCATGGTGGATGTCGGCGAGAAGGATGTGACCGAGCGTCGCGCCGTGGCCGAGGGTCGGGTGCTGATGCAGCCCGAAACGCTGGAGCTGATTCGCAACAACGCCCTCAAGAAGGGCGACGTCTTGACCACCGCCGAAATCGCCGGCGTGATGGCGGCCAAGCGCACCCACGAGCTGATCCCGCTCTGTCATCCGTTGATGCTGAACAAGGTCCTGGTCGAGCTCAGCCTGGTCGAGGAACCGCCCTCGGTCGCCATCCGGGCTGAAGTCAGGTGCTCGGGCAAGACGGGCGTCGAGATGGAAGCGCTGACCGCCGTCTCCGTCGCCGGGCTGACGGTCTACGACATGGCCAAGGCGGTTGATCGGGGGATGAGGATCGACGCCGTCAGGCTGAGGGAAAAGGACGGCGGCCGCTCGGGGTTGGTGAGGTTGGAGTAACTTCTGCCTCGATAACGCCTAGGGTGCACTCACAGGTGAGACTCTTGTATGAGTCCGCTAAGCGAGATGAGTAAGTCATTCCCTCTCCCCCCCGCAGACCTGAAGCAATACCGTCTCAGGTCGTTCTGAGCACCTGTAGGGGCGACCCTTGTGGTCGCCCACGCTGGGCATGGTAAGGCTGACCAGATAGAACCTACAGATCGGGCGACCACAAGGGTCGCCCCTACAACCTGGTCGAAGTCGTCTCGACCAGACTGCGTACAGGTCTCCCCTGGGAGATGGCTGGGATAAGGGTGCCGGAGTCCTGTTATCTGGCAGGAGGCCGTCATTGCTCCGGCCCGGCCCTCACCCTAACCCTCTCCCACGGGGAGAGGGGACCGGAACCAGAGCTGCGCGCACGTCTCCGTTGGGCGTGCAACGCCGGATGAGAGAAAGCTGGCTTAGCCGCCCGGATTGACGAGGGCTTCGAAGCTCTCATTGCCTCGCAGGCTGTCGAAGTGATCGTCGGTCTTGGCGGCTTCGGCGTAGCGCGGGTTGAGCGAGGTCGCCTGGCGCAGCGCGACGACGGCGTCGTCGGCCTGGCCCATCTTGGCCGCGGCAGAGGCGAGTCCATAGTGCGCTCCCGGCTGCTCGGGCTCGAGCCGCACGGCGGCCTGGAACGACTCCAGCGCCTCCTGAGCGCGATCCTCGTAGAGCAATGTCAGGCCCAGGTTGGTGTGAGCCGCGCCGTCCTCAGGCCTGAGCTGCAGCGCGTGGCGGAAGTCGCTCTCGGCGGTGTCGAAGTCGCGGCCGAACAGGCGCAGCAGACCACGGTTGACGTAGATGTCCGGGTCGTCCGGGGCGAGCTCGATCGCGCGCTCGTAGTCATTGGCTGCTTCTTCGGTGCGGTCCAGGCGGACCAGCGCGTTGGCCCGGTTGTAGTAGGCGGCGGCCGAATTGGCGTCGAGATCGATGGCGCGGGCGTACTGGTTGACGGCGGCGTCGTAGTTGCCGGCTCCGAAGTAGGCGTTGCCCTCGTCGAGATGCGACGCCGCGCTGCGGTCGGCGGGAATCGTGGGCGCAGCATCTGCGGCCGGCGCAGCGTGTTCGGCTGGTGCCGGGGCCATAGCTGGAGCCGCGGCCGGAGCGACGGCTGGGGCAGCCGCAGGCGCCGCGGCAGGAGCAGGTACTGGTGCAGGCGGTGGAGCTGGAGCCGCAACTGGCTGCGCGGCAGCGGGTGGTTCGGGAGCGGGAGGTGGCGGCGGTGCCGCGGCGGGAGCGGGCGGAGTCGGCGGCGCAGGAGGAGCCGGCGGTGGCTGAGGCGCGCGAGCTGCCGGAGCCGGGACGGGTCGTGCAGGCGTCGGTGCAGGCGGCGCGGGAGGCGCAACCGCGGGTGCCGAGGCCATCGGCGCGTCGCCCGTCGATCCGGTGGCCTGCGCAATCTGGCGGGCCATCAGCTCGGCCTGCTCGCGTCGCGATCGCTCGTTGTTGAGCTGCAGCTCGAGGTGATCGATGCGCTCTTCAGTCAGCTCGCGCTCCAGACGCTGCTGCGACTGCAGCGCGCGGTAAATCCAGACGATCGCGGCCCAGGGCAACAGGACGCGCAAGACGGTGGCCAGGATTTGCAAGGGGTGCTCCTCTGCTATGCGGTGACGTCCGGAGGGCGGCTACGTCCCTCAGGCCGATTGTTGTTCGAGCAACGTGCTCACCGCGTCAAGTCCGTTGATGGCCAGCGTGAGCCGATCCTGGGCGGACAGTCCTTCAAGTTCAACCAGTGTTTCATCGCGCATCGAAACCGGGTCGTTCGCGCCGAGTATGGCTGCCGGTCCTTCGTCGTCGAACGACAGTTGCAGCTCCCGCAGCGCACCCTCTTCGGTCACGATCACGCATCCGATGTTCTTGTCCTGCACGCCGTCGGGTTCGACTTCCACGCCCATCGTAAAGAAGGCCCCCGGAAAGGGAGGAAACGGGCGTAGTTCCAGCGCTGCTTCGTGCAACAGCGCCTCCACCTGATCCGCCGCCGCCGACAGCGCCTCATCGGCCAGACGCCGCCGTAACTGATTGCGAACCGTTCGCTGGGTCGCAGCGGCCTGGTCGGAATCGGACATCGCTCTCGCTCGTGTGATCTACTCGCAGGACCGGCTGGTGCCAAAGAATTTCAAGTAGATGAAATACGAGTATACGCAGGCCCTGCAGATCGAGCCGCCGTGCAGGTGACAGGCGAGCTGACCATCAGCCGCCCCCATGCCGTCTCAATGCTGCCTCAATGTCGGAGCGAGGCGGCGATTTGCCTGCCCGCCACTCAGGTCGAGCGCTGGTGAGTGGGTACGATAGAGCGATAACGCGGGTGCGTGCGGGATGGTCAACTCGAACGACAATTCGAGCGACGACTCGAACGACAACTCGAGCGACAGGGCGAACGACGGGGCGAATGGATGACTGAGCCGAACGAGATCTGGAGTTCACAACTGCGGATCGTGGCGGGCCGGGCGGTGGAGGACGCGCCACAAGTGGGGTTCGCCGAACGCGTGGATCAGTTGGGACGGATGGTGCGCCTCTCGATCCTGGCTGAACCAGCGGCCGAGGGTGGCGAAGCGTTCATGGATCAGTTCGTGCGCCGGATCGGCGAGCTGTTTGATCCCGCCGCACGGTCGCTGACCGGCGCGCTCAAGCTCGCCGTCGAAACCGCGCATGAAGAGTTGCGCGCCTGGAATCGTCAGCACCTCCCGGCTGAGCATGCGATATACGGCCTGTCCTGCCTGATGCAGCGCGAGGATCGAGTGGCCGTGTTGGGACAAGCTGGTCCCTCTGCGGGGCTGATCGCCGGCGACGCCGGTCTGGCCGGCTTGCGATCGACCACGCTCTACTCGCACCTGCCGCGGAGCACTGATCCGGTCGCCGCCGCGATTGGCGGATCAGACCCGATCAACCTGGAGTTTGCCGCCGGCCCCGATGCCGTCGACGGCTGGGCGCTGTTGCTAACCTCGAATGCGGCATCGCTGCTCGACGCCGAACGGCGCGTCCGGCTGAGTCGCCTGGCCGTCGATGAGACGCTGCGCGATCTGTATCCCTCGATGGTCAATCTGCGTGATGCGGCCGGACTGGTCGTCAGCCTCTCCGGCCCAGACAGCCCAGCCAGCTCAGACAGCCCAGATCAGCCCCCGCCGCCGGATGTGGAGCGGGATGCTCCGACAGATGAGTTTGAAGCGGATGACGTCGAGCCCGACGTGGTCGATCCCGCCGCGTCTGATCCTGCCGAAGCCGACCAGACTTTCAAGCCGGACGAACCCGATGCCGCCGACGACCAGCCATCATCCCGCGCGAGGATGAGCGCGCCGACAGCGAACATCGAGCAAACTCGAGCCAACCCTGAGCCGTCCGATGCTCCGCAAGCGAGCTCGCAAGCGGGTTCCCCAGCAGGTTCGCAAGCCCGCCGCTGGAACTTCGCCTTCGAGCCCGCGCCTCCATCTGGACTGGCCGAACAGGTCGAACTGGCTGAGCTTGAAGTGGTGGGATGGCCGGTCAACCCGTTCGCCGCGCCCCAGATTCAGCAGATCGAGACCTTGAATCCGGCCCGGCCCGCGCCGATGACGCGGCTGACCCGGCCGATCATGGACCTGGGTCAGGCCATTCCCTCGTTGCTGGAACGGCGTGACGAGCCGGCAGTCGAGCGTCCCCGGATTCGCACCAGGGATCCGCGCGTCCGCGGCGCCGCCGCACGGCGCGCCGGCCTGGTCCTGATCGGCATGCTGGTGCTACTCGCCGGCGTCGCCGCCGTGCTGCTGGGCCCGTCCCTGCTGCAATCCGCAGACGACCAGTTCCGTTCCCGCGTTGAACGGTCACGCAACGCCCTGGCTGCCTCGCAACTGGCGTCGACGACAGAGGCCTCACGCCTGGCGCTCCTGGATGCCCGGAGCGAGGTCGAGGCGGCGCTGGCGATCAATCCGCTCGCGCCAGACGCGCTGCAGTTGCAGGAAGAGATCGAAGCCGTGTTGGCCGAGCTGAATCTGGTGCAGTCGCCCGGCGCACTGACCGTCGTGGCCGATCTGAGCCGCTTCGGTCCATCGATCGCGTTGGGCTCCGTCCGATTTGGGGGCGGCCGCGCCTTCGTGCTCGACGACGCCGGCGGACGCGTGTTCTCGGTCAATGCAGACGGCGCCGTGACGTTGATCTTCCTCGAGGGCGAGCTGCTCGGTCTGGGCAGCCAGCTCCGAGCGGGCCGGCCGATTTCAATCGCTTGGCAGTCAACGGCGCAGTCCGGAGCGAGCGACGCGGCCAACTCGAACGTTCAGCCGCTGGAAGATGCGCTGTGGATCCTGGATTCCCACGCCAGGCTCTATCGCTGGACGGCTTCGGGCGTGCTGCTCGTGCCGATTCCCGATCAGATCCTGCTTGGGTCGGTCGACGCCGTGGCCGCCACCTCGGGCAGCGTCTACCTGCTCGACCAGGCTGGCGGCGCGATCTGGCGGTTCGCTGTGGAGCGCTCGGAGCTAAGCGAGCCGTCGCGAGCCGTCGGTCGCACTGACCTGCTCAACGCCGAGGAGTTCGCGGCCACGGTCAATGCTTCTGGTGAGATCGAATTTCTGGTCGCATCCAGCGACGGACGCCTGCGCCGCTACAGCGCCGATGAAGAACTACCACTCGCGCTCGACCTGGAGCGTGAGCTGCTGGCGCCTGCGTCGCTATCGCTGGGCGCCCAGTCGGGCCTGGTCTACGTGGTCGATCGCGGTCAGGGCCGGATCATTGCCGTCGGACCAGATGGCGGAGTCGTCAGCCAGATTCAATCGGCCGAGCTGGCCGATCTGCGCGGCGCCTGGGTCAATGAGCAGACGGGCCAGATCATCTATGCGCTGCCCGACTCGATCCTCTTTGGGCGGCTGCCCGGCGGTCAGGCAGGCGGTCAGGAGTGAGCAACGACTCCGAGCGGTAGTAGCGAGCGGCAGTAGCGAGCGGTAGTAGATCGCGCGGACGGAGTCGTAATAGTCTGGCCCAGGGCTGCGTCATTCCGGCCTGCGCCGAGTTGAGTTCGATCGCCCTTCCAGGATGCAGCGAGATGGCCGCGCCGGAGCGCGGCCATGACGGAGGATGCGCGACTGATACGCGCGACTGATATGCGCGACCGAGAGGTGAATCATGACATTCCGGGTGTTGGCGTTGGAGTCCTCCTGCGATGAATTCGCCGGAGCGGTGATCGAAGACGGGATCGAAGTACTGGCCTCGGTGGTGGCCTCGCAGGCGGGGATTCATGCTCGCTACGGCGGCGTGGTGCCCGAAGTGGCTGGACGCGAGCATTTGCGTAACCTCGCCCCAGTGATGCAGGCGACACTCGAATCGGCCGGATTGGGTTGGGACGAACTGGATGCGATCGCCGTGACCCAGGGTCCGGGATTGGGTGGTTCGTTGCTGGTCGGCGTCAATGCCGCCAAGACCGCTGCCTGGGCCCGCGGGTTGCCGCTGATCCCGGTGCATCACATCGCTGGTCACCTCTACGCCAACTGGTTGCGCCCATCGCGCGACGAGTGGGATGATGCGCCGCCGCCGTTCCCACTGCTGGCGCTGGTCGTCTCGGGTGGCCACACCGAGCTCTTCTGGATGGAGGATCACGAGCGCGTCGAACGCATCGGTCAGACTCGCGACGACGCCGCCGGAGAGGCGTTCGACAAGGTCGGCCGCCTGCTCGGCCTGCCCTTCCCCGGCGGGCCAGAGATTGAACGGGCAGCCAAAGATGCCTCGCCCGAAGCGATCGGAGCGCTCAAGCCACTGCCCCGCGCCTGGTTGCCGGGCACGAACGACTTCTCCTTCTCCGGACTCAAGACGGCTGTGCTCAACCGCGTACGACAGGCCGAACGCGCCGGTGAACCGGTCGATGTGCCTGCAATGGCCGCGCGCTTCCAGGAGTCGGTTGTCGACGTGCTCTCCCGGAAGACCGCCCGAGCAGCCGAAGCACGCGGAGCTGCCTGCGTGATCGTGGCCGGCGGCGTCGCAGCCAACGGCGCCCTGCGTGACGCCTTGCGCGAGCGTTGCGACGAGATCGGCTTGCCGGTACGCGTGCCGCCGCCCCGACTCTGCACCGACAACGCCGCGATGATCGGCGCCGCCGCTTGCTACCGGCGGAGCGAAGCAGCGCTCAATATCGACGTATTTTCCACGTCAGGACCGGCGGTCTTCTCGCCCGGCTCGTGAGCTGAGCCCGCCGGTTGGTCAGCTGAGCCCGCCGGCTCGTGAGCTGAGCCCGCCAGCTCGTGAGCTGATCCCGACTGCCGCCAGCGGACAGATCCTGCAGGCCCAATGCCGGCAGCGCGTCTGCTCGAGCTCCAGCAGGGCCTGAGTGTGCGGGTGTCGCCAACCGCCGGGGATGGCGCAGCCGTCATCCAGCCGATCCAGCCCATCCACACCGTCCAGGCGGGCGCGCAGTTCGTCGGTGCGCCGATAGCGAGCGCCCGGCAGCGCCTGCCAGCGAGACCAGGCCAGGGTCAGCGGATAGACCGCATCGGCCAGCAGTTGGGTGGCGCGCACGCGGCCCAGTTGCTTGGCGATGTGCAGTTCGCCGACCGCATCACGCAGGCCGCGCGCGCTGAGCTGTCCGAAGACCAGCGATGGGCTCAGCGGCTCGACCGTCCAGCGCTCGAGCAGCGTCGTCAGCACGAGTATGAACCCGGCCGGCGTGCCCAGTGCGCCCCGTCCCCGACGCCAGCCAGCGCGATCAGCCGCATCAAACTGCAGTTCGACGTCATGCCAGCGTTGCCGTCCATCGAGCGCTCGCCCGGCAGCGCGCCAGGCAAGTTCGGCATTGTGCGGTTGTCCCAGGGCGCGCACCGCAGCCAGCCAGGCCCGCCGATCGGCCTCGGAGCCGGGACCGGGTGGCACCGGCATCGTCTGGAGCTCGCGCGCCTTGCGTTGAAAGCGCCGTAGCGCGATGCGTTGCAACCGCGCCTCGACCGCCGCTACTCCGGCCCGCTGGACGATGTCGGAGCATGGCAGCGCATCGGCGGGTTCCGAAACCAGGGTGACCGGTGGCGCAGCCGATACCGGTGGCAAGCGGGTGGCGTCGGGAATCCGGGCATCGCTCGCGTTGGTTCGGCCCGCCGAGCGCTCGACCGAGCGCTCGACCACGTGTAGCAGCACACGGGCGTAGGCCGGGTCGTCGTCATGGCCGTGCTGCAGCCAGGCGCGTGGTTCCAGGTGCAGCTCGACATCGCCGCGCCGTGCCCGGCCGTTACTGTCGAGCAGTTGCGCGCCGCGAAAGTCCGGTCCCGGACCATGATTCCAGCGGCCCGGCGAAATCACGCGGACAAATTGGTCTGGCCCGGTGTGCAGGAACGGCGCCGGCCAGTGCGACTCGGCCCAGCGGCGCTGCAGATCCTGTTCGGACCCGGTCCCTTGGATCGGCTCAGTCATGTCGGACCGACTCAGTCATGCTCGCCATCGGCGCGTGCGTGGCTCGGTTCTGACGATGCCTCCGACTCACGTTGAATATTGGGCATGTTGGGCTTGTCGGGCTCGCCGAGTTCGCTGGGTTCCCCGGCCTCGAAGGGAAATTCGACATCTTCGGCGACCCGGGTCAGCAGCCGCGCCGCGGTGCCGCGTGGTTCGTAGGCGCCCCGTTCCCACTCGGAGATCGTCTGTTGGCGGGCGTTCAATGCCTCTGCCAGTTCGCGCTGGCTCAGGCCGGCATGTTGGCGCAGCCGGCGCACGTGTTCGGCGTCCCAGCTCTCGTCGCGGCGGCGTCTGTCTTCTGCGATACCCATCCGGTTCCGACCAACCAATCGCTACAGCAACCAACCAACTAACCAGCAACCAACCAAGCATACACGGTACCGTGTAACTTTCGCCACCGTCAGTCCCGCTTGGGCCCATCCGGGCGAGCCAGCGGGGTTGGTCAGGCATGGAGCATTGGGCAGTTCGCTCAATTCTCGTCGCAACGGGGCGGATTGGCATTGACGCACAATCGGCCACGACATACGCTGAGGTCTCAACCTATGCCCCAGATCGTAATTGCAACCGCAAATCGCGTGCTGACCGGTCATGGGCGGCCTGTCAATGGTCGCTCCGGATCGGCGTGGGCGCGCGCCTTGACAACGTAGCCTGGCTGGCTTCGTTGTCGCTGGCTTCGTTGACTGCCGCAGGCCGATGGCCGCAGATCCGACAGTTGACTTCGCCAGCGCCGCACGGTTCGTGCTGCCGGTCTGACTGACTCCGCTACCGGCGGAGACGTATCCAGCATGTGGAGGAGGTTCGCTGATGGTGTTGGCGCCAATCGGAGACCAGACTGGACCGCAAATCGACGCTGCGCTGACCGAGGCGCAGCAGCGCGAGATTATCGATTACTCGCGACTGCCGGAAACATACCCGCTGCCCAATCTGATCAAGCTGCTGCGTGACTCTTACGACTGGTTTCTCCAGGAGGGACTCAAGGACCTGCTCGAGGAGATGTCGCCGATCGAGGATTTCACCGGCAACCGGATGCAACTCTACTTCCAGCATGACGGCGAGGATGACGGGACACCGGGCTACGAGTACATTCCGCCCGACGAGACGCCGCTTGAGTGCCGCCAGAAGGACAAGACGTATCAGGGCGAACTGCGAGTCAAGGTCGGCCTGACTTCGAAGAAGACCGGTGAGAGCAAGCAGCAGTGGCTCTACTTCGGCCACCTGCCGCACATGACCGAGACCGGCACCTTCATCATCAACGGCGCCGAGCGCGTCGTCGTCTCCCAGCTCGTGCGCTCGCCGGGCGTCTACTTCGGCGCCTCGGTTGACTCAGCCTCGGGCCGCACGCTGTGCGCGGCCAAGCTGATCCCCTCGCGCGGGGCCTGGCTCGAGTTCGAATCCTCCAACCGCGATGTGTTGACCGTCAAGGTCGACCGCAAGCGCAAGATCGCCGTGACCACGCTGCTGCGCGCCCTGGACGACTCCGATGACCCGCAGTTCTACGAAGGCGGCGACGTCGAGCACGGCAAGAAGCTCGAGCAGAAGCTGGGCACCGACGAGCGAATCCGGGCGATGCTGGACGGCATCGACCTGGAGGACTCGGCGCACCAGTTCCTCAACACGACCATCGAGAAGGAAGCGCCCGGCGTCCCTCCTGAGGAGCGCAACAAAGAATGGGCCATGCTCGAGGTCTACAAGCGTCTCCGACCGGGCGACCCACCCACGCTTGACGCCGCTCGCGCCATGCTCGAGGGCCAGTTCTTCAACCCGCGCCGCTATGACCTCGGCCGCGTCGGACGCTACAAGGTCAATACCCGACTCACCTCCATGCACGAGTCGATCACCGCGCGCTGCGACCGGCTCGGCCTCGACACCGAGCGCGGCAGCGCCGACGAGCCACGTCAGCAAGCGCTCTGGATGCGCGATCTGCTGGCCATCGTCTTCACCCAGGTGGCGATCAACAACGGCATCCAGAGCGACGACGACATCGACCACCTCGGCAACCGCCGCATCCGCGCCGTCGGCGAGCAGTTGCAGAACCAGTTCCGCATCGGCATGGTGCGGATGGAGCGCGTGATCCGGGAGCGGATGACGATCATCGACCCGGATCAGGCCGCGCCCTCGGCCCTGGTCAACATCCGACCGGTCCAGGCCGCGGTCAAGGAATTCTTCGGCGGCCACCAGTTGTCGCAGTTCATGGACCAGACCAACCCGTTGGCCGAGTTGACGCACAAGCGTCGGCTCTCGGCGCTGGGCCCTGGCGGACTGAGCCGCGACCGGGCCGGGTTCGACGTGCGCGATGTGCACTATTCCCACTACGGCCGCATCTGTCCGATCGAGACCCCGGAAGGTCCCAACATCGGCCTGATCGGCTCGCTCGCCACCTACGGCGTCCTCAACGACTACGGCTTCATCAAGACGCCGTACCGGATCGTCGTATCCGAGCTCGAGCCCGACCATCCCGACCTGATCGGCCGCGTACTGGCTGAGCCGGTCGAGGGAGACGGCGGTGAGCTGATCGCCGACGAAGGCGACGAAGTGACCGTCGAGCTGGCCGAGCGGATTCACGCCGCCAACGACGCTCCGGTGCGGATTCGCCCCTATGTCTCGGACGACGTGGTCGAACTGACCGCCGACGACGAGGCCGACGCCGTCATCGCCCAGGCCAACGCTCGGCTCGACGCGCGCGGCTATTTCCTTGACGACCGCGTCGAGGGTCGTCTGGGCCGTCGCTTCGAGGAGTTTGCCCGGGCAGACATCCAATATATGGATGTGTCGCCGCGGCAGATCGTCTCGGTCGCCGCATCGCTGATCCCATTCCTCGAGCACGACGACGCCAACCGCGCCCTGATGGGCGCCAACATGCAGCGACAGGCCGTGCCGCTGGTCCGGCCCGAGGCGCCGCTGGTCGGCACCGGCATGGAACAGCCCGCCGCCCGTGACTCGGGCCAGGTGCTCTCAGCCGAGGCCGATGGCGAGGTCCGCCATGTGACCGCCGAAGCGATCGTGGTCCACTACGACGACCCGGTGCGCGGCGAGCAGTTGCACAGCTACTCGCTGCTCAAGTTCCTGCGTTCCAATCAGGGCACCTGCATCAACCAGCGCGCGATCGTCTCGGCCGGCGACCGGATTACATCCGGCCAACCGCTGGCCGACTCCTCCTCCACCGATCAGGGGCGTCTGGCGCTGGGTCAGAACGTGCTCGCCGCGTTCATGTCCTGGGAGGGCTACAACTTCGAGGACGCGGTGATCGTCTCCGAGCGCCTCGTGCAGAACCACAAGTTCACCTCGATTCACATGTCCAAGCATGAGGTCGGCGCGCGCGAGACCAAGCTCGGCAACGAGGAGATTACGCGCGACATCCCCAACGTGGCCGACGAGTCACTGGCTCACCTCGACGCCGACGGCATCGTCCGGATCGGCGCAGAGGTCCGGCCCGGCGACATCCTGGTTGGCAAGATCACGCCCAAGGGCGAGACCGAGCTGACCGCCGAAGAGAAACTGCTGCGCGCGATCTTCGGTGAGAAGGCGCGCGAGGTCAAAGACACCTCGTTGCGCGTTTCACACGGCGTGCGCGGCGTGGTCGTCGACGTCCGCGTCTTCAACCGCGACGAAGAGGACGAACTGCCGGCCGGTATGCAGAAGCTGGTCCGCGTCACCATCGCTGAGCGGCGCAAGTTGCAGGTCGGCGACAAGATGGCCGGACGGCACGGCAACAAGGGTGTGATTTCCACCATCCTGCCGGTCGAAGACATGCCCCACCTCGAGGACGGCACGCCGATCGACGTCGTGCTCTCCCCGATCGGTGTGCCCTCACGCATGAACCTCGGGCAGATCCTCGAGACCCAGCTCGGCTGGGCTGCCGCGCAACTCGGCTTCCGCGCGATCACGCCGGTCTTCGACGGCGCGTCGGAAGAGGAGCTGCAGGACGCCCTGGCTCGTGCCTGGCTGGTCCGCGAGGCACATGGCACTCGTACGCTCAACGGCACCAACGGCACCAACGGCACCAACGGCACCAACGGTACGAGCGGCTCAGATAGCGAACACGGCGACGCAGTCGGCGCTGTGGCTGACACGGACGTTGAGATCACCGAGCCCGACCGCGCCGTCGAAGCTTCTCTGCTCGGAGCCGGGATTGACCCGTTGACCGCGGCCTGGCTGACCGAGCGCGGTTACGAAGACGAGACTATCCGCGCCGCCTTTGACCGCAACGATCGCGAAACGACCGGCGCCGCCAGCCGGATCGCGCTGGCCGAATGGCTGATCGACCACGGCGAGACCCGCGCCGCACGAAACTGGAGCGACGCCACGCTGGCCGAGCACGCGACCCGCATCGAACGCCACCAGCGCGTTGCACGCCCCGTCTTCGGCAAGCAGCGGCTGGTCGACGGCCGCTCGGGCGAACTGATCGATCAGCCGGTGACCGTCGGCTTCATCTACCTGCTCAAGCTCTCACACATGGTCGAGGACAAGATCCACGCCCGCTCGACCGGCCCCTACTCACTGATCACCCAGCAGCCGCTGGGTGGTAAGGCGCAGTTCGGTGGTCAGCGCTTTGGCGAGATGGAAGTCTGGGCGCTGGAAGCCTACGGCGCCGCCAACATTCTGCAGGAACTGTTGACCGTCAAGTCCGACGACATCGTCGGCCGGGTCAAGGCCTACGAGGCGATTGTCAAGGGCGAGCCCGTGGTCGACGCAGCTATGCCGGAATCGTTCCGCGTGCTGCTGCGCGAACTGCAGAGCCTCGGCCTGCATGTCGAGGTCCGCAACCAGGAAGATGAAGCCATGGTGCTTGAAGTCCCCAGCCGCGACGAAATGCCGCAACTGGGTGTGAACCTGTCCGGATTCGAAGGAGAGGATGTGACCAGTGCTTGAGACTCGTAGCACGGAGACCATGCAGATCACTCTGGCGTCGCCGGAGAAGATTCGCGACTGGTCCTACGGCGAGGTCCTGAAGCCGGAAACGATCAACTACCGCACCCTGAAGCCGGAGAAGGACGGCCTCTTCTGCGAGAAGATCTTCGGACCGCAGAAGGACTTCGAGTGCGCCTGCGGCAAGTTCAAGCGGGTCCGCTACAAGGGTGTGATCTGCGACAAGTGCGGCGTCGAAGTGACCCGCTCCAAGGTCCGACGCGAGCGCATGGGCCACGTCGAGTTGGCTGCGCCGGTCTCGCACATCTGGTTCGTCAAGGGCACGCCCGGACGGATCGCGTTGCTGCTCGACCTCTCGCCGCGCAAGCTCGAGAAGGTCATCTACTTCGCGCAGTACATCATCACCCACGTCAATGAGGACGAGAAGGGCAAGGCGATCGAGTATCTGCGCATGGACGCAGAGGACGCGGTCGAGGACCTGCGCGAGAAGCTCGTCGAGACCCAGGAAAAACTGACCCAGGCGCGTGAGCGACTGTTCGCCGAGATCGATCTGCGCACCGAAGCGGACACCGCTGAGGTCAAGGAACGCATCCGCGCCATCGTCAAGGGACTGCGCGACGACGCCGCATCCATTCACGAGACGATTGCCGAGTTCGATGGCAAGAAGGCGCGGCGCAACCTCAAGCTGGGTGACGACGTCTTCGCCAAGCGTGGCGACCCGATCATCTCCGAGGTGATGGGCCCCGACCTCGACGTCCAGTTGGCCGCCGCCGTCGCTCGCCACCAGGCAGTTGGCGACGAGGAGATCGCGCAGATCAACGCGGTCGCCGAGGCCGACAAGAATCAGGTCTCGGAAAACGTCGCCGAGCAGGAGGAGCGCCTCCGCGAGCAGCTCGAGAACGTTGAGCAGCGCGCGCAGGAAGAGCTGGAAACGAGGATCCGCGAGGACCTCGACCCGCTCGTTGACCCGGTCACGACCGGCAACTTCGACGCCGCCATCCTGCCCGAGCAACGCGCCGAAGAGCTGATGGAGCGCTACCCCGGCGTCGTGCGTTGCGAGATGGGCGCCGAGGCGATCCTCGCACTCGTGTCGCGCATGGACCTCGATGCGACCGCCGAGGAGCTCAAGGTTGAAGTGCAGACCAAAGCCGGCCAGCGTCGCAAGAAGGCAATGAAGCGGCTCAAGGTCGTCGACGGCCTACGCAAGTCGACCAACTCGCCGCAGTGGATGTTCTTCCGTGCGCTGCCGGTGCTGCCGCCCGACCTGCGACCGATGGTCCAGCTCGACGGTGGCCGTTTCGCCACCTCCGACCTCAATGACCTCTACCGCCGCGTGATCAACCGCAATAACCGGCTCAAGCGCCTGATCGAACTCGGCGCGCCCGAGATCATCATCCGCAACGAGAAGCGCATGCTGCAGGAGGCGGTCGATTCGCTGATCGACAACGGCCGCCGCGGACGTCCAGTCACCGGCTCCGGTAGCCACCGGCTGAAGTCGCTCTCCGACATGCTCAAGGGCAAGCAGGGTCGCTTCCGTCAGAACCTGCTGGGCAAGCGCGTCGACTACGCGGGCCGCTCGGTCATCGTCGTCGGTCCCGAGCTCAAGCTGCACCAGTGCGGCCTGCCCCGGCGCATGGCGCTGGAGCTGTTCAAACCGTTCCTGATGTACGCCCTGGTCAAGGAAGAGAAAGCGGCCAACATCAAGTCGGCCAAGCGCATGGTCGAGCGCGGCCACGAGGATGTCTGGGAAGTGCTGGAGAGCGTGGTCAAGCAGCGACCAGTCCTGCTCAACCGCGCGCCGACCCTGCACCGCCTTGGTATCCAGGCCTTCGAGCCCGTCCTCGTCGACGGCTCGGCGATCCAGATTCACCCGCTCGTCTGCTCGGCCTTCAACGCCGACTTCGACGGCGACCAGATGGCCGTCCACGTACCGCTCAGCCATGAGTCGGTGACCGAAGCGCGCCAGGTCATGCTTTCGACCAAGAACCTGCTGCTGCCGTCCAACGGCGAGCCGACCGTCGCGCCGACGCTCGACATGGTGATCGGTTGCTACTACCTGACGCTCAGCCCCGAGGCCGCCCCGGGCTTCGACACGACGCCTGAGACGGACGATGAGCCGGAAGAGATTCGCTCCTTCCCCTCGTTCGCCGATGTCCGCCTGCAGTACGACCTGCACGCCGTCGGACTGCACGAGCGCATCGTCGTCCGCGACGAGGCACGCACCAATAGCGAACTGGTCGAGACCACGCCGGGCCGGGTGATCTTCGATACGGTGATCCCCGACGCGATTCCCTTCGAGGAGATCAACCACGAGCTGGCCAAGAAGTCGCTCAAGGAACTGATCACCATGTGTCACCGGCTGCTCGGGCCGGAAGAGACGGCGCTGATGGCCGACCGGATTAAGTCGATCGGCTTCCGCTACGCCACGCAGTCGGGCACGACGATGGCGATCGACGAACTGCGCGCTCCCGAGGCCAAGACTGGCTTCTTGCAGGACGCTGAGAAGCAGGTCGAAGCGATCCGCGACGACTACGGTCTCGGTCTGATGACCGAGGACGAGCGCTACACCGCTACCGTCAACGTCTGGCAGACCGTGACGCAACAGGTCAAGGACAAGATCGACGAGCAGCTCAACGAGCCCGGCTCGCTGCGCCTGATGGTCACCTCCGGTGCGAAGGGCAACCTCGCCCAGGTCACCCAGATGGCCGGTCTGCGCGGTCTGATGTCCGACCCCTCCGGTCGGATCATCGAGCTGCCGATTCGCTCCTCGTTCCGCGAGGGCCTGTCGGTGCTCGAGTACTTCATCTCCACTCACGGCGCGCGTAAGGGTCTGGCCGACACGGCACTGCGAACCGCCGACTCCGGGTACCTCACCCGCCGCCTGATCGATGTCTCCCAGGACGTCATCATCCGCGTCCCCGACTGTGTGTCGGATGGCGAGATGATCCCGGGCATCACGATCGAGGACCGCGACGAGGACAACGAGCGCGTGATCACCAAGTTCCGTGAAAGTGTGATGGGCCGCTACACCGCGGCGCCCGTCTACGACCCGGAGAATCCCGCCGAGGAACTGCTTGCCGCAAACGAACTGCTCGACGAACCGACCGTCGAGGATCTCGTGATGACTCACGACATCAAATCGTTCCACGTGCGCTCACCGATGATCTGCGGCGAGCAAAGCGGTCTCTGCCAGCGCTGCTACGGCCAGTCGCTCGCCACTGGCGAGCTGGTCGAACTCGGCGCCGCGGTCGGGATCATTGCCGCCCAAAGCATCGGCGAGCCGGGCACGCAGCTCACGATGCGGACCTTCCACACCGGCGGTATCGCCGGCGTCTCGGATATCACCTCCGGTCTGCCGCGTGTGGTCGAGCTGTTCGAAGCTCGCTCACCAAAGGGCCAGGCGCTGATCGCCGAGATTGACGGACGCGTTGACGTCCTCACCGACGGCGAGCTGCGACGCTTGCGGCTGACCGCCGAGGAAGTCCACCGCGACGAGTACCAGCTTCCGCTCAAGACCCGCGTCCTGGTCAAGGACAGCGAAGAGGTCGAAGCGGGCGATCTGCTCGCTCGCATGCCAGCCTCAGGCGACGAAGACGAAGAACCGGAAGCGCGCCAGATTCGCGCCCGGGTTGGTGGTCACGTCAGCCGCAAGCGCGGCTCGCGCATCCTGACCATCTCCTACGAGACCAGCGACACCCGCGAGTACGAACTGCCTGCGACCGCACGTCTGCGTGTGGCCGAAGGCGATGAGGTCGAGGCCGGCGAACCGCTCACCGAAGGCCCGCTCGACCCGCAGGACATGCTGCGCATTCTGGGAGAAGGCGCGGTGCACCGCTACCTCGTCACCGAGGTGCAGGATGTCTACCGCTCACAGGGCGTCGACATCCATGACAAGCACATCGAGGTGATCGTGCGCCAGATGCTGCGCAAGGTCGAAATCGACGATCCGGGCGAATCGGACGAATGGCTCGCCGGCGAACTGGTTGACCGTCACAAGTACGAGCTGCGCAACCGGGCGCTCTCGGCTGAGAGCAAGCTGCAGGCATCGGCCAAACCGGTGCTCCTGGGCGTGACCAAGGCCTCGCTCTCGCAAGACAGTTGGCTCTCCGCCGCCTCCTTCCAGGAGACGACGCGAGTGCTGACCGAGGCGGCGATCACCGGTCAGATCGACCAGCTCAGGGGTCTCAAGGAAAATGTGATCATCGGCAAGATGATCCCGGCCCGAGCCAAGATCGAGGTGCCGCCGCTGCCCAAGCCGGAACCGCTGCCCCTGGCAGCCGGCCTGCCGGGCGCCAGCCCAGCCGGCGTCTTCAACGGCGACGACGACGATCTGGGAGACTTCGGCTTCGGTCTCGAAGACGAAGAGGACATCGACATGATCGGCGTCTCAGCCAGCGGCTTCGACGAAGAAGGCGGCTACGTCGCCCTGCCCGACGAGTAAACCGGAGATCCAAGGCAATCTCGACGTAGGGGCGCCCCTGGTGGGCGCCCCTAGCAGTTTCCTGTCAGAACGCACATGCTGGACGGCAGAATCCAGGAGGTAGGCACTCCGTAGAGGTTTACAGTGGAATGTCAGTAGACTCTGCGCACAAAGCGCCACGAGAAGAGGGAGAGAGTCTCATGGCGGCATCGTCACCAACGAGCCAAATTGTGTTCGATATGGATCGCTTCAAGGAGCTGGTTGTCTTCATTGCTGATCTTTGCGTGGACGACCCAACATTCGGAGCGGTGAAACTCAATAAGATTCTGTACTTCGCCGATTTCATGGCCTACCGAGTCTTGGGCAAGTCCATGACCGGGGCTACCTACTTCAGGTTGCCCGAAGGACCGGCTCCTCGTCAGCTGCTTGCAGCACGTGATGAATTGCTTGTAGAACGACGTGTGGAGATTGAGCAGCGTCCCTACTTCAACGGCGTTCAGAAGCGCATCGTTGTCATTGGGGAAGGTCCCGATTCGGAGGAATTCAGCGCCGCCGAGCAGGACATCGTCCGCTCAGTGGCCCAGTTCTTCGAAGGAAAGACCGCTCGAGAGGTTTCTGATTTCTCCCACCTTCAGCCCGGCTGGATTCTTGCCAACGACAGAGAAGACATCCCATATGAGACCGCGTGGTTGAGCTCCGATCCCATCGATCAATTCGATGAGGAGGTCGCTCGACAGATGGTGGATCAATATTCCGAGTAGAAGGAACGCCCTTCGTGACCTTAGACTATCCAGACACCGGAGGCGGGTTCGAGATTGTCGAGGACAGTCGCTTTCTTGTCCGGGTAGCAGAAGTCATCGGCGACGTGTCGAGGTGGGACGAAATGCGAATCGGCCTTGACAAATGGATGCTGAAGCGGCCTACAGAATTGCCGTTTTGTCATCCGGTCGACACTGATCTCTGGTTTGCGAAACTAGCGAGTGATCCACTTGTGTATCTGCTCTATCGGGTGGACCTGAGCGCCCACACAGTGACCTACCTGGATTTGAAGGTGGTCCAGCAGATTGAACTGGACCCAGCGTTCGATCAGCTGCCCTGACTCCGCAACTGCTCTTCACAACGCGACGGTTCGAACCCGACCTAGGTGTGTTCACACGGGGCGGTTCAGTCCAGGATTTCCCGTCATACCCGCGCTCCGCCGGAGGCCTTTGCCTAATCCACCAACTCCGTCTTTCCTGCTCTACCACTCCGTCATTCCTGCGCGCAGCGCGGGAATCTCGCTCCGCTTGGTAACGCCGTTGTGCAACTACGGACGTGTCACCAGCGTCGACTTTGGTGCTGGCCTCAGCGAGATACCCGCGGCAAGCGCGGGTATGACGAATAATTCAAAGGTCTCCGCTCCGCCGCGGGTATCTCGCTGCATTCAGCGCCACAGTCTGTGCAACATTCTGCGAGATTGCCCCCGCATCAAGTGCGGGGCAGGCTGCGACAAGCGCGGCAATGACGGAATTCTTACCAAGCAGATGGCTAATGTGAACACGCCCTGGTGTGGTACCACAAAACAGCCCCGACTCAAGGAGTCGGGGCTGTTTGGGTGTTGACGCTGTTGAGCTGCTTGGAGTTAGTACTCCATGCCCATGTCCGGCATGCCGGCGGGCATCATTGGCGCCTCGGGGATTTCGGCCACGAGACTCTCGGTGGTCAGCACCATGCCGGCGATCGAGACGGCGTTCTCGAGCGCGGAGCGGGTCACCTTGACCGGGTCGACGATGCCGTACTCGAGCAGGTCGCCGTAGCGATCCATCTTCGCGTCGTAGCCGTGCGCGTCGTCGTCGACCTTGCGGATCTTGCCAATCACGACCGAGCCTTCCTGGCCGGCGTTGTGGGCAATCTGCCGAATCGGCGATTCGAGCGCGGTCTTGAGCAAGCGGACAGCCGTGCGCAGGTCGCCGGACGAGTCTTCGTCCATCTGGCTCAGTGCGCGGTCGGCGCGCAGCAGGGCGCAGCCGCCACCGACGACGATGCCCTCTTCGACGGCCGCGCGGGTCGCGGACAGCGCGTCTTCGAGCTTCGCCTTCTTTTCCTTCAGCTCGACCTCGGTCGGCGCGCCAACCTTGATCACTGCGACGCCGCCGGCCAGCTTGGCCATGCGTTCCTGCAGCTTCTCGCGGTCGAAGTCCGACGCGGTGACGTCGATCTGAGCCTTGATTTCCTTGATCCGGTCCTGGATCGCCTCGTCCGAGCCGGAGCCCTCGACGATGGTCGTGTCGTCCTTGGACGAGACCATGCGGCGGGCGCGACCGAGGTCGGCGACCTGGGTCTGCTCGAGTGTGCGGCCCAGCTCTTCGGTGATCAGCGTGCCACCGGTGAGGACGGCGATGTCCTCGAGCATGGCCTTGCGCCGCTCGCCGAAGCCTGGCGCCTTGACGGCCAGCACGTTGACCGTGCCGCGCATCTTGTTGACCACCAACGTGGCCAGCGCTTCACCGTCGACATCGTCGGCGATGATCACGAAGTTCTTCGTGATCTGGAGCAGCTTCTCCATCAGCGGGACGACATCCTGGACGGCCGAGATCTTGCGGTCCGTGATCAGGATGTAGGGGTCGTCAATCGCCGCTTCCATGCGCTCGTTGTTGGAGACGAAGTACGGCGACACGTAGCCGCGGTCGAGCTGCATACCGTCGGTGAACTCGGTCTCCATGCGGATCCCTTGTCCCTCTTCGACGGTGATCACGCCGTCCTTGCCGACCTTCTCCATGACATCGGCGATGATCTCGCCAATCTCTTCGTTGTCACCAGAGATGGTCGCGACGGCGGCGATCTCTTCCTTCTTCTCGACCGGCTCGGCCATCTCGCGGAGTTCGTCCACGACGACACGGAGACCTTGGTCGAGGCCACGCTTGAGCGCCATCGGGTCAGCCCCGGCGGCGACGTTGCGCAGTCCCTCAGTGACGATCGCCTGTGCGAGCACTGTCGCCGTGGTGGTGCCGTCACCCGCGACGTCGTTGGTGCGGATCGACACTTCCTTGGCGAGCTGTGCGCCCATGTTGCGGAACGGCTCGTCGAGCTCGATCTCACGGGCGATGGTGACACCGTCGTTGATGATCAACGGGGCGCCGAATTTCTTGTCGAGGACGACGTTCCGGCCCCGCGGCCCGAGTGTCACCTTGACGGTGTTCGCGAGGGCGTCGACACCCTCGCGCAGTGCCTTGCGCGCGTCCATGTCGAACGCGAGTTGCTTCGCGGCCATGTTTGCTCCTTTGCCCCTCTCGTCGCCCTCCGCCGTAGGGCGGAGCGGCTGAGAGGCGGGTTCTGACTAAACGATCAGCTTGGCCAGGACCTCGCGCTCTTCGAGCACGATCAGATCTTCGTTGTCGATCTGAATTTCCTGGCCGGTGTACTTCTTGTAGAGGATGCGGTCGCCCATCTCGATGTCGAGCGGGACGCGGTTGCCATCGTCATCACGCTTGCCCGGGCCGATGGCCACGACTTCACCCTGCTGCGGCTTTTCCTTGGCCGAGTCGGGGATGACGATGCCGGAGGAGAGTACCTGCTCCTGCTGGAGCGGCTTGATCACGATGCGGTCATTGAGCGGCTTGAGCTCGGTTGCCATAGCGCTGAAATCCATTCTCTGCTGTGTTGCTGATTTCCTGTAATCGGACATTAGCACTCACAGCCTGCGAGTGCTAACGAGTGCATCGTAGGCAACGATCACGAGTGTCGCAAGCAAGCCGCCGTAACCGAAGCAGCCATTACGTCGCCATTACCTCGCCAGCGTGTCCCTGCGTAATCCACTGCACTAAGGGCTGTCGTCTACCCGGTCGAGTGAACCGCTTCGTCCCCATCAGTCTTCCACCGCCTACTCGTGCAAACCCTTGACAACTTCGATGAGAACCTGCCCCAGACCGATCCGTCGGTTAACGTGACTCCGTACTCCAGAACAGGCAACCTGGGAGAGCGATCCGATGAGTCGGTATGTCGGCGATCCGGTGGTGTTCACGGGTAATGCCCACCCGCAGCTCGCGCGCGACGTCTGCGCGGCGCTACGCGTCGAGTTGGGCAAGTCGAACGTCTTCGACTTCGCCAACGGCAACACCTTCGTGCAGTTCCTCGATAACATCCGCGAACGCGATGTCTTCCTCGTCCAACCGGGTGCTAAGCCGGTCAACCATCACCTGGTCGAGCTGCTGATCATGATCGACGCCGCCCGCCGCGCTTCGGCTGGACGGATCACCGCCGTCGTGCCCTACTTCGCCTACGGACGCTCGGACAAGAAGGACCAGCCACGTGTGCCGATCACGGCGCGCCTGTTTGCCGACCTGATCCAGACCGCTGGCGCCGACCGGATGCTGACCATGGACCTACACGCCGGACAGATTCAGGGCTTCTTCCACATCCCCACCGACGAACTGACCGGCCAGCGCCTGCTGATTGATCACTTCGCCGAGCAGGGGTTCAACGGTGTCGTCGTCGCGCCCGACCTCGGATCGGCCAAGCGCGCCCGCTCCGCCGCCGACCGCCTGCATATGCCGCTCGCGATCACCGAGAAGCGCCGAAGCGGCAACGAGGATCAGGCCGAGGTGATGCAACTGATCGGTGAGGTCAAGGGCCGCGACGTGCTGATCATCGACGATGAGATCGACACCGCCGGCACCCTCGTCCACGTGGCCGAGCTGCTACGCGAAGAGGGCGCGCAGGAGATCTACGGGGCGGCCACGCACGGAGTGCTGTCGGATCCGGCGATCGATCGTCTGGCCGCGAGCCCGATGAGCAAAGTCGTCGTCACCGACACGCTGCCGCCCACCAACGACGGAGCAGACTGCGGCCTCGAGATCGTCTCCATCGCCCCCCTGCTGGGAGAGGCGATTCGTCGGATTCACGAGGGTGATTCTGTCGGCGCGCTGTTTACATAGGGAACATTGCCAGCGGTGCGGGCGTCTCAAATGACATGAGACTCTTCGTCGTCACAATCCTCCTCTGCACGATCGCTCTCGCCACCGCATGCACCGACGACGAGGTGCCCGTCTACGTCGAGCCCGAGACCGTGCAAGCGACGGCCCCGGTTGAGGCGGAGCCGGAAGTTGCGGAGTCGCCAGAGGTCGAGCCCGAGCCTGAACCCGCAGCAGCACAGGAAGCCGAGCCCGAGCGCGATCAGGTGGTCGTGTTCAGGCTGACCGACAACCTCGACATCTATCAGTGGCCCGGCAACGACTGGCAGCCGTTCCTGAGTCATCGAGCGGGAACGCTCCTGCTCGCCAATGGACGAGCCCGCCCAGAGAACGGTGAACTCTGGCTTCGTCTCGACATGAACAACAACGTCGAAGGTTGGGTTCGTGAACGCGAGACTCCACTCAGTCTGGATGAAGCGCGAACGCTGCCTTGGGTACTGGCGCCCGAGTTTCCCACAGCGGAGATGGATGTGCCAGACGGAGAAACGATCACGGTCTCGGTGCTGGGTCAGTCCCAAGACGAGCAACGCTTGGCCGTGCTGTTGCCGGGCTCTGATCAACCGTTGTGGGTGTACACCTCGGACTTGTCGCTTGATCGGACTTGGAGCTGGATGCCGGTCTATGAGGGCGCAGTGTTTGGCGAGTGGAGGCTTCCGGACGAAACCCCCATCGTCGTGGTGGAAGCACACTATTGGGCAGAAATCTATGCCCGTCCTAATGGCGACCCCAGCGGATTTCGCATCTTCCAAGTCAACCAGAACTGGGGCAACATGCCGCCAAAGCAGTACGCCGTGTTGGGTCGCTCGCTCGACGAAGCGTGGCTCGCGATTCGCATGGATGACTTCGTTCCGCCCGTGGGATGGATTCAGTTGGATTCTGTCAACTTGAACGTCGACCCGACCACGCTGCCCTACATGCTGAGCGGCGAGACCGAGCTCCTTCAGATCACCAACGTGCCGATCACGAACGAGTCGATCGCGAACGAGGTTCAGACGGGCGACGGTCAGGTCCCGACCGCACTGAGGCTCTATCACTGGCAGTGGCGCGCCGATGGCGTTCTGATCGGCTCAAACGACGGCCTGTGGCGCTGGGATCCAGCCGTCGACGCTGAACCGGTTCAATTCGCGCCGCCACAGTGGGTCGTGTTCTCGCCCGATGGACGCTTCGCCGCCAGCGGCACTCCACCCGACTACGAGAGCGGCGATCTCACCCGCGATATCACCATCACTGAGGTCGATAGCGGCGAATCAGTCACGTTCGTCGACGCTGGTGCTGCCTACTTCACCCATCATGATGCAGATCCATCGTTGATCTGGTCGCCCGAGTCTCAGTTCTTACTGGCCTGGTACGACTTATACGACGAGAACGACTGGTCCGGCGCGAACGTGCTCAGCCTCGATGGAACGGCGACTCAGTTCGATTCTGCATTGACGGGTTCCTTCAGGCGATGGCATCCCGATAATACGTTGCTCATGCAGACGGCCGATGGATATGCGGTCTACTCGGCTAACGGGGAGTTGCTTCGAGAGCCAACAAACCTGCCCGATTCCTACACGTATGTCGACCAAACGCGATCCCTGCACTGGGACCCGTCTGAACCCGGTTGGACAATCACCGATTGGACCACGTCTGAGTCAACATTGCTGCCCGCCCCGTTGAATCAGCCCAAGTGGAGGGACAGTGGATCGGACGGTCCAGTCTTTCGCATCGACGGCCATCTCGTGCACTTTGCAACCGTGAGCGACGGGGTCGCCTCTACCGTCGTCTATGACGCCGAGAGCCACATCGCCGTCGAGTTGCCGGATGTCTCCGTGAGTGTGGACGATACCGACTGGCTTGTTCGCTCTTACCAGTGGAGCGCTGATGGCCAACGATTCGCCGTCGTCTTCGCCGACGCACAAGGATTCCACTTCGATCTCACGACTGGCACCGCGAGTCAGTTGCCGCTACCTGTGCCCGAGAATGACGACCGGCGCTTCTACGATTGGAACATGATCGTCGATTGGTCGCCCGATGGTCGGCTCCTGCTGACGCAAAGCACGTACCGAACCAACGAGTATGACGAGGATGGAGTGGCAATCTATCCGCCCCGTCCCGGATATATCACGCCTCCCTGGCCGCTGAACAGTGAGTATCGGTTGATCGATATCGAGACCGGCCGCATCGTCGCGAAATTCCGGGGGAATCCCGATCAGTGTTGGTCTGCGGGTCACACGGCCGCATTCTCGCCGGATGGTCCGTGGCTCGCCTTCAGTGGCGAAGACAACGACTGCACCTGATTGGCTGAACTCGCGATTATCGGGAAGGAATGGTCCGCCGATAACGTCTGATCGGTATGAAACTCTTCCTCATCGCCACAATCCTGCTTTGCCTGACCGCCATCATTGCCTGCGATGATGATCCCGTCCCTGCATACGTTGAGCCCGACACGGTTGCATTGGATACGCCGCCACGAGCGGATCAGGTCGAGGCCGAGCCTGAGCCAGAATCAGAGCCTGCGGTGCAGCAAGTTCAGGATGAGCCTGAAAGAGAAACGCTCGGACTCATCCCGTTCTGGGCGGGTGGAGATATGGCGATCTACCAGTGGCCCGGTGGCCTTTGGCAACCAGAGCATTCATATGGCAAACAGGCTCTCCTGTTTGCCGAAGGTTGGGCCCAACTGGAGACCGGTGAAATCTGGATTCGGCTGGCAATCCAAGGTGGCGGACACCGTGGCGAATGGGTTCGGCACGACGAAGCATTGCTTCCGTTCTCAGAAGTTCGGAGACTGCAGGAAGTCGAGGCGCCTGAACCCCCAATCGCGGAAGTGGAGTTGCCAGGCGGCGATTCGCTGGTTGTCAGTGTGTTGGGTCGATCTGAAGACCGTAAGTGGATTGCGGTTCGCTTGCCTGGGGACGCGCTCGCGGCCGTCTTCGTAGAGCCCGCCCTGTTGGAGTCGCGGACCCTTGGCCCGCTGCCGGTGTACATCGGGCCAAGCATCGGCGTCTGGAACCCGATGGGACAGGCAGACGGGCTACTCGAATCAGGTGCACTACGCGCCACAGCGCGGGTCACTTGGTACGGCACGGCAGCACTGGCGACACCAGTTGAGCTACCCGGCGCCATCCTCATCCGTGGCGACTACGAGCGCCACTATCCGATACTGGGGCGCACTTACGACTCGACCTGGATCGCACTACGCACACCAGAATTTACCTTTGGATACTTCTGGACAGAGCGCAGCCGCTTGCAACTCAGCGTTGAAGTGGAAGATGTACCAGTCATTGTCAGTGCCCGGACGGACGTCTTTAGCATCGGCGACGACGGAACACTACAAGAGCCGTATCACTCAGCGCCTTACTTCCGTCGCTGGCGATGGCGCGACGACGACACCATTGTCGGTGTTAACTCCGCTGGCATCTGGCGCTGGAGTCTCGCGACCGGTCAACTCACGAAACTTGAGGAATCGCAATGGGTGAGGTTCTCGCCCGACGGTCGATATGCGGCATTCGGCATCGCGGAGGGAAACGCTTGGCGATCGGGCGACGCTCCGCGTGACATCGTGATCCTCCCGACCGATGGAACCACAGCGATGACGTTTACCGCCGTCAACCAGCGCGGATACACCCACCACGACGGCGATCCGTCTCTGGCATGGTCCCCCGACTCCCGATACCTGCTGTCTCGGTATTGGACAGAAATGGGCGGGAGTTACGTCCTCGGGGTGGATGGTTCGCAGAGCGGGTTGCTGGCTGGAAACAGTTCGTGGCTGCGCGACTCCACCCTCACCTTCCAAGCCAACGACGACGAGACGATGATCTATGAACCCGCGTCGCAGAAGCGACGACTGGCTGGGTCAGAACCTCCTGAGTTGAAGTCTTCCAGCGAGGACTTCGATGCAGGTTTGCCCGAGCTGCCCGCCGGAGCTGACCTCGACCGCTTTCGCTCCGCAGTCGACGTCTCGCCGGATGGTCGTTGGATCGTGGTACGCACGCTCACGCATCCAATGGAGTTCGATGAGGCTGGGTTCTCTGTCTTCCCTAGTGTCGGACTCTCTTGGGATGGCTCGCGGTGGGTGAGAGTTGCATTTCTCCTCATCGATCGGCAGTCAGGCGCTGTTCTTCATACGCTCTTGGCACCGGGAAACATCTGCCACCATGGAGCTCGGGCGGAGTTCTCGCCCAGTGGGCTCCGCATCGCCTTCTCTGGACTCGTAATCGATTGCACCTAAGCTGCACCTAAGCAGATCGCCGTCGGGCTATGCTGGATATGTATGCCCTGCGGTGGGGCTGGAGCGATGAGGTTCTTGGATGGGTCTGCTCGATCGGGCGAAGAAGCGGGCGGGATCGCTCATCGGCGACGCCAATGCGCGCGAAGTCAAACGTCTCTCCGGTGCCGTCGGTGCGGTCGCCGACTGGGAGTCTGAGGTCAAACGACTCCGCAACGACGAACTCCGCGCCAAAACGTCCGAGTTCATCGACCGACTCGAAGACGGCGCCTCGCTCGACGACATCCTGCCCGAGGCCTTCGCCGTCGTTCGCGAAGCGGCGACGCGCCAAGTCCAGATGCGCCACTACGATGTCCAGATCGTCGGCGGAATCGTCCTACATCAGGGCAAAATCGCAGAAATGCGCACTGGCGAGGGCAAAACGCTGGTCGCAACCCTCGCGCTCTATCTCAACGCGCTCGAGGGTGACGGCGCGCATCTGATCACCGTCAACGACTACCTCGCCAAGCGCGACGCCCAGTGGATGGCGCCAATCTTCCACGCGCTCGGACTCAGCGTCGGCGTGCTCCAGCATCGCGCCGCGTTCATGTTCGACCCCGAGGCCGACTCGACCGTCGACATCGAGAACCCGGAGTCGATGGACGCCGAGGAGTTGCAGCGTCGGCGCGAACTCGGCGACCTCAAGATGCTGCGTCCAGTCACGCGTCAGGTGGCCTATGGCGCCGACATTACTTACGGCACCAACAACGAGTTCGGATTCGACTACCTGCGCGACAACATGGTGATGTCCACTTCGGAAAAGGTGCAGCGACCGCTCGCTTACGCGATCGTCGACGAGGTCGACAACATCCTGATCGATGAGGCGCGGACGCCGCTGATCATCTCCGGTCAGGCCGAAGAATCGCTCGATACCTACCGCGTCTTCGCCAATCTCGTGCGCGGCCTGCAGCCCGAGGCGCATTTCACGCCGGACCCCAAGTCGCGCACCGTCGCGATGACGGAAGAGGGTATCGCCAAGGTCGAGGACCAGCTCGGCATCGGCAACCTGTTCGAGGGCGAGAACGCACGACTGACCCGCTTCCTCGACTCGGCGCTCAAGGCGCAGTTCATGTACCAGCGCGACCGCGACTACGTGGTCCGCGGCGGCAAGGTCGTGATCGTCGACGAGTTCACCGGCCGCATGATGGATGGCCGGCGCTATTCCGAGGGTCTGCACCAGGCCATCGAGGCCAAGGAAGGCGTCTCGGTCGAGCGTGAGACTGTCACGCTGGCCACGATCACCTACCAGAACTACTTCCGCATGTACAACAAGCTCTCGGGCATGACCGGCACCGCCGCGACCGAGGCCGAGGAGCTGCACAAGATCTACGGACTCGACGTGGTCGTCGTGCCCACGCATCGCGACATGGTGCGCGACGATCAGAGCGACTTCGTCTTCCGCACCGAACAGGCCAAGTTCGACGCGGCCATCGAAGAGATCGCCGACCTGACCCAGGCCGGACGGCCCGTACTGGTCGGTACGGCGTCGGTCGAGACATCCGAGCAGCTCTCGTCGATGCTCAAGCGCCGCCGGATTGGCCATGAGGTGCTCAACGCCAAGCAGCACGAGCGCGAGGCGCACATCATCGCCAGCGCCGGCGATCCGGGCGCAGTCACGATCGCGACCAACATGGCCGGTCGTGGTACCGACATCAAGCTGGGCGAAGGCGTCGCCCAACGCGGCGGGTTGGCCGTGATCGGCACTGAGCGGCATGAGTCGCGCCGGATTGACAATCAGCTTCGAGGACGCGCCGGACGTCAGGGCGACCCAGGCTCATCGCGGTTCTACGTCTCGTTCGAGGACGGGATCATGAAGCGCTTCACCCCCGACTGGCTGCCGGGGATGCTGGAGAAGGCAGGTCTCGAGGACGGCGCGCCGCTTGAATCGGGCATGGTCGGCAAGGCGCTCGAACAGGCCCAGCAAAAGGTCGAGACCTACCACTTCGACATCCGCAAGCACCTCGTCGACTACGACGATGTGATCAATCGACAACGCGAAGTGATCTACACCGAGCGCGACAAGGTGCTGACCGCGAAGGAAGAACTCTCCGAGATCGTCGAGGACATGCTGCTGCAGACCATCGATGACATCGAGTCGGCGTTTGGTGAAGAGCTCTGGGACGAAACCACGGCGGATGAGTTCTGGCAGGAATCCGCCCAGGTGCTGCCGCTGACCGGTCTCGATCGCGACGAACTCTACGGCGCAGAACTCGATGAATGCGTCGAAGCGCTGCGCGAACATGCCGCCGCCGAGCTCCAGCGGTTATCCGAACGCATCGACGCTGAGACCGAAGATGGCACATCGGTTGAGCTGTTGCGCGGGCTAGTCCTGCGGACCATGGACCGGCTCTGGATTCGCCATCTCACCGAGATCGACGGTCTGCGTCAGGGCGTTGGGCTGCAGGCCTATGGACAGCAGGACCCGCTGGTCACATACAAGCGCGAAGCGTTCGACATGTTCGATCAGCTGGTCGCGACCCTGAGGCGTGAAGTCTCATCGTCGGTGATGCACGCGTCCGTCCGCATCGAGGATCGCAGCGCCGCTCCGGTGCGTCGGGCGCGAGGCGTGGGACCGCCGCAACGCGGCGATCGAGTCCGCGTCAGCAATGTTCGAGAATCAAGCGGCGGCGTCGCCGTCGCAGCACGACCCGCTGCAGCCGGGCCGGCGACTGGACAGAAGGTCGGCCGCAACGCACCCTGTCCCTGCGGCAGCGGCAAGAAGTTCAAGCGTTGCTGCGGCAAAGCGGCGTAGGGCAGATTGACGATGGCGACCACGAACTCGGCAGGCACCGACGACATTCCGATTCCGCACCTGGCCGATCGACAGGGCCAGGAAGGGCCGGTCGAGACGGGCTTCGCACCCGACATCGACCCTGATGACGAGCGCGCCATTGACGCCGAGTTGATGGAAGTCGGCCCCGAATCGCTATTGGCCACATTCCATGCGCAACTGCATGCCGGACGCCCCTGGTTCGACGCGATGCTCGACTGCATCAGCGAGTGGGATGTCCCCCGCGAGATGCTCGACGGCCGCGAGTACGTCTACCTGATCGAACACGAGGCCTTCGACTGGCTGCTGCTGGCCGAGCGCATCTGCGACTCTGCGCCGCCAGGCCTCTTGCCCCGACATGAAGTCGAAGACCTGCTGGTCGAGGAGTCGCCGCCGGTCGCGTTGAGCGAAATCGAGTTCCAGGAGCGCCTGGGCACAGCCAAGTACTGGGCCCATCTCAACTTCCTCTACGGCGTCCGCGTGGAACAGGCCCTGCACCTGGCCATGGAACGCATCCTGCAGAAAGAGCGCAGTGGACTGTCGTTTTCCCACGCCCGGCAGGAACTCGACTCCGACGTGTTTGGCCGGATTTACGGCTCACGACAGGCTGACCTGCTGCGGGAGTTCCGTACTCATGCCAATCGCGCCGATGCCGATCCCGAGCGGATCGAACACGCCGAGTGGCAAGCCTTCACGTACTGGCTCTTCCGCCGCCGGCTCGAGCGTCAGGACCCGGCTCGCGTCGCCTCGGACACGCGTCAGGGACTGGAAATGCTCTACGAACTGGAAGCGGCCAAGCAACGGCGCCTGCGGCGATTGCAATCCACCGAGGCGAAACGTTCGCTCGATGAATCGGATGTCATTGACGGCGTACTCGTAGCCGTAGGCTAGGTTCGGTGCGCGCCACCGCCGACGAAACAGCCAGAGCGCGCCGGACCCGAATCCCCTTCCCCTCAGCCGGCCCCGAGCCAGACATCGATCCAACCATCACACGGAGTTCAGCTGTGACCACCACTGAATTCGATCTCTCAATCCTGCACGACCTGACCGGCGCATATGACGCCTCGCACGTCGAAGATCCGATCTACGCCTACTGGGAGGACAATGGCTGGTTTCGTCCAACCGAACCAGTCGAAAGCGAGCCAGATCCATTCACGGTGATCATGCCGCCGCCCAACGTGACCGGCGTCCTGCACCTGGGTCACGCCGTGACCCTGACTATCGAGGACATGCTGATCCGCTGGCATCGGATGCTGGGCGAACCGACGCTCTGGTTGCCGGGACTCGACCACGCCGGCATCGCGACGCAGAGCGTCGTGGAAGGACAGCTTGCCAAAGAGGGCATGACTCGCCACGATCTCGGTCGCGACGCGTTTGAGGATCGCGTCTGGGATTGGGTCGGCGTCACCCGCCCGCGGATCACGGCGCAGGCTCGCCGCATGGGCGCATCGTGCGACTGGGAACGCACCGCCTTCACGCTCGATCCCACACCGCGCGACGCCGTGCGCAAGACGTTCGTCGATCTGTTTAACGACGGCAAGCTCTATCGCGGTGCGCGGATCATCAACTGGGACCCGCAGATGTTGACCGCGCTCTCTGATGTCGAGGTCGAGTACCGCGAGGAAGAGGGCAAGCTCTGGCACGTCCGCTACCCCTTCGTCGACGAGCGCGGCAACGAACTCGACGACGGTGTCACAATCGCAACAACGCGTCCGGAGACCATTCCAGCCGACGTGGCGATCGCCGTCCATCCCGACGACGAACGATGGCAACCGCACCTGGGCCGCCACGTGCGCCTGCCGCTGCGCGGGTTTGACCGTCTGATTCCGCTGGTCGCGGACACCGGTGTCGACCTCGAATTCGGCACCGGCGCGCTGAAAATCACGCCTGGACACGACCAGCTCGACTTCGAGATCGGTGAGCGCCACGGCCTCGAGCCGATCCGCGTGGTTGATTGGGACGGCACGCTCACGGCCGAAGCCGGCCTCTACACCGGCATGGACCGCGACGAGGCCCGCACGCTAGTCGCGCAGCACCTCGAGGAAGACGGCTACCTGGTCAAGACTGAAACGCACGTCCACAACGTGGGACACTCGCAGCGTTCGGGCGTGGTCGTCGAGCCGCTCGTCTCGAACCAGTGGTTCGTCGATACCGAAGACATGGCCGCCGAAGCGGCCAGGGTTGTGCGCGAGGACGACGTTCGCATCGTCCCCGAGCGCTCGAAGAACGTCTACCTCCAGTGGATGGACAACATCCGACCCTGGTGCATCTCGCGTCAGCTCTGGTGGGGACACCGGATCCCGGCCTGGTACTGCTCGGTCTGCGACGCAGCCGCCATCATCACTGGCGACGACGGGGAAATCACGATCGACGAAGGCTCGCATCCAATCGTCGAACTGACCGATCCGACGTCCTGTCCCACCTGCGGCGGCCCGAATCTCGTCCAGGATCCCGACGTGCTCGATACCTGGTTCTCGTCGGGACTCTGGACGCACTCGACCCTGGGTTGGCCCAATACGACCGACGATCTCTCGCGCTTCTATCCCTCCTCAGTCATGGAGACCGGCTACGACATCCTCTTCTTCTGGGTCGCGCGGATGATCATGTTGGGTTGCTACAACATCGGCGAGGCTCCCTTCCACACGGTCTACTTGCACGGACTGGTGCGAGACGCCGAGGGTCGCAAGATGTCGAAGTCGCTCGACAACGTCATCGACCCACTGGAAAAGGCCGATCAGTACGGCATGGACGCCCTGCGCTTCACGCTCGCCACCGGCTCAACCCCGGGCAACGACATGCGCCTCACCGACGAGCGCCTGGAAGGGTCCCGAAACTTCGCCAACAAACTCTGGAACGGAGCCAAGTTCGTCCTCGGCGAAATCTCAAGTGCCGACCGTTCCTCTCCTGCGGCGTCTCCTGCAGGGGCAACACCTGTGGTTGCCCGAACCGATGCTGAGACTTCCGTTTCGGAAATCCCTCCCCTCGAAGACCGTTGGATCCTCTCCCGACTGCAAGCAGTTACCGACTCCGTCGACGAATTGCTGACCCAGTACCAGCTCGGCGAGGCCGGCCGTCAGATCCAGGACTTCCTCTGGGGCGAGTTCTTCGACTGGTACGTCGAAGCCAGCAAGGTGCGCCTGCGCAATGGCGACCTCACACCCTTACCTGTCCTGACCAAAGTGCTCGACGACGGACTGCGACTCTTGCACCCCTGGATGCCGTTCATCACCGAGGCCATCTGGCAACAGCTTCGACCACATCTCGGTGACGCGGCCGATGTCGACGCCTTGATCGGTGCGAGATATCCCCAGCCAGGCGACGCCAACCGCGATCTCGAAGCAGAGACAGAGTTCAGCGCCGTACAAGACGTTGTCACCGCGGTCCGCCAGGTTCGCGCCGATTATCGCGTGCAGGCTGGACAGTTTGTCGAGGTCTACGTCCGACCTCAGGACGATGTGGTCGGTGCCGTCAACGCTTCAGCGGCAATCGTCGAAGTGCTCTCGCGGGCTCGACCGCTGGCCATCGTCACCGACCGCGCCGAGGCCCCGACCGAGCAGATCGCCTCAGCCGTGTTACCCACAGCCGAGATCATCCTGCCCCTGGGCGGCCTCGTCGACCTCGAACAGGAGCGAGCCCGGCTCAACAAGGACCTCGACAACATCGTCAAGCGTCTCAAGGGAGCCGAAGCAAAGCTCGCTAACGAGGGCTTCCGTTCCAAAGCCCCGGCCGCCGTTGTGCAGCAAGCCGAAGAACTCGCGGCCGACCTCCAGCGCCAACAGGCCGACCTCGAATCGAGGATCGGGGCGCTCGGCTAACCAAGCCCCAAGCCTCGCTCTGGCGCAGCCTGATGGCCGCAGAGTCACTGTTGCGTAGAATGTGTACGAAACGTGCAATCGCCGGAACCAGGCAAGAGCCATGTCAACTGACGCAGCCAGGACACACGATGACCTTGGAGATGACCTGGACTTCCGGGCGCTGACGAATCGCGAGATTCGGGAGGAGATACGCGAGCATCTGGAAGTGTTTGTCCCGAGGAGCTCACCTTGGATGGGAGTAGCGAGCCTTTGGGACTTCCACGGGGTGTTGTTGCCGAGGGTCCGACTCACTTCCGGTGCGATATCCAAGACGGTGGCGGAGTCCCTTGCCGACGATTGGGAAGCAGTCGCCCGCGATTTGCATGGTGTCGTGCCCTCCTTGGAAGAGGATGCCGAACCTGGCAGAGACTGAGGACCCGGCAGCCCGACGAGGCGACGAAAGTGAGAACGGGAGGCTGGATGTCGTTCCCGACGAAGTGAACAGGGTTGAGCCTATCGAGGACTTGCCAAGCGAGGCGAGTCAGAGCATCAGTACGGTCACCTCGACGAAGTTTGAGTCATACCGCGGCCCTCTGCCTCAACCGGACGCGCTCGGCGAGTATGAACGAATTTTGCCCGGGGCAGCAGATCGAATCCTTAGCATGGCAGAGAGCCAGTCGAGACACCGACAAGCTATGCAAAAGGAGGCAATGGAACTTAGCCGGTTGGAAATCAGTTCAGCCATCGACAGAGCCAATCGCGGCTTGAATCTCGGAGCCTTAGTTGGATTAGCTATAGTCGGTGGCGGCGCATTCATGGCGCATCTGGGGTATGCAGAAGCAGGAGGAGGCGTGATTGGGGGAACGATAGTCGGCTTGGCGGCAACCTTCGTCTACGGCGCCAAGACTCGAGGCCGGGATGTCAAGTCGGTCGAAGAGCAAGAGGAAAAGTAGCGAGGTACCAGATTGCCCAGGCGACCTAAAGCGACAGTTTGGACAACGCCGCGAGGAACTCTGGCACGTCGGTGCGGAAATCGTCGGCGTTGACACCGTCGTTGGCAGCCAGGTGCCCGGCCAGCAACTGAGCAGGCACAATTGCGGGCAGCGATTGCAGCTCGGGCGACAACTCGTCCAGGACCAGATGTCGCGACGACTCGGGCGCGGGCACGCTCTTGGGCGCGACCCATGCCGCGGCACAGCCGAGGTCGACCACAAACTGTGTGATCTCTCGTGTCCGATCTGCGGACGCGTCGTTGGCCGCGAAGGTCAGCATCCGATCCGAATCGACCAACTGCACGGCGGGTCCGTGCAGGAACGACTCCGGTTCCTGATGTCGAATCGCCCGGCGCGACGCCTCGGCGATCTTGATGTGTGCCTCCTCGGCCGCAGCCAGCATCGGCCCCGCGCCCAACCCGATCAACGCACCCGACGACCACTCGGCCGCCAGCTCAGCCACCTCGTCTTCCAAAAGCAGCGCCGACGCCAACGATGACGGTATCGCCGATATGTCACCAATCGATCCGGGCGACACGAGGTCGGCGATCATCGCTGCAGCCGTCATCGCCGTGGTGTGCGAGATCGTGTACATCGACGACGGATCCTGCGTAGTCGTGTGCAGGACCGTGACGCTGTCGGGCAACGATGCCAGGTCGAACTCTGTGTCCACCTTGGTGATCAGCACGACGGGAATCCCACGCTCTATACAGAGCGCAAGCGAGTGGCCGCTAAACGTCTTGCGACCCGTGTGCGCGAATAGCAGCACAGCTTCGCCCTCGTCGACAACGGGATACGTCGCAAACTCCGAGCTGGTCAGCGGTCGCGCCTCAAGTCCTGCAGCACGTAGCATCCAACTCGCGGCATTGGCCGCGTTGAACGAGGTGCCAATGCCAACCGCCCACACCCGAGTCGCCTCGGATAGCGTCTGCGCAGCCCGTTCAAACGGCTGCACACTACTCAATACCTTGGCGCACTCCGAGGGCTGCGCCTGAATCGCGGGGTAGAGGCGGTAGTCGGTGATGGAGACCATTGAGTTTGACTTTCAGTTCGCGCCTTGAATGCAGCAGTCCCAGTCCCCGCTTTACGCGGGGACCAGTTCCCTTCCTCTGTCTGTGAAGAGCTTGGCTACACGGGGAGTCGCCGAGCGGGTCCCCGCGTAAAGCGGGGACTGGAAAGCCACCTGCAGAACGATGCTAGGCAACCGCCCCGGCCGTCTTCAGCTCCTCGCCCTTTGACCCATTCAGGCCAATCTCAGCGAGAATCTCGTCGGTGTGCTCGCCGGGATATGCCGGCGGACCCTGGATCTTCGACTCAGTCCGACTGAATCGCGGGGCCGGCGCGGGTTGCACCACACCGGCGACCTCTTCGAACGCGCCGCGCGCCTTGGCGTGCGGGTGATTCGGCGCTTCCCATGGCTCCAGCACCGGCCCGAAGCAGACATCCGATCCCTCGAAGATCGCTTCCCATTCCGCCCGTGTCTTCGTGCGGAAAATATTCGTGACCCGCTCTTTCAGTTCCGGCCAGCGGGTGTTGTCCATCTGACGTGGCAACTCTTCGTTCTCGAGACCCAGCAGATGCAGCAACTGGGCGTAGAACTGCGGCTCGATCGAGCCAATCGAGACGTACTTGCCGTCCAGTGTTTCGTAGGCGTCATAGAAGTGCGCGCCCGTGTCGAGCACGTTGGCCGCGCGACCTCGTCGCCAGCCGCCTGTCGCCAGGCCGGCGTGAACCGAGGTGATCAGCGACGACGCACCGTCGACCATGGCCGCGTCCACGACCTGTCCCTTGCCCGAACGCTGCGCCTCAATCAGCGCGCCGAGCATGCCCACGGCGAGGTACATGCCGCCGCCACCGAAGTCGCCCACCAGGTTGAGCGGCGGCACCGGCGCCTGTCCCTTGCGCGCAATCGGCGCGAGCGCACCGGCCAGCGAGATGTAGTTGATGTCGTGGCCGGCCATCTGCGCGTAGGGACCTTCCTGGCCCCAACCGGTCATCCGTCCGTAGACCAGCTTCGGGTTGCGCTTGAGGCAAACATCCGGGCCCAGGCCGAGGCGCTCCATCACGCCGGGGCGGAACCCCTCAAACACCGCGTCCGCGCCTTCGATCAGTTTCAGCGCGACCTCGACGCCCTCAGGGTTCTTCAGGTCGAGCGCAATCGAACGCCGGCCGCGAGCCAGCAGGTCGCCGGGCGGATCGGCCGGGGCTTCGCCCGGTGCGTTCGACGCGCGGTCGATGCGCACGATGTCGGCGCCCATGTCGGACAGGATCATGCCGCAGAACGGTCCCGGTCCGATGCCCTGAAGTTCAATAATCCGAATCCCGCTGAGCGGTCCCATATCGTGCTCCTCACGTGCCCGATCGACGTGTCGCGATCGTTGTCGTCTTGAGCAGCAGAGTAACGCGCCATGACCTTCCAGATTGAACCAGCCGGTCACGAACACGCGCCGGAAGTGATCGAGCTGATTCATCGCGTCTTCGACGAGTACGAGTTCATCTGGGATCCCTACGACGAGTTCTGGGATCTGCTGACCGAGCAGCACGCATTTCCGTATCGGTCGCCCATCGGCGGGATGTGGGTCATGCGCGATGATGAAGGCACCGTCGTTGGTTCGATTGCAGCCGAGCGGGTGGATGGGCCGACGGTCGAGCTGCATCGGCTCTACCTGGACGCACATCTGCGAGGTCAAGGACTGGGACGCAAGCTGTTTGAGACCGGCGTGGAATGGGCCCAAGAGCACGGAGCCTGGAGAATCGAACTCTGGTCGGACACCCGCTTCGAGGACGCCCATCGCCTCTACGAACGCCTCGGTTACGTCAAGACCGACACGCGGGAGCTGGACGACATCAACAACACGGTCGAGTTCAAGTACGAACGGGAATACGAGCGGTAAGGGAGTGATGGGGGCAGAATGCCGAAGGTGAGAGAGGCAATCCGAATGATCGAGCGCGACGGATGGGTGCATGTGCGGACGCGTGGTAGCCATCGGCAGTTTCATCATCCGGTGAAGCCTGGAACGGTGACGATTCCTGGCCGACCCTCGGAGCAACTACGAGAAGATCTCTGGCAAAGTATCCTCAGGCAAGCGGGGCTGAAGGAGGGTCGAAGATGAAGCTCCAATACGCAGTGGTCTTTGGCTGGGCTGAATCCAACTATGGGGCATATGTCCCCGAGTTGCTTGGGTGTGTCAGCGTCGGGGACACGCTCGACGAAGCCAGATCGATGATCCGAGAGGCGATCGAGTTTCACGTCGAGGGTATGCAGCTCCATGACGAAACGGTCGAGCCTCCCAAGATGACGCTCTGCGATGCCATGGCCTTCCACGTGGACTTCGTCAATGCCGGCGATGAGCCACCACCCAACACAGAGACGATCTTCGACATGGTGGATGTGCATGTGGACATCGATGTGGAGCTCGCACCTGCGCCGACGACCACCGATGCGGCCCCAAACACCCCTGAGACGGCCAAAGTTTGACCCTGATCACTGCGCGCAGGCGGGAGGAACAACGATGAACGTCACATACTCGGTGGTCTTTGAGCGGGCCGAGAGCAACTACGCAGCCTACGTTCCCGACTTGCCGGGCTGCATCAGCGTCGGTGACACGCTCGAGGAAGCCAATGCGATGATCGGCGAAGCGATCGCTCTGCTTCTCGAGCACAGGCAGTCACACGGAAATGTTGTCGAGCCGCCGACTCGCTCGATCTGCGGCGCAATTCGCTACCATCTCGATTTGGTCACTGAAGACGGCGAAGAACCACCCAACACCGAGACGATCTTCGCCATGGTGGACGTGCATGTGGACCTGGATGTGGATCTCGCACCCGCGCCAACGACCACCGATGCGGCCCCAAACACGCCCGAAACGGCCAAAGTTTGACCCTGATCACTGGGCGCAGGTACGATCTGTTCGCACTGGGGAATCTGGTGCACGTCAACAGAGCGGGTGACGGCAGGTCAACGTGTCTGAACTCTTCGAGAACTACGGCGCCGTTCTAGTCGCCATTCCGGTCGGCGCGATGCTGGTCTTGACCGCGTTGCTGGCGACAAAGTTGCTCGCTCCCCAGCGGCGCACCGCCCTCAAAGGCCAGGTGTACGAATGCGGCATGCTGCCGATTGGCCGCAACTGGGCGCAGGTCCACGTCCGCTACTACACCTACGCGCTGCTGTTCCTGGTCTTCGATGTGGAAGTCGTCTTCCTCTTCCCCTGGGCCGTCTCCTTCCTCGGATTGATGGGCGAACCCGACTGGGGCAAAGTCATCCTCTGGCAGATGGTCCTCTTCATCGGCACGCTGCTGGTGGCGCTCGCCTACGCTTGGCGTAAGGGCGTGTTCGACTGGCAACGGAACTAGCGCAACATGAATGTCGTAGGGCAGGAAACGAGACGGGGCGCATGACGACCTCCCAACCACCACACATGGGCGATCCAACGCCCGTCATCATTTCCCCCGAGTCGCTGCGGCTGCAGGCGATCGACGATCAGCCGCCAACCGTTCCCTACAAGGTCGTGCTGCCGGGCGTGATGCAAGCGCCGGCGGAGGCGCTGATCTCCGCTGCCCGCAAGTCGTCGCTCTGGCCCATGACTTTCGGCTTGGCCTGCTGCGCGATCGAGATGATCGCCACCTATATGGCCAACCACGACCTCGACCGCTTCGGCATTGTGCCCTGGCCCTCGCCACGACAGTCCGATGTGATGATCGTTGCCGGCACCGTGACCAAGAAGATGGCCCCGGCCGTCAAGCTGCTCTACGAACAGATGCCGCATCCCAAGTGGGTCATCTCGATGGGCGCCTGCGCGACCAACGGCGGCCCCTACACGCAGTACGACCGTGTCGTGCAGGGTGTCGACAACATTGTCCCCGTCGACGTCTACGTGCCCGGCTGCCCACCCCGACCGGAAGCGTTGATCGATGGACTGCTGGCTCTCCAGGAGAAGATCGTCGAAGAACGAGCGCGGGGTTACTAAGCAACCATGACATCCCGACGCACGCCCGTCGCCCCTGAGGAACCGCCGAGCAACGAGCCGCCTCCCGGCTCGATCGCCGATACCTATCGCGAGGTCATGCCGTTGATCGACATCGACGCAGCCATGACCAAGGGCGACGACGTTGCGCTGACCATCCCGTCCGATGCCATCCATGAAGTACTGGAGCGCAGCCGCGACGACCAGCGTCTGCAAATGAACCTGTTGCGCAACCAGACAGCGGTCGACTGGGAAGATCGCGGACTCGAAATCGTCTACCACCTTTACTCGATTCCGCTTCGGCAAGCAGTGACGATCAAGTCCTGGCTGCCATCGGAAGGCGCAGTCGTTGAGTCGGTCGCCGACCTCTACGAGATGGCCGACTGGGCCGAACGCGAATGCCGCGAGATGTTCGGCATCGAGTTCATCGGGCATCCCGACCCGCGCAACCTGCTGCTCGACGAAGACCTCGACATCCATCCGCTGCGCAAGAGCTATCCGCTCGCGCCAATCGAGATGGAGCAAGGCGTCGACGTGGCATTCTTCACCAAGGAATACCCGCCGCCCGAGCCGGAGGAAGAAGCGGAAGAGGCCCCCACGGCCGCCGCTGCTCCGACCCGCAAGCGTGTCGAGGACATGACCGAGGAAGAGCGGGCCGAGCGCCAGGCCGAGCAGGCCGAACGTGTCGCCCGCGCCCGTGAACTGGCAGCAGTCCGCCGCGCCGAACGTCTGGCCGGCGCTCCGCCCGCCGGTGGTCCACGCAAAGAGGGCGCCGCGCCGCCGCCAACACCTGCAGCAGCGCCTGCAGCTGCTTCTGCTGCATCGGCAGCACCGGCTGCTGCGCCCGTGCAGGACAATCGGCCGCCGGCCCCGCCGCCGCCTGAGCTACCAAGCATTCCCGACGCCGAAGAAGACCCGGAAGGCCGCGCCGAAGCGCTGGCCGAACGCGTCCGACTCGGTCGTGAGTTGGCCGCTGCCCGCCGCGCTCAGCTGCGCGGCGACTAAGCGATTGGATTCGGTCGCAACGATGGCCCGCCGCCACCAGGTGACGGGCAGGACGAGGAGCAGGGAGTAGACCGCATGGTCCAGCGAACTTTCGAAGGTGAAGTACTCACTGAGCCCGTCGTCGTCGAGCGCGAGTTCGAGACCGTCGACATGAACATCAACATTGGGCCGCAGCATCCCGCGACCCACGGCGTCTTCCGTATGGTCCTGACCGTTGACGGCGAGATCGTCAAGGACGCCATTCCCTACATCGGCTACATGCACCGCGGTGGCGAAAAGCTCTCCGAGAACCTCGACTATCGCGGCGCGCTCGGCTACCAGGACCGCACCGACTACCTGGCCGCGTTCAACTCCGAGTGGGTCTACGTCAACGCGGTCGAGCGCCTGGCCGGCATCGAGATTCCCGAGCGTGCCGAGTACATCCGCCTGATCCTGGCAGAATTCAACCGATTGCTCTCACACTTCATGTTCATGGGCGCGTTCGGCACCGATGTCGGATACTTCGGCACCGCGTTCACCTGGACGTTCAAGGAACGCGAGCGCATCCAGGACCTGTTCGAAGCTGTCTGCGGCGACCGGATTATGTACAACTACTTCCGCGTCGGTGGCCTCGCCTGGGACCCGCATGAGACGTTCGTCGAGGACTCGCATTGGGTCCTGGACATGGTCGAGACCGGCATCGGCGATGTCGATGACCTGATGACCGACAACGAGGTGTTCGTCGCACGCTGCCGCGATGTCGGCGCGATGACCGCCGACGAAGCAATCTCCTACGGCGTCACCGGACCCATGTTGCGCGCCTCCGGCGTGCCCTTCGACCTTCGTGTCGACGAGCCGTACTCGATCTACGACCGCTTCCACTGGGAAATCCCCGTGGGCGAGCGCGGCGACGTCTACGACCGTTATCTCGTTCGGTTGGAAGAGATGCGCCAGTCGGTCACGATCCTGCGCCAGGCGCTGGATCAGATGCCGACCTCGGGCGCGATCATGCCCGAGCGCATGCCCGCCCGCCTGCGCCCGGAACCCGGCGAAATCTACATGCGCCAGGAGAATCCGCGCGGCGAATACGGCATCTACATGGTCTCCGACGGTACCGACCAGCCCTGGCGCGTGAAGATGCGCTCGCCATGCTTCCACAACCTCTCCTCGCTCAAGCCGCAGGTGCTCAACTCCTACCTCGCCGACGCCGTGGTCGCCCTGGGATCGATCGACATCGTCCTCTGCGAGGTTGACCGCTAATGCTGTTCGAGCGCGCATGCCACCACCCCAGGTTGGAGGGCGCCCACTTGGTGGGTGTAAGCCTGACTGCGTGTAACCTGCGTGAGCAGCCGCAGCAGCCAAAGGTGATGCGCTAAATGGTCTTGAGCGAGTTCGCCGGCATCAGCATGCCCGACTGGATTGACGCGATCATTCGCGTCATGTTCATCGTCGCATTGATGACGATCATCGCTTTCTCCCTGATCTACCTCGAGCGCAAAATCCTGGCTCGCCTCCAGGCTCGCGTCGGCCCGACCCGCACGGGCCCGATCGGCACACTGCAGTCCATTGCTGACGCACTCAAACTCGTGACAAAAGAGGATGTCCGCCCAATCACGGCAGACCGTTGGGCCTTCGAGCTCGCGCCCTACATGGCGTTCGTCCCGGTCTTCCTCGTCTTCGTCCCGATGCCATTCACCGAGACCTGGTTCATCCGCGACCTCAACCTGGGTCTGCTCTTCGTCTTTGGCGTGCTTGGACTGAACATTGTCGGTGTCGTCATGGCTGCCTGGGGCTCTGACAACAAGTACGCGCTGCTTGGCGGCGTGCGCGCTGCGGCGCAAGCCATCTCGTACGAGATTCCCATGCTGCTGATCATCGTTGCCGTGGTCATGGTCGCCGCCAGCCGGCTCGCCATCGACGGTGACGCATCCGCTGCTGGCTCGATTAACGCCATCGTGGGTGATCAAACCACGACGCCATACCTATTGCTGCAGCCGCTCGGCTTCGCGATCTTCCTGATCGGCATGCTGGCCGAGTTGCACCGTCCGCCCTTCGACATGCCGATCGCAGAGTCGGAAGTTGTTGGCGGCTACTTCGTCGAATACTCCGGTATGCGCTGGGGCATGTTCTTCCTCGCCGAATACACCGCGCTCTTCCTGCTGGTCGTGCTCGCTTCCTCGCTCTTCCTGGGCGGCTGGAACTGGCCCTTCGGCGCAGACGTCGGACTCGGCCTACAAATTGTGCTGACGTTTGTCAAAACCTCGGTGATGATCGTGCTCGTGATCGGATCACGCGCGCTCTTCCCGCGACTGCGGATCGACCAGCTCATGGCGTTCTCCTGGAAGGTCCTGCTGCCCTTCGCTATCGTCCAGGTCCTCGCCAACGGCATCATCCTAGCCTACGGCGGCGCCGACTGGGTTGTCGGACTCGTCTCCTTTGCGCTACTCGTGGCGCTGGGCGGATTGGTCTACTACCTGATGAACCAGAAGAAGGGCGCAGGCACCCGTACCGTACAGACCACGCCGGCCACACCGCGCGTGATCACTGCCCCCGAAGTCACCCCGGTCGAAGCCGGCGGCGACTAAGCAGTACAGCAGTAGAGGAAGAGGAGCCCCGTGGAGGACGGCGTCACTGCGACTCAGGTGGTCTTCTGGATCCTGGCAGTGGTCATGCTGGTCTCTGCGATCGGCGTGGTCACCGCAGGCAACATCGTCTACGCGGCGTTGTTCTTCATCGCCGCGCTGGCCGGTGTCGCCGGCATCTACCTGATTCTCACGGTCGAGTTCATCGCCCTCGTCCAGTTGCTCGTCTACGGTTCGGCCGTGGTCATCCTGATCCTGTTCGCACTCATGTTGACCCGCGCCCGCGAACGACCGCAGGCTCTCTTCGGACGCTCGCGACCGATCGGGATCGCTGCGTCCCTGGGCCTGCTCGCCGCCCTGATCGGCGGCATCGTGGCGACGACCTGGACGACGCCTGCGACCACCGCTGCGATCGAGCCGGTCGGTCTGCAGACCATCGGCGACGCCATCTTCACCATCTGGATCGTCCCCTTCATCATCGTCGGCGTGCTGCTCTCGATTGCGCTGGACGGCGCGATCATGCTCGCCTCACCTGACGAGGACGACAACTAATGCCACCGCTTGACCACATCCTGATTGTCAACGCGGTGCTCTTCGCGATCGGCGTGATGGGTGTGCTGACCCGTCGCAACGCCGTGCTGATCCTGCTCTCGGTTGAGCTGATGCTCAATGCCGTTTCGCTCAACATGGTCGCGTTTGCGGTCTATGGCCACGTCGACTTCGGCAATATCACCGGAATCGTCTTTGCCTTCTTCATCATCGTCATCGCGGCCGCCGAGGTCGCGCTGGCGCTTGGTATCGTCGTGCGGACCTTCCGCAACCGAGCCACCGCCAATGTCGATGAAGTGAACCTCCTCAAGTGGTAACCGGGAGCATGCACCGATGATCTGGGCTGACCACGCATGGATTCTGCCGGCGATCCCGGCCATCTCCTTCGTCGTCCTGTTCCTGTTCGGGCGAAAGTTGCCACGCGGTGGCGACTTCATCTCGGTCGGCTCAGCGCTGGCCGTGTTCGTGCTCTTCTTCTTCGTGCTCGAGTCTCATCTCGATTGGCTCGGCGCAGGACTCGGTGGCATCCGCAACGTCGGCACCGACTGGATCAACTTCGATCAATTCGTTGTTCGGCTCGGCTTCACCGTCGACTCGATCGCCATCGTGATGATCTTCGTGGTCTCGACGGTGGCGCTGATGGTCAACCTGTATTCGACCAACTATCTGAGACATCACGGCAAACCCGAGCCGCGCTACTGGTGGTACTTCGCCGTACTCTCGCTCTTCGTCTCGGCGATGCTGACGCTGGTTCTGGCCGACAACCTGCTGCTCATGTTTGTCGCCTGGGAGGGCGTGGGCCTCTGTTCCTTCCTCCTGATCGGCTTCTACTACGAGCGCCGCTCCGCTGTCGAGGCGGCCAAGAAGGCGTTCGTCACGACGCGTCTCGGTGATGTCGGCCTGTTCATCGGCATCATCCTCTTCTGGCGCGCCACCGGCTCCTTCCAGATTTCCGACATCATCGCCGCGGCCGAGGCTGGCCGCGTCAACGACCTGCCGCAGGTCATGGGCGATGGATATCTCACGCTCTCGACGCTGATGCTCTTCCTTGGTGCCGCCGGCAAGTCGGCGCAGGTGCCATTCCACGTCTGGCTGCCCGACGCGATGGAGGGCCCGACGCCGGTCTCCGCACTGATCCACGCTGCCACGATGGTCGTCGCCGGCGTCTACCTGGTCGCCCGATTGCTGCCTGTCTTCGAAGTCACTCCCGGCGCATCCAACGTCGTCCTCGCTGTCGGCCTGACCACTGCACTACTCGCCGGAATCATGGCGTTGGCCCAGAACGACATCAAGCGGGTGCTCGCGTATTCCACTGTGTCGCAACTCGGATTCATGTTCGTCGCCCTGGGGGTCGGCGCCGTCGGCATTGCCATGTTCCACTTGCTCACGCACGCCTTCTTCAAGGCCTGTCTCTTCCTCGGATCGGGATCCGTGATCCACATGACCGAGGAGCAGGACGCGCGAAAACTCGGTGGGCTCTGGTGGCGCATGCCCGTGACGGCATCCACCTTCATCATCTCGTCAATCGCGTTAGCCGGGATCCCACCACTCTCCGGATTCTTCTCCAAGGACGAGATCTTCGTCGCGACGATTGGCGGCGCGAACACCATTGTCGCCATCCTGCTCGGTGTGGCCGCATTCCTCTCCGCGCTCTATATGGCGCGACTGGTGATCATCACCTTCTTCGGTCCGCCCAAGGACATGGCCGTGATCAAGCGTGCTCGCGAGGCGCCTCCGACCATCCTGATCCCGCTCGTGTTCCTGACCGTGCTCACCTTCCTCGTCGGCTTTGTCGCCTTCGACCAGGTCGGCGACGCGCTCGGATTCCCCGGGGGCATCAACAACTACATCTACTTCCCCGAGCCGCACGACTTCCATTTCTCCAACTCGATCGCCGCCGTGACCGGCACGGTCTCGCTGCTCGGATTCCTCACCGCCTGGTGGTTCTTCTGGGGCCGCAACTCGCACCGAGCCAAGGCGGTCCGCGACTTCCAGCCGAGACTGGTCGCCGTCGTCGAGAACAAGTTCTACTTCGACGAGGCTTACCAGTGGGGCATCGACCGCGCCATGCTGCCGCTGGCCCGGATCGTCGCCTGGTTCGACCGCATGATCATCAACGACACCGGCATCAACGCGCCCGCCGACGCCACGCGCTACGCCGCCTACTGGCTGCGCTACCACGTCACCGGACGCATCCCCGACTACGCGCTGCTGATGGTGATCGGCATCGCACTAGCCGGCGGCCTCGCATTCCTGTTGCGCGGCTAACGGAAGAACGAAGTAGAGAGAGGCACACAGCGTGGACGCAGGCGAAGCACTACTGCTGCTCTTGCTGATCCCTGGCGGCGCCATGCTGCTGACCTTGTTCGTGCCTTCGCGGCACGTCAACGTCGTGCGCTACATCGCGCTGATCACGACCATCGCCACCCTGATCGATTCGATCTGGATCTTCGCCGTCTACGACTTCACCGAAGGCGGCTATCAGTTCGATCTGCAGTACCCGTGGATTGAGAACATCGCGTTCCTTGGCGAGAACGGTATTTCGCTCCATCTCGCCGTCGACGGCATCGCTGCGCCGATGGTCCTGCTCAACGGTCTCGTCGGCTTCGCCGGTGTGCTGGTCTCCTGGAAGATCACCCACCGCGTGAAGGACTTCTTCATCCTGTTCATGGCGCTGTTCATTGGCGTCTACGGCGTCTACATCGGCCAGGACCTCTTCTTCTGGTTCTTCGCCTACGAGCTCGCCGTCCTGCCGATGTACCTCCTGATCGTGATCTGGGGTTCGACCAACAAGGAATACGGCGCGATGAAGCTGACCATGGTCCTGGTTGGCGGCTCCGTGTTGATCTTCATCGGCATCTTCGCCGTCTTTGCCGAAGCCGGCGCCGGCACCTTCGACATGGCGGTCCTACGAGAAGTCAACTTCGGCCGCAGCTTTGCCACGACCTACTTCCCCTTCTTCATGATCGGCTGCGGCATCCTGGCCGGCCTCTTCCCGTTCCATACCTGGTCGCCCGACGGCCACGTCGCCGCCCCGACCGCCGTCTCCATGCTGCATGCCGGCGTGCTGATGAAGCTGGGTGCATTCGGCATCATCCGTCTCGGCATGGAAATCCTGCCGGCCGGCACCGACTTCTGGATGCCCGTCCTGCTCGTCCTCGGTGGTTTCGCCGCCGTCTATGGCGCAGTGTCAGCCATCCACCAAACTGATTTGAAGTTCGTCATCGGTTATTCGTCTGTCTCCCATATGGGCTTTGTCCTGATGGGATTGGGGACGATGAACAACATCGGCGTCAACGGCGCGGTGTTGCAAATGTTCTCGCACGGCGTGATGACCGCCCTCTTCTTCGCCATGGTCGGCGGACTCTACGACCAGGCGCACACCCGCGACATCCGCGTCTTCGGCGGCCTAGTCAAGAAGATGCCGCTGTTCGTGATCTTCTTCGGTATCGCCGGACTGACATCGCTCGGCTTACCCGGATTGTCAGGATTCGTTGCCGAGTTCCATATCTTCGTCGGCACGATCGATACCTTCCCGCTCTTCGCAGCGCTAGGCATCCTCTCGGCCGCGCTGACCGCGATCTACGTGCTGCGACTCATGGGTCGCGCCGCGCTCGGACCCTTCAACCCGCGATGGGAGGGCCTCAAGGACCTCACACGCTGGGAGCTCGCCGCCGCCATCGTGCTGGTCGCCCCGATCATCGCGATGGGCGTCTGGCCCGACCCGTTCATTGACCGTATCGCGCCTACAGTGGCCGACTTGCCCCAGGTTGAGCAGATCGGCAATCTGTTCACTCTCAGTTCGCTGACCGGACGGTGACACTGATGGATCTTGAATATCAGCTGATCATCCCCGAATTCGTCATGGCCGGCTTGGCCGTGGTCGTCATCGCCGCTGCCTTGGCGTTCCGTAACGTCGACCAGAAGTGGTTCGGCTATGCCACCGCCGCCGCGCTGGGCATCATCGCGGTCGTCACGGCCATCGCCTACTGGAACACCCACGACGACTTCGGCAACGTCCTCGCGGTCGACCACTTCACGGTCCTCTTCCGCGTCTTCTTCCTCGGCATCGCCTTCTTCACGGTCCTGGCCGCCGTCCAGTTCGCCGGTGACCGGCTCAAGAATCACGCCGAGTTCTATGGCCTGATCGTTTTCGCGACGCTGGGCATGATGCTTCTGGCTGCCTCGCGCGAGCTGCTCACGGCATACCTCTCGCTCGAGCTGCTCTCGTTCAGCTTCTACATCCTGGTCGGCTTCAACAAGCTCAATCCCTTCTCCAACGAAGGCTCACTCAAGTACATGCTGCTCGGGGCGTTCTCCTCAGCCCTGATGCTCTATGGCATCTCGCTGATCTACGGCGTGACCGGCACGACCCTTTACTCCGGCATCGAGCCGGACGGCGTCGCCGCTGGCCGCAACATCGCCGACCAACTCGCCTCGTTCGCCGGATTCGGCGGCGGCGTCGACCCCGACGGCGCCCGTCCCGGCCTGTTGATCGGACTCGTGCTGATCACCGCAGGTCTCGGATTCAAGGTCTCGGCAGTCCCCTTCCACCAGTGGACGCCCGACGCATACCAGGGTGCGCCCCTGCCGATCACCGCATTCCTCAGCGCCGGCGGCAAAGCCGCGGCCTTTGCCTTCTTCCTGCGACTGTTCACCGAGGCCTTCCTGCCCGCCGCCAACGAGTGGGTCTGGTTCGTCGGCATCCTCGCCGCCCTGACCATGATCGTGGGCAACCTGATGGCGCTGCAGCAGACCAACTTCAAGCGTCTGATGGCGTATTCGTCCATCTCGCAGGTCGGCTATCTGCTCGTCGGCATCGTGGCCCTGAACGCCACCAACATCGCCCAATCGCAGGACGCGGCCTCGGCATTGGTGTTGCACCTGATCGGTTACGTCACAACCAACATCGCCGTCTTCGCCGCGATCATCGCCTTCTACAACCGGACCGGACGAGACGACATCGTCGACCTCCGAGGACTGGCCGAACGTCAGCCGTTCCTGGCGTTCTCAATCGCTGCGGCGTTGTTCTCGCTCGCCGGGATGCCATTGTTCGCTGGGTTTGCGACCAAGTTCATCATCTTCCAGGCCGCGTTCAACAATGGCTTCCTCTGGCTCGGCGCCATCGGTGTGACCGCATCGTTTGTCTCGCTGTACTACTACCTGATGGTGATCAAGCAGATGTACCTCTACGAGCCCGAAGGCGCCGATCGCGAGCGCTTCCACGTCTCACGACCATTGGCAGGAGCGCTCGTGGTTCTGGTCGCCGGAGTCCTCTTCATCGGCCTCTACCCGACCCCGCTTTTCGACGTCATCCACAGCTCAACTGAGAGCCTCTTCGAGCAGGCCGCCGCCTTCTCCGCAGCCGCCGTCGGCAACTAGCTCCCGGTTCACGTCGGGCGAACCGCCCCCGAATACTCCGTCATACCCGCGCTTGTCGCGGGTATGACGCCGACATCATCAGCCACGACTGTGCCCAACGCGGCGAGATTGCCGCGGCAATGACGGGCTGCCATTTGGCGCTGCATACCAATGTGTACAGGCCCTAGTTCCCGGATCCCAGACCCCGGTCAACGCGGGGACACGCTCCACTTCCTCCGACTGCCACCAATTCCTGTAGGGGCAGCCCTTGTGGCTGCCCGCGCCCGTGCTTGTGTTTATGCTCATGCGCCGGTGTGCCCTACTGCGGATCATGCGCGACACGCGCGACTGCGGTCGCGCCCCTACATGAACACTGAGCGACGTCGCCGGAACATCTAATCGGATCCGATATCGGGCCGGAACCAAGAGCCGCTACAACACCGCCAGATACCGTCTGAGCTCGTAGTCCGTCACTTGCGATCGGTACTCGTCCCACTCCATGCGCTTGTTTTGCAGCACCGTGGACCAGACGTAGTCTCCGAGCACGGTCTTCATCAACTCGGAGGACGCGAACGCGTCGATGGCGCGGCCCTGGGTGGTCGGCATCTCGACGATGTCGCGCTCGGCCCGCTGGGCTTGGGTGAGCTCGAACACGTTGTCTTCAGCAGCCGGCGGAGGCGTCAGACCCTCATCGATCCCGCGCAAGCCAGCGGCGAGGAACGCGGAAAACGCCAAGTAGGGGTTGGTCGCTGAATCCGCTCCGCGATACTCGAGCCTGGTCGATTCCGAGTCGCTCGGATCGTATTCGGGAATCCGCACGAGGTCAGATTGGTTGGCGTGCGACCAGGTCAGGTAGACGGGCGCCTCGGTACCCGGGGCGAGCCGCTTGTAACTGTTGGACCACTGGTTAGTGATCAACGTGAACTGTGGGGTGTACGCCAACAACCCGGCCAGGAACGAACGAGCGATGTCGGACAGGCCGCCACCCGCTTCGTAGAACAGATTCTGCTCGTGATCCCAGAGTGAGAGGTACACATGCATTCCCGACCCGTTCACACCATTGAGCGGCTTGGGCATGAAGGTCGCATGCGCGCCCTGCTTGATCGCGACCTCCTTGACGACCAGGCGTGTGGTCATGACCTGATCCGCCATCGTCAGCGCGTCGGTGTAACGCAAGTCGATCTCGTGTTGTGACGGCGCCGCCTCGTGGTGCGAGGATTCGACCGCGATGCCCATCTCTTCGAGCGTCAGCACAGTTTCGCGACGCAGATCGGTCGCAGTGTCGAGCGGGGAGAGATCGAAGTACCCGCCGGAGTCCAGCGGCGACGGATCATCGTGCGCCTTGAAGTAGAAGTACTCAATCTGCGGCGCCACGTAGAAGGTGTAGCCGCGTTGCTGAGCCGATTCGAGCTGGCGGCGCAGTATGCGTCGAGGGTCGCCCTCGAACGCCTCGCCGTTACGTCGCCGAATGTCACAGATCATTCGCGCGACGCGGTGCTGCTGAGGTCGCCAGGGCAAGACAACGAACGTATCCGGATCGGGCAGCGCGACCATGTCCGATTCGTCGTGCCGGGCAAATCCTTCAATCGACGCGCCGTCAAACTCGACGCCCTTTTCCAACGCTTTGGGCAGCTCATCGATCGTGATCGCCACAGACTTGAGCTGGCCCAACAGGTCGGTGAACCACAACCGGACAAAACGAACGTCGTGTTCGCGGCAGGCGTTCAGGACGTGCTGGTGCTCGCTGCGTGGGGCGTTGAGGTCGGAGTCGAGGGTGGTCATCATGCGAGCCAGTTTCCGGTTGCCTGATCGCCGACAAGCCGTGTCCTACGTTGCTCCTCGTCGCAGGGGGGTCGCAGGGGGAGCTGTCGCGAAGCGACTGAGGGGGGCTCGCTCGCGGTCAAGCTGCCCCCCTCTGCCTTCGGCATCTCCCCCCGGCGGGGCGAGGGGAGAAAGTGTTTCATGACCTAGATGTGGTAGTAGTGGAAAAACTCCGCCGCGACCGGGTGCATGAAGATGTCACGCGACTCAGTCAGCTTGAAGTCCTGGTAGTGATCGATCAGGTCTTGCGTGAAGACTCCGCCGGCCATCAGGAAGTCGTGATCGGCAGCGAGCGCTTCCAGTGAACCCTCGAGCGAGTGCGGCACCGACGGGATGCCGGCTGCCTCTTCGGCGCTCAGTTCGTAGATGTCGGTGTCGACCGGGTCGCCCGGCTCGATCTGGTTGCGAATCCCGTCGAGGCCGGCCATCAGCATCGCCGAGAAGGCCAGGTAGGTGTTGGCCGAGGCGTCCGGCGGTCGGAACTCGAGTCGCTTGCTGTTCGGCGACGTCTCGTACGTCGGAATGCGGACTGCCGCGGAGCGGTTTCGCTGCGAGTACGCGAGGTAGATCGGTGCTTCGAAGCCCGGCACCAGGCGCTTGTACGAGTTCGTCGTCGGCGCACAGAACGCCAGCAGCGCCGAGCCGTGCTTGAGCAGGCCGCCGATGTAGTGGCGAGCGGTGTCCGACAGGTCGGCGTACTGGCCCGCCTCGTAGAAGAGCGGCGCGCCATCCTTCCACAACGACTGGTGACAGTGCATCCCGGTCCCGTTGTCGCCGTAGAGCGGCTTGGGCATGAAGGTCGCCGACTTGCCGTGCGCCTTTGCCACGTTGCGCACGATGTGCTTGTACCACTGGGTCTCGTCCGCCTTGTGCTTCAGCGTGTTGAAGCGGGTAGCGATTTCGCCCTGGCCGCCGGTCGCGACCTCATGGTGGTGGACTTCCATCTCCATGCCCACGGCGTCCATCGCATCGGACATCTCCCAGCGAATGTCGCTGAGCGTGTCGAACGGTGCGGTGGGCGAGTAACCCTGCTTGGGCGGGATCTTGTAGCCGAGGTTGCTCTCGTCTTCGTCGCGACCGCTGTTCCAGTCGGCCTCGTCCGATTCGACCACGTAGAAGGCCTGGTTGATGGACATCTGGAACTGGACGTGGTCAAACAGGAAGAACTCAAGCTCGGGACCGAAGAAGGCCTGATCGGCGATGCCCGAGTCGATCAGATGCTGCTCCGCCTTCGTTGCCACGTAGCGCGGGTCACGGCTGTAGCGGTCGCCGGTGACCGGGTCGTGTACGTCGCAGATGAACTTCAGCGTGGGCACATTCTCAGTCGGGTCGATGCGTGCCGTGTCGAGGTCGGGGCGCAGCAGCATGTCCGATTCGTCGATGCTCTGGAAGCCACGCAGCGATGAGCCGTCAAAGCCCTGGCCGCGCTCGACCAGGTCCTCGTCGAATCTCGACGCCGGAATACTGAAGTGCTGCCAGCGACCGATCAGGTCTGTGACCAACAGGTCGATGCGGCGAATGCCCTGATCCTGGATCAGCGCCTGAATTTCACCAAGGGTTGCCATCGGCTCATGCCTCTCTCTGCTCGCTGCTGCATGGATCTCGGGGCCGGTTGGAGTCGCACAAGATCACTGCCGCCAGCCACGCAGCATCAATGATTGCTGGGAATCATCCTATGACCAGCAACCCCTGCACCCGACGCTCCTGAGTTACACCTGAGTTACGCCTGAGCTACGCCCTGTTGAGAGGCGCAGATCGGCAGCCTTCTGTATTCGGCTTATCGCTCGCAACACGCTGAAACAGGTGCACGTGAGGGTGTCTCACAAGTCAACCCAGTTGGATGAATCTCAGTCCCCGCTTTACGCGGGGACCCGCTCGGGCGGTACGGGCTATCTGGTGGCGGGTAACTTACCGGGGAAGGAGCAGGTCCCCGCGTGAAGCGGGGACTGGGAGTGCCGATTTGTGAGGCACCCTCTCGTGGGTCAATAGACAGCGCAGAGGCTCAGCGCAGAGGCTCAGCGCAGAGGCTCAGCGCAGAGGCAAGGCAAACCGATACCCGACGTTGCGCACCGTCTCGACGTAGCGCTGGCCGCCCGACTCCAACTTCGAGCGCAAGCGCCTGATATGCACATCCACCGTCCGCGAACCACCGTAGTAGTTGTAGCCCCAGACTCGGTTGAGCAGCGTCTCTCGTGTGAACACCTGCTGATTGTGGGTCATCAGGAATCGCAGCAGCTCGAACTCCTTGAACGTCAGCGAGATTGAGCGACCCCCCTCGAACACCTGGTAGTTGGAGGTATCGACCACCAGGTCGCCGGCCTCCAGCGTGTTTCGAGTCAGCGCCCGGCCGTGCCGCCAGAGCACGAGTTGCACGCGGGCGACGAGCTCGGCGTCATGCACCGGAGCCAGCACGAAGTCATCGAGTTCCTGGGTCGGTCCGAGCAGCTGTGTGTCGGCCGGTCGCAAGGCGGCAAGCCGCATCGCCTCAGGCCAAGCCAAGACCTCCGCCGGCCGAGCCGCAGGTACGGCGTGACGCCAATCCAGGAGCAGGACATCGGGCGCGGCTGCCGGATCCGGCTCGTTGCCTTCAGCCGGGATGTAGCGCACTACTTGCAGGCCAGCGCGTTCGAGCGCCGGCTGAATCGGCGCAATGAATTCCTCATCAACCGTCGACACTGTCAATCGGAACATATTTGCACGATAGAGCAGCCTCGATGCACCTTGCCTGATCTAGAGAAGATGCCTATGCGTCAAGCATTCTTCAATCGAATATCCACCCAGGCCGGGAGGATCCGACGACGCATTCCCACGGTCGGAGCCAAGACATCCACTTCGTCATTGCCACGTTCGGCTCTGAGGTCCGTACCTGAATCAGGCACCGGAGCGACTGGCCGTTCAACCGATCTCGCATGGTTGCGATACGCTCTGCATCGTGTCCCTTCGGACGGGCCGGCGTAGCTCAGAGGTAGAGCAACGGTTTCGTAAACCGTAGGCCGAGGGTTCGAATCCCCCCGCCGGCTCCAGCATTCCCTTCCCAGACTCCTGTCGACACTGCCTAGCCATCAGCACTGCCTAGCTGGTGGCCTGTCCCGGCAATGGCTCCGAGGTCTGTTCGACGTCGTCTCCACCGCCGCGACCCTGCAAATGCGATATCGGCACGGCCGGCATCGTCGTCACTTCGCCGCGAATCTTGGCGCCAAACGAAATCGACCAACGTGCCGCTGCATCGTTGTCGGGCGCGTCAATGATCGCCGTGAAATCGTACGGACCCAATACGGCATAGATTCCCAGTGCGCTCACGCCGGGAATCGAGACGTTCTGTTCCGCCTCCAATGGCGCACGCGGATTCGCGAGCGTCGCGTCAAGTCCCTCGGGTGAAAGCCGCACCAGCAGGATGTATTGCATGGGCTTCTCCAATCCCTTCAGCGAGGCCGTCCGACTCTTGTTCACTCTCAGTATCGCGCTTTAGGTGACGGGTTGTGAATCCGGACGTGGGATACAATCCGATAACAATCCCTGTGGGTGATGAGGGTTGAGACGCCGCTGTGGCTGCGTCCAGCCGAGCCGCGACAGCGACGGGAGCCGAGATGAATGTATCCATGCTGACCGAGCGTCTGCACCGTCGTGGACTGTGGTTGTTCGCGCTACTCGTCTCTGCAGCGCTCGTGTTGAGCGCCTGCGATCTCGTCGGTAGCGATACCGAGGATGACGAGCAGGATCAGCAGTCCATGCAAGAGCAGGATCAGCAGAGCCAGCAGGAGCAGCAAGCGGCGCCGGCTGCAGCGCCGACAGCCGCGGCACAACCTGAGCAGGAAGATGAAGGCCCTGAGCCGCCGCCCGAGGCCGCCGGTGGCGGCGAAGGCGCCACGGCGTACAGCATCGTCTTCCCCAGTCTGGCGCTCGTCATGACCGACCAAGCTGCCGCCACTGGCCTGGTGATCAGCGACGGTTACGTCATGGTCGATGAACGCTCACTCGGAGGCGCGATGTCCGCCGACGTGCTGCTGTCTAATGGCGACACCCTGGAAGACCTGCCGATCGTCGGTCGTGACCAGTTCACCGGCATCGCCTACCTGGGGCCGGTCGAAGGCAGTCTCGTACGACGGCTGCCCGGCGCCCGACTTGGCGATGGTGAGGGCATTCGGCCCGGTTCCTCGGTCTTCACCATCGGCTACAGCCCAGCCGACATGGCCGACGCAACTCCCGCCGTCTTCTCCGGTGTCCTCAGCGGGACCGAGGAGTGGGAAGCGGGACGTCGCACATTCCTGCGCACCGACGCGCAACCATATGGCGCGACCGCAGGCATGATCCTCGTCGACGGCGGCGGAACGGTCATTGGCATCGCCCCAGCGGCGATGGTGCAGCTCGGCTGGTACGTCTCCGCCGGCGACCTGGCGCGCAGCCTGCCTCCTGCTGCGATTACTCCGGCGCGCACGCCCGACCCGACCAGCGCGTCACCGGAACACCTGCTCATTGTGGACTCGACCCAGCAGTCGACTGAACTCTTCCTCGGCGACGACGCGACCGGGCAGACGGTCTCGCTCTCAATCACCACCAATGCGCCGGCGCTGTTGCAGTTGATCGACGCCGACAGTCAGGTGCTGCAGGACTCCATGCTGATTGCCGGTTCTACGATCATCAGCCTGGCGCCCGACACGGTCGGCCCTTACCGCCTGTTGATTTCACCAGAGCCGGCCATGATGGACGATGGGGACGAAGAATCCTCAGCAGCCATGGCCTACGAGCCGACCTTCGAGATCAGCTCAAGCGCGCCGCTGATGTCGATGGCCGAGGCCGACGCGACCATGCCGCTTGAAATCAATGTGCCATTCGTGGGTACGATCGACGTCCCCGGCGATGCTGACAGCTTCAACCTGGCTCTCCGCGCCGGAGCGACCTATGAAGTCCAGGTGGAGAGCCTGCTCATCGACACCGTCCTGCTGGTCCAGGGCAGTGGTCTGGACGCAGTCGATGACGACACCGGCGGCGGCCCGTTCGGTACCGATTCGGTTCTGACGTTGGAGCCTGCCGCAGACGGAATCGTCAGCCTGACTGTCAAGGACTACGCCGACGCTCAGACCGGGCCATACGTCTTGACCGTCACTCAGACCGGTGGAGAACCACCGTCCGGGGAATCCGCGATGGAGGATGATTCAGCAATGGCGATGAGCGTCACGCTGCCCACTCCCCTAGGCGACCTCAGCCTGCGCGGCGAGATCACACAGAATGGCCTGGCGCCAACGCTGCTCGGCATCGGCAGCGAAATCGGCGAGAATGGCTCGCTGCTCGTGCCGGACAACGACGGCATTTTCGAGATCGTCGCCTCGATCGTGGGCACGGACGCCAGCACCGCGCGCCTGTTCGTCTTTGACAGCGAAGGTCAGACCGTGGTCTCGGGCCGAGTCATCCTCAACTGCACCAGCGCTGATCCCTGCCTGGCCAGCGCCGTCTTCATCACACCCGAAGACGAACCGGGTCCAGCCGGAGTCTGGAGCGTTCTGCTCCGGCCTGAGGGCGCCGGGACGGGTATCACCGAGTGGCAGATCGAGGTCCACCTCTACGACGACGCGCCCGAGGAGATGGAGCAAGAGTCCGAAGAGCAGTAACTCGACGACACCGCGGGTAACGCAAGACAAGCGCCGGGAGCAATCCCGGCGCTTGTCGTTCCGCCCTCCGTCAAGCCGACGCTCGATGTCCTGTCAATCCGGCGCTTGATTTCCCGTCATACCCGCGCTCCGCCGCGGGTATCTCGCTGCAAACGGAACCCAGCACAGGGACACCTCGGATGCCGGAGCACAGAGCGCTTTTCGTTCGACTAGCGAGTGTGCTGTGCGCCTCGAGATTCCCGCGGCGGAGCGCGGGTATGACGGAACTTCGGCGGGAACGATGGAGCTACGGCGGGAACAACGGGGCTACGACGGGAACGACGAACCGTTAGCGAATCTCCGACTTCTGCGGCCTGGCCAGGACCATGTGTAGCGCGACACCGAGCATCCGCCGTACTCGCGTGCGCACAGGGATTGGTGGGTCGATGGTCAGCCGTGGCAGTGCGTTGTCCAGCCACTTCGGCATGTACCAGTTGGCGGGACCGGCGATTTGCATGAACGCCGGGACCAACACGAGCCGGACGAGCGTCGCGTCAATGAAGATGGCGAAGGCCATACCAATACCGAACTCTTTGACCGCCCGCTCGTCGCCGAAGATGGCGAAGCTGCCGAACACAGCGATCAGGATGGCTGCTGCTGCAGTGATGACACGAGCCGAAGCTCCGATTCCGAACGCCACGGACTCGCCGGAGTCGCCCGTTTCCAGCCAGTGTTCGCGAATCCTCGACAGGAGGAACACCTCGTAGTCCATTGAGAGGCCGAAGAGGATGGCAAACATGATCATGGGAATGAACGACTCGATCGGACCGGTCTGATCAAGCCCCAGGAGCGAGAGTCCCCAGCCCCATTGGAAGATCACGACGAGGAAGCCGAGCGCTGCGCCGATCGCGAGCATGTTCAGCACGGCCGCCTTCAGTGGTACGAGAATCGAGCGGAAGGCCATCATCAGCAGCAGGATTGAGATGCCGATCACGAGTGCGAAGAAGAACGGTAGTCGTGAGATCATCTTGGCCGTGACATCTTCATAGGCCGCTGTGATTCCGGCGATGTAGATCGTCGTTTGAGGCACGATCTCGTCGAGCGCCGCCGGCACAGCTCCCTCTCGGAGTCGTCCAATCAGCCGCCGGGACTCCAATTCTTGTGGCGCCGTGGTCGGGATGATCGGCACCAGCGCTGTCTCGCCGCTGGCCGAGATATCGGGTGGCAATACTGCTGCCACCCCCTCGGTCTCGGACAGGGCGCGACTCACGGCCTGCAGATCCGCAGGGGTCAGGCGCTCACCGGATCTGTCGACGAGGGCGAACAGCGAGCCGTTGACCCCTGGGCCGAACGCATCCGAGATCAGGTCATAGGCTCGGCGCGATGTGTAGGACGTGGGCCGGTTGCCATCGTCGGAGACGCCCATCTCCATCATGAACGCTGGGATGGTCATCGCGATCAAGATGGCAGAAGCGATCAGCAGGTAGATCCAGGCGTGCCGCTCGATCCGACGCGAGAAGTGGTACCAGCGGCCGTGCTCGCCGCCGGCCGTGTAGCGCAGACCGGGGATTGAGAACTTGTCGATCCGTCGTCCGATGAGGACCAGCATCGCCGGCAGCAGTGAGACCGCCACGATCATCTCAAGCAACACGACCATCGCCGCTGCGAGTCCCATGTTGGCGATCAGCGGGATCCCGATCGCGAACAGACCGAGTAACGCAACCACGACGATCGATCCGGCAAAGGCGACTGCGCGGCCGGCCGTGGTCACGGCGGCTTGCGTCGCTTCGCGGGGATCGACGCCGGCGGCCAGTTGCTCGCGGAAGCGGGCGATGACGAAGAGGGCGTAGTCGATCCCGACGCCGATGCCGAGCATCGCGCCGAAGGTCGGTGCGACGGTTGAAATGTCGAGGTACGCCGCCGCGATAATGATGCCGATCGTGCCAACCGCGAGCCCAACCAGCGCGGAGACGATCGGCATGCCTGCAGCGAAGATGGAGCCAAACCCGATGATCAGGATGATCAGCGCCGCCGCCAGGCCGACGAGCTCGGCGGTGCCCGGCGGCTCAGTCTCGTACTCGCGCACCGGCTCCCCGGCGAAGTCAATCTGCAGCGTGTCGGATCGAAGCGCCTCGCCATAGCCGATCACTTCGCCGATGTTCTCCGGCGAGAGATGGTTGGCCAGCTTGTCGAACGCCACCCGCACAATGGCTGTTCGGCCGTCGGCCGAGAGGCTGCCTTGTCGCTGTTCAGGGGGGAAGACGACCGCGACTTCATCGACGTCAGCGACTTGTCGCACAAACGCATGTATGGCGGATTGGGCCTCGTCGCTCTGAATCGTCCCGTTGGGTGTATGAAAGACGGCCGAGAGGTCGGAACCAGAGCGAGTCGGATAACGCTCTTCCAACAAATCAACTGCGGACTGCGTCTCGGTGCCAGGAACGACGAAGGAGTCAGTCAGCGTGCCGCCGAAGCTGCCCACCGCGGCAACGGCGACCACCACCAGCAGAATCCACATCGCCACGACGCGCCACGGATGTTCCGCGACGAAAATGGACCATCGATCCATGTCCAGGGAACCCTTGCTCTTGTCGCGTGAGACGCAGGCAAGCGTATCCCGTAGCCGAGCTATGCGGTGACTTGATGCCTACGAAAGCATCGAATCGATCGACGCAGGTCCCGCGCCCATCAGGATCAGGGCAATGCAGGCGAAGACCAGGAGCACATCCAGCTCATAGCCCTGCTTGTCGGACGATCCCTGGAACGGCAGATCCTCTTTGAACTTGTTCACGTAGGTCGCAACCATCATGTTGATGGCGAGCGGGATCGCAACCCACGGGACAAGCAACCCAGCCAGCAGTAGAACGCCGCCGCCCAACTCGATGCTGGCGACGCCCGGTCCGGCCAGCTTCGGGAATGGGACGCCCAGCGATTCCAGCCAGCCGGAGAATCCGCCGATGCCTCGGCGGAACTTGCCCAAGCCGGCATCAATGAAGATGATCCCCAGCACGATTCGCAGCGGAATCGACGCCCACTCGATCACCTCTGCGCCAAACGGAGCGGCCAGCCAGTCGCCCACATCCATGTGTCCCCCGCTCGTGTTGCTCAGGCCGCTCAAGTCGTTCGTTCCGAGGCCTGAATTAAGCTGGATTCTAGTTGAGTTGACATCCATGCTGAGCAGGCAGTTCGGGCAGAGTGAGGAGCGAAGCTATGGGCAAGTTTGCAGACGCGATTCGCGACCGGCGGAAGAGCCGACAGCGACGTTTGGGATTCGGAGCGGTGGCCGAGGAACGTCAGCCATCGATGCTGGTTGGCACGGTCGGTGTCGTCGACGGAGCGGACTTCTGTCTCGCGTTCAGCGAGTCGGACGAAGCGGATATGCAATCGGCTGGAGTCGAGTTGTGGGGAGCGCGTCTGGAAGAACTGACGACTGAGAATGTCGCAGGCGCCAAGGAGCGCGGGGCGGCGTTCGTGTCCTTCGTGATCGAGGGCGCGCGGGCAGATGCGATGCTCGACGAGGATATGGATTATGTCGTGCGTCTGGCGGGTCCGAGAATCGACGAAGCGGACGCGCGCGCGTTGGGCAGTATGCGACCGGCTGAGATTGCTGTGCCGCTCCAATTTCCGCTCAGTCTTCAGTCGGTACTCGACGTCCGCAGGCTGGCGCTGTTTGCTTCGGTTCCGATGGGCACAGTTTGTCCCACCGACATCTCTGCTGGCGACATCGAGGCGTTGAGAGATTCTGGGTTTGCGCTGCTGGCGCTGGCTCCGGGCGCGTCGGCTGAGGATGTCGCGGCAGTCAAGCAGCGCATCCTCGATCTGCCAGAGCGCAAGTCAAAGCGCGACGAAGACGCGCAGCCGCTGATTCCAACGGTGCGTGCCGGGAGTGAGGACGGGGCCGGCGAGGAGTAGCTTCGGTTGGGCGCTGGTCATCACGGGCGAGCAACAGTTGGTGTGTCCGTCATTCCCGCGCTCCGTCGCGGGAATCTCGATGATCTGGTACGGGTCGTCGACCTTGACGACTCCGTGCACCTGAGATCGTCGGCGAGTCCTTGGCCAGGGTGGTGAGCGCTGCGAGATACCCGCGGCGGGGCGCGGGTATGACGAAACAATGGAAAATGTTGGCTTGTCGCCAGCAGGCGTTAATCCCGGAAGACGCTGCGGTTGGTTGGTTCGAGCGAACTGCGCGAGTTACCGGTCGCCATGCGCAGGAAGTAGAGCAGTGCGCCCGCGGCAGCGGTGCCCAGCAGGATGACGATCGTCCAGAGCACCAGCGCCTGGCTGGATTTCGCTGTGGCCGGCGCTTGAATCTGATCGCCCTCAATTGGACCCAGCGAGTGATCAACAGTGAAGTCGTATGAGGAGTGGACTTGCAGGTGTTCGCCGTCGCCGATCAGCAAGACGGTGTACTCGACGTTGAGCGAGCCATCGCCTTCGGCGTGGATTGGCACCACGAGCGTGCGCTGGCTGTAGGTGGAGATTGACACATGGCCATCGTCGACGCGGTAGCCCTCGCTATCGGTGACCTCGACATGATGCGCGCCTTTGATTTGCGCGAGCGAGTGATCGAATGTGAGCAACAACTGGTGCGGCGCTTCCGCCACAGTTGATCCGCGCTCTGGCTCCTCCTGGATCAGATACTCGCTCGCCCCGGTCGGGTTGAGCAGCGCCAGGGCGGATAGGGCGACGATGGCGCCAACGACGCCAACAAGGGCGGTCAACGCACCAAGGAAGCGGTTGCGGATGGTCATGGGCATATCTCCGCTCTTGATCCTACGAACGGATCGGCCTGCCGACAAGTTGTGAGCTCTCTGAGTCGGCTGGATCGACAACCAGGCGCGGGACTCGAGCGCTGATGCTGGTGAAGATCTCGTACGAAATCGTGTCAAGCTGCCGCGCCAGATCCCAGGCAGATATCGCTTCAGCGCCGTCGCGACCAACGATCGTCACGGTATCGCCCACAGCGGCCTCGGTGATATCGGTCAGATCGATCATGGTGCTGTCCATGCAGATCGCTCCACGAATCGGCGCGCGTTGTCCTCGCACCAGCATGGCGCCGTTGTCGGCGAGCCTGCGACGTAATCCGTCTGCGTACCCAGCCCCAATGACTCCGATCCGCGAATCTCGGTCTGCGGTCCAGAGTCCTCCATAGGAGACGGACTCGCCCTGCCGTACCTGACGGATGGCCAGGAGCGATGTCTTCCAGGACAACACCGGGCGCAGTTCCTGGGTCGCAGGCAGCCCAAGTTCGGGTGCAGGATCCATGCCGTACAGGGCGATGCCCGCTCGGACGAAGTCGAGCGACGACTGGGGCAGATTGAACGTCGCCGCCGAGGCCGCCGCATGACGCATCGGCGCACCGATCTGGTCGGCGGTCCGCTGGAAGAGTCGAAAGGCGCCAAGCGTACCCGAGCGGTCGGCGTTGGCAGCGTCGGGAAAGTGAGTGAAGACGGCTTCAAGGTCAAGCGATGGCATGGTCCGGACCTGTTCAGCGAGCGCGAGCGCTTGGTCAGGGGCCAGGCCGTAGCGCTGCATCCCACTGTCGATATTGATGTGAACCCGGACTCGAACGCCTGCCTCAAGCGCTGCGGAGTCAAGCTTGATGGCTGTGTCATCCGAGTCAACGACAGCGGCGATGTCGTGTTCGGCAATCTGAGGGGCATCGCCAATGACGACGGGTCCGAGACACAGGATTGGAGCGGCAATTCCGGCTTCTCGCAGCTCGACGCCCTCCCGCACCGTGAACACGCAGAGTCGCTCTGCTCCGGCTTCCAGCGCAGCCTGTGCAATCGCCACTGCGCCGTGACCGTACGCGTCCGCCTTGACCACGGCAGCGACACCGGCTGGATCCGCCTGACGTCGCAACACTTCGACATTCGTACGCAGCGCCGGCAGGTCGATTTCGGCCCAGCAGGTCGCAGAAATCGCGTGTTGTGGTCTGTCCGCAACTTGAATCATGGGGCTAAAGTGACTGTAGGCGTCGGCGGGGCAGATTCCGGGGTCGTTTTGATGTTACCTGTAGCGGCTGACGCTGCCCGTTTGTTTCGTTGCCGGTTGCTTGGTGTGATCGCTTTGGCCTGTTGGGCCGCTGCGCTGGCAGTGGCCTGCTCGGGCGACGAGGAACCAGTGCAGCAGCAAGAAGCGGCGCCGAGTCCGCAGGTTGACGATCAACCAGCCGTAGCGCCACCGCCACTCGAAGAGCAACAGGTCGCAGAGCCCGAGCCGACGACGCGATCTCCCGGAGATCCAGCCCTGCTGCTGATCGCCGAATCGTCAGCGCTGGAGCACAACGGCTATTGGGAACAGGCGCTGAGCGTCCGCGAGTCTGCCATTGCAACGGGTGCATCACTTGATGCAAATGCCCTGACGTCGCTCCAGCTTGATCGCGTGCGGTTGCTGCTGAAGCTCGAACGACCGTCGGACGCGATGGATGCGCTGGGCGAGATCGCCGGATTCCTCACCTCCGAGCAAACCCGGCGGCATGCTCTGTTGCGAGCGCGATCGGCGCTGCACCTGTCTCAGGTCGATGTGGCGCACGAAGCAATGAAGGGATATGTAAACTCCGACAGTCCTGCTTGGGCAATGATCGCGCTCGAGACGGCGCGGACGTTGCAGCGTGCCGGACGAGGCGAGGAAGCGATCGAGTGGGCCGAACGAGCGCTCGGCGGCATGTTGGCGTTCCAGGATCGATTGCGGGCCATCCACCTGGCGGCAACCGAACTGGACATTGCTGGCGAAGCTGATCGCGCACTGGAACGTTATGACGAATTACTGGCGCTCTCGCCCTGGCGGGATGACCAAGCAGCCGCCTGGCTCAGAACCGGAGCTCTGAAGCGGGATCTCGGCGATCTTGATGGGGCTCGAGAGGCTTGGACGACACTGGTTAACGATTACCAGGACTTCGCTGAGAGCTGGGAAGCGTTGGCACTGCTGATCGACTCGGGCGCAGACATCGATCAGCTCACGATCGGCAGGATCCGCTTCAACGAGCAACTCTGGGTCGAGGCTCGCACCGCGATGCTGAATGTGTTGGGCAGTTCTGGCGATATCGGGGAGCAGGTCGCTGGCGAGTACTACATCGCAGCCATTCATCAGGCCAATGACGACCGCCAGAGCGCAGCGCTGGGTTATGTCGCGGTGATCGGACGTGACGCCTCGCATCCGCTGGCAGCGGAGTCGGCGATGCGACTGGCGGAGTTTGCTCTTGCTGACGGTGATCAGGATGCTGCGGAGGGATACTGGCGGCAGGTGATGGAGAATCACCCCCAACACGATCGCGCGGTCGAGGCCGCGCGGCGATGGGCGTCGATGGCGGTTGGTCGCGGGCAATGGTCACCGGCTGCTGAGCGGTTCCGCGACGCTGCCAATATTGGTGCGGACGACTGGGGTGACGACGTACGGCAGGAGTTCCTCTACTGGTCGGCCCTGATGCATCGAGAAGCGGGCGACGCGGAAACGGCCGCCGATCTCGCCTCGAAGGTGATCGACATCAATCCGGTTGGTTACTACGGACTTCGCGCGGCTGCCCTGTTGGAGCTCGACGCTCCGGTGGTGCTCGACATTTCAATCGACGAATGGCTGATGCGATTGACGGGTGAGGCAGATGCTCCTGAGTCGGGTCTCACTGGAGCGCCAGAATGGCAGGCCGCGCGCGATCTGCGGCTGGGCGGGTTTGATGACGCCGCCGACCGGATGCTGATGTCCTGGATTTCCACGCTGGCGCCCGATCCATGGGCGTTGGCCCAGGCGTCGCAAATGCTTGCAGACGAGCGGGAGTTCTCGGCCTCGGCACGGGCGGCGGCGCAATTGTTGAACGTCTTTGGACTCGACTGGATCGACGCGCCGGCCGAACTGGTGCGACTCGCCTATCCGCAACCGTGGCCGGATGTGATGGCGTTGCACTCGACAACAGAGGGAGTTGATCCGCTGCTGCTCTGGTCGTTGATCCGACGAGAGAGCTTCTACGACGCTTCGGCCGAGGGACTGGCCGGAGAGGTCGGTCTGACCCAGGTGATTCCGCCGACGGGCTCCGATATCGCGGCCGGACTGGGGATCGAGTATCAGCACACCGACCTGGCGCGGCCCGAGCTGGCGATTCGCTTCGGCGCCTGGTATCTGGCGCGGCAACTGGAGGGCTTCTCGAACGAGCCGATCATGGCGCTGGCCGCCTACAATGCCGGTCCCGGCAACGCAGCGCGCTGGGAGGATGATGCCGCGTTCGCCGGGCCGGACGGTTTCCTGGCGACGCTCGACTTTGCATCAACACGAATGTATGTGCGGTTTGTGATTGAATCGCTCGCTGCCTATGAAGCGGTGGCGCGGAGCGGGTCGTGATTAAGCAGGAGGATGGCCAAGACGATTGGAACGCTTGATGGGGTTCAGCTCGCCATTGGTGGCGCCTGACGCTCCGAATCGTAGGCAACGCGAGGTTTGCTCGGCGCTGGCGTATACTGAGTCCTACTTGTCCTGCATTCTTCGTCCATCGGGCTTGTGTGTCCCGTGATGTGTTGAGGGATTTGATGCCGAAACGCACGTACCAACCGAAGCGAATACCGCGCAAGCGGGAGCATGGGTTCCTCAAGCGAATGTCTAGCCGCGGCGGGCGAGCGGTGCTCAAGCGCCGCCGAGCCCGAGGTCGGCGACGATTGACGGTCGTCTGAACGTCGGCAGTACCGTTTTGTCTTCCTGCTTGCCTGTACAGGCGTCGCGTGCCGTGAGGTACAGCGCGTGTTGTCCGGCAGCACGGACGACCAGACGCGCGACCAGACGGACGACCAGACGCCAGTCAAGACTTCAGGTAGGGCGTGGCCGTTCAATGCCCACAATCCAGCGACACCGGTATCGCGATCAGCGATTGCGCCGCAAGTCCGACTTTGACGCCGTCTTCCGCAATGGGATTCGGGCGTCAGGCGGCGTATTGGCGCTGCGCGTCGTTGCTCGAACGGAACGCCCCGACGATGGTCCGAGCCGATTCGGATTCGCGATCAGTTCGCGTCTGGGCGGCGCGGTGGTGCGCAACAGGATTCGTCGCCGCTTGCGAGAGTCGGTCAGGAGGCTGAATGAGGATGCCGAAGGCCAGGGGTTGGATGTCGTGGTAATCGCTCGCAACGGCGCGGCCGAGGCGGACTTTGCGGAGCTGGACTCAACGTTACGTCGACTTGTGGGCCGATCAGTTCGGCAGCTTCAGCAAGATCGGCAACCTCGGCAACTTCGGCAAGTCAGGCAACCTGCGAACAGCGGACGAAGCGCTCGAGCGGCTCGATCGGTTGGTGAGTCGTGACTGGGTCGGTGGTGTCGGTGGTGCGGAGGATTGGTCAGGTTGTGAATTGGCTGGTTGTGTTCGTCCTGGAGGGCTACCAAAAGCTCGTCTCTCCGTTCTTTGGAGCGATGGGATCACAATGCCGCTTTGAGCCGTCGTGTTCGCAGTACATGATTGATGCGGTGCGGTCGCGTGGGGCGTTGGTGGGTGTAGGGCTGGGATTCTGGCGACTGGCAAGATGCAATCCGTTCAATCAGGGTGGTTACGATCCCGCTCCGCCGAGTCAGGATGTTTCACGTGAAACAATCTGAACAACTTGAGCGACCTGAACGGCCTGAACGTCCTGAACGAGCCGAGCGGCCTGAACGAGCTGACCGGTCGATCATGAGCGTTGCTGCTCTGGCTAACGTCGCGCGCCGGCTGACGGCGCAATTGTTTCACGTGAAACAATTCGGCGGCCCGTTCAGGACTGGTCTCGGAGTGCGCCGCCCGGCGATCCTTGGTCTCTTGCTGATCATCGTTGTGCCCCTGATCGTTGCCTGCGATGTTGCCGACCAGCCTGATGGCTGGGCCGCGCCGACACCCGACCCGATCGAGCCGGAGACGCGGTTGATCGCGCCGACCGGCGATGACCAGGTCATTGCATTGCAACTCTTGGACGGCAACCTGGGTAGCGCAGTCTGGGAGTTCCCCGACGATGACGGCCGCTTCCCTGGGCTCGACTCTGAGATTGAGCCGGTCGCGTTCTATGCGGACCCGGTCTGGGTGGAATCGACCGATGAATGGCTGTTGGCCGGCTATTCCGACGGCATCCTCTATGCCGTTCGGCGCGATGGCGAGTCTGCGCGCGTCGTCTTCAATAGTGAATCACGGCTCGTCGCCGACCTCGTGGTCGATGGCAGCATCGTCTATCTCGCCGACACGACCTATCGGGTGCACGCGGTTGACATTGAGCAGCCCGGCGAAGCGATCTGGATGTGGGACGGCAACTCCGAGCTACAGATCTGGGGCGGTCCGGCGCTGGTCGAGACCGAACGCGGAAAGCTGCTGATCGTCGCTGGCCTGGATGGTCGTGTGACCGCCATCAATGTCGAGGGTGAACAGGTTGGCAGCTCGGCGTGGCAGGTGGATATCGAAGGCGGCATCGCAGGATCGGTCACGGCTGCTGACGGGATCGTCTACGTGGGCAGTCTGGATCGCACGATTTACGGTCTCGACGCGGCGACCGGTGGACAGGTCTGGGCGACGCAGGCGTCGCATTGGTTGTGGGGAACGCCGCTAATCCACGACGGTGTGATGTACGCCACCGATCTGCGCGGCAATGTCTATGCGATTGATGCTCTGACCGGCGCAAAACGCTGGCTGCAGCCGTTTGCAGCCGGAGATCGGATTCGCGCCAGGCCGCTGTTCGTTGAGCAGGACGCAGAAAGCGGCGATGGCGGCGGCATACTGGTGATTGTGGCTCGTGGCGGCATGATTCATCAGCTCAGCGCGTCCGACGGCGCTCCGCTTCGGCAGTTCCAACTCGATGGAGCCAAGGACCTGATGGCCAACGCCATCCTGCGCGAGGACCGCATTCTCGTCAGCGATGAGGATGGGGTGCTCTACGCCGTGCTGTTGGGCGCAAACCAGGCCGTCAGGCTGTATCCGCAGAATTAACGACGATGGACATAATCGACTTCATCTGGAACGACATTTTGATTGGCCCGATCATGAACGGGCTGATCGTGATCGCGCACTCCGTGAGCGACAACTACGGTGTCGCGATCATCCTCTTCACGCTGATCGTGCGGGTGATCACATATCCGCTGACGCTGCGTCAGCTTCGGGCGACCAAGGGCATGCAGGATATGCAGCCGCGGATGCAGGAGATCCAGAAGAAGTACAAGGATCCCAAGCGCCGCCAGGAAGAGTTGATGAAGGTCTACCGCGAGGCGGGCTTCAATCCGCTCGGCTGCCTCTGGCCACTGCTGGTCCAGATGCCGATCTGGATCGCGCTCTACCAGGTATTGCGACGGACGCTGGGCGACACGCCCGAGCAGTTGCTGCGCCTGTCGTCCGACCTCTACGACTGGGCCTACATCACATCGGCGATTCCGATCAATCGTGATTTCCTCTTCTGGGACCTCGGATCATCGTCGCTTGCGCAGTCATTGCCGCTGGCGATCATGGTCGGTGTGACGGCGTACATCCAGCAGAAGGTCTCGACGGCCCGGATGGGTCCGCGCGATGAGCGCTCGGAGTCCATGAACCGCACCATGCTCTGGATGATGCCGTTCATGTTTGGATTCTTCACGTTGCAGGTACCGGCCGGCCTCGGTCTGTACTGGTTGGTGACATCAATCTTCACGATTCTCACGTCGTACTACTACTACTTCTACCGACAGGGACTGAAGTGGTCGTGGAAGTGGCTGCTGTCGTCCGAACCGCTGCCGACGCCTGCGGCAGCGGCGGCTGCCGCAGGAGCCGGCGGCGGAACAGCGGTCGTCGCCGCCACAGCCGAGACGGTTGAAGAAAGCGATGAGGAGTCGTCGGAGACGCCTGCGGAACGTCCGCAGCGGCGGCAGGCCAGCGCAGCGCGACGCCGACGGCAGCGGAGGCGACGAGCAAATCGGTCGCGTTGACGCAACGCAGGAGTTCTATGGGCTCGGTGTCGACACAAACTTGATTGAGCATCGACGCCGCCCGACATGCGGTTTAGCTGGAGAAGTGGCTATGGCGAACAGAGATGCAATTGATCAGTCGGGACGCAGCGTCGACGATGCTGTGCAATCGGCGCTACGCCGACTCGGACTCTCGCGTGCTCAGGTAGAGGTCGAAGTGCTGGAGGAGGGCCGAACCGGCATTTTCGGTATCGGTCACGCGCAGTCGATGGTTCGTGTGACGCCTCTCCCTGGTGTTCAAGGGGGGAATCGTGGCTCGGATGCGCCGGCTCTGCCGAGAATCGATGACTATTCCGATCTGACCGAGCTAGAACCTGGGCAGCGGGGTGGACGGGGTGGACAGGGCGGACAGGGCGGCCGAAGTGGACGTTCCGGCTCGAGCCGCCGGCCCAGCGGCCAGCGTGCGGTCGTACAACCGTCGGAACAGGAAGCCCCCACCGCCGATTCAGGACAGCGCGAGGTTCAACCGGATCATCGTTCACGCTCTCGTCCACGATCAACGGCGCCCGCTTCCGCTGGTCGACAGGATCGTGGTGACCGCGGCGAACGCGGCGATCGTGGAGGCGGTCGGCGCGGTGGTCGTGGCCGAGGGAGAGAACGTGAGTCGTCGCGAGATCGCCAGCCGGCGCGAGAACCGCTTGGGCCGTTCGAGCTGCTTGCCGATCCGGACTTCGAGCCGAACAGCGATCCGAAACAATTTGCTGTCGAGGTGCTGACTGACATCGCGCACCAGCTCGGTTTCGACGTGAATGTGACAGCACGCGAGCCGCAGACGCCGATGGACGGCCTCGGACATGCGGTCTCTGTGCTCGACGTCACGCCGGTTGGCGACGAGGACCTGGGGCTGCTGATCGGTCGCCACGGAGCGCATGTGGCGGCGTTGCAGTACGTGGTCAATGTCATCGTCAGTCGCGCGCTGGAGGGCAACAATCCGGTCACAGTCGATGTCGACGGCTATCGTCGTCGCCGAGAGACGGCACTTGAAGAGATGGCCCAGCGGGCGGCGTCGGAAGTGCGCGATCGCGGCGAACCGGTCACTCTGGGTGTGATGCCGGCCGCTGAACGGCGGATCATTCACCTGCAATTGCAGGACGACCCGGAGCTGAAGACCGAGTCCTACGGCGAGGGCACATCGCGACGCGTGCGCATTCTGTACCGTGACGACTAGATCGGGATACCCGACGTAACGGGTTGACCATTATCCTCAGACCAGCGAGGCCGATTGGCCCGCAATTGAGGTTTGTGCCCGGAGATGTCGGAGGCGCGCTGACGTGAGTGTGGTTGCGGTGGCGAATCAAAAGGGCGGCGTCGGTAAGACAACGACCACCGTGAATCTGGCTGCCGCAGCAGCGGCGCAGGGTCATCGCACGCTCGTGCTCGACGCGGACGCGCAGGCGAACGCCACATCGGCGCTGGGCGCCGCGACCAACGGCGCGTTTCTGTACGATGCGCTGCTGGGTCAGGTGGAGTTGAGCGATTGCATTGTGCCGACCGAGTGGCCGCGGCTTGAGGTCGCGCCGTCTTCGATGGACCTGGTCGGGGCCGAGCTGGAACTCGCAACTCGGCCAGACCGTGAGTACGTCCTACGGGGCACGTTGTCCGGTGTTGCAGACTCGTATGACTTGATCCTGGTGGATTGCGGCCCGTCGCTGGGTTTGATGACGCTGAACGCGCTCGCCGCGTCGGACGGAGTGATTGCTCCGGTGCAGTGTGAGTATCTGGCGTTGGAAGGGTTGTCGGCACTACTCGAGACGATTCGTCGCGTGCAGATGCATCTGAATCCCGGGTTACAGCTCCTGGGTGTCGTGGCCACGATGTATGACGGTCGGACGCGGTTGTCACAGGACGTTGCGGCGCAGTTACAGTCGCATATCAGTTCTATGTTTGATACGATCATCCCACGTTCGATTCGCCTCTCCGAGGCGCCGAGCCATCAGCGCCCGATTATCGACTACGCACCGACATCTCGTGGGGCAGATGCGTATCGGGAGCTGACGGAGGAGTTGTTGAGCCGCCTGTCAGCGCTTCCGCCGTCATCCCTGTATCGCGGCGGCACGCTGGATGGAGTATCGGCATGAGTGAAACCACGGCGCCTCGAGTGACCACGTTCGGCAGTCGGCCACTGTCAGGGTTGGAAGAAGACCGCAAGCGGCGACTGGGCCGTGGTCTCGATTCCCTGATCCCGGCTGCGAAGAAGGATGAGACCGCAGAATCGCAGTTGCGAGCGCCGATCGGCGCGATTACACCGAATCCGGCGCAGCCGCGGCAGGACTTTGACTCCGAGTTGCTGGAAGAGTTGGCAGCGAGCATTCGCGAACACGGCGTCCTGCAGCCGTTGTTGGTGCAGCCGACCGAAGCGGGCCAGTACGAGTTGATCGCCGGAGAGCGGAGATGGCGTGCGGCCGGGTTGGCTGGCCTGGACACGGTGCCGATCGTCGTGCAAGAGGATACGCCCGATGACGATGAAGAGCGCCTGACGCTGGCCCTGGTTGAGAACCTGCAACGCGAGGATCTGAATCCGATTGAGATGGCGAGAGCGTTTGAGCAGCTCTCGGAAGCGGGCTGGACCCAAGAGAAGATCGCCACGGCGGTCGGCAAGAGTCGCGCCTCGGTGGCCAATGCGATCCGATTGCGCCGGTTGCCGAACGTTGTGCAGTCGATGATCGCAGCCGGATCGCTCAGCGAGGGTCACGGACGAGCGCTGCTGGGCGCGCCGGAATCTGAGCAGGTCCCGCTGGCAGAGCGCGCGCAGAAGTCGGGCTGGACTGTGAGGAAGCTTGAGGATGCCGTGCGAGTCCTCGAGGAACCATCTTGCGAGGCGCCGAGCAGTCCAGAGCCTTCGGCGACCGTGGCTCGCGCGCTGCAGAGGTTGGAGTCGGCATTGGGGACAAAGGTCGAAGTGCGGGTCGGAGCCAACGGATCGAGCGGCGGCGGACGAATCGTCGTGCACTGGTACGACGAGGAACAGCTCGGCGCACTGGCGTCGCAGATGAGCGGCGTGACGGTGGAAGCGGACGAGGATGCTGAGGAGTTTGGGATCTAGGACTGTTCACATCAGCCATCTGCTTCGTCAAAATTCCGTCATTGCCGCGCTTGTCGCGGCAATCTCGTCGAGTGTTGCACGGACAGCTGTGCCGAATGCAGCGAGATACCCGCGGCAAGCGCGAGTATGACGATCTCTTGTTGGGGCGGGTATGACGGGAACTCCTGGACTGAACCGCACCATGTGAACATGTCCCAGGACTGTTCTCGAGGATGGGGGCTGTTCACAGGGGCTGTTGACGCATGGGCTGGTGAATGGCGGCCGCGCTATTCGGCCGAGTCGTTGGGTTGGTCGGGTTGGTTGACTGGTTGACGTGAGCGCCGTCGGCGGCGTCTGGTTCTGCGGCTCTTGCCCTCGGGCTGTTGCAACGGACCTGATGAATCCTGTGATTCGGCCGATGGATCGGACTGCTGCTGGTTGACGACCTGTTGCTTGCGTCGCCGGCGCCTGCGTGACGGACGTTTCTGTGTCGATTCGGCCTGCTCCTCGGACCGACTGGGGTCCGTGGCCTCCGGTTGGTGATCTGCGTCAGACGATCCCGGCTGACGCTCCGATTGTGATGATTGTGATTTACGGGATCGTCGTCGTCGGCGACGCGCAGGCCGCTCGGCAGGCGGCGCAGATGCTTCATCGGGTGAGCTTGGCGCGGCGGCCTGGCGCAGCGCAGCGGCTTGAGCGTCAGCTTCCTGTTGGTCTCGTTCGGCATCGATCAGCGCCTGGTTGGGCGAATCCTCGGTACGGACGGCCATACCGATTTCGGCGGCTGGTACGTCAACGCGCTGGGGATGATCGTCGAGCGAGATGGTCACTTTTTGCTGCAGCACATTGAGCTTGATCACCTTGCCCATGCCCGCCGGCGTGCTGACGCGCTTGCCCACGCGGGGCAGTGAGCCGCGCATCTCGCGGTAGACCTCGTGCTCGAACGTGAGGCAGCAGAGCAAGCGTCCACAGACGCCGGAAATGCTGTCTGGGTTGAGCGAGAGGTCCTGGTCCTTGGCGACGCGAATGCCGACGTGGGGGAAGTCGGTCATCCAGCTCGAGCAGCAGAGTCGCAGGCCGCAGATGTCATAACCGTCGACCAGGCGAGCGCGTTCGCGCTGGTTGGCCTGTTGCATGTTGAGGCGGACGTCGTACTTGTCCTGGACTTCGTCGAGCAGAGGGCGGAAATCGACGTGATCGGGCGCCTGGAACCAGGCGGTGCCCTGATCGCCGTCGAGGTTCAGTTCGACGGCGACTGGATATAGGCCGATGTTCTGCTGCACGGCCGCCGTGCGCATGTCCTGAAGGATTTGATCGGCCCGCTGGGCCTGTTGTTCGGCGTGTTCGCGATCATCTGCATCCGCCAGCCGGACGATGGGTCGCACATCCCGGGGGATTGGCTTTGCTGGGCCTTCTTCATCGGGCACGGTGACGACTCGCGCGAGCTGGTCGCCGCGCGAGCGGTCTACCACGACATAATCGCCGGCAAACACCTGGCCGCGCGGGGCAGCGAAGTGGTAGATACGAGCTGCCTCGCGGATGCGAATGCCGATCATCACCTGGTCGTCTTGAGTCGGCTCCGAAGCGGGCTCGGGAGACGGCTGCGGCGATGGCTCCAGGGCCGATTCAGCAGGTGGATTGGCAGCTGGATCGGCAGGTGTCTCAATGGTTGATCCAGCGGGTGCTTGGGTTTCGTTTGTACAAGCGGGATCGTCTTGAGCTGCGTCGTCCGTGGCTTGCGATGTGGGACCGTCGTCACTTTGTTGGTTCATGTTGTCTTTCTGGGGACGGGAATGTTGAGGAGGAGCACATCGAGCGCGAGTCGGGCATTGACGCCCGTCTGGATGAGAGCGCGAGTGCGTTGTATCTGCTCCAGAAACTGGCTGAGTTCCTGTTGATCGTACAGCGCCGCGATCTCGCCGACCCGGTCGCGCTGGGAGATGTGAATTAGCGCTTCGGTCTGATTGGTCTGTGCCAGCCAGAGATCGCGCCACCAGTCGGTCCAGGCATCGAGGATCAGCTCGAGGTTGGCGACGGTCTGCGGCGAAGCTCCGCGACCGACGAGCTGCTCGGACCAGGCGAGCCGGTCGGCGCGACTGGCGCCGGCGATGCGTACTGCGTCGTCGATTTGCGCGGCTCGCATGGTGACGGGATCGCCGTCGCGCAAATTGGATTGCAGCCATCCGGGGCGTCCACGGGCGAGCCGGGCCAACTCTCCGCGCCGCTCGGCCTCGATCGGTAGCTCGACCTCTTCATCTGCGGCCCATTGTTCGAGCCAGTCGTCGAGTTGTGCTGACGGCAACGGAGACAGAGTGAGGGTGCGGCAGCGGGAGCGAATCGTCTCTGAGAGTTTCGCCTCCTGTGCCGTGAGGAGGATGAAGTGCACCCGATCGGGCGGCTCCTCCAGCGTCTTGAGGAAGGCGTCGGCGGCGTCGGAGGTGAGCGCGTCTGCGGGATTGATGATGACGATTCGTCGGTCGGCCTCGAACGGCGCGAGGGTGGCGGCGTGCTCGATGCGTCTGATCACGCAGATGCCGATGGTCCGGGAGTTGCGATGGTCGTGATCCGACTCGCCGCAAAGCGCCCCAGGTGCGATGACCTCGACGTCTGAGTGCTGCGGTTCGAGCGTGGGTTGGGCGGGATCGTGGAGGCGTCGGCAGTTGCGGCACTCTCGGCATGGGCCTGTGCTCTGATTCGTGGCCGTTTCGCAGAGCAGTGCCTGCGCGACGCGAATGGCGAGGTCTCGTTTGCCGACGCCGACCGGACCAGCGATCAGCAAGGCATGGGGCAGCCGTTCGGCATCGAGCATTGCGACCAGCGTGTGGCCGGCCAAGGATCGGGCGTGGGGACCCCAACGTTCGGCGGGATCGTCGGCAATGGACTCTGAAGGGGACTCTGATGCGGACTCTGATGCGGACATGGCGCGCTACTTTACAGCTCCAGGAGCAGCAGGTCGTCGAGTGTCTGGCGCCGTCGGACGAGACGCGCCTCGCCGTCATTGACCATCACGATGGCCGGGCGGAGGGCGAGGTTGTAGTTGCTCTCCATGGCGATCTGGTAAGCGCCGCTGGCGGGAATCGCGATCAGCTCGCCGAGTTGCAGCGCGGGCAGGTTGGCATCTCGGACGAGGACATCGCCTGACTCGCAGAACTTGCCGGCGACCGTCGCGACGAGGCTGGGTACGGTGTTCATCTGCTCGGCGGCGGCGGCTTCGTAGGTCGACTCGTACATGGCCGGGCGAATGTTGTCGGCCATGCCGCCGTCGACAGTGACATAATCGCGTGTCTCGGGAATGTGCTTGCGGCTGACGACTGAGTACAGGGCGACGCCGGCGCGTCCGACGACTGAGCGGCCCGGTTCGATGTGAACATCGGGCATGGCGAGACCGTGCGCGTCACATGCGGTGTGAATGGCATTGGCGATCTCGACGGCGTAGATGTCGGTCTCTGGCGCGACGCGGTCGGCGGTGTAGGTCAGGGCCATACCGCCGCCCGGTGAGAATTCTCGCCATTCGTAGCCGTGTCGTTGCTTCATGTCAGCGGCGAACTGGCCGATGGTGGCGATCCCGTCGGCATATGGCTCGACGTTGAACAGCGGTGAGCCGAGATGGATGTGGAGACCGGTGAGGTCGAGGAAGGGCGCCTGCATCGCGCGCACGACGGCGGCCTCGGCCTGGCCTGAGGGCAGGGGGAATCCAAACTTGCTGTCTCGCAGACCTGTCGTGGTTTTGGCATGGGTCTGGGCGTCGACTCCGGGGGTGATGCGCAGCATGATGCGTTGCACTTGCGCGCGTTCTCTGGTCAGTTCGTCCAGAACCGCGAGTTCGTCGTCGTTGTCGACGATGATTCGTCCGACGCCGGCGTCAAGGGCGTACTCCAGCTCGGCTCGGGTTTTGCCGTTGCCGTGGAAGCCGATCTGTTCGGGGTCCATGCCGCCGGCCAGCGCGACGTGTAGCTCTCCGGCGGAGACGACGTCGAGTCCGAAGTCTTCCTCGACGAGGATGCGAGTCAGCGCGGGGTTGAGCCAGGCCTTGGAGGCGTAGTGGGCGCGAGCGCCGGGCAGCTGGGCCTGGTAATCGCGCAGGTAGGCGCGGCAGGTTTCGCGGATCGTGCGCTCGTCGTAGATGTAGAGCGGCGTGCCGAATTCCTGCGCCAGGTCGCGGACGTTACATCCGCCGATTTCGAGGACGCCATCCTCGTCGGCCTGGGCAGTGAACGGTAGGACATCGGCGAGTGTTGCGATGGGTGTTCGGTTGGTCATCGATTATCCAGCGGGCTGGCTATGCTGCGAACAGTTGGTAGACCGTTGACAGTTTGCTGACTGATTGGAGTGCGCCATGAGTATGGAGCTACATGCGGAATCGCGCTTGTTGCGAGTGTATTCCCGCGTCGTGGTGATGCAGATGTCGTGGGGACCATTCGAGAACAACGCATTCGTGCTGGTTGACAAAGGCACGGGCGACGCGGCGATCATCGACGCGGTCGCGCAGCATGAGTTGGTGATGGCGGGGGTGGAGGACTCAGGAGCGACGCCGAAGATGGTGCTGTTCACGCACTCGCATCCCGACCACATCAAGTCGTACCACGAGTTGCGGGAGCGGCTGGGCCCGAATGTGCCCTTCTACATGCACACATCGGACACCGTGGCCGACGAGCAGCATCCGTGGCTGGAGACGGACCTCGAGATCGACATCCATTTGCAGGGCGGCGAGACGATCCTGTTGGGCGGCACTGAGTTTGAGGTGCTGCACACGCCGGGTCATACGACCGGTTCGGTGTCGTACTACAACGCTGATGAAGTTGATCCCTATTGCGTCGTTGGTGACACGCTCTTCCCGGGTGGCCCGGGAAATACTCGGGGGATGCCACAGGTGACGCAGGAGGTGCGATCGATCGTGACCAAGCTGTACGGCCTGCCGGAGGAAACATTGACATTCAACGGGCATGGGGACGACACGACGATTGGCGACTCGATTGATGAGTTCGTTCAGGGCGCGATGGCGCACAGCATTGTGCGCGATGACGCCTCGGGCGACACGACATGGGGCGTGGAGTAGTGGCGCCCCGGGCAGACGGCGCGCCAACAGTTTCTGTTCTGGACAACGGACTCCGAGTGATCTGCGCTCCGATGGCGTCGGCGCGTTCGGCGTCGGTGTCGGTCTATGTGGGCGCGGGATCGCAGTACGAGCGTGATGAGTTGGCCGGGGTTTCGCACCTGGTTGAGCACTGTGTGTTCAAGGGGTCGGAGCTGCATCCTTCGGCGGCCGATATCTCTACAGCGATTGAGGGGGTCGGCGGGTACATCAACGCAGGCACCGACCGCGAGCTGACGGTCTACTACGCCAAGGTGCCGGGTCCCGATTGGGAGACAGCGGTTGACGTGGTCGTGGACATGGTTTGTCGGCCGAGGTTTGATCGCGACGAGCTGGAGAAGGAACGATCGGTCATTCTGGAGGAGCTGGCCCAGGTTGAGGATTCTCCGTACCAACTGGTCGGCGAGCTGATGGCTGAAGTGATGTGGCGCGATACGCCGCTGGGCCGCGATATTGCCGGCACGCCTGAGTCAGTGAATGGGATTCCCTATGAGGACACGGTCTCCTATTGGCGATCGCAATACTCGCCGGGCAACACGCTGGTCTCAGTTGCCGGGGAGATTGACCCGGACGCGGTGTTGGCTCGGGTTACGGCGTTGACTGAGCGGTGGGCGCCGGCGGAAGCGGACGACCGTCGCGCTGCACCATTGTCGACAGCCGGTGAGCGCGTGGCGGTGCGGATCAAGGAGACAGAACAGACGCAGATCTGCATTGGACTGCCGACAATCACATCGAGACATCCTGATCGACACGCGCTGTCGCTGATGACGGCGATGCTGGGCGATGGGATGAGTTCGCGGCTGTTCCTCAAGGTGCGTGAAGAGTTGGGTCTGGTTTATGACATTCACTCCTCGCTGGCCCTGATGCGTGACTCGGGCGTGATGCAGTTGTCGATGGGCGTTGATCCGGAGAACGTGAGCAAGGCGCTTGCGGCGACGTTGGGAGAGCTGGCTCGGTTGCGGGACGGGGTGACGGAGGAGGAACTGCAGCGCGCGAGACGGCTTGCGGCGGGTCGGATGTTGATGGGGATGGAAGACACGCGGGCCGTGTCGGCCTGGAACGGCGGCCAGATGCTGCTGCACGAAGAGTTGCGGTCGGTGGACGAGGTCAACGAGCAATACCAGGCGGTCGAGGCGGACGATATCTCGCGGCTGGCGAATCAGTATCTGTGCGAGGACGAGTTGCGGTTGGCGTTGGTGGGTCCGTCAGGTGAGGCGGAGCAGCTTCAGGAACAACTGCGGTTCTAGGCGGGGCGTCGGGCGCGAAACGCTGGGGCAACTCTCATTCGGGTGGGTGTATGGGAACTCACCCTGGTTCGTTGCATCCCAGTCCCCGCTTTACGCGGGGACCCGCTGGGGGGGGGCACCGGCTAACTGGCGTTGAAGTCACATGCGGGGAAGGGGCAGGTCCCCGCGTACAGGAGGCCTTTGCGTAATCCAACAACTCCGTCATTCCTTCCCTACCACTTCGTCATTCCTGTGCGCAGCGCGGGAATGACGAAGTGGTAGGCACTGCCGATGTGCAACTACGGACGTGTCACCAGCGTCGACTCTGGTGCTGGCCTCAGCGAGATACCCGCGGCAAGCGCGGGTATGACGAAGAGTGAGTGGGCGTGGGTATGACGATGATTGAGCGGGGGTGTGACGAACAATTCAAAGGCCTGCGTACAGCGGGGACTGGGAATCTGGACTTCTTTGACACTCGCTCGAGCTGAGGCAAGGCCTGGGCAGCGCCTTAGTCGACCTGGTGGAGGAGGGCTCGGAGGTGGTTGATTTCTCCGGCGTGGTAGACGTCGTGGACGGCGATGGCGTCGAGGATTCGGCGGGTTTCCCAGGAGGCTCCCCAATAGGTTGGTCTAGGTGCGACGAGTTCGTGGTCGTCGTTGAGGTCTTGGACCGAGTCGATCACGACGTCGTGGGCTTCTTCCAGCCATTCGAGTAAGTCCTCGAATGATGCGTCGCTAACGGGCTCTTCACGGTCCCAGGTGGTCCAGAAGGTGTGAGTGGCGTCGCCGAAGGCGTGATTGGCGTGCATGAGTTTGACGGCAGCGCAATGGATGATTAGATCCCGCATTGTGCGACCTCCGCCAGGGACGACGGTGTCGAGGTCGTCGGTCGTGACCGAGGAGAGATTGGCGATCAGTGAATGTTCGGTCTTCTTGCGGAAGGATTGTTCGAGGCTCCAGATGAGATGTTCGAGGACGTCTCTTGACATGGCGGTGGCAGCCTCTTTCTCCTTGTGCTTCTGGTCTGAACGGCCGTTAGAGCACGCTGATCAGTTGTTCGTCGGTGGCGCGACGTTTGGCGATCAGGTCTCCGAGTTTGAGTTCGCACAGCTGGGCGGCGTGCTCCATGCCGCAGACGTTGCAGCCGTCGCGGCAGTCGGCGGTGGTGAGTTCTTTCCAGGTCCGCTGCCATTCCTTGCGCAGGAAGGCCTCGGAGACGCCGGAGGCGATGTGCATCCAGGGGAAACGTTCCCAGAGGTCGCGCTCGCGGTGGCAGTAGAAGGCGGGATCGAGTCCCTCTTTGGCCATCGCGTCCCACCAGATGTTCTCGCGCAGGTGTTCGCTCCAGGCATCGAAGCGCGCGCCGTTGCGCCAGGCGGTCTCGATGACCGGGGCGAGGCGACGGTCGCCGCGCGAGAGGACGCCCTCGAGGATTGATTCCTGGGGGTCATTCCAGCTCAAGTCGAGACGCGCACGGCGGGTCATTTGCTTGAGCATCTGGTGTTTTGGCTCGAGCTCGGCGGGGGTCTCCTGTCGAGCCCACTGGAATGGCGCGTGCGCCTTGGGTACGTGGTTTGAGGTGGAGACGCGGACGCGGGCGCGATTGCCGACGATTTGACGGCCGATCTGTTTGACCTGCGAGGCCCAGTCGACGATGCCTTCGACGTCGGACATGGTTTCAGTCGGCAGGCCGACCATGAAGTAGAGCTTGATCGATGTCCAGCCCTGCTCGAAGGCGTTGCGGGCGGCGTCGAGCAGGTCCTGCTCGTCGACGACTTTGCTGACGGCGTTGCGCAAGCGTTGGGAGCCGGCCTCGGGGGCGAAGGTCATCGAATGCTTCTTGCGCGGCGAGCAGAGCAGGGCGACATCGACGCTGAAGCTGTCGACGCGGGTGGAGGGCAGCGAGACACCGATGTCGTCGCCGAACTCAGCGCGCAGTGCGCGGACGATGGCTTTGATCTGAGAGTGATCGGTGGAGGAGAGGGAGACGAGGGAGAGGTCGTCGAATCCTGTGTTGCGGAATAGTTCCTTGGCTCCGGCAACGACTTCTTCTGGAGTGCGCTCGCGCAGCGGTCGGTAGATCATGCCGGCCTGGCAGAATCGGCAGCCCTGGGTGCAGCCGCGCTGGATCTCGATGCCTCCGCGGTCGTGGACGGTCTGGAGATAGGGGACGATCGGTTTGGTCAGGATTGGCGGAAGTCCCTGGATGAAGCGCTTGACGACAGGGACTGAGGCGGCGTCGTCGGTGGCGAAGACTTCGGCCGGAGTGCCGTCGGCCTCGTACCTCCACTCGTAGAAGCGGGGGACGTAGACGCCTGGCGTTCGGGCGAGGGCGCGCAGCAGGTCGAGTCGTGATGCTCCCTGGGATTTGGCCTCGTGCAGGAGTTGGTTGACTTCGAGGATGACGTCTTCCGCTTCGCCGAGGATGAAGGCGTCGACGAAAGGCGCAAGCGGCTCGGGGACGAGCGCGCCCGAGCCGCCGGCGAAGATGATTGGATCGTCCTCGCTGCGGTCGAGGCTGCGGATCGGGATGCCGGAGAGGTCGAGCATCTCGAGGATGTTGGTGTAGGTGAGTTCGTAGGAAAGGGAAAAGCCGAGCGCGTCGAAGTCGCGCAGACCGCGCCGATTCTCGAGTGAGAAGAGTGGCTGTCCGTGGGCGCGCAGACTGTCGGCCATGTCGGGCCAGGGCGTGTAGCAGCGCTCGGCGAGTGTGTCGGGCGTGTGATTGAGGATGTCGTAGAGGATGGCGAGTCCACCGTTGGACTGGCCGATGTCGTAGAGGTCGGGGTAGATCAGGCCCCAACGGACGGCGCGTTCGTTCCAGTCGTGCTCGATGGCGTTCCACTCGCCGCCGACGTATCGGGCGGGTTTGGAGACGCCTCGCAGTATTGGATCGATGTTGACGGTAGGCATCGTGGGTCTCGCAGTTGCTCTTCGCAATCGGCGCGAACGGTGGTTTCACGCTACCAGAGGGTGACGTGGAGTTGCGATGGTGTCCAAACCAGAGAGAGGGGAATGGGAGCAGGCTGCCGGGCTTTTGGGGGACGGCTGGCGGATGTTGCTGGGGCTGGCGTTGGGTGGTTCGTGATTCCTGCCTTCGCAGGAATGACGGAGGGGAGGAGGGGGCGGGAGCAGGCGGCTGGGGTGTTGGGGGACGGCTGGCGGATGTTGAAGGGGCTGGAGTGTTGTGGTTCGTGATTCCTGCCTGCGCAGGAATGACGGAGGGGGGAGGAGGGAGTGGGAGCTGGTTGCTGTGGTGTTGGGGGACGGCTGATGGATGTTGCTGGGGCTGGCGTTGGGTGGTTCGTGATTCCTGCCTTCGCAGGGATGACGGAGGGGCGGAGGGGGCGGGAGCTGGTTGCTGGGGTGTTGGGGGACGGCTGGTGGGTGTTGATGGGGCTGGCGTTGGGTGGTTCGTGATTCCTGCCTGCGCAGGAATGACGGAGGGGGGCAGGAATAACGGAGGGGAGGCGTAGCGGAGTGGGGTTGGAATCCTGTATATTTGAATCCGCGCAGGGATGCGCCTGGATTTATTGGGCGGTTGACCGCTCTGGACTGATTGGCGGCCGCATGGCCGCCATTTTCCTTTTGTGGAGCCTGCCGTGATTAAGGCAGTGCGACAGCTGTGGGATTGGGTCTGTTCGCCGGTCTGGTGGATGCGGCAGGGGATCCTGCGCTCGATTTCGACGCTTGAGATTTTGCTGGGCGGGTTCGGTCTGGTGGCCGCACTGGTCACAGCGGCGCTGTTGTCTCCGGTGCTTGGGGCCTTGCCTGGTGCGGCGGGTGATTTTGCTCCGATTGGTGTGGCGATTTTGCTGTCTCCGATTGGTATTGGTGTGGCGCTGGGACGGCGGCTTGAAGTCGAGCGCTTTGTCAACACGGTGCGCGGGCGCGCGGATGAGGTGGCGGAATCGGTGGCATTGATTCGGACCTCGGCGCCGACGGAAGTGATTCTCGACACGTCGGCAATCATTGATGGCCGGATCGTGGAAGTGGCCGCGAGCGGCTTCCTGCTGGCCGACATTGTGGTGCCTCGGTTTGTCCTGGATGAATTGCGGCGGGTCGCGGACAGCTCGGACGCGCTGAAGCGCGGACGGGGACGGGCTGGCCTCGAGCTCCTAGCACGATTGCAGGGTGAGGAATCGGTCTCGACGGAGATTGTCGACGACGAGTCCACAAGAGCCGATGGCGATGTCGATGCCCGGTTGGTGCGGATGGCTGTTGAGCGCGGGTCGGCGCTGGCTTTAACCGATTCCAATCTGGCGCGGGTCGCAGAGCTTGAGGGGGTCCGCGCCTTGAACCTGAACGTACTTGCCAATGCGGTGAAGACGAACGTCTTGCCCGGCGAGGCCTTGACCGTGGAAGTGATTGAGCCGGGACGCGGAGACCAGCAGGGCGTGGGCTATCTGGCCGACGGCACGATGGTGGTGGTTGAGGAGGGCGCGTCGGTAATCGGTGAGGTACGCCATCTGGTGGTCAAGCGTGTAATTCAAACGCAGGCAGGCCGGATGGTGTTTGCTCAGCTTGTCGAAGGTGAGGATGCGGCGTGAGACGCGACCAGCAACGCGAGCAGAGACGCGACCGATGAGAGTGGGAGCGATCATCCTGGCGGCGGGGAGCAGCCGCCGGATGGGTGGCGGCGACAAACTGCTGGCTGGGCTGGCGGGTCGGCCGGTGTTGGGTTGGACGCTGTCGGCATTTGATGCATGCGATGCGATCGATGATGTGATCGTCGTGACGTCGTTGGCGAATCGATCAGCGGTGGTTGAACTGTGTCGTGAGAGGCAGAAGGTTCGAGCGCTGGTGACAGGTGGCAAGGAGCGTCAGGACTCGGTGTGGGCGGGATTGTCGGCGCTTCAACAGATTGATGTCGTGGCGGTGCACGACGGTGCGAGGCCGTTGATGACCGCTCGTGGGATCGCTGGATGCATTGCGGCTGCGGCTGGCGGGGTCGGGGTGATTGCAGGTGGGCCGTCGGTCGACACGATCAAGGTGGTGGATTCCGAGGAGACGATCGTGGCCACGCCGGATCGATCGACATTGCGGGCGGTTGCGACGCCTCAGGTGTTTCGCGCCGAAACGCTGCGACAGGCGCATATTGCTGCTCGGGAGGCTGGAGTTGTGGCGACAGATGATGCGGCGCTGGTTGAGCGCATTGGGGAGCGGGTTGTCGTGCATGATGTTGGGGGTCCGAATCCGAAGATCACGTCTCCCTCCGATTTGATCGTGGCTGAGGCGCTGTTGGGCGTTGGCCATGAAGTGAGGACAGGGATCGGGATTGACTCACATCGATTCTCAGCGGACCGGACACTGGTGCTGGGGGGGATTGAGATTGCCGGTACCGATGGGCTGGCTGGCCACTCGGATGCCGACGTACTAACGCATGCGGTGATCGATGCACTGTTGGGCGGCGCCGGTCTGGGTGATATCGGGGCGCACTTTGGCAGTCGTGACCCAGCCTGGGCTGGGGCGAGTTCCGTGGCGATGCTGTCGGTGGTGCTGGATCGGTTGGCGGCGGTCGGTGCCTCGGTACAGTCGGTTGATGCGACCGTGATTGCTGAACGGCCTCGGCTGCGGCCGCACATTGCCGCGATGCGCGCTCGATTGGCGGAAGCGCTGGAAATTGATGTTGGTGCGGTGAATGTCGCGGCGACGACGGCTGAAGGCATGGGGGCGCTGGGCCGAGCAGAAGGAATGGCCGCTCATGCGGTGGCGACCCTGCGGATTCGCCGGTCGGCCATGTCGAGCCAAGCAATGTCGGGCCAAGTCATGTCGGGCCAAATGGACGTATAGGCTGCGGACATGGGAATTCTGCGAGAGATTGAGGCTCGGTATAACTCCTTTGTTGACGGGGTCTGGGCGGATATCCAGTTCACAATTGAACGTGATCCGGCGGCGACATTCTGGCTGGAAGTGCTTGTCGCGTATCCGGGGATCCATGCGTTGATGCTGCACCGGATTTCCAGCTCATTGTTGAGTTTGGGCGTTCCGGTGCTGCCTCGGTTTCTGTCGCATATGGGACGCCTGTTGACGGGGATCGAGATCCATCCCGGGGCGCAGATCGCGACTCCGTGTCTGATTGACCACGGCATGGGTGTGGTGATTGGCGAGACGGCACGGCTGGGCAAACGCTGCCATCTGCATCAGGGTGTGACGCTGGGTGGGACATCGACATTGCGCGAGCGCCGGCATCCAACGTTTGGCGAGGAAGTACTGGTCGGGGCCGGGGCGTCGATCATTGGCGCGGTGACGATTGGCAGCGGGGCGCGGATCGGAGCTGGATCGGTGGTGGTGTCGAATGTGCCGCAGTACTCCACGGTGGTCGGTGTGCCGGGTCACGTGGTGGCGTACTACGACCCCGGCGACGACACGATGCTGCGTCTGCCCGACCCTGAACATGATCGGATTGAGTCGCTGGAGATGACGATGTCGGAGATGCGGTTGGAGTTGCGGCGTTTGCGGGATCAGATTGAGGATGCTGGCGCTGGTGCAGGGCCTGGGGAGACAGCGGCGGGCTAGATGGCGATGCGATGAGAGCGGCCCGCTCCGTTACTTCGTGACACCTCCCCCACAACAGACAACAGAGAAGGGGGGAGGTCTGTAGAGGGTTGATTAGGCTTTGATTGACGACTCGCAAGTGAATGGGGCTGGTTTGTGGAGCTGTACAACACGCTGACTCGCCGTAAGCAGGCGTTTGCGCCTCAGGATGATCCGATTTCGATGTATGTCTGCGGGATTACCCCGTATGACGATGCGCATCTGGGTCATGCGATGTCGATCATCATCTTTGACACGCTGCGTCGTTACCTGGAATGGAGCGGACGTCGGGTGCGGTTGGTGTACAACTTCACCGACGTGGATGACAAGCTGATCGCTCGGGCGGCGCAGGAGGGGATTTCTGTCTCGGAGTTGGCCGAGCGGCAGATCTCTTCGTTTATGGGCGAGTGGCGCGAGCTGGGGATTGCTCCGGCGGATGTGCATCCTCGGGCGACCGAAGAGATTCCGCAGATGCTGGAGCTAATCGGTGGTTTGATCGAGAAGGGCATGGCGTATCCGGCCGGCGGGGATGTGTACTTCCGGGTCCGTGAGATGCCGGGCTATGGCAAGCTGTCGGGTCGGTCGCTGGAGGACATGATTTCGGCGGAGCCAACGGACATCGGCGTGGCCAAGGAGCACGCGATGGACTTCACCCTGTGGAAGGGCGCCAAGCCGGGCGAACCGCAGTGGGAGAGTCCGTGGGGTCCGGGTCGGCCGGGCTGGCACATCGAGTGCTCGGCGATGTCGATTCGCTACCTGAGCGAGCAGATTGACCTGCATGGCGGCGGGATGGACCTGATCTTCCCGCACCATGAGAACGAGATTGCTCAGTCGGAGGGCTATTCCGGTCAGGATCCGTTTGTGCGTCACTGGATGCATAACGCGATGATGCAGGTCGGCGGCGAGAAGATGTCGAAGTCGACCGGCAAGATCGTGAGGCTGCGCGAGGGGCTGGATCGCTACGGCGCAGACGGGTTGCGGATGTTCGTGCTAGGCGGGCACTATCGGTCGCCGTTGACATATTCCGAGGCATCACTGTCGTCGGCAGCGCGCGGTGCCGAGCGACTGCGGACGGCGGCGACGTTGCCATTGGTGGATGGCGACGGCGAGATTGATGCGGCGGATTCGCGAGAGACGTTTGTTGCAGCGCTTGAGGATGATCTGAATACACCCCAGGCGTTGGCGGTGCTGTTCGATTTGGCTCGGGAGATCAATCGGGCGCGCGCTGAAGGTCGTCCGGCTGGCGCGGCTCGGGACACATTGGTCGAATTGGGCGGTGTGCTGGGTCTGGGCTTTGCCGGCGTGTCGATGTCGGGTGAGTCGGACGCGGGGCCGTTCATTGACCTGCTGGTCACGATGCGGCAGGAGTTGCGTGGGGCCAAACAGTATGAGTTGGCCGACATGGTGCGTGATCGTCTGACGGAGTTGGGTGTGGCGCTCGAGGATACGCGTGAGGGAACGCGCTGGCGCCGGGTCCAGCCGGAATCTGAGGTGGTTGAGGAAGAGCCCGGCGCTGATTCGTTGGTCGAGAGCGCTCTGAGGTTCTGACGGGTGAGGCGTTGAGGTCTTCGCAGGGAAGTGGGGCCACGACGCCGTACATCTGGTTGCTGAGGCTCACTGAGGCTCACTGAGGCTCACTGAGGCACTTGGCCCGCGCCCCGGCCCCCGACCCTCACCCTCTCCCAGAGGGAGAGGGGATAGGAGCCGAATGACAGTTTGCGCTGCAAGGAGTCCTTGGCAAGGAGTTGGAAACCGACGGTTGACCACTTACTCCCGGTTGCGGATGGCGATTCGGCGTCGTTGGGTGACGGCGGTGGCGGCGATTGCGAGGATGGCGACGGTTGCGATGGCTGACCAGAGGCCGGTTTGGTCGCTGGAATCGGCGAGTCCGCCGCTGCCCGCGTTCACGTAGAGCGTGGGCTGTGCGCTATCGGACCCGTGGTCGGCCATTCCGCCTTCACATGGAACGACTTGGACGCCGGCAGGCAATGCTGCGCCGAACTGTTCGAGCAGGCCGATCCCCTCGGCTGCGGAGTAGGACTGGCCGAGCACGTCGATGTTGGTGACCTGGTTGTGGTCGCCCACGTGGATGACGAGTTCGTAGGTCCGTCCGCCTGCGGACGCTGAAGTGTTGTGGCTGCCTGGCTCCAGGTTGACGCAGATTTGGGCTGCGGCTGATGTGGTCTCGTCACTACCTTCGAGTTCGTCGCTGGCGCACTCGACGAAGGAGACGCCGTCGGGAAGCGGATATGCATCTTCGCCGCTGAAGATATCGAACATGGCGGCGGGTGGGATTGATTGTCCGCCGGGCTCGGTGAACCCGGTGACGACTCCACCCTCGCCGACGGTGACGGTGAACGAGACGTCGCCGTCACGGTCGCGAGCGGGTGCCGTGAATGTGTGTTCTCCGGCTGGCAGCGAGAGGCAGACGGATGGTCCGCCTGGCTGGGCGGAGACGGGTTGAAGAGCAGTGAGTCCGGCGGCGCCCACGACGAGCGCTACCGCGACGGCAGCGATCAGGATTCGTTTCATGAGGGTCCTTCGCTATGCGTTTACTGGCTGAGTGGCATGATGAATCAACGCCAGTTGCAGGATAGAGAGGTGATTGATTGCGTCAAATGCAAAATACTACCGATGGCGGCAATTCGGTTTAGGATCGGAGCAGGCCCAGGTGGCGCAATTGGCAGCGCAGCCGATTTGTAATCGGCAGGTTGGGGGTTCGAATCCCCCCTTGGGCTCCAGAATGTTGGACGTGGTTTGCGTGGTTGGACGTGGTTTGCGTGCTGGTGAACAGATCGCGTGTGCATGGGTTGGGCGGAGGCCGGCTGAAGCGGATGTGTGGACAGGATTGATGGGAGTAAGATGAAGATTGTGTCGGGGTGGGTGAGTGGCTAATACCACCGGTCTGTAAAACCGGCGCCGAAAGGCTTCGCAGGTTCGAATCCTGCCCCCGGCACCAGCATCAAGGAACGAACATAGGCCGCCGCGGCACGACTGAGTGTTGCCGGCGGTTCTAGTGTTGGATCGGGCCGAACCAGTCAGGATGGTCAGGGCGGATCCTTGCCCGCATAGCTCAGTCGGTAGAGCGCGTTCTTGGTAAGAACGAGGTCTTCAGTTCAAATCTGAATGCGGGCTCCATCCACAGCATCAGCCGATTCAACGGAATACTCACGAAGCAGTCAGCGGAGGACCAGAAGATGGCGCGACAGGTATACGAGCGGACGAAGCCACACGTGAACGTGGGCACGATTGGCCACGTAGATCACGGCAAGACGACGTTGACAGCGGCGATCACGAAGACGCTGGCGCTGGCAGACGAGAACGTGTCGTTTTCGAGTTTCGACTCGATTGACAACGCACCGGAGGAGCGCGCGCGGGGGATCACGATTGCGATTGCGCACGTGGAGTACGAGACGGAGGGACGGCATTACGCGCACATTGACGCGCCGGGTCACGCGGACTACATCAAGAACATGATTACGGGCGCGGCGCAGATGGACGGCGCGATTTTGGTGGTGGCGGCGCCGGACGGTCCGATGCCGCAGACGCGGGAGCACATTTTGTTGGCCCGTCAGGTGGGCGTACCGCGCATGGTGGTGTATCTGAACAAGGTCGATCAGCTGGACGACGAGGAGTTGTTGGACCTGGTCGAGCTGGAGGTACGGGAGTTGTTGTCGGATCAGGACTTTGACGGCGACGACTGTCCGGTGATTCGGGGCAGCGCGTTGGCGGCGTTGGAGTCGGAGTCGACGGACGCGAGTGCGCCGGAGTACGAGAGCATTCTGGAGTTGATGTCAGCGGTGGACGAGTACGTCCCGACGCCGGAGCGACCACGGGACATGCCATTCCTGATGCCGATTGAGGATGTGTTCGGGATCAAGGGACGTGGCACGGTGGCGACGGGACGGATCGAACGTGGGGTGGTGAACAGCGGCGAGGAGATTGAGATTGTCGGGATCAAGGACACGCGGACGACGGTGGTGACGGGCGTGGAGATGTTCAAGAAGACGCTACCGACGGGCGAGGCGGGGGACAACGTGGGATGTCTGTTGCGCGGGATTGACCGTGAGGAGATCTCGCGCGGGCAGGTGTTGGCGGCGCCGGGAAGTATCACACCGCACACGGCGTTCGAGGCGGAGGTGTACATCCTGGGCAAGGACGAGGGTGGGCGGCATAGTCCGTTCTTCCCTGGGTACCGTCCGCAGTTTTACATTCGGACGACGGATGTGACGGGCGAGATTGGCTTGCCGGAGGGCATTGAGATGGCGATGCCGGGCGACAACGTGCAGATGAAAGTGCGTTTGATTTCGCCGATTGCGCTGGAGGAGGGGCTGCGCTTCGCGATTCGCGAGGGCGGTCGGACGGTGGGCGCTGGCGCGGTCACCTCGATCATCGAGTAGTCACTCAATGAGAATTGAGTGAATCGGGAATAGCGCGGCAGCGCTGGATCGTGCGAAGATAGTTCTATTCGGCCGGCATGTCTGACATGGCTGGCGCTTGAGGAAGGGAACAGGCCATGGCGAAGGGTGATCGAGTGTTCATCACGCTGCGCTGTCGTGAGTGCCAGTCGCACACGTATCACACGACGAAGAATCGTCGCAATGATGCGGATCGTCTGGAGCTGACGAAGTACTGTCCGCACTGTCGTACACGTCAGGCGTACCGAGAGACGCGGTGATTCGTGGCCAGATCGCGAGATAGCCGAAGAAGGAGAGGACGCCGCAGCGGGCAGCCGCGGGCGTCGTCAACACCGCGACCGGCTCGTCCGACTCCGCAACCGGAAGCTGCGTCTGCGGACGCGGGAGCGGGTTCGGCGTCCGACGCGGCGGCGTTGCCGGCACGTCCTCGACGGGAGATTGGAGCGTCGCGACCGACCACGGCGGACGCCCCGCGAGTGCAGAGCCTGTTTTACCGGCTGACCCATCCGCGCGGGATCATGTCGATCATCGACGAGCTGCGTAAAGTGGTGTGGCCGTCCCGCCAGGAGACGGCGAACCTGACCGTGGTGGTGTTGGTCGTAGCGATTGCGGTTGGGATTTTCCTGGGAGCGATCGACTTTGGTCTGAACCGAGTCGTTGAGGAAACGTTGTTGCCATAGTGACGACTTCACAAGACACACCTGAAGCTGAAGCGACCGATAGCGGATTTGGCCGTCGCGAAATCTCAGCAGCCGAACGAGAGCTGCAAGAGGTGCTGGCGGCTGCGCGTGCGCTGGGCCTGGAGGCCGAAGAGCAGTCGGCTGAGGCGGAGATCGACACGACGGCGGCGGAAGCGCTGGCGGCGCTGGAGCTGGATCGTCCGGTCGAACAGGAGGAGACGCCGATCGCGTCGTTCCTGCAGAGTGATGAGGCTGAAGTCGCAGAGGTGGAACCTGCGATCTCGCTGGAGGGCATCCAGGAGGTTGATGCGGCGTGGTTTGCGATTAACACGTACACCGGGCATGAGAATCGGGTGCGCGACGCGCTGGACCTGCGAATCCGCAACATGGATGCGGAGGAGCATTTTGTCGAGCTGAGGCCCGAACAGGCCGGAGTGGCCAAGAAGGGCATGGCGGAGAAGCGCTTTGTCATGGTGCCGACGCAGCAAGAGGTGGAGATTCGAGGCGGCAAGCGCCGCGAAGTCGAGCGAAAGCTGCTGCCGGGTTACGTGTTGTTGCAGATTCGTCTGGACCAGCAGACCGGCGAGCTCTCGGACCAGTCATGGCACGTGGTGAATGGGACTGACGGTGTGACCGGCTTTGTTGGTACACGGGAAGAGCAGCGTGACCGAGCGCGTCCACTGCCGCCGATGCAGGTTCACAAGATTATTGGTCAGACGCAGGTCGAGGAACCTCGAGTGCGTGTGGGATTCGCGGTCAACGATTCGGTGCGCCTGACGGATGGTCCGTTCCTCGACATGGTGGCCGAAGTGGAAGAGATCAACGTCGAAAAGGGCAAGGTCCGAGTCCGAATCTCGATGTTCGGTCGAGAGACGCCGCTTGAGCTTGACTTCGATCAGGTGGAGAAGCAATAGCAGGACATTGCCCAAGGCGGTCGGCCTGTAGGCTGAGCACTTGTGCGTTCGCGCCGCCGGCGGTTGTTCGGGGGCGGATAGGGAGATAGCTGGATGGCGAAGCGTGTACGAGCAGTGTTGACACTGCAGTTGGAGGCGGGCAAGGCCAGTCCTGCGCCGCCGGTCGGACCTGCGCTGGGTCAGCACGGCGTGGGCATCATGGAGTTCGTCAAGAGCTACAACGAGCGCACCGCGTCGAACGCCGGGGAGTTGATCCCTGCGCAGATCACGGTCTATGAGGATCGTTCATTCACGTTCGATCTGAAGACGCCGCCAGCGTCGGACCTGATTCGTCGGGCGGCGGGTCTGGAGAAGGGCGCGTCCGAGCCTCGCCGTGAGGTGGCCGGATCGATCAGCTCAGACCAGGTGCGGGTGATCGCCGAACAGAAAATGCAAGACCTGAATGCGAACGACATTGAGGCCGCCATGAAGATGGTTGCAGGCACAGCGCGTTCGATGGGCGTAGAAGTCGAGGGCTAGTCATGCCGAAGCACGGCAAGCGCTATCGCGGCGCAGTGGACTCATACAACAAGGAATCGCACTATCCGCCGGTTGAGGCGGTTGCGCTGGTCAAGCAGATGGCGACAGCGAAGTTCGATGAAACGATCGAGCTGCATATCCGCACCGGACTGGACACGCGTCACGCCGATCAGCAGTTGCGCGGCACGGCGCGTCTGCCGCATGGTCTGGGCAAGGAAGTCCGGGTGGCGGTGTTCGCCGAAGGCGACGCCGCGACTGCCGCATCTGAGGCAGGAGCCGAGATTGTCGGCTCGGACGAGCTGATCAAGCAGGTCCAGGATGGGTTTACCGACTTTGACGTGGCTGTGGCTCAACGTGATTTGATGGGCAAGGTTGGCCGTTTGGGTCGGGTATTGGGACCTCGCGGTCTGATGCCGAATCCTCGTGCCGGCACGGTGGTCGATCGGAACGACGTGGCGAAGGCCGTCGGTGAGGCGAAGGCGGGCCGTGTCGAGTTCCGTACCGACCGCGAAGCCTCGGTGCATGTGCCATTGGGCAAGGCGAGCTTTGGTGAAGACCAGTTGCTCGACAACCTGGCGACGATGGTGACGGAGATCGTCAAGGCGCGTCCTTCGGGTTCGAAGGGGAGCTACATTCGGTCGCTGAACATCGCCTCGACGATGGGTCCCGGCGTGAAGCTGGAGCAACAGTCGACGCTGGCGTTGCGGATTGATTAAGCAAGTGTGCTGTTTGAATCCTTCGTCTGTGGGCGAAGGCTCTAGGCTAGGAATCGACTAAGGAACGCATTTGCCGCCCGAGACCGCTGGCGGCTCTCCGGTAGGAGAGTCTGGAAACGTCCAGCGCAGGCAGCAGCCGATTTGACGCTCGCAGGTGATGCGAGTTGAATTGTGGTTGCAAGTCTGTTGGTCGAGCGGGTTGGGGCGGCGGAAGAGACGGACTTGCGAGGGTTGTATGGCGACAGAACGTAAGCGGGAGCAGGTCGCGCTGCTGGAAGAGCGGTTGGGCCGTGCGTCGATCACGATTGGGATCGACTATCGCGGTTTGTCCGTGAAGGACATGCAGGAGCTGCGGCGTGGTATTCGGGCGGAAGCGCCGGAGACCGAACTGCGGGTGATCAAGAACACGCTGTGGCGACGAGCCGCCGATGGCGCCGGGCATGCCGCAGCGGCCGGTCTGGCCGAAGAGTCGACGGCGCTGCTGTTTGGCTTTGGCGATCTGACTGAGGCGCCCAGGGCGCTGCAGAAGTACACGCGCGAAAATCGGCTGGAGTTGCCGATTCACGGCGTGTTCGTCGAAGGCGAACTGCAGGACGGATCACAGGTCTCGGCGTTGGCCGATGTGCCCAGCCGACCGGAGCTGATGGCGAAGGTCGCGGGCGGTCTGAACAGCCCCGTCGCCGGATTGGCTGGCGTGCTGAGTGCGGTCTTCCGCGATGTCGCGGCGATTGTCGAGGCTCGAGCCGAACAGCTAGCCGACCAGCTAGAAGCAGCGGAAGCGCCTGCCGAATAGCCAGTGACTTGCTCGGGCTGGCACCTGGGCGCAGAAACAGAGACAACTCGGTCTGAATGACCGGCATTGAGTGGAGACTGACATGTCGAAGGTTGACGAAGCGTTTGAACTGATCAGCGCGATGACGATTCTTGAAGCGCGTGATCTGGTCAAGAAGATCGAGGAAGAATTCGGTGTGACCGCGGCGGCTCCGGTCGCGGCAGTCGCAGTGGGTGGCAACGGTGCCGCGGCGACGGCCGAGGCGGTCGAAGAGCAGACCGAGTTCGATGTGGTCCTGCAGGAGTTCGGCGACAAGAAGATCAACGTGATCAAGGCCGTGCGCGCAGTGACCGAGCTGGGCCTGCGCGAGGCGAAGGAGTTCGTCGAGTCGGCGCCGCAGACCGTCAAGGAAGGCCTGACCAAGGAAGAGGCCGAGGCGGTCAAGGCGTCACTGGAAGAGGCTGGAGCGACGGTCGAACTGAAGTAGCGGTCCCGATTCGGCCCGATTCAGTACGTCAGTGAGTGTCCGTTCTCGACACCAACTCGACATGAGTTGGTGCAGAGAACGAGCACTCTGGCGCGCCCAAGGTGCGCTATCGTTAACCCTGCTAAACAGTTACGGGCCAACAGAGGCTGTTGGTGTGGTATCCGGGGACTGCGATGGCGCTTGACAACCCGGTCGTAAACTTCTCCGCGAACAGCGTTATGCGTAGTTCGCGGGTGCTCGAGCTGGGGATTGTCGTTGCTCTGACCGTCGCGGTTGTCGTTGTTGCCGCATTGTGGGGCACTGCTTCGACACCGCCGAAATTGGCGTCGGTGGCTGACGTGAACTCAGCGGCTGAGACGCGGTCAGGTGCACCTGCCGTGGTTGGCTCAGATGTGGTGACTTCGGATTCTTCGGTCGGACTTGAGAGCGCTACAGTCGTTGTGCAGGGTTCTGCGGAGGACTCTGCGGAGAACCGGGCGAGTTCAGCATTCTCGGCAGCGGTTGAAGGTCCAGCAGGAGGATCGGAGATTGCGGCCCAATCCGGGATTGTTCCGGGCCGTCCGGATCCGATCGAGCCTGACTTGCCGAGGTCGTTTGAGCGCTATCAGGTCCAGCGCGGGGAATCGCTGTTTGTGATTGCGGCTGCTCGAGGCGTGACGATGGCTGATCTGTTGCAGTGGAATTGGCATTTGCAGGAGGATTCGACCCTGATCAGAGGCGAGTGGATCTGGATTCCCGAGTGGGATGCTCAAGTGGTAGCGGACGAACCGCTGTCTGTGGCAGCGGACGAACCGCTGGGATTGGTCGATGACGGGACACGTGGTCGTGGCGGCGGATAGGTTTGAGCAGCTGCGGGGAACGCAGGCTCCAGACGATCAGCGAGCGCGGCGCGGGATTCTGCGATCGATGTTGATTTGGACTCCGGCGTTTGCTCTGTTGACGGTCGGCGCGGTCTACATGATGGTGGAGGCGTTGGGCGGCAACGGCGGATCGTGGTTTGGTTTCTCGCTGTTTGCGTTGATTGGGTTGTTGTCGGGATTTTCGGCGCTGTCGGCGTTCCGCGACTGGTTTTCCGCGCCGATCGAGACGACGGGTCAGGTGGCGCGGAAGTGGCGCAAGTTTGACCTGCTGATCTTCTTCCGGGCGCACTATGTGCTGGTCGCGCGTCGGGTGTATCGGGTGCCTCGCTTGATGTTCGATGAGATGCCGGAGCCGGGCGGTTGGGTGTATCTGAATCACTACCCGCAAACCAATGCAGTGGTGTCCTGGCGTCCACTGGGCGAAGATGAGCGTCCGCTGACGGAGGAAGAAGCAGCTGCAGAGGAAGAGCAGGAGGCCAGGGAGCAGCGTCGGCAAGAACGAGCGCGTGAACGAGCAGCGTCGCCGGTTCGAGAGCGGGTCGATCTGCCAACCTTCGGCGATAGTCGCGACGAGTGATCGAGTGCGCGATCCTCTAGCTGAGCTGCAGGCGGACTGGGCGGAAGAGGACGCGGAACGCTCTCGACAGGCTGAGGCTGCGGAGCTCGAGAACGCGGGTCCAGCGAAACCAGCGACTCAGCGAATTCTGGATATGGATCCTGCGGACCGGCCGCGTGAGCGGTTGTTGCGCCTGGGCGCGGACGCGCTGTCGAACGCCGAACTGCTGGCGATCTTGTTGAGTTCAGGTCGGCAGGGTGAGAACGTGCTGGAGGTGTCTCGTCGGCTGCTGGCCGACCGGGGATTGGTCGGCCTGTTGCGGTCCGACGTGAATGAGCTGATGCGGGTCTCGGGGCTGAAGGAAGCCAAGGTGACGCGGATCAAGGCGGCGGTGGAGCTGGCTGCGCGAGGTCTGGCGGATGACGAATGGCCGGCTCGAGAGCCATTCCGGACATCGCGGCAGGTGTTCGAGCGCTATCGCGGGTTGCTGGGTGATCTGGTGCATGAGGAAGTGTGGGTGCTGGTCATGGATCAGCAGCATTGCCTGATTCGGGAGGAACGGCTGTATAAGGGCATGGTGCACGGAGCGTCGGTCCGAGTGGCGGAGTTGCTGCGCCCGGTGATTGTGCATCAGGGGCCGGCGATGATCGTGGTGCACAATCATCCTTCAGGGTCGCCGAAGCCGTCGGTGGCGGACGAAGATATGACGGCGGATTTGCGGTCGGCAGCCGCGACGATGCAGATTGAGTTGCTGGATCATGTGATCGTGACACGGTCGGACTATGCGTCGATGGCCAAACTTGGCTTGTTGAAGGCGAGTCGGCCACTGTCGGCTGCGGCCGACTCGGAAGTGTCGGAACCCATTAGCGAGGTCGGCTATCGCGCTTGATGGCGAGGTCGTCAGACCTGTGTACAGTGATGCTCGTGGACGAATCCGGGCTGATTCTGGGATTGAGCTGGATTGATTTGGCCATCCTGGCGGTGGCCATCGGGATCGGCGTGTGGGGCTGGCGGATCGGGATACTGCGGGCCAGCGTGGCATTGCTGGCGGTCGTGATGGGTGTGCTGCTGGCGGGCGTGTACCACGAGCGCGTGTTTGTCGACCTGGCGATCTCGGACGCTCCGTCGGGGATGATGCAGGCCGTGAGCTTTGCCGTGATCCTGGCGTTGGTGTCAGTGGGCGGCTATGTGGTGGGCACGTTCCTGCGCGGGTTGGCATCGTTGTTGCTGCTGGGCTGGGCCGACCGCGCGGCAGGCGGACTGTTTGGTGTCCTGTTTGGTCTGTTGCTCGCGCAGGCAGCGATCGCGATCGTGGTGTTTGCGGGTCTGGATGGTGCAGAGGGCGAGATCGGCGGGTCGGTTGTTGGTTGGGCGATGATGGACAATGCACCTGTGGTTCGGGCGCTATTGCCTTCGGAATTCGACCTGGCGATCCAGGAGTTTGTGTCCGAAGTGGATGAGTTGCGGTCGGGTGTTGATGGGGTCGGTGGCGCGCTGGGGGGTGGCTGAGTTGTGCATTGACGTCGGTGCAGGCTGCGACGCGGCGCGGCAATGACGGAATGCGTTCCGTTTCGAGAGTCTCGACGAGTGGAGTTGCTGCCTGGAGGTCAGACCACGGGCGGGCCATCAAGACTGAAATGTCCGTTTTACTTTGGCGGTGATACGATCACATCGGTGCGATGACGGTTCTGAATAAGTCAGTGTTGGTATTGAATCAGAACTATGAGCCGTTGCATGTCTGCAATGTGCGTAGAGCTGTGGTGTTGGTCGCCCGAGGCAAGGCCGAGGTGATTGATCGGTTGGACCGGGCGAAGGCGTTACTCCGATCATTTGGCGACGAGTTTGATGTGCCATCGGTGATCCGGATGGTGTATTTCATCCGGCGACCGCGGCCGGTGATGCGGCTGTCGCGTCGCGAGGTGTTTGTTCGTGATCGGTTCCGCTGCCAGTATTGCGGGCGGCGGACGGCGCTCAAGGATTTGACGTTGGACCATGTGATGCCGCGCTTCCGCGGGGGCGGCCATACGTGGGAGAATTTGGTCTCGGCGTGTCGGGGTTGCAATCACCGCAAGGCTGGGCGGACGCCGCGCGAGGCTCGCATGGCGCTGCGATCGCAGCCGAAGCGTCCGACTGTGACTCCCGCGAACCTGTTCGGGCAGTACCTGGAGAATCAGCCGGGTTGGGCTCCGTTCATTCCGGACGCGGAGCGGGTGATGTCGGGGGACTAGGTCGGTTGGCAGGTTCGGCACAAGGAAGTGACTCGGCGGTTTGGGGCGACCTCGGAGATGGGGTTCTCGCAGGTTGGGCAGGGTTGGCCGCCTTTGCGGTGGACCTTGAGGAAGTCTCTTGGTTTGTGGTCAATCTTCTGACCGATTTCGGATGCGGCGATCTCGGCGGCCCAGGACAGGGTGTCGCGGATCGATTGGTAGAGCCGGATGCGGCGGTGTTCGTCGAGGGTTGAAATCTTGGTGAAGGGGTGGATACCGGCGTTGAAGAGGATCTCGTCGGAGTAGGCATTGCCGATGCCGGCGATGAATTTGGCGTTGACGATGGCATTCTTGACCTGGCCGCGATAGCGCTTGAGGCGCTGCAGGAATGCTGCCTGATCGAGCGCGGGATCGAGGGCGTCCGGGCCTTGTTCGTTGAGCACTGGAATGGTGTCGAGTTCGTCGGCGTCGACGAGGTAGGTCTTGCCCAGGTAGCGCTCATCGATGTAGCGGATGCCGAGTTGGGCGTCGTTGTCATCGTGGAATTTCAGGGTGAAGCAGGTTCGGGCGTGCGCTCTCTTCTTGCCGTCGGGTGCTGATGTCCACTGAAAGCGTCCGTTGAGCATCGGATTGACGGCCAGGATGCTGTCGCGGTCGGTGTGGAAGAGGAGGAACTTACCCGAGCGCTCGACGGAGCGGAAGGATGCGCCGAGGAGTCCGGCCTCAAAGTCTTCGCGGGGCAGCCGGATCACGATTGGTTTCTGGATATCGACATCTGTGATGGGGCGATTGGCGAGGCGGTCGGTGAGCACCTGGGCGATGTGCTGGAGCTCGGGTATTTCGGGCATGTTGGATCGGTTTCGACGAAGGAGTCAGGGTCTCGGCGCCTTTGGATAACTGCCGATGATGCGTAGTCGATCGAGTTCGGGTTCGAGGCGTTCCAGGGCGTTGGCGAGAGCGGGATCGGAACGGTGTCCGTCGCAATCGATGAGGAACAGGTATGAACCGAGGCGCTCACGGGCGGGACGAGACTCAATTCTGGTGAGGTTGATGTCGGCGTCGGCGAAGTGCTTCAGGACTCTGAGCAATGCGCCGGGACGATTGGCGGTGCTGAACAGCATCGTCGTTTTGTCATCGCCGGTTGGGTCGTGGTCGTTGTGTGCGAGCACGACGAAGCGGGTGGCATTGCGATGGTCGTCCTCGATGCCCATCTCGAGTATCTCGGCGCTGTGCAGGACGGCGGCGCGACGCGGTGCGATGGCGGCCACTCGATCGCCGACCTCAATCGCGCGGGCGACTGCTTGCGATGTTGAGAGCGTGGCTTCGGTGCGGGCGTCGGGGAATCGTCGGGTGATGTAGCGCTGGCATTGACCCAGTGCCTGTGGGTGGGAGTAGATCACGCGGATCTCTGACGTGTCTGCACCGGGCGCGGCGATCAAGCAGTGCTCAATGGGAATGACGAGTTCGTCGACGATGAAGAGATTGAGCTGATGGATGATTAAGTCATGTGTCTCGCCGACGGCGCCGGCGAGCGAGTTCTCGAAGGGCACAATTGCGACGTCCGCCTCGCGTTGAGCGACAGCTTCGGCAGAGGCGGTGATGCTGGAGTAGGGGACGAAGTCGGGATGTGCGTTGTCGCCTGCGAAGAGGACGGCCGCCTGTTCGGTGAAGGTCCCGGCGGGACCGAGGAAGGCGATCCTGAGGGGATCGTGCGGGGATTCGGTCATGAGGTCACGATTCTCCAGTCAGGACCATCCGTAGTTCTGCTTCGTGCTGTGGCTGTGTCACGGCGACAATCACGTCGGCTGCGTTGATGATGGTGTTTGGGCCTGGAACTTCGGACTGGTCGTCTTCGCGGATGACGAGGGCCAGGACGGTGTGCGGCGGCAGGCTGAGCTCGCGCACGGTACACCCGACCGCCGGCGCGAGATGAGGAATGGCGAGTTCGGCGAGGATGAAGGCGGTCGAGCGAAGCTGAGTGAGACGCGTCAGGCCAGCGCTGACCTCTTGCTCGATGGCGCTCACGATTGCCGTGGTGGCGGAGATCGTGAAGGTGAATCCCAGGGCGCGAAAGATGCGTTCATTGCGGGGATCGTTGATCCGAGAAATGACTTTGCCCACATTGAAGCGGGTCTGCGCAGTCTGACCGACCGCGAGGTTGGCTTGATCGCGTCCGGTGCAGGCGACGACGACGTCGGCGCGGTTCATGCCAGCGGCGCGCTGGACGTGAATCTCTGCGCCGTCTCCCAGTAGGGCGACTTCACCCAATTCGTTGTTGATTGACCAGGCGGTGTTGGCGTCGCGTTCGACGACGCAGACTTCGTGACCCATGTCGATCAGGTCGCGGGCTGCGCCGCGTCCGACCTTGCCGCCGCCGACGATGATGATGTACATGGCTAGCGCGCAGTCCGTGAGGATGTGCCCACGTTGTGGTCCTGAGGCGCCGGGTCGTCGCCAAAGGCGGCTTCGCGGACCATCTGGTCGAGGATCGTGGTGGGATTGACGACGTTGATGCCGAGTTGACGGTAGACGTCAGCGCGTTCGGGATCGTAAATGCGAGCGACGACTCGTGGGGCTCGGTGTATGTGTTTGGCGACCTGAACGGCCATCGCGTTGCGGTTGTCTCCGTTGGCGAGCGCGAGGAAGATGTCGGCGCGTTGGACACCGGCGGCCTGTTGGACTGCGATGTCCTCGCCCGCCCCAACGATGGTCGTCCCCCTGAAGTCGTCTTCGAGCCAGTTGAAGGCGGCGGCGTCGATGTCGATGACGGTGACGTGGTGACCCTCAGAGTCGAGCTCTCTGGCGAGTGTGGAGCCAAGTCGTCCGCAGCCCATGATGACGACGTGCATTGGTGACGGGCCTGTTTCTGTTGCTTGTTATTGGCTGAGGAACGAGCCGTTGACAGCCGAAGCCGGGTCCAGGGCGGGCTCTCGAACGACCACCACTTCGCATGGCGCGTGGGAAAGGATGTAGTCAGCAGTGTGTCCGAGGTCGATGGCGGCGCTGGACCTGCGGGCGAGAGGAGTCTGTTCGCCGCCGCCGCCGTAGACCGTGTTGGCATGGGACACGCCGAGTACCAGCAAGTCGATTTGCTCTGTGGCGGCCACGTCGACGATCGCTGGCCCAGCGCTGCGGGCCTGCAAGAGGATTGCCTCACACGACACGCGGGCCTGCTTGGCGGTTGCCTCGGCTTCGGCCAGGCAGGCTTCACCGTGAGCGGATTGTTGTGGCAGATCTGAGTCGACGGGGAAGGCGCGATCAACCTCGACGACGTAGATCGGCAGGATGCGGGACTTGCGTCGGTCGACGCGCGCGAGATGCAAGGCCACATCAAGTCCGCGTCGCGACTCGGGCGAGCGGTCAAACGGGATCAGGACCGAAATTCCAGCCATGTGCGTAGCGTATTGGTTGTCGGGGTTGGCGTGGTTAACGGGGCGGTACGGAGGAGCTGCTCGTATAGGGGGAGCTGTGGTGAAGTGACGGTGGGGATCGTCCTAGGGGCGCATTTGGTTGGTGAGAACCCTCACCCTAACCCTCTCCCAGAGGGAGAGGGGATCAGAGAGAGGACCTCTCCCAGAGGGAGAGGGGATCAGAGAGAGGACCTCTCCCAGAGGGAGAGGGGATCAGAGAGAGAGGACCTCTCCCAGAGGGAGGGAGAATCAACGGGGTCGGCTCTCGCAGAAGGGCAGGGGGGCTGTGAGTAGGTCTAGTAGACGTACTTGGGCTGTTCTCGGACGATGTGGGAGCCGTCCTCGTCGAGTTGCTCGAGCCAGGCGTGGAGGCGACCGTTGTTGATTTCGATGAAGCCCAGGGTGCCCATGCGGGTGTCAAGGTTGCGGGGATACATGGGGCTGCCGGGATTGATCAGGAGGACGCCGCGGATGGTTTCGATGGAGGCTACGTGGGTGTCGCCGTGCACGACCACGTGCTGAGGTGCGCCGAAGTAGTGGTCCATCATCGATTCGACGGTTCGATAGGGCGGCCATTCGGGCAGGGCCATGTCGTGGGTGAGGCCGAATTTGAAGCCCTCGAACTCGAGGTTCCAGGCTTCGCGGAGGCGAGGATCCTCGGGCTGGACAGGCCGCCCGCCGGAGCCATCGTCGCCGTTGCCGCGGGCGACATAAATCGGTGCGACCTGCTCGAGTTTGTCGATCAGCGAGATGTCGTGGATATCGCCGCCGTGCAGCAGCACATCGGCTGTGGCGATTCGGTCCCAGAGCTGAGGCCAGAGTTTGGTGCCGGCTTCGGGCACGTGAGTGTCGGAGATGAGACCGATGCGCATAATTGGTAGCCTATCGTGACTCGCAATGCGGTACCCCTAGATGGTACGCGTGATCTTGGGCCGGACGGTGGAAGAGGGAGAACAGGTGCGTGCTGGCGCGAAGGATTGAGCGACTCGCAAACGAAGGTTGGATTCGCTGGGCTGTGCTGGCGGGTCTCGTTGTGTTGGCGATGGTGGCGGCGTATGTGTGTCGCGTGGATCGGGAGGTGTCGTTGCAGGCAGGTACCGGAGTGCTGCCAGCCACTGATATTCGCGTGGCCATGGTGACGCATGGCGGGATCGGCGATCCGTTCTGGGATGAGGTGGCGGCGGGCGCGTTTGCAGCGCAGCGAGAGTTTGGCATTGAGCTGCTGTACGACGGTGACGGCAACGTTAATGAGCAGGTGCGACTGGTCGACAACGCTGTGGCGTTGGGGTACGACGTGTTGATTGTGTCGTTGGCCGACCCCGATGCGCTGGAGCAGTCGATTCGGTCCGCCGCCGAGGCTGGGCTGTTGGTGATGACGATCAACTCGGGGGAGGAGCGGGGTCGTGAGTTTGGCGCTGTGACCCACTTTGGCCAGCCGGACGGCGTCGCGGGATTGGGAGCGGGCGAGCGGATGGTGTTTGCCGGGGTGAAGAAGTTGCTCTGCCTGATCCATGAGGCTGGCAATGTGGGATTAGAGGCGCGCTGTGCGAATGCTGGTCTGGCGATGGAGTTGTCCGGCGGATCAATGGAGCGGCTGTTTGTCACAGGAACTGGTGATCGGGTGTCGACGACGGGCGAGATTGGCGCAGTACTTCAGGCGGATTCTTCAATCGACGGCATCCTGGCGTTGAATTCGGGGATTGCGGAGCTGGCGATGGCTGCGATTGACTCGTCCGGATCGGACGCGCAGTTGGCGACGTTTGATGTCTCGCCGGCGATCCTGGAGGCGATCGAAGCTGGGGATGTGTTGTTTGCCGTTGATCAACAGGCGTATCTGCAAGGGTTCCTGCCGATTGCATTTGCGTACTTCGGCTCCCTGGAGGCCGATTCGGCGACCCGCGGGATCCTGGCTGGGATGGAACGATGGGCGGCGACAGGTCGATTGGTGACTGGGCCTGGATTTGTGGATCAGTCGAATGCGCGGCGATTCCCGCAGTTGGGTGATGACTGATGCTGAACCGAATTCCAACCTGGGGCAGCATGTTGGTTGTGGCGGCATTGGTCCTGGTGGGGTTGATCGTTGCCGGATGTGCGGAGGCGGCTCGCGAGCGTCTGGGATTGGGCCTGGCTCCACCGATGTCGGTGGCCATGATTGTTCATGGAGCTGAAGACGATCCCTTCTGGCACGACGTTCGGGCGGGTGCTGAAGATGCCGCGCGGGCGTTTGACGTCAACCTGTTCTGGCGGTCAACGCCGGACGCGACCGAGCGAGTGCGGCTGATTGACGAGGCGGTGCAGCAGGGCTTTGAGGTGCTGGTCGTCACGCTGTCTGATCCCGAAGCGCTGTCTGAAGTCGTCCAGGATGCGGCGCTGATTGGCGTCACGGTCTATGTGATCAATGTCGGCGCAGACATCGGTGCGGCGCTCGGCGCTGATTCATACTTTGGGCAAGTGGAGACGGTGGCCGGGCTGGCGGTGGGAGATCGGTTGGTTGAAGCCGGCGCGACGCATTTGCTCTGCGTACAGCACGAGGCCCTGAACATCGCACTGGAGACTCGCTGCGATCGAGCAGGTTCGCGGCTGGAGATACTGACGAAGCTGTCTATCGCGCTGACCGGCGACACGGTGCAAGAGCAGATCGAAGCGGCGTTGTTGGCGGACGAATCGATCGACGCGGTACTGACGATGAACACCCAGGTGATGAACCAGGCGGCGACAGCGATCGATGCGGTGCGTTCGTTGCCGTTGCAAGGTCGGACGGTGATCCACGCCGTGTTTGAACTCAACGACGAGGTGCTTGACGCGATTGAGGACGGCAGGGTGCTGTTTGCGGTCGATCAGCAGCCGTATCTGCAGGGCTATCTTCCTGTCGCTTATTCGCGGCTCGTGCAGTATTCGGAGCTGACCCAGGGTGATGAGTTGGCTGACGCGTTACTGCAATGGATTGCCGGTCGGGGTGTGCTGCTGGGTCCCGGCTTTGTCGACTCACATAACGTCCAGCGGGTGCGGGAGGCAACGGAGAAGTCGCATTCCGCGTTGGAGGCAGACGAACAGGCAACGGAGTAATCTGCCGTAGATCGGCTGAGGAGGGGGAACTCGGTGTCACTGTTGCAGTTGCCCGCGTTTGGCAAGGAACGACCGTGGGTGCGGACGGCGGTTCTGCGGCCTGAGTTGGGATCGCTGGTAGCGGCGGCGCTGTTGTTCATTTTCTTCAGCATCGCCAGTTCGGGCGCGATGTTGGATACGCCAACTATTGCGCGTGTGTTGGACACGGCGTGGCCCTACGGCATCATTGCCGTGGCGGTCGGTCTGTTGATGATCAGCGGTGAATTTGATCTGTCTGCGGGAGTCATGGTGGGGACGGCCGGAGCGCTGTTGGGCGTGATGGCGACCGAGTGGGGGATGAACCTGTGGCTGGCGCTGTTGTTGTCGTTGGGGGTTTGTCTGGCGCTGGGACTGTGGAACGGTGTCCTGGTGGTCTGGACCGGGCTGCCTTCGTTTGTGATCACGCTGGGTACGTTCTTTGGACTGCGCGGGGCGAACGTGGCGCTGTCCAAGTACTTCACGGGCGACGCGCTGATTGAGAACATCGACGAGGCAGCGGGATATGACTCGTTGCATGCGATCGTGGCGACGGTATTTGGTACTGCGCCATCCGATTTTCGCGTGTCGTTGTTGTGGTGGGGTGGTTTCACGCTGATTGCGACCTGGATCCTGTGGCGAACGAAGATTGGCAACTGGATTTTTGCGACGGGTGATGATCGTGAAACGGCGCGCGCGGTTGGCGTGCCTGTCAATGGCACAAAGATTGGGCTGTTCATGCTGACCGCAGGCGCAGCCTGGTTCGTCGGTGTGAGCAATGCCGTCCGCTATACGTCGGTGCAGGCCGGACAGGGCGTAGGAGCGGAGTTCTTCTACATCATTGCTGCGGTGGTCGGCGGATGTCGGATGGCTGGCGGCTATGGATCGGCGGTGGGCCCGGCGATCGGTGCGCTGATCTGGGGCATCGCGTTTGTGGGTATTCCCCATGCCGGATGGAATTCAGACTGGCGCTGGGCCTTCCTGGGCGTGTTGTTGTTGTTGTCCACATTAATCAACCACATCGTCGGCGAACGTGTGCGCACGGCACGATCGGGCTGACCAAGCATTGGCGGCTGAGTTGGAGTCAGACATGACGACCGAGCAAACGTTGGGGCCGGGCTCTGAATCCTCTGAGTCATCGTCCGTGGCCGAATCGCCCAGCGATGTGCCGGTGTTGGAAGCGCGTGGGTTGGGGAAGCGGTTCGGATCGGTGGTGGCGTTGCAGGATGTGGATGTGTCGCTGCGGGCGGGCGAGGTGACCTGCGTGGTTGGCGACAACGGCGCGGGGAAGTCGGTGTTTATCAAGATGCTCTGCGGTTTGATTCGACCCAGCGATGGCGAGCTGTTGCTGGACGGAACGCCGACGGAGTTTTCGTCGCCGCGTCAGGCGCGAGCGCAAGGGATTGTGGCCGTCTACCAGGACCTGGCACTGGCGCCGACGATGTCGCTGTGGCGAAATTTCTTCATGGGCGCCGAGCCGGTCAAGGGCTGGGGCGTGTTTCAGCGCTTCGATGTCGAGTACGCCAAGCAAGCCATGCAGGCGGAGTTGGAGAAGTTGGGCGTGGAGCTCGGCGACCCGGATCGAGCTGCTCACACGTTGTCGGGTGGTGAGCGACAGGGGCTGGCGATTGCTCGTTCGTTGTATTACGGAGCACGGGTGCTGATTCTGGACGAGCCGACATCGGCCTTGGGGGTACGTCAGTCGGGAGCAGTCTTGCGGCTGATCCGTCGAGCCGCTCAGCGCGGGACGGCAGTGGTCCTGGTGACTCCGAAGCCGCAGCACGCATTCTGGATCGGAGATCGATTCCTGGTCTTCCAGCGGGGACGGCTGGTGGAGGATCGTCCAAGCGAAACGCTGACGCTAGAGAGTCTCTCGTATCTGATGGCGGGCGGAGGCGAAGTGGACGAGCTCGAGTCTGCGATCGCGACTGCGTAAGTGCGCAGAAACACGTGACTATTGCTTGCGCATCGGACGATAGACTGATCCTGACTAGGTGGCGACCGGGTTTCGAAAGGGGCTGAAATGGTCGTTGAGGCAGCGACCTCAATGGTGCTCGCAGTGACGGGTTACCGGGGTGGCGGTCGTGTATCTGAAGCCGCGATGGGCATGCCGAGACTCATGCGGGGCATCGAGCTTGGGCGGTTGACGAGGCGGGGTTGGCGTGCGCAAACATGTCTGCAAACAAGTGTGCAAACAGGGGTGAGTGCAACAGGGGAATGGAGTTAATGACGGACTTGACTGCGCGAAGTGTTGGCTCAGTCGTTGTGGGAGGGTTGGCCCTGTTTGGGGATGTTGCGGAACACGTGTCGTCGCCGATTCGGGTCGGTGCACAGATGCTTGGTGTTCGTTTGACGAATGAGGATGTGGTTGCCAACACTGAAGGTCTTTGCTGATGGCCGAGGCACTCAGTCAGACGCAATCCGCAACTGGTGATGATCTGGAGTTGTTGCTCTCGACGTTGCCGGCGGCGATACGGCATGCGATCGGCGATCTGGGCGACGAGACCGACCTGCTGGAGATCGTGCTGGATCTGGGTCGGCCACCGTATGCGCGATACCTCGAAGGTGAGGTGGAGCTGCGTGCGACGGAGGTGACCAACGCTGAGCTGCAGTTGGTTGTCGCAGGACTGGGTGAGTTTGGGGCGGATAATCGGGCGGGAATTCCGCGGACGTTGCACCGGATCGCGTGTATTCGCAACCGGCAGCGCGGTGTGGTTGGGCTGACGATGCGCGTGGGACGCGCGGTGACTGGTTCGGTGGCGGTGATCGAGGACTTCGTCAAGGCGGGCGCCTCGATCCTGTTGTTGGGACGTCCGGGTGTGGGCAAGACGACGATCCTGCGTGAGGCGGCTCGTGTGTTGGCAGAGCAGGGCAAACGCGTGGTGATTGTCGACACATCGAATGAGATCGGTGGCGACGGTGACATTCCCCATGCTGGCATTGGCCGTGCGCGTCGGATGCAGGTGGAACGTCCGGAATTGCAGCACTCGGTCATGGTTGAGGCAGTGGAGAACCATATGCCCGAGGTGATCGTGATTGATGAGATCGGTACCGAGCTTGAAGCGCAGGCGGCGCGGACGATCGCCGAACGTGGCGTGCAGCTGGTGGCGACGGCGCACGGCAACACGCTGGCCAACCTGATGCTGAATCCGACGCTGGTCGATCTGATCGGCGGAATACAGACGGTCACGTTGTCAGATGAGGAAGCGCGGCGACGGGGGACCAGGAAGTCGGTCCTGGAGCGGAAAGCCCCGCCGACGTTTGAGGCGCTGGTCGAGATTCAGTCGTTTACCCGCGTTGCCGTGCATTCCGACCTGGACAGCACGGTGGACGCGCTGCTGCGCGGCGAGTCGGTGGCAGCAGAGATTCGCGAAGTGGATGACGATGGCGACGTGCATACGTCGACGGACTCTGTGGAATCGGTGGTTTCGGACGGTCCGTTGGGTGGGTTTGACATGTCGTTCAACGACGTGCTTGAGCGGCGCTCGACGGCGGTGTCGAAGATGGGCAACGGCGCCAGCTTCGGCAACGGATCGTCGCATGAGGCGCCGTTGCGTCGACGGACGGGATCTCGACCGCGCAACCAGTCGGCCGGTCCGCATCAGAAGGTGTATCCCCTGGGGGTGTCGCTGTCGCGCTTGCGGGAGGCGATTCGCGAGACCGGGGCGAACGTGTCGATTGCTGAACGGGTCGAGGAAGCGGATGTGTTGCTGACGCTACGAGCGGCGTTCCGGCGTCGTCCGCCGGAGTTGCGATTGGCGGAGTCTCGTCGGTTGCCGGTGGTGGTCCTGAAACACAACACGGTACTGCAGATGGAGAAGAGTCTGCGGGCGTTGTCGAAGGGTTCTTCGCCCAATGACACGGTGACGGCGGCGTTGTCGGAGGCAGAAGAAGCGATTTCGCAGATTCACTCGGGTCGACAGTCGGCGGTGGACCTGACACCGCAGAATCCGTACATCCGCAAGCTGCAACATCAGTTGGCCAGCGATCAGGCGCTGGAATCGGTGAGCAAGGGCCGAGAGCCGAACCGTCGGGTGCGGATTCATGCCGGCTGAGCGGGTGTCGGAGCCGTCATCCTGGCGAGATCGTGGCGTGTTCATCACGGTCGAGGGTGGAGATGGCGCGGGCAAGACGACGTTGGCGCGATCGCTGGCGGAATGTCTGGGACGGGCCGGCCGGCCGGTCCGATTGACCTTTGAGCCGGGAGGGACGGAGCTGGGAGTACGGTTGCGGTCGCTGGTATTGGACCCCGCGTTGGAGATGAGCGACTGGATGGAAACGTGGCTATTCCTGGCCGCGCGGGCGTGTCATGTGCATGACGTGTTGCTCCCCGCGATCGCAGGTGGTGAGCTGATCTTCAGTGATCGGTTCATCGACTCGACGCTGGCCTACCAGGGCTACGGCCGCGGTCTCGATCTGGATCGGCTGCGCCGCCTCAATGCCGAGGCGACGGACGGGCTGACTCCAGATCTGACGCTGCTCCTGGATGTGCCGGCTGCAGTTGGTCTGTCTCGGACGCGTGCGCGCTCGTCGGTTGCAGACCGGATCGGCGATGCCGATTTGGCCTTTCACGAGCGCGTGAATTCGGGCTTTCGAGCATTGGCGTCGGAGCACAACGAGCGAATACGGTTGATTGACGCGTCGCGGGCGGAGTCGGAAGTGTTGATTGACGCGCTCTCGATTGTGAACGAGTGGTTGGATGCACGCGAGCGAGCGACATAGAATGTGGCGCGATGACTAGTGAGACGTGGCCGGAACATTCGGAGTCGTTTGAGCCGCTTGGACCGATCACGGTTCGAGTGCCTGCGACCTCTGCGAATCTGGGGACGGGATTTGACGCGGCCGGAGTGGCGTTGCAACGCTACGCGACGGTGACGGTTTCGGTTGCGTCGGGCAATGAGGGTGAACGCTCGCCCATGTCGCGGCACGTGCGCAAGGCGGTGCGAGAGGTGTATCGAGAACTGGGTCTTGGACGTCCGGAGGCGGAGGAGCTTGAAATCTCGGTGCAGGCCGAGTTTCCGCTAGGTCGCGGTCTGGGCGCGAGCGCTGCCTGTCGCGGAGCCGGTCTGGTCGCGGCGAATGCGTTGCTAGGCCAGCCGCTGTCGGAGCATCGGATCCTGGAGATCGGGTCGGACCTTGAGGGTCACGCGGATAACATGGCGCCGGCGTTGTTTGGCGGCTGTCAGATTGTGGCGATGGACGGACCTCGGGTGACACGGGTGTCGCTGCCGGTCGCGGAAGGCGTGCGATTTGTGGGATTCACGCCCAGCTTCAATATGTCGACCAAGAAAGGTCGCGCGCTGCTCCCGAACAAGCTCTCGCGCCAGGATGCAGTTCACAACTCGTGTCGCTCGGCCCTGTTGGTCGCCGCGTTGACGACCGGATCGTGGGATGCGATGAAGACGGCGGTAGACGACCGCTTGCACCAACAGCCGCGATCGAAGCTGTTTCCGACGATGTTTGAGCTGTTTGAAGCGGCAGAATCGGCAGGCGCATTTGCGGCGTATCTGTCGGGTGGAGGCTCGACACTAATGGCGCTGTCGAGCGAGGAGCGAGCGGACAGTGTGCGTGAGGCGTTTGTGTCGTCAGCTGCGGCACAGGGGATTACCGGACATGGATTTGTGACAGGGATCGATAGCGGCGGGGCGCAGATTCTGTGACGGTCGTTCAGAAATACGGTGGGACGTCGGTCGGTTCAGTCGAGCGGATCCGAAATGTCGCGCGCCGCGTAGCGGCTCGTGCAGAGGGCGAGCAGTTGGCGGTGGTGGTCTCGGCGATGGGTAAGTCGACCGATGGTCTGTTGGCGCTGGCTCGCGAGGTCAATCCGCGTCCGCCGCGTCGGGAGACTGACCTGTTGATGGCGACCGGTGAGATGGTCTCGAGCGCATTGTTGACGATGGCGCTGATCGACATCGGCTGTCCGGCGGTCGCGCTGACCGGGGCCCAGGCTGGTGTGTTTACCGATGAGACGTTTGGCCGGGCGCGGATTCGCAGTATTGATACGTGGCGGATGCACGAAGAGTTTTCGGCTGGCAACGTGGTCGTGGTGGCTGGGTTCCAGGGTCAGAGTCCGCAGGGGGACTATGCGACGCTGGGTCGCGGTGGATCGGACACATCGGCGGTTGCATTGGGAGCGGCACTTGAGGCCGACCAGGTTGAGATCTATACGGATGTGCAGGGAATTTACACCACCGATCCTCGAATTGAGCCGAAAGCGCGCTGTCTGAAGGACATCGCGTCGGAGGAGATGCTCGAGGCGGCTCAGCAGGGCGCTGGAGTGATGCATCCACGGGCCGTCGAGCTGGGATTGCTGTACGACATACCGATTTTGGTCGCTTCGTCGCAGGCGGAGTTTGGCTCCGGCGGCGGCACGTTGATTCGCAAGGAAGTTCACATGGAGCCTGAGAATCGAGTCCGAACGATCGCGCTGGACCGTGACGTGTCGTCAGTGACACTGCGCCACGTGCCAGACCGGCCGGGGATCGCGTCGCAGATCTTTGGTCCGCTGGCCGATGCCGGGATCTCGGTGGACACGATCGTGCAGAACGCGTCGGAACTGCAACTGACGGACTTGACGTTCACGGTGACGGGCGATGACTGGGAACGTACCCAGGAGATCAGCCGTCCGCTGGCGGCAGAGCTTGGCGCGGCCGATGTGTTGTTCGCACATGACCTGGTCAAGGTGTCGTTGATTGGCACCGGGATGCAGTCCGGTCCGGGTTATGCGGCGACGATGTTCCGCTCGCTGTCGGACGCGGGGATCAACATTGAGTTGATAACGACATCGGAGATTCGGATTACCTGCCTCGTGAGGGCGGAGTGGGGTGAAGAGGCGGTGCGGGTGCTGCACGCAGCGTTTGCGTTGGACGAAGAGGATTAGCAGCTTGGCCGGGACTTCCTTGGAAGAAGGATCAATCCAGCAGAAACAGATCCGTCATACTCGCGCTTGCCGCGGGTATCTCGGATTCTCGAGCACAGACGTCAGTGCCGGATGCGGCGAGATTGCCGCGTCGGAGCGCGGCAATGACGGGCCGAGTGCTTTTGGGTAGGTCTGATGAGCGAGCAGGCGAGGCTCCAGCGCAAAATCTGGTTTCCACAAGCCTCACATTGTCCCCGCCACTGTGCATATGTGCATGTTTTGGTGACCGTCGCCGGTTGCTAGGGGAACCTGCGACGAGCTGGGGCGTAAATCTCTGTCGAGAGGGTGTCATCGATGTTTGCGCATCTTCATACGCATACTGAGTATTCGGAGTTGGATGGGTTGTCGAAGGTTTCGGCGTTGGCGGCTCGGGCGAAGGGGTTGGGGCAGGAATCTCTCGCGATTACTGATCATGGGAATCTGTATGGGGCAATTGGGTTTTATCGGGCTTGCGAGTCCGAGGGGATTCGGCCGGTGTTGGGGATGGAGGCGTATGTCGCGCCGGGGGATCGGCGGGATAAGTCGGCTGGCCGTGAGGCGGCGTCGAACTCGTTTCATATGGTCCTGTTGGCGCAGAATGAGCAGGGTTGGCGCAACCTAATCCAGCTCTCGACACGCGGGCACCTGGAAGGGTTCTACTACCGGCCGCGGATTGATCGGGAGTTGCTGGCCGAGTACTCGGAGGGATTGATTGTTCTCTCGGGTTGTCCGTCGTCGGAGTTGCAGCGGGCGCTGATCCGGGAGGATTTGGCTGAGGCTCGTCGGGTGGTGGAGTGGTATCGCGAGGTGTTTGGAGACCGGTACTACCTCGAGATTCAACGTCATCAGGAGCTGCCGCAGTTTGAACCGCCGTTGGCGCACACGGTTGCTCTGTCGCGGGAGTTTGGGATTCCACTGGTTGCGACGCAGGATGCTCACTATTGCGAGCCTGGCGATCACGATGCCCATGATCTGTTGCTCTGCATCGGCACAAATGCTGTTCGGACGGATGAGAAGCGATTCCGCTTCGACGGCGAGGACTTCTACCTGACATCCGAGTCCTACATGGATGAGGTCTTTGCTGACATTCCGGAGGCGGTGACGAATACGCAACTGGTGGCCGAGCGCTGCGAGGTGAAGTTGGAGTTCGGCCGACTGCGCCTGCCGCAACCTGAGATTCCCGCAGGCAAGACGGCGTTGGAGCACCTGACAGACATCGGATTTTCGGGTCTGAGACAGCGCTATGGAGATCCGCCGCAGACGCACATTGATCGGTTGAGGTACGAGCTGCATGTGATCGAGGAGACCGGATTCGCCGAGTACTTCCTGATCGTGATGGACTTTGCCCACTTTGCACGCGACCGGGGGATTGCGCGGGCGGTGCGCGGATCGGCGGCGGCAAGTCTGGTGCTGTACTGCCTTGAGATCACCGACATCGATCCGATGGAGTACTCGTTGGTCTTTGAGCGCTTCCTCAACCTTGAGCGCCGGGAGATGCCCGATATCGACATGGACTTTGCCGATAACCGTCGTGATGAGGTGATCCGCTACGTGGCCGAGAAGTATGGGCGCGATCGGGTGGCGCAGATCATTACGTTCGGCACGTTGGGGGCGAAGGCGGCGATTCGCGATTCGGGCCGGGCGCTGGGTGTGCCGCTGGGAGACACGGATCGCGTGGCGCGGATGGTGCCGAATCAACTGAATATCTCGGTGGCGGATGCGATTTCACAGTCACAGGAGATGCAGGCGGCCAAGCAGAGCGACTCGACCGTCGAAGAGTTGTTGTCGTATGCGCAGCGCTTGAACGGCGTCGTGCGCAACACGTCGACGCACGCGGCGGGTGTGGTGATTTCGCAGGAGCCGCTGGCGGAGAACGTGCCGCTGCGTCGTCCGGTGAATGAGTCGTCGGACGAGGGCTGGATCCCGATGACGCAGTGGGGGATGGATGAGGTGGCGTCGGTCGGCCTGTTGAAGATGGACTTCCTCGGGCTGACGAACCTGACGATCCTGGAGGAAGCGGTCGGGCTGTGTCAGGAGCATGAAGGGGTCGAGATTGACTATGTGAATCTGCCTGACGGTGATCAGAAGACGTTTGATTTGCTGGCCAGCGGCGACACGTTTGGCGTGTTTCAGCTGGAGTCGGGCGGGATGCGCCGGGTCGTGGCGGATCTGAAACCGACCTCGGTCCGGGACCTGGCGGCGCTGCTGGCGCTGTATCGGCCGGGTCCTATGGAGCATATTCCGCGGTTTATCGAGAGCAAGCACGGTCGGCAGGCGGTGTCGTATCCGCATGACGATCTGGGTGAGATTCTCGATGACACGTATGGCGTGATTGTGTACCAGGACCAGGTGCTGCACATCGCGCGGAAGTTTGCCGGATACACGCTGGGGCAGGCCGACATCATGCGGAAGGCGATGGGTAAGAAGATCGCGGCGGTGATGGTCGGTGAGCGCGGGAATTTTCTCGAAGGTGCGCTGGGGAACGGCTACACCGAGCAGGAGGCGCAAACGATCTTTGAGCTGATCGAGCCGTTTGCCGGCTATGCGTTCAACAAGGCGCACGCGGTGTCGTATGGGGCGATTGCGTATCAGACGGCGTGGTTCAAGGCGCACTATCCGGCGCCGTACATGGCGGCGGTGTTGCGCGCGGCGTCGGGCAATAGCGACCGGATTCGCGAGGCGGCGGCTGAGTGCGGTCGGCTGGACATTCCGTTGTTGCTGCCTGATGTGAATCGGTCGGAGGCGACGTTCACGTTGGAGAAGATGGCCGACGGTCGCAGCGCGATCCGGTTTGGTCTGGGCACGATCAAGAATGTGGGACGCACAGCGGTCGAGCCGCTGATCGCCGAGCGAACAGAGAACGGTCTGATTCAGAATGCCAGCGACCTGGCGGAGCGGCTGGACTCGAAGACGATGAATCGGCGAGCGCTGGAGGCGTTGGCCAAGGCGGGTGCGTTCGATGAGATTGAGTCCCGAGGCGCGATGGTGGCGGCGGCGGAGGACATCATCAAGCGCGCACGTCGCGCCCAGGAACTGCGGGACAGCGGTCAGACATCGATGTTTGACCTGTTTGGCGCAGAAGTTGAGACGCCGACGCCCACGGTGACGCTTGAGGAAGATATGGACGCGACGCCGCACGAGCAGCTCAACTGGGAACGGGAGTTGCTGGGCGCGTATGTGTCGGAGCATCCACTGAAGGCGGCGACGCTGGCGCTGCAGAGTCGGGTGGACGCTCAGTTGTCGGAGTTGACGGAGGACATGTCCGGCAACACGCAGACGGTTGCGGGGTTGGTCAACGGCGTGCGTCAGTTGACGACGCGCAAGGGCGATCAGTTTGCGGCGGTGATGCTTGAGGATCTGTCGGGGACGGCCGAAGTGACGGTCTGGCCGGATCAATGGGCGGTGACGAAGGAGATCTGGCAGCCGAATCAGATCGTGATCACGACGGTGAACATCCGCACGCGGATGGATCGGTTGACGCTGGCGGTGGAGGATGTGACGGCCTGGAATGAGTCGATGGCGTCTGCGCCTGCGGCGGAGGTGCTAGGTGGGTCCGGTGGCACGGTCACGGTTCCGCCGATCAAGCAGGTGGCGTCGCCTCCATGGATGTCGAAACCTCGACAACCGTTGCCCGGTCCTGAACCGGTAGCGGTGGTCGAGCCGGTCGAGGAAGCAGTCGACCGGCCTGTGGCTGTTCCGACGCCGATTCCGGTGGCTGAACCGGAATCGGGACCGGTCGAGTTGGCGCTGTGGATCACCATTGAGGAGTCGGGCAACGAGGGCGCAGATGTCGAGTTGATGGAACAACTGGAGAACGGGCTCAAAGCGCTCAAGATGGTGCATCAGGGCAGTGACGCGATTTACCTGCGGGTGCGGTCGGGCGAACAGGTGGAAGTGCTGGTCTGCTCCGATGATTGGCGCCTGAAGGCGAATGAGCAGGTGGTCCAGATTGTCGCGGGGACGCTTGGGGAACGGGGCAGCGTGCGGATGGCGCCGTTGCCACAGCAAGCGGTTCGCGCGGGGGATAGCGCGGCTGGGTTGTAGATGGCGCACTCACGTTCTATTGTGAACGCAGGTTCGTTTGTGTCCATATGTGTTGGGCGGGTTGCTGTGTATCGGTATGGTTGTTTGGAATGCGCCAAGGTTCGAGCGGAGCTATCTGATGAAGGTCGTGTTTTTCGAAGAGGTCGAGGGAACGGCGTTGGTCGGCGAGGTCAAAGAGGTCAAGAACGGGTTCGCGCGCAACTATCTGTTGCCGCGCGGTCTGGCTGGCCCGACGACGCCAAACAATTTGACCCGAGCCGACCGACTGGCCCAGGCGGATGCGATCCGTCAGGAGAAGCTGGACGGCGAAGCGAACCCGGTCGCGCTGGCGATCGCAGGCGCCGAGATGACGTTCGAGGCGCGCGTCGGCGAGCAAGGCCGACTGTTTGGTTCGATCACGGCTCGCGACATCGCCGAGCGTCTGACCGAGATTGCCTCGGAGCAGCTGCCGGGTGCGCTGATCGAGCACCGTCAGGTGCTGCTGGCGCAGTCGCTGCGGACGCTGGGCGCGGAGGATGTTCGTGTTCGACTGACACGCAACGTGTCGGCCGAAGTGCGAGTGATCGTCGAGCCCGACGCGGACAGCGTCGACCTGAGTTTCGACGAAGTACTCGCGGAAGCGGACGAAGCCGAGGCCGAAGCGGACGAGGGAGCCGCCGAGGAGGCGGAAGAGTCGGCAGAGGCGGAAGCCGTCGAGGCGTAGGGCCGGACTTCAGTTTCGATGCTCTCCCTGTCCCCGCCATTGCGCGGGGACTTGCTCCTTCCGTAGCCGGTACAGGGTCCGTTGGTAGGGCGCGCCTTCGGTGTTCCGCCTTGCCCCGTACGCTTTCGCGACGTGGGGTGAGTCAGGCTGTCGAATCGGCGGACTATGCCCATGCAGTGCAGCGCTTGTCTGTGTGTCGGCGGCCGACCCCCCCTCTGTCACTCCGTGACATCTCTCCCCGCAAGGGGGGGAGAGGGGAATCGCGATTCCAAGTCAAGCCGGCAATGAGGGCGGGGGTAGGTCATGGTCTCCTCTGATCCCACCTATGACGAACTGGCCGAGGAATACGGCGGCAATGGACGGGGCCAACGGGCTCGGTCGGTGTCTCGTGGCGTTCCACAGGATCAGGCGGCGGAGGAGTCGGTGTTGGGGGCGATCCTGGCGGAGCCCGGTGTGTATGAGCGTCTGGCGGGGATGCTTGAGCCCGATGATTTCATGGATCCTCGGCATCGGGCGATCTTTGCAGCGGTGCTGGCGGTGTTTGAGCGCTATGAGGCGATTGACCAGATCACGATTGCGGCCCAGTTGTCGACTGAGGGTCGATTGCAGGAAGCGGGCGGACAGGCGTATCTGAATCAGTTGGTGTATGAGCTGCCGGCGACGGTCGGGGCGGAGCACTATGCGCGGTTGGTGCAGCGGGCGTCGACGTATCGCGACATGATCCGAGCGGCGGGCGAAATCGGTGAGTTGGCGTATCAGGCAGACCCGAACGTCGGCGAGTCGCTGACTCATGCAGTGGAGTTGTTGTACGGGATTCGCGGCGCTGATCGGCGTCAGGACTTTCGCCTGCTGCAGGACCTGTTGACCGATGTGCTCAGCGACGGGAGCGAGGCAGACTCCGGCGTCCATGGACCGATCCGCACAGGGTTTATGGATCTGGACGCACTGCTGAACGACGGCATGCACGCTTCGGATCTGGTCGTACTGGCGGCGCGGCCGTCAGTGGGTAAGTCGGCATTGGCGTTGAGCATCGCCCGCGCGGCGGCGCTTGAGCAAGAACTGCCGGTGGCGATCTTTTCGCTGGAGATGTCGGCTGAGCAGATCGCCGGACGATTGGTCTCGGCGGAGTCGGGCGTCGAGCAAGCTCGACTGCGCCAGGATCGACATTCGGAGGAGGAAGAAGGCAAGATTTCTCAGTCGATTGGCCTGCTGAGCCGTGCTGAGATTCACATCGACGACACCGCTGGACAAACGTTGGCTGAGATGCGGGCCAAATCGCGGAACTTGCACACGAGACTGCAGGAGCAGTCCCACCGCCGTGGGAGCGGCGGCGGTGGACTCGGTCTGATCATCGTCGATCACATTCAGTTGGTGCATGGATTCTCTAGAGCGCAATCGGATACGAACCGCGTGAGTGAGATCTCGTTGATTTCACGGACGCTGAAGGAGATCGCGCGGGAGCTACAGATTCCGATCCTGGCGTTGTCGCAGCTGTCGCGTGCGGTCGAGCGTCGGCATCCGCCGGTGCCACAGCTCTCGGACTTGCGCGAGAGCGGATCGATCGAGCAGGACGCGGATGTGGTGATCTTTATCTACCGTGAGGACATGTACGACCGAGATGAGTATCAGGACGATCTGGTGACTGATGCGTCGCACAGCGGTCAGCATGAGGTGGCGCAACTGCTGGTGGCCAAGCATCGACATGGAGCGGTGGGGCGTGTTGATGTTCGGTTCGTGCCGACGGTGGCGAAGTTCGAAGACTTTTATGCCCAGGCTGAGCACGGAGTGGGTGAATTCTGATGGGCTTCGACGGGTTTACCTCGGGAGCGCCGGTAACGCCACTGCCGCAGGCGCTGCTGCGTGACCTGGCTCCGGCGATGTCGGATCCTGCGGAGCTGCTGGTCACGTTGTACGCGGTCGAGGCGATCGCGAGGCAACGCCGTTATCCGCGACGGGTGTCGTTGTCGGATTTGCGTGAGTCTCGGTTGTTGATCGAGGCGTTGGCGAGCTTCTGTCGTGACCGTGAGGTTGAGGATGCGTTTCGGCAGGGTCTCGACGCCGCTTCCGAACGTGGCTCATTGTTGCGGGCGCGCTCAGTGCAGGATGGCGGTTGGGTCGAGTGGATTGCGCTCAATGACGCCGATGGCAAGCGTGCAATGGCGTCCGCATCAATGCCTCCTGCGACTCGGTCGGCGTACGGACGTGAGCCCGTACACAGCTCGGCCCCGGAGATCTGGCAGAGTGCATTTGGGACGGCGATGCCGCCGATCCTCTCGGAAGAGGTCAAGGCGGCGGAGTCGCGCTACGGGTCGGACTGGATGCGCGACGCATTCGCCGAGTCGGCAGCCAATGGCGTCCGCAGTTGGCGCTATGTGCGGGCAATTCTCGAACGCTGGGAGACGGAGGGACGCGATGGAGGAGATGCAACGCCTCGGACCGCTGCTGGCGGGCTGGAGTCATCGCGCTACCGGCACCTCTTCCGAGAGTGAGGCTGCCGAACCGCTGGTTCGAGATCAAACGCTGTGGACGCCGGATGGATCGGCCGACTGCGAGATCTGTGGCGGGGCAGGGTATGTCCGAGTGGCGCGGCCGGTCGGTGATCCCAACTTTGGGCGCGTGCAACCGTGTGAATGTCGGCGTGCTGAAGAGGATGCGCGGGCGGCTGAGCGATTGCAGCGGCTGAGTAACCTCGGGCCGCTATCGGATACGCGACTGACGGAAGACGAAACTGCGAGTGGTCCAGGCAAGACCATCACCGAGTTTGCCGACGAGAGGGATGACGAGCCTGGCTGGTTGTTGATGACTGGGCCGGCAGGATCGGGACGGACACGGTTGTCGGCGGAGATGGCGAACCGGCGGATTGCTGAGGGTCGTGCGGCGCTGTATTTCGTCGTAGCTGACCTGTTGGATCGGTTGCGCTCGGCGATGAATGCACCGAGCGGCGGCGATCTGTCGTTTGCATTGTTGTTCGAGCATGTGCGCGATGCGCCGTTTCTGATTCTGGACGACCTGGACTGCATCTCTCCGACGGACTGGGCACGAGAGAAGCTGTTCCAGTTGCTCAATCATCGGCGCAATAGCGGACGGCGGACGGTGCTGGTCTCGGAGGCGGCGGATCTGTCGGCGATTGGCTTGCAGTCGTTTCTGACGTTGGATCTGGAGCGGTTGGAGTTGGGCGGCGCGGTGTCGGGCGGGCGGTATCGGGAGTTTGGCGGGATGACTGTAGACGTGATCTCGCGGTTCACTTTCGACGGTTTTCGAGTGAGTGGGATAGGTCATTCCCGGACCGCAGGGAATCTCTACAGAATGAGAACGGACGTACTTGATTGGACAGGTCAGCCGAGTGGCTTTTTGACATTGTGTGGCGAGACTGGTGTCGGTAAGACACATTTGGCTGCAGCTGCTGCTGCGGCAAGATTTAGGCAAGGAGACTCTGTCTGTTTTGCGGTAGTGCCTGACTTACTGGACGCATTGCGAAAGTCGTACCGAGACAGTGGTGAGTCGTCATTTGAGGAGTTGTTCTCCGCCCTCAAGGAGGTTGACCTTCTTGTGCTCGACGACATCGGCGCGCATCAAGCTACGTCGTGGGCGACGGAGAAGCTGTATCAGCTGTGTGCGTATCGCTATCTGCAGCAGTCGCCGACGATTTTCACGATGAACATCAAACCAGAGAGATTGGACGCACGGTTAGCCTCACGGCTGATGGATAGATGGCAAAACACAGTCTGCTATTTCACTACTGAAGTGGACTATCGAACCGGCACGGAAAATCCGGAATCGGAGCGAAGAACTCGTCCTCCTGGTCCTGGATTCGACTATGAAGGTGTCTAATGTTTGCTCGCCGCGGCTGCTGAAGGACCGCGAGAAGGAAAAGGATTAGACGGCTCGAAGAGGGGCCCCCTCAGCCTTCGGCAGCTCCCCCTGCAAGGGGGAGCGCGGAATAGAGCCAGTGGCTTCTGTGTTCTGGCTGCGACGTAGCAATGGACTCGTGCCTACTCCGTCGCGGCGTCGACCTCAGCGGCGGGGGTGAGGGAGCCTTCGATCCACTCCTCGCCGTCGGTCCAGACTTCTTTTTTCCAGATTGGGACGATGGCCTTGAGCCGGTCGATGCCGTAGTGGCAGGCGTCGATGCCTTCGCCTCGATGGGCTGAGGCGACGGCGACGGCGACGGAGGCTTCGCCGATTTCGAGGCGTCCGATGCGATGATGCATGGCGATGTCGAGGACGTCCCAGCGATCACGGATCTCTGATTCGATCTGTCGCATGACTCGGATGGCCATGGCTGGGTAGGCGTCGTACTCGAGATAGTTGACGTCGCGACCGAGGTTGTTGTCGCGGACGACGCCGACGAACAGTGAGACTGCGCCGGCTTGCGACGACAGGACCAGGTTGTGGAGAGCGGTCGGGTCGAGGATGTCGCTTGTGATCTTGAAGTACGGATCCTCGGTCGCCTCGCTGTTGTCCGAGCTGGCGTCGTCCGCGCCTCCGCTGACCGGTGGGATCAAGGCGACTTCGTCTGAAGGCATGACCGGGTGATCGGCGGTGACGTACTCGGCATTGACGGCGAACATAATCGAGTCGCGCATGGCGTCGATCTGGGGGAAGCGGGCGACGAATGCGTCCATGACCAGGGCGGCGGTCAAGGGTTGTGGCAGGTCGCAGAGTTCGACCTGGCGCATGCCGCAGGTCTCGGCGAGATTGGCGAAGAGTTGTACGGTGAGCCGCATGGGTTCAGTCTATCGGCCTGTTGACTCGGCGCTGGCAGCCATTGACGCAGTGGTGGACGTAGCGCTGCCTCCGCATTGTGTGTCGTGCGGTACGGCTGGGGAGTTGATCTGCCGAACCTGTCGCGGGCTGATGCAACGGGCGGATGGGAAGCGCTGTCGTCACTGCTGGCTGGTCTCGGACGCGCCGGTGTGTAGCGACTGTGTCTCGCGCCCACTGGCAGTGCGGGAGTTGCGGTCGGCGTTTGTCTACGACGGACCGGTCCGGGCAGCGGTCCTGGCCCTGAAGCATCGTGGCGTAACGGCATTGGCCCGAGAGTTGGTTGAGACGGCGGGCGAGATTCGTCCTGCGGCGGATATTGCCATCGTGGCGCCAATTCCGATTCCTCTGCTGCGCAAGCGTCGGCGTGGAGGCAACCAGGCCGAACATTTGGCGCGGGTCGTGGCGGAACGGACCGAGCTCACGCTCGAATCGTCAGCGCTTCGACGACGTGGATGGTGGGGTCCTCGACAGGCTCAGGCCCGGTCGCGGGCGGATCGTCGGCGGATTGTGGTTGGTGCGTTTGCGGCGGATGACGCGCTGGTCCGCGGGCGTGGCGTGTTGCTGGTCGATGATGTGTCAACGTCGATGGCGACGTTGTCGGAGGCGGCGCGCACATTGTTGGCTGCGGGCGCGACGGCGGTGGATGCCTGGACGGTTGCTCGTGCGGACTGAGATGGCGACGAAGCACGAGTCGGAGTTTTGGCTGAGTTACAAGCCGCTGGGCGACGACGGTGTTCCCGTCGAGTTGGTAGATCGAATGCGCGCGGCAGTCATCTTAGACACCGCGGCGCGCGCTCGTGCTGCCGGGTTTGAGCGGGTGCGGGTGTTCTCGACAGAGCAGATCGAAGGCGTGGAGGTTGAGCGGACGCAGCCACGCCAGTTAATCGGGAGCATCGTTTCGGCGGCGGCCAGGGATGCTCTCGGTCCGGTCTGTTATGCAGGCTCCGGGATGCCCGCGATGACAACTGAAGACTGGTCGACGGTGTTGGAGATGACAGAAGCGGGAGACGCTACGGCGAATCGGATGTTTTCTTGCGACTGGGTCGCCGTGCCGGATGGACGGATGCTCGGCAGCGTTGCTCGAGAGCGAGTGGACAACAGGTTTGCGCAACTTGTGCGAGATCGAGCCGGGGTTTCAGTCCAGTCATTCCCGCGCTCGGCGCGGTCGTTGATGGATGTTGACACACCGGCGGACCTGGTCGTGCTGAAGACGGCTGAGCGCGTTGGATCAATGGACCTGGGGTCGGCGACCCGGGCTGAGTTGGCCGGGCAACGGGAGCTAGATGAGCAGGTGCGGAATGCGGTCCGGGTGTTTGAGACGATGACGCGTCGCACGAAGGAGCTGATGGTCTGTGGTCGAGTGAGTGGATCCGACTGGGCAGTGTTGGATCGCGACACGTCGTGCCGAGTGCGCGTGTTGTCTGAGGAGCGGGGTCTGCGAACACGCGGCGGGCGAGCTCGGTCGTTGATCGGTGAACTGTTTGTGCGGACCGGGAGCGAGCCATTTGGCCTGCTGTTGGAGAGCATGGCCGACGCGGTGATCTGGGACACGCGGCCATTGTTCTCGCACCTGGGTTGGGATGTGTGTCTCTATGATCGGTTTGCTGCCGACTTGGGTAGATGGGACCAGATCGAGCATGAGGCATTGCAGGAGCTCGTATGGGCCCTGGCAGAGAAGCGAGTGCTGATGGGTGGGCATTCGCTGGTCAGTGGTGGGATGCTGGCGGGGATTGACGCGGCGTGGACGCGGCGAGAGTTATCTGGTTGACTCGCGGTTCTTGACCGCGTGTAAGCTGAGATCGACTGTTGTTCGTGTGCTGTTGGGCGTCTGACCCGGCGGCGGCCCGATTCGATCGGGTCTCCATGACGCGAATGGGTGAGATATGGCGTTGACGTTGGCTGGTGCCGCTCTGGATGCGGTGGACGCGGAGATCGCATCCGCGATTGAGTCGGAAGCGGGTCGGCAGCGTGACGGTCTCGAGCTGATTGCTTCAGAGAACTACCCGTCCGAGCCTGTGCTGGCGGCGATGGGGTCGGTGTTGACCAACAAGTATGCCGAGGGGTATCCGGGCAAGCGCTACTACGGCGGCTGCGAGTTTGTCGATGTGGTGGAGGAGCTCGCGATTGAGCGGGCGAAGTCGCTGTTTGGCGCGGATCACGCGAACGTCCAGGCGCACTCGGGGACGCAGGCGAATATCGCCGCCTATTTTGCATTGCTCTCGCCCGGCGATACGGCGATGGGACTGGAACTAAACCACGGCGGTCACCTGACGCATGGCCTCCCGGTCAATATCTCCGGTCGCTGGTTCGAGTTTGTGTCGTACGGCGTTGACCAGGAGACCGAGCAGATTGACTACGACGGCATGGCCGCGCTGGCGCGTGAGCATCGACCGAAAGTGATCGTGGTCGGCGCGACGGCCTACCCGCGCATCTACGATTTTGCCAAGGCGGCTGAGATTGCCGAGTCGGTGGATGCGGTCCTGATGGTGGACATGGCGCATGTGGCTGGATTGGTCGCGGGTGGCGTGCATCCTTCGCCGGTGCCCTATGCGCCTGTGGTGACGACGACGACGCACAAGACGCTGCGCGGGCCTCGGTCGGCGCTGATGCTGACGAACTCAGAGATGGCTCGCAAGATTGACCGAGCAATCTTCCCTGGCACATCAGGCGGGCCGCATATGCACACGATCGCCGCCAAAGCGGTCGCGCTGAAGGAAGCGGCGACACCTGAGTTCGCCGATTATGCGGCTCAGATCGTGGCGAACTGTCAGGCGTTGGCCGATGGGTTGCTCGCGGAGGGCTGGCGGTTGGTCTCGGGCGGGACGGATAACCATCTGTTGCTGCTCGACGTTGGAGTCAAAGGCTTGACCGGCAAGGCTGCGGAGTCGGCGCTCGACGCGGCCGGCATCACGGTGAACAAGAACACGATCCCGTACGACACGCAGCGTCCGACGGTGACGTCAGGCGTTCGGATTGGTACACCGGCATTGACGACTCGCGGGATGCGCGAGGATGAGATGACACAGGTTGCCGGGCTGATCAGCCGCGTGTTGGATCATATTGATGACGCTGACGAGCAGGCTCGTGTCCGCGCTGAGGTGCGCGAGCTGGCGTCGAGTTTCCCGATTCCCGGGATCAACAACTACTAGGAAGAAACCGCGAACTGTGTGTTCGCTAAGACGAAACAGCGAACTGAGTGTTCGCATGGAGGAGTGATACATGGCGCAGGCTGCGACGGAATACGAGATTATGGTGGTGCTCCACCCCGACATTGTCGGAGACCTGATCGAAGAGCGCATGGCGCATTTGCGCGGGACGCTGACCGATTACGGCAACGACGTGACAGAAGTGATCGACTGGGGGCGACGTCGGTTGGCGTACCCGATCAAGCAGGCCTTTGAGGGGCACTACCTGATCGCCCACTACGAGGGCGGTTCGGAGTCGCGTCGCGACGAACTGGAGCAGTCGTTGTTGATCGACGAGCAGGTGTTGCGTCATCTGATCGTGCGGCGCGACCACTAGCCTGCGGCTGAGTGATCGCAGGGAGAGACTCTGATGGCTGGACTGAACAAAGTAATGCTGATTGGCAACTTGGGGCGCGATCCCGAGATGCGCTACACGCCGAATGGCACCGCGGTCGCGAATTTCAGTATCGCGTGCAATCGCACGTATACGGATCGCGAAGGACAGCGCCAGGAAGAGACTGAGTGGGTTCGGATTGTCTGTTTCGCCAGACAGGCCGAGATCGCCGGTCAGTATCTTCAGCGAGGCTCACCGATTTTCGTTGAAGGCCGACTGCAAACCCGATCATGGGAAGACCAGCAGGGTCAGACCAGGTACATGACTGAGGTTGTGGCCAACAATTTCCAGTTCCTCGGCAGCCGAGGCGGTGGTGGCGGTGGAGACTTCGGCGGCGGCGGAGGCGGTGGAAGCTGGCAGAACGAACCAGGCGATATCGGTGGTGGTCCGGATGCGGGCGACCTTCCGTTTGAGTAGACAGATTCCTAACGCCGTATCGTCGGCGTGGGCTGAGCACATGTTGGGGAGAATGATTGATGACGACTGAATCAGAACCAAACATTGAGGCGGCGCCTGTCGCCGCAGCAGTTCCGGCCCCGGCCCCGGTTGCTGAGCCGCCAGTGGCGCCGGCGCCGACGCCGCGGATTACGCCCGCGCCGGAGTCGGGCGACCGGCTGCCGCAGATGATCGAGCGGACACGGCGTCGCGGACGCCGTCGTCGCGCGCCGGTGTTCACGCCGCAAGAGGTCAAGACGATTGACTACAAGGATGTTGATCGTCTGAAGAAGCTGATCTCGGATCGCGGCCGGATTGAGCCTCGTCGCAAGACCGGTCTGACGGCGAAGGACCAGCGCAAGATTGCACGCGAGATCAAGCGAGCGCGGCAGGTGGCATTGTTGCCGTACACCGCCGAGCACATGCGTCAGACTTCTCGGTTCCGCATGGTGACCAGGATGGCCCAGCGCGCGATGCGGGCGGAGTTGGACGACGCACCGCCCTCGGAGCCGGCAGCAGGCGGCGCTGCAGGGGCAGAACCTGTCAACGAAGCAGCCCCGGACAGCGCGTCGGCTCCTGCGAGCGCAGTGGACGCACCGCAGGCCGCTACCGAGGTAGCGGCAGAGACTGCACCTGAGGAAGCGCAGGCGGCAGCGCCCGAGACTGCAGCGCCAGCGCCGTCAGGGGAAGCGCCCGCAACTGAGGAATCTGGCGCCTGATGGGTGAGTCGCTGGGGATTGGGTTGCTTGGTCTAGGTGTCGTCGGACGCGGCGTCCTGGACGCCTTGCAGGGCAACGCCCTGGTGTATGAATCGCGATGCGGCCAACGACTTGACGTTCGGGCCGCCGCGGTTCGCAATGTGGCAGCACGGTCCGAACTCTCGGCGGCAGGACTCGCCATTTCGGACGATCCGTTGGCGATATCGTCCCGCGACGATGTGGATCTGGTGGTGGAGTTGATGGGCGGCGAGTCGCCGGCGCTTGAGTGCATCGAGGCGGCGCTGTCGGCTGGGAAGTCGGTCGTGACCGCCAATAAAGAGGTGATGGCGAAGCGAGGGCCGTCGCTATTGGCGTTGGCGGAGGCGCGTGGAGCGGAGCTGAGGTACGAAGCTAGCGTCGGCGGTGGGATTCCGATCATTGGAGCATTGCAGCGAGACTTGCAGGCCAATGATGTGTCGTCGGTGCGGGCGATCATCAACGGCACCACGAACTACATGATCACGGCGATGTCGCGCGATGGCATGAGCTATGACGCCGCGCTCGCAGAGGCGCAGCGACTTGGCTACGCCGAATCCGATCCGACGAACGACGTGGATGGCATCGACGCGGCGTACAAGTTGGCCATCCTGGCGTCGCTGGCGTTTCACGCACAGGTCGAGCCAGATGACGTGTACTGCGAGGGCATTCGATCGCTTGAGGCGCGCGACTTTGACCACGCCCGAGATCTTGGCTATGCGATTCGGATGTTGGCGACGGCGCGACAGACTGCACTTGGACTTGATCTGCGGGTGCATCCGACCCTGGTCCCGATGACGGATCCGATGGCTGGGGTCGAGGGGGTGCTGAATGCGGTATCTGTCTCGGGCGATCTGATTGGGTCGGTCGTGCTGGAAGGTCCTGGGGCTGGGGCTGGCGCGACATCAAGCGCGGTGGTGGCAGACATTCTCGAGGTGGCGGGACGTCTCGCGTCGGGACAGGCGCCGCGGCGATTGCGTCCGATGGACGATTCGCCACAGGTCGCTCCGTTGAGCGACATATGGGTACGCACGTATTTGCGGCTTGAAGTCCCCGATCGTGCCGGCGTGCTGGCAGAATTGGGAGCGGTGTTCGCTGCTGAAGGCGTGAGCATTGCGTCTGTGCTGCAGACACCGCATCCGGAGCGGAGTCAGTCGGCGGATCTGATCGTCACGACTCACGGCTGTACCGACGGCGCGCTGCAGCGTGTGCTCGAAGGCCTGCGGCGTTCGGATTCGATGATCAAATTGGGCGTGCGGCTGCGGATTGAGGATGGCTGTGACAACGACTGATCCGATTGACGGCGCCGACACTCGCTGGATGCGGCTAGAGGAGTCGATTACAGGGCTGCGCAATCGGGCGGCCGAGCTGGCGCAATCGCAGGTGCGCGATGAGCGTGAGTTGAATTCACTCGATCAACGAATCCGCGATCTGGAGGGTACGGCGATCTCGCTGGCGGCGGAGATCGGCGCGGCGATGCGTCAGCTTGAAGAGGTGCCGTCGTTACGTGAGCGGATGAACCGCGCGAACAACGAACTGGATGAGAACAAGGAGCTGTCGGACGCGTCGATTCGTCAGCTACGCCAGGAAGTCGACGGACAGCGGGAGGCGGGCAACGAAGCGAACCGCAGGTTGCAGTCGAGTGAGAAAGCTCTGACTGGTTTCCGAGAGCGCCTCGCCGTGTTTGACGAAGCGATTCGCCGCGTCAATAGCGAAGGCGGCGAGGTCGCGCACCGAATGTCGCAACTGGAGAACGGGCAGGTCGCACTGGGCGCGCGAATATCGGCGAATGCGGATGGATTGCGGCGGGCGTCGAGCGAAAGCAATGCGTTGGAATCGCGAGTCGAAGCGCTGGAGCGCCAGTTGTTCGGGATGACCGAGCGCATCGACCTGTCGTACCAGGGACTGCGCCGAGTCCAGGAAACCGCCGAGCAATGGGATGACCTGCGCAATAGCGTTGAGTCGATGCGCGGTCGGGTCGAGGAGTCCCTGCAAACGCTCGATACGTCGAAGACGCTGGTTGCATCAGTGCAACGCGGATTTGAGGCGTTGGAGGAGCGGATCGGCAATGTCGAGCGAATCGGCGAACAGTTGAGAGCGCGGGATGCGCGTCGAGAGCGAGCCGTCGCGTCGTTGGGTGACAAGATCGAGAGCGTGTCTTCGTTGTCGGCCGAGGAGCAGGATCGATTCGTGGCGATGCAGGAGCAGATTCGGCGGCGCCAGATTGAGGAGCTGGAGCAGGAGATCCGCGAGCTGAAGTCCTACCTGCGAGTGCGCGGCGATGGCTAGTCCCGCAGCACGTCAGAGCTCATGGGTCGGCGGCGGAGTGCTTGAGCGCTACGCCTCCTGGTTGCCGGTCACGGAGTCGACGCCCTGTGTCACTCTCGGTGAGGGCAGTACACCGCTGGTACGAGCCGAGAGCCTGGAACGTGCGACGGGGGCAGACGAAGTCTGGCTGAAGCTGGAGTTGTGCAACCCGACCGGGTCGTTCAAGGATCGCGGGATGGTGGTGGCGGTGGCGAAGGCTGTGGAGCAGGGTGCGACTGCCGTGCTGTGTGCGTCGACCGGCAACACGAGCGCGTCGGCGGCAGCCTATGCGTCTCGATGTGGATTGCGGTCATTCGTCCTGGTGCCGGAAGGTCGGATTGCGCAGGGGAAACTGGCCCAGGCAGCAGCGCATGGAGCCCGAGTGCTGGCGGTTGACGGCAATTTCGACGATGCATTGAGATTGGCCCAGGAACTGACGGATCGATTGCCGGTTGCGCTGGTGAATTCGGTCAATCCTTACCGGATCGAAGGTCAGAAGACCGCGGCGATGGAGATCGTCGATGCGCTGGGTGACGCACCCGATCTGCACTGCATTCCGGTCGGCAACGCGGGTAACATCACCGCGTACTGGCGTGGCTATTGCGAGTACTTCCAGGCAGAATTGGCGAGCCGGCGTCCCAGCATGCTCGGTGTGCAGGCAGCGGGAGCTGCTCCACTAGTCCACGGTCATGCCATTGAGCAGCCTGAGACGATTGCCACGGCGATTCGGATTGGCGATCCGGCGTCGTGGGATGGCGCAGTGGCGGCGCGGGACGAATCGGGTGGCAAGATTGTCGCCACGACGGATGAACAGATTCTCGATGCATACCGCATGTTGGCCGATACTGAGGGCATCTTTTGCGAGCCGGCGTCGGCGGCGTCGGTGGCGGGTCTTCTTGAGCAGCATGGCGATGGATCGCTACGGGGTCGGCGGGTGGTATGTACGTTGACGGGACACGGACTGAAGGATCCTGAACGAGCTGTGGCGTCGATTGAGGCGGATGTGGTAGAGATTGGCGCGGGATACGACCAGGCGGCAGCGGCGATCACGGAGGGATTGGCATGAGCGAACTGGTTGACCGCGACCGCGCGGAAGCAGCGGTGCGGGAGTTGTTGTTGGCGCTGGGCGAGGATCCCGACCGGGAAGGTCTGCGTGAGACGCCTCGGCGAGTCGCGGCAGCGTTTGAGGAGACGTTCGGCGGCCGCGACGTGAATTTGCCGAAGTTGCTCGCGGTGGGATTCGAAGAAGGCCATGACGAGATGGTGATTCTTCGCGATATTCCCTTCTTTTCGACCTGTGAGCATCACTTGATGCCATTCCACGGGATTGCACACGTGGGCTATGTCCCGAACGGCCGAGTCGTAGGATTGTCGAAACTAGCTCGGCTGGTGGATGCGGTGGCTCGGCGGCCCCAGTTGCAGGAGCGATTGACCGCGCAGATTGCCGACATTATCCAGTCCTCGCTGCACACGCATGGCGTCGGCGTGGCGGTCGAAGCGGAGCATCTTTGTATGCAGATGCGCGGGATCAAGAAGCCGGGATCGCGGATGTTGACTTCGGCGATGCGGGGCAGTTTCAGGGATCAGGAAGAGACGCGGGCGGAGTTCCTCTCGCTGGTGGGGACGCAGCGGCTGTGAGTCTCAATATTGTCCAGGGTGGATTCGCCGAATTGGGTGAGCGCTGGAGCGCATTGTGCCGCTCGGCGGATGCGATGCCGTTTTCGACACCGGAGTTTGGCCAGGCCTGGTGGTCGGTGTTTGGCGAAGCGGGTGAGGCTGAGCTGGAGTTGCTCGGGCTTGAGAACGGGACCGGCGAGCTGGTTGCACTTGCGCCGCTGAAGCGCCGGGGGACACACTGGACGTTCGCTGGCGATCACGAGGTGTCGGACTATCTCGGTCCTGTCAGCAAGAACGGACATGAGTCAACGCTGATATCAGCGGTGCTGGATCGGCTGGAGGCATCGGGCGCGAGATCGGCGGAGTTTCGAGGCATCGAACCGGGCTCGACCTGGGTTCAGGCCTTCCAGGCTGCCAGCGCTCGTGGTTGGAATCTTGAGATCGCCGATGAGGCGGTCTGTCCGACGATTGCGCTCGAGGGAGATTGGGACGACTATCTCACGGCCTTGCGATCGCGCGACCGTCGTGAAGTGCGGCGCAAACTGCGCCCACTGCGGCAGCTTCGTGGGGCGGTGGCGTTCGAGGCGGTGGAGTCGCCTGAGGCGGTCGAGGCGCGGATGCCCGAGTTCATGGCGATGATGGCCGAGTCGCGCGGTGACAAGGCGGTCTTCCTGACCGATGAGATGCGGGTGTTTTTCGAGCGTTTGAGTGCATCCCTGTCGGCAGCGGGAGTGCTGCGACTCTATGTGATGACCGTTTCGGGAGAGGCGGCGGCGATGGTGTTGTGCTTCGTCGCGCGCAATCAGTTGCTGCTGTACAACAGTGGTTATGCTCCCAAGTTCCGAGATCTGTCGGCGGGGTTGGCGTCGAAGGTGCTGTGCATTCGCGATGCGGTTGAGCGAGGGATGTCAAGCGTGAACTTCCTGCGTGGTGACGAACCATACAAATACGACCTGGGTGGTCAAGACGCGGTCGTGCGTCTGCTGAGATTGACGCGGGAGGGCGGGGAATCATGAGGCAGGGCCTGCACTCCAACTTCGGTCGTCGACGGCGTCTTGCGGTGATGTCCACGCACACGTCGCCACTTGCCCGAGCCGGCACGACCAAAGCCGGCGGGATGAACGTCTACGTCGCTGATCTCTCGCGTCACCTAGCGGAGTTGGGCTGGGACGTTGACGTGTTCACGCGCCGTGACCGGATCGACGCGCCCGACATGGAAGAACTGGCGCCCGGCGCGCGCCTGTTCCATGTCGATGCCGGACCGCCAATCAGCTTGCCACCGATCGAGATTGGCGCACACGTCTCGGAGTTCACCAACGGAGTTGAACGAATCGTTGACGGTCTTGAGCCGTACGACCTCGTGCATTCGCACTATTGGGTCGCCGGATTGAGCGGGATTGAGCTGGCTCGTCGCTGGCAGTGTCCTCACGCGGTGATGTTCCACACGCTGGGGGCGGTCAAGGAAGTGTTTCAGCAGCCCGAGCCGCCGTTCCGGATCGAGGGCGAGCGTCGAGTGATTGCCTGCTCTGACGCGATCATTGGCGCCACTTCGCATGAACGGGCGTTTCTGATTGGTCAGTACGGGGCCGAGGCCTCGCAGGTTCGGGTGGTGCCTTGTGGACTGGACCTGGAAGCGTTCCATCCGGCAGGGATCCAGGAATCGCGCTGCCGACTTGCGCAGGCGATGCCCGAGCTGGGTGTTGAGGACGGTCCGGGCATCCTGTTCGTCGGACGATTGGAACAGGCCAAGGGCGCGGACCTACTGGTGCGATCGCTTCCGCTGATCGAGAGCAGGTCGGATGCGAACCTGTGGATCGTTGGCGGCGACGAGCGCGACGAAGAGGAACGGAGCCGCTTGCGACAGTTGGCGGCGGAATCTGGCGTGGAAGACCGCGTCCGCTTCGCGAGCGCCGTCGACCGCCAGGGATTACCTGATCTGTACCGTGCGGCGGCGGTCTGTGCCGTTCCTTCGGCCTATGAATCGTTTGGGCTGGTGGCGGTCGAGGCGATGGCCTCGGGCACGCCGGCGGTGGCGACGCGAGTCGGTGGATTGGCCAGCACGATTGCGCACGGCCGAACCGGACTCCTGGTCGGCGACCGTCGACCGGAGGGTTTCGCCGCAGCGCTTGATCGGCTGCTGGGGGACGATGGACTACGGGAGCGCATGGGCGAAGCGGCAGCGGCGGAAATGTCGGTCTACTCCTGGCGCAGTGTGGCGCGCAGTATTCTCGATGTGTACGAGGACCTGCTGAGCGTGCCGGCAGACGCCGGTTCATCGCGCGAAGCCTGTTGTCCTGACTCAGTGGAGTCGCTGTTGGTGGCGGCGAGCTAGCCGGCAAGCGGAACGAGCAAGCAGAACGAGGGCCGAGATGGCAGACGCTGAGGCTCCGACCGCTGCCGAAGAGGCCCGTCGGGCACTGGTGGTGATGGCTCACCCGGACGACATCGAGTTCACCTGCGGTGGCACGGTCGCGCAACTGTCGGACGATGGTTGGGACGTCTCGTTCTGCCTGGTGACGAGCGGCGACAAGGGAACGAAAGATCCGATGCTGGGCCCGGCTGATCTGGGAGCGCTGCGCGAGGCAGAGCAGGAGGCGGCCGCGGCCGAGTTGGGCATCAAGCGCTGTATCTTCTTGCGCGTGCCGGATGGGCATGTCGAGGACAGTTCGGAGTTTCGCGGCCAGATGGTTCGTGTCCTGCGCGAGGTGCGGCCGGAGTTGATGATCACCTGGGACGGTTATCGCGGCTTCAATCATCGAGACCATCGCACGGTCGGCATCGCGGCGCTGGATGCAGCCTTTCCGCTGTCGAGGAATGCGAACTCATATGCCGAGCAGGTTGCGACTGGCGTCGAACCGGTTCGCGTCAATACGATCCTGCTCGCCGGAAGCAATGAACCGAACTATTTCGTTGACGTGTCAGATCAACTTGAGCGCCGAATTGATGCGCTCTTGCGTCATGCCTCGCAGGTACAGGCGGCGAATCGTGAAGAGATGGTGAAGCGGATGCGGAATCGGTCAGAACAGGCGGCGCGTGCTGGTCGCGTGCCGTGGGCCGAGGGCTTTCGCCGTCTGACCTTCGGCGGGGCGAGCGCGCCTCGACGTCGGGACGCGCTGAAGGCAGAGCGCCAGGCCAGGGAGCAAGTGGCCGAAGCTGCCAAGACGGCCGAGGCAGAAACAGCTGAGGCGTCAAATGGCTGATGGCGCGTTGTTCTTGCTCTGGGCGAGTTTTGTCGCCGCTGGTTGCGCCGCGATCTTCTCGGTCGTGTATGCACTGCAACCTCGGCTGCGACTGGCCTGGGCGCCGCGACGGGTGGCGGCGACCGAGCCATCGATTCCCGCGCCTGACCCAGGACCGGTTCGGTCTCCCGCACTGGGTGGGATCGCGACGCTGAGTGTCTGGGCGGCGGCGACGCTGGGGATTGTCGGGCTGGTGATGCGTACGATTGCGCTGAATCACGCGCCATACAGCAATTTGTTTGAGTTTTCGATGTCGTTTGGGATCGCGATCGTGCTGCTGTATGGCATCTTCGAGCTGCGCTCGGGGACACGGCTGGCCGGTTCGTTCGTGCTGCCGGTGGCCTGTTGCTTGTACGGATCGGCGCTGGCGTTCCCCAGTGACGGGCAGGAAATCCTGGTGCCAGCGCTGCAGAGTCCGACATTGTTGACGATTCATGTCGCGCTGATGATCCTTTCGTACGCCGTCTTGGCGGTGGCGTTCGGACAGGCGGCGATGCATCTGGCGCAGGGCTTCCCCTCGAATGTGGCGGATCTGGGCGGACGCTTTGAGTGGCTGCCTTCGGCCGAGCGCTGCGATGAATTGACCTATCGGACGGTGTTGATTGGATTCCCGTTGCTGGCAGCGGGGATCGCGCTCGGGGCGTTCTGGGCAAATGACGCCTGGGGTCGTTACTGGGGCTGGGACCCGAAGGAGACCGCGGCGTTGGTGACCTGGCTGATCTTTGCGGTGTACATCCATGGCCGAGGGCTGCGTCAGCTTCGGGGCGCTCGTAAGGCCTGGATCGTGGTGCTGGGGTTCTTCGCGGTGATGTTCACATATCTGGGCGTCAACCTGTGGATCTCCGGGCTGCATTCGTACGCTGGCGTTTGAGAACAGACCGCGTGGTCTGACAGGTGAGCAACACAGATTGTTCCCGTCCTGTCACAGGTTGTCGGCCGGTCTCCTTGCAGGGTTGGCGTGATTTGGGATATCGTTGATTTTCACGTGCCGGACGCCGATGAGCCTTGGCGCGTGCAAGGGTCGAGGCCGACCTGAGGTTGAAGACCATCGGCGTAGAGCCGATTCGTTCAACCAGCGCCTTGACCCTATATTCGTGCCGACACGCCTTCGCTGGCATCGGCTCGAGAAACGCCAAGCGCCGAGAGCCGTTAGAAGGCGAGCCACAGTGCCGACGATCAATCAGCTCGCCCGCAAAGGGCGCAAGAAAACCCGCAAGAAGGCGAAAGCGCCAGCGCTGCGGTTTCGCTACAACGCCCTGACCAGCCGCACCACGCAGGACACGGGATCGCCACAGAAGCGCGGCGTCTGCACGGCGGTTCGGACGGTAACTCCAAAGAAGCCAAACTCTGCGTTGCGCAAGGTCTGTCGTGTCCGTCTGACGAACGGGATTGAGGTCACGGCCTACATTCCCGGCGAAGGACACACGCTGCAGGAGCACTCGATCGTGCTCGTGCGTGGTGGACGGGTGCGGGACTTGCCCGGCGTCCGCTATCAGGTTGTACGGGGGGCGCTCGATGCGTTAGGCGTCGCCGATCGAAAGCGCGGTCGTTCCAAGTACGGCACTCGCAAGACAGCAGGACTGGCAACAGCGACCACCCACTAACGGGTGGTCGTTTTAGTGTTGCGGGCCGCCTCGGCCTTGGTCGGGGAGTGCTCGCGTTAGAGATGGATAACAAACGTGCCGCGACGACGACGGCCCGACAGACATGAAATCAGGCCTGATGCGGTCTACGGATCGCAGCGGGTGCAGATGGTGATCAATCGCTTGATGCAAAGCGGGAAAAAGGGCACGGCTGAGAAGATCGTGTACCGCGCACTGGACATCCTGGAAGAGCGAGTTCGTCAGGACCCGCTTGAGGTGTTTGATCAGGCGCTGAACAACATTACCCCTGAGATGGAAGTTCGCCCTCGCCGAGTTGGTGGCGCGACGTACCAGGTGCCGGTCGAGATCCGGCATGACCGGCGCACGTCCCTGGGGATTCGCTGGTTGGTGACGGCCTCGCAGTCCCGCAAGGGTCGCCCGGCACACCTATCGCTGGCGGACGAATTGCTTGACGCATACAGCAACTCCGGAGCCGCAGTGCGGCGCCGGGAAGAGACGCACCGCATGGCCGAAGCCAACCGGGCGTTCGCGCACTACCGCTGGTAGGGCGACGCACCAAGACCGATTACCGAGCAGCTACGCAAGCGACGAATCAGTCCTAGTTGGATGCGCCCAATGGTTGCGCGATCCATCCCACACAGAGACCGACCAGAGAGCAGACCAGAGGACACCACCGAATATGCCCGCTGACCCGCCCATCTCGTCGCTCCGCAACATCGGCGTCATTGCTCATATCGACGCTGGCAAGACGACCGTGACCGAACGCATCCTGTATTTCACCGGGATGACATACAAGATTGGCGAAGTCCACGAGGGCACCGCCGTGATGGACTTCATGGAGCAGGAACGTGAGCGCGGCATCACGATCATGGCTGCGGCAACGACCTGCGAATGGAGCGACCACCGAATCAACATCATCGACACGCCGGGCCACGTCGACTTCACGGTCGAAGTGGAGCGGTCATTGCGTGTACTCGATGGCGGCGTGGTGGTCTTCGACGCGGTGGCCGGAGTCGAGCCGCAGTCAGAGACAGTCTGGCGGCAGGCCGACAAGTATGAGGTGCCGCGAGTCTGTTTCGTCAACAAGATGGACCGGATCGGCGCCGACTATTGGCGCACGATGGAGATGATCCGCGAGCGACTGGGCATGATCCCGGTCCCGGTGCAGATTCCGATTGGTTCCGAGGACAATTTCCAGGGCGTGATTGACCTGATTCGCCAGCGTGCCTGGTTCTTCAGCTCCGATCGCGACGCGGCGCCTGTCGAAGGTGACATCCCTGAGGATTACGTCGCCGACGCCGGTCGCTGGCGCGAGACGATGATTGAGCGGATTGCCGACTTCGACGAGCAGGTGATGATTTCGTACATCGAGGGGCATGAGCTGTCGGTCGACGAGCTGGTCAAGGCGGTTCGTCGGGGCACGATTGGCAACTCGTTCACGCCGGTGCTGTGTGGTTCGGCGCTGAAGAATGTGGGCGTCCAGCGATTGTTGGATGCGATTGTGGATTATCTGCCGGCGCCGGACGAGGTTCCGCCGGTCGAGGGCATCACACATGACGGACCGGAGAGTCGGCGAGCCGACCCCTCGGAGCCGCTGACGGCACTGGCGTTCAAGATCGTGACCGACCCGTACGTGGGTCGGATCGCCTATGTGCGGATCTACGCCGGGACGCTCAAGGCGGGAGCAACCGTGTACAACTCATCTCGTGACGAGACTGAGCGTGTCGGGCGGTTGCTGCGCGTACATGCTGACGACCGCGAGGACATTGACCACGTGTCAGCGGGCGACATTGCGGCCTTCGTTGGTCCCAAACAAACATTCACCGGCGATACGCTTTGCGCTCGCGAAGCGCCGCTGTTGCTGGACCAGATTTCGTTCCCCGAGCCAGTGGTCTCGATTGCGATCGAGGCGAAGAGCACCGACGACCAGGATCGCCTGGGCGCGTCGCTGCGCAAGCTGGCCGAAGAGGATCCCACGTTCAAAGTTGAATACAACGACGAGACCGCGCAGACGGTGATTTCGGGGATGGGCGAACTGCATCTTGAGGTGATTGCCGACCGTCTACGTCGCGAGTTCAAAGTGATGTGCAACGTGGGCCGGCCGCAGGTGTCGTACCGCGAGACGATTCGACGTGCGTCGGAAGCCGAAGGCCGTTTCGTCCGGCAGACCGGTGGTCGTGGACAGTTTGGTCACGTGGTGTTGCGCGTCGAGCCGAACGAGCCTGGCGAAGGGTTCGTGTTTGACGATGAAACGGTCGGTGGTGTGGTTCCGCAGCAGTACATCAGCTCGGTGCGCAAGGGCGTCGAAGACGCGATGCGCTCCGGCGTGGTCGGCGGGTTCCCCGTCGTCGACGTGAAGGTGGCGCTGACTGATGGTTCATACCACCAGGTTGACTCGAGCGAGATGGCGTTCCACACTGCGGCGTCGATTGGATTCCGAGAGGCGCTGCGCAAGGCGGCTCCGGTTCAACTCGAGCCGATGATGAAAGTCGAAATCGCCACGCCTCGCGATTACTTCGGCGAGGTCGCGGGCGATCTGTCGAGTCGTCGTGGCGCGGTGCTCGGCACCGAGGAGCGCGGTGCGGCGCAGATCATTCAGGCGCAGATGCCCCTGGCGAATCTGTTCGGCTACACGACAGCGTTGCGATCGATGACCCAGGGCCGGGCGACGGCCAGTATCGAGTTCGACCACTACGAGGAAGTCCCGCAGAGCGTGCTGGCGGAGGCGCGCTAGACACGATCCGAGCGCCGACAGGCGCTTGGGCCAGAAATCAGACAACTACCCAGAACCGCAGAAGCGACCGAGCTACAGGCAGGAGACACGAAGATGGCGCGACAGGTATACGAGCGGACGAAGCCACACGTGAACGTGGGCACGATTGGCCACGTAGATCACGGCAAGACGACGTTGACGGCGGCGATCACGAAGACGCTGGCGCTGGCAGACGAGAACGTGTCGTTTTCGAGTTTCGACTCGATTGACAACGCACCGGAGGAGCGCGCGCGGGGGATCACGATTGCGATTGCGCACGTGGAGTACGAGACGGAGGGTCGGCACTACGCGCACATTGACGCGCCGGGTCACGCGGACTACATCAAGAACATGATTACGGGCGCGGCGCAGATGGACGGCGCGATTTTGGTGGTGGCGGCGCCGGACGGTCCGATGCCGCAGACGCGGGAGCACATTTTGTTGGCCCGTCAGGTGGGCGTGCCGCGCATGGTGGTGTATCTGAACAAGGTCGATCAGCTGGACGACGAGGAGTTGTTGGACCTGGTCGAGCTGGAGGTACGGGAGCTGTTGTCGGATCAGGACTTTGACGGCGACGACTGTCCGGTGATTCGGGGCAGTGCGTTGGCAGCGTTGGAGTCGGAGTCGACGGACGCGAGTGCGCCGGAGTACGAGAGCATTCTGGAGTTGATGTCGGCGGTGGACGAGTACGTCCCGACGCCGGAGCGACCGCGGGACATGCCATTCCTGATGCCGATTGAGGATGTGTTTGGGATTAAGGGACGTGGCACGGTGGCGACGGGTCGGATCGAGCGCGGGGTGGTGAACAGTGGCGAGGAGATTGAGATTGTCGGGATCAAGGACACGCGGACGACGGTGGTGACGGGCGTGGAGATGTTCAAGAAGACGCTACCGACGGGCGAGGCGGGGGATAACGTGGGTTGTCTGTTGCGCGGGATTGACCGTGAGGAGATCTCACGCGGGCAGGTGTTGGCGGCGCCGGGAAGTATCACACCGCACACGGCGTTCGAGGCGGAGGTCTACATCCTGGGCAAGGACGAGGGTGGGCGGCATAGTCCGTTCTTCCCGGGGTACCGTCCGCAGTTTTACATTCGGACGACGGATGTGACGGGCGAGATTGGCTTGCCGGAGGGCATTGAGATGGCGATGCCGGGCGACAACGTGCAGATGAAAGTGCGTTTGATTTCGCCGATTGCGCTGGAGGAGGGGCTGCGCTTCGCGATTCGCGAGGGCGGCCGAACGGTGGGCGCTGGCGCGGTCACCTCGATCATCGAGTAGTCAACGAACAACGCCGCCGCACGCAGTTCGCACGGCAGAAAGACGGCAATATGGCTCGGCAGAAGATTCGCATCCGGCTCAAGGCGTACGACCATCGAGTACTCGATGAGTCGGCCGCGCAGATTCTCGATACTGCCGAGAAGACCGGCGCGGGTGTGGCCGGGCCGATTCCGCTGCCCACCGAAATCCGCAAGTACACGGTGATTCGCTCGCCGTTTGTCCACAAGGACGGCCGCGAGCAGTTCGAGATTCGCACACACAAGCGGATCATCGACATCATTGAACCCACCGGACGAACCGTCGATTCCCTGATGCGGCTACAGCTGTCATCGGGTGTTGACGTCGAGATCAAGCTCTAATCATGGCGATACCCGGACTCATCGGTAAGAAGTTGGGCATGGTCCAGGTCATTGGCGAGGACGGTGCGGTCGTGGGCTGCACCGTGCTTGAAGTCGGACCTTGCCCGGTGACCCAGATCATGACGGAATCGCGCGACGGTTATTCCGGCGTGCAGCTGGGCTACGGCGAGCGGCCGGCCTGGCGAATCAACAATGCAGAACTCGGCCACACCGGCGCGAATGGACCGCTGAAGCATCTCTCGGTCTTCCGCGCCGAGTCCGACGAGCTTTCCGACATCGAGGTTGGCACCGTTGTGAACGCGACAGAGGTGTTCACAGCTGGCGACCGCGTCGACATTCAGGGCCTCTCCAAGGGCAAGGGCTTTGCCGGCGTCGTCAAGCGACACGGGTTCCGTGGCGGCCCTCGGACGCACGGCCAGAGCGACCGACACCGAGCGCCAGGCTCCGTAGGTGCTGGCACCACGCCGGGTCGCGTGCTCAAGGGCACGCGGATGGCGGGACGGATGGGCGGCAAGACCACGACGTCGATGAACCTGCAAGTGGTAGACATTAACGCGGATCGGCATCTGGTCTACGTCAAGGGATCGGTGCCGGGCGCGACGAACGGACTGGTTCGGATACGACAGACCAAGCGGCGAGGCGGCAAGCGATGAAACTTCCGCTGATTGATGGACAGGGCAACGCCACCGGCGAGATCGATGCGGACGACTCGGTCTTCGGCATTGAGCCGAACCTGGCGGTCGTGCATCAGGCAGTGACGGCTCAGCGCGCCAACGCGCGACAGGGCACGCACTCCACGCTCGACCGATCGGACGTGCGCCAGGCGGCGAAGAAGACGGGTCGACAGAAGGGCGGCGGTCGTGCTCGATTGGGTACCCCGTCTTCGCCCACGCGGATTGGTGGCGCGGTCGCGCACGGTCCGCATCCCCGCTCATATCGCAAGCGACTGCCGAAGCGAATGCGCCGCTTGGCGATTCGGTCGTTGCTGTCGCAACGCGCAGCCGAAGGCGGCGTCCTGGTAGCAGGGCCAGACGTGGAGTTCGACGCGAGAACATCGGCCATGTCCAGCCTCTGCCAGGCACTGGGCGTCGAGCGCAGCGCGCTGTTGGTCTCTGATGGTGTCGACGACGACCTGGTCCGAGGCACGAAGAATCTGCCCAACGTGCAGGCGATGCCGGCGCAGACGCTGAGCAGCTACCTGATCCTGACGCACGATCAGTTGATCATGACCGAGGCCGCTGTTCGGCGTTGTGAAGCGCTGTGGGCGGTCGATGGCGGCGAACACAGCGATCAGAATGGTCAGGAGGACGGCGATGCCTAAAGACATTCACCCGTTCGCCGTACTGCGCCAGCCGATTATCACCGAGAAATCGACTGAACTGGCCGAACATGGCAAGTACGTGTTTGAAGTTGACCCGCGAGCAAACAAGCTGCAGATCCGCGAGGCGATTGAGATCGCGTTCTCGGTGCAGGTGCGCAAGGTCAATGTGATCAATGTGCACGGTGCGACTCGGCGGATCGGACGCGGGCGACCGGGTCGGGAACGCGACTGGAAGAAGGCGATTATCACGTTGGCCGAGGGCTACGAGATTCGCCTGTTCGAGGGGGTCTGACGTGGCGATCAAGAACTTCAAGCCAACCTCTCCCGGACGCCGTAACTCTTCGGGTCACTCGTTTGATGAGATCACGAAGAAGAAACCGGAGAAGAGCCTGCTCGCTCCGCTGAAGAAGAAGTCGGGGCGCAACAACAAGGGTCGCGTGACCGTGCGACACCGAGGCGGCGGGCACAAGCGCCGCTACCGGATGATCGATTGGAAGCGTCGCGACCGGATCGGGATCGAAGGACGCGTGGCGGCGATCGAGTACGACCCCAACCGCACGGCGCGGATCGCGTTGATTTTCTACACCGACGGCGTCAAGCGCTACATCGTGGCGCCGAACGGCCTGAAGGTGGACGACATGGTGATGTCGGGACCTGAGGCGCCGATTCGCGTCGGCAATGCGCTGCCGATGGCGGCGATTCCCAACGGTACCCAGGTACACAATGTCGAACTGACGGAGGGTCGTGGGGCGCAGATGGTGCGCTCGGCCGGCGCGTCGGCGCAGATCATGGCCAAAGAGGGCGACTACGCGTTGCTGCGATTGCCCTCGGGCGAGATGCGGCGCGTGCGATCGGTCTGTTACGCGACGATCGGACAGGTCGGCAACGTTGAGCATTCCAACATCAAGCTGGGCAAGGCAGGTCGCAACCGCCATCGTGGCAAGCGACCGACCGTGCGTGGCTCGGTGATGAACCCCGTTGACCACCCGCACGGCGGCGGCGAAGGTAAGGCCCCCATCGGTCTGCCCGGTCCGAAGTCCCCCTGGGGTTGGTACACGCTTGGCCGCCGCACGCGGGGTAAGAAACAGTCCGACAAGTACATCGTCCGCCGTCGCGGCCGACGGCGCTAAGGCATAGATCAGAGGACTTGCGCGATGTCACGATCGACGAAAAAAGGTCCCTACGTGGACCACAAGCTGATGCAGAAAGTGCAGCGTGTGCGCGCTTCGGGCGCTCGCACGGTGATTCAGACCTGGGCGCGACCCTCGACGATCGTGCCGGACATGGTCGGGCTGACGATCGCGGTGCACGACGGTCGCCGGCATGTGCCGGTCTTCGTGACCGAGAACATGGTCGGCCACAAGCTGGGCGAGTTTGCACCGACGCGCACCTTCCGTGGTCACATCGGTCGCTCCGATCGTGGAACGCGGGTGGTCTAATGCAAGTCCAGGCCAGCGCCAAATTCGTTCGCACCTCGCCGCGCAAAGTCCGTCTGGTCATGCAGGGACTTCGCGGGATGCCGGTTGAGGATGCGCGTCTGCAACTGCGATTCACTCCGAAGCCGATCGCGCGCGATGTGGCCAAGGTGCTCGATTCGGCCGTTGCAAATGCTGAGAACAACTATGGGCTCGATGCTCGAGACCTCAAGATTCAGTCGATCCATGCCGGCGACGGCCGCACGTTGCGCCGGTTCCGCGCCAAGGCGCGTGGTCGGGTGGGCCGGATTCTGAAGCGCACCGCGCACATCACCGTCGTCGTGTCCGACGGCAATGACCAATAGGGACGCAGAGGACGGATAACGCTATGGGTCAGAAAGTTCACCCGACGAGTTTCCGCATCGGCACCATCTACGAATGGCGCTCGCAGTGGTACTCGGACAAACAGTACGCCGAGTTGTTGGCCGAGGACCGGCGGATTCGCGATTTCATCAATGGCCACTTGAGCGAGGCGATGATTTCGAGAATCGACATCGAGCGCAACGCGAACCAGCTCGGCGTCAAGTTGCACACGGCGAAGCCGGGCATCGTGATTGGCCGTGGCGGACAGAATGTGGAAGAACTGCGTCGAGACCTGGAGACGTTGATCTCACGACCGATTCGCCTGCGGGTGGACGTGTCGGAGATTCGCGTGCCAGAGCTTGACGCTCAACTCGTCGCACGCAACGTGGCCGAACAGATGGAGCGCCGGATTGCGTTCCGTCGTGCGATCAAGCAGGCGGTCCAACGGACGATGCAGCGGGGCGCCGAAGGCGCGAAGATCATTATCTCGGGTCGCCTGGGCGGCGCGGAGATGTCGCGCAAGGCGCAGGAGATGTCGGGTCGAGTGCCGCTGCACACGCTGCGCGCGGATATTGACTACGGCTTCGCCGAGGCGAAGACGGTGTTTGGTCGGATTGGTGTGAAGGTGTGGATTTACAAAGGTGAGATTCTGCCCTTTGAAGCGGAGACTGAGACATCCGGCGGTCCGGCTCAGGCGATTGAGCCCGTGGCGGCTGGCAGGCGGGGAGGCCGCTGATGCTGCAGCCAAGACGAGTCAAGTGGCGAAAGCATCACCGAGGCCGACGCCGCGGGATGGCCCAGTCGGGTAGTTCCGTCGCATTTGGTGAAATTGGACTGCAATCGCTGGACGCGGCCTGGATCGACGGCCGTCAGATTGAGGCGGCACGTCGCGCGATTACTCACTACGTGAAGCGTGGCGGCAAGGTCTGGATTCGTGTCTTCCCCGATAAGTCGGTGACGCAGAAGCCGGCCGAGACGCGCATGGGTAAAGGCAAGGGCGCTCCCGAGAAGTGGGTTGCCGTGGTCAAGCCCGGTCGTGTGATTTTCGAACTGGCCGGCGTGCCGGAAGCGGATGCTCGCGAGGCGTTGCGTCGTGCGAGTCACAAACTGCCGGTGCGGACTCGGGTGGTCGTGCGAGAGGCCGAGGTGGTGTAGCCATGGCCAACGCACTGGCCGAAGAGGCCCGCACGATGACGGACGCTCAGTTGGGCGAAGCGATCAACGAGGCGTACCGCGAGGTGTTCAACCTGCAGTTCCAGATTGGAACGCGGCAGTTGCAGAACCCGATGGCGATGCGTGATGCTCGGCGACAGGTGGCGCGCTTGCGCACGATCCTGCGAGAGCGCCAGTTGGCTGCAGCGGCGGGTACGCCGATCGAGCCGATTGCTCGGGTTGCTGATGCCGAAGAGGTCGAAGACGTTGAAGACGAACAGAACACTGCTGATTCGGCCGGCGAGACCGCTGACGACTCGGCGAGCGAGGAAGAGTAGCTCATGGCCCGCAAACGACGTGTGGGATTCGCCGTCGCGGATGCGCGCCACAAGACTGTGGCGGTACGCGTCGAGCGCACGGTGCGACACCCGCTCTATAAGAAAATCATGCGACGCCGCAAGCGCTACCTGGTGCACGACGAGCTGAACGATTGCAAGAACGGCGACCGCGTCGTGATTGAGGAATGCCGTCCGCTGTCGAAACGCAAGTCTTGGCGGGTGATTGAGATTCTTGAGCGCCGCGAGGTTGCCGAGATTCAGCCGCAGGAGATTGGCGCTCCCTCGTTGGAGGCAGCAGCCAGCACCAGCACCAGCAACGCAGGCGCGGGAGCTGATAGCGGTGCAGGCGTCGCTGCTGGAAACGAGGATGCGGCGTGATTCAGCAGGAATCTTCGCTTCGCGTTGCCGACAACTCCGGCGCCCGGGTGATCAAGTGCATTCGTGTGCTGGGCGGGACGAAGCGACGCTACGCCTCGGTGGGCGACACGATTGTGGCGACGGTGAAGCAAGCCGACCCGAATCGGGAAGTCCGTGCCGGGGAGGTGGTTCGCGCCGTGATTGTGCGTGTGGCCAAGCAGTACCGTCGCGTCGACGGTTCGTACATCCGCTTCGACGACAACGCGGCAGTGATTCTGGCCGCTGACGGGCAGAATCCGACCGGTACTCGCATCCTGGGTCCGGTCGCACGCGAGCTGCGCGAGCGCGACTTCATGCGCATCGTGTCGTTGGCTCCGGAGGTGGTCTAGATGCGTCGAGTGCAACGAGACGACCTTGTCGAGATCCGCAGCGGCAAAGACCGCGGTCGACGCGGCCAGGTGCGACAGGTGTTTCCCAGAAAAGATCGCGTGATCGTGACCGGTGTGAACATGATCAAGCGACACATGCGTCCGACTCAAATGGGCGCGCCGGCGGGCATCATCGAGCGCGAGGCCGCGCTGCATGAGTCGAACGTCAGCGTGGTCTGCCCGAGTTGTGATCGTCCAGCGCGGATTGGATTTCGCGAGCGAGCAGATGGCGCCAAGACGCGAGTCTGCCGCCGCTGCGATGGGGATATCGACTAATGACTACGAATGGCGCCACAGCCTCGAATCCGCGACTCAAGCAGCGTTTCCTGGACGAGATTTCACCGCGTCTGTTTGAGGAATTCAACTACCACAACGTGATGCAGGTGCCGCGAGTCGTCAAGGTCGTGGTCAACTCCGGAGTCGGCGAAGCGCTGGGTCCGGGTGGCGCAGCGATCCTTGAGAACTGCGTGACCGACATGACCACGATTTGCGGCCAGAAGCCGGTCGTGAACAAGGCGACCAAGTCAATCGCAAACTTCAAGCTGCGCGAGGGCAACAATGTGGGCGTGTCCTGCACGTTGCGCGGCGCGCGGATGTGGGAGTTCCTCGACCGCACGATCAACGCGGCGCTGCCTCGTATCCGCGACTTCCAGGGAGTATCGCGCACGGCCTTCGATGGCCGTGGCAACTACTCATTGGGGATTCGCGAACAGATCGTGTATCCCGAGATTGACTACGGCAACGTAGACAAAGTTCGCGGGCTTCAGGTGAACATCATCACCACTGCTCGCACCGATGCGGAGGGTCGGCGGCTGCTCGAGCTGCTGGGCTTCCCGTTCGAGCGCAATCAGTAAACGAAACCAGTGAACCCAATCGTGAGAACGAACAACAAACAGCCAGGAACTGTGCTAGCAGGCAGGATTCGCAATGCCAGTGACTGATCCCGTCGCCGACATGCTGACGCGCATTCGCAACGCCATCCATGCGGGACATCCGCGGGTGGAGATTCCCGCGTCGAACGTGAAGATCTCGATCGCCAACGTGTTGGCGGAAGAGGGCTTCATCCGCTCATATCAGGTACGTGACCGCACCGGTCGCGCCGGCCGCGACCTTGATGTGGAACTGCTCTATGACGAAGCAGGCACGTCGGTCGTGACCGGGCTCAAGCGTGTGTCTCGTCCGGGGCTGCGCGTCTATGTGCAGAAGCGCGAGATTCCCAGACCGTACGGCGGACTGGGGGTGGCGATCATGACGACGCCGCGTGGTGTCATGACCGGCGCACAGGCGCGACGCGAAAACGTGGGCGGAGAAGTTCTGTGCTTCGTCTGGTAGCGATACAGCAACAGACCAAGGCACCCACGATGGGAGGGGCGCGATGAGTCGAGTAGGCCGTCTGCCCGTGCCGGTTCCGGCCGGGGTCAACGTCGAGATTGAGCCTGGGCGCGTGTCCGTCAAGGGCCCGCAGGGCGAATTGAACCAGCACATTCACAAAGATCTGCATATTGCCCTCGACGATGGGCATGTGGTCGTGACGCGGCCCAGCGACCGCCGCGAACATCGAGCGCAACACGGACTGGCGCGCGCGCTGATCCAGAACATGGTCACGGGCGTCTCACAGGGCTGGTCGAAGACACTGGAGATCCAGGGGACCGGGTACCGAGCGGAAATGGACGGCAACACGCTCGTCCTGCGCATTGGCTTCTCTCACCTGGTGCGTAAGGACCCGCCTGAGGGGATTACGTTTGAGGTGAATGGTCAGCTCGTCACCGTTCGCGGTGTGAACAAACAAGTTGTCGGCCAACAGGCCGCTGAGATTCGTGCGGTCCGACCGCCCGAGCCGTACAAGGGCAAGGGCATTCGCTACCAGGGCGAGTGGGTCCGACGCAAGCAGGGCAAGAGCGCCATCGGTTAGACCTCGCGTATGCAGGTCGGCCGTTGTTCGCGCATGTTGATGTGGAGATGATGAGATGACGAATCGCCGCAAGCGGCGCACGACCAGAGCCGCGCGACAGCGTCGTCACGCCCGCGTGCGCAAGCACGTGCGGGGCACCGCGCAACGCCCGCGTCTCTGTGTGTTCCGCTCCGCAAAGCACATCTACGGTCAGATCATCGACGACGACGCGGGCGTCACCCTCGCCAGCGCCTCCGATCTGGGCGAAGGCTCGGCCGCGCCAACCGAGGACGATGGTCCGGGCAAGCGTGCCAACGCTCGCGCGGTGGGTCGTCAACTGGCGCAGGTCGCACAGGAAGCTGGCGTGTCGACCGTCGTGTTTGACCGTGCCGGCTATCAATATCACGGACGCGTTCGCGCATTGGCGGAAGCCGCGCGCGAGGCGGGACTGGTCTTCTAAGGCCTCGGCCAGCGTTGGACGGGGAGCAGGAGCAGCATATGGTTCAGCAACGAGACGGCGGACGTGGACGCGGACGGCGTCGTGACCGCGACGAACCGCAAGACGACATCATTGAGAAGGTCGTGTCGGTGTCACGCGTGGCCAAGGTGGTCAAGGGCGGGCGACGCTTCTCCTTCACCTCGGTGGTGGTGGTTGGCGACGGCAACGGACGAGTCGGAATCGGAATCGGCCGCGCCAATGAGGTGCCGGACGCGATTCGCAAGGGATCGACGATCGCGCGCCGCGACATGGTGACCGTGCCGATCCGCAATGGCACGATTCCGCATCCAATCACGGCGCGATTCTGCGCCTCGCAGGTGCTGCTCAAGCCGGCCGCGCCTGGTACCGGCGTGATCGCCGGTGGTGGTGTACGCGCAGTGCTGGAAGCTGTCGGGTTGCGCAATGTGCTGACCAAGTCGCTGGGCTCGAACAACGTGGTTAACGTGGTTCAGGCGACGAAGCGCGCGTTGATCCAGCTGCGCGATCCAGTCCAGGTCCGCCGTGAGCGGCTGCGCCTGGCTGGTCGGCTGCCTGATGAGCCAGAGGCTGCGCCGGTTCAGGAAGAGCCAGAGGCGGAACTCGCTGCGGCCGGAACTGGTGAGTAGCTGATATGGCGTTGAAGATCACGTACACCAAATCGTCCATCGGATATCGATCCGATCAGGGCCATACGATCCGTTCGCTCGGTCTGCGTAAGCTGGGCCAGAGCACGGTCAAAGACGACACTCCCGACGTGCGTGGGATGCTGCAAAAGGTCTCCCATCTCGTCACCGTGACGGAAATCGAGGACGCGTAATGGTCCTGCGTTTGAATGATCTGAGTCCGGCGGTCGGTTCGCGCCGCAAGCGCAAGCGCGTTGGCCGAGGCAATGCGTCGGGCAAGGGCACGTACTCGGGCCGCGGCCTGAAGGGCCAACGCTCGCGAGCCGGACGCGACTACAACTCCGTGTTCGAGGGCGGTGCGATGTCGATGATGCGTACGCTGCCGCGGCGCAAGGGGTTCAAGGCGCCCTTCCGGGTGGAAGCGCACCCGATCAACGTCGTCGAACTTGGCCGTCGTTTCTCAGACGGTGATACCGTCGATGCAGATACGCTCGTGGCTGCAGGCCTGCTGCGTCGCGCGAGCCAGCGATTCAAGGTGTTGGCCGGCGGCGAGATCGCCGTTGCCCTGCATCTGAACGTGGAACGCATCTCTCCCTCCGCACAAGCGAAGATCGTTGCCGCGGGCGGCAGCGTTGAGGTCATCAATGCAGAGAACGCAGACAGCAGCGGGGCCGACGAGGCCTAAGCTGCTGCAGGCGTTGGTAGACGCCTGGCGACAGCCGGACGTCCGCCAAAAGATCGCCTTCACGCTGGGCATGCTGGTCGTGTTCCGGCTGGTCGCGCACGTTCCCATTCCTGATATCAACAAGACCCAGCTCGAGAACGCGCTGGACAATAACCCCGTTCTCGGATTCCTCAACCTGTTCTCCGGCGGTGGTCTGGACAATCTGTCGATTGTGGCGCTGGGCGTCTACCCGTACATCACGGCGTCGATCGTGATGAACTTGATGCAGCCGATGATCCCGAAGTTGCAGGCCCTGGCCCAGGAGGGCGAGTCGGGCCGCAATCGGATTCAGCTCTATACGTACTGGTTGGCCGTCCCGATGTCGTTGGTACAGGGCTACGGCCAGTTGCTGTTGCTCGAGAACGCGCGCGCGATCACTGGCATCGGATTCGGCGCTGAAGAATGGTTGCCGACACTGTCTGCCCTGATCACGATGACCGCCGGCACGATGTTCCTGATCTGGCTGGGCGAGCTGATCACGGAGAAGGGTGTTGGCAACGGCATCTCGCTGATCATCTTCGCGGGGATCGTGGCGAGCTTCCCGACGCTGTTCAACTCGGTCGGACAGTCGGACATCGGTTGGTCGGGTATCGCCGTCGTCATCGCGATTGCGATTGTGCTGGTCGCGCTGATCGTCTTCTTCCAGGAGGCGCAGCGGAGGATTCCTGTTCAATACGCCCGCTCGGTGTTTAGAGGCGGGAGGATGTACCGCCAAAGCGGTCAGTCGTACGTGCCGCTGCGTGTCAATTCTGCGGGGATGATCCCGCTGATCTTTGCCTTTTCGATCATCATTTTCCCGTCGGTCCTGGCCGGTTGGGTGACAGGCGCTGCGGGCGAGGAATCGCAGACGCAGGTCGCCGTTGAGTTGCCGTTTACTCGCGATGACACTGAAGAGTCGTTGGCGACGCTGTTGCCTGATCTTGAAGCGTCGGGCGAGTTTGTGGTGAATGAGGGCGTGATCGAGTGGAACAAGGAAGAGGACACGTTCCAGGAATTGCTGGATCGGATCAACTCGAACTCAGACTCGAATGTGTTGACACAGGTGGAGACGACGTCGGATCCGCTGTCGGGTGAGACGTTGTATGCGTGGCGGATCGATGCGAACGAGATCTCCGAGGATCCGATTCGATTGGCAGACCGCGAGGGCAACTTCATTGAGGTCTCGGAGATCAAGACCCACGAAGATCCGGTTGATAATCCGTTGACGCCGGACATCGCCGAGGGTCAGACGCTGGGTGAACGGCCGGGCTGGATCATCCGCGCGGCCGATTGGGTGCAACTCAATCTCTCGCCGGGACGACCTGCGTATTGGGGTCTGTCGTTTGTGCTGGTCGTCGGGTTCACGTTCTTCTACACGTTTGTGACCTTCCAGCAGCAGAACCTGGCTGAGAATCTGCAGAAGCAGGGCGGATTTATTCCCGGGATCAGGCCTGGACGGCCGACGCAGGACTATATCAATCGGGTGTTGGCTCGGATCACCTGGGCAGGAGCGTTGTTCCTCGGCTTTGTCGCGGTGGTCCCGTTCCTGGCGACGGAATTTATTCCAGACTCCACAGCGTTGACGATTTCATCGACGGGTCTGTTGATCGTCGTCGGCGTCGCGCTGGACACGATGCGACAGATCGAGGCGCAACTGCTGATGCGCAACTACGAAGGGTTTATTCGCTAGCCATGACCGATCAGACCATGTACGTCATCCTGCTCGGACCGCCAGGCGCCGGCAAAGGCACGCAAGCGGTGCAAACCGCCGAGCGTACCGGGCTGCTGCACCTCTCGACCGGCGACATGTTCCGCGAGAACCTTCGCAACGGGACCGAGCTGGGCAACCTGGCCAAGACGTTCATGGACCAGGGCGAATTGGTTCCCGACGATGTGACGATTCGCATGTTGCTCGAACGCATCGGTCGCGACGACGCGAAGGCGGGCTGTCTGTTCGACGGATTCCCGCGCACGGTCGAGCAGGCGAAGGCGCTGGACGTTGCACTGACCGAGCAGGGCGACGAGATCGCCGTGACCGTGTTGATTGACGTCTCGAACGAGGAGATCACGCGTCGGCTCGGTGGTCGGGTGAGCTGCGCTTCGTGTGGCAGCGTCTTCCACGAAATCTTCAACCCGCCGAAGGCGGATAGTCCCTGCTGCGACATCGTCAACATGATTCAGCGTGACGACGACAAACCAGAGGCCATTGCCAATCGGTTGCAGGTGTACGCAGACCAGACTGAGCCGTTGGTTGCCTACTACACCGCGGCGGGTAAGCTGTCGTCCGTCAACGGCGAGCAGTCGCCGGATGCGGTTGGCGTCGATCTGCTCGCAGCTCTGCAAGCGGTGAGCAGCTAGAGTCGGAACTGTTGATGTCCACCTCCCAAAGTCCCCGACAGGTCATCTTGAAGACCGACGACGAGATCGAGCAGATGCGTCGTGCTGGTCAGATGGTCGGTGAGACACTAGGCGAGCTGAGAGAGATGGTGAAGCCAGGCCGCAAGTTGTCGGAGCTTGATCAGTACGTGATAGACAAATTCAAGCGGCTCGACATCATTCCGACGTTCCTCGGCTACCAGGGCTTCCCCCACACGATTTGCGCGTCGATCAACGACCAGATTGTTCACGGATTCGCCACTGAGCGTCAGTTGGACGAGGGCGACATCCTTTCGATTGACCTGGGCGCGACGATCGAGGGTTGGGTCGGTGATTCTGCGATTACGGTAGGGGTGGGGACGATCTCGGCTGAGGCCCAACGACTGTTGGATGTGACTGCGGAGTCGCTGCGGGTCGGGATTGCGACGGCGCAGATCGGCGTGCGTAAAGGCGATATCGCAGCAGCGATACAGGAAGTGATAGAATCAGCAGGTTACGGAGTCGTCCGTGGCTACGTGGGGCATGGCGTGGGTCGTGACATGCACGAACCGCCGTCAATGCCCAACTACGGTCGCCCAGGCTCCGGGATGGTGATGCGTCGCGGGATGGTTGTCGCTCTCGAACCGATGGCGACGATTGGCGATCCAACGACTGCAGTGCTAGACGACGGCTGGACCGTCGTTACTGCCGACGGCAGTCTGTCGGCGCACTTTGAACATACTGTCGCGCTCCGTGACAACGAGCCGGCGGACATTTTGACTCAGGCCTGAGTACGCAAGCAACGGGGGCTTGGTGGCGAGAAATCGGAACACAGGTGGTGGACGACGACAGCGGCGCACACCGGCGCCGTCGCCGCCGCCGAAGCAGGACAAGATCGAAGTCGAAGGTGTCGTCAAGGAGCTACTGCCTAACGCGACCTTCAGGGTAGAACTGCCCAACGGCCACGAGGTCCTGGCCCATCTGGCCGGCAAGATGAGACAACACCACATTCGAGTGCTGCGCGGTGACCGCGTACTCGTCGAGCTTTCCGAATACGACCTGACCCGAGGGCGGGTCGTCTACCGGTTTAAGAGCTAGGCGAGGTCAAGTAAATCAGCACCTCCCGGCAGGATTGCGGCCGGGGGCGAGAGGAACCAGGGCATGGCAAGAATCTCGGGCGTTGACGTTCCCGACAACAAGAAGACGCCGTACGCGTTGCGCTACATCTACGGCATTGGCGCGACGCGAGCCAAAGAGATCGTGGACAAGGCCAATATCGACCCCGAGCAGCGGATTCGCGAGCTGTCCGACGGCGAACTGGCGCGGATCCGCGAAATCGTTGATCGCGACTACCTGGTCGAGGGTGACCTACGACGAGTGGTGCGAGGCAACATCCAGCGCCTGATCGATATCAACTGCTATCGCGGCCAACGGCATCGGCGCAATCTTCCGATGCATGGTCAGCGAACGCGCACCAATGCGCGCACCCGACGCGGCTCGAAGAAGACCGTTGCCGGTCGGCGTCGCGCTGTGAAGCGCTAACGCATAGCTGTGTAGCGCTAACACACAGCTGTGAAGCGCTAGTTCACGGACGAGGGGAACGGGATGACCACTCAACGACGAGAACGCGGCCGACGCCGACGCGAGCGCAAGAATGTGCCGCACGGTCGCGCCTACATCCAGTCGACGTACAACAACACGATCATCACCATGACCGATCTGGCCGGCAACACGGTTGCCTGGGCCTCGGCCGGCAGCACGGCGGCGACGCGTGGCTCGCGCAAAGGCACGCCGTTCGCGGCGCAACTGGCTGCGGAAGAAGCCGCCCAGAAGGCGATGGGCCACGGGATGCGGCAGTGCGATGTCTACGTCAAGGGACCGGGACAGGGCCGTGAATCGGCCGTCCGCGCCCTACAGGCACAAGGCCTGACTTTGCTGTCAATTCGCGATGTGACGCCTATTCCCCACAACGGCTGCCGGCCGCGCAAGCGCCGCCGCGTCTAGCCGTCCGAACGCTGCAACAACGACACGAGACAGTTTCCTCACCACCGAAACCGACAGAGAGACCCGCCAATGGCTCGATACACCGGACCCGTCTGCCGCATCTGCCGTCGCGCCGGCGAGAAGCTCATGCTGAAGGGCGAACGCTGCGTTGGCCCGAAGTGCGCTATCGACCGTCGCAATCAGCCTCCCGGCCAGCGCTCACCGCGACGCCGGAAGGTGTCTGACTACGGCGAGCAGGTCAAAGAAAAGCAGAAGGTCCGCAAGACCTACGGCGTGCTCGAGCGACAATTCCGGCGCATGTTCGCCGAGGCCAACCGGCGACCGGGCGCGACAGGCGAGAACCTCCTGCAGATGCTTGAGTTGCGGTTCGACAATGTCGTCTACCGGTTGGGCATCGCCGAGTCGCGAGCTCAGGCGCGCCAGCTGGTGCGTCATGGGCACATCACGCTGAACGGCAAGAAGGCCGACATTCCGTCGATCGAAATGCGCATCGGCGACACGATTGGCTGGACGGATCGAGGTCGCAAGAGCAAGTTCTACGAAATGGCGCGCACCTGGCAGGGTTCTCGCGAGGTGCCCGGCTGGCTGCGGATCGACCCGATCCAGCTAGAAGGCGAACTGACCGCCGCTCCTGCACGAGATGACATTGATATGCGAGTCGACGAGAACGCCATCGTCGAGTACTACTCGCGCTAAATCCCGGCGAACAGCCAACCCCCAGTCCCAGGGAGGGACACAGCAACGTGATCCTGGCTACCGAAACTCCCAAACTTTCGATCGAGGAAGAGCGCGACGACTACGTGCGCATCGCGGTCGAGCCGCTGACACGCGGGTTCGCCCACACCGAAGGCAATGCGCTGCGGCGCGTCCTGCTCAGCGGAATCCGCGGCGCGGCGATCACGTCGGTGCGGATCGATCAGGTCCAGCACGAGTTCTCCACCATTCCCCAGATGAAGGAAGATACGACCGAGTTCCTGTTGAACCTGCGTGAGATTCGCATTCACGCGATCGCCGACCGTCCGGCAGAGATGCATCTCAACATCAACGGCGCCTCGCGGATCACCGCGGGTGACATCCAGGTGCCGGGTGACTACAAAATCGTCAATCCCGAGCTCTATCTGGCGACCATCGACGGCTCTGAGGGTCGGCTCGATGTGATCATGGATGTGGAAACCGGCTTCGGCTTCCAGCCATCGGAGCGCAACAAGAACGGTGAGCAACTGCTCGGCGTGATTCCGCTGGACGCAGTCTTTACGCCGGTTCGCAAGGTCTCGTATGAGGTCCTCCCGGCATCGGGCGGACGAGGCAGCGAGTATGAACAGTTGCTGATTGAGGTCTGGACCGACGGCACGATCACGGGCATGGACGCTGTGCAGGCCGCCGCGCGATCATTGCGCGCCGAGCTTGAGCTGTTCGAGACCATGGGCCAGCCGATTGCCGCTCGCCAGTTGCCGGCGCACGCCAAGGTCGGCCTGACCGCCGAGCAATACGACATGCCGATCGAAGAGTTGGCGCTCTCGGTGCGCGCTCACAATTGCCTGAAGCGCAGCGGATTGATGCTGGTCGGACAGATTCTTGAGAAGAGCGACGACGAACTGCTGACGCTGCGAAACTTCGGCGAGAAGTCGTACATCGAGCTGATTGACAAGCTGCTGGAGCTGAGTCTGATCGATGACGACGACCCGCGGGTGCGTCGAGCACGCGACGGTGTGTTCGCTCCCACCAGCGAAGAAGTCCTGACCACCTTGCCGCCGTCTCCCGAAGAGCCGGCGCCGATTCCTTCGTTGAGCAGCGCGCCAGCTCCGGAAGCTGAAGCTGCTAGCGGCGGCGATGAAGATCCGGAAATCACCGGTTCGCTGGGGGCAGCCTTGCTCGAGGCGTTGCGTGAGGCCGGCAGTGGCGTTGAGGAATAACGAAACCGACGAACAGCGTGCGTACTGGCGTTATCGGAGGAGTGGACGATGAGACATCGCAAGAGTGGACGTGGGCTGAGTCGTAGCCGATCTCATCGCTCCGCGCTGGTGCGCAATCAGGTCACGGATCTACTGCGTCACGAAGCGATCGTGACCACCGAGGCGAAGGCGAAGACGATTCGGCCGGTGGCGGAGCGGATGATCACACTGGGCAAGCGGGGCGATTTGCACGCACGGCGACAGGCCGGAGCCGTGCTGACCGACCGCAAGGTGCTGCGCACGTTGTTTGACGACATTGCGCCGCGCTTTTCTGAACGCAATGGCGGATACACGCGAATCATCAAGCTGGGACCGCGCCGAGGCGACGGTGCCCAGATGGCGCACATTGAACTCGTTGAGCGGGCAGCTCAGGTTGTCGAGGGCGAGACCGATGAAGAAGCGACCGACGAATAGCGTGAGCACAGGCCAGTGAGCCAGCGTTGGGCGCTGTTGCTGCAATACGACGGTACGGAGTTCGCAGGGTCACAATGGCAGCCAAATCGTCCAACGGTGCAGGGTGCGCTGCAAACGGCGCTCCAGGAGTTGACTGGCGCTCAATCGCCGGTCTCTCTGGCTGGTCGCACCGACGCCGGCGTTCACGCCACAGGACAGGTCGCATCGTTCGTCACGGACAAGTCGATCGAGTCAATGTCCGGGCCTCGTTGGGTGCGCGGCCTGAATCACTTTCTACCGACGACTGTCGCCGTCCAGGCGGCAACGGCGGTCACGATGGCATTCGATCCGCGTCGCGACGCGGTCTCGCGCTCGTATCAGTACGAGGTGTTTGTGGCCAATCAGCGGCAACCGCTGCAGGAGCATCGAGCCTGGATTGTGCCGCCACCGTTCGACCACGAGCAAGCGCAAGCCGCGCTGTCAGACTTGCTGGGCCGGCACGACTTCGCAGCGTTCACGCCTCCGACCGACGAACGTTCCACGCTCCGCTCGATGTGCGAGGCGTCGGCCGAATCGAGTGGCCCCGAGATTCGATTTCAGTTTCGGGCCGACGCGTTTCTGCAGCACCAGGTGAGGCGGATCGTCGGCGCCGCGGTCGACGTGGCTCGCGGTCGACAGACGCTCACAGACTTTCATACGGCATTCGCGCGGGCGAAGCCGGGATCGATGGGTCCAACGGCTCCGGCTTGCGGGCTCACGTTGGTCGAAGTTGCGTACCCACAACCACTGTTCAACTACCGGCCGCTCAGCGGGCCGCCCTGCCACAGGGATCGTGAGGGAGATTGAAGGATGTCGACTACCGTTCTCGGATCGCATCAAGTTACCCGCAACTGGCACGTGATCGATGCCGCTGACCGACCGTTGGGTCGGGTGGCGACGCAGATTGCGACCCTGCTGCGGGGCAAGCACAAGCCGGCGTTTCACCCGTCGCAGGACATTGGCGACTACGTGGTCGTGGTCAACGCGGGCAAAGTCGCAGTGACCGGTCGCAAGCTCGAACAGAAAATGTATCACCGGCACTCGGGGCACCTGGGCGGCCTGAAGGAAACTTCGCTTAAGGAAATGCTTGAGAAGCGCCCCGAGCGGGTGATCGAGCATGCGGTTCGTGGCATGTTGCCGAAGAACCGGCTGGGCCGGACACAGTATCGACATCTACGGGTCTATGCCGGCGCGGACCATCCGCATGCTGGTCAGATCGCCGAATCTCTCAACGGCAGTGAAGCGGAGTAATCGATGACAACCAGCGCAGGACACTACTACTACGGGCTGGGCCGCCGCAAGACTGCGATCGCTCGGGTTCGTCTCTACCCCGGCAATGGCCAGATCACGGTCAACGGCAAAGAAGCCGGCGACCTCTTCCGGCGACCGGAACAACGTCGACTGATCGAGGAACCGCTGCGTCACACGGGGATGCAGAACAGCTTCTCGGCGGTGGTCCGCTGCACAGGCGGTGGCGTCAACGGTTGGGCCGGCGCGATCCGACTGGGTATTGCGCGAGCTCTGCTGGCCAGCGATGAGACACTTCGTCGGCCGCTGCGTCAAGCCGGAATGCTGACCAGGGACCCACGAGCGAAGGAACGCAAGAAGCCGGGCCTCAAGCGGGCTCGCAAGGCGCCCCAGTACACCAAGCGCTAGGTCTGAGGACTGGTTCTGGTACTCGTTGGGTCCAGTCCCCACGCAGCGCGGGGACTGCTCCATTCTGGCAGGGGACTTCACCACCAGGTGATTTGTGTCGTCCGAGCGGGTCCTCGCGTAGCGGAGGCCTGCGCGTAAATCGGTCGGTGCGCTATTGGTCAGGTTGTAGCCCGCTCTGCCGCTCCTATCTGGTCAGTAATGCAATCGCCAACGCGGGCGACCACAAGGGTCGCCCCTACAGGAGCTCAGAAGGATTGGGAACACGATTATGCAAAGGTCTCCGTAGAGCGGGGACTGGGATCTTTGGCATTTGTGACACGCTGGGGCGCGAAAGCACCGAACGTATCGGGTTCCTCAACGAAGAGTGGAGAAACGAACGCCCTCAGTCGGGCAGGCCAGCGGCTTTGCGTAGCGCCTGGCTGTGGTGGCTCTGTTCCCAGGGCAGATCGAGATCGGTGCGGCCGAAATGGCCGTAGGCGGCGGTTGGCTCGTAGATGGGACGCTTGAGGTCGAGGTGGTGGATGATGGCGGCCGGCCTCAAGTCGAAGTGGGCTGTGACCAGATCGGTGAGTTCTTCATCGGGCATCTGTCCGGTACCGAACGTGTGTAGCGCGAGGCTGGTTGGTTCCGCCTTGCCGATCGCATAGCTGAGTTGCAACTCGACGCGACCGGCGAGACCTGCCGCGACGATGCTACGCGCGACGTGCCGAGCCGCGTAGGCGGCGCTGCGGTCGACCTTTGACGGATCCTTGCCCGAGAATGCGCCGCCACCGTGTCGGGCCATGCCGCCGTAGGTGTCGACGATGATCTTGCGTCCGGTCAGGCCGGCGTCGGCCAGGGGACCGCCGGTGATGAATTGTCCCGATGGGTTGACATAGATGTGGGTTTGGTCGTCGATCAGGTTGGGCGGAATCACCGCATCGATCACATGTTGGCGAATGCCGGCTGCAATGGTGTCCTGGTCGGCGGATTCGGCGTGTTGCGTGCTGACGACGATCGTGTCGATGCGGCTCGGTCGGCCATGCCGGTACTCAACCGTGACCTGCGACTTGCCATCGGGTCGCAGCCAATCGACGAGGCCATCCCGACGGACTTGGCTGAGTTGGCGTGTCAGGTGATGCGCGAGCTCGATCGGCAGCGGCATGAGGCTGTCGGTCTCGTCGCAGGCATAGCCGAACATCATGCCCTGGTCGCCCGCGCCGTGGCGATCAAACGGATCGTCGCCGCCGTGCGATGCCTCGCCGGCGATGCCTCGTACGCCGGCGTTGATGTCGGGCGACTGCCGGTTGATCGAGAGGAACACCTTGCAAGTGTCGGCGTCGATGCCCCAGGCGCGGTCGGTGTAACCGATCCTGCGCAATGTGTTTCGGACGATCTGATCGATGTCGAGCGAAGTCGACGTAGTGATTTCACCGAAGACCATGACGAGGTCTGAAGAGACGGCGGTCTCGCAGGCGACGTGGGATTCTGGATCGCCGGCCAGACATGCGTCGAGGACGGCGTCGGAAATCTGATCGCAGACCTTGTCGGGATGACCCTCGGTGACGGACTCGGAGGTCCAGAGACCGGAGATTGATTCTCTATTGGCTTCAGGCAGTTCAGAGTGCGTCGGAGTGGTCATGTACCTGCGTCCCAGGAACTGAGGTAGCGTCGCTGCTCGTCGGTCAGTTGATCGAGTTCAACTCCCATGCTGGCCAGCTTGAGGCGTGCGACACCCTGATCAATCTCTGTCGGTACGTCGTGTACACCCGGAAGGAGCGCTGGGTCGGCCTTGAGCAGATGCTCGACCGCCAGGGCCTGATTGGCGAAGGACATGTCCATCACGCTGGCCGGATGTCCTTCGGCGGCGGAGAGGTTGATCAGTCGTCCATCGGCCAGGACGAGCAGTTCGCGCCCGTCGGAGGTAGTGTGCGCCGTGACATAGGGCTTGAGCTCACGTCGTTGCTCGGTGATGGCTTCCAGGGCATCGAGGTTGATTTCGTGATTGAAGTGACCTGCGTTCGCCATGATCGCACCCGAGCGCATTTGGTCGAAGTGCGGCTCGTCAATCACGTGGATATCGCCAGTCGTCGTGACGAAGATGTCGCCTTCCGCAGCGGCCTCGGACATCGGCATGACGCGGAAGCCGTCCATCACCGCTTCGAGTGCGCGCAGCGGATCAACCTCGGTGACGATGACGTGTGCTCCCATGCCGTCTGCGCGGGAGGCGACGCCTCGTCCGCACCAACCGTAGCCGGCGACGACGAGTGTTTTGCCGGCGATCAGGATGTTTGTGGCGCGGATAATACCATCCAGCGCACTCTGTCCGGTGCCGTAGCGGTTGTCGAAGAAGTGCTTGGTCGCGGCGTCGTTGACGGCCATGATCGGGTAGGCGAGCGCGCCGTCGGCGGCCATCGCCCGAAGCCGGATCACGCCGGTCGTGGTCTCTTCGCATCCGCCCAGCACTGCGTCGAGCGCATCGCGGCGATCGCTGTGCAGGGTTGAGACGAGGTCGGCGCCGTCGTCGATGGTGATCTGGGGTCGAGCGTCGATCGCTCGATGAATGTGCTGGTAATAGGTCTCGTTTGATTCGCCCTTGACCGCAAACACGCTGAGGCCGGATCGCTCGACTAAGGCTGCGGCGACATCGTCCTGAGTCGATAGCGGATTGCTGGCGCAGAGCGTGACATTGGCTCCGCCGGCCTGTAGGGCGAGTGCGAGATTGGCCGTTTCGGAAGTGACATGGAGACAACCGGCGATCTGCAGGCCGTCGAATGGCCGCTCGGCAGCAAAGCGCTCGTGAATCTGTGCAGTGACGGGCATTTCCCGCGCTGCCCATGCGATGCGTTGCTCGCCATACTCGGCCAGCCGAGGATCGGCGATGTCGCTCTCAGGCTTGCCGATCTGTGTGCTCACGTGCTGACGACCTCCCGCTCTCCGTCCGGGCTGCGTCTTCGCGCGGCCCATCGACGCACAGCGGTGATTAGCGTACCGGTATGCCGCGTTGCGGAGGCCTCGATGATCTCTCCGACCTGGACATAGCCGAGATTGCGGTACGCCTTGATGGCGTGTTCGTTGTCCGGATTCACAGAGAGGACGACTTCATTCACCTGCTCGAGCAGCGCAGCGGTGACAGCGGAGGTGGCGGTCGTGGCGTGGCCACGACCTCGGAATCGAGGGTGAGTGAAGACGTTGCCAAGGATCGCGATACTGTGCGTCCGACCGATCGCGTGGGTCCCAGCCACTGCTACCAGTCGCTCCTGATCGACGACGCCCCAGTAGCAACCGTCGGCGATGTGTTCGCGTCGGTAGTGAGTCGGGTCACCCTCCGCGTTGTAGAGACGGTTGAGCAGATCGACATGTGCGCCCAGCATTGGTTGGGCGTCGCGGTTGCTTGGACGAAAGCTGTCGCGGTTGACGCGCATGCGCATCATGCGGCTGATCTGCCGGAAGGTGTAGACCGATTCAAGCGCTTCGCGGTGGTGCGGATCGGAGATGGCGAATGTGCTGGGAAAGCCAGGATGCAACCGCAGAATCGCTCTGGCTCCGTCGGCCGGACCGGCGAGCGTGGTGGCGTAGCCCAGACCGCCGCGAGAGTGACAGACGATGGCCACGCCCGTCGGCGTGGCGCAGGTGTAAAACTCGGCATCGCCCCAGGCGTCGTCATCAAGCTGGGCCAGGGCATATGCGGCGTTGTAGCGGTCGGCTTGCAATCGTGCTGCCAGGAGGTCGCGATCATATTCACGCACGATCTCTACGTTCGTTCGCGAGTCACCCAGCCTGATCGAGAGGGCCATGGCGGAAACGTTAGCGGCTCGGTGGGATCAACGTCGATGAGGGCACGTCATTGACCGTAATCAGTGACGTGCGTTCGGCGACAGCATCGCGCGTGGCTCGCAAGATCCCCTGAATGCCGAAGGCCTCGATTGCGAATGAAGCCGCCGCGCAACCCCAGACGGCGGACTGAATCAGGTCGCAACCGCGAGCCAGTGCGCTGAGCAGGGCGCTGATGAACGTGTCTCCGGCGCCTGTCGGATCAGTCGCTACGACATTTGGGACGGCGCTAATCACTGTGCGGCGTTCACGCTCGAAAATCTCCACTCCCAGCGAGGCCTTTTTCAGAATGAAGATCGTCGGTCCCAGAGCGCTGATCTCGGCCCAGGCCGCCATCGGCAACGCGGGATCGCTTTCATCGCCCGGCCATTGAATCAGATGCGCCGCTTCGAGCGTGTTGATCGAGACGAGGTCGGCGTGATGCAGCTGCGCCCGAAACTCCTCTCGCCGTTCGGCGACTTCACGTTCGATCGTGTCGATTGCGACCAACTCGGGGTCGATCATCTGCTCCATGGCTCGATGGTTCTGGTCGGGATTGCCGGCAGTCAACAGGACGAATCGTGCTCGACGAATGGGGTCGGACACGCGAATGGGGTGCGTGTCGTAGACGCCAGCCCTCGTGTAGAGCGTCTCGCGAACGTCGCCGTTGGCCGAGTATCGACAGCCCCAGCGGAAGTTGGGCCCATCGGCTCGCTCGATGCCATTCAGTGATACGCCCTGATCCGTCAAGGGGCGAAGCAGCGCAGGATCGAAGTCGTTGCCGATTACGGAGATCGGAGCAACCCGCGCCAGGATCGACGCGGCCAGGCTGGCATAGACGGCCGAGCCGCCGAGGAGCTGGTCAATGTCGCCCGCCTGACTGTGGATCTCATCCAACGCGACCGCCCCGACGACGGCGACATCTATGTCCGTATCCGTGGTCACGGCAGACGATCCTTGATGAGCAGCGAGTAACGTTCCAATGTCTCAGCCGGCACTCGCCGCTGATCGGTCATAATGGCGCCGAACAGGGCACCCTCGGCTGTGGAGGTCCAATCGGACGGTAAGTGCTCGGTCAGGTCGGCGATGATCCGCTGAGCCGATTGGACGTTCTGGGCGACGATTTCTGCGACGGCTGCAGCGGTGACATCGGCCTCCGACTCATGCCAGACGTCGTAGTCGGTGGCTGTGGCGAGCATCGCGTAGGCGATCTCGGCTTCGCGAGCCAGCTTGGCCTCGGGCACGGCGGTCATGCCGATGATGGCGGCGTCCCACGAACGGTACATGTGGGATTCGGCTCGCGTGCTGAAGAGTGGACCTTCCATGGCGATGTAAGCGCCACCGGCGTGCACCGTCTGCCCGACGCGGCCGGCGCTCTCAAGCAGGCGCGAGCTCAGGTCGGAGCAGAAGGGATCGGCAAATCCGACGTGGACGACGATCCCCTCGCCAAAGAAGGTCGTCGGACGGCCCGCCCGGGTGCGGTCGATGATCTGGTCCGGCACGACCATGTGTCCGGGCACGATCTCCTGACGCAGCGAGCCAACGGCTGAGACGGCCAGGATGCCCTGGACGCCGAGGACCTTGAGCGCCCAGATGTTGGCTCGGACGGGAATTTCGTGAGGCATCAGCCGATGTCCGACGCCGTGTCGCGGCAAGAAGGCGACGCGTTTGCCGTGCAAGCTGCCGATGATGATTTCGTCCGATGTGTCGCCGAACGGCGTCGTTGGCGACCAGGACTCGACATCGGTGAGGTCGGGCATCTTGTAGAACCCGGAGCCGCCGATGACGGCGAGCTGTGCGGTCGGTTGGTCGGTCATGTCTGAACCCTTCCCCGTCTCAGTAGATGAGCAGCGACGTCGCCTCGTAGGGCCTCAGACGCTCGCGTCCGTTGATCGCGGCCAATTCAATCAAGAATGTCACGGTCGAAATCTCTGCTCCGGTCTGCAGCACCAGCTGCACGGCGGCCTCGGCGGTGCCGCCGGTGGCGAGCAAGTCGTCAACCAGGGCAACACGCGCCCCTGTGTTCAAGGCATCGGCGTGCATCTCGATCGTGGCGGAGCCGTACTCGAGGTCGTACGAGCGGGCAATGGTGGCGGCAGGCAGCTTGCCTGCTTTGCGCACCGGCACGAACGGCCGGTTGAGCCGCTGAGCGATTGGCGCTCCCAGGATGAAGCCCCGCGATTCGATGCCAACGATCGCGTCGGCCCCGTCGCATTGCTCGGTCAGCCAGTCCAGTGCGCGCGAGAACGCTTCCGGTTCGGCCAATAGCGGTGTGATGTCGCGGAAGAGGATGCCGGGCTCCGGGAAGTCCGGAATTGCGCGGATGTATTGCGCCACCAGGTCGCTGTGAGTTGGTGTATCTGTCATAGCTCCAGCGTACTAGCGGGTTGTGTTGCGAGCCGCGATGCGTTGTCGTTTCGCTGGTACGCTGACCTCCAGCGGTGCAGTGGGTGAGCGGAGGCCGCGTTGGACGATCCTCTCAACTGGTCGGCGGATGATCAGGAGCGCGCGCTCCGAGCGATCGCGCCCTGGTATGACCTCGATTTCGGTCCGCTGACCGACGACGTGGCCATGTTTGAGGAGTTGGCGTCGCCGGGACAGCGCATTCTCGAGTTGGGCGCCGGCAGCGGCCGCATCGCGATGCCGTTGGCCGAGATCGGATGCCACGTGACGGCGGTCGATTCCTCTGATGCGATGCTGGCCATCGGTGAACAACAGATGCGCGAAACCGGGGTCGAGGTGGTTCGCGACGATATGCGCTGTCTGCAACTGGGGGCAGAGTTCGATCTCGTGGTCTTGGGATTGTCCACATTCCAGCATCTGCTGCGTCGAGAAGAACAGCTTGGCTCGTTGCGTACCGCCCGTCGACACCTGGCCTCGGGAGGGCGACTGATCATTGACTGGACCGCTCCGCGACCGGACGATGTCGACCCATCGCCACAAATTATGCACCTGGAGTGGGTGCGCCATGCGGAGTCAGGTGAGTTGGTGACCAAGAGTGCCGCTCAAGAGTTGGCGACCGAACGACGATGTGGTCTCCCCGTCGATCGCGGTTCGCCGATTGCCTGGATTACCTATCAATACGACGCGATCAACGAGGGCGGAGAGATGCGCCGCTCGTTGGCGAGGTTCCCACTGCGCGTTAATCTGAACGCCGGCGAAATGGCCGGTCTGCTCGCCGAGACGGATCTCAGACCGGTCGAGTGGTTCGGATCGTGGGACTTCGACGAGGTTGGCGAAGGCGATCGGCTCATCGTGATCGCGGAGGCCGTGTCGTGATCCGCTGGAAGACTGCGTTCGTGGCGTCGTTACTGGTGCTGCTGTCCGTGATCGTCGCTTGCGGGTCAAGTCCCAACGAGCATGTCCAGTCGAACGAGTTGTTCCGTCCCCCAGCTGAGGGTCAGCAAGAGTCGGCTGCAGCCGATGCCGACCAGGGCCAACAGTCACAATCTGAAGCACAAACCCAGGCAGGTCAGACCGAGCTGACTGACCAGGCCGAGCAGAGTGGATCGGACCAGCAGCAGTCGAGCCAGGACACGGGTCAGACAGACTCAACCGAGAATCAGCAACAATCTGCCGACGATCAGTCTCAACCGGAGCGAGATGAACGTGGGCAAGCGGAAGTTGACGCTGCGCCGATCGAGACTTCCGACGACATCATCCGGCGATACAGCAACCCGTCTTATGGCTACTCGTTTGAACTGATCTGCTCGCCCTTCTGCGATGCCAACTCCAACGGCGTTGATCGGGTCTCGTTCTTGTCCGAAACCGGACGCGCACTGATTGGCGTTGACGTGCTGTTGGATGATGGGTCGGAGATGGAAGCGCTGCTCAGGTCGACGTTGGGGTTGACGGACACGGTCGAGTTCACGGCGCGCGAGGAGACGACCACCGTCACCGGCGAGCCTGCGGAACGTTTCGATTGGGACGAGGATCGGCGCGCTACGGGCGGCTTCCAGGTTCGCTGGCACGCGTTGATGGTGCCGTTTGAGGGCGTCGTCATCGTGTTCCGTGCCGGAGCGGTGCTTGAAGACTACGAGGACGTGGCTCCAGCTCTCGAGCGCGCGTTGGGTTCGTTCATTCTTCCGTTGGAACTCACGGCTCGGCCTGGTCGGTATGAGCGGTTTGATTTCGTGATTGCCTATGACACCGAGGACATTTCGCAGGAGTTTGGACAGCCCACCAACAATCCCCCGAGCGACGAGGCGGGCGTCTTTGTCCTGCAATCGTCGACCGCCTTGAAGGCTGTGCTCACCTGGCAGGTCCTGGGTGAGGCGTTCTATGACGGAGACACGGCGATTCAGCAATCCTTGAGCGACTCGTTGGGGATAGAAAGCGTCACGGGATTGGCCGACTGGGGTGAAGTGGATGGACAAGCGGCGCGGACCGGAGAGACGGAGACTCAGTTCGGCGAGGGTGTGATGAAGATTCGGTCGTTCGCCTGGTACTGCCGCGAAGGCGGTCGTGAGTTTGCCCTGCATGTCCTCGATCAGGATGACCCTGAGTCGGTTGCATTACCGTTGATCGAGAGCTTCCGCTGCGACGCCGATCGCGCAGAGTCAGCGGACGAAGACGAGTAGCGTCGACCGAGCAGACCAAAGCGGAGTGGCGTTTGATGCAACGGGCTGCGCAGCGCGGAACTGGACACCGACCGATCACCGTTGCGCTTGATGCGATGGGCGGAGACAACGCGCCGGCCGCGATTGTGCGCGGCGCGCTGAGCGCGGTTCGCGAGCTCGATGTCGATGTCATCCTGGTTGGCCGGGGCCGAGAGATTCGCGGACTGCTGCCGGCGGCTCAGCGCAATCTGCGAATCCAGGAGGCATCCGAGGCCATCGCCATGGATGCGCCTCCGACGGCCGTTCGGCGTATGCGCGATTCGTCGATCATGGTGGGGCTGGGACTGCTGGCGGATGGCGAGGCTGACGCGTTTCTCTCGTTCGGTAACACCGGCGCAGTGATGGCTGGGTCGCTGTTCAGTCTGGGCCGGATTCCCGGGGTGGCCCGACCAGCGCTTGGCGCGCTGTTCCGCAACGGACGCGGCACGACTTCACTGCTACTGGATGTCGGCGCCAATGTTGAGGCCCGGCCACAGTACCTCTGCCAGTTTGCCACGATGGGTCGGGCCTACGTTGAGCGCGTGTTGCGGCATCGAAATCCCAGTGTGGGTCTGCTTAACGTGGGGGAAGAGGAGATCAAGGGCACTCCGTTGCACCAGGAGACATATCGATTGCTGGAGCGCCAGGAGCCGAATTTCGTCGGCAACATCGAGGGCAACCAGTTGATCGCCGGTGCAGCCGACGTCATTGTGTCGGATGGGTTTACTGGCAATGTTGCTGTCAAGCTGACTGAGGGTGTGGCGGAGCAATTGTTCGGGGAGCTCAAACGCGGCATTCAGGCCAACATGTTGCACATGGCGGGCGCCTGGCTTATGCGAGGAGCGTTCCAGAGCATCCGCGCTCACTGGGACTATGCGAAAGTTGGGTCGGCACCGCTGTTTGGCATCGATGGCGCGGTCCTGGTCGGACATGGGCGGGCCAATGCGGAAGCGGTGACGAGTGGCATTCGATCTGCCAGGAGCGTGGTGGAGGCAGGGGTCGTGGATGCCATTCGCGACGCAGTAGCAGGCACTGCTCCGGTCGATGACGACGACATGACTGATGTGCCTCAGAGCCCGCAACGCGATGGTCAGGTGAGCGACACTTGGCGCTATGAGCGCGGTTAGATCTTGACGACGATCGCCAAAGATGCGATACATTTGAGCTGGTAGCGTCGAGAAATCTCGTAGACCGCTTGGAGGAATCAGATGGCAAAGCCGCAGGAAGTGACAGACGGAAGCTTTCAGGCAGACGTGAAAGACAACGAACTACCGGTGCTCGTGGACTTCTGGGCGCCCTGGTGCGGACCGTGCCGCATGGTCGCTCCGATCGTGGACGAGCTCTCGGACGAGTACGACGGCCGCGTCGCGTTTTACAAGCTGAACACTGACGAAAACCCGGGCGTCGCCACTGAGTACGGGATCCGCAGCATCCCCACGCTGCTGGTCTTCAAGGGCGGCGAGGTCGCCGGTCAGATCGTGGGCTTCCGTCCCAAGAGCGATCTCGCCAAGCGACTCGACGAAGTCCTGACGTAGCCCCGCTCGACACCAGTATCAAATCAGCCCGAGAGGGGCCGACGGCGCATCGCGACGCTGTCGGCCCGTTTCGCGTATCCTGCGCCCAATATGCGCAAAACAGCAGGACCTGTCTCCGTGAAATGAGGAAATTCGCATGAAGGTTGGCGTTCACTTCAACTTCCAGAACTACACCGATTGGGAGCGCTTCGAAGCGCAGGCCGTCTCAGAAGAGATGCCGATCAGCGACCAGCAGATCTACGAAGAAGATCTGCACCTGGGCGGCCTCGTAGAGCCGCTGGGGTTTGACTCCTATTGGTGCATCGACCACCACTTCTCGCCCTACATCATGACGTCGGGCGCGTTGCAGAACTTGACCTACTTCGCCGGCAAGACGGAGCGGATCGACTTCGGCACGATGGTCGTCGTGCTGCCGTGGTACGACCCGGTGGCCATCACCGAACAGATCACCGTGCTCGACAACATGCTCCAGGGTCGCAAGCTGACGCTTGGCCTGGGACGTGGCGCGGCCAAGCGCGAGTTCGAGGCCTTCCGTTCGCCGATGGGCGAGTCGCGAGACCGGTTCCTGGAGTCACTTGAGGTCGTGCGTAAGGGTCTGACGCAGGAGTACTTCTCGCATGAGGGTGACTTCTACACCATCCCGGAGACGACGATCCGGCCGCGTCCGCGCAATCCGCAACAACTGCTGGATTCAATGCGCGTCGCCTGGATTTCTCCTGAGACCCTCGAGATTGCTGCCAACGCCGGTCTCGGCATGCTCTTTACCAACTCGAAGAAGTGGGAGGACTACCAGATCGACGTTCAGCGCTTCAACGAGATTCGCGTCGGACGTGGCTGGGAGCCGAAGCAGCCAACGGTCGTCGCCAATGTCGCCTGCTTCGACAGCGAAGAAGAAGCCTGGGACGTCATGGTGCAGCACACCGGCGAGTTCCAGGAGAGCGTCGAGCGACATTACAACTTCTCTGACTCGGCCCGCTTCGCGGCGACCAAGGGGTACAAGTACTACGCCGAGTTCGGCAAGACCAACGAAAAGACCTCGCCTGAGCAGCGCGCCCGCTTCGCGGCGACACCGCAGGCCTGGGGTACGCCCGACCAGGTGATCGAGAAGCTCAAGCACATCCAGCAGATGACCGCAGCTGAAGAGATGGTCATGAACTTCCGCATTTCCGGCGGTATGCCGGCCGACACGGCCGAGCGCAGCATGCGCCTGTTTGCCTCGGAGGTGTTGCCAGCGATCCACGAGCTCGAAGGCACGATGCGAGAAGACCTCTCTGGTCGCACGACCGCCGAGCCGGTTTCGGCCGACTAGTCCGATGTCAGCAATCGAATTACAGGGCGATTGCGATCCGCGCTTCGGCGCGGTTCGCGACGCGTTTGCGGCCAACTGGACCGATCATGATGAGGTTGGCGCGTCGCTCTGCGTGATTGTCGGTGGCGAGACCGTCGTTGATTTGTGGGGTGGACACGCTGACGGCGCGCATTCCCGTATCTGGGAACGCGACACGATCGCCAACGTGTACTCCTCGACCAAGGGCGTCGCCGCGGCTGCCGCGGCGATGCTGGTTGATCGTGGAGAGCTCGACGTTGCGCGACCAGTTGTCGATTATTGGCCTGAGTTTGGTCAATCCGGCAAGTCGGAGATTACGGTCCGGGACCTGTTGACGCATGAGGCCGGACTGGCTGGCGTTGACGAAGAACTGCCGGATGGTGCCGTGTTGGACTGGGATCACATGATCGGCGCGCTGGAGCGTCAGGCGCCCATGTGGACACCGGGCGAAGGAATGGGATATCACGCAATCACGTATGGCTGGCTGGTCGGCGAAGTGATTCGCCGGATCGACGGCCGGACCTGCGGCGAGTTCGTCCGCGACGAGATTGCCGGATCGTTGGGCGTCGACTTCTACATCGGCTTGCCGGAGGCTGAGGACGTTCGGACCGCGGATTTGATTGCTGCGCCCGGGACCGGACCGATCGGTGTCGGACCGCAGGACAATTTGGCTGCGCGAGCGCTCGGTCTGGCTGCGCCGCGGCTTGCGGGGAGCGTCAACTCTCGCGAGTGGCGAGCAGCAGAGCTGCCGGCGGCGAACGGTCACGGCAACGCTCGAGCGCTGGCGACGATGTATTCGGCTCTGGCACATGGCGGCGACCCGTTGTTCGGAGGAGATGCCGTTGAGCTCTGCGGTCCGACCGAGCACGCTGCTCGCGAGGACATGGTGCTGGGTTTCGAGGTGCGTCGCTCGTTGGGGTTCATCCTCTCGACCGCTGGCGGCCGCTATGAGTGGGGTCCGAATCCGCGTACATTCGGACACTCAGGCGCGGGCGGTTCACTCGGTTTTGCTGACCCCGACGCCGGCATCGGCTTCGGCTATGTGATGAATCAGATGTCCGCTGGCCTGGGCGCGGATCCTCGTTGGAAGCCAATGATCGACGCGGTATACGCCAGCGTGTAGCTCCAAGGCTCGCAGCTCTCACCTCTCAGGCGGCGAGTTGACGTTGACCCGCGTTGAGATGGGCCCGAAGCTCGGCTTTGACGAGTTTTCGCCGCTGTTCAGTCCACCCAAGTTCTTTGGCAATGGCAAGAGCTGGCTGTCTGGTTCCGGAAGCGAAGGGCCCCGTTGCTTCATGGAACGTGCCGATGTGTACGCGCGAAGCTCCGGTCTCGATGATGCGACGAGCGAATGAGCTTGCGTTCTCGAGCGGCAAAAGCGGGGCGACGTTGACTCGGGTCTTGAAGCCTGCTTCCGATAGTTGGGTGATCGCCTCGAATCGACGATCGATGCTGGCGCACTGCGGCTCGAATCGTTTGCGGATGTCGTCCGAGTCGGTCGTGATACTGAGCGTGATGTTGATGTGATCGAACTGCTTGAACAGGTCGATGTCGCGGGTGACGAGCGGACTTCGCGACAGCACCGCCAGACGGGCGCCTCGCTGGGCGAGGATCGGGAGCAGCGAGCGGGTGAGTTCCAGCTTTGCCTCGATCGGCTGATACGGGTCTGTGGCGCTGCTCATCAGCACGGTCTTGCCTCGCAGGTCCTGACGGGAGTTGCGAAGCTTGGCGATCGCATTCGTCTTCACACGAACCCACTGTCCCCAGCGCTCGCGCTGTTCCTCCTCAGCAACGAAGAAGGCGGCATAGCAGTAGGTGCAGGCAAACGTGCATCCCTGATAGGGATTGATGACAAAGTCGAGATCGGCGAGTCGACCGGTCGGTCGGGCGAGGATGGCGGCCGAGTCGGAGTAGATGACATCGGCCGAGCCTTGTCGCTCGGGTCGTGAGGTGGACGGATTGGGATCGAGGAGTGACATCTGCATGCTGGGATAGTAATACAGATGTTCTATATCGGCAAGCCGGCCTTCAGGGTGGTCGGATCTGGCTGAGCGCGAGTTCGACCATGCACTCGACGTACTGGCCGCGCTCCATTGGCGAGGTCGACATTGGCTGGCGCCCCTCACCCTAACCCTCTCCCCAGAGGGGAGAGGGGATCGGAGGGAGAGAGTTGGCCGGGGCGTTAGCGGGCGCCGCGGATGAGTTGGCCGGGTCGGGCTCCGGTTTCCTCGCCGTTTCGGCTGATGACTTCACCGCTGACGATCGTAGCGACGTATCCACGCGACTTCTGAATCAGGCGCATGGCGTCGGTCGGTAGATCGTGGACCGCTTGTGGCGGCTCAAGCTGGAGTGCCTCGTAGTCGATGACGTTGACGTCGGCCTTCTTGCCGACTTCGAGCGTGCCTCGGTCGCCGAGTCCATACAGCTCAGCGGTGTCGCTCGTCATGCGTTTGACGGTCCACTCAAGCGGCAGCGTCTCGCCCCGGCTGCGATCGCGCGTCCAGTGGGTGAGCATGAAGGTCGGCATTGATGCGTCGCAGATCACTCCGCAGTGGGCTCCGCCATCGGAGAGCCCCATCGCAACGCGGGGGTGCATCATCATCTCGCGTGTCGCGTCGAGGTTGCCGTTGGCGTAGTTGAAGAGCGGCGCGAAGAGGACGTTCTGACCATCTCCCTGACTGAGGAAGTCGTAGGCGAACTCGATCGGCGTCAGGCTGGCGGCTTCCGACTGCGCGGCGACCGAATGGTCCGCTGTCGGCTCATAGTTGGGCGGGTCGGTCATCGGGAACAGCTTGTCCCACATGATGAAACCGAGCGCAGCGTCAGGGGCCTCGACCTCGCTGAGGATCTTCTCTCGGCGCTGTGGGTCGCGCATGGCCTCGGCTCGCTGCTCCCAATCCAGGTCGTCCAACTCGCGGTAGCTGGCCGCGTGGATGAACGGGTGACGTCCGCGCAGCGTCAGCAAAATCGAGATACCGCGTGCTGCGACCTGTGGGTAGAGTTCTGCGCCGTCTTCCAGCGCCTCGATCGAGCGATCCAGCGCGTCTCGCCAGGCGTCCGGCTCGTTGTCGAACTGGACCATGGCGAAGCTGACGGGCCGCTCGATTTCGGCCGAGAGCTTGCGCATCCAGGCGATTTCGAGTTCGGGTGCGTTGGCGTCGTCGCCGGTGACTCCGGCAGGGGCGACCTCGTAGATGCCTGTGCCGAGTTCCTTGAGCGCCTGACCAATGCCAAACAGTTCGTCCTCGGCGGCGAAGGTGCCTGGGACGGGCTCGCCATCGATCGCGCGGTGAGCCAGCGTGCGAGACGTGGAGAATCCCAGCGCTCCCGCTTCGAGGCCTTCCTTGACGATCGCCGACATCTCCTGGATGTCCTCAGGGTTGGCGTCTTCGTTGCGTGCGCCACGGTCGCCCATCACGTAAGCGCGAACCGCGCCGTGCGGGACCTGGGTGCCGATGTCGATTGCCTTGGGCAGCTTGTCAAGGAAATCGAGGTATTCGGGGAAGGACTCCCAGCCCCATTCCATGCCCTCGGCGAGAGCGGAACCGGGGATGTCCTCGACGCCTTCCATCAGACCGATCAGCCAGTCGCGGCGATTGGGCGCGGCGGGCGCGAAGCCGACACCGCAGTTGCCCATCACCACAGTGGTGACGCCATGCCAGAAGGACGGCGTGAGCAGCGGGTCCCAGGTGATTTGGCCGTCGAAGTGCGTGTGGATGTCGACGAAGCCCGGCGTGACGAGCAAGCCGTCGGCGTCGATTTCCTCGCGGCCGAGGTCGTTGACTTCGCCGATGGCGGCGACGACGCCGTCGTCGATGGCGATATCGGCCTGGCGCGCGGGCGCGCCGGTGCCGTCAACGACGAGTCCGTTGCGAATCACGAGATCGTGCATGTTCTGTCCTTCGTGTCAGTGTTCGCGCATTCGCGCATGCAGTGTCTGGACACACTCACCGAGTGTGTCGCAATGAGCACAGTATGCCAGATTCGGGCGTGGTCAATCGGTCGCTAGCGTTGGTGGATGAGGGGCTCGCCAGGGATGGGTGATTTGGCGTGGACGACGTAGTCGCTGCGAATTGAGCCGATGTAGACATCTGACATGTCGTCTCCGCCCCAGCTCACGTTGGTCGGGGCTTGCATGATGTCGCCTTCGAGGTCTTCGATCATGGTGACGACCTCGAACTGTGGTGTGATCGCGACGACCTTGTTGGACATCGGCAGGGTGACCCAGAGGTTGCCTTCCTGGTCGAAGCCGCAGCCGTCGGTGAGGCCGAGCTCGCCTCGTTGCTCTGCATTGAGCGGGCGCATGGCGGCCAGGTCTTGGACGGTCTTGCCGAGTTGCGGGCCATAGACTTCCGGCGCACCAAGCGATCCGTCGTCGTTGATCGGATATCGCAACACGTGACAGCCGGTGGTTGAACAGACGTAGGCGTTCTCTTCGCGGGGATCGAGGGTGATGCCGTTCGCGAACTCGATCTCGGTGGCGAGCATCGTCAGTGAGCCGTCGGTTTCGATGCGGAAGAGGAAGCCGTCCGGATCGCCGGAGAAGGCATCGCCGCCCGATCGCGAGGTTGAGTGGGTGACCCAGATCCGTCCCTGCGAGTCGACGTGCGGATAGTTGGACGCGACGAGGGGGATGCCGTCGATTTGGTCGGCGAGAATCTCGATCTCGCCGGTGTCAACATCGAGTCGCTGGACGGGGCCGGAGCCACCGTCACCTTCGAGTCCGCCGACGTTGGCAATGATGATCCGGCCTTCAGCGTCCATGTTGTTGCCGTTGGGCGATCCGCCGGCGTTGCCGACACGGTTCAGGGTCCCGTCGGGCAGGGCTTCGGCGGCGGCCGACGCCTGGTCAGACATCCAGACGCGACCGTCACGTGAGACGACGACATCTTCGGGTCGCTGGACGCCGATGCCGACTTTGCTGAGTTGGTCTTTGCGTATTGGGGTGAGGGGCATGGGAGAGTCCTTTGGGTAGGTCAGTTCAACCAGCAGGGTAGGTGGTGGCGCGTCGGTAGGCAGGGTCCTAGACGTCCTAGACCTCCCCCTCTGGGGGAGGTGCCCCGAAGGGGCGGAGGGGGCTCCCCGCGCGCACGGTGCAGCCGCCTCGCCTGCCGCCACAGCAGGCCCCCTCAGTCGCTCCGCGACAGCTCCCCCAGAGGGGGAGCGTTTGGCGTTCGCGCTTTCCCGCCGTTCTTCTCAGAGAGAGGAGATGAAGTCGTCGGCGCTGGGACAGCGGTCGTAGAGGACGCACTCGTTGCATTTGGGGCGCTGCTTGTGGCAGACACGCCGTCCGTGTCGGATGAGGGTGACGTGGAAGTCGTAGTACTTGTCGGGCGGGAGTTGGGCTTCGAGCATGTCGTGCGCCGGGAGTGCGGCGACCTTGGGTCCGAGTAGGCCGAGGCGGATGGCGACTCTGTGGACGTGCGTATCGACGGGCAGCGCCGGCCGTCCCAGCGAGAACAACAAGACGCAGGCTGCGGTCTTCGGTCCGACCCCTGGCAGCTCGGTCAGCCACTGCTTGGCCTCGTCGATCGGCATGTCTTCGAGTCGTGAGGCGTCCCACTCGGGACCGAGACGCTCTCGGAGTTGGGAGAGCAGGGCTTGCATTCTCGGGGCTTTGGTCCTGGCCAGGCCTCCGGGGCGGATGGTGTCTTCCAACTCCTCGACCGGCGCTTCGAGGACGGCGTCCCAGTTGGGGTAGCGCTTGAGCAACGCCTGAAATGCCCGTCCGGAGTTGGTGTCGGAGGTGTTCTGCGAGAGCAGCGTGAGGACGAGTTCGGTGACAGGATCGTTGGTCGCACGCCAAGGCGTGAGTGGGGCTTCCTTGATCAGTCGGTTGACGATCGCGGTAGGGCGAAGGGGGCTGGGGCGACGTCGGCGTCGGGGCATTGGTTGCTACTCGTGTCGTGCGATCTGCGGTCAATCGCCCATCAACATGATTTCGCAGTAATCACAGACGTAGTCGCCGGTGAAGAGCAGGTTGAGGCGGTCGACCTCCTCGCCACACTCCTCGCAGATGGCGGGACCTTCGATCTCATACGGTTTCGGAGGCTCGCGATTGTCGCCCGAGCCTCCGCCACCTCTACTGGAGCGAAATCCCCACCAGACCAAGGCGACAGCAAAGACGAATGCGACGATTCCTGCTTCCACGCTGCCAATGTAGTCGAACAGTGGCGAGTCGTCCTCTGGGATCAGGACGGTCGTCCTACCAATGCTGAATCGACCAGTTGGCCGATCAGTCGGTGAACGGGAACCCGCTCGAATTCCTTGTTGTAGGTCGACTCGCCGCGCATCACTCGGAAGAAGGCTCCCCAGAAGTAGTTGACATATCGCCAAACGTTGAGCCCGAGCCACGGCCAGCTCGTGACGCACCAGTAGAAGACGCGGGAAATGGCGCGAGCGGCGTCCAGCTCGAGTTGGATCTCCTGGTTGATGCCTGCTGCGTAGGTTGCCGCGGGATCGGTCGAGTTGATGACGGCGTCGGCGGCGAGATTGGCCGAGCGAACGGCGTACGCGATGCCTTCGGCGGTGAACTCATCGGCGAGCCCGGCGCTGTCGCCAAGCAGAAGCGCACGCTCGGTCGCGACGGGCTCGCTCGACGATCGACGGTAGCGAATGGGGTGTCCTTGCACGTTGGTGATGTCCGACTCGGAGAGGCCAAGTCGGGACAGGTAGCGAGCGGTCTGCTTACGAATCGATCGGCCGCGTCCCGGAGCAGCAACGACGCCGACGGAGAGCGCTCCCTCTTTCGGGAAGACCCAGCCGTAGCCCCATGGTCGGTAGCCGATATCGACGTTTGCGGCTCGGTGCCAGTGCTCTAAGGCCTGAGACGGAGCCGCAACTTCGATTTCATATGCGGCGCTTCGCGTCGGTGCCGTATTGATACCCAACCAACGCGCGCTCGGTCCGGTGGCGCCATCGGCGACGAGGATGTGGCGAGTACGTACGTCGCCTGTGGGCGTCTCGATCTGCCAGCGGTCGGCCTCGCTCGTGATGGACTGTACCGGTGTGTTGTCGCGGAGGACTGCGCCCGCCTCGACCGCGACTTCGGTCAGAAACCGGTCGAACCGATCACGCATGACCATCCAGGCCAACGGTCGCTTCGAGGTCTTGCGGAACTGATGACGACCGAAGCGGGAGATGTCGATGGTGTCGACAAACCCCTCACTGACGGTGGAAATGTCGAGGCCGTCAAGCAACTGAATGGTCCTGGCTGGTACGCCGCCGCCACAGGCCTTGTATCGGGGCAGCGGCTGCTTTTCCAACAGCAACACGGACGCGCCCGAGCTGCTCAGTCGTCGAGCGGCAGTGGCTCCGGCGGGACCGGCGCCGATCACAACGGCGTCCCAGGTGAGTTGACCAGAACTGGGCATGATGGATCAGCGTATCGGCCGCGCGTTGGTTATACTTTTTGCGCCTGCGATTTGGGTCGTGGGCTGGTGCGCAGAAGCCTGAGGAGCAGAGCATGGACTATCAATTCACCGCATCCGACGAAGCCTTCCGCGGCGAAGTTGTCAACTTCATCGACGACAACTGGATTCCGCCTTCCGGGCCGGAAGTTGAGGGCGACGACTCGCACTTCGAGGCCGAGCGCGCTTTTGAGAAGCGCGCAGCGTCCAAGGGCTGGCTGACGATGGCCTGGCCGGAGGAGTACGGCGGACGTGGCGCGAGTCACATTCAGCAGATGATCTACCGCGAGGAAGCCGCATACCGCGGAGCGCCAGGCTCCGGTGGTCAGGGCATCTCGATGGTCGGTCCCTGTCTGATGCTGCACGGCACCGAGGAGCAGCGCCAGGAGCACCTGCCGCGCATCGCCAATGCTGAGTCGTACTGGGCCCAGGGCTTCTCCGAGCCGGGCAATGGCTCCGACCTCGCCGGCTTGCAGACGCGCGCCGTCCGCGATGGCGATGACTTCGTAATCAATGGGCAGAAGATCTGGACCTCGGGCGCGCACCACGCCGACTGGATCCACGTGCTCACGCGCACCGATCCTGAGGCGCCCAAGCACCGCGGGATCTCGTACTTCCTGCTCGACATGAACACACCGGGCATTGAAGTGCGCCCACTGATCAACATGCTCGGCGAGCACGGCTTCAACGAGGTCTACTTCACCGACGTGCGCGTGCCCGCCGCGAACATGATGGGCGAGTACAACCGCGGCTGGTACGTCGCGGCGACGCTGCTCGACTTCGAACGCTCCGGCGTGGCCTGGTCGGCGACCTCGCGCAAGAGCGTCGAGCTGATGTCGGAGTACGCATCCGAGCGACCGGGCATCCGCGGCGGCGCCAAGCTGATCGACGATCCGGGCGTCCGCAATGGGCTCGCGAATCTGATGATTGAGTCCGAGATCTCGCGCCTGATTTCGTATCGGGTCGTGTGGATGCAATCGCAGGAGTTGGTGCCAAACCACGAGGCGTCAATGTCGAAGATGTTCGGCTCAGAGCTCGGTCAGCGAGTCTCGCACTTCGGGGTCAACATGATGGGTCTGCACTCGCAGCGGATCGATCCAGAGGATCCAGAAGCGCCACTCGCAGCAAGGATCGGTCGGGCCTACATGTCGACGGTGCCAAGCACCATCGCCGCCGGCACCAGCGAGATCCAGCGAAACATCATCGCGACCCGAGGTCTGCAGCTGCCGCGTCAGTAGACCTCCTAGAGGCACGATCAACGAAAACGCGGCCCCATTCGGGGCCGCGTTCTCGTTGGGGCTCCGTTGATACGATTGCCGTGGGTCGTGCGAGCCCGTTGGGAGTCTTCACATAGGACTCCAACCTGAACCGATCGGAGCGGTATGCGTGATGCAATGGATGCAGCGCTGGAGATAGTGCATCGGACGGGGCCCGAATACGGGCCGGGAGCGTCGAATCATGCTCCTATGGCGGTGGAGGCGATGTTGGCGATGGGGCGCGGGGATGGGATCATCTCCTGGCTTGAGTGGTATCGAGCGGAGTTGGAAGATGTGCCCAGAGGGCTTGCCACGATTCCGTCCGAGAACTGGCGCGATTACCTCGGCAAATCGGATCGTGTGGCCGATTGGGTCTCGTTTTTCGATCGAGAGATCGCCGAGTGCGGGTGGCAACAAACAATCGCCACGTGGGGTCCACGTCTGGCGCCGGCGATCGTGTCTCGTGCGGCACACGGACTGATTCGTACGGCTCATGCGGTGCGCAGTCTCTCGTTGGCGGATACGGCCGTTCGTCGTCATGAGCTTGCCGAAGGTCTGGGCTATTGGGCATCAACCTGGCAAACCCTGCCGGGCAATCTGGTTTCCGAAGTTCCTGGGAGATTGGCCTCAGAGGCCATAGAGGACCTTCATCGGCTGCATGAACCGGGGTTCGTCAATCAGGGATTGATCTGGCAATCGCTGAATCGACTCCATGAAGAACCGTCGTTTGCTCATGTCGTCAACCTTGCGGGTCCGGCCCACGATCTTTCTGCGTTTCTTTCCAATTTGACCGAGACAGCAGCGCGCTGGTTTCTGAGCGATCGGACGGTGCCAGTCGTGTTCGTGCACACGGTGACGGCGCCAAGCTGCTTGCGGTTCATCTATCCGTATCTCAAACCAGAGGATGCCGCCCTGGCAGCGCGATACGCCTGGCAGACCTGCGCTGCGATGTACGCCTGGTTTGCGCTGGAGCTTCCGCAAGTTCCTAGGTTGCCGGACGCCAATGAGTTTGATCTCGATGAACTGAAAGATCGGGCCGTTCATGCCGCCGGACCTCACTCGATCAAGTTTGTCGAGGCGTGTTTGCGGGAGTACGAACTCAATCCGAAGGCGGTCTACTTGGCCGCGGCCGATGATGCCATCGACCGGGTTGGTTCAGCCTGAGCGGGCACCTTTGAGGAGGTCGTTGACGTGTTCGCGGACGTGGCCGACGGCGACTCCTTCGAGGACGTCGAGGAGGGTTCCTTCGACTCCTCCGGCCGAGCGGGTTGGCTGACTGAGTAACGATTCATCCGCGGCGCGAATGGCGTCGATGGTGGCGGCTCGGTTGCGGCGGAACTCGGTCAGGAGCTGCTCGACCGGTTGATCGTCGCGGCGTTCCACCTGTTTGGCGTTGTAGGCATCCATATCGAATCCGGCGCCTCCGCCCTGGGGAACGTCGTCGCCCGCGGCTCGTTGCTGGGCTCGTTCGATGAGACGGGGGTAGGTCCACTCGATCGCGGCGATGTGCGCTAGCAGTTGTCGGGCGTTCCAGCCCTGCTCGTAGACGCCTCGCTCGAACGCCTCCTCGGGCAGTTGGGCGACCGCCTTCTCAAACGCATCGCTGTCATCTTGGAGAGCGGCGATCAGTTCTTCGCGACTGGAGATCGTCATGAGGCTGGCCATTCCGCTCCTGTGATCTCGTTAGTGAGATCCCAGAGGCGCTCAGCGGCTTGCCGGTCAGTTGCTTGCGCTTGCGGCTGAGTGCGAGTGTGCCGATCGAAGTAGGCGCCGGCATCGGCGAGCCGGGTTGGGTCAGTGGCGAGTTCGACGACCGGTGCCGCGCCCTGCTCGGGACTGCGCAGGAATGATCGCCCGATTCGGAGGACCGTCCGCAAGGGAGTTGCGAAGTTCTTCTGGAAGCCGGATGCCACGATGCCAGGATGTACGGAGAAGGTGGCCAACCCCGAGTCATGCGTGCGTCGATGCAGTTCGTTGGTGAAGAGGATGTTGGCCAGCTTGGTTACACAGTACGGCCAGATTCCACCCCAGCGTTGCTCGAAGTTGAGGTCGTCCAGCGGCATCGCCTCGACGCGCTCGTAGACGCGTGAGCTGACGTTGACGACGCGGGCATCGTCCGACTCGAGCACCTTCGGCAGCAGCAGCGAGGTCAGAAGCGCGTGCGAGAAGTGATTAGTCTGCATCATCGTTTCGAGGCCGTCATCGGTGAGCGAGCGTTCGTTGAGGGTGAGCCCCGCGTTGTTGACGAGGACGTCAAGCCGATTTGTGCGTTCCAGCAATTCGTCGGCGGCTCGACGAACGGAGGCGAATGATGCCAGGTCCAACTGCAGAAGTTCGACAGCGATCGAACCGCTGTCTTTCTGAATCTGGGAGACAGCGGCCTGGCCGCGTTCGGGCGAGCGGGCGGCGGCGATGACGTGCCAGCCGCGGCGCGCGAACTCGGTCGCGGCAGCCTGGCCGATGCCGCTGTTGGCTCCAGTGATGAGGACGGTTTGAGGTTGGGTGTGTTGATTCATTCTGTGAGTGTACGAAATGCGTTGACCGCCTCGAAAAACGTCGCATCGAGGTTGGTTTGCGGCAGATGCAGGTCGTCCCTTACTGATAGGGGTCAAATGGCTGATGCCGGCGATGGTCGCGCGTTGCGGCGCTCAGATCGGTTGCCAGGACGCGCCCGTGAGCTCGACGCTGCGCTCCCAGAGCCCCGACGCCGCTTCGCGATCTTTCCCGTTCGGGGCGAGCTCGCGACGCTCATGTCGCTCGTAGAAGGCGCCGGCATCGGCTCGCTTGTCCGCACCGGTCGCGAGCTCGACCAGAGGTGTCGCGCCCTTCTCAGGGGTCAGGAAGAACGGGCGGATGACGGCAAATACCAATCGCATGATGCCTCGCGGGCCCTCTCCGAAGTTGGTCTTGACAGCGCCAGGACTGACTGAGAACGCTGATAGGCCCTGTGCTTCGTAGCGACGGTGCAGTTCGTTTGTGAAGAGGACGTTGGCCAGCTTGCTGATTACATATGGCTGCATCCTGCCCCAGTGCTGTTCAAGCTGCAGATCGTCGAGCGGCATCGGTACCGCTCGCCGGTAGCCGCCTGAGGACACGTTGATCACCCGTGCATCGTCCGACTCCAGCAGGCGTGGAAGCAACAGCGATGTCAGGAGGAAGTGCGAGAAGTGATTCGTTTGCATGATCATCTCGAGGCCATCGTCGGTGATGTGCCGATCGTTGGTCACTGTCCCGGCGTTGTTGATCAGCACGTCCAGTCGAGGCGCCAGCTCAAGCGCCTGCTGCGCAGCCATGCGGACGCTCTCGAGTGAGGTCAGCTCCATCTGCACGACGTCAAGCTGATCCGAGCCGGTCAGGCGATGAATCTCGTCGACCGCGGCTTGCGCTCGATGCGGATTTCGAGCGCCCAGCAACACCCTCCAGCCCGACCCAGCGAGAGCAGTCGCCGCCGCCTTTCCGATGCCGCTCGTGGCGCCGGTGATGAGGACGGTGCGGGCGTGGCTAGTAGTCATGCTTCGAGCCTATAGATGTCAGCGTGCCTGGTCAGCGAGAAACCACGCGGCCGCGTCCTCAAACGTCTGCTCTAGCGGGGTCTGCGGTAACCCCAGCTCCCGAATCGCCTTACCAGGATCAAACCACTGCCGATGTGCGGCCAGCCGTACACCGGCTATCGTCGCTCGCGGTGTCTGCCGCTGCAGTTCTGAGACCAGATACTCGTCAATGACCGCCGCCAGATATGCCACACCGAGTGGCAGCGCCAGTTGGGGCGGGTCGACACCACCGGCGGCAGCGGCGCGGGTGATAATCTCGCGCAGCGTCAGGTTGCCTTCCTCGTGGCCCAGCAGATACCGTTCTTCCACCTGCCCTGGTTGAATCTGATCAGCCGCAAGTAGGTGACCCGTTGCCACATCCGTGACGTGCACAATGTTCAGTCCTGCGGTGCGGATATAGGCAGGCATCTGGCCAAGGGCGGCGTCGCGGATCAGGCGGCCCGTAGGCGTTGGCTTCAGATCAAGTGGACCGATCGGCGCGGTTGGTAGGACGCAAACAGCGGGTAGGGACTCTGTTCGAACGAGTTCGTGGACCAGGCGCTCGCTGATGATCTTGGTCTCTTCGTATGGACCAGGGGCGTGTTTAGCGTCGGCCCATTGGGTTTCGTCGGCGGGCTGTGACGGATCGCGTGGTGGTCCAATGGCGGCGACGGAGGAGGTGTGGACCACCCGGTCGACTTGTGCCCGAAGCGCGGCATGCATCAGGTCTCGGGTGCCGTCAACATTGGCGCGGTATGCGTCTTTTCTGGCACGGCGGCTCAGGTCGTATCGGGCGGCGACGTTGAACAACGTGTCAATGCCATCGAGCGCGCTGACGAGCGATTGCGAATCAGTCAGGTCTCCATGCACCAGCTCGATCGGCAAACCGTCGAGGTTTCGCTGGTCGCTGTTGGGTCGGACGAGGGCGCGGACCTCGGTGCCGGCGTCGAGCGCGGCACGGACGACGTGAGCGCCGATGAAGCCGTTGGCTCCGGTGACGAGAGCTCGCTGCACAACGGTCCTGCGAGATGGGCTATTCGGCTGAATCTGGATTGTCGGGTGCGAGAGCGGGAATGATGAGCGTCATGGCGCGCTCAAGCTCTTGCATCGCCGACTGGCGTTGCAGACCGAGCGAGATCAGTTCCGGCAACAGCCTGGGTCGTCGGAATGCACCGACGGCGATGTCGAGCGCGGACGGATTGCCTCGCCATTGGACAACTTCATTGGGGATGTCGTCATCGAGGGCGTCCATCACGACTCGCACGGAAACAAATGGAATGTCGATCTGGGCGCAGGCCTCAGCCCACTCGGCGTCCTCCATCTGCACGATTTCGGCGCCACTGTCAGCGGCGGCCTTCTTCTCGGGTCGGGTGAACAGGATGTCTGGCGTGGTGATGCTGGTGACCGACTGCCAGAAGATGTCGGCCTTGTTCAGTAGCCGAATTGCCTGTTTGCGGAGCTGATCGTCGGGCTGAAACGTTGCGCCGTCGGTTTGTCGAATGATGCTGGTCGGCAGTGTGATTGACGGTCGGCGCAGCGTATTGGTCAGCCCGCCGGCGACGCCGATGCTGATCACGTGGCTGAGTTGGTGGCGCTCGATCGCCTCCTCAGCCGCATCCCGCGCCCGATCCGGCCCGACGCCCGTGGTCAGGATGCGAACCCGTCCTCGGCCAGCAATCGCCTGTCCGGCGCGGGCAGCCTGTGCTTCCCAGGGAAGTGCAGCGGTGATCGTGAGCATAAGAGTCAGTCTACGCCAGACTCAGGTTCGCGCTGTTCGATTATGCCAGACCAGCAGCACAGCATCTGGGTTCTGTCGGGACTACGCAGCGTGTTCGCTGACCTGTCGACCTGCTGTCGGTGAGTAGACTGAGAAGCGAAGCGAACTGAATTCATGAGGAAGATTGATGTACGAAACCCTGCTCTACGACATTGACGACGGCATCTGCACGATTACGTTGAATCGGCCGGAGTCGTTGAATGCACTCAACGGCACGATGTTGACCGAGCTGCCGCTGGCCTGCGAACAGGCGGCGGCGGACAACGATGTGCGCGTCGTGATCCTGACTGGTTCGGGTCGGCTGTTCTGCGCTGGCGGCGACCTCAAAGACACCGGCCGGGGCGACATTCGCAACCTCGAGCAGAGCATTTACTCGCTGACCAACCAGGAGCGTGCGTCGGTGCTGCTGCACCAGATGCCGAAGCCGACAATTGCCGCCATCAATGGCGGCGCGGCCGGCGCCGGTTGCTCGATCACGCTGGCCTGCGACCTGCGCTACATGTCGACGACGGCGTATCTCTACACCGCCTTCCTCAAGGTCGGATTTTCCGGCGACTTCGGTGGTACCTGGACGCTGCCGCGTCTGGTCGGGATGGGCAAGGCTCGCGAGATGTACCTGTTGCCCGACCGGGTGCAGGCAGAGGAAGCGCTCTCGCTTGGCCTGGCCAACGGCGTGTTCGACCCCGAAGAGTTGATGCCCAACGTGCAGCAGGTCGCTGTGCAGTTGCGAGACTCGCACCCCGGCGCGATCGCGCAGATCAAGAACAACCTCAACGACGCATTCACGATTCCGCTGTCGGAAGCCGTCCGGCGCGAGGCGGACCGGATGCGCCGCGTGGGTGAGAGCGAAGATTCGATTGAGGCACGACGGGCGTTCGTCGAGAAGCGGCGTCCGGTGTTTACGGGTCGCTAGTCCGGTCGGGCGTTCCGTCCGGCGGTCGATCCCGAAAGAGGTGCGCGATGTTGCGAATGCGGCAGATCTGTCTGGTGGCTGAGGATCTGGACATGATCGAGGGGCACCTGCGGGGCGTCTTCGGGTTGGAAGTCTGTCATCGCGATCCGGGAGTCGGCAAGTTTGGGTTGCATAACTTCTTGATGCCGGTCGGCAATTCGTTTCTGGAGGTGGTCTCGCCGATGATGCCGGGCACAGCGGGTGGCCGCTTCCTGAGGCATCGCGGCGGTGATGGCGGCTACATGGTGATCATGCAATGCGACGACATGGCCAGTCGACGCAGCCGCGTCGCTGAGCTTGGCATCCGTTTGATCACCGATGGGGGGAACGAGCAGACAGACGGGATCCAGCTACATCCGAAGGATCTTCCCGGCGCCATCGCCGAGTTGCGCTGGAATACTGGAGACGAGGAGCTCGACGGACCCTGGAATCCAGCCGGCGATCACTGGCTGCCGGCCAAACGGGAGCACGTGATCACGAGAATGACCGCCGCCGAGTTGCAGAGCGACGATCCATCGGGTACGGCGGCTCGATGGTCGGAGGTTCTGGAGATTCAGAGCGGCTCAGACGACAATGGTCATCCGACCATCGCGCTGGACGATGCCACCTTGCGCTTCGTCGAGGCGACGGATGGACGAGGCGACGGCCTGGGCGGGCTGGATGTCTCGACAGTTGATCACGAGCACGTGGTCAATACGGCACGGCATCATGATCTTGAGGTGTCGGAGGACGAGTCGATGGTCGTGCTCGGCGGGGTGCGCTTCCGGCTGGTGTAGCACTGTTTGCAGGAGGCACCTCAGGGGCCGAAGCGACGACTCAGTCTTCCTCATCGCCGCGCTAATCTCGACCTGTCTTCCGCACGCAACGAGATACCCGCGACAAGCGCGGGTATGACGTAGGTGAGTTAGCTGGTGAATGTGCGTGGCGCCGCTAGCGGATTGCTCCGACAAAGCTGCGCAGGCCAGCTTTGAGGTTGGTGGTTGCGTCGATCACCGCTGAGGCCTCGTAGCCCGAGTGGACCATGCAGTCCACGCACTTTGGGTTGCCTGACGCGACGCCGTAGTTCTCCCACTCGGTCTCTTCGATCAGTTCCCGGAAGCTGTCGGCGTAGCCCTCGTCCATGAGGTAGCAGGGTCTCTGCCAGCCGAAGACGGTGTACGTGGGATTCCCCCAGGGTGTGCAGTCGTACTCAATCTCGCCTTTGAGGAAGTCGAGGAAGAGTTCGGAATGGTTGAATTTCCAGTGCTTGGGCGGATCCTCGAGAATGTCGCGGAAGAGTTCCTTGGTCTGGTTGCGAGCGAGGAAGTGTTCCTGGTCGGGCGCTTTCTCGTATGGGTAACCCGGCGAGATCATCAAGCCGTCGACGCCGATCTCCATCAGCTTGTCGAACATCAACCGGATGCGATCCGGCTTTGCGCCGAGGAAGAACGTGCTGTTCGTGGTGACGCGGAAGCCGCGTTCCTTGGCCGTTTGGATTGCGCGAATGGCGACATCCCAGATGCCGTCGCGGCAGACAGAGTCGTCGTGATCCTGCTCGTACCCGTCGACGTGAACAGAGAACGTGAGGTAGGGGTTGGGCTCAAAATCCTGGAGCTTGCGCTCGAGCAGGATGGCATTGGTGCAGAGGTAGACGAACTTCTTGCGATCGGTGAAGCCCTTGGCGATCTCGACAATGTCGTTGTGAATCAGCGGCTCGCCGCCGGCAATGGCGACCACCGGCGCACCGCATTCCTCGACCGCGTCCCAGCACTGCTGGGGGGTCAGGCGTCGGCGCAGGATGTCGGTGGGGTGCTGAATCTTGCCGCAACCGGCGCATTCGAGGTTGCACTGCAGCAGCGGCTCAAGCATCAACACGAGCGGGTAGCGCTCGGTCCGACGCAGGCGTTGACCAACGACGTACTTGCCAACCTGGATTGTCTGTCTGAGAGGGGTGGCCATATGGTCCACTCTATTCGCTGGGTAGGATGCGTGCCCCGGACTCCAAGGTTTCTCGCACCTTGTGCAGGTTACTGAATGCTAGAGCGCGGCGATAGGCGTCGGGTGTGTTGAGATTGAGCGTGACGATCGGGTCATCTGATTCCAAGAAGATAGTGTGCTCGGCATGACGGCGTCGGATCGCTCGGAGTCCCTCTTGACGTTCAGTGACGGACTGCAACTCGGGCAGCAGTTCGGAGCGGAAGATTGGCGGATGACCGTTCGTTCCCTTATGGCGAGGGACGACGATCATCGCGTCGGGTGAGCTTGCCATGACGCTGCAGAGTTCGTGGACGACAGCAGGACGTACCGGCTGATCCACAGAGGCAACCACAATGGCCTCATGTGCGGATGATACGGCGCGAGCCCCAGTCCGGATCGAAGAGGCACGACCCTCGCGCCAGTTGCGATTGGTCGTGATCTGGACATCGGCACGCGACGGGAGCAGCGGTCGCAGACGGTGTGCGTGTGCGCCCAACACCACGACGACCGGACCGCAGCCGGCTTCGAGCAACGCTTCGATCTGGGCGACAATCAGCGGCTTGCCGTGCCAATCGAGCAACTGCTTCGGCTGGCCCATGCGCGAAGACTCACCGGCGGCGAGGAGGATGGCGGCGATCATTGGGTCGTGCTTCGTCAATTCGGTCGCGGAGTCGCCGGAACAGTCGCCGGACTGCGTCTTCGACGTGGTTCACAGCGCTGGAGTCGGTGACCTCACCGACACCGTATGGCTGAGCTTCGGACCGGGCAGTCTGTGCAGCGAGGTCGATGATCCGATCATCGAGCGTCCGACCGCGAACGACGGATTCAATCTGTCGTGCGCGGACGGGATACGGCGCGATGCCGACCAGCATCACGGCCGCGTCACCATTCATCGAGAGGCGAGCGGCGGCACTGACATCCGGGTTGCCTTTGGCGGCAGCCATCGCTGTTTGTGCCCCTCTGGGTAATCGCGGGATGCAGAGCTGCTCGGCAGTGACGGCCCCTTCACGACCGTCGATATCGACTCCGCCTTCGGCCAGCAGACGCTCATCGATGCGAGCGGTGTCGCCATCTGCAAGGTCCAGGTAGGCATCGAGCACGATCAGCGCTGCCGCCAGGGCGTTGTGTCCGGGATCCTCGAGGCAGATGCGGATGGTCGAGACGGAGTCGCCGATGGCGAACCAGTCGTTCAGCGTGTGCTCGCCCTTGGTCTGCAGATCGAGGACAGTCTGTTGCAGCGGGAGGCGGCGTACTGTCTGTGCTGCCCGTGCTGTCACGCCGACGAACCAGTCGTCTGCCCCGTACCGGCACGATTTGTATAGTCCTCGAGCGCACGCTTGAGCGCCGCTGCCGCCAGCACTGAGCAGTGGATCTTGGCCTTCGGCAATCCGCCGACTGCGTCGACGAAGTCCTGTCGCTTGAGCTTCGCTGCATCATCGGTGGACATGTCAGTCAGGACGACGGTTGACATGCTGCTCGTCGCGATGGCGGCCGGACATCCACGGGTCTGAAAGTTTGCCTGGACGATCGTGTCGTCTTCAATGCGCAACATCAGCTTCATGTGGTCGCCGCAGACGGGATTGCGGTCTTCGCCGACGGCATTCGCGTTTTCCAGGGCGCCCGCGTTGCGCGGGTGCTGGAAGTGGTCAATCACGATGTCGCTGTAGGCGCGTAGGTCTTCCCTGGGCATGGAACCAGTTTAGTCACGCGGCGCGAGCACTACGATGACGCCGTCAGATCTAGCAGTATTCGAGTGATCACCCGAAGCGAACGGCTGCGATCTGTGGGATCGAACCACTCGCGGATGCTGTGCTGGTTGTCGGAGCGGCCGCCCCAGCTCATCGCGACGGCGGGTACTCCTGCAGCGATGGCTGCGTTCGCGTCCGTGGATGCAGCGATCAGGCGAGGCTGCAGAGCTTCGGCTTCCAACGATCGCTGCGTGGCTTGGACGAGCTCACTCTCGACCGGTGTGAGGCCAGCCGGGCGGTCGCCGATGTTGGTCACGCTCGGATCCAGCGCGCCGTTGCTCCGGCGTTGTTGCTCCCGTTGATGGCCGTAGCGAATGATCTCCTGTACGTCTTGATCGAGCTGGTCAAGCTGACTTGGAGACTCGCTGCGTAGGTCTATATCCATTTGCGCGACCTCAGGGATGGCGTTGACAGTTTCACCTCCCTGCACGACGCCGACGTTGTAGGTCGTGCGCGGGTTGCGGGGCAGCCGAATATCGGCCAGTCGATCGGCCGCAGCCGCGAGGGCGAAGGCCGGATTGTAGCGACCAAAGTGCGCCCAGCTATGTCCGCCACTGCTGCGGTACTGCACGTTGTAGCGCCGAGACCCGATGCCGCTATTGACGATGGCGGCTGGATCGGAATGGTCAATCGTGATGAATGCGCGGGCCGAGCGTCCCTGGGGAGACTCGAAGAAGTGACGCGCGCCGCGCAGATCGCCACGACCTTCTTCGCCGACTGTCGCCACGTACGAGACCTGGTCGGCTGCAGATGACGCACGCAGCACTCGGGCAATTGCGAGCATCGCGACCAGTCCGGCTGCCGCGTCGGAGATGCCCGGCGCATGAAACTCATGCTCGGGAACGATCTCCGAGTTGCGATACGGGTTGCGGTCGCCGGGCCGCGCTACGACGACCGATTGCTCCGGGCCGAAGACGGTATCGAGGTGAGCGCTCAGGACAATTGGATTGGGCGATGAATCTGGGTGCTGCGCAATGACGTTGCCCACTTCGTCGGTGCGCACTTGCAAACCGATCGCTGCGAGTTCTCGCTTGACGTACTGCGCTCGGTCCTGCTCTTCCCCGGTCGGCGCCGGTATCTCGCAGATCGCGATCTGTTCTTCCAGAATCTCGTCGGCCATCGCCTCGAAGGAATCCAGTAGTGCAGACATCAGATGTCCAGCCCCAGGGCCTCGAAGACCTGTTGGTAGTGGTCGAGGTTGTTCGGTTGGTAGAACGGGATCGCGAGCGCAATCGTGCCGTCGGGATTGGCGACGAATGCGGCGCGCTGGGCGCGTTTGGTCGCCAGATCGGCGACGCCGAACGCGCTGGCTGCGTCAAGGTCGGGATCAGACAACAGCAGGAAGGGGAAGTAGTGCTCGGCGCTGAACTGCTGATGGTCGTCGCTGGAGTCGCTGGAGATCGCGACCACATCCGCCTTGAGCTCCCTGACCATCTCATAGTCATCGCGGAAGGCGCAGAGCTGCTGCGTGCATAAGGGCGTGTTGGCTTCGGTATAGAACAGGATGAGCAAGGGACCATCGCCGAGATAGCGGAGCAGGCTGAGGTTGGTGTCGGGGAGTTGATCTCCGTTGTCGATCATTGGGAAGTCCAGCCAGGCAATGGGCCGGTCGGCCCACGAGTAAATCCCATCACGGCGATCCGTCCCAGGCCAGCCGGATCGGTCAGCGTTTCAGCGGACCGCCGCGCTGCCAGATAGGCAGTGGTGTCGGTATCGGCATCGGCGACGGCCGGCAGCACTGCGGCGCCGAGGTTGTGCAACCATTCGGCCTGGCTGAGGACCGGCAAGGGCGTCAACCCGGCATCAACGGCCGACTGCGTGACCTGATCGATATCGATGTGGGCCGTGATGTCCTGCTCTCCAGGATGAGCGTACGGGTTATGGCCGGGTACGTGGTTTCGGAAGGTCATCAGCGTGCCGTCACGTCGCCACGATGCGTAGAGACGGCCTCGGGCGTAGCCGTAGTCGAATAGCAGCAACAACCCACCCGTGGCGACCGCGTCGGCCAGGACTGAGACCGTGTCTGCTCGGCCCAGCCCGATTTCCACAATCTGTCCGTCGGAGGGCGTCAACTGACTCAACGGCGCAACCAGTTCCCGATTTGATACGTCACATAACGCATCATGAAAGCCGGCAGCAGCGCTGAAGTCGACCTTCATCTCTCGCCAGCGGCCGTCGATGAACTGCAGACGGTGGACTGGCAACGCATCGAGCAGTTCATTGGCGAGGATCAGTTGCTGTTTCCCCATTAGCTTGTTGATGCTGTGGATGCCGTGGACGGAACTGAGCCGCTCCAGTTGCCGGCTTCCTGTCTGCTGATCCTGCTCCACCAGGGTGTAGCGCATCGATGTGGCGAGCTCCGTAGAAGTCCCATGGATGTGTCTCAGGAAGGACTCGGCGAGTGCGCCGGTACCCGGTCCGATCTCCGCGACGTGAAACGGGCCGCCATCGCCTTGACGTGACAACACCGTTGCCAGGTGCCCAATGGCTGCTCCGAAGAGGGGATGGACTTCTGGACTGGTGAGGAAATCCCCATCTCGTCCGATGGTGGTTCGACCACTTCGGTAGTAGCCGTGCTGAGGGTGATAGAGACACTGATCCATCCAATCGGCGAAGGTCATCGGGCCCTCGCGCTGGATGCGATCAGCAAGAATCCGGGACAGCGGAGTATCGAGTGATTGTTGGGCGACGGCCAACGGATTGAAGCTGGTTGGGCCGCTTTGGGTCATGGAATGAGTATACGAACGACCGCCTCGGCAAGCGCAGAGGCGGTCGTTGGTTGGGACCCTAGATCGGATCTTGATCGGACGTTGCCGTGAAGCCCGACTTACTCGCCGGTGACTCCGAGCACAGTCACACTGACGCGGCGGTCGCGCGACTCGTCAAGTTCGACCAGGAAGATCGATTGATACTCGCCGATGTGCAATTCACCGCTGAGCACGGGAATGGTCTCCGACGTACCCAGCATCATGTGCTGGACGTGCGAGTGACCATTCTCGGGCTCGTTCTCGTGCATGTTGACCGTGCGGATGTCGAAGTCGTTGTGCCGGTAGTAGATCTCGGGTGGCGCCCAGGTGATCAGGCGATCACGCAGGTCGTTGAGGAGCAGTGGTTCGTGCTCCTGCAGAATGATGGCAGCGGTCGTGTGCTGCGAAAAGACAGATACCTGGCCAAATCCAATACCGGATTGGTGGACGATCTCGCGCACCTCTTCGGTGATGTCACGGAACGAAGGGCCCTCCTCTGTTCGGTAGGCGAGCTCGTCGTGAACGTGACGGAAGGCGTTGGCAGGCACTGCGCCATTCGCAGCGGACATGTTGACCGTGCGCAAGGCAGTTGCGTTGGCCATTCCCCTTGGTTTCTCAGGCTGCAAGATGATGGGATGTAAAGAATGAGAACAGCGCCAGAGGTTGCAGCATTCCCAACGGACGCCTCAATTGAATATAGCGGAAACCCCCTCAGGTGTTGCTCTGTGGTAGATGGTCAACCTGACTGCACAGGTGGCTTCAGCCGCTGCCTTCGGCGATACGGGTGCGCACTCGCTCGATGAAATCGGCGACCCGGTCCTGGTCCGGCGCGTCGGTGGCGTGCTCCTGGTACTGCTGAAGATCGTCTAGCGCTTCAATGTATTGCCCGGTCTGGTAGCAGAGCATGCCTCGGTCTCGGCGCTCCTCTAATGACCAAGGCGAGAGCGCGAGCAGGAAATCTGTGGCGGCAATGGCTGCGTCGTAGTCGCGTTTGCGCACGCTGGCGCCCTTGAGGTTGGTCAGAATGCGTTGCAGGATTTGCCGCTTGGTGACGGATGCCAGGAACGATTCCGGGTTCGGTCCGACGCCGCGATTCGTGGCGCGTAACCGGTCGGTCAGCGCTTCACGGTCGATCTCACGGCCGGCATGGAACGGGTCGAGAAAGCGTTCCGCTCGAGCGTCGTGATCGTCGTACTTGACGAGGAAGTGAAACGGTGCGCCAACGCCGTGCAGCTCAAGTCCGACGCGTCGTGCGACCTCGATCATCAGCACGGCGAGAGTGATCGGCATGCCGTGACCGGTTTCGAGCGCCGAGTGCAAGCAGCAATTGGCGGGATCGTAGTAGGTGTCGGTGTCGCCGCGAAAGTGATGCTCCTGAAACAGCACCTGACACAAGCGCTCAACCTGTTCCGGCTCAGGAGTTGATGGGGGCAGGCGCATCTCGTCGGCGAGGGCGTCGAGTCGCGTGAGCGCAGCCAGTTGATTGAAGTTCGGCTCAACGATCCGTCCGATCAGGAAGCAACTCAGATCGAGACGAACGGCGTGTTCATGACCTCTGGCGAGAGTGCCGAACTGTCTGGCCAGATTCAGATTGTCAGGTTTTACGAAACGTTGCGTTACATCCTCGGTCATGATTCGAGGCTATCAGGCAGAGCGGGGGTCGACGGACGTATGCTGAATGCAAGTCGCACGGTTCAGAGCGAGAGGCGTGTTGGCTGAAATGCCAGACGAGAATTCAGATTCGACACAGGTTTCAGGGGCCAGCACTCCCGGTCGCAAGCCGGGAAGTGCGAATGGCCGCATCAGTGGACAGGCGAAGTCGCCCTCGCCAAAGAAGCAACAACTGACGCGCGCCGGACAACCGATTGATCGTCGGCAGCGCCTCCGCATTCCACCGCATCACGTCACCAAGCAGACGCCGCATGACCGCGTACACAACTGGGAAGAGGTGTACTACGGCTACACCGCCGGCCCCGCCATGTTCGAGGCCCAGCGCTGCATTCAGTGTCCGGCAGCGCCTTGCACCGCGGCCTGCCCGGTTGAAAACGACATCCCCGGCGCGCTCGCCTTTCTCGAGATTGGCAAGCTCGCTGATGCGGCTGCCGTCTTCCGTCAGACCTCAGAAATGCCCGAACTCTGTGGGCGTCTCTGTCCGCAGGAAGCGCTCTGCGAGGGCTCATGCGTGATTGGGAAGAACGCCAAGCCCGTCGCGATCGGCAAGCTCGAGGCGTTCCTCGGCGATTGGGATCGCGAGCAGCGAGGTGGGTTCCCGGTTCCGACTCCGGAAGTGGAAACCGGACAGCGTGTCGCCGTCGTTGGCTCGGGACCTGCTGGGCTGGCCGCCGCTGAGCAAATGCGATCAGCCGGACACGCGGTCACAGTGTTTGAGGCCTGGCCCTCGGCCGGCGGAGTACTGCGTTACGGGATTCCCAACTTCAAGACGGCCAAAGACATCGTCGACGAGAAGGTTGAAGCGCTGCTATCTGCTGGTGTGGAGTTCCGATTCGATACCCGGGTCGGCCGCGACATCACTTGGGACGAGCTGTCCCACTGGGACGCGGTCTTCCTGGGCCACGGCGCGAGCATGGGTAAGCGATTGGGCCTTGATGGTGAGCGACTCGCTCGTGTCTATAGCGCGACAGAGTTCCTGGTACGCGCAAATCTCGGCGACGAGCAGCTGCCAGCAGCGCTTTGGACCGCGCCCGATGTCGGACGCAAGGTCGTAGTTGTCGGGGGCGGCGACACGTCGATGGACTGTGTTCGCTCCGCGGTGCGCCTCGGCGCAGAGCAGGTGACACTGCTGTATCGGCGCACCGAGAACGAGATGATGGGCCGCGAAGAAGAACGCCGCCACGCCCGAGAAGAGGGTGTGATCTTCGAGTACCTGACCACCCCGGTCGGACTGATCAAGAAAGACGGCGCCGTCGTCGGCGTTGAATGTGTGCGGATGAGCCTGGGCGAGCCGGACGAGAGTGGCCGGCGTCGTCCGCAACCGATGCCCGGTTCAGAATTTGTGGTCGACTGCGACGCGTTCGTCGTGGCAGTCGGATACGACGTTGGACGCGATGTCTACGGAGACTCCGGTATCGATGTCAACGACTGGGGCGAAGTCCTGGTTGACGAGCAGGGGCGTACGTCGAAGCCAGGCGTGTTCGCCGGTGGCGACAACGTGATTGGGGCCGACCTGGTCGTCACCGCGTTGCGCGGCGCCCACGCCGCAATCCCGGCGATGCTGACATTCCTCGAAGAGCAGCAGGTGGAGCGCGCGCTGGCTATGACGGCTGGCTAGCTCTCCCCATTTGGGCCTATTCGGCTGGCGAGCAGCCGGCTATTCGGCTGGCGAGCAGCCGGCTATTCGGCTGGCGAGCAGCCGGCTATTCGGCTGGCGAGCAGCCGGGCGCTCCGGGAATATCTACTTCGGCCACGATTTCTTCCGCCGCATTGCGGCAGAGCACGACTTCAGCGTCGCGGTCGTCGCGTGGATTGCTGATCTGGTGGATCGACCGCGGCGGTACGTAGAGAAAGTCGCCGGTCTCAACCTCGTGTACGTGCTCCAGCTTCTCGCCGTAAGCCATCACGATTGGTCCCTGGAGGATGTACATCGCCGTTTCGCAGTTGACGTGCCAGTGCGGCGTTGAGTACATCCCGGGGGGAATCTTCTGGCGAGTCATGAAGACTTCTTCTGAGCCAGACAGGTCACCGGAGACGCCAAACTGAATGGCCATACCGGAGCGGTGGCTTGACCACTCCGCCTGCTGGCCAGCGGTCATCACAATGACGCCGTCGAGCGGGCCATCGGCTTCGGGTGATTGTTCCGTCATGCGGCACTCCCAACCTCATCGATTCGAGCCTTGACGATCGAGAATGACGATATCAGCAGGTCGCGAGTCGCGAATAGTCTCCTATCCCTGCTCTGGCCCAACGAAGATCTGTGCTGTCTGAGGGATTGGCAACGAACCAACCGAGATTCCCGCGACGGAGCGCGGGAATGACGGAGTTGGATTAGCGACTGTTGCTGCTCTGGTGAATCAGCTTGGCGGGCCGATGCTGTGGGCCCAGTCGTCGACCAGCCAGCGACCACCGAGCTGGATCAGCTCGAAGCGCATCCAGTCGTTCTCGGAAAACTGGAAGTACACGCGCCCGCGTGACGAGTTGAGCACGTCACCAAACGAGACCGACTGCAAGATCTCGCCGCCCAGATCGATGGATTGGATCTTTTGAATGTCGCGGCCGACATCGCCGGCATCGTCCCAGCCCCAGATCGTGAGCGCCTCGGGTCCGGCCAGCGCGAGAATCGTAGCTGAGTCTCCATCGCGCAATGCCTGGAGGAAGGTGAGTGCTGAGCCGGCCAAGTCCGACGCAACCGCTTCGTTGACTGCGCTGGTCGGTAGACCCTCTTCGACCGTGACCCGATATGCGCCAATCAGTTGACGCTGACCCTCTTTGTTGGATGCAGGCCATACCTCGACGCGCCAGAGACCGGCGGTCTCGGTGGTGAAGTACATCTCTGAGTCGAGTCCGTGTCCACCGTCGTCGTCGATCTGCAGGAGGTTGCCGTCGGGCTGGAAGACCTGTGCAAAGACGTCAACACCAGTGTCGCCATCGACCAGCACGAAGATCTGTTGGTCCACCTGCGCCTGGAACTCGAACACATCGACGTCGTCGGGCGAATTGAGACGTCCATTGGCGTTTGAGCCGACTGAGATGATGGCATTGTCATCGTCAACGCCGATCGTCAGGGTCTGGACCTCGATCACAAAGTCGCCGATGCCATTGGAATCAAACGGTTCTACGCGGATGAACTGCAGTCCCTCGGTAGGGATCTGGGCGATAATCAGCGAGTCGCGGTTGGTGGTAGAGAGATCGTCGTTGATCGCGATCTCGGTGCCGTCGGGCTGTAGCAGCGTGGCGATCGGATCCATGCCGCCTTTGCCGTCGACGAAGATGCGCAGCCAGGCCCCGGTCGCTGCCTGGAAGCGGAATTGACGCTCAGTCTCGCCAGGGTCGATCGATGAGGCGAAGCGCTCGCCTTCGACCAGGATCTCGCGGTCTTGGTCGCTGACTGCGGCCTGGGAATCGTCGGACTCCTGAGCGGTCTCTTGTTCAGTTTCCGCTGGTTCAGGTTGGGAGGCTTGCGCTTGCCCTTGCGCTTGCTGGGCTTCGGCTTCAGCTTCTTGCTCCGCGGCCTGTGGCTCGGAATCCTGTTGCTGCGCGGCGTCAATGGGCTGCGCCTGTGCATCCTCGGCCTGGGCGGCCGATGGTTGTGCTTGTTGTTCCTCGCTGACTTCTGCCGCATCGTCGCTGCAGGCAACGACCGTTGTGGCCAGAATGATCGCGGCGGTGACGATCCCAATCGCGGCGCGTGGAACGCGCTGATTCATTTGTATCATCGGAGTTCCTAATCCCTACCGCCTGATTTCCACTATACGAGCATCGAGCGCCAGTCGGCGTCGGGTGGTTATCTTGATTGAATCGCATGAGCCTGCGCAGATATACTGGCTGGAGCGCTTCGGAGGAACGCAGAGGAGTTGGCCGTGGCCTACGACATTGTTGAGACGTGTATCGGCTGTACCGCCTGCACAAATCGTTGCCCGACAAATGCCATCTGGGGCGAGCGCAACACGATTCACTACATCGACCCAGCGCTGTGCATCGATTGCGGCGCCTGTGGCGCAGTTTGCCCGGTCGAGTGCATCCTCGACGACGACGGCGATATCTGCCGCAAGTTCGCCAAGAAGGAATGGCCCAAGGCCGAGGTCGATGCTGACAAGTGCATCGGCTCGGGCTGCGAAATCTGCATCAACGTCTGCCCGTTCGAGGCGCTGGAACTGAACTTCACCGACGAAGCATCCGACTTCTTCGGTCAGGCAGTCGTGATCGAGAAGAACTGCACGGGCTGCCGCCTCTGCGAACAGTCCTGCGGCTGGGACGCGGTCCACATCTTCCCGCGACGCGACGAGCTGAAGAAGCTCCACTACCCGGGGGATAAGCCAACGCCGGGCCAGGAAAAGTTCCTGCGCAGCAAGGCCTAACGGCTGACGCTCAGCTAAACGTCCAGAAGGGCGACCCTCAGGGTCGCCCTTCTTGTTGTTCGGATCCCAGACTGCAATAGCAGCCCCCTCATGAGACTGTCTCAACAGTCCCATTGGGTGGTCAAATCCCAGTCCCCGCCTCGCGCGGGGACCCGCTCGGGCGGCACGGAATATCTAGTGGTGGAGGCTTGAGGAGGGATGGAGCAGGTCCCCGCGTGAAGCGGGGACTGGGAACATTGACTTCTGAGGCATCCTGTTTTTCCAGCGCTTGTCGCGGCAATGACGCAGGGGAGATGAGCTAGGAATCGGCAAACGTCCGAGGCGCTGTGGCTTAGCGGAGGACCTCTTCGAGGGTTGCTCGGTGCAGCGCCGCCTCGAGATCGACATCGTTATCGAGCGCGCCGTACTCCAGCAGAACATCGGTGAGTGCGCGGAACTGCTGCTGCGTGAACCAGCCGACTCCGTTGGCCCGGGTCAGATCGTTTTGCGCGTTGACAAGTTCCGTGTCGAGGATGAACTGTTCGTGCACCAGGTCGGGGGCGGGATCCTCGGGCAGGAACTTGGCAGTGGATTCGATTGCAGCTTCCGGATCGTCGTTGGCGAACTCAAATGCTCGCACCGTGGCGCGCAGGAATCGCTCCAGTTTCTCGATGTTGTTGTCGTCCTCGAGGAAGTCCTCGCTGACCACATAGACCACGCCGAGCGTCGGCACGCCGTCGTCAGCAGCCTCGAAGACTGTGATGTCCTGGCCCATGCTGCGCGACAGGGTGTCGGGCTCGTTCGAGAGGAAGACGGGGTAGACCTCAACCTGCTGCTCGACCAGTACGACCGGGTTGAAGCCAACATCGATCATATTCATGTCTTCGGTGGTCAAGCCATGTGCCGCGAGCATCGCGTGAAACTCAGACTGGACGATGCCTTTGAAGCCGACATCGCGGCCGGCGAAGTCGGCGGGCGACTCGATGCCGGACGACTTGAGTACGGCGTAACCGAAGTCGCCCCGCTGTCCGAAGAGCATGACCGCGACATAAGGCGCGCCGGTATTGGCGCGAATCTGCAACATCTCGGACGCGGGCAATGTGGTGATGTCGACCTCGCCGGTCAGGACGAGGTTCTTGTGCGCGCCGCTGAAGTTGGCGTGCTGAATGTCGACCTCGAGGTTCTCATCGGCGAAGTACCCCTGGTCCTCGGCGACGTAGACGGCGACGAATGGGAGGTTGGCCTGGGCCTTGAATCCGGCCATGTAGGCCATGGTCAAGACGTCGTCGGAGTCATCTCCGGAACAGGCGATCGTGAGCGAAGCCGCCATTGCGGCGACAACTGCAAGCACAATCAGTAGACGATTGCGAACGGAAACGGACATCGGGAACATGGGCGCTGGGCTCCTTGGGCTTGTCGGACGCCGGGCGCTTCTTCTTGCCGGGCCGGCTAGCCGGAGCCGCTTCCGTGGGGTTGCCACGGCGATAGCGACCGCTACCAGCCTATGAATGACATTCGTATCGGGCAAGCGCTGAGCGGTGGAGAGCCTAGGTGTCGCGTTGCAGCGGTTTCGGATCGCGCAAGACGGAGGACTTGAACCACCAGCCATCAACGGCGTCGCGGCGAAACTCGGCGATCAGACGGTGTTCTCGGCGCACCTTCAGGTCGGTGCCGAGGTCGACATCGTCGCCTTCCAACTCCAGCACCAATCCGTCGTTGGAGAACTTGATCACCACGGAATCTGCTTGCTGCGGGGTCTGGCGCTGAGGCAAGCGGTAATCGGTGCGTTCACTTTCACCATCGGATGGTTCGGCAGGGGTAGTCATAGTTGCTCCATCGATTGAGCTTATGAGGCAGAGACAGGTTGGTCGAGACGCCAGGAGAACAGCCGCTCGGCCAGAACCACAGCAGTCGAGAGCGTCACACCAATCATGGTTAGCATCAAGACCGCAGCGAAGACGCGGTCAAGCCTCAGGTTGCTCTGTTCGAACGAGATCAGCGCGCCGAGCCCGCCCTGTCCGGCCGCGAAGAACTCGGCGACGACCGCCCCGATCAACGACAGCGTGACCGAAATCTTCAGCGAGGCGAACAGATAGGGCACCGCAGCCGGTAGCCGCAGGTGTCGGAATACCTCCCAGCTCGAGGCGTCAACCGAGCGGAAGAAGTCGTGCATGCGCGGATCGACATCGCGGAAGCCGGCGATCGCATTGATTAGCACAGGGAAGTAAGTGATCAACGCCGCGATGGCGACCTTCGGCTCCCATCCGTAGCCCAGCCAAATGATGAACAGCGGGATGAAGGCAACGACAGGCGTCACTTTGACCATGATCGCGATCGGCAGGACGGCCCGTTCGAGGATTTGCGAGTGTGCGACCCCCGCCGCCAGGATGGTGGCGGCTGCGCTCCCGAGAGCCAGGCCTCCAAGTGAGATCGCCATGGTCTGCATGCCTTCGCGGAAGTAGACGCCGAAGTGCGAGACGAAGGTTTCGATCACTGAAGTGGGCCGCGGCATGATCCAGACCGAGACCTCGCCGATCCGGACCCAGAGTTCGACGGCGACGGCAAACAGCAACAGCGCGATGAGCGGAGGCAGAATCCAGGACAGCGCCGGCCGCAGGTCGGGCAGCGCCATGTGAATCCGGCTCCCCGATGTTGCAGGGCGTTGTTCCAGTTCGCTGATCGGTTCTGAGATCATGGGCAAGTTCAGGCAGCGTCCAGAGGGACGGCGGTGTTGGTTGGCGACCGCAGCGCGGCGCGAACGATGGCGGTGTCGTTGATGAAGCGGTCGGCGTGTTCGTGTTCGGGTCGTCGCGGTCGCGGCGCGGTGATCGGAATGTCAGCGATGATCCGGCCCGGACGCGGCGACATCACCAGGACACGGTCGGCAATGGCGACGGCTTCGGCGACCGAATGTGTGACGAAGACAGCGGAACGCGGGGGATCGGTGGGATCGTGAGAGATGCTCCATAGGCGCTGCAGCTCGTAGCGCATTTGCTCCCGCGTGATCTCGTCGAGTGCCGCAAAGGGTTCGTCCAGGAGCATCAGGGGCGGATCGATCGCGAGCGCACGCGCCAGCGCAGCTCGCTGCTGCATTCCACCCGACAGTTCTGCCGGACGGTAACGTTCGAATCCACGCAGGCCGACGAGCTCGATCAGTTCATTGACATCAGTCGATGAGTGCGTTTCACGTGGATTGAGCTGCAGTCCGAGACGGACATTGTCCTCGACGGATCGCCAAGCCAGGAGCGCCGGTTCCTGAAACACGAGGCCCAGGCGCTTGTAGCGTTGGGCGTCCTTGGGAGTCTGCCCAAAGATCTCCACCACTCCATCCGAGGGAGGAGTCAGTCCGGCAATGATTCTCAGCAGCGACGTCTTGCCGCAACCGGAGGGTCCGACCAACGCGGTGAATTCTCCGGCGCGGATGGTCAGGTTCGTAGGATCCACCGCCTGGAGCAGCGCGCCTTCCTTCGTCTCATAGGTCAGGCGGACTTCGCGAAGCCGCACCGCCGGTTCAGCATCCGGTTCGATCGGATGCTTGATCACGAGTGGCGCGTTCGTCGTTGCCCTGGATGTCGTTGTCGTCACGGCGCTGACAGCGTTAGCAAGATGTGGCGTTAGCCTTATTGTCGTGCGTTCGTTGAGAACGCATTTCAGTTTAGGCGTAGATCGGGAGTGGGTATGGCGACCATTGGCTTTATCGGCGGGACGGGACCCGAAGGACTGGGACTGGCGATGAGGCTCGCAATGGCGGGCGAACGAGTGTTGATTGGTTCACGCAGGATCGAGCGGGCCGAAGAAGCGGCTCAGACCGTCCGCGACGCCGTCTCGGAAGCGGGCGGAACGCCAGATACCGGCGGCGGGGTCAATCGAGACGTGGTTGAACAGTCCGACGTCGTGGTCATCGTGGTGCCGTTCGACGGCCATGAGGCCACGCTCAACGACTTGCGCGACACGATTGGCAACAAGCTCGTCATCGACGCTGCCGTGCCGTTGACGATGGAGAACCGCGTGCCAGGCATCTCGGATGTCGAGCAGGGATCTGCGACTGAACAGGCGCAGGCGCTGCTGCCTGAGGCCAGAGTGGTGGGTGCATTCCATAACCTGAGCGCCCGGAAACTGCAGAAACTCAGCGACCCAATGGAAGGCGACGTGCTGATCACGGCGGACGACGACGACGCGAAGCAGGCCGTTGTAGAGCTCATCGGCAAGATGCCCGAGCTGCGCCCGATCGATGCTGGTCCGCTATCGATGTCGAAGTTCGTTGAAGATCTGACGGCGCTGATCATCGGCATGAACATGCGATACAAGACACAGGCCGCTGTGCGGATGGTGGGGATCGACTGATGGCGCCCCCATCCGAATACCGAGTCTTTGCGGTCGGTGGGATTCCCGAGGTCGTTGACGGCGATGATCTGGCCGAGATCATCGACACCGCGCTCACAGCGCAAGAGACGCCGCTTGAGGCAGGCGACGTCTTGGTCGTCACACAGAAAATCGTGTCCAAGGCCGAAGGTCGCGTGATCCGACTCGACGATGTGTCGGCTGGCGGATTCGCCGAAGATTGGGCGCAGGACTGGGAGAAGGACGCACGCGCGGTTGAGTTGGTCCTGAGCGAATCGAAGCGGATCGTGCGGATGACCAGGGGGCTGATTGTCTCGGAGACACGCCACGGTTGGGTCTGCGCCAATGCTGGCGTCGATCAGTCCAACGTCGGCGGCGGTGAAGCGGTCGCGCTGCTGCCGATTGATTCGTCCGCCTCCGCGCTGGCGATTCGGCAGGGTCTGGTGTCTCGTGGACAGGTTGATGTACCGGTGATTGTGACCGACACCTTTGGTCGGCCGTGGCGCAACGGACTGATGAACGTCGCCATCGGCGTCAGCGGGATGAATCCGATCCGCTCCTACATCGGCGAAGTTGATGCCGAGGGCTATGACTTGCGCGTCACCGAGATGGCGATCGTGGACGAGTTGGCTTCGGCAGCAGAGCCGGTGATGAACAAGCTCGACAAAGTGCCGGTCGCCGTCGTCCGCGGGCTCGATGTGCCAGTTGAGGAATACGACCATTCCGCCCTGGTGCGACCGGCAGAGATGGATCTGTTCAGATAGGGCTGCAAGATGGCTGCGACGTTCAGTATCGAAGCTGATTTTGAATGCCCGTTGGACGAGCTGTGGTCGTTCGTCTCCCATGTTCCTAACCAGGATCAGTGGGTCTTCGGCATGTCCGACTCCGAGGTAGTCGGCGGTAGTGAGATCGGTGTTGGCTCCCAGATCGTCGGTACGTCGACGGAACGGGGCGAGTCGTTGCGGGTGACGATGGTGGTCAAGGAATTCGATGCGCCTACGAAGGTGTCCTGGGAAAACACCGATGGACACACGCCATTCGTCACCGTCATCACGTGTTCAGGCAACGACTCATCCTCGAGGATGAAGTACGAAGTCACGCTATTCCCCACGGCAATGTTGATGAGAGTCATGATGGGTCCGCTGCGTCCACTGGGCAGCATCGTCGCCAACAAGATGCTGAGGGACGAGATTGCGCACCTACGACAGGCCATGGGCCTGAGTGCCTGATGGTCAGTATCTCGACCGGCGGGTCGGTCACGATCGCGCGTGACACTGCGGATGTTTGGGCCTACGTCTCGGATGTCACCAACCAGGATCACTGGGTCGACGGCATGTCGGACTCCGAAATCGTCGGTGATGGGCCGATTGGTCGTGGCACGCAGATTCGGGGGACGTACACATACGGAGGCGGCTCGGCGCCAGTGCTGATGACCGTGACAGAGTTTCGCGAGGGCAAACGGCTCGCGATCGACGCATCCGAGGGTCCATTCCCATTCAGTGGACTGTTAACACTCGAGCGGGCAGGCCGCGAAACCGTGGTCACCAACTCGATGACGGCGGGCAGCGATCACGTCATGACATCAATCATGTTCACGCTGTTGCGGCCGCTGACGAAGATGATGATGGGCCGACAACTGCGCAAAGATCTGCGACAACTGAAGGACATCCTCGAGTCAGGTGGCGTCGAGTAGGGCGCTGAAACGCTGCGCATGCGAAGGGCCGGAGCGTTGTCACTGGACGTCTTGAGACGAACCAGTCCTACGGATTGCGCTCGTCGGTAAAGGCGATCTCGAAGTCGTCAAACAGCGCAGCGGCTTCTGAGGATGCTGCCACGGTTCGCTCGTGGGCGGACAGGAAGGCGTCGCGCTCGTTGCCCTGGAGTGCATTGAACTGAGCGTTGTAGCCGCTGTGTAGCTGAGCGATGCCAGTCAGATATCGATTGTGCCAGTCCAGGGCATGTTCAGGTGGTTCGAGATCAAATAACGCGTCCCGGAAGCGTTCAACCGTGGGCAGTCCGCGACGCAGATTCTCGCGGTGCACTCGACAATCGACGTCGTCCTCGACGCAAATCGTTGCAACCTCAGGATCGACCGTCGTTTGAATCTCAACCGTCGCGCGAGCGACGAGGTTGCAGAGTTGGTCGAAGTAGCTACCCAGTGGATAGTCGCAGGCGGCATTGACGGATGGTCCAACCGGTGCAGGATCACCCTCGAAAATGTCGAGTTCGCGTAGCAGGAACATTGCTGCGATGAAGCCGATGATTGCGCCGATAATCGGGATCAGCAGCGACGGCGCCTGGCGGCGGCGTCCTGAACCCGATGACGGTCGGTTAGAGGACATCGTTGAGGAAATCGCGGACGGCCTCGACAAACGCCTCCGGTTGGTCGCCAGCGACCGAATGACCCGCTTCGGGAATCGTCACCAACTTGACGACCGGCACCTTCTCGGCGAACACTTCGGCCTGTTCCCGCTTGAGGACCGGGCTGTTTTCTCCATGCAGCAACAGCGTCGGCACGGTCAGCGCCATCGCGGTCTCCCAGATGCCGGTGCGGGCGTCGGCGACGCCGCGGAAATCGGCCTCGCGAAAACGTTCGTCGAACATTTTGGCCATCTTGCCGTCAGGTGTTTCACGCAGGGAGACTTCGAGGCGTTTGCGAATGCCTTCTTTGGAGCGGAACGGGTAGTACTGGTGGGTCATGTCGACCCAGGCGTCGAGCGAGTCCAGCTCGTACGGTCCGGCCACGAACTGGCGGACCTGGCTGACGCCGTCGACATTCACTCCCGGGCCGACATCGATCAATATCAGCGCTCGCAGTTGATCCGGGTGCGCTGCGGCAAAGGTCATCCCGTTCATGCCGCCCATCGAGTGTCCGATCACGACCGGTTGGTCCAGACTCTGGTGTTCGATGAAGCCGCGAATGTCGTCGGCCATGTGATCGCGTGAGTAATCACTCAACTCCGCAGCACGATCAGAGTGGCCGTGTCCGCGCTGATCGAGTGCGTACCAATGAAGCTGGTCGGAGAGCGCTGGTCCGACCTCGTCGAATGAATGGCAGTTAAGTGCGAATCCGTGCAGAGCGACGGCACTGACCGCGGCGTCGCCACCGTGGTCGATGTAGTGAAGTCGGAGTTCATTGACGTTGGCGCTGAGACCGGTACTCATAGCAAGCCTTCAGTTCATGTACTTACGCATTGCCGTCGCTTATAGACTACGTGCGCCATGCGAGAGCGAGAAACGGCCCTGCGCTACGCCGTCGATGAGCGGCCGCCTCTGATCATTGGAGTTGGGCTGGGGCTGCAGAACGCCCTGTTCGTCATCTCGGGCGCGATCTTCCTGCCGATTCTGATGCGCTCGCTGGATATTGTGACCACCGAGCAAGCGGCCTTCCTGGTCTCGGCGACGTTGCTGACGGCCGGTCTATCAACGGCGGTCCAGGCAATCCGACTCGGACGGGTGGGCTCCGGCTACATGCTGTTCATGGGCACGTCGGGCGCGTTCTTCGCGGCGACGATGGACGCGATCGAACTGGCTGGCATCGGCTTCGTTGCTGCGCTCGCCCTGATCGCCGCACCGACCGAGTGGTTGATCGCCCATTTCTTCCGTGTCCTGCGCAACATCTTCACGCCAACGGTTGGCGGCGTGGTGGTCATGTCGGTGGCGGTGCTGGTGGTTCCCATTTCGCTCGATCAATGGCAGGGATCGTTTGTTGAGGGCAGGGAAGGCTCGACAGAGTTCCTGTTGATCGGTGCAGTGGCAGCGGCCGTGATGATCTCGATGATCATCTGGGCGCCTCCGCGTTATCGGTTGTGGTCACCGATCCTGGGTCTGGCGGCTGGTTCGTTGACGGCCCTGGCAACCGGCGACTGGCACTTCACACAGACGAGCGAGGCGGCGATCGTAGGCTTCCCGATCGGTGAGTGGGAAACGCCCACCTTCCCGCTCACCGGTGAAGCCTTCGCCGTGCTCGGCGCATTCATCATCGGGACGCTGGCTGGCACGTTTGAGACGGTGGGCGACGCGATTGCCGTGCAACGGGTGTCACAGCGGAATTTCCGGCGGATCGACTACGAATCCGTCCGTGGATCGCTGAACGCTGACGCGGTCGGCAATGCCCTGGCGGGAATCATGTGTACGACACCAAACACCACATATTCGTCACCGACCGGGATGATTCCGGTGATCGGTGTGGCCTCTCGCTGGGTCGCGCTCTACGGCGGGGCGCTGATGGTCGTGATGGCCTTTTTCCCGGTGTTGACCGGGTTTGTGTTGGACTTGCCCCTGGCCGCGATCGGATCGGTGACGTTCATCACGATGCTGCTGCTGTTCGTGATGGGATTGCAGCTCGCGGTGTCGGGTGGCATCAACGGTCGGACGACGCTGATCATCGGCGTCGCATTCTGGGGCGGCTTTGCGGCGCAGAACGGGTTGTTCTTTGCCGACAAGATCCCCGAGGCGCTGGAGCCGATCGCCGGCAACTCAATCTCAGCGACGTCGGTATTGGCCGTAGGACTCACGGCGCTCTTCCGACTCGCGCCACGCAGACGCATGCGCTGGCGCGGACGCGCAGACGCTGAGGAGCTACCCGGCCTGCTGGAGTTCGCCCAGCAGTCGGCCGAGTCGATGCGTCTGCCGGCACGAGCCGCGAACCAGCTAGAGCTGTGTCTCGAGGAAGTCTTCACGTACCTCTCGGAGCAGGGGGAACCGGACCGAATCTTGAGGATCGAGCTCTCCCCGGACGACAGCGTGGTCGAAGTGATGGTCACCGATCACTCGGAGGCCCGAGATATCGAGATGCCCAACGTGCCGCCCGACCTCGTGGAAGCAGAGAGCGACGAACTGCGCGATCTGGGGCTCGTACTGTTGAACGAGATGGCGTCGCATGTGAACCACACGACGATTTCAGACTGGCAGTACATCAGCTTCGAGATCTCCAAGTCGTCCGAGCTGGCGCCGCCTCCCGCGACCGTCGACATCTGATGGGACATCCGTGAACTGGCTGGAACTCTCGGACGAGGCGCTGTCGGCGCAGTGCCGATTTGAGCGATTTCGCGTGTCAGGCCCTGGCGGTCAGCATCGCAACAAGACCGACTCGGCGGTTCGACTGACGCACGAGCCAAGTGGGGTCGTCGGATTCGCTTCCGAGCGACGATCTCAGCATCAAAACCGGATGGTGGCACTCAAGCGGGTGCGCCGGAACATCGCGATCGAGCTGCGGTCAGATGTTGGCCTCGAGATGTATCACCCACCGCGAACGTTGCAGCGGATCCTGCCTCGCTCCGTGCAGACAGACGTACCAGGCAAGGATCGCGTGGGGCCCAAGCATCGCGAATTTTGGACCGGTGCTGGACCGCTCCTGGATCTGTTCAGTGCCGTGCATGGCTCAACGAGCGACTGTGCGTCGCAGATTGGTTGCTCCTCGAATCAGTTGACGAAACTGTTCGCCTCTGAACCGCATCTCTGGGCGGCAGCGAACGCGATTCGAGAACAACATGGACTCAGTCTGCTGCGTCGATGATGGCGTCGGCTTCGATCTCGATGATCATGTCGGGATGGATCAACGCGCTGACTTCAACCATCGTCGCGGCAGGGCGAACGTCGGCAAAGGCCGCGTGATGCGCCTCACCCACAGCCGGGTACTGACTGATGTCAGTGATGAAGATGCGTGTGCGAACAACATCGGCGAGTGAGCTATCCAACTCGGCCAGGGCAGACGCAATGATTGCCAGGCAATGTTCCGTCTGAGGTCCGGCGCCACCTGGCGTAACCGAACCATCCGGCTCGATGGCTGCGGTTCCGCTGACGTGAATCAGATTTCCGACTCGGACGGCGCGGGCGTAGCCGAATTGAGTTTCGAAGGGACTGGCTGATTGGCTGCTTCGGCGTGTAGTCACGGTCGCTGGTCCAGTTCTTCCAGGATGACGTGCGCGGCGGCGCGTCCGCTGCGGACGGCAGACTCCATCGTTGCCGGCCAGCCGGTGGCCGTCCACGCTCCTGCGAGGGCCAGGTTGCGAATCGATGTCCGCGGCTTGACTCGGTGCGCGTTCATGCCCGGTTTCGGACGGAACGTCGCTTCCGCTTCCTTGACCACACGGGTCGCCAGCAATGTCGCGCCACTGGTACGCCGCAATGCTCGCCGCACCGCGCTCTCAACTCGATCGATGATCGCCGCCTGGGGCAGATTCACAATGTCGTGCGCTCCACTGAGCGAGACGGAGATCCAGAACGGCGGAGTCTGCCAGCTATGAATCTGGGAGCGGTTGAAGATGAACTGTGCGTCTGAGTCGAGTGAGGCGACGAAATCTCGTCTCATCACCGCCCGGTCCCATTGCATGTGGACATTGACGATGGGGCTCACCTCATGTTGGTTGATACGCCAGAATGGTTCGCGTCGGCGCCAGCTAGCAGGTATCAGGTTGAACGCGGCGTGTGGAGGCAATGCGAGGATCACTCCGGCCACGTCCAGATGTTCGTCACGGCGATATTGAATCCCGGACACATCCGATCCGGTCGTGATCAACCCAGCGACGCTGGCGTTGAGCTCGATACGAGCGCCTCGTTGTCGCAGATACTCAAGCGCAGAGTCGGCAACCTCACCCAGACCGCGAGTGAACACACCGATATCCGCAGCCCGCGAGTCGCGGCTGAATCCATCCTGAAAGACCTGAATCGCCTGCGTGGCCGAGACATCTGCGCAGCGGTCATTGCAGGTGGGCAAGATGATCAGATCCCAGAATCGCTCAATCACTCGCGGTGTCTGCCGGTGGTCTCGCAGCCAGTCGCCGAACGACTGTCGATCGAGGGCCAGGCGCTCAAAGTCGCTCATCCGACGGATTGGCTCAAAGGCGAGTGCGAGGCGCGCCTTCTCGGCGACGCTGAGATGCTCGTAGGTGATCAGCGACGGAGCCATGTGCAACGGTGCGGGCAGCAGCCGCAGACCAAGTCGGGTCAGCGCTCGTGGCTGCTCGGCGGATAACACGCTGACGTGATGCCCACTGGAGTCCGGATCGATCACCGCGACCTCCAGGTGATCCTGGTAGCGAACGATGTCTGGACATCCAATGCGCTCCAGCAACGACTGAAACTCAGTGCAACAGCGCATCGTGATGTGCTGCCCGTTGTCGAGGGTGACATCGTGCTTAGGATCGTCGAATGAGTAGGCCTTGCCGCCCACGTAGGGACGTCGCTCAAACAGGGCGACATTCAGACCGGCGTCGACAAGATCGATTGCTGCGCTGAGCCCGGCGAGTCCGCCTCCAATGACGGCGATCGGTGGATTCCCAAACTGAACCACGATGGTGTCAGCCGATGCGGGCAACGTTGGGCAGCGCGCCCATCAGCCACAGCTCAAGCAGCCGAACAACCCGTCCTGCCCTCGACGGCGAGACACGCTGGGTGAAGACGTCGTATTCGCGCGCCACAATTGCGTCGAGGATCATGCGGTAGACGCCCTGCAATCCGTTGCAGCAGGCTCGGCTACGAGGTCCGTTCAGGAGTGGAATGAGCTGATTGCCTTCGTGATAGAAGCCGTAGGCGCGCTGAGCGTAGTCGGCCATCAGGTTGCGAAACGGTTCGTTGTAGACGCCGCCGAGTATGTCGGATTCGGAGACTCCATGTCGGTCGAGATCTTCGAGCGCGATGTAGATGCGTCCTCGCTCCGCGTCCTCTTTCACATCTCGCATGATGTTGGTGATTTGCAGCGCTTTACCCATCGCAACCGCCGATTTGATCGCTCGCTGTGTCTGGGAGCGGTCGTAGCCGAAGATGCAGATGCAGATCAGGCCAATCACCGACGCGGCACGGTAGCAATATTGCTCCAGATCGCTATAGGTCTCATAGCGAGTGAATGTAAGGTCCTGATCCATCCCGGCGACCAGTTCCTCGAAGTGCTCTCTGGGAATGTCAAAACGATTAATCGCGTCGGCGAGTCCATGGGCCAACCAGGCTGGATCAGCGTCGCCGCCGTGATACGCGGCGTGAAGCAATCCGTGTGCCTGATGTAGGGCTTGCGCCCGCTCCTCCTGGGATCCCGCGTCGTCGACTGCGTCATCAACTGTGCCGGCGTAGGCGTAGGCGGCGTAGATCGCGAGGCGTTTGTGTTTCGGCAATGCAGAGAAGGCAATGTAGAAGTTCGTCGCCCGTTTTCGGGTGAAGGCCTGACATTCGCGATAGGCGTCGGCGACAAGTGGATCGATGCGTCGTTGCATAGTGGCGTCAGGTTAGTTTGAGTTTGAGCCCGGCGCGCAACGCGAGCCAGGCGCGGGTCGACTTGCTGACTCTCGGCCGCCGGCTCAGTGTGTCGTAGTTCTGACGCTCGATGGCCTTGAGCACAGCGCGCCCGCCGTCGGTGAACAGTTGCAGGTCGATGGCCAGCTCGGTCGGCACTTCATCGATCAGTCGCTCACCCTTACGGAACCAGGCCTCGGCCCGATCAACCTGGAACCGCATCATCGTGCGAAACCCTTGCGGACACTGCTGTCGGCGAATCCCCTGGGCGATGTCATCTTCGGTCAGGTCGAAGGCGTGCAAGTCTTCCCGAGGCAGATATATTCTGCCGGCGTCGAGGAAGTCGCGGCGCACATCCTGCCAATGGTTGGCAATCTGCAGCGCTGTACACGTGGCGTCGGAGAGATCGCGGCGAACGCGGCCTGTTTCGGTTTCCGTGTCGATGTCCCACAGTGCGAGCACCATCTCACCGACGGGATTCGCCGAGAGGTCGCAGTACGACAGAACATCCTGGAACGTGTCGTAGCGGGACTTCTGCTGGTCGAGCCGATTCGCTTCGATCAGGCGGCGGAACGGATCGGCCTTGAGCGGCTTGGTCTCGGCCACACGTTGCAGTGCGATGTTGATTGGGTGCTGCGGGTGATCGCTGGCGAATACCCGTTCAAGGTCTTCCTGCCAGAGATCGAGACGGGCGACGCGATCTTCCGGTGAGCCTTCGGTTTCGTCGCCGATGTTGTCGGTGTAGCGACAGAACGCGTACACCGCGAACATCGGCGCTCGTAACTCGCGTGGGAGAAACCAACTAACAACGGTGAAGTTCTCACCGTGTCGACGTGTGTAACGCTGGCACCATCGGAGCGCGTCGGCGGCATCGCCGGCGAACTCCGTCTGAATGTGCGTCGTGGTCATCGGCGCGTGAAGCCTGCAATCTGCCTAGTCGTCGTTCAGGTCGCTGGGGTCTAGCACCCGAAAGCCGACGCCCACCTTGACCTGGAACCAACCAATTTCCCCATCGTTCATGGCGCCGCGGATTTCGCGGACCTCAAACCAATCCAGGTTCTTGAGCGTCTCCCCAGCGCGCTCGACCGCGTTGCGAATGGCCTGATCGACGCCCTCGGATGAGGATCCGACCAGCTCGACGATCTTGTACGTGTGGTCGCGATGCTCTGCCATGCCGTCCTCCAGTTCCTACCGACCAGTAGTCGTCCAGGTGCCAGTGTTCCGCGCAGAACTACCCGGCGCCCAATTCGTGGTCGAGTATTTCGTAACACGCCCAGCAGAGTTGCTTGCCTTGCATCGGGATTAGCGTCAGCACCGGCTGTCCGCATTCTTCACAAACCAGCCGTTGCTTGGTATCGAAGCGCATCACGACGAGGTCGTGCAACTCACCATCGGAAGAGGCCACGTGCCTGGTCAGCACCGCGTCCTCGACGAAACCGAGGCGTTCGAAAATCATCCTCGCGCCAACCTGGTCAGGTGTCATCTGGGCAATGATCTTGGCCACATCGTCGGAGAGCGCGCTCTCAAACGCCAGTCCCAGCAGTACGTGTCCCAGGCCTAGGCGGCGGGCCGACACGTCGACCATGACTCGAATTTCAGCCACGTGACGGGTCCAGCGCAGGCGGCCGCGTTCGATCGTCGTATAGCCGATGATGTCGCCGTTCTCTTCGGCGACGACCGAACGGACTCGTCCGGCTTCTGTTTCGTGAATCCAGTCGCCGATGTCGGCGACGTTGGTGATGTCGCGCTCCTGGAACAGCAGATCTTCGTTGGGCTGCCTGCGTCCAAAGTCCAGCAGCGCGTTGCCGTCGTTGGCGGCGAGGTGACGCAGATGGATCGTGCGTTCTCCGCGGCGCAGGTCGCGAGGCAACTGATGCATCTCAATATCTGGAGTCGTGGTCATGCTGCCCCCTCCCACTACTGGTCGAACCTGTTCAGTGAACTGTCATGTTAGCCGTTCCGCTGAGCGATTAAGGAGGCAGGCTGACGTTCTGTCACAACTTGCGTTGGAAGGTCGCTGGATCAGGAGATCAACGTGGAGCGATCGCGCGGTCGTAGCGCCCGAGGGCCATTAGCGGGAAGTAGTGACGGTACAGGTGGTAGTTGATCATGAAGTCGCTAGGGAAACCGGTGCCTGTGAACTCTGGCTCGTCCCAGGTGCCGTCCTCGCGCTGATGCTCGATCAGGTACCGAATGCCCTTCGCGACCGATTCATGCTCCGCCTCGCCGGCGGCGATCAACGCCATCAACGCCCAGGCGGTTTGCGACGGTGTTGAAGGACCCAGACCGCGCAGGGACGGATCGGCGTAGGTGTCGCAGGACTCGCCCCAGCCGCCGTCGGAGAGTTGATGGCGGAAGAGCCACTCGACCGCATTGCGCACTGGCGGCGCCGACATGGGCTCGCCCAGCGCTTGCAGCGCAGGCAACGACGCTCCCAGTCCGTAGATGTAGTTGACGCCCCAGCGTCCCCACCACGATCCGTCTGGTTCCTGTAGCTCGTACAGAAACCGAAGCCCGCGACTGGCTGGAGGATACTGTCCGCTGTAGCCCAATTGTCCGATGTACTCGAGCGCGTGCGCAGTGACATCGGCCGTGGGCGGATCGAGCAGCTCGCCGAAGTCGGCGAAGGGAATCTCGGCGAGGAAGGTTTTTTCGTTGTCGACATCGAACGCGCCCCAGCCGCCGTTCGACGACTGCATGGACAGCATCCAGTGCAGCCCACGGTCGAGCGCGAGCTGACGCTCGGACTCGAGACCGGGCATCGGAATACGCTCGAGCGCCATCATGACCACGGCGGCATCGTCGACATCGGGGTAGACATCGTTGTCGAATTCGAATGCCCAACCGCCCGGCGGGGTGTCGGGGTTTTTCACCTGCCAGTCGCCGCCGGCGAGCACCTGCTCGCGCAGCATCCAACGGGCGGCGTTCTGCAGCGCTGGGTGCTCAGGGTCCAGTCCGGCGTCGAGTAACCCGATGGCGGCCAGGCAGGTGTCCCATACCGGTGACTGGCAGCTCTCCGTCCAGATATGCGTGCCGTCGTTGTGGTCTTGTTTCCAGGTAAAGCGCTCGAAACCTGCCAGCGCGCGACGGATGACGGGATGATCGAGCGAGTAGCCCATCGCCCGCAGCGCCAGGATGGCGTAGACCCAGGGCGGCTGAATTCCGCCCCAGCATCCGTCCGCCTCCTGACGGTCAAGCAGCCAGCGTTCCGAGAATGCGAGCGCACGATGTTCGAAGGGACGGATGTTGTTGCGGTCGAGGAATCGCAGCAATGTATCAAGGGCGAAGAACGCGCCCTTGGCCGAGAAGAGGTTCTTGGGCAGTGGCACTGCGAACTTGTGACGGTCGGACGGCCTGACCCAGAGTTCGGGAACGCCCGCGCCGGCCGGTATCGTGGCCGTGGGTCGCAAGGTCATGATCACGGTGATGCCGACGATGGTCGCCCGAGCCCAGCTTGCGAACTCGTAGAGATTGACCGGCAGCCACGAGGGCAGCAGGTTGATCCAGGGCGGCATTGCGGGCAGGCGGTCCCAATCGAATTCGCCGAACATCGCCAACCAGATCTTCGTGAAGACCCTCACCTTGACGATGCCGCCCTGTTCAAGAATCCACTCGCGGGCTCTGGTCATGTGTGGCGAGTCGGGATCGTCGCCGACGAGTTTGAGCGCGAAGTATGCCTCGACCGAGGTCGAAATGTCGCCGGGACCGTCGAGGTATTGCGCCCAGAATCCTTGCGGTCGCTGTTGCGCCCTCAGATAACGAGCGATGCCATCCCATTGCTCGCGATCGCCGATGCCGAGGTGGTGCGTCAGCAGGAGATACTCGGCTGTAATCGACGGGTTCGACTCAAGTTCGCCCCACCAGAAGCCGGAAGGATCCTGCTGGTCGATCAACCAGCTGGTCGCACGCTCAATCGTGCGTGAGAGCGCACTGTCGGCAACCGCGTTTCGTGCGGTAGTGGTCATGCTCGTACGCTACCGATCCCGCTCCAGGGTGAAGCGTGCCAACTCCTGGAGATCGGCCACTGCCGCCGCGCGAGGATCGCCGCTGGCCAGTTCCTCAAGGAACGCCTCGTACTCCTCGCGCGCAGCACGATCGGTCGCCTCGTCGGCGCCGATTTCGCCCAGCATGCTGTGAACCCACTCGACCTGATCGTCGGGCAAGTCCGCGCCATCATCAGCAAGATCGGCTGCGTAGATCTCGACCAGTGCGCGTCTGGTTTCGGCCGGAGCGTGACTGAGGGTGTAGAGAATCGGGAACGACTTCTTGCGACGTCGGATGTCGGCGTCTGTCGGTTTGCCCAGTGCGTCAGGATCGGCCCAGATGCCGAGCCAGTCATCGCGCATCTGGAAGCAGCGTCCCAGGCGCTTGCCTGCTCGATCCAGCGCGTCGGCCTGTTCGGATGTTGCGCCGGCGAGCGTCGCGCCGATTGACAGCGAGACGCCCATCATGGCCCCGGTTTTGCGCTCGACCATGGCCAGATATTCCTCAACCTGAACGTCCATACGTTGTTCAAATGTCAGGTCGAGGTACTGGCCCTCGATCATTAACATCGTCGCCTGGTTCAGCCGACGGATCGCTTCGAGCACTGCCTCGGATGATGCACCGTGCAGCAGGGCACGACGCATCGCCGCGTCGGCGAGTTCGCGCATCAGGTCGCCGGTGTTGATCGCCTGAGCCACACCCCAAACGCGCCAGACGGTTGGTCGGCCGCGACGCTCAATGTCGCCGTCCTGCACGTCGTCGTGGACGAGTGAGAAGTTATGCACGATTTCGACGGCCGCCGCGCCGGCGGTGGCTCGTCGCAGGGCGGCCGGATCGTCGGTGATCGCCTCCGCGCCGAGCATGGTCAGCGCTGCTCGCGCACCTTTGCCGGATGCGCTGGCTGGTCGTCCTTGTTCATCCAACCAGCCGAGGGCATAGCGACCCATGTCGTAGATGGGTAGATCGACGTCGGGGAATGCCGCCCGCATTTCGGCCTGGACTACTTCGTGGTACCTACTCAGGGCGTCAGGAGTGGTGGTCATGATGTCCTCAGCTGAGACACACAGGCGCGACTGTACACGCTCACAGCCCAGTGGTCGCAACCCTTGTCAACGTCAGGTGCCGGAGGCACAGGGTCGCAGAACTGCGACGGCAACCGATAGGCCTGAGATGCCATGACTGAACTCAAGATGAATCTGTCGGCAGATTGAGCGGGAAGAATGAGATGCTGCCAGCGGAGACGCGGCGCGGCGGGGCGGATCCGTCGGTCGGGACGACGTAACAGCCGTTTTGCGGTCCAAACCCGCGGCGGCCGGAACCGCCGTTGCCCAGCGCTAGACCGGCGAACGTGATCCACTGTCCACATGGGCTGACGATCTGGTGCGAATGGGCGAACTGGTCGTGGAAGTTGAGCATGGTCGCGAACTCCGCCGATGGTTGGAACCGCGCCAGTCGCATGCTGCCCACATACTCGCCGCTGTGGTCGAGGTCGTAGCGGGTCAGGGCAATCATCGTGCTCGACGGCTGCGGTTCAAATGCGAAGACGGCGCTGCCGTCAGGCGCCCAGAAGATGCCATTGATGGAGCGATCGATGATCGGTCGTTGTGCGCCGGTTGCCGGATCGAGGATGGTCAGGGAGCGGCCTTCGGCATCGCCGGGAGCTAGAGTCAACACAGCCAGGCGGTCGTCGCTGCGTGAGGCGACGAACGAAGCGGGACCGGTCAGTTCCATCAGCTCCTCGTGTGCTGCTCCGCTGCCGATCTCGCTTCGCTGAGCACGAACCACGATCGCTCCGCCACCGGGCCGTGGCTTGGCGAAGTAGATGGCCGATCCGTCTGAGGACCAGGCGGGCGAGCGAAAACTGGGGCGCACCCGTTGAATCTGGTTCGGACCTTCTGAACCGGCGGACAGATCGAAGAGCACGAGTTGCGCTGCTCGGTGGACAAGGATGGCTCGGCCATCGGGCGCCCAGGCGAAGTAGAGCGGCGCACCGTCGACGAGGCGTTGCGGTCGGCCCTGTCCACTGGCGGCAACCAGGTTGACGGCCAGACCGCTGCCGACATTGCCGACAACCGCCAGTGCTCGGCCGGATGGAGCCCAGTTGACGTAATGCGCCAGACCTGCGGCAATGACTTGCAGGCCATCGCGCGGGTTCTCGAAGACGGTCTCGGCTGGACCTTCATTGAGTGGAGTTCGCCATAACTCCAGTTTCGGATCTTCGCGTCGCTGCGACGAGGCGGAGACCGTGATCTGTTCGCCGTCGGGCGACCATGACGGCCACATGAACACCATCTGCTCTGCGCGCATGTCGAGTCGCGTTTCGACGTTGGCCTGCCAATCGCCGCCTTCGCCGGAGATCTGTGCGATCAGCAAAGAGGCGTCGTCGGAGATCAACGCAAGCGGTGTCGGCGTGGTGTCACTCACTGCTGCGCCGCATCCACCGCGTTGTCGGCCCGTGAACGAATGGCATCGACGCCAGCTTGCTGCTCTTCATATCGAGCCAGGTCGAAGAGCACGGAGGACGCCCGATTGAGGTAACGGATCGTATCGTCGTTGACCGGGTGGCCATGACCGCGCAGGCGCACGGTTTCGCGTTCGGCTCGACGGATGGTCGTGCGTGCCAGATCAAGCGCAGCCGACCCGGGGGAGCCGCCGGGTAGGACGAACTCGTTTGGCGGCGGTGCGAGCCGTTCCAGCTCGGCAGCCCATGACTCCAACTGGTCGACATCATCAACGCCTGTGGTGAAGTCTTCAGGAATCGGCTTGCCCGGAGCCACTGCGAGTTCCGCCATAATCAGATAGAGGCGGCGTTGGATGTCAATGGCAATCTCTTGGGTGCGAGGATCCGTTGACAACGCCCGACCGAGGCCGAGCGCGGACGACGCCTCGTCTATGGCGCCGTAGGCCTCGGGCTGAGGATGGTCCTTGGGGATCCGTCCTCCGCCCCAGAGCGTGGTGGAACCATCGTCACCCGAGCGCGTGTAGTGCGGCATGGAGTGAGTGTATCTGGCGATCTGCCGCCGACGTGCCCGGTTGGTGCAACTAGGGCGTGATCACACTAGCCATCTGCTTAACCGGAATTCCGTCATTGCCGCGCTTGTCGCGGCAATCTCGTCGAGTTTTGCACAGACAGTTGCGTCAAATACAGGGAGATACCCGCGGCAAGCGCGGGTATGACGGGAAATCCTGGACTGAACCGCCCCATGTGAACACGCCCTAGTCGAGGGCAGCGGGTTGTAGCTCGGTCCAGGCGCCGAGCAACTCAGGCGTGGTGCTGATCCCGAGGATGATCTTGCCCTTCTGGCGTGGGCGGCGGTCATCGACATAACCAAGGAACTGGAACAGCGCGTCACCATTCGCATCAACGAGCCGCCAGGTTCGGTCGGGCGCATCGGGATCGAGCAGCGGAGCACCTGAGTCTTCGGGCCAGGCGATCACACGGCCCTGGTCGACGCCACAGCCGGCCGGCGCGAAGCCGGTCCACTCCGCCTCCTTCAGATCCGTCACCGGAGTCCATTCGTCGGACCCCTGGGTGACCTGAACCTGGAGACTGCACGTGTCGATTTGGCGGGCCATGTTGAGCTCCTGCTTGTTCGGTCGTTGCTGGTTACTTATGAGGCTCGGGGGCCGATAGGACGGATTGCGCCACCCGCTCGAAGGCTTCGAACGCCCTCTGGTCGAAGAGTACGAAGCGTACGGTGCGCAGGCTGCGGTTGCCTCCGGAATGCGAGCGGCAAACCTCGAGCATGATCTGAGCCGCGTGCTCGTAGTCGAATCCGCCCACACCCGTGCCCAGCGCGGGGAAGGCAATCGAGGCCACGCCAAGCTCTTCCGCCCGCTTGAGCGCGTTGTCGGTCGACGAGCGGATTTTGTCGGCCGATGTGTGTAGGTCTTGGCCCATCGCCGCGGCATGAATCACATGTCGGCAAGCAAGATTGCCCGGACCGGTGACGACCGCTTCGCCTACCTCAATCGGTCCCTGGCGAATCGCTTCGTCCTCGATCTCGCGGCCGCCGGCGCGCACAATCGCCCCTGCCGTTCCAGCACCCATCCAGAGATGGTTGTTGGCGGCGTTGACGATCGCGTCAACCTCCTGTTTGGTGATGTCGCCCTGAATGATCTCAATGTTGGTGTCGGTCATGACCGTCGGCTCCAGACGTCCCGAGGACTGTTGCCGTGAATCTGCTGCTCGTCTGCTAGCAATCTACTAGCCGACGGTCTGGCCGACTACTTGATGGCCAACCCATTCGGTGGACTACCGGTTCCGCCCTGTACATTCAGCGGCGCGGCGGCGAAGAATGACTCGTAGACGCCGTCCTCGGCACAATCGTCGGCGAGGTCGTCGAGCGTGAACATCTCACCGATCGCCATGCCGAAGCGCCCGATGATCCAGTGATGGAGGAAGCCATCGGGGTCAGCGAAATTCGGTGGCGGCCACGCCTCGAGCGCGGGATTGTCGGAACAGACCGCGGCCGGGTGGTGGTCGAAGAGATAGGCGGCCATCTCTTCCGAGCAACCGAGTCCGGGGAAGGCCAGATTGGGCATCTGCGAGAGTGCCTGACGCGTTCCCATATCGGTCTGCTCGTACCAACCGATCCAGCCAATGCGGATCAGCAGCACATCGCCGGTCTGCAGCTCGACGCCTTGGGCGGCGCGACAGGCCTCAAGCTCGTCTGGCGTGATCGGCCGGTATTCGTCCATCGGCAGCGGCTGACCTTGCGACTCGAACCAACGACCGACGTCGAGCAGCACGGCGCGTCCGGCGATGCCTCGCTTGGCCCAGTGCTCAATGCCGAGTTTGGGAGCGTCGCGGTTCTCGATCAGCCACTCGTTGGTAACGCCGCCCCAGAACCCGTGCTCGAAGTCGCCGACGTGCGTCAGCGCATCCCACTGCGACGACTGCTGTGTGTAGAAGTTGTCGAGCACATCGTCGCCGTGGTGGCCGAAGCCGGCCTGACGCATCACCGTGTGTCGGACCGCGCCGCGGTTGTACAACGGCGGGCTGGGCTGGGACTGGTCCCAGTTCATCGGGAACATCGAGCCCTTGCGAATCAGCGAAGCGGCTTGGGTGATCCGCTCCGGAGTCTGAAGGTTGAACATGCCAACCTGGTCATCATCACCAAACAAGCCCCAAGCTGTCTTGGCTGGATTGCCCGGTTTGTAGGGGAGCTGGTCGTAGGTGGGTAATGAGTCAGGAATCTGGGTCACGGGATGGGCCTTGTCGTCGGGGCGCGCTCGTAGAGGCGCAGTCTAGCCCGCTGAACATCCAGCTCGCGCCAGGAGAGTCGGCTTGTTCGAGGACGAGGCGTCGTTTCCAATGTGAGAGCGTTACGGCAGGGCGTTCTCGGCGGTTTGCAGCGCCGCCTTGGCAGCCTGCAATGATTTGGCAGCGGCCTCCTGTTCGGCAAGTGTGGCTTTCATCTTGTCGAGTGCACGGTCAGCCTTCACCCTCGCCTCATCTCGCGCGACCGTGGCTGCTTGCAGCCCGGCTTCGCGCTTGGTCAGACGGTCAAACCGCTTATCGGCGACGGCGCCGGCTGCGTCAGCGCGGGCCTGCGCCTTCGCGCCCTTCCCGAGCGCAGCATCATCCAAACGATTCGCCTTCGCGACGGCTTCCTGATGATCGATGGCGGCCTTGTTTCGGTTCACGAGGGCCCGGTCATAGTCGTGCTCAGCTTTGGTATAGCGCTCCGACAGGTTGGTTGCTCGAGTCTGCTGCTTCTCGAGCTTGGCGGACACGTCGTCGTGATGCTTCGTGGCCTGATCGACTTCCTCACGAGCGGCAGCGACCCCTGCTCTGAGCTCTTGGAGTTCTTCCTCGGTTGGCATTGGTGCGGTGATGTCGAAGGTGTCGCTGAGCGTGTGCAGCCCTCGCGGGTTGCGAGCCTGATTCTGGCCGTTGACGATCGCGTGACCGTTGACGGCACCCCAGCCCAGTTCGATCCTTCCTGCAGACCTGCTACCCCACGGCAGTTTCAAACAGTAGCTCGCTGCAGGTGTTGTAGCGGGCTTGATCTCGCCATTCTTCACCGTGCCGAAACTGATCGGACTGTTGGAGAGCAGGACTCCCCTGCCTCCGCTCGCCGTGGGCCGTACACGTCGGATCGTCCAAGAAACGCTGACGTCATGCAGATCCTCACCAGCGTGGCTGGAGAGCGTCAGATTCAGATCAACCTGATCCGTTGCCCCGGCTAAGGCGCTCTCACACTGCGATGACACCGCGACCTCTGTTGCGGTCGCCACGACGAAGGCGGTGCCGATGTTCGTGTTTTGCGGAGTGCCGATGTAGAACGAGCCACTGATCGGGAATGCATAGTTGCCATTGTGGATGAACTCGAATCGGGCGTCCGGGAATGCCCAGAGCGCCTGATTGCCTGCCCCGGCCGGCGTGCTGAGCTGAATCCTCGCCGCATTCGGGGCGATCTTTTGCGTGAAGTCCGACCAGTTGAGATCAAGGTTAATGTTGTGTGCGGCACCAGTTGACATGCCGAGCGCGGCCCCTAACAGGTCGGCGGGTCCATTGGGGTAGAACGTGGTGCGCGTGATGTCTAACCCAGAGAAGCCGCTGGCGACGAGGCTCAGCTTGATCTCCGATCCCGGGCTGAACGGATTCGCCTTCGAACCATCCTGGCTCGAGTCCGATGGGTTGTACCAGCTCGGGACGACGGTGATTGGGCGACCTTTGAAGTCAAAGGTGAAGGACGTCGTCACTTGTGTGTCGGCGCTGGCGGAGCCAGGGAGCGCCCAGATTCCGCCGAGCAGGAGTAACGTCAGGGCCGCGAGCAGCGACAGCCTGATGCGTAAGGTCGTCATTGGTAGTGGCTCCGAAGCTCTTGTCTAGAAGTTGTTGTGATCGAAACTACGCTAACAGTCCCGGGTAGAGGATCTGCTTGATCTGGCCTCGGAAGTTGAATGTGCCCGAGGGCATGAACTGGGTCAGAAAGATGACGATCATGTCTTCGACCGGGTCGATCCAGAAGATCGTGCTGGCCGCGCCTCCCCAGTAGTACTCGCCGAGTGAGCCGACGTTTTGGGTTCGGGGGATGTCGACGATCATGGCGAAGCCGAGGCCGAAGCCGACGCCGTCGTTGGCGGTCTCGGAGAACGTACCCAGCGCTCGATCTGACAAGTCCTGACTATCAGGCAGATGATTCATGGTCATCAGCTCGATCGTCTTGGGACCGAGCAGACGGGCGCCATCAAGCTCGCCGCCGTTGAGCAACATCTGGCAGAAGCGGTGATAGTCGTGTGCTGTCGAGACCAGGCCACCGCCACCGGAGAAGAATGTCTGCGGTTCGGCGTAGTTGCTGGTCGCAGGATCGTCGAGCAACCGCAGCTTGCGATCTGGGCCGCGCTCATAGTTGGCGGCGAAACGGTCGATCTTCTCGATCGGAACATCGAAGCCGGTGTCTTCCATGCCCAGGGGATTGAAGATGTGCTCTTGCAAGTACTCGTCGAACCGCTGACCCGAGATCGTCTCCACCAGGTAGCCGCAAACGTCGGTGGAGACGCCGTAGTTCCAGTTGTCGCCGGGCGAGAACTTGAGCGGCATCTCAGCCAGTCGGTCGATCATCGACTGTAGGTCGCGACCTTCCATCGACCCGGCCTGGTAGACATCGGCCTTGTTGTAGGCGCGCTCCAGCTGACCCTCCATGAAGCCGTACGTCAGCCCACTCTGGTGCGAGAGCACGTCGCGCATCGACATCGGACGATCGGCCGGTCGGGTCTCAAAGTTGGGCCAGTCGCCGCCCGTCATCACTTGCAGATCGCGCCACTGCGGGATGTAGCGGCTGACCGAATCGGTGAGCTGAAACATGCCTTGCTCGTGTAGTTGCATCAGCGCCACCGAGGTGATCGGCTTCGTCATCGAGTAGAAGCGGAAGATGGTGTCAGTCGCCATCGGCTTGTTGCGTTCGCGGTCCATGCTGCCCATGGCTGAGAGGTGGGCGGTCTCTCCATGCCGCGAGATCAGGGTCAGGCAACCCGCGATCTTCTCCGGCTGGATGTACCGGCTGAGCAGGTGTTGGTCGAGACGGGCCAGCGCATCGATCGAGATTCCGGTGTTGCCGGCTGTAGCTGTCATGATTTGTGTCACTTTCGTCGGTTGCCGAGCTGACCTCGGCATCAGTGGAAGCCGGGACTCAGTCGATGAGTCCCGGATACAGGATCTGCTTGATCTGATCGCGGAAGGGATATGCGTCGGATGGCATGAACTGAGTCATGAATATCACCACGATGTCCTCGACCGGATCGATCCAGAAGATCGTACTGGCAGAGCCCTCCCACCAGTATTCGCCGACGGATCCGAGGTTCTGCATACGCGGCAAATCAAGGGCCACGGCGAGACCAAGCCCGAAACCGATGCCATCGTTTGCCGGCTCAGCCCACGTCCCGAGCGCGCAGGCGGAAAGTTCACCGTTGTCGGGCAGATGATTCATGGTCATCAACTCGACGTTCTTCGGGCCAAGGATTCGCGCCCCGTCGAGTACTCCGCCGTTGAGCATCATCTGGCAGAAGCGCCAGTAGTCCTGTGCAGTCGAGACCAGACCCCCGCCGCCGGAGAGGAACGTCGGAGGCTCGAGAAACTCGCCAGCGCCGAACAGATCGGTCTGCTGCAATTCGTCATTGGGATCAAGCTCGTAGTTGGCTGCCAGGCGATGATGTTTCTCGACAGGGACATGAAAGCCGCTGTCGACCATCTCTAGCGGTTTGAAGATGTGCTCCTCGAGATACTCATCGAATCGCTGACCGCTGATGTCTTGCACGAGGTACCCGCAGACATCGGTCGAGAGGCCGTAGTTCCAGTGGTCGCCGGGTGAGAACTTGAGCGGCAGAGCGGCGAGCCGGTCGATCATCGACTGCAGGTCGCGTCCCTGCATCGTCCCCGCCCGATACACCTGCCGCTCAAAGTAGCCGGTCTCAACCGGTCCGCCTATGAAGCCGTATGTCAGGCCCGACTGGTGCGAGAGCAGATCGAGCATCGTCATTGGACGGTCGGGCGGTCTGGTCACGTAATCGGGATGATCGCCGCCGGCCAGCACTTGTAAGTCGCGCCACTGCGGGATGAAGCGGCTGACCGGATCGCTGAGCTGGAACAGGCCGCGCTCGTAGAGCTGCATCATCGCGACGGACGTGATCGGCTTGGACATCGAGTAGACGCGGAAGATGGCGTCCTCAGACATTGGCTTGCGCTGCTCACGATCCATCATGCCGAGCGCCGCAAAGTGGGCAATTTCTCCCCGCCGCGCGACCAGCGTCACACATCCGGCGATCCGCCCTGGCTCGATGTATCGCGAGAGGAGGAACTGGTCGAGCCGGTCCAGCGCCGCGCCGTCGATGCCAGAGTTGTCTGCCTGATGCACGGTCGCTCGTTCCATGAAGCCTGCCCGAGCTGAGGCTAGGGGGTGTTCACATCAGCCTTCTGCTCAGTCAGCTGTTTAGTCAGAGTGCCGTCATTGCCGCGCTTGTCGCAGCCTGCCCTGCACTTGATGCGGGGGCAATCTCGCCGAGTTGTGCATAGTCAGTGGCGCTGAATGCAGCGAGATACCCGCGGCAAGCGCGGGTATGACGATCTTCTCTTGGCGCGGGTATGCCGGGAACTCTTGGATTGAACGACCTCTTGTGAACAGGCCCTCATCGACAACCCGCCTCCGCTCCCTTCCGATCCCCTCTCCCCCTGGGAGAGGGCTAGGGTGAGGGTCCCGGATCCCAGCTCCACCTCATCCAAACCAATAGAGGCCTTCCTGGCGAAGTCCGTACATTGGGCGAGAGGATCTCACCATGACAACAATCATCGACACCACGCTGGGACGCATCCAAGGCTTATCTGAGGACGGACTGCACATATTCCGAGGCATCCCATTCGCCGCGCCGCCTGTTGGCGAGTTGCGCTTCCGCGCGCCGCAGCCTCATCCAGGCTGGGACGGTCTGCGCGACGCCACCGAGTTTGGAGCGATTCCACTGCAGGAAGGCATGGACGCGCTCGATGCCATCCTGCCCTCCGTGCCGCAACCGCAGAGCGAGGACTGCCTCTTCCTCAACGTCTGGACTCCGGGGATCGATGAAACTGCGCGTCCGGTGATGGTCTGGATTTACGGTGGGGCATTCACGCTCGGATCGGGCAGCGAGCCCATGTACTCAGGGGCGAATCTGTCCCGGCAAGGCGATGTTGTCGTCGTCACGATCAACTATCGACTCGGCGTCATGGGATTCCTGCTTGAGCCGGCGTTGGGCGAGACGAACTTCGGCATGCGCGACATGGTCGCCGCCCTGCGCTGGGTACGCGACAATATTTCTGCGTTCGGCGGAGACCCGCACAACGTGACAATCTTCGGCGAGTCGGCAGGTGGAGCAGCCGTCGCCTGCCTGTTGGTTTCGCCCGAGGCTCAGGGCCTGGTGCACCGGGCAATCGGGATGAGCACCGCCGGAGACCACGGGATCCTGTTCGAAGGCACCGTGCCGACGACCGAGCAACTCTATGCTCAGCTTGGCATCGACCAGGCCGATCCCGATCTGCTGCGTCGTCTGCCGGCTGCAGACTTGCTCACCGCTCAGGCCGCTGTCGAGGCTGCGGCGTTCGAAGATCTGAGTGAGATGTGGTCGGTGCGACTTCCCTTTGGACCAGCGATCGATGGCGCGTTCCTGACGGAGCCGCCGCTCGCGAGCGTTGCCAGCGCGAGCGCCGCCAGTGACATTCCGTTGCTGTCGGGCAACCCCGACGAAGAGATGAAGCTGATCCGAGCCATGATGCCGCCAGAGACGCTGAGCGAGGCGGACGTGATGGCGCGGCTGGAACAGATCCCCGGCGGCGCCGAGCGAGTCTACGAGTCGTACCGCTCGGCACGAGCGGACCGCGACGAATCTAGCACCCCCGACGAGATCCTCGACGCAATCGCCAGTGACTACCTAGAGATCATGCCGTCGCTACGATTCGCCGATGCCTGGGCTCGCGGCGGCGCGCCGACTTACGGATACACACTCGACTGGAAGTCGCCGATGAATGACGGCGCGCTTGGTTCCTGCCATGCACTGGATATCCCGTTCGCCTTCGGCAACCATGGGGTCGCTCCGGAATTCGCCGGGAGCGGTCCCGAGGCGGATGAGTTGGCCAACACCATGATGGATGTCTGGGCCGGGTTTGCCCGAACGGGAACCCCGTCGATCGCAGGGCTGGAGTGGCAGCCGTACGAGCCGGATACGCGGGCGCAAATGATGCTCGGACCACACCCGAGGATCGAAACCAAATGGCGCGCGACAGCACGGGCCGTCTGGGACGGTGTGTTCTAAGCGGCGTTACCACGTTCTCGGATATAGGTTGGTAGGTCAGACGACTCGCCCCAACACGGACGAATCAACCGGGAGGAGGACGCGATGAGACTATTGAAGCAAGTGTTGAACTGGCTCTGGACGACCAGGAACGGGCGGATCACGCTACTTGGCATGGTGGCTGCCGCGATCCCACTGCTCTTACTGGCCGGATGGCTGATCCGGCCGCTCTTCGTTGACACCGTCGTTGATGAAGCCTTCCCGCTCGGCGCCGACGCCACCATTCCTGAAGAGCTCAGCGAAGATCAAGCGCGGGTCATGATGTCCGCCGCATCGAAACTGGAAATCGAAGTCGAAGAATCGATGACCCAGGCGATGAGCGCTGCGTCCCAGCTCAAGAGCGGTTCATTCGTAGACGGTGACGCCTTCCACCAGGGCGAAGGCACAGCCACGATCTACCAGCTTGAAGACGGTTCCCACGTCCTGCGCCTCGAGGACTTCCGCGTGACCAATGGCCCCGCCCTGTTCGTCCTCGTCAGCCCACATCCCAATCCAGGTGGTCGAGGCGACATCTCCGACGCTGGTTACATCGAACTCGCCCGGCTCAAGGGGAACGTCGGTAATCAGAACTACGTGCTGCCCGACGACCTCTCTCCCGACGACGTGCACTCTGTGATCATCTACTGCAAGCCGTTCCGGGTGGTGTTTAGCGTGGCAGCGCTCAACAGCAACTGATACGAAGCCGTCATTGCCGCGCTTGCCGCGGCAAGCGCGGCAATGACGGGCTTCTGAGTCAGCAAGCTTTAGGCTGGATACTGAATAGGTGAATGTCCAGATTGGAGCCCTGATATGGCCGCGATTGTTCAAACTGAAGCGGGACGAGTCCACGGATCATCCGAGAACGGATTGAGCGTGTACCGCGGCATCCCCTACGCGGCTCCACCAGTCGGCGATTTGCGCTTCCGCGTCGCGCGGCCGCACCCGGGTTGGGATGATGTGCTCGACTGCGAATCATTCCGCCCAATCGCACCGCAGATTCCGAACGAGGCGCTGGAGGCCGTCGTTGGTGGGGCGCCGCAGGAACAGTCGGAAGATTGTCTGTTTCTCAATGTGTGGACACCCGGCACCGACGACGCAGCCCGACCTGTGATGGTCTGGATCCACGGTGGTGCGTTCACGCTCGGCTCCGGCAGCGATGGTCTGTACGACGGGGCGATGCTCGCTTCGCGAGGCGATGTCGTTGTGGTCACGATCAACTATCGACTCGGCGCGCTGGGCTTCCTGCACTTGCCGGCGCTCGAGGAGTCAAACTTTGGCATGCGCGACCAGGTCGCAGCGCTGCGCTGGGTGCGTGACAACATCGACAGCTTCGGCGGCGATCCGGGCAACATCACGATCTTTGGCGAGTCCGCGGGCGGGATGTCCGTGTCGTCGCTGATGGGCTCGCCCGAGGCGACGGGGTTGTTCCACAAAGCAATCCCACAGTCGGGCGCGGGCCATCACGGGATCGAGGATCCGCAGGCGGTCATCCACGGCGAAATGTTCTGTGAGCAATTGGGCATCGACCCGAGTGACGCGGACGCGCTGCAGTCAGCGGAGGTGGACGACATCCTTGCGGCGCAGGCAAAACTCGAAGAGCAGATGTTGTACGTCGCAATGGAAGCGGGCAAGCAGCCCGAGATGCCCTTCCGCCCGATCGTCGACGGTGAGTTCCTCACCGAAATGCCGATCGACGCGGTGCGCGCGGGCCTGGCGGCAGGCGTCTCGGCGCTGATTGGTTGCCTGGACGAAGAGAGCAAGCTGTTCACAGCGATGGTGCCGACCGAGCCGCCGAACGAGGAGGACTCGGTCGCGATCATGGATGGCCTGCACGGTGACGGTCGCAAGCTGTACGACATCTATCGAGCGGCCCGCGAAGCTCGTGGAGAGCTCGCTACCCCGTACGAGATTCAGACGGCCGCTTCGGGCGACGAGCTGTTCCGCATTCCCGCTCAGAGACTGCTCGACGCGCAGTCACAGCACAACGATCAGACCTGGTGCTACCTGTTCGACTGGAAGTCGCCGATGCTCGACGGGGCGCTGGGTTCCTGCCACGCGCTGGACATCCCGTTCGTCTTCGGCACTCACCAGGTCGCCGCCGCATTCGCCGGCGAGGGAGTCGCGGCAAACGGACTGGCCGAGTTGACGATGGACACGTGGCTCGCGTTTGCCCGCTCGGGCGACCCGTCGACCGACAACCTGTCTTGGCCCAAATGGGACGCAGAGACCAGGCCGACCGTCGTGCTGGGAGATTCTGCAAGAATTGAGGAGAACTTCCGAGCCGAAGAGGTCGCCGCCTGGGAAGGCGTGCTCTAGCGCGTGTTCACATTGGCCATCTGCGTAGTCAACATTCCGTCATTGCCGCGCTTGTCGCAGCCTGCCCCGCACTTGATGCGGGGGCAATCTCGTCGAGGTTTGCACAGACGGTTGGGCTGAGTGCAGCGAGATACCCGCGGCAAGCGCGGGTATGACGATCTCATGTTGGCGCGGTTATGACTGGAACTCCTGGACTGAACCGCTCCATGTGAACACGCTCGAGCAAGGAAACTCTGTTCCATCGCAACTGACGCGCCGATCGCCTTAGGCGATGATGCCGCGTGAGCGTAGGTCTTCGAGATCCTCGTCGCTGTAGCCGGCGCTTGCGACGATGTCGTCGGTGTCTCGGCCGAGGGGTGGCGATGAACCCTGGGCAGCCGTTGGCGTGGCGCTCATCTTGAACAAGGGACCGACCTGGCGCTGGGGGCCGGATAGGTCGTGGTTGAGATCGACGACCATGTCATTGGCCTCGATCTGTGGATCGGTGGCGAGTTCCTCGGGGAACTGGATCGGTCCGCTGGGAACTCCGTGAGCCTCGAATCGCTCGAGCCAGTACGCCGTGGTCTGCGAGCGAACGTGCGCCTCGACCTCTCGCACGCTGGCGACTGCGCTGGCGAGTTGGTCGGGATCGGTCGGGTCGAGGTTCGGATCGGCGAAGCCGAGGAAGTCGGTCTCGAGCGCCGCGCGGACCTTCTCCCACAGCGAAGCCGAGAGTGCACCGATCGCGACCGCGCCATCCCGAGTCTCGTAGCAGCGGTAGTAGATGTTGAGCGCCCCTTGCGCGCCGCGGTCCTTGTAGACCTCCTGCAGTTCGGAGTAGGGCGCGCCTTCGGCTCGGAGTGCGGCAATCTGAGCCATCTTCGCCATCGGAATCTCGTCGGCAGCAGCGAGCTGCATCACGCTGCTGCCCTGCATCGCCAACGCCGTGTTGAGCAATGTCGTCTCGACCATCTGCCCTTCGCCGGTCTGTTGGCGATGGAACAGCGCCGCGCAGACCCCGAGGGCGATCACGATGCCCGTGCCATAGTCGGCAACCGGCGACGAGATCGGCGATGGCGCCGTGCCGTTGTCGTCGAGCTTGCCATCGAGTGCCATCAGTCCCGTCACCGCTTGCGCGACGATGTCGTAGCCGGGACGCTGGGCCCAGGGTCCTTGACGGCCAAATGCGGTGTTGTCGACGTAGATCAGATCCGGACGGATGGCACGCAGCGTGTCGTAATCGAGTCCGAGTCGGGCAGCGACGTCGGGTCGGTAGTTGATCACGACGACATCGATGTCAGGCACGAGCTGGTGCACGATGGCTTGCGCCTCTGGGTCGCGCATTGCCAGGACGAGTGAGCGTTTGCCGCGGTTGAGTGACTGAAACCACTTCGATTCGCCCGGCATGAACTGCGAAAACTGACGCCAGGCTTCGCCCTCGGGCGGCTCGACCTTGATCACTTCGGCGCCCATGTCGGCAAGGTTCTGGCAGCCGAACGGTCCGGCGATGATCTGTGAGAATTCGAGCACACGGATGCCGCTGAGCGGTCCGCCGTGGGGTGCGCCGTCGTGCCTGGTGGTCATGGTCGTTACCCTTTCGCTCTAGCCTCTAATCCTCAGACAAGTTGAGCGGCGCCCTCCAACTCCGGATTGGACGCCGCCGATGAAGCGAGTTGATGCAGTGCACGCAGTATCTGACATACCGATGTTACGGGTGACTGGCCTGCTCGTTGCGGCGCTGCTCATGGCGATGCTGGCAGCTTCATGCCGGGACACCATTCCGGAGCGCTCGGATGTTCCTGTGGCCGCGGTGACGACAGTGACGCCTGCGGAGACGCTGTTTCGCGACGCGACAGAATCGTCGGGGCTGATGTACGTCCAGCATGTGGCCAGGGAACCAGGCAACTGCCTGTTTGACAACGTGTCGAGAGAAACCGAGGCAGAGCAACAAGGCACGTTGTGTGACGCAGAGCGGATGACCGGTGGGGCGGCCGCAGGTGACTTCGACGGTGACGGGGCCATTGACCTCATCGTGACGCGGCTCGACGGACATGACCTGCTCTATCGAAATCGTGGCGACGGCCAGTTTGAGGAGGTCTCGGCAGAAGTGGGGCTTGGCGACTGGGACCTGGCCTCGAACGGCGCGCTGTGGGGCGACATCGACAATGACGGCGATCTCGACCTGTTCATCACCACGGTTGGCGACACGCGTCACTATCTGTTCATCAATCAGGGCGGTGAGTTCTCGGAAGAGGCGATCGAACGGGGGACAGCGGTCGAGACCGGCGATCGGCGGATCGGATTTTCGGCCTCGTTCGGCGATTATGATCGCGACGGATTCCTCGACTTGCACGTGACCGAGTGGCGGCCCTCGCAACTGGTCGGTGAGGCGACCGCAGGTGTGCGCTTGCTGCGCAACCGGGGCGCGGAAGCCCCGGGATTCTTTGAGGATGTGACTGAGGCGGCGGGTGTGGCGATGGATCAAGTGGTTTCGCAGACGCAACAGCAATTGACTGAGGGAACGTTTGCGTTTGGCTCGACATTTGTCGATCTCGACGGCGACGGCTGGCCGGAGCTGGCAGTGGCGTCGGACTTTGGTACAAGCCGACTGTTCTGGAATAACGGTGACGGCACGTTCTCGGACGGCACGCTGGATGCACGTGTTGGCACTGCTCAGAATGCGATGGGCACCACGTTTGGCGATTATGACGCCGACGGCGATCTGGACTGGTTCGTGACCTCGGTGTTCTCCTTCCGCAGCGGCAGTCCCGGATCGGGTGAACAGGGTTTGCGCGATGGGAATCGGTTGTATCGCAATGATGGTGATCGTCGGTTTACCGATGCGACAGATCGTGCTGGCGTCCGCAACGGATCCTGGGGCTGGGGTGCAGCGTTCTTTGATGCCGACAATGATGGTGACCTCGATTTGACCATGACTAACGGCATGGAAATGATGCCCGGCTTTGACGCCGATGCGATGCGCTTCTGGGAGAACGACGGGTCGGGGCGGTTCCAAGGCCGAAGCACTGATGTCGGACTGAATGACATCGCCGATGGCAAAGGGCTGTTGGTCTTTGACGCTGATAGCGATGGCGACCTGGACGTGTTCGTGGTCACCAACGCATCAGTACCAATCTTCTACAAGAATCAGTCGCGAGGCGCGGGAAGCTGGCTGCGGATTTCGCTTGAGGGGACGACGAGCAATCGACAGGGGTATGGCGCAGAGGTCGCGGTCAACGCCTCAGGACTTCCGGAGCAGATTCGGCAGATGGGCGTCTCCAGCCACTTCCTGGGCCAGAGTGAAGATGCGCTTCACTTCGGCCTGTCCGATGCGGACACGGCCGATGTGATTATCCGCTGGCCGGCAAGTGGAATAGTCACCACGCTGAACGGCGTAGCAGCCAATAGCTGGATTCACGTGACCGAGGGCGAGCCGGGCTACGAAGAGATTATGCCTCGGCGTTGAGCTGATTGACGATGCCCATGAACCGCTCGAGGTTCTCGATGCGCTCTTGCACGGTGTCGCCCGCGATGCCAGCGCGGAGCGTGTTGACCCCGGCGTCGCGGTAGACGCGGAGTCGGTCCAGGATTTCGACATCGTTGCCAAGCAGATTGACCTTGTGAGCGAGCTCAACCGGAACACGCTCGCGCGCGAGCTCGCGGTCGCCCTCGATCCAGAGTCGTTGCACTTCTTTGGCGGCGTCGGCCCAGCCCTGTCGACAGAATGCGTCGTTGTAGAAGTTGGTCGTGGCGGATCCCATCGCGCCGAGCGTGAAGGCGATGCCGCGCGCGTGTCGAGCGGCAGCGGCTTCGACGTCGTCGGTGAACTCGACGCCGGCGGCGGCTTCCAGGTCGATGTCGTCAAAGTTGCGTCCGACAGACTCAGCGCCGGCGCGAATGTCGTCGAAGAAGACGTCGGCGGTCTCGGGAATGAAGGAGGTGCCGAGCCAACCATCAGCGACGGCGCCGCAGATTCGCAGGCTGTTCGGTCCCAACGAGGCGAAGTAGACCGGTGGCGGGGCCACCGGGGGTGACCCAGAGCGGAGCGCTTTGCCCTGTCCGCCGGGCAGGGGCAGCGTGTAGTGCTGTCCCTCGTACACGACGCGCTCGCCGTTGCAGATCATGCGGACGATCTCAGTCGTCTCTCGCATCCGGCTCACGGCGCCGGCGAAGGGGACGCCGTGCCAACCCTCGACGACCTGTGGTCCCGAGGTGCCGAGCCCGAGCATGAACCGTCCGCCCGTCATCGATTGCAGGCTCATTGCGGTCATGCCGACGAGTGCCGGGGTGCGCGTCCCGCCCTGGATGATGCCGGTGCCGAGCTTGATCGTCTCGGTCTTGCCAGCGAGATAGGCGAGTGGCGTGATGCCGTCGTGCCCCCAAGCTTCGGCAGACCAGATCGAGTCGACGCCGAGCCGCTCAGCTGCTTGGGCGAAACGGACCGCCGAATCCCAGTCGTTGACGCCGTCGCGGTGGAAACCGATCGCGACTTTGAGAGGAGCGCGGGTCATGCCGGATATCCCTCGGTCTCTTTGATGGCGTTGATCTGGCCGACGTGGTCGAGGTCGTGGACGCGCTGGAAGAGGTACCACGCGCGACCGTGCAGATCGCCGAAGAACGGATGCGCCGAGGTCGGCTCGAACTGCGGCGGCTCGGGAAGCCCCTCGATCACGTTAGCGAAGGCGCGGGCATTCTCGTGAAGCTCGAGGACGAGATCAGAGAAGGGCAGATCGGCAGCACGCTGGGCCGGATCGATCGCGCCGATGCCCTGCGGCTCGGCTTCAGGATCGCGCCCGTTCGAGAGCGCAGTCACCAACGTAGCGCAGTTGCGTGTTCCGTCGAGGACGTGCTGCGCGACCTCTTCGATGCTCCAGTCCTCGGGTGCCGGCTTCCAGGCGGCCTGCTCGGCGCTGACACCGCGGAAGGTGTCGAGCAACTCAACGCGAGCCGTCACAACCCGCGGCCACAGCTCGACCCAGCGGTACTTCTGCCCCTGTCCGTTGAGGTAGCTCGAGACACGGCTCAGTTCATCCTGGGAGATCGTTCGCTGTGGCATGGCTAGCGCCCTTGGAAATTCGGGTCGCGCTTCTCCATGAAAGAGCGAACGCCTTCTTTGAAGTCGTCGGAGCGGAAGAGTGGCAGAAGCTGGAGGTAGATGTGGTCAACCGCGGCCTCGAAGGGCTCATCCATGCCGAGGCGCATCATGCGCTTGGTGGCCTGGACGGAGAGTGGGGCATTGGCGGCGATCTCTTCGGCCAGCTCCATGGTGCGGGTCATCAGATCGTCGTGATCGACCACCTCGTTGACCAGACCAACGTCGAGTGATTCCTGAGCGTCGAGCACGCGGCCGCGGAAGGCGACCTCAGCGGCTCGCGCCCAGCCGAGCAGGCGCGGCAGAATCCAGGTGCCGCCAGACTCGGGCAGGACGCCTCGACGGGCGAAGACTGCGCCCATCTTGGCACGGTCGGAGGCGACACGGATGTCGGCCAACAGAGCCATGTCCATGCCGTAGCCGGCGGCCGCGCCGTTGAGCGCGCAGATCACCGGCTTATCCATCTTCTGCAGCACGACCGGTGGGGCGTCGCGCAGGTCGAACAGCGAGTAGCCGGGCGCGCCAATGTTGCTGTCGCCGTCACCCTGGAGGCGCTGCTGCTGGTCGACGAGGTCGAGACCTGAGCAGAAGCCGCGGCCGGATCCGGTCAGGACAATGACGCGAATGTCCGGCTCGCGCTGGCAGGCGATGAGCTGGGCGGAAAGAGCCTCAAGCATCTCGCCAGTGATCGCGTTGAGTCGTTCCGGTCGGTTCAGGGTGATGATCGCGATATGTCCGCGCTCTTCATAGAGCAGCGTTTCAGTCGCAGGAGCGGTCAAGGTGGTCATTGGGCCTCCTGTTGGTTGATGTCGTTCTGAGTGTATATGTGCTGCCCGTCGGGAATGCCCTTGGCGCAATCGACCAGTCGAGGTCAGGTGGCGAGGCATGTTTCGCGTGAAGCGGGGACGGAGCATGCAGTTGAGGCTCAGGTCGCTGCGGCGAGTTCTGCCGTCTTGGCCTCGAAGGTGTAGTCGTTCTGGGTGTGGTCGACGACGATGGTCACCCCTTCCGGGAACTCGCCGGCGATCAGGAGTTTGCTGAGCGGGTTTTCGATTCGTCTCTGGAAGACTCGGCGCAGCGGGCGAGCCCCGAAGGCAGGGTCGTAGCCATCTTTGGCGAGTTGTCGGCGTGCTGATTCTGTGAGTTCGATGTCTCGGCCGCTATCGGCGAGGCGGCTTCGTTCCTCGTTAGCGATCAGGTCAACGATCTCGAGCAGTTCGTTCTCGCTGAGCGGGTCGAAGACGACGATCTCGTCGACGCGGTTGAGAAACTCGGGGCGGAAGAAGTCTCGCAGGGCGCGTTCGGAGTCACGCGCTCGCTCGTCATGCGAGCCGGCGAAGCCGAGATTGTTGGTGGGTCGCGCGCTGGTACCAAGGTTGCTGGTCATGATCACGACCGTATTGCGGAAGTCGACGGTGCGTCCCTGGCCGTCGGTAATCCGGCCGTCATCGAGCACCTGGAGGAGCAAGTTGAAGACATCGGGGTGGGCCTTCTCGATCTCGTCCAGCAGGACGACGCGGAACGGTCTCCGTCGGATCAGTTCGGTCAGTCCGCCGCCGTCGTCGTAGCCGACGTAGCCGGGAGGAGCGCCGACGATGCGGCTGACGGTGTGACGCTCCTGGTACTCGGACATGTCGAGCCGGACGAGGGCATCTTCGGAGTCGAAGAGGTATTCGGCCAGAGCCTTGGCCAGTTCAGTCTTGCCGACGCCGGTGGGTCCGACGAAGATGAACGAGCCGACCGGCCGGGTGGGATCCTTGAGTCCAGCTCGGGCGCGTCGGATGGCGTCGGAGACCACGGTGACCGCGTCGGACTGGCCGATCACCCGGTCGTGCAGTTCTTCTTCGATTCTGAGCAGCCGCGCTTCGTCGTCGGCGAGCATGCGACTGACGGGAATGCCGGTCATGTCGCCGACGAGTTCGGCGATGTCCCGTTCGTAGACGGTGTCTTGCTCGGTGTGCTCGGCGTTCCAGTGGTCGCGGCTGGCCTGGACTTCGTCCTGGATGGCGATGAGCTCCTGTTTGATTCGGGCGGCGGTCTCGTAATCCTCGCGCTGGGCGGCGGCCTCCTGCTCCTGCCTGAGTTCGTCGACTCGGCGGCGCAGGTCGACCACACGCGCCGGCGGCGACTGGTTATCGATTACGAGTCGTGAGGCGGCTTCGTCGATCAGGTCGATGGCTTTGTCGGGCAGGTGGCGCTCGGTCAGGTAGCGCTGGGAGAGTCGCACGGCGGCGTCGATCGCGTCCTCGCTGATTGTGACTCCATGGTGCGACTCGTAGCGCGGCTTGAGCGTGGACAGGATGGCGATGGCGTCCTCGGTTGACGGTTCCTCGAGGTAGACGGGCGCGAAGCGTCGTTCGAGCGCGGCGTCTTTCTCGATGTGGCGACGGTATTCGTCGAGGGTGGTCGCTCCAACGACGTGTAGTTCGCCTCGGGCCAGGGGTGGTTTGAGCATGTTGGCGGCGTCGATCGCGCCTTCCGCTGCACCGGCGCCGACGACGGTGTGCAGCTCGTCGATGAAGAGGATGACGTCGCCTTCGGATTCGCGCACTTCATCGATGACGGACTTGAGGCGTTCCTCGAATTCTCCACGGAACTTGGCGCCCGCGAGCAGGACACCCATGTCGAGGGACATCAGCCGCTTGCCGCTCAGATTCTCTGGCACGTCGTCGGCGGACATGCGCTGGGCGAGGGCCTCGGCGATGGCGGTCTTGCCGACACCAGCCTCGCCGATGATGACCGGGTTGTTCTTGGTCCGCCGGTTGAGGATTTGCAAGACGCGCCGGATTTCGATGTCGCGTCCGATCACAGGATCGAGTTTGCCCTCGGCAGCGAGCCGAGTGACATCGGTCGCGTAGCGGTTGAGAGCGTCGTAATGGGACTCGGCGTCGGGCTGATCAACCCGGCGAGAGCCGCGGATCTGCTGGAGGGCCTTGTAGAGGCGCTCGGCGGAGATCCCGTGGGAGCGGATGATCTGCGTGGCGGGGCCGCCCGAGTCACCGGTCAGTGCGATCAGGATGTGTTCCACACCGACGTATTCGTCGTTGAGTCGCTCGGCTTCGACGTTGGCTCGCTCGAGCAGCTGAACGACGCGCGGCGTGACGGTGAGTTGGACCACGTCGTAGCTGAGTCGCGGCGCGGCATCGATCACGGTGTCGGCGTCGGCGCGGAGCCGGGCGCGGTCGACATTGAGCGCGTTGAGCAGGTCGTTGGCGAGTCCGTCCTCGACGCGGGCGATACTGGCGAGCAGGTGCTCAACGTCCCACTGAGCGTGCCGCTTTTCGCGGACGAGGTTTTGGGAGGCTTCGAGCAGTTGTTGGGCCTGGTTGGTGAATCGGTCTCGTCGCATCATCGTCGTCGCTCCGTTCCCTGATGTTGCTCACGTTGGAAGGGCACAACCGGGAGTTGCTGGTCGCGGTGACGCTGGATTTCCCGCTTGAGTTGTCGGTTTTCCGTCTGCAGTTCGTCGATCTGTTGTCGCAGTCGCAGGATGATGTCGGCGCCGGCGAGGTTGACGCCGAGTTCGTCGATCAACCGGCGAATCATCAGCAGTCGCTCGATGTCGGCCTGGCTGTAGAGACGTTGGCGGCCCGACGTGCGGGCGGGAATGAGTAGACCTTCACGCTCGTAAGTACGCAGTGTTTGCTGGTGCACACCGACCAATTGGGCGGCGATGCGAATCGTGTAGACGGGTTGGTCGGTCACGAGGCTTCACCTTCCTCGTTGGGCTCGGCCTTGTCATCGAGGTCATCGAGGTCATCGAGGTCGCGGAGTTGTCTGAAGAGGTCGATCTGTTCGGTCGTGAGTTGCTCTGGCAGTTGCAGCGAGACTTCTGCGAGGATGTCGCCGCGACCGTCACGCTTGAAGCGCGGCATGCCCTGTCCGCCGAGCCGGAAGACGCGGCCGTTCTGTGTCCCGGCAGGAATTCTCAGCGCCAGTCCGCCGCTGCCGCTGAGCGATCGGACAACAGCTTCGCCGCCCAGCGCGGCAGTCGTGACCGGTACGTCGACGAAGACGTGGACGTCATCGCCTCGGCGTTCGAAGACTGGATCGGTGTCGACACTGATCACGAGATAGAGGTCGCCGGACTGACCCTGCGGACCGTAGGCAGAGTCTTCGCCCTTGCCGGAAATCTTGATCCGCGAGCCGGAGTCGACGCCCGGTGGGATGGTGACTTCAATGCGTGATCCGCCGGCGCCGCGCTGCACGGTTCTGGTGGTGCCTCGGAAGGCTTCGCGCAGGGAGACGGTGAGGTTGTGCTCGACGTCTCGACCTCGGGCAGGCGCCTGCGGGGTTCTCGCGCCACCCTGACCGCCGCGGGCGCCGAACAGATTGCCGAACAGATCGCCAAGGTCGCCGGCGTCACCGAACTGTTCGCCGAAGTCGAATTGGATGTTTCCGCGTTGTCCGCCACCATGTTGGCCGCCCCCGCGTTGGCTGCCGAAGGGCTGGCCGCCGCCGAATCCACCGAAGCCGCCAAAGCCGCCCGGTCCGCCGAACCCGCCCGGTCCGCCGCGCTGCCGCTGCATTTGTTCGAGCTGCTCCGCGTGCTCCCACTGATCGCCCCACCTGTTGTACGCGTCGCGTTTCTTCGCGTCGGAGAGGACGTCGTGCGCGGCGTTGACTTCTTTGAACCGTGCTTCGGCGTCGCGGTCACCACTGTTGACATCGGGGTGGTACTGGCGTGCGAGCTTGCGATAAGCGGAAGTGATGTCGCGATCTGAGGCGTCGCGAGACACGCCGAGGATCTGGTAGAAATCACCGGGCATCGCAGACTCCGTTCTTGATAGCCAGGCTATCAGAGAATATGTCAGGACGTGAGGCATAGGTCACAGAAGACAATGTCGGAATTTGCAAAGTTGAGTGCTGATATATAAGGTTTCATCAGTAGGTAGGATCAAGAGCGACTTGATCCGGTAAGAGCAGCTCAGAAAGGGACGAATGATGAGCAAGATTCTGATTCGCGATCCATTTGCCGAGTTCGACAGCCTGTTCTCGGGCCAGTTCCCCAGCGCGTTCGGCCGTCGCCCGGGGCGAGTCTCGGTGCCGGCGCCGACCTCGAAGTGGGCGCTGCCCGTGAACGTCTATGACACAGACGAGGGCGTTGGTATCGAGGCCTGGGTGCCGGGCTTCAAGGAAGATGAGCTCTCGGTGACCGTCGATGACGGCCAACTGCGCATTCACGCCGAGCGATCATCCGACGAGGAGTCGGAGAAGGGAACAGGCGAGGACCGCAAGTACCGTCGGCGCGAGGTCACGCGCACCGTGCTCTCGCGCAGTTTCCGCCTGGACCCGTCGTACGACGCTTCGAAGATCGCCGCCCACCTGGCCAACGGCGTCCTGGAGTTGTCGCTGCCGAAGTCGGAGGAGGCAGAGTCGCAGCGCATCACAATCAACACGGGCGCCGTCAGTGAGGCGGTCGCCGAGGTTGTCGAGGTCTACGAGGATGGGGGCTAACTTCTGACGCGGCATTTGTCATCGGCAGTTCTCATCGGTAATGGCATCGGCCACAGATGGCTCCTCCGTCGAGATGGCGGAGGAGCCATTGTGGTTTAACCTGAATGCATGGTTCAGCGGATGTTGGCTCTGGTGCCCGACGAGCAGGCTCGTACCCAGATTGACCTGGTTCGAGCCCTGTATGACCGTGAGCAGGTTGATGCCACGCCGCCGCATATCCCGGTGACGGACCAGTTCGACGATCACTACGGGCTGGAAGACCTGCAGCAGATGCTGGAGATCATCCTCGGTCTGTTTCATCCGTTCATGCTGGAGCTGGGCGCCCCGCAGTCGTGGTACGACGATGGCGAACATTTGCTGCAGATGGTCGCCGAGCAGGGCGCTGATGACGCGCAGAGGATCTCTTCGATTGTGTATCGCGATCTGTATCCCGAGCAGACGCCGAATGCGCTGATTCGCTCGCGCTCGCCGCTTGAGCGCACCGCGCTCACAGTGGGTCGGTTCCGCCGCGAGGCCGAGGCGTTGTCGGCGGCGGATGCACTGTCGGCTCAGCGCTACTTCCTGGTAGTCACCCACGTGGGCGTGTTTGACGCCGTCGAGCAGTCGGAAGGCCCGATGGGCTGGTCGCTCAGACGGTCTCTGCCATTGGGATCAATGATGGCGGACTTCTAGTCGTTCAGGCGTCAGTTTCGGTGTTGTTGGAGTACTCTGAGCGGACATTCGAGGCAGCTCGGGAGGTGTCCAATGCCAGTCGTGACTGTTTCCAGCCAGTACGGCGCAGGAGCGCGTGATGTTTCGCGGCGTTTGAGTCGCGATCTGGGGCTCGAGTACATCGATCAAACCGTGTTGGTCGACGCATCGCGCCAACTGGGGCGGACCGTCTCGGAGGTCGCCGAGAAGGATGAGCGCACCGACTCGTTGCGGGCTCGGCTGGGCCATTTCCTGCAGCGCGCACTGGAGCGTTCGGCCGCCGGCGGCGCGATCGATCCGATGCTCGGCTCCGGCAATCTGGAGCTGATGCTCTCGCAGAGCTATCAGGAGCTGACCGACAGCGGATCAGGCGTGGTCGATGACCGCGCCATCTTGGCGACGACATCGCAGATCATCGAGTCGATCGCGCAGCGCGGGAATGTCGTGATCATCGGCCGAGGCAGCCAGATGATCCTGCGCGGCGTTCCCGATGCCACGCATGTGCAACTTGTCGCTGATCCGGAGGTTGCGCTGGCTCGCGTGCAGGAGTGGGAGGGCATCGACGAGATCGCCGCATCCCGCCGGATCGAGGAGTTCAACAAGGGCCGCGCCGAGTTTCACCGCAAGTTCTGGCAGGTCGATGTCTGGTCGCCGCTGCACTACGACATGGTGATCAACACAACGCATCTGACCTACGTGCAGGCGGCGCAGTTAGTCGCGTCGGTGGTTGAGAAGAAGGCAGCGGCTGCAGTCTGAGCGGCTTGAAGCGCCGGCTCGAAGCGCTGACTCGATGCGCTGGGTTGAGTGACGCCGGATTTAGCTGACGAGCGAGCGCAGCACGTCCTCAGCGGCGATCAGCCTTGGTGCCATGCCGAAGGGTCCGTGGATCTGCAGCCCCTCAGCGTCGAGCGATTCTCGCGGGCCGATGGCTTCGCGGTAGTTGGCCATGACCGGATGATCTTCGCCGACGGCGTCGGACAGCAGTTCCTCGGTGGAATCGCGCCAGCGCATGAAGTCTTCGGTGGTCGGACCGATGGCACGGATGTAGCGGGAGCGCTCAAGCAGCTGGTCAATTTGTTCGTTCAGGTTCATGCCGCAAAGTGTATCGCAGGGTTGCGAGTGTTCAGTCAGGGCCAACGTTCTAGGGCAGCGCCGGCTCGGTCGTTCCAATACAGTTCGATCGGTTGGGGCTGTTTGAGGCCTGCGTCGTCGATTGCGCCAGGGAATGAATCCGTCGGCGTTTCGATGCTCATCAGGATCCCGTCCTCGGTCGGCTTGGAGTAGAGATTGCGGCGCACGGCTTCTTCCTGAAAGCCTCGAGTGCGGTACAGGGTTCGGGCGGCGACGTTGGACTCTCGAACCTCAAGCTGAATGACCTCGCATTCCAATCGCTGCGCCAGTCGGAAGACGCAACTGAGCAGGATGGCGCCGAGTCCCAGACCGTGCCGTCCGGGATCGACGGCGAACGTACAGAGCTGCAGTTGATCGACGATGTGCCAGGTTCCGAGGTAGCCCAGCAAGGCCGCATCGGAGCCGGCGGAATCCGTCAGGACATAGAAGATGCTGATCGGCGAGTCACTGATTTCACCAACGAAATGTCGTGGGCTCCAGCCGGATTCACCGAACGCGCGTTGATCCAGGGCGGTCACTTCATCGACATCGTTGAGCGTCATTGGGCGGAGCAGGAGCATGTCGAGCCCGTGTCGGAGGCGGTTGGGCGCAGCGCTATTGGCCCGGATCGAGCGCATGGGAAATGCGTCAGAGTTAACCAGCAGGGTGTCGCCGGCTATCCCAGAACCAGAGCGCCACTATACTGCTGTTGACGTATGACTCAGTTTCAACGGCGAGCCGACGCCAGGGCGATGACAGCAGACCGCCCGGTCGGGAGCCGAAGTTGACCGCCTTGACAGCAGATGTCCAACCCGGCCGCAAGTGGCGGCTACCGATCTCAATTCTGGTGATCGGGCGCGTGATGCGCTTTGCCCTGCCGTATTGGAAGGGCCTGACGATTACGGCCATCGCGATCCTGGCGACCGCCGCGTTCGCGATCGCGACACCGTGGCTGTTGCAGTTCGCCGTTGACACAGCGATTTCGACTGAGATCGTCGACGGACAGACTCAGGTGGCGATCACCGGTTGGTTAGTCGCGGTCGCAGGCGTTGCGCTCGTCGGCGCTGCCTTGCTGCGCGGCACCACCATGTTTATCCAGCGATACCTGGCCGAATGGGTTGGCCAGACGGTTGCCTATGACCTGCGCAACGCCATCTACCAGCGTCTGCAGACGCTCTCGTTCCGCTTCCACGACGGCGCAGAGACGGGCCAGATCATGGTCCGCGCGACCCAGGACGTGGAAGTGGTGCGGATGTTCATCAACTTCGGCGGCGTGCAGCTGACCTTCACCGTGGTGTTGGGTGTTGCAACGCTGATCATCATGTTGTCGATCAACTGGCCGTTGGCGCTCATGGTCTGGGCGATCATGATTATCATCTCCATCCGCTCGGCAGTGATCGCCCGACGCCTGCGCCCGATCTGGAATGACGTGCAGGAGTCGCAGGCGCAGCTCGGCACCGTCTTGCAGGAAGCACTCTCCGGCATCCGCGTGGTCAAGGCGTTTGGACGCTCGGAGTTTGAGGGACAAAAGTTCGGCCGCACGGCTGGTTGGCTACAACAACGCTCGTACGACGCGTCGATGGTGCAAGCAGTCAACATGCCGCTGATGACGGCGCTGGGCGCAATCACGATCGTGCTCACGGTTTGGTACGGCGGCCGCGAGGTCGTGGCCGGTAACTTCAGCGTCGGCGAACTGACGATGTTCCTGATGTTCCTGACCATCCTGCAGATGCCAATTCGCGGCCTCGGCTGGATGGTGATGATGGTCCCGCGCGCGGCGACAGCCGGCGTGCGCATCTTCGAGATTCTGGACCAGGAATCAGAAGTGCAGGACAACCCGGATGCCGTCGCTCCGGCACAGCCGCAGGGACACGTCAAGTTTGATCAAGTGAGTTTCGCCTATGACCCGCGTTCTCCTGTGCTGGGCGGGATCGACTTCGAAGCCAAGCCGGGCGAGCTGATCGCCTTGCTTGGACTGACGGGCAGTGGCAAATCGACGGTGGTCAATCTGATTCCCCGGTTCTACGACGTGAGCGCCGGTCGGGTCACGTTTGATGGACAGGATGTCCGCGACTGGCCACTGGAAGCGCTGCGCCAGCAGGTGGCGATTGTGCAGCAGGAAGTATTCCTCTTTGCCGCCACGCTGAAGGAGAACATCGCCTACGGTCGGCCCGACGCAACCGATGAAGAAATCGAAGCCGCAGCCAAGCTGGCCCGGATTCATCACTTCATCAACCGATTGCCGGAGAAGTACGACACCTGGGTCGGTGAGCGTGGGGCAAACTTCTCGGGCGGCCAGAAGCAGCGGATTGCGATTGCTCGCGCGTTGTTGATGGACCCTCGTGTGTTGATTTTCGACGACTCCACCTCGTCGGTGGATGCGGCGACCGAGTTTGAAATCCAGCAGGCCATGGCTGCGCTGATGCGTGGGCGAACGACGTTCGTGATTGCGCACCGGCTGCGTTCACTGCGCGAAGCGGATCAGATTCTCGTTCTCGATAAGGGTCAGATCGTCCAGCAGGGCAAGCATGACGAATTGCTCGCTCAGGGCGGCCTGTACCGCGAAATCTATGAGCTGGAGCTGCGCGACCAGGAGTCGTCACAGGCGTCTCCGATGGAAGCCGCAGCAGTAGCGGGCGGGAGCGGCTGAGATGGGCATGATGGGCGGCGGTATGGCCGGCGGCTGGACGTCCAATCTGGGCGGTGGCGGACATGGTCCGCGCAGCGCCTGGGCTTCATCGGCATCGATGGCTGACGGTTGGGACAAGGAATACGGATCGCTCTACAACCCGAGACTGGTGCGCCGCTTTGGCCGCTATATCGGCCCACACAAGAAGCGCCTGGCGGCGGCGATCTTTGCCAACATCATTTTCGCGATGGCACTCAACGTCCAGGTGTTCGTCGTCTACCAGGCGATGCAGGGCGCTCTGGACAACGGCGTGGCCTCTGAGTTGGACACGATCGGGATTGCCTTCGGCGTGATCGTTCTGGTCTCGTGGGCCAGCGAATTTGTGCGCCAATGGTTGATGGCCAACATTGGGCATCCCATTTTGCGCCAGATGCGGCAGGATGTTTTTGATCACCTGATGCGCCTCGAGCACCGGTTCTACGACCGTGGCGAAGTTGGCGCGATCATGTCGCGCGTCACGTCCGATGTGCAGGTGCTGCAGGAAATGCTGACGTCAGGCGTGCTGACGGTGATCGGCGACATTTTCGGGCTCGTGATCATCATGGCGGTGTTCCTCATCATCGACTGGCAGCTCGCGCTTGGCGCGTTTGCGGTGCTGCCGATCCTGGTGGTGGCGATGGCGCTGTGGAGCAAACGGGCTCGCAAGGCATTCCTCGAGACGCGCGTCGCGATTGCGGCAGTGAACTCGACGCTGAACGAAGACCTGAACGGTGTTCGCGTGGTTCAGAGCCTGAACCGCGAGTCAGAGAACGCTCGCCGATTCGACCGGATCAACAACTGGAACTTGCGCGCGACCCGCCGCGCCGGGCTGCTCTCGGCAGCGATCATGCCCCTGGTCGAGATCCTGATTGCCGTGGCGACGGCAATCATCATCGCGATTGCTGTGGCTCGACTGAGCAACGGCACGTTGACCGAGGCAGCCGGGATCGCCAGCATCGTCGCCTTTGCGATCGGAATTCAGCGCTTCTTCGACCCGGTCCGCGACCTCGTGCTGCAGTACACGATGTTCCAGCGCGCGATGGCTGGCGCCGAGCGCGTGTTTGAAGTGCTGGACACCGAGCCCGAGATCGAGGACTCCTCCGAAGCGAAAGACCTGACTGATGTCACCGGTCACGTGCACTTCGACAACGTCTCCCTGGAATACGTCGATGGTGTTCGAGTCCTGTTCGACCTTGACCTGGAAGTGCAGCCGGGTGAAACGGTGGCGCTGGTCGGCGAGACCGGCGCAGGCAAGACGTCCATCACCTCGTTGATCACTCGCAACTACGAAGTGACTGAGGGTGCAGTCCGAATCGACGGGCACGACGTGCGTGAGGTCACTCGAGCGTCGTTGGTACCGCGTGTGGGCGTGGTCTTGCAGGACCCGTTCCTGTTCTCGGGCACAGTGCTCGACAACATCATGTACGGCAATCTCGAAGCAACGCGCGAACAAGCGATCGCTGCGGCGAAAGTTGTTGGCGCCGACCAATGGATCGAGCGTCTGTCCGAGAGCTACGACACACCGCTGGCGGAGCGAGCGCAGAACCTGTCGATTGGACAGCGCCAGCTTGTCGCGTTTGCGCGCGCGATCTTGAGCGACCCGCGCATCCTGATCCTTGACGAAGCCACAGCGAATGTTGATTCACAGACCGAGGCATTGATCCAGGAAGCGATCGCGCGCGTCATGCGGGGACGAACCGCGTTCGTGATCGCGCACCGGCTCTCGACAATCCGCGCCGTGGACCGGATCATTGTGCTGGAGTACGGGCGGATTCTCGAACAGGGTTCGCACGATGAGCTATTGGAGCTGGACGGCCATTACGCCAAGCTCTACCGAATGATGTACGCAGCTCAAGAATCAGTGGAATTCGACGAGGATGCCGCACTCGCCGTGCTCGATCGCATGCGCGAGCGTACCAGTTCAAATGGGCGCAACGGCACAAACGGGACAGGTGCCTCGGCTGAGAAGAACGAGCCGGCGCTGGCGCTCGACTGAGTGTTCCCCTTCTTGCCCCTTCTTTCCCCTTGTGAAATCGTTCGAACGAGAGCCAAGTTCGTACGAACCGGTCCGTGATACCCGCGCTTGCCGCGACAGAGCGCAGGTATCTCGGAATAGATGTCTCGTGCGGGGTCAGTGCAAGGGATAGCTCAAGGCTGGTCTTAGCCAGAGCCAGCTTCGAAGAGTGCTCCCTGGTCTGGAGAGGATTCCTGCGGCGTCAGCCCGAGATGACTCCACGCCGCGGGCATCGCGACTCGACCTCTCGGCGTGCGCGCCAGAAATCCCAGTTGGATGAGGTACGGCTCGTAGACGTCCATCACGGTGTCGGCGTCCTCAGCGACGGCAGCCGCAAGCGTGTCCAGGCCGACCGGGCCTCCGTTGAAGCCTTCGATCAAGGCGCGCAGCAGACCTCGGTCGTGCTCGTCGAGGCCGAGTTCGTCAACTCGGAGCCCACGCAGCGCCTCGTCGGCCACAGCTGAAGTGATCACGCCATCGGCGCGGACCTCGGCAAAGTCCCGAACGCGTCGCAGCAGTCTGTTGGCGATTCGTGGCGTCCCTCGAGCGCGTTCTGCCAGCGTCCTGGCGCCGGCAGGTTCCAGTTCGACCTCCAGCGCTTCGGCTGAGCGGACGATGACCTGTTCCAGCTCGGGCGTCGAGTAGAAGTCCAGTCGCTGGACCATGCCAAAGCGGTCGCGGAGCGGTGGCGAGATCATCGCATAGCGGGTCGTCGCACCGATCAACGTGAATGGTTTGACCGAGAGCTGCACGCTGCGCGCTGCCGGCCCGCTGCCGATCATCATGAAGAGCTGGAAGTCTTCCATGGCCGAATACAGGACTTCCTCGGCTGAGCGCGGCACGCGGTGAATCTCGTCGATGAACAGGACGTCGTGCGTCTGCATGGTGGTGAGGATTGCGGCGATGTCGCCGGCGCGCTGAATCGCGGGGCCGCTGGTCGGCCGCAGGTTGACTCCCAGTTCCCTGGCCACAATCCGGGCCAGCGTGGTCTTGCCCAGGCCTGGCGGTCCGTATAGCAGGAGATGGTCGAGCGCTTCGTCACGGCCTTTCGCCGCATCGACGGCGATCCTGATGGCCTCATGCACCGCCGATTGTCCGACGAATTCGTCCAGTCTCGTCGGCCGCAGCGCACGGTCCTGGGCGTCGACTTCCGTCGCGTCGGCGTCGATCACGCGCCCGACGGCAGCACCGTCATCGTGTTGGTCGTCCTGGGTGTCCTGCGTGGTCATTGGTTGCGCTGCAGGAACGCGTTGCGGCTGGCAACGGCGAGCGGATGCAACGGTTGTCCGCTGTTCAGTTGACTGGTCAGTCGACGCTCAAGGAACATCACCGCTGCCGCGTACAGGTCGGTCTCGGCCGCCGCAGCGACCGCGGCCAGACCAGGATCGCGCCGGACCTTACGAGGGTCAATCTTGTCGGCCAGGAACATCGCAATCGATTCAGGCGAGTAGTCCGGATGCGCGGTGGTGTGAAAGGCGATCGCGTCGAGAATTTCGCCGTGCTGAACTTCGATGACATCACGGGCGTAGGCAGCGGCCAAGGGTCCGTGAAGAATGATCGGCGCCGCCTCTTCGTCTTCGGTGATGGGCACGCGGTAGTGGCGAGCCAGAGCGATGAGTTCGGCGTCGCCGCAGTGCCGAAACAGGTCGTGACCTGCAGCGGATGCCGAGCAGATGTCGCGGTCCAGCTCATGCACGGCGGCGAGACGCAACGCACCCTTGACCACCCGACGCGTATGCCGCTGAAGTTTCTCCGGCCGATCGAGCATCGCCTGTTCGAAGCATGCTCGGATCTCGACGGGGTCGGTCAGTCGGCCGGCTGTAGTCATCAACGGCCTCGACCGCCTCGACGCCCTCGACGTGGCCGATCGTCGGCCGGACGCTCAAGCTGGACACCGACAAATTCAGACACGGCCACCCCGACATCGAGCGCTTCCTGTTCGGTCGGGAACCTGCCGATGCGCATCAGGTTGCCATCGGCGAATGCGATGTTTGCGGTGTGTGTGCCGCTGAACTGGAGCAGCATCGGCCTGGAACGCTGATGAGTCAGCGTGATCGTTTCGATGTCGTAGAGCTCGAAGTTCCAGTGGCGATTGACCATCCAGAGAATCGACTGGTGGACCTTGCCGATGTCCTCGGAGAGATCAAAGTCGACCTCGAGAACGTCACCACCAACGACGCCGAGGATCGCCCAGAGGATCCCACCACCGAAGTAGCCGGCGGCTGCCCCGATGATTGCGGCGCCCAGGGGATCGGACTGTCCAAAGCTGAACACGGCGATCAACGCGACAAGGCCAGCCGGAATCGCGCCATAGGCCCAGTTGGGTAGCGGCGACCAGAAGGTGCGGAGGCGCATCGTATCCTGATTGGGGTACGAGAGGCGCACGATCGAGGAGCGTGTCTTGGGAGCCGCCGGTTCGGGCACCTCGGCAGGTCGTCGGCGTCGTCTACGGGCCATGATTAGAGGCTATCCGATGAGCAGGTTGGTGGGATTGCTGGCAGCGGCGGCGATCTGGTCCCTCTGGATGTCGCCTGCGCTGGCTGAGGGACTGGTGATGTCGGGCAGCCGTTACTCGGCGCCGCTGTGGACGTGGATCGCGGCGATCGTGGTGGCGGTCGGGCTCAGCATCGCTGGCCTGGCGATTGGGTGGTGGTTCCTGCGCAAGCGGTCGCGGGTGGAGTCGTCGGAGTAGAACGTCTCGACAGATCCACTTCCGTAGCACGGTCAAAGGGGACCTTCGGCATCATTCAGCCGACACAGATGACCGGTGAGAAAGTTCCGATGCCCCGTGCTTGACACGGGGCCCAGACCTCACAGGTCGTGCGGGCGTTTCACGACATGCTCACCGCAGCGGTAGCGCGGACCGTTCCGCGCTCAGCGATTGTGCTGATAGAACGGTCATCTCACGGGCAATCTGGGGTGCTCTGGGCCCCGTGTCAAGCACGGGGCGACGAAGGCCGAGGCTGATGCGAGCATGGCTCGAAAGGACTTGCACTCAATCAAGGAGATGTAACGGAGACGCAAAAGAGGCCACCCGGAGGCGGCCTCTTCAGTCTTGGTCGGACACCTCCCGAGGGAGGAGCGCCTAGATCTCGAGCAGTTCAGCGACCTTCTCGCGGTGATGGTCGGCGTCGCCCCACATCAGCTCGGCCATCTTCTGTCGGCGGAAGTAGAGCTGGATGATGTACTCCTTAGTGAAGCCGATGCCACCGTGGATCTGCTGACCGTGAGCGACGACGCGGCGGGTGGCGTCGGAGCACCAGGCCTTGGCCATGGCGACCTGCAGGTCGGCGTCGTCTTCGCCCTCGGTGACGGCCCAGGCGGCGCGATACATGATGAAGCGCGAGCCATCGACATCGGTGATCATGTCGGCGGCCTTGTGCTGGATCGCCTGGAACGAGCCGATCGGGCGACCGAACTGGATGCGTTCCTTGGCGTAGTCGACCGAGATTTCGAAGTCGCGCTGGGCCAGACCGACGAGGTAGGCGCAGTAGGCGACAGTGAAGTAGCGCTTGGCGTGCTCAATCACGCCCCAGGCGTTGCCGGCCTCGCCGAGCAGGGCGTCGGCGCCGACGCGCACGCCCTCGAGCTTGACTTCGCACTGCTTGTCGGCGGCGATGGTTTGTAGGACGGTCGTCGACAGTCCCTCAGCGTTACCCGGAACGAGGAAGAGCGAAACGCCTTCGTCGCCTTCGGAGCCCGGCGTTCGCGCGACGACCAGGATGGTGTCGGCGTTGTGGGCGTCGGGGATGAACAGCTTGGTGCCGTTGAGCACATAGCCGTCACCGTCGGCTGTGGCGGTGGTCTCGATGCCGGAGCTGTCGAAACGAGCCGAGGGCTCGGTCAGGGCGAAGGTCATCACGTGCTGACCCGAGGCGACGGCTGAGCAGTACTGCTGCTTCTGGGCGTCGCTGCCGATGGCCTCAACGAAGCCGGAGGTGAGGACAGTGTTGATGAACGGTCCGGGAACGAGCGCGCGCCCGAACTCTTCCAGCAGCACGCAGAGGTCGAGGAAGTTGAGGCCCGCACCACCAAGCTCCTCGGAGGTAGTCAGACCCATCCAACCCTGGTTGGCCATGCCGTTCCAGAGTTCGTCGGTGTATCCGCGCTCGTCCTCTTCCATGTCACGAACGAGCTTTTCGGTGCACTCGTTGGTCAGGAAGTCGCGCGCGAAATTCTTCAGCAGTTCCTGCTCTTCGGTCAGTCCGAGGTCCATGTCATCCTCCGTCGCGGCCCATCGTCCGTTGACAGGTCCGCAGATTTGGCGTCTGGAACGGGCACGTCAAGCGTGCACAACGATTGTGAGGCTATCGGAAACCCGCCTATTGCGCCAGATTTCACGATCAAAGCGGCTCCAGCGCATCACACCCGCCGCCCGAGAGGAACAGATTCCGCGCGGCGATGAGCAGGTGCGGGTTTGTGAGACTGTCTCACTTGACCGCAGTGGCGGTGATGATCGCCCTGGTCGGGGCGATGTTCGTGGCGATGCCGGGAGCTCTGGCACACCCGAGCACCGGGCATCACATTCACTTCCTTAACGACACCGACGGAACAGTGAAGGCTGGCAAGGAAGTCGAAGCTCAGCTACAGGACGAAGCGGGCGACCCGGTCGAGGCATCCTGGACGGTCGAGGTTGGACTGTTGGTCTCAACTGCAACTGGTACACAGACCTCTCGCTCCACAGGCTCCACTACGGGCCCCATCGCCTACATTTCAACGAAGGGTTCTGCGGTCGGTGTCTACAAAGTGATTGCCACTGCGAATGGCAAAGACTACGACACTGAGCTCAGGGTCGGTGAGTCAGGTGACGCTCTCGGATCGGTCGAAATCACCTTCGGCAAAGTAGGCCACAGTGGCGTTTCAACTGATGCAACAGATGGCGCTGTTGCAGAGCAGTACGGTGCCACACCTCCAACGTGGGACGGCTGTCAGGATGACGGTGGAGACGCTGACGACCACAGTCCCAACTGCATTGCCCTTACTGTGACTGCCAAGAACTCCTTAGGCGCCACGGCAAACAAGGACGACGTGACGGCAATCCATCTGTTTGCTCCGTTGGCTACCCTTGTCGTGAACACCGACTCAGAGAACATCAGCGCAACTGATGCTGCTAACGATGGCACAGTGAACATCGGAGGCGCGCAAGCCTCTGCAACCTTCTTTGTGACCAAAGACGTGGCTGGAGCGGTCGAAGTCACAGCTATCGTGCTTGGTGAGTCAGGTTCGGTGACATCCGCGCCAGTTTCGCTGACCTTTACTGGCCCAGCAGCCACGATCTCGGTGAGTGAAGCCAGTGGACCGCTTGCCCGGACAGGTACGCGCTACATGATGGCAACTGATGACGGCTGTAACGCACAGGGCGCAAGGGAAGAGAATGGCTCAGAGAAATGCGCGGAAATCAAGGCAGAGGGCGTCGCTGACTTCGAGGTAACTGCTACCGACAAGTCAGGCAACTCAGCTACGCCGCCATCTGTTGATGTCACGGTGAAAGACGCCGACGGGAATCAGGTGGCGACCATCTCTGCGGCGGCCGCTGCGCGCCCGAAGTCCGGTGCTCCGTTGACGCACATCATTGAGCTAGCTGCAACTAGTGCTAAACCAGGTTCGTACACGGCTACCTTCATGTACGGTACCGACAAGCACGAGCGAGATATCGTCGTCTCTGGTGCGGCTGCGAGCGTTTCACTCATGACTGAGTGGAACGAGGACGGTAACACAGTCACTGTTACTGCGACGGTGACAGACGCTGCAAATGGCACTGGCAACCCAGTTCCGGATGCTACTGACGTTTCCTTTGAAGCCGTTGGCAACTTGGACCTGCGAGCCCGCAGTGGCGCCGGAGTCGCAAAGGATGCCGATGGCAAGGGCGCGACTGTCAAGACCAACGATGGTGTGGCAGTTGTGCGTTTCTCGCCCATCGCATCAAGCGGCACAGCCCTAATCTTCGCGTCTATCCCTGGTGCAGACGCTGTGGCTGACGTGTCAATCGAAGCCGAAGCTGAAGCCATGCCGGAGGAAGAGGCCAGTGTGGCTTGCTTGAGCAGCCTGTCCGGCTTTGCTACCTGGGCTTGCGGCGTCGAGAGCTCCGCCTCGGAGATCTTCGGCCTCGTCAGCGGCCGTGGTGCGACCGCCCTGCACCTGTGGAATGGTTCTGCCTGGGTTCGCTACTCGGTGGTTGACGGCACGATGGTTCCGGGCTCGAGCGACTTCATGGTTGCCGAGAACGACATCCTCTACATCAGCAACTAGGGGACCCTCACCCTAACCCTCTCCCAGAGGGAGAGGGGATCAGAGCCCACACCCCTCGCTTGTCGAGGGGTGTGGGAGGAATCCTGAGAAAGGAATGCTGAGATGAAACAGCACAAACTGATGTCGAGGGTGGTTGGACTGGCGTTGGGCTTGGCTGTCGCAGTGGCGACTTTGAGTCTTGCCAGCGCGCAGCAAGAGCCGCCGCACCGCTTCTACGGCACCGGTGCGACCGCTGGCGACATGATCGCTGTGGTTGACGACATGGGCAACGAGCTTGGCTCGACAGAAGTCGCCGATGACGGCTCCTGGTACATCGATGTCGACCGTGACGACGCCGATAACGTGAGCTTCACGCTCAACGGCATGTCTGCTGACGCCGATGTCACCTCCGCTGGCTCCGGCCAGTCGGCGGTATCCGTCACGGCGATGGCCATGGAAGACTCCATGGACGAAGGCGACTCGATGGAAGACGGCGACAGCATGGAGGACCTCGACGGTGAAGAGGGCGACTCCATGATGGACGATGGCGACGAATCGATGATGGACGACGGCGACACGCACATGGGCGACACTGAGTACCCAGGTACGGGTAGCGGTGGACTCGCTGACGGCAGTGGTGTCTCAGCCGGCCTGATTGGCCTGCTGATCGCGCTGAGCGTTGCCGCAGTTGCCGGTCTTGGCCTGCGTCGAGTCCGCAACTGCGCGTAGTTCTCGCCAACTCGACAATCCTGTCCAAATCAGAGGGGGCGGGGCCAATCGGCCCCGCCCCCTCTCGTTTTCCGACTTTTGAGACAGTCTCAACAGGATCGACTTCTGAGACACCCTCATGTGTCGGTCGCAGCAGAGCCGATCTGCCCGCTATGTCATGTTGCCCCGCGCGCAGATGTTTCGAGCGGGGCGACTTGTATATCAGAACATATATGCGCTACTGTGCTCAAGGTGATGGAGTGGCTCAGGCCGAAGGATGAATGCGATGTCGGACGACGTGCAACTCGATCATCAACGGATTGTTCCTGGTCTGACCTATGCCGACGCTCCTGCGGCCATCGAGTGGTTGTGCCGCGTCTTTGGGTTCGAAGAGGTTCGGCGGATGGAGGTCGGAGACGGCCGGATTGGCTACGCCGCGCTGAGCTTCAACGGCGAACAGATCACGCTGGCCTCACCATTCGAGGAAGCAGGGACGCTGTCGCCGCAGGATCTGCCTGGTCTCCATCAGCAGATCACCGTCTACGTTGACGACGTTGATGCGCACTTCGCTGATGCTCAGGCCGAGGGCGCTGAGATCCTGGCCGAGCCAACAGACCAGTTCTGGGGCGCCCGGAACTACTGGGTGCAAGACCTGGAGGGACACCGCTGGACGTTCCAGCAGCAGATCAGGCACGTCCCGCTCGAGGAGGAAGTAGCCGAGATGAAGAGGATCGCGAGCGACGAGGCCGCCGCAGTCGACCATCTCACCAGGAACACACGACCAACTCAGATTGAGTCAGATTGAGGGGACGCAGTCATGGTTCAGAATCCACCCGAGGGCACTCAACGGATTGTGCCGTATCTCAACTACGCCGATCCGAAGCCGGTGATTGAGTTCCTGATCAATGCCTTCGGGTTCGAGCAGGGAGTGCTCCTCGATATGCCCGACGGCTCAGTCGGCCACTGCGAGCTGCGCATGAACGGCGAAACCCTGATGCTGTCGAGCGAGTTTCCGGAAGGCGGCCTGAGTAGTCCCAAGTCTCTCGGTGGAGTACATGCCACGGTGCTTGTGTACGTTGACGACGTTGATGCGCACTTCGAACATGCCAAAGCGGCCGGGGCGCAGATCGTTGAGGAACCGACCGACCAGTTCTACGGCGACCGCACGTACCGCGCACTCGACCCCGAAGGGGTCGGCTGGGAATTCCACCAACACATCCGCGATGTGACGCCGGAAGAGATGATGGCGGCCATGAGCGAAGCGAGCGAGTGAGGACCAACCAATGACCGACTCACCAGCACCGATTGAGCAACGAATCGTTCCGGCATTGTCATACGACGACGCGCCAGCAGCGATCGAGTTTCTCTGTCGAGCCTTCGGGTTCGAGGAAAGATTCCGATTAGATATGCCCGATGGCAGTGTCGGCCATGCCTCGCTGACCATCGATGGGGCCGAGATCACGTTGGCGTCGGCCTATCCAGAGGGCGGTCTCGGGGGACCTGCAGGCTTGCCCCATCTGCATGCGAGCATGATGGTCTATGTCGACGATGTTGACGCCCACTTCGCACACGCGGAGGCGGAAGGCGCCACGATCCTTCAGGAGCCTGAAGATCAGTTCTACGGCGACCGCACGTACCGCGCCACCGACCCTGAGGGCGGCCACTGGTGGTTCCACCAACCGAAGACGGACGTGTCTGCCGAAGACATGCAAGCCTCGATTGACTCGCAGGATGAGTCATAACCGCGAAGGCCATCTCTGGTGAGCTGTTCCCGGCTACTCGCCGTAGTTCACTCGGTGCGTCGTATTGACACGTACAACAACGCCCGCTGACAGGTCGTTGCCGTCGTTACGTTCATCCGGATACTTGTCCAGCTTCCAGTAGAGCGGCGTGAGGTCGTCGAGCAACTGGTGACCCTCGACTGCCGTCAACGATGCACTGCCTCGTAGCTCGGTGTAGCGGTACGGATTCGACACATCGTGAATGCTGGCGGCGATCGCGGGATTGCGACGCAGATGAAGCACCTTGAGCGTTGTTGGAGCCGTCCAGAACTCGATGTCGTTCTCGCCGCCCGTTACGCGTCGGTGCCAGACCACCGATGAACGCGGCTGTCCGGTTGAACTGACCGTGGCGATGTGTGGGAAGTGCGGCGGATTCAAGAGGTCCGTGCCAGCCGGCGGCGGCTCCAGTACCTCACCGGGCTTGAAGTCCAGCGTAACGACGCGCTCGATGTTGACCGTGACACCCCAACCGTCGGCGTTGGAGTTGTCCTTCCCCGGATAGTCGGTGCCGATGTAACTGCGCGAAATCTCGTCTACATCGTCCCAGTCCGAGCGAGCCGAGAGTGAGGCGGTTCCCACGATTTCCAATGTCCGATACGGATTGGACTCATCGTGAACCGAGATGGCCACGCGGGGCTCGCGCTGGATGTTGAGAGACTTGCGGAAGCGCTTGCCGGTGCTGAAGTAGACCGACTCAATCGAGCCGTCGGGATTCACCGCCTCCGGACGGAACCAGACCGGAGACGATTGCGGGGAGCCGTCGCGATTGACTGTTACGACGTGAGCAAAATGAGGCGCACCGCAGAGATCAGCGAAATCAGCGGGAACGGATGCCATGATGTTCTCCTGTGTCGAACAGGCAACCTGGGGCGACTCTTAGCCCACGCGGTGGGTCGTTTCCACTCGGATGGCGACGTTTCCGGTTGAGCCGACATCCATGGGGAACGCGTCGAGTTTCCAGTAGAGACGGGTCAGCTCGTCGGCCATCTGACGCCCATCAACCTCGGCAATGTTCGCCCGCCCCCGGAGTTCCGTATAACGGTACGGGTCCACCTCGTCGTGGATGCTGACGGCAATAGCGGGATTGTTGCGCAGATGCCTGGTCTTCAGCGTCTGAGCGCTGGTCCAGAACTCGATGTCATTCTCGCCGCCGCCTTCAGGTCGCCGGTGCCAGACGACCGAGGAGCGCGGCTGACCGGTCGAACTGACCGTGGCCACGTGCGCAAAGTGGGGTGGGCTGAGCAAGTCGGACCCAGCCGCAGGAGGGTCCACGGACGGCGGCTGCTCGCCGTCGTTGGGCAGTGTCACGCGTTCGATCTCAACGCTGACCAGCCAGCCGGCTGGGTCATCGCCCTTGTAGGGATAGTCCGTACCGAGGTACTGGTTGGAGATGGCGTCGAGCTCGTCCCACGAGGTGCGCGGCGCGAGCGACGCGGTGCCGACAATTTCGAGCATCCGGTAGGGCTGATCGACGCCATGAATCGAGAGCGCGACGCGCGGCTCGTGTTGCATGTTGAGTGTCTTGCGATAGCGCAGGCCGGTGACGAAGAAGATCGACTCCACATCCCCGTTGGCGTTGACCCGTTCGGGGCGAATCCAGATCGGTGAGGACTGGGGCGAACCGTCACGGTTGACGGTGACCAGGTGCGCAAAATGCGGCGCGCCGACGAGGTCGGCATGCTCGGCCGGGACGGATGCCATGGGAGATTCCTTTGCAAATCACAGAGGCGGGGTTGGACCCCCGCCTCTGCAAGTACTTCTGAGCGGATGCGCTGCCGACTAGCGGCTGAGCGTTGCCGAGTAGCCACCGAATCGGGCTTGACCCGGCATGGCGTGCTGCTCGACCTCGACGTTGACGACGGCCGGAAGTCCAGATTCCATCGCTCGCTCGATCGCGGGTCCGATTTCCTCTGGCTCGGTCACGTGTTCACCGTGTCCGCCGAGGGCAATCGCGACGTCCTCGTAACGCTGGCCGTACCCGAGGGTGCGGCCTGGCGTGTCGTTGGTGCCGGCGGTCCAGCCGGCGTTGTTGGAGATCACAATCGTGGCGGGCAGATTGTGCCGGACCATCGTGTCAATCTCCTGGACGTTCATCAGGAACGATCCGTCGCCGACGAAGCCAATCACCTGTCGCTCGGGCGCGGCGGCCTTGGCCCCCAGCACGAACGGCAAGCCAACGCCCATGCAGCCGTTGGGGCCAGGGTTGAGCCGGCCGCCCTCGGCGAACGACGGGATGTACTGCCGGGCAAAGGCCAGCGTCGCATTGCCGTCAACGCAGACCACTGCGTCGCGGTCCATGCGCTGCACGACCTCATCGGCCAGGCGCAGCGGGTGAATCGGCACCGTCGATGATTGGGCCTGCTCGAGCGATTGCTGGCGGCGGTTGTCGTCCGATTCGCGCAGCTCGGCGATCCAGTCGGTCGGCGGCGCGAGGTTGGCTTCCTTCGCGGCGGCGGTCAGTGCCACGAGCGCGCGCTTGGCGTCAGCGACCATACCGACGGTCGCTTCTTTGTTGTGGCCGATTTCGGTCGGGTCGGTGTCGACATGGATCACCTTGAGGTCGGGTGACCAGCGCGGCGGCAGACCGGAACCAACCACGAAATTGAGACGCGTGCCAACGACCAACGCCACATCGGCCTCGCGGAAGGCCTTTGACCGAGCCGCGATGAAGCAGAGGTCGTGGTCCTCGGGGACTACACCACGGCCCTGCGGCGTCGTGTAGAAGGGAATCTGTGCGGTCTCGACAAACTCCCGCAGTTCTGCCGACGCGTCCGACCAGAAGATCCCGGTACCGGTCAGAACGATCGGTCGCTCGGCGTTGGCCAGCAACTCGATGGCTTCCTTGACCTGGTCAGGGTCGGCGCCAGGGCGTGAACGCGCCGCGCCAGCGTCAGGGAACCAGACGGTTTCGTCGTCGGACTGCTGGTAGAGCGTGTCACCGGGCAGATCGAGGTAGGTGGGCCCGGGCTTGGGTCCTTGGGACTCTCGGTAGGCGAGATTGAAGAACTCGGGCATCCGAGCCGAGTGTGTGACACGGCTGGCCCAGCGGGTGACCGGCATCGCCATCGCAAGCTGGTCGTATTCCTGGAAGTCGTCGCGCTCAAACGACGAGAACGCGGCGGCCCCACCGAGGGCAACCATCGGCACACCGTCGAGATACGCATTGGCGACGCCGGTCAACAAGTTAGTCGTCGCTGGCCCGGAAGCGGCCATGCAGACGCCCGGCAGGCGCTTGACTCGCGCGTAGCCATGAGCGGCCATGGCGGCGCCCTGTTCGTGTCGACAGTCAATCGTACGGATGCCGTGCTCCGCGGCAAATCCGGCGGCTTCGATGATTGGTCCGCCCATGATGTAGAAGAGATCTTCGACCCCCTCGTTCACCATCTGTCGGGCGAGAAGCTCAGAACCCATCTGGTCTGGCATGTTGTTGTCCTCTTCACAAATTTCTGCTCTCCCACCCTGGGGAGAGGGGATGTTCAGTTAGTCCTCGACGTCGTAGCGGTGTAGGACGGGGCGGCCGGTCGTGAATTCGCGGATGCCGGCCATGCCTGCCATTGCTTCGGAGGTGCCGTGCGCCTCGAGATCTTCCTGGGTGGCCCAGTTCTCGAAGAGCAGGTAACGCGTGTCATCGTCGACCGAGCGGAAGAGGTCGTAGTTGTTGCAGCCTGCGTCCTCCGCCTTGACCTTGGCGGTCGCGGTCGCCATGAACGCCTCAAACGCTTCGTTCTGACCCTCGCCGATGTTGAATTCCACCGTCAGTCCCTTGGCCATCTCAAACTCCATTCAGTTTCGTGTGAGACACGGCGCACGCCGCGTCCTGTGTGGACGTGTTTGCGCCAAATGATAGCGCTCGCCTCCTCGGGAGCTTGTCGGGACACGCCGTAGACTGCCGTCATGCTTGAATCGCTGCGTATGGATGGTCGGCGAGTGATTGTGACCGGAGCCGGCCGCGGGCTGGGCCGGCAGATGGCGCTGCATCTCGCCGATGCCGGCGCCGACATCGTCTGTGCCGCGCGGACAGAGTCTCAGATTGCGGCGGTTGCCAAGGAAATCGAAGCCAAGGGTCGCCGTGCGCTGGTGATTCCGACTGACGTTGCAGACTCCTCGCAAGTCGACGCGTTGGCTGAGCGGACGATTGCTGAGTGGGGCGGCTTCGAAGTGATGCTCGCCAATGCCGGCGCGAGCGGCCCGGCTTCCATGAAACATGTCACCGAGATCACGGATGAGGATTGGCGGGAGACGGTCGACATCAACTTTTCCAGCGTCTTCTACAGCGCTCGAGCGGCCGCCCGCCACTTCCTCGCCGAATCCAAGCCCGGCAACATCATCACCGTGTCGTCGGGTACTTCCCTACGTGGTAGCGGCCCCATCTACTTTGTCGACGGGGCGGCGAAGGCCGGTGTGATCAATATGACCCAGTCGCTCGCCATCCAACTGGCGAACAACCAGATCCGGGCGAACTGCATTGTGCCTGGGTTCATTGCCCAGAAAACGCTTGAGGATGCAGACGACATCGAGGTCGCGCGCAACCGTGGTTCAAGGATTCCGGTAGGTCGCGTCGGCGAGGCATGGGAGCTGGGACCGCTCGCGGTGTATCTCGCTTCCGACGCATCGGCCTACATGACCGGCGAGGCGTTCATCATCGACGGCGGCGGACTCGCCGGCGGCCTCGCGCCGACGGGCTGGGACGTGCAGTCGGGCATCGGCGGTGTACCGACATGAGTCAGCAGAATCCCCTGCAGCCGTCGCTGCTTAACCCGTTATCGCCGCCCGAAGTGGGCGAAGGTAAACTCCAGGGTTTCGACCTCACCGATCGACGTGTGATCGTCTACGGCGCAGAGAAGCCGGTGGCTAGCGCGATCGTTGGAGCGCTGCGTGAAGCTGGCGCCTCAGTCGGCGTGACCAGCGCCAACACCGACGGCACATCGCTGTTCCGGCTGAAGAAGGCTGGCGGCAATGGTCCGACCGAGGCCGTGGATCTGTCCAACGGGACCAATGTGCAGGTCGCGACGCGGAAGATCAGCAAGGGGCTCGGAGGCGTCGACGCAGCGATCGTGGTTCCCAACCTCTATCACGCTGCGCCAATTCGCAAGACGCTCGACGCCGACATCCAGCGGGTGCTGATGGGCAATCTGGGGGGAACGTACGCCGCGTTCCGCAGTGCGACGCGAGAGTTTCGCGGCCGCCCGGGTCGGTTGATCGCCGTGCTCGATGCATCGGCCATGCGCGGTCTGACCAACCTCAGCATCTACAGCGCGGCGCAGTCGGGTGTGATTGGGTTGGTACGCGCGCTGAGCCAGGAGTTGGGACCGACAGGCACAACGGTCAATGCGATCGTGGTCGGCTGGACAGATTCGACGCCCGGTCGCGGCTCGTCAACGGTGGATGAGAATTTGCTCCTCCGCTACATCCCCATGCGCCGCTTCGGGGAGGCGCCAGATGCGGCGCCACTGGCGGTCTACCTCACCTCAGAGGCCAGCGGCTACATCACAGGCCAGACCATCCAGGTCGACGGCGGAGTACTGAAACACCTCTAGCTCGCCACATCCTTTCTTCGCCTATTGCGCTAAGCAAATGATCTGGCCGATCCTTTGCTTAGCGTAGGTACCGAAATCAGGATCCAAGTCTGGGTCGACCGGATGTTCCTTCGTCAAGATGTCCCGTAATCAAATGATATCTGGCAATCTGTTCCTAAGTGGATCGTAAGCGAAGTATATCTGGTATCCTTTTCTTAGAGCACTAGCGAAACCAAGGATCGATGCGCGGTCGCCTAGTTTCCAAGACGTGGAGATACGATCCCTCGGCATATGCGCCTCGGAGATATCAAAGGGCCTGTGGCTATGAGGCCTTTGTTCCAGCTCCGCTCCCAACTGAACAAGAAACCCCGGAATTCAACCTCCAACTGGATCTGGCTCTGACGATCTCGGAGGCAGAGCAGCGAGTGCTCGAACTCAATCAGATAGCTGATCCCGCTCTGAGGTCGCTTTCTCGGCTCTTGCTGCGCACAGAGTCCATTGCGTCGTCGAAGGTCGAAGGTATGCACGCAGATGCTCGCGCCCTGGCGATGGCTGAAGCACGTAAACAGGCAGGGCGCAGCATTGGCCAGCAATTTGGGGAGATCATCTCCAACATCGACGCAATGGAAAGAGCAGTTGAAAGAGCGGCGAGTACGGACGAATTCCTGGTCGCCGACCTTCTCGACATTCACGCCGTTCTGATGAAGCGAGCGCCGATAGGAGTCTGGGCTGGAAAACTGCGGGCGGAGCAGAACTGGATCGGTGGAAACAACCACAATCCCTGTGGTGCGGACTACGTACCCCCTCCGCCTGAGGAGGTCGAGGAACTGCTTCAGAATCTATGTGAGTTCTGCAACTTGGATACCTTCCCACCGTTGGTACAGGCAGCAATTGCCCATGCTCAGTTCGAAACCATCCATCCATTTGTCGACGGCAACGGACGCACGGGCCGCGCATTGGTACAGATGGTGCTCCGCAGAAGCCAACTAGCTGTTCACCTCGTACCTCCGATCAGCGTTGTCTTCTCGCAAAGAAGAGAGGCATACATCGACGGCTTGATTGGGTTCCGCAATGGACGGATCAATCAGTGGATCTCTGACTTTGCAGTCGCGACAGCCCAAGCCGTGCAGCTTGCATTCAGATATCAAGAAGAGATCCAAGACCTGCAGGAGTTCTGGCGCTCCCGTTTGCGAGCGTCAGAAAATCCAAGAGCAGATTCCGTGACTTGGGAGATAATCGATGCCCTACCGGCGCTGCAAGGCGTTAGTGTTCCCGGACTAATGGACGTGACAAAGAAAAGCCAGCCGGCAGTGAATCAAGGTGTTGCGTCTTTGGAGCGAGCTGGTGTCCTTAAGCGGGTTGGAACGTCGAAACGCTACCGGGTCTGGGAGCCAGAAGGATTGCTGGACTTGGTTGTCGATCTCGAATCAGGCGCGATCTAACAGAACAGCCAGAAGTGAAAGTCGCAGCCTCGTCTAGACTGGCCGAGCCGACGAACACCTTCCAGGAGCACACCATGACCGACTACGAAAACATCATCTACCGCGTCGAGGACCGCAAAGCCTATGTGACTCTCAATCGACCGGAAAAGCTCAACGCACTCTCCATCGCCCTCCAGGACGAGTTGTCTCAGGCGATGTGGGAAGCCGACAACGACACCGCCGTCCACTGCGTGATTCTGAGTGGTGCAGGACGCGCGTTTTCGGCCGGATACGACCTGACCGGCTCGACCCGCGACTCGCAGGAGACCTACGACAAGGTCTACCGCGGTCGGGTCACCTTCGACGACGACACCTGGGGCATGGAAAAGGCCCAGCGCGCACGGATGGCAATCTTCGACATGCACAAGCCGGTGATCGGCAAGGTGCATGGCTACTGTCTGGCCGGTGGCACCGACCTGGTCTTGCTCTCGGACATCATCATCGCCGCCGAGGACGCCGTGATTGGCTTCCCGCCAGTCCGTGCGATGGGCGCGCCGCCAGCTCACATGTGGCTCTACCACGGTGGTCCGCAGTTCGCCAAGCGCATGCTGCTGACCGGTGACAGCATCTCGGGGGCCGAAGCGGCGAAACGTGGACTCGTCTACGATGCCGTACCAGCCGACCGGCTGGACGAAGAGGTTGAAGACCTTGCCAACAAGATGGCGATGATCGACCACGAGTTGCTCTCCGCCAACAAGCGGATCGTCAACCTGGGTCTTGAGATCATGGGCGCTCGCACGTTGCAGCGGCTGGCCTCCGAGAATGACGCTCGCGCGCACCTCGCTCCCGCAGTGATGGAGTTCGGCAAGATGTCGCGCGAGAAGGGGCTCAAGGCTGCCCTCGAGTGGAGAGACAACCGATTCGGAGACGGTCGCGGCTCGGCAGCAGCGCAACAACGCAAAGCCACGGCGACCTAATCACCATGGCTACTTCAGACCGATTTCGACTAGACGGACAGGTCGTTCTGCTCACCGGAGCAGGACGCGGCCTTGGCCGTGCGATGGCCATGTCCTTCGCTGACGCAGGCGCAAAGGTCTCTGGAGCATCGCGCACGATGTCGCAGCTCGAGGAGACGGCTGAGCTGGTCGCTGAGCGCGGCGGCGAGGCCATTTCCATCTCGACCGATGTCACCGATGCCGCCGCGGTCGAGGCGATGGTTCAGCAGACGATTGATCACTATGGACGCGTCGATGTGCTCATCAACAACGCTGGCGGCGGCGCCGAAGGCGATGGTTCGCCACTCACAGATCTGACCGATGAACAGTGGCGCTGGGGCATCGACATGAATCTCACGTCGCAGATGCTCTGCGCTCGCGCGGTCCTGCCGCATATGACCGAGCGTGGCTCAGGCGTAATCATCAACGTGGCCAGCGGATTCGGCCTGCGCGGTGGTCGCGACAACTGGATGTACGTGTCGGCCAAGGCTGGCGTGATCAACCTCACTCGCTCGCTCAGTGTGACCTACGGCCCTGCGGGCGTGCGCACCAACTGCATCGCGCCGGGCATCTTTCCGCACACGCCACAAGCGCTCGAGCGCTGGCGAGGCGGTCGTTACATCCCCGTCGGTCGGGCCGGACTCGCGTGGGAGATGGGACCGCTGGCGGTCTTTCTCTCGTCAGACGCTGCGGCCGGGATCAACGGCGAGACTATCGCCCAGGACGGCGGAGGACTCGCCGCAATCGGACCAACCGGCTGGGCGCCCAACGTTCCGCTGTCCGAGCCATCCTGAGGGAGCGTGCCATGGCCGACTTCATCCCGACTCCCAATCCCGAGCAACCCGACGATCCGTTCCTGCTCAAAGGGCGCGTCGCCCTCGTCTTGGGAGCCGGCGATCCGCTCGGGCGAGCCGCAGCCGTCGCACTCGCTGAGGCCGGCGCTGACGTGGCGGTCGCGAGTCTGCGCGGCGGATCGCAGGAAGTCGTTCGCGTCAACTCCGTCGCCAACGAAATCTGGTCCCTCGGTCGGAACAATCTGGCGCTCGACCTGAACGCCACCGTCCCAAGCCAGATCGATGACGCGGTCGACCGCGTCGTGCAAGAACTCGGACGGCTCGACATCTTGGTCAACGCCGCAGATTTGGTTGCAGCGGCGCCGATTGAGGAGTGGTCGCTGGCCGATTGGCACAACATTGTCGTCGCCAATCTCGTCGCGCCGAGTCTGGTCTGTCGAGCCGCCGCTCAACCGATGAAGGCTCAGAGCTACGGTCGAGTGATCAATATCGTCTCCATCCTCTCGGAGCGCGGCGTGGCCAACACAGCGGCATACGCTGCCGGACATGCGGGCTTGGCCGCGGTGACGCGCGCCCTGTCGCAGGAGTGGGCCCGTTCTGGGATCACCGTGAACGCGCTGCAGGTCGGCTTCTACGAGGGTCAGCACGGTCTCGGCGACGATCCACAAGCGACCCAGCAACTCGCGCGGATGCTTCCCGCCAAAGAACTCGTCAAGCCGGCAGACGTCGGAACCGCAGTCGTCGCGCTCGCGGCCGACTCAGGATTCCTCACCGGCGAGACGATCGCCGTCGACGGAGCGGCGACCGCGCGCGTCTGATCCAAGATTCGCTACGCTCAAGTTCCCGGGAAGGGGTTGAGCATGGGCGAGACTCTGAAATTCGTCTTTGATGAACGAAAGGCCGGTCAAGCGGCTGCCTGGCTGCTGCGTCGTTACGGTGAACCGATGGAAGCAGAGCGGCTGCTCATGTTGCTCTACCTGGTTGATCGGCAAGCGTTCATCGAAAGCGGCTATCCACTCACCGGCGACGACTTTGTATCTGCCGCGGAAGGCCCGACCCTACGTGCGTTGAGTTGTCTAGTGCTCGGGAACGAAGAAACCACAGGAAATGACTGGCGCACATATGTCCAGCAATTGGGATCAGATCGACTGACACACACCGGGGTGGAAGACGTCGGAACGCTTTCGGAGCGGGATTATCAGCGGCTCGGAGAGGCCCTCGACAAGCATCACTCGATGTCGTGTTCGCGCATGTCGAAGAACATTCGGCGCTTACCGGAGTGGCAGGCGCCAATTGGAGATTTCGAGACAATCGATCCCCTATTGGTACTGCGCGATGCAGGCCATTCAGAAGAGGAAGTTCTTGAAGCTGCCGAACTCGTTGCCTCCATACATTGGTTCCGTTCGCTCGTCAGGGAATGATCGAGCCAGGCGATACGTTCGACGGCTTCGACAGGCAGGGCCACCTTTACATCGTTTTGAGTTCTCAACTCGGAACGGGAGAGGTTGCGATTGTCAATCTCATGTCTCACTACGCCGTCCATGCAAGACACGGAGAGTTCTGCTTGATCATCAAGCCCCATGAGCATCCCTGGATACGTCGCGATTCGTGCGTCTATTTCCAGGAGGCTACGCTCGAAAGCCTCAAGACAATTCGGGAGTTGATGGAATCTGCTGCATTGCGTTCTCACCCACGCTGTGCGCCTGGACTCCTGAGACGCGTTCAGGAAGAGGCGCTCATGTCCGAGGAAGTAAGTAGTGAAGTGAAGGCTGCGATCCGCGACTCGTTGCTCAGCGATTGATGCCTATCAACGCCGTGACTCCTGATTCGATGCGGACGATTTGCGGAACACACGACACCCAGCGTTCAGGGATCGCCGACGCTCCGTAACGGGCACCGAGGACGGCCCCGGCGACCGCGGCGTTCGTGTCGGTGTCGCCGCCGGCGCCGACGATCCTGATCAGGGCCTCTTCCAGGTTGTCTTGCGAGTCCAGACACCAGAGAGCGGCTTGCATGCAGAGGTAGGTGTGACCACTCACCCGCTCCTCTGCGATGCGCTGGTCGATGGCCTTGGGGATGGCTAGCGTCCAGGCGATCAGTTCCGCAGGCGCGCCATCCTGGCTGGCCGCAAGGATCAGGTCTTCGCGATTCGGACTCTGTCCACGCAGCAACATGGCGATAGCTATGTTGACCACGATGCATGACCACTGCGCACCAGGCGCGAAATGAGTCACTGCGCAGCTCGCGGCAGTCTCTGCAATCAGCCGCTCCGGGTCGTAGGCAAACTTGAGCGCGACCGGTGCACAACGCATCAGCGCTCCGTTGGGCTGGGTTTCGGGACTGCCGCGCTCCTGCCAGAATGCCTTCGCCGCGCCGGGAACGCCAAGTCCGACTTCGAGATAGTCAATGACCGTTGATGTCATGATCCCGATACCGCGCCCATTCTCACTGCGCCAGCGGACCAACCGGTCGGCAAGGCCGGATAGCGGGTCTGCATCATGAGCGAGCGCTTCGGCGAGGTCGATGGCCTGGGCAAGATCATCGTCCATTGGGCGATCGCGCTCACGAGGATCAATCTCCGTCACGCCGTCAGGGAACGCGTCACGAATTGACTCTCGGCTCGCGCCTTCGATGGGCAGGCCCAACAGATTGCCGACTGCCAGCCCGAGCAGTACACCGCGGGCTCTATCCGGGTCCAACGGGACCGGTTGTGCTGAACCAATCAGCTCTGCGAGGTGCGGCGCCTGCCGGATGATGCCGGGGTCGTTGATCGTTGACATCGCCACGAAGCCTATCGAGTTGGAGAGATGATCGTGAATGATCGTGCTCCCTGGCCAGCTACTCTTAGCCTTGGATCGGCAAGCTGAGGAGCAACAGATGACCCTGCCCAATGATGCATGGGGACTGCCCCTGACGACCTCCGACGAAGCGGCTGAAGCGTATCGCGATGGTGTCGACCGGATGTTGTCGTATTCGCTGGGCGTCGATGCGGCGCTGGAGCGCGCAATTGAACTCGACCCGCAGTTTGCGCTGGCCCATTCGCAGTTGGGACTCTTCCACCTGTTTCGCGGGAATGGCAAACAGGCGGCGGAACTGGCTCATCGGGCGGTAGCGTTGGCAGAGCGAACCACTGCTCGCGAACAGCGGCATGCGGCCATCCTTGGCGCGACCGCGCGGGGCAAGGCCTCCGAAGCGCCGGCCCTGATCGCCGAACACCTTGACGACACTCCACGCGACGCCCCCATCTTGCTGCAGTGGTTGGGAGGCAACTTCTACGGCGGTGGAGTGGAGAAGCGCGAGCGCATGCTGGAGAAGTTCGACAGCCTGGCGCCGTCCTACGGCGAGGACTGGTGGTTCCTGAGCTGGCACGCCTTTGCCAACCACGAGATGGACCAACTGGAAACCGCACGACGTCTGGTCGAGCGTTCGCTCGAATTACGAACTGCGAACGGACAGGCAGCACACGCGATGTCGCACGTGTTCTTCGAGGAACACGATCTCAGTGGCGGCTCCGACTTCCTGGGCGGATGGCTGACCGACAATCCCGATCGAGCCGGCTTCTTCCGCCATCTGACCTGGCATCAGGCGTTGTTCCTGCTCGCGAACGGACGTCGATCCGACGCGCTCGCCCTGCACGAAGAGACCATCCGTCCAGGCGCCGATGAGCATGGCGATGCACTGGGCGAAGTCGCTGATGGCGCGTCACTCTTGTGGCGCTGCCGGCTACACGACAGCGTCGCCGGCGGTGCGTCGGAATCTGCCGACTGGCGAGCGATTGCGGACGTGGCAGACAACGCCTTCCCGCGCGCCGGTACCGCCTGGGTCGATGTACACCGGGCCATGGCCCTGGCCGCACTCGGGGACGAAGTTGGGCTGGGCCAGTTGCTCGACGGCTTGCGTGAGGCAGAAGAGCGCGGCCATCCCACGGCAGGCACGGTGGTTGCTCCGGTGGTCGAAGCGCTTTCCGCGTTCGGACAGGGGGACTTCGAGTCGGCGGCGAATGGTCTCGCCGAGGTACGCGAGTTGTTGGTCACGCTGGGTGGATCGAACGCTCAACGCGACGTGTTTGAAGAGACGCTGGTAGAGGCGCGTCTGCGAGCCGGTCAGACCGAGCTGGCGCTGGAACTGCTGCGAGAGCGGCTCGATCGAGGCGCGACCGCACGCGACCTGTTCCGCTGGGGTCGCGCCCAATCGGGGCTGGGAGCAATGACCGAGGCCAAAGCGTCGTTTCGTCGCGCTGCCCAGCTGTGGTCCGACGCCGATCTCGAAGCGCCTGAGCTGCAGGCGCTTCGGGAGGCTGCCGCATGACCTCCCAGCCATCCCTGCCGCGACCGGATGTCATCGTCGAGGACGACATCGACGCCGAACGCGGTAGCGAGCTGGAGAAGCGATTCCACCTCTTTCTGCACGACTCCGATGATCACACTTATGAGTACGTGATCGAGATGCTTGGGTCAGTGTTCGGCTATTCGAAAGAGAAGGCGTTCGCCATCGCCTCAATGATCGATGGTCACGGTCGAGGCATCGTCGAAACAGCGGACTACGAGACGGTCAGGAAGCATCAAGATCAGATCCACGGCTGGGGTCCCGATCCGCGCATCCCACACTGTTCCGGATCGCTCTCGGCAACCATCGAGGAAGCACCCTGACGATTGCTCCTCTTCCGTCATACCCGCCCTTGCCGGGGAGCCTGCCTCCTGCTTGAACGGGGTATCTCGCTGACTCGAATACTGACGTTGGCACCGAACTCCGCGAGATTGCCTCTAGCATCAGATCTAGTGGAGGTTCACAATGGTTCGTCTTGATGATCTGCACCCCGAAGAGGCGCATCACATGCGCAACATGGGCAAGCGTTTTGACCAGATGCCGCTCGACTCCAAGCCGTTTGTGACGCCGCCGCCGCTGGCAGAGTCCACGGTCGCCCTGATCACGTCCGCAGGGCTGCATCGTCGCGACGACCGGCCATTTCGCTTCGCCGATCAGGGCTATCGCGTGATCCCCAGCAACATCGACCCCGCCGACCTCGTCCAAACCCAGGTCAGCGTCAACTTCGATCGCACTCACTACCAGCGCGATGTCAACGTGGTGCTTCCGATTGATCGGCTTCGAGAGCTGGCCGACGCGGGAGAAATCGGGGCAGTGTCCGAGTATCACTACTCGGTCCTGGGCTCGAACCCCAATCCGGCCTTGATGAAGGACGCAGCCGCCGACCTGGCGCAACGTCTACACGACTCCGGCGTGCATTGCGCGATGCTGACACCCGTTTGACCTGCCTGCACGGGTACCGTCGGTACCCTCGCGCACTTCCTCGAAGAGGACGGCATCGCCACCACCGGGATCAGTCTGATCCGCGAGCACACTGAAGTCGTCAATCCCCCGCGAGCACTCTGGGTGCCGTTCCCGCTCGGACGGCCTCTGGGCATTGCCGACGACCCTGCGTTCCAGACCGATGTCCTGCGCAGCGCACTGCGACTGCTCGAGACTGCCACAGAACCAACAATCGAGGACTACCCGCACGAAGCGCCGGACGGCAACGGAGCTGGAGTCTGGGCCTGCTCCATCGCCTTGCCCGAACCAGACGTCAGTGACCTCGAAGCCAGCCTGCGTCGCGAGGTGGATCTGCTCACTCCCTGGTACGAGGAAACCCGCCGCGGTAGAGGCAGGACCACCGTCGGCATGAGTGGGGCCACTCCAGATCAGATCGACAATCTGGTCTCCTTCGTCGTCGCCTGCGCCGAAGGCGCGGGGTTCGCCGAGGTTCCTGAGGCTGCCTCGGGTCCCACCTGGCGACACGCCATGCCCATGCTGCTGCGATTCGTGGTCGAGGACCTGCGCGCTTTCTATCAGGAGGCTGTCACGTCGAGGCCCGGCACCTGGGCGCCGTCGCAACACGACATGCACACCTGGATCTTCGAACAGACCGCATTCGGACGCACCCTGCTCCAGATCGGTCATCAAATCGCGGCCGTAGGTGATCCGCCGCTGCTGATGATGCGTGGCTTCATGATCCCAGAGGGCTTCTGGGTCGAAGGTCCAACCTGGGGTCAACCGACCAGCAACGTCGGCGGTCCAGAGTGGATTCGCCAGGCACAGGAGTACCTGACCGGTGAGCCAACCGAGACTCGCTGACTGTTGCCAACGCCGGTACGCTCCCGCAGCAATTTAACGCGTCGGACGAGGTGAGGGCTAGCCGTGACTGAGCCAGATCGTCTGCTCGGCGCGCTCAAGGAGCATTACGGGTACGAGTCGTTTCGTCCGCAGCAACGCGAGACGATTGAGCATGTGCTCGCGGGAGGTGACGCGCTGGTCCTGATGCCGACTGGTGGCGGCAAGTCGCTCTGTTACCAGTTGCCGGCGATCCTCTCCGATGGACTGACCGTGGTCGTTTCGCCGCTGATTGCGTTGATGCACGATCAGGTGCAAGCACTACAACGTGCCGGGGCGAAAGCGCAGTACCTGAACAGCACGATGTCGCCGACGGAAAGCTCGCAGGTCGAGCGGATGGTGGTCGATGGTTCTGTCCAGTTGCTCTACGTCGCGCCGGAACGCGTCAACACCGACCGCTTCCGAAATCTCCTCGAGCGGTGCAATCCCAGCCTGATCGCGATCGATGAAGCGCATTGCATCTCGGAATGGGGTCACGAGTTCCGTCCCGACTACCGTGTCTTGCGCCTGTTGACCGAGCGATTTGTTGATGTGCCGACCGTCGCCTGTACGGCGACGGCGACACCGCAGGTGCAGCGCGACATCGTCGAACAACTCGATCGTCCGCGCATGGAGACATTCATCACCGGGTTCATGCGCGAAAACCTGACGTTGCGGGTCGTGGAGAAGCGCAAGTCGTTGGACCGACTGGTCGCGCGACTAGAGCAGACGCCGGGCGAGGCGGCGATCGTTTACAGCCAGTCGCGCAACAGCACCGAAGACAATGCCGCCCAATTTCGTCGCCATGGCATCAAAGCCGAGCATTACCACGGCGCCATGACTGGCGACGCCCGGCATGGCGTACAGGACCGATTCCTGAGCGGCGAGACGCCCGTGATCTGCGCAACGATCGCATTCGGCATGGGCATCGACAAGCCCGACATCCGCCTGGTCGCGCATATGGATATGCCCTCGTCGATTGAGTCCTACTACCAGGAGACCGGCCGAGCCGGCCGCGACGGCGAGCCGGCCGAGTGCTTGATGTTCTACACCAAGGGTGTCTGGCATCAGCAGATGTTCTTCATCAACCAACTCACTGACGATGCAGAACGGGAGCAGCGCATCAAACGGCTGCGGACGATGATGAACTTTAGCGAGCAATCGCAGTGCCGCTGGTCGAGAATCCTGCAGTACTTCGGAGAACAGCCAGCATCGGCACAGTGCGGGCACTGCGACAACTGCCTGGGCGAAACGGCCGACGACGCGATTTCGGAGACTCCGCGCCCAGTCGATTCCGACGATCCGCCACCTCCACCCGGACGCAACGAACTGCGGCCGTTGGACGAACCCGAAGAGGAACTGTACGAAGCGCTCAGACAGACTCGGGCGCGCCTGGCCCGGGACGAGGGCGTGTCGGCCTATGTGGTCGCTGGCAACAAAGACCTCGCCGCCCTGGCAAGAGCACGCCCTCGCAGCCTGCGCGAACTCACACAGGTCAAAGGGTTCGGCTCGAGAAGAGCCGCAAAGTACGGCGAAGATCTCTTGGAAGTGATTGCGACATTCATGGATGAACGAATTCACGACGGACCCAATGACACCCTGTCGCCGCAAATGCAGATGCCAGCAAGTGACGGGTCCAGCAGAGATGAAGCACCGCCGGAAGAGTGGCAGCAACGATTCAACGCGCTAGCCGCGTGGCGCACACTGACCAGCAGCAACGAAGCGTGCGATCCGTCCAGTCTGCTGACCTTTGCGGCCATGCGACAGATTGCAGAGACGATCCCCAGCTCCATTGAAGAACTGGCCGGAGTAGAGGGCGTTGGGCCACTCGCCATCGAGCGCTTCGCAGATGAACTCTCAGTCATCCTGGGCATCGGGCAGGCTGAGCCAGCGCCACCCGCGGCCGAACCGGTCGCACAGTCAGCAGCCGTCCAGAGTTGGCTGATCACACTGGAGCTGTACGAGTCGGGTCACACAGTGCTTGCGATTGCCGAGCGTCGGATGCTGTCACCCGGTACCGTCGCATCGCATCTGACGACAGCCATGCGAAATGGGCACAGCGTTGACTTGCGTCCGGCATTGCCGGCAGATGAACAGATACAGGAAGTGCGTCGGCAGTTGGCGAATGATCCCGATGCCAGCACGGCAGTCATCCATGATCGAATCGAGCATCGGCTCGCGCGTGCTGAACTGCAACTGGTGATCGCCCATCTGCGGCCGCCGGAAGTCTCTGCGGACTAACGACAGGCTGCCGGGAGTTGTGAGACAACGGGGCTATTCCGTTGAGGTCACATCTCTACTGTTGCTACGCGCTAATCCGCTGCCGCGACGCCGGACGCTGGTGATTCCAGGGGCACGCCGTCGACCAGGGTGAGCCTCGCTCCCAGTCTGGAAGGGACCTTCTGACCCGGGAGCAGGATGCCGACCAGGTTGCATGGGTCGCTGGCTGCGATGGTGACGTGCTCTTCAGTCGTGGCCGCTCGGCGGACCGCTCGCAACTGGTCGAGCGCTGAGGGCAATGCGAACTGCTCTCCGAGCAACCCCTGGATGAAGCGTCCGCCACGGATCTCGCCGCGTGCTTCCAAACGCCGCAGCGCTCGCAGCACGTCGCGCCACTGGATTGTCAGACTCTCTCGGGTGGCCAGCTCTCTCGAGACCACGCCGTATCGCTGGAGCAGGATGCGAGCAATCCGTTCGGCCAGTTCATCTGCTTCTTCGGGGTCAGAGGGTGCCGCGATGCTGGGCGGTAATGCAGCCCAGCGACCGGCCGGCCCTTCGCCGATAAACACGCCGCCTCCGCCGTAGCGGGGTCGGCGCGACTTCCGATTTGGACGCAGCAGTTGACGCAAGCCCTGGAAGCCGTCGGCGTGCGCGAGTCCTGATGCGACCAACTCTCTCAGTCCACTCTCGACATCGGTCGCGATCCGCCGGGTCCCATCGACGAGTTCATCGAAGAACAGCGCGCCGCGCTCCTCCAACAGCCGCAGAATCTGGCTGGCAGCGCCGCCATCGGCGTGGAGCTGCTCGGCGACATCGGGCTGCGGCTCGGGAATCGAGCGTCCACGAGCGGCCGGCGTCGGCGCTGGTTTGCGCACTGCCGCCAGCAGCGAGCGGAAGTCGCGCCGCAAGGCGAGCGTGATCGGCGTTGATTTGGTCGGAGCTCGTCGAGCCGAGCGGGGCGTCAGACGCGCCCAGGCGATATCGCCGGCGAGACAGAGTTCGTCCAGCCACGCTTCCCGATAGTCGGACACCCGAGGCGCGAGCAGATCGCGCTCCCAGGCGGCCGCCGGAGCTTCGAATCCCTGCATTTGCTCGATGACCGCCCGCACGCCAGCCTTGCCAGACAGCCGTGTGTCGGGCGTCAAATGCTGCCAACGGAGCAGGAAGCGAAGGTAATGCTGCACCGTGACCGCTTCGATTTCGGCTCGCAGCCGTGCGATTGTGTAGCGATGAATTCTGGCCAACAGGCGGCGGTCGCAATACTCCTCCACATCGTCGGGTTGCAAGGTGGGCGTGAAGTGACCGCGCATGACCTCGCCGTACGCCTCAAGTTGAGCCAAGCCGTAGCCGCAATCTTGCGCCGATAGCCCACAGCGTCGCGCGAGCTGGTCGGGGGTGACGGGACCGGAGATCTCCAGATGACCGCGCGCCAGTCGCAGTCGCGCGTCCTCGCGATCGGTCGGCAGGATCAAGGCCGACTCCGGCACCGAGAACGACGGATTGACCGCGTGATCGGGGAAGAGCTGACGGATTGATTCAAGATGTTCGGCGGCGAACCAGATTGCTCCGTCGGGTCCCTCCGCCCTGGCCGCTCGGCCATCTGAGCGCAGTGACGCCAGCATCGACGGGAGATCAAACTCACCGAGCGCCGCGGACAAGCTCGCTACCGCGCCCTCTCGTAGCGCCAGGACCGAGATCAGCAGCTCATGCAGCTCGTCGGCATCGCGGATCGGAGGAAACGCTTCCTCCTGGACCCGTTCAATGGCGTCGATGTCGAGCTTGCCCAGGTCGCGCTGTTCGTTGGGCAGCGTCCGGCGCGTCATGACGGCTCGAGCGCGACGCTCCTCTAGCGGTGCGTCGTCGAGGAACCCGAACGGGTTGATGTTGATAATGCTCTGAGCCATCCCCGACGGCGTCACGGTGTCGCGAGCGTGCAGGCGGATTTCGCCGCGTTCGATTCGCTCCAGCACGCCGATCAGCGCGTCGGTATCGACGGCCTCGTGCAGGCAGTCATCCATCGTTTGCGCAATCAGCGGGTGGTCGGGTACCTCGAGCGGGCCGGCGAGATTCTCCTGGCAGCCAACCTGCGCCGGGAAGACGGCGGCCAGCAGGTCGTCGGCGATCATGCGCTGCAGATAGGGCGGCACTTCCTTCGCGCCGCGACGTCGGGGCACGGCCAGCGCGCGAGTTGCGGCCCAGCGCCAGCGCGTGTTCCAGAACGGCGCGTAGAGCACCGCCTGGCGCAGCGACTGCTCGGCGTTGTCGGCCTTGAGGTACTCGAACGCCTCCTCGAGCGGGAACGACTGCGTCGGACCGAGCGAGAGCAGGATGCCCTCTTCGTTGGCGGCCGCCTGCAGCTCGAAGTCGAAACGCACGCAGAATCGCTTGCGCAGCGCGAGTCCCCAGGCGCGATTGACCCCCGAGCCGAACGGCGCATGGACGATCAGTTGTTGTCCGCCCGCCTCATCGAAAAAACGCTCAAACACCACGTCCGTGTCGGAGGGCATGACCTGCAGTGAGTCCTGCGCTTCGCCCAGATACTCCACCATCTGCTCGGCAGCAATCGTTTGCATATGGCACTCGCGCTGTAGGCGTCGGACTGCCGACTCGACGTCGCTCGCCATCTCGCCGATGTCGCGACGCAGCTCACCGACAGCCGCCGAGAGCTCCATGCTGCGACCGGGCGCTTCGCCCAGCCAGAAGGGGATCGTTGGCGGTGCGCCGTGCGCGTCCTCGACGCGGACGATGCCCTTGTTCTCGACGCGCCTAATCCGCCACGATGTGCTGCCCAGCAGGAAGATGTCGCCGGCCGCGGTCTCGATCGCGAAATCCTCGTTGACTGTGCCGATGAATGCGCCCTCAGGCTCCTTGATCACGCGATAGTCGCCGGTCTCGGGAATCGTGCCGCCATTGAGGATCGCTGTCATCCGAGCCGCGCGCTTTGGCTTGATCACGCCGTTGATCCGGTCGCGATGTACCAGGGGATTCGAGCGTCCACCGCCCTCGCCGACGCCGGTGGCCAGCATCTCGACGGTCTCATCGAAGGCCTCGCGCTTGAGATCGCCGTACGGCGCGGCGCGACGCATCAGCCTGAACAGGTCGTCTTCTCTCCACTCTTCCTCCGACGCCGTTTCGGCCACGATCTGTTGGGCCAGGATTTCAATCGGCGCACTGGGCTGTCGAATCCGGTCGAGGTCCCCGCGCTCGACGGCGCGAACCATTGCCGCGCACTCGATCAACTCGTCCAACGACGTGGGGAAGAGCGCCCCATGCGGCACCAGGCCGAGCGCGTGTCCGGAGCGGCCCACGCGCTGCAGGAAGGTTGCGATTCGGCGCGGTGAACCGATCTGACAGACGAGATCGACAGAACCAATATCGATGCCCAACTCAAGCGATGCGGTCGCAACGACCGCCTTGAGGTCGCCGTTCTTGAGTCGCTGCTCCATCACGTGCCGGCGCTCCTTGGAGAGCGAACCGTGGTGTCCAGAGACGTGCTCCTTGCCCACGCGGATGCCCAACTCGTGCGCGACTCGTTCGGCTAGCGAGCGTCGATTGACGAAAATCAGCGTCGTTCGGTGCTGGAGGATTAGCTCCGCGAGCCGGTCGTAAACCGCACCCCAATGCTCATGTGTCGCGAGCGCCTGCAGCGGTGCGTCGGTCGTCTCAATCCAGAGTTTCAGTTCGCGTCGGTGTCCGAGGTCGAGGATTCGGCAAGGTAACGCGCGTCCTGACGCATCCAGCCCGGTCAGGAAGGACGCAATCTCGGTCATTGGCTTTTGTGTGGCCGAGAGGCCGATTCGCGTTGGCCGCTGTTCGGCCACGTGGTCTAGCCGGGCCAGCGTCAGCGCCAGGTGCGATCCACGTTTGTCGCGCACGACGGCGTGGATTTCGTCGACGATCACAGTCCGCACCGTGCGCAGGATCTCGCGCGATTGCTTCGCGGTGAGCATCAGGTAGAGCGACTCGGGCGTGGTGATCAGAATCTGCGGCGGCCGTTTGACGATCGCCCGCCGTTCGGATTGCGAGGTGTCGCCGGTGCGCAGCCCCATGCGAATACGCGGCAGTTCGACGCCGCGCTCGTCGGCGAGCTGTCGAATCTCGGTCAGCGGTTCCTCAAGGTTGCGTCGGATGTCGTTGGACAGCGCCTTGAGTGGCGAGATGTAGAGGATCCGCACCTCATCCGGCAGCACGCCGTCGTTCAGTGCGCCCTCGCGGATCAGGTCGTCAATCCCAGCCAGAAATGCCGTCAGCGTCTTGCCCGACCCAGTCGGAGCGGCAATCAGACAGTCCTCGCCCGTGCGAATCGCCGGCCAGCCATCCTCCTGCGCATACGTCGGCTCGCCAAAGCGCCCAGCAAACCAGTCCCGAACCATCGGGTGAAAGTCGTCCAGGACAGAGGGCAAAGTCGTTGTCTGGCTCATATGTTCCGTATCCTAGCGGAAGCGCGTGGTTTGTGAGACTGTCTCACTTGTCGGCCGTGGCGGTGATGATCGCCCTGGTCGGGGCAATGTTCGTCGCTTTCGCACCTGTACAGGCGGCCGATCCAGAAGTAGGCGATGTTCACATTGGTCGGCCTGGTACTCCAGCCACCGCGAGCAACGAAGGCGCTGTGACCGGGTTCTGTGTTGACCCGGATATCGAGTTTGACTCCGGGACTGGCGCGATCACCGAAGGCCCTCTTCCAGCGGTCGTTCGCAACGCGGTGGGTGCCACTGGGGACGACACGTTGATTACAGTCCTCGGACCTGACAACGCTGCCGACTCTGACCTCGGCTCGGCGGCCAAAGACAACGACGCAGACGAACTCGATGACTACGTTGAGGTGTACTGCTCTACGTCGGACCACAACAAGCGCGTCGGTGTCACGCCAAACGGCACGACTACCCCGAACATTGACGTCAAGAGCCCAGCCGCAATCATGCTTCTCGATCGTTCCACGGTTGACGGTACGACCGGCGGAGAGGTCGAAGTCAGGCTATTGCTGTTGAACTGGGCAACGGCGGACTCCATTGTCGATGCCGCTCCTGGTGGCGTTCGCGCGAATGCAGCAGCGCTCACTGCCACCTCAGTCGAGGTCGACTGGCTGCGAGTCTCCGGCGCACTAGACGGCACCGAGAACCCTGATCCTGAGGCGCAGAACGGCAATCTCGGCGTGGAATGGGGACTTGCGTCAATCGGATTCGCTGACTTCAACCTTGCTCAGAAGATTATCGTTCCCGGCGGCACTTCAGATGGTGAATACACAGTCACCGCTCGCTTGATCTTTGACCGCGCGGGTGAAGATACCGAGGATGAAGTCCGAGGAACCGCAGGCGATGCTGATGAACAGGTCATCGCAACAGCGACGTTCACTGTCGGTGACGCCGGCGACGCAGTTGCCGCTGCCGACTTGACACTAGGCAATGAGCAGGAAGATAACCCCAACACCACAGCGATTGAGCTGAAAGCTGAAGACGGTTCGGACGCTGCCAGGGGCGGGGAAATCTGGCTGAAGCTGGTTTCCAAGAACTCGCTCGGCTCTCCGTCAGTGGGCGGTGATGTCAATTCGGTGACAGTGATCGCGCCAGGTGGCAAGGTGTCTATCTACAAGCCGGGCAGGTACGCCTCGGGCAAGGTCGTTCTCAGTGACGGCTCGATGCGCTCGGACGCAGCCATGGCGGGCACCGGTGCCAGTGGAACCAACAGCGCCCAGGCCAATGACCCTGATTCCAACACCTTCTTGATTAAGGTGGAAAAGGCTGACAGCAAGCCGGGCTCCGTGGACGTTGAAGCCTTGGTCATCGGCGAAGGTAGCAAGGCCGAGTCGGAAACTCTGACTCTGACATTCGGCGGGCCTGGCAAGAACCTGGTCCTCGGCGACGTCAAGGCTGTCGCACCTGGCAAGATGACTGAGTTCACAGTCGAAGCGACGGACGACGGCGGTAGCGATGTCACCATCAGGAAGGCCGGGCTCTCCTTCAGCGTGAAGGACGAAGACGGCAAGCCTGTGCCAGCCACCAAGCTGAAGGTGACGCAAAGCACTGTTGGCAAGAGCACAGCCAGCACGGCTGATGACGACGCCAATTCAGTCGCAGCGTTGGTTACTGCCGGTACAACGGCTGAGGCGGGTGTTTACACCGTCGACGTGACGCTGGTCGGCGTGTCGGGCTCCACGACAGCCGCAACGGTGGTCGTCGGTGGCAGCCCCGATTCAGTCGCGTTGGTCGCGGACCCGGACACGGGAGACGCCATTGATCAGACCCTGATCAAGGTCACGGCGACGATCGAGGACGCCAACGGTGCAGCGGTTGTGGACGGCACGCGAGTTGAGTTCTCCGTGCTCGGCACGAGCCTCGCTCCGATCGGTCCAGGACACGCTCCCATTGAAACCCAGGTCGAGAAGCAACTCGTTGCGACGGGTGGTACCGATGATCAGGGCAACACGGAGTACGAAGAGCGCACGCTGTCTTCCACTATCGGTGGCGCGACGACCAAGGACGGCGAAGTCTCAGTGACCTACGTGGTGACTGGTGGTGGCTCGACCATCGTGAACGCAACGACCGAGGGCGGCAGCGCCTCCGGCAACCTGCGCATCTCGACGACCGACACTTCAGCTGGCGAAGCGATGCCTGAGGAAGAGGCCTCGGTCTCTTGTCTCTCCGAGCTCTCTGGCTTTGCAACTTGGTCTTGTGGCGTTGAGGCTGATGCCTCTGAGATCTTTGACATGGTCTCAGGTCGCGGTGTTACCGCCCTCCATCTGTGGAACGGTTCCACGTGGGTTCGCTACTCAGTGGTTGACGGCGCGATGGTGCCAGGCTCCAGTGACTTCATGGTCACCAAGAGCGACATCCTCTACATCAGCAACTAGGGAGCCCTCACCCTAACCCTCTCCCAGAGGGAGAGGGGATCTAATCCCTCACCCCTTGCTTGTCGAGGGGTGAGGGGCGGGAACAGACCCCCGCAAACGCGGGGGAATTGAACTCCTAAGGAAGGAATGCTGAGATGAAACAGCACAGACTGATGTCGAGGGTTGGCGCGTTGGTGTTGGGGCTTGCTGTTGCTATTGCAACGTTGAGTCTCGCCTCGGCGCAGCAAGAACCTCCGCACAGGTTCTATGGCACCGGCGCGACCGCTGGCGACATGATCGCTGTGGTTGACGACATGGGCCATGAGCTTGGCTCGACCGAAGTCGCAGAAGACGGCTCCTGGTACATCGATGTCGACCGCGACGACGCTGAGGGCGTGAGCTTCACGCTGAATGGCAAGTCGGCCGAGGCTGATGTCACCTCCGCTGGCTCCGGCCAGTCGGCCGTCGTCGTCACCGCCATGGCCATGGAAGAAGATTCCATGGACGAAGGCGACTCGATGGAGGACGGCGACGGCTCCATGGAAGACCTCGATGGTGAAGAGGGCTCCATGGAAGACGAAGACTCCATGATGGACGACGGCGATTCCATGGACCACGGCGACACCGAGTACCCGGGCACGGGTAGCGGTGGACTCGCCGACGGCAGTGGTGTCTCGGCTGGCCTGATTGGCCTGCTGATCGCACTGAGCGTCGCCGCAGTCGCCGGTCTCGGCCTGCGCCGAGTCCGCAATCGGGCGTAGTTCTCGCTAGCGGACAAATCCTGTCCAAATAAGAGGGGGCGGGGCCGATTGGCCCCGCCCCTTCTCGTTTTCCGACTTTTGAGACAGTCTCATGGCGTCGGATGGTTGAGAGTTAACCTGAGCTGAGATGACGCCGAGGCGCGACAGGAGCACTTGAATGGCAGCGACCGACACCATCAACTGGCAAGCGACGTTTGACGAGGCGCTCGACTTCTTTGTCAAGTACCTGCAGATTGACACCTCGAATCCTCCCGGCAATGAGAAGCCCGCCGCTCGGTGGCTGGGCGGAATTCTGTCTGAGGCTGGAATGGAGGTTGAGTACGTTGAGATCCAGCCCCAGCGTGAGGCGGTGTTTGCCTGGCTGCGTGGCGACGGCTCGAAGCGGCCGATGATGCTCTGCAATCACACCGATGTCGTGCCCGTCGAGGAGGCCTACTGGACCAAGCCGGCGTTTGAGGGATACATCGAGGACGGCAAGGTGTATGGACGCGGCGCAGTCGACATGAAGGGCTGCGGGATCATGCATCTGATGACGATGCTGCTGCTCAAGCGCCACAATGTGCCGCTGACCCGCGACCTCGTCTTCTGTGGCGTGCCCGACGAAGAAGCCGGCTCGGTATGGGGCATGGACTGGCTCTGCAAGAATCGCCCCGATCTGATCGACGTCGAGTTCGAACTGTCCGAGGGCGGCTCCGGTTCGACCCAGCTCATGGGCGAGGAAGCGAACATCTTCTCAGTCGCGACGAACGAGAAGGACATCTGCTGGCTCAAGCTGACCTCAATCGGCACGCCGGGACACGGATCGCGGCCGCACTACGACAATTCGGCTGTCCACCTGGTCAACGCGCTCTCAAAGTTGGCCGCCTGGGAGCGTCCGGTGACGATCACGCCCTCGACCCAGGTCTGGCTGGACCAACTGATCGAGGAAGGTCACATCCCACCGATCAAGGACGCCGAAGAGCTGACCGAGCATGTCATCGATCACCCCGGCACGCACGCGATGTTCATCAACACGTTGAACGTGACCATGGTCAACAGCGGGATCAAAGCAAACGTGATCCCGGCCAAGTCAGAGGCGACCATCGATTGTCGCCTGCTGCCCGGTCAGGACCGTGAGGACTGGCGACAACAGGTGATGGCCGTGATCGACGATGACCGGATCGAGGTCGAGTTCTCGGGTTGGGATCAGGAGCAGCCCGTCGAGGTCGCTTGGGATACGGAGCTGTACCGGACGATCGAAACCGTCGTCAACGACGCCGTCGAAGACGCAACCGTCGTGCCTTCAACCTGCGTCGGAGGCACCGACAATCGCTTCCTGCGACAGCAGGGCATCCCTGCCTACGGTTTCATCCCGGTACTGCTCAGTCCAGAGGAAGCCGCCGGGTTCCACGGCAACGACGAGCACATGACCATCGAGAATCTGAACATGGGCGTCGAGCTGACGTATGAGATCGTGCGTCGGATGGTGACCTAATCGGTCGTCGCAAGCCGAGAAACCGCGATAATGTTGACCTGTCGCTGACAGCAAGGGAGCAGGGGGGAGTACCGATGGGCGCGATTCTGGCGAATGTCGTGGTGAGCAATCCATCCGATCGCGATCGACGGTGGGAAGGCGAGTTCCTGATCGACACTGGTGCCATCGACACGGTCGTGCCGGAGTCTCGCCTCCGTGAAATCGGGATCCAGCCCGAGGAGACACGTCGATACGTCATGGCCGATGGGCACGTCAATGAGATGGATGTCGGTGGCGCCCGAGTTGAGCTGTTGGGCGGCAGAGCGTGGGTGACGGTCGTCTTCGCCGACGACAGCGTCCGACCACTCCTCGGCGCAACGGCGATGGAGTCGCTCGGAATTGAAATCGACATGCGCACCGAAGAACTGCGCCGTCTACCCGCAGTCCAGCTCTGACATCTTCCACCGAGGCATCCCCACAGAACATCCCGGTAGCGTGGACATTAGGAGGCGCGCATGGGCGCAATTCTCGCGAACGTGACGATTAGCAACCCATCAGACCGCGATCGGCGGTGGGAAGGCGAGTTCCTGATCGACACAGGTGCCATCGACACGGTCGTACCTGGGTCTCGTCTTCGCGAGATCGGGATTCTCGTGGATGAGACTCGGCGCTACACCATGGCTGATGGACGGGTCAGCGAGCTCGACGTCGGTGTCGCGCGGGTGGAGTTCATGGGAGGTCGTGCCGGGGTGACGGTCGTCTTCGCCGACGACAGCGTCCGACCACTGCTCGGCGCAACGGCGATGGAGTCGCTCGGAATTGAAATCGACATGCGCACCGAAGAACTGCGCCGTCTACCCGCAGTCCAGCTCTGAGTGCTCAGGTCGCAAGGTGCTCAGCGCTTGTGAGCGCTATCAAACGCGCTACTGCAGCCTCGAGTACGGCAGCGGATTGAGGAAGTAGATCTCCTCCTCTGGCGCGTGTTCCCGTAGCGGGCCGATGATGTCCTTGAGCGGATCGCCCGCTCGGTACTCCATCATTCCCTGAGCGCCGCCAGGCATGATCCACAGATCGGTCAACTCGCCCGTCCGACCGATACGTGACGCATACGCAGTCACCAACTGCAGCGCTCCGGCGCTATCCATCGTGTCGACGAGGCCGCCGATCGCGTCAATCGCTGGCACCAAGCCACCGGTCACCGTCTGCAACACGGCGAGCATGTACTGACGCGGCTGTTCGGGATTAGCGTCGTGCGCCGCCTGTAGCCGTTCCTCGGTGCCGTACGAGACTCGGTTGGCGAACTTGGTGACCTCTTCAATCTCCATCTCGCCGCGAAGCTTCTCGACGGCCGACCAGAGTGCTCGGTCTTGACCCAGCGACGCGAGACACTCCTCGGCGTGGGCCATGCTCTCGTAGCGATGAATCGAGAGATCCCAGCCCATCTCGCCGCCGGTCATCTTCCAGGCGCCGATCAGGTCAATCCCGTGACGCTCCATGGCCGGAACGACGGTGTCGGCGTAGAAGTCGACGAAGAGGTCGAACGCGGTGTTGGTGATCGGCTTGATGCGGTGTCGAACCTCGAGAAATACGGCCATGATGCACTCCGATTCACTAGGCGGTGGCTGTTTGTTCTTTGCGGCAGGCTAGAGGGTTGGCGCGAGCGCTGCGATGAACTCCCGTGTCCGTTGCCGCTCCTCTGCGTTGACACCCTCAAACGCGGCATAGAAGTCCGTCACCCCAATATCACGCCAACGAACCAGTGCCCGCTCGATCTCTTCTTCGCTCCCCACGATCGAAACTCCAGCGGGATCGTCAGCGCCCGATCCCTGGATCACGCGCTGGTATGAAGGCAGCGTGTTGTACATCGCATACGCGCGCGAGATGCGCTCGCGAGTCCCGTCAGGATCAGCGGTCACCGCGATCGGCACGCCCGCGATCACTCGTGGATCGGGTTTGCCAGCATCGCGAGCGGCGCCGCCCAGCTCCGGGATGACGACGTCTTCGATCCATTGCGGTCCGGCCAGCCAGAGCGCGGTGCCGTCGGCATATCGTCCTGTCACCCGAAGCATCTGAGGGCCCAACGCCGCAACCACGACCGGCGGCGGATCGCCATCCGCCAGCTCGACCTGTGAGTGCACCTGGAACATCTCGCCCTCATAGTGGACGACCTCGCCTCGCATGAGTGGGACCAAAATCTCGAGATACTCCCGCATGTGCCGCACGACGCGGGTAAAGTCCAACCCCCACGAGTCTTGAATGACGACCTCGTGTGACAATCCCAAGCCCAGCGTGAACCGCCCACCCGCAGCCGCATTGACGGCCAACGCCTGCTGTGCCATCGCCACAGGATGTCGCGTGTATGTCGGGGTGACAAACGTACCGAGCTCAATCTCGGATGTCTCGCCAGCGGCGAGCGCTAGAACGGTCATTGCGTCGTGAGACATCGACGCCAAGAAGGCGCCCGCAAAGCCATCAGACTCAAGCTGTTTCACGGCCTCAACTTTGCCGGCGAGCGTCGCCGCGTTCGGTGGAGCCAAAATGCGCATAGATATTCCTCCGAGAACAGTTGATCGGTTGAGCAACTGTCTGCAGTATGCCGCAACCGAGTCGTTAGCCTGCGGAGCACACGATCCGAGCGACTTGCACCACGAAGGAACAACCACGATGGCATCAGCAGAACTGAAGAAGGTCTTGGGACTACTCGCGGAGCGGCCACTCGGCGCAGGAAACCCCACGCTCGAGGAAATGCGGGCAGGAATGGAGGCTTCATCATTCCCTGCCACTGACGCCGCGACGGTCACCCCGGTCGTCGCCAACGGTGTTCCCGGCGAGTGGGTGACCGTGGCCGAGTCTGACCCGAATCGCCGGCTGCTCTACGTCCACGGCGGGGGCTACGTTATCGGTTCCGCTGTCACGCATCGTCGTCTCTGCGAGGACATCGCTCGCGCTGGCGGATGCGCCGTGCTGAACCTCGACTACCGACTCGCGCCCGAGCATCCGTTCCCAGCAGCGGTCGAAGACGCCATCGCAGGGCTCAAGTTCCTCCAGTCCAACGGGCCGAACGGTGCAGGTACGGCGGAGTCGACATTCGTCGCTGGCGACTCGGCAGGCGGTGGTTTGACGCTGGCGACGCTGCTCGCAGCGCGAGAACAGGGCGTAGACCAGCCGAACGCCGCCATCGGCATCTCGGCCTGGACCGACCTCGCGATTACGGGAGAGACGATTCAGACCCGAGCCGATGCCGACCCGCTGATTACCGACTCCGCCATGGTCAGCGGTATGGCTGCGCAGTATCTCGGTGACGCGGACGCCGACGATCCGCTCGCTTCGCCCCTATACGCCGACTACGCAGGACTGCCGCCGCTGTTGCTCCAGGTCGGTGACGCCGAGATCCTGCTCTCAGACACGACCCGCGTCGCAGAGAAGGCGCGAGCCGCAGGCGTCGACGTGGTGGAGGAAGTCTGGGACGAGATGTTCCACGTCTGGCACGCCTTCGCGCCGATGCTGCCTGAAGGCGAGGCAGCCGTCGACCGGATCGGCGAGTTCATTAATCAGCACGCGTAACCCGCTTGGCGCGGGCGAGATTGGAGCAGAGCATGCCGTCCAAGGAATACAGCGAAGTCGTGCAGGCAATGCAGGCGCAGGCTGCCAGCATGATCGGAGCAGAACTGACCCTCGAGCAGCAACGCGAAGCGATGGAGGCGGGATTCGCCTTTCCCTGGCAGGACGATGTCACGCTGACGGCAGTTGATGTCAACGGCGTTCCCGGCGAATGGACGGTATTGGCCGACTCCGATCTGAGTCGCCGGCTGTTGTACGTCCACGGTGGCGGATATGTCCTGGGATCAATCAACACACACCGTCGGCTCGTGGCCGACATCTGCCGAGCGGCAGGATGTGTGGCCCTGAGCCTGGACTACCGTTTGGCGCCAGAGCATACCTATCCGGCCGCAGTAGACGACGCGATCACCGGGCTCGAACACATCTGGTCCAACGGCCCGGACGGCCCCAGCGATGCGACCTCCGTCTTCGTCGGCGGCGACTCAGCCGGCGGCGGGCTGATGCTGGCGACCTTGTTGGCCGCTCGTGAGCGCGGCGTGCGCATGCCGACCGGTGGAATCGGGCTCTCCGCCTGGACCGATCTCGCTGCAAGCCCCGAGGAGTTGTCGGCATTCGGACTGGACGACCCAACGATCCCCAACAACACGGTCGCAATCACCGCCTCGCAGGAGTGGGCGGCGATGTACGCCGGCGACGCGGACCGCAAGGATCCGCAGTTATCGCCCCTGTTCGGCGACTACGAGGGCATCTGTCCGCTGCTCTTGCAAGCAGGCAGCGTGGAGATGATCTGTCGAGACACCGAGCGGGTCGCAGCCCGCGCCCGGGACGCCGGCGTCGAGGTCGTCGAGGAAATCTGGGACGACATGTTCCACGTCTGGCAAGGCTTCGCACCTATGCTCCCCGAGGGTCAGGAAGCCATCGTTCACATCGGTGAGTGGATCCGCGAGCACGCCTAAAGGTGGACGATCTCGATGCCGCCCCAATGTCGCTGGAGATACTCGGCGGCGAGGCGGCGGTGACAGCGCTCCGGTATCGGTTCGCTACAAAGGAGCACTGCGTCACTGAAGAGGTCTCTATCGAGCAGCGCTTCTACCTGTTGCTCCACTAAGCCGTTGACGTACTGCTCGCTGTAGGAATCCCAGTCGCAACGCTTGTCGCGATATGCCTTCAGTAGTTCCGCTTCAGGGGCAAGCTCGGGCAGGTGTAGGTACTCCGCCTGGCAGAGTTCGCGCAGGAAGAAGCCAAGATCGCCACCGCCTCCGTCCTTGGATGCCTTCGCGAACGCCGAGAGCTGAGACGTATTGTTGCGCCGCACATCGATCAGGCGCCGCACCCGGTGATCGCGAATCAAAGCAAAGAACTCGTTGGCGGATTTCTTCGTAAAGCCGACGGTGTAGAGGTTCACGTCCAACGCGCTTCAAGATTGTGACGGTCACGCTCTGGAGACCCAAGCGAAAACCACATCGCCCGCTCGGGAGCAATCTCCCTCTCCCCTTGGGAGAGGGCGGGGGTGAGGGTTCCCATGCGTCGCCTAATTTGATAGCAATCGCGTGATGCTCCCACGCTGGCCCTCACCCTCACCCTAACCCTCTCCCAAAGGGAGAGGGGATCGGAGAGTGGATGTTGCGCGGAGCAGCCTACGGATAGAACAGCTTCTGAGCCGCCTTGCGTAGCTCTCCGCGGAAGTCGGGATGCGCGACGGCGATGAGTTCTTCTGCTCTTGCTCGGACTGTCTTTCCCAACAGCCTCGCGATTCCGTATTCCGTCACGACTGTATCCGCGATGTCCCTCGGCACTGTCACAATCTGGCCGGGGTCGAACTGGGCCATGATCGTCGAGATCGTTCCCGATCGGTTGGTCGACGGCAACACCGTCACCGAGCGGCCCTTCGGCGCGAGGTATGCGCCCATCGCGAAGGCCAGGTGACCGCCGACTCCTGCGTAGACTCGCGGTCCGATGGTGTGGACTCCGAGTTGGCCGGTCAGGTCGGCCGTCAGCGCCCCGTTGATCGCGACGATGTTTTCGTTGCGCGCGATCTGCCGTGGGTCGAGCAGGTACTCAATGCTGTACGTCTCGAAGGCGGGATTGCGGTGCACTGTCGCGATCTCGTCGGGCGTGTTGCCGATGACCGTGGCGACGAACTTGTCGGGGTGCGTCTGGGAGTACTTCCCCGTGATGATCCCACGCTCGACCAGTGGGACCAGTCCTTCCGTGGTCAGTTCGGCGAAGTAGGCGAGGTTCTCTCGTTCGTCGAATGCGCCCAACCGAGCCAGTGCGCCGGAGTGTGAGCCGACGCCGACCTGGATCGTGTCGCCGTCCTGGACGAGTTCTCCCACGTAGTGAGCCAGGCCCAGGTCGACTTGATTGGGTTCCGGGTGTTCGAGATTCACCATCACCGGCGACTCGCCGGGAACGAAGCGGTCAATTTCGGACACGTGCAGCCAGGAATCGCCGAACGTTTCTACCACGTGTTCGTTGACCTCGGCGATCACCTTCTTGGCTCGCTTGGCCGAGGTCACGCCATCCCAGACCGAGCTGCCCAGCGACACGTAACCGGATTCATTTGGCGGCGTGGTGCGAATCTGGAGGACATCAATCGGCCATGCCTCGTCCTCGCGCCCCGCATCCCAGGCCTTGTGAATGCCGACCAGCCAGTACGGGTGATAGTCGGCGATCCCGGCATTGACCGCGTCACGGTCGAACAGCGTCCCGAATTGCGGCGCGACGTGGAACGCCGACATCATCTCTTCGGTGAACCAGCCCGCATCAGGCACGACGATGCCGCGCACTTCGACGCCCTCGAGTTCGTCGCTGCGCGCGACCAGCGCCTCCAGAATCGGCAGCGATGCGTGACCAGGCGGAATCCAGAGATGGTCGCCCGACTTGAACATCGCCGCGGCCATCTCTGGGGTGGCCAGCCGCTCAGCGTAGGTATCGCGCCAGTTGATCGTCGGGTCGAAGCGCGTGGTGCGTCGCTGCATGTACATGGAGTTAGTCATCGCAATACCCCTTCCTTCAGCCTGTCGCTGGTCTGCTGCGTCCGCAGGGTGGGTACACTCGTACGCAAGGTAACGCCGACTGACCAATATCGGCTCATCTGCACAGGAATCGAATGGGGGAAGACATGGCGAGCGACGGACGAATGGACTTCGGTATCTTCATGGCGCCGTTCCACCGGGTCGGTGAGAACCCTTCGCTGGCGATGCATCGCGACCTCGAGCTGGTCGAGTGGCTCGATCAACTCGGTTACGACGAGGCCTGGATCGGCGAGCATCACTCGGCCGGCTGGGAACTGATCGCGTCACCTGAGGTATTCATCGCCGCCGCAGCCGAGCGGACCCGCAACATTCGCCTGGGCACCGGCGTCGTTTCGCTGCCGTACCACCACCCGCTCATGGTGGTCGACCGCATGATTCAGCTCGATCATATGACCCGAGGTCGCGTGATGATGGGCGTCGGGCCCGGAGCGCTCTCGTCCGACGCACGGATGATGGGCATCGATCCGCTCTACCAACGCCAACGCATGGATGAGTCGCTGCAGGCGATCATGGCGCTGCTCAAGCAGGACGGGCAGGTCAACATGAAGACCGACTGGTTCGAGCTCAACGACGCTCGACTCCAGCTAACGCCGTACACCAAGCCCCACTTCGAGATGGCGGTCGCGTCGACCGTCAGCCCCGCTGGCCGGGTCACCGCTGGCAAGTACGGGATGGGGATGCTCAGTATCGGCGTCTACCTGCCCGGCGGGCGCTCGAACCTCGAGGGTCAGTGGAATGAAGTGGAAGAGATCGCCGAGCGTGAGGGCACCGTCGTCGACCGCAACAAATGGCGCCTCGTGATTCCGATGTACATCGCCGAGACTCGCGAGCAGGCCTTCGACGAGGCCCGCGAAGGTTGGCGAGCCTGGCAGCTCGACTACTTCCGTGACACGTTGCAAGCAGTTCTACCGGGCACAGCGGAGACGCCTGAAGGAGCCGTCGAGACCGGTGGCGCGATCATCGGTACGCCCGACGACGCGATCAAGGCAATCGAGATTCTGCAGGAAAACTCCGGCGGATTCGGCGGCCTGATGATGCTCGCGCATGAATGGGCGAATCGCGAAGGCATTCGCAAGTCTTACGAACTGTTCGCCCGCTACGTCGCGCCAAAGTTCCAGGGCCAGCTCGCGTCGGTCGAGGGAACGCAGCAATGGGTCGCCTCTGGCGGCGGCGCAGTCTCGTTCAGCCGCGTCGACGTCCTGGCCAAAGCCTTCCGCGACGCCGGCCAGGAAGTTCCAGACTTCCTGCAAGAGCCCGCAGAGGCAGCCTCGGACTAGAGTCGATTGGCCCTCGAGACAGAAGTAACTCCGTCATTGCCGCGCTCCGTCGCGGCAAACTCGCGAGTTTGCCGTGATCGTGCCATTCGCTACCAACTGAGGCTGTCTGACGCAACTTTGAGCGCCTGCCGCCTCTCCTTGTAATCAGGCAGTATCGACTCGACGAGTTGCCAGTAGACCCGGCTGTGATTTGGCTGGATGAAGTGGCACAGCTCGTGGACGACTACATAATCGACGATGTCGGGATGTGCGAAGATCAGCCTCCAGTTGAAGCTCAACGTGCCGCTTGAGGAGGCGCTGCCCCAGCGGGTCTTCTGATTGCGTATCTGTATTCGAGCCGGCTGTACGCCAACAATCGGTGACCAATACTCAACTCTGGCTGCGAAGTGGCCGCGGGCATATTCGCGCAGCCATCCCTCAGCGAACGCGGCTCGATCAGGTCGCTCGACATCCACCTGGAATCGCTGACCGTCGAAATCGAACGGCACATGACTGGCCACTATGGGATAGCGACCACCAAGCAGCGGCAGTGATCCTCCTTCACGGAGTTCGGCTTGCAGCCCTGCAGGATGTTCCGCGGCCAGTCGTTTGGTGATCCAGTCGGCGCGCTGTTGAATGAACTCATCGATCAGGCGTTGAGAAGCCCGCACCGGGGACAACACCCGCAGCAGTTCGCCCTCCACAGATAGCGTGACGTTCTTGCGACGCCGCGGGCTGCGATGCAGCTCGAACGTGATCCGGCGACCATTGATGGTCGCCACCCGCTTCGACGGCCGACCACAGGGCACGGTGTAGCGGCGCTAGCTACCGTTGGCGGCTCGGTTGAAGGCTCTACCGAGTCGGTCGGCTGCCTCTTCGAGCTTCTGCGCCGGCGGCCAGGAGTAAGCGAGCCGGACCGATTCACCATCGTTGCCGGCGTCGTTGCCGGGATAGAAGCGGTTGCCCGAGGGGAAGCTGAGTCCGTCCTCGGCGGCGAAGTCGCGGACGGCGTCGCCGGTCAGTCCCTCGGGTAGCTTCAGCCAGAGGAAGAATCCACCCGAGGGTTCAGTCACGTCGAAGTAGGGTTCGCCGTACGGCTCTAGCGCGGAAGCCAGCGTCTTGGCCTTGAGACCGTAGAGTTTACGCATTGCTTCCACGTGCTCGCGGAAGTTGCCGCGCACCATGAACTCATGCAGCATCCGGTGCAGCAGCGGACTGTTACCCATATCGAATCGCGCCGGAACCATCGCCTGGATCCAGTCAGGTCGCGCCTGCACCCAACCGACCCGCAGGCCGGTGGCGATCACCTTCGAGAATGTACCTACGGTCAGCACGCCCCAACCGTCGGTCAGTTCAGACAGGGTTGGCGGCGGTGGACCGTCGAAGTACAGCTCCGAGTAGGCATGGTCTTCCATCAACAGGATTTTGCGCCGCGCGGCCAGCTCGATCAGTCCGAGCCGGCGCTCGAGCGTCATCGTCAGACCGGTCGGGTTGTGGAACGTCGGCTGGGTGTAGATCAGCTTGATCGTTCGGCTGTCAGCTTCGAGACGGTCAATCGTTGCCTCGAGCTCTTCGAGGTTGATTCCCTCATCATCCATCCCTACGCCGATCACCGAGGCCTGCTTGCCGCGCATCGTGCGCAGCGAACCGGCAAATGTCGGAATCTCGGTAATGACGACGTCGCCCGGATCGAGGAAGGACGCGCAGATCGACTCAATCGCTCCGGCTGCCCCGTTGGTCAGCAGATACCAGTCGGCGGTTGGCTGCGAGGGATGGTTGCGGGCAAAGTAACTCGCGATCTCGTCACGCAGCGGTCTGTAGCCCTGTGCGCCGCCGTAGACGAGCGGCGCGTCTCCAGGCGCCTCCAGCACTCGACCCATCGCCGCAAGCAGTTCCGTGCGGGGCTGGGTCTCAGCGTCCGGGATGCCTCCGCCGAGGGAAATCGGCGGCAGTTGGCTCTTCGGCGCGGAGCCCGAGAGTCCCCACTCGGTCATGTTTCCGGCGGTCATCCCCTTGGTCGCGGCGTTCGCCGTGTAGAGCGCAGGGAAGTTGTCCCACGCCTCACGCGCCGCATCGGCAGCGCGACTGCTGATCGGCGCAAGCGACTGATTCGGGGCGTCGGAACGAGCGGTCATGGAAGTCTCCGGCATTGTTTGGAGGGTGTCGCGAGGAGTTAAGGGCACGTGGAAGTGCATACTCAGCTTACGCGAGCGTTCAGGGTCGGTTGTAGGCTGACGGCATGGTGCAAGACATTACGCTCGGCGTGCTCGATCAAATTCCGATTCGAGACGGCGGCACAGCGGCGACGGCTATCTCGGAGACGTTCCAACTTGCGCAGGCCTGTGATCGGCTCGGTTATTCGCGCTATTGGTTGGCTGAACATCACAATGCCGGATCCCTCGCCTGCGCGTCGCCAGAGGTCCTGATCCCCCAGGTTGCCGCGCAAACGTCCCGGATCCGTGTGGGGTCGGGCGGCATCATGCTGCCCCATTACAGCTCACTCAAAGTGGCCGAGAACTTCCGCACGATCACGACACAATTCCCGGATCGGATTGATCTCGGAGTCGGCCGAGCGCCAGGCTCGGATGGTCGCACCGCGCGTGCCCTAGTTCATGGTCCCGGCGCCCTGGGTATCGACCACTTCCCTGAGCAGCTTCTCGACCTCTACGGCTGGCTGGCCGACGACCTGCCGCCCGATCATCAGTACCGAGAAGTTCAGGCGGCGCCGCCGGGCGCACCAATGCCCGAACTGTGGCTGCTCGGCTCGTCGCACTACGGCGGACACGTCGCAGCCGAGCTGGGCTGGTCGCACTGCTTCGCTCACTTCATCTCGCCCGAGGGCGGTGAGCAGGTCGTGCGCAAGTATCGCGAGCGATTTCAGCCATCGCCGGTGAGTCCTGAACCTCGAGCCTCGTTGGGCGTCTCCGTCACCGTGGCTGAAACGTCTGAGGAAGCAGAGCGCCTCTGCTGGAGTCGTTGGTGCTGGCGGATCAAGGGCAATCGCGGCATGCGCGGTGGGATTCCGTCGGTTGAAGAAGCGTTGAATTTCCCCTACTCGCAGCCTGAGCTGGACTATCTCGCCTACATGCAGAATCGCAGCATCCACGGCTCGCCCGAGCAGGTGCGCGACAAGCTGGAGCAGTTAGCCCAGGCCTACGAGGTCGACGAGTTCATCGCCCTCACGATCACACACGACTTCGCCGCCCGAGTCCGTTCCTACGAACTGCTGGCGGAAGTCTTTGACATGCCGTCAACCGAACTCAGTCAAGCGGTGGCTGACTGAGCAACGGCGTCGGATCGAGGCCCTGTTCAGCCAGGATGTCCGCGCTGATCCGCCGCACTGCTTCATATCCTGCATCTGTCCGAGCTTCGGTAACGATCGTCAGATTCGGCGTCGTGTTAGACGCTCGAATGATGCACCAACCTCCGGCAGCTATCGATGAGAGATCAATCCGGGCCCCATCAATCTCGTTGATTGGCCAGCGACTCCGCGCGTGCTCAGTGATCGCTGTTGCGACTGCGTGTTTGCGATCATCAGGACAGGAAATCTTCACTTCCGGCGAAATGCGATACCGAGGAATGGCGTCAAGCAACGGTTCAATCGACGTCCGCGACGCAAGTTCGGCAATGCGACAGGCCGTGCGGACGGCGTCGTCTGTGAAGTGGGGCGGATCATCGATTCGGTAGTAGTAGTGGGTCGATGCTTCGCCGCCAACATCGATCCCGGCGTCGCGCATCGCGTACTTGCCCAGCGAGTGTCCCACTGGTCCGAACACGGGTTCACCGCCCAGGGCAACGATGTGATCGATGACGGCCTGCGACGTCTTGACGTCAATTTGAATCGCGGTCCCTGGATGTGCCGACAACCAGTCCTGCGCCAGTAGGGCTAGCACCTGATCGGGAGTGGCGCGACGCCCGCGTCCGTCGACGAGTCCCAGCCGATCGCCATCGCCGTCAAAGGCGAAGCCCAGGTTGGATCCTGACTGGCGAACGAACGTCGCTAGCTCCCTGACGTTTTGTGCATGTTGCGGGTCGGCGATGTGTGGCGGATGAGGCTCTTCTGCGTCGTCGTTGATCGCGACCACTTCGCACCCAATTGCCTGCAAGGCCGTTCGCGCCGTCACGGTGGCGGCACCATTGCCGGGATCGATCGCGACATGCAGCGGCCGTTGTACTCGAAACGACTCAGCCAGGCTGCGAACGTAGGCTGGCCTTGGACTCCACAGCCTGCGTTCGCCCTGTCGATTGCCAGCAGAAACACCTGACGCCACACGGTCGGCGACTGCCTGGATCTGTTCCGGCAAGAGCGGCATCACGTCCGTGTGGAGCAGTTTGATCCCGTTGTCCTCAGGAGGATTGTGAGAAGCGGTGACGACCAATCCGGCGGTGGGACGCTCCTGTGTGAGCAGGGCAGTGGCCCAGTAGACCAGCGGCGACGGCGCCCGACCGATGTCGACGACGTCCAGGCCGGCATCCAGCAACCCCGCAATCGCGGCCTGTTGCAATGCTGGCGTGGTGGCTCGCTGATCGCCGCCGACCACGACCTGCGCGGCGGCATCGATCAGTCCGGCATAGGCCAGTGCGACTCGGATCGCCAGGTCCGGCGTGAGCAACGCATCAGCACCGAGCGCGAGCCCGCGGATGTCGTAGGCACGGAAGATTTCTCGTGGTACGGACACGGGTTGGCGGCTCATCGATCACTACCCTACGGCCATGCCGCTTGAACTGACCGACATCGATCTGCAACGAACCTTGTTCAGGTTTCTGACGAAGTCAGCTCGCAAGGGTGTACTCGCGGACCCTGAGGCCGCACGACTGCGATTTCCAGTGGACGCTGGCGCAATCGATCTCGCCGAAGTGGCCGATGGAATGCAAGCCACGATTGGGGAGATGTACCCGGAGGCTCCGGTCCTACAGAGGTTGCTCGGTGGGGCCTCAGATGCGGATCTGGCGGCGATGCAACGCTTTGATTGGGTCACAGTTGGAATCTACGCCTTCGGATTGCCACCAACCAAGACCCGCTCGGGCACGCCGGAGAGTTCGGCGCATCGCGCGCTCAAGGAGTGGGCCGCGGCCAACGGACCGATCCTCGGAGCGCCCTCCGATGCGGTTGGCGTCACTGAGCGCTGGTTCCCTTCCGGTGACGAGTCCGACGCGGCCTTTGTCGGCGAATCTGATGCGCTGATTGTCGAGGTCCGTCCGCAGGGAGCTGAGTCGCACGAGTTACAGCTCGCCCTGTTCACGCTGGTCAAGATGCGTGCCGTGATGCAAGCGGAAGACCGTCTCAATGGCCGAGTTGGGACGGTACGAGTAATGCTGGTGACCGAAGCTCAACCAGAAGTGTCGATTCGTGAACTGGCCGACGATCTCGCAGTGGAACTGTTCGTGAGATAACTAGGGCGTGTTCACATGGGGCGGTTCAGTCCAGGATTTCCCGTCATACCCGCGCTTGCCGCGGAGCCTGCCCCCGGCTCGAACGGGGGTATCTCGCTGCATTTGACGCAACTGTCTGTGCAAAACTCGACGAGATTGCCCCCCGCATCAAGTGCGGGGCAGGCAGCGACAAGCGCGGCAATGACGGAATTCTGGTTAAGCAGATGGCTAGTGTGAACACGCCCTAGATCAGCAGTTGCGGTCCGACGGTCGGAGCGTCACTGAGCTGCTCTATGCCCGCAACGGATCGATGTGATTCGAGCGCAGCCTGCAACTGCTCAGCGACTTGCCGATACGCCGCTTCGTCGTCTGCTTCGAAGCGCAGACTCAGGGCCGGTGCAGTGTTTGAGGCTCGCGCGTGGAGCCAGGCGTCGCCCAGGGAGACCCGAGCGCCGTCGCTGCGGTCGATCCAGGCTTCTGGATGCCGCGAGACGAACCACTCACCGACCGCCTCAGCGATGTCGGCCTTCTGCTCATCAGGACAATCCAGACGCAGTTCCGGCGAGATTGGTCGAGGCTCGATCCCGGCCATCGCTTCCGCCAGCGTTCGTCCGCTCGCCGACAGGTAGGCGAGCAGCGCACAGGCCGCATAGACACCGTCATCGATCCACGGCGCGTGCTCGTCTGGTCGATAGCCGGGACCAAACATGATGTGTCCGCTGGTCTCACCGCCGAATGCGATGTCACGATCTCGCATCAGCCGTCGGAAGAACGAGTACCCGGTCTTGGCCGAGACCGGCCGGCCGCCGTGACGCTCGATGTGTTCAATCACGCTGTTGCTGGTCTTCAGGTCGAGCAGCACCTCGGAACCAGGGACGCGGTGCACTAGAGGTCGAGCAAGCAGTGCCACCAGCCAGTCGGCTTCATAGCGGCGTCCCAGATGGTCGAGCACTCCGATCCGGTCGCCGTCGCCATCCCAGCCGATGCCCAGTTCGGCTCCCACGCTTCGAGTCGTGCGAGCCAACGCTCGCATCGTGTTCGGATTCTGCGGATCGGCGGCGATGTCAGACGATGGCCGTGCTGTGGAACGGATGGAGTGAACACGCGCACCGGCATCGATCAGCGCTCGGGCGGCGGTCAACGATGTCGTGCCATTGCCCGGATCGATGGCGACCGCAATGTCTGTCGAGTTGGCAAATCGACTGCGAATCAGCTCAAGGTACGGTTCGATCACATCGAACTCGGTACGGCTTCCGGATGACGGTGCCACTGTAGGCTCTGACGCGGCCACATCCACGATGTCATCAGGCATCAACGGACGCGCTGCATCGGCGAGCAGTTTGAACCCGTTGTATTCGGGAGGATTGTGGCTCGCGGTCACGACCAGCCCGCCACCCAGACCTTGCTGATCGACCGTCCAGCCAACGACGGGAGTCGGCGATAATCCGGCAGCATGGACGTCGACGCCCGCGTTCAATAGGCCATCGATTGCGGATTCATACAGCTCTGGCGAACTCTTGCGGGCGTCCCGTCCCACGGCAGCGCTTTGGCTCCCGTTGTGCAGCAACCACTGACCGAAAGCGTTGCCAATCCTCCAGGCGACGGACTCGTCGATCTGGTCCGGTGTCGTGCCACGAATGTCGTACGCACGGACGATCGAGGCTGGCAACGGCTTCGCAGGCATGGCAATCACTCTAGGCTGACTCCAGGTCAGGGTTCGTTGAGTGGGCTGGGATGTAGATGGCCACGCTGTTCGACCGGGACGACTGGCGTTCCGCACTGACTCGCTGGCGCGAAGCTGACCTGATCGACGAAGAGACGGAGTCAGCAGTTCTCGAGTGGGAGACGGAGCGCTCCGCAGCACCCACGGATGCAGCGCGCCGCCGAGTCTCACACGGTCGAATCGCAGATGTCGCGGCCTACCTGGGCGCGTCGATTGTCGTCATTGCCTGGCTGCTTCTGGCGGCGTCGCTGTTCGACGATGGTGTGAGTTGGTTCGCCTTCTCCCTCGCTGGCGGGATCATTGGTGTCGCCGCCGCCTGGCTGGCCGAACGCAACCGCGCGGCAGCGCTGGCCGACGCCTGCGCCGGGGTCGCGGTACTGCTCGTGGCTATCGCAGTGGGACGGCTGTTGGACGAGATCGGCGACGATGATCAACTCTGGCTCGGCTGGTTCTTGATCACCATGGTCGTCGTGAGCATGGGCGCCCTGATGCTCCGGCTGACACGGTCGCCGCTGGCTCTGTTCGCCGCGAGCGCCGCACTGGCGCAATCGCCAGCGGCGTTGGCAATCGGAGCGGGCGCACTGGACCACGGAGTCTTCGGCTCCCAATCGCTCGACGGTTGGCTGCTATGGCTGACCTTCGTCCTGGTCCTGTTGATCTCAGGCACGGTGCTCGTCGGTGTCGGTCGGGCCAGGCGTTGCTTCAATCCCGAACTGGCAGCATGGAGTCGGTTGGGCGCGTCGCTGGGCGCTGGATTCGCCATTCTGGGATTGGCCGTGGCTTCGACCGAGCCAATCATCGACTGGGTGACGCTCCTGGTCGGCTGGGTCGTCACGGCCTGGGCGCTGAGAGACGGACGACCCGAGTTGCTGCCGGCGTCTGGCGTGCTGCTGGTCGGCGCACTCGCAGGCGGTATCTCCGACGTTGACAATGGTGCGCGTCTGGGGCTCACCGTGATCGTCCTGCTGACTGGCATCGAGGCGACAGCGTTGGGAATGCTGGGGCCTCCGCTATTGCGACGTCTGTCGGATCACTGGTTGACGCCGCTCTGGCAGTCGGCGCTGTTGGGCGCCGGGATCGTGGCAGCCGCGGCGTTGGCGGCTCAGAGTCCAGAGCTCGCTGCCATCGGGATCATCTGGGCGCTCGCTGTGCTCGCCGCGGGCGTGGTCTATCAGCATCGGATCGGATTTGCGATGGGGGTGATCGGAAGCTACGCGACCTTGTTGACGCTGATCATTGCTCAGTTTGACTCGAGTGTCGCTGGAGCACTGGGAACCCTGGCCTTTGGACTGCTGATCGTGGCGGCGGGAATCATCTGGCGACGGCGATTCGCGGGTTTGACACTGGGCAGTGAGCACTCATAGCCTTGCATCGTGTCCGCGCGTCTCCAAGAGCGCGTTTCGCGTCGTGCGGTCGTGATTGTGCATGTGTTCGCCTGGAGGTGCTTGGATGGAAGACAAGACGATCTCGTTGGTCAATGGCCGTTTCAACGTGGGTTACATGGAGGCGGGATCGGGGCCCGATCTGCTCTTCATCCACGGCGCTGGCGGCCTGATGTGGGACCCATTCCTCGAGCAACTCTCGCAGCACCATCGCGTGCTCGCGCCAAAGCTACCCGGGACGGCCAACTCGACCGGCGTTGAGTGGTTGATGGACCACCACGATGTCTTCTACTTCTACTGGGACTTCCTCGACGCGATGGGCGTCGAGGACGTGATCGTGGTCGGTCACTCGATGGGCGGCTGGTTCGCCGCTGAGGTCGCTGCGATGCAGCCCGGCCGAGTTTCCAAGCTGGTGCTGATCGCACCGGTCGGTCTCTGGAATGACGACTACCCCGTCGCCGACTTCTTCGCCATGATGCCCAACGAGCTCGTGCCGGCGCTGTTCCACGACCAGGAGCACCCGGGCGCGAAGATGATGACCGCACCGCCGCCAGAGGATCCGGACGAGCTGCAGGTGGCCACCGTCGAGCGAGCCAAGATGCTTCAGACCGCAGCCCGCTTCATGTGGCCGATTCCCGACAAGCGTCTGGCCGAGCGGATTCACCGAGTGACCTCTCCGACGCTGATCTGCTGGGGTGCATCGGATGGTCTCGTGCCGCCGCAATACGCCGAGGACTTCAATCGCGGCATCTCGAATTCGGAAGTGGCGATGTTCTCCGCCTCCGGGCACATGCCGCAGGTCGAAGAGCCCGAGGCGCTGCTGAGCAAGATCGGCGAGTTCCTGAGCGCCTGAGCGCCCGGCGCTCGGCGGTTCTGAGGCCAATCCATGCCTCCGCGCGACGGTCTCGATGCGCCCAACGTGGCGCACTATCGTGATGTCTTCCATCGCTTCGCCAGAGTCGAAGCCCTCGACCTCGCCTCGCCGATGTACGCCGAACTCGCGTACGGCGTGTCGCTCGACCGTGATTTGCTCGAACTCGCAGCGCAGAAACGTCGCCGCCAGCCGGCCCCCAACATGCTCTTCGCGGCAGTGCAATACCTGCTGCTCAGCGGTGGAGCGTACGCATCACATCCGCTGTCGGCGCACTATCCGATCATCTCAGGGGCGGATCGGCCGATGGAACCGGCGTTCCCTGTGTTTCGCGAGTTCTGCCTCGATCATCGCGCCGAGCTTCTGGAACTGATTCAGCTTCGGCGCACCCAGACCAACGTGGTTCGTCGCTGTACCTGCCTGTTGCCGGCGTTCTCGATGGTGCAGGCCGAATCCGAGCGCCCGCTGGCACTGATAGACATCGGTGCCAGCGCCGGACTCAACCTGAATGTGGATCGCTATCACTATCGATACACACGTGGAGGCCTCCAAGAGGCGTCGTGGGGCAGCGAGCAGGCTCGCGTCTCGCTGGAAGCCGAGCTGCGTGGCAGCGGGTCCCTGCCTCCGCTCGCTGATGATCTGACGATCCAGTTTCGCGGCGGCATTGACCTCAATCCCATTGACCTGACCGACGAATCGGAGTTGCGCTGGCTCCAGGCATTGATCTGGCCGGAGCACGTCGAACGTCACAAACGCCTGATCGACGGAGCGGCAGAGTTACGACATTCACCGGTCGACCTACGCTCGGGAGATGCCGCCGAGTTGCTGCCACAGATGATCGCCGATGCTCCCGAAGACGCGGCCCTGACCGCCTACTCGACGGTCGCAATCTATCAAATCCCAACAGCCGGACGCCAACAGATCTTCGAAACGCTGGCGGAAACGAGCCGTGATCGCCCAGTTTGGCTGGTCACACTGGAGCACCTGCTCGACGACATCGACGACGTGCAGTTCCCCTCGCTCGCGATCACGCGCTTCCGCGACGGAGCAAGCAAACGGCAGCTACTTGCCCGCTCATCCCCGCACGGCTGGTGGATCGAGTGGGCGGCCTAATCCCTCACCTTGATCGCGGAAGTTTCGGCACCTTTAGGCATTCAGAAGATCCGCCTGCTGTGGCTGTCCCCAGTCCCGGCCCTAGCGCCGGGACCTGCTCCTTCCCCGCGTGGAGCATCAACACCAGATAGCCCATACCGCCCAAGCGGGTCCCCCATAAGGGAGATCGGTGCGCAATTCTCCTCTCCGTCCCCTCTCCCTCTGGGAGAGGGTTAGGGTGAGGGCCGACGCGCCGGCAGCCAGAGCACGCTATCAGATAGACCGACAGCCGGCACCCTCACCCCAGCCCTCTCCCAGAGGGAGAGGGAGTAAACAATCAAGCGCAACTCAACCATTTGCGCACAGGTCTCCGTAAAGCGGGGACTAAGAAACTCAGCGTACGAGACACCTTTTGGGGCCCGGGACCAGCCCGGGACCAGAGCGATGACTTCGAGCTATCCCTTGAGCGTCTCGAGGATGCTGGCGAACTCGTTTGGGTCCTGTTCAAGCACGTTGACGTTGTGCAGCAGGGCGCCGGCAGCGGCTTCTTGCTCCAGACGCTCGACGCACTCTTCGGTCGTGCCGACGAAGCCGAACTGGTCCAGCATCTCCTCGGGCAGAGACTCCGCGGCTGCTCCGCCGCCGCCGTCCTTCCAGGCGACGCGGGCGGCGTTGGCTTCGTCCTCGTAGCCCATGCGCGACAACTGGCGATAGTAGAACTCGCCCATCCGCGCGCAGTAGAAGGCGAGCGTCCCAGCCTGGCCAGCGCGAGCGCGAGCTTTCGCCTCAGGCGAGTTGGCGACGGTGACGCCGCCCGGTGCCCGGACGGTGAAGTCGGCCGGGTCCTTGCCCGCCTCGCGCACCCAATCGTTGACCAGATCGATCTCTTCCTTGAGCCGATCCATGGGAATCATGATCGGCAGCCAACCGTCGGAGATTTCGGCGGTCATCTTCACCGATTTGGGGTTCAGCGTGGCCAGGTAGATCGGCAGTTCCTTGCGATAGGTGTCGAATCGAAGTGTGAAGCCGCGCTGCAGCTTGAAGAGGTCACCGTCATAGTTGAGGCGCTCACCGGAGAAGAGAATCTTCATGATCTCCACGGTCTCGCGCATGCGCTTGAAGGCCGGTTGGAAGGGGACGCCGTGGAAGTGCTCGATCACCTGTGGGCCGGAGTTGCCCAGGCCCACGATCACACGACCCTCCGACAATTCGTCGATGGTGGCGAAGTGCTGGGCAAGCGCTGCCGGCGTGCGCGAGTAGATGTTGACGATGCCGGTCGCGACCTGGACGTTGCTGGTTCGCTCGGCAAGCTGTACCAACGTCGTGAAGGCGTCCTGCCCCCAGGCCTCGGCAACCCAGAGTGAATCGATCCCGACTTCATCGGCGATTTGAGCGCGCTTGAGCGCCGTCTCGCGGTCCATCGATCCTTGCCAGTCGAATCCCATCCCAATGCGTCGGCTCATGATCGGCTCCTCGATACTTCGTATTGCATAGCTAACCCTTCAAGCGTAGCGGTGGACCTCACAATGAACGCCGCTGCCCAGCAGGAGACTCTGTGAGCTTGGGATAGTCTGCTGCGAGTACCATCAGCCGGCCTTCAAGAGGGAGCGTCCAATGTCAGAAGCGATCACAGAGGTGAAGCGCCTCGGGGTGTTGGGCGGCGGAACGATGGGCTCTGGTATCGCGCAGACCGCATTGTTGGCGGGAGCCGAGGTCTCGTTGATCGATGTTGATTCCGGCCAATTGGAACGCGCCCGTGGCGTGATCGAGAACGGCGTGAACCGGCTGGTGTCTCGCGAGCGAATCTCCGAGGCACAGGCTCAGTCCGCACTTGCTGCTCTGACCACCACGACAGATATGGAAGCACTCGCCTCAGCCCAGGGCGTGATTGAGGCGGTTTCCGAAAACGTCGCCTTGAAACAGGGCATCTTCGAACGGCTCGAGGATCTGTGTGCGGACGCGACGTTCCTCGCTACCAACACATCCTCGCTGTCGATCCAGGAAATCGCCCAGCGCATGTCCGACCCCTCGCGGGTCGTGGGGTTGCACTACTTCAATCCGGCGCAGGTCCTGCCCCTGGTTGAGGTAGTGGTCCCGCTCACGGCCTCCGAAGAGGCGGTGCAAGCGGCCTGGGCCTTTGTCGAATCGACCGGCAAGACGCCGGTGCGAGTTAAGGACACGCCAGCGTTCATCGTCAATCGATTGCTGGTCCCATTCTGCCTGTCTGCGCTCAGACTCTGGGAGTCAGGCGTGGCCACGGCTGAGGACATCGACCAGGCCTGCCAGCTAGGTCTGGGACATGCCATGGGTCCACTCGCGACGGCCGACCTGGTTGGTCTGGACGTGTTGCTGGACGTGGCTGAAAGCATGCAGCGAGAAATCGGTGACCCGACTCTGGCGCCACCGACGATCTTGCGGCGTCTGGTCTCTGCAGGCCGCTTGGGTCGTAAGACCGGACGCGGCATCTATGAACACGGTGATTAACGGAGGTTGAGTATGGCTGTCACGTATGAAGTGTCGGATCGCATTGCGACGATCGTGTTAGATCGTCCGAAGGCGCTGAACGCCTTCGATCGAGAGCAGTACGCGGCGTTTTCTGAGGCCTGCGCACAGTTCAAGGACGATGACGACGCCTGGATTGCGATCATCACCGGCGCAGGCGATCGAGCCTTTTCCGCCGGTGCAGACTTGCGCGACATGATTCCGGCGATGATGGATGAGCCGTCAAAGGAGCGCTTCGAACTGGCTCCGACGATCATGCGCGGGATGTACATCGCGAAGCCGTTGATCGCAGCAATCAATGGCTTCGCATTTGGCGGGGGACTCGAAGTCGCACTGGCCTGCGACCTGCGCATCGCCTCGACCAATGCCCAGATGGGCCAGCCGGAAGTCGGTCTGGGATTGTTGCCCGGCTGGGGCGGGACGCAGCGTCTGCCGCGATTGCTTGGCGAGAGCCGGGCCATGGAGATCATGCTGACCGGCGACCCGCTCACAGCAAAACGCGCTGAGGAGATTGGCCTGGTTCACAAGGTCGTCGAAGCGGATGAACTGATGGACGCTGCACGGTCGATGGCTGAGCGGATCTGTCGCAATGGACCGCTGGCGGTTCGTGCCTGCAAGTCGGCGGCCGTTCGCGGCATGCAAACGTCACTGGACGAAGGGTTGCGGATCGAGCAACTTTACTTCGAGCGCCTCGCCTACACCGACGATATGACAGAGGGCGTCGCCGCCTTCAACGAACGGCGGTCGGCGGAGTTTTCGGGCAGCTAGGGTCTGTTCACATCGGCCTGTTGCGTAGCCAGAATTCCGTCATTGCCGCGCTGGTCGCTGCCTGCACCGCACTTGATGCGGGGGCAATCTCGCCGAGTTGTGCATGGACAGTGGCGCCGAATGCAGCGAGATACCCGCGGCGGAGCGCGGGTATGACAGGAACTCTCGGACTGAACTGCCCCATGTAATCACGCCCTAGAAGCGCCAGCGCGTTGCGTTGCTTGGATAGTCGGACTCTGTCCAGGCGAGCGCTTTGCTTAGCTCAAGCGTGAAGACCGGGATGGTCTCCTCGGCGCCCCAGGGCATGTCGTACTTGGCGTTGAATGCCTGTTGGATGCTGGGCGTCGAGTCGTGCAGCTCGAACTGGCCTTCGAGAATCACCACATCATCGCCCGACTCGAGATTGACGACCGATTCGGGATTCTGCTTCAGGTTCTTCGCCGTGACGCCCAGTGGATCGGTGGCGAAGTGGAAGGCGTCGTCGACCCAGACGCCCCAGACCGGCACTGAGTGGGGACGTCCGGACGGCCGAGTCGTCACGATCCAGTAGTTGCGAGCCGATTCAAGTTGTTCCGTCACCCACTGCCACGACATCGGCTCGAAGGGGTAGTCCTCAACGCTGAAACCGAAGCTGTCGGGTACGTCCAGCCGTTCGGGATCGGGAATGTCCACGATTCGACTACTCCGTCTCGGCGGTGATCGGATCGTACGTCCCCAGATGCCAGTGATTGCCCTCGTAGTCGGCGACGGTGAACGCGTGGGAGCCGTATTCGGTGTCCTCGAGCGGTTGAACGACGGTGGCGCCCGCCGCGATCGCTTGCTCGTAGACCGCATCGACCTGCTCAGCCGACTCGGCGGTCATGCTGATCGAGCCGTGCTGATGAGGCAGGTCATGGATGTTTCCCCAGACCTCACCGAGCATGACCAGCGACCCTCTCCACGCTAACTGCGCGTGTTCGACTCGACCTTCCTCATTGCGGACCACGAAGTGCTCGGTGATACCGAACGCCTCGTTCAGCCATGCGATGGCCTGATTGGCGTCCGCATAACGTAGTGTCGGAATGACAGTTTGGTGGCTCACAACGGACTCCTTAGGCAGGCAGCGGTTCTTGCAGCATTTGGCGCAGGTCGTCGGCGGTGTGGACTGGGGCCGAGCAGGCAAAGCCCTGGCACACGTAGGCGGTCGGCCTACCTTGCTGCATCAGTTTATCCGCCAGTTGCGGGACGTCTGAGTCTTGCCCTGAACCGCGCATCAGTAGCATCGGACGCGGCGCGCCTGACCAGAGCTCGATGCGCATTCGCTCCAGTTCTGGATCATGGCTCGGCCCGACGAGCGCGACCGATCGATGATCAGACAGCCAGTCCTCAACCGAAACGAACAGCCCTAGCATTGTCGGTGCTTTGCTCAGGAAGGCAGAAAAGGTCGAGCGCATCGCTTCAATCAGATCGGCGTAGCGGCCGTCAGACGTGAGTGCATACATCCGAGCAAGCGCTCGAGCGGCCAGCGAGTTTCCGCTCGGCGTTGCGCCGTCCTGGACCGGTTTGCGCTGCGCAATGAGCTCTTCACCGCCGCGTCCGACAGTGAAGAATCCGCCGCCTTCATGGTCCCAGAAGCGGTCGATCATCGTATCGATCATCGCTCGCGCCTCCGAGTACCAGGATTCGTCGCCGGTCGCCTCATAGAGTGAGATCATGCCGTCGGCAACCGCGGCGTAGTCCTCGACAAACGCATCAATCGAAGCACGCCCGGCCGAGTGGATGCGCAGCAGCCCGCCGTCATCGGATCGCATGTTGTCGAGGATGAACCGAGCCGCACGCTCTGCCGCTTCGATGAATCGCGGCTCCTCGAGCACAGCGCCAGCCTTGGCCAATGCGTCGATTGCCATGCCGTTCCAGGCGGCGATGATCTTCGTGTCGGTCGCCGGCGGTATTCGCGTCGCCCGATGTTCCAGCAAGGTGCGCCGACTGCGTTCCAACGAGTCGCTCACATCACTCACGGGCAGGTCGAGCCAGCGCGCGACATCCTCAGGAGACTGCGCAGCCAGCAGGATCGAGTTGCCCTCCCAGTTGCCGCCGACATCGACTCCCCAACGACGACAGGCAATCTCGGCGTCACCATCGCCAAGCAGTGCGTGCAGTTCGTCTCGTGTCCAGACAAAGTACTTGCCCTCAACGCCTTCCGAGTCGGCGTCTGTTGAGGCGAAGAAGGCGGCGTTGGGAGTCTGCAGGTCGTTGAGCAAGTAATCAGCAGACTCGCGGGCGATTCGTGCGAAGAGCGGCTCTGCGTTCGACGCATCCTGTAAACGATGTGCGTCCAGATAGAGAGGAATCAGTAGCGCGTTGTCATACAGCATCTTCTCGAAGTGTGGGACCAGCCAGATCTGGTCGACCGCATAGCGATGGAATCCGCCGGCGAGCTGGTCGTAGATGCCGCCTTCGGCCATCTTGCGCAACGAATCGGCGAGATGTCGGCGAGCGTCGTTGCGATTGCTGGCCGTGTCGTCGAGCGCCTGCTGTACGAGCAGTTGGAGATAGAAGGGCTGCGGAAACTTCGGGGCGGCGCCGAAGCCGCCGTGCGTGCGATCGGCGGATTCCAGGAGCGCCGTGGCGGCGCGAGAACGGACCTGCGCGGCAGATTCGCTCAGCTCCTCGCCGGCCAACTCGACACGAAGATTGAGATGTTGCGTGAGCTGCGTCGCCTGTTGCTCGACCTGGTCACGTTGCTCGCGGAACGCTCGTGTGACGCCCTCCAGGACATCAGTCCAGCCTGGCATCCCAGTTCGCCGCTGCGGTGGGAAGTAGGTGCCACCAAAGAACGGGCGACCGTCGGGCGTACAGAAGACGTTGAGCGGCCAGCCGCCGTGGCCGTGGATCATTTGTTGGGCGTCCATGTAGATCTCATCGACATCGGGTCGTTCCTCGCGGTCGACCTTGATGCTGACGACGAGCTCGTTCTGCAGCGCAGCAATCTGATTGTTCTCGAAAGATTCACGCTCCATCACGTGACACCAGTGGCAGGCGGCGTAGCCCACGCTGACCAGGACAGGTTTGTCTTCCGCCCGAGCGCGAGCCCAGGCTTCATCACCCCACGGATACCAATCCACTGGGTTGTTGGCGTGTTGCAAGAGGTAGGGAGAAGTCTCCCGGGCAAGTCGATTTGGCATAGACCAACCCTAATGGCCCAACCTTAACAGCGCGCACACTCTGACCATTGCAGCCGCTGTTAGCGTTTCGGTCGAGTTGTTCAGGTCGACTCAGGAGGAGACTGCGATGAGTCCTATTGAACAAGTCCTGGCGCCTGGACGGCGGCTGTTGAATCCGGTGATCGCCGTTCTGCGCCTCGATCGGGCGAGCGTCAGCGGCGATGCGCGTCAGTTGATGGCGGAAGTTCTGGGGACCTTCGGTCTCGTCTTCTTCTGTGCGGGCTCGGCACACGTCGACTGGTGGTCGGGCGGGCAGCTTGGAGCACTGGGCGTCGGGCTGGTCAATGGATTCGGCGTTGCGGTGATGATCTTCGCCTTCTGGGCGATCTCGGGCGCGCACCTCAATCCGGCGGTTTCGCTCGGGCTATGGCTGAGCGGGAAATTGCCGGGTCGCAAGCTGGTTCCCTACATCGGCGCGCAACTGGTTGGCGCACTGATCGCCTCGTCGGTCATGCACGGACTGTTTCGCAATCACACGGGCGAAGGCGAATCCTGGCTCGGAGCAAACTTCAGCGATGGGCCGTTGATCCAGGCATTCGGCACCGAGATTGTCATCACATTCTTCCTCGTCTATGCGATTCTCCTGATGGCCGAACGTGGTCGCAGCGCGACGGTGTTTGCGCTTGCCGTTGGTCTCTATGTAGCGGCCGCTGTGACGATGGCGGGCAGCGTCTCGGGCGCGTCGATGAATCCGGCGAGAGCCTTTGGTCCTGCGGCGATCGCCTGGTTCTGGACAGATCACTGGATCTACTGGGTGGCGCCAGCACTGGGAGCGTTGTTCGCGTCGGTGTTCTATGCGTTGTTGCGCGACCGCTCAGAATCGGAAACTGGGTAGGATTGAAGTGGAGGGCGGGCATTCCAATGGTTGAAGACAGGCAGTCGTCCACGATCGACGCGGATTGGGTGAACTGGTGGAAGCCAAGCGAAGCCCAAGTGCAGTGGCAAGCGGCACTGGTCGATTACAGACGCCAGCAGTTGGTGCAGCAGGCTCTATCCGGCGGCTATGGCCGCCTCACCAGTTGTCTAGTGCCTCCGGACTACGAGTTTGACGTTGACATTCTTGACCCTGACCCGACAGCGGTAGAAGTTGAAGCGATGCGCAGTGCCGCTGCTGGACCGGTTGAGCCGCTTCCCATCGCGGATCGGGATTGGTCGGTGTTTGAAGACGAAGACGAAGAGGACGATCTCGAGTTTCTGCGTTGGCTGGACGCTCGATTTCCAAGGGGTTGGGACTGGGTTCGTTGGCTCGATCCGAGTTCGAGTTCAGGCAAGAAATTCTTCGACGAGCTTGGCAAGGAATGCCCAGAAGCTGTGGAGTTCTTTCTCTATGTGGATGATGAAGACGAATGACGTCTGGCGGCCCCCGCTGGATCGTGTACAGAACTGATGAGGCCGAGCAGGAGTACGGTTCGCTCTCGCCCAAGCGCAAAGGCGACGTTAAGGCTGTTTTGAGAATGTTGTCCCTCGGCCCTGGGAGTGGTGGAAGCAAAGAACTGGAAGGCCATCCCGGCATGTTCCGCGTACATGTTTCCAAGCGTTGGCGGATACTGTTCACCATCGAAGCCGAAGTACGCCGCATACGAGTCTTTCGGATTCGACCTCGCAATCGGGCTTATGCGGGGCTCGAGCGCCGGTGAGGCTAGTTGTCAATCCCTGCTGCTCTGAGCGCGAATCTGAGCGCCTTGTAATTGTTTCGGGTGAAGTGGTAGCCGCCCATGCCGATTGCCTGGGCGCCCAGCACGTTCTCTTCCAGATCGTCGATGAAGAAGCAATCCCTGGGCGCAACGCCGATTTCCTCGGCGGCGTATTCGAAGATCCGTGGGTCGGGTTTTCGCATGCCGATTTCTCCCGACACCACGATCGCGTCCCAGTTCACTTCGACCGGCAAGTCGCTGAGGAAACGGTCGCGTAGATCGTCGGGGGCGTTGGAGAGGACGCCGATCTTGTGTCCGGCCGCCTGGAGATCGTGGGCGAGCTCGAAGTTGGGATGGTGATACTGCCAGGGCTGGGCGTACCAGGCATCGAGCAGGCTCTGCACCTCCTCGGCCACGTCGCCCTGCAAGTAGGGTTTGAGGCTCTGCTCAACGCCGCGCTGCCAGGTGTCCCAGTTGCCACGGCCGGTCTCGATCGCGTGCCACTCCGGAGTTCGGTAGAAGGCATCGACCAGCGTGCCTGCTGGTAGATTCCAGCGCTTGCCAAACTCGTCGTATCCGTCCCAATCCATTCGAATCAGAACACCACCAAAGTCGAACAGAACGGCGCGCTGCGTCATGGCTCGGTCTCCTCAAGCTCCAATAGTGATTCGCCCATGGCGAGTCTACGTGCGATCCTGACAATCCGTTCCCCTGCGACCGAGAATGGGCGTTCGCGACCCCAGCGCGCCGCCGCTTCGCGATGTCGAGATATCTCTCGAGTTTCATCGGCATGCAACGCCCTCCTGATGGCGGCGGCAAATGCTTGCGGAGTTGGTTCAGCGATCCAGCCGTGTCGTTCATCAACGGTGGCTCTTGCGCCTGCGTGCGGCGCTGCAATCACCGGGACGCCGCTGGCGAGTGCTTGCGCGATGGTTAGGCCGTATGCCTCGTAGTAGCTGGGCGAGCAGAACGCATCGGCGGCCGCGAAGAGTCGCCACTTCTGATCGCCGCTGACATATCCGGCGAAATGGACTTCAGCATGTTCCAGCGTCGCGGCAACACTTCTTAGCTTGCGATCGTATGACTCACCACCCATGTAGGCCGGCGCGCCAGCGACGATCAGTTGGATTCTCTCCGCTGTGGATGGTGAATGTTGCTCGATCAGCTTCAGAGCATCGATCACCAATTCAATGCGCTTTTCCGGTGAGATGCGGCTGAGTGCGAGCAACGTGAAGCGGTTCGGATCGGCCTGAATGACTCGTAGTGTTGCGGTTCGATGTGCTTGTAAGTCGGGATTCGCGTCGCCGATCACACCCCAGGGGACAACCTGCGTGCGCTTGGCGACACCGCTACCTGGATAACAGTCGGCCAACGACCGCGCGATGGCTGCGGATGGTGCAATCGGCACGTCGACATACCTGGCAAGATTGCGTTCTTTGGGCCAGACCAGTCGGGCAATGTCGGGCGCGTGCTTGGTCAGTCCTCGATCTTCGACAAGTCTCCACAGGGCCGCGAGATGATGTCCACGAACAGGGATGCCGGTGGGCTGCGAGATGTAACGCCGACTGAAGAACTCGCTGACGATCACATGCGACAGGGCCATCTGTCGGAACCCGTTGTTGTAGAGATCGGCAAATGGCGGCCCTTCTGACGTGTCGTTGGCTAAGACGACTGTGTCTGTGGTGTCGATCTCCGAGAAGTATCTCCGTAGTGCGGATTCCCACTCCAACGCAAATCGGGCATAGTGCCGAGCGTTGAGCTTGAGGATTTCGTCCGGATTCGCCCGAGCAAGCGTTGGGACTGGAAGCGATTGGCGCAAGCCGTCGAACGATTCGTCGCGACCGGGAGTCAGCAGCGTGACCTCGAAATCGGACTGGATTAGTTGGGGAATCAGCGCTTCCAGTACGGCGACGCCACCGCCGACGGGCGCCGCCTCGGACGTAAGTGCGCCGGTCGCGCTGCAGAGGAATATGCGTGGCATGTCCATGAGGCTATTCGGTCGTAGCTTGACGGCTCAGGGGTACGCTGCGGGCACGGAGACGAGTGGAGGCAAGGAATTATGGCGCTGAAGTATGAACGCCTGGACGGACTGATGGCTGCCCAGGTGACGCCGTTTACGGAAGGTGGCGCTGAGGTCGACGTGGACTGGATTGGTCCGCACATCGACTGGCTGCGAACCATGGGCATCACGGGGATTCTGACGCTCGGTACGAACGGTGAAGGTCCATCGGTCGGGCTGGAAGAGCGCAAGCGTGTGGTTGCAGCAGTGAAGCAAGCGTCTCGCGGTATCGGCGGCGGATTGGTTGTGGTTGCCGGTGCCACGTCGCCGTCGTTGCCTGACACGATTCGTGCGGCCAATGATGCGCTCGACGCCGGAGCCGACGCCGTGGCATTGTTGCCGCCGTTCTTCTTCAAGAATGTCGATTCCTGGGGGATGATCAAGTGGTTCTCTGCCGTGATCGAATCACTGCCCTCGGAAGGCCGGGCACTGCTGTACAACATGCCGGCGCAGGCCGGCATCGACATTCCCGACGATGTCCTGGCTGGCGTGCTGCAGCGACATCCTGACCAGCTCATGGGAATCAAGGATTCCGGCGGCGACGCCGAACGCACGCAGCGATACATGGCGCAGGTTCCGTCAGAGGGTCCAGGCTCGGAGTTTCGTGTGATGGCGGGATCAGATGCTGCCCACGCAGCGCTGTACGGTGTCGGATGCGTCGGCGGTGTATCGGGCATGGCCAATGCGGTGCCGGCGCTGGTCAAGACCATCCAGTTCGCCCATCGTGAAGGCGGAGAGCCGCATCGGCCGCAAGATCAACTCAACGAGCTGCATGCGATCCTCAACCTGTTTCCCCGGGTGGGAGCGTTGAAGCAGCTCATTTCGATCACCAGCGGTCTGCCGCTCACACACACGAGGCCGCCGTACCGCGATCTGGATCCGCGTGAAGTGTCGGCGTTGGAAGAGGCGGTCGGACGCTACCTGCTCGGCGAAGGGTTGCCGGCCAGGGGTTGACAGCCTCAGACTCTTCCTGAAGCGCCTTGGCGAACCCGTCCGTTCGTCTCTTCGCTGGGCCATCGCGATTGATCCAACGATGTTTGGTCGTTTGCTTCCGATACACATGCGGCTGTGACATTGCATTGAGCCCCTTTATCGATATGCGCTGTTTACTGAAGACAGACTGTCATTGCCTGAGTCCGGCGATGGCTGGTTGCGCCCATTGGAATCGACGAGATCAGGCCTCACCAGGGGACAACAGGACAAAGCATGACTTCTTGTCTTGGACACATGCCCAGAGATAGGGAGCATGACACCACTTTGGGTTTACCCTTTTCAATGCCTTTAGATCTCGACCGCGTCAACTCTTGACGATGCCGCGAGTCGCGCAGAGCCAAGAGCCGCAGAAGGAGTTGCCATGTTACGAATGTTGACAGGCTTCGCTATTGGAGTAGTCGTCACTTCACTTGCCGTGCTCGGCACGATCCTTGCGAGTGGGGGGCAAGACGAAGTGCGAGTTGTTGCCCGCCTGTTGGAAGACGGACGGGTCGAGGTCGGCGTCCAGCAACGAGCGGCCGATGGTTGGAATGCTCGCCAGTTGCCTGAATTGCGCTTCTTGTCGCCCGATTCTCCAGTGGGCCAGTGGCGCTCCAGTAGCGCGGTCCATTTGGTGAGTGCCGAGTCTGTATCGGATTCTCAGCAACCAGTTACGGAACCGGAACAAGCGAGTCAGCCCGAGAGTCCGGCCGCGGCTGCAGCCCGGGTCAGCACGGTGGAGAATCCCGACTTCTATTGCCTGGTGACGCATGAGCAGCCGGGAGATGAAGCATTCTGGAACCTCGTCCGACAGGGCGCCAAGCGCTACGCCGAGACATCCACAGTGCTTCATCGGGTTGTTGGCGCGCCGACGGTCGATACGCAGGCCGATCTGGTGCGCGAGTGCGTTGCCGACGGTGCGGCCGGGATTTCGGTGACGCTCGCCGACCCTGACGGCATGGAGGCCGCGATTCAGCATGCACGCGCGGCTGGTGTGGTCGTGCACTCGTTCAACTCTGGTGGCGAGGATTTCCGGCGTGTTGGTTCAGCTCGGCATGTGGCAGTCGACGAGCTGCGAGCCGGACACACAGCCGCTTCCCTGTTCGCCGAGAACGGAGTGAATGGTCGATTGCTGTGCGTGGTTCACGAAGAGCGCAATGTCGGCCTGAATGAGCGATGCGACGGTCTCGCCGAGCGGCATGGCGGAGAGGTCGAGCGGCTCAGTGTGGCCGCGACCGGAGTCGCAGACTTGGCCGGATCGACCGCAAGGATCGAGGCGCGATTGGCTGATCCCGAAGCGCCACAGGTTGCCGGTGTTCTGGCGCTCAACTCGCAGGTGGCGCTGGCTGCCCGTGACGCAATCGCTACGGCTGGTGGCGAAACGGCGCTGGCCACGTTCGACCAGAGCACGGCGGTCATGCAGGCGATCCTGGATGGTGAGATCTTGTTCGCCATCGACACGGTGCCCTGGCACCAGGCCTGGTATGCCATGAGTTCGCTGACTGCAGATGTCTACGCCATCCGGATCCTGGTAGACCTGTACGACCTTGAGGATCCCTACCGGATCATCCCCAACGTCGGCGTGCGGATCGAGCCGGAGATTTTCACCACAGAGAACGCCCGCGACTGGCTTGAAGTGATCGATCTGATCAACCAGATCAACGTCGGAGGCTAAGTTCCACTCCCCGGCGATTCCGCTCTCGCCGGCTCAGCTTGGATTCCAGCTCCTGGAGTCCGCTCATGCGGACTTTAGAAGTGGTTCATGCAGTGCATGGCGTACTCGGTCGCGAAGAGGTGGTCGGCGCGGATGAGTGGCGCGGCGTCGCTTGCTTCGATCCGACCCAGCCGATGCGCATAGGTCGCGGTCTGCGCTCCGGTTGCGAGATGTGCGAGGGTGAACGCGTCCATGGTCAGTTGCGGCGTGGCGTCTACCTGGCGAATGTCCGCTCCTTCAGGACCGGTCGATAGCTTCCAGGTGCCCTGGTTCCAGTCGCAGAGATCGTCGATCACGCGGAATGTCAGCTCGGATTCCACTCCGTACTTGCGTGTCATCAACGCACGCGGGAGATCGACGATACGGACCAGGATGCCGTCCGCGACATCGACGCGCAGCGTCCGTGGGTCGCGAGCGAAGTGCTGGATCGGATCGTCGGACGGCGCGTCGTTCACGTAAATCCGGTAGACGAGATCCTGTCCTGCGGCGAACTGCCACATGGCGACGTACGCCGCGGGGGTGAGCCAACCGTATTCGCGGATGGTCATGCGTTGGTCGCGCTGACCGGCGCTGAGCGCGTTCAGCGATCGGTCCTCACAGCTCGTGTAGACCATGTACCCCAGCGTCTCGCCCTGCTCCTCGTAGAGCAGCACACGAACGGGCCCCTCGGTGATGTCGTCCGGCTCGGACAGCACCTCGGCGCTCCACAGATTGAGGCCACGATGCAGCAGGCCGTTACGGGGCTGCATGTACTGGCGGTAGAGGTCGCGGATCACTTGCGCGTCGTCAGGTAGGTCCTTGGCGTTCGTGACGCTCAGTTGTCCTGTCGGCGTCGGAGCCTGGACGAAGTTCAGATCGAGCGGGTCAATTTCGTACTTGTGGCGTCTGGAGCAGATCGCGTAGCCGAAGCGCTGGTAGATGCCGGCCTGCGAGGCATACAGCGCGGCCAGCGACTGTCCGCGCTCATACTGCTCGTCCAACGAGTGTTCCATGGCGAAGCGCAAGTAGCCGCGCCTGCGCTTGGTCGGGTCGGTGCCGACGGCCGTGACGCCGGCAACGTGCGCTCGTTCGCCATTGAAGCGCATCGAGAACGGCCAGGCGCCGTAGGTCGTGGCCAGCGAGCCGTGTTCGAACACACAGGTCGACCACTCGGGCTGGAGGAAGGTGACCGGATCGCGCTTTGGGTTGCCGTGTTCCTGCAGCGTCAGGTTGGCGATGAAGCGGAAATCTTCCATTTCTTCGGCGTTGGCGGCTCGGACTTCGACTCCGGCGGGTATCTCGCGACGCGTCATGTGGGCTCCTTGGCAGTGTGGACATCCTGAGGCTATCAACGACACGAGTTTTGGAGCATTGTCCGGATGCTGCCCGTGAAACCCGTCAACTACCGATTGAGGTTCTATAGTGAATTTTGGTTGGCTGGCAGGCTGGACGTCATGAAAATACTCATCGCTGATGACGAGCCCCACATCCGTGAGTTAGTCCGGCTGTACCTCTCGCGAGAGGGATACGAGCTGGAGTTCGCTTCCGACGGTCAGGAGGCCCTCGAGAAAGCGGTCATGCTGCAACCTGACCTGGTGGTGCTTGACCTGATGATGCCCAAGCTAGACGGCTTTGAGGTGACTAAGGGGATCCGGCAGGATTCCGATGTCCCCATCCTGATGCTCACGGTGCGACGTGAGGACGCCGTTAAGGTCGCCGGCTTCGAGCTCGGCGCCGACGACTACCTGACCAAACCGTTCAACCCCAAGGAACTGGTCGCGAGGGTGAAGGCGATTTTGCGCCGCGCCGACGGGATCTCTCGCTCGGGCGTCGAGGTTGCGGTCGGCAGTCTGACGTTGAATCGGCAGACGCGCGAAGCTGATCTTGGTGGAACCTCGCTGAAGCTTCGGACGAAAGAGTTCGACCTGCTATTCGCGTTGGCGCAAAATTTGCAGACGGTGATGTCTCGCGAGCAGCTGCTGTCGTTGGTGTGGGGCTACACCTTCAGTGGTGAAACGCGCACCGTTGACGTGCATATCAATCATCTCCGTCAGCACCTGCGTGACAGTGACCTGCAAATCGAAACGCTGCGCGGAGTTGGCTACAAGATGACCATGCGCCACAACCCGTCTGGTCTCTCCCTGTCATCCAATGGCGACGCCAGCGCCCTGTCGCTCAACGGTGACACCAACTAGTCCGCAGCGGCACACGTTGCCAACAGGGCGAATCCAATGATCCCCGGCATGCAGCGACGGCTACCGGCTCCGGGTTGGCCGGGCTTGCAGTTCAGCACGATTCGTTCCCGAATTTATGTGACCCTGGTCGCGATCGTTCTGCTGACCCTCGTCGTGGTTGGCCTGATCAGCTTCCTGTTGCTGGGCGGGTACCAGGACCGTGTCGAGCAATCTCGACTGCGTGAGCTCGCAACTGCCTGGGGTCCTGAGCTGTTCACGGAGGAGTGGGAAGGTCGCGAGCCGGACAATCTGCTGCGTCCCGAGAATCTGCTGCGCAGCTTCCAGACCGAGCGACGACTGTCCGGCTCCATCGTGAGCGAGCTGGACGTTCCGGTGCTCGGTGTCACATCGTCAGGCGAGGTTGTGCGGGTGCTCGAGTCTGGCGATCGCTTCCTCGGCGAACAGCTTGAGTTTGATTTCGGCGCACTGGACACGAACCAGGTGGTAGAAGGACAGATCACCACGGAGGACGGCGAACGCCTGGCTTACGTCCTGACCAGCCTGCCCAAGGAGGAAGAGGAGCGGCAAGGGTACTGCTGTGTCGTCGTGGCCCTGGTCGGCGAGTCGAGAGGCGCGCTGTTGGCGGATCTGGCGCCGAACCTGCTCAGCGCGGGCGCAATAGCATTGGTGGTCGCCTCGCTTGTGGGCTTCCTCGTGTCTCGCTCGATCTATCGGCCGATCCAGCGAGTAGCGGCTGCATCGCGCAGCGTGGCGCGCGGACAGTTGCAGCAACGCGTCGATGTCGGCGGGTCGCAGGAAGCGCAGGAACTGGCCCGTTCGTTCAATCAGATGACTGAAGAGGTTGAACGTCAACAGACCGCGCTAAGGGACTTTCTGGCCAATGTTTCGCACGATCTGCAGACCCCGCTGACGTCGATCAACGGCTTCTCTCAAGCGCTGATGGACGATGTGGTCAAGGGCGACGAGCAGCGGAACGCCTACCGAATCATCGAGGACGAGTCGCGCAGGCTGCTGCGACTGGTGGAAGGACTGTTGGATCTGTCGCGGATCGAGGCCGGACAGGTCCAGGTCGAATCGAATCCAGTGGACGTTGTTTCCCTGCTCGATCACGTCGGTGATCTGTTCGCGCTGAGGGCGCAGGAGCTTGATGTCAGTCTGTCGGTCGTTCCATCGGATGTGGGCGATGTGCTCGGTGATTGGGATCGTCTGGACCAGGTACTGGGCAACCTGCTCGACAACGCGTTACGCCACACACCGCCGGGCGGCAACGTACAGTTGAGCGCACAGAGCGAGAGTCGAACCAGCGTGTCGATCGCGGTCGCCGACACGGGCGTCGGCATTCCCGAGGAAGCAATCCCCAACCTGTTCGACCGCTATTACAAGTCGGATCGGCCTGGTGCGCAAGGCGGCACCGGACTTGGTCTGGCGATTGCGCGCGAGCTTGTGCGAGCGCAAGGAGGCGAGATTCGGGTGTCGAGTGCGCAGGGGGTCGGCACAACCTTCCACATCGTGCTGCTCGCGGCTCGCGACGACGAGTTCGTCGACGATCTGGCCGAAGCGAGCGCGGATGCGAAAGACCGCTCCAACCAGGAGAACGAGTAACGTGCCTCGCTGGTTGGTCCTGGCGGGACTGATCGCGATTGCCGCCTGGGCAGCGGCGACCGTTGCTGCGTGCAATGGAGACGCGCAACCCCCTGAGCAGGATCCGGTTGACCAAACCCAGACTGAGCGGCCGCCTCCGGATCAATCGACGCCGCCCACATTGCAACCCAGCGACGGCTTCACGTTGGAAGTTCCCGACGAGGTGGTTGGAGAGCACCTGGAAGCCACCGGGATCTCAGTGCCGCTGGATCTGTTGCTGCAGGAATCGGACGATGCAGAGGTCGGCGCGTTGCCTCAACGGGCGAAAGCCTCGGTGGGCCTGCTGTATCAACCCACGCTGGAAAGCCAGACGCAAGAGACATTCTGGTTTCATGTCATTACCGACGAATCTGAGCAGGCAGCCGTCGACTGGGTCAAGTACCTGGCGTCGCAGCCGCCGTCGCTCATGCGCTTCATCGCGCCGCATCCCGATCTGATCTCTGCCGAGTTTCGGCCGACACCCGTTGTCGGAGACGCCGCAGTCTCGATCCAACTGATTTCGGGCCATAGCGGCGGGTGTTGGTTGTCCGAGCTGCTCGTCTTTGCCCAACGGAACGCGCTCGTCTTCCTCAAGAATGCCATCGAAATCACGGCTCAGGAGGGCAATGTCGAGGGGTCAGCGTTGTGCGACGAGACCAGAGCGCAGTTTCAGTTGACCGATATCGATGCAATCGCACGATTGATCTCCGAACGCTTGTCAACAGCCCCATAGGCTTCGGTTAAGACATCGCGTGTACAGTCCGTTAACCTGTATCGCTAGAGTCGGTACGATTGATCGCGCCACCTTGGACGATCATGTGGGCAGTCTGATCGGGCAGAGCGGGAGGGCAACGGGGGCCGTGCGTCGGGTGCAAAGCATCAGCCGTCGAGAAGCGATAGGCGCCGTGAGCTGGGCCGCGTTGGCGGTCGGCATTGTTGCCGTGCTCCTGCGCCAGACCGTCTCTCTCGAACCTGTCGTCTTTGCTCCAATCAGCGGGATCGCCGTCCTGGCCGTGTTCGTCCTGGCACCCCGATGGCCCGACTGGGGCATCCTCGTCGCCTATGTCGTCGCGATGGCGTTCTTCATTCAGCTCCGCGACGCGGCCGATGAAACCGGATTGCGCACCCTGACCGCCTACGTGCTGGATTGGGAGCTCTGGATGTTCGCCGGCGTCACGCCGTCTGCCTGGTTGCAGGCGCGTATCGGTGGAGCCGGCTCGGATCCTGGACTGCCTGCGTATTTCTCCGCGTTCATTCACTGGACCTGGTTTGTGTTCCCTCATGCAGCCGTGCTGGGCGCGTGGCTCTTTGTCCGCAAGATGGCATGGCGCGTGACGATCATCGTCGCGCTGACCTTCTACCTCGGCGTGTTGCTCTACTTCACGGTTCCAACGGCGCCACCCTGGATGGCCTCGGATCAGGGACTCGTTGACGGAATCGCACGCGGCATGAACGCGGTCGGTCCCGCCATTCTCGGTGTCGACCTGTACAACTGGGCCTTTGCCACCATGGCGGAACCGAATCCAATTGCTGCGATGCCGTCGCTCCACTTCGCCGCGTCGTTTGTGGTGGTCGGCGTCGGTATCGTCCTGCGCTCGCGCTGGGTGGTGGCGGTGGCGCTGCTCTACTCGGCAGCGTTGACATTCTCCCTGGTCTACTTGGGCGAGCATTACATTGCCGACATCCTGGCCGGTGGGGTGGTGGCCTTCATCGCATTCTCGGCGGTCGAGGGCGGTCGCTACGTGCGAGCACAGCTCATGCTGCGCCGCACCCAACTCAGCGCCAGCGGCCAACGCATAGCCCAATGGCTGCGAGAGGCCCTGCGGTTACCGCCGTCTCGAATCGAGGCAGGCTAGCCTCCGCTTGAATACCGGCGGAGTGATCGATGACGGTACGGATTCCAGGTTGGGCGACCGGTCGCGTCGCGCGTCTGGTGTTGGGAATGGGCGGCAGCAGCGCCTTCCTGGTGTTGTTCCTCCGAAATGCAGATTTCCATCAAGTTGGCCGCGCGTTCACCGAGGTCTCCGCCTGGTGGATCGGTCCGGCGCTCGTTGTCTACTTCGCCGGTATCGCCGCGCGAGCTTGGCGCTGGCACTGGTTGCTGCTGCACATCAAACACGTCTCCTGGTGGCGCCTGTTTCCGATCGTCGCGATTGGATTTGGCGTCAACAATGTCCTGCCGCTTCGGGCGGGAGAGTTTGTCCGTGCGCACGTCCTCTATCAACGCCACGACATCTCCCGGCTGACCGGGCTCTCCAGCATCTTCATGACGCGGGTCTACGACGGGCTGATGCTGACGTTCTTTCTCGTGATCGGCGTGATTGCCAGCCTGGTCGGGCTCTGGGGCATGACCGATGCCGGCGACGAGTTGACAGGGGCCATGTCGTTCCTGGTCTTTGGGATCACGGGCGCCTTTCTCGTCTTCGGGGCGATTGCGCGTCGCCCTGATGACGCTGAGCGGATCAGTGGCCGACTATTGGCTCGGTTGCCGGGCCAGTCCGAGCGCGAATGGACCTGGCTGCGCCCGCTGATCACCGGGATGTCGGCGCAGGCCAACCGCAAGCAAGTGACCGGCGCGCTGGTTGCCAGCCTGATCGCCTGGGCGCTGGAAGCGTTGATGTACTGGATGGTCGGGCAGGCCTTCAACCTAGGGTTGCCGTTTCCCGTGTATCTGCTGGTCGCGGCGGCAGCGAACCTGTTGATTACCGCGCCGTCAACGGCCGGCGGCGTGGGTCCGTTTGAGTGGGCTGTCAAGGCGACACTACTGATCTGGCTTCCAACCCTGGGGACAATGGGCACGCAGGACGCCGAGTCGACAGCGGTGGCCTTTGCCGCCATTCTCCATGCTCTGGTGCTCATTCCTATCTCTCTGACCGGCCTAATCTTCCTCTGGGTGTTTCAGGTTGCCCCGCAACGTCGGATGCTGCAGCCCGAGTCGTAATCTGGGTAGAGCATGTGTCGGCTGGAGGAGGGCTGGATCTGATGACAACCCAGGATGGACCATTGGACGGAATTCGCGTCGTCGACCTGTCGGCGTTGGCGCCGGGACCGTACTGCTCGATGTTGCTGGCCGATATGGGTGCGGAAGTGATTCTGATCGAGCAGGCCGGACGACCGCGCGGTCGCCGAGACATCGCAGGTAAAGACCCCAACGAAGAGCGACGACGCTACTCCTCCTACGCACTCGGACGAGGCAAGCGCTCGATTGGGCTCAACCTGAAGTCTGACGAGGCCCGTGAGATTTTCTACCAGCTCTCCGACAGCGCCGATGTCGTGCTCGAGGGATTCCGTCCTGGAGTAGTCAATCGCCTCGGCGTCGACTGGGACACGCTCTCGGCGAGGAATCCGAAACTGGTGTATTGCTCGCTCTCGGGATTCGGGCAAACGGGTCCGTATGCCTCGCATGTGGGACACGACATCAACTACATCGCCACTGCTGGCGCATTGGGCATGATCGGCGACTACGCCACTGGCGGTCGCCCGGCGATTCCGGTCAACATCATCGCCGACTTCGCCGGCGGCGGTCTGATGGCGGCGTTTGCCATCGTCTGCGCCATCCAGGCGCGGGAACGCACTGGCGAGGGACAGTACATCGACCTCGGGATGTCGGATGGAGCGATGTCGCTGATCACATCGGCGATGGCTGGCTACGAGGGCGCCGGGGCCGACATGCGACCCGCGCGGCACGTGCTCAATGGCGGCGAGCCGCATTACCAGGTCTACGAGACGGCCGACGGGCGTTGGTTCTCGGTGGGTTCGATGGAGCCGTACTTCTACGCCAACCTGTGCCGGGCGCTGGAGCTCGATCAATTCATCGATGACCAGGGCACGTCGAACGTCGAGCGGCGCGAGGAAATGCGTGCGGCGTTTGCCTCGGCATTCAAGACTCGCACCGCCGATGAATGGCACGAGCTACTCAACGATGTCGATGTTTGCGCCAAGCCGGTTCTCAGCCTCGAGGAAGCGATGCACGACGAGCACAACATTGCCCGTGAGATGGTGGTCGAAGTCCCCACTCCCGACGGCGGCGTCATGCGGCAGGCGGGAGTTGCTCCAAAACTGTCCGCGACGCCAGGTCGGGTTCGTGGAGGCGCCCCGAGTCGGGGGCAAGACACGGACGCGCTGTTGTCGACGCTGGGATACGACGCCGACGTTGTCGCTTCGTTGCGGGAACGCGAAATCATCGCTTGAGTTCGTGCGCCGTTACGGGTCCACAAGGTCGTGATGGGCTCGACGCCATCCGGCCCAGAAGACGATTCCGCTGGACAACAACAGTGCGAAGGCCAGAGCGAATCCGGCCTGGAAATCAACAGCGTCCACGAGGACGGAGGCTGAACCGATCACGATTGTGATCATCACGGCCGTGATTAGTGAGAAGACTGAGAGCACTGTCGCCCGCTGGTCGGATGGGATGCGTCGGTTGATGTAGCCGCCAGCGAGCGGTTGCACGACCGCTGTACAAGCGGCCAAGAGCGCGAATGAGGCGACGATGGCCAGATGGTCAACGACGAGCAAGGGCAAGAAGACCAAGACGCCGACTACCAGCACCGTTGGCAACGCCCGGCGTTCCCCGAGCCGTGCGGCCAGCGGAGCGGCCACGATGGCCCCGAGCATCAAGCCGACGAACGAGGGCAGCATGAACGCGGAGTAGGTCAGTCCCTCAATCAACGTGATGGCAGGATCCACGCCGTGCGAACGGACAACGGGTTGGATGAAGAACTCGGGGAGATCGAGCGTGGCGAGCAGGATGCCAGCGAAGAGGATCGCCCAGAGTACCGGGCGGGTTCGCAGGGCGATTCTCAGTCCAGTGCGAATCTCGCTGAGGACTGCGGCGCCTGAGACGTGCGATGCCGATTGCGCACCCGTGTCGCTGAAGTCCGATTCGCGTCTCGGCGGTTCGCGCAGGGCTAAGGCGAGCAGGCCGGCCAATCCCATTCCCGCTGCGCTGATGATGATCACGGTGCGAAAGTCGAGCACCGAAACCAGTGGGCCAGCAAGGATCGTGGCGGCCAACAAGGACGCGGTCGCCACAGCGCTGGCACGACCGGCGTGGCGCTCGTACTCGTCAGTGCGCTTGAGTTGTCTGAGGCTGTCGTAGAGCAGCGCATCGTCTGAGCCGGACATGAGGGTGCGGGTGATCGACATGAGTAGGTGACCGAGGATCAGGCTGGGGAAGTTGAGCGTGGCAAAGAGCACCGTCGCTGCGGCGAAGCCCAGCGCTCCGATACCCAGGGCCACCCGGCGACCAAAGCGATCGGCGATCGCGCCGGTCGGAACCTCTGCCAAGATGGTCGCGATCCCGAACAGGACTTCCATGAACCCGATCTGGACATAAGACAGTCCATGCTGGGATTGCAGGAAGAGGAACCAGACTGGCAGCCAGAAATGGAATCCGCGAACGAACTGGAAGCTGTAGTAGATCGGAATGTTGCGGGCGAATGGACTGCGAGCCGACACGCCGTCCGTCGGCGAGCTACTCATACCCGATCGTGAGGTTCCGACATTGGAGCGGCCAGCATTGATTCCGAAGAGACACCGTTGGCCTGAGCCACCCGGCCGTTTGTTCGGTTTCCGTTCGCCCCGTTCGCCCCGTTGACCATGAGGCCGCCAGGAACCTCACCTCCAACATCGGCCTGGGGTGCTGGACGGATGCTGATACGACGCAACGTGTCTGCCTGATCGCGGCGATGAGAACGCCGCCAGGCAATCCAGAATCCCATGCCTACGGAGAGTACGACACCGACTGAGAGTCCGTAGGCGAAGCGGAAGTCGATGCTGTCGGCAGACGCTGAGATTGCAGGAACAATCAACGCCATCTGGGCGGCCATCATCAACTCGAAGATCGACAGCACGGTGGCTCGTTGGTCGGATCGGATGCGCCGGTTGATGTAGCCAGTGGCGATGGGTCGGATTGCAGCATGAATCCCACCCAGAATCGCGATCGGCGCGATGATGCTGAGGTGGTCGAAGAGCAGCAGTGGAATGAAGAGGAAGGCCCCGCCGATCATCAGAATGGGGATCGCACGTCGTTCACCGACCCGGGCCACGAACGGAGCAGCCAGCAGGGAGCCGGCCGACATCGCTGCGAAGCCGGGCATGATCAACCCGCTCCAGACTGCGCCATCGAACAGTCCGCCCGAAGGGCTGAGCCCATGATGCCGGAGGAACGGCTGCACGAAGAAGTTCGGCATCTCGAATGCCACCGTGACTACACCCGCTAACAGGATGATCCACAGCACCGGCTTTTGACGTATGACGATTCGGAAGCCATCGAGGATGTAGCTGACAATGCCTTGCGGCGAACGGTCGTCGGCGGATGCATCGACTGCTGACACCGGAGCGGCGTACAGTCCGTCGTCGGCGAATTCTGCTTCGGTGCGCGGCGGCTCGCGTAGCAGGAGCGCGACGAATCCGGCCAACGCCATCGTTCCGGCGCCGATCAGGAAGACGGCTTCAAGGCCCCAGAGGCCGGCCATCGGACCGCCAAACAGCGCCGCGCCCAGCAGTGCGCCAGTCATCATCGCTTCCGAGCGGCCCATGTGCTTCTCGTACTCGCGACTGCGCCCCAGCGTGCGCAGGGTGTCGAACAGCAACGCGTGCCCCGAGCCGGAATAGAGAGTCATCGACACGGCCATGACCACGTAACTCAGCGCGAGTCCCACGAAGCCATCGGCCATGACGAACAGGAACGTTCCGCCCGTAAACATGAAACCGCCCAGCGCCAGGGAGGTGCGCCGTCCCCAGCGGTCGGCGACCGCGCCGGTCGGAACTTCGGCGATGAACATCGTGACCCAGAAGACGGCTTCCATCAAACCGACCTGGGTCAGTGAGAGACCGCGTTCGTCCTGCAGGAAAATGATCCAGACGGGCACCCAGATCAAGAATCCAGTGGCGAACTGGAACAGGTAGTAGATCGGAATGTTTCGCGCGAAGCGGTCAGTCTGTGTCATCGGCGGGCGCGTGCAGAGTACCGGTCATCGTTGGCAATGCAGTAGAGCGTAGGGATTTGAGCTGAGGTGAGAGCGGTCGGTCAGTCCGTGTTCTGCACATTTGGGTACAGAGTCGGAGCATCGCCGCCGTGCCCGTTCTGATGCAACGGCGATTGTTGTCGAAGCGCTTGGGGTTTGGGCACGGTCATCGACCACTCGCGAATGCGTTCTGACTGGTCGTGCCGATGTGCAAACCGCCAGAGCAGCCACAGCGCCGTGCCGATCGTGACCACCACCAGCAGCGCCAGTCCGAATGCGGCCGGAAACGAAACGAGATCCGCCACTGGCAGGAGCGCGATCACCACAATGCTCATGACACCGCCGTGTACCAGCGAAAAGATCGACAACACCGTTGCGCGCTGATTGGATGTGATTCGTCGGTTGATGTAGCCGGTCGCGATCGGCCGGATCGCCGCCTGGGCAATGCTGACCATGAAGATGGCGCCCAGCAGACCGAGATGGTTCCAGATCGCGAGCGGAATCAGGAAAAGCGCTCCAAACGCGAGGATTGCGGGGAAGGAGCGTCGCGCGCCCAACCTGCCGATCAGTCTCGCGGCCGCCATCATGCCCAGCATGGTTCCAAGGTAGCCAGGGATCAGCAACGCCGACCAGATGAACCCGTCAGCCACGCCGGCTAGTGGGTCGAGACCATGCTGCGCCACGTACGGCTGAGACACGAAACGCGGGAGATCGAACAGCGCGATCAAGATCGCCGCGAACGGCACCAGGTAGCGAATCGGTCGATTGCGCCAGACGATGCGGAATCCTTCGAGCATCTCGTGCATGATCGGCATCCCGCTGTCTGTGTGGGGAGCCTGATTCGGGTGGTCGGCAGCCGTGTGCCGGACGTCTGACGGGGGCGCATGGAGTGGATCCGGTGCAAAATCCGATTCTCGGCGCGGCGGCTCACGCAGCGACAGCGCTGCGATTGCTGAGACAACAAAGAATCCTGAGGAAACGAGGATGGTCGCGGAATATCCAAGGAAGTACGCGACTGGTCCACCGATCGCTGTCGCGAGCACCATCATGGCCCAGAACAGCCCATGAGAACGCCCCGCGTGGCGTTCATAGTCGCCGGTTTGGCCCAGGACTCGCAGCGTGTCGTAGAGCAGGGCGTCGCCAGCGCCGGAGTAGAGGGTCATGCCCACACCCATCACGAGGTACGAGCCCAGCAGGAGCGAGAAGGAATCGGCCATCGCGAAGATGACTGTGGAGATCGCAAAGAGCATCGCGCCGAGCGCCAGCGACACGCGCCGACCAAATCGGTCCGCGATCGCACCAGTCGGGACTTCGCAGATGATGATCGTGAGCCAAAAGAATGACTCGATAATGCCGACTTCTGTCAGAGACAGGCCGCGTCCATCCATCAGATAGATGATCCAGATGGGCAGAAAGATCATGAACCCGGTCGAGGCCATGAACAGGTAGTACACGCGGATATTGCGTTGGAAGCGACGCGGTTCGTACTTCGGTAGGGCAGGAGCGAGAGCGGACATGCTCGCTCAGGGTACGGCCAACGCCTCAGGGTTTGGCCAACGCCTCGGGGTATGGCCAGGGACGAGTCAGTCAGGAGGGCGGCTCGGAGACAGCGGTCGCCGCCGCATCTGGTTCCAGGAACGCGGATACTGCGCGTTTGTGGGGCGCGTCTTAGTTGCAACCAGGATGTCTTCCGGTGGATCGATTGGCGTGATTTCTGCGCCCAACTCATGTGCCGTTTGTTCAGCCAGACGCATCTCTGCCAGCGGGAGTTCGCCCGTCCAGGCCGCGGCGATGCCGCCAACCTGCAGGAAGGGAACCATGAGCTCGAGCGCTGTTGTCGGTGGAGCGACTGCTCGGCTGATCGCCAGGGAGAACCCTTCGCGCATTTCAGTGTGTGCGGCCAACTCGGCGCGTTCCCGCAGGACTCCGATGTGAGGTGCGTCAAGCATGGCAACGATCTCAGACAGGAAGTCCGCTGCACCGGTGCGCGAGTCCAGCAAGGTCGCCGCTCGTTCTGGTTCGCAGAGGGCGTAGGGCAAGCCCGGAGTGCCATTGCCGCTGCCGATGTCGACCATTGGTCCGTGCGGCACCGGCAAGTCGGCGCCGATCAGGCGATGTCGCCCTGCCAATGGCTCAATGATGTGCTTGTGAATCGCGGTGTCGGGCTCTCGAATTGCTGTGAGATTGCGTGGCGCATTGAGCATGCCGCTCAGCCAGATGCTCAGTTGCGCGGCCAGATTTGGATTCAGGTCCTCCACATAACTCAGGCCTGCCAGGCTGAGCGCCGTTCGAATCTGCTGCTGGGCTATCAGGTACGGCATCGGCAAGGGAGTAGGATAGGGAAGTCGGGGCCTGGTGATGCTCTGTTCGCGCCGCGTGTCACGCGGGAGGGCCACCAGACGACTCGAACACTGCTCGATAGTTGGAGACGACTAATGGCATTCTTTGACGACGAACAGACAACCGACGCGGTGGAGGAGTCCGTGGACGACGTGGTTGAGGGCGACGCCGAGATCTTCGATGAGCCGGTCGCCGCAGAAACGGAAAACGGAACCGTTGCTCCGTCCAAGCCGATCACCCTGGACCTGGCGGTGATGGAGTACTTCAAGTGGGAGGAAGAGCGAGAGGCGAAGCGCTCGCGACGCAAGACGACGACGACCACGCGGCCGCGTCGAGGCGCATTCGTTCTGGACGAGCCGGCGCGCGAAGCGGTCACGAGATTTCTCTGGCACTTCGGTCCCAGTACGCCGATCTCGGAACTCTCACCCAAGACGATGGAGGGGTTCCAGGAAACCATCGGCACCAACGCCATGGATCTTGCCTCGCGCCTGCAACCAGTGAAGGAATTTCTGCGCTTTTGTTGGAAGCAGCAATACACGGTCACCGTCGATGCCGAGGGTGAGGTCAGCGCGCAGAACCTGGGCAACTACCTGCGAATCAAACGGGCCAGCAATGTGGTGCGCGACGCGTCGCGCTTCCAGCATGAACAGGCCCAGACCTTTGAGATGACCGCTGCTGGTCTCCAGTCGTTGCATGAGGAACTGGGACAGCTCAACGCCGAGATGCCCGAAGCCGTGCAGGCTGTGGCCGCCGCGCGCGAGGACAAGGACATCCGTGAGAACGCTCCGCTCGAGGCAGCACGCGAGCATCAGGAGCGTCTCAAGTCACGGATCGATGAACTCGAGTACCAGATTGCGCACGCCGTGGTTCGCGATGAACGAGCGACAGGGCGGGCCAAGCTGGGCAGTCGCGTGTCGGTCGTCGAAGTAGACGATAACGGCGGCTTGCTAGGCGAAGCCAGAGAGTACACTCTCGTTGGAACCACCGAAGCGAATGCCGCGGCGCGGCGGATCTCGGTCGAGAGCCCGCTCGGTCGCGGACTGCTTGACCAACCTGCCGAGCGGCAGATCGAAATCCAGGCCCCCAGCGGTCGCAAACGGTTCCGCCTCCTCGCGGTCACGGGCTGACCGGCCAGATTCGGCCGGCCGTCCAGGCGAGACGAAACACGAGCGAGATGTGCCGCCTCCCGTGCGCACCGGGACGCGGTGTCCATCCACCAACTGAGCGTGCGCGCGGGGAAAGTGGCGCCGATGTCCGATATTCCGACCATTGAGTTCACGATCACCAATGACAACCTCGACACCGGTTTGCGCGGCTATCCGGTGGGTACCTGCGAAACCAGTTACGTCGACCCGCAGGAAGGCGTGTCGTACGTCGGCTATCCGATCGCCGATCTGGCCTTCTTGCCGGCCGAGGACATCATTCACCTGCTGTTCAACAAGTCTCTGCCAACGGATGCCGAGCGTCAGGCAGTTGCTGACGACATCGCCGAACGCTCCGAGGTCTCCGAGGACGCGGTGGCCTCGATCTCGGCACTGCCGGCGGCCGGGCATCCGATGGACCAGTTCTGCGCCGCCATCCAGATTCTGGGTATGACCGGCAAGACCGACGACTATTACGAAGACTCGCTCAACCTCGTCGCCCGGATTCCGACGGCACTCGCAGCAATCTTCCGCAAGCGTGAAGGCTGGGGCCCGCCAATCCCCTCGGAGCCCTCGCGCGGTTACGTGAACAACTTTGTCCACATGCTGGGCATGCCCGGCGGGGATGAGGAAGCGTTGACCCGACTGCTGTCGGTCTACTACAACCTGCATGCCGACCACGGCGGCGGCAACCTCTCGACGTTCACCGGACGCGCGGTCGCTTCGGGTCTGGCCGACATGTATCGCTCGATGGCTTCTGGGATGAACGCGCTGGCCGGACCTCGACACGGTATGGCCAACCAGGACGCCTTCAAGATGGTCCAGGAAGTCGACACCGAAGATCCTGATGCAGCCTACGAGGCGCTCAAGGAACGACTCGCCAGCGGCGGCCTGATCTTCGGCTTCGGTCACGCAGTCCTGCGTCAGGAAGACCCCAGGGCCAAGGTGCAGCTGGGTATCGGCGAGGAACTCTGCCCCGACGACCACTGGTTCAAGGTGGTCAAGGCAGTCCGCGAGGGCGGTATCCGTGCCCTGAGCGAGAACCCCAAGGTCTCCAATCCGTACCCCAACGTCGACCTGATCTCCGGCAGCCTGGTCAATGCGCTGGGCTTCACCGACCCCGACTATTACACCACCCTGTTCGGTTGGTCGCGGATCGCTGGCATCGGCGCGCAGATCGTGGACGAGCGAACGCGCGCGCGGAATGGTCGAGGCGTGGCGATCTATCGACCCCGCTACATACCCATCAACCAGCCAGCCCGCTCACTCTCCAGCTAATGCTCGAGAAGCGAGATCTGTGGACTCACAACGCCCAACTCATCCTGGGGGGATAGCCACTGTCGCAGGGCTGGGTTAGGATCGGAGATCGACCGCGCCCCTACTTGGGGCGCGGCTGAGCGAGAGGCGAACAGACGGTAATGCCCACGCTGGAATCGGCGAGGCAGAAGCGCGGGAGCGTCCTTCAGCAAATCGCTGAGGCGTCTTACGGCTATCCCAACGACGAGTTTCCCGATCGCGAAGTCACGACCAATTTCCCTGAGGAACAGATGGGCGTCCGCGTCCGATCGGGCGGTTGGCTGTATCCCGACCTCGTCGTCACCGACGAGCCTGGCCACTTCGTTGCCCTCTCCGGCGATCTGGCACTCGCCCACGAAGTCACCAATGAAACCGCTGTTGAACGCTGGAAGCCACTGGCCCAGGCGTCGCCGCTCGTCCTCTACGTCCCCATGGGACACAGTGGCCGCGCGATTCGCCTCTGCCGCATGAACGGGATCAAGCTGCACAAGCTGATCGCTTACCGGCAGCGACCGGCTGGATTCGGCATCGATCTGCAAGAGGCCTACAGCGGTCCCGACCTGTTCAAGCCGATCGCCGGACTGCTGCCACCGGCCCTCCGACCGATGGTCTACCGCACCGAGCGCAAAGTCGTCGCAGATTCCTACTTGCAGCCATTCCCGGCTTCACGCAGCGGCGACGTGCCGGCGATCGCAGGTCCGGCAGAACAACCGCCAGCAACGCTCGCGCTGGCATCGGGTATCGAAGACGAACACGGCCATGGCGACCATGACTCTCCCGAGACCCACCTGCCACCGCCCAGTCTCGCTCCGATCCTGTTTGCACTCGGCCTGATGATGACCGCCGCCGGAGCGGTGTTCGTTGGTGAGTTGCTCGGTGTCGGCATCACGTTGATCATCATCTCGGCCGTGCGTTGGTTGCTCGATGACATGGGCTACTTCGAAGCGGGCGGTCCGGCAGAGTTTCGTCAGAATCCTTTGCAGGTTATGCCTGAGGTGGCTCCGCCGCCCGGCGTGCACATGCCGCCTCCCAGCATTTCTCCAGTCATGTTCGCCATCGGCCTGATGATGACCGCTGCAGGGGCAGTCTTTGTCGAGCATCTGCTGGGCGCCGGCATCACCCTGATCGTGTTTGGTGGCGTTGGCTGGTTCCTGGAAGACATCAAAGCCTTCGAAGAGCCTGTGCACGATGACCACCACGACGACCACGAATCGGACGCACCACTCATGGCCGGTGCGGACGGCGCAGAACAGCGCGCCGGATAGCGACAACGAACAGTGCTGAACACAGAGCTGCAACAGGGAGAGAAGGGAGCGGGCGCGTGACGGCATTTCAACGGTTGTGGCGAACGCGATTCGGTCGACTAACGCTAGTTATGGGCGCTGCCGCCCTGGCTCTGCTCGCGCTCACCGGTTTGGCCAGCGCGCAGGTCGCACTGCCCGAAGCGGTCTCCGAGCAAGGCGATTCGATCCGCACGCTCTACTTCATCGTCTTCGCCATTGGCGTCATCGTCTTCATCATCGTCGAGGCGATGATCCTATGGGTCGTGTTCCGCTACAAGCGCAAGTCCGACGACGAGCTGCCCACACAGGTTGGCCATAACACCACTGCTGAAGTCCTCTGGACGGGTATCCCGACGGTCATCGTCGTCATCCTGTTCTTCGTGTCGTTCTTCGTGTTGCAGGACATTCAGGCCGCCGCCGATCCCGACGAGGAAGTGACTATTGTCGACGTCCAGGGTCGTCAGTGGGCCTGGGCGTTCAACTACGCGGTGCCGCTCGGCACTGAGTTGTCCGAGAGTATGTCCGAGGACCTGGCCGAGACAGACATCCATCTTGAGGACCCGTCCCTCGTCGTCCCGTTCATGACACTCAAGATGGGCGTCGAGCACATGCGCGTCGTCGCCCGGACCGGTGATGTCGTCACGGTTGAGCGAGCTGTCAACGGTACGGTCGCCATCCGGCATAGCGCAGGTTCTGAAATCATGCGCGTCTTCAATGGCACCGACACGGTCGCCGAGGGTCGACTGCAGGCCGCCGACAACACGCCGATTGTGACCGTCCCGGTTGGCCAGATGATTCGCTTCAATATCGCATCCGCTGATGTGCTGCACGCCTTCTACACTCCGCAGTTCCTGACCAAACTTGACGCGGTCCCCGGCCGTGTGCAGACCCTCTGGGTTCGAATCACCGACACCGGTGACTTCCAGAGCCAATGCGCTGAGTTCTGCGGTCGCGACCACGCCCGGATGATCTACACAGTCAGGGCGTTGCCGATGGCCGATTACGAGGCCTGGTTCGAAGACAAGGCAGGCGACGCACCCGAGCCGATCGAAGGCGACTTCGGTGGCGAAGAAGAGGTCGAGATGGAAGAGGGCGCGATCGGCAATCCGGCCAACGGCCAGAACCTGTTCTTCTCCCTGGGCTGCAACGTCTGCCACGGCGACAGCGGTGAAGGCCTCGTTGGCCCGACCATTGCCATGACCGTCGTACCGCTCGACCGAGTGATTCTGCAGTACCGTGAGCCGCTCGAGGCGATGACCGAGTTCACGCCCGATCAGGTTTCGGACGAAGAAATCGCCGACATCTACGCTTGGCTGCAGTCGGTCGAACGACCACCTGCGGCAGACGAAATCCCCAGCAAACTGGCAGAATTGATCGAGGCCGGCGGCTAGCCCCGCCACGGCGGACGCGAAGACGCAGAGGGAGGCATCACGATGGCGACACTGGCGGGGGCTCAGAACACACCGTATGCAGGCGCAAATGCCTGGCGCGTGATCCTCGAATGGTTGACCACGGTCGACCACAAGAAGATCGGCATCATGTACCTCTGGACGGCCGGCGCGTTCGGACTGGTCGGCATGGCGTTCTCCCTGGTTATGCGCACCGAGCTGGCGCAGACCGGCACCATCATTTCAGCCGAGACTTACAACTCGATCTTCACGATGCACGGCAGCGTGATGATCTTCCTCTTCTTGCTACCGGTCGGCGCGGCGTTCATGAATTACTCGATGCCGCTGCAAATCGGCGCGCTCGACATGGCGTTCCCTCGAATTAACGCGCTGTCCTTCTGGATCTTCCTCTTCGCTGGAGTGCTGCTGACCCTCAGCTTCGCTGTTGAGGGTGGAACCGCCTCCGCAGGCTGGACCGCCTACGCGCCTATCACGCTTGACACGGGCAACAATGCCGAGCCGCCCGGCGTCGGGATGGACATGTGGTTAGTCGGTGTCATCCTGTTGGGTCAGGCGTCCATCTTCGGGTCTGTGAACTTCTTAGTCACGATCTTCAAGATGCGCGCGCCCGGCATGACCATGTGGCGCCTGCCGTTGTTCACCTGGACTACGCTCGTCACCGGTCTGCTGATTCTGCTCTCGACTCCGGTCCTCGCCGCTGCACTGGTGCTCGGCTTCATCGACCGCAACGGCGCGGGCGGAGCATTCTTTGACCCGGCCGCCGGCGGACAACCGCTGCTCTGGCAGAACCTGTTCTGGTTCTATTCGCACCCAGCCGTCTACATCATGATCCTGCCCGCGATGGGGATCGTCTCCGACGTGTTCGGCGTCTTCACCCGACGCCCCGTCTTCGGCTATCGCTCGATGGTCCTGGCGCTTGTCGGCATCGGGTTGCTTGGATTCATCGTCTGGGCACACCACATGTTCACTACCGGTGGCGTCTTCCTGCCCTTCTTCATGGGTGCGACGTTCCTGATCGCGGTGCCAACCGGGGTCAAGATGTTCAACTGGATCGCCACCATGTGGCGCGGATCGAACATCTTCCCCACGGCGATGCTGTTTAGCGTCGGATTCCTCATGCTCTTCCTGATTGGCGGCATCACCGGCGTCTTCCACGCGGCCGTGCCTGTCGACTTCGCCCTGCACGACACCTACTTCGTCGTTGGGCACTTCCACTACACCATGTCGATTGCGGCAACCTTCGGATTCCTCGCCGGTTGCTACTACTGGTTCCCCAAGATGTTCGGCAAGTTCATGAACGAGGGCCTGGGCAAGCTCCATTTCTGGCTGTTGTTCATTGGCGTCAACCTGGTCTTCTTTACCCAGCTCTTGCTCGGGCTCGACGGCATGCCTCGCCGGATCAATGACTACGTTGACAACCCCGGCTGGGAGCTGATGAACATGCTGATTACGATCGGCGCGTTCGTCTCGGCCGCTGGCATGATGGTGTTCCTCTGGAACGTGTTCTACTCGCTCAAGTGGGGCGAGCGCGCAGGCTCCGACCCGTGGGAAGGCACCACGCTCGAGTGGGCGACGACATCGCCGCCGCCGCCACACAACTTCGACTCGCTGCCCGAGATTCGCTCTGAGCGACCGCTGTTCGACCTCCGCTTCGGCGAGAAGCTGCAGGACGACCCGCACTACCACGTCAACAACGGCCACAGCGGTGGAGGCGGCGCCAAACCGCCCTCCGCGTCCGCGCGGGAGGAGGGCTAGTCATGGCAGCAGGAGCCATCACCCACAAGCGGGTGCACCCCGTCCGTAGCTTCCTCGTCGGCGACGAGCCGATGACGACCGGGCTGTGGGGCATCATCTTCTTCATCTTCTCCGAGGTCATGTTCTTCGCGGGACTGATCGCAGCGATGCTCGCCCTGCACAGTGACACGCTCTTCTGGGAACCAACCAACGGCGGTCACCGTCTCGAAGGCGCTGAGTGGCGTCCGATTCTGTTCACGGCCCTCCTGGTTAGCACATCGATCCCGATGCAGATCGCGGCGTTCGCGATTCGCAAGGGCAATCGCAAGGCGATGTTGATCAACATGGGCATCGTGCTGGTGGTCGGCGTTGCCTTCATGATCAACCAGTACTTCGAGTGGCAGCACGCCGACTTCGGCATCTCCGATGGTCCGTACGCCGCCACGTTCTACACGCTCACAGGATTCCACGGCGCTCACGTGATTGGCGGGCTGGTCTTCATCTTCGCGCAGTGGCTGCGCGGTCTGTTGGGGCACTTCGATGCCAAACGCAACACTGCGATTGAGGCCGCGACGCTCTACTGGCACTTCGTGGGCTTCGTATGGTTGCTCGTGATCTTCCCGCTCGTCTTCTTCCTCAGCTGACTGGGACAGTCAGGTGAGAAGCAGGCCGCGAGCGCTGTTCGCGGTCGCCTGCGGACTCGCGGCCGTCGTCGCGCCATCGGCCGCGCTGGCGCATGACGGTCGGTACGCCGAGTCGGGCGACTTTCTTCATGCCCTCGGAGTCTGGAGTGTCGACGCTCCCGGTCTGGCGCTGGTGCTGATCGTCGGTGGACTCTACGCCTGGGGCTACTACCGACTGCGGCGCGACTCACCGAACTTTCATTTTCCCCGTTGGCACGGCTGGTGTTTCTTCGCCGGTTGGGTGTTCATGTTGTTGGGGCTCGTGTCTCCAATTGACACCTACTCGGACGATCTGTTCTGGGTACACATGGTCCAGCATGTGTTCATCACCATGCTGGTGGCGCCGCTGATGCTGCTGGGTGCTCCGGCGACTCTGGCGCTGCGATCCGCCTCGCCACGGATACGAACGTCGTATCTGGTGCCGTTCCTCAACTCCAGACTGGTCCGAGTCCTGACCTGGCCGCCGGCCGCGATCATCATCTACATCGCCAGCGTGTGGAGCTGGCACTGGCCCGACGCGTACGACGCGGCCATCGCGTCAGAGGCGGTGCACTTCGTCGAACACGGTGTGTTTCTCTTCGGCGCTGTCCTGCTCTGGTGGATGGTGATCGGCGTCGACGCGACCCGTCTGCGACCGCATCACGTCTGGCGCTGCGCCTTGCTGGTCCTCGCGATCATGCAGAACATCGGTCTGGGGGTCATCCTGATCAACGTCGGAGACGCGATCTACGACACCTACGCGACCGCCGCCGCTGTTCGCGAGTGGGGACCGACCGCGCTGATTGATCAACGGATCGGCGCCGGCATCATGTGGGTGCCGGGATCCATGATGTTCGCACTCGCCGTCATCATGACGGTCTACTTCTGGGCCGAGCGAGAGGGGTTCAAGGATCGCCGCAACGACGCGGTGCGCGATATGCAGATTCGTGTCCACGGTGAGATCCCGACTCTCGGACCGCGGCCTGGCGAACACTGAACCACCGTGATGGCCAGCGAAGCTCAGCCCAGCTCAGCCAAGCTCAGTGAAACAATGTGCCCTGCGCATTTCGCCGATGCGCTGAAGAGTGCGACACTTAACCAGATAGGGTCCTCACAGGCCGGTTGATAGACGGATCTGCGTTCGATGGCATCGATGACCAGGTTTCAACGAGTCGGTCTGGGACTGGTCATTGGCCTGTTGGCGTTGACCGCCCTGGGCGGCATCGTTCGGGTCACAGGGTCTGGCCTCGCTTGTCCCGACTGGCCCGCTTGCTACGGAGGACTGATTCCCTCCGGCGACTTCGGTGAGTTTGCGGCGTACCAGGTCTGGCTCGAGTGGACCCACCGCCTGGTCGCAGCGATCATGGGTTTCATCATCCTTGGCTACGCCATCGTCGCCTGGCGTCGATACCGAGATCAGGTTCGCGTCTGGCTGCCCGCCGTCCTTGCGATCCCGCTCTTGGCGCTTCAGGTCGTGTTGGGTGGCCTGACCGTGACCGAGCAGCTCGAATCGCTAATCGTCACGTCTCACCTTGCCACCGCCATGTTGATCATCGCGACCGTCGCAATCTCGTGGCTGAGTACCTTCGCCTGGCAAACCGTGACGCCCGACGACGATGCGCCGCTCGGAACCGATGCTCCGTCGCAAGCGCGCAATTTCGCTCGCATCGTCCTGATCACGACAATCCTCGTCTATGCGGTCGTCGTGGTCGGCTCCTATGTGACGCATGTCGGCGCAGGACCCGATGCGGGATCCCACGTAGGTCCGGGTGGCGCAGCCTGCGGAAATCAGTGGCCGTTCTGTTACGGAGGCCTGTTCCCCGAAGGCGAGTACGCTCAATGGAACATGGGTCACCGATTCTTGGTCCTGTTTGGCGGACTCGCCCTGTTCGGCGCATCAATGGGCGTCGTGATGTTGCGGCCCCGCTCGCGGTCATTGACATTCCTGATTCACGGAGCAACGACGCTGTTCGTCGCTCAGATATTCATCGGCGGCGCGATGATCTGGATTAACTTCGACGCTTGGGCACGCGCAATGCACCTGTCTATGGGGTCAATCGTCTGGCTAGTGGTCACTTCATCTGCACTGGTCGCGGCCTACCGTGCAGGTTGGCTGCGATCTGGTCCGCAGGTTGTCGGACAACCACATCCGGCAACGGTCGATGCCGACGCAGTCCCGTCCGAGAGTGAGGTCAACGGATGACCGATCGTCCTCTCACTTTGCAAGGACCCGCATCGATCTCGGTCTCACGTCGGACACTCGATCTGGCCAAAGGATTCTGGGATCTGACCAAGCCGGGCATTATCGGCCTGTTGCTGGTCACGACCGTGCCCACGATGATCGTTGCGGCCGACGGATGGCCGCGCGACAGCTTCGTCGATGGCCTCGCACTGATCGTGCTCACCCTGCTCGGAGGCGTGCTGACCGCTGGCGGCGCGAACACGTTCAATCAGTGGTTCGACCGCGACATCGACGCAATCATGGATCGCACCGCCGACCGACCCTTGCCGTCGGGCGTGATCCAACCCTGGCAGGCGTTGGCCTGGGGCGTATTCCTGGCGACCGTCGGCGGTATACAGCTCGCGTTGACTGTCAATCTGCTCGCCGCATTGCTGGCCGAGGCGGCCGTCCTGTTCTACGTCTTCATCTACACGATCTGGCTCAAGCGCTCGACGACCCAGAACATTGTCATCGGTGGCGCGGCCGGATCGATTCCGCCGCTGGTTGGCTGGGCTGCCGTCACTGGCGAGGTGACATGGACGCCGTTCATCCTCTTTCTGGTCATCTTCATGTGGACGCCGCCGCATTTCTGGGCGCTGGCGTTGAAGTATCGCGACGACTACGCCAAGGCCGATGTCCCGATGCTGCCCGTCGTCTCCGGCGAACGTGAGACACGCAAGCAGTTGTTGATCTACTCCATCGGTCTGGTCGCCGTCAGCCTGCTCGGACCGCTGGGTGGACATCTGAGTTGGTGTTACGAGATCACCTGTGTGATTTCCGGCGCCATCTTCATCTACATCGCCTGGCAGGTTTGGAAAGAGCAGGCGCCGCCGATGCGCCTCTTCTTCGCTTCAATCGCCTACCTGTTCATCATCTTCGTGGCCGTCGGGCTGGATGTGCTCGTCTAGCGCAGTGCCTCTTCGATCGCTGCTGCCAAATCAGACATCTCGACCACGATTTCGAAGCGAGCTGCAACGCGGCCTGCTTCGTCGATCACGAAGAACTGCGGTTCCGCCTCGATCCCCCAACCTTCGTTGGCTGCGTCAATCAATGCCTGTAGCGCTGCAGGCCGGGGACGTCCGAACGGTTCCACGTGCAGGACGGCGATCATGTCTTGCTTGTAGATCGTGCGCGCCTGGTCAACTGCCCGAGCACAGGCCAATCTGCCAGCACAGCGATCTGCGGACGCCCACACGATCAGAAACGGCTCGCGCGCGCTGACCAACTGTGGCGCAGTTCGCTCGTACAGGCCGAGGAATGCGTCAGGCGTCTCCGGCATACGCTCGAGCACACCGTCGGCCATTGTCGGCGTGGAAACATCGGGCACGATTGAGCCAGCAGCCAGTCCGCGCGGAGCGTCGTTCACGACAAACGACAGTCGCGGCGAACTCTCCGCATTGCCGTCGCCCAACTCCACTGTGACGGCGATCGCCCAGTTGCCGCCGACTTGAAACGGCGGCTCGGAGGCCACGAGGTATCGCAACCCTTCGACATCGATCGTGCTCAGTTCCGCTTGCGAATGGAACTTGATGCCGCCCTCAGTTGGCTCGAAGTATCGAATGCGGAACGTTGCGTCTTCGCCGAACTCAGGCTGCCGATCACGCTCCAACAGGGTCAACACCAGCCTGGGAACACCGACAAACACGTCGGATGACTCGATCACGGGCACGAATGCCGCCTCTGCAGGCGTAATCACCACGCGGTTGTCCGATGCGTCGCAAGCGGCGAATGTGACCGCGCCGGCGATCAGTCCGACCAGTCCAATCAGGATCAGAGTTGTCCGCAGTCGATCAATCATGCGACTACACCGCTCTGGGCGCCCGTCGCAGCCCGAACACGAACAGTGCGACCGCCAGACCTCCCAGCACCAGACCATCGATCAGTGGTCCGATCAGCCCTTCGGGCGAGTCCGCGTATGACGCGTAGTGCAAGAGGTCGACGGCGTATGTCAGGGGATTCGCATAACCGATCACTTCCAGCCACGTCGGCACCTGATCCAACGGGAAGAACGCACCGGAAAGAAAGAACAGCGGGAACAGGACGAGGTTCATGATCAGATGAAAGCCCTGCATGGTCTTGATTCTGATCGCCAACAGCAGTGACAGGCCTGAGAGCATGAAGTTCAGGGCCAGAATCGTGACAACCACCGTCGCGACGCCGCCAAGCCAACCGAACTGCCAGGCAAGATCAATACCCGGGATCACGACGGCCAGCACCAGCACCGACAAGGCCTGTAGCGATCCGATCATGATCGACCCCAGCGCCTTGCCGAACAGGATCGTTTGCGCGCTGTGCGGCGAGGCCAGCATGGCCCGCAACAGTCCACTCTCGCGGTCGCGGTAGAAACCGGCGCTGGAGAAGGTGGATGAAAACAGCGCGGTCATTGCAATCATCCCCGGTGCCAGGAACGATGTGTAGTCACCATCCAGGATCCGCTCCGAAGTCGGAGACAATCCGCTGGAAACGCCGGTGCCCAGGAGTGCGAGCAACATCAGGGGAAACAGGATCGACGAGTACAACTGCGAACGCGATCGCGCGACCGCCTTCAGATCACGGGCCAACAGCGCCCAGGATGCAGTCGCGGTGGCGATCATTGCCTCTCCTCCGCGTCCTCCGCCAATGGTCGACCCACAATCTGGAACCAGGCGTCGCGCAGGCTGGACTCGTGAATCCTCAGCCCAATGATCCGGGCACCGTATGACTCGAATAGCTGCGGCACGATTTCAGCCGAACTGTCCACGGTCAGGTGCAACCCACCTTCGGATCGCAATACCGCACCGACACCCGGCCAGCGTGCCAGCTCGGCCACGTCGTCATCATCCGCATCGGGCCAGTCGAGCTCAAGCGCGTCGGCCCGCAACTCGGAGGTCAGATTCCTGGGAGTGTCTTCCGCGACAATGCGACCTTCACTAACCATCACCACGCGGTCGGCATGCGCCTCTGCTTCTGCCGTGTCATTCGAGCAGACCACGACGGCGATGCCCTCTGTCACCCGTTGGCGCAGCGTCTCCCAGATGGCGTCGCTTGAGTCGGGGTCAAGCGCCAGCGTCGGCTCATCGAGCAGCAATAGGTCAGGATGATGCAACAGCGCTCTGGCGATATCAAGGCGTCGTCGCAGACCGCCGGACAACGCCTCACATCGATCATGCGCACGGTCGGCGATGCCCAGCGAGTCCAGCAACTCACTGCTACGCCGATTCAATTCAGCACGGCGCAGACCGAAGAGCCGACCGTGAAGCTGCAACGTTTCCTGCACCGTCATCAGATCGTCGGTGCTCGCCTCCTGCAGAACCAGTCCGATGCGCCGTCGGGCATCTGGACCGTGCGGCGCGCCGAAGATTGAGACTTCGCCTTCCTGGAGCGCGATCTCGCCGCTCAGCACTTTCAGGATGGTGGACTTGCCCGCTCCGTTCGGACCAAGCAGCGTGACCACCTCGCCGTGACGAACGGTGAGGTCGATGTCGGACACGCCGCGCCCGCCAGGCCAGGCAAAGGCCGCGCCGCTCAGGTTCGCGGGCAGAACAGAATCGAAGCTGTCAATCGGGGTATTCGACACAGGTCAAAGTGTATCTGTGGTGCGATACTCTGCGATCCGTCAGCCGAATTGCGGCGATGGGACAGCTCAGGAGGCTCCGTGCGACGCTTGCGTGTGTCGTTAGCGCAGATCAACTCGACGGTTGGAGATCTCGACGGTAACGCCGACAAGATCATCGACCAGATCCGCGAGGCGGAGTCCCTGGGAGCGGACCTGATCGCGTTCCCCGAGCTGGCGCTCACGGGCTATCCACCCGAAGACCTCGTGCTCAGGCGCGGGTTCGTCGAGGACAACCTGGCGACCCTCGACCGAGTCCGGGAGGCCACGACCGGCATGCATGTCGCTGCGATTGTCGGCTTTGTCGACTACGCGCACGACATTTTCAATGCCGCCGGAGTCCTGCACGACGGGGAACTCGCGGGTGCGTATCACAAGCAATATCTGCCCAATTATGGAGTCTTCGACGAGGCCCGCTACTTCAGGCCAGGACAGGGTGTTCAGCTCTTCGACATCGCCGGGGCCCGCGTGGGTGTCACGATCTGCGAGGACATCTGGTACTCCTCGGGTCCGATGCAGGATCAGTGTTTGGCGGGTGCTGAGGTCGTGGTCAACATCAACGGCTCACCCTTCCACGCCGGCAAGTCGCACCAGCGCGAGCAGATGCTCGCCACCCGCGCCGCCGACAATGCCGTGCTTACGCTCTACTGCAACCTCGTGGGCGGACAGGACCATCTGATTTTCGACGGTGGCTCAACCATCTACGGTCCCGGCGGCGACTTGATTGCCAGGGCCGACCTCTTCACGGAGCAATTGCTCACCGTCGACCTGGATGTGGAAGAGGTGCGCCAGACTCGACTCCACGATCCGCGTCTGAGGCGATTACCGCAGACTCAGGCAGAGCAGGCGGCAGTCTCGCGCGAGATCGACGTTGACCGAGGACCGCTGCTCGAGCCGAGCATTGCCGAGACCTTGTCCAGCGACGTACAGGTCTACGAAGCCCTGGTGCTGGGCACCCGCGATTACGTCCATAAGACGGGCTTTAGCGACGTCGTGATCGCGCTATCCGGAGGGATCGATTCGACGATCACCGCGGTGATCGCCGTTGACGCACTGGGTGCAGACCATGTGCGCGGTGTGTCCATGCCTTCTCGCTACTCCTCCGAGGGCAGCGTCGCCGACGCGCGCGCGCTGGCCGACAACCTCGGCATCCAGATGGATGTGCTGCCGATCGAGGGCCCGTACCAGTCCTACCTGGACACGCTGGCGCCGCTGTTTGAAGGTTTGCCTCAGGACGTGACGGAAGAAAACTTGCAAGCACGAATTCGTGGCGTGCTGATGATGGCGATCTCAAACAAGACTGGCGCGTTGGTGCTGACCACCTCCAACAAGAGTGAATCTGCGACCGGATACACGACGCTCTACGGCGATATGACCGGCGGGCTCGCGGTCATCCAGGATGTGCCCAAGCTGCTGGTCTATCGCATCTCGGAACTCGTCAATGAACGCGCCGGTCGTGAGATCATCCCCGTATCCGTGTTGACCAAACCACCCAGCGCCGAACTGCGCCCCGACCAGTTCGACGAGCAGTCATTGATGCCCTACGAGCGCCTCGATCCGATCCTCCAGTCCTTCGTGCAGGAGGACCGATCACTCGACGAAATCGTCGCTGCCGGCTTCGATGAGTCGGATGTCAAGCGTGTGATGTCCCTGGTCACGGGAGCGGAGTACAAGCGCCGACAGGCCGCGCCCGGACTCAAAATCACACCTCGAGCCTTCGGTCGAGACCGGCGTTTCCCCATTGCCAATCGCTATCGGGGCTTCTGAGGCTCCGATGGCCGACTCCGCCTCCGCAGAGTGGCAAGCGCTCGCCGAACGCATCAGTGCGCGTCATCGAGGCCGCGACTCGCTGATTCGCGGCGTCGGCGTGATCGGCGACTACGCCAGAAGCCAGGTCTGGGATGCATCGCTGCTGCAGATCCTTCTGTTTCGCCACCGAGACGAAGCGTTGATTGACGAAGGTGCGGTCACAACTGAGAACGGCGTCTCTGTCACGGTCGACTCGATCACATCGGGATCGTTGGTCGAACTGGAAGAGCTTCTCCATCTGGAGCCGCTGGCCGGACAGCTCGCCGATATGCACACGTTGCGTATGGCCGACCCAACCTCGCGGGACATCTTGGCCACGTTCCGCGACCGCTACTACTCGGCCGAGGGACGACAGTTGCGAGCGGCTCGGGCCCTGCAGCGAGCCCGAGTCTCGCTGGATGACAGTGAGGCGGCAGCGCGCCCAATCGATGCCCTGGAAGCAGTGCGCAGTGGCATCTTCCCAGCGGTCAGCGCCATTGTCAGTGAGCCGGTCGATGTCCTGCGTATGCCAAGACGTATGCGTGCGGCCGGACGACTGCTCAAGCTCACCGACCTCTGGCCGCGAGTTCAGGACGCGCTTCAGCTTGACGAAGTCGGCGCGGAACGGCGATGGGCCTCGGTCGACCTATTGCATTCGCTCGCCAAGTCTCACCTGGATGCGCGGATGCCTGAAGTTGGGGCTGCGCTCCTGCCGCGACTTGATCGAGCACGCAATCCAGCCCGTCTGGGTAGCGAGGCGCTGTTGGAGGTCGGAGACGCGAGCGGAGCGACCTGGACCGCGATCGCCGCCGCCGCTGAGCTGGATGCAATCATCGAAGCGGCCTCACCGGGATGGCGTGAGCGAAACGACTACCAGCAACGAGCAGTGGACGTTTATGGCAGTCCATCGATCACGGAGTTGCGTCGGGTCTGTGTCGAGGTGCAGTCGAGGGTCAACTGAGACGCGCGCGTAGTTCGGGATCAGGGCAGGACAACCAGCGGGTCGATGTACCAGTCGTTGTGGTGCACCTCGAAGTGCAGGTGCGGCCCCGTGCTGTAACCGGTGTTGCCGTTGTAGCCGATGATGTCGCCTTGCGTGACGTATTGACCCTGCTGCACATTGAATTCGACGAGGTGAGCGTAGATCGTGCTCCAGCCGCCGTCGTGCTCGATCTCGACATACCATCCCAGCCCGAATGCAGAATCTCCACCAACGAACGTCACCAAGCCGTCAGCCGCTGCCACAATCGGTACGTAGAGATCGAGCGCCATGTCCAGTCCATTGTGTCGGTAGGAGCAGTCCCAGCTTCGGCACAACCCGAAGAGATCGGTCAGCTCTCCCTGGGCGGGCCAGGCAAAGTTGGGGACGCTCAACGGCAGGATGATCTCCTGGCCAATCACAATGGCGTTTGGATCGTTGACGCCGTTCGCCGGGTCGGCGAGGATCAGCGACATATCGACTCCATACGCATTCGCAATCCCCTGGAGCGTGTCACCCGCCTGAACCGTGACCAGCACCCCCTCGCGCAACGGCAAACGCCACGTGGTGCCGGCGTCCAGCCACTGGCCGGGTTCAACCCAGCCGTGATTGGCCAACAACGTGTGAGGCGTGACTCCGAGAATCGCCGCCGCGTACTGAACCAGGTCGGCCTCCCACAGTGTCTGTTCCTCCGACACGACGGGCGGATCAATCGTGCCGTGCAGGTACAGCAACTGGCCAATCACGACGAGGTCGTTGGGACGGTGTGGGTTGAGTGAACGCAGTTCGTCCATCGTCAGGTTGTGCAAGAGGGCGATGTTCTGGAACGTGTCGTGCCGCTGGACACGGTAGCTCCGACGACGCTGTTCGACGGCCGGGACGGTGCCAGGCGCGGCGTCGGGCGATGGGCCGGCCCACGGTACGTTGATTGTTTGGCCGATGCGGATGAGGTTCAGGTCTTCGCCGCCGTTCAGTCGACGAAGGTCGGCCAGACTGATGCCGTAGCGTTCGGCGATCCTGGATGCGAATTCGCCGGGGCGCACGATGTAAGTCGTGGTCAGGACGCCCAACGCCTCAGACGGTTCCAGTGCAGGTGCCAGATAGTCAGGAACCGGGATGAGGAGAACATCGCCTGGATGGATCAGGTTCAGGTCGGTCCCCTGATTGTAACTCTGCAGCATTTCCAGCGATATCCCGAACCGTTCGGCGATCACTGTTGCCCACTCGTTTTCCTTGACGGTGTACTCCGACACGCGAGTGAGGCTCGGGCCGGAGTTGTTGCTGAGAACTCCTGCCGTCAAGGCCCGCGCCGCCGCTGGTGCTGATTGCGAACTCCCCGTAGAGGCACCGCAAGGCACGATCAGCGTCGCGCCCAACTGGAGGACATCGGGTTTGATATTCGGGTTGAGGTTGGTCATCGTCTGCGTGTCGGTGCCGTAGTCAAGCGCGATGCTGCCGAGGATGTCGCCTGACTGAACCAGATGTGTACACGAGCCGCCATTGTTCGCAAGTGCGTTGATCGATCCTGCAGCCGAAGGCGTCGTGCGAGCTACGGTTGTGTTCGCTGCTGCGCAGCCGTATGCGAGGTTCAGAGCGTTGTCCGGCACATTGATGCGCTGGCCGACGAAAATCTCGTCGGCTGAGGAGATCTCGATGTTGAGCGCCTGCAACACCGAGGTGCTCACATTCAGACAACTGGCGATGTCCGACAAGGTATCTCCGGGTTGTACCTCATATGTGTCAGCGGCAGCGCGATCGCTTCCAACTGTGGCTGACCATACGGCGATGATCAGCAGCATCACTGCAAAGGCGGCCCATCTGGGCCCGATAGCGGATTGAGGCATGCCATCACTTTATGCACGAAGTGGCCGCTCACGGCGAGGCTAAGTGTCATGCCAGTGATAACTTCTACGACGTGACGTAATCCAGCAACCGGACGTGCCAGGCTTTCCCCCGAAACGGAGTGTTCAATGAGCTACGAACTGATTGAAGTCGAACAGCGCGGAGCAGTTGGCGTCATTCGCAAGAACCGACCCGAGAAGCTGAACGCCTGGAGCCGCGCCATGGCGGCCGAAGAGAAAGATGCCGTCACCAACTTCAACAACAACCCGGAGGTCGCAGCGATCGTCTTTGCAGGCAACGGTCGCTCCTATTGCGCCGGCCTGGACCTGCAACAACAGCAAGCCGAGGTGAACACCGGAGAAGCCTCACGCCGAGCCGGCGAAGCAGACGAACACGACGAGACCTGGGTCGACTTTTGTAACGCCAGTAAGCCGATCATCGCCGCCGTGCACGGCTACGCCGTCGGCGTCGGCGTGACGACGGTGCTGCCATTCGATTTCCGCATCGCCGGCGAGAGTGCGCAGTTCGGGTTCCGCTTCGTCAAAATGGGCTTGCTGCCTGAGGCTGCATCCACCACATTGCTACCGCGACTGGTCGGAGTCGGCCGCGCGCTCGATTGGTGCCTCACCGGACGATTCGTCGGCGCGCAAGAAGCGTTGGAAGCGGGGTTGGTCCGTGACGTTGCGCCAGACGATGAGCTGCTGGACCGCGCTGTGGCTCTCGGTGAAGAGCTGGCCGAGAATCCCGATTCGATCATGCGTCGCGTGAAATCGCTATTTTCGCAAAATCAGTTGGAAACGAATATTGGGCTGGTGCAACAGCGCGAAGGAGAAGCGCTAGAGTGGGCGATGCAGACACCGGAGCATGCGGAAGCTATCTCGGCGTTTCTTGAGAAGCGTCCAGCGAAATTCCGCTAAGCGACACGCCTTCGGGCACAATATGCGGCGGGGTGACTCGGTTGGGAGACCGGGATGTCCCTACAAGAAGCAGCCTCGTCGGGTTCATTCAAGCCCCGCGCGGCACAGCCATCTGACGTAGAGCAAGCTGATACGCCGTTCAACCCATCAACGGTTGACCAAGCGGCGGCCGAGCCGGCTGCGCCGTTTGGTGACTCGTACGGGTTCGCGCCTGGCGCGAACGACGACGTGGTCGAGAGCGGCGATCCAGACATGCGCGCGACACGTCGTCGTGCCTGGACCATCGTCGGGCTGGCAATCGTTGTTCCTGCTGCTATCGCCGCCGTGATCGCGTGGCAGCTCTTTGGGACCGATTCAGAGCCTGCGCCGACCGTCACCAGGGTCGCCACGACTCCAGCGACGGTGGCCGTACAGGAGACCACGGTCGCGACCACTGCGCCGGCAGAGGCGACCGTCGCCGCAACGACCGAGGCTCAGACGACTGCGTCAACGACCACAGCGTCGACGACGGCGGCGACTTCGGCTGAGACGGCAAGTGCCGCGAGCGTCGAAGCACAGTCCGCCGCGACCGTTGTTTCAGAAGTCGACCTTGCCTCGCTCGACCCGGCCGCACGTCTCGCCGCCTGGCCTGAGATTGCAACGATCGAAGTGCTGCCTGGCGAAACGCTCTGGCTGATTGCCCAGAACTACAGCACCACGATTTCAGCGATCGCGACGCTCAACGACATCACGGATCCGTCGACCCTGAGCATCGGACAACAGCTGATGATTCCCGTTGGCTTTGCCGAAGAAATCGCTGCGGTGGCTCCTGTCGAAGCAACCGAGAGCGCGACGAGTGTCGAGAACGAGGGTTCCGCGGTGGTCGCCGTCACGCCAACCGAAGCCCCGGTGTTGACCGATGACCTGGCCAACTGGCACACCGTCGGCGTCGTGGAAGTGGTGGATGGCGACAGCCTGGCCGCGATCGCCGCCGCCAACAATACGACGATGGAAGCGATCATGGCGCTCAATAGCCTCACCGATCCAAACCTGATTCTGGTTGGCGATGTGCTGTTGGTTCCGGTTGGCTACCAGGGAGACGCATCACTGGTGCTGTCCACCTCGGAGTCGCAGATCCAGGTCGATTCGGGCACGTCCACGAGCGGCACCAGCGACGAGCTGGAAGACACGACCGCAGGGACCACTGGTCAGAGCGACGACCAAGACTCGTTGTCGGAATAGCGCAAGTCGCGAACGTCGTCTGGCACAGTAAACGCGCCCTCGCTGCCGCAGTGTTGCGGTTCAGCGATGGGCGCGTTCGCGTGTCTGCCCGAAGGGCAGGAAGTCCGGAGACTAGTCCTTCGGATCCGGCGTCACCTGGCGATTCGTAAACCGCCACTGACCGTCGATCTTCTTCAGCGTGTCGTCGTAGCGACCGGTCACGATGCTGGAACCACCGTCCTTGGTCTGGACGAGATTCAGGTAGCAGGAGTGCGTCGCCTCGTCGCCGTCAACGTCGACGACATGGTTGTTCGTCCAGTGCCGTGCGCCAGCCATGTTGGTGCCGAAGCCAGCCGCGAACTGCGCCAGGCTCTCGTGACCGGTGACTGGCTGCGGTCCGCCATTGAAGACGCCGTCCTCTGCGAACGTGCCCGCCCAGGCCTCGGGATCGCCGTAGTCGATCGCGTGGTTGTAGCGCGCCGCCAACTGCAGAATCTCCAGGGTGTCCGCTGCGTCGATTGCCATTTCGGTTCCTTCCGTTCAATCACGTTGTTGGAATCAAGGGTCCTTGCGCAGGATAGCGAGGTCCTGAGCGACTTGATCCACCGAGCGATGTACGCCGTACTCGAACAACAGCAGCGTGATCAGATTCAGGCTGAGCGGATCATCGTCGGAGTATTGCTCTTGAATCCAGGAGAGTTGAATTGACACCTCTGCCTGTGAGGGAAAGGCGTCGCGCGACCCCTCCACGTGCGCCAACAGCGTGGGCAGGCGCGTGGATTCATCTGCGGTCAATCGAACACGTGGCGGCATGGAGCAAAGGTATCCTGCCGTCGAAGCACGTTCCCGATGCAGCGAGGCAGCACCATGCAGGGACCCCTGGACGGCTATCGAATTCTCGATTTCACCCGCTATCAACAGGGGCCCTATGCAACCGTGATGCTGTCCGACATGGGGGCTGAGATCTGGAAAATAGAGCCGCCGGGTGGCGACCCGGGTCGCGGTTCCGACCTCTCTGACGACGGATTCTCTCGCTACTTCGAAGCGCACGACCGAGGCAAGCGATCGATCGTCCTGAACCTGAGAGACCCATCGGCGGTCAATGCGGCTCTGCGAATGGCCGAGCGGTGTGACGCCGTAATCGAGAACTATCGCCCCGGTGTCATGGACCGCCTCGGCCTGAGCTATGAGGCCCTGAGTGCTCGAAATCCGCGGATAGTCATGGTCTCTGCTTCCGCGTTCGGCGCGAAGGGTCCACAGGCCGGCGAGCCCGGCTACGACGTCATCGGCCAGGCCACCGGAGGCGTCATGACCCTGCAGGCGCTCGGAGAAGAGGCCGAGCCTCGCACCTTGCCGGGCGGCTTCGCTGATCAGGTCGGGGCGATGCAAGCCTGCATTGGCTTGCTGGCGGCCCTGATCGCCGCCAAGGACTCCGGACAGGGACAGCACGTCGATGTCTCCTTGCTCGGCTCTCAGCTCGCGCTGCAGTCTGTGTATCTGACCGGCTTCCTCAAGACCGGTGTCCAGCCCCATATGACCCGACGGCGGATGCCGACGTTCACGTTCTATCAGGCCGCCGACAGACGCTGGCTCGTGATTGGCGTGGTCGATCCGCGGAACTGGCGAGCGCTCTGCGAGTTGATGGGACATCCCGAATGGGAGTCCGACGAGCGATTCGCCACAGCGCCGGCCAGGCAGAAGCACACGCTGGATCTCGAGGCGTTGCTCGAGGACTGCTTCATCGCGGCAGATCGCAACGAGTGGCTGCGTCGCCTGCGCGAAGCCGATATTCCCGCTGCACCAGTCAACAGTTACGGCGACGTGGCCGCCTCCGAGCAGGTCTGGGCCAACGGCTACCTGACCGAGATCGCCGATCCGCGCTTTGGAACTCGACGCGTGACCGGTTTGCCCTGGAACTTCTCCGCCACTCCCGGAGCGGTCCAGGGTCGAGCACCTGAACTCAACTCCGATGCCAACTCGATTCTGGCTGAGTGCGGCTATAGCGTTGAGGACATTGAAGCACTCCGCGCCAGCGGTGCGCTACCTGCATAGCATCCGCATGATGACCGTCTGAGCTAGCAAAGAGGCACTCCCATGAGCGATACGCCGGCCGATGTGATCGGCTTCTACGCCAACCAGCTCGGCGTTGACGAGGCTGCGGCTGAGTCGGTGCTCGATTCGGCGTTGGGACGAGGAGGTTCGTTCGCCGAGCTGTACTTCGAGCACAAGCGATCGGGATCGCTCAGCTTCGAAGACCAACAAGTCAAATCAACGCAGGCGTCGCTCTCTCAGGGCGTCGGTATCCGCGTGGTCGAGGGTGACGCGATCGGCTACGCCTACACCGAAGATCTGTCGCTCGACGCGATGCGACGAGCCGCAGCGACTGCCGCGCAGATCGCGCATGGCACCTCCGACGCCGATCCTGTTGACGTCACGGCCGAGTCGTATCCCGCCGATCGCTATGCCATTGCCTCACCCAGCACCTCAACCCCGCTCGCGGACAAGGTTGAGCTACTCAGACGCGCGGACGATGCAGCTCGGGCCTGGAACTCCAGCATCACCCGCGTGGACGCTTCGATGGTTGATGAAGAGAAGCGAGTCCTGATTGTCCGTAGCGACGGACGTCTGGTCGCCGACTATCAGCCTCTGCTTCGATTCAACGTCTCCTGCCTCTCCGAGCTGGACGGCGAACGCCGCAATGCCCGCTGGGGCGGTGGCGGTCGCATGGGCATGGCCTACTTCGACGAACACTCGCCCGAATCGTTGGCGGAAGAGGCGGCTCGACAGGCTGTCCTCCAGCAAGAGGCGCGTGAGGCGCCGGCAGGAACCTTCCCCGTCGTGCTGGCGGCAGGAGACTCCGGAATTCTCTTGCATGAGGCTGTCGGACACGGACTCGAGGCCGACTTCAATCGCAAAGAAACATCGAACTATTCGAACCGAATCGGACAACCGGTCGCCTCGGACCTCGTGACCGTGATTGACGACGCGACGCTGAACCTGTCGAGAGGTTCAGTCAACATCGACGACGAGGGTGAGGTCGCCGGCCACAACCTGTTGATCGAGAACGGTCAGCTCGCGGCCTACATGCAGGACCGCATCTCTTCCGACCACTTCGGCGTCGCCCCGTCTGGCAATGGACGCCGCCAGTCATTCCGTCATGCGCCAATGCCGCGGATGACCAACACCTACATGACCGCCGGCGAGGACGAGCCGGAAGATCTGATCCGGCGTGTGGACTTTGGCATCTACTGCAAGGCGTTTAGCGGCGGACAGGTCAACATCACCAACGGCGACTTTGTCTTCTCCGTGACCGAGGGTTACCTGATCGAGAACGGCCAGGTCACCGCGCCGATTCGCGATGTCAACCTGATCGGTAACGGTCCCGATGTCCTCTCAAAGGTCACCGGCGTGGGACACGACCTGGAGATGTCCGACGGTCGCTGGACCTGCGGTAAGTCGGGCCAGTCGGTACCCGTCGGGGTCGGAATTCCGACGGTGCTGGTCTCTGGCATCACGGTTGGCGGCACGCAGATGCAGCCGGGCGCTGGGATGTCGGCATAATGGCGAACCAGACACTCTCCACCGAACCACTCGAAATCGCGGCCCGACTGCTCGAGATGGCTGAAGCCGCAGGCGCCGACCAGGCCGATGCCGTCGCTGCCAGCTCAACCAACGCGTCGACCACCGTGCGCAAGCAACAGATCGAAAAGGTCTCCGAGTCAACGTCCCGCTCCGTCGGACTGCGAGTCATCCTCGACGGACGACAAGCGACCGTCTCGACCAGTGACATCAGCGACACCGCGCTCGCGGAGACCGTGCAGACAGCGCTTGAACTGGCTCGCGTCTCAGAGCCGGATCCCTATGCCGGACTCGCCGATCCGAAGGATCAAGCGCGCAACGTGCCGCAGTTGGGCCTGTTCGACGAGCAGATTCCCGAGATCGACGGCGACCATCGGCTCGCGCAGGCCATGTCCTGCGAACTGTCAGCGCTGGACGCCGATGAGCGAATCGTGAACAGCGGCGGAGCGACCTTCAGCACCAACGTCAGCAACTTCGCGCTGGTCGACACCAATGGGTTCGCCGGCACATACGCCGATACCGGTGCGTCGATGTGGGTCGAGGTGATGGCCCAGGAGGAAGACGGACAATTACGCAATGCTGGTTGGTCAGCGTCGGAGCGCAGCCTGCACCGGCTAGACAGTCCTGAGGATGTTGGCCGAGAGGCAGCCGCACGCACGCTGCGTCAACTCGGAGCGACCAAGGCGTCGACCTGCGAGGTGCCCGTCGTCTGGGAGCCGAGAATGGCGTCTGGTCTCGCCGGGATCGTTGCGGGAGCGGCCAACGGGGAAGCACTCTATCGCCGCGCCACATTCCTGGCGAATCGAGAGCTGACTGAAATTGCGTCGCCGCTGCTCACCATCGTCGATGACTCAACCATGAGCAATCGCCTTGGATCGCGCCCGTTTGATGGCGAAGGCGTCGTCACGCGACGCAACGCGCTAATCCAGCAGGGCGTCTTCCAGGGCTTCCTGTTCGACTCATACAACGCACGCCGGCTCGATGCCGCCAGCACCGGCTCTGCCTGGCGCAGCGTCGGCGGACTGCCGCAAATCGGCAGTGGCAATCTTGCCCTCGAACCTGGCGATACTCCGCCGGAGCAGATCATCGCCGAAGTCGAAGACGGTCTCTACCTGACAACGCTGATGGGATTCGGGATCAACTACACGACCGGAGATTTTTCCCGAGGCGCAGCCGGCATCTGGATTCGTAACGGCGCACTCGCCGAGCCGGTGCAGGAAATCAACGTATCGGGCAATCTGCTCGAGATGTTCCAGAGAGTCGACGCCGTTGGCAATGATGCCCAATGGTTCGGAGCCAGCTCGGCGCCAACAGTGAGAATGTCAAGCATGACCGTCAGCGGCGTCTGAGGGCGCATCCGTTCTCTGAACTTCGGCAACAAACTGCGCCGTCATTCCCGCGCCTGTCGCGGGAATCCCGTCGAGTGCTCCTCAATCGTCGGACTGCTTCACCTGCCGCAGCATTTGTGTACCCGCCTCGCTACTTCCGGCAGGCTGGTAGCAGCGAGATACCCCCGCTCGAGCCGAGGGCAGGCTCCGCTGCAAACACAGGTACAACGAAGGACCTGCAGACATTGACTGAATGACCAGGTCTCAGCCAGGAAGAAAGACCACGGCGGATGATCGCACGCTGCGGTCTCCGGACGCCTGCTCGATCCAGAGTTCCAGATGTATCTCGCGACCACCCTCGGTGGCTTCGACGCGTGTCACTTGGCCGCTGATCGTGAAGCGGTTGCCGTGATAGTCGGGACGCCGGAATCCTGACTGCAGTCGGACGATTCGCCCATGCGGCTTGGCCAGGTGTCGCAGATAGCCCAGCAGAAACGCCGATTTGTACTCGGCCGGAATCAGTGGACCCTCAAGACCTGTCTGACGGGCGGCGACGGGATCGAGAAAAATCGGAATCGCGAAGCCGGCCGCTCCGATAAATTTGGCGACATCCATGATGTCGGGAGCGAGCGAGAGCTCGGGCAACGCCGTACCCTCGGTCAGTTCCCCAAGATCGAGCAGATTCGGCAATGGCACGGAGTTCACTCCGGCCTAGTCAAATGCGATCGTCGCCGCGCCCCGCACCGACCGGTCGCCCTGGGGATTGTCGATGTGGATTTCCAGATCGGCCATCCGCCGTCCGTCCGCCTCGTAGGTGCGCGTGATTTCGCCGCCAAGCGTCATTTCGGCGTTGTGTACATCGGGACGGCGGTGGTTGAGCTGCAGGCGAGTGATCTGATTGCGGCCAAAGTGGCGGCGCAGATATTGATCGAGGAAGCCCTGCTTCATGTTGCCCGGAATGATCGGTCCGGGCAGACCCATCTTTTCTTTGGCGAACTCGGGATCGAGGAACTGGGGTCCGGCGTTGCCGGTCGCATTGCAGAACGCCACCACCTGATCGGTTGTCGGCGTGCGTTGCTCTGACGGGAGCTCGGTGCCCTCGCTGAGGGCGTCGTATTCCAAAGTCATGGTGCTCTTACTCCCCTGTGTGACGCGCCTGGAAGTGCGTCACGGTCCTGCGCACACGAGCCACTTCGATATCGTCCTGATTGGTGTAGACCCACTCGTGATGAATGAACAACGAGTGACCAACCCGGCCGCCGATCCGCTCCTGGATTTCGGCCAGCCTTGGCACGATGGTCATCTTGTCACCAAGATGGATGTCGGCCTTGACCTCCCAGGCATCAGCCGCCATCAGCGCGCGCTCGGGCGCGTCGGGCACATTCAACTGCCGCTGTGATGTGCTGGTGGTGAGCAGGGCGTACGTCGGAATCGGATACGACGTGTCGCCCGACTCGACCGCAGCCATCAGCTCTTCATCATCCTCGTCCAGCGCGTGCATCAGACGCAGGATCAGCTCTTTGTCAATGGTGACTTCCCGCGGCTCGCCTTCGGTGCCGATGGCGGCCTCCATCGCGGGCGTGATCAGACTCTCGTCATCGCTCATTGTGGACTCTCTTCTTAGGTCGGCTCGTCAGACACGCTCGTCAGACAAGCTTGTCGGGCCGACAGGTTGGGCCAAACAGACTCAAACTGATTCGCTCAAGTATCGCCCGCCAGCCACTCACGCGCTATCGGAGATTACTGGTTGGCCGGTTCAAAGAACCGATCGATGTCCTCGGCATGCTCCGGATAGTGTTCCAACACGACGCCGTCAACCATCCGATTGATCGTCTTGCCCTCGCCAAATCGAGCAGAGTCGACCTCGCCAACCGCCTCGACGAACTCCTCATGTGCGCTGTCAAAGGCAGCCCGGGCTTCATCGTAGCTCTGCTCGCCTCGCTCGGCGACGAATCCCGGATTCCAGTCTTCGGGATCGGAGTAGTCCACGCCCTCAGGCGTCGGCCGCTGACCGGCGTTCATTCGCTCCACCCCTGCGGTCATCTCGGTCAACCAGCCATGCAGGTGTTGCAGCAATTGTGCCACCGACCACTCGCCGATCGCGCCCTCCCACTCACCATGTACCTCATCGATCTTGCTCAACCGCTCATCCAAGGTCTCTTTGGCCTCGGCCATCGCGGCCAACGTGGTGTCTCGGTCCGTCATGCCGACCCTCCAGTGATTGAGATCCGTGACGTCAGTTGGGAAGAATCAGTCCGCCGGGCGTGCGACGTTCACCTGGCTGCACGCCGCGTTGCTCAAGCGTCTGCAGGATGAAGGGATTCTGCGCTCGCTCGGCGGCCAGCGTCGTTTGGTCCATGTGGCCAGGGAGCACAATCGTCTCGTCGGGCAGCATCAGTAGCTTGTCGACGATGGACGACATCTCCTGGTTGTAGTCGCCGCCGGGCAAATCAGTGCGTCCGATGCTCTGCTTGAACAAGGTATCGCCCGAGAACAGCACGCCATGTCCGTAGAAGCAGACTGATCCGCGTGTATGTCCCGGCGTGTGGATCACTTGAAGCTCGACGCCGTCAACTTCGACTTTCTGCTCATCGTCGATGTAGTGATCGGGATCAGGCGGCTGTTCAACTTGCATCCCGCCTGTCAGCCCGAGCCGCGCCGCCGACTCCGCCGTGCTCCGGAGAATGTCCAGATCTGCCTCATGCAGCAGAAACTGAGCATCGCTGTCCGACTGCACGCCTCGCACCCCTAGCACGTGGTCAAGGTGGGCGTGCGAATTCGCGATCAGCTTGATCGTGACACCCATCTCCGAGGCCATGTGCACAATGTCATCGGCCTGTTCGCCCGGATCGATGCAGATCGCCTCGCCGGTTCGTCGGTTGCCGATGACCCAGCAGTTCTCCTGAAACGCGCCCACGATCAGGCCACGGACTTCAATTTCGTTGACAAACGGTTCTTCGCTGGTCGCTGGCTCGCGTTCACTCATGTCAGTTCGATTCGTCTCCCCGCAGGAGCCGATTCACCGCCTCCATGATGTCGTCACTGTCCAGTGGTTCCGCTTCCATCTCGTCCGCAGGCGATTCCTCATCATTCTGAGCTTCAAGGTTGCGGACATAGTCACGAATGTCGGGCTTGTCTTCGAGGGCGGAGTCGATCTGTGCTCGATAGCGCTCCTGCGCCCCATCGAGGTGATGCAGATCGAGTTCAAGTTCAAACACGCGATCGAGCTCAGTCAACAGTGCCTTCGTCGCGCCGGGATTATGTCTTGAGGTCACATAGTGGGGCACCGACGCCCAGAATCCCATGTGCGGAATCTGAGCGATCCGGCAAGCGTCGCCAACTGACCCGACGATTCCCGTGGGGCCCTCATACTTCGACGCCTGGAAACCGAACTGCTTCTGACGCTCCGGATTCGAGGATCCTCCGGACACCCTGGTCGGTCGCGTGTGCGCGACATCGGCCAGCAGCGCGCCGATCGTGATCACTTCTTCCACACCGGCCATCTCCGCAACCTGAAGGACGGCGCGGCAATAGCGGCGCCAGCGTAGGTCGGGCTCGGTGCCGAGGCCAACGATCAGGTCGTGCTCCGCTTGCGGCCGGCGCAGCACCGTAAAGTCAGTCACCGGCCAGACGACTTCGCGGCGCGGATTGTCGCCATCGATCCACTTCACCGTCGGCCGATGTTCACTAAAGACAAAGAAGTCGTCCGGATCCAACGTCGCCACCGCCGCTGTCTGGTCGAGGTTGCGCAGAAACCTGATCGCGTCCGTGGCTGCTTCGGCCGCATCGTTCCAACCGAAAAACGCCAGCACGAGGATGGGCCGGCGTAGATCGTCGGGTATCCCGTCGATCGTCAGTGCCTCATCGATGCGGTCGATACTCATGTACTGAGGGTAGCCGTTGCCGACCGCGCTGGGCAGTCAACTACAGTTCCACCGCGCCGTACTTCTCGCGCAGCGCCGGTACGACCTCCTTGACGTAGACCGACAACGCCTCGTCACTCCAGGGAGCACGCAAGGCGACATTGACGCCCGCTGCGCCGGCGTCGCAGTACATCGAGACTCGGTCAAACGCATCCTCCGGCGTGCCCTGCAGCGCACCCTCCGAGACTCGATCGGCCTGATCGCCCCATTGTTCTTCCAGTTTCTGCCGCGCAATCTCGGCTTCAGCCCGCGTCAGGCTCAGGTTGAACTGCAGGTTGACCGTGCGGTCGATGGTGGCAGGATCGCGTCCCTGCTCACCACAGCGGACATCGAGCACGCCCGACAGTCGGGCAAACTCCTCTGGGCCGATATAGGGCACGTTCCAGCCGTCGCAATATTGCGCCGCCATGCGCAGTGTCTTGCGCTCGCCGCGTCCGCCGATCCAGAGCGGCACATGTTCCTGCACCGGGCCGGGCTCGTTGGTCGCATCGAGCGCGTTGTAGTGAACGCCTTCAAACGTCGTGCGCTCCTGCGAGAGCATGCCCTTGATGATCTGCGTGCCTTCTTCAAGCATCTCGAAGCGGGTCTTGAGACTGGGCCAGCCGTAGCCGAAGCCCTCAAACTCCATCTGATGCCAGCCAGCGCCCAGGCCGGGTTCGATCCGGCCGTTGGAGATGTGATCCAGTGTCATCAGCGACTTGGCCAGGTAGGCCGGATTTCGGTACGGGACACAGAAGACCAGGCAACCAATCCGAACCCGCTCGGTCTCGGCTGCGATGGTTGCCATGCAAGTCAACGATTCAAAGTGGGGCGACATGCCGTCTACCGGCGGCGCCTCGTAGAAGTGATCCCAGACCGAAATCCAGTCCATGCCCTCGTCGTCGATCCAGCGCCATAGTTGGCGCAGGTCGCCCATCGTCACATTCTGTTGTCCAGTGTGAACACCAAAAGAAACGGCCATCAGAATCCACTCCCCTCAACGCCGACCACAGCCGACGCACGCGCAGTCAGTGGAGGATAACGCTCACATCCCGCCGAGTCGCCGCAATAGAATGAGCACATGACGACGCAGACGGAGAGTCAGTCGAAGCTGAAGCTGATTGTCGATCGAATCGTCGAGGGATTCGATCCACACAGCGTGTGGCTGGTCGGCTATCGCGGCTACAGCCAACCGGACGACTTTTACCACGTCGATCTCTTGGTCATATTGGACGAACAATGCGCTGCACGGTATGAGCGCCCGAGTATTGCGGTTCGCGGTTGCTTGCACGGTGTTGGGATGAGCAACGACATCTTCGTCTCTACGCCGCACAAGTTCGCAAAGCGGAAGCATCGAATTAACACGATGGAAGAGCAGGCACACTCGTTGGGTAAGGCGCTCTATGAACGGGGACGCTGACGCCGAGCCCCTGCCTGAAACCTGGCTGCGATATGCCGACATCGATCTTGCGTTGATGCGGTCTGTGCTGAATGCAGGCGGTCCTGCGGGAGAAGTCTGCTTTCACGCACAGCAAGCCACAGAAAAAGCACTCAAAGGGCTATTGGAGTCGCAGCAAATCAAAGTTCCCTACACCCACCACCTAGTCGCTCTCCACGAAATGACACCAGCTACGCTTCGTCCTGGCGTAAACCTGGAACGCCTAGACCGATTGACTGAGCTAGAAGCACAGTCACGCTATCCGGGCGAATGGCCGGAACCGACCGACGAGGAGGCTCGCTGGTCTGCTGACGTTGCCACATCTGTGGTGCAAGCGGTCAAGGAGGCGTTCGGGGAGTTGGAGGAGCTTTAGGACTAGTCAGGCAGATCGACCGGAATCACATCGCGCCATCCGGGGATGTCCATGCCGTAGTAGCGCGCCAGCAAGAGGATGGCGATCTTCTGCTTTGCCGGGCCGACTCCGGGCACCCCGCCCAGTCGCTTCATGATCGTTTTCGCGTCGGGTTGGTTGTCCCAGATGTTCTCGGCGTTGTTGTCGAACTCATCCCGCACCATCGCACAGGCGGCTTGCACGCGCTTGCCCATCGAGGCCGGGAAGCGATGGATGGCCGGCTTCTCCCGGAAGATCGTCAGGAACTCATCCTCGTCCATCTCGGCAATCTGCGCCGGGTCGAGGTGGCCCAACCGTTGCTTGAGGTCGCGTGGGCCCGAGAACGCTTTGGTCGAAGAAATCTGCTGATCCAGCACGATCGCAATCAGCAGCGCATTCGGATCATTGGCCAGCAGCGAGTTGGCGTCGTCGTCGTTGGTGAACTTGATCACCGGCGTCCCCGAGTCGGTGAACTCGGGTGCGAGATCGATGTACATCTCCGGGTTGCCCATGGCGATTCTCCTTCAGTTGGTGTACCTGAGCTACGGGAAGAGCCCGAGCTCCAGATAGCTTTGTGCGACCAATTCCAACGAGTACAGATACGAAGCGCAGCGTAGATCGGGAAGGTCCCGCTTGCGCCGCAGTGTCGATATCCGGTCGTACGATTCTGCCATTGTCTGTGCCAGAGCGTCGTAGACGATATCCCGCTCGGAGGGTCCACGCTCCAACTCCCAACGCTTGACATCATCGATCAGTGTGCCGGTGTGCTGTTCGATCGTGTCGAGCAGTCGTCGATTGTGCATTTCGGCGTTGCGAGTCAGCATCCGATCGAACGAGACATGCGAGAGATTCTTGATCCACTCGAAGTACGACACCGTGACGCCGCCCGCGTTCAGATACAGATCGGGAATGACGATGATGCCGCGCTTGCGTAGGATCCGGTCAGCGTCAGGAGTGGTCGGTCCGTTCGCCGCTTCAGCGACGATCGACGCCTGTATCCGTTCGGCGTTGGCTGTGGTGATCTGATGTTCGAGCGCGGCCGGGACCAAGATGTCACAGGGCTGCTCGATCGTCTCCAGGGAATCGGCAAACACCTGTCCGGCTGGATAGCCAGCGATGCCGCCATGTTCCCATCGATGGGCCGAGACTGCTTCCAGGTCAAGGCCGTTTGGGTCGTAGACGCCGGCGTCGATTTCTGCGATCCCAACGATCCGGGCGCCATGCTCCGAGAGCTCGCGCGCGACGTGATAGCCGACATTGCCAAGCCCCTGCACGATCACACGTTTGCCATCAAGCCCCGGTGACAGTCCGTGGGTCTGATGTGGATCGCCCAGACACTGCATGATTCCATGAAACACGCCGAGCCCCGTGGCCTCGCGGCGTCCCGGGATTCCGTGCAAGGACAGTGGTTTGCCCGTGACGCAACTCCAGTAGTTGATGTCGTGCGGATTGAGCGTGCGGTAGGTGTCGGCAATCCAGGCCATCTCACGCTCACTGGTGCCGTAGTCGGGCGCCGGGACGTCAACCGCCGGGCCGATGAAGTTATGCGAGTTCAGTTCGATCACCAGCCGTCGTGTGACGCGTTCGACAAACTCCGGCGAAGACGTGAACGGATCGATACAGACGCCACCCTTTGCGCCGCCAAACGGGACATCAACGATGGCGCACTTGAACGTCATCAGGGCTGCGAGCCCCTTGACTTCTTCCGCATCGACCATCGTCGAGTAGCGAATCCCACCCTTGGTTGGCAGTCGGTGGTGACTGTGCTGGGCGCGGTACGCTTCGATGACTTCGATCTCCCCATCGTCGTTCTCGACCGGGAAGGTCATTTGATAGATGTTGTTGCAGCTCTTGACCTGCTCCAGCAAGCGCGGGTCATGGTTCGAATACTGAGCGGCCTGCTCGAAGTACTCAGTAAAATCGTCGTAGAGCGAGGCCATCCGGTATCTCCCCGGCACGGTTCAGGCTGATTTGAACCGAGAACGTGATTGTTCAACACGCCCGTCAACCGGACGGGTCTCCTTCAGCCTGCGGCTCCCCCTGCAAGGAGAGGGGAGATCATGCGCGCGGCAAGCCCAGGCCGCGGGTGGCGATGATGCCGCGCTGAATCTCGGACGATCCGCCCGCAATCGTGGCCGGCACCGATGACATGTACTGCTCGGTGAACCAGCCCTGCATCTGCGCGTACGGGTCGCCCTTTCGGACCTGGCCGTAGCTGCCCATCGTGTTGACCCCGAAGCGGGCGAAACGTTGTGACAGTTCCGACGAGAACATCTTCGCCACCGACGCCTCATGGTTCGGGGCCAGACCGCCCTGCTGCATCGAGAGGACGCGCAAGGACAGCATCCGAGATACCTCGATGTTGATCGCCGTATCGGCAACACCGAGCTTGGCTTCGCGACCTGTCGCAGGATTGTCGCCCAGGTAGCCGATGAAGTCCTCGAAGTTACGTCGCAGCGCAGCGCTACCTGAGAGCGCGCTGCGCTCGAAGTCCATCGTCGCCATGCCGACGTACCATCCGCGGTTCTCTTCCCCGACGCGGTTCTCGACCGGCACACGAACGTCCTCGAAGAACACTTCGTTGAACCCGTGTCCACCGAGCATGTTGATCAACGGACGCACCGTAATGCCGGGGGTCTTCATGTCGACCAACAGGTACGTGATGCCGCGATGCTTGGGCGCATCGGGATCGGTGCGGACCAGGGCGAACATCCAGTCCGCTCGGTGAGCGTTGGATGTCCAGATCTTCTGTCCGTTGATGACATAGTCGTCGCCGTCTTTGACGGCGCGTGTCTGCAGCGACGCCAGGTCCGATCCTGAACCTGGCTCGGAGTATCCCTGACACCAGGAAGCGCGAGAGTTGACGATGTCGTCCAGGAACTGACTCTTCTGATCGTCAGTGCCGTAGACCAGCAGGGTCGGGCCGACATAACCAACCGAGATCAGATCCGGACCGGGGACGCGATTGTAGGCGAGTTCCTCGTTAAAGATCGCCTGCTCGGCGAAGGACAGACCCATCCCGCCGTGCTCGGTCGGCCAGGCTGGTGCCGTCCAACCCTTTTCCGCCAGCTTGGCGCGGATGCCCTTGGAGAATGCCCAGGCCTCGTCTGAACCCTCTTCGTCGTTGGAGACGTCGAGTCCGTTCCAGTCCTCACCGAATTCTTCGCGGATCCATCCGCGAATCTCGTTCCGCCACGATTCCTGATCGGCGCTGAATTCAAAGTCCATCGTGCGTCCTCGCTGTCACTTGGTCTAACGATCCCAGTCTACCTGCGACCTTCAGAATCTCACGCTACTGCCTCTCGAACTGATACAGAATGTCGTCAGAGGACGGTGTCCCGTCCAGTCTCCGGGACGGTACGTCTCGCGAGACAACGAAGCCGATCAGTTCGTCTGCCGACTCCAGCACATTGGGATCGATTGACACGGCGGCCCGACCCTCAACATCCCGCCCAAAGGTTGGGCCAGGTTCAACCGATCCCGACGCTCTGACCAGCCAGATCTGCCAGGTCTCCTCGACGCTCAACGCTGGCAATCCCCAGAAGATCAGGGCAAACAACTGGTCTTCGTACCTGGGCAGTAACACTCCCGTCGCGCCATCGTCCGTCAATGCAATCGCCCGACCAGAAATCGGTTCTTCGGCGCGAAACGCGAGGTAGCCAAACAGAGCGGCGATCGCGACCAATGACACCAACAGCAATCGCACTACGTTGCGCCGCACGACACGCAAGGCGTAGTGCGAGCGAACCACAGGCGGACGGACAATGCGAGCTCGCTGAATGAGTCGCTGCTCAAGCCGGGCTTCGGCGGGATCGGGCGGGACCACCAACGTCGCGCCAGTGATTGCGGCGGCAGCCGTGGGCCACGCGCTGCAACGGCGACGAATTGCAGGATCCGAACGGACAATCCGCTCTACTTCGTCATGCTCTTCCTGGGGAAGCAGTCCAAGGTAGAACGCGGCCAGACGCTGTTCTGGTTCGGTGCTTCTGGAGGTCACAACAACTCCGACATTAGCTCCGACATTCCTACATTCATCGGTCCGAGCGATCCATGCGACCGCTCAAGATTTGTCCGACCAGTGCATCCATCGCCTGGTTCATTGACTCGTCGTCATGGCGGATCGCGTCAAACCAGGCGTCCTCCAGGTGCCGACCCTGATCAAGTGGCAACCGAATCACGGCTCGTTGCAACTCCTCGTGATCCAATCCCTCAACGACGTCCGGGAGGCCCGTTGCCGGACCGATCGGGAACGGCTGAACTTCGTCTGCGGCCAGCGCAGAGGTGATGCCGCGTCGTCGAACTGCCAGGGCGATATCGCGAACCAACCGCAGGATGTGAACATCGAGCGCAACCGAGGCCCAGTGTTCCGGCTCCGTCCAGATCAGCAGAAAGGCCTCTTCGACGATTTCGTCGGCCTGGTCTGAACCGACGATGCGCCGCGCCAGTGCTCGCGCCGTCGATCCATAAGCACGGAACGCGTCACGCAGCGCTATCTCGTCACCATCAACGATTCGCTGGAACAGGTCAGGCGCGGCCACGAGTATCGAAATCAGTCCCTGTCAGTCTCTGTCAGTCTCTGTCAGTCTTGAGCAAGGAAATCTACACGTCCGTAATCGTCAGCCAGTCGCACGATGTCGTCTCCATCTTCTTCTGCCGCTCGAGATGCGACCTCGAGAATATCGGCGCCGTCGCCACCGGCGCTGACTCGATGCACGACACCGGCGGCGATGTCTCCGCGCACGCCGGTCAGCATCGACACGTGGCGCAAGCGATCCGCGCTGGGACCAACAGTCAATATCGCACTGCCGCTCAGCAGCATGAGGGTTTCCTGTTTGCGCCGGTGGAACTGCAGTGACAACCGTCGGTGCGGAGCAATGCGCAGCATTTTCACAATCGAAGTATCGGTTCGGCTGAGGATCAGCTCCTCACCCCATGGTTTGTCGATGCGTTCCAGAATCGGCCCGGCGACAGATGTTGAAGTCGCTGAATCGAGTACCACTTCGCCTCCTCAATCCCCTCATGGTTCGCAAGGCCCGATTACTTACTAGAGTGAGAGTACGAGCGCGAGCGGCGTCATCCAACTGCCGCGCCAACAAGTTTCTGCATTTGCGAGCAATGGGGGTTCGGCTTGAGCGGACGGTGGTGGGCGCTGGTTGTGAGTCTGGCCATTGTGTCCGCCGCCATTGGGGCAGGCGCAGCGCTACTGATCAAGCAAGATGACGACGCTCCGCCCACCCCAGATCAAGTGCCCGTCGTCGCCAATGAGGCGGAACTCGCAGGGGACGAGCAATCGACAGAGCTTGGCGAGTCTCAACAGTCCACACCAGAGGAAACCGATTCGATCGGTCAGGACGCGCCGCCGGCAGAGCCTTCGCAGCAGGCATCAGCACCTGAGACTGCAACCGATCAACCAAGCGATTCACCGCCGGAGCAGTCTGGTCAGTCTGACGACCAACAAATCCAACCACAACAGGACGAATCTCAACAGGATCTCCAGGAGGCTCAGGCTCGGTCTGAGGAGTCGTCGGATTCCAGCGCCGACATGACCCGCGCCGACATGACCAGTGCCGACATGCCCAACGCCGCTTCGGCCAGCATCAGTCCCGGCACCATCGCCCAGGGAGAGTCATTTGCCGTCACCGTGGAAGCAGAGAACGCCACCGCCGTCGCAGTGACGCTCTTGCGGCGGAGCTGGAGTTTGAGCGAGGTCGCGCCGGGCATTTGGTGGGTCATCGTGCCTGTGCCTCGCGACAGCGAGATCGGCGCGACGGAGTTAGTCATCGATCTGTACGGCGAAGGCGGTGTCTGGTTGGATGCCATCACCTCTCAGCTCGTTGTCCTTGCGAATGCGGCGCCGTTTGAGGAGATCACGCTGGGTGGTACCGGGCCATCGCCCGATCCTGCCGAGGTCGCGCGAGACATCGCCGTGCGCTTCGAGCAGCACACAGCGGTTACCGGTCCGCCACGCTGGAGCGGACCGTGGATCCTTCCCGTTGAGGGCGAAGTCTCGGGAGTGTTCGGTTCGCAGCGCTCTTATGACGGCGTACCTTCTGACCAGTGGCATCACGGCCACGACATCGCCGCTCAGCACGGAGATCCCATCCTCGCTCCGGCTCCGGGAACCGTGGTCTGGACTGGTGACCTCGTGCTCCATGGCACGGGCGTCATCATCGACCATGGAGCCGGCGTCTACAGCGGCTACTGGCATATGTCTCTGATCGCCGTGCGCGCAGGCGTCGAAGTCGAGCCCGGAGATTACCTCGGCAACATCGGCACGACCGGACTCTCGACCGGACCGCATCTGCACTGGGAGGTCATCATTCAGGGCATTGACGTCGACCCGGTGCAGTGGACCACCGGGGACCAGCCGCCGCTGCCGTCGGTGCTGGAAGCAACGGCCGATACACTCGAATAATGCCCGACGCGCCCGCAATAGCAGACCAGAAGTCCGAGTACGCATTTGCACTCGGTGCGACGTTTTCCGATCTGAAGGCTGAAGACTTAGAGATCATCTCGGAACCAGATGCGGAGCTGGTTCGCGCTGATTGGCCTGGGTGGACCGCCCTGTTCCCGCAGTCGGAGAAAGCCGCAGTCCAACTCTCCAATATGACTTCCGTCATGCCGCACCTGCGAGGGTTCCTCAGTCCGGCCGTGCCGGTCTGGGAGTCTGGCAGCGGCTCCGGCAACTGGCAACGCCAATGGCGCGCCGCTGAGCGACCTGAAGGCCGACCCCTGGTTCCCGAGCTGATCGTGGACCAGAATCGGGAACGCCTGGTTAGGGACCTGGCGACCTTCTGCCATGAGCTGCACGAGTTCTCTGTCGAGCGCGCCCGATCGTTAGGTGCAACGTCGTTCCGCGAATGGCGAGATGAGCATGAAGCGCTGGCCAGGCGGTCCTTGAGCATCCTGAGACCATTGATGGCCTGGTCCGAGATCACCTGGGCGAGACGTTGGTGGTCGAGGTTCCTCGAAGACGACGCCATCTGGAAGATTCAGCCGACGCTCGTGCACGGCGGCATTTCGACTGAACGGCTGCTGGTCGACCCGCTCGTGCAACAACTGGTCGGTGTGACCGGTTGGCACGGGCTCCGCGTCGCCGATCCAGCCATCGATTTCGCCCATCTCGTCGATTGCTACGGCACCGAGCTCGGCTGGCGGATCGTCGAACACTACGGTGAACTTGGATCCACTGCCGACGCATCCCTCTTCCGTCGGGTGCGCCTGTTGCTCACGGTCAGGCGTTTCCGCGAAGTCGTCGCGATCGCTGACGGAGAGGGTGTCGACAGTGAAGCGATGCCCGTAGCGATCAAGGCGTTGCGCTAGTCGTGTGCCAGTGCGGCCACGGTTTTGTTACCTTTGACGGCACTTGCACATCATTGGCGAATGATCGGAAGGATGGCCAATCATGAGTGATGCACCCGCACGCGCGATGACTCCCGTCGGCGTCAACCATCTGGTCTTGAATGTCCGTGACCTCGATGTCGCGCACGAGTTCTGGACCGAAGTGATGGGGTTCCGCCACATCGGATCGCTCAAACCGCGCTCCGAGCGCTCGATGAACATGCGCTTCTATAACGGTCTCTCCGAGAGCCACCACGACCTCGCCCTGGCTGAAATCATGGGCGACTCCGAGGACTCCGGCGACTGGTCGATGGCGCCCAAGCGACCCGGACTCAACCATCTCGCCATTCACTACCCCGACCGCGACTCCTGGCTCAAACAGATCGCCTTCCTGCAGGCCAAGGGCGTCAAGTTCAATCTGCGCATCAACCACGGGATGACGCACTCCGTCTACATCAACGATCCCGACGGTCACGGCATCGAGGTGCTCTACGAGCTGCCGCGCGAGGACTGGGAAGCCGACATCGACGGTGCGTTGAACTACGCGGACGTGCTGCCCACCGAAGGAGCTGAAGCGTTGGTCGACGAACCCACGCCTGTGTTTGCTGCGCCCGGCGTCGGCGACTAGCGCGGCGCTCGGTAACTGCTATGGCTATGCGAGACGGCGCAGCCTACCTGGCCGGCCTGCGCGATGGACGCCGTATCTGGCACAACGGCGCATTAGTTGAGGACGTCACCACCGCGCCCGGCTTCGCCGGGGCAGCGCGCACCATCGCGGCCTACTACGACTTCCAGTGCGACCCTGCCGTCCGCGATGTCATCAGTTACGAAGACGAGGATGGCGAGCGCTCACACCTCTCGTTCAAGATTCCCCGCTCGAAGGAGGACTTGCGCAATCGCTCCGCCGCTTACGCAGCCTGGGCAGAACACACCGGTGGACAGCTTGGCCGAGCCCCCGACTACATGAACGCGGCCATCGCTGGGGTGGCGGCGGCCAGCCATCATTGGGGCCAGGACGATCCCGCCCTGGGCGAACACGCCAGGCAGATCCACGATCACTGTCGCCGCAACGATGTCTGCCTGACCCATACCTTCATCACCCCGCAGATCGACCGCAAGACGCCGCTGGGCGAACAGGAACCGTTCCTCAATGCCGGCGTCGTCAAGCGAACCTCGGACAGCATCATCGTGCGCGGCGCGCGGGTCTTGGGAACGCTGGCGCCATTCTCGGACGAGAACTTGTCGATGGTCCTGCCGATCGTGAGCGGGGAGAACGAACGCAAGTACGCCCTGGGCTTCACCATCCCCGTCGACGCTCCCGGCCTGCATTGGGTCTGCCGCGACTCGTTCGACCCCGACCGCTCAACCCGCGATTACCCAATCTCCAGCCGGTTCGAAGAGATCGACACGGTCGCGGTCTTCGACGATGTCGAAGTCCCCTGGGAGAACGTCTTTGACTACCAGGACGGCAAGATTCACAACATGGCGCTGATGGCGATGCGTTTTCAGGAATCGCTCGGCCATCACGTGATCGTCAAGAACGTGGCCAAGACGCGCTTCCTGCTCGGTCTCGCCCACCTGATCGCCGAAAACGCTCAGACCAACTCATTCATCAACGTGCAGATTCGGCTCGGCGAGATCGTCACCATGCTGCAAACGCTCGAGTCAATCGCGATCGCGGCAGTCGAGGGCGGCGTCGAGAATCCCGACAACGGTGTTTGGTACTGCAATGCCAACGCGATCACGGCGGGGCTGCGGCTCTTCCCCGAGTATTACGTGCAGATCGTCGACCACATCAAGCAGATCGGCGGCAGCAACTTCATGGCTGCTCCGTCCGAAGCAAACATGGAGGCGATCACCGAAGCCCTCGGTCCATCAGTCGAGCGCTACTTCAAGGGCGCAGCCGACATGAACGAAGAGGGCATCGACAAGGTCCCGCTCTTCCGCCTCGCCTGGGACGTGGTCGGTACCTCGTTGGCCGGTCGGCAGGAACTGTACGAGCGTTTCTTCTTCGGCGATCAGCAGGTCTCAAAATCACAGTCATACCAGCGCTACGACAAGTCAGAGGCGATCGACGTGGTGCGTCGGCTGCTGGACCCGGAGTGGCTGAGCTGAGGGAGGAGTCGGTCCGGCCGGAGATTGGTTAAGCTCGAGGCTTGAGAGGGATGATGATGCCTGAGGAAAGCCAAGCAGCCGAACACTGGATTCAGCCGGCGCGCGTTGAGCCCATCCCGCAAGAGCGAGCACGTCCACCGCTCGATTGGGGCGACGAGGATCCAGATTTGGTGTGGGAGAGGCTGTATCACCGCGGTCTCGTTGATCCGCCCTACCGTTCGGTCGAGGACAGAGTGCAGGTGCTGAGGGACCATCCACCGCTGGACCTTACTTGGCCGACTGATCAGATGCTGCGAGATTTGGGTCGATTGCCGTGCACAGTGGAGTAATCTGGGCCCCATCCGAGGGAGCGCAATGATGACGCATCGGTCCGAAACACAGCGAGTCCTGTCGGCGGAAACCATTGACGAGATCACGCGGCTTTCCGGCGGTGTACGACCGAGCTCGAACTGGCTACGTCTGTACTGCGACGGTTTGGTCCGCCCTCCCTACAAGGGCAAGGCAAACCGGAAGCGGTTTGCAGAACTAGCTCCTCCAATCGACGTCTCGTGGTCAAATGACGACTTGTTGCAAGCGCTCGGGCGCTTGGCTTCGATGTCCAGCCGCCAATCGATTGAGCGTTTGACCCTGTGCGCTGAACGCGCCTAGCCTCTGTTCGTATTGCACACCTGAAACTCATCAGAGGCTAGGAGCGCGCACATGGGACACCTCGATGGCAAGGTGGCGTTGGTCACCGGCGGAGCCGGCGGAATGGGATCGCATATCTGCCGAGTGTTTGCCGAGGAAGGCGCGTCGGTCGTCGCCTGTGACACCGGTTTCGACGTCGAAGGTCGTGCGGGGATGGATCCCTCAAAGATCCAGGCCGTGGTCGATCAGATCATCGCCAATGGTGGTCAGGCGACGGCGGTCGCCGGCGACATCGCCGACATGGACACGGCAGAGCGGGCGGTCCAAACAGCAATCGAGACCTACGGCGACCTCGACATCCTCGTCTGTGCTCACGGCATCCTGCGCGAGCGCATGGTCTTCAACATGACCGAGGAAGAGTGGGACGAGCTGGTCCGCATCCACCTCAAAGGTTGCTTCGCGCCGACCAAGTTCGCTGCTATCCACTGGCGAGCTAACCGCGACAAGGGCAACCGGCGGATCATCTACTTCACGTCCTCGGCAGGGGTGCGCGGCGAGGCTGGGCAGCCAAATTACTCGGCGGCACACGCTGGCAAGATCGGGTTGTCGCTGTCCAACGCCGAGGCGCTAGGTCGCTACGGCGCGACCTCGAACTGCATCTCACCCGGCGCGTCGACCCGCATGACCGATCGCGGACGGGGCGTGGACCAATCGGCGGATGCTCCCAGCGCCTCGGCGACTGGCACCGCCATGGATCCGAACAACGTCACGCCAGTCGTGACATTTCTGGCATCGGACGCAAGCGCCGAGATCAGCGGTCGTGTGGTGGGAACGACGGGCAACAAGATCACGATCTGGAAAGAACCCGAGTGGGACCAGACGATCTGGAACGTCGAACCGTACTGGGACATCGACACCTTGTTTGCCCTCATGCCACAGACGCTTGAGGTGCAGGGAGTCGGCCCGCCGCCGCGTCAGTTCCCATAGCACCCAACTCCGAGACCATCGACAGTCTCTGTGAGACGTTTTGAGTGAGGAAGTGGGAATCATGACAAAGCACTTGGATGGCAGAATTTGCATCATCACCGGTGGAGCCGGCGGTATCGGTTCGAATCTCTGCCGCGTCTTCGGCGAGCAGGGAGCAAAAGTCGTCGTCGCCGATACCGGCTTCGACGTCGAAGGCCGATTCGGCATGGACGCGTCCAAAGTTGATGCGATCGTGGCAGAAATTCGAGACGCCGGCGGCGAAGCCGTCCCCTTTGTGGGCGACGTCGCCGACATGGACACCGCCGAGCGGATGATCCAGACCGCGTTGGACGAGTTCGGCGGGCTCGACGTGCTCGTCTGCGCTCACGGCATCCTGCGCGAGCGAATGATCTTCAACATGCTCGAAGAAGAATGGGATGGCCTGGTTCGTGCACACCTCAAGGGCTGTTTCGCGCCAACCAAGTTCGCCTCGATCTACTGGCGCGCCAACCGTGAAGGTCAGAATCGGCGGATCATCTACTTCACCTCCGACGCTGGCATCCGCGGCTCGGCAGGTCAGCCCAACTACTCGGCGGCGCACGCAGCCAAGCTGGGGCTGATGCGATCCAACGTCGGCGCGCTCTCGCGCTATGGCGTCACGACCAACTGCATTGCCCCTGGCGCATCTACGCGCATGACCGACCGCGGCCGCGGCGTGGAAGCGTCCGGACCGGCGCCGTCAGAATCGGCGGCAGGAACGGCTCGCGACCCCAAGAACGTCGCGCCGATCGTGGCCTGGCTCGCCTCGGACCAATCCGATGCTGCCAATGGACGCGTGTTCGGTGCGAGCGGACACCGCATCTCGCTGTTCTCCGAACCAGTCCTGGAGCGCTACCTGCACTTCGACGACAACCGCATCGAGATCGACACACTGTTTGATGTCTGGCCACACACGCTGGGCGCCGGAGGATTCCCCCGCAACAGCATCCGGCCGGGATTGGTCTAGGTTCCCGCAACGTTCGCTGGCAGTTGCAGCAGCAGGTGTCCGATCATAGGCTAGCTCCGCACCTGGAGAAGAGACGCCGCGATGGTGCGGTCCGCTACCTGTGTGTTCCTGGGACTAGTCGCCTTGGTAGCGACCACCGCAATTGCGTGCGGAAGCGACGGCCCCGACAGTGACACCCTGCTGGTGGTGACCACAGTCGCGCCGCTGCGCAACATCATCGAAGAGGTAGGCGGAGACCGGATCGAAGTCGTCGGACTGGTTCCTGAAGGTGTCAACAGTCACACATACGATCCACCTCCATCTGCTGTCGGCGAAATCGAGAAAGCAGACCTGATCGTCATCAACGGCCTCAACCTTGAGTTACCAACGCTGGAGTTGGCAGAAGCCAATCGCAACGGCGATACGACAATCCTGCAGCTTGGCAACGAGGCGGTCTCGCCCGAGGACTACATCTACGACTTCTCATTCCCCAGGGCAGGGGGTAACCCCAATCCCCACCTCTGGACTGCGCCTCATCTGGCGGTGCGCTACGCGGAGATCGTCCGCGACGCCCTGATCGATCTCGACCCAGACGGCCGCGCCTACTACGAGACCAACACCGAGCGGCTGAGCGACCGCCTCTGGGAGTTGGATGAAGCCATCACTCAAGCAACGATGACGATTCCCGAGGCCCACCGCAGGTTGATTACGTATCACGACTCGTTCCCCTACTTCGCGCCTCGATACGGACTGGAAGTCATCGGCGCCATTCAACCCTCCGACTTTTCACAGCCGTCGCCGCGAGAGGTGGCGGAGCTGATCGAACAGGTCAAAGGCGCGGGCGTGCCAGCCATTTTTGGTTCAGAGGTGTTCCCGTCTGAAGTTCTACAAACAATCGCCAACGAAGCCGGTGCCATTCAAGTCTCTACGCTGTCCGACGACGATCTGCCCGGCGAACCAGGGGACACAGGCAATACCTTGGTGGGGATGATGGTTGAGAACGTCCGGACCATGGTCACCGCGCTTGGCGGAGACGCCTCGGCGCTCGACGGATTTGATACAGGCAGCACATGGCAAGCGTCCCAATAGGGGAACTGGTCCGACTCGACGGCGTCGCCCTGGGTTACGACGGTGAAGTGGCGCTGCGCGATGTCAATTTGCGGATTGCGCCCGGAGAACTGATCGGAATCGTTGGCCCCAGCGGCTGCGGCAAGACAACGCTGTTGCGATCGCTCCTGGGTGAAACCGAGGTGTACGCCGGCGATGCATCGGTGGCCGACAACACCAGGGTCGGTTACGTCCCCCAGGTGGAAACGGTCGACTGGAATTTCCCAATCACCGTCGAGCAGGTCGCGATGCTCGGCAGTTGGCGAACGAGGCGATGGCTGCCCTGGACAAGCCGCGACGAACGCAGCCGCGCACGTGTGGTGCTCTCGCAACTCGGCATCGCCGATCTTGCCGACCGACCGATTCGCGCCCTCTCCGGGGGGCAACAGCAACGCACATTCCTCGCACGAGCATTAGTCCGTTCACCAGACCTGCTGCTGCTTGACGAACCGACTTCCGGTGTCGATATCAAAACCCGGCACGAAATCCTGCATCAGTTGGCGACGCTCAATCACGCTGGCGCCACCGTCGTCCTGACGACACATGACCTCAACGGAGTCGCGTCACACTTGCCCCGTCTGATCGCCCTGGGCGAACAGACGGTGCTGGCCGACGGCCCGCCGGAGGAAGTGTTGCAACCGCCCATTCTCGAGCGTGCCTACGGTCAGCCAATGCTCGTGGTGCAGAGCGGTCATGAGACGTACGTCTTGCCGGTGCCAGAAGAAGCGCCCGGAGCGCATGAGGAACCATTGGTGCCGCCCCACGTCGTCAATGTCATCGGACGGCCGGACGCCGACGATGCTTGAGCCGTTCGAGTTCGGCTTCATGCAACGGGCGATGATCGCCGCCACGCTGGTCGGTGGCGTCACGGCGGCAGTCGGTGTGTTTGTCATCCTCAGGCGTCTGGCCTATATCGGACACGGCCTGGCCCACAGCATCTTCGGCGGCGCCGTGGTCTCTTTCACGATTGGATTCAACTTTTTTCTCGGCGCCAGCATCTGGGGCGCGTTCTCCGTCTTTCTGATCAACCAGGCCGCACGACGCCGGCAGATCGGTGGCGACGCCGCCATCGGCATCATCACCACCGCTGCCTTCGCCATCGGCATCGCCGTGATTTCCCGAGCTCGCAGTTTCACCCGCGACTTCGAGGCTGCCCTGTTCGGCGAGATTCTCGGCATCACCAACCAGGACCTGTACGTCACGACCGGCATGATCGTGCTGATCGCTCTGGTGCTCTTCCTGCTCTGGAAGCCATTGGTCTTTATCACCTTCGATCACGATGTGGCCACGTCCTACGGGATTCCCGTGCGCTGGGTCGAGGCGGTGTTTTCGCTTGCCCTGGCAGCCACGGTCGTCGCCGCGCTTCAGGTGTTGGGTGTCACCCTGATTGCCGCCGCCCTCGTCATTCCGCCTGTCGTCGCGAGAATGATGACCGATTCATTCCCGCGACTCTTTCTGATCGCAGTCGTGCTGGGTGCGCTCACAGGATTCCTCGGCGTGTACATCTCCTGGTTTGTCGATGTGTCCTCAGGGGCGACCGTCGTTCTGGTCCAGGCAGCCGTGTTTGCCCTGACCCTCGGATGGGGTGTCCTCGAGTCACGACGAGGACTGAGCGCCGCTCGGCGCGCCGAACGGCTCGCCGGTCTGGAGCGCTCGCTCAACGACTGAACGAGTGGCTACAGTCAACACAGATTGATCTCTGCGATCGCTCCAAAGATTTGACACATGCCCAGCCAATCCGGTTCTTCACCTGCGGATCTGTTCGATGAAGCTCCGCCGCATTTTGACCTGGCAGCACTGGAAGAGGGACAACCTCCGCTCGACCAACCCACGCTCGAGCGAGTCACCCAGACGTTGGCCGAGATCGAGGGACGAGTTGACGGCGGCTGGTTGACCGATTGGCCGTCGCCCGCCGCTCAGGAGACGCCTCCACCGCTTGTCCTTGAGTCCCCTCCGGCAGCGCTGCTTACGGACATCGAGACGCGCCCGCCATCGACGGCTCCCGCAGCGGAATCAACCGAATCAGCCGAACCTCCCGATCTGGTGGGACTGTCCGAGGCCGAGGTCGCACAACGCATCGCCAACGGGCGAGTGAATCGGGATTCATCCAAGCAGCGCTCCGACATCGATGTCATCGTTTCCAACGTCTTCACCTACTTCAACCTGATCCTCTTCGGACTAATCGGAGTCTTGCTCGTCCTGGCAGTGACGGAACAGAAGACCGATCACCTGCAAGACGCCGCATTCGTCGGCATGGTTGTGCTGGCCAATGTGCTGATCGGCACATTCCAGGAGCTGCGTGCGACTCGTAAGTTGCGGCAGCTCGTGGCGCTGACCGCTCCCAAGGCGACCGTTGTACGGGGAGGATTCGAGCGCGAGGTCTACGCCATCGACGTCGTCGAAGATGATCTGCTCGTCTTGCGCAGCGGCGATCAAGTCGTGGCGGATGGACCCGTCGTCTGGGACCAGGCAGAGATGGATGAGTCGATTCTCACGGGCGAGACGAGCTCTGTGCGGCGCGGCCGCGGCGACGAACTCGAATCAGGCGCATTCTGCGTCGGCGGCTCGTGCTACTACCGCGCTGCGCGAGTCGGTGACCAGTCCCGAGCGATCCGCGAGACCCGCGACGCTCGAGAGCTCAAGCGCACCGAAACACCGCTGCAACTCCGCTTCAAACGAATCCTCGATGGACTGATTGTCGGCACGGCGATCCTGGCGCTGCTAATCCTGATCTCGTTTCTGATCACCGGACGGGAGTTCGATGAAGCGGTCAGAGCGACGATCGCGACCACCACCTCCGTCGTGCCCGAAGGCCTCATGCTCGGATTCACAGTCGCATTCGCCGTCGGCGCGCTGCGTGTGTCGCGCATGGGCGCCATCGTCCAGGACAACACCGCCGTCGAAGCGCTGAACTATCTCGACACCATCTGTCTCGACAAGACCGGCACCATCACTGCAAATCGGCTGAGAGTCGACGATGTGCGGTGGGCGCCCGGCGGCCGCGCCCTCGCCGGCTGGCTGGGAGCGTTTGCCGTGTCGACATCGGCGAACAACAAAACAGCCGAAGCGCTCTCCACGGCGTTCACAGCGCAATCCAACGGAGCGCAACTCGTCGACAACGAACCATTCAACTCCGAGCGGCGCTGGAGCGCAGCTCGCCTGCGCCTCGGAGACGAGGAGCGAGTGTTCGTGCTCGGTGCGCCGGAACGTCTGCTCCGCGCGACATCGCCCTCCGCCGGCGACGGCCAGTCCGAGTTGCTCTCCGAGTATGAGACTGCCGCCGAGCGTGGGTTGCGCGGAGTCGTCTTTGCCGAGGCGGCAGCGATGCCGGATGCAGAGACCGATTCGCTGCCATCCTTGCGGATTGTTGCGTTGATCACGGTCGCCGACGAACTGCGCGCAGAGATCGCCGACGCATTCCGCATGATGGCTGATCTGGGCATCGAGCCGAAGATCATCAGCGGAGACAATCCTGCCACAGTCGCAGCGCTGGTCCAGCAGCTGGGCGTTCAGCTCCCCGGTGGACTGATCACCGGAACCGCCCTGGAACGGCTCAGCGAGGACGAGTTCGCCGATGCAGTTGAGGAAAACTCTGTGTTCGGCCGGATCGCGCCGCAACAGAAAGAGGAGATCATCTCCGCCCTGCAGGACAACGGTCACTACGTGGCGATGGTCGGAGACGGGGCGAACGATGTCCGGGCCTTACGCAAGGCAGACGTTGGTGTTGCGATGGAATCGGGCGCCAACACAGCCAAGGGCGTGGCATCGATCATCTTGCGCAACGACTCATTCGAAGCGTTGGTGCGTGGATCGGCCATCGCACAGAGCGTGCTTGGCAATGCGTCGCAACTCTCGAAGCTGTTCGTCACCAAGAGCTTCTACGCCTTCCTGATTATCTTCATCTCCAACATGATGAGCCTCGAGTTCCCATTCCTGCCTCGCCACGGCTCGTTGACCGCGCTGTTCACGCTGGGCGTTCCCGCCGTATTCATCACGCTCACCCGACCACCCAGGTCGGCCGGTCGCAACTTTCTCTCTTCAACGATGCGATTTGCCATCCCTGCCTCGCTGGCATTGGCGGTCGCAGCGGTTTCCGTCCATCTGCTCACCGAAGGCATCCTTGGCCGACCTGTCGAAGACGCGCGCACCCTGGTCTCGGCCACGATTGGGATTGTCGGACTTGCCTACATGGTTGAAGTGATCGGCTTCGAAGGCGCGACACGAGACAACCTCATGCGTCCGGTACTGGTGACCTTCTTCGGTCTGGCGCTACTGGGTGTGTTCATCCTGACCCTCTACACGCCGCCGCTGAGAAACTTCTTCGACTTCTCACCGCTCTCGGCGGCCGAGTGGGCAATCGTGATCACGGCCGTCGCCGCCGCCGTCGCTGGCAAGTGGGTACTCTCGACATACGCAGCACAGATCATGAGACGCCTCACCGGTCAGGCCTACGAAGAACTCGCCTCCCGCGGCCGAGCGCAATAGGCAAGCCTCCGCCAAGCCGGCGATCGCACGCAGGAATCACGCAAGTTGAACAGTAGGAACCTGACCTAAACGCCGTACAACTCCGCCAGCTCGGGATCCTTTTCAGCCAGCATGTCGGCCAGATCGAGCAACACCTGGCACTGTTTGTACGTCGCGTCGTCCTGCATCTTGCCATCGACGACAGCCACGCCGCCCGAGCCTCCGGCCTCCTGCATCGCAGCCACAACGCGGCGCGCAAACGACACCTCATCGGGGTTAGGTCTGAATACGGACTTGGCAATCGGAATCTGGTTGGGATGCAACGTCCAGGCGCCGACGCAACCAAGGATGAACGACGCGCGGAACTGATCCTCGCAGCCAACCGGGTCAGAGAAGTCGCCGAAGGGTCCGTAGAACGGGTAGATCTCGTTCGCTGCGCAAGCGTCAATCATCCGCGCCAACGTGTAATGCCACGGATCCTGGACGTAGGAAGTCCGCGCTGCCGACTCATCTTCGGGATCAGCGTCGGTGCGCACGACGTATCCAGGGTGCGGACCACCAACGCGCGTCGTCTTCATCCGACGCGACGCCGCCAGGTCCGACGGTCCCAGGCTCATCCCCTGCAGTCGCGGACTTGACTGAGCGATCGCTTCAACATTCGACACACCCTGCGCCGTCTCAAGGATGGCATGAATCAGGATCGGTCGCGTCAAGCCGTTTCGAGCCTCAAGCTGCGCCAGCAGCAGATCGAGGAATCGAATCTCTTCCGGACCATTCACCTTGGGCAGCATGACGGTATCGAGCACGTCGCCGATCTCTGCCGTCAGCTCCAGCATGTCGTCGAGGAACCAGGGACTGTCAACCGCATTGACCCGGGTCCACAGCTTCGTCGCGCCCAGTTCAAGCGTCTGGCCAACCGTGATCAGCCCGGCTCTCGCTGCTTCTTTGGCAGTCGGCGGAATCGCATCCTCGAGATTGCCGAGCAAGATGTCAACGGTCGGCGCAAGCTGCGGCAATCGGTTGAGAATCCGCTCGTTGGACGGATCGAAAAAGTGGATCATCCGCGACGGATACGTCGGAATGTCGGTCGGAGGATTCGGCGCGCCCAGCACGAGCGGCCGCAGAAACTGGCGAGGTGTTGGCATGAGCAGGTCTCCTCTGCGATGCGTAGAGCCTATGGCCGTCCATCACTATGTGCAGGTAGGTGCAGGTACTCGCAGGTACGTGCAGGCCACGCCGGTCATGTCGAGGCTATGATCGCGTAGGCCGTTCTCAACCGGACTGCCGTTCACGAAGGAGAACACCATGGCAATCGATCTCACCATGGGTGCTGTGCTGCCGACCAATGAAATCGGCGCCGACCCGTCATCCATCCGCGATTTCGCGCAAGCAGTCGAGGGCATGGGGTTCGACCATCTGTTGATCTACGACCACGTGCTCGGCGCCGACCCGTCGGTGCATCGCTTGACCGGCCCGTACACCGACCAGGACCAGTTCCACGAGGTCTTCGTCACCCTCGGCTACATCGCCGCATGCACGACCAACCTGGGACTCGCGACGGCGGTACTGGTCTTGCCTCAGCGTCAGACCGCGTTGGTTGCCAAGCAGGCCGCTCAATTGGCCGTCCTCTCCGGCAACCGATTCCGCCTCGGTGTCGGCAGCGGCTGGAATCACGTCGAGTACGAAGTGCTGGGCGAGAACTTCCGCAATCGCGGCCGGCGACAGGAAGAACAGATCGCCCTGATGCGCGAGCTCTGGTCGAACCACCTGGTCGACTTCGATGGCGAGTTCCATCAGGTCAAATCCACAGGCATCGAACCGCGCCCGACTGAGCCGATCGAAGTCTGGTTCGGAGGAGCGCACGATCTGCAACTTCGCCGTACGGCCAAGATCGGCGACGGTTGGTTCCCAATCGGATCTCCCAACGCCGACTCTGCGGCCATGGTCGACACGCTGCGCGGTTACCTTCGCGACAACGGCCGCGACGCCGACAACTTCCCCATCGAACCGCAGGCACAATTCCGTGGAGGCAATCCCGAACTGTGGAACAGCCACACCGAGCGCTGGATCGATCTGGGAGCCACCGCAATCTCAATCGCCACCATGAACGCCGGCCTGCCAGACGTCGACGCGCACATCGACGCCATCCGTCAATACCGCGAAGCAGTGACGGCATAAGCCGATCGAGAGCAGAACACAGGCGCCACAATCTCGCCATGCCGGCAAGCGCGGGTATGACGGAGCGCTATCGGTTGGCGTGCCCCTGCGCTGCCACAGCCGCTGCCGCCTCGGCCGCTGCTTCCTCGCCCGCCAGATAGCGCCGCTCGACGACCTTGAGCTCGCTGTCGAGCGTGTAGGCGAGCGGCATACCGGTGGGAATATTCAGTCCTGTGATCTCTTCGTCCGAGATCGATTCCAGGTGTTTCACAATCGCTCGAATGCTGTTGCCGTGCGCAGCCAGTATCAGACGCTGACCACGTTGTAGCGCCGGTGCGATTTCTTGCTCCCAGCAGGGGAGCACACGCTCCAGCGTGAGTTTGAGCGACTCTGCAGCCGGCAGCGCCCCAGTCGGTATGCCCTCGTATCTGCGATCGAATCTCGGATGGTCGGGATGATCTTCGTCCAGTGTCGGCGGCGGGATGTCGTACGACCGACGCCAGATGTGGACCTGATCATCACCATGCTTCGCCGCAGTCTCGGCCTTGTTCAATCCCTGCAGACCGCCGTAGTGGCGCTCGTTCAGCCGCCAGTCCCGATAGACCGGCAGCCACGGCGCATTGATCTCATCCAGAATGATCCAGAGCGTATGAATCGCACGCTGCAACACCGAGGTCCAGGCGGCGTCGAACTCGATGCCGGCATCGCGGATCTGTTGGCCGGCGCTGTGTGCTTCGGCGATCCCCTGGTCGGTCAGATCGACATCGATCCAACCGGTAAATCGGTTCTCGCGGTTCCACACGCTTTGCCCGTGACGCACCAGCACCAGGTTGGGAGCAGCACTGACGTCTGACATGTCCACAGGCTACCCTGCGTTTGCTGTAACGAACCCTGGGAGGAAGCCGCGTGAGTGACGCTGAGCGTTCGTCGGACACCGTGTTTGGCGCGATCGTGCGAGGTGAAATCCCCGCCGACATCGTCTACGAGGACGATCAGTGTCTCGCGTTTCGCGACCTCAACCCACAAGCGCCAACCCATGTGCTGGTGATTCCTCGCGTCGCCATCTCGGGTCTGCAAGAAGCCGATCAAGCCGACCCCGCCCTGCTCGGACACTTGATGCAGGCTGCGCAGACGGTCGCCCGCCAGGAGGGCTTGGAAGCGAACGGCTGGAGAGTGGTCGTCAACGTCGGCGAGAACGCCGGTCAGACTGTTGCCCATCTGCATTTGCACGTGTTGGGAGGACGCAAACTGTCCTGGCCGCCGGGCTGAGGCGCAAGGCTCCCACATGGATGCCCATATGGATGCATTGTTAGACGTTCGCGACTTGGACAAACACTTCGGCGGACTACGTGCCTGCGATCAGGCGACATTCCAGGTCGAACAAGGCAAGATCGCTGGCATGATCGGTCCCAATGGCGCAGGCAAAACCACGGCGTTCAACTGCGTGGCCGGGTTCCTCAAGCCCGATGGCGGTCAGGTTCATTTCGGCCGTGAAGACGTCACTGGTCTTCCAGCACACCGAATGTTCGACAAGGGTCTCGTGCGAACCTTCCAGATTCCGCAAGAGCTGGAAACGATGACCGTCCTCGAAAACCTCATGCTGGCCGGTGAACATCAGTCGGGCGAGGCGGCTTGGCGCAACTGGCTTTTGCCCGGCAAGGTGCGCCGTGAGGAGCAACAACTCGAGGCTCGAGCGCACGAGGTGTTGGAGCAGACCCAACTCGGCCACCAGGCTTACATTCGAGCCGGCGCACTCTCCGGCGGACAACGCAAGCTTCTCGAACTCGCACGCGCGCTGATGGCCGAGCCACGCATGATCCTGCTCGACGAGCCCGGCGCCGGAGTCAATCCCGCCCTGGTGCGTCGTCTGGCCGAACACATCCGAGAGTTGCGCGAGCGGCTGGGCCTCACGTTCCTGATCATCGAGCACAATCTCGACTTCGTCCGCCAGCTCTGCGATCCGGTCATCGTCATGGCCCAGGGCCAGGTCCTCGATGTGGGAACACCCGACGACGTTCTCTCCAACCCCGAGGTGCAGGCCGCGTACCTGAGCGGACAGCGCTCATGACCGAGCGCCAGCCGTTGCTCCAGGTCAAGGAATTCTTCGGTGGCTACGTCGACGGCATCGACATCATTCACAATGTCGCGCTTGATCTCTACCGCGATGAAATCCTGACCATCATTGGACCCAACGGCGCTGGTAAGTCAACGCTGCTCAAAGCCATTGTCGGTGCTTTGCCGTACGAACGAGGAACTCGCTCGTTCCAGGGCGAAGACGTGAGCGGATGGTCGACGCCCAGGATGATCGCCGCCGGCGTCGGCTACGTGCCCCAGGTCGACAACATTTTCACCTCGATGTCGATCACCGAAAATCTGGAGATGGGCGGATACATGCGCAAGGAAGGTCTGCGGGAGCGGATCGCCGAGGTCCTGGCCATGTTTCCCGACCTCGAGGGCCGTCCCCGAGAGCGGGCAAGCCGCTTGTCCGGTGGACAGCGACAGATGCTGGCCATGGCCCGAGCACTGATGCTCGATCCGATCATGCTCTGCCTCGACGAGCCAACTGCAGCGCTATCGCCCGCAGCACGTGGAGAGCTGCTCAGCCGCATCTACCGCATTCACATGTCCGGCGTTGGCATCCTGATGGTCGAGCAGAATGCGACTGAGGCCCTGGTCTGGTCTGACCGCGGGGTGGTCATGGTCGATGGCGAAAAAGCGTTGGAAGGCACTGGCACCGACATGCTGACGAGCCCAGAAGTCGGTCGGGCATTCCTTGGACAAGCGGAAGGAGAGGGCGAGGGATTCTCGATCGAGGAGGGGAGCCACTCATAGAGATCGCGCAGCTCATCACGATCGGGATCATCGTCGGCTCGATCATCGCACTGGGTGCGATGGGTCTGACGCTGGTCTTTGGCGTGCTCGGAATCGCCGACTTTGCGCACGGCGACAAGATGGGTTGGGGCATGTTCCTGGCCTTCTTCATCGTCTCGTCGGAGGGAGCCAATCTGGGCTTCGTTGGCGGACGATTCGGTTCGCTGTCGTTCGGTTGGGGGCTGATCGTCGGGCTGTTGGTGGCGATGATTGGCGTGGCGCTGATCTCGGTCGTGCTGGAGCGGCTGGTCTTCCGCCGGCTCCGAGTCACCGGCGGAGGCTTCTTTGTCTTCGCGATCGCCTCGCTGGGCATGTCAATCATGCTGCGAGCCGTGATCCAACTGATCTGGGGACCCTCCAACTTCCGTTTCACGCCGGGTATCCACCCGGCCATCGAGATCCTTGGCGGAATCAAGGTCAAGCCTGACCAGTTTTTCATTGTCGGGATCACGATGCTGGCAGCGGTGCTGCTCTACTGGCTGCTGTACCGAACCCGTTTCGGCAAGGCCATGCGAGCCACGTCCGATAACCCCGGTCTGGCCGAAGCATCGGGTATCGACACCGACCGCATCCGCACCGGTACGTGGATCGTCGCCGGCATCCTCGGCGCGCTGGCCGGTGTCATGCTCGGATTGCAGGCCGAAGTCCGCTTCGACGCCGGGTTCCGTCTGCTGTTGCCGCTATTCGCCGCCGTCATCCTGGGTGGCATTGGCAACCCTTGGGGAGCACTGATCGGAGGCCTCACGGTCGGAATCGCTCAGGAGCTCTCGACCCAGTGGATCAACACCGGCCTCAAACCCGGCGTTCCCTTCGTGATCGTGATCGTCGTACTGCTATTGCGACCTCGCGGCCTCTTCGGACAAGTGCGGTAGAGGCGGTCCGAGATGGAACAGCTCTTCGTCACACTGGTCACCTTCGACGGAGCAGTCAACTGGACGGTCGGTTTCCTCACGACGGTCGCAATCTTCGCCATCCTGGCCCTCGCCCTGAATATCCAGTGGAGCGTGGGCATCCTCAACTTCGGAGTCGCCGCCTTCTTCATGGTCGGCGCATATGTCTCCGCGGTGCTGACCTTACCCGCGCCGGAAGGACTGGAAGCGTACGTCGCCGGTTGGGGCATTCCCATCCCGATCGGCTGGATATTCGCTGCGATCGCTGGAGGCGTCCTGGCGATCCTGCTTGGCATACCCACGCTTCGCCTGCGAGACGACTTCCTCGCCATCGCCACCATCGGGGTGGCAGCGATTCTGCGCAGCGTCGCCAACTCGGTCGAAGGACTGGTCAATCGCAGCCGCGGACTCAACGGCATTGATGGATTCCTGCAAAACGAAGTCCAGGGGCCCGACTACCGCTGGGTCGAGCTTGCCACTGCGCTCATCGTCCTGATTGCCGTCTACTGGCTCGTCACCCGCGCGACCGCGTCACCCTGGGGCAGAGCGCTGCGGGCGATCCGCGATGACGAGGACACGGCCAAGGCATCGGGCAAGAACACCGTCCGCTTCCGCATGGGCGCATTCATCCTCGGGGCCATGCTCATGGGTCTGGCCGGGGCCATCTATGCCCACCGCAGCGGAACGATTTCGCCGTTGACCTTTTCTGACTTGCTGGGCACGTTCTTCGTCTGGACCATGCTGATCGTCGGCGGCAGCGGCAATCACCGAGGTGCCGTGCTCGGCGCGGTCGTCGTCGGATTCTTCTGGTTTGGCACGCCGTTAATCCAGGAGAGCCTGCCCGACTGGTTAGGCAGCCGCGTCTTCCAGGTGAGACAACTGCTCATTGGACTCCTGATCGTCGTGTTCCTGCTCTGGCGGCCGCAGGGACTCCTCGCCGAGCAGGATCGGGTCAGCCGTTTCGTCTCCCGAGGCCCCGAGAATGAACCTGGCGACAACGACAGTTCCGTCTGGCAACGGCTCAGAAGCACGGTCACGCGCTAGGGCCACCATGCCCAGTGACAGACAATAGGCACGAGAACGACCGCTGTAGGGTCCGATGCCCCGTGCTTGACACGGGGCCCAGACCTTGTAGGTCGAGCGTAGTAAGACCGTCTACTCACCTCTCTCGTCGTGCGGAGGGTTCCGCATCTCCAATTCACGAATGGCCCAGCCGTTGTCTCACTACTTCACTCGAACGCGCATTGGTTTGACCATCTGCATCCACAACCTGCCAGATAGCGCAAACTGCCGACACCAACACCATTAGGCCCTCCATCGCCACGTTGTTGTATCTGACCTGCGATGACGAATACGCCTATGGCGCTTCGTAGGCGACAATCTCCACTTCCTCGAAATTGCCATCCTCGGTGTAGCGCCAAATGCTGCTGAACCCAGACGACAAGTCACCGTGTTCATCCCACTCCATGGCGGTGGCTGCACCGACATAGTCCACGTCGCCACCGTCGGCGAGCGTCTGCAGACCATCTGCTACCGAGTCGGGACTCGCGATCACTTCATCGCCGGGTGCAGAGGCAATGGTTCGGAGCTGATCACGGATTGCCGCTCCGTCACCCGATCCAGCGGCTTGGGCAGCCAACGCCAGCGCGATTGTGGCGTCGTAGGTCTCCTTGACGTAAGGAATGGCTGGCGGCACGCCGTACTCATCAATGAATGCCGCAAGCCAGGCTTCGGCCGACTCGCTGTCCGTCGCCGACGCCGGCCCCGCGCCATACATCCCCGCGAGATGCTCGGCGCCGATCGTTTCGACGAGTTGCAGACTCTGCGCGCCATTACTGAACACGAACTGGTCATAGAGACCCTGTTCGATTGCTTCACGAATCATGACCTCGGCCTCGGGAACGAAAGTCACAACCATCAAGGCTTGAGCACCTTCGGCAACAGATTGCTGCAGCTCGGCGACATAAGTCGTCTGAGTCGGGTCGATCGCAATGCTGACAATCTCACCTTCCCAGGCTTCCTCGAACGCAGTCGCATACCCCTGACCCCAGGCGTCGTTGCGATAGATCAGGCCCACGTTGTCGAATCCACGGTCGGCGGCGACCTGGGCCATGATCGGTCCTTGTGCGGCATCGGACAGGGTCGAGCGGAAGAGGAAGTCGTCGTCCTCGGCCAATGTCAGCTGTGGCGACGTGGCCGATGGACTGACCATCGGAATGCCCGCGGGCGCCGTAATGTCTGTCACGGCCAGGGTGATGCTGCTGGCGGTGCAGCAGACGAATGCGTGAATCCGCTCGACCTCAACCAGACGGCGGGCCTCTTCAGTCGCAATCGTTGGATCCAGCGTCGAGTCAGTGACGAGTGGCTCAACCGGTTGTCCCCAAATACCGCCGCCGGCGTTGATGTGTTTGATCGCCAGATCAAAGCCCTTACGCATCTCATTGCCGTATTCGGCCAGACCGCCGGTGAAATCAAGCATCAAGCCAATCTTGAACGGTTCAGATGGATCGTCAGCCTGTGCAGCCGACTCGGATTGATCGTCCTGTGCGCTCTGTGATTGTGCGGCGCTTGATTGTTCCTGTTGCTGCGCTTCATCGTCGGAGCAGGCGACAGCAACAACTGCAACTAGCAGAGCGGCAACCAACAGCAGAACGGACTTGAAGCGTGTCACCGTAACCCCAACCTTTCCTTTGTCGGTGTTTGCTTGGGAAAGTTAGCGATTTGCGATCGACTTGGTTGATCCGCTAGTCGAGCAGGATTGAATGGCCGTTGATATTGGTTCACTCAGGGGAAGGGCGTCGTGTGGATCGATCACTCCCCATAGGGAATGACACCGGTGTCTTCGATTGCCCCGTCAGATGTGAACTTCCAGATTCCGACGAATCCCCTGGCGAGATCCCCGTGCTCATCCCATTCCAGCGACTGCGCCGCGCCCTCGTAGTCCAGATCTTCGCCTTGTCGTGCTGCCTCAAGACCAAGCCTGATGCTGCCCACGTCGGCAAGCACGACCTGCCCTGGCGCAGCCCCGATTCTACGAAGCTGATCGCGGATCGCGGCGCCATCGGTCGACTGCGCTGCCTCTGCGGCCAGGGCGAATGCGATCGTCGCGTCGTACGCCTGCTTGGTGTACGGGAAACCGTACGGTCGCTCGTACTCGTCAATGAACGCCACCTCCCAGAGCAGCGCTGACTCGGTGCCTGGCGCCGTGCCTGGCGCGGTGCCCTGCATGTCGCCCAGGTACTCGGCGCCAATCGCTTCGAGTAGTTGAGGATTTCGGCTGGTCGGTCCGAAGACGAATCGGTCGTAGAGTCCGTTCTCGATCGACTCACGCAGGATGATCGTGCCCTCGGGCACGTAGGCCAGCATCACCAATGCTTCAGGATCGTTGCTTCGCGATTGCTGAATCTCACTGAGGTACGAGGCCTGTTGAGGAGCGACGGGAATCGAGACCACCTGGCCGCCCCAGTTCTCGCTGAACGCCTGCTCAAAAGCCTCAGCGATCCCCTGCCCCCAGGCGTCATCGCGGTAGACCACTCCGACATTGGTGTAGCCCTGCTCGTTGACGAGCTGAGCCAGCGCCGGCCCCTGGACCTTGTCGTTCAACGTCGCGCGGAAGAGGAAGTCGTTGTCGTCAGCCACAGCGAGCTGTGGTGACGAGGATGCCGGAGAAATCTGTGGGATCCCGGCCGGACCGGTAATGCTTTCAGCGATGGCAATCGTGTTGGTGCTCGAGTGTGCCCCCACGATCACATGGACGCCTTCGATCTCAATCACTCGGCGCGCTTCTTCAATCGCAATCGTCGGATCGGTGTTGGTGTCGCCAAGCACAAACTCTACGGGCTGGCCGAACACGCCGCCAGCCTCGTTGATGTGCTTGATCGCCAGCAGGAATCCGTCCCGCATCTCCACACCGATCTCGGCGAGACCACCGGTCAGATCGCCAATGAACGCAATCTTCAGTGGCCCCGGTTGGCCCTCAGTCTGCTGGGCCGAATCAGACTGTTGACTCGATGACTGGGCGGCCTGGGCTTCTTGCACATCTCCCTGTGACTGTTGCGTGGCAGTGGTTTGCGGTTGCGAATCCTCATTACCGCTGCAAGCTGCAAGTGTGAGAGCAATACCGATTGTGGAGAGAAGAATCAGTCGGCGCACGTGGACGCTCCCATTGGTTGAGTCCATTGACAGGCATAGAGCTTATCCAACACGCCCTGCCGGGCGTCCAACGGCTCGGCCCTTTGATTGCATGACGACAACACAGGTGTTGCGGCGGTGCTGTCTCAAATGATGAACAACTGCGGGCAGCGCCTGTGACGCTGCCCGCAGGTCGTCGAGTCCGTGTTCACGCCGGTTCGGCGTTACCGGTGGGCGTTACAGGTGGAGGTCAATTGGCGAGGTCAAATGCGGTCACGCTGATCTCGACAATCTCACCGCCCTGGTACGCCCAGACGCCGATGTAGCCGGACGTAATGTCGCCATGCTCGTCCCAGTCGAGCGAGGTAGCGGCGCCGTCCATGTTGATGCTCTCGCCATTGGCAAGCGCCGCGAGCGCTCCAGCGATGCCATCCGGGCCAGCCGAGTAACTGGTGCCTGGAGGGGCGGCGATCTCTCGGAGCCCATCTCTGATCGCTGCAGAATCGACCGAGCCGGCAGCCTGCGCCGCGAGCCCGATCGCCATTGCTGCGTCATACGCCTCAGGAATGAATGGCAGCGGGCTCAGCTCGCCGTACTCGGCAACGTAGGAGTCCTTGAACTCCTCCAATGCTTCCGACGACGGACCTGGCGCCGGCGCGGTGCCCCTCATACCTTCGAGGTACTCGCCACCGATGGCGTCGACCAGCTCCTGGCTCTTGCTGCCGTCAACAAAGAGGAACTCGTCGAACAGGCCTTGTTCGAGCGCCTCGCGGATGAAGATCTCGGCTTCCTGGGGGAAGGCGATCACAATCAGCACTTCAGCGTCATTGTCGGCTGCCTGCTGCAGTTCGGCCAGGTACGTGGCCTGTCGCGGCTCGATCGAGACGAGGTTGGCTTCGCCGTCCCAGGAGCCAGCGAATGCCTCGGCCAGACCCTGTCCATACGGGTCGTTGAGGAAGATCACGCCAACGTTGGAATAGCCTTCATCCGCCGCAAGCTGCGCGAGCACGGGACCCTGCGCGGCATCAGAAACGGTGCTGCGGAAGAGGAAGTCGTTGTCCTCCGCAATCGTCAATTGTGGCGACGTTGCCGACGGCGAGATCACCGGCACGCCCGCATCGGCCGCGACCGATTCAACGATGGCCAGCGTGATCGAGGAAGCGAGCGGCCCCACGATTGCGTGGACACCCTCAACCTCGATGAGCCGACGAGCTTCCTCCGTGGCCTGCGTCGGATCGAGCGACGTATCGCCGACGACAACTTCGACCGGGTGTCCAAGCACGCCGCCTGCGTCGTTGAAGTGCTTGATTGCCAGTTCAACGCCGGTCTGAATCACAGGGCCAAACTCAGCCAGCGGTCCTGAGAAGTCGGCCAGGAGGCCGATCTTGAGCGGCTCATCCGACATCGCCATCTCGGCCTGCTGGTCGTCACCAGAGGTACTTGGCGTGGCGACGATCGGGCCGCCGCTGAGGTCGAACGCCGTGAGGCTGACCTCTTCAATCGCACCATCCGTGTATTGCCAGACGCCGATGTAGCCGGAGGTGACGTCCCCGTTGTCGTCCCAGTCGAGCGACGTCGCCGCGCCGGCGTAGTTGATCTGGTCGCCGCTGCGGATGGCGTCGAGCGCTTCTGCGATCCCATCCGCGCCTGCGGCGTAGGTGTCGCCCGGAGGCGCGGCCGCCGCGCGAAGCTGCCCGCGAACGGCCCCGGAGTCGACCGAGCCCGCCAGTTCCGCCGCGAGTCCAACTGCGATAGCCGCGTCATATGCCTCGCGGATGAACGGCAGCGGTGAGAGTTCGCCGTACTCGGCCTCGTAGGCGGCGTTGAATGCCCGCAGCGAATCGGACTCCGGTCCCGCAGCCGGGGCAGTGCCCTGCATGCCGTTGAGGTAGTCCGCGCCGATCGAGTCGATCAGGTCCTGGCTCTTCGTCCCGTCGACGAACAGGAAGTGATCGAACAGCCCCTGTTCCAATGCCTCGCGCAAGAACACTTCAGCCTGCTGAGGGAACGCGATCGCGATCAGCGCCTGCGTGCCGTTGGATGCGGCCTGTTGCAGCTCCGACAGGTACGACGCCTGACCGTCCTCAATCGAGACCAGGTTGACATCGCCACCCCAGGCCTGCGCGAAGGCATCGGCGAGCCCCTGTCCATATGGGTCGTTGAGGTAGATCACGCCAACGTTGTTCAAGCCCTGATCGGCGGCGAGCTGTGCCAGCACCGGACCTTGCGCGGCGTCCGAGGTGGTACTGCGGAAGAGGAAATCGTTGTCTTCGGCGATCGTGAGCTGTGGCGAGGTAGCCGAAGGAGAAATCACGGGAACGCCAGCCGGACTGGCCACGGATTCGGCCACGGCGAGCGTGATTGACGAGGCGAGCGGTCCAACAATCGCGTGGACGCCTTCAACCTCGATCAGTCGGCGCGCTTCTTCCGTCGCCTGCGTCGGGTCGAGGCCGGTATCGCCAACGACCAGGACGACGTCATGTCCTAACACGCCACCCGCATCGTTCAGGTGTTTGATGGCCAGCTCAACGCCCGTCTGAATCGCTGGGCCAAACTCGGCCAGCGGGCCGGAGAAGTCGGCGAGGAAGCCAATTTTCAGCGGCTCATCTGACATGGCCGGAGCCGCTGGCTGTTCCTCTTGTGCCTGGGCCTGGCCGCTAGTTGCGGCAGCCGTGGACTGCGCCTGCTGCTGGTCCTGCTGCTGCGCGTCCGCTTGCTGCCCTTGCTGCTGCGACTCGTCGTCGCCACAGGCGGCGAACAGCCCCAGCGCAATCGTCGCGAGTAAGGCGATGGCAAAGGTTCTTATCAGGTTCGCAGACATGGCTGACCTACCCTTCGTTGGCTGTTTCGTGCACGGCTGTGTGTGATCGACAGAATATCGATATCCCCTTGAGTATGCCCAATCGTTCCCGATCAGGAACGGAATAGGTATCGGAAATGTGATGCAGGAAACGACACCGAGACAGGTCCTAGACGTCGAACGCGCTCAGCACCTCTGAGTCAAACTGCTCGTAGAGTCTCGGGTTGTTGGGGATCGACTCGAAGACGAATCCGTTGATCCCGATCGCTTCATACTCCTCGAACACACCGATCAGGTGATCGGCTGGTCCAATCGGGAGACGAGCCTTCTGCTCGTCCGACAGGCCTTCACCGTGAATGTCGCGCAGGCGGCGGATCTTGTGATCTTCAACCACGAGGGCGGGCCGCATCACCGTGGTCAGTTCGATTTCGGCGGGGTCCCGCCCAGCGTCTTCACAGTGGCGGTGGATGATGTCGATCAACCGTGCGATCTCTTCAGGAGTCCCACGGATATTGCTGATATCCCCGTAGCGTGCCAGCGTCCGCAGTGTGCGCCGCTCACCATTGCCGCCGACCATGATGCGGATTGACCCACCAGGGTGTTCCGGGTGCGCGCGTGGTGCGAACGGCGCATCCTTGAGCTGGTAGTACTGACCGTCATAGTCGACGCGGCCATCCGAGCGGAACAACGCCCGAATCAGCTCGGAGGCCTCTTCCAGCCGATCAGAACGCTCCTTGATGCCAGGAAAGTCCCAGCCATAGAAGCCGTGTTCTCGCTCGTGTCCAGCCGCGCCCAGGCCGAGAATGGCGCGGCCGGCCGTGTTGTGATCGAGTGTCGCAGTCATCTTGGCGACGAGGCTCGGGTTGCGATAGGTCACGGCCGAAACCAGCGTCCCCAGCATCAGAGTCGAAGTCGCCTCGCCGATGGCTGCCAGGGACATCCAGCCCTCGAGCGAATCACCTGTTTCGTCCATGAACCCCAGCGGCGGGACGAAATGGTCGTACGTCCAGGCCGAGTGCCAGCGAGTGGCATCCATCGTCTGCGCCACGTCGCGCATCAGAGAGAAGTCAGTCTGGTTTCCGGGAATCTGCGAGCCGAAGGTGAGTCGCATCGTCATGGTGGTGGGACGCCTCTGTGGTTAGTCGTCAAACGCGCTGAGAACCAGCTCGTCGAACTGCTCGTAGAGTCGCGGGTTGTTCGGGATCGACTCAAACACGAATCCGGTGATCCCGATCGCCTCATACTCCTGGAACAGGCTGACCAGGTGCTCGGCCGGTCCAATGGGTAGACGGGTCTTCTGCTCGTCCGACATGCCCTCACCGTGAATGTCGCGCAGTCGGCTGATCTTGTGATCCTCAACCACGAGGGCCGGTCGCATCACTGTGGTCAGCACGATTTCCGACGGATCGCGACCAGCGTCCTCACAGTGCTTGTGGATCACACTGATCTTGTGCGCCACCTCTTCCGGCGTGCCGCGCACATTGCAGATGTCGCCATGGCGGGCCAGCGTGCGCAGTGTGCGACGCTCACCATTGCCACCGATCATGATCTGGATGAACCCGCCCGGATGATCGGGGTGGACTCGCGGCGAGAACGGCGCATGGTCAAGCGAGTAGTACGTTCCCTCGTGCTGGACCGGATTGTCGGCGTGGAACAAGGCGCGGATCAATGCCGTTGCCTCCTCGAGCCGGTCGGAGCGTTCCCGGAGCTCAGGGAAGTCCCAGCCGTAAGCGGCGTGCTCGCGCTCATGCCAGGCCGCGCCCAACCCGAGGATCGCTCGTCCGCCGGTGTTGTGATCCAACGTTGCCGTCATCTTGGCGAGCAACCCCGGATTTCGGTAGGTGACACCGCTGACCAGCGTGCCCAGCATCAATGTTGATGTCGCTTCGCCGAGCGCTGCCAGGGTCATCCAACCCTCAAGCGAATCCTGGGTCTCGTCCATGAACACCAGCGGCGGGACAAAATGGTCGTAGGTCCAGGCCGATGACCAGCGCGTCGCATCCATGGTTTGCGCCACATCGCGCATCAGCGAGAAATCGGTGGAGTTGCCTGGAATCTGCGCGCCAAAACTCATTCGCATCGTCATCTGAATCTCCCGTTGCAGTTTCAAGAAAGGGCGCCCATATGGGTCGCCCCAACAGTTCCCCGTAGGGGCAGGCCTCGTGCCTGCCCGCCGGGCCGGCGTGTAGCCGTACCTGCCTCAGCTTAGTTGCCCGTGTATATCGGAGGCCGTTTCTCCGCAAACGCCTTCGGACCTTCCTTGAAGTCGTCCGTCTTGCGGATGTGCGCCGAGAGTAATTCTTCCATGCGGATGCCCTCTTCAATCGGCAACGACAGCCCACGCACAGCCGCTTCCTTGATCGCTCGCTGTGTCAACGGCGCACCGGCGGTCAGCTTCTCCGCCCAAGCCCGCGCCGTCGGCATCACGTCTTCCGCCGGCACGACCCGGTTGACCAACCCGACCGTTTGCGCGCGTTGCGCGTCAATGTGCTCGCCCATGAGCAGCAATTCCATCGCCACCGTCCACGGCAGTTGACGGGTCAATCGCTGGGTCGCACCGAGAGTCGGGACGATGCCGCGAATCACTTCCGGCAAACCAAACTGCACGTGCTCGGCGGCGATGCGCAGATCGCAAGCCGAGAGCAGCGTCAACCCAGCCGCCAGACAGTATCCATTGACAGCGGCAATCATTGGCTTCCAGATTTCCATCCCGCCATCGATTGTTTGCTTCAGCGAGGGCTGGAAGACCGGCCAGTTGACGTTCTCGGCGCCCGGCCGCGTGGGAATCGTCTTCTTCAGGTCGGCGCCCGCGCAAAAGGCGCGATCGCCGGCGCCGGTGACGATACCAACCCAGATGTCGGGATTGTCGCGAATCTCAATCCAGATGTTGGCCAGCGACGAGATCAGGTCCGGGTCCAGGGCATTCATCGCCTCGGGACGGTTGAGCGTCACCGTCGCGATGTGGTCCGACAGTTCAAAGATGGCAGTATCAGTCGTGAGGTCAGTCATAATGCGCGCAGGCTATCCGACGACTCTTGATCTCGGCCGCGCTCGTATACTCGATTGCGATTCACTTTCTTCACCTATGGAGTTCCCCATGTCCTACGACAACATCCTCTACGAGACCAACGACCGCGTTGCCACGGTGACGCTGAACCGGCCTGAGAAGCTGAATGCGCTCTCCAACGAGCTGCGCGGCGAGATGTTCCATGCGCTCAAGGCAGCGGAGGCGGATGCCGGCATCGGCGTAATCATCATCAAAGGTGCGGGTCGCGCCTTCTCGGCTGGCTATGACCTCCAGCCGTCGCCTGACCTGTCCAATCCGCACACCAACGAGTGGACCGGGCTGCCCGACACCGGCACGACCCATCCGCAGCACTACGACTGGTCCCGTCACGCCGTGATGGGCAACTTCATCATCTGGGAGCTGGCCAAGCCGGTGATCGGTCAGATCCACGGCTACTGCCTCGCCGGAGCGACGGAGCTTGCCTCGGCCTGTGACCTACGAATCGTCGCCGAGGATTGCCAGGTTGGCTATCCACCCGTTCGCGCGATGGGCACCATGGACGCGATGTGGGCGCCGTGGCATTTGCCCCAGGCGAAAGCGCGTGAGTTCGCCTATCTGGGCGACCCGCACTCGGGCGCCGACATGTATCGCTGGGGCTGGGCCAACTACGCGCTCCAGGCGGACGACCTCGATGAGTTCACGATGGACTTCGCGCAGCGCATGGGTCACATTGACAACCATCTGTTGATGTACTCGAAGCGCTCAGTCAACCGCGCCTACGAAATCCAGGGCTACAAGACCGCGATGATGTCCGGCACCGATGTCGAAGCGATGTCGAAGCACCGCCCCGAGGCAGGCGAGTGGGGCGAGCGAGTCCGTCGCGACGGCCTCAAGTCCGCCCTTGAGTGGCGCGACGGTCCGTTCCGCGACTTCCGTGGCGCGCGATCCAATGCACCCCACGATCGCGAACTCATGCGCGGCGCCGGAGCTCCGTCCAAGCCAAGCTGGGACTGATCGGAACCGCTGCCAATCATGGAGGAGCCTGCGGTGTGTCCGCAGGACTAGCCGACTTCAGTTGGCTGCCACGCGATCGCGTGCGCACGGCGTAGCGTCCTGACTTCGTATAGAAATCCAGAAGCGACATGGCGATCGCGGTCAGCGGTACTGCGACGAACGCGCCCATGATGCCCCAGAGCGCGCCGCCGGTGGCGACGGCGAGGATCACCAGCAGCGGGTGAATCTTGATTGAGCGCCCGAGGATAAACGGCGCCATCACGTTGCCCTCGATCTGTTGAACGGCCAGTACGAGACCACCGACGATCAACGCGGCCGTGACGCCCTCAGTGGCGAGTGCGATCAAGAACGCCGCGAGTCCGGCCAGGACCGCGCCAATCACCGGGATGAACGCACCAAAGAATGTCAGCACTGCGAGCGGCAGGGCGAATGGGACGCCGATGATCACCAGTCCGACGCCAATCAGGAACGCGTCCATGAAGGCGACGATCGTGATGCCGCGGAAGTAGAGACCGAGCGTCTCGAAGAGTCCTGTCGTGAGCACCAGGAAGTCGCGGCGGTGACTCTCGCCCAACCGTTGCGCGATGGCGCGCTGCATCGACTCGGCGTCTTTGACCAGCAAGAACACCAGGACCGCGAGTAGGATCACCCCGGCCAACATCTCTGCTGCCAGCCGTACTCCGGAGAAGATGCCTCCGGCGATCGTGTCGCCATTGCCGCGCACGCTTGCCAGCACATCGTCGATCGCGTCGTCGACCTGCTCGTCCGACATACCGGCCCAGTCGCCGACTGACTGCACGACCTCCGTGAACCCAAGCTCGATATCGACTTCCAACTCAGCAAACTCAGATGTCAGCGTCGTGACCGTGAAATACCCGATCACTCCCAACGCCGCCAGGCCCACGATCACGACCGCAACTGTCGACAGGAGACTGTTGAATCCCCGTCGAATCAGGAAGTGTTTCGCTGGCAAGAGCGCCGAAGAGAGGATCAGCGCCGCCAGGAGCGGCAGAAAAATCAGACGCAAGCGGTCGATCGCCAGACCGAGCAGAATCAGAAATGCCGCGACGACGATCACCCGCAGGGCGACTTCTGAAATCGTTTGTAGCCAGCGGGGAGCGTACGAGGTCATGGCCAACACAATGGACGATGCGAGAGGCGTTGGCTCATCATAGGGTCGCCTCATCCCCGCCTTGAATCGTCTTGATTCGCGTTCGGAGCGTAGCCATCGCAGCGCCGCACCGGTAACCCTGGGTACTTGGGGAAGCGTGAGTCCAGGGCGGATCGCGCACAGCGCAGAAACGTGGAGCCGCGCTTCGATTGCACGAGCCGCGCCCACTGACAGTCTGCGCACAGACCCTGTTGCTGGCTTGAGATTGTCATGGGCAGCGCGATCTGACACGGAGGTTGTTGAAGCTCTGCGAGCGGCACGCATACGATTGATTGAACGTTCGGTTGGCGCGTAGACCGGTGTCGGTACGCGCACACAGGGAATTCGAGTCGGCATGCGGCTGACAGTGCTCGGTTCCGGAGCGGCCTGCGCGGCTCCGGGCGACAACAGTTCCGGCTATCTGATCGAGGATGCGGATGCGCGCATCCTGCTCGACTGTGGTCACGGCGTCGCCAGCTCCCTGATTGGCTTGATGCCCGCTCAGGACATCGATCACGTGTTTGTCTCACACATGCACGCCGATCACTTTATCGATTTACTGCCGCTACGCTTCGCTGTCACCAAGAACATGGACGGTCTCAGCGAACGCCAGACCATGGTCCACTTGCCACCCGGCGGCAGGGCGAACCTGACCAAGCTGCTCGAGCTCGTCTGCTTCCCGACGGACTTCTTCGACAATGTCTGGCATGTCTGCGAATACGAGCCCGGTCAGACATCGCAGCTCGGCAACGGACTCACAGCCAGCTTCGCTGGCGGCGTCCACTACATCCCCGGCTGGGCGATTCGGGTCGACGGATCGGCCAGCATCACCTACACCGGAGACACCGCGCCATCGACAGCGGTCTGCGATCTGGCCTCGGGAAGCGACCTCGTATTGGCCGAGGCAACGCTCGATGAAGCGGAAGATGGCCCAGTACGCGGCCATCTCACCGCGCTGCAGGCTGCCGAGCTGGCATCGGCTGCGCGTGCGCGCCTGTTGATGTTGACCCATTTCTGGTACGACGCCGACCGCGAGGCGATGGCCGAGCAGGCCCGACGCTGTTTCCCCGGCCGCGTTCTGGTCGCCTCGGACGGCAAAGTCGTGGAGCTCTGAGCGGGATGCGCATCGTTCTCATCAGCCTGATGATCGCGGTGGCGGTTGCCCTGATCGGGTGCAGCTCCGATTCCGAAGAGCCAACCACTCAGTCAGCTCAAGACCAGGCTGAACAGCAATCTCGGCCAGCGCCGACCGAGCCCGAGGCGGCATCTGGGTCAACTGCAGAGACGTCGGCTGACCAGGAGTCGAGCGAAGCGGAGCCAGAGCGGTCGGCGGATGACGAACCAACTCCTGCGCAGCAGCGCAACCAAGCCGCTACCCAAACCGAACAGCAGACCCAGCAGACCCAGAAGGCACAACAGACCCAGCAAGCGAAACCATCGCGACAGCCCCAACAGATTCAACAGGAACAAGTCCCAGAAGGGACGCGAATCGTCAGTCTGTTTGGCGACATCACCGAGATCCTGTACGCCCTGGGCGTGGAAGACTTCATCGTTGGCGTCGACGTCTCGTCCGTCTATCCCGAAGCCGCTCAGGACTTGCCCGATGTCGGATTTGCCGGCGCGCTGAATGCCGAAGGCATCCTCGGACTCGCTCCGACGATCGTCATTGGTGGTGGAATCGTGGCACCGGGTCCAGTCGGCGTGCTGGAGCAACTCGAGCAGGCTGGCGTCGAGGTGCTCGTGCTGCCCGAGTTGGTCGGCCTGGATTCGCCAGCTATCAAGATCCGGACGATCGGCACGGCCATCGGCATTCCGCAACGCGCGGAAACGCTGGCGCTCGAGGTTGAGCAGGCCATTGAACTGGCCAAACCCACGCCCGATCCCGATGGCGAGGCGATTGAGCTGAAGGTGCTGTTCGTCTACCTGCGCCGCGGGGGCATTCAGTTGGTTTCCGGCGCGGGACGCGAAGCGGAGACGATCATCACCGCATCCGGAGGTGTGGACGCCGGAGCGGCGATCGGCATCGAGGGCTGGCAACCGCTGAGCCCGGAAGCTTTGCTCTCGATCAATCCTGATGTTTATCTCGTGATGCAGCTCGGATATGACGCCGTCGGCGGTGTCGAAGGGATGCTGGCTATCCCCGGCATGGCCGAAACCGAGGCCGGCAAGCACAGCCGCGTCATCGTGATGGAAGACATCCTGCTGCTCGGATTCGGACCGCGCATGGCGGAGACTATCGTGCAGTTACGTGACTATCTCGATGAAGTGCGGGCGTCGCTAACGGATTCTTCCGGCGCCAACGAGTAACGCCATGACGACCGGACCGCTGGCGCAACTCCGTGAACGCCGTCCCAGCGCGCCAACGACGGTGACGGCGTTGCCGCGCTGGCGAATGCCGTTTTCCTGGACAGTCCTAACCGCCCTGTTCCTGGCGCTGGTGTTCGCCAATCTTGGCCTCGGCGCGTTCGATGTTGGCGTCGAGCGGATCATCGCGATCCTGTTGGGCAAGCTCGGCATCGACATCGGTGTGCAATACACGTCAGCCGAGGAAGCGGTCGTCTGGGTCATCCGAGTCCCACGCATGATTCTCGCGGCGCTGGTTGGCGCAGGGCTGGGAGTCTCTGGGGCGGCCCTACAAGGGCTGTTCCGCAATCCGCTCGCCGACCCGAGTTTGATTGGCGTCTCAAGCGGCGCTGCCTTTGCCGTCGCGCTGTCGGTGTTGCTGGGCCTCACATCGGGGGCCGTGTTCATCCAACCGCTCGTGGCATTCGTCGGCGGACTCGTGCTGACCCTGGGCATCTATGCCTTCTCGCGCTCCGCCGGACGCGTACAGATGGCGACCATGCTCCTGGTCGGCATCGCTGTCAATGCGCTGCTCGCCTCGGCGATCTCGTTCATCCTTTCGCTGTCCGACGACGGCGCACTGCGTGACATCGTCTACTGGATTCTTGGTTCGCTGGGAGGATCCGTCTGGGACTACGCAGTCACCGCAGGTCCGCTGATCCTGATCGCAATCTTCGTCCTCGTTCGGCAAGCAGGCGCACTCAACTTGCTCACCCTGGGCGATGCTGAAGCGCGTCATCTCGGCGTGCGCGTCGAGCGCTCACAGTTCATCATCGTCACTGCCGCCGCCCTCGCCACGGGGGCCGGCGTCGCCGTCGCAGGTGTCGTGGGATTCGTCGGACTGGTAGCTCCGCATCTGGTCCGACTCGTGGTCGGTCCGGATCACCGCAGCCTGATTCCTGCCAGCGCCGTTTCAGGCGCGATCCTCGTCCTCGGCGCGGATCTGGGCGCTCGGACGATCTTCGCGCCGGCCGAGCTCCCGCTCGGGGTCGTCACTGCGGTGATCGGGACCCCGGTGTTCCTGTATCTCATTCATCGCGCCCGGCGCAGTCTGGCGATGGGCGGTTGGTAGCAACGACGAGTAAGCTGAGTCTGTGACCACCAACGAGCCCGTCTTGCGAGGCGAAGGCCTCACTGTGCGCGTCGAAGACAAGACACTGCTCGACCGTGCCAGCGTGGGCGTGCGGGGCGGTGAGTTGATCGGCGTGGTCGGCCCAAACGGCGCGGGCAAAACCACACTGCTCAAAGCGTTGTCCGGTGACGCAGAACTGGCTGAGGGCACGGTCTACATCGATGATCGTCCGCTCCGCGACTTCGATGCGCGCGAACTGGCCCGCCGACGAGCGGTGATGCCGCAGAGCTCCTATCTGCCCTTCCTCTTCACCGCCCGCGACGTCGTGCGCATGGGTCGTGCCCCATGGGAGGGCGAGCACGGCGAAAGCGAGCACGGCGCGAAACTGACCGATTACGCCATGAGCCTGACCGACACCCGCGACTACGCCGTCCGCGCCTACCCGACGCTCTCCGGCGGGGAACAGTCAAGGGTCACCCTGGCTCGCGTCCTGGCCCAGGAAACGCCAATCCTGCTAATCGACGAGCCGACCGCGCATCTCGATCTCCGACATCAACATCTAGTCCTGCAGCTCGCCCGGGAGTTGGCATCCGAAGGCGCAGCCGTGGTCGCCGTGCTGCACGATCTCAACCTGGCCGCAATGTACGCGGATTCGGCGGTCGTCTTGCATCGCGGTGCAGTCGTCGCCAGCGGCGACTCCCAGGAGACGTTGCATCCCGACGTGTTGTCTCCGGTATTCGGCATCGAGTTCCTGCTGCAGTCACATCCAAAACTCGAACGACCCATGTTGGTCCCGTTGCCGGCGTCGGTCTCGCATGATCGTGGTTGAGTGCCGCTGCCTCGAGAGGCAGATCGCTTCAAAAGGACAGCCAGTTGACTCTGCGACGCGGGCGTATTGATCTTTTTCTGCGAATTGTGCATATTTCCGCAGCGATAGCGATAAACTCACAGTTACCACTCACCAATCGGCCCACCATGGCAATCGAGGCTGGCTGGAGATGTGGAGACGGGAGGCTCATATGCGGCCACGAGAGACTCGCACGACGCTGCTTGAGCGTGTGGTAGAGCTCGGCGGCGCGACCGTCGCCCAATTGTCCGAGGAGCTTGACATCTCCGACGCCACCGTGCGGCGGCACCTTGACCGCCTTGAGGCAGAGGGATTGCTCCAGGTCGAAGCGCTGCGGCGTGGGCCGGGACGACCCTCCTATCTCTACCGGGCCACCGACAGTGGAGTCAGAACCGTGCGTGACCACACGCCTGAACTGGCCGAGCGCCTGTTGTCCGAGATGTCCAGGCTGCAAGTCGAGAAGTCCGCGCTCTCCGAAGCGCTCTCCGATCAGGTCGCCGATGCGCATCGAGCCGAAGTGCCTGCTGGATCGCTCGAGCAGCGCGTCGACGCAGTCGTTGACGCCCTGCGACCGGAAGGCATTCTCGACCACTGGCAGCGCACCGATCAGGAACTCAAGTTGGTCAACAACGCCTGTCCCTACCTGGGCGCGGCGACGACAAACTCCTGCGTCTGCGACGCCGACCGCATGGTGATCGAAAAGCTGCTCGGCGTCGAAGTCGAGCAAACTCTCCGCTTGGCCGAGGGCGACGATGGTTGTGTATACGTCATCCCGTTGCAGCCCATCTCGCTGGACGCCCAGTTCAAGCAAGCCGTCTAGGCAGGACACACCACGACATGCGCCGCACCGAGCGCAACATGCCCACAGACGAACAACAGAAGGAAGCCGGTGAATGACACCGACCCCGCCACTCTTTGAGATCGACGCGCTGAAAGTCGCCGTCGAAGACAAGCAGATTGTCAATGAACTCTCGTTGACCCTGCGTCCCGGCGAAGTGCACGCGATCATGGGACCGAATGGGTCCGGCAAGAGCACGCTGGCCAACTCGTTGATGGGACATCCGCGCTACACCATCAACGGCGGAGACATCCGCCTGAACGGCGAGAGCGTCATCGAAATGCCCCCAGACGAGCGAGCGCGAGCCGGACTCTTCCTCGCCTTCCAATACCCCACCGACATTCCCGGCGTCTCGATGATCAACTTCCTGCGTCGTGCCATCAGCGCGCGCCGCGGCGAAGAGATTCCCGTACGCGAGTTTCGCCAGGTGCTGAACGATGTCCTGGGACGCTTGCAGATGGACGAACAGTTCGTCCGTCGCTACGTCAACGACGGCTTCTCCGGCGGCGAGAAAAAGCGCGCCGAAATCCTCCAACTTGGCCTGCTCCAGCCGTTGGTCGCCGTGATGGACGAGACCGACTCCGGCCTCGACATCGACGCGCTGCGAATCGTCAGTGAAGGAATCAATACCTTCCACTCCGACGAAAATGCGATCCTGCTGATCACGCACTACCAGCGAATCCTGCGCTACGTGCAACCGGATCATGTCCACGTCCTGATTGATGGACGCATCGTTGAGTCAGGCGACGCCAGCCTGGCCGAAGTCCTCGAGCAGGACGGCTACGAACCATTCATGGAACGAACCAAAGAAAGGGTGTTGAGCTCATGACCACACCTGCAACCGACACGCCGGTCTCTCCAAACAGCGATTACGAGTTCGGCTTCCACGACGACGTGGAAGCGCTGGTCAAGCTGCCCAAGGGCTTGTCGCGCGAAGTCGTCAACACCATCTCGGACATCAAGAATGAGCCCGAGTGGATGCGCAAGCTGCGGCTCAAGGCGCTGGAACACTTCAACGCCCGACCGATGCCCGAGTGGGGCGGTGAGCTGAACGACATCGACTTCGACGACATTCACTACTACGTCCGTGCGACCGACCGTGATGAATCGTCGTGGGAAGATGTGCCCGACTACATTCGCGACACTTACGACAAACTGGGCATTCCCGAGGCCGAGAAGCAGGGACTGCTCGCCGGCGTCGGCGCGCAGTATGACTCCGAGGTCGTCTACCACAACATCCGCGAAGATCTCGAAGAAAAGGGCGTGCTCTTCCTCGGCACCGACCAGGCGCTGAGCGAGTATCCCGATCTGGTGAAGGAATACTTCACCACGGTCATTCCTCCCAACGACAACAAGTTCGCCGCGCTCAACACGGCCGTCTGGTCGGGTGGCTCGTTCATCTACGTGCCACCGGGCGTAAACGTCGACATTCCCCTGCAGGCCTACTTCCGGATCAACTCCGAGGACATGGGCCAGTTCGAGCGCACGCTGATCATTGCCGACGAAGGCTCGCAGGTGCACTACGTCGAGGGCTGTACCGCCCCGATCTACTCCTCCGACTCGCTGCACTCGGCGGTCGTCGAGATCATCTGCAAGGCGGGCTCCAACGTCCGCTACACGACGATTCAGAACTGGTCGAACAACGTCTACAACCTCGTCACCAAGCGAGCGACCGCCTACCAGGACGCTGTCATGACCTGGGTCGACGGCAACCTCGGCTCCAAGCTCACGATGAAGTACCCGGCCGTCTATCTGATGGAGCCGGGCGCACACGGCGAGGTCCTCTCAATCGCCTCGGCCGGACAGGGCCAGCAGCTCGACGCCGGCGCCAAGATCGTTCACGCGGCGCCCGACACCACCTCGGTGATCACGTCAAAATCGCTTTCGATGGACGGTGGTCGCTCGACCTATCGTGGACTGCTCAAGGTCTACGAGGGCGCCGAGAACTGCCGCTCGAACGTGCGCTGTGACGCCTTGATGCTCGACGAGCATTCGCGCTCCGATACCTACCCGGTCATGGAGATCGATGAACGGCGAGTCGACATCGGCCATGAGGCAACCGTCTCCAAGGTCGGTGACGAGCAACTCTTCTACCTGATGGCCCGCGGACTGTCCGAGGGCGAAGCGACCAAGATGATTGTCAATGGCTTTGTCGAACCGATCATCAAGTCCTTGCCGCTGGAGTACGCGGTCGAGATGAACCGACTAATCGAATTGCAGATGGACGGCGCGATTGGCTAGCCGGTGGCTAACAACACAATCAGCGCCCATCCACAAGTGAGGGGCGGTCGATGACGCAGGCAACGTTGGCAGCGCCAACGGACACAGAAACAAAGCCCGACGACCTGAGAGCGCAGGTAACTGCGCTCAGTCAGTCGCTCGACGAACCAGACTGGCTCCTGGCGTTCCGCCTGGCGAGTCTGGAACAGGCGCTGGCGCTCGAATGGTGGACCGGCCAGGAAGAGTCCTGGCGTCGAACGCCGCGCGATCGTCTACCGCGGCGTGCCACGGTTGGATCGCTGGGTCGGGCCACAAACGGCGCCGCCGTCAACGTGCCGTCGCACGTCTTTGCGCCGCGCGAGCACTCGGGCATGGTGCATCAGATCGGTGGACGCGTCGCCGCGTCCAATCTCACCGATCAAGCCGCAGCTGACGGTGTCATCATCATGCCCCTCTCAGCAGCGGCTCGGGAGCATTCAGACCTGGTCCAACAGTGGCTGGGAGCGGTCGGGCAACCGCAGGATCGCTATGAGGCATTCGGTCGAGCGCTGTGGACACAGGGCGTATTCGTCTACGCACCGCGCGGCGCCACCGTCTCGGAGTCGCTCTTCTATCTCATCACGCAGGATGTCGCCGAGGGTGACCACTGGCACTACACCCTCGTCGTGGCCGAGCGCGAAGCCGAGCTCTCCTTGATCGAGGCCGGCGACGCCGATAATCGTCAAGCCGAACTCTCCGAAACTCCGTTAATCCATGCATCGGTCGAACTGATCGCCGAGGACGGAGCACACCTCCGGTTTGCCTCGGTCCAGCGCTGGCACCGCCAGACAGCCGCCATCTCGACCACCCGAGGCCGAGTTGGACGTGACGCATCAATCCGCGTGACCACCGCGGCCTTCGGCGCAGACCTCGACAAGCAGCGCATCGACATGGACCTGTCGCAGAGCGGCGGCTACGCCGATATTCGCGGCCTGTTCGTCGGCGATGGGAAACAGCACATCGAGCATGTCACGCGCCAGTATCACAATGGCGTCGGCGCGGAGAGCGATCTACTGATTCGCGGCGTGCTGACCGACGAGTCGCAAGCCGTGCAATACGGATTGATCGCGATCACGCCCGAGGGTCAGAAGACCAACGCCCATCAGACCATGCGCAACCTGCTGCTCGACGACGGCGCCGGAGCAGACCCGATCCCGATGCTGGAAATCGAAGCCGACGACGTCAAGTGTTCGCACGCGGCGGCGGTCGGCCCCGTCGACCCAGACCAACTCTTCTACCTGCAGGCCCGAGGCATCCCGCCCAAGGTTGCCGAGCGCCTGGTTGTGCGTGGATTCCTCTCTGAAATCGCCGACGGGGTGCCCGACGAGCACATGCGTGAAGTGATCGACGAGTTGGTCGAAATCCAACTAGAACCTGCGAAGGCTTCAGTATGAGCTTCGAGCGAGTCGCCAGCCTCGACGAGATTGAGCCAGGCACCGCACGCGTGGTGGAAGTCGGCGGCGAGAGCATTGCCCTCTGCCGCGTCGAAGACGGCGATCTGTACGCCATCGAGAATCGCTGCACCCACGACGACGGTCCGCTGGGCGAAGGCGAACTCGACGGCGACCGGATCGAGTGCCCTCGGCACGGCGCACTGTTCGATGTCACGACCGGCCGAGCCGTCACACTTCCCGCGATCGGCAAGGTGCGCTGCTACGCCGTCGAAGTCGCCGATGGCAACGTCCAAATCGAAGTTGACTGACATGACCACTGCGACTCCACTGGATACAACGGCGATCCGGGAAGCGTTCCCGATCCTGTCGCGCGAGGTCCACGGACATCCGCTGGTCTACCTCGACAACGCCGCCACAACGCAGAAGCCGAAGTCGGTCATTGACGCGTTGTCGAGTTACTACTCGACGATGAATGCCAACATCCATCGAGGCCTGCACACCCTGGCCGAAGAGGCCACCGCTGCCTACGAAGACGTGCGGAAGCAGGTCGCCACGTTCATCAATGCCGGCAGCCACCGCGAAGTCGTCTTCACCCGAAACACGACCGAGTCTCTCAACCTCCTTGCTTACACCCTGGGAGCCCGGCTGAAGCCCGGCGACGAGATCGTCCTGACCGCTGCCGAGCACCATTCCAACCTCGTCCCCTGGCAGTTGGTCACCCAACGGACAGGCGCCAAACTGCGATTCATCGAGCTCAACGACGATCAACAGATCGATGTAGACACGGCACGTGCCGCGATCAACGCCAACACGCGCATCGTCTCCATTGTGCACATGTCCAACGTGCTCGGGAGTATTGCGCCGGTGGCGGAGATCTCCGAAATGGCGCGCGCCGTCGGCGCGACCATGATCGTGGACGCCGCACAGAGCGCTCCCCATATTCCCGTGGATGTCGCCGACCTCGGCGTCGACTACATGGCCTTCTCAGCGCACAAGATGTTGGGACCAACCGGCGTCGGCGTGCTCTGGGGTCGTCAAGAGCTGCTTGCCGACCTCGACCCGTTCCTTGGTGGTGGTGAGATGATCAGCGTCGTGACCCGCGAGGAATCCTCATGGGCGGCGCTGCCGCACAAGTTTGAAGCTGGCACGCCGAACATCGCCGACGTGATCGCCTTCGGCGCAGCGCTCGATTTCCTCAACGATGTCGGCATGGACGCCATCGCCGCACACGACGCCGAACTGACTCACTACGCTGTCGACCGGCTGTCGCACCTCGAAGGTCTCGACATCTACGGCCCGTCCGATCCCTCCGACCGCTCGGCGGTGATCGCCTTCAACTACCGTGACATCCATTCGCACGACGTGGCCACGATTCTCGACCGCGGAGGCATCGCCGTTCGCGCCGGACATCACTGCGCCCAGCCATTGATGCGGACGCTCGGCGTACCGGCGACGGCGCGCGCTTCGTTCTACCTCTACAACGAACGCTCAGAAGTGGACGCGCTGGTCGATGGCTTGCTCGAAGCCGGCGAGCGATTCGGATTCGAACGATAGATTTGACAGGGGAGTCTGAGCAATGGCGAGTAATCGAGAGTCACAGAATCCGGTCGATCTTGATGATCTCTACCGCGATGTGATCCTTGACCACTACCGGCGACCCAGAAACCGAGGAGCGAGAGACGACGCGACCGTGTCGGCGGAGGGCTTCAATCCGTCCTGCGGCGACGAGATTCAACTCTCGGTCGCCATCCTCGACGGTGCCGTCAACGGTGTGGGATTTGGCGGCAGCGGCTGCTCGATCTCACAGAGCTCAGCCTCGATGATGACCGAGGCGATGTCGGGTCGCTCAATCGACTCCGCCCGCGTGATGTCAAAGCACGTGCAACAAATGCTGACCGACGACAGTTTCGACCTCGATGCCGTCGATCTCGGCGACCTTGAGGCGCTCTCCGGCGTGGCCAAGTTCCCCGTCCGGATCAAGTGCGGATTGCTGGCCTGGAAAGTCCTCGACCAGGTCCTGGCCAACGCCACCGGCGAATCATTATCGGACGACAGCGACATTCCCACCCGCGTGACCAGCGGGTAGCGATCACTAGAACGATTGACAGGAGCCCCAGATGGCCAGCGAACAACAAGTCCTCGAAGCGCTCAAGACGGTCTTCGACCCCGAGATCGGCATCAACATTGTCGATCTCGGCCTCGTCTACGGAGTCGAGACGCCGGACGAGGAGAGCGTCAAGATCATGTTTACTCTGACCTCGCCCGCCTGCCCCGTCGGACCGATGATCAAGGCGCAGATCGAGCAGGCCGCCTCCACCGTCGAGGGTGTCGACAACGTCGAATCGGAGATCGTATTCTCCCCACCCTGGGACCCCCGAGAAATGTGCTCCGACGAAGCCAAGTTCGAACTCGGCATCTTCTAACGATTCCCCTCTCCCCCCGCGAGTGCCCGTCGCAGGGTTGGTCGGAGTGGGAGCTGTCGATCTTTTCCTTTTGCTCCCCCTCGCAGGGGGAGCTGTCGCGGAGCGACTGAGTGGGTCCCTCCCCGACTCCGCCTCCATCGCCCTACCGATGACGACCTCTAACCGCGAGTCCGCTCACCCGACTCCGCCACGCCACCCGGCGTCGATGGCGTCGATGGCGTCGCCCGCCCGCCGCCGTTCGCCCGAACACCATTCGACGCCTGATGCTGAGGCTCCAGCCGAGCCACCAAGTTCGCCACCAGCGGCCGAATCACGCGCAACCTCGGACTGGGAATCCGAGGATTCGGAATGTAGTGAGCCAGCGCGAAGAACACCATCGAGAGTCCCAGGCAGCCCATATTGACCACGAGTAACAGGTCATACTCCCCGGTGAGCTCGAAGATCGCGCCCCCGACGGTGGGCACCAGGAATTGCCCAATGGTCTCGATCATGAACAGTGTTCCCATGATCGCGCCAAAGTGGGCCAGCCCAAACGTCTTGGGCAGAATCAGCGGCTCCAGCACCGGTCCTCCGGCTGATCCGATCATCCAGCAGCAGAGGAACAGGGTGACGGCCAGCATGAGATGTGAATCGTGGAGGATCAGCAGCAGGAACATCCCCACTGACATAATCGCCGCAAGCCCAACCGATGCCAGTTCGATTGACGGAATGCGCTCAGCCAACAAACCGAACGTTGGTCTGGATATCAGTCCGCCCAGGGCCTGTAGCGCCAGGATCACGGAGATCGTTTCCCGGCTAATGCCCATCGATTCATAGACCGGCGTCCCATTGAACATCCAGCCAAACATCGCGAAGAAGAACGTCGCGAAGGCCAGGGCAATCACCCAGAAGTTCCAGGTGCGCATGGCCTGACGGACGGTCAGACCGTTGAACATGCTGGGGCGACGCCCATCCGACCCGGCGGGGGCCGGTTCACCGTCGATCTCCAGGCCCTTTTCGTGCGGGTGATCGCGAACCATGAACAGACCCAATGGAAGGAACACCACAGCCAGGAGGGCAGCCGCGAAGAGGAATGACACATCCCAGCCCACATCGTCGATAATCCGCTGCATCGCGGGCATGAGGAACCCGCCCAGCGAGAACCCCATCGCCATGATCCCCACGGCGCGGCCGCGCTTGCGGTCGAACCATCGCGAGATCAACACCTGGAACGGGATGTAGAACATGAACCCGCGGAAGAAGGAGTTGATCGAGAAAAAGAGGTACCACTCGACGAGTGACGAGGTGGTCGACAGCAGGACATAGGTTGCGCAGGTAAAGACCGTGCCCCAGATGATCGAGCGCCGAGGACCCCACTTGTCTACCACCTTGCCGGCAAGCGGCGAGGCGATCCCGCTGATCAGGAGCGAAACCGATATCCCGGTCTGCAGTAGCGTCCGCGACCAGCCAAACTCTTCCTCAAGTGGCGTGATGTAGTAGCCGAGGACCCAGAAGGAAACGCCCGACGCGATCGCCATACCGATCACTGCGGCGATCAGCAGATACCAGCCGTAATAGGCGTTGCGAAGTTTCGTGATCACAAGGGACTCAGCCGCGGCCCACTGGAGCGCTAGTGACGCCCGCGGGATGGGCGAACAGCCTCATGCTATCGCTCAACCGCAGCCATCCCTGTGTCTCGCGCTGCGCAGCACCAGTCGCCGCGCGATCAGCCGCCCGCTCCGTCACCCCTCTCCGGTCGACAGGTGGTGCCCGGATAGAGGTGCCACTCAACGAACCTCACCATGCCGGAGTACCCGCGCTCCGCGAGATTCCTTGCCAGAGTTTGCCCCACTACCGCCCACCTCTCGACCAAACCTGTCACCGACTGTTGTGACAATCCCTAGACTGCCGCCACGACACGGTTATCTAGCCGTAAGTTTCCATAAGCAAGGAGCGAGCAATGGAACGCCGAAACTACTGGCAGCGGATGCGCCGATCGAGGATGAGTCGACGCGCCCTCCTGCGAGCGTCGGGTCGGGCTGGTGTGGGAGCAGCCGGACTCGCCCTCGTCGGTTGCGGCGGCGATGACGATGATGAACAGCAGGCTGTCAGCCAGGCTCAACAGCAACAGGATCAAGATCAGCCGCAAGCGCAGCAGCAGGGCCAACAGCAGGTCATGCAACAGCAGCAAACCGACCAGCAGGCCGAACGGCAAGCCCAGCAGCAAGTCCAACAAGAGACTGACGACCAGAATCAGGTGACACAGCAACAGCAGGTCCAGGCAGTCGGCAACCGCCAATACGGCGGCAACTACACCCTCAATATCGTGCCCAACTGGGACGGCTTCGACCCACACCGCGCCAACCTGGCGACGCCGTTCCAGGTGTTCAACGACACGATGATGCGTCTCAACCAGATCTACGACAACCAGGGACCGATCTACACCGCTTCGATCGCCTCGTTGCCGGAAGTCCCCGACGACGAGACCTATATCTTCCGCTTCGATCAGGGCGCTCGCTTCTGGGATCGGTATCCGACCGAGGGCGGCCGAATGTTCACCTCGGAAGATGCGGTTGCCAACATTCAGCGCCAGATCGATTCGGTTGACGCCTCTGGAGCCCCGGACGCCAGGTTTTGGCGCGCCGCGCTGTATCAGGACACCGCGTCAATGGATGTGCCCGATGAGTCGACCCTGATCTGTAAGACCAACGGGCCCAACGCGACCTATCTCGAAACCACCCACATGGGTTACTCCTTCATGACCTCGATCGAGGCGATGGAACTGTGGGATCAACAGTGGATTGACGAGCAAACCAACGTCGAGTTGTCCTCCGGTGTCGGACCGTTCATCCCCACAGAGTTCGAGCCGGAGAGTCACGTGCACATGGTGCGCAACCCGGACTTCTGGCAGTCGCTGGATGGTCAACAGTTGCCGTTCCTCGACAGCCTGACCTGGAGATTCCTGGGCGACCCGACGGCGCAAGAAACCGCCTATCGCACAGGCGCCCTGGACGACTTCTCGGGCAACGCAGTTGCGATTGAAGGAGTGGAGGCCGACTTCCCCGACCACATCCGCTATGACCGCGGAGTGGTCTTGCCGCTGGCCATGCGCTTCAACTACAACCAGGAATGGGATGAGAACCCCTGGCTCGACCGTCGCGTACCCTACGCGTTCCACCTCGTCATGGACCGTGACACCATCATCGACGCCGTCTACCTGGGCAAGGGTAAGCCGTCGACCCAGCAGCACATCAACTGGTATCACGGCTGGTCCATCCCGCAGGAGGAGATGCGCGCCTTGCCCGGCTATCGGCCGACCAAGGATGAAGATATCGCCGAAGCTCGCAAGTTGATGGATGCTGCCGGAGTCGAGCCGGGCACTAACTACCCGATGATCGTCGCCGACATCTTCGAAGGGCTCTATCCCGGTTCCTCCGAGCTCTACAAGAACATGTACGAGAACGCCCTCGATATCACCACCGATATCGAGCTGGTCCCCTACGACGGCATCACCCAACGACTGGTCGAAGGCAAGTATCCAGGTCAGTTCCCGATCTGGGTCGGGGCAGGCACCGGCGACCCGACAGGTGAATGGAATTCGCGCCTCGTGTTTGGCGCCTCGGGCAACCTGACTCACTACAACTTCCAGCCCGTAGAAGACCTTGTCAAGACAATGAAAGTGACCCTCGACGCTGAGGCGCGTCGCGAGATGGCGATAGAAGTGACGCACATCCTGCTTGGCAACGACGAGCGCTACGGAATAGAGGGCTTCGGTGACTTCTCGATCATGGGCAATGGCATTGATACGGGCATCTACTGGCCCTATGTCAATGTCCCCGAACGCAGCCTCCTCGTCTGGGAGCGCGAGGGCTGGCACTGGCGCAAGGAGGTCTGGATGGACACCAGTCACCCCGACTTCCCCGGCGATCGCGCCTAACTGAGGGCCGATCGGCTCAATCGCGCGGTTTGAACGTAAACTGCGCGATTGAGCGCATGTCGCAAACTCGTCCTCCGAGGCTCGCTCTAGCCTCTGACGTTTATATTCTGTTGCAATCACGTTCCCCAGGTTCGTGCAGAATTTCACAACATGTTGAGAGGCTCGCCACTATGGCTGACCCAGCGTCCGACGCCCACCAGCAAATCTCCGTCCGCTACCCACGTACCGCCTCCTTGCGGGACGGCCATCGCATCACCCTGCGATTGATGGCGCCCGGCGACGAAGATCAAATCCTCGCCTTCGCGCGATCGCTGCCGGCCGACGACCTGCTCTTCCTGCGCCGCGACATCACCCAGCCGGGCGCGGTTGCCCGCTGGATGCAGGAAGTCGAAGAGCAGCGCACCTTCACCGTGCTCGGGTTCGACGGCGATGAGCTGCTCGGCGAGGGTGACCTCAACTACTCATCCGCCGACTGGACCCGCCACCTCGGCGAGATTCGCCTGCTGCTCTCCCCAGCCGCTCGCGGACGTGGCCTCGGTCGTGTCCTGGCTGAAGAGATCTACGCCATCGCCCAACTGCTCGAGCTGCAACTGCTCACCGCGCGCATGGTCCTCGACCAGGCCGCCGCGCAGTCCGTTTTCCGGCGACTCGGCTTCCAGCGCGAGGCCGTCCTCTGGGACTACGTCATCGACGCCGACGGCAAAACCCACGACCTGCTCATCGCCACCCGCCGAATGAAGTCCCCACGCTCCGGCTCATAGCTCGGCAGTCCAAAGAGCTCCCCCTTTGGGGGAGCTGTCACGCAGTGACTGAGGGGGCCATTGGCGCGTGGCCTCCAGGTGTGAGCGGGCCGAATGAGACCCCCTCCGCCTTCGGCACCTCCCCCTGCAAGGGGGAGGGCGGACCCTGTTGCGATTGGTGTTGCAGATGCGACCACAAGGGTCGCCCCTACGCCATCAGCCCATGCAGACGGTTGAAGTCGATGTGCCGCTCCGGGCTCAGCTCCCGACCCGCCAGCCCTGAGTAGTCGCCCTCATAGCGCCAGGCCCGGAATACCCAGTTACACAAATCGCCTCGCTGGGTGGTCAAGAACGGCGAGATCCACTCCCAGACCACACTGCCGCTGTCATCAACCTCAAACAGCCGCCCCGCCGCGCCCTCGGTGATCAAGTAGTTGCCATTGCCTAGCTTGGCTGCACCGGAAATGTGGGCCGAGAAGAACTGCTCGCGCGGCTTGCCCTGGAAGACCACGTCAAACTCGTTGGTTTCCGGATCAACCAACAACACGCGCGAGTAGGCCAGGTCCTGCAATCGGTGCATCCCGTTGTCGTAAACGAGCACTCGGCCGTCCGACTGCCAGGTCGCATGGTGCTGGTGTGAAATCTCCGGCTGACCGAAACGCCAGCGCAACGTCCCCGGACCGTCGCCATCGGGCGGATCGACAATCCCAATCGTGCTCGTATTGCGCGCTGAGAAGAGCAGCCCGCCATCGGGGGTCTGCTCAATGCTGTTGGTGTGCGTCCACTCCCATGTGTTTTCCAACGGACAGATCGGCGCGTCCTCAGGCGACAGCACGCGCCACAATTCGATTCGGCTGATTTCATTGCCCTCGGCGTCGATTTCGATGATGTCATCGCCCATCATGTTGGGCGGCATCGGCTGATCGGGCTGACGTCCGCCGCCGAGCACCGTGCGCTCCACGTCCCTGGTCATCGGCACCCACTCCAGCGAGACCGTGTGACCGTTCTCCAGTCGATGAAAGTCATGGTGGATGCCGGGGTTGTCGTATTCCCAGACCACATTGCCGTCCCAATCGAGCTCCCACAGTCCATTCCCGCGACCGCCGAGCATGTCGAAGATGGCCGGCGGTCCGCCGGGATCGATCGAGAAGCGCGACTCGTTCTCTCTGGTCCGCGGCGGCGGTGGATGGTCCGGCGCCACCATCGCCAACAGGTGGCCATTGGGCAGCAACTCGACGTTGAACAGTCGTCGATCGTCGATATGCCAGCGATGCACAACGCGGCCCTGCATGTCGAGCAGCACCGCGTCCTCTGAGTTGGTCCCGCACATCAGCGTGTAGCCCTTGGACGAACGCGCCGGGTTGTGATGAGTTAACCCGATCGGACGGTGAATCGGCCAGCCCATGATTAGACCTCCTCTGGCTGCAGAGCTCCGGCACTGACCAGCGGAAGCACATCTTGCGCAATCCGCTCGGCCTCTTCCAGGTGCGGATATGCCGAGAGGATGAACTCGTCGAATCCCATCCTCCAATAGGCGCGCAACTCCTCCGCAACTTGTTCAGGTGTGCCAACGATGGCCGTGCCCAGATTGACCCGCACTCGCGAGATGCCGTTCCACAATCGCTCGCCAAGACGGTCGTCTTCAACCCGCCGCGCCTGAGCCGCTGCTCCGACCATCGCCGTCGATTTCACCGCAGCGGATCGTTGCGCCAGCACCTCCGGATGCGCCTCCGATAGCAGCTCCGCCGCCGCATCCCATGCTGCCTGCTCGGTATCTCGGACCACCAGGTGCGTGCGCAGTCCCAGGGCAGGTGTGCGTCCAACCCTGGCGTAGGCATCACGCGCCCGACCGATCAATGCCTGCATCGCTTCGGGAGGCTGAATCCAACACAGCAGGACATCCGCTCGATCGGCGGCCAGCTGCAGAGCGGCGTCCGATGCCCCGCCCAGGTACCACGAGGGAGCAGGCTGCTCCGGCGTCGGCGAGACGATTGCTCCGCTCAGGCGCACGGCGCTGCCCTCAAAGTCCAGCGGACCGCCCGAGTCCCAGAGTTGTGAGCACGCGTCGATGAACTCGCTGGCCTGAGCGTAGCGATCGGCGTGAGATCCACCGATTCCGAGACGCTCGTTGTCGCCCTGGATCCCGCCTGGCACGATGTTGATATCGATCCGCCCGCCGGAAATCTGATGCAGCGTCGCCGCCTGCTGCGCAAACAGGCCCACCGGTGTGATTCCCGGTCGAACGGCAATCAGCAGACGAATCCGCGACGACACAGCGCAGAGCGCCGTCGCTGTCGTCCAGGTCTCGGCCAGCGGCGCCGAGTGCTCGAACGATCCGTTGGCAAAGCGCGTCGGGATCAGCAGCGAGTGAAAGCCAAGCCGCTCGGCGTTGAGCACCACATCGCGCAGATACTCAAACGTCGGCGCCCGCTGAGCGCGCAGCGATCCAATCCGGTCGCCATCGCCATCGATCGGCACGAACCAACTGAACTTCGGCGTCGGACGAGGTGAAGGGATGCCACTCATGCGCGAAGTCTACGCGCCGTCTACGCGCGGTGGTCGCTTACTCGTCCAGAAACTCGGTCACTTCGCGCAGGAACACATCAAGCTGGTCGTGGTGGACCCAATGTCCGGCATCGGCAACGCCGACTCGCTTGGCCTGCGGGAACGAGTCGGTGCGCCCGTCTTCGTTCGGGTCTCCCTGAGACTCCAGTCCGGCGAGCAGCAGCGTCGGCATTTGCACGCGTGCCCAGATCTCCTCCGCATCATGCTCATTGAAGGGATACGGCGACGATGAGCGTGCGTAGTTGTCAAATTTCCACACAAACGTGCCGTCCTCGTTCTGGTGCACGGCATGCGTGGTCAGATGCAGCGCCTGCTCCCCAGACAGCCTGGGATTCGCTTCACGCATCCGCTCGACGGCGTCCTCCAGGGTCGGATAACGATGCGGCAGTCGGCCAGCGAATCGGTGAGTGTCGGAGATCCATCCAGACATCCGTTGATGTGCAGGCACAGCGGAATGAGAGTCCGTAACGCTTCGGGACGGCCCCAGTCCCTCAATCGCAATCAGCCTCGCGACGCGCTCGGGGTAGATCCCGGCATACTCCAGACAAATGCGTCCGCCCAGAGAGTGCCCCAGCAACGTCACCGGCGCCAGATGCTTCTGACGAATGAGCTGGGCCAGGTCATAGACATAGTCAATCATCGAGTAGCCGGAGCCGTTGACCCACTCGGAGTCACCATGACCGCGCAGGTCGGGAGCGATCACGTGGTAACGGTCTTTCAGCGCCAGCGCGACCCAATCCCAGGATCGGCAGTGGTCACGACCGCCATGAACCAGGACCAACGGCGGCGCCGTGGGATTGCCCCAATCGACGTAGTGCAGACGCAATCGCTGAGAGAAGTAGATCTGGGAAGCCGGGTAGTCAGTAAGTTGGGTCATGCCTGGATCGTACTTGGCGATCCAGCCTTGAACGAGACGCGCTGGGGCAACAAGCGTCTCCCTGGCGAGAACGATGCATACCTCAGTTTCCCGTCCCCGCCACCGAGCGGGGACCCGCTTTGGCAAAGCCCAGGCTGCTCAGATAGGTCCCGGTTGGCCAGATACCGGCAACAAACATGGCCGCCGGTAAGAAGCCAGGGTAGGAGCAGGCCCCCGCTCGGAGGCGGGGCCGGCTGAGAGGTTAAGCATCGGTTTGGGGCAACAGCGCCAGGTTGTTGCGATGAACCACCGACGATCCGTAGTTGTAGCCCAGCGCCTCGATGATCTCTGACGACTTCTTGCCCTGGATGCGGACCGTCTCTGCCGATGAATAGTTGCTGATCCCCACCGCGATGGGCACCTGCTCGGGGCCATAGAGCTGGATCACGTCGCCGCGCTCGAACTGGCCTCGGACGTTGGTCACGCCGGCGGGCAGCAGGCTGCGTCCCTGCCTGGTCAGGGCTTTGACTGCGCCTGGATCGAGGTCGAGACCTTCGCCGTTGTGCAGACCGGCCAACAGCCAGCGCTCGCGGCTGTCGCGAACTGTCGTGTCGGCCGGTACCAGTGTGCCCAGGCGCTCGCCTCCGACGATCCGGCTGATCGCGTTCGGCTCGTGACCCGACGCGATGACCACATCCGTCCCGCCTGCCGACGCGCGTCGCGCGGCCTCAAGCTTGGCTCGCATTCCGCCGCGGCTGCGTTCGTCTACTTCGCCCGCAGCCTCCATCATCGAGACCGGGTTGCGAAGCACTGGAATCAGCTCTGCTTGCTCATCGCTGCGTGGGTCTCTGTCATAGACGCCGTCAACGTCGCTCAGCAGGATGAGCAAGTCAGCGTCAATCAGATTCGCGATCAATGCAGAAAGCGCGTCGTTCTCGCCGAAGGCTCCGCCGCGCAATTCGTCGTCGGCAACGACGTCGTTCTCGTTGATGATCGGTACGACGCCATACTGCAGGAGTCGTAGCAACGTGTTGCGAACGTTCAGGTAACCGCGCCGTTCGGTCACGTCTCCGCGAGTGATCAGCGCCTGCGCCGCGGTCAGTCCGTAGCGCTGCAAGAGCGAGTCATAGCGCTGCACGAGCTGCGCCTGACCGATCGCAGCCAGCGCCTGTCGAGCGCCAACCGACGAGCGTGTCCTGGTCACGCCAACTCGAGCGCGACCGGCGGTGACGGCGCCGGACGTAACCACCGCGACCTGTGCTCCGGCATGACGAAGTTCCGCCACCTGACGAACCACAGCCTCGAGCACACCGGGATCCAGTCGATCGGTGCCCGAGGTGAGCAGGTTGGTACCCAACTTACAAATGATTCGACGCGGTTGCTGGTCGCTCATCGGATTACCGCCGAATGTTCCCGCTGGCGTCGCTGTCGGCGGATAATGGCGTCATGCGACGAACCACGCCGATTGCGATTGACCCTGATGCGCTGCGAGCACGTAGCTCTCGCTGGCGTCGCTGGCTGGTCCTGCATCTGCGCTGGTGGCGCACCGACCTGCGACTGCTGGCCAAGCGATCGGTCTCGGAGTTTCTTGACGACCACTGCGCCCAACTCGCCGCGTCGATGTCCTACTACGTCTTCTTCTCGCTCTTTCCGCTGGCCATCCTCGTCGTCTCGATCGCCGGCGTATTGCTGACCGACGACAGCCTGCGCGAACAGGTCGTCAATGGACTCTTCGATCTGCTGCCCTTGCAGTCGGGTGCGGGCAAGGAAGATCTCGAGGACCTGATTGAACCGATCGCGAGTGGCCGGTCGGCCATTGGTGTCGTCTCGGTGTTGGGTTTGATCTGGGCTGCGACCGGCATGATGTCGGCGCTGCGGTTCAGTCTCGACACGGCCTGGGATCTGGAGTTCCGGCGTCCGTTCGTGCGCGGCAAGCTGGTCGATCTCGGTCTCGTGGTCGGCGTGGGCGCCCTGCTGACGATCTCGATCGGTGCGACCGCCGTGCTGCAGGTCGGCAATGAAGTGTCCGAGGATGTGGCCGACTCGCTCGGTCCGTTCGGAGCCGAAGCGACGGGCTTCTTCCGTATCGTCTCGATCCTCTTGCCGTTCCTGCTGACCTGGACGACCTTCACGATCATCTACAAGGTCGTGCCCAGCGTGACCACGCGTATCCGCGATGTGGTGGCCGGAGCACTGCTCGGTGCGCTGTTGTTCGAAGCCCTCAAGCACGGATTCGCCTTCTACCTGAGCAACTTCACCAACTATGACGCGATCTACGGATCGCTGGGTGCCGCAATTGCGTTGCTCTTCTTCGTCTACTTGGCGGCCTGCGTCCTGCTGTTCGGTGCGGAAATTGCTGCGGAATGGCCGCGCGTGATGTACGGCCACTACGACGAGGAAGAGAACGAGGAAGCGGAAGCCGCGACGTTGCGCGAGCGCGTGCTCAACGTGGCGGCTCGGCAACTGATTCACGATCAACCTGTCCCAACCAACTTGCCCGACGAAGAAGCTCGCGCGGCACGTCTCGAGCGCAGAGCCGCTGAGCGCAGCAGGCGGCTCGACGGCGAGTGACACGAGTGACGCCGTCAACCGGCCTCTGTCCTGGCCTTCTCGCCCGAGCAGGAGGAGCAAACAATCTGAGCAGCTAGGCGCGCTCGAGCGCCAGCACGATCGATGCGCCATCGATGTCCGCTTCAGTTCGGTGCCTCGCCAATCCCTGATCCGCGCCATCAATCGAGATGGATGTCGCCAACGTCTCTGCCGCGATCATCGATTCAAACTCTGACAGATCGCCCAGTAGCTCGCCATGCTGAGAACTCAGTTGCAACGAGATGCGATCGTCGGGATCGAGACCGGAGTCGCGACGCAATCCTTGCACACGATTAATCACCTCGCGAGCCTTGCCCTCGGCGATGAGCTCGTCGGTCAATTCAGTCGCAAGTTGGACGGCGCAGCGTTCATCCTCGGCCGATGCCGCATCGGCAGCGGCGTCCGTGTCGACTTCAATCAACAGATCGCTCGGCTGCAGGCTGACGCCTTCGATCTCGATTGAATGGCCCGACTCCGCTACCTGAGCAATGTGCGAGGCGAGTTCTGGCGGCAGATCGCTCAGAGCGGAGCGGAGGGCAGGCAGTTGCGGTCCCAGGCGAGGTCCAAGGGCACGCAAGTTCGGCTTGATCGTGTAGCGTCGCGTGTCGCTTTCCGCGTCGGCCAGTTCGACCGACTTCACGTTCAGCTCCTCCGCGATGGTGGCGCGGTGCCGTTCGACTGCGGCAGCATCTTCCGGCGTCCGCACGGCGACGCTGACCGCAGCCAGTGGTTGTCGAACTCGGATGCTTGCAGCGCTGCGAGCAGAGCGTCCCAGCGACGCGACACGCTGGACTAACTCCATGTCACGATTCAGCGCCTCATCAATCAATGAAGCGTCGGCAACCGGCCAGTCCGCGAGGTGCACCGACTCCGCAGCATCAGCATCGACCTCGGCGGCCAGGTTGCGCCAGATGTCTTCGGCCAGGTAGGGCGTCATCGGGGCCAAGAGCCGTGCCAGAGTCGTCAGCACCTCGTGCAATGTCTGGTAGGCGCTCTGCTTGGCTTCCAGGTCGGCCCCTGCACCGCCTCGGGCCGACGACCAGAATCGACGCCGGCTGCGTCGGACATACCAGTTGGACAGGGAATCGACAAAGCCGTCGATCTCCCGCGCAGCTGTGGTCGGGTCGTAGTCGTCCAGGGCTTCGGTCACGCGACCAATCAATGCGTGCAGCTCGCTCAGAATCCAGCGATCCAGCTCGACCGTCGGAGGCGACGCGTTGGCAACGGGCCTCCAGCCGTCGATGTTGGCGTATGTAACGAAGAATGAGTAGGTGTTCCACAGTGTGTGCAGGAAACGCCGCTGCGCCTCGCTGACCAGTCGTTCCGAGAATCGGCGCGGGTTGCCCGCCGGCGAAGCAACATAGCAGTACCAGCGCAGCGCGTCGGCGCCGCTCTGATCAAGCACCGTCCAGGGGTCGACGACGTTGCCCTTCGACTTCGACATCTTCTCGCCGCCCTCGTCGAGGATGTGTCCCAACGAGATCACGTGTTTGAAGGAGATTGGTTCGGGCACCGCCTCGGCGCGATGCAGCATCGCGGCTTCGGCGTGCAACGAGTAGAACCAACCGCGCGTTTGGTCGACAGCTTCACAGATGAAGTCGGCCGGGAATCGTTCCTCGAATCGGTCCTGGTTCTCAAATGGGTAGTGCCACTGCGCATACGGCATCGCGCCCGAGTCGAACCAAGCGTCAGCCACTTCCGGACAGCGACGAGCGGCCGAGCCGCATTTCTTGCAGCCAATCTCGATCTCGTCGACATACGGTCGGTGAGGGTCGGACAGGTCAGGCTCAACGCCGCTGAACTCCTTGGCACGCTGGCGTAGCTCGTCAAACGAGCCAACGCAGGAGACATCGCCGCACTCGGTGCAGCGCCAGAAGGGCAGCGGCGTGCCCCAGTAGCGCTCACGACTCACAGCCCAGTCGACATTGTTCGCCAACCAGTCGCCATAGCGGCCGCTGCCGGTGTGTTCGGGATGCCAATGAATCTGTTCAGCGTTGGAACTGGTCAGCAGGTCTTTCGCCTGCGACGTCGCGATGTACCAACTCGGCTTGGCGTAGTAGAGCAACGGTGTGTCGCAGCGCCAACAGTATGGGTAAGTGTGTTCGTAGATGTCCTTGCGCAGCAGCAGGCCGCGCGATTCAAGGTCGTCCATGATCATCGAGTCGGCGTCCTTGACCCACTCGCCGACGAACGATGGCGCGCCCGGCGCCTGTGCATCTCCGATGATCCGGCCACCCAGGTCGACCGGCTGTCTGAACAGCAGCCCCACGTCCCGGCCGAGCATGTAGTCATCCTCACCGAATGCCGGCGCGATGTGCACAATGCCGGTACCGCTCTCCATCTCGACGAAACCGGCAGCGCTCACTTTGCGGGCTGGGAGTACACCATCCTCATCCTGCCATTCGACCAGCCGCGCCCCGTCGAAGCGGTACGTCGGGACGCCCCACTGTTCAGGGTGGTACAGCCCGTCGTAGGTCACGCCGACCAGTTCAGATCCCGGCACCAGCGCGACGACCGTCGAATCCTCGACGACGCCGTCCAGCGACGCATCCAACAGTGCGCGAGCGAGAATGACGCGCTCTCCCTGCGCAACCTCCACGACGGCATACGTGTCGTCTCCGGCAAGCGCCAGTCCCGAGTTGGCCGGCAGTGTCCACGGTGTGGTCGTCCAGGCCAGGAAGTCGGTCGTCCCGTCCCAGCGCAGTTGCTGGGGCAGCGATTCGTTGTGTGCTCGGAATCGCACCGTGACCGCCTGATCGCGGACCCCATCCTGCATCCCCTGCGACAGTTCATGGCTCGACAGCGATGTCTCGCAGCGCGGACAATGCGGCGTCGTGCGCCTGGCTTCGTAGATCAGGTCGGCGTCCCAGAGCGTCTTGAAGATCCACCAGCACGACTCGACATACTCGGGCGTGTAGGTGCGGTAGGCGTCGGACATGTCGATCCAGAACGCCACCCGGTCGGTCATGTCCTCCCATTGCTGGACGTACTGCATGACCGACTCACGGCACTGGCGATTGAACTCGGCGATGCCGTATTCCTCGATCGCCGGTTTGCTGTCCAGGCCGAGCGTCTTTTCGACTTCAATCTCAACCGGCAGACCATGCGTGTCCCAACCACCCTTACGAGGCACGCGCTTGCCGCGCATCGTCTGGTAGCGAGGAAACAGGTCCTTGAACACTCGCGAGAGCACGTGATGCACGCCCGGCGTGCCATTGGCTGTCGGCGGACCCTCATAGAACGAGAACACGTCATCAGCCGGGCGCTCTTCGACCGAGCGGCGGAAAATATCCCGGTCGCGCCAGAAGTCGCGAATTCGCGACTCCAGCTCAAGGTGCGGCATCATGGAGCCAACCGGCCGGAACGGTTGGTCGCTGGCGGTAGGGTCGGTTGAATCAGGTTCGGTGAGTGCAGCGGAGGCTGCTGACTGATTAGCTGTTTCGGCCATCGTCGGGGGAATCCTTGGGGAATCGTCTCGCGATCAGCGCATCGGTAAGCTCGGTGATGCGGTCGCGGGTCTGTTGGTTGAGCAGGGTGGCAGCTTCATCGAGCTGCTCGCTAATCCAGCCGCGCGCCTCTCGCGCCGAGGCCGCCTGTCCACGACGACGGGACTGGTCTACCAGCGCCTGCGCGGCGCGCTCGGGATATCGGGAGACGGTATCGGCGACATCAGCGTCGCTCGGAGGCCGGGCCGTGGGTCGGCCCTGACCGCCCATCAGGCGCATCCAGCGTTGCGCCAGCGAGTCTGCCATGTCGTCCTTCTGAACGTGTGAGTGGGCTCAACGTGTGGGTGAGGAAGGGCAACGCTAAGAGCGGCTGCGCTCGAAGTCAGGAAGTTCAACACCCGGCTTCGGAGCGATCACTCCGCGGCGCAGGTCCTGGTTGATGCCTTCGACCTGACACGGATGGACGCCCCAGCGCTGCTGGATCTCATCCATCTGATAGCCCAGCGTCATAATCCGCTTGACCGTCGTGCAGAACACCGGGCGATCACCACGCGGCAGGAACGGGACCTCGATCATGTCGCTGCACATTGCACAGGCCGCCGGATGCATCTGACGCGGCGTGCGACCGCCGAAGGACGCCGCGCCGCCGTAGCGGACGTAGCCAGCCTCAGCCTCGGGCGAGGTGCGAATCGACTTGCGCACCGATCGACATTCCGGGCAGCGCACCGGATCGTTCTGTAGCCCCTTGGACTGGTAGAACTCCTGCTCACCCGAAGTGAAAACGAAGTCGCGTCCGCAATCGCGGCAAACGATCGAACGATCCTGCAAGGCCATGGTTACTCGCTAGTTGTGCTGCTGGCTGTTTGTGCTTCTGGAGGGTCGCTACCTGGACGTCAATGAGCCATTCAATGCGCCGTTCAGCGCTGGAACATCGTCAACTCTATCAGAGGCGCCAATCCGCCCGTTCAGACATCCAGCGAGCATCAGCGTCGAAGTGCTCGCGAGATGACAGTTTCCGCGCGATGGAACAACGCCTCCGCCTCGCCCTGCTTCATGATCAGGCTCAACGCCAGATAGACTACTCCGCCGCCACTCACGCCGAGCATGAGGACGATCCAGGAATCTCGAGCGAAATCGAGCCCGACCAGCACCTCGATCAGCAGCCAGACGAGCTGACCCATGATCAGCGCCGCCACCATCGTCTTGATCGTCGACCACCAGACCGTCCGCGACAGCAACTGACGGTTCAGGCGGCCGTTGAGCAGCAGCGTCAGCAGCAGGAACTCGGCGATCGCCGAGATCGACAGCGCGAGCGCCAACCCCTTGAGCTCCATCGGTCCGACCAGGACCGCAGACAGAATGACGTTGAGCAGCATCGAAGAAATCGCCAGGGCGACTGGCGTCCGCGTGTCACCGAGCACATAGAACCCGCGCGAGACGATCTCAATCGCCGCATGAGCAAACACGCCGATCGAATAGAACAGCAGCGCATCGCTGACCAACTGGGTCGCCGTCGCGTCGAACGCGCCGTGCTCGAGCAGCGTGGCCACGATCGAGTCTCGCAACAGCAGCATCCCGACTGACGCGGGAATAGCCAGGAACAGCGTGAATCGCAGCGTCTGCGACACCAGCGCATTGACCGCGCCCGGTCCGCCAGTGGCCGAGCGTTCAGCCAGACTGGGAAAGACGGCGGTCGCCATCGACATCCCGAACAGGCCCACCGGGAACATCAACAGCAACCAGGCGAAGTTGAGCGCCGAGATCGATGAGTCGCCGACCAGCGAGCCGAAGAAGGTCAGCACAATCAGATTGATCTGGGCCGCCGCCAGGCCAAGCATGCGCGGCCCCATCAGCCGCAACACCTCCCTCGCCTCGACGTCGCCCAGATCGAAATGCAACCCGAGCCCACCGCCCGAGCGAGCCAACGCCGTCGACAACGCAGGCAACTGGATCATCAGGTGCAGTCCCGATCCCGCCACGACGCCGATCACCAGCGCCTCGACCCCCAACTCGCCCGGCAGCAGCAACGCGCCCAGGATGATCGCCAGGTTGTAGAGCATCGGCGAGATCGCGGGCAGCAGGAAGTGCCGACGCGCGTGCAGGATCCCCGTCAGCATCCCACTAACGGCAAACAGGATCGGCGAGAGCAACAGCACCCGCGTCAGGAACACGGCGTCATCAATGATCGCGTCCTGGATCCCGGAGTCCTCGCCCAGGCCAGGCGCGAGCGCCGGCACGATCCATTCAGCCGCGAAAAACACCGCGACCGACAGCGCAATCGTGCCAATCAGTACCCAGTTGAGCACGATGCTGGCGAGTCGCCAGGCCGACTGCTCACCCCGGTGCTGCAGCGCTCGCGCGTAGACCGGGATGAACGCCGAGGCCAGCGTCGCGCCGGCCAGCAACTGGAAGACCAGGTCGGGCAGCCGCATCGCCACCCAAAACGCATCCAGTTCGACCGACGTGCCGTATTGGTCGGCAATCACCGCCGTCCGAGCCACCCCCAGCAACCGAGAGCCCAGAAACGACAGCCCAATCAGCAACACAGCGCCAATCACGCCACTGCGACTCGCCAGCAATCGTCGACCCAATGAAGAAGGAGCACGCATGCGCATACCCGCACTGTCGCAAACTAAAGCCAAAGGCGCATCGCACCCATGAAATGTCGTGTCGGATCAGCAGGCGTCGACCTTGGTCCCCGCTCATCTCTCGTAAAGACATGTGAAGAAGAGCGGGACCCGCGCGTGTCGCGGAACCAACCCACGGCGTGTGCGCGGAAATCTCGCCGTTTCCTCCATGACCGTCTGTGAGACTGTCTCACTTGTCGGCCGTGGCAACGCTCGTCGCGCTGCTCGGCGCGATGTTCGTGCTTCCGGCTGGCGCGGAACACAACGATGGCAAGCTAGGAAATGTCAGTCACAATCTTGGGTACTGTGTCGATGCCACACCAGATGCCGACCCAGCGACAAATGACGACGCATTCCTGGTGGTGTCAGGCACCGACAACAACAATGTGACTGTCATTGTTGGCCCGGACGACACGCTCGACACTGACCCAGACACCGCAGGCATGCAGGGCGACGCTGACAGTCTCCCTGACACACAGAACATCCCTTGCACCCAAGCAAACCACAATGCTTGGTACAGCGTCACCCCGAACGGCACTGTTACCCCGATCGTGACGAAGCTGAACCCCACCGCTTCGATCCGAGTCCACGATTCGGACAAGATCGTCAAGGCCGGAACTGATCTGAAGGTCACAATTTCGCTGAAGACCATCGAGCCTGATGCCAGCGGGGCTGCCACACTTGAATGGGTGCGCGTCTCGGGTGAACTCGATAACGGCACCTTCCCCACTGAAAATCAAGTAGATGAAATCGCTGGGGCCTTGGCAAAGTCCCCAACCGGGGGCTCTTATGAGGCGATGATCGCTATACCCGCCGGCACGACTGAGCGTGAATACACCATCTCGGCGCGCATCACCTACGACCACGACGGCGATGGTGTCGACGTTGCGTCAGGCAGTACCGCCGCCAAGGCGCTAACTCCGAGCACGACTTTCGAGGTAAGTAGTCCTGGCATGAACGCGGCCACGGCCACGCTCTCGCTGGGCAACGCGCACGATGAAGATCCGTTGACCTCTGCGTCAGACGTGGTTGCCGAAGACGGTGTCGAACCGGCCATAGGCGGCGATGTTTGGCTCAAGGTCGAGACCTCCAACTCCTTGGGCAACAAGGCCAACGGTGACCAGCTCAGCACTCTGACAGTGATTGCGCCAGGTGCGACGCTGGATGTTCACAAGTCAACTGCATCAGGTACTCCCGCTGATGCCGACACAACCGCAGCAGGGTTGCAGAAGTTGACAGGTGACAATGTTGACGGTGGAACCAACAGCATCAGCATTACAGGCGATGATGTCGGACAAACGATGTTTGTCAGGGTCGGCAAGCACGGCGCTCCTGCCAAGCCCGGAACCGTCACGGTCTACGCCATCGTGATTGGCAACGACGGGGCCGCTCGGACCAATGATCTCGATGTTGTCTTCACCGGTACCGCGTCCGTGGTCGTCCTGGGCGACGACGTCAGCGTTGGCAAGCCCGCAGAGGGCAAGCAGGCGATGACCGAGATTTCCCTCGGCGCGAATGACGCCGGCGGTTCCGACGCCACGATCGGCACGATCGTCTACAAGGTCAGCGACGCCGACGGCAAGCCTGTCAGCCTGTCCAAGGTCAAGGCTGAGACCAGCACCAAGGGCTCCAGCACCGAGAAGTTGACGGACGACAACAAGAACGTGAAGGTTGTCCTGGTCACCGTGGATGATACGGCTGACCCTGGCGTGTACACGGTTGAAGCATCACTGACCGGCGTTGACGATTCGTCTGACACGGCGACCGTGACGGTCTCCGGTGCGGCGGCCAGCGTCGACCTCTCTGCCAGTTCTGACACCAGCGACACCATTGGTGACATCATCACCGTGACCGCGACGGTTACCGACGAAGATGGCCAGAACATCGCTGATGGCCAGTTGGTGACCTTCGATGTTTCAGGTGACGGCCTCGTCCAAATCGGCTCTGACGCCAGCACCGGTTCAGACGGCATGGCCGGATTCCAGGCGAAGACCAAGAGCGGATCCGCCTCTGCTCTGTTCACTGTGACCGGCGAAGGTACTGCCGTTGTTAGCGCAGTGATCGGCAGCCAGACCGCAGTGTCCGTGATTGTCAGCACCGCTGGCTCCTCCGAAGCAATGGCCGAGGAAGAAGCCAGCGTGGCCTGCCTGAGCAACCTGGCCGGTTTCTCGACGTGGTCTTGCGGTGTCGAGACCTCCGCCTCGGAGATCTTCGGCTTCGTCAGTGCCCGCGGCGCGACTGCCATCCACCTGTGGAGCGGCTCCGCCTGGGTCCGCTACTCGGTCGTTGACGGCACGATGGTGCCTGGCTCGAGCGACTTCATGGTCGCCGAGAACGACATCCTCTACATCAGCAACTAGGGGACCCTCACCCTAACCCTCTCCCAGCGGGAGAGGGGATCGGATCCCACACCCCTCGCTTGTCGAGGGGTGTGGGAGAACTCCTGAGAAAGGAATGCTGAGATGAAACAGCACAGACTGATGTCGAGGGTTGGAGCGTTGGTGTTGGGCCTGGCTGTTGCTATTGCAACGTTGAGTCTCGCCAGTGCTCAGCAGGAACCTCCGCATAGGTTCTACGGCACCGGTGCGACACCTGGCGACATGATCGGCGTAGTCGACGACATGGGCAATGACCTCGGCTCGACAGAAGTCGCCGAGGACGGCTCCTGGTACATCGATGTCGACCGTGACGATGCCGATAACGTGAGCTTCACGCTCAACGGCATGTCTGCCGACGCCGACGTCTCCTCCGCCGGCTCTGGCCAGTCCGCAGTCACCGTCACCGCCATGGCCATGGAAGACTCCATGGACGAAGGCGACTCGATGGAGGACGGCGACAGCATGGAGGACCTCGACGGTGAGGAGGGCGAGTCCATGGAAGACGGCGACTCCATGATGGATGACGGTTCGATGGAGCATGGCGACACCGAGTACCCGGGTACGGGTAGCGGTGGTCTCGCTGATGGCAGTGGTGTTTCGGCTGGCCTGATTGGCCTGCTGATCGCGCTGAGCGTCGCCGCAGTCGCGGGTCTCGGCCTCCGCCGAGTCCGCAACCGCGCGTAGCTCTCACCAGCGGACAAGTCCTGTCCAAATCAGAGAGGGCGGGGCCAAACGGCCCCGCCCTTTCTCGTTATCCGACTTTTGAGACAGTCTCATGACGCGCTGCAGCGAGACTGCCCTGCCAAATCTGCCAGAGTGGCTATTGGCCGACCGAGCGGAGGAGTACAAAAGTGTCCTAGACACTCACGGATCCGCTGATACGATGAAATGGATTGTGAAAGAGGGGTTGTCGTGGCCAACAAGGCTGCTGCCATCAAATACCTGCGCCAGAGCCAGAAGCGGCGAATGCGCAACAAGCCTGTCCGAACCTTCGCTCGCGGCTCCGTGCGCGCGGCGCTTGATGCGATCGACGACGCCATCGACACGCAAGAATGGACGGATGCCGATACCGCCATTCAACACGCGGTGAAGGCGCTCGACCGTGCGGCCCAGCGAGGCGTCATCCACGCCAACACGGCCGCCCGGCGCAAGTCGCGACTGCTGCGGCAATACCATACGTCGAGAAACCCCGACGTCGCGCAGCGACCACGCACGCGACCGCCCGAGCCAGCGCGCACGCCCTAGCCTGCGCGCATGTCGCGATAGGCGTTTCCATGCGAGCTCTTGTGTTTGATCAGCCTGGAGTGATCCGGGTTGACGATGTCGCGTCTCCCCAACCCGGACCGGGCGAAGTCGTAATCGAAGTCGGTGCAGCCAGCGTCTGCGCCTCCGACCTGCGTGTCTATCGCGGCGAGAAGTACGCCAAACCAGGAGTCATCCCTGGCCACGAGTTCGCCGGCCAGGTCGTGGCGCTCGGCGAGGGCGTCGCAGACCTCAATCTCGGCGATGGCGTCGCCGTCTACCCGATCATCGCCTGCGGCGGATGCGAGTTCTGCCGCCGAGGCCTGCGCAATCGCTGCACCTCCCGCCAGACGCTCGGCTACGACGCCAACGGCGGCCTGGCCGAGCAAGTCCTGCTGCCCGCCTCGCTGGTCGCACAGGGACACGCCGTCAAACTCCCCGACGGCGCAGACTGGGGACGCGCCGCGCTGACCGAGCCAACGGCCTGTGTCCTCAACTCCCTCGAATCATGCCGCTTTCGCGCAGGCGCCAGTGTCGCCGTACTCGGCGCTGGACCAATGGGACTGCTACACGTCCTGCTCGCCAGAGCCCTGGGCGCCGGCGAAATCATCGTCTCTGAGCCGGTCGACGTACGCCGTGAAGCCGCAGCCGACATCGGCGCGAGCCGAGTCTGCGGCGGCGATCCGGACGAACTTCAGGCCATCGTCGACGAGGCGACCGCTGGCAACGGTTGCGACATCGTGATCGTCTCCGTCGGGCTCAACGGCCTGACCGAGACCGCGCTCAACGTCGCCGGCCGGCAGAGCAGCGTCAATCTCTTCGCAGGATTCCCGCCAGAGTCCTCGGCGATCGTCGATGTCAACGACCTCCATTACCGCGAGGTCTCGCTGACCGGGACACAGAACGCCACCCCCGACCAGTTCCGACGCACCGCGGCGCTGTTGCCGTCACTCGAGGCTGTCGATCGCATCGTCTCGCATCGCTTCGCCCTGTCCTCCGCTGACCAGTCCTACACCGCGCGAGAAGATCCGGCGGTGCTCAAGACCGCCGTGATGCCGGACTCCTGATCATGATGGGCTCCGACTCCGACTACACCGGCATCGGTGAAGAACTGCGCCAGGCCCGGATCCGCCGCGGCCGCTCCATCGCCCAGGCCCATCAGGCCACGCGCATCGCCCGGCACTATCTGGAAGCGCTTGAGGACGAAGATTGGCGACGCATGCCGGCCGCCCCGTTCGCTCGCGGGTTCCTCAGCTCATACGCGCAGTACCTCGGGCTGGACGACGGGCCGCTGCTCAGTCGATTCCCCTTCCAGCCCAGTGCACCCGGAGAGGGTCTGCAACTCTCGGACGACACGATCGAGTCCTATCAAGCCGCCGAGCGCAGCGCCGGACCCAGGGAAGACCTCCGACCGTCGCGAATCCACCTCGGCCCCTGGCTCGCCGCTGCCGTGGTCGTGTTGGTCATCATCGGCGCGGTCGTGGCAGTCGTCAGCCTGCGCGACGAAGTCGAGCCCGTCGAGCCGGAAGAATCAGTGCCAGGCATTCGACAGTTGCCCGATGATGTGCAGGCAGCCAGCAGCGGGACGCCGGTCGACGCCGACTTTGAACCGCTGCCAGATCTGCGCGCATTCACCTCCCGCGAGGCCATCAACTTCATCAAGTTGCTCAATGCCCCGTATGTGATTGTGTCGATTTACGACGACTCGCCGCTCGGCACCGTGTTGGAACAATCGCCGGCGGCTGGAACACAGCCACCTGAGGACGCCGTAGTCACGCTCGTCGTCAGTCGCGGCCCGCGACCGGGGACCTCGCTTGAACCGGCGGCCGATACTGTCCCGGAAACCGACTCATCAACGATCACCACTGAATCTGAGAGCGAAGGCGGCTGATGCGCTACCAGATTGTCACGCTCGGTTGCCCGAAGAACACCACAGACTCCGACCGAATCGCACGCACGCTCGAACAGCAGGGACATCGCGCCGTCCAGCAACGAGCCGACGCTGATCTGGTCATTCTCAACACCTGTGGATTCATCGACGACGCGCGCGAAGAGTCACGCCAGGCCGCCGAGATCCTGGGCGCCGAACGCACCGCAAATCAGCAAGTGATCGTGACCGGTTGCTGGTCGCAGATTGAGCACGAGCAGGTCATTGAGATCGATGGCATAGATGCATCCTTCGGCATCGAAGCGTGGAACCAAATCGCCAATCACGCCGGAACCGTTGAAGCCGAACGCGATATCCCCGAGACGTCGCTGAGCATCGGCCCATCGGCCTATCTGAAGATCTCCGACGGCTGCGCGAGGCCATGCACGTTCTGCAACATCCCCGGCATCAAAGGAAGACAGTTCCGCAGCGTCGAGCCGGATGCGCTGGTGCAAGAGGCCCGCAATCTCGTGGCCCGCGGCGCACGTGAAGTCGTGCTGGTCGCGCAGGACAGCACCGCCTACGGCGCCGAGTGGGGCGACGCCAATGGTCTGGCTCGGCTGATCGAGCGCCTCGCTGCCGAATCCGGCGCCGACTGGCTGCGCCTGATGTACGCGTATCCGGGATTCGTCACGCCCAGCCTGGTCGAAGTGATGTCGCAGACGCCGCAGGTCTGCAACTATCTCGACATTCCCCTGCAACACGGTTCGACATCGGTCTTGCGACGGATGAAGCGCCCGCACAACATGGGTATGGTCCGCGGCACGCTTGATCGGCTGCGAACAGCCATGCCTGACATCGCGATCCGCACCACGTTCATCGTTGGCTTTCCCGCAGAAACGGATGACGAGTTCGCCGAGCTGCTGGACTTTGCAGCCGAGGCCGAGTTCGACCGCGCCGGCGCATTCATATACTCGCCGCAGGAGGGAACGCCGGCGGCCCACATGTCGGTACAGATTGCGGAAGACGTCAAGCAAGCACGGCACGAAGAGCTAATGTTGCAGCTTGCCGATATCTCGGCCAGCAAGAATGAGCGCCAGATCGGGCGCGAGCTACAACTCCTGGTCGAGTCCGAACCCGGCCAAACCACCGAGGACGGCGATCCCGTCATCGCCGGACGCACCTACCGAGAAGCAGCCGAAGTCGATGGTCTGGTCTTCGCCCTCGGAGCAGCAAATCCCGGCGAGATCCTCAACATAGAAATCGCAGATTCGCTGGGACACGACCTCTGGGCAGAAGTGCTGGACTAAGACCCACTTCGTGACACCTCCCCCCTTGGGGGAGGTGTCACGAAGTGACGGAGGAGGCACAGCGTCAATCCGCTCACGGCCGTCCCCCACATGCAAACCAGAGGCAGTCTCACATAAGACTGTCCAAATGGTCGGACAACGAGAAGGGGCGGGGCCATTTGGCCCCGCCCCTTCTGATTTGGACAGGATTGTCGGGTTGGGCGAAGACTACGCGCGGTTGCGGACTCGGCGGAGGCCGAGGCCTGCGACTGCTGCGACGCCTAGCGCGATCAGCAAGCCGATCAGGCCGGCCGAGACACCGCTGTTGTCAGCGAGACCACCGCTACCCGCGCCTGGGTAATCGGCATCTTCCATAGTTGAGTCGCCGTCTTCCATATGGGTCTCATCGCTGTCGCCGTCTTCCATGTGGGTCTCATCGTCTGCGAGGTCTTCCATGTCCTCGTCGTCGCCAGCGAGTTCGTCGCCGTCTTCCATGGCTGGCTCTTCCATGGCCATGGCCGTGACGGAGACCTGGGTCTGGCTTTCGCCGGTCGACGTCGTGTCGGCGTCGGCGGACTTGCCGTTCAGCGTGTAGCTGACCGTGTCCGGGTCGACCGAGGCGCTGATGCTCCACTCGCCGTTCTCGTCGACCGTGGCCGAACCGAGTTCGTTACCCATGGCGTCAACCAGGCCGATCGTGTCGCCAGCCGTGCCATCCGTGCCATAGAAGTGGTGCGGAGGCGCGTCCACCTGAGCCGAAACCGATACCAGCGTGGCAGCGGCAATCACCAGGCCCAGGGCTACCGCCCCGATTCGCGACATCATTCCAAATCGTTGCATCTCAGCGTCCTTTCTGTAGGTCGCTTGCCCTCGAATCGATCGAGGGCGTCACATCGGCAGTGGTTCACCGAGCGGACAAGCCGCCTAGCGAACCAGACGAGCGAATGCTATCACCTGATACAGAGGGTCTCGTTCCCGATAACGGGGAAGTCGGTAAAACCAGGCATAAGGGTGTCAACAACGACTGTGTAGCAGACCCAGGCGGCCTCGTTCCACCGGTGGATGGCAGTCGCGCCGCGACTCGAGACTAGGGCAAAGAACTCGGATGCCGATCTGTCCTGACCACAGGTGTAGGTCGAGAAGGCGTTGAACGTGCTCAAGCAGCTCAGCCCCATTACATCTTCGGCCGCTTCCTCAGCCTCGGTGCTGACCGAAGTCACTCGGTCAACACCGGAGAGGTACCAATCATGGTCGCTATGCCGCTGCTGCTGCCTACTCCGATGACTCTGCTAACCGCTCGAGGATCAGGCCTAGCCGATCAAGAGCTTCGCCGTAGCCGGCCCAGTCTCCTTCACGCTGCTTCTCCAGCGCCTCCTCGAAGGCCTCTTGGGCTTGTGCTGTGAGTTCTGCCGCGTCATCGGACAGCGTGATCGGCTGTCGATCTTGCCGCGCTTGCTGAGCTTCGACATCCGAATCTCCGGCAGTGTCCTCCGTGATGGGCTGACCCGGCGAGTCGCCGAGGAAGGACAGACCCTGGGCCGCACGGTTGCCCAACGCAACCTGCACCGCGTTGACGAACGTGTCCTCGAAGGCGATGCGGTCGCCGTTGACAACGATCACCCCCTTGAGCTGTGGGTAGCGTCCGGTTTCGGCTTGCAGGTAGATCGGTTCGACGTATACGTACGAATCGCCGACCGGGATGAACAGGAGGTTCCCTCTGATCACCTCCGATCCTTGCTGGCCCAGCAGCGTGAACTGACGTGACACAGCAACGTCCTGGTCGATTCGGTTTTCAATCTGTTTCGGACCATCGACGTTCTTGTTCGACGGGAAGCGGAAGGCGAATAACTTGCCGTAGTTCTCTCCGTCGGAGCGACCCGCCATCCATGCGATCGAGTTCAGTCGGTTGCGAGGTGTGAACGGCAGGATCAGCAGGAATTCGGGCTCCGGCTGATCGGGCAGGCGCAGCGTCACGTAGTAAGGCTCAACCGCAATCTCCTGCTGGCGCAGCAACTCTTGCGGGATCGCCCAGAGGTCCTCGCGGTTGAACAAGCCGCGCGGCGACTCGATGTGATAGGTGAGGTATTGGTCCGCCTGGATCTGGAAGTAGTCCTGCGGGTAACGCCAGTGCTGCTGCAGGTCGAGCGGGAACTCATCGGCCGACTTGAATAGCTCGGGGAAGATGTCCTGCCAGACCTGGATGATCGGATCGCTGTCGTCGACGATGTAGAGGTCAACCGAGCCGTCGTAGGCGTCGATCACCGCTTTGACTGAGTTGCGAACGTAGTTGTAGCCCCAGGCATGCGGCTGCGAGTAGGGGTATCGATCGGTGACCGTGTAGGCGTCCTGGATCCAATAGAGGTGGCCGTCTTCCCCGACGACGATGTACGGGTCGGCGTCAAGCTGTAGGAATGGAGCCAGTTCATTCACGCGCTCCTGGATCAGTCGGCGGAAGAGGATCCGGCTTTCGCCATCGACGGAACCAGAAATCAGAATGTTAGCGTCGCCAAACGACCAGGCGAATGCCAGGCGACGGAAGAGCCCGCCCAGCTCGATCCCGCCCAGTCCCGAGTATCGGGTCGTCGCCTGATCCAGTTCACCGGTCGATTCATCTCCGCTCAGCGGATAATCGAACTCCTCGGTGCGGCTGTTGGCGATGATGTAGGAGTCGGTGACTTCGCCGTAGTAGATCCTCGGCTCGACGATCTCCAGGTCGATCGGTCCCGACGACGTCTCCTCGATCACTTCCGGGGGAATATTCGAGACCCAGAAGACCGGCTCGCCTGCCGGCGACACCTCATCGACCGGTGTCATCACTACACCGAATCCGTGCGTGAACTGCAGGCGCCGGTTGACCCATCCCTGCTGCGTCGATTGCAAATTCGCCTGGGAAAGTTCACGAGCAGCCAGGAAGACTTGGTGCTCCTCGCCGCCCACCATGTAGCGGTCGACATCGACATCCGGATACACGTACAGCGGCCGAATGGTCTGGATGGTGTTCAGCGTGTCGTTCAGCGGACGGTGATCCCAGAGGCGGACGTTGAGCAACGCCTCGGGATTGAGTTGTAAATCACCTTCATCAACGGCATCGTCGGCGTTGAATTCGCGCTCCTCGATCTCGTCCAGCGCAAATGCGTCTCGCGTCGCGGCGATGTTGCGCTCGATGTACGGCGTCTCCCGTTCGAGCTCATTCGGCTCGACGGTGAATCGCTGAACAGCAGCCGGCAGGATCGCGCCACCGACGATCGAGACCAGAATCAGGATCGCGATCGGTCCGATCGCAAATCGCAGCCGCTCGTGGAACGGCCACGACAGCACGCCCAGGATGACGATGATGGCCGCAACCATCTTGACGATTTGGACTGGTGAGCGGATGTTGTCGTCAGTAAACGTCGCACCGTAGACGAATCCGCTCGGACTCAGTGCCAGCTCGAAGCGGGCCAGCCAGTAGCTCCAGACGAACAACGCCATCACCATCGCGATGGTGACTGCCAGGTGGATGCGCACCCCGAGCGTTGACTGCGCGTTGCCGTGATGCATCATCAGCCGCACGCCGTAGGTCGCGGCCGTGGAAAGCATCGTCATGATCGCCAGGCCGGTCGCCCAGCCCTTCATGAACTGAAGTGCTTCGAGCTCGAAGATGTAGAAGCCGAGATCTTGGCCAAACTGCGGGTCTGTCGATCCGAACGGTTTGGCGTTCAGATACTGGAGGATGAGCTCCCATTGCCCTGCGGCCACCGAACCGAAGATGATCGCCAGAAGAATCATCGCCACAGCGGCGATCATGTGAATCACGCGTGTCAGTCGAGGATCGTCGACCACCGGCGCCATCGCCTCGACCGGCATACGCCAGGCGACCGCATACGAAAGGCCCAGCACCATCAACGATATTCCTGCGCCTGCAGCGAATAGCCAGACCTGCGTCACGACGCGGAGGTCAAACACACCGCGGTAACCGACGTTGTCGAACCAGAGTCGATCGACGTAGATGTCGATGCCGATGTTGAGCAGGATCAGCAGCACCAGCAGGGCAACGCCGGCGACGACGACGCGTGGCCAGGTGCGGTTGCCTTCAGGTGGCTGGCCCTCGGCGGCGGTGTACGGAGGCGGCTCGTCGGCGCCAGCGCCGCCGCCTCCACCGAGTCCCTCACGGAAGACTGGCGGCGGCGGACCAAGTTCGCCGGAGCGACCTTCATCCGATGGCGGCACGTCTTGCGGACCGTCGCTGCCGTTACGCCAGCCACCCTGGCTGCGATGAATCCACGGGGACCACTTCATACGAGGGCCGTTCCCACTGCCGCGCCATCAACGGCTGCGCGGACGATTTGCGGTTGTCTGCCATCCACGATACGGACCTCAGCGCCCGTGCCAACCGTCTCACGCCCGGCGCGCAACTTGGGCAACATTCCGCCGGCGATCACTCCGCACTCGGTCAACTCCCGTTGTCGTGCGTCATTCAGGCATGCGATTCCCGCCCCGTCACCGTCCAGCACCTGCGGAACGTCGGTCAGAAAGATCAAGGCAGAAGCTCCAAGCGCGCTCGCCACCGCACCGGCCGCAGCGTCGGCGTTGATGTTCAGGGTCGTGGACAGATCGTCCGCCAACCCGACCGGTGCGAGCACCGGCAGCAGGCCGGCGTCGAGAATTCGTTGCAGTGTGCGAGGGTTGCAGCGCGGCGTTTCGCCCACCAGTCCAATTCTCGTCGAGATTGGCGAATGCAGTGTGCCGCCGTCGACACCGCTCAGGCCAATCGCCGGAGCACCCAGCTCCTGCAACCGCCGCGTCAGTTCTTTGTTGATTAATCCGGCCAGCACCGCTACCACCACTTCCAACGACTCCGGTGTCGTAGATCGCAGCCCATCCACCCACGCCGCCTCAGCGCCGAGTCGACGCTGCCAGTCGGTCACGGCCGCGCCGCCACCGTGGACAACGACCACCGGCCGACCCTCGCGATGTAGGGCGACGCAGTCCGACAGCGAGGTGTCATGTTCACCAAGCGTCGAGCCGCCGATCTTGATCACGACCGGGCCGAGACTCTGGGTAGCGGAAGTCATGGATGCAAGCCTATCCCACGGATTGCAGTCGGACTGCATTGCGAACCCGATACCGTCGCCCTATGAGCGCCCGCGCGACCAACCATGCGATCCTCTTCCTGCTCAGCATCGAGCTGCTGTCGGGGCTGATCTCGTTCACAGTTGGACGTCCCAACGCTGAATGGATCTTCTGGCTGCACGGGATCGCCGGATTCTCGTTGGTTGGGCTGGTCATCTGGAAGTACCGCATCGTCCTGCGCTCATTCCGTCGGCGAGGGGTCGTGTCGGAAACGATCGGCTCAGTCGTCCTGGTCTTGTTGTTCGTCGGCGTACTGACCACGGGAACGCTCTGGGCAATCATCGGTCGGGGCGGAATCGAAATCCCGCTCTACGGGAATGTGCGCCTACTCGTGATCCACACGACCCTCGGCCTCGCACTCACCATCCCGCTGATGGCACACGCTGCCATGCGTTGGCCGCGACGGGTCAAGACGACAGACTTCACCAACCGCCGAGCTGCGCTGCGTCTGCTCGGCGTGGGACTAGGCGGACTGTTGCTCTGGCAGGGAGCCTCGGCAGCGGCTTCGGTGGCTGGCAAACGGCCAAGATTCACTGGTTCTCGGGAAGAGGCCAGCGGACGGGGCAACGCACATCCGGTGACACAATGGCTGTTCGACAGCCGGCAGCAAATCGACGTCAACGACTGGCGGCTCACTGTCCAGGGAGAGGTCGGCACACCAGCCAGTCTCAGCTACCAAACCATCCTGGACATCGCCAACCACCGAACCATCGCCACCCTCGACTGCACCGGCGGGTGGTACACGGTCCAGGAATGGAGCGGAGTGCGCCTGTCCGACGTGATTGCAGTCGCCGCTCCTAACGAACACGCGGAGAGCATCGTGATCGAGTCGGCAACCGGCTTCAATCGACGGTTTCCGATGACCGACGCCAACCAGTTGTTGCTCGCCACCCACATCTCGGGCGAGCCCCTCTCGAGAGGCCACGGATTCCCCATGCGCCTCGTCGCTCCGGGTCATCGGGGTTACCACTGGGTCAAGTGGGTCACCAGGATCGAAGTCAGCAGCAAGCCGCCATGGTGGCAATCGCCATTGCCGTTGCAATAGCGCCTTCCCAAAGGATCACTCGTGAACAATCGCGTGGATGAACACAGATTCTTCGGCGCGATTGAGCTCGTAAACCAGCCGGATCGGTCCGTTCTTGAGTTCCATCAGCTCAGTGCCTGGAGAGGCAGGAGCAGGGACTGGACGCCCCTCAAGCCATCGGTCGTGTCGAAAACTACCAACGAGCATTCGAAAGAAGACTTGTTCCGTCGCCGGTAGGTCTTTGAAATCTCGTGGAATGTGGTCGTCGTAGCCAACCTTGAACGGCACGTTGCTCAGGCAGACATCCGCTCGTCATCGCGAGGCAATCCAAGCGCGTTGGCTAACTCCTCGCGACTCATACCAAAATCCCGCTCGATATCTTCGTCGCTCAAGCCGGTTTCGCGAATCAGCTGGTCGCTAGTCATGGCGATCTCCAGCACAAGCTCTTCGTCGCTGATGACTTTGTCTTCGCCTGATTGAGAGCGCTCGATCCGGCGTTGGAGCTCAGCCCATGAGTTTGCATCCCAAAGGTCATCTCCGATTTGAACCGGTGGAAGAGTCGACTTCGGGATCCCTGGGATGAATAGCGCCACTGTCAATCTCCTGAAGCAAATCGCAGCTAGAACATACAGCGTATCGAGCGGCGTTGTTGGATGCCTACGTCACGTAATCCGCGTTGAAGCGGACGTACTCCTCGGTCAGATCGCAGCCCCAGGCGGTTGCTTCGGCGTCGCCCTGGCCGAGATCCATCCTCAGGAACACCTCGTCCCCCTGCGTTTTCGCCGACGCCTCTTCCTCCGGTACGCCAGTGGCTGTGCCTTCGAATACGCACAGATCCGAAATCCAGATTCGCACACGATCGAGGTCGTAAGGCACCCCGGCACGTCCTGCGGCCATCAGGATCCGGCCCCAATTGGGGTCGTACTTGCTCAGCGCGGCCTTGAGCAGCGGCGAGACAACGATGGTCCGAGCCACATCGCGAGCGTCGCTCCACGACTTCGCGCCCGACACGGTCATTGAAATCCGCTTCGTCGCGCCCTCGCCGTCGCGCGCCATCATCTTGGCCACTCTGGTCGAGACATCCAGAAGCGCCTCAGCGAACGCGTCCAAGCCTGGGCCTGAGAGCGCCGGGCCGCCGGCAGCGCCGTTCGCCAGAATGACCGAGGAGTCGTTTGTCGACGTATCGCCATCGACCGTGACCATGTTGAACGATCGATCCATGGCATATCGGAAAGCTGAATCCAGGTCATCCACCCCAATCGGCGCATCGGTCGTGAAAAACGCCAGCATCGTCGCCATATCGGGATGAATCATCCCCGCGCCCTTGGCGCAGCCGCCGACCGTGTAAGTCACGCCGCCCGCCTCGAACGTGGATACCGCCTCCTTGGCAAACGTGTCGGTCGTCATGATTGCGCGAGCAAACTCAGCTCCGCCATCTGCCCGTGGCTCCAACTGCAGGATGCCACTGCGCAGTAGCTCCATCGGCAGGTAATGACCAATGATGCCGGTCGAGTTAACGAAGACATCCTCGGCAATGCAGCCGACGCGTTCGGCTGCCAGTTGGGTCATTTCCCGAGCATCGGCCATGCCTTGCTCGCCAGTCGCGCAGTTGGCGTTACCCGAATTGACGACCACCGCTCGTAGCGACCCGTTCTTCGAATGCACTTTGCTGACGTGAACCGGCGCAGCCGTGCTCTGGTTCTGTGTGTAGACGGCGGCCGCCGTCGCGGGCCGATCAGAGACCAGCATGGCCAGATCGGGTAGTCCGGACTCCTTGATACCTGCCGTAAACCCGCAAGCCGAGAATCCTTGCGCTCGGGTCACAGCCCCTTCGGCGGCCGGGTTGGCTCCCAATGAGTCATGTGTCGCGCTCATGGGTATACGCCAATCTTGCTCAGTCCGACTTCCTCGGGGATACCGAACATCAGATTGAAGCACTGCACGGCTGCGCCCGCTGTGCCTTTGACCAGGTTGTCGATCGCGCTGATCACCATCACCTCGCCGGTCATCGGATCGACCATCGGATACACGATGCAGGCGTTCGAGCCGAGCGTCTGCTTGGTCGAAGGGGCGTTGGGCGCGACATGAACAAACGGCTCCTCGGCGTAGTACGACTCATACACATCGCGTAACGCCTCGGCACGCGCTTCCGAGTTCTCCGGCAGCGCGCCGCCCTGGATCGACGGATAGCAAGTCGCCAGAATGCCCCGCGTCATCGGCACGAGATGCGGAACAAACGTGACGCTCAACTCAGCCTCACTCTTGGTGGCCTGTTGCAACGTCGATAGCTCCTGGACCATCTCCGGCTGATGCCGGTGTCCCGAGAGTCCATATGCGGAAAAGTTGGAATCAACCTCGGAGAAATGCGATGTGATCTTCAGCGCGCGTCCCGCACCCGAGACTCCCGACTTGGCATCAACGACGGTCCGACCATCGAGCCAGCCCTGCGCGGCCAGCGGCGCCAGGGCCAGAATCGCCGACGTTGGGTAGCAGCCCGGTACGCCGACCAGTCGCGATTCCACGATCGCCTCGCGGTGCAACTCCGGCAGCCCGTACACCGATTGCTCCAGCAGTTGCGGCGACGGATGCTCGCCGTACCACTGCTCATACGTCGCTTCGTCGTACAGGCGAAAGTCCGCCGACGCATCAATCACGGGCGTGCCACGTTCAATGAACGGCGTCAGGCGCTCGGCTGCGGCCGCGTGCGGCAATCCGGAGAAGATCACGTCGACATCGTCCTCAACCTCGGCCACAATCGGCAGATCGAGCGACCACAAGTGGGGAAACACCTCGGGCAACCGCTTGCCCACCTCAGAACGACCGGTCACACAGACAATCTCCACCGCCGGATGCTGAGCCAACAGACGCGAAAGCTCAGCGCCGACATACCCTGTCACATTGATGATCGCCGCGCGGATCGGCGATCGGGTGTCCGAGGTACTCACGACAATTTCCGTTCCATTCAGAGAGAATGAAGATACACCGACGCGCATCAACACCACGTGTCGTACCGTACTGCGTATGTCCCAGACAACTGACGGAGCGTTAAGCCCCTACGCAGCCATCGATCTCACGGCCGAAATCGGCGGACTCTCAACGATGGTGCTGGCCGGACTCGGCGTTGACGTGATTCGCGTCGAGCCGCCCGGCGGACATCCCTCGCGTCGGCGCGGTCCCATGCTGCGCGAGGATCAAGACTCCTCGCTCTACTGGGCGCAGATGAATGCAGGCAAGCGCTCGGTCATACTCGATCTCGACGGCGATGCCGACCGCGAACGATTGCGAACCATGTGCGAGAGCGCCGACTTCCTGTTTGAATCGGACGCACCGGGTGCAATGGCCGCGCGGGGACTCGGCTACGCCGACCTGCGCGAACGAGCCCCCCAACTGATCTACGTCTCTATCACCCCATTTGGTCAGGATGGACCCAAGTCGATGTGGGCAGCGTCGGATTTGATCGGACATGTTTCCGGGGGGCTCAGTTCCCTCGTCGGCGATCCGCAGCGCGCGCCGCTGCGACCATCGGTCGAGCAGGCGTACAACATCACCGCGCTCAATGCGGGATCGGCCGCGATGATCGCGCTCCACGCTCGAACCCTGACCGGGCGCGGACAGCATGTCGACGTCTCCATGCAAGCGGCGATGGCCAACACCTTGGGCAATGCACGGCTCTATTGGGAGATGGATGGGATCGTCACCCAACGTGCAGGCGGTGCTCGCGCCTTCGCTGATCGGGCGACACGGATCATCTATCCCTGCGCCGACGGCTACGTCGCCTTTGTCCGCGTACCCGCCTCGATTCAGTCCCTGCATCGTTGGATGACCGCCGAGCATGGCGATCCGCAGTTCGACGCCGAATACTGGGCCAACATCCCCATCGCCGGTGACCGCACCCCGAGCAGCGAAGAAGTCGCCGAACTCGAAGCGGAAATCGAAGCCTTTTTCTCAACACGTGGCGCGCAGGCATTGTATGAATCGGGACAGCAATTCAACGTCATGATCTGTCCGGTCAATACGATGCAGGACATCGTCGACAGTCCACAGCTCGCCGCCCGCGCCTTCTTCACCGAGGTCGATGATCCGGCATTGGGACACCTCAAGGTTCCAGGCGCGCCACTGAAGATGTCGGCGACACCTTGGCATTCACGTCCCGCGCCCACGCCTGGCCAACACAACGAAGAGATCCTACCGTCAACGAGCCCATCGCAAACTGAAAGAGTCTGACCATGTCCGAAGACCACCTACTGATCGAGAAGCGATCCAACGGCGTCGTCGTCGCGACGCTCAACCGACCTGAAGTGCTCAATGCGCTCTCAGGCCGCATCCGCACCGGTCTGCGTGAGATGGTCGTCGATCTTAAGGCCGATCCAGACGCGCGCGCGCTCATCATCACTGGCGCAGGGCGCGGATTCTGTTCGGGCGCCGATCTCTCCAATCGCGAGGAACGTGTCGCCGCTGAATCGCAACCGGGTCTCGGTTCTACGGAACTGCGTTACGGATTCACCGCTGAACTCCAGCAGTTGGAGATTCCGGTGATCGCTGCCGTCAACGGAGCCGCCGCCGGCGCGGGATTCGCGATTGCGCTGTCCGCTGACATTCGCATCATGTCGGAGAACGCCCGCTTCCATCCCGGCTTCCTCAAAATCGGATTGGGTCCGGACTGGGCAGCCTCGTGGACCCTGACACGACTCGTTGGTCACTCGCGAGCGCTGGAGGCCTTCTGGACTTCGGATCCAATCGACGCAAGCCGCGCCCTGGAACTGGGAATTGCCAACCGGGTCGTCGCCCACGACGACCTGATGGGCGAAACCCTGGCCTTGGCCGATCGGCTCGCGCAGGGCGCGCCTTGGGCGATGGGTCTGACCAAACGCGCGATCTACGCCGCCCTGAACAACGACGCCACCCAGCAAGCGCAGTTGGAGGAACTCAACCAGGCATGGCTGCGAAACTCGCTCGACGCCGGTGAGGGCGCGCGCTCGTTCAAGGAGCGCCGCGACCCAAGCTTCCAACGACGCTAGGAATTCCTCCTTCCAATGACCAGCAACGAGATTCCTGGCGCGCACCTGTTCGACGGCGTCCGCATCGCCGACTTCGCCTGGGTCGGCGTCGGACCAAACGCGACCATGCAGATGGCTTTTCACGGCGCTGAAGTCATCCGGGTGGAGTCATCGCGCCGTCCCGACACGTTCCGATCCGGCGGGCCCCGTCCCGCCGGCGATTACTCGCTTGACGCCTCGTCGTACTTCGCCAAGTTTAATCGCGGAAAGCGGTCGGTGGCGATCAATCTTGCCCATGAACGTGGCGCCGAAGTTGCGCGGCGCCTGATCGCCAACGCCGACATCGTGACTGAGTCGTTTGCGCCGGGATTCATGGACCGACTCGGCCTCAACTACGAGGAAGTCCGCAAGATCAAACCCGACGTGATCATGTGCTCGATGTCGATGGAGGGCCAGACCGGACCGCACGCGCGGTTCCGAGGCTTCGGTCTCACCTTGCAAGCGACCGCTGGCGTGACCGGGGTCACGGGATGGCCCGACTTGCCGCCGGTCGGTACGGGCGTCGCCTACACCGACTGGGTCGCGACCCACGTCGCGATCATCGGCATCCTGGCCGCGCTCGACCATCGCCGCCGCACTGGCGAGGGCCAATACATCGACCTCTCCCAATTCGAAGCCTCAACCCTGGTTCTGGATGCCGGAGTGGTGGACGCAGCCAACACGGGCCGAGTCGCGAGTCCGCTCGGCAACCGAGACCTGCGCTTTGCCCCGCACGGCGTGTATCCCTGCGCCGACGACCACACCGGTAGCGACCGTTGGGTCGCGATCGCCGTGACCTCGGACGACCAATGGCGACGCCTGGCGCTGATCATGGATCGACAAGATTGGCTTGAGTCCGACGAACTCTGTCATGCCACTGGACGCCTGGCCGCGCAGGACGCACTCGATGACGGCATGACTCGCTGGACATCGCAGAGAACCGTTGACGAAGTCGAGCAGGAACTCCAGGCTGTCGGAGTCCCAGCCCATCGAGCATCCACAGTGCGCGATGTCCACGAGGACCCACAGCTCGCCCATCGCAACCACTGGTGGGCGAGCGACCATCCAATAATCGGAGAGATGTCCTACGAAAGCCCACCTTGGCGTCTCAGCGCCACACCGCCACCGATGCCTCGACGCTCACCCCTGTTGGGTGAAGATTCTGAATACGTCTACCGGGAACTGTGCGGCTATAGCGAGGCAGAGTTTCATCAACTAATGGTCGACGGGGTGGTTGAGTAGGACTTCTTCTACGTCATACCCGCGACGGAGCGCGGGTATGACGTGTTCTCTCGATACGTTGTCGAATACTCGGTTCCTTGAACGTTGAAGTGTGCAGAACACTCAGGGAATCGACCGACCGGCCAGCACACCAGTTGGACGGCCACCATCCACAGCGACCTGACCGTTCACCACGACGTAGGGAATTCCTGCCGGCGACGTTCGCGGGTCGTTGAAGTCGGCCGTGTCGATGATCGTCTCCGGATCAAACACGACGAGGTCGGCAAACTTGCCCTCGGCGACGACGCCTCGATCAGTGAGCCCAAATCGCTCGCAAGGCAGCGATGTCATTCCTCGCACCAGATGTTCGAGCGACACGCCCAGGCGTCGGCGGAGGCGACCCAGAATTCTCGGGAACGTCCCGTAGGCGCGGGGATGTGGGATCCCCTCGTCGAAGGGGATGCCGTCCGAGCCGACCATGTAGTCGTCGCGCGAGAGCAGTGCGATCACGTCGGCCTCGACCTGGCGCACCAACGACGCGCTGGCCGGCATGCCGTCGCGGAAACCGCACTGCAACCCTGACTCTCGCATCACGGTCAAGGTCATTTCTGAGACCGTGACGCCCATGGCAGTCGCGGCGTCGGCGAAGGACACGCCTTCGAGGTGCTTGAGATGGTCGGCGCCGATCCAGGTCCAGGTGGCGCTGTCACTGCGTCCGGGGAACAGGTTCTCCAGCGAGTCAACCAACCGATCGCGCCAGGCCGGGTCACCGAGCCGATCGAGCAACCGGTCGATACCGCCGACATGGCACTCGCCGCGAAGGAAGTATCCCGGGACGGTCGCCGCGGCAGCGTAGGGGTAGCACTCGAGCGTGACGTCGACGCCTTCCGCCTTGGCCTTGTCGACTTCGGACATGATCACGTCGATCTGTCCGGCGTTGGTCGGAAAGGTGCGGTAGTGCGAGATGTGGACCTTGACCCCGCTACGACGACCAATATTCATCGCTTCGACGATGCCCGATCCATCGGGCGCTCGGTCGTCGTTGTGATTGCGGATATGCGTCACATAGACGCCGTCGTGTGACGCGACGACACGGTTGAGCGCTACCAACTCATCGGTGTCCGAGTATGAGTTCGGGTAGTACGACAGGCCCGTCGAAAAGCCGGTCGCACCCTGTTCCATCCCTTCGGCGACCATTCGCTCAGCATTTGACAGTCCGGCGCCTTGTAGCGGGACGTCCTCGAAGCCGACGCTTTCCAGTCGGACGGGTCCATGCGGAACCTGCACGGCGACGTTGCATCCCTTGCCGTCGTAGTGCGAGCGAAACGCGGCCATCGAGGACATGTCCAGGTCGGTTGGAGGCGGACCGTAAAGACCGGCGATGTAGCGTCCATAGAACTGCAGATTGTCACCCGACAACATGGCGTAGGACAGGCCGTCCTGGGTGATGAACTCAGTCGTCACCCCCTGAACCAGACCATGCGCATGGACTGCGTCGCGCAGCAGGACCCCGTCCGAGTGCGCATGGGTGTCGACGAATCCGGGAGCGACGACCAGTCCGGTCGCATCGATCTCACGAGCTGCTGTCAATCCTGAAAGATCCCCAAGCGCCGAAATCCGATCGCCTTCGACCGCGACATCGGCTGGGAATGCCCCTCCACCCGTACCATCGACCACTGTGCCGCCACGGAGAATCAGGTCAACCATCGGATGGCTCCCTCCGGCTCGAGTCCGCGTTCGCGTCCCACGCGTCGATTTTCGCCTCAATGTACTGCCAGCGATCGTCAATCTCGTCGTGCAATCGGTCCACAGCCTGCCGCCATGTGGCGTGACCCGGACCCTTCCCGTCGGCCAGAATGTGCTTGTCGATCATCTTCGCCAACGCATCCACCCGTTGATGCATAAGATCCACCGAGATCGTCTCGCGCAACAGTTCGCGGGATGCTTCGATATAGCGTTCCCAACCCATCGTGACGAGGGCGTACATGGTTGGATCACAATGCGGAGCGCGAGCGTCGATATCGAAGAACACCTTGCGGATTCGGCAGGTTCGATCCAGTTCATCCCAATCCGGCATCTGGTAGGCAGTGCGGATCGGACTGGGCGAGCGCCAGGTGTGCTCGACATCCCAGGGAATCAACGTGAATCCCCCCGACAACGCGTCCTGGTACCAGAAGTAGTTGTGATTACCGCAGACCGGCACGCAATACCAGGCCACGATGCCGTCCCAATTGTCGGTTAATCGGTCAGCCGCCAGGTAGTTGAAGATGTCCTGCTCGTCATGCAGGTGATCCAGAAGCGCCTCATAGAGCGCCTCTTCCGACTCTGCCGTCTCCAGCGCTTCAGCAAACGCCTCAAGCTGCGACGTGTCGCGCGGGCCGCGAGCTACAGCGTCCGACAGCGTCTCCTGGAAGGCCCACAGGTTGTCGATATTGCCCGGCCAGATCTCCTTGAACAACACGCCGCGACCGCGATCACGGAAGCGATCGGCGATGAACCGGTCGTCAATGTCCTCGGTCAGGGTGAACAGACCCAACGGCTCGCCATTCAGTTGCAATTCGGCATAGACCGAACGCGGGGCCGCTGTGCCCGAATCGCGGAAGACCTGGTAGCTGAGGATCTCGCGCATCTGCGACTCGTCGCCGTTCATGGCGTGAAAATTCAGACGCTTCAAACCGTGATAGCGGAGACTCGGTTCATAGTGATTCATCTTCAGCTTCCACGACAACTTGGGACAGACCTGGCGGCCATTCTGGAAACAGAATCGCAAGACGCCGAAGAATCCCTTGTAGCGAACGCCGACCGGCTCGTAGCGTTGGCCATCGATTTCGACGGCCGCCTCGACATACTGTTCGGCTGTCGGATTGGCGTTCAATCGGGCCAATGATGCTTCCGATATGACGATGTTGTAGGTCCGCACCGTGTCAATGTCGAAGACGGTGTCGAACGGATCGCTGCGCTGTTGATCGACGCCGATCGTCGACTCGGCCGCATTAGAGGGCACTCTGGCCGGTTGTGCTTCGCCAATGAACGCAAACACCGCCGCGCCGACAATCACAGCGACTGCCACTGCCAGTGACATTGCCGAGCGGCGATTCATCCAGATGCCCGATCCCCGTGTGTGGCGTCAACAAGGAGTTAGCCTACCTGTATGTCTGTGACGCTGCCCAGACCGACGAGAGGGATAAGTTCCCCACCCTCCGCTTCGGACGGATCGCGCGAAGAGCGGAAGTATCCGCTGCCGGACGCCCGAGCGGCGCTGCTGACCGCCTGGATCGATGCTCGGCTGCCGCGCGACCCGCAGTATCCCTTCGGCGTGATTACGAGCTGCTACTACGACACAGCACAGCTCGACGCCTACCAGGAGTCGGTTGACGGCGAGTTTGGCAAGCAGAAGCTCCGGTTGCGCTGGTACGGCGACCCGGTCGACCCATATGCCGGCGTCTGGATCGAGCTCAAGTCCCGCGCCGGCATGCGAACTCAGAAGCTGCGTGCCCGCTATCCAATCTCAGGCATCGCCAATCAACTCGGACTGGTACTACCCGACCGGCCTGAGCTCGCTCGCTGGCTGCGCAACATGAGCGAAGCAGCGGCACCGTCGATCGACCCGACCGTCGAGCCGGTCGCATTCGTTCGTTACCAACGGATTCGCTGGCAATCGCCAGACGGTCTGCTGCGAGCTTCACTGGATACGCAGGTTCGAGCGGCGAGTACCCGAGGCGCTCCGGTCTGGCTGCCGGTCCCCAACGGCGCCGTGCTGGAGCTCAAGACAAGCGGCGAGCTTCCCTTGCACGTCGCTCATCTGGGTAAGCTCGGCCTGCACCGGTCAGCACACTCCAAGTACGCGCTCGCCATCGAACTGCTGTACGGCCGCGATCGCACCTTTGTCAGATAATCAGAACCCCACCTCAGGAGCTGCCCATGCCCTTCGTCCTGATCGAGTGGCCCGAGATTCTTGGCCCAACCTCGGAGATCGCGCTCGAGGAGTATCTCCTCGCCATGATCGTGTCCCTGGCGGCGTCGATCGCCACATATGCGCTGTATCTCATCTTCTACCGCGACTGGCAGCGCGGAGCAGGGATTCATCGCGTCTTCCTGCTCGCCGGACCTGCGATCACACTGCTCTTTATCGCCATTCAATGGTCGCTCCCGCTCTCGCTCGGACTATTGGGCGCGCTCTCATTCGTCCGATTTCGCACACCGATCAAAGACCCGGCCGAGATTGGCTACCTGCTCGTTGTGATCGCATCATCGATCGGAGCGGCGACCTACAACTACGAACTGATCGGCATCCTCTTCGCTGCAGTCGCGCTGGTGCTCGTCGGGCAGCGCATCTTCTCGGGCACCGGACTAGGAGGGCTAGGAGCCGGAAGTCGCGACTTGATCATCACCATGTCAGCCACGGATTACGCCGAGCACGAGGCGGCGCTCTTACAGTTCCTGAGCGCAAATCTCAAGGGATTCAAGACAGCATCGATGACACAAAACGCCGAAACCGCCAGCCTCCACGCCACCTTCCGCCGATCAAACTACGAAGATCGGTGGGCAGAGTTCAGGCAGGAACTCGAAGCCAAGGTCGAGCCAGCATCGGTGGATCTGTACGTGGGGTAAAACCTCACCGACTCGCACTACCCCCCAATTCCCCTGCGCGACTCTACAATTCCCCCGCGAATGCGGGGGTCTGCCCCTCCTCTCAGCAGCCCAACCTCCCCGCCGCACAGGAGGACAGCATGCAAAACCACGGCGGATTCTACGTGTACGTCCTCGCGGGCAATCAACCTGACAGCGGGAAGATCACGCTATACATCGGGGCAACATCTGATCTGATCCGTCGAGTCTGGGAGCACCGACAGGGAATTGGCAGTCGGTTCACCGCTCGCTACCGAGTGAAGCGCTTGATGTGGTACGAGGAGCATGCTTCGTTAGAGGATGCGGCCGTTCGAGAGTTTCGGATCAAGAAATGGCGTCGTTCGGAAAAGGAAAAGCTGATCAATGATATGAATCCAGAATGGCGTGACCTCTATCCCAGTCTGCTGTGACGTGAAGCGCGTAGCGAGGTGCTAGATCTCGTCGCTCGTCGGGTCGCCAGAGGGAACAGACCCCCGCATGCGCGGGGGAATTGAATCTGGGTAAGCAGGGGGAATTGAAGGTGGCTCGGGGGAATTGGTGGTAGCGCGGCGGAAATCAGGGTTTCGACGAGGGTTGGACCTCGTGCTGAGGCGCTGGCGCTAGCCTAGGAGGAGGTTGGGAGCGGAAGGGGACCGGTGTCCTCCACAGTCTTCAACACTGATGCGGGGCGGTCCGCACCGTCTCGGGTGGGTTCGACTCCCATGCGCTCCCGCCAAGCAATCGCCTACAGTGCGTCGATCACCGCCTGAGCGAAATCCTCGGTGCTCGACGATCCGCCTTGATCCGGCGTCAGGCGCTCTCCTGCCTGGTAGACCGCATCGATCGCGCGTTCCAGCCCAGACGCCTGCTCGTGCAGTCCGAGATGGTGCAGCATCATCACGGCCGAGAGCATCGTCGCCGTCGGATTGATCCGGTGCATGCCGGCGATATCAGGGGCGGTCCCGTGGACGGACTCGAAGTAGGCCCAGTCCTCGCCGAAGCAGCCGGATGGCGCCAGACCAAGCCCGCCGATCGTGCCCGCGCCCTCGTCCGAGAAGATGTCGCCGTACAGGTTGGGCAGCAGCACCACGTCGAGTTCATCTGGTGATGCCACGATCCGGCGGGCGAAGTCGTCGGCGATGAATGACTCAAACTCAATGTCGGGATAGCCCGAGGCGACCTCGGCCGCGATTTCGACGAACCATCCGTCGGTCTTGGCCAGCACATTGGTCTTGGCCGAGCAGGTCAGTTTGCCTGCGTAACCCTCAGCCTTGCGCTGTTGAGTCAGGCGGCAGGCAAAGTGCGCCACCCGCTCGACATTCGCGCGCGTGAAGTACTTGATCGCATAGCGGCCCTCAGCCTCGGCAAAGTGTCCAAACCCGCCGGGTACCTGAGTCCGCGAAACGCCGCCGAAGCGCGGCCGGTCGGCCAGGCCCGAGGCTGCGACCTCGGACAGGTCACCCTCAATGCCTGCGTAGAGATCTTCAAGATTCTCACGGACGATGATGTAGTCGATGCCTTCTGGTTGCGCCATCGGCGAGCGAAATCCTGGTCGCCACTTGATCGGCCGCACGTTGGCAAAGGTCTGTTTGCCCCAGCGGAAATAACCGACACCTGGCGTCTGTCCGCTGGTCGATCCGAAGAGCACGGTGTCGCATCGCTCGGCCGTATCGATGACAAGCTTCTCGCCCTCTTCGCGAGACATCTCGCGGGTCAGGTCAACGCCGTCCGGCATTACCTCAAATGCGATCGGCAGTTCCATTGCCTGCAGCACCGCCATCGAGGCGTGGACCGCCTCCGGCGCTGCATCATCGCCAGGCAAGACACCAACGGTCGCCTCACTCGTTGCTTCAGCGGCCATGTTCATTCTCCATCTGCAAATCGGTGGTTGCGTTCCAGGTCCTGGAACCATTCATCGTCAATCGCAGTGACCCTGCCCATCTCGTCAAAGATCAAGCCGAGCCGATGCGTGTGCATCAGATCGAGCAAGTCGTCGCCATCGACCAGTTCGATCGGTTCATCGCCCTCGTCGGCTTCGTCGATCGCCGAGGAAGAGAACTCGCCATTCGTGATGAACAGTCCTTCTGTGGCCTTGCCGTCCATCAGGGTCTTCATCTCGCGCACCTGGTTGGCGCCGAGTGAGCCGAACGAGCGCCGGCAGATCACATAGACGCTGGCGCGTTCTTCATCGTCCTGGACCCCCACGCACTCGATTGCACCATCGAACGCAACTCGAACCACCTCGAGATCGACGATTTCCATCGCGTGCAGCATGCGCCTGGTGAACTGTTCAAAGGCGTCGCGACCCAGGTTGCGGATCGAAGACTCCAGGCGCGAGCGCCATTGGTAGTCGTCCATGGGCAGGTCTTCGACGCGTTCGAGTTCGCGGCGGTCGGTGAGCGGATCCTTCTCAGCTTGTGCCTCTGCCTCTCGTCGCAGCCGGTTGCGACGGACCGTCCGCCACCCAAGAAAGAGCATCGCCAGCACGAGAGGAGCAAACTGAACCCAGGCCGGAGCCGACTCACCTTCCTCGACGCCGGCAAGGCGAGCAAAGATCGCCCCACCAGCCATCAAAATGATCAAGGCAACGAGAACATCAAGAAGAACACCACGCATCTGGTTCATTGGGATTCCTCGTACTCTGCGAAGAAGCTGTGATCGACAGTGACTAGCTCTACGGTCGTCGTATGGACACCAAGTTTGAATTGCTTGAGCAGCTCTGCCAACTGACTTCCATCGATGAGGTCAACAGGAAAAGCCCCTGGAGCCTGGGCCTGCGCCTTTGCCCCCTCTGTGAAGGTCCCCGTTGTGATGATGATTCCTCGATCGCTCTTGGGCATACTTGCGCCCTGAAACGCTTGTACGCGATCACGACCTACCGAGCCTTGCCAGCGTTTGCATTGGACACTTGTACGAAACGAAATCAGTCCCGAAGGCCGGTAAACACCCACGGCATCAATCCCTCCATCGGCTACCTGACCAGTCACTTGAACCTCATCGAACCCTGCAGCTTCAAGCAATCGGCCTGACAACCGTTCGAACGAGTCTGGATGCATCGCCAGGAGCCGATCGACCAACTCTTGCCGCCAGTCATTCGGCTCTTCCTCGTCGCTGTCGTTTCTTCCGATATGCTCAGTCCCCTCCGCATTCCTGCTCTCTTGCTGACGCCTTCCGACTTGTTGCCGGCGGAAGTCCCGCCAACGATTCTCCACCTCCTCCGCCGAAATCACACGCCCCTCAGCCGTCAGCTGATACAGGCCTCGACTAGGTTGCTCGCAAACGCCAATCTGCTTTAGGTGGTTGCAAGCCCATTCGCTCATCCAAGCGACGTAGGTTCTTGAGCCGTCGCCTCCGCCCTTAGCTGGCTCTCTGATGGCCCGCTGCTCGTCGGAAAGGCCCAGATGTTCGGCGACTAAATCGCCTATCTCATTGCGATGCACAGGAAGAGTCTGCTTCTTCAGGAGATCAAGCACTAGGGCCCTTCTACCGGGACCAGTTGGCAGCCCTGCTTGTTCCCGGCGCGACGCCATCGCTCACTCCTTCACATCTGCAGACTACTCGCCGAGGCGTTGTTGCAGGTCTGGAGCCGGCCGGAAGATGAACTTCTTGCCAGAGCGCTTGCGCAAGAGGTATCCCCGCTCTGCCAGATCCTGTAGATCGGCCCTTGCAGCCCAGTAGGAGACTCGATGCTCGTTTTGCTGTTGCGCAAAAGTGAAGATTCGATTGGGCTGATCTAAGGCGTCGTTGAGAATTGCGAGCTGCCGTTCGCTGAAACCACTCTCTCCTAAACGCTCGACCAACTCGCGCGTTGCCGCTGCCTGTTGCTGTAGATCATCTTCAAGTTGGGACGCCGCCTGCTGCATGATGTCGAGTTGATGAAGGATGAAGTGTGTGACGTCGTTGTTGTCCGCGGTCACGTATTGATACGCACGCGAATATTGGGCGGGCGCTCGCAGCAGGAAGTGTGAGATCGGCAAGTAGGGCGCCAGCCACCAACCGGATCGCAGTAACGACCAGTAGAACAGAGCACGAGCCGTACGGCCGTTGCCGTCCACGAATGGGTGGTCGTAGCCGATCATGAAGTGCAACAGAATGGCGCGGATGATCGGCGGCATGAACTCCGCCTCCAGGCCGCCATTGGCGAATTCGCAAAGGCGCTGCATTCGCTCAGGTAGCTCGTCGGCAGGTGGAGGGCGGTGAACGATCTCGTGACTCCCGGAGACCACGTAGACGCGGGCCTCGCCAGGTAGCTGCAATCGACCCGCATCACGCTCATTACCCATCGTTCCCGCAGTCACGATGCGATGCAGGCCCAGCATGTGTTCGAGATCGATGGGCTCGTCGTTCGTTGCCCACTGTTCGACCGTCTGCATGGCAGCGAAATTGTTGGCAATCATGCGCTCGCTCTTGTCGCGAGGAGGTCGACCGTCGCGCAGCATTTCACTGGCAATCTGGCGGCTCGTGTTGGCTCCTTCCAGTTGGCTGGACTGAATCGATTCCTCCATGATCCCACGCTGTAGCCAACGCTTTCGCGCTGCGCTCGTCATCAAGGTCTCGTTGACGAGGACGTGACTGCGTTGCACCTGTTCAAGTCGATCGAGCGCCTCCAGTAACGGCTGAGAGTTGCAGTACCAGAACGGCTGCCCCCCACGTCCAAGCAGCGGCAACGTCCGAGCGGAGGCTCGCCGAGCCATGGCCACGCCAAACCAATGCTGTCGGATCGTCACTCCATGGAGTGGCGTCCGATAACGGATTTGGTCCCAGGGGAGATAACGACCTTGATCGTCAATCGCGCTGGCACCGTTTATGAGATCAACTTGCTGCGCGACATCGAGTGCTGCAAAATCGGCTGCGACCGAGGCCTGAGGAGGCGCGGATTTCGGAAGCGACACGGACCTGGCTCCTGCTCCTATTGGTGTTACTCACGGTTTGTGTGAAACCAATAGTACCGCGCCGTCAGCCATCCAAAGCGACAGAGAGATCCATTGTCTTGAAATGCTCACGGTTTCTGTGAAACCGTGAGCACCCGGAGTGTTTCCTACACAGGCAGTGCCGACTGGTCGATGTTGTAGAGCTTTTGCACGTTCTCCCAGACCATCTTGTCGACGTCTTCCTGTGGGACGTCTTCCATGATCTCGTCGAGGATTCGGCGTGAGTTTGGCCAGATAGCGTCGTGGTGGGGGTAATCGTTGCCCCATAGCAGATTGTCGACGCCGATGCCGTGCCTCGTCTGCACGCCGATCTCGTCATCCTCGAAGGTCACATTGAAGTTGCGCTTGAAGTACTCGGTCGGCAGCATGGGCAGCTCTGGCGTCCGGTCAACGGCTCGGGCGCGATAATAGGCGTGGTCCCAGCGCTGCAGCACGTGGGCAATCCAGCCGGTCTCCCACTCGGCCATGACGAAACGCAGGTTGGGATGACGCTCGCAGACGCCCGAGGTGACCAGGTTGGAAATCGTGTTCCAGGCGGCGCCGTGCGCCAGCGTGTAGCTGACGACTTCGTCCCACTCCTTGGGCAGGCCCATGCCGGGCTCGGAGCCGCAGAAAATGTGCATTGTCAGCGGCATCCCGACCTCTTCAGCCGCCGTCCAGAAGGGCTCGTAGTAGGGGTCGGAGTAGGGCAGGTCCTTGGGCGCGGTGCAGGGAATGGCGACGCCTTTGATGCCCATCTTGGCGCAGCGCTCGAGCTCGGCGATGCCGGCGTCGACGTCGCGCAGGGTCAGGCAGCCGATGCCAATCAGCCGGTCCGGGTTGTGCGAGCAGTAATCGCGGATCCAGTCGTTGTGACGCTGGAACACAGCGTTGACGACTTCCACGTCATCGACCATGTAGGTCAGCATGTTGATCGAGGGGTACATCACCTCGCCAACGACGCCGTCGGTGTCCTGCTCGGTCAGGCGCGCCACGGGGTCCTTGACGCCAGGGTTGATCAGATCCCAGCCGCGCTGCATCTTCTCCTTGGTCTCGGGAAGATTGAGGTTGGCGCCGGCAATGCCGAGCCTTCCGACGAGCATGGCGAAATCGATCTGCGGCCAGGCCAGGTAGACACCCTCGCGGCCCTTCCAGCCATCGACCACGCGCGGGGCGCGGTCGCCGTACTTTTCCACGAGTCCGTCAAAGACCTCAGGTCCTTCGACCACATGGGAATCACAGGAATAGACAATTGGGCTAACCATGACAAGCGTCCTCTCGGCTTCCGCCTCAGGATAGTGCGCTCCGTCAAGCCAAGTGTTCCGATTGCCGCACTGATATCGTTCCGTATCCAGAACACAGACAACACCGGGGGAGAACGGCATGGGACATGGCATTGCGCGCTCGCTCGCTGCACTGCTTCTGGCCGTGTTCATTGCAGCAGGCTGCGCAGTCGAAGTCGACGATGAGTCGCAGCCTCAGCAGGTGGAGCCGCAGCCAGCGTCTCAGCAGACCGACTCCGAGTCTGACGAAGACACCGAGCCTGTCGAGCGACCCGAGGCTGCGGACCCCTATGCAACCTTGCTGGCCCAATTGACAATCGCTCCCGAGTCCGACGGTGGCATCGACTATGACCGCGAGATGTACATGCCTGACGGCTGGCTGGATACGGATCGTCCGAGATGCAGTGTGCGCGAACTCGTCCTGATCGCTGAGGCCGTGTCGATCTCGGAAATCAACCGGGACTGTCGACCCCTGGATGGCATCTGGCATTCCTGGTACGACGACGAGCCGTTCAACAATCCATCGCGACTGGACATTGACCACATGGTGCCTCTGGCCGAAGCACACGACTCCGGAGCGGCGGCGTGGTCTGCGGAGCGCAAGTCGGATTTCGCCAATGACCTCGAACTGCCGGCGGCGCTGACCGCTGTCTCAGCCTCGAGCAACCGGACCAAGAGCGCCGACGATCCTGCAGATTGGAAGCCTCCGCTGCGTAGCGCCTGGTGTCAGTACGCCCATGACTGGATTGCGGTGAAAGTCAAGTGGTTGCTGACTGCCGATCAGGCTGAGGTCGACGGTCTGCGCCAGATGCTCGACACCTGCCAGTCCAACTATCAACGTCGGGCCGAGTATCCCGAGCGACAGCCGACGATCGTGGAAGTCGAAACACAACCCGACGCAAATGATGACGAACCAACATCTCGAACAAGCAATGGTGCAACCTACGCGAGCTGCGATGAAGCTCAGGCGGCCGGTCTGGAACGAGAAACCGGCAGCAGGGGCCGGGGTCGAGGATTTCCTGCCGATGCTGTGCCATCGGCAAGGGATGGCGACAGTGACGGCGTGGTCTGCGAGCGCTGAGTCCACCCGAACTCGACTACAGCGCTCGCACTTCGAGACCGATGTACAACATCTCAACCGCCCCCGCCTCCGAGCGGATGCCTGCTCCTGCCCCGGTTCGCGCATGGCGGCCATGCTGGCAGCTGTTGTCTAGGGCGTGTTCACATGGGGCGGTTCAGTCCAGGATTTCCCGTCATACCCGCGCCAACAAGAGATCGTCATACCCGCGCTTGCCGCGGGTATCTCGCTGCATTCAACGCAACTGTCTGTGCAAAACTCGACGAGATTGCCGCGACAAGCGCGGCAATGACGGAATTCTGACAAACCAGTTGGCTAATGTGACCCCCCCCCCGACACCTGGAGACAGTCGGCTCGGCAGCAGACCGTTTGAAGCGGGGCCCCGCTCGGAGGCGGGGACGGGAAACTGAGTTATGAATCTGAATCTGCCTTTGGAATCCTGCCACAGGTTGAGTAAGGCGCTCGGCTGTCCATATCGGCAAAGCGAGCGTTGCTTAGACCTCGAGTGGGATTTCCATCTCCGACGACAAGTCGCGCAGGTCCTGCAGGGTTGATGACGGATAGACGATGTGTCCCGCTGCGATCCGCTCTTCGTAGGCGCGTTGCTCGATTTCGCCGGGCGCGAAGACTTCCCCGACATCCGGCAGTGGATCAGCCGATTTGACCTGCTCGACCATCTCATCGACCGCGGATGAAAATGTCTCCGCCTCGCCGAAGATCTCAGGATCAATCACCAGCAAGAACTGTCCGCGCTTGCCGATGTTGACCTGATTGCTGTGGAAGCCGCCCGGCAAGGCTCCGGCGAGCAGGTTCATGAACATGCTCAGTCCCGTGCCCTTGTAGGCCGAGACAGCGCCCAGGGCGGGGATGACTCCACCCATCGCCGTCTCCGGATCAGTGGTCGGCTGACCTTCGAGGTCCTGGAAGCCCCATTCCTCGGGGATCTCGCGCCCCTCGGCGCGCGCCCTCATCACTTTGCCCAGCGCGACCGGCGTCAGCGCCATGTCGAGCACCACCGGCGGGCCGGAGGCTCGTGGCGCGGCGAAGGCCATCGGGTTGTTGCCGGTCATCCGCGTCCGCGATCCAAACGGGGCGATTGTCGGCACGCTCGTTGTCGTGCAGAACGACACGAATCCCTCGGCGGCGGCCATCATCGGATAGAACGCGCCCATGCCCCAGTCGTTGCTGTTACGCAGTGTGCCCAGCGCCAATCCCGTGTCCTTCGCCTTGGCAATCGTGCGCTGCATCGTCCGCGCGACGACCAACTGGCCAATCCCACCGTCGCCATCGATCACGTGCGAGACCGGCGTTTCCTTGAGTACCTCAAGGCTTGGTGTCGGGTTATAGCGGCCGGCCTGCAAGTGTCCCGCGTACCAGCCGAGTCGCTGGAATCCGTGCGTGTCGACACCGCGTAGGTCAGCGGTGAGCTGGATCTCAACGGTGAATTCAGCGTCGTCTGAGGGAACGCCACAGGCCTCGTAGACCGTCTTGCCAAAGACTCTGAGCGGCTCAAGCGGGACAACCTCAGTCGCATCCTGGTCAGCCATCAGTTGCCCTCACCACCGTCATCAAGCAGCCCGCCATCCGACATCCCGCGTGCCTCACTCGATGTTTGAGCAGCGCAGACGATGAATTCCAGGTCCTCGGGACCCTGGCTGTAAATCTGATGGGCGATATCGGCAGGGAAGAAGAGAAAGTCTCCAGCAGTCGCCGTCGTACGCCAGGGGCCGCAATCGATCTCGGCGTTGCCCTTGAGGAAGTAGTAGACCTTCTCAATGTCCTCGTGGATGTGGCGCACATTGGTCTCGCCGACGGGCAGCACGTTGTGGAGCACAAACTGAAACGAGCTCTCGAACCGACCCTCAGCCGTCGTGAACATGCGCCGAGAGTGGATGTTGCGGCCAACACTGACCGGCGTTTCGCTGACCGGCTTAATCACAAAGCGCGAGTCCTCGGGAGGAGCCACCGGGTCCCCCTCAAGATCCGGAGCCACCGGGGGCATATTCCGTTCGGGTGTCTGCTGAGTCATCGCGTCCTCCTCGTTGGTTCAATCATGCATTCAAGTTCATGGCAGGATAGACAGGGTTCGTACAGGTCCCTCTTGCGCACGAGGTTGTTCCGAAAGATGCTTTGCTCCCCCACGCAGGGGGAGGAAAGACAAGGCAAGGGATCTCGAAGAATTCGACAGGAACGCCGACGCAAAGAACTGACCGCCTGACTGTCCTAAAGCGTGTTCACATGGGGCGGTTCAGTCCAGGAGTTCCCGTCATACCCGCGCTCCGCCGCGGGTATCTCGCTGCATTCAGCGCAACTGTCTGTGCAACACTCGACGAGATTGCCCCCGCATCAAGTGCGGGGCAGGCCGCGACAAGCCCGGCAATAGCGGCCTTCTGACTGAGCAGCTGACTAAGCAGATGGCTAATGTGAACACGCACTAAAACGGCAAGCCGATCGCTTTGGTCAGGAAAGACATCCACTCCTTCGTCTCTTTGAACCGCTCGATTGAGTAGTCGACGAAGTCTGGCGAGGTCACGTCTTCGATGTCGACGTAGTGGGTGATGATGAAGTGCTTGCGCTTGATGTCCTCGATGAGTGGATGGTCGGCGGTGTAGCCGCGGGGCGGACGCTTGAGGCTATCGCCGTGACCTCCCAGCATCCAGTCGTCGGTCTCGGTCAGCTTCTTGATCTCGAGCCAATCGCGCGGATGCTCGTCGATCGCTTGGCGGTAGGCGAGCAGCGCGTCGCGGTCAGGCATGTAGCTGCCCACACCGATGAAGCAGTCGTCGACCGCGATGTGGACGTAGTAGCCCGGCGCGTGCACGTCCTTGCCCGACTCGTGCCGAAACTGGATGCCAACGTTGGTCTTGTACGGCGATTTATCCCGCGAGAACCGCACATCGCGGTAGATGCGCATCAACGATCCGCCCTGTTTCCGGTCAGACGCTCTCATGTGGGGTGAGATGTCGGCCAACGGACCAGACAGTTCGCGAATGTACTCCAGCGCCGGTTCCCGCAGGATGTTCTCGTAATCGTCCTTGTGGGCCTTGAACCACTCGCGATCATTGTGGCTGGACAACTCAACGAGGAAGTCAATCAGTTGCTCGCTGAAGACCATGAACTTCTCCAAACAGTCAGGTGCCGACTCGTGGCACTCAACTGACTTACTCGATCAGAGCATCAGGAGCATGCGCCGGGGCTCGATAGCGGCTAATCGAACGCCAGAGTACGCCGATCAGGAACGTCGCTCCCAGACCGATCGCTCCGCCCATGAAGTACGTGTTGTCGACACCGACTTCATCGCCCCAGAATCCTACCCAGATGATGCCCAGGTTGTTCGCGGTCTGGGCCATCAACACCATGACGGAGAACGCGCGGCCGCGCATCTCGTCGGGAGTGGTCAGGTGAACGGTGACCTGCCTGACCGCGACCGTGACGGCATCAGCGGCGCCGAGCAGGGCGAGCACAATCATCCCAACCCACAGAAATGGTGCAGCGCCGAGTGCAAACAACAACGCCGCATATGCCGCCGAAGCGGCCAGCACCATGATCCCCTTGGCCCGGTAGTTGACCAGGAACAGAGCGAGCAACATGCCGCAGGCTGAACCAACCGCGTTGACCGTACCTAGCGCTCCCGCAGCCCCGACGCCGGCCATGAACAGGCCGGTCGCCAGCAAGGGCAGGATCTCGCGGTAATACGAGATCACCGTGATGCCCCAGTCGAGAATGAACAGCCCTGGCAGAATCGGATGTCGGAAGATGTACTTGGCGCCGTCGATCACCATGCGTACCGTCGACTGGCGCTCGGATACGGCCCGTGCCGACGTGCGAATCAGCAACGGCATCATTGCCGAGACTGCTGCGAATCCGGCAGCAACCCAGAGCATCCCGATTGCGTTCAGTCCGACGGCCAATGCCGTGACGATCAAACCGCCGAGGATCCAGCCGCTCATCTGGGTGCTGGTGTCGAGCGTGACCGCAGCGCTCAGATAGCGCTGAGGGACCACGCGCGGCGTGATCGTCGCTCGAGCGGGCGCGACGAAGGTCGCCAGACCACCCAACACACCGAGTGCGACCCAGGCCATCCAAAACTCGAGCACGTCTGCCGTCGCCGCCGCAGCGACGAGCACGAGAATCGCGAGTACACCGGTATTCGCACCGGCCATCAGCCAGCGTCGGTCAAATCGATCGGCGAGCACGCCGCCGTAGAGCACGCCGAATGCCTGAATCGGCAGTTGGACGGCCCCAATGATCGCCACCTCGGTGAACGATTCTGCGCCGGTCTGATCGAGGAACCACTGCGGGATCGCGATGAACCGAATCTGTTGCGCGATAATCATGCACAGCGCCGCGACCCAGAGCACTCGATAATCGCGAATCCCAAAGAGGCTACGCAGCGGCGGCCGAGTAAACGTCGGTCCCTGACTCACGTCAGTTGCCAGCGTTCCCGCAGCGTCTCAGTCATACTGGTGAGGAAGCGTCGTCGTACACGGGGCATATCTGCGGAGGGTATCGCCCAAGAGGACATCAGGGGGAGGTCACGATGAAGGTCGGAATCTATCTGCCACAAGCAGGACCGGGAGCAACCGCCGAACAGATCGCCCGAGTCGCCCAGAGCGTGGAAGGCAACGGCTACGACTCCTTGTGGGTCTACGACCACGTCGTCCTCCGACCCGACCAAGGCTCGGACTATCCCTACACCGAGGACGGTCGCTTCCTGATCCCCTCGGACGTCGCGTTCCTGGAGCCGCTGACGCTGTTGACCTACGCCGCCGCAGTGACGGAGCGGGTCGAGCTGGGCACCGCGGTATTGGTCGCACCGATGCGCGCGCCCGTCTTACACGCCAAGATCATGGCCACGCTCGACCACCTGGCCGGCGGCCGGCTCGTGCTCGGAGCGGGCGTCGGTTGGTGGAAAGAGGAGTTTGAGGCGCTCTCGATGCCATTCGACCGTCGAGGCGCGCGCATGGACGAGTACCTCCAGGTGCTACGCGATCTGTGGGAGAACGAGATCGGTTCGTTCGAGGGTGAGTTCTACAACACCGCAGGATGGTACTGTCGGCCGCAACCGCCGCGCCGCGTGCCGATCCTGATGGGCGGCAACAACAAGCGTGGGCTGCGTCGGGCCGGCCGCTTCGCCGATGGCTACCTGGCCAATCCTGCGATGCTTGACACGCTCGATGAAGATTGGGCCACCGTCAAAGCCGAGGCTGAGGCGAACGGTCGGGACGCATCGCAGCTCACGCTGGGGATCAATCGGATCACGGTGCTGAGCGAGGACACGGTCGACGAAGCGGCGCAGGCGCTCGGGGCGATGAAATCGCGAGGCTTCGACTTCGCGATCGCCAATCTGCATCCCGCCGCCGACGCTGAAGCCGTCCTCACCAAATTCGCCGAGCAGCATCTGGCAGATCTGCAAGCGGGGTAGTCCTGATCGTTATTCTGATATAGCCCCTAACTTGGAATAGGGACTTTTCTTATTCCAAGTACGTTGATATTCGGTGTCGATCGGCGCCGTGTTGCCCTTGTTATCTCTTTTTTCTGGTGAACGTGTGATAAGATGCGCATGCAAACGCTCATCTCACACAGGAGTTGTCGATGCGACGCCGTCGAAACGGCCTCTTCGTACCTTCGCATATCGGCGAGGCAGGATTCGAGTCCTTTGTTCCGAACCCGCTGCCACCGGTTCCCCCGCTAGACCTCGCTGACTTGCAGGAATCGTTGGCCGATGCACACATCGCTCTGGGATACCTCGATGCTCTGTTGTCTCGAGTCCCAACCATCGAGCCGTTGCTCTACTCCTATGTACGACGGGAAGCGGTGAGTTCCTCCCAAATCGAGGGAATCCACTCAAGTTTCGAAGATCTGCTGCTCCACGAACTAGGCGGGCAGACCCGATCCACCGAGGCAGACAATGTCGAGACGGGCGACTATGTCGCTGCGTTGAACCATGGCATTCACCGGATGCGCGAGGGATTTCCGCTCAGCAATCGGCTGCTTCGAGAGATACATGCTGTCCTCATGCCGATGGCTACCAAAAGTCATCTGACCCCGGGGGAGTTTCGTCGCTCCCAGAACTGGATCGGCGGACAGGGCCCTGATGTGGCGACATATGTCCCTCCGCCAGCTTTCGACGTGTTCGACTGCATGTCTCAGCTGGAGCAGTTTCTGCACGATCCTGGTACGAGGTTGCCAGGGATCGTCATCGCCGGCTTGGCGCACGCTCAGTTCGAGTCGATTCACCCGTTTCTCGACGGCAATGGTCGGGTCGGCCGGGTGTTGATTGCGCTGATTCTGGAGCAGTCCGAGATACTCAGCGAGCCGGCTCTCTATCTCAGCCTGTACTTCAAGCGCCATCAGGCCCAGTACTACGCACTCCTTTCTCAGCTCCGGGACCACGGCGACTGGGAGCTCTGGTTGCGCTATTTCATCGATGGCGTGATCTGGACCGCTGAGGATTGCATTGCCAAAGCCGAGGAGCTGACCGAACTGTTCGAACAGGATCAGGCGACACTGCTCCAGCAGGGTCGGCACTCCCCTTCCGCGCTGCGAGCGCATGAGGCGTTTGTCCAGCGACCTATGCTCAATCTGCCGGCGATGCAACGGCTCACCGATCTCTCGTTTGGCGCCTGCACCTCATCGATCGAGACCCTCACCAAGCTCGGGATCGTCAGCGAACGCACTGGTCGGCGGCGCAATCGAATCTTCGCCTACGACCGCTACGTCGAGATTCTCAGCGAGGGCACCGAACCAATCTGACCGGCGAGTAACCTAGACCCCAACGACAGCACGGAGGAATCACCAATGGGCGACACCGTTACCTATGAACGCAGTGGCCGGATTGCCACGATTACCTACAACCGGCCTGAGGCGTTGAATGCGATCAACCACGAGTTGCGCACCGACCTCAACGCCGCCTGGGAAGAGTTTCGCAATGACGATGACGCCTGGGTCGGCATCGTCACCGGCAGCGGGCGCGCGTTCTCGGCAGGTGCCGACCTGCGTTCGCCCGCGCCGCCCGAGGAACACACCTTCTGGGAAGTGCCCTCGCTGACCTCGCTGGAGTCGGGCATGGAAATCTGGAAGCCGACGATTGCCGCCGTCAACGGCTTCGCGCTTGGTTTCGGCCTGACGCTCGTTGCGGCCTGCGACTTCGTCATCGCCTCAGACCGCGCACAGTTCGGCTTCCCCGAGGTGCAAATCGGCGTACCGACGATTCAGGGCTCGATCCGGATGCCCAAGCGCGTTGCCTGGCACTACGCGATGGAGTTGCTGCTGATCGGCGACCGGGTGGATGCCTGGCGGGCCAAGGAGATGGGTCTGGTCTGGGAAATCGTGCCACACGACGACCTGATGCAGGCTGCCAACAATCTGGCCCAGCGACTGTGCAAGGGCGCGCCACTCGCCGTGCGGGCAACAAAGGAAGTCGCGCACCGAGGTCAGGAGTTGCCCTTCGTCCAAGCGATTCGATTTGGTGAGACGATGCGCCGCGTCGCCCGTGTCACCGACGATGCGAAAGAGGGTCCACAGGCATTTCGCGAGAAGCGTTCACCAAGCTGGCAAGCCCAATAGTGGCCCAGTAGTGAGAGGCGCAGACTGATGGCGGCATCCAATCGTCGCTTCTATCGCGCTGCCCGCGTCGCCAACGCGACGGCGGACGCCTGGCTTCCCGACCACGCAGTAGCTGTCGCCAACGGCAAAATCATTGACGTGATTCCGGCCTCTGAGGCAGCGGACCATGAGGTCGTTGACCTCGGCGACGTCTCGCTCTTGCCGGGACTGGTCGAGGGTCATACGCATATCCCCTGTCCGCCAAGAGTCGATGCTTTTGACATCATCTCCCAGGAGCCCAACGAGCCTGCGCTGATGCGAGCCGCACATGCTGTGGGGCTGGCGCTGCGCAGCGGGATCACGACGATGCGCGACCTCGGTTCCAAGAATGAAGTGGTCTTCGCCGTCCGCGATGCCATTGACTCGGGCGTGATCCCCGGACCTCGACTGCTCGCCTCAGGCGCGCCGATCACTCGGACGATGGATCATTGCTGGTTCTGGGGAGGTGAGGCGGATAGCCCGGAATCCGTCCGGGCCATGGCGCAAGCGCATGTCGATCAGGGAGCGGATGTGCTCAAGGTGATGGCCTCGGGCGGTAACTTCACGCCTACTTCCAATCCCCGCGACCGCCAGTATCCGCCCGAGACCATTCGCGAGATCGTCGAAACGGGCAAATCGGGCGGGGTCGAAGTGGCTGCTCACACGCACGCAGCCGAGGGCATCAGGGCCGCGGTCGAGGGCGGCGTCCGGCACCTGATCCACTGCCGCTGGCTATCCGCGAATCCGGAGGAAGGATTCAAGTACGAGCCGGACCTGGCCCAGCGCATCGCCGACGAGGGGATCTGGGTGAATCCCACGATCGGGTTAGGACTACTCGCCAGTGAAGCGCGTCAGCGCGGTGACGCGGCACCTCGGCGCAATCCGAACCTGCAGGGTCCGTCTCCACGAGAACAAGGACTCGAAATCGTGCGAGACATGCGGGAGCGAGGCGTGCGATTCACCTCAGGACTCGACATGGGCATGGCCTACGCCGACTTCAATCGAGCTCCGGCTGAGGCCTGGGCTTTCGTCGAAGAGATCGGCATGACTCCCTGGCAGGCGCTCAGAATCATGACCTGCGACACCGCCGACGCGACCGGTGTGGGCGATCAGGTCGGCAGAATCCAGTCAGGTTTCGATGCTGATCTGGCTGCATTCAGCGGCGATCCAGCCACCAACATCTGGGACCTTGACCAACCGGTGTTCGTGATGAAACAGGGCGAGATCATCGTCTGATCGTCTCATCGCCTGATCGCCTAATCGCACGTAGGGGCAGCCCTTGTGGCTGCCCAGGTCTTGGCTGCATCGCACCAGCGACAGGCGACCACAAGGGTCGCCCCCACATCGATGTCAGGGCAACTTCAACACGATCTCCCGACCCTGTCGCGATTCCAGATCCAGATGCACGATTCGGTGATTGTTGGTGTCGGCCACCAACAGTGAGCGTCCGGGACCGTTGGTCAGACCGCCGGGTTCATCGAGCTGCAGCTCGCTGAAGTTGCCCAGTGCGTCGCCGTGACCGCCGACCAGTGTGTTGACGTTTTCGGTGAGCGCGAACACCTGCTTGATCTTGTGGTTGAAAGTGTCGGCGACATACAGCTCGTCACCGACCCTGGCCACGTCCAGCGGATGCTGCAGCCGGGCGACCGAGCGACCACCATCGGTGTCGCCGAAGTGGAACAGTCCGCCCTCGCCGGTTTTGCCGATGAATGTCGTCGTGCTGCCATCGGGATCCCAACTGATCTCTCGCACACCGCTGGATTCGGAGTCCGCGAACGCGACGCCGCTGGGACCCGGCGCCAGACCGGAGACCTGAGCCAGCTCGGATTGCATACGTGGACCATCGACGATGCCCTCACGGCCCGAACCGCCCCAGGGACCGATGTAGGAATCGTCGCCGGCATCGTCACCCAGCGGCATGCGCCAGATCTGGTGGATGCCAGCCATCGCGATGTAGAGATCGCCGTTATGGACGGCGACATCCCAGGGTGAGCTCAACGCCGTCCTCCGCGCTGGCTCGCCCGAGGGCAGCGCCCGCGCCTGTTCGCCGGTGCCAGAGATCGTGGTCACGCTACCGTCGCGGACGTCGATGCGGCGAATCGCGTGATTCTCGTTGTCGGCGACGAACACGTAATCTCCGTAGCTTTCGACGCCCTGCGGCTGATTGAAGGTTGCCTCTGCTGCTGAGCCATCAGTAAAGCCGGCTTGCGATCCGCCAACCACCTGCGACACGTTGCCGTCGATGTCGGCGATGATGATCCGGTCGTTGTTGCTATCCGAGACGACCAGCCGTCCTGCATCGTCGTCCCAGGCGACCTTGCCCGGGAACGAGAGCGCGCTGTCGCGTCCGGTTTCGCGTTCCAGGCCCAGTTGCTGACGCGACAGGATCTGTTCCGCCTCGTACTCGGCCAACCAGCCGTCGATCAGCGGCACGGCCATATCCTCAGTCAGTTCGCCCTCGTGCAGGCCAATCACGTTGCCGTTGGGATCGATGAAGAACAACGTCGGCCAGGCACGCGCGCCGAAGCTCTGCCAGTACTTGAAGTCGGCGTCATTGAGGACCGGGTGTTCGATCCGTAGCCTCAGGATCGCCTGACGCAGGTTCTCGGTCTCGCGCTCGGTCGGGAACTTGGGCGAGTGCACGGACACAATCTGCAAGGTGTCGGCATAGCGTCGTTCGAGCTTCCGCAACTGCGGAAGGACATGCAGACAGTTGATTCAAGCGTAGGTCCAGAAGTGCAGGATCAACAGACGGCCGCGAAAGTCGGTCATCGACATCTCGCGCCCGGTGTTGAGCCAGGTCATCCCGTCGGGCACGTCCGGAGCAGGAGTCTTGCCGAAAGCTCGTGAAGTAGTCATCTGAGGAACTCGTTTCCTGTCGCCTCAGAGTAGAGCCTGTACACGTCAGTCAACGCTGGCCTGGAATTCCGTCATTGACGCGCTTGTCGCGGCAATCTCGCCGAGTCGTGAACCAACGACGTGCTGAATGCGGCGAGATACCCGCGGCAAGCGCGGGTATGACGGGGTTTCGTTGGTGGAGCAGCCCCATGTGAACAGGCCCTAGTCAGCGACCAGTTTCAGGATCGGACCATTGAAGACCAGCACGTAAATCTCGCCGTCATTGTCGACGGCGAACGATGCAATCGAATCATCCAGCTCCAGCCACTGTTCCATCGCCCCGTCGGGAGCAATCGACCAAATCTTGCCGGAGCAGTAGTCCCCGAAGACGTAGTGCCCGGACAGTCCTGGAATCGCGCTTCCGCGATACACCTCGCCGCCGGTCACCGAGCAGCCGTCGTCGTGCGTGTAGGTTGCCACCGGCGCCACTGCATTGGTCAGCGACTCACAAGCGTCTTCCGAGCGGAAGCACTCGTCGCCCTCGAACACGTTCCAACCGTGATTCTCACCAGCGGCGACGATCGTAACTTCTTCAATTCGATTCTGTCCGACGTCGCCGACCCAGAGATCACCGGTCTCGCTATCAAAGGCCATGCGCCATGGGTTGCGCAGTCCGTACGCCCAGATCTCGGGGCGCACGCCTGCGACGCCCAGGAATGGGTTGTCGGGCGGGATTCGATAGGGCGTTGTCGTGTCGATGCCGTTGACATCGATGCGGATGATCGTGCCCAGCAGCGTCTCACGGTTCTGACCGTGGTTTTGTGGATCGTTCGCGGCGCCGCCGTCGCCATAGCCGAGGTAGAGCATGCCGTCCGGTCCAAACCGGACCGCTCCACCGTTGTGGTTGGAATAGGGTTGCGGGACCTCGATGATCACCAATTCCGACGCCATCAACGCCGAACCAAGCACGAGGCGGAAGCGGGACAGTCGCGTGACACGGGCATCGGCGGGTGAGTAGTAGACGTAGAGATACGGCTCGTCTTCCAGACTCGGATGCAGCGCCACACTGAGCAGACCTTCTTCGCCGCCGTAGCGGATCGATTCGGTCAGGTCGAGGATGCCGGACTGTTCGATCTCTCCGTCTTCCTCGACGAATCGCGTGATGTATCCGCGCTGTTCGGCGACCAGTAGCGAACCATCCGGCAGCGGCAGCATCTCGATCGGCTGGTTGAACTGATAGCCATTCAGGATCGGGACGGCGGTCAGATCGACTTCCTGGACCTGCGCAACTGTTTCTTGTTGTTCTGGCTTTTGGTCATCGTCGGAAGCATTGGACCGGTCCTCGGCGCTGCGTTTCTGTTGCTGCCGCTGGGCTTGTGTTTGAGCTGACTGGACCGCTGGCTGGTCCGTTTGCTGTACTTGTTGCTCGCCCTGGCTCTGCTCTTGCGGCCTTGATTGCTGTACCTGCGAGGTTTCCTGTGCAGACGAAGAGTCCTGCGCCTGTTCGGTGGCGGATGAAACTGGACTCGCCTGCTCTTCGCCAGCGCAGGATGATGCCAGCAATCCTGCGACGAGGATTGTGACACAACCAACGAGTACGACGAACCTACGTAGCCGGTTCATACCGGTTCATATCGAAGCAATGTCGTCTCTGTGCCGGGGACATCCTCGAACCAGGGCCGAACCCGCATACCGATGCTGATCTGATCTTCGGCCACATTGACCAGCGTCGATGTCAGCCGCGGGCCTTGATCCAACTCGACCACTGCAATGATCTGCGGTTCTTCGCCGGCGAAGTCGGGCGCGGTTGGTCGGCGGGCGATGGTGTAGGTGTAGAGCGTGCCTTCTCCCGATATCTCGCGCCATTCGAGATCGGTTTGCAGCGTCAATGGTGCGTGTGATCTCGGATAGAACACCCACTGGTCGCTTGACGGCGAGTACTGGATCTTGACCTTGTGCTCGCGCAGCGCATCCCAAAATGGCTGCGTCCGGTCGATCGGTGTTGGCAATGGGGGGCGTAGCTCGTCGGTTGCCACTAGTCGCCCTCCAGGATCAGCGCCACCTGCTCGGACATCAATCCGCCGTTGCCGGTGATGAATGCGACGTCCGCGTCTGGCACCTGGTGGTCTTCGCCGCGACGCATCACCTGCCTCGCGCCCTCGGTGATGTGCGACATCCCACCGGCGAGTCCGGCCTGACCGAAGCCGAGCTGTCCGCCGTGCGTGTTACATGGGAAGTCGCCCTTGAACGACAGATCATGCTCGCGCACGAACGGTTGACCCTCGCCGCGTGGACAGAATCCCGCGTCCTCGATCGTCATCAGCACGGTGATCGTGTAGCAGTCGTAGACGGAGATCAGGTCCACTTCCTCACGACTCCGGCCGGCCATGGCAAAGGCCTGGTCGGCAGCGGGAATCAACGCCGTCGAGAGCAGGTCTTCGGCATAGGTCGGCGTCTTGTGCAGTACCCGTTCACCGAAGCCGGAAATCCATGCCGGTCGATGCGTTGATCGCCGGGCCACATCCTTGCCAGCCACGACAATGGCTGCCCCTCCCACGCACGGCATGACAATCTCCAGCATGTGGATCGGGTCGGATATCACGGGCGAGTTGAGCACATCCTCGACCGTGATCGGCACGTTGTGGAAGACGGCGGCTGGATTGTGATTGGCAGATACTCGCTGGTCCACAGCGATCTTGGCCAACGCCTCAGCGTCGTAACCGTACTCAGCGCCGTACTTCATCGCGATCTGCGCATAGCCACAGTTCTGGGCGACGTTGCCGTAGGGAATGTCGAACTCGGCCTGCGGCGACCCGTAGTTGGCCGAGGACGCGCCGTAGCGCCAGCTGCTCGGTCCGCTCGGCGGATCCGGCGGTCTGGGTGAAGGCCACGACGGCGCGGCGATCACGACGACGTTGCACAGCCCCAGCTCAATCGCCGCGGCCGCTCGCCAGACCATCGCCGCACAGGACGCACCACCGAGGTCGACGACCTCGGCGAAGTTGACCTGCAGGCCGAGATACTCGGTGATCGTCGAAGGCACGAACGAGTCCGACTCGCGGATATTGGTACAACAGATGCCGTCGACCTCTGAGGGGTCAATCCCAGCGTCGTCCAGGGCCTCGCGGGCCAGCTCGGCCCACTGCTCGAGGGTGAACATCGGCGGAGCCGTCGGCCGCCGCTCCGGCTTCCACTCGGCAATCCCGACAATCGCCGCTTCGCCACGTAGTCCCATGCTGACTCCTGTTCGCTATGGAGTCAGTTTAGGCGCAGCCGGATGGTCCACCGTAGGCGAGCCATTGGCTATCGGGTGACCACTGGAACATATTGCAGGGCCAACCGGGCACGAGGAACCGACGCACTAGCTGTCCATCGGCGGCGTAGATCAGCAACTCTCCAAGGTGGGGATTGTCGGCAGCGCCAGGCATCGTGGCGACCCACTGGCGGTCGGGCGACCACGCGCAGTGGTTTCGCTGTTCGCTGAGCGCCACGCCTGGAGGGCGAACCTCACATACCTCGTCCATGGCAACCTGGTCAGAGAAGTTTGGATTTCGATATCAGTCCTGACGATACGGATCGTCACGATCTACAAGATTCGGTTCGACGACTCCATCCCGATCATAAATTGTTGTGCCGGGCAACCGGCATTGCACGTTCTCGGGATCCGGCTCTGACGGCGAATTACGCAACACGACGTGACGACCATCGGGTGACCATGCGGCATGATTGCCAAACGCATGATATGCATCGGAAAAGACAACCCAGCATTGTGACCCAATCTGGTGCACTGTTCCGTCTGCATCCAAGATAAAGACACGCCCGATTGGCCAGGTCTCCCAATCCCGCGAGCGGACCAGCACGGCACCACCCACCGGGGCGGCCAAAACATCACCGCCCAAGCGTGAGTGTTCGCGACGAACGGTGTTGCCATCGACATTATATTTCCTGACTGGTGCGGATCCCCAATATCTCGAGGCGGATGGAACCGCCTCTACATGTTGATACCAGACCGACCCGCCTTGGGGATCCCATTGCCAGCTGTTCCAACGTGTGTCTTCCGTCACAAGCACCTGATTGCTTGGCAATGAGGGGGAAACGAGCCAGAGACCGCCGCTGATCACAACCTGAAGATCATCAACCGTCACTGAGTGCAGAGCGATAGAGCTCCGTGGAATCCACCCCCAATACATGTAGAGCCAATCGCCTGCCTCGTTTCGGCCGACAATGTTCCATTCCTCACCAACTTCCAAGAGCGCTCTGCCGTATCGTGGCTTCGGCGTCGAACCGTGGACCGGCGGCTGTTGGTGAAGTGCGGTTCTCACAGTTATGGTGCCAGTCGTCTTGTGGTGCACACTGGCCAGTTGTCCCGCTTCTGGAGCATGATCAATGTCGTCCTGACAAGAAACCAGGACAACAGACACCGTCATGAGAGCAAGCAACCCGACAGTGATCGCAATCGACATTTCCTCCTCCATTGCAGTTCGCATAGCATTCGCCCTATCGCTGGTATGTTACCTCTACAGCAGGAGGGAGTCCACATGGCATTGTTTTCCGTCCGTAGTCCGTTTCCACATAGTGGCTAGCTAGGCAGCAAGGATGCGACGTGTTGCGCTGATACCGCAAAGTACTGTCACATTGGACCCGATAGCAGAGGCGGAGGATTTGATGTCGGCGTGTCTGAGGCAGGTGCAGGAGGGGCGGCATACGCGCGCTTGATCAATGGCACTTTGCAGATCGCTTCCGTGAGTGCCCGTGGTATCGCCTATGGCGACGGCAATTGTGGTGTCGAAGTTGAGATTGTTAACGGACAGGGACGCCGGCGGGTCCGCTACTACCACGTCCAACCTCGCTCCAACCTTGATATCGTCAGTGGCCCATATGTCGGTGGTTGGACAGCACTAGGCACCCTCCCTGCTCTAGGCTCTTCGCAGGTATACATTGGGACCGTGTATGTGAGTGGCGCTTGTTCGGCGAGCTGGGGACACGTACATGTAGACTCAATCTCGGTTGAGAATGGTTCACAGTCCTTTGAGTGGGCCAATTGTTCGCTCACGGCATGGAGCACGCTGAGCTCGGCGACAACCCTCTTCTACTTATGATTGAGTCTGCGTGGAGCTTCACCTCAGCTCCACTGCCTCTGATCATACGATGCCTTGCGCTCGCAGCCGACTGGTCTCTCCTGCGTCGTGGCCGATCCCACTGAGAACTGCGTCCGTCTCCCGACCGCCAGGACTCCCGGATCGTAGTCGTCGCGACCGCTGGTCATTTTCGTCAACGGACCTCAGCTCCTGCGGCAACCGATTCCGGCGGCGGCGCCACGGCGCAATCCTCTACGACCAATGAACGTCCCACTGCTGCGACGGCGCGCTGGACGGTCGTGAGATGGGTGCGGTACCGAGGATCGAGCAGCCGGCGCACCTTCTCGTCATCCACATCCATGCGCTCGGCCAACTCCGACGGCGTCAGCCCCTGTTCGCGCATTGCCGAGCAGATTGCCAGCTTTCCGGCCATGATCGGGGTCGCCGCGACCATGACTTCACCTGCCTGAAGCGGGCTCGGAGGCGGAGGGGCAACGTCGTCGTCTATGTACCAGGAGAGCGCAACATCAAGACAGTCCTCGGCCATCTCCAACGCTTCCGACCATGACCAGCCGCACGAGTTCGCCCCACGAATGTCCCGGAACGAGATTACGTACGCTTCGCGTCCAGTCGTCTGCAACTCTTCGAGGTCTCGCTCAATGGAGCACGGGTACGCATAGCGCATGATTTAGAAGTCCTTTCTATCAATCTCCAGGTCCCTCATCATTGAAGCCAAGGTACCTGGCGCAATCTCACCTTGGGGCATCACTGTTCTGTTTGGCCCGACAGTTACAAGGCCATGGCTGCCTTTCCCGCGTTCAGGATCGAACACGAAGGACAGCCGCTTTCTGCGAGCGTACCGTCTCGCGCGCCTCAGGAATTCGCGATCGTTCACGCCAGTTGAACTGGCTCCGACCAGACCACGCCTTCCGAGCGCAGACGCTCGATGTCTTGAACCGACCGACCGAACTCAGCCAGGATTTCGTCTGTTTCCTGGCCGGCCAGCACTCCCGGACCGTAGTCGTCCCGGCCTCCAGCCATCTTGGTCAGCGGACCCCAACGACGCACGTCGCCCATTCTTCGGTGATTGGCGACTGGACTGAAGTCGTTGGCGAGGACGTGTTCGTCTTTGGAGAAGAACTCGCCGCAGTTGCCTGCGTCGGCCTGCACGCAGCCGACACCGACAGCCGTGAGCCGTCGTTCCCATTCTTCGGCCGGAGCCTGCGCGAATACTTCACCGAGCGCAGAAGCGAGAGCACCTTCGTCCTGTCCTCGAGCTTCAGCGAGTTGCGGAGCTGCCTCCCGGCAGAACGCTGACCACTCGTCATCGGTCAAGGCCGCGAAGAATACCCAGCCCTCTGAGGCCTCGTACAACCGATACCAGGGCGCCGTTCCGTATAGCTCGCCGTCGACTTGACGGCGCGGCGGTTTGCCCTCGTACTGAAGGAAATCGTCGCTGTTGGCGTAGGCGTTGGCCGTCAGCATGTTGACGTAGATTTCCTGACCGATCCCGTAGCGCCGCTGCGCGTACAGACCGAGCAGCGTCGCCGACGCGACGAGCACGCCGGTGTTGGGGTCGGGATTCGCTTCATTGGCGCGCATCAACTGACGTGACGCCTCGCGGATTTCTTCAATCGTCTCGCAACCCTGCGGCGGCATCGCTGATCCGGCCTGGAACAGCGCTCCACCGATGACTGCACCGGGAATCGGGTGCGCTGAGGGTCGGCGTGCGCCTGGCGAGTCGGGACCATAGCCGTTGGCCGAGACCCAGACGATGTCGGGCTTGATAGCCCTCGCGGTCTCATAGCCAATACCGAGGCGGTCGGGGACGCCGGGCCGGTAGTTGTGCACGATGGCGTCGGCGTTGACGATCAGCTCGGCGACGATCGCCTGTCCTTCGGCGGACTTGAGGTCGATGCAGATTGATTCCTTGGCCGCGTTTGTCTTCGAAGCGAGCAAGCCTCGCAGCGGACCGGCGCCCATGCCGCGGAATGGATCGCCGCCGATGGGCTCTACTTTGATCACCCGCGCGCCGAGGTCGGCCAGCATCGAAACGCCGATTGGCGTGGCGATGATCGTGGCAAACTCCAGCACGGTGAATCCGTCCAACGGCTTGCCCGAGGGTGAAGCGCCGTTCGGGGTTGTGTTCATCGGAACATCGCCATTGCGGGACGTCCAGGAGAAGCCGTTGGCTTCACCGACTGCCGGCGCCGGTTGCGAGACATCTGCCGGCGTCTGGCGTAGATGCGCGATGGGGCCGAGCTGCTGGATCGGACCCAACTGCGGATCGTCAATCGTGACGGTGTCGCCGTTGGCCGCCATGTCGAGGTTTTCGACGGCGTCGTGGGTCGGTGTGAATGGCTCGGCAGCGACGTTGCCTTGGGCGCGGAAGATCTCCATCCACTCGTCGGTCGTCTTCTCTTGCATCCGCTCGAGGATGCGGTCGCGCATTTCCTCTGTTGCCTCGGGCGTCCACTCGGCCTGTCCGCCCTGCCATTGCTCTTCGGCGAACAGCAAGGTCAGGTCGGCCGCGTCCATGAAGGCGTAGAAGAGGTGCTCGAGCAGGTTGCCGAGCTGAATCCAGCCGCCATCTCGGGTCATGACGGGGTGATAGTTGAGGGTCGGCATGCCACCGCCGATGTTGAAGAGTTGCGGATAGACCTCGGGCTCGCGTTCGGAAAGCTGAGTCAGGAGCAGGAGGAGCAAGTCGAACGGCATGAGCCCTTGCAGCAGAGATGTTTCGACGATCTGTCCCCGACCGCAGCGCTGCCGCTCGATCAGCGCGGCCAGGATTCCCTGCACTGCGCCCTGTGATGCACCATGCGACCCCACCGGGACCGCTGCAAAGCCCGGACCCTCGCGCAAGCGCTGTCCGGCGAACGACATCATCCGTCCCGACTTGGCCGAGACCACACCTTCGTAGGCCGGATACTCGGCGTACGGCCCGGTCGGACCAAAGCCGGTAATCGAACAGACCACTGCCGATTCGTTCAGCGCGCGGATGTCCGAGTACTCAAGCCTCCGAGCCTGGGCCTGGGCCGGAGAATCGGTCGAGACGACTACATCCGCCTCGCGGATCAAGTCCTCCAGCCGCCCACGCTCCGCCAGCACATCCAATTCCACCGACCGCTTGCCGCGCAGCCACATCGGAGCCGCCGCCATCCACCGCCAGGGATCGCCGCCAAGCGGCTCGACTTTCACGACCTCAGCACCAAAATCGGCCAGGACCATCGTGGCAATCCCACCAACGGAGCCGGTGGAAAGATCGAGGACGCGAGTGTCGATTAAGGGTGAGGGCATGGGTCGACTCCTGAGGTGCGGTCTGAGGAGCAGATTAGCTGGGGTGCGGGACTGGCGCAGCGACTCCAAGCACGTGGCCTACCAACCACCCTGACCGAGGTCGACCATGCCCAAGTACTCGAAGTTGTCCAACGACCACGTGTACATCTTGTACCCCTCGTCATACCACCACGCGTGAATCTGGCCGCCTGCGATCACGACTCGCCGCTCGCTGATAGGGTATCTCGGCGCAGCAGCGTCGATCACCAATCGCGCCACTACATGCACGTCATGTTTCGTCACTCTGAAGCCGACGATTTCCCGCGAACCAACCAACCATGCAACTCCATCCTGCCAAAGCACATGGCGAAACCTCCCTAGCCCGTCCCAACCGGAAACGCCAACCTCGGCGTACCCATTGATCGTCTCGTCCCCAAACAGCATGGGCTGAACGTTCTCAGCGTACCCAACCTCACGCTGACCGTTGAGAGCAAGGAGCGATTCGCCCTCCACTGGAATTATAAACCACTCATGTCCGATGTTCTCCAGGTCCGCGGGCATTTCTTCCACTGAACCACTGAGGCTGGTGAGGTTCAGCAACCATAGGTTGCCAGGCTCCTGCCTTGGGAATCTGAACACCAGGGCATTACGGCCTGCAAACCGGACGACAACGCGCTCTTCGCCAAGTGACATGCGCCCTGCTTCGCTGCCAAAGCCGTCGAGAGATCGATTCAACTGTTCCTCATCCTGAAGGTCGTACAGCCGAAAAGTATGCAGATGGGCATTGCGGCCATAGGTATCTCCACTGGCCACCACCCACAACGTTCCGGATAGCTCGTGTAAGGACTGCTCATACTCAATCGAGTTCTCGATCTCGATGCTTCCGACGTACCTTGGACGCATGCCGGCCTGGAAATCTACTTTGTGAATCGCAGACATATACTCAACGTTTGACGCCAGATAAACCGAGTCTCGGGTGACGTATGCCCAACTGTCCGTATGTGGCATATCCGCGTTGATCAGCAACAGTGCTGTCTTCATGCCGGCAAGGCCAACGCTTAGATCTATTGCGACCACATACGGTACTTCTGCGGCTCGATACGGCACGAATGGCAGTTTCGTTGGCAAGTACGTTGCGTCACAGTCGACCAGATGCGTCGTGGTATCTATCTGGGGCCGGAACTGAGTCAGGCGATAGAACGGATGCCAGTCCGCCAGTTCTGTTCTGACGATTCCGTTCAGACTGCGAATCGAACCACGTGCTTGGGCATCGCTCGGCAGGCTCAATGGCGGCTGATGCAGATAGTGCAACACGAGCCGCGCTTGACCATCGACCAACCGACTTCGGACCGGAACGCTGCCTGCAAACTCGGCGATCCGGATGACCCGCAGTCGGTACGGGTCCGCTAGATCGACTTCGACCAATTCAGTGAGCGGCCCGTAGTATTCAAGGCTCCCGCCTGCGAAGTGTCGCACGAGCAGCGCACGGTCCCCCCGAATGAGTAACTCTCCTCTCGCTCCGATCTGCTGTGTTCCGTCGTCCCTCCGATAGCTGCGCTGGCTCAGCTCAAGTTCCGCCACAATGCTCGGGGGTTCATGCGCTTGCGTCGTGAGGACCACAAGTCGGTCCAATGTCAGCAGATAGATGCGCTCCCCATCCGTCTTGATCCTGTCTGCCTCGTCAACGCCTGCGACGCGGAGACTGGTACCCGTATCCGACGTGAGGCCAGCAGCTGCCCAGAACGACGGGGTTTCCCAGGACCACCGTTCTTCACCAACCCGGTCGGTTCGGAAGTACAGGCCGCTCTCCATCGCTCGCCATGCGACGGCCTGGTAGTAGTCCAGAAGCTGGTCACAGCCCGAGAACGCCAGGTTCGGATGAGCGCGAATCTCTGCTTCGATGTCTTCTGCGCTCGGAGAGGTGGACGGTGACTCGACTGCTTCCGTGTGTTGTTCACCTTGCGGAGTGGCCTCAGGCGGAGGAGGCTGCGATTCAGCCGCTCGTGGCTCTGACTGATTGTTCTGATGAGGAGGTTCGCGTTGGCCAGATGGCTCGCCGGAGCACGAGGCCAGCATGACAGCCGCAACTACAAGAACCAATGGCCGAAGGTAGCGCAATTGCATCGCAGCCCCTACTCCGGCTGGATTGGCAGCCAGCGGTTGTCCCATTCAGTGGCGAAGCTGAGGGTTCCGAGATCTTGGTAGGTTTCGAGGTTGTAGGTGCGGATCTCCTCGTTGCTGAGGAGATGGATGCGCTCGCCGATTGGGATGGCTCTTAGGGCAGCTCCCTGGACTCGGAGCGTTGACTCGTGGGATAGATCCTCGGCAGTTACGCGGACGCCGAGGAATGCTCCGTCGTGGGTTTCTCGCAGTGCCCAGTCGTTCGGACCCACAGGGACCCAGGCGACGCCGTTCTGGTATCGAAACGCGCGGTGATTGGTCTCGACTGGGCTGAAGGCGTCATCGCCGAGCGGCAGCACGGTGATCTGGGTCGGGTTTGCTGGGTCGGAGACGTCGAACAGCGATGCTTGCAGTCCACGCTCCCAGCCGGTTCGCGGGTCGGCGTCGCGACCGATGCCGAGCAGGAGTCCGCCGCTGAGCGGATGCAGGTAGCGGGAGAACCCAGGAATCTTGAGCTCGCCGACCTCGCGCGGGTCGGTCGGGTCGGAGAGGTCGAGCACGTAGAGCGGGTCGGTCTGGCGGAAGGTGACGACGTAGCCGACATCGTCAGCAAAGCGGACCGCGAAGATCGTCTCGGTGCGGCCGAGGTCGGTGACCTGTCCGACCTGCTCGAACGAGCCGGTCGGCGCGTTGGCGTCCGTATCGGCGTCGACATCATCGGTGACGGCCTCGAGCACGGTGACGCTGCTCACGGTGGGCCATTGGTCCTGGTTGGTCGTGGCGACGCGGAGGTAGCCGTCGTGCTCGGAGAGTGACCACTGCGAGAGCAGTTGTCCCCTAACGATTCCGCCGCCGAAGTACGTCGGTTCAAGCGGGTCGCTGATGTCGAAGCGGTGAATCGCGGTGTCGTACCAGTTGTCGGTTGGCGCGGCGAGGTAGAGCGAGTCCGTGGAGGCGTACACTGTCGGATTCGTCGCCATGCCCAGCACGCCGACGGATCCCCATTTGCCGATGCCCTCGGTCAGATCAAATGACAGCATGAACGCCGTGCTGGGCTGCTCGCCCCAGCGCGTCGGCAGTCGGTCCACAGGCGCAAACGTCTGTGAGCATTCGATCGCATAGCCATGCGAAAAGGAACCGTCGGCGTGGTCCTCGAGGCCAAACAGTGGGAACCACTGGCCCAGTTTGAAGGAAGCCTGCAACGCCTCGTTGTAACGCTGGGCGTTGGTGTCGCGGTTCGGCCAGTCGAAGGCCCAGGACGGCACGTATGGGACGACCGAACGGTGGTGCATAGCCACGCGCAGGTCGTTGCCGACGAGCCGGGCGCTGAGGAACTCACCGTCGAGGTCTAGTTCACGAAGCAATGACGGGGAAGCGGGATCACTGATGTCAATCTCGAGCACCTCGCTCTGTTGACGCCAGTAGGTCACATCGGCCTCTGGCTTGATCAGATCTTCGTCGAGCCGAATGATGCCGGGCTCCGTATCAAGCAGGCGCACGACGACTGCTTTGCCGCTGCCGATCAACAGTTCCTGCCGATGTCCCAGGTCCGAGAACTCGATCCGGCCAACCTCGACCAGCGGCCCGTCCTCGGAGATCTCTGCGATCAGCAGCGATTGTGGTCGCAGGATGTAGAAGTGCGTGCCGTCGGTCTTGATGATGTCCGACTCGTCAACGCCGCGCTCCTGGACATTGGTCCCGGTCTCGGAGACTTCGCCTTCGTCTGAGGCCGGTGCTTCAGCTTCATCCGACACCGCCTCCGCTTCTTGACTGGCAAAGGAATCTTCGCCAGCAAAGGAATCTTCACCATCGGCTACGGCTTCTTCCTCTGCTTCTTCTTCTACTTCGTAGCTCTCTTCGGTGATCGGATTCAATGACAGTTTGACGTAGTGCTCATGCAGGTCGCCGCAGGTCTTGAAGCCGCGTAAGGTCGCCGAGTCAGCGGTTTGCGCCAGGACGAAGTGTTGAGTTGCGATGATCGCAACGGCAAGAATCGGCGCTACTGCCAGCAGCCAGAGTCGGGTTCGGGTCATCGGAAGCTCCCATCGGTCGGTGGCGACACTCTAGCGCCCCTGATTGTCAGACGACGGAGCGGTCGGATGGGTTCCCGCGCAGATTCGCCGTAGCAGGGCGTTGTTAGGAATTGAACTTGTTCTCTGCGTAGGCTCCGCAGTGGTCGAAGTTGCCCTGGATCGGAGTTTCCAGCAGGCCAGTGAGATCGAAGATCACTGGTCCGATATCCAGATCCGGGACTTGCAGTGTCATTGAGTCGGCTAGCAACATGCCAGCAATCAGCCCTCCACTTCCAACGTCGGCGACGACTTCCTCCCCATCGCTGGAGACCCACCATTCGCTCTTCGTTTCGACTGAATCATCCATCGTCACGATGAACTCAAATGGAATGCTGGACACGTGCTCAGGACTCATGCCTTCAAATCTTGTCAGCAACTGCCCAGCGGCATTGCACAGCAGGACGAGTCGCAGATCTGGCACGGACTCATCCGCTTGGAGCGGTGCGACTTGCACGCTTGAAGTGAGAATGGTTCTGCTGCCGAATGCACTCTCGACCGCCTCATATGTCAGATAAGGCGAGACTGCGCCGCTCACACCGGTCAATGGCACATGTGTCTGCTCGGCGACGCGCCGTTCGGTTGGGTGATAGTCGCCGCAGTAGTCAAGATTGTCTTGTAGAGGGGTGTTCAATAGCTGACTGACAGGAACATCGGCCGGGCCGATGTGCAGTTCGAGGACGGCAATTGAGAGATGCTCAGCAAAACGCAACTCGCTGTAGAACGATTGCGCATCCTCTCCAACCAGCTCCAATCCAAGCGAGCCGACTCCTAGCCAGCGCTGCCGCTCAGGATTGCCGCCATCGATACTGACTTCGACCACAAACGCATCAGCAGCGGTCTCCTTCGGACCGAACATATAGAGCTCGATTCCGCCCTGCGAACAGGCAGCCCCGAAGACAAGGACGCCGTAACTGCTCGTTGGCTCAGCGATCAGGTAGCTGACCGCCGAATCTACGTTGTTCGCTTGCCCAAGCCAGGATGCATAGCGGAGCGCGCCCTGGAGGGGAGACCGCACATGAGCCAACGGCACATAGGACTGAGCCGGGAGTCGGGGTGTCTCGATGGCCGGTGAATCCGTTGACCATTCTGGAATATCGTCCGAGCAGGCCGCAATCGACATGGCACAGAGGAGCAGAAGCGAAGACCAGGCGATCCAAGCTGCTCTCGGATGCGTCAATCCATCGCTCGGCAGCATTGGCCGAATCCTGTTCGCACGAAAGGGGAGGAGGTAACTAGCCCGTTCAAGGACTTGCGGAGGCGGCGCGGGAGCCCCTCAGCCGACGGCAGCTCCCCCTTCGAGGGGGAGCGAAGACTCTGGTTGACAGCTCCCCTGCGAGGGGGAGTGAACAGTTTCGTTGGCGCCCCCCCCTGCAATGGGGAGCGGGAAAGGGAAGATGCACTCGGAAACGGGTTGGTGCACCTCAGTGAACAAGCGCTGGTTCTAGCCGCGAGGCAGCCCCAGTCCGCGAGTTGCGATGATGTTTCGCTGGATCTCGCTAGTGCCGGCGGCGATGGTGCCGCTGACGGCGCTGACGTAGCTACGGCTGAGCCGGCCCTGAAGGGCGGCGTAGGGGCCGTCGGACCAGACGTTGCCGCGCAGACCGAGTAGGTCCATGCCGGTCTTGGCGATCCGCTGGCCAAGTTCGGAGCCGAACAACTTTGACATTGACGCCTCGTGGTTGGCAACCACGCCATGCTCCTGCATGTAGGCGATGCGGTAGGCCATCATCGTGCCGATTTCGACCTCGATGTGCCGCTCTGCGAGTTCGTAACGAGCATTCGGTCGCTCGTCGACCAGGTGACTGTTCTCCTGCGCGAACCCGGTGATCTCTTCGACGGTGCGACGTCCGCCGGCGAAGGCGCCGATGCCGCTGCGCTCGAAGTCGAGCGCGACCGCGAGGTGATACCAGCCGCGATTGACCTCACCGACGACGTTGGTCTGCGGGATGCGGACGTCCTCGAAGAAGACCTCGTTGAAACCGTGGCCGTCGGCCATGTTGATCAGCGGTCGAACCGTGATGCCTGGCGTGTCCATGCGCATCATGAACATCGTGATTCCCTTGTGCTTGGGAGCGTCAGGGTCGGTGCGTGCTGCGAGCCAGCCCCAGTCGGAGACGTGGGCACCGGAGGTCCAGATCTTCTGGCCGTTGATCACGTAGTCGTCGCCGTCTTTGACGGCGCGTGTCTGGAGCGACGCAAGGTCGGAGCCGGAGCCGGGCTCGGAGTAGAGCGTGCACCACCAGGTCTCGGCATCGGCGATGCCGGACAGGTGCTCTTCCTTCTGGTCGTCGGTGCCGTAGAGCATCAGCGACGGGCCGACCCACTGGACGCCCATGTTGCTCCCGCCGCCGGGCGCGCGGTGGTAGGCCATTTCCTCGGCCATGATCATCTGCTGGGAGTGGGGCGCTTCGAGCCCGCCATGCTCCTTGGGCCAGGCCATGGTCAGCCAGCGGCGCTTGGCCATTTCAGTCTGGAAGCTACGGGTCAGGTCCATCGCTTCCTTCTCGTAGCCTTCGCCGCCCGAGCCGGAGCCCCAGTCGTCGGGCAAGTTGTCGCCAATGAACGTCTGCACTTCGTTGCGGAAGTCGACGATTGCTTGATCCTCGCGATAGTCCATCTGCTGAATCCCCTCTGCGGCACATATTCACTGCCGGAACGATCCAAGTCTAACGCCTGTCGTCGTGAGATCTGGCATTCCAGCGGCTCGATTGGCTGGTAAGGTGACGATGAGCGGGGTGAGCGGGTAACTCGGGCATGCGCGAAGCGCCACGTCTGCGATCATGTTTGCGACCACGTCAGCGATTTAGCGAGCGATTTGCATCGCTCGGTCAGATCTTGCCGGGGCTGTTGATCGCCGCCACTTTGCTTTGCAGTGGGCTGCTGAGTGGTTGTGTGTTCGGTGGTGAGTCCGAACGCGATCTGTCCAGGCACTTCCCTCCTCCACCAGAAGAAGCGCAGCCCACGGCTGAGGACGAGGCGAGCGAAGCTGCGCTGACCGGCAGCTCGCCGGGCGACGGAACGACTGCCTATCGGCCTCCGGCTGAGGATCTGGAGGACCTGGACGTCGCACCGCCGACCGCGCTGTTTGCGGTGCAGAGTTTCTTCCATCTGATCGCGACCGGCGACCTGCGCGGCGCTTACGAACGGACCTCGACGGAGACCAAGGAGCGGATCACTGCCGATGCGTTCGAGCAGCGCTACCGGGATGTCTGGGCTGAGGCGACGATTGGCGGATTCTCCTGGGAGGTGCAACCGCAGGATGATTCGAACGCATCGTCACACGAGGTAGTGATCAGCTATCAGACAACGTTCTTTGGCGAGATCACAGAACTCGTCCAGGCACGCACGTTGCGACAGCCGCACTGGGTGGTCAACTGGACGCCGGACCTGATGTTTAGCGGCCTGGGTTCTCCCGGCTATCTGATTAGGACGTTGATTGAAACGCCGCCGCGCGGTGAGATTCTCGACCGCAACGGCGTGGTGCTTGCCGGTGAGACCGAAGTGGTCATCGTCGGCGTGCATTGGGATTCGATTTCGGATGAGGAATTCGTACTGAACTTCTTCACTGAGCGAGTGGGAGTAGAGGAGGAGGCGGTCCGCGCGATCATCTATCAGGATGTCCCCTCGTATCAGTACATTCCTGTCGCGGTGCTGGCGCTTGATACGTCGCCGGAAGTGATCCGTGAGTTTGAGCAACTCGCGTCTCAGGGCATCCTGGTGACGCGTCAGACGCGCCGCTACTACCCATTCGGCGACGTCGCGGCTCATGTCGTCGGCTATCTGCAGGAAATCAATCCGACCGAACTGGCTGAGCTGTTCGTCGAGGGATATCGCGCCGGCGATATGGTCGGTCGCGACGGGATTGAGCAGTCGTTCGAACGGATCCTGGCCGGCCGACGTGGCGGCAGCCTGTCGATTGTTGATCCGATTGGTCGCCCGGTCCGCGAGATTGTCAATCGTCCGGCAATCGCCGGCGCCAACATCCGCCTGACGCTGGACGTGCGTGTGCAACAACTGGCAGAGACGGCATTGGGCGAACAGCCTGGCGCGGTGGTCGCGATCGATCCTCGTAGCGGGCACGTGCTCGCGATGGCGTCGTATCCGCGGATCGATCCGAACACGATCGTCGATGGCGTCACACAGGAGGAGTACGACACGTACTTCTTCGACGAACGTCAGCCGTTCATCAACCGCGCGGTTGAGCAGATCTATGCACCCGGATCGACGTTCAAGGTGGTTACTCTGGCGGCGGCGCTCGAAGGCGGTGGATACGAGATCACCGATCGGGTTTCCTGTCCGGCGTTGTGGATGGAAGTGGGCGACCAACCGTTGCGCAACTGGAAGGACACCAACCAGGGGCGGATCACGTTGTCCCAGGCACTGGCCGAATCCTGCAACACGGTGTTCTACGAGCTGGGTCTGCAACTGGACCGTACCGATACAGATCTGCTGCCCTCGGTGGCATCGGGGTTTGGCTTCGGAGAAGCGACGGGGATCATCGGTCTGAATGAAGAGAGCGGCGTGATTCCGGGGCCTGCCTGGAAGGCAACGCACTTCAATGAAGCCTGGTTCACCGGCGACACGCTGAATATGAGCATTGGTCAGGGCTTTGTCGCCGTCACAGTGCTGCAGATGGCCAACGCCTACGCGGCACTTGCGACCAATGGCGTGGTGAGTACTCCGATCGTTGCCCAATCGATCGAACCGGTCGGTGCGCCGCCACAGGTCATCGAACGGCGTTCGCTGAGTGTGCTGCCAGTTTCGGCCGACACGCTGGAGCAGCTCCAGGCGGCATTGCGAACCACGGTCTCACAGCCCTACGGCACTGGCTTCTACGTCTTCCGCGGCAGTGTGTTGCGTATCGCCGGGAAATCGGGAACGGCGGAGGACCAGGCGATCGACCCCGAGACGCTGGCTGCCCTCGACGAAGAGGAGGTAGCGCAGGCCGATGAAGAAATCGAGGTAGAGCTGGCCAGCGAGCAGACAGAAGACGATGAAGATCAACAGGCGCAAGAGGACGCCGATGTCACCATCGGCCCGTACACGACCCACGCGTGGTTCTCGGCCTGGGCGAATTTCGAAGACCCTCGATTGGTCGTGACTCTGGTCCTGGACGACGGCCAGTCAGGCTCCGACGATGCAGGGCCGATTGTGCAACGGATTCTCGAAGGCGCCATACTCAACAACTGGGTACCGTAGTCAAATGCGACGATCGAGATTCCGCCGACTGGTTGAACGCGCGCTGGACGAAATTCCTGAACAGCTCGCGGCGCGGATGGATAATGTGGTCATCCTGCTACGCAATCAGCCCACGACCGAGGAACTCGATTCGGTCGGACTCAGCGGGCGACACACCTTGCTTGGCCTGTACGTTGGGCAGCCGCTGACGAATCGCGGCTGGTACGGCGAGACCCTGCCAGACCGGATCATGATCTACCAGCAGCCAATCGAGAGCATCTGTCGGAGCGAGGATGAAGTCGTCGCACAGGTCCGCGAGACGGTGCTCCATGAAGTCGCGCATCACTTTGGCATCGACGACGACCGGTTGGACGAGATCGGCATCGCGCCGACGCCGAGGAACGCGCATCGGGCCGCAATCAACCTGACTGATCGACGAACACCCTACGCCGAGTAGCGCCGCAGCAATCGCTCGACTGCAGCCGGGACGAGTTCGCCAGTTCGCGACATCGCCTCTTCGATCGACATGCCGATCGGTGTAGAGGCTTCGCGATCCGTCAGTCCGGGCAGTGCAGCCCGACCGTCGATCAGTCCTGCAACGGCGAGACAAGGCACATTGGCGGCATGGGCCAGTTGGGCGACGCCGGCGACCGTCTTGCCGTAGGCCGATTGTGTGTCGAGATGGCCCTCGCCGGTGATGACGAGGTCGGCCTGTGCGATTCGCTCAGGCAATCTGACGGCCTCGGAGACCGCGGCAAAGCCCGATTGCAGCGTTGCGCCACAGAAGGCCATGAGTCCGGCAGCGAGCCCACCGGCTGCTCCTGCGCCGGGAATCTCAGCGACGCTCGCATTCAGGTCGCGTTCCAGAATCGCGGCAACGTTGGCCAGGGCTCTATCCAGTTGGGCGACGCAGGCTGGGTCAGCGCCCTTTTGCGGTCCATAGACCGCGCTGGCCCCTTCAGGTCCGAGCAGTGGATTTTGCACATCGCAGAGGACGCGGATTTCGACCTCGGCCAAGCGAGGATCGAGCCGGTCGATCTCGATGCTCGCGAGGTTGCTTAGCGCAGCGCCTCCCGGAGGTAGGCGCTGGCCGTCATCGTCCAATAGGACTGCACCGAGCGCTTCCGCCATGCCTGCGCCAGCGTCGTTGGTGGCGCTGCCGCCGACTCCAATCAGGATCCGCTCGACGTTGGCGTCGAGGGCGTGCTTGATCAGTTGGCCGACGCCATGGGTCGAGGCTCGGCGCGGATCCAGATGCTCGGGACGCAGCAGGGTCAGACCCGAGGCGGCGGCCATCTCGATGACGGCGCAGCGGCCGGCGTCGATGCGTCCCCACCTGGCGTCGACGGGCGATCCCAGCGGGCCGTCAACCCGGGCTATCGACGTGCGTCCGTTGGCGGCGTGGACGATCGCTTCGACGGTTCCCGGACCTCCGTCGGCGACGGGGGCGCTGTCGAGCTCGGCGTCGGGCCAGATCGCCCGGACTCCGGTCTCGATGGCGGTCGCTGCCTCCACGGCGGTCAAGCTGCCCTTGAATTCCTGCGGCGCGACGACGACTCGCATTGGCTCAGAAACCATCGCCGATGCCCAGGATGCGCAGGACGCCGATGATCAGAATGGCCACGACCGCGAGCAACAGCGCGAGTCGTATGCGCCGGTAGACGGACAGCAGATTGCCGAACGTCAACAGCCCCCGCATGTACATCAGGGTGACCACAACGGCCAGGACCAGGACAGCGATGAGAAGGCTCACCGCTTTATCGTATCCGCCTCCGAGCATCCCGCGGCCGTGCGCCGAATCCGCAGATGACGCATACGACTCGGCGTCCGTGGCTGGCGGTGGGTCCGGCACAGCGTGGACAGACCGAGCTACCTCGGCGGGGCCTGGGTGAGGAAGCGCGCGGAGTCGCGATTGGCCCGAGCATCAACGGCAACTGTGCTGCTCGGGCCATGGGTCCGATGACTGGAGGTCGAGCGCGGCTGGACATCGTCGTTCCTTGCACGTCTGTTCTGTTATGCCCAATGTAGTACGGACGTACGGCGTTGTCAATGGTGTCCGCCAAGTAGGCGACACGACAGAGCAGGACAGAGATGGGGCGACGAGGCGCAAAGGTGACGAACGTGAGGGTGTCTCACAAGTCAACCCAGTTGGATGAATCTGAGTCCCTGCTTCACGGAGACCTTTGAATGACTCAGTTTCCCGTCCCCGCCCCCGAGCGGGGACCCGCTTTGGCAAAGCCCAGGCTGCTCGGATAGGTCCAGGTTGACCAGATACCGGCGACAAACATGGCCGTCGGTCAGAAGCCAGGGAAGGAGCAGGCCCCCGCTCGGAGGCGGGGGCGCTTGAGGGGTTATGCAAAGGCCTCCTTCACGCGGGGACCGGCTCGGGCGGTACGGGCTATCTGGTGGTGGGTAACTTACCGGGGAAGGAGCAGGTCCCCGCGTGAAGCAGGGACAGGGAGTGCTGACTTGTGAGACACCCTCACGTGGAGTGGTCGCTCGGAACAGGGACGATGGGTCTATAGCTGATCTTCGGGGCGGTCGAGCCAGTCGACGAAGTCCTTCATTTTTTCGTTGATCGTGTTGTAGCGCCCCCGGTCGGCAGCGACGAGGATGCTGACGAATAGGATTGCGAGGCCGATCTCTACCATCATGTACCTCCGTTGTCGCGTTCTATCAGTATCGTAGGTGGGCATGAACGGCTGCGCATCCCCTGAGAGTTCAAACCGCGCCCCTGTCGTCGCGACGCTGACGCTGGGCTGCAAGCTGAACCAAGCTGAAACGCAGCAAGCCGCTCGAGAGCTGCAACTGCATGGCTGCGTCACGGTCGACCGACCGACCCGAGCAGATGCGTACCTGATCAACACCTGCACCATCACGCACGTTGCCGATCGCAAGGCGCGACGGTTGATTCGGCTCGCTCAGCGGCTATCGCCTGACGCTCCGGTCGTCGTCACCGGATGCTATGCCGAGCGTGATGCGGACGAGATTGCGTCGCTGGCGCGCGTTGAAGTGGTGCCGAACGGTCGCAAGCAGGACGCGGCCGCGGCTGTGTTGTCGGCGATTGACGGCCGCAAGCCGATATCGAGCGAGACCTTGGCATCGAGCAATCGAACGCGGGCGTTCATCAAGATTCAGGAAGGCTGCGACGATGTCTGCGCCTTTTGCATCGTGCCCTATGTGCGCGGCCGGGAACGGGCGATCCCGATCGACGAAGTTGTCGCCGCTGCGCAAGAGCGGGTCGAAGAGGGCGTGCAGGAGATCGTGCTGACCGGTACTCAACCAGGCGCATACGGTCGTGATCGGTCGGATGGCGCGTCGGCGGCGACGCTGATCGAGGGGCTGCTCGGACAGACGGATGCTGCGCGGATTCACTACTCGTCGATTCAACCGCAGGACATCACACCACAACTGTTGGCCTGTTGGGACGACGCGCGGATGTGTCGACACTTCCACGTGGCGTTGCAGAGTGGGTCGGACCAGGTGTTGTCGCGGATGCGCCGTCGCTATTCCGCCTCGGAGTTCCGCGAGGCCGTCGACTCGATTCGAGCTGCAGTGCCTGGCGCCTCGATCACCACCGACATCATCGCCGGGTTTCCCGGAGAACGCGACGCCGACCACCACGATTCCGCCCAGATGATGGAAGACGTGCAGTTCACTGACGTACACGTGTTTCCCTACTCGCAGCGTCCCAACACGTCGGCGTCGCTGTTGGCGGATGATGTTCCTCCTGAGCTGAAGCGAGAGCGCGCACGAGAGTTGCGCGACCTGGGAGCTCGTCAGCGTCGGGATGCGCTCAATGCTCAGATTGGCGCCCTGGAGACGGTCCTCTTCGAGACTGCCGACTCCGGTCTGAGTGACACCTATCTGCCGGTTCGAGTTGATGCGAATGCGGATCTCACGAATCAGTTGCGCAGCGTGCGCATTGGGTCGGTTGATGACGGCGAGCTGTCGGGCGAGCTGGTGGGATGACGACCGAACAACCTGACTCATTGCATCCGCCTGAGAACCTGCGCCTGACGGTGGAAGCGCTATTGCTGGTTGCCGAGTCGCCGCCGACGGTGCGCACGCTGGCGCGGGTGACCGGCGTGTCGATGGACGCGGTTGAATCGGTTCTGCAAGAGCTGGAGACGGATGACTCTCGGGGGATTCGTCTTCGTCGCCACAACGAGACGGTCGCGCTCGTTTCGGCGCCGGAGGCAGCGCCCTTTGTCGAACGGCTGCTGGGACTGGACACGCCACCGCGCTTGTCGAAAGCGGCGCTGGAGACGCTGGCCGTGATTGCATATCACCAGCCGGTCACGCGTGACCAGATCGAGCGCGTGCGGGGCGTTGGCGCTTCCGGTGTCATTCGTTCGTTGCGGGCGCGAGACCTGATTGCGCCCAGCGGCCGACTCGATACGGTCGGCCAACCCTTGCTCTGGAGTGTGACTGCGCGGTTCCTGGACCACTTTGGACTGTCGGCGCTCGACCAGTTGCCTCCGTTGGAGGACCTGGAGCCGCCAGCGCAACAGGCTGTGTTGCCGCTCGAACCGAGTGAGGACGTATGACTTTCATCACAGTGCTGACGGTTGAGTTGGTGATCTTCGACTCCGCGTCGCTCAAGGACAAGCGCGCGGTAGTGCGTCAGGTGACGCAGCGCACGCGAAACAAGTTCCCCGTCGCGGCCTCGGAGGTCGATACCCAGAACGATCCATCGAGGGCGACCCTGGCGTTCGCAGCGATTTCGTCCGACTCACAGATCGCACACGCAACGTCGCAGAAGGTACTGGCATTCATCGAGGATTTGCGGATCGACTGCCAGGTCGGCGAGGTGTCGACGGAGACGATCTCGCTGTGATGATGCTCTGATTGGCGCATGTCGCAGACCGGAAGCGGGTCCCCGCGTGAAGCGGGGACTGGGATGTTGTTCTCTGGCTGTCGTGATGATGTCCGAATCTCATCGCGTTCTCATTGAGACAGTCTCATGACATCCCTGCTCGCGGGAACTTGGTTCTCTTGCAGATGTCTCGCTGTGAGCGCTATCGGTTTCATAGACGCCTGACAATCGCTCGCGTAGTCTGAATCGGATTGAGTCTCCCTGTCGGGGTAACCGGAGTGACGAATATGCCCACCACTGCTGAGCGCGAGTCTGCTGTCTTCATGATGTCGGCGGGCCGGTTGCCTGTCACGCTGGTGCGTGGTGAGGGCACGAAGGTGTGGGACGACGAGGGCAACGAGTATCTCGACTTCGTCGCCGGCATCGCCTCGGACAATCTCGGGCACTGCCATCCGCGTGTGGTGGAGGCGCTCAAGCAGCAGGCCGAAACGCTACTGCACGTATCCAACTACTTCTACACAATTCCCCAGCTTGACCTGGCCGACATGGTGCTCGAGCAGTCTGGCATGACCCGGATTTTCTTCTGTAACAGTGGGGCCGAGGCGACCGAGGGTGCGATCAAAATCGGCCGCAAGTGGGGCCAGACGCGGCGCGACGGCGCCTCCGAGATCATCGTCATGGACGAGGCCTTTCACGGCCGGACGCTGGCCTCGGTCAACGCGTCGGGTAATCCTCGATACCGTGAGCCATTCGGCCCGCTCGACGGATTCCGCCACGTTCCCTTCAATGACGTCGGCGCGGTGCGCGATGCCGTTGGTCCCGAGACGGCCGCCATCCTGGTCGAGCCGCTGCAGGGCGAGGGCGGAGTCAATGTTGCCGACGACGGCTATCTGACCGCGCTGCGCGCCATTTGCGACGAACACAATCTGCTGCTGATGCTGGACGAGGTCCAGACTGGCATTGGCCGGACGGGCAAACTGTTTGCCTGGCAGCACGAGGATGTCCAGCCCGACGTGATGGCCCTGGCAAAGGGTCTGGGCAGCGGTGTGCCGATTGGCGCGATCGTGGCCAACGAGCGCGGCGACATTCTCGAACCCGGCGACCACGGCACGACGTTTGGCGGTCAGCCGTTTACCACGGCGGTCGCCCTGGAGACGCTGCGCGTCATCGTCGACGAGGACATTCCCGCGCAGGCTGAGGCTCGCGGCGAGCAGTTGACCTCGGGTATTCGCGCGCTGGAGGATCGGCATCCGTTGATCGACCACGTGCGCGGCAAGGGCCTGTTGATCGCGGTGCAACTGAGCGCCGACGTTGGTCCGGCGCTGGTGACGGCGATCCGCGACCGCGGTCTGCTTTGCAACGTGGTCAAGCCGAATGTGCTGCGACTGGTGCCGCCGCTGACGATCTCGGAAGGCGAGATTGACCAGGCGATCGGCATCATTGATGACGCGCTGGCGTCAATCTCGGAGTAATCCGCAACAAACCGAACAGGAACCGGACAGGAGACCCGGGTGGCGAAACGAACAGATGAGAAGCGGGTGGTACTGGCCTACTCGGGTGGGCTGGATACGTCGGTGGTGACGCGTTGGCTGACCGAGCGCGGCTGGGAAGTCGTCTGCATGACAGCCGACATGGGTTATCTCGAGGCCGACGAAGAGTTGGAATCGCGCGCCTATGCCGCCGGCGCGGTCGGCTTCGAAATGCTCGATCTGCGCGAGGACTTTGCCCAGGCATTCTGCTTCCCGGCGCTGATGGCCGGCGCATTGTACGAAGGTCGCTACCCGCTTGCTACGGCGCTGGCGCGTCCCTTGATTGCCAAGGCGCTCGTTGACGTCGCCCGCCAGCACAACGCGACGGCGGTCGCGCACGGTTGCACGGGCAAGGGCAACGACCAGGTGCGGTTCGATGTGTCGGTGCAGGCGCTGGCGCCGGACTTACGCATTCTCGCTCCCGTCCGCGAATGGGAACTGACGACGCGCGAGTCCGAGATTGTCTACGCGCAGGCGCACAGCATTCCGATCACGGTGAGCGTTGAGAAACAGTACTCAACCGACGAGAACCTCTGGGGTCGGTCGATCGAGGCCGGCCCGTTGGAGGATCCGTGGACCGAGCCGCCCGACAATGTCTGGGAATGGACGGTCAATCCGGAAGATGCTCCGAACGAGCCGACGTACCTCGAGATTGGCTTCGAACATGGCCGACCGGTCTCCCTGGACGGCGAAGCACTCGATGCGGTCACATTGATCAGCCGCATTCACGATGTGGCTGGGGCCAACGGCGTCGGACGGATCGACATGGTGGAAGACCGACTCGTCGGCATCAAGTCGCGTGAGGTCTATGAAGCGCCAGCGGCGACGACGCTGCGCATCGCGCACCAGGCGCTCGAGACGCTGACGCTCTCCAAGAGTCAGATCCGGCTCAAGCATCGACTAATGCAGGACTATGCCGATTTGATTTACGACGGTCTCTGGTTCACGGGTACGCACCAGGACCTGGCCGCGTTTACCGCCTCGATGCAGCGCCATGTGACGGGCACAGCGCGGGTCAAGCTGTACAAGGGCCAGGCCGTCGTTGTTGGCGTCGAGAGTCCGAACAGCCTCTACCAGTACTCGCTGGCGACCTACGACGAAGGTGACGTATTCGACCAGACATCGGCGGTTGGATTCATCGATATCTTCGGCCTGCCGGTGCGTGTGCAGGCAGAGAAGCAGTTGCTCCGACAACCGGGCGGCGTCTTGGACGTATCATCGGGACACACGTCGTAACCGATCGACCGATGGCCACCTCGGTGCGCATACAAGTCGGTAGGAGACATGGTGACCAGATTGGATATGGGCGATGACGACCAACGCCTCTGACAGTGAGATCGCAATCGAATACGAAGCGGCCGTGCCGACGGCGGGCGGTCCGGACGCTGCGGACTTCCAGATCCGCCGTCCTGGTCACGCCACGCTGGAGTGCGCACTCTACTTGGCGCTGGATGCCAAGCAGGCGTTTGAGGCGCTCTGCGGTCCACTCTCCGAGAACCAGATCCAGCTTGTGATTCGCGCGCTGGCCGATGGCATCTACCCTGCGCAGATTGCCGAGCTCGGTGAGCCGGCGGCGATCTGGACGATTCGCGCTCGTGAGCTGTCGGCAGAGCTACTCGACGCAGCGATTAGTGCCGCGGGTCTGACGAAGCTGCCGACGGACGAATAGCGTGGGTGCGCATAGAGATCGGAAGAGCGCGAAATGAGCTGTGCCTCCTCGCAAGAGGGCGGGCTCTGTGGCAGCTCCCCCTGTAAGAGCGTTCGAATTGGAATGCGTGCCGCGCATGAGTGACGGCAACGACACTGAATCGCAGCGGCTCTGGGGCGGACGCTTCGAGGAGGCGCCCGACGCTCTGGTCCAGGCTTATACATCGTCAATTCAAACCGACCTCCTGCTGTTCCGGCACGACATCGCCGGATCGCGCGCGCATGCGCGGATGCTGGCGTCTCAGCGAATCATTGCCGCGGCCGACGCCGCGAAGATTATCGAAGGGCTTGACCAGGTCGAGTCGGAGATCGAATCGGGCGGCTTCGAGATCAACCACGAGCTCGAGGACATTCACACACACGTCGAGGCCCGACTGAGCCAAATCATCGGCGCCGACGCCGCCGGACGGCTGCACACGGCGCGATCGCGCAACGACCAGGTGGCGCTAGACACGCGGATGTTTGTCCGCGACGCAATCGTGCAGGCAGTCGGCGCGGTGCGGGGACTGCAGGCATCGCTGATCGAGCTGGCCGAGCGGTCGTTGGACATCTACCTGCCCGGCTATACGCACCTGCAACGAGCGCAGCCGGTGCTGCTGGCGCATCACTTGCTGGCCTATCTGGAAATGCTCGATCGCGACGCCGAGCGTCTGGTCGACTCGTTCGCGCGGGCCGACATCATGCCGCTCGGCAGCGCAGCGCTCGCCGGCGCAGCGTATCCGCTCGATCGACAGGCTGTCGCGGATGAGCTCGGGTTTGAATCAATCTCGCGCAACAGCATGGATGCCGTATCATCCCGCGACTACATCGTGGAGTTCCTGTCCAATGCCGCGATCTGCATGGTCAATATCTCGCGCCTATGCGAGGACGTGATTCTCTGGAGCTCGGCCGAGTTCGGTGTCTTGCAGTTCGGCGATGCTTTTACGACCGGCTCGTCGATCATGCCGCAGAAACGCAACCCCGATGTCGCCGAGCTGGCACGCGGCCGCAGTGGCAAGGTCGTGGGTCACCTGACCGCCATCTTGACGACGCTCAAGGGTCTGCCGTTGGCATACAACCGCGACCTGCAAGAGGACAAGTCCGGCTTGTTTGATACCGCTGAGAATCTGATAGGCACGTTGCACGTCCTCGCTCGTGCGCTGCTGACGGCGCAAGTCGATGGCGCTCGAGCGCGATCCATGGTCGACGACGATCCGTTCATTCTCGCCACGGACTATGCCGACTACATCACTCGCAAAGGTGTCCCGTTCCGCGAGGCGCATGGTGTGGTCGGACGCCTGGTCCGCACTTGCGAACAGCGCGGCTGCAAGTTGTCGGAGTTGACGCTGGAAGACTTGCAAGCCGAGCATGCTGCGTTCGAGGCCGACGCGGTCGGCATGACCGCGCAGTTTGCGCTGGAATCGCGAAATGTCCCGGGTGGTACCGCGCCACAGCAGGTGCTGACGGCGCTCGATGAGGCGAAAGAACGCCTGCAACTCAAGCCGGCTAACCAGCCGACCGACCAGCCGACCGACCAGCCGGGTGGGCAGACTCAGGAGCCCACTTTGGAAACGGGACTCAATCGTGCCCAGCGGCGAGCCGCCGAGCGCGCTGCGGCGAAGCAACAGGGCCGACGATGACTGCCGCGACAGACAAGTCGGGTCGGTCGGTTGCGATTGCCCCGTCAATCTTGAACGCCGATTGGACGCGCCTGGCGGAGCAGATCGCCGACGCCGAAGCAGCCGGCGTCGATTGGATTTCGCTCGACGTGATGGACGGCAACTTCGTGCCGCCCATCACCTTTGGTGCGCAAATGGCTTCCGCGGTGCGTTCATTGACGTCCTTGCCGATCGAGGCGCATCTGATGGTCGAGCATCCCGAGGATCACATCGGCGACTTCATCGCCGCCGGCGTCAACTGCGTGACCATTCACATCGAGTCGACGCGACATCCTCACCGGTTGCTGCAGCAGATTGCAGACGGTGGCGTCGAGGCGGGCGTGACGCTTAATCCCGGCACACCACTGAGCGAGCTCGAGGCCGTCGTGCCGATCTGCGACCGGATCCAGATCATGAGCGTCAATCCCGGTTGGGGTGGACAGAAGTTCATCCCGGAATCGTTGGATCGAATTCGGCAGGCGCGAGAGATGCTCGACGCTTGCGGCCGTGAGTCGTCGCCAGTCGCTGTCGACGGTGGAGTGAACGAGTCGACGATCGCCGCCATCGTGAACGCGGGGGCGACGTGGCTAGTAGCTGGCTCGGCCGTGTACAACGACCGAGAGTCGGTCACAGACGCTGTGGATCGCTTGCGTCGCGCTCTGTCTGAGCTCGACTCCTAGCCCACTATTCCGTCAATCCAGCGACAAGCGCGGGTTGCTCCCCGCATTCCCCTCTCCCCGTTTGCGGGGAGATGTCGCCTTGTGCGTCCCACTTTCCTCCCCCAAAGGGGGAGCTCTAATTGCCAGACCAGCGCTACAACGGCTTCTCGTAGACGCGGTAGACCTTGTACACCTCGGCGTCGGTTCGTTTGAGGGCGTGGTTGAGTAGGTTGTTGTCCTCGAGCACCCAGCCGAGTTCGGCCCACTGATAGCCTCGCTCTGCGCCTCGCACGTGGACCTCGGCGGTCAACATCTGTCCGAGTTGAGCGAACTCTCGGATTCGCCATTTCTGTCGGACCCCGAGCAGCATCACGCGGCCGCTTTCCGGCTTGCGCTTGAGCCGCCAGAGCAGCTTGGCCCAGCCGAACGGGAAGAGCCGACCATCGATGTCTCGAGCGCACTCGTTGAGGTTGGGAATCGAAATGACCATGGCTGCCGGATCGCCGTCGATCTCGACGATGGCCGTGAGATCGGGATCGGCGAACTGGACCAGGTCGGCCGCGAGCCGGTCGGCTTCTTCGGTCGTGATCGGGACGGAGCCCCAGTTGTCGACCCAGGCTTCGTTGAAGATGTCGGCGGCAATTCTGACATCACGGCGAAGCTGCTTCTTGTCGAACGGTCTCACGGTGACGCGGGGATGGTCGTGGATGCGCTGCCAGGCACGTTGACGACGGTCGCCGAGCGGAGTGGAGACGGGATAGTGGTAGGCCCAGAGATCCTTGACCTTGGCGTAGCCGTTGGCCTCGATCAGATCCGGAAACCAGCGGCGTCCGTGAGGCATCGCGATCATCGGCGGCAGATCGAAGCCTTCGACCAGGCAGCCCGATTCATCGTTGATCGTGAAGTTGAACGGCCCGCGAGCGTAGACGGCGCCGCGCTCACGCAGCCACGACTCGGCTGCCTCGAATAACGCGGCGGCGGCCTCAGGATCGTTCTCGCAGTCAAAATGACCAAAGAAGCCGGCGGCTTCCTGCCATTTTTCGTCGTGCAGCGGGTTGATCTGGGCCGAAATGCGGCCCACATCTCTGCCGTCTCGCTCGGCGACGAACAGTTGTGCCTGCCCGTAGCGTAGGAAGGGCGTCTTGTTCGGATCGAGACGCTCCAACTGGATACGTCGCAGCGTTGGGATCCAGCTGGGGTCTCCCTCGTACACGTTCCAGAGTACGTCTACGAAGGGCAACGCCTGACGCCCGAACCCGATTGCTCGGATTCGGACGCCGGGGTTCATGTCGCTATTGGGACGTGGTGTGCGCCGAACGAGCGCTACCAGCGACGCCCACGGTCGGAGTAGCTCTCGCGGGAGCCACGGTCGTCGTAGCGCGGTTCGCGGTATCCACCGCCGCCGCCGCCACCACCACGGCTCTCACGGTAGCCGCCGCCATCGCGGTAGCCGCCGCCGCCGCCGCCACCGCCACGGTCGTCACGGTAGCCGCCGCCACCGCCGCCACCGCCGCGGTAACCGCCACCACCGCCGCCGCCCCCGCCCCCACGCGGTCGCGCTTCGTTGACGCGCAGCTGGCGTCCGTCCATGTCATAGCCGTCGAGCGCGGTGATCGCGTTGCGCGCTTCCTCGTCGTCCATGTCGACGAAGCCGAAGCCGCGTGATCGGCCGCTGTCGCGGTCGACGGGGATCACGCAGTCCTGGACTTCGCCGTGCTCGGCGAAGATTTCGCGCAGTTCCTCAGAGTTTGTTCGGAAGGGCAGGTTTCCAACGTAGATTCGCATATTCCTCGGTCTCGGTGTGTCTGCACTGTCTCAGTCAGTCAGAGACAGGCTTCGCGGGTCATCAAGGGCGGACGCTTCATCCGCTGATCTGGCTTGTGGGCGGTTCGTTGTTCCGATCGGGGTCTAGCTCACGCTCGACAGCTCGTTGCCTGGAGTTAGGCGGCGAGCCGCTTCATCATCGTTCGCAGGCATGCGGTGCATACGTTAAGCCGTTGGGTTTTACCGTCAACGGTTACTTTGTGTCGGTGAACATTTGGCTTGAACGTGCGCGATGTTCGAGGCGCCTTGCGCTTCCATCGACCCGAGTGCTTGTGCCGGATGTTGCGGCCGAACGTGGTCCGCTTTTCACAGAGGTCACATTTGCCGGCCATCGTTCCGTCCTCAATCCGTCTCTCACGCACGCGGCAGTGTCGGCTGTCGCCGGTGCGTGGCAGGTATCATACCAGCACCCTAGCGGGGTTCCGAGCATACGACTGCGACGATGTCGGAACTCTATACGGGAGGCTACAGATGGGCGAACCGGATCTGAGCGAGGCCAACCCGCAGGACCTGAGCGGCGAGGACATCAAGCGGATGATCCAGGGCGCGGCCGGCTGGGTCGCGCTGCATCGCGAGGCGTTGAATCTGATCAATGTCTATCCCGTCCCCGACGGCGACACCGGAGCCAATCTGGGTCGGACGCTGGCGGCCGCCAGTGAAGCGCTTGAGGCGATCGACGACGACACTCCGGCGCACGAGGTGGCCACCGCAGCCGCCTCGGCGGCATTGCTGGGCGGACGTGGCAGCTCGGGTGTGATCGGCGCGCAGTGGTTGCGTGGGTTTGCGGACGGACTCTGGCGTGATTCACATGATTCGCTGGTAATCGCGTTCAACAATGCCGCCGAGGCGGCTCGCAATGCAGTGTCGGAGCCTCGCGAAGGCACCATGATCTCCGTGGCCGCCGACACAGCTGTCGTAGTCGCGTCGGTGATGGGTGGTCCAATGGCTCAGCTTCAGGCAGCGGTCGCCGCTGCGTACGAGTCAGTTGAGTACACGCCGGAGCAGAATCCGGTGTTGAAGGATGCTGGCGTCGTCGACGCCGGCGCGCGCGGTCTCGAGTTCATGCTGCGCGGTATGGCAGGCGCCCTGGCTGGCGAACCAATTCCTGAGGTCCCGGCAGAACTGGGCGCAATAGATCCGGGCTGGCTTGCGCGACGACTGGACTCAGGCAGCGATTTCGATGGCTTCTGTACCGAGTTGGTTGTGGCCAATGTCGCTGACATCGAGGGGTTGCGCGAGGTGCTGGCCGGTGACGATGAAACGGTCATGCTCGCACCGGACGGCAAGGACCTGCGCATTCACCTGCACACCGACGAGCCGGCAGACGCCTACGCTGCTGCCGATCGCGCTGGACAAATCCGCATCTTCCGCGCGGTCGACATGCGTGCCCAGGCGGCACGAACGCACGAATCGCAATCGGATGCCGCTGTCGTCGCGGTCGCGCAGGGCAGCGGATTCGTTCGGGTCTTTAGCGAGCTCGGCGCCGCGGCGATCGTCTCCGGCGGCGCAGCCGACAATCCCTCAGTCGAGATGCTGTTCTCGGCGGCTGAGTCGGTGAAGGGTGAGGATGTGATCATCCTGCCCAACAATCACAACGTCACCCCTGCTGCAGAACGGGCCGGGGAACTTGCGGCCGAGGCCGATGAGCCGCAGCGGATCCATGTCATCCACAATGACAGTCAGGCTGAGGGCGTGGCCGCGCTGGCAGCAGTGATCGGCGGCGTTCCGACCGAGGATGTCGTGGCGGAAATGGAAGAGGCGCTCGATGCCGTTCGCATCGGTCGCGTGACGCACGCCGCGCGAACGGTGGAAGGCGATGTGCCGATCGCCGAAGGTCAGCCGTTCGCGATGCTCGATGGTGAAATCGTCGGCGCAGGCGAGTCAATCGAAGAGGTCGCCCTGACGCTGGCCACCCAGATGGCCGAGTCACTAGCCGGCGCTTCGTTATTCACCCTCTACGTCGGGGAAGATGTGTCGGAAGAGCAGGCGGATGCGCTGGCAGAGGCTATTGAAGAGTCAACCGACCTCGAAGTCGACCTGATCGAGGGAGGCCAGCCCCACTATCCGTGGCTCATGGCGCTCGAATAGCGCCTCGGTCTCGGTACTGGAAGGGTCGCGTTAGTTCACGTAGGATAGAACATATGTCCATCGCTGTAGTCACTGATTCCGCTTCCGATCTTGAGCAGGGCCAGATCGCGGGGATCTCGGTCGTCCCGTTGCATCTGCATTTTGGCGACGAGCAGTTCAATGATGGCGTCACGCTGACCAAGCCTGAGTTCTGGCAGCGACTGGATCGAACCGTCGCAGAGGGCAGCGTCTTGCCCACAACGTCCCAGCCCGCGCCCGGGGTGTTTCGCGATGTCTACCAGGGGCTGATCGACGATGGTGCGGACGGGATCGTCTCGGTCCACCTGAGCAGCAAACTGTCGGGCACACTGAATTCGGCGAGACAAGGCGCTTCCCTGTTGGAGCATGGGCCGCCGATTGAGTTCGTCGATTCGGCTTCGGCATCATTGGCCGTCGGCTGGGCGTCGGAGGCGGCGCTTGCCGCTGTCAACAACGGAGCCAGCGTGTCGGAGGCGGCAGCAGCGGCTCAAGATCTCGCCGGCAGAACACGAACGATGCTGTTTGTTGAGACGCTGGACTATCTGCTGCGCGGCGGCCGAATTGGCCGAGCGCGACAGCTCGCCGGGAAGTTGCTGCGCATGCGGCCGCTGTTGGAATTGGTTGAAGGAGAAGTCGCCGACGTCGAGCGGCCACGCACACGCAAGAAGGCGCTCGACCGGTTGTACGCGCAGATCATGTCGAACGGTGAGCCCGAACGCGTCGCGATTCTTCACGGTCAGGCCGATGCGGACGCGAGTGCGCTGGCCAAGCGGGTCTCGGACGCCTGTGGCGGGATGGATGTCCCAGTTGTGCTGAGCAGCCCGGTCCTGGGCGCGCACATCGGGCCGGGCTCGGTTGGCGCCACGGTGTTGCGCAAGAACTAATGACCACCCAGCGCCGGCCGACGCAGACGCTTCAGTCCATGCTGGCGCTGGAGGAAAAGCTGGGCTACCTCGATCGCGCGGTTTCGGGCGGCCTCGACACGTATCTGCGCAACGTGCTCAAAGAGGGTGATCAGCGTCAGTTCTTCACACGTATCGTGGCAGCCCTGCCGAGGGAGGGTTACGCGTCGCTTTCACCGGATCAGCGACGCAGTTGGGCTGCCGATGTCGTAGCAGCGCTCAAGCCCGGATCGCCGGCCAAGGGTGCCACCGCCCGTCCGGCAACGCGGGAACCTCAGACCACGCAGGAGGTCGCCGAACCTCGCCGTAATGCCACACGTTCCAAATCGGCTCGGCGAAGACCGGCCCCGACATCCGACGACGACGACCCGCTCGCGCGCGACGTATCGGTGTTGGGACGCATCCCGTCGCAATCGCGCAAGGCGATGACGACGCTGGGGATCAACACGGTCTACGACCTGCTCTGGCATCTGCCGCGTCGCTACGAAGACTGGCGCAATGTCCGTTCGATCTCCGACGCATTGGAAGGCATCGAGCTGACCATCGTCGGTGAGATCGCCAGCATTGGCGTGAAGTACTTGCGCAAAGGGCGGCAGGCGACGGAGGCGGTCGTGCGCGACGGCTCTGGCAGTCTACGCGTCTGGTGGTGGTCGCAGCCCTACCTGGCGCGCACGTTGCGTCCAGGCATGCGAGTCGGCCTCTCCGGCAGGATCGATGTGCGCGGTCGCCAGTTGCAGATGGTCTCGCCCGAGTGGGAGCGGCTCGACGATCCGGACGACGACACGGTGCACGTTGGTCGTCTCTCGCCGGTGTATCCGCGCTCGAAGGGTTTGCCCAATCGGACGATCCGACGACTGGCGCACGTAGCGGTCCGCGACTACCTGCCGCTGCTGGCGGAGTCGCTGCCGCCGCACATCGTGCTCGAGCACCAGTTTCCCTCCGAGGCCGACGCGCTGCGGATGATCCACTTTCCGGAGCAGTTGGAAGATGTTGACACCGCTCGACAACGCATCGCGTTTCAGGAGTTGCTTTCGATTCAACTCGCGGTGCTCTCTCGAAAGCGCGAGGCACGCCGGCGTTCGGACGCGCCCCCGATCGCCATGCCCGGCGATTTTCTCGACACATTTCTTGGAGCGCTGCCATTCGAATTGACCGTCGCCCAGCAGCGTGTGTTGACCGAGATCCGCAACGACATGTTCCGCCGAGAGCCGATGGCGCGGCTGTTGCAGGGCGATGTCGGGTCGGGCAAGACCGTGGTCGCCGCCGCAGCCATGTTGGCCTCGGTGCGGGCCGGGCATCAGACCGTGCTGATGGCGCCGACCGAAGTGCTGGCCTCGCAGCACTTCGAGACCTTCCAACGGCTCTTCGCCGGCAAGGACCACGCCGACGGTGACCAGCTCTGGCACAACTACAGCCTGTCTCCGGCGCTGGGGCGTCCGGTGCGGATGGCGCTCTTGACGGGCAGTGTGCGGGCCGCGCGCAAGCGGCAGATTCACCAGGAGATGGAGAGCGGCATGCTCGACCTGGTGGTCGGCACGCACGCCCTGATCCAGGAGAGCGCCAACTTCAAGGACCTCGGACTCGCCGTCGTTGATGAACAGCACCGATTCGGTGTCATGCAGCGCGACGCGCTGCGCAGCAAGGGTCGCAGTCCGCATCTGTTGGTGATGACAGCGACGCCGATTCCACGAACGCTGGCGCTGACGGTCTACGGCGAGTTGGACTCATCGGTGATCGACGAACTGCCGCCCGGTCGACTACGTGTGCAAACGCAGATCGTGGCGCCATCGGACCGAGAGGAGATTGTCTACCGGCGCATCCGCGCAGAAGCGAAGTTGGGTCGTCAGTCGTTTGTTATCTGTCCATTGGTCGAGGAGTCGGACAAGCTCGAAGCCGAAGCCGCGACGGAGCAGTTCGAGACGCTGCGGAACGGCCCGTTGCGTGAGCTGGCGTCTCGGATCCGGCTGTTGCATGGGCGGATGTCGTCGGAAGAGAAGCAGTCGGTGATGGCCGACCTGGCCAACGGCGATGCCGACGTGCTGGTCTCGACGATCGTGGTCGAGGTTGGCGTCGACTTGCCCAGGGCGACCGTGATGGCGATCGAGGGCGCGGATCGATTCGGTTTGGCGCAGTTGCACCAGCTTCGCGGACGTGTGGGTCGCAGCGACATGGAGTCGGTCTGTTACCTGATCTCGGAAACTGAACTGGACCAGAGTCGTCAGCGGTTGGAACTGATGGTGCAGACGTCGAACGGATTCGAGCTCGCCGAGGCCGACCTCGAGATGCGAGGTCCTGGTGAGTACTTCGGAACGCGCCAGTCAGGCTTGCCCGAGTTGCGCGTCGCCAAGCTCACTGATCATGAGACGTTGAATCGGGCCAGGAACTGGGCTAACCGGATCCTGGATGATGATCCACACCTGCGCGCCCCCGAGCATCGGCTACTGAGAGAGCGGGCCAGAGGATTTGATGTCTCAGGCGCGACCGCGGTGCATTAGAACAACCCCGTCATAGCCGCGCTCCGCCGCAGCAATCTCGCGGCGACCGGTTGACACGGGGAGACACGCCCGTGCTCGACTCAGCGAGATTCCCGCGAGAAGAGCGGCAATGACGGAAGTGAACTGATTCCTAGCGCGTGTTCACATGAGACGGTTCAGTCCAGGAGTTCCCGTCAAACCCGCGCTCCGCCGCGGGTATCTCGTTGCATTCAGCGCAACTGTTCGCGCAACACTCGACGAGATTGCCGCGACAAGCGCGGCAATGACGGAATTCTGACTGAGCAGATGGCTAGTGTGAACACGCCCTAGGTCTGACACAAGAACGAGCGAACATGTGCGTTACAGACCAATCGCGATATTCTGATTCTTTGGTCACCCGGCCACTACAGTGTGAGTCTGACGAGCGGAAATGTGACTTCGACATGGCGCGAGCGACGCGAGATCTTGTCGGTGATCTGGTCCGGAATGGCCTTGAGCTGGCGCAAGCCGACAAGGCGCTGCCGCCGATTCCGCCAATGGAGTTACGCATTGAGCGACCCAAAGAGCGCGAGCACGGCGACTATTCCTGCAACGTTGCGCTCAGGCTTGCCAGCGCGGTGCGGATGCCGCCGATGGAGGTTGCCTCGGCGATTTCACAACGGATCATGCGGGCTGAGCCGATTGCTGAAGTCGATGTGGCGAGGCCGGGCTTTATCAACATCAAGCTGGACGAGAACTGGCAGCGTTCGCAACTGCTGTCGGTGATTGAAGCCGGCGATCAGTGGGGCCGGATCGATTTGGGCGCCGGACATCGAGTGCAGGTCGAGTTTGTCTCGGCCAATCCGACTGGTCCGCTGCAGGTGGGCAATGGTCGTGGCGCGGTGCTTGGCGACGCACTAGCCTCAGTCCTCGACGCGGCCGGCTTCGATGTCGAGCGCGAGTACTACGTCAATGACGCAGGCGCGCAGATTCGGCTGTTTGGCCGCACCTTGTACGCGCGATACCTGCAGCAGTTCGGCCAGGATGCGGCCTTGCCCGACGGCGGTTATCAGGGCGCATACATGATCGATGTCGCCGCGAAGGTGAAAGAGGAATCGGGCGAGCGCTGGCTGGAAAGCGACGAAGATCCCCCGCTGGAACTCTCGGAGCGAGGACTGCAGTTGATGGTGGAGCAGATTCGCGCCGATCTGGCCCTGCTACGTGTCGAATTCAACCACTGGCAGCGCGAATCGGCGCTGTTCGACGGCGTTGACGGTGAGTCGACGTACGACGTGGCGATGGACCGCTTGCGTGAGGGCTCATTTGTGATTGAGAAGGACGGGGCGGTCTGGTTCCGCTCGGCGGACCTGGGCGACGACAAGGACAACGTCCTGATCCGCTCCTCCGGCGAACCGACATACTTCGCCTCCGACGTGGCGTATCACTACGACAAGTTCCTGACTCGTGGCTTCGACACCGTGATTGACGTCTGGGGCGCCGACCACCAGGGTCATGTGGCTCGGACCAAGGCGGCAGTCTCGGCCGTCGGCGGCGACGGTGACGCGCTGGAAGTGTTGCTGTACCAGTTGGTGCACCTGCGCCGAGGCGAAGAGCGTGTGCGGATGTCGAAGCGAACCGGCGAGATTGTGACGTTGCGCGAGTTGATCGAGGAAGTCGGCGCCGATGCCGCCCGATTTTTCATGCTGCAACGCTCCGCTGATGCGCAGATGGACTTCGATCTTGAGGCGGCTGCGTCCGCCGACCCGCGCCAGAATCCGGTCTCCTACGTCAAATACGCGCACGCACGTTGTGCCAGTGTGCTGAGAACTGCCGCCGAAGCGGGGATGGCTCCATCTGCCGAGCAACTCGAGCTGTTGGCCAGCGAGCAAGAAAGTACGCTGATCGGTGAGATTCTGCGACTACCGGAACTGGTCGCCGACATGGCGATTCGCCGCGAGCCGCATCACCTGACGTACTACGCCCAAAGCTTGGCACAGGCATTCACGTACTTCTACGACAACTGCCGGATTGTGGTGGCCGACGAACCGGAGCAGTCCGCAGCGAGACTCACCCTGACGCAGGCGTCGCAGGCTGCGTTGGCGGCTACGTTGCGAATGGTCGGCGTTGAAGCGCCCGACGAAATGTAAGACTTCGGAGGAATCACCATGCAGGATCGCGTGTTCGCGGGCATCCGCGCGACTGGTCGGCAGCACATTGGCAACTACCTCGGCGCGATCCAGAACTTCGTCGCGCTGCAGGAGAAGTACGAGTGCATCTACTCGATCGTCGACCTGCACTCGCTGACAACGCTGACCGACACAGACCAACTCCGCGACAACGTGCGCGAGACCGCGCTGGACCTGCTTGCTTCGGGCATCAGGCCGGAAGAGACAATCCTCTACGCGCAGTCTCACGTGCCGGAGATCTCCGAGTTGCACCTGTTGCTCTCGATGGTCACGCCGATCGGCCGGCTGATGAACGTGCCAACGTTCAAGGAGAAGGCCAAATCACAGCCCGACAATGTCAACTATGGACTCGTCGGCTATCCCGTCCTGCAAACGGCTGACATCGTCCTCTACCGGGCGAACAAGGTGCCGGTCGGTGAGGACCAGTTGCCTCACCTCGAACTCGCTCGTGAGATCGTGCGGCGGTTCAACAACATCTTCGGCGACACCTTCCCCGAGCCCGAGGCAGAGCTGACCAGCGCACCGATGGTGCTCGGTTTCGACAATCGCAAGATGTCCAAGTCGTACGGCAATGCCGTCGACGTCGCCGCGACGCCGGAGGAGACCTTCCAGGCGATCCGCACCGCCATCACCGATCCGCAACGAGTCCGCCGCACCGATCCCGGCGATCCCGATGTCTGCAACGTCTACTCATTGCACGGATTCTTTGGGCCGGACAAGCAGCCGGAGATCGCGTCGGCATGTCGCAGCGCCGAGATTGGCTGCGTCGACTGCAAGAGGCAGCTCTCCGACTCGGTCAACGACTACTTCGCACCGATCAGGGCGCGTCGCGAAGAGCTAGCTGCCGATCCTGACGCGGTCGACGAGATTCTCCTGGACGGCGCGCGTCGCGCACGCGTGATCGCTGCCGAAGTCCTGGCCGACGTCAAAGATGCGATGGGTCTGCCCGCGTCGTTGCCAGAGGTGGCCAACGTCACGTCGTGAGGTTCGTCATTGCCGCGCCTGTCGCGGCAATCTCGATGAGTGGAGTGCACACGCCAGTGCAAGCAAGTTCGTCATACCCGCGGCAAGCGCGGGTATGACGGAGTGGCGGCGACTACTTCCGCTCGATCACCACGATCGGAATCTGGCGACCGGCACCGCCGGCCCGGATGGCGTAGTCGAGATACGGGGAGAAGTCCTTGGCCATCAACGCGAAGAGCTTGTCTCGTTCTGCACCCTCGGCGGTTCGCGCGGTGGCATCGAACTGCTCGGTGCCGACCATCAACTGGACATCCGGATTAGCGTCGATGTTGAGGTACCAGGCGGGGTGACTTCTGGAGCCGCCCTTGCTGGCCACGATCACGTAGGCGTCGTCCGACTCGCCGTAGATCAACGGCAGCGTCCGCCACTCGCCCGACTTCCGGCCCTTGGCCGCCAATAGCAGGCAAGGAATCGGACCGGAGCCGTCAGGGCGGTCCCACATGTGGCCTTCTTCGCCGCCGGAGCTGAGGTACTGCTCGGTGTGAGTGCGGATCCAGTCGGGAAGGTTCGGGTCGACCGTGAAGACGTCGGACATGTTGGCTCTCTCCAAAACTTGTGAATGTGTTGCCACAAAGTCTAAGGCCGCACGCCGGCCTTGCCTTTTACGCCGAGGGTTGCCGAGATGGTGTCGTAGGCGTGCTCAAGGAACCGATAGATATACGAACGGGTCTGGCGCGGATCAATGATGTCCTCGATGCCGAACGCCTCGGCCGTGCGGAACGGGTTGCGGAACTGGAGCAGATGCTCTTCCAGCTCCCGCCGACGCTGGTCGGGATCGGGCGCGCTCTCAATCTCGCGTCGGTAGGCGGCTGCGACGCCACCTTCAATCGGGATCGATCCCCAGTCGCCCGAGGGCCAGCCAACCCGATAGTTGATCGAGCCGACATTGGCTGTGGCCTGGCCGGCCATGCCGTAGTTCTTTCGCGTGATCACGGTAAAGACCGGCACGGTGGTCAGATAGGTCGCCCAATAGGCGCGCATGCCGTGGCGTAGCGTGCCCGTCGCCTCAGCTTGCGGGCCGAGCATGAACCCGGGCACGTCGGCGATGAAGACGATCGGGATGTGGAAGTGGTCGCACAGCTCGACGAAATGTCCCTGCTTGTCGGCCGAGTCGGCGGTCATTGCACCAGCCAGCATGCTGGGGTTGTTGGCCACAATGCCGACGACATAACCGCCGACGCGGGCAAAGAGCGTGTGCACAGTCGTGCCGAACTCAGGCTTGACCTCGAAGAACTCGCCGTCGTCAACGATGAGCTCCACGACTCTCAGCATGTTGTAAGGCCTCGTCCGCTTGCGCGGGACGATGCTTAGTAGCTCTTCCTCCTCCCGGTCAGGCGGATCGTCCGTGGACTCGAAGGGCGGCTGCTGGTAAACATTCTGCGGCATGTAACTGAGGAAGGCCTGCATCTGCCGGATAGCGTCGAGCTCGTCGTTGGCACGGTTGTCGATGGCGCCTGACTGTGCCACATGAATGTCGGGCCCGCCGAGTTGATCTTTGCTCACGTCCTGGCCCAGGGCTCGTTTGACCAGCGGCGGACCGCCGGCGAAGAGCGCGCCCTGGGGCGTCATCACCGTGAAGTGGCCGAGCATGGCTCGCGCGGCGACGCCACCTGCCGTGGCGCCGGCGACACCGAAGATCAGCGGCACTTCCTGGCCGGCGCGAATGTCCGGGCCGAACACATCGAAGCTGCTCGGTAGGTGACCGTGGCCGTCGCCTTCGGCAGCGACGTTTGCACCCGCACCCTCGTGAAAGACGAACAGTGGGACCCGATACTCGCGGGCCATGTCGGCGAGGAACAGGCTCTTGAATCGTTCCTGGGTGCTGATATCGGCCGCGCCACCGCCGACCGTGAAGTCTTCGCCGCCTACCACTACAGACCGACCATCGATCTTGGCAAGTCCGCCGATGTAGGGCAACGGTGTGAAGTCCCTGAACTGCCGATCTTCGTACGCGCCATAACCGGCGAGGCCTCCGATTTCGTGGAAGCTGCCGGGATCGACGAGCGCGTCGATCCGGTCGCGGATCGTGAGCTTGCCCAGCTCTCGCTGGCGGTTGACGCGTTCCTCGCCGCCCATGTTGAGCGCCAGCTTGCGGCGCAGGTTCAGTTCATCAACTTCTGGTTGCCAGTCGGTCGGTTCGGACATCGCGCGCTCCAGGATGCTGCGCGATCAACCTAGCGGATCGACTGACACCGTTCGCCTGACCTGGTTTGCCTGAAAGGGTTTGCCCGACGTGGCTTGCCTGGTCGCAGATCAGGCCGAGACCGCCGCGCCGAGCCAACCGATGAGCAGGAGCGGCAACATTGGCACGATCAGCCATCGCTGCAATCGCAGGCGCACCTCTGTGATTCGGCGCATGAGCATCCAGATGCAGAACAGTCCGACGATGACGAAGTAGAGCAATGGCGCCAGCATCCAGGCGAGACTGCCGCCGGACAGGTTGATTGAGGCAGCCGCGAGCGCCAGTGCGGCGGCGAGTATGGCCCAGGACATGGAGATCGCTGTGTCGATGCCCAACCAGTGCAGCACCGAGCGCGAACCGTCGACATCGTCGATTTCAAAGTCCGGCAGCTTGTAGATCATGAACGTGGCCGTCCCGGTCAGCGCGCCGACCGGGATGACCCAGAGCAGATGCGCACTGGTGAAGCTCGCATCAGCCGTCTGGATGGCGCCGACCGGTAAGAGGACGCCGATCAAGCCAAATACCGCGAACCCCATCAGCGATCCGCGCCAGGCATAGCTGTACAGGGCGGTTGCGGCGAGCATGGCCAGGCCAATCACCCCGACGCGCCAATCGGTCGCGAATCCGATCGCACAGCCCACCGCTGTCGGGATCAGGGCCGCGATCAGCGCCGATTTCGGCGTCATCTTCGATGCGGGGATCGGTCGCATCATCCTGCTCGTGGCGTCGATGTTGGCGTCGAGGGCGTTGTTGATCAGTCCAGCGGCGTAGGAAAACGCCACGATCATGCCGCCGTATTGGAACGGAAGTCCCCAGTAGAGCGAGCCCTCGGCTGCGGTCAGCACCATCAATGCCGAGCTGACCAGCATCCAGCTGGCGGTGGTCGGACGGCTGAGTTCCATCCAGGCATACGTGCGGCTACGCAACAGCCTGATTCGCCAATCGACTTTCGGGTCGGGGTCGTGCTCTGTCACTGAGTCAGCTTATGCGCCAACTCGTAGATCTCCAGGGATGTACATTCACAATCAGGTCGTCTACATATGCTTGCAACCAATATCGAGCATCGGACGACCACAATTGACAGGAGCTCCCCATGGCGATCTTGAATATGGTCCGCGATTACGAACGAGTTGCCAAGTTCCAGCTTGGACGGTACGTCGGGATGAAGGGGCCAGGATTGGTCTGGATCATTCCCATTCTCCAGGCAGGAGTCAAGGTCGATACCCGCGAGCAGTACTTCGATGTGCCGCCACAGCGCAACATCACGCGAGACAACGCCGGAGTGGACGTGGACTTCGTCGTCTACCTGCGCGTGATGGACCCGGAGCGCACGGTGCTCGAGGTCCGCGACTATCTCGGCGCCGCTCGGCAACTGGCGACGACCACTCTCCGCGCCGTAGTCGGAGAGATGGCGCTGGACGAGGTCCTGTCCCGTCGCGACGACATCAACGGCATGATGCGAATCAAGCTCGATGAAGTGACCAATCGTTGGGGCGTGAAGGTGACCGCGGTGGAAATCCGCGAGATCGAGCCGCCGCCTGCCATCGCCGAGGCCATGACGCGTCAGATGTCGGCAGAGCGAACGCGACGCGCGCAGATCACCGAGTCAGAAGGTTCCCGTGACGCGCAGATCAACGTTGCCGAGGGTGAGCGACAAGCAGCCATTCTCGAGGCGGAAGGTCAGCGACAATCGCAGATTCTGCGTGCGTCAGGTCACAAGGAAGCGCAGTTGCTGGAAGCGGAGGGTTACGCCAGCGCGCTTTCGGCGATCAACGAAGTCGCCGCAGACGCACATGGCAACACGATGGGTCTGCAATACCTCGACGCCATCCGCACGCTGGCGACCAGCGAGAGCACCAAGTGGATCGTACCGATGGAGCTCACCAACGCGGCTCGGGCAATCGTCGAGCGTCTGGGTGTCGGCTCGAACAACGCAGGCGCCAGCGGCGGCGGCAGCGGGTAGTCGGCTGCCGGCATCATCCCAGTCCCTGCTTCATGGAGGCCTTTGAATTATTCGTCATACCCGCGCTTGCCGCGGGTATCTCGCTGAGGCCAGCACCAGAGTCGACGCTGGTGAGACGTCCGTAGTTGCACATCGGCGCTACCAAACGCATCGAGATTCCCGCGCTGCGCGCAGGAATGACGGAGTTGGTGGATTACGCAAAGGCCTCCTTCACGCGGGGACCTGCTCCCAGTCCCCGCTTCACGCGGGGACCTGCTCCCGGTCGGTGTGAGTAGGGGAGTGACACACTGGTTCCTGCGAGGGGTCGCAGAGAGTCGACGACCTACTCGACCTAATGTGGGCCCGCATATTCGTGCACGAACTGGTGCATTTCCGACATCACGGTCTCCGGATCCTCAGCCAGACCGTGGCCGCCGTTCTCAATCAGGACCAACTTCTTCGGCTCGGCGGCGCGCTCGTAGATGTCCTCCGAGGCCATGTGATGCAGGATCGCGTCGGCCGTGCCGTGGATCAGTAGGAGCGGTTTCGCCATTTCATCCACCTGGCGAGTGCCGAAGAGTTGCGGCGAGAGTGAGATCACGCCTCGGACCTGGGGCATGATCTGCGCCGTCTTGATCACCACTGCGCCGCCGAATGAATGTCCGGCCAAGACGATCCGCTCGGCTCCGACGCCGGACAGAAACGAACACGCTCCGAGCAGATCGAGCACGCACTCCTCAAACTCGCCAGCGATCCGGTAGTGAATGCGTAGAGTCGAAATGCCTTCGCCGGGCAATTGCTCGGCCAACCGCCGATAGACGCTGTCGGCAGGACCCCGCGTTTCGTGCTCGCCGCCCATTGCGCCGGAGCAGGTGATCAGCGCACCAGTCTGACCCTCACAGACATCAAGCATGGCCTTGATCTCACCGCGAGTCGTGCCCAGCCGCAATTCGAGGCGCGACGGATCTGGCTCGCCGACTTCTACTTCCCTCGGTCGCGCCTGCACGCCGGTAATGCTGAGCGTGAGATCTTCCGGATCGGGTTCGTCGGGCAAGGGATTGAGCTTGAATGTCATGCGGCCAGACTAGCGCCTGCGAGGCCGATTTCGGACGTTCCACTTGCGCGATGGATGCGCCCAGCCATTGGACGAATGCCACATCGAGTTCGGAGTCGAGTTCAAATGCCCGCTTGAGCCGTCTACTTGGCCATTGGCGACTGACAGAGGAAGCGCTGAATGCGTTTGAGCGCTTCTTCAATGTCGTCGTAACTGGTCGCGTAACAGGCGCGCACGTGCCCCGCGCCGGCAGCGCCGAAGGCTGATCCGGGCACAACGGCGACCTGCTCCTGCAGGAGCAGTTGTTCGGCAAAGGTCTCGTCGTCGTAGCCGGTCTGGGCGACCGAGGGGAACGCATAGAACGCGCCGCGCGGTTCGGCGCAGGCGAGTCCGAGCTCGTTGAAGCCTCGCCACATCAGTTGACGCCGACGGTCGTATTCCTCGCGCATCGAGATCACATATTCCTCACCGGCGCGGACGGCTTCGAGGGCTGCGTATTGCGCCACCGTAGGCGCGGACATCATGGCGTACTGGTGAATCTTCAACATCCCGCCGAACAGGTCCGAGGGTGCGGCCGCCCAAGCGACCCGCCAGCCGGTCATCGCGTGCGACTTGGAGAAGCCACCCAGTGTGATCGTGCGCTCCTGCATGCCCGGCAGCGCAGCGATCGGCGTGTGGGACGCGCCGCCGTAGACCAGCCGGTCGTAGATTTCGTCCGAGATGACCAGCAAGTCGTGTCGCTTCACCACGTCGGCCAGCGCCTCGAGGGTTCGATGATCGAGCACCGCGCCGGTTGGGTTGGAGGGATAAGCGATCAGCAGCGCCTTGGTCTTGGAGGTAATCGCCGCCTCGACCGCGATCGGGTCAAGTTCGAAGTTCTGGGCCGCGTTGGTAGTGACCGGGACGGGTTTGCCACCGGCGAGCACCACCGCCGGCGCGTGAGCCGCATAAGACGGGTCAGCCACGATCACTTCGTCGCCCGGATTGATGATCGCCCGCGCCGCCAGATCCAGGCCTTCGGAGACGCCGGTCGTGATCAGCAGCTCTTCGCGAGGATCCCACTCAATCCCGTAGCGACGATCCAGGTCGGCGGCGATCGCTTCTCGCAACTCCAGCAGTCCCAGGTTGGATGTGTAGTGCGTGTGACCCTGCTCGATTGCGCGAATACCGGCTTCGGAGATGGGCCAGGGGGTGACGAAATCGGGCTCGCCGACACCCAGCGATATCACCTGGTCCATCGATGCAATGATGTCGAAGAAGCGCCGGATTCCCGATCCAGGTACGGCCTGTACCCGCTCGGCGACCCTGCCCGAGTCCTCAGCCGCGTTCGTTCCTGCTCCAGCCGCCGCAGACGCCGATCCAGCACCCGCGGCGCCGATACGCCTGGGTTCGTCGTCGCTGGCAAATGGGCGGTCGTTGGACGCTATGGGCATGGAACTCTCGCTCTGAACTCCTGTGTACGGGTTAGAAGACGACCTTCTGGCGGTCGTTCTGCAGATCGATCTCTAGGAAGACGCCATCTTCCTTGTAGCGGCGCATCAGTACGCGGGTCGTGGTGCCCTTGACGCCCGACATCGTGGCCAGGCGATCCCCGACGAAGTCGGAAATACCTCGCATGTTGTCGGCCTCGACCATCACCAGGAGGTCGTAGGCGCCGGAAACGAAATACACCGTTCGCACTTCATCAAAACGCGCGATCCGGCGGGCCACGGCGTTGTAGCCGACATTCTCCTGGGGCTCGACGGTCACTTCGACGACGGCGTACACGGTCGAGAGCCCCAAGGTCTCCCAGTTGATCTTCGCGCCGTGTGCCAGGATGATGCCGCGTTTCTGCGCCTCTTCGATCGCGTCAACCACTGCCGATTCTTCAGCGCCGACGGTCGCAGCGATCTGGGCCGGAGTCAGGCGGGCGTCGCGTTCGAGTTCTCGCAGAACGGGTTCGAGGATTGAGTCCATCAGGATCGCACTTTACGTGAAGAATTGGGTCGTGTCTGTGGTGGTGGGCGGACTGGATCTACTCGTTACGTTGAGCCAACACTCGAGCTGGGAATCGTGGGCCATCGCGCGATTTGCTCGTAGGCGTTGGCGACGCCGAGCAGGGTGGTCTCGTCCAGACGTTGTCCGACGAACTGCAAACCAACCGGCATCCCGTCGGCGCCGAAGCCGCCGGGAATCGAGACCGCCGGCAGACCGGCGATGTTGGCCGGAATCGTGTAGATGTCGTTGAGGTACATCTGATACGGGTCAGTGATCTCGCCCTGCTTGAAGGCGACCGTCGGCGCAGTCGGTGCGACGATCACATCGTGCTCGGCGAAGACGCGATCGAACTCCCGACGAATCAACGTGCGGACTTTCTGCGCCTGCAGGTAGTAGGCGTCGTAGTAGCCGGCCGAAAGCGCATATGCACCGAGCAGGATGCGGCGCTTGACCTCGCGGCCGAATCCGTGCTGCCGGGTTGCTTCCATATCCGACCACATCGACTCACCGCCTCGAGCGCCGTAGCCGTACTTGACACCGTCGAATCGAGCCAGATTGGCCGAGCATTCTGACGGAGCCAGGATGTAGTAGACCGGCAGCGCCATCGGGACCGAAGGCATGGAGGGGCTTCGGTCGATCACTGCCCCATTGGCCGCCAAGAGGTCGAGTGAGGCTTCAACCGTCGCTGCGACATCGTCGTCCATGCCGTCGCCGAAGAATTCGTGCGGCGCGGCGACTTTGAGCCCGTCGAGGCCGCGGTCAAGTTGAGCAGAGAAGTCGGGCACCGGCTCGTCGTAGCAGGTGGAGTCGAGTGGATCGGGTCCGGCGATGGCCTGCAACACCAGCGCCGCATCTTCGACCGTCCGCGTGAACGGGCCGATCTGGTCAAGAGAGCTGGCGAAGGCAATCAATCCGTAGCGCGAGACTCGGCCATACGTTGGCTTGAGCCCGACCACGCCACAGAACGACGCGGGCTGCCGGATCGATCCGCCGGTGTCCGAGCCGAGCGACGCGATGCACTGTTGAGCCGCGACGGCCGCAGCGGATCCACCGGATGAACCGCCCGGCACTCGCTCGAGATCCCACGGGTTCGCGGTTGGAAACCAGGCGGAGTGTTCTGTGGAGGAACCCATCGCGAACTCGTCCATGTTCGTCTTGCCCACAGAGACGGCGCCGGCGTCGCGCAAGCGCGAGACGACCGTTGCGTCATAAGGTGGGACGAGATTGTCAAGCATCCGCGAACCGGCAGTGGTGCGGACGCCCTTGGTCATCAAGACGTCCTTGAGCGCAATCGGCAAGCCGGTCAGCGGCGCAGTCGCATCACCACTGGCGAGCAGATCGTCAGCGGCGGCAGCCTCAGCCAACGCTGACTCGTCCGTCACCGTGACGAATGCGTGTATGTCCTCATCGATGGCGCTGATTCGGTCCAGAAAGGCCTGAGTCAGTTGTTGCGACGTGACGCTTCCGTCCCGAAGCCGGCGTGCGCCGTCTGCCAACGTGATCGTCAGCAGATCCTGGTTGCCTGTGGAGTCAACGGATGTGCTCATGATTGATCAAGCACCGCATGCACGCGGAAGTAGTCGTCCTCCCGCTGAGGCGCATTCGCCATGATCTGCTCGCGAGGCAACGATGGCCGCGAGGCGTCCTCGTCTTTGACGTTGAGCAAGTCTGCGCCGTTGTTGGTCGGCGGGACGTCTGTGGTGTCGATTTCAGCCAACGCGTCGATGTGCGAGAGGATGCTCGCGAGTTCGCTGCGGAACTCTTCGACTTCGGAATCCGTCAATTCAATACGCACCAATGATGCGAGATGACGGACCTGTTCGCTCGTGAACTGTGTGTCGTCTGATGAGGGCATATTGGGAGAATCGCGCGAGCGCCTTCGTTATCGGTGGGTGAAATGCAGCGTATCGCTCGATCACCTACTGGTCAGGTTGAAGGTCACACGACGTAATGTGGAGATTGAGCAGGAGCGTGGGCAGGAGTATGGGCATTGCCCTCTGAACAACACCGGGAGCATGGACGACGCCTCAGCCTCGCCACGCGTCATGCCATTCGCTCGCGTCGTCGCAAGCGGGGCGAACGCGTCGAACCGGCGCGCATGCGCGGCTGGATGGTCGCGCTGGTCATCCTGTTCGGCGTGCCGATGGTCATGCTGGGTGCAGCGGCCGGGGCCGCGTACCTGATCTACTCCGACTTCGCCGACGACCTCGCCGCGCCCGATGAGATCGAAGAGACCCAACTACTGCTCGGCAGTACCAGGGTCTTCGATCGCAACGGCGAGAACGGCGTCCTGCTGTTCGAGTACGCGCGGGCGTCCGACGGATTGCGCGCTCCGGTGCGTCTGCATCGAGTGTCGCAATTCATCGTAGATGCGACGGTCGCGACCGAAGACTCCTCGTTCTGGACCAACCAGGGCATCAACTTGCGCGGGTTGATGCGCGCCGCCTGGGAGAACTTCGGCGTGGGCAGTTCCGAGTTTCTTGGTGGTTCCGGCGGCTCGTCGATTACACAGCAACTCGTCAAGAATGTGTTGATTCCGCCCGAGGAACGCAGCGGACGCACGTGGAACCGGGTTCGCGGCAAGCTCAAGGAGACGATTCTCGCGGTCGAGCTGACCGGCGAATACAGCAAGAAACAAATCCTCGAGTGGTATCTCAACTCGATCTACTACGGGAATTTCTCTTACGGGATTGGCGCGGCGAGCCACCGCTACTTCGGCAAAGCGCCGTCACAACTGACACTGGCAGAATCCGCGCTGTTGGCCGGATTGCCGCAGGCGCCCTCGCTCTACAACCCATTGGTCAATCCCGAGGGCGCGAAGCAGCGACAGCGCCAGGTGCTTGAGCTGATGGTTCGGCACGGCTACATCAGCGGCGCGGAGGCCGAGCTGGCCTGGCAGGAACCGCTTGGCTTCGACTCGGAAGAGTTCGACATTTCCGCGCCGCACTATGTCATCTATGTACGTGAGCAGGTTGAGAAGCTTTGCCAGCTCGAGCGCTTCGTCCCACCAGTAGGCGCAGGGGGCTGCGACAACCTGATGGACAACGGCGGGCTCAGAATCCGTACGTCGCTTGATTTCGCCCTACAAGAGCGAGCTGAAGTGGAACTTCGCTCAGCCATCACCGGATTCGAAGCAACTACAGGTGCACATAACGGAGCGCTGGTGGCCATCGATCCATCGACTGGCCAAATCCTCGCGATGGTTGGCAGTCGCGACTTCTTCGACGAAGCGATCGACGGACAGGTCAACCTGGCCACGGCGACGCATTCACCCGGCTCGGCGCTCAAGCCGCTGACCTATCTCGCCGCATTCCAGATCGATCCGCGCATGTGGCATCCCGCGACCGTCCTCTGGGACGTGCCGACGACCTATCTCGAAGCGGATGGAACCGAGTTCCGCCCCGTCAACTTTGACGGCATCTTCCGCGGACCGGTCACGATTCGCAGCGCATTGGCCAACTCGATGAACGTGCCGGCGTTCATCGTCGCCGACCGGCTGGGCAGTGGCGCACTGCTCGACACGATGCACCAACTCGGGATCACGACGATGCACGATCCGGGAGCGTACGGACCATCGATCACATTGGGCGGTGGCGAAGTGTCGTTGCTGGACATGACCTACGCCTACGCGACGCTGGCCAACCAGGGAGAGATGAAAGGACATCCGACCGTCCTGGCGCTGCCTGACGGGTTCCGAGACCTGGATCCGGTCGCCATTCTCGAAATCCGCGATGCCGAGGACCGCCTGCTGTACGAATGGTCGCCCACGGGCGAGCCCGAAGTGCGCGCCGCTGCTCGACCGGCGCAGGTCTACCAAATCACCGACATCCTCTCGGACAACAGTGCCCGTTCACTGCTCTATGGAACCGCCAGTCCGCTGGTGCTTGATCGACCAGCGGCGGCAAAGACTGGTACCGCCGGCGATCCGGAAATGGACGATGTCCGCCGCGACTACTGGACGATGGGCTACACCCCCCAACTCGCCGTCGGTGTCTGGGTCGGCAACGCGGATGAATCTCCAATGACCGGTGGATCGTCAGTGCAGACGGCCGGGCAGATCTGGAATCGATTCATGCTCGCCGCTCACGAGGGGCTCGAAGCAGCGTCGTTCGCTCAGCCCGCAGGCATACACCGAGCGGAGGTACACGCACCGGCGGTCACGCCGCTCCCGGCGGTCTCCGACTCGGATGCCGATCTGCGCAATCCCTGCGCCGCGACGACGCAAGAGCTGTTCGTTTCAATTCGTGTCGTGCCACCCGTCGACAACTACATCTGCTTCGAAGTTGATGTGGATGCTCGCACGCTGCAGAGAGCAACGGTTGAGACACCCGAGGAATTCCTACAAGCCGGCGTCTGGCTGGAGCCGCCGACCGTCGCCAGAGGTGGAGCGACCGCGCACGATCCAGTGATCGTCGACTGGTTGCGGCGCAATCGCGTTGCCTACCTGCAACCCGGCACGGTCGACGAACATCACGCGCCAGTTCGAATCGATTCCCCAGAAGAAGGCGCGCTGATCGAACGCGGCGGTCTGCTCGTGACGGGTCGCGCTCAGAGTCGGGAACTGGAAGGTTGGTCCTTGACCCTGCGCCGGTTCGGCGATGAACAGGCCCTCACGATCGCAGAAGGAAGTGAAGGCGTCGATGGCGGTGTGCTCGCAAGGTGGGACAGCAGTGATGCCCCAGCAGGCCCGTATCGACTGTCACTGGTAGTGGTTGATGGTTACCTCGGGGCGATTTCACACGAGGTCGTCGTGATCCTGCCGGGCGGCGCCTCAGTCGCCGAGACTGAGGCAGATGTCGAAGAGACAGAGTGACCTTGCCATATCTCCCGCTACGTTTGCTTCACCCGCGGGTTCTCCTCGATGATGTCAAGGCAACAGGGTGTTCGCTTCTTTTGCCGACCCAATCCATCTGACCGCATCGAGAAACTCAGCCAGTGAGTCGGTCGCTTCCCGCAACTCCAATAGCCGATCTCCCCACTGGCTCGCCGACGAAGGGCGCGCTCCGTATCCACCTCGGAATGCGAGAAACGCCTGGTTGATCCGGCGGTACGGCCTGCCCAGTTCGATCAGCTCCTGACGCACAGCCTCCATCTCACGTTCCGCGTCCTCAATCTGGCCAACCTCGAGCAGCGCGTCGACATCGAGGCGAAGCTGCCTCAGGATGGGATCGGTCCTGGCGCGAATCGCTTGCCATTCACTGTCAGGCTCGGACTGTACGTCTCCCTCGTAGCCGGGGAGTGCTGCTGCAAACGCTCCGAGCTGGTCGCCAACGATGTCGGCCACGGTCTCGTTGATCGTGCGCATGTCCGATCCGCGTCCGTAGGCCAGCCCCAGCGGATAAAACCCCAGATGGTGATGCGTCCATTCGTGCGCCATGATTTGCAGCGTGCTGAGATAGTCGCGCGACGACACGACCGCTGCCGGATAGAGAGCGACCCCTCCGACACCTCCGACCCAGGCCGACCAGCGTGGATCTGCTTCGACCATCGATTCGATTCGCTCATAATCGTCCCGTTGCACCTCGGAAGTCAGCAGCACCGAGCGGACCATGCGCACTTCATCACGAGCCGAGACTGCGAGGACATGCAGCCGGTCGCTGAGATCGACATCGATCGGTGGCCAAACAATTCGCACTCGGTTGAAGAGCGGCAGGGGTGAGTCCAGATCCAGTTCCGAGACGGCCCGACTCAGTCGGCGCTCGAGCAGCAGTTCGGCCGCCTTGCGATCTTGCTCATCGCTCCGCTCGAACCATCTCCGGAGCACCGCCGCCTCATCCAAATCTGGGTCATCAACCCAACCAGCGACATTGGTCAGCCATCGGTTCGGCAGATGAGTCAGCTCGTACTTGATGAAGGAGAAGCGATGTGTCTCGGTCGCGTCTTCCAACAGATCTTCGAGTTCGGGAGTAGATTGCGCCTTCAGCGTCGAAGCGGCAAAGAACGCGATCGCCAACGTCATCGAGATTGAGAACGCCGCCAGCGCGGCGGCCAACAACACGCGTCGGTGGTTCATGGAATCGATGCTACGCTCAACCGCGTCGATGGCCCGTCCAGTAACCGAACCACTGCGAATTCCAATCGTCCGCCGAGAAGTGCGCGCGGTGGCTGCTGCGATCGATCTCCTGGTCATCGGCCTGTTCAGCCTGCTCTGTGCCGCATCTGCCACGTTCGCCATGCTGCTCATGGTCGACCCGCTGGAACGCGATCCCACAGCCGGTGAATGGGGCGTGGGCTACGCCATCGCCCTGCTCTGGTTTCTGCTCTCCTCGCTCTACGCCGGCCTGGGCGCGCGCACCGTCGGCGCTCGTGCGCTGGGACTCCGGGAATTGCGAGGCGGCACGCGCACGTTCATCGTCCGAGGACTGATCTGGTGGCCGTCCGTTCTGCTGCTGGGCGTTGGGATGTGGTGGCCCTGGATTGATCGCCACGGACGCAGCCTGCCCGACATGCTCTCAGGCTCCCTGCTGATCGAGACGCCAGTCAGGTGAGCAGCCGTGATGCGCTCTATCGACCGCGGGTGGCGACAGAGTCCGGCTGGCGACGTTCTGCACTGCTGATTACGGTCTTGCTGACCTCGATGACCACAGCAATCGCCGTGCTGTTTATCTCGGCGACCCAACTCACAGAGCGTTCGACGGCCCAACACTATCTCGCACGGGCAGTGAGTTCACTGCTCGAGGTCGAACAGTTCGTCGTCAATGCGTGGCCCGCGTTGGAAGCCGCGTCCGTCGAGGGGGATCCGATTCCGCTGACCGACTTTCCGGTCTCGTTGCAGCTCGATCCGGCCGGTCTCGAAGATGGCCCGCAGGTGGTTGCTGAAGCCATCTCGGCAGCGACGGCGTCGCTGGTCTATGACGAGGGGTTCGCTGTGTTGGCCGATTCACCTCAGGCGTTCCGTCTGGTCTCGCGCGGGGCGGCATTCGACGGGACGGTTGGCCGACTGACTAGCGGTGGACATGCGGTGGCCACGGTTGCGCTGATTGTGAGTGGATCGTTCGCGCTCCTGCTGGCGATGGCGACGGCCGCACAGGCACGAGGACTGTCGCGGATTGGCGCGCCCGCGCTAGCCATCGGTGTTGGAGCGGCCGTCGTCTGGCTGGCGGCCGCACTGGCCCAATCGGCGTTCGATGGGCGAGCCCTGTCCGAAGCCGATCCGTTCGAAGCCGACCTCTGGCTCATGGCAGCAGACGCCACATCGTTGTTGCTTCGCAACGCGGCCATTGCCGCGCTGGCCGGCGGGATTGTCGTTGCCACGGCCATCACGGGAGGCGGAGTGCTGCGATTCCTCGATCAACGCCGAACTGCCGGCACGTACCGAAGTCTCTGAGGTAATCCTCGCCATTCCACTGCAGTCCCAACCACGTGTACGATGCAAAGGACTGTTTCGTACCACCGGTTGCGCACGGCTCATGGCGCAACGGGAGCGCTTGCGGGAGTAGCTCAGTGGTAGAGCATCTGCTTCCCAAGCAGAGGGTCGCGGGTTCGAATCCCGTCTCCCGCTCCAGAGCGCTCCAACTGTCCCCCAGCACTTAGTAGCAAGGTTGATCTGATGGAACTCCGATTCTCTGAAGCTGAAGAAACCCTGCGCGGCGACGTCCGCCAGTTCCTGCTGGACAACATTCCCGAGCCAGCCTCAAGCGAAGGTCCAGGCGGCGCCCGGGAAAACGACGAGGACTTTGATAACGCCCTCGACTTCAACCGCAAGCTCGCCGACCGTGGCTGGATCGCTCCGGCCTGGCCGAAGGAATACGGCGGCCTGGGCGCTTCGATCTACGAGCAGATCGTGTTCAACGAAGAGTTCGGCTACCACGGCGCACCCGACACCGGGACGCGTGGCTTCGGCGTTGGCATGATTGGTCCGACCATGATTATTCATGGTTCCGACGAGCAGAAGGCCGAGTACCTGCCCAAGATCACTTCGGGTGAGCACATCTGGTGCCAGGGCTACTCCGAGCCGGGCTCCGGCTCCGACCTCGCCTCGCTGCAGACCCGCGCCGTCCGCGATGGTGACGACTACATCATCAACGGTCAGAAGATTTGGACCTCGGGCGGTCACCGCGCCAACCAGATGTTCTGCCTCGTCCGCACCGATCCCGATGCGCCCAAGCACCGCGGCATCTCCTTCCTGTTGATTGACGACATCAAGAACACCCCAGGTCTCTCGGTCCGACCGCTGATCAATATGGCTGGCCGCCATCACTTCAACGAAGTCTTCTTCGAGGACGTCCGCGTCCCGGCCAAGAACCGCATCGGCGAAGAGAATCGCGGCTGGTACGTCGGCATGACCCTGCTCGACTTCGAGCGCTCGGGAATCAGCACGACCGCCGGCCAGCGGCGCACGCTCGAGGGCATGACCGAAGAGCTGCAGAACGGCTCGGCCGAAGATCGCGATCGCTACCGACTCGGTCTCGCCGACCTGATCGTCGCCAACAACGTGGCCAAGTACCTCGGCTACCGGATCGGCCACATCCAGGCGACCGGCAACGTGCCCAACTACGAGGCATCAGTGGTCAAGATCTTCCAGTCCGAGTTGGGCCAGAAGATCTACAACTACGGGATCAAGATGTTCGGCCTCGGCGGCCAGCTGATCCCCGAGGAGCCGACCGCCCCGTGGGCTGGAGACATGCCCGAGCAGTACCTGCTCTCCGTGCCCAGCACGATCTACTCCGGCACCAACGAGATCCAGCGAAACATCATCGCAACCCGAGGTCTCGGCCTGCCGAGATCGTAGGGGCAAGTTGCCACAAGCAGGGCGAGAGGTACGGACACAATGGAGGTCACCCTCGCCCTGCTCTGCGACGCCGCGAATACCAGTGTTGAGGGCAAGCTCAACATTCTGGGAACCTTCGATCACATCTCCGCCAGTGAGTTTCCAGCGGTGCATCCTGCGATGGCCTTGGTGCTTCGGTTATCTGCCAGCCCTGCTGAAGTCGGTAACAGCCGTGAGCTATCGATTCGGGTACTGGACGCTGATGGTGGTCAGCTGGGTGAGATTACCGGGCAGGTCAATATCGGTGAATCACTCACACCGGGTGCTGGTTCCCAATGCCAGCTGATCTTCAATCTGCCGAACACAAGCTTTCCGTTACCGGGCCGATACGCCTTTCATGTTCTGGTAAGTGGAGACGATAAGGCTCAGGTACCCTTGGAAGTGGTGCAAATGCCACTTGGGGAGGACGAGACTAATGACCACTAATATTCGAGGGCGTCGGCAGACAGGGCGGGCATTCCGCGAGCTTGGGCCAGAGCTTGTACGCGCCAGCACCAATTTCCACATCACTAAGGTTGACGGTGTCTTCGCCTCTGAGTCTGATCAGGCCTATTTCTGGACCGAGGAATGGCAAAAGGGTGAGCGTGAAGCCGACGAAGACATTCGCGCAGACCGAGTTACCGCCTTCGACAATGTGGAAGACGCGCTCAGGCACCTCCGAGAATTGTGAGGTTGGGGGTGGAAGCGAGATTTACCGCGAAGTTTGACCGTGCCTTGAAACAGAAGAAGCGTCGGCAACAGAAGCTGGCCATTGCTGTCTACGAGACGGTGGACCGGTTGTTGCGAGAACCGGACAGTGTTGGGTTGAATGCTCACCTTGTCGATCGCGAAAAGCGCATCTGGGAGGCTTACGTTAACAAGGACACTCGAATCACATACCAACGCGAAGGCGACACCATCATCTTCCGCAACAACTGTCGACACGACATTATTGACCGTCGGCAATGGTAACTCAGTCGCGTCAAGCCCGCTATGCGCCCCGAAACCGAAAGCGACATGCCAACCGTTAGCCTCCCAATCAAACGACTTGGCCGTGGGGCTTGGCTCCTATTGGTGATCGTTCTTGCCGTCTTGCTGGTTGGCTGCACGCAGATCTCCATACCTGATCCGGAAGCTGACCCTGGGTCAGAGTTATCAGATGAAACGGAGGATTCAGGAGTAGGCAACGCCGAACAAGAAACGCCGACCCAAGGCGACACAAAAGAAGTTGAAGCCACTCCACCCCAACAAGCCGTACGAGACACACAGACGGTGGATCAGCCTTCGCTTCAACAGCCCGAGATTCGAGCAAGTGATTCTTCAAGACGTTGGTGGGACTCCGAAGTGTTGATTCTCGTCTCGCTTCTCGTCACGCTGGAAGCCGAAGTTGAGACTGTATTCTCGCTCATTGACGCGAACCAAGATGGTCGGCCCGTGGTCTGGCCACTCCATTCCGATACCGCAGACCTGCTTGTCCTTGCGAGGCAACGACTCAACTATGCTCGGCGCGCTTGGTCCGACTCGCTTTTTCACGAACGTGTCGGCGGTCCAAATGGCGACCCTGAAGTACATGCATTGACACGTTCGGTTGACCAGGCCGTGCGAGAATTGGAGCAGTACCTCAGGCGCTTAGACGAGGCACATCAGCGCGGTGAGAGTCGACCAGAGCCACCGATCCCTCCCGGACCCTTACGTGAATTGATTTCTCAGGCACACGACATGTTAGCGGAACACCATTGGTTCGCCGATCAGCCTTCGAACAAAGTGATCACCAGCGAGACCGACTGGAGTAACCTGTTCAATCTCGGACTACACGTCCAGCTGCTCGACGAAACGTGCTACATACTATCCTGTGCCGGAGTCCTCACCTACGTCATTGGGGGCGATGATACCATCGATTCACGGCGGAGACATGCGGAATTCCGCGGTCAGGCGATTATCGGTAACTTATATCGATTAGCGGAACTTACTGACCAGCCCACACCTCAGACGACGTTGTGCCGAGTCGCCGAACCGCTGAGCCTTAGAGGGCTATTGCTATCATCCCGAAACATTCATATTGACCTCGCGTTCAATCCGAACGGTGGTTCAAGTGGTTACCTTCTCCATGACGGTTACTTCGAGATGTCTCGAACACAAGACCTTTACGGAGTAATCGTTGCGGAGTGCATGGTACGGGGCGATAACGCCTAGTGTGAGCGAGCCGTAGTGCTTACGGATCGCGCACTCGTAACTGGCGGTGGTTTGTCTTGTCACAGTTCGCAATTTAGGCGAGGTAGGGCGTGTCTTCCTTGGGCAGGCGGTCGTTGCGGAGTTGCCACGGCAAGACCGCAACGACAACTCAGACCTCGATGGGGGTTGCCGGGGATGCTGATACGGCCAGCAGCCGGTCAACCCTCCCACAGGCGACCGTTGTCGGTTTGATTGGTGATTGCGAACCAGTAGGCGTTGTGCCCGCTTACTCTTGGCAAGGTGGTGCCCTCTGGACCTAGCAGACTGCACTCGCGAATTGTCCAGACCCTGCCGTCGGAGTCGGTCAGCAGTCCCGCTGCAGGATCAGCCGACGTAAAGTGCACTCCGCCCGATTCATAGGCACGGCCGCCCTCGCCGTCGGCAGTGGCGACGACGACGATTGACAACCCACCGACTTCGTCCACGGCAAACATGCGCTCGGCGAGCAGTTGGATTGGATACGCGGTTAGCGCGTCGCCGACGCGTACTGCATAGACGTTGTCCTTTTGCGCCAGGCGTTCATCCTCGACCGGAACATTGAACCAGGTAAGGGGGCTGTTGAAGTACTCGTTGTACGCGACGCCCGAACCGTAGTCGCGGGCGAAACCGGTCTCGATGCTCAGCACGGTCGTGTCGGGATGCCTTGCAAACCACTTGCCCCATGTCGTGACCACCACAGGCAGCACCTTGAGCCGAATGTCCTCGCCGACCAACGGTCCCCAGGCTGGTTTGCCGCTGAACTGGTTCCACAGCGTGCGCGTGTTGCGGTCGTACATCAGCTTGTTCGAGCGATACAGCAACCCACTCGTGCCAAAGCGATACACCTCCGCGCCGACACGCCCGTCAAACAGAATCGGCGATCCACATAGCGTGCAGTAGGCCAGCGACACCGGCACGCCGCCAATCGTGTCATTGACCATCTCGTGCCAGGCGATGATCCGAATCGGATAGGCGCGCGCGTCACCGTCAATTTCGACACCAACCACGACATCAGTGTCGTTGATCCACTCAGCCGCTTCCTCGGGGAAGATCTGCGCCGGGAACTCCAACGGGGGGATGCCATCGACGCGGACGCCGCCCCACATGATCTCCCTGGCGTCGATGGTGATCCCCTCGTCGGGATTCATCATCGCCGCCATGTCTTCGAACTGACTGCCGAACAGCGCCTGCTTGAAGCGGAGGTATGTCGGTGTGGCTGAGTCCTCAGGGTCGAAGTCGAAGATCAGCGGGTACTCGTACACCGTTCGATGTTCCTCGCCGTATCGACGGTTCAGATAATCCAGGACCTGCCCCCAATAGGGATTGGGAAAGGCGGCCAGATCGATCACATACTTGTCGATTGTCGGAGAGTCAGAGGCGAGCATGCGGTCGAGCAGCTCTTGTCCAGCGGATGGGATCGGCACGTAGCGGCCAAAGAAGCCGTCCAGCGGTCCCCAGAAGATCAACTGAGTCAGGTCGACCGCCTCGGGATCGAACGGGCCGTCGTTGACGACAGCCACCTGTTGTTGCGTTGCTTCAGGTTCATCTTGTTCATCATCTTGTTCAACTGCAGCTCGCTCCTGCTGACCGATAGATTGCTCAGCCGGCGCCTCCGACTCTTCCGATGCCTGCTCCTGTGACTGGGTGGGCTGTTCCGATTGAACCTGCTGCTGGATGTCCGCGACCGTCTCCTGTACCTGTTGATCCGCTTGCTCGACAGGGTTGGCCTCTGGTTCGTCACCTGAACCGCTGCATGCGCTGGCCACCAGCGCGAACGCCAGAACCGAGACTGCCAACCGCTTGGAGAGGCCCATCGCATCCGCCCTTCTCGGCGTGGAGACTGAACTGGCCTGGCCCGGCCTGTCTTGGCCACTCAAGCCTTGCTCCGCGCACAACGTCTCTGCCCGTATCTTCTCACTAGACCATGCCACGCCGCAGTTCGGAGCCATGCTATGTCTGAACCACCGCTTCTGTTCGAACCCGATCACTCCAATCGACGCGCGCTCATGACCTTCAACCGTCCAGAGCGCATGAACGCGATGAGCCCTGATCTCCAGGTGCTGATGCGCGAGGCGATTGAGGAATTCAATCGTGATCCCGACCTGTGGGTACTCATCGTCACCGGTGCTGGAGAGCGAGCCTTCTGCGCCGGAGCAGACCTGTCCAGCACGATTCCCAACGCAACCCGGGCAACTCGCGATGAGCCGCTCAAGGTCAATGAGACCCGCAATCTGCATGAGGTGCACAAGCCGGTGCTTGCCGCAGTGAATGGCTACTGCATCGCCGGCGGGCTTGAGTTCATGCTCGGTACCGACATCCGCGTCGCCGCCGAGCACGCCGAGTTTGGTCTCCAGGAAGTGCGCTGGGGCATCGTGCCCGTGGGCGGTTCGCACATTCGGTTGCCGCGACAGATTCCCTGGGCCTGGGCGATGGAAATCCTGCTCACCGGTCGCAGATTGTCGGCCCAGGAAGCTTGGCAGTGTGGTCTGGTCAACCGCGTGGTGCCGGCTGATCAACTGATGCAGACGACCAACGAGATCGCCGATCGAATCTGCCGCAACGGACCACTCGCCGTGCGCACTGCCAAGGAGATCGCCGTCCGCGGCGCGATGGGTATGTCCTGGGAACAGGCCTGGAGCCTGGAATCGGTGCTCGGTACCCGAGCCTTCGGCAGCGAAGACGCGATCGAGGGCCCCAGAGCCTTCATGGAGAAGCGCGACCCGGTGTTCAAGGGTCGCTAACCCGATACGCTCCGATTGCATTCCGGTTGCATCCAAGGAGACTGCACATGTCCGACCAATCCGACCTGCCCCTGATCTACGAAAAAGACCCTGCCAACCGACGCGCGGTCATCACCTTCAACCGACCCGAGCGGATGAACGCGATGTCGCTGGAGCTGTTGTCCCTCTTGCGCGATGCCACCGAGGACTTCAACAACGATCCAGACCTGTGGGTAGCGATCATCACCGGCGCGGGCGAACGCGCCTTCTGCGCCGGAGCAGACCTGGCTAGCACCATTCCGGCCAAGGCCGGTGGCGCTCGCAATGATCCACTCAAAGTCAATGAGACGCGCAACCTGCACCGCGTGTTCAAGCCGGTGCTCTCAGCGGTCAACGGCTACTGCATCGCCGGCGGACTCGAGTACATGCTCGGCACCGATATCCGTGTCGCCGCCGATCACGCCGAGTTCGGCCTACAGGAAGTCCGCTGGGGCATCGTCCCTGACGCGGGAGCGCACATCCGCCTGCCACGACAGATTCCCTGGGCCTGGGCGATGGAGATCCTCTTGACCGGTCGTCGGCTCAGCGCGCAAGAGGCTTTGCACTGCGGCCTGATCAATCGCGTCGTGCCGCTCGAGGACCTCATGTCCACGACTCACGCGATCGCTGACCTGATCTGCGCTAACGGCCCGCTGGCCGTGCGCACGGCGAAAGAGATCGTCGTTCGAGGATCGATGGGCATGTCCTGGGAACAGGCCTGGAGCCTGGAATCGGTGCTGGGAACAAGAGCGTTCGGCAGCGAGGACGCAATCGAAGGTCCAAAGGCCTTCATGGAAAAGCGAACGCCGCAGTTCAAGGGTCGATAAGCTGAGACCAGGATTCGACATCATGTCAATGGAATTGCCCTCTCGACCAAGAATGATTGACAAGCTTCGCCTCTTCGGGGTATTTCGGCCGCACTTTGGCGAGACTGATGCGAAGGAAGCGGTCGATGCCCTTCAGGATGAGTTTGCGCCCATGGCGACCCACGATGACATCGATCAGCTAAAGGACTGGATTCGAGCCGAGATCAACGCGGCAGTGATCAAGATGTTGATCGGCGCTGGTGCAATCGCCGGCATTGCACTTGCGATCGCCGAGTTGACCTGACTGGGCGCGACCGCACACTGAGCAATGAACCCATGACCACACAGATCGGCTACAACACCGACACGCTCGACAGCAAGATCCGATCTCGTCAGGTTGACGGCGTGAACGGAATGAGCATCCACGTCCTCGAAGCCGGATGGGACACGGGTGGGCCTCGCCTGTTGCTGCTTCACGGATTCCCCGAGATCGCCTATAGCTGGCGCAAGGTGATGCCGCTGCTCGCCGAGGCGGGCTTCCACGTCGTCGCGCCCGATCAACGCGGCTACGGTTGGACCACGGGCTGGACCGCCGACTACGACGACTCGCTCCTGCCGTTTGGCATGTTCAACCTCACGCGCGACGCTGTCGGGCTGGTCCATGCGCTCGGCTGGGACCATGTCGACGGCGTGGTCGGCCACGACTTCGGCTCACCGGTGGCGGCGTACTGCGCGCTCATTCGTCCGGACATCTTCCGCTCGGTGGTGACCATGAGTGGGCCGTGGCAAGGGCCGCCTGGTTTGAGGTCTGGCGAGGCTCGCGGCTCGGGGGCTGCGGGTTCTGCGAGCATCGCCGAGGACCTGGCTCAGCTCGAGCGACCGCGCAAGCACTATCAGCTCTACTACTGCACCAGACCGGCCAACGACGACATGACCAACGCACCGCAGGGAGTCCACGACTTCCTCCGCGCGTACTATCACCACAAGAGCGCTGACTGGAAGCAGAACCGTCCGCATCGGCTCTATGCGTGGTCGGCGACCGAGCTTGCCAAGCTTCCGACCTATTACGTGATGGACCTCGCCGAGGACATGCCCACGACGGTCGCCCACGAGATGCCGTCGGCCGACGAGGTCGCTCGTTGCGCGTGGCTGTCGGAGTCAGAGTTGGCGGTCTACGCCGCTGAGTACGAACGCAACGGATTCCAGGGCGGTCTGAACTGGTATCGGGCGACCCGCGATCCCGAGTGCCTGGCCCAACTCCAGATCTTCCACGGTAGGACGATCGATGTGCCAGCAGCCTTCATCGGCGGAACTTCGGACTGGGGCGTGTATCAGTCGCCAGGTGCGTTGGATCGGATGCCAGCCGCTTGTACGAAGCTGCAGGGACGACACCTCGTCGATGGCGCCGGTCACTGGGTCCAGCAGGAGCAACCCGAGGAGACGGTAAACCTGCTGCTCCGTTTCCTCGATGACGCAGCTGCGATGTGAGACAAGGATGAAGGCCGTCGTCTACGACCGCTACGGGTCGGCGGATGAGCTGAGAGTCGAGGACATCGAGCGGCCAACGCCAGGACCCGGAGAACTACTCGTCAAAGTGGCCGCGAGTTCGGTCAACTCGTGGGACTGGCACCTGCTGACTGGTACGGTTTCCACGCGTTTGTTCCAGGGGATGACTCGACCGCGCTATCGGGTCTTGGGCTCCGATGTTGTGGGCGTCGTGGAGGAAGTTGGGGTGGGGGTGTCCGAGTTCGCTCCGGGCGACGAAGTCTACGGCGATCTGACCACCTGTCGCTGGGGCGGTTTCGCCGAGTACGTGGTCGGTCGCGCGGATTCCATGGCGCTTAAGCCAACTGACATCAGCATCGAGCACGCCGCGACCTTGCCGCAGACCGGTCTGCTGGCGTTGCAAGGTCTACGCAAGCGATGGCCGATCAAACCAGAGCATCGAATCCTTCTCAACGGCGCAGGGGGCGCTTCTGGGACGATGGCGTTACAGATCGCCAAGCTGTTCGGCGCGCACGTGACCTGCGTCGATCGCGGTAGCAAACTGGAAATGCTCAGCCATTTGGGAGCGGATGAGGTCATCGATTACCGACAGGTCAACTACACCCGCCGCGGCGAACAGTATGACCTGATCTTCGATGTCGCCGGGCACCATGGGCTCCGCTCCGTGCGTCGCGCTCTGGCGCCAGGAGGGATCTACGTGATGACAGGCGGACCGCTCTTCTATATCGCCCAGATTGCGCTGCTCGGATCAATGCGACGCAGCAGCGACCGCGAATACGTCGTTCACTCGCACAAGCCGAACCGCGACGATCTCGCCTGGCTTGCGGAGCACATCGTCAACGGTGACATCAGCCCCGCAATCGATCGCACTTACACGCTCGACGAAGTGCCCGCGGCGTTGCGCTACTTCGACTCGGGCGAGGTCAAGGGCAAGCTGGTCATTCTGCACTAGAGCGTGTTCACATGGGGCCATTCAGTCCAGGAGTTCCCGTCATACCCGCGCTCCGCCGCGGGTATCTCGCTGCATTTCAGCACCACTGTCTGTACACAACACGGCGAGATTGCCCCCGCATCAAGTGCGGGGCAGGCTGCGACAAGCGCGGCAATGACGGAATTCTGACGAAGCAGTTGGCTGATGTGAACACGCCCTAGCGTCGCAGCTGCGGGGCAACCTCGTTGACGAAGCGTTCGCTGCACTCCGAATAGGGCTGGCTTGGATCGAGCGTCGATCCCGTGATGAAGAAGCGGGTGATTCCTAGCTCGATCAGTTCTCCCAGACGCTGGACGCAGTAGTCGGGTGGGCCGAAGACGCCAAAGCTGCCGGCGAACTCCTGTGTGACCTGGGCCGACTGGGCGCTGCCTTCCCGGGCGTGACCGTGCATGTCGTAGCTGTCGTGGATCTTGGTCAGGACATCGCGCTGGGTGTCCGTGACCGGTCCCACGATGTCGCCGTACATGTTGGAGAACCGAGCGAACAGAGAAAGTCCGGGTGAGCCAATGCCCAGGGCGACCTCAGGATCGTCGTGGACGACCGTGGGCAGATATGCGCCGAAGGCGATCTCAGGGTCAAGACCAGCCTGTTCGCGCGCCTGGCGCGCGACATCCATGCCCCATTTGATGCGCTCCGGATCGCCGCCGACTGCGAGGCTGACTTGATCGGCATGGCGCGCGGCGGCAGCGATCACGCGCGGTCCAGTGGCAGCAACATCGACCGGTACTTTGGCGTACGCCGAGTCGAGCCATTCGATGCGACTGGCCTCGGGCGTATCGGCCAGACCGAGGACATGGACATCGGTCTCGCCGAATGGCACATCTTCGCCGCGCAGGTAGCCCTGTAGCTGCTCGAGATAGTGCTCGAAGGCAGGCACCGCGTGCGGCGCCAGTCCCAGATGCGCCAGGGCTGAGTCGCCGCGTCCAATCCCCAGATACGCGCGACCGCCGCTCTCGGCCTGGATCGCCGCAATCGCCGAGGCGGTCACGGCAGGATGACGCGTGTAGGAGTTGGTCACCCCCGTGCCCAGCTTGAGCCTCGTCGTTGCATGCGCAGCGACGGTCAACGCGACGTAGCAGTCGCTCGCTCGGTTCTGGCTGTCGACGAACGTGATGCCGTCGTAACCCAGCTCCTCAGCGCGTTGTGCTTGGCGGGCCGAGGTGAATACGGAGGGATCTCCACTCGAGGCGCGCCCTCGGCCTGCTGTCCAGAATTCCACTGCCATGACTACGAGCCCTTCAACTGCGGGATCACGTCCTGCGTGAAGCGGACGCTTGATTCGGTGTCGGGATCGTTCGGATCGAGCGGGGATCCGCGGAAGATGAAGCGGTCGATGCCGATATCAATCAACTCACCGAGACGCTGGACGCAATAGTCGGGCGAGCCAAAGACGCCAAAGGAGCGCTCGAACTCGGTCGGGATCACCTCGGCCTGCGCGCTACCGGGACGGCCATGTCCGTGCATGTCGTAGGCGTCGTGGATGTCGGTCAGGACCCTGGTCTGCTGCTCCGTCGCTGGGCCGACGACTTCGCCGTACATGTTGGAGAACCGAGCAAACAGCGACACCTGACCAGCGCCAATCCGCATCGCCTGTTCAGGATCGTCGTGAACGGCCAGCGGGATGTATGCAGCGAATGGGATCTCCGGGTCGAGTCCTGCTTCGTCGCGGGCTGTACGCGCTACGTCCATGCCCCAGCGGGTGCGCTCCACGTCGGCGCCGACGTTGAAGCTGACCCGATCGGCGTGCCGAGCGGCAGCCTGGATCACGCGCGGTCCGGTCGCCGCGACGTCAACTGGCACTTTGGGACCCATGCGATTCATGTAGCGGATGTTGCTGGCCTGCGGCGTGTCGGCCAGGCCAAGCGCGCCGACATCGCTCTCGTCGAAGCCAACGCTCTCGCCGCGCAGGTATGCCTGGAGTTCCTCCAAGTAGCGCTCGAACGGGCCGACGCCATGGGGCGCCAGTCCGAGATGGGCCAACGCCGAGTCTCCCCGACCAATACCCATGTGCGCCCGACCGCGACTCTCGGCCTGCACTGTGGCAATGCACGACGCTGTGATCGCAGCGTGTCGCGTATATGAATTGGTCACGCCGGTGCCCAGTTGGATGCGTGATGTCGCGTGGGCGGCCAGCGCCATTGAAATGTAACAATCGGGAGCGAGGTTCTGGCTATCGACCCAGACGATGCCGTCGTAGCCCATCTGCTCGGCCTGTACGGCCATCTGCACGCCATCGAATACGGCCGGATCATCGTTGGTCGGCACACCGGCACCCATGGTCCAGAATTCCACTGGCATCTGAGATCTCCTCAACTTGACCGCTGTTGGTGATTGGCTGGAGGGTAGCTCCTCTCCATGGCAGGTCGCCATTGCAGGACGACGCATCTACGGCCGAGTGGAAGGACAGACGCAATGAAACCGCCTACCGACCATCGCTGAGAGCGTCGGCCCGAGCCGGCGTCGGCGCGGCCAGCTGCGGTTGCTCGGCGGATGGGCGTGGATGACAGCGTCGCCTTCCACTACGGACGAGGCAAGCTCACGGTCCGCGAGCGGATTAGCCGGCGGGAAGATCGAGAAGCCTCCTGACTCGCTGCTAGTCTGTCGCCAATGAATTGGATCGGCGGGATTCCTCGATGTGCCCCACACACTGAGACGACTTCGCGACATCACCTGTTGACCGTGTTCCTGGTGATCTTTGCGATCGCCGTCGCGATGAGCATCGCGACATCCGTCGCTCAAGCCGCCGATTCGGACACTGAGACGATCGAACTTGAACCAGGTGACAATTTCATCGGCTGGGTGGCGGAGCCGATCGCGGTCGCAGACATCTTCAAAGCGATCCCGCAGGCGGCTCTGATTTATCGCTGGGACGCCGACTCGCGGAAGTATCAACATGCGATCCGCGAGATCGGCGGCAGTCTGGAAACGCTCCAGCCCGGCATGGCCGCGAATATACGTATCGAGGGCCAAGAGAGTGTCAAGTGGGAACGGCCGCTGACGCCTGCCAAGGGCATGGTGCCGCTGTACTCGGGCGTGAACTGGGTCGCCTGGAACGGCCGCGATGACTGGCCGCTCGACCAGGTCGCGAGAGGTATCGGCAAGTCATTAGTCAGCATCGAAGTACGAGGTAATATCTACGAGCCTGATACTGAGTCCAACATCCCATCAATCCGTCGCGGCGACGCGCTCCGAGTCACCGTCAACCGAGACCTGCGCTGGCTGCAGCCAACGGGCATGATGCCCAAGGTGGTATTGGTCGGGGACATCCCGGAGTCACTTAACGATGAGATCATGGCTGATATTAGAAGCGTTATGGAGTTCCTGTCCGAAACGTTCGCAATCGAGACGGATTTCTCAGGGACGACCATATTGCTGTATAGCGATATCGATGCAGCAGTCGACCACGCAGAGTCCAGCGCAGAACCGCATCTTGGCTATTCTCCAGACAGGCTTCGCGGAACCTTGGCATCCGGTCGGATTGCACAAGCACATCCATGGGGGTTTTTCATGTCTGCTTGTGGCTGGCTGACGCCGAGTCCGCCGCCATGCTACGGCCGGACGACAGAGACAATCGCTCATGAGTGGTTCCATGTGTTGCAAAGTCAGCTGTCTGCGAAGCAACGTGTGCGTAAGTCACCGGTGTGGATGGATGAGGGAGGTGCTACATGGGCAGAATGGCAATTGCCGAGCGAATTGCGTAAAGCGTCGAGTGAAGGCTCCAGACAGTGGAGACTCGATCGTGTCGCAGGAACAACTGAACCGCTAGAGAGCGCGGAAGCCGCCTACCACGGTTGGGAATACGATCTGGGCTCGTTGGCAGCCGATCGGTTGGTCAACCTGAGTGGCGCAGATTCACTGCTTGAGTTCTACCGCCAGCTGCATCCACAAATCATTGGCGATGAGCGTCTCTGGGTGCGTGACCCATCTTGGCGCGAAGCGTTTGACGATGTATTCGGGCTGACCGCCGACCAGTTCTATGCGGATTATGCAGCCTGGCGGCAAACGCTGCCGAGACCTGCTCAACGGGTCAACTACGATCCAAACGACGTGAAACTCTCCGGGACAATCGAGCAAAGCGACGGCTCCCCTGCCACGGGGTTCATCTTCGTCGCCGAAGCGTATGATGGCGAGATTTCCGTCGGCATTCAGAATGCCGCGATCGTTGATGAAGCTGGGAACTTCTCTGTTTGGCTCGAGCCAGACACGATACACCGGGTCTGGGTGACACATGACAGCTGCACACTCTGGCCTACCGACAGCGGGCTGACAACTGTGCTCCCACAGCCGGGACAATACCGCGATCTCGACACTCGCAACCTACCGAGTCTGAATTTGAAGTTGCCTGAAGGCGCATGCGAGAACATACTGCGCGCTACCATCACTAGCTTGCGTGATGATCCACGCTACCTCGATGTGCTACTCATCGATGACGAGACACACAAATGGACACATGTACGGCGTCAAATCGGCGGCGCACATGTTGGTCATGCGCCACAGCCCGGGAAGTATCTGTTGCGCGTCAGGATCGGTGACTGCGGAGTGTACTACGCCAATGATGGTATGGTCGCCTTTAGACATGATGCCGATGTCCTGGAGATTGGCAAAGCCCCCGTTTCGATTGACTTCCGTGTACCGAAAAACATGTGCGTGCGACAGATTAGCGGCCGGCTTCTCAACGAAGATGGGGTGGCGGTCGGAGGAGTGTGGCTGAGCGCTTGGTACAATGGAGCCGAAAGTGGTGGCCAAACATCTGCGTCCGGAGACTTCAGCATCACCGTTCCCGAATCAGGACACTACAAGCTCCATATCTGGACCAGAGTTGCAGGATGTTACGTCAACTATGCAAATGCAGGCGCTACCACCGACTCGCGCCGAGCAACTCAAATCACTGTCGCCGATGAGGATGTGACCGGTATCGAGTTCGTCGTGCCCAACGACCCTGCGAGCCTCTGCGAGTGAGACGGATGCAGCCCGACCGGTCGCTTCGTATCATCGTCCGTGACGCTTTCCGTCACTACGAGGGAGCAGCCAATGAGCTGGCAGCCTGAGTTGGATGAGATGGAACGGCGGGCTGCGCTGGCTCGGCAGATGGGTGGGGCGGACAGCGTCGCCTTCCACCATGGACGAGGCAAACTCACGGTCCGTGAGCGGATTGAGCTGCTGATCGATCCTGGCGAGTTCCAGGAGACCGGCGTGCTGGCCGGCAACCCTCAATGGGATGGCAACGAACTTTCCGGCCTGACGCCTGCCAATGCCGTGGTGGGTGTGGCCAAGATCAACGGACGCAAAGTCGCAGTCCAGGGCGACGACTTCACCATTCGCGGCGGTTCGGCCGACGGCATGATCGGGACCAAGAACGGCTGGGCGATGCGCCACGCCTACATGAACCGGATCCCGTACGTGCGTCTGCTCGACGCCACCGGCGGCAGCGTCAAGCACTTCGAGCAGCTCGGCCGCACCTACGTCGTCGGACCGGAGGTCGGCGGCGGTACCGGAGTCGACGACTTCCTCTGGTACATGCCGCTTGTCAATGTCGTGCTTGGCTCAGTCGCCGGCGCGCCGGCGGTGATCGCCTGCGACGGACATTTCAACGTGATGGTCAAAGGGACAAGCCAGCTATTCGTCGGTGGACCGCCGGTGGTCAAGGCGAGCCGCGGACTGGACATCTCCAAGGAAGAACTGGGTGGTGAGGATGTTCATGTCTACGGCAACGGAGTCGTGCAGAACCTCGCCGAGACTGAGGAAGATGCGATGCACCAGGTCCGCCGCTTCCTGAGCTACCTACCGCAAAACGTCTGGGAAATGCCGCCACGGCTGGAACCGACCGATGACCCAGAGCGTCGCGAAGAGCGACTGCTCTCAGTCATCCCTCGCAACATGCGCAGGATCTACAACGTTCGCAAGATCTTGGATTGGGTGCTCGACAAAGACTCCTTCTTCGAGATCCAACCACATTGGGGCAAGTCGAGGATCACGGGACTCGCACGCGTTGACGGCTACCCGGTTGGCGTGATGATCAACAACCCGCGCGAGAATGGCGGCTCGCCGAACAAGGACACGTCTGAGAAGATCATGCGCATGATCTCGCTCTGCGACACCTTCCACCTGCCGCTGGTCTATTTCTGCGACGAGCCCGGATTCTCGGTCGGTCCGGCCGACGAACAGTCCGGTCTCGTTCGCACAGGCGCGCGATTGATGTTGACCAGCCGGCTCTCGCAGATGCCCTACCTCGTCTTCATCACACGACAGGCGTACGGCGTCGCCGGAGGACTGCAGTACCGGCGAGGCAACGCGCTCTACCGTCGCTACGCCTGGCCGTCGGCGCACTGGGGATCGATGCACATCGAGGGTGGTGTGACCGCCGCCTACCGTCGTGAAATCCGCGAGTCGGACGATCCGGAGGCCAAGCGCCTGGAGATCGAGGGGAGGCTCAACGAGATCCGCTCACCCATGAGAACCGCGCACGCATTCGGCATCGAGGACATGATCGATCCCAGAGAAACACGCCCGCTGCTAGTCGATTTCGTCCGCGACGCACAGTCCTACATCGCGCAACACCTCGGTCCAACGACTCGTATTCCTTACATGCCGTAGTGGGGAAGTGCAGGCCCCGCGATAGACTGACAGCAAGCAATGGACGGTGGAGCAGGACCATGCGCGGACGAAGCGTCTTGAGGCCGCGAGTCAATCGCTACATTGAGATTTCGCGACCTCGGCGTTCATTTTGGACAGGCGCGGCGCGCCTCTGGGACTTTTCGGGCGCGTTGACTCCTCGGGTCAAGGTCAGGCGGTCGTTGTCAACCAAGACTGCGGCGGAAGCTCTAGCGGGGGACTGGGCCGTTGTCGGAAGAGATCTCCGAGAGGCCATGTCTTCGCAAGGCGAGTCAAGTGACCGGAACGTCGTCTGAGCGATGGCACGCTCGGAGCAGGACTACGAGGCATCGGCTGTCGAACCGCTGGAGTCGAATCGTTCGTTAGGCGCCGTCGTTCGCACCGAATCCTCAGCCCTGCATGCAGGACCGTTGCCGCATCCTGACCAGTTTCGCCAATACGAGGAGACACTTCCAGGTGCAGCCGACCGTATTCTGACAATGGCCGAACAGGAGTCGCAGCATCGACAGCTCATGGAGCGGAGCGTTCTGGACCTGGAAGAAGCGAGCATTGAGCTTCAGCGAGAGGTCACCCGAGAAGAGATTGCGCAATCGCGTTTAGGTCTCGTCATCGGGGCGTTTATCTCCGTCATTCTGGTTGTCACTGCGTTGGTCGTTGCCGTGATCGGCCACCCTTGGCCAGCCGTTGTGATAGGTACAGCGGACATCGTCGCTTTGGCCAGCATCTTCGTTTACGGCGCACGCACACGTAGCATCGACCAAGACTCCCCAGAAATTGTCGGCGAAGGCAATGAGGAGTGAGATTGCCGCCGGCATCTAATGTGCCGATGGCCATTGATGGTATTCCTAAGTCGGTGAAGCGGCACGCCTAGAACGGTGGAGCCTTGTGCGACTCGACTTCCCCGATCGAGTCCGCGTCATAACCAAGTTCCCTCATCACTTCTGACGTGTGTTGGCCCAGGTCGGAGAACGAGTTCTTTGGCTCTCCCGGAGTACGGCTCATCCGGATCGGGATGCCGGCGACTCGACGCCGACCGACGTGGGGGATGTCCTTCTCCACGATGTAGCCGTTGACTAGCGCTTGCTCGTCGTTGAGCACCTCTTCGTAGTTCTGCACCCGTTGGGCAGTGATGCCGTCGGGGTGAATCTCAAAGAACGCTTGCCATGCTTCACTGGTTCGGCTCTTGATCATTTCGGCGACGAATGGGCGTACGTCTTTGGCGGAGTCCATTGCCTGCTGGTCTCGGTAGGGATCACGCCCCTCGCGATGGTTCCATCGCGGATCGTCGGCGAGTTGAGGATTGCCGCCAAACTCGCAGAACTCGCGCCAGGTCTCGTCGTCACGGATGCCCATGCAGAATGCGACGCCGTCGGAGGCCTCGTAGATCCCGGTCATCGCCGAGACGACGGGATGAAAGCCGCCGTCCCTGGTTGGCAAGCGCCCGGTCGCTGAGGTGTGGTTGATCTCCCAGGCCTGCATCCAGATCATCGCTCCGTATGACGAAGTCTGCACTTTCTGGCCGAGCCCGTCGCGTTGACGTGCGACCAGCGCCGTCAGCACACCCATGGCGAGCGCCATCGCGCCGCCGGTGTCGGCGATGATCGTGCCCGGAATGAGCTGCGGATCATCGGGTGTGCCTGTGACGCCGGATATGCCGCTGCGCGCTTGGGCGAACTGGTCGCTCATTCGGTTCTCACGCGCTGGGCCGTCCGGACCGAAGCCGTTAGCGACGGCGTAGACCAGTCCGGGATTGCGCGCCGACAGTCGCTCGTAGCCCATCCCCATCCGCTCCAGCGCCGGTTCTCGATAGTTGCTCAGAAACACGTCGGCCGTGTCGACCAGCTTGTCGACCAACTCCAGCCCGATTTCGGTGTGGATGTCGACGCAGACCGAGCGCTTGCCGTGCGATGCGCCGATGAACTGCGTGCCCACCGACTCATACGGCAGGTCGTTGTTTGCGCCGCGGTACCAACGATTGGCGTCGCCGACGGGAGGTTCGACCTTGATCACATCGGCGCCCATATCGGACAGGAATCCGCCTGCGGCCGGACCCTGTACGGCAATCGTCAGCTCCACAACCCGAATGCCCTCAAGCGCTTCCATCCTGCTCCTCCTTCATCGCTGGCTGCCATCGCCGGCTGCCGCTCATCCTGCGGCCAATCGCTAGTATGGCGGAGGCCGCAACCTCTCGCGTTGGATGGCATGCGGCGGACGAGTAAAGGGCCGTGTGTTGGGAGTCGGGATCCAGCCATGACGCTTCCGCTACATGATGTCCGAGTCCTCGACCTCTCCGACCATCGAGCGGCGCTGGGCTCGCGAATGCTGGCCGACCTCGGCGCCGAGGTCACGATGGTCGAGCCGCCGGGCGGCAACTCCATCCGCCATCAGGCACCCTATGTGGACGATCAGCCTTCGCCCGAACGCAGCTACCAGCATCTCTATTTCAACGTCAACAAGCGGTCGCTGGTGCTCGACTGGCGCAGCACCGAGGGACTTGACCGGCTGCTCGAACTGGCAACGTCGGCCGACATCTTGATCGAGTCGAACCAGCCCGGCGATTTCCCGGTTGACAGTCTGCGCGAAGCAAATCCGCACCTGATCGTGGTCTCGGCGACGCCATACGGACAGCGCGGCCCCAGGTCGGACTGGCGAGCCACGGACCTGACGACCACTGCCGCAGGCGGACTGCTGCAAGTCAGCGGTGAACGAGCGGATCCGCCTGCGCATGGCGCGGCATTTCCGGGACACACGATGACCGGGCTGACCATCGCCTCGTCGGCAATGACCGCCCTGCATGGACGCGACCGCACGCCGGGCCGACCGGGTTGCCAGATCGATATCTCGATGCAAGAAGCGACCTCATTTCAGGTCGTCCAGACCTCGAATCCAAACACCTGGCGCTGGCGAGGAGAAGCGCCCTACCGGCCGGCGCTCTCGCAGGTGATCCGCTGCGCCGATGATCGCTGGATGGGCTGCAACATCTCGCCCAACAAACTGCCCGAGTTCATCGCGATGCTGGACGAGGCGGGCGTCGAGCATGATCTCGACGCGGACAACTGGGAAGTGATCCATCGCGGTGACCGAGCCGCCTGGCAATACCTCGAGAATCCGCTACAGGATCTGGCCAAAGATCTGGCCGCCTGCTGGCCTCGGCAGAAACTGCTCGAGCGTCTCTGGGCCGCTGGCATGCCAGCCATGCCGACCTTGCGGTTCAGCGAGTTTGCGGAGAGCGGTCACTATCCGAGCTCAGGCCAGTTCATCTCAGTCGAGACGCCAGCGGTCGGCAAGGCCTTGAGCTATTCGCGCAGCCCGCTCGATCCCGTGCAGTCGCCGCTGCCGATGCAAACTGCGCCAAGCTTGGGCGAGCACACGGACTCCTCATTCACATCGCCTGCTGCCGGAGATAACGAAGGCCGCAGAGAGTCCGCTCCATTCCCGGACATGCCCCTCTCGGGAATTCGTGTGCTTGATCTGACCTGGGTGGCCGCGGGTCCGCTGACGACGCGTTTGATGGCCAACTTCGGCGCCGAAGTGATCAAGGTCGAGTCCAGCGGCGACCGGATGGATCCCGTGCGGGTGCAACCGGTCAAGGGCGAGTTTCAGTTCGATCTCGCCGACCTCTTCAATGAGGTCAACACGGGCAAGCAATCGCTCACTGTTAATCTCGCCGATGAACAGGGCAAGGATCTGCTTCGCGAGCTGATTGGCCATTGCGATGTGTTGGTCAACAACTATTCTGGCGGCTCACTGGCTCGGATGGGTTTCCCCTGGGAAGACCTGCGCAAGATCAATCCGCGATTGATCAGCGTCCACTTGCCCGGCGTCGGCGGAGATAGCCCTTGGCGACCGCTGCGCACGCTTGGCAATCTACTCAAGGCGGCAGCCGGTATGAACTTCCAGATGGGATACCCGCATCAGCCGCCGCGAGGCATGGGCGTCGCCTATCCCGATTTCACCTCACCGCATGTTGGCGTCACAGCGATCCTCGCGGCGCTGCGCGCACGCGAAGAGACAGGTGAGGGACGCGAAATCGAACTGAGCCAGCTCAGCGCGACAGTGGCGCTGCTTGGTGCGCAGTGGATGCAGTTCGACCAGCTCGGCGAAGACCTGCCGCGTCTCGGCAACTCCGATCCCAACATGTGTCCTCACGGGGTGTTTCCATCGGCGGGAGACGATCAGTGGGTCGCCATCGCGCTGGAATCGGACGATCAATGGCCGGCGTTTGCAGAGACCATCGGGCGACCGGAGTGGATCCGGGATGCATCGCTGCAGTCCGTGGCGGGTCGCAAATTGCGCAACGACGAGATCGAGGCGGCGATCAGCGAGTGGACATCGCAGCGCTCAAAGTGGGAAGCAGCCGAGGCATTGCAGACAGCCGGGATCGCAGCCAACGCCGTCGAGGATCTGCGCGACATGATGGACATCGATGAGCACTTCCGCGATCACTACCAGCGCGTTGAGCAGCCCTCGCATCCTGGATTTGGCATCTGGATCGACGGCGCGCCGTGGGAGTTTGCGCACTTGGAAAAGCGCATGCTCGAACGTGCGCCAATGCTCGGCGAGCACAACGAGATAATTCTCAGCGGACTGCTGGGCAAGAGCGAAGCTGCAATCGCCGAGTTGATCGCCGCTGGCGTCGTAGGCTGAGCGCGCAAGCTGAGCCGTGAAGCTCAGCCGACATGCTGAGCCTGAAGTTGGTCCGATCCTGAGGAGGAACCATGCCCAAGTATGTGATGCTGCCGCCGATCGACGATGACATGCGCTTCTGGGCGCAGCAGATGCGTGATGAGATTCCGGGGCTTGATGTCGTGGTGGTTGAGGACGAAGCAGATGGTCCGCAGGAACTGGCCGATGCCGACGGCGCATACGGCTGGGTTGCTCCGGATGTCCTGCCCAACACCGAGCGCCTGCGTTTGCTGCAAAATCCCTTCGCCGGGCCGCCGGTCGGTTGGTACTACCCCGAGTTGGCCGAGCATTCGGTCACGGTCAGCAATCCGCGAGGCATCTACTCCGATCACATCGCGCATCACATCATGATGTACATGCTGGCGCTCTCACGAGGACTGCCGTACTACAGCGCTGCCCAGGCAGAGGGTCGCTGGAACAAGAGTGCGCGCAAACGTGGCTACATCGATCTGACCACATCGACCGTGCTGATCAACGGGGTCGGTGGCATTGGATCTGAGGCGGCTCGGTTGTGCTCGGCATTTGGATGCCGAGTGATCGGTGTCGATCCGAGCCCGTACGGTGAGTTCGACGGTGAAATTGTCGCGCCTACGGAGTTAGACGACCGCCTGCCCGAAGCCGACTTCGTTGTCACGACCGTGCCTCACACTCCCGAGACGGAGTTCATGTGGAACGCTGATCGCTTCACGGCGATGAAAAACTCCGCCTACTTCATCAACATCGGCCGCGGGATGACCTGCAGGCTTGACGACCTGGTCACAGCACTCGACAACGGGGACATTGCTGGAGCCGGACTCGATGTGTTTGAGATCGAGCCGCTCCCCGAAGGACATCCGCTCTGGCAGATCGAGAACGTGATCATCACGCCGCACATCGCCGTCGCCGATGCGGAGAACATCCCCGAGCGACGCTTCGAGTTGATCCTCGAGAATGCACGACGACTGGTTGAGGGCCGTGATTTCGTTAACGTCGTCGACAAGGAGAAGTGGTACTGACGCTTCTCGCGTCGTCCTCATCGACTGAAGGTCGGATCCGAAGCAGCTCAACACCAACCTCGCCAAATCCGCGCTTGTCGCGGATATCTCGCGGCATCCTCAACACTGGCCGTGACCGCGCAGATGGCGCAGAGCGACACGAACTATCGAATCACTTCCGAGATCATCAGATCCGTCATTTCGTCCTCGCTCAGCCCCAGCACCTGTCGGTAGACCTCTTCGTTGTGCTCTCCGAAGAATGGCGCGCGACGAATCGGCAGACGCTCGCCATTCCAGAGGAAGGGCTGATTCTGCGCCATGAACTTGATCCCGATCGGATGATCGAACTCGTGGAAGAATCCGTCTAGCGACGGGTCTGATTCGACCAAGTCCTGGATGTCCTCATTAGGACCGGCCGGGATGCCCGCGGCTACCAATAGCTCCGTCGCTTCCCAGAGATCGAGACCGGAGGTCCAGGCAGTGACGGCCGATTCGATCTCCTCCTCGGCAGCCTGACGGCCGCTCAATGTTCGTAGATCATCGCGGGCCGCAAGATCGTCTCGTCCTATGACGCGGCACAACTCCAGCCAATCGACAGTGTTGCGCACGTCGAGCGCCAGCCACTTGTCGTCGCCCGCGCACTGGAAGTTGCCGTGGGGCGACGACTCGGGTGATCGATTGCCACGTCGCGGCGGCGTCTCGCCGTTGGCCAGTTGCTCGATGAGTTCGGTGTCGAGCAGTTGGATGCCTGCCTCATACTGGGGAATCTCAACTTCCTGGCCGATGCCGGTGCGCTCGCGCTGGATCAGTGCCGAGACGATGGCCGTCACCGCTAACGGCGCGAGTGTGAAGTCGGTGTGCAGCAGCACGCCTGTTGGCTTCCGATCTGCTGGCCCAGTGTGCGCGGCTAGTCCGCAGAGTGCAACGACGCTGTTGCCGATGCCCTTCCATGACGCTTTCGGACCCCAGGTGCCCATCACCGGGAAGCTGGCACACACAATCCGAGGGTTGATCTGCTTCAGATCGTCATAGCCCAGGCCGAGGCGCTTCATCACACCGCCGGTGAAGTTGTCGGTGACCACATCCGCATCGCGGATCAGGTCATAGGCGATGCGCAGGCCGTCAGGAGCGCTGAGATTGACATTGACGCTGCGCTTGTCGGTGTTGCAGTCCTGGAAGAACGCCCCGGTCTCAATTGAGGGTGGATCGTGAGCATTGAGCGCGACGCGCAGCGTGTCAATCCGCGCGTCCGACTCAATCTTGATCACATCCGCGCCCAGATTCGCCATCAGTTCGGTCGTGAGAGGACCCGCCGCCTGCCAGCAGAAGTCAATCACGCGAATGCCCTTGAGCGGCAGGTCATCGCGGTCGATTGCTCGGCCCGATTGCTTACCATTTTGCGCCTGATCTGTCGGGGCGCGACTGCTCCGCGCGATCCGCTCTTCCCCTCCCGAGCGAGGGGAGATGCCGAAAGCCTGCCCTGCACTTGATGCGGGGGCTGCAGGCGGTCCGACAACCAGTCCGCTTGCTGACATTCGCTCGTACTCGGCTTCGTCCACACCAAGCAACTCCACCAACACATCAGCCGAGGCCGCCCCCAGCGTCGGGGCCGGACGCCCGACCGGCTCGTATCCGGTCGAATGGACTGGCAATCGCGGCAGATCGATCGTCCGATCAAACTGCGGATGTTCGACCGGCAAGAATGCGCCACGTTCGTGGAGATGTGGATCCTCGACAATGTCCTTGACCGAGTTCACAGGCACGACGAGGAAGCCTCGTGACTGTCCCTCGAAACACAGCTCGTCGCGTGGCAACGTGGCGCAGGCTCGTTGGAATGCCTGGTGCGTTTCGGTACCCCAATCAGGCATCCAGATGTCACCGGGACGCTCAGTCCCAATCAGCCCGTCGTAGCCGACTCGTTCGTTCAACCACTCGGCGAACGCGGCGTAGCGCTGGTCGGTGGTCGGCACGAGCCCGAACGTCACCCAGTCGCCGTCCTGTGCCTGCACGAGGAAGGAAATGTGGCCACCCGGCCGATAGGCCTTCTCGCCCATGTGAACCCACATGTTCTCGTTGGCGAAGTGGATCGTGGTCGAGAGCATCGCCTCCTGCAGCGAGATGTACGCGTGGTTGGCTTGGTCGCCGTTGCGACGGTCGTAGAGCATCGCCGTCGCCGTCGCCGCGGCGACCTGACTGGCCTGCTTGTAGGCCAGCCGCCCCGCCGGATAGTCGGGCGCGACCTCAGGGAAGCCCAGACCCAGCATCAGTCCGCCACTGGCGACGCCGACAATGTCGGAGGCTGGCAGCGCTTCGCCACCGCGCCGCATGACGGCGTCAACCACGCCCAGGTGGGGATGCAATCGCTGCAGCCGATCACGATCAAAGAAGCGGCGAGAGGAGGCAGACTTGTCCAGTGGGGCCAGCACGACGTCGGCAGACGCCAACAGCCGATCAATCAGATCCCATGCGCCCGGCGCATCGAAGTTCAACGCCAGGCTGCGCTTGCCAGCGTTGTACAACAGGTGGCGCAGTCCGCTTTCCGGGTCGTTGCGACCCTCAAGATGCGGACCGGCAATGCGCAGAGCGTCGCCGGCTGCGGACTCAACGCGAATCACGTCGGCGCCAAAGTCGGACAGCCAGCGAGCGCCGAGCGCCAGGCACTCGTCGCTCAGATCAATGACAACTGAGCCGGCGAGCGGGAGGTCGGATACAGCCATGTGTGCACGTTAGGTTTATGCGGGTGTTGGCGGTAGAGGTCAGGGTAGGCTGGGTTGGGGCCAGCTCGTCGGGGCGTTGGCCTTGAGACTAGGGCGCGTGGACGGGGAAACTTGGGACTGAACCTCGGGCTTCGGGACCATGGGCGTCACCACTCACAGGCTGTCGACCGTCTAAAGTGGATGTATGACGACACCGCACACCCAGCCCGAGATCGAGGGGCGCCAGCAACGGACGCTAGAGGCGATCAGCAACCTGGCGGAGCAGATGATGATTCGGTTCGATGCGCTTGAGCAGAACATCGAGATACTGAGCGACGGTCAGCAGCGTCTCGAGAACCGCGTCGAGGACATCGCCCGGCATCTCGGAGTGCCGCCGCGCAACGGAACGACCTGAGTACCATCCCGGATGGCAACTGCTGCGGAACGACTCACGATCTATAGGTAACCACGCTGCGCGGTGCTGAGCATTGAGGGCTTTGACGCGGATGTAGCCGGGGTTGTGTTCGGCGTAGCGTTGCCAGAGTCGGTCGATGGTGGTTCGGAGGTGGAAGCGGTTGGGCATGGCGGGCCCCTTTGGTCTTAGGAAGTATGTATGTTCTTAACACATCGGAGTCGGGTCTGACCAGGTTGTCTGAGGGGAGATCGCGTGGCGTCGGCTGAGGGACGGCTGGCGAGTGTCGCCGTTGATGGGCTTAGATGTTTCGTGATTCCTGCCTGCGCAGGAATGACGGAGGGAGGCAGGGAGCGGCAGTGGCGGAGCAGGAGGTCGGAACTCCAGGCCGCTCAGTCAGGCGAGCGCGTAACCCGAACCCAAAGATTCTGCGGTGCCGTCTCGTGCGACAGGACGGACTCGTACACCATCGCAATCACCCAGCCAATGGCGCCGGCTGACCACTCTGGCATCGACACTTCGATTCCGGCAACTGCGCTCGTCCACTCGACCCAATGCAGATCTGGTCTCGTCGGGCGCTCGTTCGGTGGAATGATGGACGGGCCGAAACCGAACGGCTTAGCGTGTTCAGGAGGAAGCTTCTCGAAGGATTCCGGAGTAATGAGGTCACCTACCTGACCTGTCCCCAAAGTGACGACCGCTTGAATGCGCTCAGGTTCACCACGGCTGAACCAGTCAGAAGCGCTATGCAGAGTCCACCAGTGAGGTCTCTGATTCGGGACAAGGCCGTATGCGAGGACCTCATATGCCGATATCTGAACCTTGCCGAACAAGCGCAGAGAGTCGTCCACACATTGAACCAACGGCGGGATCGCCAGCGCCGCGTCAGCAGGCGGCCCCTGGTCGTCAGGGGTCGGAAACGCTGAAGGCACCCATTCACCCTGGGACAGCTCCACGTCTGACCGGAGTTCATCAATGATCGGGTCATCTTCGATCGTGTATGTACCCGGGAAGTAATCGAGGCCCACCTGAACGAACCCGATCTCAGGTCCGTCATCGTTGGAGAACTCAGCCTCGTTCATGTTCCAGAGCAACGTCACCGCAGGCTCCTTCGACGAACCCATTCTGGTCCAGCCCATGAGTTCAGACCGCGAGAGGAAGACGAAGTACAGGTCTGCCTCGCCGACCTCGCTGGACCGATGCCGATCGAATGTCATATCGCCAAACGCCGTGACTATCAGAGTGCCTCCGGACACGGTCACCTTCCTGAGAAACCCGCCAGGGTCTGAAAATCATCCGCAGCCCTGAATCCGACCTGCGCATCAGGGACGGGAGCCACGCGATCAGGAATCAGGATGAGGCGCCCGAATGCGTCAACATACAGTGTTGGATCCATGTCGGGCGCCTTTCCTTAGTCAGAACAAACAGACCGCATCAAGGATTGCACAATAGGTTACGCGGAGGGCTGTACCTCTGGTAAGGGGGATCGGAATGCCCGACTAGATCGACATCTACTTTCGACCGCCATCCAACCACAGCGGTAGCAGGTTTGCAGACGGTCCTGGCATTGACCTTTCTGCCTCCTTGATCCCAGGCTCGAACACGTTGCTTGTTGTAGGACTCGGTCTGCCAGTAGCAATGTCCATCACGCGGCACTCTGCACCAATGCGACTATAGCCACACCTTGACATCGGCATACTCTGGGCACGCTGAGGATGAATCATCTTCCCACCAGCCGTGGGTTGACACGTCTCGACGATTGCGAGAGACATGCGCATAATCCACCCAAGAACTGAACACGCATCGACTCTGGCCGTAGGCGCCAGGCTGTTCAGATTCGACATACGTTGTACCATCTGACGGTTGCACATCAGACCCTTGATAGGCAGTCCAACTGCCTCCGGACCGATGGCCATCGCCAAAGTCAAGGTTGGCCGCAATAGCGACGGTGTCGCAGTCTCCAGACTCGGTGGAAGCCAAGTCGATGGCGTTGTCCGGCCTGATCGGGGTGACGGTAACCGAGCAGCTCTTGGTGATGTCGGCGAGATTGTCTTCACTCGACACATCTCGCAGAGTCAATGACATCTCGCACTCGCGATTCGTAGAGTAGGAGTACTTGGTTAGCTCGCCCATTCTCTTCAGCGTCATGGTGTTGACGGACATCGTCAATGAGTAGAGGCCGTCGCAGACGATCTGCGCTGGCTGTTCCGTTTCCGGCTCCAGCTCCGACTCAGCCCGAACCTGACCAGGGGTGAACGCCATGAACGCGACGATCGCCAGGACGACCGCGGGAACAACCGCTCCCAGGATCCCAATCCCAACCTTGAACCGACCGCGATGAAGATGTAACGCAGCATCCTTTCATCGCCCGGCGAGACCTTCTCGTCGGGCGGTGCATAGTGTCACAGATTTGCCATCAGGTCACGCTCCGTCCTGCGGCACTGCCGACCGTTGGGCAATCGCCTGGACAATGGCTGCCACCGCGGATCGGGAGTGGCGACTGGGGTTGGGTGGGACGGATGTTGGGTGTCGCCGTTGGAAGGCTTGGGTGGTTCGTGATTCCTGCCTGCGCAGGAATGACGGAGGGATGTCAGGAATGACGGGGTATTGGGTCGGGTGATGACGGTGTGGGGGCTATGCGACCACTTGGCGAATTGTGTAGCTTGTGACACGCAGCGCCATGCGTCGAGTATGGCGTCGTTTCGGTACGGAATCAGAGGAACGACATGTCGGCCATTCAGTCGGAGAAGCAAGAGATCGCGCAGATGGCGCACCTGATGCGTCGGGCTGGGTTTGGCGCGTCGCGCGACGACCTGGAACGGCTCGTGGAGCAGGGCTACGAGGAGACTGTCGAGCAACTGGTCGACCCACCTGCGCACGTTCCTCGAGCCGACCTCTACGAGCTCTTCCGCTACATGCCGTCGCTCGAGACCGGTGGTCCAGTCACCATTCCTGGCGCGGCCAACTGGCTCTACCACCTGATCAATTCGCAGCGGCCCTTGGAAGAGAAGATGGCGCTCTTCTGGCACGGCGTCTTTGCGGTCGGTAACTCCAAGGTCGACAACGACAATCACCTGATCGCGCAGATCGACATGTTCCGCGACCACGGAACGGGCAGCTACCGCGACTTGTTGATCATGCTGGCCCAGAACCCGGCCATGATTTACTGGCTCGACAACCATGAGAACCACAAGCGTTCGCCCAATGAGAACTGGGGCCGCGAGCTGCTCGAGCTGTTCTCGATGGGCGTCGGCAACTACACCGAGAAAGACGTCTTCGAGTGCGCCCGCGCCTTCACCGGCTGGACGTTGGGCCCGAAGATCCCGCGCGTGCCCAATCACCGCTTCTTCTTCCAGTTCGAGTTCCGTCCCGAGGAGCACGACTTTGGCGAGAAGGAGTTCCTTGGGCGCAAAGGCAACTTCGACGGCCTCGACATCATCGACATCATCCTCGAGGAAGAAGCCTGCCCGCGCTTCATCGCCCGACACCTGTACAACTTCTTCGTCGCCGACGAGGCCCAGGTTCCCGCCTGGAACATCGAGCCGCCGAATGACCCCGAAGCGATCGATTACCTCGCAGGGGTGTTCAAGGACTCCAACTTCGAAATCAAGCCGGTCCTACGGGCGCTGTTCAACTCCGACTTCTTCAAAGATGCGACCTTCCAGAAGGTCAAGAGTCCGGTCGAGACCGTCGTCGGCACGCTGCGCCTGACCGAGCACATGGCGGGTCCACAGCTCGACCTGATCAGCCTCGGCCAGGAGTCGGCCCACATGGGTCAGAGTCTGCACAACCCGCCTTCGGTCGAAGGCTGGCAAACCGGGCGCGACTGGATCAACTCTGGTGCCGTGGTCGGACGAATCAACTTCGTCGCCGACCGCGTCAGTAACACCGAGCTGCCGGGCGTTCAGAAGATCGTTAAGCGAGTCGCCGCTGCGAATGGCACCACGATGGAGCCGGCGGAGATGGTCGACCATTGCCTCGACCTGATCGGCCCGCTCAATGTGGCGGATGTCACCAGGCTCGAGTTGATCGAACACGCAACGGAGCAGGGCGACCTCTCCTGGAGCGACGACTACGACGGTTCCTCCGAGCGCGTCGGCGAGATGCTCGCCCTGATCGCGGCAACGACGGAGTACCAGTTTGGGTAGGGCCGGTTTTTGGGGACCCTCACCCTAACCCTCTCCCAGAGGGAGAGGGGATCAGAGAATGTTGGTCTCCCTTCAATGGAAGAGGGGATCAGAAAGGTATGGACATGACAACTGCCAGCAAGGATCCGGTTGTCGTCATCATTCAGTTGACCGGCGGCAACGATTACATGAACAGCGTGGTGCCCTATGCCGATGGACACTACAACGACGCCCGCAACGGCGATCTCTGCATTGGCGAGGACGAGGTCCTCAAGATCAACGACCACTTCGGCCTGCACCCGACGATGGCTCCTCTCAAGGAGATCTACGACCAGGGTGAGATGGCGCTGATCCACGGCGTCGGGTATCCCAACTCGCCGCGATCGCACTTCCGCTCGATGGACATCTGGCACACCTGTGAGCCCAACAAGGTTGGTACCGAGGGCTGGGTCGGCCGTGCCATCCGCGACCTTGATCCGTCCGGCGAGAACCCGGTCACCGGGGTCCACATCGGACAGGGCCTGCCCCGCGCGCTGGTCTTACCAGGTGTGACTGTCGCATCTGTCGCCGACCTCTCGACGTACGGTCTCTTGACCGGCATCGAGCAGCAGCGCCAGCGCGAGAAGATGCTCGAGCGCTTCGTCAACATGTATGGCCGTGCGATCGGCACCGGAAACGTCAAGGAGTACCTCGGCCGCACCGGACTCGACGCACTCAAAGGCGCCGACATCCTCAAGGAAGGCCTCGGTCGCTACGAGACCTCCGTCGAATGGGGACCTGAGCAGATCTCGCGCAGTCTCAAGGACATCGCCACGATCCACTGCGCCGACCTCGGTACGCGCGTCTTCTACACGCAGCTCATCGGCTTTGACACCCACGCGAATCAGAAGCCGGTCTTCGAGAAGCTCTGGACCGACCTCTCGCGAGCCATCTCAGACTTCTGGGACGACGTCAAAGCGCACGACCGCGATGACAACGTGATCATGATGCTGTTCACCGAGTTCGGCCGCCGCGTGCGAGACAACGGCTCCGGTTCCGACCACGGCGCCGGCGGCGGAGTCTTCGTACTCGGCCCGCAGGTCAAGGGCGGCATGCACGGCGAGTTCCCCAGCATCAATCCCAAACACCTCGAACAGGGCGACCTCGTCCCCAACCACGATTTCCGCGGTGTCTACTCGACGCTGCTTGAGGACTGGATGGGTCTCGATGCCAAGCCGATCGTCGATGGTGAGTTCGAGAAACTGAGTTTCATCGAGCCGCTGATGGCGACTGCATGAGTAGACAAACGGCCTCCCCTTGAGGGGGAGGCCTTAAGGAGCTCCAGCCATGTTGACTACAACCGTCGCCGGGCGGACCTGGCACTTTAGTCACTCCATTGGCCACTTCGTTGGGCCTCAGGGGTTCAACTATCCCAGCGCGATTGCGATGGCGCCGAATGGCACGATGCACGTTGCCGACCCGGGCTTGTCCGAGTACGGGGGCGCGAGCGGTGCGCTCAGTGCCAAAATCATCAAGCACCGGATCGAGGACGAGTTCCTCGGCGACATGGGCGCGGGCGACCTGACTTGGCCAGAGGGCCTCGCGCTCGCCCGCGACGGCACCGTCTGGTGCGCCGACGCGTATCACCATCGGATCTTCGGCTACGACGCCGAAGGCTCACCGGTCGGCGACTGGGGCGAGTTCGGCGACGGCGATGGTCAGTTCAATCGGCCCTCGGGAATGGCCTTCGACGCTGACGACAATCTGCATGTTGTCGACAGCCTGAACCATCGGGTACAGACGTTCACCAGAGACGGCGAGTTTCTCGGTACATGGGGCAAGCACGGCTGCGCCGAGGGAGAGCTCAATCAACCCTGGGGCATGACCATCGACAACGAGGGCGCACTCTTCATCGCCGACTGGGGCAACGACCGCGTGCAGAAGTTCACGCCCGAGGGAGAGTTCCTGGGCAACTTCGGCTCCCGATTTGAAGACATCGGCATCGACGATGGCGGCAGTCTCAAGCGTCCTGCGGATGTTGCGGTGGACAGCGACGGCGACGTGTACGTCTGCGACTGGGGCAACCGCCGAGTCCAGATCTACTACCCCGACGGCGACATCATCTGCAGTCTGCAGGGTGACGCGCACGAGTTCTCCAAGGCGGCGGCCAGCGTCATGGAGGTCAATCCCGAGTACCAACAAGCCTTCAGGCGCGTGACACCAGTCGAGCTGATCAAATTCGGCATCTTCGACCGTCCCCGTGGCATCGCGATTGATGCACAAGATCGAATCGCCATCGGCGACGGCGGCCGAGGGCGGGTACAGGTCTACCACAAGGATCACGACTACCTGGTCCCGCAGTTCAACGCCTAGGCGATTCGGCGAAGGGCGTATCGCAGCCGACGAGGACTCCAGATGACTCTCCGCTTCGGCATCCTCGGAGCTTCCGCGATCACCCCGCGCGCGCTGCTCAAACCCGTCGCTGAGTTCCCTGATGTCGAAATCGTCAGCATGGCCGCACGTGACCGCGACCGTGCCGAGACCTTCGCCGCCAGAGCCGGAATTCCTACGGTCCACGACACCTACGACGAAGTCGTCACCGACCCTGACGTGGACGCGATCTACAATCCGCTGGCGATCAGCGGGCACAAGGAATGGACGATCAAGGCGCTCAACGCAGGCAAACATGTGCTCTGTGAGAAGCCGTTCGCCATGAACGAGGCCGAAGCGCGAGAGATGGCAGACTGCGCTCGCGAGTCCGGACTCATCTGCGCCGAGGCGTTTCACTACTACTATCACCCGTTCTCGATGCGGATGCGCGAGATCGTCCAGAGCGGCATCCTGGGCACGATCCGCTACGCCGACGCTCACTTCCAGAACACGGTCGCCGACGTGCCCAGCCAGATTCGGTACCAGATCGAGCTCGGTGGCGGGGCGACGATGGACCTCGGCTGCTACCCCCTGCACTTTCTCCGCCACGCGTTTGAGGCAGAGCCGGAGGTCGTCTCGGCGAAGGCGGCAACGGTCCATGAACACATCGACATCGAGTTGAAGGCCGAGCTGCTCTTTGCCGGCAGGATCCCGGCCACGATCTGGTCACGGATGAATGCAGCCGGAGGCTTTTCCGCCGAGGTCAACGTCTATGGCGATCGGGGCAGGCTCAAAGTCGTGAATCCATTGGTGCCACACCGCGAGGTGCACCGAATCGAACTCGTGACGTCGTGGGGCACGCGCCGGGAAACGCTGAGCAGGAATCCGACGTTCAACTACCAACTGCGCGCATTCATGGACGCGATCGCCGGTGTTCGTCCAATGCCGACCGACGCCGAAGACGGCGTGATCAGTATGCGCGTGATCGATAACGTCTACCGAGCCGCGGGAATGAAACCGCGCGGAGAGACATAGACTTCGTACACTATGACCGACCGCATTCGCGCTATCGATTCATTGATCAACTCCTCGTTCCTCGATCCCTCAGGCGACACTGCGTTGAGTTATCTGTTCAAGGACATTGAAGGACGCGGCGCGATCGAGACTGCCGAACAACTTCTGCAAGTGCTTGACCAGTCCGATATCGGCGCCGGTGTCGTTTCGATCATGCAGCCCGATCACGCCGAGTGGGTTGGCGATGCGCACAAGCAGTTTCCCGACAAGATCCTGCCCGCGATGATTGTCAATCCGCTCAACGGGTACGACGAAATCCGCAAGGTGGTCGATTACTACGAACGCTACGGAGTCCGCTGCCTGCGCATCCCGCCGTTCCGATACGAAATGCCGCCAACCGACCGCGTCTACTGGCCCTTCTACGTCAAGGCAATGGAACTTGACATCGCGGTCTCGATGAACGCTGGTATGCCTGGACCGCGTCGACCGGGATGGGTCCAGAACCCAATGCATTACGACGAGGTCGCCTATCACTTCCCCGAGCTTCGCCTGATCATGACTCACTGCGGCCAACCGTGGATCGAGGAGACCATCTCAACCATCGCCCATTGGGATCATGTCTACATGTCCTGCACGTCGGTGGCGCCAAAGTACTGGCCACTCAACTTCGTCCAATTCATCAACACCCGGGGACGTCAGAAGATGATGTTCGGCACGGAGTACCCAACAATCCCGTGGCCCAGGGCAAGAGACGAAATTGAGGCACTCCAACTTCGAGAAACAGTTGTAGACGACTTCTTCGTCGAGAACGCACGCCGAGCCTATCGCTGGAACGCTGACCCAAGCTAAATCAACTTGAGTCCACAGACGCTGCGCAATCTGTGACTCCCCCTCGCATGGTGAGCCGCCGAACCATTTTCTTTGCTCCCCCTCGCAGGGGGAGCTGCCGAAGGCTGAGGGGGTCCCAGCAGCGTCGATCAGGAAGTGAGATGCCACCGCATCAAGTGCGGGGCAGGCTGCGACAAGCGCGGCAATGACGAGGTAGATGAAGTCGTTTGCCGGGCGCCAAGCTACTCCGGCCAATGCGCATTCATCAATTGCACCCACGTGTGTCGAGTCAGCGAGTGCCGCTCACGCACGCTCTCCTGGAACAGCTTGAGTAGCTCCTCCGAGACTCCGGAACCTGGATCCTGCGGCGTCCGCGTCGCGTGCCAGTTGCCGACGCTGTGATAGCCGGCCAGGTTGGTCACTTCCATGTCGTCGCTCAGCACGGCGTCATGGAAGTTGCCCAGCACCCGATGTCCCATCGCGTCCATCGCCGGCCAGACGCCGAACTCGGTCAGGTAGGAGAACCGCTCCCACGTAGCCGGATCGATCGTCCAGCGACGCAGACCATAAACGGCGCGACGGTCGGAGTCGGGAGTCTCCGCCAGTGGGCGGCCGCCGTAGGGAATCTTCGGCCGCGCCGTCTCATTCACAATCAACGCTCGACGAGCGTTGCGATAGGCGTCATCGCCCAGTCCGACTAGGATTTCCTGTCCATGTCGCCACTCGTCCCATGACGGCACGCCGATAAACGTGTGGACCTCCTCAGGCGTGCCGCCAATCAACGCATTGAGCAGACACAAAGGCCGGAATCCGGCCTCCACCAGACGAGGCCAGGTCTCCTCAAGGAAGAGTGAGCGGTACTCGGGAAAGCGCTTCGGCTCGATCATCGTGACGCGGTGCTCGTAGAGATCCATGGTTCGTCCTTGACAATCTGCGGTATCTATTGGCCCGCAGGCTAACTGTGTCTCAAGCGAACTCTTCATGAAGGGTAATTCGGTTAGGATGGGCTAACTACCTGAGTGCGATGCGGGGCATGGTCGTGCGCCCGGTCGCAGCAATTCATCGCAGAGAGAGCGAGATAGCACAGCATGGCAAGAGACTATTGGTCACGGATGAAGCGGCAACATCTGAGCCGCCGATCGCTGCTGCGGGCAAGCGCCCGAGCAGGTGTCGGCGCGGCCGGACTGGCATTGGTCGGTTGTGGTGGCGACGATGACGACGACGATGGTCAGCAGGCCATGCAGCAGGATCAGCAACAAGCGATGCAAGATCAGCAGCAACAGGCTGATCAGCAGGCCATGCAGCAGGATCAGCAGGAACAGACGACGGCTGACGCACAGTCAGAGCAGCAGGATCAGCAGCAGGCCGCCGCACAGCGGCAGGCGCAACAGCAGGACCAGCAGCAGATGGTCTCCGCGTCTGGTGGCGTCTGGAAGCGCGGCAACACGTCAACGCCAAACTTCATTCGCATCCCGCTCAACACCGCCGGCAACAACACCGCGATTAACCAGAATGGCGGACTGTTCAACCGACTCACCCGCTGGAGCGGTCCCGTCGGCCTGCAGGATGACATCGGCAACATGCAGCGAATGGTCGATCCGGACTTCTCGCCTTCTCCTGACTTGGCGACGTCGTGGGAGCAGCCGGACAACGTCACCTACATCTTCAACATCCGCGAAGGGGTCACTTACCACAGCGGTCGTGCCTTCTCGGCCGAGGACATCGCCTTCACCTATGAAGAGCTGAAAAATCCTGAGGTCGGTGGCGGAGGCTCGCCGCTGCATCTGATGTCGGCCAATCTGGAGTCGGCGACGGCGCCCGACGCCACGACCGCCACGCTCAAATTCAGCCAACCTACTGGCTACGTCTACACCCTCACCTCGTCGACCAACATCGCAGACCGCGAGACACTCGACCAGGTGACCGACGGCGTCCTGGTCGGCACCGGCGCGTACTCCTTCGAGAACTACGACCCCAACCGTGGCTACGACTTGGTTGCGTTCGAGGACCATTGGAATGGCCGACCCATCATCGACAAGATCGAGTTCTCGATCTTCGCCGACAACCTGGCCATGGCTGCGGCCCTCGAAACCGGCGACATCCACTCTCACTACGGCGTCCCGATCGGGAACCCCGAGGCGGAGGCTCGCCTGATCGATAGCTCCGACCATTACGGTCGCATTCACATCGGTGCCGGTGGCCGAGTCCTGCGATTCCGCGCAGATTCACCGCCATTCCACGACAAGCGTGCCCGCCAAGGCGTCTTCCTGCTGGTCGACGGCGAGCGGATCACCGAAGAGTTCGCTGGGACGTTCGACGTTGCTGGTCGCCTGCCCTGGCAGCCGGGATCGCCAGCCTTCGATGCCGAGTTGGACAAGCCGATCTACGATCCGGCCACCGCTCGACAGCTGCTTGACGCCGCCGGCCTGGTCGACTCCGATCAGACCTTGCGCGCCGACGTCCTGCCCGAGCGCGTCGACGCACCGGCCGTGGCCCAGTTGCTTCAGCAGGAGTTGCTCCAGCTTGGCATCAACATGGAAGTGACCAACCGTGAGTACACGGAGATGATCACGCTCCAGACCACGGGCACCTTCGATCACATGATCATCGGGTTCGGCAACTGGGTGAAGCCTGGCGACCCCTCGGTTACGGTCCTCTTCGCCGATGCCTACGACGGCCGCATGAACGCCCCCGTTGGCGACGGCGAGACGCCGCTGCGGGATCGCGAAGGTCTGCGTGAAGAGCTTGAGTGGCTCGACATGATCGAGGCCGCCAAGAACGGCACGTTCATCGACGAATACGGCGACTGGCGCGTCTTCAACGAGAAGTACCTCGATGTCGCCTGGTCCAACGTCCTCTTCCGTCAGTACGCCGGAAGCTGGAACACCAACAATGTCGAAGTCGATTTCGACAGCGAAGGTTGGGTCTACGTCGAGTCGGCGCGCGTCTAGGACTCGCGCCTCCTGCCTCGCATTGCGACACTCACCGTGTGCCGCTCGGGCTAGCCCGAGCGGCACACGTGGGTGGACTCAGAATGTTGGCGCCCGTCGATGCAGTACATCTTCACACGCCTGCTTACCCAGCTGATCCCGACGCTGCTCGTCGCCTCGTTGCTGATTTTCGGTGCGGTTCGGCTGATACCCGGCGACCCAGCCGTTGCTGCTTGCGGGGAGAATTCGGTCGGGACCGCGTGTCAGGACGATCTGCGCGCGCGCTGGGGGCTCGACCAACCGTTCTTCGACCAATACATCAATTGGGTCGGCGGAATCTTTCAGGGCGACTTCGGCATTTCGAACAAGGGCATTGAGGTCTGGGAGGTCGTGGCGACGGCATTCCCGGCGTCGATGGAGCTCACCGTCTTCGCCACGATTATCGGCTTCGGGCTCGGGCTGCTGTTCGGCATCCTCGCTGCGATCAATCGTGGCGGATTTTGGGACTACTTCGGTTCCGCCTGGGCAGGCTGGAACATCGGCGTCCCCTCGTTCATTGCGGGCTTCTTCTATCTGATCATCTTTGCCGTCGCGCTCGACCTGCTGCCGTCATTTGGTCGAGTTCCGATCACCGAAGACTTTGGTCAAGCCCTACTTCACCTGATCATGCCTGGTCTGGCGCTTGGTGGGATTGTCGCGGCGCAGATTCTGCGATTCACCCGACAGTCGATGCTAGACACCCTGACTGAGGACTACATCCGCACTGCTCGCGCCAAGGGACTGCGACACTCGTTGGTGATTCTGCGTCACGCGCTGAAGCCGTCGTTGATCCCCGTGGTCACGATCATGGCGTTCAACTTTGCAGAAATTCTCGGCGGCACGCTGATCATTGAGTCGGTCTTTACCTGGCCGGGCATGGGCCGCGCACTCGCGACGGCTGTCCGCGATCGCGACTACGCCATCATCCAGATCATCACCATGTTGATCGTGGCGATCTTCATGCTGGTCTACCTCCTGATCGACGTCGCCTATGTCTCGCTGGATCCTCGCATCCGCATCGGCGGACGGACGGAGGGCTGAGCATGACGGCTCAATCTGCTCCGATCGAATTTGCCGAAGAGCGGACGGTGACCCGTGTTACCTCGGGGGTGTGGCGCGAACTGAAGGGGATCGCTACGGAGCCTCGAGGAGCAATCGCGATCACGCTGCTCGGTGCGATCTTCTTCTTCGCCTTCATCTTTCCTCTGATCGATCCCACCGATCCAAACTGGTCCGAGCGAGGCGAAAAGTTGCTCGGGCCTTCGTGGGGACATCCCTTCGGTACTGACCAACTCTCGCGCGATCTGCTCGCTCGCGTCTCCGTCTCGGCACGACGAACCATCCTCACCGGCTTCAGCGCCGTGATCGTTGGAATGTCAATTGGAATCACCATCGGGTACGTCGCCGGTTGGATGGGCCAATGGATCGACACACTCGTCATGCGCGCCCTCGACGTGCTGATGTCCTTCCCAGGACTCGTGCTCGCCATTGTGGTCTCAACGATTTTGGGCACGGGTCTGTTTTCGCTCGCTGTTGCGATCACGGTCTTCAACATCCCCGTGACCGCACGTCTCGCTCGGGCCGGTGTACTGCGAGAGCGCGAACGCGACTACGCCCTGGCAGCCCGCACGCTTGGAGCCTCGGGCCGACGCGTCCTCTTCCGCCACGTCGCGGTGAACACCTTCGGCGCCTTCGCAGTCCAGCTCCCGATCGCATTTGTCGCTTCGGTCCTCGCGATGGCAGCACTGAACTTCCTTGGCGTCGGGATTCAACTACCGAACGCAACGCTGGGGACGATGCTCCGCGAAGCGCAACAGTACATGCAGCCCGCTCCGCACTTCGTGATTTTCACTGCGCTCGTCTTGGCCGTGCTGATGATTGGTCTGAACTTCCTCTCCGACGTCCTCTCCGAGCGACTCGACCCCGTCCGGCGACGGCGTGTGTAGCCCGCGTCTAACCTAGCCTCCGTATCAACTGCCGGATCCCAACCAAGGAGACCTACCTATGGCTGTGCTTGCCAACACCTTTCGCGAGAAGCTCGACGCCGGTGAACCGACGATCGGCACCCATTTCCTCTTCAACGACCCTGACATCGCCGAGCTGATTGGCGACACCGGGCAGTTCGACTACGGCGAGTATGTGGCCGAGTACTCGACCTTCGACATGAAGACGCTGTACCACCTGGCGCGCGCGGCTCAGTGCGGCAATCTGCCCCTGATGATCAAGCTCGACCAGGCCAACCAGACCTTCTGGGCTCAGGCCGCGCTTGGCGCGGGTTTCAAGTCGGTGCTCTACACCGACATCCGCACGCCCGACGATGTCGACGCAGCGCTACAGTCCATCCGCCCCGACAAGCCCGGCACGCTGGGCAATTTGGGCGGACACATGGGCGTCAAAACGCGACGACCGGCGCTCGCCGGCTACGCCGCCGGTAACTACGGCGCCGACCTCGACGGCATCGTCACGGTGATCATGATCGAGAAGCGCGTCGCCCTCGACGACATCGACGCCATCCTCGAGCGCGCCGCCGAACTCGGCGTCGACATGACTCAGTGGGGTCCGAGCGATTACGGCTTCTCCTTCGACGAGCGACCCAGTCCGGACGAGATTCGCGCCGCGGAAGAGAAGACGATCGCCAAGTCGATCGAGTATGGCGTCGCCCCACGTATCGAGATCGGCGCGGTTGAGCAAGCCCAGCGCTACCTCGACCTGGGCGTCAAGCACTTCTGCATCGGCTGGGACCGCTTCCTGCTCAACCAGGGTTACACCGAGCTGGGCAAAGGCCTCCGGGCCCTGATCGACGACGCATAGGAGTTCACCATGGTCACCAACAACTTCGACTGGCTCGCAACCAACCAGGAGCCTGCATTCGACCCCGACCAGAAAATCATCGACCCGCATCATCACCTCTGGGATGGTCGCGAGGACGGGCGCCTGCTGCGCTACTTCCTCGACCAACTGCTCGAGGACACGGCCGACCTCAATGTCCGCCAGACCGTCTTCATCGAGTGTGGAGCGATGTACAACGCTGACGCGCCGAAGCCGATGGCGCCGGTCGGAGAGACCGAGTACGTCGCTGGCGTCTCGGCTCAGAGCGCCAGCGGCATCTATGGCGAGATGCGCGCCTGCACCGGTATCGTTTCGCATGCCGACTTGCTGCTCGGCGCGGCCGTCGGCGAGGTGCTCGACGCGCATATGGAGATGAGTTCCCGCTTCCGAGGCATCCGCCATCACGCCAGCTGGGATCCGTCGCCCGACGTGCCCAACTCGCGGATCGTGGATCAGCCGCACATCTACCTCAATGACGCCTACCGCGAAGGCTTCGCCGAGCTGGGCAAGCGCAACCTCAGCTTCGAAGGCTGGCTCTACCATCCACAAATCCCTGAACTGACCGACCTCGCCCGCGCCTTCCCCGACACCACGATCATCCTCAACCACCTGGGCGGACCGCTTGGCATCGGTCCGTACGCGGGTCGCCACGACGAAGTCTTCGCCGAATGGCGAGAGACCATCAGCGAACTTGCCACCTGCGAGAACGTGGTCGCCAAGGTCGGTGGCATCCAGATGGTGATCAACGGTTTCGGCTGGCACGAACGGGAACGAGCGCCATCCTCGGACGAGCTGCTGCAAGCCAATCGCCGCTGGTACGAGCACACCATCCAGGTCTTCGGTCCGAACCGTTGCATGTTCGAGAGCAATTTCCCCGTCGACAAGGCCTCATGCAGCTACACGAACATGTACAACCAGTTCTTCAAGCTGGTCGTCGACTATCCCCAGGACGAAAAGGATCAGATGTTCCACGACACCGCACAGCGGGTGTATCGGCTCGACTAGGTCCAACCGAATGAAAAAGAGCTCCCCCGTTGGGGGAGCTGGCCCGTAGGGTCTGAGGGGGCTCCCGGCAACCAGCACTGCTCGCCGAGCTGGCCCCCTCACCTGCTGCGCGGGAGCTCCCCCAACGGGGGAGCTCATGGGATCTGTCCTACCATTCAGCCAGCCACTTCAACCAACGAAAGATCCAACCATGCCGACCATCGTCCAGGCCGTACCGATTGAAGACGAACTCCACGATATGCTCGCCGCCGCCGGCGATGTCCGCGTTGTCGATGGACGCGACCGGGGAGCGTTCATTGAAGCCGTCAAGGATGCTGATGGCGTGCTGCTCAATCCGCTCGTCAAGATTGATCAGCAGGTCGTTGACCTGGCGCCCAATCTCAAGGTCGTCGCCACCACCTCGGTCGGCTTCGACGCCTTCGACGTGCCCTTTCTGACCAGTAACGGCATCGCCCTCTGCAACACGCCAGGCGTGCTCAGCGCCGCCGTCGCCGACTTGACCATGGCCTTCCTGCTGATGCTCTCGCGACAACTGATGGAGTTCGAGGCCTACAACCGCTCCGGCGGTTGGGGACGGCGCGAGCCCTATCCCGCGCTGGCCAACGATCCCCTGGGCAAGACGATTGGGATCGTCGGCTTCGGACGCATCGGTCAGGAAGTCGCCCGACGCGCAAACTTCGCCGGGATGAAGGTGATCTGGTACGACATCTACGACAACCCGCCCGCCGACGCTCCTGCGTCTGAGAAGCGGTCGCTCGACGAGCTGCTGGCCGAATCTGACTTCGTCAGCGTCCACACCGACCTCAACCAGTCCTCACGACATATGATCGGTGCCCGCGAGATCGCGCTGATGAAGCCGACCGCTTACCTGATCAACACATCACGAGGCCCCGCGGTTGACCAGAAGGCGCTGCACGACGCTCTCGTCGCCAATCAGATTGCCGGCGCCGGTCTCGACGTGCTCGAAGATGAGCCTCCCGACCCTGACGAGCCCATCGTCAAGCTGCCCAACGTGATCAGCTTCCCTCACATCGGCACGGCCACCGAAGAAACCCGCTACGCCATGCGTGCCTTGGCGACCAGGAACGTCGTCAACGTCCTCAGCGGCAATCGGCCGGAGGCGATCGTCAATCCTGAGGTGCTTGGCTAGCACAATGGTTGAGACCTCCCCCTCTGGGGGAGGTGCCCCGAAGGGGCGGAGGGGGCCTCTCCTCGGCTAGGGTCCTACTCATCAGCCTCGTCGATGACCGGCCCCCTCAGCCGCTCCGCGACAGCTCCCCCGAAGGGGGAGCCTTGATCATCGAATTGGACGCGGCTGTCACTCCTTGATCTGCCGCCCAGCGAACACCGTTATCCTCAATCCCGTACGACCCCACACCCGATAGATCGGACCCAACCATGTCCTGGCGACCCAAGCGCATGAAGTTTGGACTCTTCCTCGCCCCATTCCACAGCGTCGGCGAGCATCCTACCCTCGCGCTCCAGCGCGACGTTGAGCTGATCGAGCACCTCGACGACCTCGGCTACGACGAAGCCTGGATTGGCGAGCACCACTCGTTTGCTCGCGAGATCATCTCCAATCCGATGATCTTCATCGCCGCGCTGGCCGAGCGGACCAAGCACATCAAGCTGGGCACCGGTGTCGTCTCGCTGCCCTACCACAATCCCTTGATGATCGCCGACGACCTGCTCCAGCTTGACCACATGACGCGCGGTCGCGTGATGCTCGGCGTTGGTCCCGGCGCACTCACCTCGGACGCGGTACAGATGGGCATCGAGCCGACCAGCCAGCGCAAGCGCATGGCCGAGGCCTTCGACGCCATCGTCCAGCTCGCCCGCGACGAAGAGCCGGTCTCGATGGAGACGGACTGGTTCTCGCTGACGGAGGCTCGCCTGCAGATGGCCTGGTACTCCGACCCGCATCCTGAGCTGGCCGTCGCCGTGATCCTGACGCCGTCCGGACCACAGCTCGCCGGTAAGCACGGTGCGAGTCTGCTCTCCGTCGCCGGCGCTGACTCCGAAGGCATGAAGCAAGTCTGGGACTGGTACGAAGAGGCCGCGACCGAGAACGGCCACGAAGTTTCGCGCAAGAACTGGCGCGTCGTGACGGCGATCCACATCGCGGAATCCCGAGCCCAGGCAATCGAAGACGTGCGCGCCGGATTCCTCAAGCGTGCTTACGTCGGCGATGTCCGAGATCCCGGACGCCGAGGCGGCATCGCGTTGCAGATGGCCGACACCATTGAAGAAGCGATCGACAAGAATATGGTCATCGTCGGTTCCCCCGAGGACGCCGTCGACCAGATCGAGGCAATGCACGACCGCTCGGGCGGCATCGGCGGGCTGCTTGGGATGCACCATGAGTGGGCCTCGACCGACGCCACCAAGCGCAGCTTCGAACTGCTGATGCGCTACGTCGCGCCCAAGTACCAGGGTCAGCTCGACCGCCTCGTCGCCTCGCGGGACTTCGTCGAAGACCGTCAGCTCGACATCTTTGGCGCAGGTCAGAAGGCCATGGCCAAGGCCTTCTCCGATGCCGGCAAGGAACTGCCCGACGCCTTCAAGCAAGCCGCAGCCGACCGAGCCGCTCTCTCCAGCAACGGCACCGAAGCCCCCGCCGAAGCCGAGGCAGAGCCAGTCGCCGACTAAGCGCTCGATTGGGCGCTCCCCTGCTCTCTAAACCTCCCCCTCCGATCCCCTCTCCCTCTGGGAGAGGGTTAGGGTGAGGGCTCTGGACCAACCATGCAAGCCGTCGTCGCGCTCGCGGGCGAAATCCACGATTCCCCCCTGGTCCGCAGCGCCCTGAACGGAGCAGGACTGATAGTCGCCGCCGATAGCGGGGCGCAACGGCTGGGACAGCTGGGCGTGTTGCCGCATGTGGTGATTGGCGACTTGGACTCGTTGCCGGGCGACGAACTCTTCCGGCTCAAGTCCGTGGGCGTTGAGTTTGAACCGCATCCGCAGCCGGAGCAGCGCACCGATGGCGACGTCGCCATCGAGTACGCGCTCAAGCGAGGCGCAACAAGCATCATCATCGTCGGCCTGTTCGGAGGTCCACGCTACGACCACGCCGTCGCCAACCTCTACCTGCTCACGCACCCAAGTCTCAAGCAAACTCCCACCTGGACCGTCGACGGCTGGACCGCCCTGACCGTCCTCAACGGAGACGGTGTATCGCAGGCCCACTTCCAGGGCCAAATCGGCGACTACGTCACCATCACAGCCGTCAGCGAGACAGTTGAGGGGATCACCACCGTCGGTCTCAAATGGCCCCTCTCAAACGCCACCTTCACGCGAGGACTAAACGAAGGAACCTCAAACGAATTGATCAACAATCAAGCCATGATCCAGATCACCGGAGGCACCGCCTTCGCCGCGCATCACTTTCGCACCCAACGTCTACCGTAAGTGCAACATGTTTCGTTTGACCGCCGCTATCGCGATCTCTCTGGCTCTTGGCATTGCCATCGGGTTTGGCATTGCATCATTGATTGATGACACGATGTCAGAGCATGGCACCGCTCCGGCACAAGAGTCAGTACAAGTTCTGGAGGTGGACGAGCAGACGCACACTCCAGCAGATCCATTTTATGGATCGCATGTCCACGCTTGGCGGCTGACGATTCTCTCACTGCAATATGAGCAGGCGGTACGCACCGTGCGGCAGGAGGCCAACTGCTTGGGTATCGAGCGAAGCGAACCGTCGTCATCGAATTCGCGACTGATCGCAGAGGTCGCATTAGCCAAGGTTGACGCGATACTCGACCTCATGGCCGTGCAGGCCGAGCAGTTCGCGCCGGTTTGGGAGACACGAGCGAGCGAGCTGCGCACTGGCTACGACAAGCTCATGTCCGAGCCAGCGAGCCTTCCAGCATCCATCTGCGAGTCCGATTTCGCTCAGCAAGCTGACGCCTTGTTCGAGGAGCTGGCTCGCCGCACCAATTCAGAACCAACACACGTGTGGAGCACACCGGGCGCCTCACGGCCATACTATGACTTTGATGCAGTCAAGCATCTCTACGCCTTGAATCATGTACTCCTCTGGATGGAGACCTCGCTCTGGGCCAATTGCTATTACGATGCAGGCCCGATCGGTGAGGCTAAGCTGTTCGACTTTGCAAGCAGTCTGCAGAACGGAAGTGTAATCTCCGATTGGTTTTCGGAAGAGCTGTCGACACGGGTTCACGACCTCAGGCGAATCGTGTCCAATTGGGTCCGGCGGGGTCGGGTCGGTCTACTGTCCGAGGTACCACACAACCCGTGTATTGAGTGGAGGCAAAGGCGCGTCCTAGGCGAGGACTACCTGGTAGCAACTCTTTACAGCCAACCTGGTGCTAGTGATGTTAGCGCGTTAACAGTCATGCTCGAATACACGCCAGCCGCTGTGGGAGTTCGCACAGTTGCCCTGCTCTCGGGCTGCGAAGCTACCTCCGGACTGCAACATGTTGATGAGCTCTCCGCTGACCAACTCCTCGCGGTCAGGCACACCCTATTTCACATCCGCGACATCCTCAATGGCTTCCGCCATTCAGTGGACCAGAAACCGGAGCAATTGGCGCGTTTGGCCGGAAAAACTCGAAGGGTGATAGATCAGTGGGTTGGTAGCGAACTCACGAAGCTGCAGAATCCAGAAGGGGGGCATGAATTGTTGCTGTGTTCCGATGAGGTCAGCACGGCGGTCAACTTGCTACTCACGGAGGCCGGCAAGTACCTGGTACCCGTCTATATCAGCTGAGGAACGTACGCGGCAGCCAATGGAGTTGCCTTTTCTCGTCATGCACTTCGGCATTTTGCCACTACGGATTAAACACGTCCCGCTTGCCACTTCGACTGCTGGACGCCGCGAACGCGAAGATACCCCGCGCCATTGATGAATCTTGTTCCGCCGCCCGTGCGTCGTAGATCTCCGACCTCAGCTCGTGCACATCGGGACTGTTCGGCGCGGCGAGGGCAGCACCCTCGATCAGGTGACAGGCCATCTGCAGGTTGCCGTTCTGCATATGTGCGCGAGCACGCTCCAAGACCGGCTCCAGACCTCCGGCCAGCGTTACCCACTCAGCCGCTTCAGCCGACCTGGGCGCGGGCAACAGCCGATCCGGCTCCCCCTCGTACCAGCCGCCGAAGTAGCGCCAAATGCTGTGCACGATGAATTCCGGATGGTCGTAGGCCGAGCGCAGCCAGGGCTTGTCCAACAGATGCTGTGGCATCTCAATCGAGTGCAGCACCCGGTCCAGCGTGTAGCCCTCATTCATCAGCGCCAGTGTCTGACTCTCGATGTCATCCAGCAGGTCGGCAGTATCGTTCAACGCCTCCGCGACGCGGTCGGCGCCGAAAATCGGGAATCCGTGTCCGGGACTCATGAGCTCTGCGCCCTTGGCGGCCATCTGTCGCAGCCCGGTCGCCCATTCGCCGACCCAGCGCTGTACCTTCTGCGGATTCCCAGCGTTCGGCACGGCCCAAATGAACAGGTCGCCAGGAAACAGCCATTTCTTTTCTGGGATCCAGGTCCAGGCTGCGTCCTCCGTCTCGCCGCGAGTGTGCGTGACCTCAAACGTCAAGTCACCAACCGAGAACCGTACCGCGTCGTCGAACGTCACATCGGGATAGCGGAATGCGGACGGCCAGGGCAGGCGCACCGTCGACGCGTCCATCCCCGGTCGGATGAACTGCCGAGAATTGATCGCCGTGTTGTAGCCAACAGTCCGCTTGTACCGATCAAAGTGAGCCGGAATGTGCCGCTGCCCATACACCGTCGGACGCGCCTGACCCTTACTGGCCGCTTCCTCGTCGAACTTGTTCACGCCAAAGATGTGATCGACGTGATGGTGCGAGAACACCGCCGCTCGCAACGGAGTATCAGGGCGCCAATCGCGCACCGCTGAGAACAGCCCCTCGGCGTCCCGGGCCGTTCCCGTATCCAGCATCACCAGACCGTCGCCGGTGTCAATCGTGTTCATCGACGCCGCGGACTTGATGTAGAGGAAGTCGTCGCCAATCTCCTCCGGCTCACGGTTGTTCCACGGCGACGTCACCGGGTGCGCCTCGGTGATCGTGTCGATCTCACCACGCCACAGTCGATCACAGTAGTCACGGATGTCGGGCATTTGGCTGCTCCCTGTTCACTACACCGCGTCGGTGCCGCGGGTCACGGTCGTAAGATATGACCCAACGACCGATCACTGCTCAACATCCTCTAGGGAGGAAACCCGTTATGCCGATGTACGAGTACAAGTGCCCCAGCTGCACCAACGTCTTTGATGTCCTGGCCAAGATGGGGCAGGCCCCAGAGTCACCCGACTGCCCAGCCTGCGACGACGGAGTCGGCGACCGCGTCTTCGGCGCCGGCGTTGCGATCCACACCGGTTCCGGCGGATCCTCGTTTGACGACTTCGACATGGGAGCCATGGGAGACATGGGCATGCCCGACATGGGCGGCATGGGCATGGGAGGCCACGGTCACGACCACGGCCATAGCCACGACGACTTCGGCATGGGCGACTTCGGCATGGACGATTTCTAGCCCAATCACTATCGCACAACAAACGTCCGTCATTCCCACGCTTGCCGTTGAGCCTGCCCAGGCCTGACAGGATGTCTCAGAAGTCAACTTTCCAGTCCCCGCTTTACGCGGGGACCTGCTCCCTTCCTGTAGGGGACTTCACCGCCAGCTATACCGTGCTGCCAGAGCGGGTCCCCGCGTAAAGCGGGGACTGGGATTCAACTAACCAATGGGACGTCTGAGACACCCTCTGACGCGGGGGCAGAGAGGGTCCCGCTCGCTCCCAGCGATTGGGACGCCATAGATGATCTACTTCCTCCGAGTCCAGGGCGATTCCATGTCTCCCACCCTGCAGGACGGTGATCGCCTCCTCGCACTCTCGACCAAGATGCTCTCCGTGAGACCGGGCCGCATTGTCGCCTTCCGCCGCAAGACCGACCTGTTCATCAAGCGCACCCTCAGCCGCGAGGGCGATGGCTGGTACGTCGTCGGCGACAACCCAAGCCGCAGCACCGACAGCCGACGCTTCGGTGTTGTGCCCAACAGCCAACTGCGAGCGGTCGCGCTGCTCAAGCTCCTGCCCATGCCCCGGCTGCTTCTCTGACAGGCTCTCTGGGCGCCTCCGCAATCGTGTCGTTGTAGCCGATTTAACAGCGCCCATGCGCAGCCGACAGAGCACGAAACGATAACGCCCGCACCACTTGCACTGGCGCAACAAATTCGACACAATACACGCGTTGGCACTCTCGCTATGCGAGTGCTAGGAATACAAACTCCAGCCGCAAGACTCCATGAAGAAGGAGACCACCACATATGGCCAAGGCACTGCTGTTCGACGAGGACGCTCGTCAGGCGCTGCGCGACGGCATTGACGCCCTCGCTGACGCCGTCAAGATCACTCTCGGTCCCAAGGGCCGAAACGTCGTCCTCGCCAAGACCTTCGGCGCGCCGACGATCACCAACGACGGTGTGACCATCGCACGCGACATCGACCTCGAAGACCCCTTCCACAACATCGGCGCTCAGCTCGCCAAGGAAGTCGCCTCCAAGACCAACGACATCGCTGGTGACGGCACCACCACCGCCACCGTCCTCGCCCAGGCCATCGTCAACGAGGGCATGCGCAACGTCGCAGCCGGCGCCAACCCGATGGCCCTCAAGCGCGGCCTCGAGCAGGGTGTTGAAGTCCTCTCTGACGCCATCCGCGAGAAGGCCGTCCGCGTGACCACCCGCGAGCAGATGTCGCAGATCGCCGGCATCTCCGCCGCCGACCCCGCCATTGGCGAGCTCATCGGTGAGGTCATGGAGAAGGTCGGCAAAGACGGCGTGATCACCGTCGAAGAGGGCAAGGGCATCCGCTCTGAGGTCGAGTACGTCGACGGTATGCAGTTCGACCGCGGCTACATTTCCCCCTACTTCGTCACCAACGCTGACCGCATGGAAGCCGAAATCGAGGACCCCTACATCCTCGTCACCGACAAGAAGATCTCAGCCGTGCAGGACATCCTGCCCTTGCTGGAGAAGATCCTCAAGGTCACCAAGAACCTCGTCATCATCGCCTCCGACGTCGACGGTGAAGCGCTGGCCACCCTCGCGGTGAACAAGCTGCGCGGCACAATCAACGTCATCGGCGTCAAGGCCCCCGGCTTCGGCGACCGCCAGAAGGACAACCTCGGCGACATCGCCACTCTGACTGGTGGCGAAGTCATCTCCGAGCAGCTCGGTGGACAGCTCGACCAGGCTGAAATCTCTCAGCTCGGGCGCGCCCGCCGCTTCATTGCTTCCAAGGAAACTTCGACCATCATCGAGGGCAACGGCGAGGCCGCGGCCATCGACGAGCGTGTCAACCAGATCCGCCACGTTTACGAGGCCGCCAAGAGCGACTGGGACCGCGAAAAGGCCCAGGAGCGACTCGGCAAGCTCTCCAACTCCGTCGCCGTCATCAAGGTCGGCGCCGCTACCGAGGTTGAGCTCAAGGAGCGCAAGCACCGCGTCGAGGACGCCCTGTCCGCGACCCGTGCCGCTGTCGAAGAGGGCATGGTCCCCGGTGGTGGTGTCGCACTGATCAACGTCATTCCTTCGCTGGGTGGCGTTGACCTCGAGGGCGACGAAGCCACTGGCGTTGGCATCCTCAACCGTGCGCTTGAAGAGCCGATGCGCCGCATCGCGATCAACGCCGGCCAGGATGGCTCCGTCATCGTCCAGTCCGTCAAGGACGCCGAGACCAACAACTTCGGCTACAACGCCGCGAGCGACGAGTACGGCGACATGATCGACATGGGCATCGCCGACCCGGCCATGGTCACCCGCGCCGCACTCGAAAACGCCGTCTCGATCGCCGGCATGGTCCTCACGACCAACTGCCTGGTCACCGAGAAGCCCGACGAGAACGCCGTGGCGGCTCCGCCCGCCCCGGCCTACTAGGTCCAACCAACGGCAACCAACAAACGGGCCGCTCCCCAGGGAGCGGCCCGTTTTGTGTGCCCTGGACCTCTCCCCCTTTGTGGTGAGATTGCCCCCGCATCAGGTGCGGGGCAGGCTGGGCCCGGACGCGGCAATGACGGAGTTAACCGTTCCGCTATCGGCATAAGCTGAACAGAAGCCAAACTGATCGATGTGCAGATGACTTCCAGACGCCGTGCCAAGATTGTCGCCACCCTCGGTCCGGCCTCGAGCGATCCGGCGACAGTCCTTGAACTCGTCCACGCCGGCCTCGATGTCGCCAGGATCAACTTCTCACACGGGGATGAATCCTCTTGGACCCGCGCCGTCCAGACCGTCCGCCGTGCCCAGGCCGAGACGGGCAAGCCGGTGGCCGTTCTCGGCGATCTGCAGGGACCGAAGATTCGAATCGGCTCCGTGCCCGACGGCACCGAAATCGCGCGTGGAGAGCGAGTCGACATTCTCGCTGGAAGCGACGCTGAAGCCGAGTATGACGGCAACTGCCTGGTCCTCAGTTGCAACTACGCGGCCCTCGTTGACGAGGTCGAGACCGGCGGGCGCGTGTACCTGCGCGACGGCGAACTCGATCTATTGGTCGAGGAGATCGTCGGCAGTCGGATCCGCACCACAGTCCGCGGCGGCGGCCTGCTGACCGCTCGGGCCGGACTACATGCGCCCGGGGCCGGCAAACAGTTGCCCGCGGTGACGGCGCGCGATCGCGAGCACATCGGCTTTGCCGTCCGTCACGGCTTCGACTTCCTCGCGCTCTCCTTCGTGCGCAGCGGCCTCGATCTGGCTGAGGCCAGCGCTGCAGTCCACGAAGCAGGCGGTGAACTCCCCTTGATCGCCAAAATCGAAACCCTCTCCGCCATTCAGGACCTGCAGGAGATCATCGCCGTCTCCGACGGCGTCATGGTCGCGCGCGGTGACCTCGGGGTGGAAGTCGGACCAGCCGAAGTGCCAGTTCTGCAGCGACAGATCATCGAAGCCGCCGGACGCGCCCTGTTGCCGGTGATCATCGCCACCCAGATGCTTGAATCGATGGTCCAGCGCCAGCGACCGACACGTGCCGAAGCCTCCGATGTCGCCAACGCTGTCTGGGACGGCGCCGACGCCCTCATGCTCTCCGCCGAGACCGCTGTCGGCCGCCACCCAGTCGAGGTCGTCGACATGATGGACGACATCATCCGCCGCGCGGAGTCCAGCGACGCTGGACGTACCGCCGTCGCCCGGCCAATCGAGCTCAAAGCCGACACCGCTCGAACCGTTGCCGTCGCCGTTGCCGCTGCCGTCGAGCAGCACCCGCAGGTTCGTGCGGTGATCGTCTTCACCATCAGCGGACGCTCAGGACGCCTGATCTCCCACGTTCGTCTGCCGGTGCCCGTGCTCGTGCTCGCTCCTGGAGACGCAACCCTCCAGCGACTCGCGCTCATGTGGGGCGTCGAACCGCGCCATTGCCAACCGCCCGACGACATTGAGCAGATGCTCAGAGAGGTCGAACAAGCCGCAGTTGAAGCCCTCGAACTCAATCCAGGCGACCAGGTCGTACTCACCGGCGGATTCCCCCTGAGTCAGGGAGAGCCAACCAACTTCCTCAAACTCCACCAGATCCCCCCAACCCCTTCAACTTCTGGTGAAGGTGATCCTCCAGCCCCCTCTCACTCTGGTGAAGTTGATCCTCCAGTCCCCTCTCCCTCTGGTGAAGTTGACCCTCCAATCCCCTCTCCCTCTGGGAGAGGGTTAGGGTGAGGGCGTGGGTCCCAGCACAAGAAGGAACATGACATGACAGACAATGCAGTCAACGCACCAGAGCTCAACGTTCAGATCGGCGATGCATGCGAGATTGACCCCGCAGCAGGCCCCATTGAGGCCCGTGAGGCCGATCCCAACGCCGATCGCGACGTCCTGCTCTACATCACCGTCTGGTGCGGCGACTGCCGCCGAGCGGTGCGCTTTCTCGACGAATTCGAGATCCCATACCGAACCATCGACATCGAAGAAGACACAGAAGCCGCTCGAGCGGTCGAGATGCACAATGGTGGCAGCCGCTCAGTGCCTACCATCCTGATCGATGGAGAGCACGTCGCCACCGAGCCCAGCCGAGCAGAACTCGTCAACATCTTCGGCGTTGTAGAAGAGGAAGCGACCCGCGGCGGCCGGAGTCCGTTCAGTCTGCTTCGTCGTCGCTGATCACATGCACGTCCGCCGGCGCAAACCTCGCGACGGCCGCGTCTCCAACCGACAGTCCCAGCTCATCCCACATCGTCACCGGAGTATCAACGGTCAGTTGTAGCCGGCCACTCGTCAGGTTGGCCCGAACCACCGGCCCTCGAGGCCTGACCGTTTGCACAAATGTACGAAGCTGATTCTCTGTCCCTGCTTCGGAGGGAACGCTTCCGCCCCCGTCCTGTGTCAGCACAATCCGCTCCGGCCGGACGCAGAGCAGCGCCGGCGATCCTGGAGCAATCGACTTCGCTGTCGACGCCAGACGAATGCCTCCCGCCTCGTAGACGCCCGACTCCGAGCGTCGCCCATGCCACAGGTTTTCCATCCCCACAAACTCAGCGACCGCGCGGTCGGCGGGCCGTTCAAAGACCTCCGAGGGACGACCAGTCTGCCGCAGTTGTCCATCAATCAACAGAGCCGCCTCGTCTCCAAGGCGCAATGCTTCATCGCGGTCGTGTGTGACCAGCACCGTGGTCGGACGTGTCTCGGAGAGATTCTCGGCGAAGTCCTCAATCAACCCCTCCCGAGTCGGCGCGTCGACTCCCGCAAACGGCTCGTCCAGCAACATCACTTCCGGCTGCGAGGCAAAGGCTCGCGCCAAACTGACCCGCTGAGCTTCCCCGCCCGACAACTGTCGCGCATGGCGTTGGGCCAACGAGGCAATCCCAAATCGCTCCAGCCAATGCTCTGCTAGCTCGCGCCGCCTTCGTTTACCGACCCCGCGCAGCCTGAGCGGCAGTTCAACATTCGCCTGAACCGACATGCTCAGCAACAGGGGTTCCTGGAACGCCGCCGACATCCGCCGCCGCGTGGCGACCGGATCGGCATTCATCGGTTCGCCATCAAGCATCAGTGTTCCCTGAGATGGATGAAGCACAAGCTGCAGCGCGCCCAGGAGCGTCGACTTACCCGATCCATTGGGACCAAGTACCACGGTCACCAATCCGCGAGGGATGTCCAGTTTGTCGATTTCCAGCACCGTCACGCGGCCGCGCTGAACGGCAATGTCCCGGATCTCCAGATGAGCGTCAGGGCGCGTTGTCATGTGATCGGCCGACGCTGCTGCACGGTCGTCAGCACCAGGTTGACGATGAACGCCAGCAGGACCAACACCAGCGACAGTGCAATCGCGACCTCAAAGTTGCCGCGGCCCGTCTCCAGCACCGTCGCGGTCGTCAGCACGCGAGTCTCGCCGGCGAGATTGCCGCCAACCTGCATCGATGCGCCCACCTCGGAAATCGCTGCCCCAAACCCGGCCATGACCGCCGCCAACAGGCCAAGCCGAGTCTCGCGCACGAGCAGCCACAGCACTTGCAACCGGTTCGCGCCCATCGCCCACATCTGCCCAATCAATCGAGGATTTACCGACTGAATCGAAGCAAGCGAAAAGCCCACCACCATCGGCAGACTCAGCAACAACTGAGCCACCACCATCGCCGTAGGCGTATAGATCAGGTTCAAGTCACCCAGGGGCCCGGTTCGCCAGAGGATCAGCGCGACCAACAAGCCAATCGCCACCGGAGGCATGCCCATGCCCGTGTTGACTGCCGCAACGATCAATCCTCGTCCCCAGAAGCGCCGCAGAGCCAACACCGCGCCGAGCGGAATCCCAACGATCAATGCCAACGCCGTCGCCGAGGCGGAAATCGCCAGAGTCCGCAAGGTGATCTCAATGATCTCCCCATCGCCCGACCACCACAGCCGAGCCGCCTCACGAATCCCATCCCAGATCAACTCCATGTCGCGATCCTACTTGCGGGCCCGTGCTACACCGTGCCAACGAGATTCATATCGTTCCGAGCTCGTGTAGGGGCGACCCTTGTGGTCGACCGCGTTGGGAGCCCTATCTGGTCTGTGTTGCCTTCGCCGACACGGGCGACCACAAGGGTCGCCCCTACGGGGTGGTTGACACTGTGTCGCCAGGCACCAGCTCTCAGCCCGACGCCCCACTTCGAGCCGCTATCGACGCCTCAGTCTCGCCCGCAGCCGGGATGAACAACGGCCGACCGTACTCCTCGCGCAGATACTCGCCGATCATCGCCTGGATGTCCTCGCGCAGCAGGAACTCCTTGAATGCTGCTGCCCCGACCGTATTGATCCGCCCCTTCGCCCCATCGACCTCCATCACGCTGTAGAAGTTCAGCAATAGCGGATCTCCTTCGACCAGAGGAGTCAGCCCACCGATATCTTCGGACAGCGACAGGTACGTTCCACGGTCAGTCAAGGTGTACGCGCCTCGTTGGTTGGCGACGGTCAGCGTCGCCGACATGCCCTGTCCCACTTCCAGGTACCACTCGTCGTTATCGACCGACGGCGACAACCCTGCCTCCTCCCACAGCGACCGCTCCTTCTTGTGAGTGCCGCTGTCATCTCCGCGCGACGCAAAGACTGCTTCCGCTCTCGCAATCTGGATCAACGCCTCGGACACATCGTCCATCCCCGCGACACCTGCCGGATCATCCAGCGGCCCGACAATCACAAAATCGTTGTACGCCACCAGGACCCGGCTCGTCACATCGCCCGCGTCGACCAGCATCTGCTCCGAGACGGGCGCGTGCGTCAACAGCACATCCGCATTGCCTTCGGCTCCCATCCGCAACGCAGCACCAGTGCCGACAGAGATGATCTTGACCGTGATCCCCGCTTCGTCCTCGAAAATGGGCACCAGCTCGTCGAGCAGTCTCGAGTCGTTCAGCGATGTCGTTGTGGCGAGGATCAGCTCGTCCTCGTTGTAGCCAGTCTCACCGTCGCAGGCGGACGTCAGACCGACCGCCAGAGCGGCGAACAGCAACCACACGCCCAGTACGGGTACTCGGCTCATTCCCACTCCCCCGATGGACTAGTCCCCGGAGGTGATCATCCCTGCGCCGACGGTGGCTGATGTCGCTTCATCGATCAGGATGAACGCCCCTGTTTCCCGCGACTCAGCGTATGGGTCAACAGACAATGGAGCCATGAGCCGAAGCCGGACCCGACCGATCTCATTCAACGACAGTTGAGACGCGGTGAGGTCGTAATCGAGCGTGTTGACATCCAGGCGAGCGCCAACCTCTTCCACCATCGCACGAGTCGTCTGCGTCGTCTGCTTGACCACCAGCCGATCCCGCGTACGCAGAGGCACTCGATCACTCATCCAGCAAATGTGAGCGTCAATCGAGGAAGCGGCGACCGGCGGATGCTCGGCCGACACGATCATCGACCCGCGCCGTACATCCAACTGATCGGCCAGTTGAACCGTGATCGCCATCGGAGGCGTGGCCTCCGCCAACTGCTGATCGAACGCATCTATGGCGGCAACCGTCGTCTCTGCGCCCGAAGGCATCACCTTCACGCGGTCTCCAACTCTGAGCACGCCCGAGGCCATCGTCCCCGCATATCCGCGATAGTCGTGAAACTCGTCGCGCAACGGACGAATCACATACTGCACCGGAAACCGCGACGCATGATGTTGTGGCGGCTCCGACGCCTCCAGCGTCTCCAACAGTTCCAACAGCGGCGGACCGTCGTACCACGGCATTCGCTCCGACGGCTCCACGACCCAGTCGCCAAACTTCGCCGAGATCGGGATGGCGCGTACGTCAGTCACGCCCATGCGCGAGGCGAACCGAGTCAACTCCTCCGTAATCTCTGCAAACACCGCCTGATCCCAGCCGACCAGGTCCATCTTGTTCACGCAGACCACGAAGTGCCTGATGCCCAGCAGATTGGACAGATAGGCATGACGTCGGGTCTGTTCCAGCACCCCGCGCCGCGCATCAACCAGCAACAGCGCGGCGTCCGCCGTCGATGCGCCGGTGACCATGTTGCGCGTGTACTGCACGTGACCCGGCGTGTCGGCCAGAATGAATTTGCGACGGGGCGTGGAAAAGTATCGATACGCCACGTCGATCGTGATGCCCTGTTCGCGCTCCGAGCGAAGACCATCGGTCAGATAGGCCAGGTTGACATCTTCCTCACCGCGAGTCCGCGATGTCCGCTCAATCGCCTCCATCTGGTCAATAAACGTCTGCTTGGAATCAAACAGCAGGCGACCAATCAGCGTCGACTTGCCGTCGTCCACCGATCCCGCCGTCGCCAGACGCAGCAGCGTTCGCTGATCTGGTCCCAGGGGATCGGCAAGCGTGCCATTCAGGCTTGAGTGCTCAGTCGTCACTAGAAATACCCCTCGCGCTTGCGATCTTCCATCGCCGCCTCCGAGAATCGGTCATCGGCCCGCGTCTCGCCGCGCTCGGTGATGCGCGTTGCCGCAATCTCTGCCACCACCGCGTCGAGCGTTTCAGCTTGGGACCGCACTCCGGCTGTACAGGTCATGTCGCCGACCGTACGAAACCGCACGCGCGCATCAAACGGATCTTCGTTGGGCAGGCGCGGCACAAAGTCGGAGACGGGAAAGATCATCCCGTCGCGTTCGAACATCGACCGGTTGTGCGCGTAGTAGATCGAAGGAATCTCCAGCCTCTCGCGCTTGATGTACTGCCAGACATCGAGCTCGGTCCAGTTGGACAGGGGAAACGCTCGGATGTGCTCGCCGCGAGTCAGGCGGCCGTTATACAGATTCCAGAGCTCGGGGCGTTGATTAGACGGGTCCCACTGCCCAAACGCATCGCGGAACGAGAAAATCCGTTCCTTCGCCCGCGCCTTCTCCTCGTCCCGCCGAGCGCCGCCAAAGAGCGCATCAAAGTTGTGCTCCAGCACAGCGTCCAGCAATGTGACGGTTTGCAAGCGGTTACGAGAAGCTCGCGGTCCTACCTCTTCGACCACCCGACCCTGGTCAATCGATTCCTGCACCGAGGCGACAATCAGCTCCAGTTCCAGCTCCGCCGCCCGCCGATCGCGAAATTCAATCGCCTCGGGAAAGTTGTGGCCAGTGTCGACGTGCATCACGGGAAACGGAATCCGTGCCGGCCAGAACGCCTTCTCGGCCAGTCGCAGCATGACAATCGAGTCTTTGCCGCCCGAGAACAGCAGACACGGTCGCTCCAGTTCCGCCGCAACCTCGCGGATGATGTGGATTCCTTCTGCCTCCAGCCAGGACAGCGTGTCCAGGGAGGCAGGTCGGCTCGCAGTCGTGGTCATCTCGTCTTCACCGCATTCCCCGGTTCTCACCGCATTGCCAAGTCAATCTTGACAAACATTACTAGATCACTCATATATGAATCCAGCGACTACCCTACTTGCCAGTGCAACGAATTACAGATCGGTAGCGAATCGACACCGATCGCGAAAAGACTCGACAAGAGGTGGGCAATGTCTGTAGGAACCGTGAGTCAGCTCTGGCGTTACCCGGTCAAGTCAATGGGCGGCGAACTGATCGAGTCAGCCCAGGTCGACGGAAATGGCCTCGCCGGCGACCGCGGCTGGGCCATCCGCGAATCCGGAGAGACCCGGACTGCGCGCCAGATTCCGCAACTGCTGCAGTGCGCCGCGAGCTACGACGAAGCGCCGACCGGCGACCGGCGCTCGCCGCGAATCACATTCAGGCTGCCCAACAACGAGTCGCTGCTCAGCGACGCCGCCGATATCAACCAGCGCCTCTCCGATGCTCTGGGCAAAGAGGTGGTGCTCACGGCGCTGCGCCCCGCTGAGGACCTTGAACACTATCGACGTCCGCCCGCAGACCCCAACGCCGATCAGGTCGCCAACATCCGCGAAGTCTTCGGACTCGAAGCGGACGACCCGTTCCCCGACTTCGGCGACCTGCCCCTGGATGTCCTCGCGCAGTTCTCCACGCCCCCTGGCACCTATTTCGACGCTTTCCCCATTCACATCATGACCACCTCATCGCTCAACACCCTGGCGGACGCCGGTGGCGGCGATGAAGTCGACGTCCGCCGCTTCCGGCCCAACATCCTGATCGACACCGGCAACGCCGAGGGTCTGCTCGAAGTCGACTGGACCGGCAAGAAACTGCGCCTGGGAGAAGTCGTGATCGAAATGCGGACCACCACCGTGCGCTGCTCCATCCCCGCCCACGCCCAGAGAGACTTCGGCTCAAGCCGAGCCGTCGGCCGAGCCCTCATCGAGAAGACCAAGCAGCATCTGGGCAGCTACTGCAACGTCGTCGAAGGCGGTCAGGTCAACGTCGGCGACGAAGTCGAACTACTCGACTAGTTCCAGTTCCCGTTCGCCCACATCAGCGATGCCGGACGCCCCGTGCTCGGCACGGGGCCCAGACCTCGTCGGCTGAGCGTCGATGAAACGTCACCATCAACTCACCTGCCGCGCGGGACATCGAACATGATTCGACAGTGAACTGTCTCCCGATGCCCCGTGCTTGACACGGGGCCCAGACCTCGTCGGTTGTGCGTCGATGAAACCTCACCAACAACTCATCTGCCGCGCGGGGCATCGAGCTTGACTCGAGTGCGCGTTGATCTCAACTGCCTTCGACAGACGCCAACGAGACCACCTCGGTGTCAGGATGGAACGCCTGCCAGGCGAACCAGAAATGGTCCGAGTGAATCACCCGAGTGAGCTGCGAACCTTCGAGCTCGCCCCGAATCCCACGTCCAAAGATGTCCCAGATCGTGCCGGTCTCGGCATCGACAAACGTCTGACCTGCTTCATCATCGGGATTGGGAGCAAAGGTCAACGACCGACCATCCAGCGACGATTCAAACACCGCCGTCGTTCCAACCTCTCGCCCATCGCGCAAGATTCCCGAATCGAGAATCGAGGTCGCGCCCGGCGTCCAGAACACGACCAGGTCGATGCCGTCGAACGAATCGTGAAGCACGCCCTGAGCCGACACCGCCGACCACGCATACGCGATCGCCGCCCCCGACCGTCCTTCGATGCTCACGACACGTTCCGCCGGAGGCAGCCGCTCATCAATGCTGTCGCGGTCGAAGAAGAATGTGTAGGGACCGCCATTCTCGGGATCGTCATAGCCGCGGTACGGATTCTGACCGTACGACCGGGCCCAACCGGTATCGCGAGACATCACCAACGCGTCGGGATAGGCGAATCGCAACTGACCCAGGGTGACCACCGTCGCCGGCACATAGCTGAGCCGCGCCCCAACCATCCGGCCGACAATCGCCCGACCCGATGACTGTTGCCACAGAGACTCGGTATTGCGGTCGTACATGACCAGGTCGGAATTGCGCAGCAGACCCGAGACGCCAAATTTGTAGACCTCTTCGCCAATCTGCGACTCAAACGCAATCGCCGTGTTGCACAGCGGACAGAAGGTCACCGTCACGGGCATGCCGCCAATGACATCGTTGACGATCTCGTGCCAGGTCAGAATCTCCAGCGGGAACGCCCGCACATCGCCGTTGACGTTCACCTGCACCATCGGCACGTTGTCGGTGTAGTAGTCCGACGCCTCCAGGATCGACACATACAGCGGGCCGGAGATCGCTGGGATCGCGTCGCGACCAGCGCCCTGCGAAATCTCGGCGAAATCAACGATCCTGATCCCCCACGCCGTCCCCCAGTCGAGACCGAAGTACTGCGGCCGTTCGGAGTCGCGAATGATCGGGATGCCCTCTGGCGTCTCTGTCGCGTCCAGCGGCAAGTATGTGTCTGCCACCATCGCCTGATCAGCCGTCTGCTGCTGAGCGTCCTGTGGCTGGGCCTGACGCTGCTGATGCTGCTGCGCCTGCTGGCTCTGTTGATCTTGTGCGGACTGTTGTTGCGTGAGCTGCGAGCCTGCCTGCTCGGATTCCTCTACCGCCTGTGCAGCGGACGCTTGACGGCCCTGCTCATCCTGCTCACCTTGCGCATCCTGCTCGACATCTTGCGCGACCTGGTTCTGTCGCTCTTCGGTGCCGCCCGCGGACTGTTGCTGAGCCATCTCCTCGATGTCGTCGCTGCACCCCACCAGCGTCAGTCCGACGACCGCGATGGCTATCCCCGCTGTACCGACCGTTCGCGCAAAGTTTCGTATGATTTCCATAGCCCTGAGCATACGCGCCGACCTAATGATCAGCGACTCGCTCGGGGTTGGATTTGCAAGCTCACATCTCGCTCGAACTCGGAGCGCCCCTATGTCTGCCGACGAATCGAGTCAAGACTCCTCCAACGATCGCGGCGCCGTGCTCGAAGCCAATCGTGCGTTCTATGAGGCATTCAACGCTCGTGACATCGAAGCCATGGCCGACCTCTGGCAACGCGGCGACGACGTGACCTGCATTCACCCGCACCGCAACGTGACCAGGGGACATGCCGACATCCAACGCACCTGGCGCGCCATCCTGACGAACCCGGACCAGCCCAAGATTGTCTTCGCCGCTGAGGAAGCACGAGTCGTCGGCGATATTGGCATCGTCGCCGGACGCGAGGTCGTGGCCGGCGTGCCGATCGTCGCCACCAACATCTACCAACGCTCGCAGAGCGCCGACCTGACCGACAACGCTGACACACCGGACAACACCTGGCTGCTAATCCATCATCACGGCAGCCCGGTCCTGCATACCGACTAACCCCACCGCCCATCGCCAAAGAGCACGAACAAGCACGAAAGAGCACGCCATGCCCGTCACTCTCGCCAAAGGCGACCAGGCGCCCGACTTCCAACTCCCCGACCAGGACGGCAAGACGCACAAGCTTGCCGATTATGCCGGTCAGACCGTGGTCCTCTACTTCTATCCCCGCGACGACACCCCAGGTTGCACCAAGCAGGCCTGCTCCTTGCGCGACGACATGTCCGAGATCCAGGCCGAGGGAGCGGTCGTACTCGGCGTCTCAGCCGACGACGCCGACTCACACCAACAGTTCCGCGCCAAGTACGATCTCAACTTCCCGCTGCTGGTTGATTCCGATACAGAAGTCTCGACCAGTTACGGCGCCTGGGGGGAAAAGACGCTCTACGGGCGCAAGAGCATAGGCATGACCCGTGCTACCTTCATCATCGGACCGGATGGCGTGCTGACGAAAGTCTGGAAACGCGCCAAGGCCGCCGATCATGGCCAAGCGGTCCTCAAGGCCTTGCGGGCAGGCCGTTAAGTAACCACTCGTCCGCCTAGATCGAGTCCCCTCATGACACGGTTCTTCAAACAGGCGCTCGGCGCCGGTCTTGCGTTGCTCGTGGCCGCGGCCATACTGATCGGCTGCTCGGACGATGATCAGGCTCAGCAGCAACAACAGCAACAGGAGCAGCAGTCGAGTACGGCTGCGTCGACTCCATCGAGCTCGTCCCAGGATCAGGACCAGCAACAGCAGCAACAAGAACAACCGCAGCAGCAACAGCAGCAGCGGATGGTGTCAGGCGAGCCGCTCAAGATCGTCGTCTCGACCCAAGTGATCGCCGATTGGGTGCGCCAGGTCGGTGGCGAGAACGTCGAGGTCATTGCCCTCGTTCCCGCCGGCGCCGACGCACACACGATCGAGCTGAGCGTCGCTGACATCCGTGCCGTCGCAGACGCCGACCTCGTGATCATCAACGGAGCCGGCCTCGAGGCCTCATACGAGGACGCCGTCCTCGAGAATGCCGACCACGTTCTCAACCTCGCCGAAGCGATCGAAGAGGCCGGCTTTGAGCTCGCACCGTTCGGTGCCACGGAGATGGCTCACGACGACCATGATGACCACGACGACCACGACGACCACGGCGACGAAGAAATGCACGACGACGATCACGGTTCGGCCGAGGCCATCGGCAGACTGTTGATCGCTGACGCGATTGAGGCGCATCTCTCCGTCATCGACCTCTCACACGAGGAAGTCGACAGCGGACTGTTCTCGATTGCCGCCCCAGGCGCCCGAGTCTTGCCAAGTCCGACTCACCGTTACGGCTTCGTCCTCGCGCGTGGACCTGAAGACAACGACGACCGCGTCCACATCTTCGACGGTGGCCTGTTCCTGGTTGAGCACGGAGACCACTTCGACCTGGTCCGGGAACCGGTCAGCCGCCACTCGCTCGAGATCGTCGAAGAGAACCCGATTCACTACGTCAACAGCCACGGCTGGACGGCGATCTTCGCCGACACCAGCGGTCACGTGATCCTGATCAACGAAGCCGATCTGACCAGCGCCACGGGCGACTACGAGCCGATCGTGCTCGAGGCTGGACCGCACCACGGCGCAGCGCTGGTCATGACCGACGAACACGTTGTGGTCACGACCAAGAACACCGACGATCTGGAAGACGCACTGCCGTTCGGCGTCGAGGTTCGCACCTTCGACGACGAGGTCGTCTACGACGCCAGCAACCGCTCTTGCCCAGGCATGCACGGCGAGTCGCACAACGAGCATGGAGCGGCCTTCGGCTGCATCGGCGGCGTGCTCTTCCTGCACGCTCACGATGGTGAGTACGAGCATGAGTTCATCGCCAATCCGCCCGAGATGCGCGAAGAGTCACGAATCGGCTCGGTCTACGGACACCACCACGTCGAGCACTTCTTCGGCAAGGCCTCTTACTTCGATGGCCAGGGCTTCGCTGACGACGGCATCTGGCTGATAGACGTCGCCCACGGCGAAATGAGCCAGGTGTTCAGCGAACCGAGCGTTTCGGCGAAGTTCTCCAGCGATGGCGAAATGCTGTACGTGCTCGGCACTGACGGCATCCTCCATGCGCTCGACGCGCATGACGGCGAGCTGCTCGACACCATGGAGCTGGTCGCGCCGGGCGAAGCTGGAAATCCCGCCATGATCATCGTTGGCGAGATGATGTACGTCGCCGACCCGAACAGCGGTCATGTCCTTGCCGTGCACCTCCACGACATGGAGATCGAAGAGGAATGGGAAGTCGGTGGCGCACCGTCGAGCTTGGCTTTCGTTGGCGTAGTTGATTCGCACGACTCGCCCGACGCCGGCCACGACGACCACGACGAAGAAGAGCACGAACAGGACGATCACGGCCACGACGACGAGGAAGATCACGAGCAGGATGATCACGGCCACGACGACGAGGACGATCACGAGCAGGATGATCACGGGCACGCCCACGATCATGGCGACGAGGATCCGCACTTCTGGTTCGACGCCGACCTGGCCGCTGTCGCCATTGAGGCAATCGCCGTAGAACTCAGCCACCTGAACCCGGGTGCCGCTGACACCTTCAGCGACCGTCTCGACCTCTACCTCGCCCAAATCGAGGAAGCCGACGCTGAAGTGCGTGCGCTGCTCGAAGGTGTGACCGACACCCAGCGTCTACTGGTCACGTTCCATGATGCATTCGGCTACTTCGCCCGCCGCTACGGCCTCGAGATCGCCGGCTTCGTTGTCGAGGGACCAGAGCAGGGGATTAGCGCAGGGGCGTTAACTGAGCTGATCGAACTCATCGAACACGAAGGCGTGGAAACGGTCTTCCATGAGCCACAGTTCGACTCAGCGATCCTCGACACCGTCGCCGACGAAACTGGAGCTGGTCGCGGAATCATCTGGTCGCAGCCGACCGAAGACAACCCGACTTACATCGGCATCCTCGTTGGCAACGCGAAGGCCATCGCCGAGCAGTAAGTCGACCATTGGCAGCTAGGCTGAACAGCGATGTCAGATCGACTCGCAACACCTCAGCCGAAGCAGTCCAAGCACAACATGGTCTGGATCGACCTCGAAATGACGGGGCTCGATCCAGGCCGTGACGTGATCATCGAAGCCGCCGTCCTGATCACCGACGCCGAACTCAACATCATCGCTGACGGCCCAGACTTCGCGATTCAACGCAGCAAAGAAGAACTCAGCGTGATGAACGCCTGGAATCGGCGCACCCATTACGGCTCTGGGTTAATCAAGCGAGTCAACGCCTCCGATGTGACCATCGAGCAGGCTGAAGAGGAAATCCTCGAATTCGTCCGGCAGTGGACGACCGAAGGCGACGCGCCCCTCTGCGGTAACTCCGTCCATCAAGACAAGCGGTTCCTGTATCTGGAGATGCCGCGTCTGGTTGAGTGGCTCAACTACCGAATCGTCGATGTCTCGACCGTCAAAGAACTGGCCAAGCGTTGGTATCCGGACCTGGAGAAGTTCGTCAAGCAGGAACAACACCGAGCCATGGATGACATCCGCGAGTCCATCGACGAATTGCGCTGGTATCGGCAGCAGATCTTCAAGAACGCTGAACAGTAAGCGCCGGCGTCTGCCGCCTACTCTCGCCAGGGTGCCAATCGGGAACCGACACGGCAACACGCACCCCAGCACACTCCCCCGAGTAGGCAGCACATCCCCCAACACACGCGAGGAGTGCGTTGCCATCCGGGAAAGTCTCCACCCTGGCCGACAGCCGCGCTCAGGCCGAAGTTGGGCAGCGCCTCGCGTAAGCCTCGTGGGCTGAGCACAAAGATGATCCCCAGCAGCAAGACCGCAGTGAGCACGATCGAGGGTCCGGCCGCAAAGTCGAGGTGGAACGACGCATACAGGCCAAGCACCGTCGACACGATGCCGATCAATGCCGCAAACAGCATCATTGTGGTCAACTGGCGGGAGATCAGCACCGATGCCGCGGCCGGAGTCACTAGCATCGCCACCGCCAGAATCACGCCGACCAGCCGAAACGCGACCACGGTCGCCAGTGCGATCAGGACCAGTAGTCCGATCTGCATCAGTGTCACCGGCACGCCCGAGACCTCGGCCACCTCTGGGTCATAGGCGGTAAACCGCAGCTCGGGCAGGAACGCCAACACCGCGATCAGCACCACGCCCGTCAGGATCGCCATCACGATCAGATCAGTCCACGACGCGCCCAGGATGTGCCCAACCAGCAACGAGCCCAGATCAACCGCGAACGTTCGCTGCCGAGAGATCAGCAGCACGCCCAGGGCGAAGAACCCGGCGAACATGATCCCAATCGCTGTGTCTTCTCGCAGCCGACCGCGAAGCGTCAGCAGCGCGACGCCCAGCGCTGTCAACACCGCCGCGATGCCCGCGCCGAGCGTAATCAGGACCGTGCCACCGCCCAGCACCAACGCCACCGCCGCACCGGCGAGTTGCGTATGAGCCACCGCGTCGCCCAGAAATGCCAGGCCGCGCAGGACGACAAACACGCCAACCATGCCCGCAGCCACCGACACCACGATGCCAGCCAACAGGGCGCGCTGCATGAATTCAAACGACCACGGGTCAGTCAGCCAGTCCACGCTAGCTCTTGCTAGGCCCCGGTCTGCATCTCGCCACTACCATCAGCGAAGGCAGGCAACATCTACGGCGGAGGCCTCTACATGGTACTTGAACAACAGGTCACACTGATCACTGGCGCATCCCGCGGCTTCGGCCTCGCCGCTGCGGAAGAACTGATCGATCGCGGTCACCTGGTCATTGCCACCATGCGCAATCCCGATCGTGATCGCAACAACCTCTCCAACCTCGATCCAGCGGCCTACGAGATCGCCCAATGCGATGTCACCGATCCTGCCTCGATCGACGCCGCCGTCAGCGCGGGACTCAAACGCTTCGGCCGCGTCGACGCGCTCTTCAACAACGCCGGCTACGGACTCTACGGCCCGGTCGAGGACATGTCCGACGACGAAGTCATGCGCCAGATGGACACTAACTTCATCGGCCAGATTCGTATGGCCCGAGCTGTCTTGCCCGCGATGCGAGACCAACACCACGGCAAGATCATCAATGTCTCCTCGCTCGCCGGACGTATCGTCGCGCCGATGATGGGTCTCTACGCGGCCTCAAAGTGGGCCGTCGAAGCCATGTCCGAAGCGCTGCGCTACGAAGTCTCGCGCTGGAACGTCGATGTCACGATCCTCGAACCAGGCATGTACGCCTCCGACTGGCAGACGACCAACCTCGATGTCGCCGAGGCCGTACGCGAGGGGCGCTCGCCGTACCAGGAATCCGCCGAGCACGCGCTCAACACATTCCGCACCAGAGCGGCAACCCGCCCCGGCTCCCGCTCCGTCGCCACGGCCGTCGCCGACATCGTCGAACTCGAACAGCAACTCCCCATGCGCTGGCCCGTCGGAGAAGACACCATCCAAACCATCCGCCTCCGAGAAGCCATGACCGACCAGGAATGGGAAGCCCGAGTCCGAGGAGACACCAAGATCTACCGAGGAGCCTTCTTCCACGGAGTCGAGAATCCCATGGAAGACAAACCCCGCTGAGGGTGTCTCACACGTCAGCACTCCCAGTCCCCGCTTCACGCGGGGACCTGCTCCTTCCCCGGTAAGATACCCACCACCAGATAGCCCGTACCGCCCGAGCGGGTCCCCGCGTGAAGCGGGGACTGTGTCTCATCCAACTGGGTTAACTTGTGAGGCACCCTCCGCTGGGTCATCCTCCCCTACTTCCGTTCCTCTCGCCCCAAGGGAGAAGTACCCGACTCTCACTTCCAGTCCCCTCTCCCCGAGGGAGAGGGTTAGGGTGAGGGCCAGCCCAGGCCAAAGGGTGAATCCCACCAGGCAGACAGACAGAACGGGGAACCCTCACCCCAGCCCTCTCCCAGAGGGAGAGGGGGTTGTCAATTGGTCGCCCTCCGAACCTACCCGTGCTTACCGACGCTCCAGCCCGCCTGCGCCAGGTGCGCATCCGAGAACTCCACGGCGTCCGGCTCCAGCTCGTTCGCCAACGTGTCGTTGAACCGATTGAGGAATCCGAACATCGAGACCACGCTGACGATCTCAACGATCTCCGACTCGCTCCAGTGCTTGGCCAATTCCTCGAACTGCTCATCGGTCGCTGCATTCGGGACGACGCCGGAGTCACGCGCCACGCGCAAGGCCGCGCGTTCGGCGTCGCTGAACAGATCTGACGTCTCAAACGACCAGACCGCCTCGACGCGGTCGTAGGTTTCGCCTGCCAGCGTGTGGGCGAAGTGACCGGTGTGCGCCTGGCAGTACAGACATCCCGCCGATCGCGAGACCACATGCGCGATGAGTTGCTTCAGTCCCGCCGGCACGTCGCCCTCACGCATGATCGAACCGAAGAACGGCTGAAACGCCTCAAGAATCTTCGGGCGTCGGCCGAGTACGTGGAACGAAGTTGGGATCGTGATCCCGGCCTCCTGCATCGGCGCCAGAAACGGCGCGGCCTCCATCAGTTCGGCGCTAGTCAGTGGGGTCACGCGGTTCATCGGGTCCTCCAGCGAATCAGTTGCTGTGTCGGTCGATCAGGAAGTGCCCAGCGACCATCTTCTTCGACCAGTATCGCGTCTATCGCCTCGCGCAGAAGAGGCAGCTTGGCCGAGTCCTCCGCCAACCACAAGCGCCGACGCCCCCACTGCAGCGCCTCATCGAACGAGTCGAACGACCAGCGAACCCGCGTCGATCCAGCGATCGGCGACACATCGACCGTCGCACCGCGTGCCCGCAACAGCGCCACGAGGTCCTCCCCGCCTGGCAATTGGACATGTTCCTCGTCGTGCACCATCGGCCACGCCTGCCAAAACAGCGACCCCGGCGCGCGGTCAAACGTCAACGCCATACACTCACGCCGCGCCGACCGATCCAGCGTGTCCAGAAACTCGGCGATCTGCTCGATGTCATAACCGACGTGGGAAATCAGCGCCACATCGGCAATCTCGTCCAACGCAGGATCGTCAGTCGGCCATCGCTCGTCACGGATATCGACCTTGAAGATGCCGTGCTCGGTCTGGAGCTGCGCCAGTTCGGCCCGCATCGCAGGTGATGGCTCGACCGCGATCACGCGGGCGACATGCAGCGCCAACGGCAGCGCGAACCGTCCCGCGCCAGCACCGACGTCGAGCCAGACATCGGTCGGCTCAGACAGCGCGCGCAGCGCGTCGAGGGCAGGGTCATCGCTGCGACGCGGGTCAGCTCGAAACGCGCTCGCGAGCGGGCGATAATGATCGCCGCCGTCCGATTCTTCACGTAGACGCTCAGCCTGCTCCCGATTCCCCGCGACACGCTCAGCCCACGTTTGCGTCAACCGTTGCGCCGTTTGACCGTTGGCGCTGGAGTAAACTTCGCTCATGACCACATCACCTGACCTCAATATCGAGGAACTGCCCAATCTCACCGACCCAGTCCTGATTCTGGCCTGGGAAGGCTGGAACGATGCCGGCGAGTCGGCCTCGACCGCCGCCCAGTATCTGATTCAACAACTGGGCGCGAAGCCGTTTGCCACCATCGACCCAGAAGAATTCTACGACTTCACCGACGCGCGGCCCATGGCTCGTTACCAAAACGGTGAACGTTACATCGAATGGCCCGACACGCAGTTTGTTCACTTGCGCCCCTCATCGAGTGGACGCGACATCGTCGTCGGTATCGGCATCGAGCCGCAGTATCGCTGGAAGCGTTACATGCTGGCCATGTCCGAACTCGTCGACGAGATAGGCGCCAAGCTGATTCTCTCGCTCGGCTCAGTCGCCGCCGGCACGGCGCACACACAGCCGGTTCATGTGCGAGGGTCGGCAAACAACTCCGAGCTCGCCCAGCGCTACAACATGCACCCATCGCGCTTCGAGGGACCCTCAGGCATGGTCGGCGTCTTCCACGACCACTGCCGACGCCGAGGCATCGCCGGAGTGTCGCTCTGGGCTTCAGTGCCGCACTACTTGCCGGGCATCACAAACCCCGTTGGCGCGCAGGCGTTGTTGCGGGTCGTCAGTGACATGACCGGGCTGTCCTTCGACCTCGATCCACTCGAGCGCGGCATTCAACAGTTCCATTCACAACTGGAAGAGGCGCTGCGAGACAACAATGAGCTGCGCGACTACGTCGCCCGACTTGAGGCGGCCAGCCCAGCGCCCCAGCAGCAACAACAACCGGAGGGCGAGCTACCCAGCGCTGATGCGCTCATCGCCGATCTGGAAGACTTCTTCCGACAAGGCGGCGACAGCGACAACAACTAGCTGCCAACGTGTCGCAGCGCCTCGCAGCGCCTCGCAGCGCCAGGTCGTAGAGTGAAGTTGCCGACCCAGGAGATATTCGGTTAGATGGGTGGAGCGCGATGACAGATGTTGAACGAGTCAGTGACGACGATCTGCAACAGGCGTCCGAGAAGAATCTGAACAAGATGCGCAAGTTCGCGACCAACTTCGCGAACAAGAGCGGCTCCTACCTGCATCCACAGGAAGACATCACCGAGTTTTTGGTCATCGGACTGGCCAAGCACATCGACGACTACGGCCGTCCGCTCTGTCCCTGCAACTTCTACGAGGACAAGGCTGAAGAGGTCAAGGAATCCACCTGGATCTGTCCCTGCGAGGAAATGCAGCGTTGGAAGTACTGCCATTGACTGCTCTTCTGCGATGAGGAAGGTCTTCCCATCACCGAGCACCTACCCAAAGATCACGAAGGCGTCCAGATCTACGGAATCCGCCCCGACCCCCATCCGGACAAGGGCCGAGCCCTCGGCCGCCTGGAAGAACAAAGCGGTCGCAAGATCGACAAACGCAAACGCCGCGACTAACCCTACGCCCCGTCATTGCCGCGCTCCGACGCGGCAATCTCGCCGGAATCAGCGCTAACGCTTGCGGCTACGTGAGTTCTGGCTTCGGCGAGATACCCGCGGCATGCGCAGGTATGACGTTATCTTGGCGCTGCTTCGCTACTCATGTGTGTGTGAAATCATGGACTAGCCCGACCACTCCGATTGCCACTACGCTCACAACAGCAATTCAAGTGACCAACCACTGGACGACGCATGGCCCGAACTTCGAATATCCATCGCGACCTCAAGCGCCGCGAAATGCACGCCAAGTACAAGGGCCGCCGCGAGGCGCTCAAGCAGCAGCTCAAAGAATCAAACAATCCGCGCGAGAAGCAGAACATCCAGTTCCAGCTCCAGGCATTACCGCGCAATAGCTCGCCCACGCGGATCAAGAATCGCTGCGCCGTGACCGGTCGCCCCCGCGCCTACATGCGCAAGTTCGGCCTCAGCCGCATTACCTTCCGCGAGATGGCCTCGCTCGGACTCCTGCCCGGCGTCCGCAAGAGCTCTTGGTAGGCATCTGACGAGGCGTTGATCCCATTTATTCAAAAACTTGCAATAAATGTAACATTGGTAAATAATCTTTCTGGCGGCGAAGTAAGGCGCGGATCGTCTGCGCTCGTCGGGTTGGAAGTCTCACACCAATGTCTGGACACCTCCTCTCCCTGAATCGCTTGCAAGTCTTACGGGGCCTCGTTGTTCCCCTAGCGCTTGTCCTCGCCGCTGTAATCGCGCTAAGCGCCTGCGCCACCGACGACACCGAAACAACCGAAGCCGCCGATCGAGCGGCACAGGCCGCCGAGCGAGCCGCCGACGCCGCGCAACGAGCGGCCGCCGCTGCCGAAGACTCGGGGCAGAGCGGTTCGCAGGCCGCCGATCGCGCTGCTGATGCAGCCACGGACGCTGCCCAGGCCGCCGGCGATGCCGCCGATGCTGCTTCCCAGGCCGCAGACCGAGCCGCTCAGGCCGCGCAGTCCGCATCGGCAGCCGCCAGCAGCACGGCACAGGACGAGCCGATGGAGGACGAGGATCCAGGCGAACTCACCATCTACTCCGGTCGTGGCGAATCGCTCGTCGGCCCGATCATCGAGCGCTTCGAGGATCTGACCGGCATCAACGTCCGCGTTCGCTACGCCGGCACCGCAGAACTGGCTGTGGCGATTCTCGAAGAGGGCGACCGGTCCCCAGCCGACATCTACTACGCACAAGACGCCGGTGCGCTCGCGGCACTCGCCGAGAACGGCGCGCTGACCCAGCTCCCCGACGACATCGTCAGCAGCGTGGCAGCAGAGTTCGCCGACGCTTCCGGTCGCTGGGTCGCCACCTCAGGCCGAGCGCGAGTCCTGATCATCTCCCCCGACCGTGTACCGAACCCGCCGACGTCCGTCTTCGATCTTGTCGACCCTGAATGGCGTGGACGAGTCGGTTGGGCGCCGACCAATGGCAGCTTCCAGGCGTTCGTCACCGCTATGCGTCAGATTCACGGCGATGAAGCGACCGAAGAGTGGCTGCGCGGCATGATCGACAACGATGTCAGGGTCTATCCCAAGAACTCGCCCCAGGTCCAGGCGGTCCACGATGGCGAACTCGACATCGGACTGGTCAACCACTACTACCTGATTCGCCAGACGTCCGTCAATTCCGACTGGCACGGCGTCAACCACTTCACCGATCCGGGCGAGGCGGGCGCGCTGATCAACATCGCCGGTGTCGCATTGCTCAACGCGTCCGACAACGACGACAACGCGCTGCGCTTCGTTCGCTTCCTGCTCAGCGAGGAAGGTCAGACCTACTTCCGCGAGGAGACATTCGAATACCCGGTCGCGGCTGGCGTCGAGGCCTGGCCAACCCTGGTTCCACTGGATGAGCTCAACCCGCCGTCGCTGGCATTGACATCGCTCTCCGACCTCGAGGGCACGATCGCGCTGCTGGAAGAAGTCGGCGCGCTGCCCTAAGGCGTGTTCACATGGGGCCGCTCAGCCCAGGAGGTCCCGTCATACGCACTGAGATATCCGTCATACCCGCGCCAACAAGAGATTGTCATACACGCCCCAGCAAGCGATCGTCATACCCGCGCCAACAAGAGATCGTCATACCCGCGCTTGCCGCGGGTATCTCGCTGTATTCAGCACAACTGTCTGTGCAAGACTCGACGAGATTGCCGCGACAAGCGCGGCAATGACGGAATTCTGGTTAAGCGGATGGCTAGTGTGAACACGCACTAGCCGACTGCCGAAAGCTAGCCCCCACCCCACCCATCCAGAGCGTTCTGGAAGAGCACTGCCTCTCAGTAACACCAGAGCATGAAGGGACAGCACTCTTTCCCAGTGAAACACTCCGATAACCTCGCTCCATGACCATCTTTGGCGGTACCGCCGAGCTCCCGGCTCGACTCCGCGTCAACATCCCCATCATTTGGATGCTCGCGTTGGCCGCAGCCGGCGCCGCCTGCATTCCCCTGGTCTATCTCATCATCCGCGCCGCCGAAGCCGACGCAGACGCATGGTCCAAGGTCGTCGCCGACAGCACATTACGACTGCTGCTGAACACCGCCGGGTTGGCGGCAGCCGTCACCGCCGCCTCCGCCGCGCTGGCGCTTCCAATGGCCTACCTCACCGAGCGCACCGACCTCCCCTTCGCCCGCGTCTGGCGAACCATCACCATCATGCCCCTGGCCATCCCCTCGTATGTGGGAGCATTCGCATTCATCATTGCCCTTGGCCCGTACGGTTCGCTGCAGGACCTGCTCGCACCGCTGGGCGTCGAGAATATTCCCAGCATCTACGGATTCGTCGGCGCCTGGCTGACCCTGACCCTGTTCACCTTCCCCTACCTGTTGTTGGTCGTCCGGGCCGGACTCCGCGACCTCGACCCGGCCATCGAGGAAGCGGCTCGCTCCCTCGGACAATCAGCCTGGGGTACATTCTGGCGCGTGACGGTACCGCAGCTCAGGGTTCCCATCGCCGGAGGATCTCTGCTGGTCGCGCTCTACGTCATATCCGACTTCGGCGCCGTCTCGATGATGCAGTTCGACACGTTCACCCGTGCAATCTACGTCCGCTTCGGATCGTCGTTCGACCGTTCCAGCGTGGCCGTCCTATCCCTCGTCCTGGTCGCGTTGGTCGCCCTGGTCCTGGCCATCGACTGGTCCCAACGACGGAGCGCCAAATATCATCGATTGGGTACTGGCGCAGCGAGAACGCCAAGATTGGTCCCGTTGAGACGACTCCGTTGGCCGGCGTTGATCGGGCTATGCGCCGTCTCAGCCATCGCGCTGCTCGTCCCGATCGGCGTGCTGTTTCACTGGCTCTCGGTGGGCCTGCAAAACGGAGAGACATTCCCCGGTGTCTGGAGCGCAGCGCTCAACTCTGTCTACGCATCAGCACTGGCCGGCGCAGTGACGGTCGCGGTCTCGATTCCGATTGCCCTCGTCGTCGTCCGTCGACCTGGATTCCTCTCCCGGATCGTCGATCGAGCCGCCTACGTCGGCTACGCATTGCCAGGTGTGATCGTCGCATTCGCATTGATTTTCTTCACCTTGCGGGTCACACCGGGCCTCTACCAGACCATCGCCACGCTCGTTTTCGCCTATGCGGTGCTCTTTCTGCCGCAGGCGATTTCCGGTGTGCGCGCTTCAATGGTCCGCGTGCAGCCAGGACTCGAGGAAGCGGCTCGTTCACTCAATCGCACTCCCTGGCAAACCTTCTACAGCATCACTCTGCCGCTCATCGCACCAGGCGTGCTGGCAGCGTTCGCCCTCGTCTTCCTGACGACCATGAAGGAGCTGCCCGCGACCCTGCTCCTCGCGCCGATCGAGTTCGACACCTTGGCGACTACCCTTTGGGGACACCAGGAAGACGTGTTCTTCGCCCGCGCCTCAGCCGCAGCATTGCTCCTGCTCGCCTGCGCCGCACTACCAATGATGATCCTGTTCGGACGCGACCGTGAACTCCGAGCCTAGCCAACCGGACACCACTCCCGCGCTAGTCGTGAGCGAGATCTCCAAGTCGTTCGACGGGACCGACGCCGTGAACGACGTCTCATTCGAGGTCGAACAGGGAGAGATTCTCGCCCTGCTTGGTCCCAGCGGCTGCGGCAAATCAACCACCCTGCGCGTCCTGGCCGGCTTCGAGCGTCCAAATCAGGGATTAGTCCAAATCAACGGCGAGACCGCAGTCGGTCCCGCTCTGTGGCGCTCACCCGAGCAGCGTCGGATCGGGATGGTCGCACAGGACTTCGCCCTGTTCCCTCACCTCAGCGTCGGCGAGAACATCGCCTTCGGCCTGCCCGATGGTCATCACGCCTGGTGGACCAGGCAGCTACGTCGACTTTCGCGGGCGGAAACACCGATTCGAGTCCGCCACATGCTTGAGCTGGTCGGACTCGACGGCTTCGCCGATCGCTATCCACACGAACTCTCCGGCGGCGAGGCGCAGCGAGTCGCGCTGGCCCGAGCGCTCGCCCCACAACCGGCCGCCGTCCTGCTCGACGAACCGTTCAGCAACCTCGACCAAAATCTCCGCGCCAATCTCCGACTCGCCATGCGCAACATCCTCAAACACGCCAATACCGCCGCAGTATTCGTCACCCACGACCGCGAGGAAGCCCTTTCCCTCGCCGACCGCGTCGCCGTCATGCGTAACGGCCGGATCGAGCAGATCGGCGCGCCCGATGACATCTACTACCGACCCGAAACCCGGTTCATCGGCACATTCGTCGGCGACGCCAACATCCTGCCCGGAGAACGGGTCCGCGGAGGCGCTGAGACTGAGCTAGGATTCGTCGTCGTGAACCCGGCGGAGGAGACGACGGGCAAGAGTATCGATGTGCTGCTGCGTCCCGAGCAAATCGCCCTCAGGCCATGCCGCTCCCCTGGGCCCGAATGTGCCAACGTCATCAGCAGCGAATATTACGGCCACGATCAAGTCGTTCGAGTGAGATTGCAATCAGGCCAGGAAGTCGAAGCCAGACTCCGAACCGAAGTGGTCTGGCATCCCGACGATCCAGTCGACGTCATCGTCCTCGACGACGCCATCGCCTTCCCTCGCTAGCGCCGACTCCCCCTTACCATGCCAACACCGGCGCATCGCCGATGCGCGTGGCAGGAGTAGCACCAATGCGCGTCGCCCTGATGGTCGAAGGACAGAACAATCTCACTTGGGAGCGATGGCGACACATTCTGCAACTCGCCGACCGGCTCGACTTCCCTTCCCTCTTCCGCAGCGACCACTACTTCACCGGACCGATCGAGACGAGCCAGCAGGACAGCCTCGAGTGCTTCCTCAGCTTCGTCATGGCCGCCGAGGAGACCTCCAACCTGCGCTTTGGACCAATGGTCACACCGGTCACCTTTCGCCGCCCAGTCGACGTCGGGCGGATGGCAGCCCAGATTGACCACTTGTCGGGCGGCCGATTCGTCATGGGACTCGGAGCAGGCTGGAACAAACCCGAGCACGATGCCTACGGCCTCGATTTCCCTTCAACCCGCGAACGCTTCGACCGCCTCGAAGACGCAATCCTCATGATGCAGGCCCTCTGGAGCCCCGGACCGTCCAGCTACCACGGCGAGTACTACAAGCTCAACAATGCTGACTGCCTACCGATTCCCGACACAGGCCGCCCGCCAATCCTGATCGGCGGAGGTGGCGAGAAGCGCACGATTCCAATGGCCGCCAAGTACGCCAGCGAGTGGAATTGCGTCTCGCTCACTCCCGACGCTTACGGGCACAAGCGCGATGTCATGGCTCGCGCCTGCGACGCCATAGGTCGCGATCCCGACGAGATTGAACACTCAATGATGATGTTCCACGCTGTCGGCCCACCCGAGTTGGTCGAGGCCGGAGGCAGGTTCGCCCAAGGCATGTTCGGCCGACCCGGACAGCCGTTGGACGAATTTCTGACCGAGTTCAACGCAATGGGCAGACTCGTCGGCGGAGCCGATCAGGTCGTCGACGCCCTCGGCAAACTGGCCGAAGCCGGTGTCGCCGAAGTCCAGTTCCAGCACTTCATGTTCGACCGCGACGACGTGCCCGAGTTCCTCGCCCGAGATGTCGCCCCACAGGTCGCCGGCCTCCCCATCGGTAGCCACGCATAAGGAGCCACGTGATGAAGACACGTAAGGAGCCAAGAGATGAAGATCAGCGATAACGTCCGCATGGTCCCCGTCCCCGAGGACCAGCCGATGCGCCCCACCTCGACCAACATCTACATCATCGGCCAACGCGGCGGCCAGACGTTGACAATCGACTCCGGCGAGGCGATCGACAAGTTCCGCTGGATGCTGCGTGGATACCTCGCCGCGATCGACCACTCCGAAATCGGCGTCGCCGCGATTACGCACCATCACTTCGACCACTCGGGCAACCTGAAGCACGTGCGTGAGCACCTCAAGGCCGAAATCGCCGTGCCCGAGAACGGCCTCAAACTGCTCAAGAAGCAGCTCCCCAAGAACAACGAGGGCGTCAAAACATACACCGACGGCGACGAAATCAACCTCGACAACGGACTCCGCGTGCAGGTGATCGGTAGTCCCGGTCACTCAATCGATTCACTCTGCTACTACATCGAAGAAGAAGGGATCCTGTTCACGGGAGACACCATCCTCGGCAACACCACCACAGTCGTGGGGGACGTCAATTCGTACATGGCCTCGCTGAGAAATCTGTTGGAGTTGCCAAACATTCGCACCCTCCTGCCCGGACACGGTCCCCTCATCCGCGACACCGACGACGCCAAAGCGCGCGACCGGCTCGAGATGTACGTCAATCATCGCCAGATGCGCGAAGACCAGATTCTTGAGCAACTCCAGGACGGCGAGCCCAAGACCTCGTGGCAGATCATGGAGACGATCTACGGAGACAGCATCGACAAGCGCCTGCGCCGAGCCGCAGACGGAAACGTCCAGGCTCACCTCAAGAGCTTGCAGAAGTCGGGCGTCGTCAAGGCGTCGCGAGGAACCAAGAAACGGCCCAATCCTGCCACCGTCGCCAAGAACAAGGCCAAAGAACGGACCGATCGAAAAGTCATCCAACAGGGCAAGAAGCTCGACAAAGCACTGCGCAACAAGCTCCTCGCCCAACAAGAAAACCCACCCACCGACGTCTGGAAAAGGCCACCGACCTACCAGTTGAGGTAAACGCTCCCCCTCTGGGGGAGCTGCCCCGAAGGGGCTGAGGGGGCTGTCTCAGCACACATCAACCCATTCGCCTACACCAAGGAGACGATCATGCACTACGGAATCGGAATCCCCAGCTGGATCAACGCATTCGAGGAGGTCCAACGAGCAGAGGCCGCAGGCTTCACCCACGCCTGGTTCTACGACTCGCAGCTGATCTACTCCGATGTCTACGCCGCCATGGCGTTGGCGGCGCACCACACATCGACGATCAAGCTCGGCACCCTCGTCGCCATTCCTTCCAACCGGATTGCGCCCGTCACCGCATCCGCCGTCGCCTCCCTGAACAAGCTCGCGCCAGGACGAATCATCCTTGGCATCGGCACCGGTTACACCGGACGCAACACGATGGGCCTGCCCGCCTATCCGATTAAGCGCTACCGAGAGTACGCCCAACAAGTTCGTGGACTGCTCAACGGCGAGGACGTGCTCTATACCGACGACGTCACCGGCCAGGAGCGCTGGATTCGGCTCATCCACGGTCAGCACTCCGAATTCCTCAACCTCGACGACTTCATTCCCATCTATGTCGCCGCCAACGGTCCCCGCGCCCTCGAGGTCGTCGGACAGGCCGGCGACGGTTGGGTCACGACCGGCATGGGACTGAACGCCCAGCAATCCTTCCCGGCCATCGCCGCCGCAGCAGAAGCCGCCGGACGCTCGACCGAGAAGCCCTACACGGTCGGTCTCACATCAGGTCTCGTCTTGCAAGACGGCGAGACATTCGAGTCCGAGCGGGTCACCAAGATTCTCGGTCCAGGCATGGTGCCAGGTATTCATGCGATGTGGGAAGCCGCCTACGGCCCCGGCGCCAACCTTGGCATGGACAATCCTGACCTCGCCGGCGAGTACCACAACTACATCAAGGAGTATTCGGCCGCCAAAGGCACGCCCGACGACCGCCTCTACCTCGATGTCCACGAGGGCCACATGGTCTACCTCAAGCCCGGCGAGGAGCGCTTCGTCATGCCACAGGTGCTGGAGCGCAGTCTGGTCGGGACGGGACCGCAGATCATCGAGAAGCTGGAGCACCTCGAGTCCATCGGAGTTGACAACATCGCCCTGACCGCAAACGATCCCGCGGGAGCCCGAGAAATCATCGACGACTTCGCCCGCGAAGTCATCCAAAAGCGCAGCTAACGCCAGATTGGAAGTCAGCATGGACTACGGACTGCTCGTACCCACCTACATCGACATGTGGAAGGAAGTCGTCCGCGCCGAGGAGGCGGGCTTCACCCACGCGTGGTTCCCCGACTCTCAACTGATCTGGTCCGACTGCTACGCCGCCATGGCGCTGGCCGCTGAGCGCACATCGACGATCAAACTCGGCACGCTGGTCTCGATTCCATCAAATCGAATCGCGCCTGTCACGGCATCAGCGATCGCCACGATCAACAAACTCGCGCCCGGCCGCACGATCCTCGCGCTCGGCACCGGATACACCGGACGCAACACGATGGGTTTGCCCTCGTACCCGGTCAAGAAGTTTCGCGAGTACGCCCAGCAAGTCCGAGACCTGCTAGACGGCAACGACATCCTCCACACCGACGATGTCACCGGCCGCGAGACCTGGATTCGCCTGATTCACCCCGATCATCCCGACTTCTACAACATCAAGGATCACATCCCGGTCTACATCGCCGCCAATGGACCGCGAGCAACCGCGGTCGTCGGCGAGGTCGGCGACGGCTTCGTCACCTCAGGTACCGGGCCATGGTTGGACTCAGCATTCCCAATCATCGAGGATGCCGCCCGTTCCGCCGGACGCGCAACCGAAAAGCCATACACCGTCGGTCTGACCGGCGCCTGCGTCATGCAGGAGGGCGAGGACATCATGTCCGAACGTGTCATCCACCGTGCCGGCGCGGTCGCCGCCGTCTACAACCACACGCTCTGGGAGTCCGAGTACGGCGGCTGGGGAGGCAACCTCAAGGGCGTCAACCCCGACGCCGCAGCCGAGTACAACCAGTACATCACCAAGTACGCCGAAGACCGCGGACGACCTCTCGACCGCCTCTACCTCGATGTCCACGAAGGTCACTACAGCTACCTCAAAGACGGCGAGGACCGCTTCATCACCCAGGACCGTCTCGATGACATGATCATCGGCACACCCAATCAGATCATCGAAAAGTCCGAGAACGCTCAGGCACACGGAGTTGATCACCTGGCGCTGACCGCGCTCGATCCCGCTGCCGCCAACGATCTCGTCGACGAAATGGCCCCAATCATCGCCCGCACCAGGTAGACCTTCCCCATTGGGGGAGGTGTCACGAAACCTGGGCTAGACCTCCCCCATTGGCGGAGATGTCATGAGACCTAGGCTAGACCTCCCCCTCTGGGGGAGGTGTCACGAAGTGACGGAGGGGGCTCCCCATGGAAACACCGCTGACCTGGAATCTACCCAAGTCACCGCCAGCCCCAACTCTGGCGCTGACCCACGGCGCCGGCGCGTCGACGAGCCATCCCAACACCGCCGCACTGGCAAAGCTGATTGCCGATCAAGGCGTCCGCGTCGCCCGCTTCGATTTCCCCTACATGCGCCGAGCCATGGAGACCGGCCGCCGTCCATGGCCGCCCGACGCCGAAGATGTGCTCGCCGGGACCTGGATCCAGGTCATGCAACAGCTCGCAGAGCAGGGAGTGCCAACCTCAAAACTGTTCATCGGAGGACGCAGCATGGGCGGGCGCATCGCCAGCTACATCGCCGATGCCGCCGAACCCGCCGGCATGGTCTGTATCAGCTACCCCTTCCACGCACCCAATGATCCCTCGCGAGCAACTACGTTCCACCTCGAACAAATGGCCACGCCCACACTCATCATCCAGGGAGAACGGGACGAATACGGCACCCGAGAAGAAGTCGAAGCCTACGACCTCTCACCCAACATCAAACTCCATTGGATCCCCGACGGAAACCACGGCCTCATCCCGCGAAAACGCTCTGGCCACACCGAGGAAAGCAACCGTGAGCTGGCGGCAACTGCCATCGCGGATTTCGTCAAGAGCTTGAGCTAGCCGCCCCGCAAATTTGCTCCCCCTCCCAGGGGGGAAAGGGATTATGCAATTCCCCCGCGAATGCGGGGGTCTGCTCTCCCTGGTCGCCGCACTGGCGGGCCCCCTCAGGCGCTTCGCGCCAGCTCCCCCAAAGGGGGAGCTCGTTCCGATCGCAACCTTCGCAATGTTCGCTCCGCGGGAGAGCAATTGCTCAAGAGCCTCCTTCACGCACGGACTGGAAACCGGGTGAGGCGTCCGAATCTACAAGGGGAGAACCGAGCCGTGATAGCAGGTGTGTTGTCGCGCGGCGATGGAGATTTACCCCCGCCAGACGACCTCAGCCGGTCGCCGCTCCGCTGGCATCTCGCGCATTTCCTCCGCTGGGTAGCCCAGATACAGATACGCGACAATCCGGTCGTCCTCGCCGATCCCCAACCAACGCTTCGCCGCGACATTCTCGGCCAGAGCTCCGGTGCTCCACTTCGTCGCCAGCCCCCTTGACGTCGCTGCCAGCATCATGTTCTGCACTGCACAGCAGACCGCCGCATAATCCTCCCGATCGCGCACTGGATCATCCAACACCGCCTGTTGCGTCACCGCGACGAACAGCGGCGACCGCATCAGCTTGCCTCGCGGATCCTTGGCAAACTCGCCCCCGCCATCGAGAATCGCGTCGCACATCTCCGCTCGCGCCGCACCCGAGACCACGTGAAACCGCCACGGTTCCGTGTGCTTGTGATTCGGAGCCCAGCGCCCCGCATCAATCAGCTCCTCGATCACGCCTGGCGCAACGTGGCGATCGGAGAACACACCGATCGTCCGACGCTCGCGGATCGCACGGTCAACGTCCATCTGGCTGTCTCCAACTCCCTCTCGCCCTGGGAGAGGGTCGGGGTGAGGGCTCACGCGACTCAGTCTGCCGCACAGCATACGATCACGGGACATGATTCGCGCTGGCATTGGACAAACATTCGAAGCCTTCGGCGTCGGTATCTTCCGTCTCCATTGGCTGCTCACCGTGATGGCCTTCATGGCCTTCTCGATGAACTTCACCGTCCTGCCGATCGTCGCCTACGACCTCGGAGGAACCAACTCGTCGGTCGCCATCGCCATGGCCGGCAACGGCCTCGCCTGGTTCTTTATCGGACCGTTCGCCGGCGCACTCACCGATCGCCTCTCCAAGCGACGCCTGATCGCCCTCGCTCAGACCGCAATCGCGATCAACTACGCGCTGATCGGGTTTCTCATCCTGATCGGCCGCATCGAGGTGATCTGGCTGACCGTCAGCACCCTCTTCCTCGGCGCATGCTTCGCCTTCACCGGCCCATCCCGCCGAGCCTACGTTGCCGATATCGTCCCGCCACGACTCGTCGGCAACGGAGTCGCGCTGCTGCAGACCGGACTTACCTTCCCCCAGTCGGTCGGTCCCGTGATCGGTTCGCTCCTGCTCTTCGCGCCCTTTATTGGCGCCGATGGTGCATATTTCATCATGTCCGGCATCCTCGTTGTCACGATTTTCTCCCTGTTCCTGATGCCGCCGGGCAGCCCGCGCAACGTTCCCCGCGGTTCCGTCACCCGAGAGTTGCTGCTCGGACTCCGCTACGCCTGGCGACAACCGAGACTCCGAGTCCTGCTCGCGACTCTGCTGCTCGTCTCAGCCACGGCCGGTCCCTACCAGAACGTCCTGCCCGGACTGCTCGAAAACGCATTCGGAATCGAGTCCCGAAACCTCGGCCTGGTCTCTTGGCCCATGGGGGTCGGCTCATTCATCGTCGGACTCTCAGTCGCCGGTGTCGTCGGTACCCGCTGGTCGGGAGGCGTCTTGCTCGTCATGAGCTGCGCCTTCGGTCTCGGTGTCGCCTTGCTCGGCGTCACTCCAAACGCGCTCGTCATGCTGCCCGTCATCTTCCTCGTCGGCTCCGGCTTCTCTGCCTTCCAGACACTCAACACCGCCGAGGTCATCCGCCAGTCCGAACCGGAGTTCCACGGACGAGTCACCGCCCTCACATTCCTCCCCTTCGGGGTCCAGTCCTTCACCGGACTCGGCTTCGGAGCAGTCGCCGACATCATCGGCGAGCAGGACGTCCTTGTCATCATGGGCCTGTCGTCCATCGCCATCAGCCTCATCCTGGGCACGATTTATCTGAGGATGAAGACGCCCTCAATCCAGGTCAAGGCCACCGCCCAGAGAGTCATCAGACGAACCCTCCGACCGATCGCCGCAATCACTCGCCCTCAGAAGTAGAAGCCGCAACCCGGAGCGAGCTCGAGTCCCCGCTTCACGCGGGGACCCGCTCGGGCGGCACGGCACATCGTCAGAGAAGCTCAGTGCAGGAAGGGGCAGGTCCCCGCTTCACGCGGGGACTGGGAATCGCGACGACTGAGGCACTCCTCCCCGACCACTCACTTCACATACCGATCAAACCAGGCGATCATCCGCTCGTAATACTCCTTGACCATCGCCGGATCGCCAACTCTGAACATCGAGTGCGAACAACCGGGGAACCGCACCATCTCCGCCGGCTTCCCCCGATACCGCAGGCCCGCGAAGTACTCCTCGCCCTGCGAAATCGGCACCCGCCAGTCTGACTCGCCGTGCAGGATCAGCACCGGACAGCGCACGTTGTCGACATATGTGATCGGTGAGCGCTCCCGATACCAGTCGAAGTTGTCGTCCGGCACGTCGCCCCACTGATACGAACCCCACGACGGCCCGATATCCGACACGCCCCACATGGACCACAGATTCACCACCGGCGCACCTGCGATCGCCGCCTTGAATCGATTGACATGCCCTATCAGCCAGGTCGTCATGTATCCACCGTATGAATAGCCATGCACGCCGAGCCGGTTGGCATCCACATACGGACGCTCACAGACCGCATCTAGCGCTGCAAGCAAGTCGAGCGAGTCCTCGCCGCCCCAATCGACGGTCACTGCATCCGTGAAGTCGGCCCCATACGTCGACGACCCACGAGGATTGACAAACAACACCAGATATCCCGCGCCCGCGATCACCTGGTGTAGCGCATTGAATCCCTCGCCAAAGAACCCGTTCGGCCCGCCATGAATCTCCATCACCAGCGGATAAGACTGCTCCGCATCAAATCCCGGCGGAAACATGAGGCCGCAGGGAATCGTCCAGCCGTCACGCTCGACAGTGAAGAACTCAACCTGACCAAGCTCATGTGACTCGAGGAAGTCTTCCGACGCCGTCGTCAGAATCGCCTGCGTGTCATCACCGATCGCCATAATCTCACCTGGCGCGTCGGGAGTCGTCGAAACAATCGCAATCGAACGTCCATCCGCCGACACGTCAAACCCATTGATCAACTCGGCCTCAGCCCGAATCGCCTCTGCCTCCCCCAACCCCTCGGCCGACACCTGGTACACGCCTGACCGACCTCGAACATCCGCCGCAAACGTGATCCCGTCTTCCGTCCAGACCATCTTCGGAGGGCCAGAGATCGGAAAGAATCCGGACTGCGGATTGACGGAGTCGTCCGTCAGCCGGGTCCGCTCGCCGCTGTAGCGCTCCACCCGCTCGAGATACGCCTGGTGGCGTTGCGACCTGTCAGTCACCGATACCGCCAACGACAGCCCATCCGGCGACCAACATGCCCGTCCAGCCGACATCACGCCCGGCGTCAGCCGTTCCACATGCCCGCCGCCAGCCACGCCCTGAGTCGACATCACGCACAGCTCGGATCCAAACGGACGCCGCCGCTCACGATCCACATTGCGGTCGGCCGTGAACGCCATCCAGCGACCATCCGGCGAGACCACCGGATGCGCATGGTTGTACGTCCCGGTCGTCAACTGAAGCGCGCAACCGGTCGAAGCGTCAATCCGAAACAGTTGATGCCACGCGTCCTCGCGATAGCCCAACACATCGCCGCGATAGTACGTGTCACGCACGACGGTCGTCTTTGAGCCGTCGCGCTGGCCACGATGAGGGTCAATATCCACGACCGCAATCAATCCCGAGCCGTCTGGCAGCCAGTCAAACCCGGCTACGGAGTGCGCCAGGTTCGTCAGTCGTCGAGCCTCGCCGCCGTCAGTCGGAAGCAACCAGATCTGCCGAGTCGCTCCCGCCTCAGCCGATGACGGTCGCAGAAACGCCAGCACCGATCCGTCCGGAGCCCAAACCGGACCCGAGTCTGAGTCACCAGAAGTCAGCCGCCTCGATTCGCCACCCTCGAACGGAGCGCACTCAATCCAGGAACCCCGCTTGCCTTCCTGAACTCGACTGCGAACATAAGCAACCACCGACCCATCTGGCGAAATCGCCGGAGCCCCAACACCACCCAACTCAAACGCAATCTCCGGCCCAATCGGAGTCTTCATTGCGGACCTCCTGCTCAGCTACCCGCGTCGCCAGCACTTCGACCTCTATCCTAGCCAGCGATACGACCACTACACCTTGCGGATCCGGAGGCGCTCCAATGCCCAACATCGATCGAGACGGCGTCAGCATCCACTACGAGGCACACGGCGAGGGCCCGGCCATCATCCTTTCCCACGGATACGGCGCCACTTCACAGATGTGGGCTGGGCAGGTCGATGTCCTCTCCGCCGATCATCGTCTAATCGTCTGGGACATGCGTGGACACGGACTCACCGATTCACCCGACGATCCCGCCTGCTACAGCGAAGCCGAGACCGTCGCCGATATCGCCGCCATCCTCGACGCCGAGGGAGTCGACAGCGCCGTGATCGGCGGCCTGTCACTTGGCGGCTACATGTCGCTCGCCTTCCAGGTCGCCCATCCCGACCGCACCCGCGCGCTGATGCTCTTCGACACCGGTCCCGGCTACAACAATCCGAAGGCTCGCGAGGGCTGGAACACGGGAATGGCGATCCCCCGAGCCGAAGCGCTCGAGCGCGATGGCCTCGCTGCGCTGGGCGGCTCCGAGGAAGTCCGAGTCTCTACGCATCGCTCGGCTGAAGGACTGGCCAAAGCCGCCCGAGGCATGCTCGCCCAGTTCGACAATCGCATCATCCAGTCACTCGCGACCATCCCCCAGCCAACGCTCGTCCTCGTCGGAGAAAACGACAAGCCGTTCCTCGCCGGCACCGACTACATGGCCAACAAAATCCCCAACAACACCCACGTCGTCATCCCCAACGCCGGACACGCCGCCAACATCGACAACCCAGCCGATTTCAACGACGCCGTGTCATCGTTCCTTTCCAGTCTCTGAACCCCTCTCATAGGGAGAGAGGGGCACCTGCTCTCTGATCTCCTCTCCCTATGAGAACGGATGACCATTTTCTGATCCCCTCTCCCTCTGGGAGAGGGTTAGGGTGAGGGCAACACCACCAGGAGCGCAACCAATGCAGGTCAGTCTCTTCTTCCTCCCATCAGTCGGCACCCGCGAGGACATCGAAGCCGGCATGGCCGGCAACCGTCCCGAGCTCTACCAGGACATGCTCGCCGACCTCACAGCATTCGCCAAAGCGGGCGACGCCCTCGGCTACGACTCAATCGGCTTCACCGAGCACCACTTCCACATCGAAGGCTTCGAGGTCTCGCCCAACCCGATCATGCTCGACCTCTACCTCGCCATGCAGACCGAGCGTATCCGCGTCGGTCAGCTCGGACTCGTGCTGCCCGCGCAGAACCCGATCCGCGTCGCCGAGGACATCGCCATGCTCGATCACATGTCGGGCGGTCGCGCGCTGGCAGGCTTCGCTCGCGGCTACCAGCGACGCTGGGTCGACACGCTGGCGCAGCAGATCCACGGCGTGCACGCCGCTCGCCCCGGCGACCATGACGCGATCGACGCCGCCAATCGCGCCGCCTTCGAGGAACACTTCAACATCATCCGCAAGTGCTGGACCGAGGAGATGATCTCCTATCAGGGCGACGCCTGGCAGATTCCACCCGACGGCACGCCCTGGGACATCGAAGCGACCCGTCTGTACGGCAAGGGCATCGACGAGAACAACATCGTGCGCGAGGTCGGCGTCGTGCCCAAGCCGCTGCAGAAACCACACCCGCCGCTCTTCCAGCCCTTCGCCTCATCCGAGCGAACCATCCGCTGGTGCGCCCGAGAAGGCATCACCGCCATCCTCCCGCCGATGTACCCCGAGCTGCAAAACCGCCTCTACGAGGTCTACCAGGAGGAAGCTGCCTCAGTCGGTCGAGACCTCAAGCCAGGGGAAGGTCTGGGAGTCCTCAGAGACGTGATTATCACCGATACCGACGAAGAGGCCCTCGAACTCTGGCGCCACTCCGCCGCCTTCGCCGGCGGAGCCTGGTTCGCCCCCTTCGGCTTCGCCGAAGCCCTCCGACCACCCGGAGGAGAAATCATGACACCGCAAGAACAGCTCGACAACGGTCTCCTCTTCGCCGGAACCCTCGACAGCGTCAAAAGACAAGTCCAGGCCATGATGGACGTCACCCCCGTGTCCTGGATCTTCATGTGGCAATACAACGGCCTCCTCAGTAGAGGGCAAATCCTCAGGTCAATGGAAGACTTCTCCGAGAAAGTCCTCCCGGAGTTTGGCGGGTAGACCATGGTGCAGGTGGACACAGGGGCGCCCCGATCGCTCACGGAATGCTCAGGCGTGAGACGAGCGCTCCTGCCTGTATTGGTCCTGTTGGGCGTCGCTGTGGGCCTCTTATCCACTGCGACGACCACGCTCGGGGCGGACGCAGACACCGAAGTCCTCGAGCTCCAGCCAGGCGACAACTTCATCGGCTGGGTCGCTGAGCCAATAGCGGTTGACGATGTCTTCGAACAGATCCCTGCTTCCAGCCTGATCTACACGTGGAACGCCGACTCACGCTCCTGGCAATACGCCATCCGCGAAGTCGGCGGCACGCTGGAAACGCTTCAGCCCGGCATGGCCGCGAAGATCCGCATCGAGGGCCGCAGGACGGTCAGATGGGAGCGACCGCTGACGCCGGCCAAGGGAATGGTGACGCTGTATTCGGGGGAGAACTGGGTCGCGTGGAACGGTCGCGACGAATGGCCGCTCGACCAGGTCGCGCGGGGCATCGGATCGTCACTGGTCAGCATCGAGGTCGAGGAACGAGGCATCGTCTATCAGCCTGGCAGCAGCATTTCGGAGGCAATCGCGCCGCTGAACGGAGAGTCCACCCTGCGTCGAGGCGACGCCCTACGCGTCACGGTCAATCGAGACCTGCGTTGGCTGCAACCAACCGGCATGATGCCGAACATCGTCTGGGTCGGGGATATCCCCGAGTCGGTACGGGAAGAGATCACCGCCGACATGCGACGCCTTCTCGATTTCTTCGCCGAGGAGTTTGCGATCGAGCCTGACTTCGTCGAGACAACCGCGTTGCTGTTTGGCAGCATCGACGCTGCCGTTCGGCACGCGGAGTCAGGAGCGGAACCTAGACCCCTCTATGCGCCGGATCATCTTCGTAGCACGTTGGAAACAGGCTGGCAGGCTGAAGCTCAACCCTGGGGATTCTGGGCGTGGGTCTGCGGTTGGCAGTCGCAACCTCCGCCAGACTGCCATGGCAACAAGGCGCCAACTCTGGCTCACGAGTTGTTTCACGTACTGCAAGATCAATTGTCTACACGCCATCCGCATCTGTCACCGACCTGGATGAGCGAAGGGACCGCCACCTGGCTGAATTGGAGGCTGCCACCTGAGTTCGGTAAAGCGTCGTATGAGGATCAACGTCAATGGACAATCGATCGCGTAGCGAAAACGAGTGAGCCGCTGAATGCCGGAGAAAACGGCTTCTATCACTGGGTCTATGACCTTGGGTCTGTGGTAGCCGATCGTTTGGTCGAGATGAGAGGTGTCGATGCGCTCCTTGACTTCGATCGCCTCTTGTATCCCCAGTCGATCGGCAAGGAACGACGATGGGTGCAGATGCCTACCTGGCACGAAGCGTTTGAGGCCTCGTTCGGCATCACGGTCGAGGCGTTCTATGAAGAGTTCGAGGCCTGGCGCGCTACGCTGCCTAAGCCCGCACAGCAGGGATACGATAGACAAGACGATGTACTGCTTACGGGGACGCTCAGCCTGAGTAATGGAACCCCGGCGCTCGGATTCATCGCCTTCGCTCAAGAGTATGACGGCGAGCTTCCGATCGGGCTCGAACGAACCGCCGTTGTAGAAGAAGATGGCGCGTTCTCACTCTATGTGGCCGCAAGGACGATCCAGCACCTTCGACTCACGCGTGACGGCTGCACGCTCTGGCTCACTACCAATAGTGGCCTGACAATGGCAGTGCCTCAGTGGGGTCAATACGGCGTTCTGGACACACGCGACTTGTCCGATCTGAACTTAACGCTGCCCGAGGGTGCCTGCGAGAACGAACTTAGGATTAACGTCATCAAGTTACGCGGTGACGATCGGCAGCTTGAACTGGACTTAGTCGCTCAAGGAACCGGGTCGACCACATCTGTGACGCTTGGGCCTTCCGGGACGTTCACAACCCATGCGCCGAGCTCAGGTGAGTACAGATTGCGCATGAAAATCGGCGGTTGCGACCTGTGGTATCACGAAGATGGGCTGATTGCGTCAACGCAGAGCGGACAACTGCTCTCACTTGGAATGCATCCTGTGACAATCGAATTCAATGTCCCTGATGACCTATGCAGCCGAACGATCAGCGGTCGATTCTTCAGAGGGGAGGGTAACCCCTCCGGTGATGCCTATCTGGAGATAACTAGCGGTTATAGGTTTGGTCGCGCTGCCTCGGCCGAAAATGGTCAGTTCACCATCGTGGTCCCGGAGTCAGAAGACTACGTACTCAGTTACTGGACGGGCAATGACGGGTGTTGGATTCACTACAGCCCTACGGGCGCCACCATCGAATGGGACCGAGCGGCAAGCATCACCGTCGCCGACGAGGACGTGACCGACATCGAGTTCATCGTCCCCGACGACCCCTCGAGCCTGTGCCGTTGATCAGCTACGACCGTTTCTCTCAACTGGGTGGTTCGTCACTGGACCTTCGGTAGACATCTAAAGCTGCGTCAGCAGCGCCACCGAGCCAATGATGACCGCCGCGATCGCGATCATTGCGATCAGCAACCGATTGACAATGCGTTGTTCCATCGCCTGGAGTTCTAGGCGAAGGTCGTCTTTGGTGACCAGGCCTTCAAAACCTTTTGATACCGCTTCAGTGAACTCGTCAGCTTGAGCATCGTTTGCGCCGATATCCACGATGCTGCGACGAATCCGAATTGGGTTGACAGGCATGTCCAAGTCCACCCGAACTCAGTCTAGCCAAGGCGCTCCAGAATCATCTGCAAATTCGACGGGTCCGAGCGCAGCTCCCCGACCGGGAAACTCCTCACGACCTCAGCCACCGCAGCGTTTGCCGGCGTTGCGACTTCCACAGCCTTGCCCTGTTCCACGACCCAGCCGTTGAGCGCATCAATCTCCACCCTGCGCTGACGGATGACGTCCTGCAGGAAGCTGGGCCGACCGGCTCCCAGCGCTTGCGCGCCGGCGATCAACTCGGCATCAAGCTCCGACGAATCGCCTCCGTTGGCCACGTCGACGAACTTCTGCGCGTCGATGCCCCAGACACCGTCGATGTTGTGACCGTGCGCTCGGCCGACCTCGATCACCTCAGCCGCGATGCGGATGCACAGCCAGCGAGTATCGTCGCGGGCGCGGACCTCTCCCGAGCCATAGCCCGACAGCCCGGCAATTGGATTCGCCATGCAGTTCACCGCGAGCTTGCCCCAGCGCTCTCCCCACAGATTCGTCGTTGATTCAGACCCGGCGACGTTGTTCATCATCGCGGCGATGTCACGTGCGCGGTCCGAATCCGAGCCATCCAACTCGCCAACTTTGAAGCCCAGGGTGCGCGTGTCGGTGCGCATGCAGTGGCCCGGCTCGTACATTCCCGCGCCGATCGTGATCACGCAGCCGAGCGTCCGCTCGCGACCAGCGATCGCCGCCACCCGCTCGTCATTGATTCCGTTCTGAAAATCAATGACGACCCCTTCATCGCTCACCAGAGGAGAGATAAACGACGTCGCCCATTCGGTGTCATAACTCTTGACCGCGACGATGCCGATATCGAACGGCTCCGAAATCGCCTGCGCCTCATACAGATGCCGCGCATCGACTGGCACACGGATGTCGCCAATCAGCGGACCGCTCAGGCGCAGTCCGTTCTGCTTCATCTCGTTGATGTGCTCGACCCAGTGGTCGAACAGCGTCACCTGGTAGTCGGCCCGAGTGAGCATCCCACCGACGACACCGCCAATGGCGCCCGCTCCAACAATCCCAATAGTTGTCATGGTTACGAGTCCCTGGGTCTAGTCGTGGAGCGGGAGTCGCACAGTCGCCCAACCCGGCGTTGTCACGCCGAGTCGGTCATTCTCCAGCCAGACCTCAAGCTCCACAGCGCCATGGTCATCGTCGAGTTTGGATTTGCCGGTGACCTTGCCGCGAGCGTGTACCTGGTCCTCGGGAATGTTCATCCGCCGCATCTCAAAGCGGAACTTGCTCATCCAGCCCGCCGGTCCCGCCCAGTCGGTCACGACGCGGCAGAGTGCCGCTTGCGTCCAACCGGTGTTGTAGAAGATCGCCGGATGCCCGGCCTCGGCCGCAAACTCAGGGTCGTGGTGGACCGGATAAAAGTCCTGTGACCCCGAGACTTGCTCAACCATCTTGGTCCAGTCCAGCGTCAAATCGTAGCCCTCAATCAGGTCGCCGACGCGAACGTCGTCCCAATAGGTCTGTTCAGTCGCAGCGCTGTTCGGGCTGTTGGTGCTGCTCGGTGCGCGTTTCGTCGTCATAGCGGTCGCTCGCCTTCTTCCGATTCGACTTGTTCGGGAGTCCGATGCGTACATAACGTATTGGTGCCAACAGCGACCAACTCGCCGTCCTGGTTGGTGATGCGCATCTCCGTCTTGATCCAGACCGAGCGTGGATCGAGTTTGATTGACTTCTCGTAGACGTCAATCACCTCTGTCTGAGAGGACAGGTGATCACCAACCTTCGCCGGCCGGATGTACTCCCACTCAGTGTTGAGATTGATGTTTCGCTTTCCCCGAGTCGGCACCTGCAGGAGCAGGCTGACGCCCTCGTCCGAGGACGGTGGCCACACACCTGACCCGGCAAAGTAGCGGGTCATCACCGGTGGAGCGATCACCGATCCCCACTCCGACTCCTTGCCGTACTGAGGATCGAGGAACAGCGGATTCGTGTCCTCAACCATGTGGCAGTGTCGTCGGATGCTGTCATATTCAACCGGATACCTACCGGGAACAACCGCTGTTTTGCGCCCCAACCACTCGCGACGAACCACGTCAATGTCGTAGCGTCCTGTAACGCGAACCATCGTCTTTCTCCAGTGACATCGCGCCAAGGTCTGGCTAGGCTGAGGCTACCAGACGCAGAAACGCCACCAGATTCATGGAGAGTAGCGATGTCGGTGATGAGCCCGATTCTTCGGATTCGAAAGGTGCTTCGGTCTATCGGAGCCAACGACAACCAGGCCGACGAATTTGCCGACGCCATGAATGCCTATCCAACCAAGGACGAATTCCAGCAGCGGCTGGATGCGATGTTCGCTCAACAGTTCAACCGAATCATGTTCGGCATCATCGTCGTCGTTGGCCTGGCCGTTGCCCTAATCGTTGCCCTGAATTAGGAATCCCCACTATTCCTCACTCCGAGGACCGAACGGCTCTGGACGGAATGGCTCATCTCGAGCTCGCAAGAAGGCCCCGAAACCACCTGTTTCCTTGGCCGCGTCGAGATGCGCGACCTCTGGACCATCGGCCGACGCCTCAACCATCGTTGAGAGCATCGAACCCACATTGAGCGCATTGCGCAGACCCATTGCCTCGAGGCCGCGTGCCGTAATCAGCTTGTTGTAGCGAATCGAGTGCGACGGCACGAGCGCCAGCCGACGCGCCAGCGCATCCGCCTTCTCCATCAGATCCTCGACCGGGACAATCTCATTGATCACGCCGATTCGCAGCGCCTCTTGAGCGTCGAAGTGATCACCGGTCAACGCATACCGATGCGCTGTCTTCCAGCCCGCCAGCGCCGCAAACAGCACCGAGCTGTTCGAGATCATCCGCACCTCCGGCTGGGCAAACACAGCTCGATCAGTCGCGATCGTGATGTCGGCCGCCAGCGAGTACCAGAATCCGCCGCCGATGCACCAGCCGTTGACCGCCGCAATGATCGGCGTCTCCAGCGTCATTAGATGCATCATCATGTCGGGGTTCTTCGAGGAGAAGCGGAACCAGCGCTCCAGGTGCTCAGAGACCGGCTGCGTCGATCCACCAACCTCACTGTCAATCCCGCCGGCGATGTTGTAGCCCGAGGAAAACGCGCGCCCCGCGCCGGTGAAGATGATCGCCCGCGCTGTCGGATCGGCATTGGCCACATCCAGCGCGTGATGGAACTCCTGCTCCAATGCCGGCGTGATCGCGTTCAGGGTCTCCGGGTTGTTCCAGGTAATCGTGACAACCGGACCGTCTTGTTCGTACAGAATGTTCTCGTAGTCGGGCATCGTGACGCTCATTTCCTGCGCTCTTGAGGTTCAATCAGAGTCTACGCGCCACTCTCCCGTAACCTTCTCCCGTAACCTGAGCCCTTGAGGAGGCCCGTATGCCCGGACCACTCGATGGCATCAAAGTGCTCGAATTGACCCAGATCATCGCCGGTCCATACTGCGGCGTCGCGCTCGCCGATCTCGGCGCAGAAGTCGTCAAGCTCGAGTCGCCCGCCGGTGACGCCTCGCGCAGGATCGCACAGTTCGCGCCCGGTGAGAGCAAGGCATTCCACGCCCTGAACCGCGGCAAGCGAGGGCTGGTCATCAACCTGGCCACGACTGAAGGACAGGCGGTGGCCCACCAGCTCATCCCCCACTTCGATGTGTTTGTCACCAACGTGCGCCCTGGTGTCGCAGAGCGAATCGGGATGGACTACGACACGCTGCGCCAGTTTCGCTACGACCTGATCTACTTCGACGTCACCGGCTATGGAGATCGGGGACCCAGTGCCCAGCGCGCCGGCTCCGACGTAGTCATGCAGGCCTACTCAGGTCTGTTGGCCGGAGATCTGAAGGTCGGACCGGATGGAGCGCCTGAGCAGATCACGGCCTCCGCGCCGTCGGACTACATCGCCGCCCTGGGCGGCGCGATGGGAGTCTCCGCCGCACTCTTTCACCGAGAACGAACCGGCGAAGGCCAGCGCATTTCGGGCACACTCCTCGGAGCTGGCCTCGCGCTGCAAGCGCCATGGGCCGCCGACGTGCCCGTCTCAGACTCAATCCTGCTCGAGCCGCTGCGCCAGATGATGTCGGACATGCGGGCAGCAGGAGCCTCCTACGCAGAAATGATTGAAGCGAGGCGCAGCCGTCCCAACCAGGGCAAGGCCTTCCGCATCTATTACTCCGGCTATCCGGTCAAGGACGGCGCCATCATCCTCGGCGCCCTGACACCTCAGAACCGAGACCAGATTCGCACCGCCCTCGAAATCTCCGATGACCCGACGGACAACGACGACTTCAACGCAATCGGCCCCGACGCTGATGCCATCGTCGCTCGCGTCGAAGAGCAGATCAAAGAGAGGCTCGCGAGCGGCACCATGGCTGAATGGATCAGCAAGCTCGACGCCGCCGGAGCGCCGGCCTCGCCCGTCAACTGGCTGGAAGACATGCCCGACGATCCCCAAGTCGCCGCGATGAACCTGATGAGACCAGTCGATCACCCACTCACCGGCCCCGAGCGCCACGTCGGCCCTCTGGTCAACATGTCAATGACGGAGACCGGAACCAACCGCTCCGCCCCACCAATAGATTCCGACACCGACGAAATCCTCCGCGAACACGGCTTCAGCAAGGATCAAATTGCTGCTCTCCGAACCGCCGGCACGATCGGTACTACTGCTTGATCGCACAGCATGTCTACTGCCGTCAAACCCCCGCTTGCCGCGGAGCCTGCCCCCGGCTTGAACGTGGGCATCTCGCTTTCGACCCAACAATCGTTATCTGTTCCCAAGATGAGCCCCAGTGGAAGGTGCCAACGGATACTCCATGGGTATCGACTCACGATCCGGGCAATCGCGGGGAATAGGTGATAGGTTGCCTATCCTCTTTGCAACCAGAACTGAGAAGTGGAGCCCACAATGCCCGGTGCGCTTGATGGAATCAAAGTCCTCGAAGTCACACAGATCATTGCCGGACCGATGTGCGGCGTCATGCTTTCCGACATGGGCGCCGACGTGATCAAGATCGAGTCTGCCGCCGGCGACGGCATGCGTCTGCTCGGTCAGTTCGCACCTGGCGAGAGCAAGGGCTTCCACGTCTTCAATCGCGGCAAGCGAGGCATGGTCCTCAACCTCCAGGATCCCGATGGACAAGCCGTGGTCCAGAAGTTGATCGCGGAGATGGATGTCTTCTTGATCAATGCCCGGCCGGGAGTACCGGAACGTCTCAGCATCGACTACGAGAGTCTGCGGGCGCATAAGCCCGACCTGATCTACCTCGAAAACACCGCTTACGGTCCGACCGGACCCTCGGCCCACCGCGCCGGTGCCGATATCATCGCCCAGGCGTATTCGGGCCTGATGGCCGGTGACGAAAAGGTCGATGAACACGGCGGACCGGACCTCATCACAGCCACGACCCCTGCCGACTTCGTTGCGTCATTCACCAGCACGATCGCGATCTGCGCCGCCCTCTTCCACCGCGAGCGCACCGGTGAAGGCCAGAAGATCGATACGTCGCTGCTGGCCGGGGCACTGGTGTTGCAGAACGCTTTCACCTCGCGCTTGCCGGTCTCCGATGCGATCATGCTCGATCCCATCCTCAACGGGCTAGCCGCAGTCCGTGAACGCGGCGGCAGCTACCGCGAATTGCTCGGAGCGCGAGGCGGTCTCCGCGCCCTGGTCGGTGGCGCATTCTTCCTCTACTACGGCGGCTACCAGACCTCTGACGGCGCGATCATGCTCGGCTGCGTCACGCCGCCCAATCGTCAGCAAGTGCGCGAAGCGCTCGGACTCCAGCCTGGAGACGATCCGACCGACGATGGCGATTTCAACGCAATGGCCGACGGTTCGGCAGAGATCGTCGCCCGCGTCCGCGCACAGATCTCGGAGCGGTTCGCGTCCGACACTACCGAGAATTGGGTCGCCAAACTCGACGCTGTCGGCGCGCCGGCCTCCCAGGTCAACATTCCCGAGGAAATGATCGACGACCCGCAGGTCCAGGCGCTGGGCATCATGGTCGACCTCGAACATTCGCTGACCGGACCCGAGCAGATGGTGGGTCCGCCGTTCAACATGTCGGCAACGCCGCCCCAGGCGAAGGGGGCATCGCCCCCGCTCGACGGCGATACCAACGAGGTGCTGATCGAGTACGGCTACAGTGCCGAAGAAGTCGCGGCCCTGCGCTCATCCGGCGCCGTAGGTCTGCCTTCCGACAGCTAGGAGCCGCGTATGCCCGGTCCGCTCGCAGGCATCAGAGTCCTTGAACTCACCCAGATCATCGCCGGACCGATGTGCGGCGTCATGCTCTCTGACCTCGGTGCAGACGTGGTCAAGATCGAATCTCCGGCGGGCGACGGTACCCGCGTCATCGGACAGTTCATGCCTCACGAATCCAAGGCGTTCCACGTCTTCAACAGAGGCAAGCGAGGCATGGTCCTTAACCTGCAGACGGACGACGGGCGAGAGGTGCTGTATCGCCTGATTCGGCAGTTCGACGTCTTCCTGATCAACGCTCGACCGGGCGTACCGCAGCGGCTGGGCGTCGACTATGAATCATTGCGCTCGTTCAATGACCGGCTGATCTACCTGTCAAACACGGCATTCGGTCCGGAAGGACCGTCGGCCGGACGCGCGGGTGCCGACATCATCGCTCAGGCCTACTCGGGATTGATGGTTGGCGATGAAAAAGTAGACGAGCAAGGCAATCCCGCCGTGATCACGGCAACGACGCCGGCTGATATCGGCGCATCATGGACCAGTGCGGTCGCAGTCTGCGCTGCGTTGTTTCATCGCGAGCGGACTGGACGAGGACAGCTCATCGAAACGTCGCTGCTCGGTGCGGCGCTCACACTGCAGAATTTCGCGTCGGCGAGGCTGCCGGTCAGTGACGCCACCTTTCTCCAGCCGTCACTCGACGCCGTACAACAGGTTCGCGACCAGGGTGGGTCTTACCGAGAACTGCTCGAAGCGCGCACTGGCACGCGATCCACGATTGGCGCGGCATATCTGCTCTACTACGGCGGCTATCAGACCTCCGACGGCGCAATCATGCTCGGCTGTCTGACACCGCTGAATCGACAGCAGGTCAGGAACGCGCTTGGCTTAACTGAGAGCGACGATCCGACCGATACCGAACAGTTCAATCCGCTCGGAGATGGCTCTACCGCGGTCGTCGATGAGGTTCGCGAGAGAATCTCGCTACGCTTTCGCACCGACACCACGGCCAACTGGGTCGCCAAGCTCGATGCCGCAGGCGCTCCCGCCTCGCAAGTCAACATCCCCGAGGACATGGTCGACGATCCACAGGTCCAGGCCATCGGCGCCATCGCCGAGATTGACCACCCACTCACGGGCCCAGAGCGGATGGTTGGACCGGTCTACCGAATGTCGGACTCCCCACCCCAAGCAACCGGACCATCCCCAATCTTCGACGGAGACACCGACGACATCCTCAAAGAACACGGCTACACCGACTCCGACATCGCTCAACTCAGAGCTTCTGGTTCAGTCGGGGTATGACTTCATTCGAAGCCATACGCAAAGAGAGACCAGCGCGCAATCCTGGTACACGTTTCCCGTAGGGGCGCTCCTTGTGGTAGCCCTCGTCGGCTCCCGTAGCCCGCGTAGGCGATCGCAAGAGAGCCTAGCCAGTGAAGCCATTCGTAAAGAGAGACCTGCACGCAATCCTGTTGCACGTCTCCCGTAGGGGCGACCCTTGTGGTCGCCCGCGTTGATCCTCTACAGGCAGTAGAGGTAAGCGGCTCCACCAATAGAGCCAGTCAAGTCAATCCGCCGACAATCCACCCACCTCCCCGTTCGGATAAGGATCCTCCACACTCAACTCCCGCTGAGAATCCGATATCAGAAACCCATCAATCTCCTTCCCCTCCCACAACGTCTTCACAAACTCAATCACGGCGACAATCTCCTCGTGGGACAGATCATCCTTAAACGACGGCATATTGCTGCCAAAGCCAAGACCCAACCCACCCTCACTGACGATCCCGTACAGCACCCCGTCCGAGTGATGCCATGTATGCCCATCTCCGTTCAACGGCGGCGGAGGTAGGCGGCCGTCCTCATCCCGCACCCTCCAATCTTCGACACCCTCGCCCTTCGAGCCATGACACATCGCGCACGTCGATGCGAAGACCTCTTGGCCGGTGCGATTCCCAGCGTCCGACGCCATACTCGGCGCTACTTGTTGCAATTCCGGCGCGCTTGCGGAACAAGCCATCGCCAATCCGCCGGCGAGGCACAAGCACAGAACGACAACGATTCGCAACGTGGAACGCATCCGTTCCGTTCCTCCTGCCGAGCCGACGGCTCTTCCCGCTGAGCCTATTGCCAACTGTTATCGCTGCAGCGGTTGCATTCGACGGTAGGTCAAGACGCGCCACGCCCACTCGAAGGGGCCGTAGCGGAAGCGAGCAAAGCCACCGCGACTCCGCGCAGGGCGTCGAGGTTCGTGATCCGCGCGTCTTCCTCGATCGGCCCAGCGCTCGTGGGTTCTGCCTTTGATTCTGTCATCGGTTCTGCAACTGGTAGGTCCCTGCGTATGATGCAGGGGACGCTTGAATGGCAAGTTAGACCCTCTCGGAGGTTGTTCATGGTGCTTCCAACCAGCGCAGCGCAGAATCTCGGCACCGAGACTGCGTTCGAAGTCCTCGCCAAGGCCAATCGGCTCGCCGCCGAGGGACGCTCGATCATCAACCTCGGTATCGGACAGCCCGACTTCGCCACGCCTGACAACATCGTCAAGGCTGGCGAACGCGCGCTCGCCGAAGGCAAGCACGGATACACCCCCGGCGCAGGCATCCCCGAGCTCCGCGACGCTGTCGCCCGCGACCTCAAGCGTCGCCATGATGCCGACGTCGACCCCGAGGCCGTGCTCATTACGCCCGGCGCAAAACCCGTCATGTTCTTCGCCGCACTGCTCATGGGCGAGCCCGGCGCCGAAATCCTCTACCCCAACCCCGGATTCCCCATCTACGAATCTGTCATTCGCTTCTCCGGCGCCACGCCCGTGCCGATCGAGTTACACGAGTCCAACGGCTTCACCTTCGATCCCGACCAGGTGCTCAGTCAGATCAACGAGAACACGCGCCTGATCATCCTCAACAGCCCAGCCAATCCGACCGGCGGCGTCTACACCCGAGATCAGATCGAGCGAATCGTCGGGGGTCTTGAGCAATGGCCCAACGTCGTCATCCTCAGCGACGAGATCTACTCACGCATCCTCTACGAAGGACGCCAGCACGTCTCGCTGCTCGACTACCCACAACTCCGCGACCGACTGATCGTGCTCGACGGCTGGAGCAAGACCTACGCGATGACCGGCTGGCGGCTTGGCTACGGTGTCTTCCCACCGGACCTCTTCCCCTTCGCCGAGCGGCTCGCGATCAACAGCTATAGCTGCCCCAACGCCGCGACCCAGTACGCCGCCGTCGAAGCCCTGGACGGACCGCAGGAAGCCGTCGACATCATGACCACCGCCTTCGACGAGCGGCGCCAGGTCATCGTCAAGGAACTCAACGATGTCCCCGGCGTCAGTTGCGTTGACCCGGGCGGAGCCTTCTACGCATTCCCCAACATCTCCGAGACCGGCATCAACGCCCGAACCCTGCAAGAGCGCCTGCTCGACGAAGCCGGACTCGCCGTGATCGCGGGTACCAGCTTCGGACACCTCGGAGAGGGATACCTGCGATTCAGCTACGCCGCGTCCCTCGAGGAAATCCTCGAAGGCGTCGACAGAATGCGTACCCTGTTGGCCAACAGCTGATTTCCCAAGGAGCCTCGAATGCCCCACTTCGAATACATCTCACGCAACAAGCTCGAACTCAAAGATGGCTTCCGCCACGCCACACTCGGTGACGTGCCCGAGCAAGTCGTCTACGGAGTGCAGGGCAAGCTCAAAGAGCACTACGGCGTGCCCGAAGATGCGCCGCCCATGACTGCCACGCTCGACCACATCGTCGCCGCGGTCGGCGGTTGAATGTACGGCACACTCGCGCGGGCGATGTCCGTGCGCAAGGTCGAGTTCGACCCCAACACCTACAAAGCCGACGTCCTGGGCACCATCGAGGGCGATGACAACCAGACCATCCGGATCACCAAGATCCACGTCGTCTTCCACATCCCCGGAATCGCCGAAGATCAACGAGCCGCAGCCGATCGAGCGGTCAAGTTCCACGCCCCAGGTTGTCCCGCCCACGAAAGCGTCAAAGACGCCATCGATATCACCTGGGAAGCCAACTACGACGACAACTAGCGGGCTAATCGTCCACCGGCCGCCGAGCATTCCAGACCACCTGCTTCGGCAACGGGGCCGGCTGCGGCTGAGGCTCGACCACCGGACGATTCGCCACGTCCCCCGTTGTGATGTCGATAAAGTCGTCAAGCACGACCGGCTTGCCACCGATCGTAAATCGCGCGTTGGACGAGATTGGAAAATCGCGGTCGGGCTGTTCCGACGCCTCATCAACCTCAGGATCCTCGTGCTCAGGCATGCCCGCAACCTAGCATGAGCCCATGCACCAGAGCGAGATCGACTACACCCAGCTCAGCTTTCCCGATCCGCCGCAGGACCGACCCTTCGTCGCCATCAATATGGTCATGTCCGCCGACGGACGCACCGTCGTCGACGGTACCGAACGAGGCCTTGGTTCAACGCTCGATCAACGCCTCATGCGAGAGCTCCGGGTCCACTTCGACGTCGTCCTCAACGGTGCCGCCACCTTCCGAGCCTCCGGAACCTCAGCCCGCCTCAACAATCCCAGGCTGGAGCAATGGCGAACCGATCGAGGTATGTCTCCGTCGCCCATCGCTGCGGTGTTGACGAGAAGCGGACACCTCCCATCCGAGCGTCGCTTCTTCACCGACCACAGCTTCGAAGCGATCATCTACCTCTCCAGCGCCGCCCCAGAAGCAGTCCGCCAGGAACTCGAATCAAGAGGCCGTCCGGTCGTCGTTGTCCCCGAGGGCGATGAAGCATCCGCAACCCTCAATCACATGAAGTCAGAACTGGGAGCATCCCGAGTCCTCGTCGAGGGAGGAGCCAAGCTCAACGGAGACCTCATCCGCCAAGACTGCGTCGACGAGTACTTCCTCACCCTCGCCCCAAAAGTCACCGGAGGCCAATCCGCCCACCCAGCCATCAGCTGGCCCGGCGAACCCAGCGCCGCCGAAATCAAACAACTCCACCTACTCCACGCCATGTCCGCTGAGACTGGGGAACTGTTCCTGCGCTACCACGTGTAGCACATCGCAACTGGGATCCCAGTCCCCGCTTCAGGGAGGTCTTCCCATAATCCCCAACTCCGTCATTCCTGCGCTCCGCCGCAGGAATCTCGATCCGTTTGGCATGGCCGATGTGCTGGCACGGACGGGTCAGCAGCGCTGATGCTGGTGCTGGCCTCAGCGAGATACCCGCGGCGGAGCGCGGGTATGACGAATTCTTCAATGGTCTCCTCGACGCGGGGACTGGTCTTCAAGCGATAGCCGATACAGCCCAGCTACTCTCGCACCAGCTTGCTCAGCGAGTGCAACTCAACTCCTAGCGCCTTCCCACGAATCGTGTTGCAGACCTCACCGACGTACACGTCGCCCTTCGAGTCCACGGCGATCCCGTGCGGGGCGATGAACTTGCCTGCCTCGTCTCCCTCATCAGGGTGACCCAGCAGCGCCAGCCGATTTCCGGAGCGGTCGTAGATGCTCACGCGATGACCCAGACCGGGCGCGTCCTGCATCCCACCCATTTCGTTCAGCTCGCCGATGTAGATGTTGCCGTCCGGCGCCAGCGTGAGGCCATCGGGTCGGTGAATGTTGTTCCACATCGTCACAAACTGGCCCGACTCCGAGAAAATCTGCACCCGGTGACATTCACGGTCGGCGATGTACAGCAGACCGTCCTCATCGATCGCGATGTTGTGCGGCCGGATGAACTGGCCGGCGTCGATCCCCGGTGTGCCCCAGGTCTGCTTGTGATTGCCGTCTGCGTCAAACCGATGCACACAGCTATTGCCGTAGCCGTCCGTGACGAAGATGTCGCCCGTCTTCGGACTCACGGCCGCATGCGTCGGACGGTTGAACGGCTTCCCGGCCCAGGCTGGCGCCGGGTTGTAGGGATCGCCCAGCGTCTGCAGCAACTCACCATCCGGCGACCACCGCGTGATCGTGTGCGTCCCGTCGTCCGCGCCCCAGACATCACCCTCCGGACCGATCCAGATGCCGTGTGAGCGGTCCGTGAAATTTCCCTGACCCCAGCTCCCACGCCACGATCCGTCCGAATTGAAGACCATAACGGGGTGCTCGACGTTACGCGTCAACACATAGACGGTGTCATTGGCGTCCACAGCCACGCCGGGACACTCAACCAACGTCACTCCGTCCGGGAGCTGCTCCCAGATATCGAGCGCCGCATACGTGAATTGGCCGTCAGAAAGCTGCGCTGTCATCATTATGCTCCACAGTCTGTTGGTCGTTTGCCAGTCTGGTTATCTCAGAACCTGCGGCTGAGTCTAACCGCGCAATACCCTGTCGGCATGCTGTGTACCAGATATGACGCTGGGAGTCCTCGATGACGAACAACGGCGTTTCCACCGAGCTGTCGCAGCGCCTTGAGGCCGCGACCCCGATCCAATCGGTCATCGACACCAACTCACCCGAATTTCACGAAAACGCCGCCTGGATGCGCGGCCTGGTCGACGAGCTTCGGGAGCACGAGGCGGTTGTCCGCGCCGGCGGCGGACCGCGCAGCGTCGACCGACACCACGCTCGTGGCAAACTCCTCGCCCGCGAGCGGATCGAGCGCCTGCTCGACCCCGACTCACCCTTCCTCGAGCTCTCGCCGCTGGCTGCCGACGGCATGTACGGAGACGAAGCACCCGGCGCAGGCATCGTCACCGGCATCGGACGCGCCGCCGGCCGCGAGATCATGATCGTCGCCAACGACGCCACCGTGAAGGGCGGCAGCTACTACCCCGTCACGGTCAAGAAACACCTCCGAGCGCAGGAAATCGCCGCTCAGAATCGACTGCCCTGCGTCTACCTCGTCGACTCCGGCGGGGCCTTCCTGCCCATGCAGGCGGACGTCTTTCCCGACCGCGATCACTTCGGCCGCATTTTCTACAACCAGGCCACGATGTCGGCCCAAGGCATCCCCCAGATCGCTGCCGTAATGGGCTCCTGCACTGCCGGCGGCGCATACGTACCCGCCATGTCCGACGAAGCGATCATCGTCGACGGTGTCGGCACGATCTTCCTCGGCGGACCACCGCTCGTCCGCGCCGCGACCGGTGAGGAAATCTCTGCCGAAGAACTTGGCGGCGGACTGGTTCACACACAGATCTCAGGTGTCGCCGACCACCTCGCCGAGGACGACGAACACGCGCTGGAACTGGTCAGAGCCGCCGTCGCCAATCTCGGCAGCGAGACCCGCGCCGATTGGCCGGTCTCAGCGCCCGATCAGATTGAAGAGCCGCTCTACGACCCCAGCGAGATCTACGGCATCGTGCCGCAGTCGACGCGCAAGTCCTACGACATCCGCGAACTGATCGCCCGAATTGTGGATGGATCGAGATTCCACGAATTCAAGCCGTCCTACGGGAGTACCCTCGTCTGCGGGTTCGCCAGAGTCATGGGACATCCGGTCGGCATCGTGGCCAACAACGGCATTCTGTTTTCCGAATCCGCACTCAAGGGCGCCCATTTCATCCAGCTTTGCGCCAAGCGCGGCACGCCGCTGCTTTTCCTACAGAACATCACCGGTTTCATGGTCGGTCGCCGATACGAGCACGAAGGCATCGCCAAGCACGGCGCAAAGATGGTCACCGCCGTCGCCTGCGCCGAGGTGCCCAAGTTCTCCATCGTCCTCGGCGGCTCATTCGGCGCCGGGAACTACGCCATGTGCGGACGCGCCTATTCGCCCCGTCTGCTCTGGACCTGGCCCAACGCCCGCGTCTCGGTCATGGGCGGCGAACAGGCCGCAAACGTCCTCCTGACCATCCGACAGGACGCCCTCGCCAGACAGGGCGAAGAGATGACACCCGAACAACAACGCGAGTTCATGGCGCCCACCTTGGAAAAGTACGAGGAGGAGGGCGCCGCCTACTACGGTTCGGCTCGCATCTGGGACGACGGCATCCTCGATCCGATCGATACCCGTCAAGCGCTCGGAGTCGGACTCGCAGCAGCGCGCAACGCGCCGATCCCAGAGTCAAACTTCGGCGTCTTCCGGATGTAGCCTCCGATGGCACAGGCAGACCAAGTCTCCGCTACAGAATCCACTGCCGGTCAACGAGGTCTGCCGCACCTGGCTGGCCTCGACGGCATTCGCGGACTCGCCGCACTGGCCGTGGTGCTCTTCCACGCCGGAGTCTCCTGGCTGCCCGCCGGATTCCTCGGCGTTGATGTCTTCTTCGTCGTCTCCGGTTTCCTGATTACAGCGCTGCTCGTCGCCGAGCGCGAGCGCAGCGACCAGACCAACCTCGGCCAGTTCTGGCTGCGCCGCGCCCGGCGCTTGCTGCCCGTGCTGGTGCTGGTGCTCATCGTGACCACGGTCTACGCCGCGCTGGTCCTTCAGGACACCCTCGGCCAGCATCTCCACGACGTGCTCATGGCCGCGATCTACGCGACCAACTGGGACCTCATCGTGCGCGGCGTCTCCTACTTCGAGATGTTCGAACGCCCCTCTCAGCTCCGGCACCTCTGGTCGCTCGCTGTCGAAGAGCAGTTCTACATCGTCTGGCCGATCCTCTTCACCCTGGTCCTGCGATTCCTCAATCTGCGCTGGCTCTGGTGCATCGTCGCGGCCCTGGCGGTGTTGTCCGTGATCTGGATGATCATGCTCTTCACGCCGGGCACCGATCCTTCCCGCGTCTACTTCGGCAGCGATCCCCGTGCCTTCACCATCCTCATCGGCGTCGCGGTGGGGCTGATCTGGAAGCCCTGGCAATACACCTGGGGCCGGCCTGTCGGCGTCGTGATGGATCTGTTCGCGCTGCTCGGACTGGTCACTGTGGTCGCCATCATGATCATCGGTCGCCACTGGAGCGACTGGATGTACCCCTGGGGTCTGCTGCTCACATCGATCTCTACGATCGCCCTCGTCGCCTTCGTGATTCGTCCTGGCTCGCTGATCGGCAGAGCGCTTGAGCTGTCCCCGCTGAAATGGATGGGCGAGCGCAGCTACAGCATCTACCTCTGGCACTGGCCCGTCATGTTGGCGCTGCAATGGGAATTCAACTTCGTCCCCAACACCGTCGCGATGGTCCTCACCGGCCTGATCGCCACGTTCATCCTGTCCGAGATCAGCTATCGGCTCGTCGAAACCCCGATGCGGCGACCAGACTTCTGGAATCCCGGTCGATACCGAGGAGCCTTCGCGAATCCGCGTGGCCTCGCCACGGTCACGGCTGCCATCTCACTGGCCGTCCTGCTCGCGCTCGTGGTTGGATTCACCGTTCTGCCCGGACGTTCCCCCTCCGACCTCCTCTTCTCAGCATCAGCCGAACAATCGGGACACAACCAGGAATCAATATCAGGGACCGTTCCGCCGAGGGCAGAGCGCTCGTTGCTGCAAACCACGACCGTGACCGCCACTCCGAGCACAGCAACAGGGACCCGATCCGTCGCAACAACGTCCGAGAAGACGATTCCAGGGGCCGAAGACAACGCCAAACAGCCGGAGCAGGAGGTGCCCACAAACGCCACTGCGACCACAACAGTCGAAGGCGTCGAGGATCAGCCCACCGAGCCCGCCGTCCGCCTTGCCCGCGCCACACCGTTAGTCGAATATCCACCGGGCGAGTACTTCACTACCTATACGGTCAACAGCGGTGATTCGCCGAACGGGATCATGAGTCGGTTCGAGATGACGGCCAGCCGGATGATCGATCTCAACGGGGATGAGGTGCTGCGAATCATCCATCCCGGCGACGAGCTCAAAGTGCCCTGCCCAGGCACTGCCCCATGCGCGTTCCTAAACATCAAGAAGATCGGCAACGGCTGCGTCACCTGGCCAGACGAAGCTGTGATCAATCGGTTGTGCAGGTCCTCGCTCGTGCTGGTCGACTTCCCTATCCGTTTCACCGCAGAACCAGCCGGCCCACTCGACGCGTCGCCCAAGTGGTACTGGGATGGCGCCGCGACCGAAGGGATGACCTTCACGATCGCGCCCAGCCTGCCCGATCTGGCGCACACTGCAGCTTCAACCCTCGAACTCAGCTTCGGTTTGCCGCCCCTGGCCATCGGCGACTCGGTCATGGTCGGCGCGCGATCTCGACTCCAGGACGTCGGGATCGAGGTGGACGCTGAAGTCGGCCGCCTCGCCCATCGGGCGATCGAAATTCTTGTCGAACAGACCAAGCGCTACGGACCTCGCGACACCGTCATTTTCCACGGCGTCGGCACGGGATTCCTCGATACCAAGGGCTTCCGCAAGCTCATCGATGCGGCCGAGGGTGTGCGCCATCTCATCGTCCTCACCCGCCAGTTCCCGCCTCGCGAGCCACTGCTCAGCTATGAGCGTGACACCAACAAGATGCTCCGGGAAGAAGCAGCCAAGTACGACTGGGTCACGCTGGTCGACTGGAACGAAATCACCGACGGGCGCGAAGACGAAGTCACCTGGGACGGCACTCACCTCAACGCCCTCGGCCGTCAGCTCTACGCCGACCACGTCCTCGCCGCCATTCTCAGCCGTCCGCCACCGCAATTCGGAGGATTGGGCGGCGGCTAAAGCCGGCGGCGAGCCCGGCAGCTAGTCCGGCAGCTACTCCGGCAGCGAGGCCTCATACCCAGTTACCGAAACGACATCACGACGCTGAAACAGCCACTCGCCATCGACCTTGACCACGATGTCCTCATAGCCAAGCAGCACTGACGTCACAGACCCATCTGGCGAAGGAATCTTGAAGTCCAGGAAGCACTTGTGCTCGCAGGTGTCGCCATCGACTTCAAACAGGTGATTGTCGGTGAAGTGCATCCCACCCGGGAATGCTGCGCCCAGCTCGCCACAGAACGCGATCAGCGCCTCACGACCCTCAGCATGCCCTGCCGGTCCATGAAAGATGCCATCAGCTGTAAACGTGTCAGCCCAGCCCACACCGTCAACCTGGTCAACCGTGTAGTTGTACCGAGAACAAAGATCAATGATCTCAAATCGGTCCTCAAGAGAAATCTTGTCCATCATCGTCTCCTCAACATGTTCCAGTCCTTCTGCCGGAGGAGCTGTGCCGCCATCCCCCAATCGCTCCCCCGTTGGGGAGCTGTCCCCCGTTCAAGCCGGGGGCAGGCTGCGAAGCGACTGAGGGGGCCGGCCCTGCCAATGCTCCAATCAGTCCAGCACCACAATCGCCTCAACCTCGATCATGAACTCCGGAGCCGCCAGCGCCTGCACGCCAATCAGCGTGCTCGCCGGAGCCGTCGATCCCCCAAAGACCGCCTTGCGAGCGTCATTCAATGCGCGGCCCATTTCTGGGTCGTAGTTCACGATGTACACGTTGGTCTTCGCCACATCGGCGGGCGTCGCGCCAGCCGCGGCAATCGCGATCGCCAGATTGTCGTACGCCTTCTTCGCTTGGGCCGCAAAATCGCCGACCCCAACAATCCCGCCATCGACATCCCAGGCCACCTGGCCCGAGATATAGATCGTCTTGCTCCCGCTCGCGGCGACAACCTGCGTAAACGATCGCAGGTTGACCAGCCCCTCAGGATGAATGTGCTCCAGTGCCATCTATCGCTCCTAACCCGGTATCTCCGTGAGAAAGTCCCGTCGGACGCTTACGATAGCGTCGAAACTTGCAACTCGCCCATCCGATACGAGAGGAACCTGCCATGCCACGCTACGGTCGACTCGGTCTCCCGCTCTACGAAGCCATGTACTCCATGCGAGCCATCCGCCGCATGCGCCCCGACCCGATCTCTGACGAGGACCTGGAAGTCATCCTCGACGCTGCCCGCCAGGCGCCCAACGGCGGCAACGCCCAACCCTGGCACTTTCTGGTCGTCCGAGGCGAGCAAGAGAAGGCCGCCCTCGCCGAGCTGTATCACGAAGCCTGGTGGGCCAAGCGCGCCGACCAGGGCATGGAGGGCCGAGACCATCCAGGCCTGCAGAACCCAGTCAGCCAGTCCGCCATGAGACTCGCCGACGAAATCGGCGGAGCCCCCGTCATGATCCTCCTCTGCGCCACCGGACCAGGAGCAGGCAACGCCCAATCCGTCATCCCCTCCGTCCAAAACCTGCTCCTCGCCGCCCGAGGCCTCGGAATCGGAGGAACGATCACTACCCTCCACCCCGTCGTCGACGAACGGGTCAAGACCCTCTTCGACATCCCCGAAGAAGCCCAAGTCGTCTACTGCATCCCCCTCGGCTACCCCAGAGGCCGCTTCGGCCCCCTCAACCGAAAACCCCTCCAAGAAATCGTCTCCGAAGACAAATGGGGAGCCACGCCCGACTGGCTTGGATGATCCATGGTCAAGTCAGGGGATCCCGACGGACGTAGAGTCGCAGGTCGTCAAGCTCGTCAACTAGAGCATGATCACGTTAGCCATCTGCTGAGTCAGAATTCCGTCATTGACGCGCTTCTCGCAGCCTGCCCCGCACTTGATGCGGGGGCATTCTCGTCGAGTTCTGCACACACAGTTGCGCTGACAACAGCGAGATACCCGCGGCGGAGCGCGGGTATGACGGATATCTCAGCGGGTATGACGGGAGCTCCTGGACTGAACCGCGCCATATGAACACGCCCTGGCTCACCGGGATGGGAGGCTCGCTATTCCCAGAAATTCCTCAAGCAAATGCAACGTGGGGACTCGAGGACGAGCCCGACGGCGACTAGGGTCTACCCGCCATTTCGATCCTCGTACGTCTCGAAGAACCGTGTCTTGACTGTCTTCTGATTCTCGTAGATTGACCCTTGCTTTGGCGAGATTGGCAGGGGCAGATACGCCGGCACCGCTGTTTGACGCGGCTGCTCGACGTGTTCGCCAGCGCACATGAAGCCCTGATAGTCCTCAAGGCTTAGCTTCCCCAGACCCATGATTGGCCAGGCGTCTGCGGCGGCGTAGCCGAACAGCAGCAATCGACGCGGGCTCTCTGACCGGTTAAGCGCCGACCCGTGCATCGTCCGCACGTGATGGAATGAGACTGTTCCCGCCGGACCCTCCAGCGAGACCAGATCCTTCTCCATGTCCCAGTCAAACTCCTCGGGCTCGACTGCGCCCGTGAAGTAACGACCCTCCGGGTGGTGATGGTCGTAGATGTCGCGCTTGTGCGATCCCGGCACGACCAGCAGCGGACCGTTCACCGCGTAGCAGTCGTCCAGCAGGACGCCCGCAGCGACGAGGTCGTCGTTCGTGTGTGGATAGAACGGCCAGTCCTGGTGCCACTCGACCGGCGCGCCATACTCGGCTGCCTTCATGTTCAGCTTGTCGTTTTGCAACCGGACGTTCGGACCGATCAACGCCGTCACGACCTCCATTAGCACCGGATGCTGAGCTAGCTCGCGGAAAAACGGCCAGTGCGTCGAAGGCGACTTGAGCCGTCGCACCCGAGGCTCCTCCGCCGTATGCGAGTCCTCGAGGTCGTACATCGCATTGTGATCGGTCAAGCCGGCTGCTTCGGCGACAATCCGGTCGGTCTCATCGCGGAGCGCTTGCAGCACGTCGTCGGGCAACAGCTTTGGCATCACCAGGAAGCCGTTCTCGTTGTAGAAGTCGACGTGTTCCTGGGTCACAGTCGGAAGGGCGGCGGTAGTCATGCACATGCTCCCTGCAGCAGCGGGCCTGTCAATCAAATTCTCTGGCCCAGTCTAAGCGATACCTGACCGTCCTAGACTGTGCCCATGCCAGACCTACCTGATCACCCGTTCCTGTTCGAATCCCGACGCTCGCCTGTGCTCTCGCGCCGAGGCATCGTCGCGACCAGTCAGCCGCTCGCCTCATTGGCCGGCCTAACTATCCTCCGCGAGGGGGGCAACGCAGCCGACGCCGCCGTCGCAGCGGCCGCCACACTCGCCGTCACCGAACCAACCTCAACCGGTATCGGCGGCGACTGTTTCTGCCTGTTCTACAACGCTGCCGACCAGTCCGTCCGTGCTGTCAACGGCAGCGGACGAGCACCCGCCGCGCTCAATCTCGACGTCGTCGAACGAGCCGGAGGATGGGACCGCCAAGGTGCGCACGCAGTCACCGTCCCCGGATCGGCAATGGGTTGGCACGACACCATTGAGCAGTTCGGACGCATGACACTCGCCGACGTGCTGCAACCCGCCATCGAGGTCGCCGAGCAAGGCTTCGTCATGACCCCGGCCATCGGCCGAGGCTGGGCCTTCCAGGCCGATCTGCTCGCTGCTCAGGGACCCGCCGGACAGGACATGCTGCTCAGTGGCAAGGCTCCACGGGCCGGCCAAGTCTGGACCAATCCGCTGCTCGGTCGCGTTCTGCGAGAGGTCGCCGAGGGCGGTCCAGATGCCTTCTATCGAGGACGCCCCGCCGAGCGAATCGTCGAGGCCCTCTCCGAGCACGGCGGCGTCATGTCGCTCGACGACCTCGCCACCCACTCCTCCACGCTCGACGAACCCATCTCCACCACCTACCGACGCCACCGAGTCTGGGAATGCCCGCCCAACGGACAGGGCATCACTACCCTGATGGCGCTCAACATCCTCGAGGGCTTCGAAATCGGCGAATACGAAGCGCGCTCACCCGAGGTCTTGCACATCATCATCGAATCTCTGCGCCTCGCCTTCGCCGACGCCCGCGCACTCGTCGCCGATCCAGCCAGCGTCGATGTGCCGATCGAGGAGATGTTGAGTAAGGCCTACGCCGCCAAACGCCGTCAGTTGATCTGTGCAGACCAGGCCATTGAACTCGCCTCCTCCGGCTTCCTGCCCGGCAAGTCCGACACCGTCTATCTCTCCGCCGCCGACGGCGATGGAAACGCCTGCTCCTTCATCAACTCCAACTACGAAGGCTTCGGCAGTTGCATCGTCCCGCGAGAGTCCGGATTCAGCCTGCAAAACCGCGGCGCAGGATTCGTCGTTGACGATCCCGATCACCCCAACGCACTCGCCGGCGGCAAGCGGCCGTACCACACGATCATGCCCTCAATGATCACGCGCCCCGACGGCAACCTCTTCGCCAGCTACGGCGTCATGGGCGGCTGGAACCAGCCTCAGGGACAGTCCCAGGTCGCGATCAACCTGATCGACCGCGGCATGGACGCGCAGACCGCCATCGACGCGCCGCGTGTCTCGATGTATGAAGAACCGCCCAACGGCCGCATCTACGTCGAGGACACCTTCGGCATCGAGGTCCTCTCAGAGCTCGCCCTGCTCGGTCACCCGGTCATGCCCGCCACCGGAGCCATGAGAACCGGAGTCGTCGGAAAAGGCCAGGTCATCGTCCGAGATCCCGAAAGCGGAGTCCTCTGGGGAGGCAGCGACCCAAGATCCGACGGCTGCGCCGTCCCCCTCTAGCCATCGCGCCACAAATCATCGGCTCATCTGACCGCGTTTGCATATGCCGTGGACTCAGGGCGACGGCCCACGCGACATTCCTGCCCGCTCGCTCAGGTTGCATCCCCTCAAAGGAGAGCGGAAAGGCGAATGGGCAGACGACGTCAGCCACATGTCGCGGATCACGTTTCGCTTCGAGGACGGGCATGTCCGGGATGTGGACTTGACTGACTACCATTAGGACATCGATCGGAGATTGCGATGCCGATGTACGATCCGCCGCATCCGGGGGAAGCTGTGCTTGGGCTCTGTTTGGAGCCGTTCGACCTGTCGGTCGCGGACGCAGCGGCGCACCTTGAGGTGGATGTGGAGTACCTGGCCGATCTCTGCGCGGGACGGGAGCGGATCACCGCTGATTTGGCGATCAGGCTGGAGCAGGCGTTCGGCGGCACGGCCGACAATTGGATGCGCGTACAAGCCGCTTACGACCTCGCCCAGAAGCGCCTGAAGTCCGACCACATCCAAGTCAAACCCATCGGCTCAGCCGCCTGACCGCCGGGCCAAGTTGCAGGCCGCCCCCGATCTCGCCCAGGCCCGCAAGGCTCCTTGCCAAGCCAAGAGGATCGAGCGCGCTGCTTGACGCTTCAAACCAAGGGCTGCATAGCCCAAACGCGACGCGCCACCTCCGCCACCTCCAACGACCGCCTTGGTATCTACTACTCGCGATAGCTCAGCCACCTCTTCGACAAATGGTGTTCGTCTGGAGCACATCCCTTCACCGCTCGCCCAGCTTCCCTACCAGCGACGCCACCATCGACATCATCGGACAGGGCATGCTGAGTTCGCTGGCTCTTCTCACTGGTTGGCGGAAGATTGCGTCAAGTTCCAACGGACGGCCCTCGTTGTAGTCGATTACCGTGCTCGGCCGATAGGCGCCCATGCCGAGGGTCTGGGTGAGGAACAAGTGCGCGATCCGCGGGCCGTCGATCCGGGCGGCAACGCCGTGCGCCTCCAGGTCGGCATTACCGGCGGCCACGACCTCGCGGATGATCTCGTGTGCCGCGTCGTAAAGCGGCGGGTCTTCAATCACCTGATCGACCGCGACTCCGCCCGCGATCACGCAGAGACCGTTGAAGGGGATGTTCCAGCACAGCTTCTCCCAGCGCGCCTTGAGCAGGCTCGATTCAGGTCGAATCTCGACCTTGCTGCCTGCAAACAGATCGACGCCGCATTGCAGCTCGTCTGGGTCGTCGCCGTGGTGCCCGAGGTTGATCGCTCCGAACTCCTGGTGAATGATCTGGCCTGGCTCGCCACGGATCACGCCAATGAATCCCAGTCCTCCGAACAGCGAAGTGCCCTCCGGTAGATGGGCCGCGATCTCCTCGTCGACGCTGAGTCCGTTCATGATTGCAAGGACACGCGTGTGTTCGGACAGCAGCGGTCCAACCAGTGTTGGAATGTCGGGAATCGCGGTGGCCTTGAGTCCGATCAGCACCCAGTCGACCGGACCATGCTCGGCCAGCGCCTCGGGTGTGCGCTCGATGATCGGGGAGTCGAGCGTCATATCACCAAGGTGACTCGTCAGGTGCAGACCTCCGGCCTTCACCGCCTCGTAGTCGCGGCGCATGAGGAAGCGGACGTCGTGGTCCGCCTCAGCGAGGCGCATGCCGAAGTACCCGCCGACCGCTCCCGCGCCGACAATCGCGACTCTCTGCGACATCGCCCGTTAGTCCCCTGCTGCCGTCTGCGCTGATTGTCCCGCCTCGTCGTGCAGCCGCTCGACGAAGCGGTCGACGCGGAACAGATCCAGGTCGTGCCGGGTTTCGCGGTGCATGCTGAGGTCGGCCAGCGCCTCGCCGATCGCCGGCGAGAACTTGAAGCCGTGACCCGAACAGGCACTGGCGAGCACGATGTTCGGCCGTTTGGGATGGATATCGATCAGGAAATGCGCGTCGGGCGTGCTCGTGTAGAGGCAGGTCTCAGCCCGCAGCAGCTTGCCGCCGACATCAGGGAAGGTGCGCTCCAGCCATTCGCGGACATTCGCCTCATCCTCGGGCGTCATCTGCTGGTTGTAGCCGTTGGGATCGGCCTCATCCAGCGGCTGGTGATGGCCCAGCTTAAAGCCTTTGCCGACGTTCGGAAATCCGTAGGCGAAGTCCTGCGGCCCGCGCTCCCACATCCAGAAGGGCAGCGCGCCGACCTCGAACGCCTCGGGATTGGCTCGCGGCTCGAACCAGAACATGACCTGCCGCGTCACTCTGAGCGGCAAGTTGAGCTTGCCCACCAGCCCTGCATTCCAGGCGCCGGCGGTGATGACCATTCGTTCCGCCTCATACGTGCCGTTCGGCGTGTTGATCACGATCGGCGACTCAAGGTCGTCCATGTCCGACGGCAGCCAGCGCTCGACCGGCTCGTCAAAGTGCAGTTCAGCGCCATGCGAGGCAGCCTGGTCAAGCTGGCCATTGAGCGCAGTCTCAATGTCGATCATGCCGCCGCGATGCTCGAGGATGCCGACGAGATCATCGGTCGCCAGGATCGCGGGATAGCGCTGCTTGAGCTCGGCCCCGTCCATGTAGTCGATCGGAATGTCATGCTCGCGAGCGCTGGCGAGCACTCCATTGATCTGCAGCGAGTTCTCAACGCCAAGTGTCAGTGAACCGGTCTGCCTGAACAGCGGCTTGCCGACCAGATCCGCCAACTCGTCCCACAGCTCATACGCGCGGCGGACAAACGGCACATAAGACGGGCCCTCGTAGTAGGCCTCGCGGATGCCGCGAGTGTCGCCATGGGTTGATCCCATTGTGTGCGGCGGATGGAATCGGTCAAAGCCAATCACCCGCTGTCCACGCCGAGCCAAATGCCAGGCAGCAGCCGATCCCATCGCACCCAGACCAACAACGGCAACGTCATATCGGTCGCTCATACCAATACCTCCTCACCAGCGCTCCCATGATATCCACCGCCCGCCGCGCCGTCGGCGCTGCGCTGCTGCGCTACTCCGCGCTCCGGAGTGCAAGCGCAGAACAGACACAAGTACAACTCGTCGCCGACGTGGCAATACGGCGTGCGACGTACGCAACAACTACCCATCCGATCCCGAAGTCCGGCAACGCATCTGCAAGGCGCATCTGCAAGGATGGCTAGCTCAGCTGCCTGCCGCTTCAGCGCCTGCTTGCGACTTCATCTCCGACGCGACCTGCGCCATCGAGTTGTGCTCCCAGTAGAGCACGTGCTCGACGTGCTCGCGGATTGACCACTCGTCATTCGGCGCCTTCGCGTCGAGCAGTGCGTCGTCCATGTGCAGGAGCTGTCCGACCAGCTCGGCTCGCTGGAAGATCAGGTCTCGGGTGAGATGCGCGAGCGGAGACTCCTGCATCTGCTTGGCGGTGTAGCGAGCCGTCGAGACGGCGCCGGCGTGCATCCGGTCGTGCTCGGCGTTGTGTACAAGCAGTCGCCGCACGCCGCCGTTCATTGCGCAGCCGTGCTCGGTCGGGAACGGCAGGTCTTCGTCCGAGAGTCCGCTGAGTTGCTCGACGGTATCGGTCAACTGTCGCAGGAGTTTGATCGCGAGCTCTGTCGATTCGTTGGTATCCATTGGCTAACTCCTTCATCGCTACATTCAGGGGCTTGTCCCCTCTCCATTGGCAAGAGATGCGATTCCGATCCCCTCTCCATTGGAAGGAGGTGCGATTCTGATCCCCTCTCCCTCTGGGAGAGGGTTAGGGTGAGGGTCCCTCCCCTCCCGCGAGGAACTCGAGCAGCGTCTTGTTGGTGAAGTCGGGTGCTTCCTCGGGGAAGAAGTGGCCTGCTCCGGGTACGCCGACCGCTGTCAGGTCGGGGAAGTACATCGGGAACTGGTCGAAGAATGGATTGCCCGACGGCGTCTCGCGGCTGGGCGGACTGTCGGGCGCGAGCCGCGCGTTGCCGTACATCCAGAGCGCCGGCTTTTCGAATCGCTTGTGCCGGTCCTCCGGTCCGTACTCCATGAACTCGCGACCCCAGGGATGGTCGTTCAACCCCTGCCGCCAGACCTCACCGACCTGCGCCGAGGTCAGCCGCTCGCAGCGATACCCGCCAGCGACGTTCTCGTCGGCATGCATCCGGTGGAACGGCAGCGCGTGCCGGTAGTAGGAAATCGCGGCGGCGTGCGAGTCCGGGTCTGAGAACGCGCGCTTGTACACCTCGACATCCTCATCGGTCGCCCAACGATTCGGCGTCAGGCGTCGACCGCTAACACTCCAGGGCGAGTACGGCCAGCCGGGTAGTTCAGGATCGGACTGGCCGGTGAAAATCGTCTCGATGAACTGGGCGTGGTACTCGGCGTAGAAGAGTTCGGGCAGCGCTCGCGCCTTGAACCAGAATCCGTGTACCGCGGCGGGCGTCCAGACGCTGCAGAGCGTGTCCATCAGCGCCACGCTCGAAATCCGCTCGGGCCAGTCAATCACGACCTTGAAGCCGATAATCCCGCCCCAGTCATGCCCGACCAGCGCCACCTCGTCAATATCGAAGTGGTCAAGCACGCCAACCATGTCAGCAGCCAGCGTGTGTCGAGACACCGGTCCCGGAGGCTTGTCGGAGTCGCCATAGCCGCGAGTGTCAGGAACAATCACGCGGTAACCGGCGTCGACCAGCGCCGGCACCTGGTTTCGCCACTCATAGGAAGTCTCAGGGAATCCATGGATCAGCAGAACTGGAGGCCCGTCCGAGGGCCCGTCGGTGGTGACGTTGATCCGGATTCCGTTGGAGTCAATGCGTTGGCTCGTCGCTCGTGTCATCAGCCGCTCCGCTCACTATGTCCCGCAGGCTAGCGCGATCTCCTTCCGTCATTCCTGCGAAGGGAGACCTTTGAATAGCTAAGTTTCCCGTCCCCGCCCCCGAGCGGGGACCCGCTTTGGCGAAGTCCAGGCTGCTCGGAAAGGACCCGGTTGACCAGACACCGGCGAAAAAAAATAGCCGCCGGTAAGAAGCCAGGGAAGGAGCAGGCCCCCGCTCGGAGGCGGGGGCGGTTGAGGGGTTTTGCAACGGTCTCCGAAGGCGGGAATCTCGCTTCCCTGCAGCCGCAGCGAATACAGCGAAATCGGATAGACACTGTCGAGATTCAGCTGTCCTAGGAAATCCGTTGGAAGACCCGCCATCAAGACTCGCGAGGTACCCGAAACTGATTCAGATAGGTAACCAGTTCTTCTTGAGTCTCCTCCGAAAGCCTTGGCGGATCGTGTCCGAACGTATCCAACAAGACTTCCGCGAGCGTCCGATGGTCGTCCTCAGGAATCGGCTGGATCGGCACATACCAACTCGGCCGCTCGCGGCTGTCGCTCCCGTCCGCGCCGTTGGTTGTTGGGTTGTCTGCCATCTCGATCTCCTGACCCAATCTTAGCCGCCGGCAACGGTACAGACGGGCGAGTGGGGCAGCGCGGATAGACTGACTCCATGACCACCGAGCAAGTCACCCACTACCAGGAACTCAGCGCACGCTATCTGCGCCACGCGCGAGAGCTGCTGGCGGACGGTGATCTGCCGCAGGCTTCGGAGAAGGGTTGGGGCGCCGCAGCCGTGCTGGTCAAGTCAGTGGCTGAGGCACGAGGCTGGAAGCACGAAGGGCACCGCGATCTCTGGACCGTGATAAGACGCCTCGTCCGTGAGACCGGCGACAGCGACTTACGCCTCCACTTCGGCTACGCGCAGACCATGCACATCAACTTCTACGAGGCGGCGATGGAGTTCGAAGATGTCGAGCAGTATCTCGGCGAGGTCGAACGGCTGGTGCGGAAGCTGGAATCCATTCGATAGCGCCATTGCTTGCTTGGCTGACGTTGTCCCGCCAGGTTTTAGGCGTGTTGTGAGCGTCGTCAATGGGTGAATCAATGATCGGCCAATGGTTCAAGTAGCCCCAACAGGGCGACCAACCTCATTACAGCTCCCATTGCAAGGGGGAGCAACGGATTCGAGTCCCGCCGTTCAGACGAAGGCTGGCAGGACTTCCTCGGAGATCCGCTGATACTGCCCTGTCTGATCGCCGCTGCAGATCCTGAGCAGCACGGTCGTTGCACCGGCATCGATGTAGCGCTGGATGTCCTCGACCGCCTGCTCGGGTGGGCCGTAGGAGCACCAGCGACGGACCATTGCCTCCGTGTGGTCAAGGAAGTAGTAGTCGTCGAGGAAGCGCTTCGCCTCGGCGAAGGCGGCGTCTCGGTCGTCGTCGATCATGACGGAGTGGAACGCGACGACGTCAAAGTCATCGGGCAACTCACGTCCGGCAGCGTCAGCGTGGCGGTGGATGTCGCCGAGGTATTCCTCAAGCAGTTCCGGGGTCAGCGTGGTTGACATCCAGCCGTCGCCGAGCCTGGCCACGCGGCTGAGGCCGCGCTCCCGATTTCGTGCGTCCCTGGGATTGGGATTGGAGACGACGAGGATTGGGATCGGCCGCTGGATCGAGTGCGGCTCAATGGTCAGGTTGTCGAAGTCGTTGTACTTGCCGTGATAACTGGCGTTGTCCTCGGATGTGAGCAGACGGATGATCTCAATTGCTTCCTCCATCCGTCCCGAGCGGGTCACGGCGGGCACGCAGAAGTGCTCAAACTCGGAGTTGTTGGCCGCGCCCATGCAGGCGGCAAACGTCAGCCGACCGTTGGAAATCACATCGATCGCCGCGAGCTGATAGGCCAGCAGCGTCGCCGGTCGCACCGGAGTGGTGGCAAAGCAGCCGGGCCCAATCCGAACGCGCTCGGTCCGAGCCGCCAACGCACTCATCAACGACAGCGCATCCAGTCGAGGCTTGGCGGTAATCGAATCGCCAACCCAGACCGAGTCCCATCGCTCATCCGCGTCGACGAGGCGTGTCAGCTCATACATCTCCTCAAGCGAGGAGTCGCCAGTGACAACGCCGCGGTTGGTCAGTGTCAGTCCGAAGTTGGTCATGAGATCGCTCCAATTCAGACGCAGGCTATCGGCTGCAGGCCAGTCGGACACTTGGTACGGCTGCCGCCAGAGCCATCGCCAGTGCAAACCGGTCGAAAGGGTCTTCGGCTGAATCAGGACGGTCGCCGCCGCCGGCAAGCTGCGTTGCCTCGGCCGGGACCGTTACGAGCTCTGGTTCGAACTGACCGCCGCGGCCTACAACCTCACCCGCTTGGCCAACATCGAGACGGCCGCCGCATAGCCCAACCGTGCATCTTGTTGCTTGCCCTTGCTGAAGAGTCGTGCCGCGGGATCGGTGGAAGATGCGTGCGTGTCGCGACCGAAGATTCCTCAGTTGAGAAGCCGAGAAATCCTATTGCAAGCGAAAGGCCAACGATAGTTGCGAAGGGAAGTAGTCTCACTCCGAATACTTGTGACGTTTCGGTAGTTTCCCGATTGATTCGACCAGTGAGGTGACAGCCGAAGAGATGGATTCGGTTGAGTCCTGTTCGTCTTTCAGGCTGGACTCCGATAGGGGCGGCCACCAGCGAGCGTGTAGGGCGCCATCGCCCTCATACAATGAAATCCATGCGTCGGTCCCAACGATGGAGTAGCCATAGGTAGTATCACCGCACCTGGGGTCAGGATCGCGCTCGGAGCACTCTCGTTCGGCGACGCTGCCTACACGGACATCATAGGCCTCTGGTGCAGTCATCAGTGGGCCATCGATACGATAGGTCTCACCTCTGGAGAGGATGTCGCCGGTAGTGCCACCCCCCAAATCGAGCAGGACGTAGACCTCGATCACTGCTTCTGCCGTTGCCCCTTCGCCGTCGTGAACAATTGCCCGGATGGTTTTCCAGCCAGAGTCAAGTGTCAGGTCAACCGGGTATATGCGCCCGTCATATTGGTCAAAGGACGTGCCGCCCGAGGTCTCTCCGCAACCTACGAAGGCTGTACCTGTTGCTCCAAGATAGTCCCCTTGTTCTCCACCGGATTCATTGTCGACCACCAGTGCATACGGCGATTCGCCGCCAGTCACTGTCCAATGCACTGGCAAGCTGGGTAGGCCAGTCCAACCCCAAAGTTCGGTCTCTTCGATCCACTCACCTTCGTCGTCCTGATATGAACTTGTCATTCCGTACGGGCGGGGATGCTTAGTCTCACAGATCTGTTCAGGTGCGCTCAAAGTCAGGTGGAGATTGCCGGATTCCCTGGGCTGTTGCTCAGGGGGAGCAGGCGATTGGTCACTACCGGACGAAGCGACGCTGGCGTCCATCTCTTCCCCGAGCTGTTGCTCAGGGGGAGCAGGCGATTGGTCACCACCGGACGAAGCGACGCTGGCGTCGGTCTCTCCCCCGATGCCGGCCTCACAACCGACCACCATCCCAGCCATAGACACGATCGCGGCGACGGCCACGAAGAGCGCCAATTCTCGCAGTGTCCAGCGTCGCCAACTCGTTGGCATACACCGCTCCTCGTCGTGTCGTGCAACGCTAACAGCGCTGGTGGAGACCTTTGGTTAACTCAATTTCCCGTCCCCGCCCCCGAGCGGGGACCCGCTTTGGTAAAGCCCAGGCTGCTCGGATCGGTCACGGTTGACCAGAAACCGGCGACAACCATGGCTGCCGGTAAGCAGGCAGGGGCAGGAGCAGGCCCCCGCTCGGAGGCGGGGGCGGTTGAGGGGTTATGCGAAGGTCTCCGTAGACGGGAAAGACGGTGGGAAGCGGCATGATCGACGGCAGTTTCAGCCGCCGTCGGGCAGATTCGACCCCCGACAACGCGCCCGATCTGGGGCCGAACTGTAACCCCAGCGACAGAGTTCTGCGACTTGCATCGTGGCTAGCGACTTTCGTGATCCGCAGTTTCCCCGCGGGCGTGTCTCCCACTACTCGCTGCGATCCGCCCCCCATCGACCTCCCAACGACGCCCCAGCGACAGCTAGCTTGCATTCATCGGCAAGCGATACACCCTCTGTCGAAAGGAGGATTCGGATGTACAAGACATCACCAATCAAGACATCACCAATGAGGTGGCCGCGCCACATACTTCCGGTCGCAATGCTTGGCCTGCTCCTCGCGTTGGCGACGTTCGCTGCATCGTCAATCTTCACCAGCGATCGTGCATCCGCACAGGCGCGAGAGGCATCGCGCTTAGACGTGCTCACCTCGACCCCTCCTGACCTCAGCGCGTCAATCGGCATTGGCGAAATCAATCTCACCTGGACCTGGAACACCCCGGTGCCACCGGGATGGAAGCACGTCGGGTTCACACTCGTCCGAGGAAACGCGGATACCGACACGGTCGACAAGCAGTTCCCTGAGCAATCAACATCGACGCGCAGCTTCACCGATACGTTGGACAACCTGTCCGAAGCGGATTGGCTCGCCGGATTCAAGTACAAGTACATCATCGGAGCCGTCTACCAGCGATTGTCGGACGATGCCTACCAGCGGGACGGAACCAGGATCATCCAGGTCGAGGTACTAGAGGCCGCGACCCCTGAGGAGGTGGCACAGTACAGGCGGCCGCCAGTTCTGTCCTCCAAGGCCCATGCTGATGGTGTCAACCTGACTTGGACGAGGCCGATCGCCGCACCAGGCTGGCGGCTGGCTGGCTACAGCATCTGGCGCTGGATCGAAGGGACGCAAGGCACCTGGACCTGGGTCGGCCAACGACTCCCGGCGAACGCGCGGAGCATCAAAGACCCGCTCACCGGGTCAACGGAAGCACAGCGAATGCCCGGGGCCAAGTTCAAGTACGAGATGTACGCCATCTTCGAGCGCCTGGCAGACGGCGAACGACAAGCCGGCAAGAACTCGAAGACCAGCGTGTTCACGTCGCCAGCCCTGCCGAAGCCACGCAACTTCGCGATGCGGTTCTCGAACGACACCCCGGCAGAAGGCCCATGGAAGCTGTGGCTGACCTGGAATCGCCCTCACCTGACGTGGGACGCCAGCACCGGCTTCACCTCGGTCGACCGATACCACATCTACAAGGACGGCACGCTCTGGCGGTCAGTCTCCGGCGGCATCATCGGCTACATCCAGTCAACGGGCGAGAAGTGCGCAGACGGCTTCCAGATTCAGACGCAGATCGGCTTGTTCTACAGCAAGCTCGTTGACGCCATCGAAATGCGTAAGGACTGCGCCTAACCCGCGAAACAGAGTGGACGCCGGGCAACCGGCGGGACCATCATCCTCAGGCTCGGACTCGTCCGAGCCTGAGGATCCACTCAACCAACACCCACGCGTGGCCTATCCGCTGCGAACCGACGAGTCTCCATGGGATTGGAGAGGGAATCATGACTGCGACCCTGAACAGGTTTCACAGGACAAAAACAACCGGTGCGCTGGTTGCCCTCGTCCTCGGGATGGCGATCGTCGCCGCTGGATCGCTGACCACGCACGATCGTGCGTCGGCGCAATCCGGCCAGGCAGCGACCGAACGTGAATTGGTGCAAAACTACGACCCGCCCACGATCTCGTTTCTGAGCGACGACGACGGGGTCCACGTCTACTGGGACTTCGACGCGGCCAAGAATGATCCGCCAGGTTGGCATCTCGCGGGATTCTCGATCCGGCGTTTTGTGAACGGCGAAGCCTCCGCCACTCTGCAAATCATCCAGCCCATCTCCGCTGCGAACGACCGCTACTTCTTCGATGCATGGACTGATGAGCGGCTCCAACGCTGGTCGGACGGCGCCGTATTCAACTACACGATGTTCGCGAGCTACCGCAACGACGCGAACTCGTCATATCTGCGCGGCGGCCAGGTCTCATCTGCGGCGCTGCCTCACGCAGTGAGCAAAGCGGAGGTCCGCAACTCCCCCGCAGTCGAGAACTTGAGGTTCGAATTCGTTCCCAATGGCGTGCGACTGCACTGGGACTACGACGTACGCGCCAACACCCCGGATGGATGGTTCCTGGACGGTTTCAGAATCCGAGACTGGGATCACGAGACCAACCTCAGGGGACAATCCTTCACGGCAGCGTCGCACCGTACGTTCTTCAGGGCGATGTCAGCCACCCGACAGAGCAAGTACCTCTCCGGCACCGAAATCTCATACTTGGTGCAGCCCATCTTCAACGGCGTGGGGCCAAATGGAGGGTTCGAAAACGGCAAGTCAGTCACCAAAACGCTGCCAACCATCCTGTCGCAGCAAGATGTGCTCAAGGGGTCCCCGCAGCCGAAGATGTCAACCAAGGTCACGGCCGATGGTATGAAGCTCTCCTGGACGATCGACCAAAAGGCCGTCTCCATGGCCGGCTGGGAGCTGACTGGATTCACGATCTGGCGTTGGATCCAAAAGCCGGGTACCAACGCCGTTGCCTGGGTTGAAGGTTCCTACGCCGACGTTGCGTCGAACCTTGACCGTACCCTGCGCACGTTCACCGATCCGCTCACCGGCACCTCCGTTGAGCAACGGTCGCACGGGTCCGGTACCAAGTTCTCGTACCGGATGCACGCCATCTACAAGCGAGTGGTGGACGGCGCCACCACGCCAGGCACAGATTCCAAGACCGCGTTCGCGACGACGCCCAACCTCCCCGGGATTCGGCACTTCTACATCAACACAGGTGCGTACGTCGGCAGCGGCACCAACAACAACTCCACCGACGTGTTGCGCTGGAGTCATCCACACCTGACCTGGGACTCGAGCACTGGATTCGACTCGGTGAGCTCGTACGACATCTACCTGCAAGGCAGCCACATCAGGTGGGTCTCGGGTTCGACCACGAGGGTCGATGTCGGTGACTTGTGGTTCTGCGCCAGCGACTACAAAATCCGTCCGACCTACGGCGTCTTCTACGGCCAAATCTCCGGGAATCCAATCGACCAACGGGGACTGTGCACCTGATGACGACACCAGTTACCTGTTGACAGTCCAGCTTGATGAACGCAACAGCAGGGCGCGTCGCCCGAACATCTCACATCGGGCGACGCGTACAGCCGGAGCCAACGCTCCACACCACGTGAGACAACCCTCCTTTGAAGATCGGAGATGGTCATGAACACGACACTCGCGCAACGATTGCGACGAATACCCCTGGTCAAGGCCTTACTCGGGATTGCACTCGGCATCTTGGCGACCGCCGGCACCCTGATCCTTGCAGAGTCGGTTTTGGCGCAGAGCGTCGCGACGCCCCAGCAAGTGGCCCAGAACTACCCCGCGCCGACGCTCAGGCTGCATCCCGACGAAGAAGGCGTGCACGTCAGGTGGAACTACGACCACAACAACACGCCGCCGGGTTGGCGACTCGCGGGGTTCGATATCTCACGATTCGTCGAGGGTCAGTCAGGCTCGAATTGGTTGTTCAGGCCTCCTTCAGATCGCTACACCCGCTATCTGCTAGACGATTGGCGCGGAAATCGACTGCAGCAATGGAACTCGGGGACAGAGTTCTCCTACGCGATCAATGCGACGTACGAGCGCCGCTCGGACGGAAAGTACCAGGACGGCAAGGAAGGGATCATGAAGCTCGCCGCCGTCCAGACGCCGCTTCAAGTGGTGGGAGACGCGTCCAATCGGCCCCGACTGTCCGTCTCGGCCGATGCCAATGGCGTCAATCTGCGCTGGAGGTTCGACGAAGACACCCAGACGCCGCCCGGCTGGAAGCACACGGGATTCGTGTTGCGACGCTCAATCCAAGGGAGGCTCGGCACGCTGCGCCTCTTCGAGCCCAGCTTCAACGCGAGCGTACGCTCATTCACTGATCCTTGGAACGACGCGCGTCGCAACCAGTGGGCTGACGGCACCGACTTCACCTACTCGATCACCACGCGCTTCCAGCGATTGGCGAACACTTCTGAGCAGATCGGTAACAGTGATGTCAGCGCGGTGCTGGCTCACCCCGCGACGCCCAGCGAAGTGGGACAAGACACTGGTTCGATGCCCCAGTTGTCCTCCGTGGCTCACGCCGATGGCGTCGATCTGAGCTGGACGTTCAACGAAGCAACGATGACGCCGCGCGGCTGGAACCTAGCCGGATTCAGCATCTGGCGCTGGATCGAAGGAACGCAAGGGAGCTGGTCGTGGGTCGGCCAACGACTCCCGGCGACCGATCGGAGCATCAAAGACCCACTCACCGGGACGTCTGAAGCAGAGCGATTGCCTGGAGCCAAGTTCAAGTACGAGATGTACGCCATCTTCACCCGCGTGGCAGACGGCGAACGACAAGCGGGCAAGAACTCGAAGACCAGCGTCTTCACGGCGCCGGCCTTGCCGACGCCGCGCAACTTCAAGATCGAATACAGGCTCGGAGGGATCACCCCGGCAGGCACGTGGGTCATGCAACTGACCTGGGGTCACCCGCACCTGTCGTGGGACGCCAGCACCGGCTTCACATCGGTCAGCACCTACCACGTCTACCAGCACGGCAATCCCCGCTGGACGTTCAGGGGCGAGACCACCTCCCACTATTGGCGATCGGGGACCTGGTGCGAAGGCGGCTTCCAGATTCGGGCGCAGATCGGCTTGTTCTACAGCAACCTGGCCAACTCGGGCGATACCAGGCACAACTGCTGAGATCGCTAGGGTCGCGTCTCGACCACCACGGTCGAGGCGCGACCCAGACCACCCCAACACACGAAACCCAATGAAGGGAGACTGAGATGAACACAACGAACACCATCAAAAGCACCAGGAGGAGCGGAATGCGATACATCGCTACGGTCATCATCCTCGCCCTGGGCGCGTTCGCCCTCTCACTCACCTTGACCAAGCCGCTGTCGGCGCAGAGCGCACCAACCCTGACCGCTGCCGCCACGGAGAACGGCATGGTGTTGAACTGGACAGTCAGCGGAGGCAAGGACGGCTGGACGTTGACTTCGTTGGCGGTGCTCCGCACGGTCGGAACCGGCTCGACCACCGTCATCGCCTCTAACCTTGCTGCGACGGTCCGCACCTACACGGACCAGTTCGGCTCCAACGCCTTGAACCAGTGGGCGAACGGAACCGACCTCACCTACGCCGTGCGAGCCAACTACAAGCGTGGGCCAGAGTCGCAAATAGTCACCTTCTCCGCCGTCATCGAAGGCGCGGCGGCCCCGACACAGATACGACAGGGCTACGCACCGACGAACTTCACTTCGGTCGCCCATGCCGATGGCGTCAAGCTGAGTTGGAAGTTTTACGAGGCAAGGATGACCCCAAACGGCTGGAAACTGGCCGGATTCAGCATCTGGCGCTGGATCGAAGGGACCCAAGGCAGTTGGACCTGGGTCGGCCAACGACTCCCGGCGACCGATCGGAGCATCAAAGACCCACTCACCGGGACGTCTGAAGCACAGCGATTGCCTGGAGCCAAGTTCAAGTACGAGATGTACGCCATCTTCGACCGCCTAGCAGACGGCGAGCGACAGGTGGGCAAGAACTCGAAGACCAGCGTATTCACGGCGCCGACCATGCCGAAGCCCCTCAACTTCAGGATCGGCTACCAGCCTGGTGACCCCTTGTCAACAGTAATCTCACGGTACTTGCGTCTCTCCTGGGAGCGGCCACATTTGTCATGGGACGCAAGCACAGGCTTCACAGGCGTCGACCGGTACCACTTCTACAGGGGTCCCAATGGCTACGAGGATGGCAACCACTGGTTGACAATCACCGGCCAATACACCTCAACGACCTGGGAAACGTTGATCTACTGCCAGGGCCCATTCCAACTTCTGGCGCAGTACGGCTTGTTCTACAGCGAACTTGTCACCTCCCGCGAAACCCGGCCTGACTGCTGACATCAGCAACACAGGAGTACTCGCGCCTCGGACACAACGTCCGAGGCGCGGCCCACACCAAATCAACACACCACACCCCATAGACGGAGTCTGAGATGACCAGAACGAACGCAATCCGAAGTCGCGGAATGCGAACCATCGCCGCGATCCTCATCCTCGCCCTGGGCGCGTTCGCCCTCGCCATGATCATAGTCAAGCCGGCGTCGGCGCAGAGCGTCGCGACGCCCCAGCAAGTTGGCAACCTCGCCGCGCCAACACTCTCCGCCACTGTCGATGAGCGAGGCGTCGTGCTGACCTGGACATTCGACGTGCAGGTGCCGAGCGGCTGGTACCTCGACGAGTTTGCCTTCCTGCGCAAAGTCGGAAGTGACCAGTCCAGGTTCCTCCGCCCCAGCGCCAGCGCGACCGACCGCACCTATGTCGATCCGTTGGACTCCGACAGCAAGACAAAGTGGTTAAACGGCACTGGGATCTCCTACAAGATCCGCGCGGTTTACCGGCGGACATCTGACGACCGCCTTCGGGTTGGCAGGGAAAGCTCCTTCGCCAGCGTGGCGGGCGCGACGTCCCTAACACAGGTCAGGCAGGGCTACTCCCCGCAGAACGTCTCTGTGCTCGCCCATGCCGACGGCGTCAACCTGACCTGGACATTCAACGAGAGCACCATGAGCCCACATGGCTGGAAGCTGGTGGGGTTCAGAGTGGTACGTTGGCTGCCGGGCGATGTCACCGGCCTCGTATGGGTCCAGTCCAGTGACGAATGGGATGGACCCGATCAGCGCAGCTTCAAGGATCCCTTGGATCAAGTTCCAGAAGCGCAACGACTGCCCGGGTTCGAGTGGAAGTACGCGGTCATTGCCTACTACGACCAGTTGGCGAGCGGATCGTACTCACCACGAACCCAGGGCAAGGCTTCCATCCTCACGTTCACGGCGCCGACCATGCCAAAGCCCCTTAACTTCAAGATTAGCTACAAGCCCGGTACTCCCTTGCACGAGTATTACCCGCGGTCGTTGCTGCTGTCCTGGGAGCGGCCACACTTGTCATGGGACGCAAGCACGGGCTTCACAGGCATCGACCAATTCCACTTCTACATAGGTGCGAATGGCTACGAGGATGGCAATCACTGGATCTCACGCAGTGGCCAACACACCAGCCATACCTGGGACACGCAATGGCACTGCCAGGGCCCATTCCAAATCCTGGCACAGTACGGCTTGTTCTACAGCGATGTTGTCACCGCCAGCGAAGCCCGGCACGACTGCTGACATCGGTCGAACGGGAGAAGGATCGCCTATGACACAACACCCGAGACGCGACCCACACCACATGAACGGAATCTGAGATGACCAGAACGAATGCAATCAGAAGTCGCGGAATGCGAACCATCGCCGCGATCCTCATCCTCGCCCTGGGCGCGTTCGCCCTCGCCATGATCACAGTCAAGCCGGCGTCGGCGCAGAGCGTCGCGACGCCCCAGCAAGTCGGCAACCTCGCCGCGCCGACACTCTCCGCCGATGTCGATGAGCGAGGCGTCGTGCTGACCTGGACATTCGACGTGCAGGTGCCGAGCGGCTGGTACCTCGACGAGTTTGCCTTCCTGCGCAAAGTCGGAAGTGACCAGTCTAGGTTCCTCCGCCCCAGCGCCAGCGCGACCGACCGCACCTATGTCGATGGGTTGGACTCCGACAGCAAGACAAAGTGGTTAAACGGCACTGGGATCTCGTACAAGATCCGCGCGGTCTACCGGCGGACATCTGACGACCGCCTTCGGGTTGGCAGGGAAAGCTCCTTCGCCAGCGTGGCGGGCGCGACGTCCCTAACACAGGTCAGGCAGGGCTACTCACCGCAGAACGTCTCTGCGCTCGCCCATGCCGACGGTGTCAACCTGACCTGGACATTCAACGAGAGCACCATGAGCCCACATGGCTGGAAGCTGGTGGGGTTCAGAGTGGCACGTTGGCTGCCGGGCGATGTCACAGGCCTCGTATGGGTCCAGTCCAGTGACGAATGGGATGGACCCGGTCAGCGCAGCTTCAAGGATCCCCTGGACCACGTTCCAGTAGCGCAACGACTGCCCGGGTTCGAGTGGAAGTACGCGGTCATTGCCTACTACGACCAGTTGGCGAGCGGATCGTACTCACCACGAACCCAGGGCAAAGCTGCCATCCTCACGTTCACCGCACCGACGCTGCCGGGCCCGAGAAACGTCCAGGTGACCGGTTCCAGCGATGGCTCCGGTTACGAACACCGGGCGCAACTCAAGTGGGATGATCCGCACTTGACGTGGGATGCCAGCCGAGGCTTCTTCCAGACGCCGTGGTACGACATCTACCGATGGGATGCCACCTTCTTCTACACCAGCGGGTATGGCAACTACTACAACTTCACCACCTACACCGCGTGCTGGTACGGATGGTGGGTCCGAGCCAGAATCGGCATGTTCTTCAGCGACACCGTGCGGGCCGATAACAACCGCACCGGTACCTGCAGCAGCTAAGACATCCGATCCACGCGTGCAGCGCTGCGCCTCAACCCCTACGGTCGAGGCGCAGCGCGAAGGCAACACCAGATGACCAGATGAAGGGAGGCTGAGATGACCCGATCGCACTCAGCCAGGCACCCAACCAGTTGGCGCGGCACGCGATACATCGCGACCCTGCTGATTCTCGCCCTGGGCGCTGTCGCGCTCTCACTGACCTCGACCAAGCAGGCGTCGGCGCAACCGCAAGTCACCCCAGACCTGCACGTCACGGTCGGCGAAAACGGCCTCGTTCTGCAGTGGACGATGAGCAACGACACGCCGGCCGACTGGACGTTGAACACCTTTGGCATCCTGCGCACGGTCGGCAACGAACCAACCTACATCCTCGGTCCGCTCCTGCCCGGCACCGACAGGAGCTACACGGACGTGTTAGATGCCGAGACCAAGGACAAGTGGCAGAACGGCACCGATATCACCTATCGCCTGTACGCGAACTTCGTTCGAGACGTGAACGGCAGAAGTGAAAGCTCCGCGACATCCAGCGACGACGTCACCGTCAAGGGCGCCACGTTGATCTCTCAGGTTCAGCAGGGCTACGCGCCGCTGTACCTCTCCGCGATTGCCCACTCCAACGGTGTCAACCTGACCTGGAACTACGACGAAGCCGCAATGACGCCCTGGGGCTGGAGGCTGATGGGGTTCGGCATCGGACGTTGGCTGCCTGGCGATGTCGCTGGGGCCGTGTTGATCCAGGACGACACCTCGTGGGAAGGACCGACGCAACGCGACTTCAAGGATCACATGTCGGGCGTGGTCGATGAAATGCGGATGCCCGGCTTCCAGTGGAACTACGGCGTCTTTGCCTACTTCGATCGCTTGGCGAGCGGACCGGAATCGGTACGAATCATGAGTAAGGCTGCCGTGACCGTGTTCGAGGCGCCCAAGCTCCCGAGCGTGACGAACGCCCAGGTGATCGGTCACAGTGATCCCGACGCTGTGGTCCGCGACGCGGAAGTCAAGTGGGATGCGCCGCATTTGACGTGGGACGCCAGCCTCGGCTTCAACTTCACGCCCTGGTACACCGTGTACACAAACAACACCAACGTCCAGTTTGCCACCACCGGTTCCACGTCAGTGTCGTTCTCCACGATCAACACCTGTTGGTACGGATGGTGGATCCGCGTCACGATCGGCCTGTTCTTCAGCGACCTGGTCCAGGCCGAGAACAACCGAACGGGAGTCTGTGGCCCGTAGCTTGCCAAGGGTGACACCCAATCCACACCAACAGGTCATTCAGTGAACGGAGTTTGAGTTGACCAACCTAACGACCCTCGCATCGCGCCGAACGCGGCTGATTGGAGTGCTGCTCATCCTCGCGGTGGGCGCCGCGGCTGCGCTCGCGCTGATCGCGACTGAGCTGGCCTCGGCCCAGCAGCAGCAAGCCGCGAGACGGGACCAGGTAGCCTCACAGTACGACCCGCCGGTGCTGTCCGGCGTCGCTCACTCGGACGGCGCGCACCTGAGTTGGACGTTCGACGTGAGCGAGAGCACACCTCCGGGCTGGCAACTGAACGGATTTGAACTCCACCGCTGGATTGGCAGTAACGCAAGGTCGCGTGTCACGCTGAGTTCCTCGATCGCGACAACGGCCCGCACGTATCACGACGAGTTGTCGGACGCGACTGAGGAACAACTTCACGCTGGGTTCCAGTTCTCCTACAGCGTCAATGCGGTCTACAGACCCCTGGCAGGCGGGAGCTTCCAAGACGGCAAAGACTCGAACACCCTCGTGTTCACCGTTCCCAATCTGCCGACCGTGTCGCATCTCCGCATCAGCGTGAACACGCTATACATCGAGGGCCCGGAGGTGTTCAACGTCCTCAGATGGGATCTGCCGCACCTGTCCTGGGACACCAGCACGGGCTTCAACCAGATTGATCAGATTGACATCACCACCGCGAACGACAGCTGGGAGCTCGCGGGCACTACAGAAGAACACAGAGTACGTTCGCAGGTCGAGAGTTACGAAGGGGAATGCGCCGTCACCTTCACGCTCCGCTTGCGATACGGAATCTTCTACAGATCCGGCGGGTCGATCGACGGAACCGTTTGCGACACCACACCATCACCATCAGGTGGTTCAAGGAAAGGAAATTGAGATGACCAACCCAACAACCCTCGCAACAACCCTCGCAGCGCGCCGAACACGGCTGATTGGAGTGCTGCTCATCCTCGCGGTGGGCGCCGCGGCTGCGCTCGCGTTGATCGCCACCGAGCGGGTCTCGGCCCAGCAGCGGCAAGCCGCGGCCCGGCATGAGGTGGCCACCCAGTACGATCCGCCGGTCCTGTCCGGCGTCGCTCACTCGGATGGCGCGCATCTGAGTTGGACGTTCGACGAGAGCGAGAGCACGCCTCCGGGCTGGCAACTGAACGGGTTTGAACTCCGACGTTGGACTGCTGACACGTCAGAGTCGCCGGTCACGCTGAGTTCCACGATCTCGACAACGGACCGCACCTATCACGACAAGTTGTCGGACGCGGTTGGAGAACAGCTTCACGCTGGATTCCAGTTCTCCTACAGCGTCAATGCGGTCTACCGTCCCCTGACAGGCGGGAGCTACCAAGAGGGCAAAGACTCAACCACCCTCGTGTTCACCGTTCCCAATCTGCCGACGGTGTCGAATCTCAGTAACAACGTCTTTACGTCATACCTCTTTGAAACCAGGACGTTCAACGTCCTCAGATGGGATCTGCCGCACCTGGCCTGGGACACCAGCACCGGCTTCAACCAGATCCATCGGATCCACATCACCACCGCGAGCAACAGCTGGGACATCGAGGGCAACAAAAGAGAATTCAGGCAATCTTCGCGGCCCGAGAGTTACGAAGGGGAATGCGCTGTCAGCTTCTCGATCCGTTTGCGATACGGAATCTTCTACAGCAGCGCCGCGTCGGTGGACGGAACCCTTTGCTAACCGCGGGTGGTCGGCCGGTTCATCCGCGAGTTCGTGAAGGCGGAGAACAATCACACCGTCGTCTGTGTCGGCCTAGTCTGCCACAGACGGCTCCCACACCCCACCAACAGGTCATTCAGTGAACGGAGTTTGAGATGACCAACCCAACAACCCTCCCCTCGCGCCGAACGCGGCTGATTGGAGTGCTGCTGATCCTCGCGGTGGGTGTCGCCGCCGCGCTCGCGCTGATCGCCACCGAGCGGGTCTCGGCCCAGCAGGTCGCGACTCCAGAAGAGGTGTCCACTCTGTACGACCCGCCGGTGCTGGCCGGCGTCGCCCATGCGGATGGCGCACATCTGAGCTGGGCCTTCAACGCCAGCGCGAACACGCCTCCGGGCTGGCAGCTGACCGGGTTTGAACTCCGACGTTGGGTCGCCAACACGGCAGGGTCGCTCGTCGTGCTGAGCTCCACGATCGCTCCTGCGGACCGCGCGTATCACGACACGTTGTCGGACGCGTCCGACGGTCAACTGTACGCTGGATTCGAGTTCTCCTACAGCATCAGCGCGCTGTACGAACGCGAGTCGGACGGCAAAGCGCAGGCCGGCAAGGACTCATCGACCCTCATTTTCACGGCGCCCAGTCTGCCGACCGTGACGGACGTCAGCAACAACATCTTCCCCACCGTGATCTACGGCGCACAGTACACCGTGAACCACATCAGCTGGACGCTGCCGCACCTCGCTTGGGATACCAGCACAGGCTTCAACCAGATCGATCGGATCTACCTGTACTCCAGGATCTCTTCCTCCAATTTTGTGGGCACTAAAACCTTCACACAGGCAACCTCGCAACCCGAAACCACCGAAGGGGAGTGCGACTTCACCTTCAAGATCCGTGTGCGATACGGCATCTTCTTCAGCTCCGCTGCGACGGTCGATGGGACCATGTGCTAACCGCGGGGAGTCGGCATGCCGATCGTCCGATCGGCATGCCGGGATTCCCAATCGCCGTGACTCGTTAGACTCAGAGCACTAGCAGAAAGCGAGTAGATCTTATGCCAGTACAGCGCCTCTCACAGCGTGCAACACAGCGGGTCTTGTACCTCCTCGCCGGACTGATCGTCGGCGCGATCGCAACCAGCCTCGCCTGGGCAGCAAACGGCGGCGACGCCGAAGTGCGGGTTGCCGGTCGCATCCTCGAAGACGGACGCGTCGAGTTCGGTCTCCAGCAGCGGCTCGCCGAAGATGCCGCCTGGGGCGAGATCGAGCGGCCGACCGCGCGATACATCGCGGCCGACGCTGAGCGCGATCGGTGGTTCTTCAGCAGCACGCTCTCGGTCGCAACCGAAGAGCACGTCGCCGATGAGTCCGTTGCCGATGCGGGCGACGAGACCACCACGGTCGAGGAGTCGCCGACTGATGTGTTTGGCGATGAAGACGGCGCGACCGAGGATACCGAGACGACCGAATCCGAGTCGACCGTACGCAGCGTGGGTCCGTTCCAGATCATCGGCACGCCGACCTCTGGCCGTCCCTTCGATGACCAGACGCTGTTCTGCGTGATCACGCATGGCAACCCCGGCGACTTCTTCTGGTACCAGGTCTACAGCGCCTTCGCCGACGCGAAAGCGTGGAACGGCATTCACCTGCGAGCCGAGATGTACGAGGTCGGCACCGACCAGGCAGCCGGCATCGATCAGTGCGTCGACGACGGCGCCGCCGCAATCGCGACCACCCTGGCCGACGTTGATGCGCTCGAAGGAGCGCTCGGACGGGCCACTGAGGCTGGTGTCCGCGTGCTCACCTTCAACTCAGGAGCTGACCGCGCGACCGACCTCGGCGCCGTTGCCCACGTCGCCCTCGACGAGGACGCAGTTGGCCGCGTCGCTGCCGAAGAGTTCGTGAAGCGGGACGTCACTGGCGACATTCTCTGCATCATCCACGAGCCCACGAACCGTGGCCTCGAGCAACGCTGTAACTCGCTGGACGCGACCTACACCAATGGCGAGGTCAAACGGCTCCGAGTCGCCGAGAGCGACGACATCGTCGGCACAATCGCGGTGGCGCTGTCCGAGAACATCGGCGGAGCGATCGCGCTCAACGCGAACACGGCATACGACCTGGCGGAGGCAGCCGGCGACGATCACTCGGACGTCGTCCTGGCCGCAGTCTCTGCCGACGTGCCCAGGCCGCTCGCCATGCTCCACACCGGGAGTCTGGACTTCGTCCTCTGGTCGCACGCACTGGAACAGGGCTACCTCGCGATTACCGCACTGCTGTACGCACACGGCACCCCACTCTCGCCCAACTCTGAATTCTTCAGCGAGGCGACACAGATCACGATTCAGCCCTCGGTGCTGACGGCCGAAACGGTGGCGAACGTGCTCGCGCAGGGCAGCGAGTCGGGAGACTCCGTGCCGGCCTCATGGCTCAACGCACTCGAGCAGGCGATCGAGGCTGAGCTCGCCGGACCAGAAGAGGCCGGTGAGGAATCGGAAGATTCATTGCCGCAGCCAGAGGAACCGTCCGAGTCTGACGATTCTACGTCCGATGACTTAGACGGTGACGACGGCTAGGGGGAATCAAGATGGGCGGAGGGGACGCAGTAGCGTCTCCTCCGCTCTCCCTCGTGGAATCCGATGCACGAGTTGTGATCGAGTTGTGATCAGGACCGCTCCCCTCCCTGGGGTGCGGTCTTGGAACAACTGACGATATGGGGCCGAGCCGCGCCGGCAAGGCGCGACAGCTCAAACCCTCCGTGGTTGCTAACAGACAACCCTCAAGCACCTGTCGCGAGGGCAGTTTGCATTTCCCGGCGGAGTGCGGCCAGGATTGGGACACGCTGGCTAACCGCTATCAGTCAAGCAGGAAGCGGATCTCGAAGGTTCTTGCATTTGGGAAGCTTGGTGGAGCTGGGGGGACTCGAACCCCCGGCCTTTTGACTGCCAGTCAAACGCTCTCCCAACTGAGCTACAGCCCCACGCAGTGCGCCTCGGATCCTGTCCGGCGCGAAGTACCAGCCTACGCCCGACATTGCCGACGCGCTACTGTACGCGCTCCAGTATTCTGATTCGCGTCCTGCATGGCTGCTCACCAGGTGGCAGCTGATTTACGCTGGGCTAACTGAGATTGCGGATTCCGTTTGCCGCTGTCGGCAGTAGCTGCATACATTGACCGGACAGGCGTCGCGGGTGGCGCAAGGGATGGCGGCCATGCTGGACCGACTCCGAAACCTGTGGACGGAACGACCGGCGGTCGTTGCCGCCGCGGTGATCGCGCCAATCGCGTTCGTGATCACGTTGCTTGTGCTGTTCCTGGCTGTTGGCAGTGATGACAGCGGCGATTTAGGGCCAGACGCGGCTGCGGCTCAGCTCGAACAGGCCGAGCAGGAACAGGATTCCTCCTCCAATCCACCACCTGTGGTTGTGGTGGATACCCAGACCGACGATCAGCGGGACAGCAGCCAGACGCAACAGGCAGACTCCGGCGATCAGCAATCGAACGCGTCAGACGAAGAGTCGCCACAGCAAGACTCGACCGCACAGGCCCAACAAGATCAGGGATCCGAGCAACAGCAGTCCCAAGCTGACCAGCAGCAGGACGAGGAGGATGCCGGGCCGCTAGTGGTGGCGGGGTTCGTCGTGGTTCCGCTCGACTCGGTGCTGGAAGAAGAGATTGACGAAGAAGCGCTTCAGCACGGCACCGACGGCTCCGAAGGCGGAATCCTGCCAATCTCAAATGGCGTCGTCGTCTCAAGTCGCGAAGAGCATCTGACGACCTGGGAGTTGCTCGTACCTTCCGCCGGACTGAAGAGCACCATCGTCCGCGTGGGCAGGACGCAGTCGGGCGCGATGGGCTCGCCGGACAATCCCTATGTGATCGGCTGGTTGGACTCCAGCGCTGAGCCGGGCGAGACGGGAAACACGCTGCTGGCTGGGCACCGTGACTTCGAAGACAAGTCGGGCAACATCGGCACGGGCGTCTGCTGGGAGCTGGTCAACACCGAAGCGGGCGACGTGATGCTTGTGCGCGATCACGACAGCGATATCTACTACGTCTACACGGTCACTGAAGCATTGACAATCAATCCATACGATCCGGACGCGGCGCGATACCTCAGAGACTCTGAGGAAGCAGTCATCACTCTGATCACCTGTACCGGGGCATTCAACGCAGAAACACACCAATACTCGCATCGGTTCGTCGTCGTGGGTGTGCTCGCAGCGGTCGCGTCGCCCGACGCATAGGATGTCGAGGCCAAGCGGATGCTGCGATCCCTCCAGGAGGCCTCCGGGTGGTGCTACGACCTGCTCTGGTACCTCGCAGATCTCCGCTATCAGCGTCCACGGCTGTTCGCGGGCATCGTTGCGTCATTTCTGCTTCTCGTCGCTCTGGTCCTGATTCCGATTCTGGGGTCTGGCAGCACGTCAGGGCCATCGACATCACACGCATCGGCCTGGTCGGACTCCAACGGAGAGTTGGCAGGCGATGGCTCTCGTGCGGTTCGCTATGTGCCATACAACGGACTGGCCAACTCAGAGGAAGAGAACCTGACGAATCCTCGAGGCTTGCCGGCTGAGCCGGGCGAGTCGCGGGTCCCGCTGCCGAAACTGTCGGAGGTGTTGGAGGAAGAGTTCAGCGACTCGGATCTCACCTTCGGGTCCGACGGCGCTGAGGGCAGCATCTTGCCCTTGGACAACGGCGTCGTGCCTTCCAGCGGACCGAGATTTTCGACGTCTTGGGAGCTGATTCTTCCCTCGGCAGGGATCCGGGCAGCGGTGGTGCAGGTTGGATTGACACCAGACGGCGCAATGGGATCGCCCGATAATCCGTTTGTGGTGGGCTGGTTCAATCGTTCCGCGATTCCTGGCGAACCGGGCAACGCGCTGTTGGGCGGGCACCGGGATTACCAGGATCGGGACGGTCACGCCGATGTCGGTGTCTGTTGGAAGCTGGACGAGACGCGGGTTGGCGACCAGATGATCATGTTCGACCAGGCAACCAACCGCTACTACGTCTACGACGTGGTAGATATCGCCAACATCGAGCCTGACTCAAGGGATGCCATCAAGTATCTGAGCCAGACTCGTGAGTCGGTCGTGACCTTGATTACATGCTCGGGGGACTTCGACGAGGACACGCACAGCTACGACGAGCGGATTATCGTGGTCGGGCTGCTCAACGCGATCGCTGAGCCAGACGCGTAACTCCCAGTTCCTGCCGCCGCGCAGGGGCTGGGACGCTCGAGTGATCGTCTTCAGCGTTCCCGACGGCCTACCAGTATTGGCGGCGTTTGCCTCGCTTGCGGCCTGTTCCGCTGTGTTTCCACTCGGATGGGTCGGCGGCTCTCTCGACGGCGACGGCGCAGACCTTGTACTCGGGGATGCGGGCTACTTCGTCATACACGTTGTTGGTGAGCCAGTTGACGGCGCTCTCGGCGAGGCGCACAAAGGGGACGAAGATTGAACCTTCGGCCACGTCATCGGTGACGAAACTGACGCCTTCCAGGCGGCCACGTCGCGATGCGACCCAGACGGAATCGCCATTTGTGATCTCGAGCCTGGCGGCGTCGTTGGGGTGAATGGCGACTCGTAGTTCGGGCCATGAATCGACAAGACCTTCGACTCGTCGGGTGATCGTGCCGCCGTGCCAGTGGTAGAGGACGCGACCGGTGTTGAGGATCAACGGGTAGCGTTCGTCGGGCGCTTCCTCGGAAGGTGGCATCTGCTTCACGGGAATGAACTTGCCCAGTCCGCGCGGGAACGACTCGTCGTACAGGCGCTCCGTGCCGGGATGGTCCTCGCTGGGGCAGGGCCACTGAATGCCGCCTTCGGCGTCCAGTCTCGGGTGGGATAGTCCGGCCATGATTGGCGTCAGGGAGGCCAGTTCGTCGAAGACTGAGGCGGCCGAGCCGTGCTCGAAGCCGATCGATGTCATCCCAAGCTGCCGGGCGGTGCGGCGCGCCACATCCTGCACGATTTCCCAATCGGCTCGAGCCTGTCCGACGGGCGGAATCACCTGGCGGACGCGCTGCACGCGCCGCTCGGAATTGGTGAAGGTTCCTTCCTTCTCGGCGAAGGATGCCGCCGGCAGGACGACATCGGCGAGCTCCGCCGTTTCGTGCATGAAAATGTCCTGCACGACGAGGAAGTCGAGCTTGGCGATCGCTTCGCGGGCGTGGGCGAGGTTTGGCTCGGTCAGGAGTGGGTTCTCGCCGACAATGTACATGCAGCGGACGCCGTCACTCGAGAGCATGCTCTCGACCATGTCGGTCGCGCGCAGACCTTCAGCCTGCGGCAGGTCGGACTGCCAGATGTCGTTGAACTTCCGCAACACCTCAGGGGTGTATCGCTGGTAGCCGGGCAAGGCGTCGGGCACACAGCCGGCGTCGCCGGCGCCCTGCACATTGTTCTGGCCGCGCAGCGGCGATACACCGTTGCCGACGCGTCCGACCTGTCCGGTCAGCAGTGCGAGATTGAGCAATGCTGTGGCGTTGGCGGTGCCATTGGTGTGTTGGGTGACGCCCATACCCCAGATCAGACACGAGCCGCCGGGACCGGAGGCGGTTGGATTGGGTTGCGCATAGGTGCGCGCTGCGCGGATGAGCAGGTCCGCGGCCACGCCGGACATCTGCTCGACGTGTTCGGGCGTGTACTCGTCGAGTTCCGCTCGCCACTCGTCGTAGCCCTCAGTGCGATCGGCGATGAACGGTTCGTCGGCCAGTCCTTCGTCGAGGATGACCTTGGCCATGCCGTTGAGCACGGCGACATCGGTGCCGGGATACTGACGCAGCCAGAGATCGGTGTGGTCGCACATCTCGATGCGCTTGGGATTGAGCACGATCAGCGCGGCTCCGCGGTCAACGGCGGTGCGCATCCGCGAGGCGGCGACGGGATGGTTCGATGAAGGGTCGGCGCCGACGACGAAGAGGCAGTCCGATGCCTCGTAGTCGCTGTAGCTGTTTGAGGTGGCGCCAGAACCGAGTTGGGCCAACATCGCTTCGACCGAAGGCGAGTGGCAGAGTCGGGTGCAATGGTCGATGTTGTTCGTGTCCATGACGGCGCGGACGAACTTCTGCAGCATGTAGTTGTCTTCGTTCGTCGCCTTGGCCGACGAGAACGAGCCAAATGCGCCGCGATGCTCGGCAAACTTCTCGGCGACGAGGTCGAGCGCGTCGTCCCAGGAAGCGGGCTGCAAGCCATTAGGTCCACGGATCAACGGTGTGGTCAGCCGGTCAGAGTGGTTGACAAAGGCGGTGCCAAAGCGTCCCTTGACGCAGAGCAGACCCTTCGAGGAGAGGTTGTTTGGGTCGTCGTCGACGTGGGTGAGGATGCCATCCTCGGCGGTGATGTTGATGCCGCAGCCAACGCCGCAATAGGGGCAGACCGTTGAGACCGTCTTCACGCCAGATGCGGCGCGTTTGGGCATGAGCGCCTCGGTTGGGCAGGCGGCGACACAGGAGCCGCAGGACGTGCAGGTTGATTCGCCCAGCGGTTCGTCTCCGAACGAGGCGATGCGCGCAGCCTTGCCCGCGCCGGCGATGCCAATCGCTCCGATGTGTTGTCGATCGCTGCAGGCCGAGACGCAGCGTCCGCAGAGGATGCAGTCGGTGGCGTCGAACTTGTAGAAGTGGTTGCTCTCGTCGATGTGATCGTTGGATCGTGCGGTCCAACGATCGCCGCTGGCGTCGTGTGTTGCGGCATGATGTCGCAGCTCGGTCTGACCTGAGCCGTCGGCGTCGATGCCGCGTTCGGTCATCGCCAGGGTGAGCTCGATGATGCCCTTGCGAGCAGCCGTGGCTGTCTCGGAGTCGGTGCGAACAACCTGTCCGTCGGCGAGCGGAGTGTGGCAAGCTGCCGGTAGTCCTCGGACGCCGTCAATCTCGACGAGACAGGTGCGGCAGGCGCCAAGCGCCGGGCCGTCGTTGTCCTTGCACAGGTGGGGCAGGTCAACGCCGGCGGAGAGCACGGCATCGAGGACAGTCGCGCCAGGTGATGCGATGACAGCCTGACCGTCAATGGTCGCGTTGATCGCTTGTGCGGAGGTTCCGGTCGTCATGTGACGCTCCCGCCGAACTGATGCCTTGCTGAGGTGATTGGATTGGGCGCCATCTGGCCGAGGCCGCAGAGGGAGCCGGCTGCGATCAGAGGGATGAGTTCTTCGATATCGGCCCAGTTGCCCTCGGCGAGGGCTGTGGCCATTCGCGCTGAACCTTCGCGGCAGGGCGTGCACTTGCCGCAGGATTCGTTGGCGTTGTAGTTGGCCCAGACCGCCAGCGCCCGCTCGATGCCGAACGATTTGGGAATCGCGATGATCCCGCCCGCGCCGAGCAGGGCTCCGTGCCCGTCCATTGCTCCCGGTGCGATCGGTGTGTCGAAGTTCTCCGGTGCGAGGAAGCCGCCCGATGGTCCACCCATCGTGACGCCGGCTAGCGCCTCGGACGGATCGCCCAGGTTGACGATTTCCGACACGGATGTGCCCAGTGGCAACTCGACGACTCCCCGGTTTCGGAATGCTCCGCTGAGCTGGATCAGCTTGGTGCCGGGTGTACGTTCCGTCCCTACTTCTCGGAACCATTCAGGGCCGAACTCGAAGATGTCGGGAATGTTCGATAGCGTCTCGACGCTGTTGATGGCGGTCGGCCGCCCCCACAATCCGCGCTCGGTGGGAAATGGCGGCTTCAGCCTGGGTACGGCGCGGTGTCCTTCGATCGATTCCAGGATCACCGACTCCTCGCCGCAGACGTAGCCTCCGGCGCCGCGTCGGATCTCGACGGCCAGTCCGTCCATCAATCCGGCTGATTGCGCTGAGGCGATCGCATCGGCCGCTGCCGCTGCTGAGCGGTCGGCCATGCCGTTGATGTACCAGTAGGCCTGTGATGCGCCGAGCACGTAACAAGCGATCCTGATGCCTTCGAGAATGCGCTGCGGGTCGGACTCCATGAGCCAGCGGTCCTTGAACGTGCCAGGTTCACCTTCTTCCCCATTGGCGACGAGCAGTGGTTGTCCATTTCGTTCAGCCGCGTCGATCGCGCCGCTCCACTTGATCTGCACAGGAAAGTAGGCGCCGCCGCGTCCCAACAGACTTGCTTCGCCGACAACAGCGAGCGCCTGAGCAGGGCTGAGTTGAGCAGCCGCTTCCCACCCGCGCCATTGGACCGGGTCTGAAGTTCGGGTGGCTGTGACTCGTTGCTGACCTCCCGGGACCGTCGCTCGAGCGCTGCGTACGGTGGCCTGCGGTATTGATGCCTCCAGCCGGTCTGCTCCGGAGACGGTGATCGGTCCCTGCTCGGCGGCCGCGCAGAGGAACATGCACTCGTGTGCTTCACCTTCTGCTTCGCTACTTGCTGCGTCATTGCTACCGGCGGCGATCTGGCAAGGCAGACCGCGACACACGCGCACGCTGTCCGATGTGAGGGGACTCCAGCGGAACTCGGTGTAGCTGGTTGCGACGGCAAACAGCTCGGCGCGGGGTATGTGCAGCCAGCTGGCCACTGCTTCCAGCGCTGCATGATCGAGGTAGCCGAATGCCTCGTCCACCAGGTGCAGTGCCGGCAGCGCCTGGGTCCGTTGACGCGGCAGTGCCGTCAATGCTGTTTGCATCTCTGTGAGTCGCGCCTCGGTTGCTGTCTCAGTTGCCACCCGGTCCAAGCCCTTCCGGCCATGAGGTCGGCCATCGTTTCCACCCATCGAGACGTGCTGGATACCATTCTAGATACCACTCGGATTGCTCCCGATGGCGATCGGATGGGAGGGCTCGTGATGACTGACCGGACCGATCTGCCCCGTTCCTATGCTGAGGCTCACTGGCGCAATCCACCTCCCAATCGCTACGGCGGAGCGAACACGTTCCTCGGCGTTCCGCACGCCAGATTGAGCGATCCGGCAACGCTGGAGGGATCTCAGGCAGTCATTCTCGGCGCACCGTTTGACGCTGGTACGAGCTATCGCCCCGGCGCCCGATTCGGTCCGCAGGCAATTCGATCCACTGATTACATCCCCCATACCGGTTACCGGCCGCATTTGGCCTTGCGGGTTGATCCATTGGGCGAACTGGGCGTCGTTGATGCCGGCGATGTCAACATGCAGCAGCTGGACAGCGAAGGGGGATTGAAGAACCTGATGGAGGCCTGTCGGCAGGTGTCTGCTGCCGGCGCGATTCCGGTCGTGTTGGGTGGTGATCACACGATCACGTACGCCACTGCACAGGGTGTAGCCCAACACTACGGATTCGGTCGGGTCGCGCTGATTCACTTTGATGCTCATGCCGATACTGGCGATTCTGAGGGAGGGCTCTGGGGACACGGCACGCCGATGCGCCGCCTGATCTTGAGTGGTGCAATTCGCGGTGATCGATTCCTGCAGATCGGGCTACGAGGCTACTGGCCTGATCCTCCGATTCTCGAGTGGATGGCAGACCAGCGCATGCGCTGGTACGAGATGACTGAAGTGGTGGAATGCGGCCTCGACGAATGTCTCAGCGAAGCGTTGGAGCGGGCAGCCGATGATTGCGATGGAGTGTTTCTGTCTGTCGATGTCGACGTGGTCGATCCAGGTATGGCGCCGGGTACTGGTACGCCGGAGTCTGGTGGGCTGACATCGCGACAGCTTCTGGATGCGGTGCGGAGGATCGGGATGGAATCGAACCTGCTGGGGATGGACGTGGTCGAGGTGGCGCCTCCCTATGACCAATCCGATGTGACGGCGCTGTTGGCGAATCGTGTCGTGCTTGAGACCCTGTCGGGTGTCACGGTCAGCCGCAAGAACTCCTCTAACGAGTGAGTCGATACCTAGGTATCGGATCGATGACGGCACCCGTCTTTCATGTGAAACAGATGTACGGAATGAATGGTATCTTGGGCGAGCGACATTACGGAGCAAGTCATGGTCACCACTGCTGATCAGCCAGAAGTCGAATCGACGATACGGCCGGAACCCGACGCTGATGTGTCCTTCCGCCAAGTCGATGATCCAATCGAATTGCAATTGCCGCCAGAGTGGAGGCTGACTGATGACGCGCTCTTCGAACTGTATGAGCTCAATGCTTCATTCAACTTCGAGCGAACGGCGAAGGGAAACCTCGTCATCGTCCCGTCACCCCATGGTCCAAGTCCTGCGATGGGACCAGAAATCTCCTACCAACTCCTAGTCTGGGTGAAAGCCGGTGGTGGCGGCGAAGTGCGAGATGCCAGCGGCGGATACAAGCTTGGTGAGACGCCTCCGCCTGAGCAGGAAGAAAAGCAGCCAGTGCGCGAACCGGACGTCTCCTGGCTCTCGCAAGATCAGCTTGATGGGATTTCGGCAGAGAATTACGAAGCGGGGCTGGAAGTGCCCTGTCCTCGCTTTGTCGTCGAGATCATCTCGGCCAAGCAATCGGTCGCCCCACAGAAACGGAAGATGCGCGAGTGGATGAGCTATGGCGTTCATCTCGGCTGGCTGATTGACCGTCGGCGCGACCAGGCCTGGATCTATCGCGTTGGACAGGCGGAGCCCGAGGAACTGGACCGCCCGGCGAAGCTTTTGGGCGAGAATGTGCTGGACGGGTTTGAGTTGGACTGCTCGGAGATCTGGAAGTAGCGTCGACGTTTCGGGCTCGGCGGTTACCCTAGAGCCATGCCCAACGACTCAACAGTTGACCATGGCGGCATTGGCGACAGCGGCGACAATGGCCAGATGAAGTTCGGCGTGCTGCAGTTCTTTAGCTGGCCGGGACGCCGTGTTCCGCTGCCGACCGTCTACGAGCGCGCGCTCAATCGCATCGACATCATGGATGAGAGCGGCTACGACTGCGTCTGGCTGGCCGAGCACCACTTCTCGACCTATTCGGTCTGTCCATCCGTCCATCTGATGGGGATGCACGTCGCCGGGCGGACCAAGAACATCCGCATTGGAACCGCGGTCACGCTGGCTTCGTTCTATCACCCGTTGCGGATTGCCGAAGAAGTCGCACTGCTGGATATCCTCTCGGGCGGCCGAGTCAATTGGGGCGCCGGACGTGGGTTCGACCGGACAGAATTCGAGGTGTTTGGCGTCGAGTTGGAAGAGTCATATCCCCGATTCCGCGAATCTGTACAGGTCGTGCTCGAGGCCTGGCGCAATGAGCGCGTCACCTGGCATGGTGACTACTTCGATTTCGACGAGATCGAGGTGCTGCCCAAACCACATCAGCAGCCGACTCCGCCATTTTGGGTCGCCGCTGGCGGACCCGACGCCATCGACTGGGCAGCAAAGCAGGGCTATTCGATTCTGATGGACCCGCACGCGACGCACGACGAGCTTGGCGACAAGCGACGCAACTACTTCAATGCCCTCAACAAGTACGACCATGAGACTGAAGATCGTGTGATCCCGATGGCCCGGTTGATCGCCGTTGCGGAAACTGACGAAGAGGCCGAACAGATCGCGATCAATGGCGCCCAATGGACGATCGGCTCGTACGCCAACGACAAGACCAGCGGCAGCTCGAATACCTCCCGTTCGCTCCCAGACGAGCAGCGGATTGAACGCTACGCGAATCAGGTGGTGATTCATGGCAGCGCGTCCAAGGTGATTGACCAGCTTGAAGAGCTGCGCGACACGATCAAGCTCGACTACCTGATCGCTTCACCCTTCTCACACGATTCATTTGTGCGCTTCACCAGGGACGTGATGCCGCACTTCCAATAGGTTCAGGACCATAACAAGGAGACCCATTCGATGGCATACGAATTCATCACTGTCGATCGCACAGGCGATCAGGATGGCACGATCTGGATGGAGCTGAATCGTCCAGAAAAGTTGAACGCGCTCACGTTCCCATTGCTGGCCGAGATGCTCGATGCGCTCTACAAGATTCGCATGGATCGCTCGGCTCGCGTGTTGGTGATCACCGGCAAGGGACGTGGATTCTGCGCCGGGATGGACCACGCCGGCGGCGGTCGCGGGATCGACTTCTGGGACGAGAACCCCGACCCGCTGGTCGGCAATCCCGCGCCGGATGGCTATCCCGACAATGAGGGCCAGCGGCTCAACTTCCGCTACGAGACGAAGACGTTCGCCGAACTGCGTCGGATTGACATTCCCGTGATCGCCGGCGTCAATGGCGCTTGCGTCGGCGCGGGTTTCGACATGGCCTGCCTAGCCGACCTCTGCGTCGCTTCCACGAACGCGCGTTACCAGGTTGCCTACGTGAAGCGAGGACTCTACGCCGACCTGGGCGGATTCTGGGCGATCCCCAAAATCATTGGCTGGCGCAAGTCGATGGAGATGATGTTCACGGGCCGTTTCATGAGCGCCGAAGAGGGGCATGAGGCTGGTGTCAGCAACTATCTGGTTGAGGCGGACGACTTCCAGGAACGGCTGCGCGAGTTCGCGCAGGAAGTCGAGAATGGACCGCCGATCGGCCAGAAGGTTGGTAAGTTGATGGCCTATCGCACCGCCAATCTCGACTACGAGTCGGCGCTAGAGCTGTCCGGAGCCGTGTTGCCGCTCGTGCAGAACTCGTTCGACCGCGTCGAGGGCGTGCAGTCATTCGTCGAACGGCGCGATCCCAAGTTCAGTGGCTTCTAAGGCCTCTCCCTCTGGGAAAGGCGCTGCGAAGGGGCGGAGGAAGCTCTCCCATGTGCCGCTCAATCAAACGCCTACGCCAGCCTGCCGGAATCGAGCCCGGCGAAGATGAGATTCAGCAGGCTGCCAGACAGTTCGTGCGTAAGATTTCAGGGATACAGCATCCCTCGTCGCGCACCGAGGACGCTTTCCAGCGCGCTGTCGACGAAGTCAGTGTCGTAGCGACGAAACTGCTTCAGGATCTGCCGCCGCTGCAGCAACCACGACGTCAAACTCAGACCGAGGAGATCACCACATGACCAACTTCCAACTTTCAGAAGCCGACCGGATGGTTCAGCAGACGGCTCATGCCTTTGCTCAGAATGAGGTCCGGCCTGTCGCGATGGAGTATGACGAGCGCAACGAGTTTGCCTGGGATGTCGCCTCGAAGGCGGCGGAGATTGGGCTCACCGGTGTGCCGCTGGGTGGACACTCGGCCGAGCCCGGGATTACCGCGATGATCACGGCCGAGGAGCTGAGCTGGGGTTGTGCAGGGATCGCTCTGGGGACGCAGGTCTCCGGTCTCGCCGCGACGGCGATCTCCGTGATTGGCACGCCCGAGCAGAATGAGCGCTGGATACCTGAATGCACATCCGATGATGGCAGGCTGCGGCTCGGCGCGCTTGCCTTGACTGAGCCCGACGCCGGCTCAGACGCGGGCATGATCAAGACTCGCGCCGTCCGCGACGGCGACGAGTACGTGCTCAACGGCACAAAGCGTTTCATCACCGGCGGTGGCATTGCCGATATCACCGTCGTCTTCGCTCGCGAGTCGGACTCCGAGGGCTGGCGTGACGTTTCTGCGTTTGTTGTGCCCAAGGATGCCGAGGGCTTCTCGCAGATCAAGATGTGGGACAAGATGGGCATTCGCGCGTCACATACTGCCGATCTCGCCTTTGACGATGTGCGTATTCCCTTGGAGAATCGGCTGGGCGATCCGGATCCCGACTATCGCTCCGGCGGGAAGGGCGCGCTGGGCACGCTGGCCGCGACGCGACCGTGGATCGGCGCCTTTGCCGTTGGTCTGGCTCGAGCGGCGTTCGAGTACTCGGCCGACTACGCGCGTGAGCGCAAGACGATGAAGCGCCCGCTGATTGAGCATCAGGGCGTCGGCTTCATGCTGGCCGACATGGACATCGCGATCGACGCGGCCCGGCTGCTCACCTGGCGGGCTGGCGAAATGGCCTCAAGCAACCAGCCCTTCGACCTCGAAGAGGCCAGCAAAGCCAAAACCTTCGCCTCCGACATGGCGATGAAAATCACCACCGACGCCGTCCAGGTCTGCGGAGGCGTGGGGTTCATGCGAGAGCTGCCGCTGGAGAAGTGGATGCGAGACGCCAAGATCTTCCAGATCTTCGAAGGCGCTAACCAAATCCAGCGGATGGTGATCGCGAGGAATATCCAGAATCGGTACTTCGCGTAGACGCAGTGCGCCGGCTGATGGTACGAGGTCGGCAGGGAGGTCGAAAGCCTGCGCTGGATGGAGATTCCAATACAGGCGCGGTTCTCGTACTGGGACGGCGCCTATCGAGGGCACCTTTGAGTGACTAGCCTCAAGCTAGAACACGCCGATCCAGGCGAACAGCGTCCAGACGACCATGCTCAGGAAGCCCGCTCCGAGGAGGAGCTGGAATAGAATCAAACTCTCGGCGAGGCCTCGCTTGGGCATGGCGGTTGCTCCAGACTTGTCTCCGCTGGACAGGGTAATCGATGCTCGAACTGGCTGTCTTTGAGGATGTGGCCGAGCTTCGCGATGCCGTGCTGATCTTGGCGGGTGGTGCGGCGGCGCTGGTCGCGTTCATCTTCCTGTTGCTCGTGGCCAAATTGTCGCTGACTGCGTTTCGCGTCGTGCGACGGCTGGAGCGATTCCATGAGCAGCGCATCGCCGGCAGTGTGGCAACGGCTGACGCCAAACTGGCGGCATGGCTTGAGGAAGAGCGCTGGTCGGCGCGCGGCATCCTCGAGTTGCTGCAGCTCGCCGCCCAGCGCGCCCAGGAGCGGCGCAATCCTCCGCCAAAGAAACGGCGGCTGTTCGGATTGCTGCCTCCGGCGTAGCCTCCAATGCCTGGCGGCTGCCAATGTCTGATTGTTGTATCGGTCAGTGTGCTCGCCTAGCATGAAGGCCGACCGCACAGCGCTGTGCGGCTTCTTTGCAAGAGCAAACTGGGAAGGACCAGACGTGAAAGCAGCCATCTTCGACCCCGGAAATCAGGCCAAGGACGGCGACCGTTCCGTGCTTGAGGTTCACGACATCAACGTGCGTGACCCGCAGCCGACTGAGGTGCTCGTGCGCACCACGACCTCGGGTGTGTGCCACTCCGATCTTCACTTTGTCGACGGCAAGTGGGCCGCCGCCTTCGGTGGACTGCCGGCCGTGCTCGGCCACGAGGCCGCTGGCGTCGTCGAGTCCGTCGGTGACGATGTCACCTACGTGCAGCCCGGGGACAACGTCATCATGTCCTTCCGCCCCTTCTGTGGCGATTGCTACTGGTGTCTGCGCGGCGAGCCCAACCTGTGCCCCGACCCGGCCGGCGCCGCTCTGGCGCGCGACCGCCTGAACTGGGACGGACGCCCGGTCGTGCAGATGGCCAGCGTCGGCTCGTTCGGCGAGTACATGCTGACCTCGCAGACCGGCGTACTCAAGATTCCTGAGGACATCCCGCCGGCTGAGGCGGCGCTCGTTGGTTGTGGTGTGATGACCGGCGTCGGCGCCGCGCTCTACACCGCCAAGGTGCCGGGCGGCTCGATTGTGGCCGTGATTGGCTGTGGCGGTGTGGGCCTCAACGTAATCCAGGGCTGCAGGATCGCCGGCGCGAGCCGAATCATTGCGGTCGACGTCCTCGAGAACAAGCTCGACTTCGCCGAGCAGTTCGGGGCCACCGACCGCGTCAACGCGGCCGAGGTGGACCCGGTCGAGGCGATCAAGGAACTGACCGACGGCGTTGGCGTCGAGATCGCCTTTGAGGCGATTGGCAACGTCATGGCAGCGCGCCAGGCGTGGGACATGGTCCGCGCCGGCGGCACCGCCTGCATAGTCGGCATGATGCCGCTCGGCTCCGAGGTGGCGCTGCCAGGCCCGGAGTTCCTCCAGGAGAAGAAGGCGATCGGCTGCATGTACGGCTCGACTCGCTTCCGCGAGCACATGCCGAAGCTGCTCGACCTCTACCGCCAGGACAAGCTCGACCTGACCGGGCTGGTCTCGAAGCGCTTCGCGCTGAGCGAGATCAACGAAGCCTTCGCGGCCATGCAGGCCGGCGAAGTCGCCCGCGGCGTGCTGGACATCTCCCAGCCATAGTCCGCAACGAGCGAACATCAGGCGCGCCGTCCGAGCAATCGGGCGGCGCGTTTGCATTGTGTCGGCTGATTCCCACTGAGGCATAGCCAATGACGACGATGAACTTCGATGACTATCTGCCGCCGCGATCGGCGCCGCGTGGGACTCGTGAGGGGAGTGCGGATCAGGCGCTACGCGAGATTCCCGATGGTTCGCGTGTGGTGGTTCCTCCGATGTCGGCGACTCCGTTCGGACTGTTGCATGCGCTTGATGAGATTCGCGCCGGCTGGACGGACATCGAACTGGCGACGGGCAATCTGTTTATTCACCTGCCGCCGTTGGACCATCCTCATGAGCCATTTCGATTTTCGACCTATCAGACCAGCGGTCCGTTGCGCGAGGTCGAGGCGGCTGGTGCGCTTGAGCACATCCCGGCGACGTATGCACAGGTGCCGACGCTGTTCAGACCTGATGGTCCATTGCCCGCTGATGCGATTCTGATCCAGGTCTCGGAGCAGGGTCCTGAGGGGCTGTACTCGCTGGGGACATCGGTTGGCGGGATTGTCGACGTGGTGCGGACCGCGCCGCTGGTGATCGCTCAGGTCAATCCCAATCTGCCCTACACCTTTGGCGCGGCAGAGCTTCGGCGCGAAGAGATCGATTGGCTGGTTCCCCTGGAAAGCGACGTGATCGAGCTGAGGCGCGGTGAACCAGGAGCATTGGAGCGTGAGATTGCCGCCTCGGTGGCAGAGCTCGTGACCGACGGCGCGACGTTGCAGTTTGGCATCGGCGGAGTGCCCGAGGCGATCATGGGGATGCTTGGCGAGCGGCGAGATCTGGGCGTCCATTCCGGTCTCATCTCGGATGGCGTCATGGGGTTGGTCGAGAGTGGCGCGTTGACGGGTGCTCGGAAGGCGACTGCACCAGAGCTGATTATCACGACCGAGGCCGCAGGCAGCGCCGAGTTCTTCCACTGGATCGACCGCAATCCTGCCGTCTGCATGGCGCCCGCCGGCTACACGCATTCGCTTGAGATTCTGGCTCAACAGCACAACTTTGTTGGGATCAACTCGGCAGTGCAGGTAGCGCTTGATGGCACGATCAACGCGGAGTCGTTGGGCAGCCGACAGATTTCCGGGCCCGGCGGTCAGCCGGACTTTGCTGTGGGCGCCATACTCAACGGCGGTGTTTCTGTCGTTGCGATGCCTGCGACCGCAGCGCGAGGCAAGGTCTCGAGGATTGTCAGGCGGCTTGACGCCGACTCGGTGGTGACGACTCCTCGCACACTCGCCGACCGGATTGTCACCGAGTTTGGACAGGCCGAACTGGCTGGGCGAACGCTGTCTGCGCGGGCGGAAGCGCTGCGCGAAATCGCACATCCGGACTTCCGCGACGATCTGACGTAAACAGCACACCGCTTCGTTCGCAACATTCGTCACAACCCATGGCGTGATCGGCGGTTTCCGCCTGCATTTCTCGACTCATGGCGATATCTTGCATCTGAAGACCAGATAGATCAGCGCCGCTTGTTCTGAGTGCGCTGTGGAACAGCTTCGGAGGCTCAGAATGCCGGTTTCTATTGAAGACATGCTCGCCAACACGTCGCTGTTCTCGCACGTCGACCGCGACGAGCTGCACAACATCGCCGGTTGGGTCCAGATCCAGGACTTCAAGGCGGGACATGTGATCGACCGCGAGGGCGAGCTCGGCACCACGTTGCACATTATTCGGACCGGTTCGGTGGATGTGTTGCAGCACTACGGCACCGATGAGCAGCAGCATCTGGCTACGTTCGGCGAAGGCGACTTCTTCGGTGAGATGGCGCTACTGCTGGGCCGGCCGCGATCCGCGACGGTCGTGGCCAAAGAAGACACCGAGTGCCTGACGCTCCTGCGCAACACGTTCGAGGAAGACGCCACGGTGCCGGTCCTCTGGGCGATGCTCCAGCACGTCGCAGAGCGCCTGGCCCACGCCGACGAGACGATCGGCGAGATGCACGCACACTAGGGGTTGTCCAGCCCTCCCCCGTCATACCCGCGCTTGTCGCGGGTATCTCGTAGTGCGGTGGGCAAGGCCGACTTAGTGAACACCGCTGGCAACCTGATTGGGTTCTGAGACACTCTGTGTGCCTGCCTGTTGCAGCGAGATTCCCGCGACGGAGCGCGGGAGTGACGGACCCTGTTGAGTAGTGGCTCTAGAACGCTCCGATGGGTCTCGTCGCTATTGAACGCTCTTCCCAAGCCCCGACACCACTCTTGCGAGCGCCTGCGTGCCCTCGTCGCCGAGCCCTGAGCTCTGTAGTTGGTAATAGAGCTGTTGGACCAGGGATGTGTTTGGCAGCGGCTGGAGGACATCTCCGCCAGCTTCGAGGGCGAGGCGCAAGTCTTTCTGCATCAGCTTGACCATGAAGCCCGGCGCGTAGTCGCCGACGGCGATCTTTGGCCCCAGATTCGTGAGCTGCCAGCTTCCCGCTGCGCCGGCCGAGATGGCGGCCAGCATGCGCTCCTGGTCGACGCCAGACTTGTCGGCCAGCGACAGCGCCTCGCAGACGCCCAGTAGTGCGCCGGCGATGGCGACCTGGTTGCAGAGCTTGACCGTTTGACCGGCACCGGTTGGTCCACAGTGAGTGATCGTTGAGCCCATCGCCTCAAGCACGGGCTGGCATCGTTGGAGAACATCCTCATCACCGCCGACCATGATTGAGAGCGTGCCCGCCTTTGCGCCGGTGTCGCCGCCTGAGACCGGTGCGTCGAGCATGGACACACCTCGCTCAGAGAGTTGCGATGCCACGTCGCGTGTGACGGCGGGCGAGATCGTTGACATATCGATCACGACGGAACCAGCGGCCAGTCCGTGAATCGCTGCGTCTTCGCGACCGACCAGCACGGACTCGACATCGGGTGAGTCGGTGACGATGGTGACCAGGATGTCCGAGGCTTCAGCCACTGCCTGCGGCGAAGCGCCTGCAGAGGCGCCCAACGCGGTGCAGGCGTCGATGCCGGGTTGTGAGCGGTTCCATACAGTTGGCACGAAGCCGCCCTTGATGAGATTGGCCACCATTGGCACGCCCATGATTCCCAGTCCGATAAATCCGATGCGCTCCATCGCCGACTCCCTCGCTTGCAGGTGCTCAACTGACGATTGCGACTACGATACGACCCATGCCGCTCTATCAGTCTGAGGCTCGATGGAATGCTGCACAGCCGCTCGCTGAAACACTTGCGACATTTGAGGATCTCGTGCAGCGGACCGGCGGGCAGGTGATCCAGGTGCTGCAAGTCGATGGCGGATTGTCCCTGACGATCGAGACGCCGGACGACCTGTCGCTGTTTCGTATCGCGCGGGAGGCGTCTGATCTGGGACTGGAGCTGGCCTCGCGCGTAGCATTGTCCCGAGTTGAGGCGGAAGCGCTTGATGAAGCGCACCGAGCACGAATTAAGTAGGAGAGCCACCGATGGCCGACGAAGCACGTTGTGAAGAGATGCGCGCCGAGCGCGCGAGGCTCAACAAGCTCACTGACGACATGCCGGGCAAGCTGCCTCCGCAGCCGGGCGAGGGCCCGTTGGGCCGTCCGAATCCAGAGCTGCGCCGGGTCTACGACCAGATCAACGATCTGCGCAAGGAAATGCTGGCGATGGGCTGCAAGCCCTGAAGTCTTGAGCTCCCCAGAAGGTTTCGGCGGTAGCGATCCACCCCTTATGGGGAGAACTGTACATAACTCAATTTCCCGTCCTCGCCTCCCAGCAAGGACTCGCTCGGGCGGCACGGCGCACCTGGTGGTGAGGTCCAATGCAGGGACGGAGGGGGTCCCCGTGTAACGGAGACCTGCGCGTAGATCGGTCGGTGCGCTATTGGTCAAGTTGTAGGGGCGACCCTTGTGGTCGCCCGCTCTGCCGCTCCTATCTAGTCAGTAATGCAATCGCCAACGCGGGCGACCACAAGGGTCGCCCCTACAGGAGCTCAGAAGGATTGGGAACACGATTATGCAAAGGTCTCCGTAGAGCGGGGACTGGGAATGTTGACAGTTGGGATATTCCTCGCCTTCCCGAGCTGCGGCGACTGGCGTCAGCTCACTCATGTCAACGCAGTGTTATCTCTAGTAACGCCATTGGCAAATTCGGTCCAGAGTGAGTAGGCTGAGAGCCACAACAGAATATTTGGGCCGAATCCCTGCAACATCGCAAGACGGCGCAGGGAACGGGGGACCCAACACTTGGGGTGAATGCAGAATTCGAGATTCGAGTTTTGCACGGCGCACTCCTTCGCGCCGAACCCGTCAGCTAACCCCGTAGGCGACCGAGGGAGATCTGCGCAGGAGTGCTTGTCGCTCCAATGCGCGAATCAAGAACCCGTGCTTTGAGCACGGCTCCAACGGTTCGCCCCGCTACAGGCGTTGCCAGTTAGCGATCGGCCGCGAAACGTGAGAGTCCCGCCGGGAGCGACCGCCCGGTGTACTCAGGGGCACGGGTTTCTCGCTCGCCCGGCCCCGCTTCCTGGCCGACCCCCGGACACGCGTCCGGGGGTTCGGTTTTTCTGGTCGATCAGTCCGTCTCCCGGGTAAACGCGTCGCTTAGCGACCGACGAAGTTCGGCGGGCGCTTCTCGAGGAATGCGCGAGCGGCTTCCTTGTTGTCCTCGCCGTTGAAGGACAGCATGACGTGCGAGCCCTCCTGGTAGAGCGAGTCACTCAGGCTTGAGGTGGCCGCGTAGTTGAGCGTCCACTTCATCATCGACAGCACCGCGGTTGGACCCTGCGCGATTTCCCGACAGAATGCCAGACCCTCTGACAACAGATCGTCGTGCGGCACGACTTTGGTCACGATGCCAAGCGACTCCGCCTCATCCGCGTTGATGCGGCGGTCGAGGATCAGCAGTTCCCGAGCGCGAGTGATGCCAACCATCTGGTTCAAGAACCAGGCGACGCCGTAGTCGCCTGATACGCCAATGTTGCGGAACGCGGTGACAAAGCGGGCGCGGTCGGAAGCGACGCGGAAGTCTGTCGCCAGGCAGAGACCGAGACCGCCGCCGGCGGCCGGGCCGTTGACCAGGGACACGGTCGGTGTCCCCATCTGGTGCAGCATGCCCGAAGTCTGTTGTTGGCTGCGATGGCTGCGACGGTTGACCACGCCTGGGCCCGGAGGAGGCGCGTCGGAGCGTCGGCCCATGTTATTGATGTCGGCGCCGGCTGAAAATCCGCGCCCTGCGCCGGTGACCGCAACGCAGCGGACCTCGGGATCGTCTTCACAGTCGATCAGCGCCTCGGACAGTCTGTCGAGCAGGTCGTCGCCGAAGGCGTTCAACCGCTCCGGTCGATTCAGCGTGATCAGGGCGACGCCGTCGTCGCGCTTATCCAGAATGACCGTTGGCTCACCATTGTTGTCTGACATCGAGGGCGCCTTTCTTCAAGCTGCCGGAGGTGGGTTGTCGCATTGATTGCGAGATTCATGAAACACAAGGATCTACCTAATGTGCCTCTCAATGCTAAGGGCACACCTGCCTACACTGACCTCATGTGCGGACGTTTCACCCTCACCGTCGACTCGCTGGAGTTCATTGAAGCCGTCAAACGGCTGAACGTGAAGCTGTTCGGCCATCCGCCGTCCATGCCGCCGTTCAAGCCACGATTCAACATCGCCCCAACCCAGCTTCATCCGATCATCCTCGCCGACGGCGAAGAGTTTGCCGCGCAACCGGCGCGCTGGGGACTGGTCAACTTCTGGGCCAAGGACGCCAAACGGGCGGCGCGCCAGATCAATGCGCGCTCGGAGACGGTCGCGACGACGCGCGCGTATGCCCGACCGTTCAAGCGTCAGCGTTGTCTGGTCCCGGCCGACGGTTGGTACGAGTGGAGCGGGCCGAAGGGCAATCGTCAGCCGCATTGGATTCATCGCGAGGATCGCGAACCGTTCGTGTTTGCCGGCCTCTACGACGTCTGGCAGCCTGAGCCGGATCGACCGGCGACCACCTTCACGATTTTGACCACCGACGCGACGGAGGCGCTGGCCAACATCCATGCGCGTATGCCGGTCGTCATGCCCATCGATCGCGCCGAATCGTGGCTCGATCGAGGCAATCTTGATTCCGATGCTGTCCTGTCCCTGTTGGACCTACCGTCCGACGATTCGTTTATCACGGTTCCCGTGTCATCCCGAGTCAACGCGGTCCGCAACGACGACCCGACGCTCCTGCAGATTGAGCAACAGCCGACGCTCGACATGGTCGAGTAGTTGCAACGATTGGCGTTCGCATGTTTACCGATATCGACGGCTTCCTCCGCTACTTCCGCTCCGTCAACGGACGCGCCGTTCGTGACATGGCAGCGCTTCCGCCCGAGGCGAACGGTTGGACCCCCGTCGGCGGAGAAGGCGCCACGCTAGAGGGGGAAGGGGCTTGGTCGATCAACCAGCTGATCGGGCATATGTGCGGTTCGCGGCTGTACTTTGCCAGCGCATATCGGCGCGAGGGTTGGATATCGCCCGAACCACCCGATGTCTCTCATCCCGAACTCTGGGGTCCGGCGCTCGATGCCAGCTTTGAGGAATTCAGCCGGCTGGTGACCGAAGTCGGTCCGGAAGGGTTAACCCGGCAGATCGAGATGATCGACACACCTGGCGCAACGCTCAGCGGCTGGCGATTACTGCTGATGATGATGGAGCACGACATCCACCATCGCTCGCAGATTGACACGTATGCCGGACTGAATGGCTGGGATCCACCGGACATCTACTTTCGCTCGGCTGAGACGATCGCTGAGCGTCAGCCCGAGCAGATCGCGAAGTACCGCTCATGAGCGGCACATTGTCGCCTCCGACGCTGGAGGAAGTCCGCCGCGCGCATGAGATCATCAAGCGTGAAATCACGTTACCGACCCCGTTGATTCACAGTCCCGGTCTCTCGGAACTTCTTGACGCGCACGTCTCGATCAAGCTGGAGGCGGCAACGCCCACATCGGCCTTCAAGGTTCGGGGCGGCATCTATCTCGCCTCTCAGCTCGACGCTGAGGTTCGCGAGCGGGGACTCGTGACCGCCTCGACCGGCAATCACGGTCAATCGATCGCCTACGGCGCAGCCAATGCTGGAACGTCGGCCATCGTCTTCATGCCAACCGACGCCAACCCCGACAAGATTGCGGCGATCGAGCGCTTCGGTGGCCGGGTGGAACTCGTCGGTGAACGGGTTGATGAGTGTTTCTACGCTGCGGCAGAGTATGCACATGAGCGAGGCGCGCTCTACGTGGAACCGGTCAACCAACCCACCTTGATCGCCGGTGTCGCCACAGCCGCCCTGGAAGTGCTGGAGACGCAACAGCCGGACACCGACCTGGTGATTGTCCCGCTCGGCGGTGGCACAGGCGCCTCTGGCTGGGTCACCGTCCGAGACGGACTTGGGCATCCAGCCGGTATCTGGGCGGCACAATCGTCAATGTCGCCAGCAGTGCACGACGCCTGGCGTTCGGGAACGATGGAGACGCGACCCAATCGAACGCTCGCTGAGGGCATCGCCACCGGCGTTGTCTTTGACCTGCCGCTGGGTATTCTCCGCGCTGGACTCAACGACTTCATCCTGGTCGACGATGAGCAGATACTCGCAGGACTGCGTCAACTCTGGGATCTGCAGCACATCATGTCCGAGCCGGCAGGCGCAGTCAGCGTCGCGGCCGCGGAACAAGAAAGAAGCCGCCTCCAGGGGAAGCGAGTCGTGATCGTGATCAGTGGAGCAAACGCAACACGAGATCAACTTCTTAAGTGGTTGGTCGATTAGTCGGAGCCAGAGGTCTGCCGATCTGCCGCGTATCTCCGTCATACCCGCGCTTGTCGCGGGTATCTCGCTGATTCGGGCACAGACGTCTGAGCCGGATGCGGCGAGATTGCCGCGTCGGAGCGCGGCAATGACGAAGTGGGTTCTTGGCAGTTAGTCCTGCGAGGGGAGCAGGGAACTGGAATCCGCCCAACACAGGGCTTGCGGCTCCAGCTCGTTGAGGCTTTAGGCGGCAACCTCGTTGATCTGACCCGCGAGGACGAAGTCGAAGTCGGTGACGCCGCCGGCGTCGTGGGTGTTGAGCGCGACTGAAACGCTGTTGTAGACGTTCGACCAGTTCGGATGGTGGTCCATCTTCTCGGCGAGCAGCGCGACGGACGACATAAATCCAAAGGCCGACACGAAGTTGTCGAACTGGAAGTCCCGCGTTAACGAGCCGTCCTCGTAGGACCAGCCCGCAATCTCGGACAGCCGACCGCTAATCTCGGAATCATCCAGCTTGCGTCGTTCCGGCATGACAACCTCCCTGTCGAATCCCAATGACGTGTCGCGAGTATAGGAATCCTATGCCCAGCCTCGACGATGTCCGCAGCACGCTCGAAACCGCCAGGCATGGATACCTGTCCACGGCGTCGGCGGATGGCGACCCACACCTGCAGCCGGTTGTCTTTCAGGTGCTGGAAAACTCGATCTACATCGCCATCGACGAGAAACCGAAAACAACGCTCAGACTGCGGCGATTGACCAATATCGAGTCTAACCCGAGGTTCGCGTTGCTCGTGGATCGCTACGACGACGACTGGAGTCAACTCTGGTGGATCCTGCTGCGCGGTCCGGCCGACGTTCTCTGGCCGAGCAAATGGGATCAGGACGAAGCGTTGCGAGCGATTGCCGCGCTCCGGGCCAAGTATCCACAGTACGAGACAATGGGATTGGAAGAGCGGCCGCTGCTGAAGCTCATGCCCGACCGGGTCACGCGCTGGTCGGCGTCCGGCAACTATTGACGAGTAGGTCGCTCGATCCCGATGTATGCCTCAGAGCGGCGTCGCACGCGGGTGATCTCGATCTCTCGGTTCGACTCGTCGAGTCGGAAGACGATTCGCCAATCTCCAAACTTGATGCGCCATAGGTCGGAGCGCTCAATCAGCTCAAGCGGCTTCGACTCGGGCATGAATGGACCAAGACTCAACTGCTTGCGATATTCATTGGCCGCATGACGCGGACGCGGAGCCAATCGCTGAAACTCACCCCGACCTTCAGGCGACAGTCGAACCGCATATGGGGCAATACGTGGACTCACTCCATCGGCATGGCGATCATGTACAAGAAGACTGCTTCCGGAAACTCATCCTTCAGTCTTCTCATGAACGCTTTCCCCGCTGAGGTACACAGTTTGCGGTCAATCCGCATGTCTTGCCGCTCCGGAAACTCTGAGTCGAGACGCTGGAAGAACTCAAAGAGCTCAGGATCGTGAATGCGGTCGAACTCGTCGTCCCACAGGACTGATGGACCTACTTCTCCGCGTTTCTCCTTCGCTTCGTACTCCAGGATGAAGGCAATGTCTTCGGCGTCCTCTTCTGGCGTGAAGTCTGGTCCGGAGTCGTTGGCGGCGCGGATAAACGTGGCCCACTGCTCATCGCTTCCCGACAGTGCCTGCTCCAGCGCGTCCATCCACTCAGCTTCAACTTCTTCGAGTGTGGGTTGCTGTTCTTGCAGAACCATCGTGAGCATCTTTCGCTGCGGCTTTGGACCTCATCTTATCCGCCTGAGCACTACACCTGGCTCCAATCACGACCTGTGAGATCGTCGTAGCGACCGTCGGGGCCGGTCCAGCCGCCATCAACGACGAGTTTCTGTCCAGTGATCAGCGCTGAGGCGTCAGAGGCCAGGAACAGGGCTGCGTTGGCGATGTCGATGCCCTCACCTGAGCGGCCAATCGGGTGCATCTTGGCCCAATCCTGCCTCGTTTGCTCGACCCGCTCTTCGCTGAGCCAACCCTGTCCGGTAGCGATGCCGCCGGGACAGATGCAGTTGATGCGGATGCCCTTGGACGCCCACTCACCGGCAGCCGCACGAACCATCGCAATCACCGCGCCCTTGGATGCGCAGTACGCCGCCATGCCGGCCAGGCCGACCAGTCCTGCCACCGACGCCGTGGCGATGATCGAGCCGCCGCCGGCGCGTTCGAGGTGCGGGATGCCGTACTTCATGCCCAACCAGACGCCGCGGATGTTGACGTCCGAGACGAGGTCGTACGTGTGCTCCGGGCAGTCGCGGATGTTGTCCTCCGGTGGTCCGACACCCGCGTTGTTGTAGATGATGTCGATGCGGCCCCAGGCCTCATCGGCGGCCGAGAACATGGCTTGCACATCCTCGCCATTGCGGACGTCCGTCTCGACGAAGAGCCCAGCGTCGCCGATTTCAGATGCCAGCCAAGGTCCACGCTCTGCGTTGCGGTCGGCGATCAGGACTCTGGCGCCCTCGGACGCAAAGAGTCTCACCGTCGCCTCGCCAATGCCCGACGCGCCGCCGGTGATCACCGCCACTTTGCCTGCCAGTCGTCCGGATGTGTGATCTGTCATGATTCGTTCCTCTCTCCGCCTACGAAAAGTCCCTGCCGGTGAACTCCGACCATCGGCCGTCGACGGCTGTCCAACCGCCGTCCACGACGATCGCCTGACCGGTGACGAACGACGACTCGTCGGAGGCGAGATACAGCGCCGTTTGCGCGATGTCGTCGCCTTCGCCCGATCGACCGAGCGGGTGAGCGACTGCGTTGCGCTCGCGGCGGCGCTCCAGGGCTGCGGGGTCTTCGGGACCGCGCGAGTCGTCGCCGATTCTTGTTGCGATCGCGCCGGGGCAGATGCAGTTGATGCGGATACCCTTGGCCGCCCACTCGCCCGCGGCTGCTCGGGTGAGAGCGATCACGCCGCCCTTTGACGCGCAATAGGCAGCGATGCCTGACAGGCCGGAAATCCCGGCAACTGAAGCTGTCGAGATGATCGAGCCACCGCCGGCTTGTTCCAGGTGCGGAATCCCATACTTCATCCCCAGCCAGACGCCGCGCAGGTTGACTGACATGATCTCGTCGAAAACATCCTCAGGACAGTCGCGCACGTTGTCTTCGCGAGTTCCGATGCCGGCATTGTTGTAGATGATGTTGACCCCGCCGAAGGCGTCGACTGCGGCTGAGTACATCGCCTGCACGTCTTCGCCCTGTGCGACATCGCCGGTAAACGCGACGGCGACCTCGCCGATGCTTGAGGCCGCATCTTCGGCGCGTTCGGCCCAGCGGTCGACGATCAGCACACGAGCGCCTTCTTCGGCAAACAGCTCTGCGGTCGAACGGCCCATGCCTGATCCCGCGCCGGTAATCACCGCGACCTTGCCGTCCAGTCGTCCAGCCATAAGAGATCTCCTCACAAACACGTCAACGCAGCGACGGCTGCGTTCGGTAGGGAGGGTAGAGCTTGGAGGACTGAGCTGTCAGGCAGGCGAGCGTTCGACTCCGTAGTTGCGTGAGGGTGTCCCAAAAGCAACCCAGTTGGATGAATCTCAGTCCCCGCTTCACGCGGGGACCCGCTCGGGCGGTACGGGCTATCTGGTGGTGGGTAACTTACCGGGGAAGGAGCAGGTCCCCGCGTGAAGCGGGGACTGGGAGTGCTGATGTGTGAGACCCCCTCACGTCAGCGCGTCCGCGATGGCCAGCTGCGCTATCTGCTCGTCGTTGTAGCCGAGAATCTCGCGCAGGACGAGGTCGTTGTCGCGACCGATCGATGGCGCTGCCGAACGATAGTCCGGCGGCGTCTCCGACATCTGGCCCTTGGCGGCCTCGATCGTGGCGACGCCGTGAACCGGGTGCTCCATCTGGATGAAGTGTCCGCGGTGCAGTAACTGCGGGTCAGCGGCAGCGGCCGCACTGTTGGACACGGCGTGTGCCGGCACACCGAAGGCCTGCAGCATGTACTCAATCTCGATCGCGCCGTGCTCCGCGGTCCAGCCCGCGACGATGCCGTTGAGTTCGTCCTCATTGGCCTTGCGAGCAGCGAGATCGGAGAACCGATCGTCGCAAGTCAGCTCGCCCAAGCCCATGGCTGCGCACAGGTTGGCCCAATCGCCATCGTCCCGCGCGGCAATGGCCACCCAGTCGTCATCGCCGGAGGCGGCGTAGCAGCCGTGCGGCGCCATAGCCTGGTCGGCGTTGCCGACCTGCTCGGGAACACGCCCATTGACCGTGTAATCCAGCAGCGCGGTGCTCATGAAGTGCAGCGACGATTCAGCCTGCGCCTGGTCGATGTAGACGCCTTCGCCGGTGCGATCGCGATGATCGAGCGCCGCGAGAATGGTCGGCAAGGCGAAGCGCGGCGAGAGGTAGTCGGTGTAGGCAGAGTAGGGACCGATCGGCGGGCCGCCGGGATTCCCGGCAAGTGCGATGTATCCACCAATCGCCGCACCCATCGTCCCGAACCCGGCCACGCGTGAGAGCGGTCCTTCCTGCCCGAAGAGGCAGGTCGAGAGCATGATGAGATCGGGTCGAATTTCCTTCAGCGATTCGAAGTCCATGCCCCAGGCCCGCATCGCACGGGGAGAGAAAGACTCGGTCAGGACATCGCACCACTTGATCAGGTCGAGCAGGACGTCGCGAGCTTCCTGCGTCCCGAGGTTGAGCGAGAGTCCGAGCTTGTTCACGTTCATGTTGCTGAAGAGTCCCGAGTGATCGGGGCCCTGCGCGTTGTCGTGGAAGGGGCCGATGCCACGAGCCGTCTCGATCCGATTCGCTGACTCGATGCGCACGACAGTGGCGCCGAAGTCGGCCATGGCCCGCGTCGCGGTTGGGCCGGCAACGACCCACATCAGGTCGACCACCTTGAGTCCTGCCAGAGCTCCCTCGGTAGGCACGGCTGGGACGTTGGGAATCACTGTGGTCATCTAGATCACCCCTCGTTCACGCAGGTCGTTCAGCGCTGCTGCGTCGAGCCCGAGTTCGGCATAGACCTCGGCGTTGTGCTGGCCAATGGTCGGGGCCGGGCGTCGATACTCGATCTGATTGTCCGAGAGTTTGACGAACGGTCCCGGGAATCGGACCGGCTCCGGCCAGCCGGGCATGTCGTGTTCGCGCCAGAACTCGCGAGCTTCGAACTGCTCGGAGTCTGCAACCTCGTCGACGCTGGTCACGGGCACGATGAGCAGAGAGCGCGACTGTGCCTCGGCAAACAGCTCTGCGCGAGTTCGCTTGATCAGGAACTCGCCCACAACTCCCATCAGCCGATCCCATTCCGACAGCGGTCGCTGACCGGAGATGAATTCGGCGCCAAGACCGATCCAGTCGAGGTCTCTGTCTTCCAGCGAGCATTCGCCTTCGTCGTACATCCAGTTGAACAGCCGCTGCGAGAACGGTCCGATGCCTGAACCGAACAGGAAGGTGAGCGAGATGTAGCCGTCCGCAGCTTCCCAGATCAGGCGTCCAGTGAACGGCCCAACGACCATCCCACCAGAGACGCGGGCGGTTTCGGCCGCGCCAATCGAAGATGCGAGGATGGTTGACATCGTGGCGGCTGCGACCGACTGCTGGGCCGAAATGTCGACATGTTGTCCGCGACCGATCTTGCGGCGCGCGCGCAGGGCGATCATTGTCCCCATCGCAGCCTCGCCGGATGCGTGGTTCCAGGCCTGAGGCACCGAAACGCGGACGGGCGCCTCACCGGCGCCGCCGGCCAGAATCAGCGGTCCCCCAGCGGCCATCAGGATCAGGTCGGTTGAGGCATAGCTCGCTTTGGGACCGGTCTGGCCGAAAGCGGAGATTGAGGTATAGATCAGGTCACTGTGCTCGGCCGAGAGGTCGTCGTAGCCGAGTCCCCGAGCCGACATCACGCCGGGATCATCGGATTCGAGAATGAAATCGGCGCTGGCGGCCAGTTGGTTCAGCAGCGCCTGGCCGTCGGAGTGATCGAGGTTGCAGGTGATGCCGCGCTTGTTGCGTGCGTAGGCCCACCAGAATAGGGATCGATCGGGGCCGGGATCGTCGCCGGCGAAGGGTCCGACCGCCCGCGCAGCAGACCCGTCCGGTGGTTCAACGCAGATCACATCTGCGCCCAGATCAGCAAGTATCTGTCCCGCGAGCATGCCTCGTTGATCGGTCAAATCCAACACGCGATACGGAGTCAACAACATCGTCCTGCGCTCCTCCCGCTCAGCAATCGAAGGGTATCGTAAGCGGAGAGCGCTTGGTCAGGGATCGGTAAGCTGTAGGAGGGAGCAAAGAGTGACGACAACAGAGCGACCAGGCGAGCTATCGACAACGGCGAAGTTCTCTGAGCCATTTTCGGTGGTTCGAAACGGCAAGAAACTTGAATGCCGGACGGTTGAGATGTTCGGCCAAGTTCTGGAGGTTTGCGATGATGACCGTTCTGTTCGCCAGGTTCTGATTGACCTCGTTGGTGAAGAGCCTTGGGAGTTTGGAGAAGAGACAGAGACCCGACTGCTCGACTTCCTCGACACATATCGGATAGAGCGCCCCGGACCCGTGAGTGAATGAACGGGCATGATCCATTGTTCGTCGACAGTGTGTTCTTGATCGCTCTGATAGTTGAGCGAGACCAATGGCGCGACGCGGCGTTTGCAGCTTCTGCGTTCATTTCCGAACGACACCTGTACATTAGCGACGGGGTGTTCCAAGAACTGCTAGCCCACGTATCTAGAGAGCGAAGCGAAGTCCGGGCACAGGCAGCCGCACTCGTGCGGAGGATGCAACGAGACTCCGCCGTCAGCGTGGTCGAGCACACCAGGGAGCTCGTCGATGCCGCGGTCGATTTGTACGACAACGAGTTTCGACACTCGAGTTTGAGTCTGCAGGATTGCATCGCAATCCATATCATGAGAGCTGTTGGAATCTCTGAGATCCTGTCAGCAGACCAGGAGTTTGCGCTGGCCGGCATGACTCCGCTGCTCCGACGCTACATCTGACCGTTACTGCAGCGCGCCTGACCCTGTGATTTCCCACTCCTCCTCGACCACGCCCGATCGATGGGCGTAGAGCGTTCGGTGCAGCAGGACTGTGCTGTCGGAGTAGTTTGGGACCATCTCGACGCGATCCCCCAACTCCAGCGACTCACCGCCGTTTCTTGAGAGATGCGTGTGCTCGGCGCTCAGGCCGACGCACTCCCAACCTGGCGGATTGACGACAGAAGGCAAGCCGGTGTGTCGGCCCGTCGCCTTCCAGCCGGCGTCTCCCGCTGCGCGCTCTGAGGTCGCCGCCGAGACGACCTGGCAGAGCAGACTGAGTGCTTGCCGATGTCCATCGACGCCCATCTGCTCATAGGTCATGTCCATCAGGGCTGCTCCACCGGCTTGCATCTCGCTGAGCACTGCCTGCTGCAGGACGTATCGATAGTTTCCGCTACCGCCGCCGGACATCACGCCAATGCTGTGCCCATCGGCATCGCATAACTGCCGCGCATGCTCGATGATCCCTGCCGAGGCTGCAGTCTCTCGCGCCTTTTCGTCGTCGGGCAAACCCATGACGTGGCCCTCGTAGCCCATCAGCCCGCGTAGGCGCACGCCAGGCAGGTCTTCGACCAGTGCACAAAGAGCAGGAGCCTCTTCTGGAGTGATACCGCATCGGTGGAGATTGACATCAATGTCTACCAGCAAATCGACCTCGACGCCCGCAGCGTCGGCAGCGGCAGCGATCTGTCGGATATTGGTCGCATCGTCCACTGCGACGCATACCTTCGCGAGCCGCGCCACCTCGATCAGTCTGGCAACCTTCTGCTCGCCGACGACCTCGTTTGCGATCAGGATGTCCGTGACGCCGCCCTGAGCCATCGCCAGGGCCTCCGAAGCTTTCGCGCAGGTCACGCCAATGGCACCGGCCTCGATCAGCCGCAGCGCCATTGCCGGCGCTTTGCAGGCCTTGACATGCGGTCGCCAGGCAATGCCTGCCTCGGCGCAGCGCTGAGCCATCAGCGCAGCGTTGTGCTCCAGCGCGTCGAGGTCGACGAGCAGCGCAGGCGTATCCAATTCCCAGACGTAGGTCATACCATCCTCCCAACGCGACAACACCGCCGATAGTAACGAAACGCCGACCAATGCCATTCGCAGACATCAACGGACTCAATCTGTTCTATCACGAACAAGGTCCCAAGGACCCGCCCGGCAGCGATGTGCCGACCATCGTCTTCGTCCACGGGACGCAGAGCAGCGCCGCCGTCTGGGCCGACATGATTGACGTGCTCTCCGATCGGTTTCACTGCGCCGCGTTGAACCATCGCGGGCGAGCGCCTTCGGAATGTCCTCAGGATCCTGCCGCGTACAGCATTGAGCAGTTCGCCGACGATCAGGCCGCATTCATTGAGCAGCGCGACTTCCGCAATATCACCATGATTGGTTGGTCGCTGGGGGTGCGAACAACATTGGCGTATCTGCATCGACACGGCAGCGGACGCGTGGCGCGAGCCATCCTCGTCGGCGGTCCGCCCTCGCCCAGATTTGGAGGTCAGCCGTTGAAGGCACCCAATCGCGACGCGCCGCCGCGCGAAGCGTGGGGAGCGTCGTTTGCAGCCTCGACCGAGGCTTGCTGGGAAGGCTCGAACGCGTCTCGCTCGACATGTGATCTGGAGGCAACATTGCCGCAGGTCGATGTGCCCGTTGCCATCTTTCATGGTCGCAACGATCCAATCGCTCCGTATCCCGCAGCCGAGTTCATGGCTCGGGAGATTCCCGAGGCAACGCTCGTCACCTTCGAGGAGTCGGGCCACGCCCCGCCGATCACCGAGCCGGGACGATTCGCATATGAAACCGCGGCCTTCGTCCAGCGCCAGGGAGTGTCAACCTGACTCAGGCCTTCTGGCCTGCTCTGAGATAAGCTCACGTTGTGTCAGGACAACTACCGTCGAGCGTGCCGCGGAAGTAAATCACTGGAGCGGAGTTTGGCGCTCGGCGAGACGCATCAACGCGCCGCTGAAGGGACCAACGACGTGACGACGAATCAGACTTGGTGGCCGGAGCAACTCAGTCTCCGACCCCTGCGCCGCAATACCTCTGCCTCAGATCCGATGAGTGCCGACTTCGACTACGCCGAGGCGCTCAAGGATCTCGATGTCGATGCGCTCAAGCAGGACATCGAAGCTGTGATGACGACATCGCAGGACTGGTGGCCAGCCGACTATGGGCACTACGGACCACTCTTCATCCGCATGACCTGGCACGCGGCCGGCACCTACCGGATCAGTGACGGCCGTGGCGGCGGCGGCGCAGGCCAACAACGGTTCGCTCCGCTGAACAGTTGGCCCGACAACGCCAACCTGGACAAGGCGCGACGCCTGCTCTGGCCGATCAAGCAGAAGTATGGCAACCGGCTCTCGTGGGCCGATCTGCTGATCTTCACCGGCAATTGTGCGCTCGAGTCGATGGGCTTCAAGACGTTCGGCTTCGCCTTCGGCCGGCCTGACTCGTGGGAGGCGGACGACACGGACTGGGGTGCGGAAGAGGAATGGCTGGGTGACGAGCGACATGACGCCGATGGCGAGCTGAACGAACAGTTCGGCGCAGACCACATGGGCCTGATCTACGTCAATCCCGAGGGTCCCGGCGGCGATCCGGATCCGAAGGCGGCCGCCGAGTACATCCGCCGGACGTTCAAGCGCATGGCGATGAACGACGAGGAAACTGTCGCACTGATTGTTGGCGGGCACACCTTTGGCAAGGCGCATGGCGCGGCCGCCGAGACACATGTCGGTCCAGAGCCAGAAGGCGCGCGCATTGAGCGTCAGGGCATCGGCTGGGACAGCGCACACGGCTCGGGCATGGCCGCAGACACGATTACGAGCGGCATTGAGGGCGCCTGGACTGATCAGCCCACGAAGTGGGACAACGGATTCCTCGAGAACCTGTACAAGCACGAGTGGGAACTGACCAAGAGCCCAGCTGGCAAGTACCAGTTCGAGCCCAAGGATGCCGCAGCCGTTGCGACCGTGCCTGACGCGCACGATCCGCATCTGAAGCACGCCCCGATGATGCTCACAACTGACCTCGCCATGCGTGAGGATCCGGATTACGCGGCGATCACACGGCGATTCCACGAGCAACCTGCCGAACTTGAGGATGCCTTCGCCCGCGCCTGGTTCAAGCTGATTCATCGCGACATGGGACCGCGTAGCCGCTATCTGGGACCGTTGGTTCCCGCCGAGCCGCTGCTCTGGCAGGATCCGGTTCCCGACGTTGACCACGAGCTCATCGGAGACGCCGAGATTGCCTCGCTCAAGGCCGATGTGCTCGCTTCTGGTCTCTCGCGTTCACAGCTGGTCGCCGCTGCCTGGGCTTCGGCTGCTTCGTTCCGCGGCACCGACAAGCGCGGCGGCGCCAACGGCGCTCGCATTCGGCTGGCGCCGCAGCGAGATTGGCAAGTTAACGACCCCTCTGCGCTCGCCAGCGTTCTTGAAACGCTGGAAGGCATTCAGACGACCTTCAACGCTTCGCGCACGGACGGCAAGCGAGTCTCGCTGGCCGATCTGATCGTCCTGGCCGGATGCGCCGCTGTCGAGCAGGCCGCAAGCGACGCCGGTAACGACGTGTCCGTGCCCTTCACTCCGGGCCGTACCGATGCGTCCGAAGAGTGGACCGACGCAGAGTCGTTTGCAGTGCTCGAACTGACCGCCGACGGCTTCCGCAACTACATGAGACAGGATCTACAGACCTGGCGTCGTGGCCGCGCTGAAGACTTGCTGATCGAGCGAGCCGAAATGCTGACGCTCACGGCCCCGCAAATGACAGCGCTCATCGGCGGCATGCGAGTGCTGGACGCCAACACCGGCGGATCGGCGCACGGAGTCTTCACCGACCGGCCGGGCGCGCTGAGCAACGATTTTTTCGTCAACCTGCTCGATCCAAACACCGAGTGGCGTTCAACTTCGGACGCTGAAGAAGAGTTCGCCGGCCACGATTGCCAGAGTGACGAACAGAAGTGGACGGCGACGCGAGTCGACCTGATCTTCGGCTCACACTCCGAGTTGCGAGCCCTGGCAGAGGTCTACGGCTCAAGCGACGGCGAAGAGAAGTTCGTCAACGACTTCGTCGAGGCCTGGGACAAGGTGATGAACCTCGATCGGTTCGACCTGGACTAATAGGAAGAAACAAACACCTTCCTCTCTGGAGACCTGCGCGTAATCCTTCTCGCTGGTCGTTCGGAGTCCGTGTAGGGTCGCCCCTACAACCCGGGCGAACGTGCTGCAACCGATTTGCGCGCAGCTCGGCTCTGAGGGAAGTGCCCCGAAGCAAAAGCAAAGACCTCCCCCTCTGGGGGAGGTGCCCCGAAGGGGCGGAGGGGGCCAGGCGCGACCACAGAACCTCAGTCCACGACCAGCGGTAACGACTCGTCGGCCGCATACTCCGACATCGACGCGTCGTACACGGCGACATCCTCGTAGCCCAGCAGACTCAGCACGAGCGCGTCGTTCGACGCCGCGATCCCGCCTCCGCAGTACGTCACGACTCGCTGCGACTTGTCTGGTGCGACGCTGGCGAACATCTCGGCGAGATCGCCTGATGACCGATATAGGCCGGTGTCCGGATCAATCAGTTCCATCGCGGGGACGTTTGTCGATCCTGGGATGTGCCCTGCGCGCCCGTAGGTCCGACCGCCGTCGGCGCCGGAGTGCTGGTCACGGCCGAGCGCGTTGATCAGGCAACTTCCGCCCGATTCAACGAACGCGTTGACTTCGGCCAGGTCGGCGAAGCGTGCGGCGTCCTCGGTTGGAGTAAACGAAGCTGGTGCGTATGTCGCTTCGTCCGTTGACGTTTCCCGCGCTTCACTGGACCACCGACTCCAGCCTCCATCGAGCACTGCAGCGTTCTTGCAACCCATCGATTGGAACATCCACCAAAGCCGCGCCGCCCACATCGAGCCGAGGCGGTCGTAGAGGACCAGCTTGGACGTCTCGGAGATCCCGTGTCGGCCGGCAGCAGCGGCGAATTCCTCAGCGGAAGGCATCATGAAGCGCAGGCGTTGGCTGTTGTCGGAGAAGTCGGCCTGCAGATCGAGGTATCCCGCGCCGGGGATGTGCCCCGATTCATACTCGGCCCGTCCCGACTCCACGCGATAACCGCCGCCGTCGCGAGGTCGCAGGAAGACCGTAGATTCAAAGACACGGACATCCGGATCATCGAGATGCGCTGCCAGCCAGTCGGTTGAGACCAGGTGTTCGGGGTGTTCGAAGGTCATGAGTGACTCCTGTCGCTTGTATTCGTCATACCCGCGGTTGCCGCGGGTATGACGCTGAGTTCAGAACGTACTGCGTCATGGCTTCGAGATTGCTGCGGCGGAGCGCGGCAATGACGAAGGTGACAACCTTAGGCTAGCCACCTCCCGCGATAGACTGCCTCAGTACTGCCAGATCAGCCCACGAAATCGCGACCGTGCCCTACCTGAATACTTTTGCTCCGACTGCCGACGCCGTTGACCTGACTCAGACCGAAGAGTTCGCGTCGCTGTGCGAATCCGCGGCAGACCTCGGGATCTCGCATACCGACCAGGTTCGGTATGTGTCTCGCAACGCGGTGATCAACCACCTGCGGCTGCACCTGCTCGAGTGGGGCGATCCGGCCAATCCGACCATCGTGCTGCTGCACGGCGGCAATCAGTCGGCGCATAGCTGGGACCTGGTGGCGCTGCACCTGGCTGACCGATTTCACATCATCGCGCCCGATCAGCGAGGACACGGAGACTCCGAGTGGGCCCGCGACGCCGCCTATGGCCCCGACCAGATGGCCTCGGATGCGCTGCAACTAATCCATGAAGAGGCACATGACCGTCCAATCGTGATGGGCCACTCGATGGGCGGCATGGTCACGATGAGCCTGACCGCACGTGAACCCTCGTTGCCGCGTGCGGTCGTGCTGGTTGATGTCGGCCCAGAGGTCTCTCAGCGCGGTGCGGAACAGATTCGCAACTTCGTCGTGCGCAATGTCGAGTTTGAACACCTCGACGAATTCATCGACCGCGTCGCGGCGTACGATCCGTTCCGCTCGCGCGAACACATGGAGCGGACGGCGAAATACAATCTGGTGCATCGATCCGACGGCAAGTATGTGGCCAAGTCGGACAGGATCCTGCACGATCCCGAGTTCCGCCGGCCACAGGGTGATCGACGCGACGTGGCCGACGGATTTCACCAGTTTGCAGGACCCACCCTGCTCGTCCGCGGCGAATCCAGCAACATCCTCGAAGCGGAGGCCGCTGAGCGATTCGTGTCCGACTTACCCAACGCTCGCCTGGTCGAAGTGCCGGACTGTGGACACAACGTTCACTCGCAGAACACACCGGGTTTCATCAACGCCGTGTCGGAATTCCTGACCGACGCCGCCGCGATCTGACTGGCGTACCATCGAGTTATGGCCGAACAATACGTCGCCAGAGACAAAACCACGGGCTTTGAAGTCTCTGTCACCGGCGACTTCCCCGAGCATCCCGACGACCGCATGCGGATCGCACGGACGACGACGCTGTTCACGCGGCTGATGTCGACGCTGCTCCAGCGCGACGACGCCCAGCGGCGCGTCGGCTTCCGCGCGATCGAGACGCAGCTCGAGTTGGCTGACGCACTGATCCGGCAAGATCACGACGAAGTGCAGCGGCTTGTGCGCGAAACGTTGACATCGATGGGCGTCAGTGAGGACCAGCTACGCGAGCTCGCCCAACGACTGGCCGAGGCTGGTGGTCTCGACCCGAGAGTTGCCGAGGAACTGTCAAAGGCCTTTGGATTCGATGCCGATGCGCTCGACGTGGAAGCGGAACCGGCAAGCGCCGGAGAGCTTGAATCAGAGGCCGGCCAATCGGACGACCCTGATTCGCCGGGCCCGCTCGACCCGCAAATCATGGAGCAACTCGAACAATTGCTGGCCGACGCGGACCGAGAGGACCCGGAGTCTGGTCAGTCGGCATCTGATGCCGAAGACGAATCGAAAGGACCCACGACATGAGCGCCTCTGCCGTTGGCTACATCAAGGACATGCTCAGTTTCATTCACGGCGGCTTCCGCGACGCCCGCACCGGGCAGTCGGCCGAGCAGCTTCACTTCGTCCCGGATGGCGAGTCGCACTCGGTCGCCTGGGTGCTCTGGCACGCGGCGCGAGTCGAGGATCTGCTTGTCCAGGGCGCATGGCAGGGTAAGCAGGAGATCTGGCGTGAGGGCGGTTGGGCGGACAAGACTGGACTGCCCGAGCGCGGCTTTGGCACCGGACAGTCGACCGAGGAAGCGTCGGCCGTGGCCATTGGCGACATGGATGCCTTCTGGGCGTACCAGGACGCCGTCAACGAATTGACGCACGCATTCCTCGATTCCCTCTCCGACGACGATCTGGCCAGTGAGGTCCAGCTTGGCGAGAACACCGAGACGCTGGGTCAGTCGATTACATTGCACCTCTGTACGCACTTGAATGGACATCGAGGCGAGATCAACCTGATCCGCGGAATGCACGGCCTCGATCCAGTTCGACCGAATATGGGCGGCTAACAGCTGTTCCGAGAGGAGCGACCACATGCACGTAGTCATTACCGGGGCCAGCGGTCTGATTGGTGGTGCGCTCGTCGGCCAGCTTCGGCAGCGGGGCGTCAGCGTCACCGCCGTCTCACGTAACCCCCGCGCGCACTCGGCCTTGTCGGGTGTCAACTGGACCAGTTGGGACGGCCTCACCGATGCCGTCTCGGGCGCCGCCGGCGTTGTTCACCTGGCCGGCGAGGGCATCGTCGATCAGCGTTGGAACCAGGCCCGCAAAGAAGCCCTGCGCGACAGCCGGATCGATACGACGCGACGGGTCGTGGCAGCAATCCAGGAAGCGGGAGAGAAGCCGAGCGTGCTGATCAGCGCCTCGGCGATCGGCTACTACGGCAGTCAGGTCGAACGCGAGTCAACCGAGGCGGCGCCAGCCGGTGATGACTTCCTGGCCCAGCTCTGTGTCGATTGGGAGGCGGAATCACAAGGATCCGGGGTGCGCACCGTCAACGCCCGACTGGGCATTGTGATGTCTACCGAGGGCGGCGCGCTGCCGCAACTGCTCTTCCCGTTCAAGCTGGGTCTGGGTGGGCCAATCGGGCGTGGTCGCGCCTGGTGGAGCTGGATTCACATCGACGACGCGGTCGGCGTCATCCTCCACGCGTTGGAGAACGCCCAGGTCGAGGGGGCGCTCAACCTCACCGCGCCGAATCCGGTGCGCAATCGTGAGTTCTCCAGCGCATTGGGACGAGCGCTCGGCCGTCCGGCTCTGATGCCAGTGCCGCCGCTCGCACTCAAAGTGATGCTGGGCGAAGGCGCGAGCGTCCTGCTCGCATCACAGCGCATCCTGCCGACACGCACACTGGATCTGGGCTATCGATTCAAGTTCACCGAGATTGACACCGCGCTACAGGACCTGGTTGGATGAGCTGGGTCGCCTGCACACGATGACCGAATCAATCGCGCTGCGCTACGGCATCAATCCGCACCAGACCCCGGCTTCGGCGTCTGCCATCGCCGAATGGCCATTCGAAGTGCTCAACGGTCAGCCGGGATACATCAACCTGCTCGACGCGATGAGCGCCTGGAACCTCGTGCAAGAACTCAGGCAGACGCTTGAACGGCCAGCGGCCGCGTCCTACAAGCACGTCTCGCCCGCCGGCGCCGCGATTGGACTGCCGCTGTCTGACCGGCTGGCCCGCTCCTATGAGGTCGAGAAACTGGATCTCTCACCGGTCGCCGCGGCCTACGTCCGCGCGCGCGGCGGCGATCTGGTCAGCGCCTATGGCGACTTCGCCGCTGTCTCGGACGTGGTGGAAGAATCACTCGCCCGGTTCCTCCGGCGCGAAGTCTCGGACGGGATCATCGCACCCGGATACGAGCCGAGTGCACTCGACATCCTGTCGAAGAAGAAGGGCGGTCGATACCTCATCCTGCAAGGCGACCCCGAGGTTGCTGCGCCCGAGGTTGAATCCCGCGACCACTTCGGCATTCGCATGGATCAGCCGCTCGACCGCAAGCCGATTGACCAATCGGTGTTCGACAATCCTGTCACTGACTTGAACGAGTTTCCCGAGGACGTTCAACGCGATTTACTTCTGGCGACGGTCGCGCTGCGCTACACGCAGTCGAACTCGGTCTGCGTCGCCGCCGATGGGCAGGTGATTGGACTCGGCGCGGGACAGCAGTCCCGCATTCACTGCTCGCGACTGGCCTGTGGCAAGGCCGACCGATGGATGTTGCAGCAGCATGATCAGGTGCTGGGCCTCGAATTCGATTCGGCGCTGAAACGCCCCGACCGATTTGCCGCTCGCGAACAGTTCATCGCCTGGAACGAGCTCTCGCGACCCGAGCGCGTTCGGTTGCAGTCGCAGGTCACCAACTGGACCGGTCCGCTGTCCGACCATGATCGCCAGGAGTGGATCGATCAGTTCCGGACCGTGCTCAGCCACGACGCGTTCATGCCCTTCCGCGACAATGTCGACCGCGCGCAGGCCTCGGCTGTCACACACATTCTTCAGCCCGGAGGATCGATTGCCGACGCCGACACGACTGACGCCTGTAACCAATACGGCATCGTCATGGCGCTCACCGGACAACGCCTGTTCCGCCATTAACATGGCGGTCTTACGTGGCGCTTGCTGAACAGTTGTAACCTCAATCCATGTCCGCCTTCAACGACTCCCCCATCGCCCTGTACGACACCCTGCTCCGCGACGGATCGCAGATGGAAGGCATTGCCTTCTCATTGCAGGACAAGATCACCGTCGCCCGACGACTCGATTCGTTGGGAATGCACTACGTCGAGGGCGGGTTTCCTGGCTCGAACGAGAAAGACAAAGCGTTCTTCGATCAGATGAAAGCGCAGCCGTTGGAGCGAGCCAAACTGGTCGCCTTCGGTGGTACGAGAAAACCCGGATCGGATGTCGAGTCTGACTTCAATGTCGTCGCGCTGCGCGAAGCCGAGACGCCGGTCGTGACGTTCGTCGGCAAAGCGATCGCCTCGCAGGTCAAGACGGTGCTCAACACCTCGCGGGAAGAAAATCTCTCGATGGTGCGCGAATCGGTCGAGTACATGTCCTCGATCGGACGCGAGGTCCACTTCGACGCCGAGCACTTCTTCGACGGCTACAAGCAGGATCCCGACTACACCCTGAACGTGATCAGCACCGCGTATCGGTCCGGTGCGCAGTACCTGATTCTCTGCGACACCAACGGCGGAGCGATGACCCATGAAGTCATTGAAGCGGTTCGCGCTGTCCGGGAGACGCTACCGGGCGCCAGGCTGGGCATTCACACGCACAACGATTGCGATCTTGCCGTGGCCAACTCGCTCGCTGCGGTCAGCGAGGGTGTGGAGCAGGTCCAGGGTTGTCTCAACGGCTACGGCGAGCGCTGCGGCAACGCCAACCTGTCCTCGATCATCCCCAATCTGCAACTGAAAATGGGAATGCGTGTCGTCGAAGACCATCAGCTACAAGAGATCACGACCGCATCCCGTTTCGTCGCCGAACTGGCCAACCTTCCGATGAATGGGCTGTCGCCCTACGTCGGCGCTTCAGCCTTTGCTCACAAAGCCGGATACCATGTCGCTGCCGTGGTCAAAGACCCCAATCACTACCAGCACATCGAACCCGCCGCCGTCGGTAACGACCGCCGAGTCCTCGTCTCCGAGCTCTCGGGCAAGCGCAATATCCAGTTCAAGCTCGAGGAACGCGGTCACGACCTGCCACTGACCCAGGAGGAGACCACGGCCTTGTTGGGCCAGGTCAAGCAGATGGAGTCGCGCGGATTTCAGTATGAATCTGCCGATGCGTCGTTCGAGTTGCTCGCGCTGCGCTCGAGGCCCGATTATCAAGCGCCCTTCGAGTTGGACGACTTCCTCGTCATCGAACGTCGCCGGCCGGGAGCAATCCAGACAACCAACGGCGGTGACGAATCGCTGATGATGGCTGAAGCGACGACCAAGATCCGCGTGGGCGACAATCTGTTCCACACGACTGCCGGCGGGAACGGTCCGGTGAACGCGCTTGACGGCGCAGCCCGCAATGGTCTGGAGCAGGCGTTCCCGGAACTCGCGGCGGTCTCATTGCTCGACTACAAAGTCCGCATCATCGACACCGACGCCGGCACTGAGGCGCAGGTCCGCGCGCTCATCGAGTCGACCGATGGTCACCGAATCTGGACCACGGTCGGCGCGTCGGCCGACGTCATCGAGGCATCCTGGATCGCCCTGGCCGATGCCTACGAGTACTACCTGCTGCATCGAGAGCAATGGCGGCTGGACGACGAATCGGCCGAGTAATGGCTGTGCGGCGTCAGCCACCTGAGCAGACCCGACCTCGAAAGCGCTAGCATACGCACTGGACATCGTGGGCCGCTGCTGAGCGGGACTGTGCTGTAGATGCCGGTGAGCGGGCGCGGCCCAAGGGAGTTGTGGGGCGATGGCGAATGATGGGCTCGACATAGTTCAAGGCGGATTTCCCAGGTGCGCGCAATGCGAAAAGGGTGTGTTGGTTCCCCTGTCCGACTTCGGCGGACAGGGAGCCGCCGTGCATTTCAAGGCATGGGTCTGTACCGACCCGAAGTGCCTCTTCAATCTCAAGATCCGCAACGGCGACGTCTACCTGAACGAACCGATCTACGACGGCCGCGACGACCGCCGCTGAACGGTCTGAATCTCCGATTGAGATCTCCCCCTATGGGGGAGCTGGCGCGAAGCGACTGAGGGGGCCTGTTTGCGTCCCGCCTGTTAGCTATGCGCTGCCCCCTCAGCCTTCAGCAGCTCCCCCATAGGGGGAGCTCTAGAAACTCTCGACAGAGCCTGTTCTCATGAACATCGCCAGCATCGACATCTTCCCAATCATGACCTGGCGACCTCACCTCTTTGTCACCGTCACCGCTGACGACGGCACGTACGGCGTCGGCGAGTCTGGGCTGAGCTGGCAGGAACAACCGATTGCCGCCTGCATTGAGCGATTCTCGGAGCTGGTCATTGGCGAAGATCCGATGCGCACCGAGCATCTCTGGCAGATCATGGCCCGGGCCTCGTTCTTCCCAGCCGACCGGATCAACGCAGCCGCGATTTCGGCCATCGACCTCGCGCTGTGGGATCTCAAGGGCAAGTTGCTGGGCCAGCCGGTATACAACCTGATCGGAGGACTCGTCCGCGATCGCATTCACTGCTACCCGCACAATGAGGGTGAGGAAGATCCGGCAGCCCTGATCGAGGACATCGAACGGACCGTCGCCGACGGTTGGCGCTTTGCTCGCTGGGGACTGAGCGGTACGACTGGCGAGTCGTTTGAGCCTTCAGATGCTGTGCGACGCTCGATCCGGGCAATTGAGGCAGTTCGCGCCCACTTTGGCCCCGAGCTTGAGCTGTGCGTCGATGTGCATACCCGCCTCGATCCGCCCGATGCGCTTCGCTACTGCCAGGCGGTCGAAGAGGTCAATCCCTTCTTCATTGAAGACGCGCTGCGCTCCGAGCGGCCCGAGGCGTACCGACGCCTGCGCCAACGCACCAACGTCCCGCTGGCTGCCGGCGAGCAGTGGTTCACCAAGTGGGGCTTCGCGACCGCCATCGAGGAAGAGTTGATCGACTACGCCCGCATCGATCTCTGCCTCGTCGGCGGTTTCACCGAGGCGCTCAAGATCGCCCGTTGGGCCGAGACGCACCACATCCAGATCGCGCCGCATAACCCGCTCGGACCGGTGTCCTCGGCTGCCGGAGCGCACCTCACGCTCGCTGCGGCCAATGCCGGCGTGCTCGAAATGGCCAGGCCACCGGGCACCGTGCTCGAGGACGTCTTTCCGCAGCAAACTCCGTTCGAGCGCGGGCACGCGCTGCCCACCGATCAGCCCGGCTGGGGTATCACATTCGACCCCGAGGCTGCATCGAAGTATCCAGAACCGACCACCGGCTTTGCCCCGATGCTCAAACGGCGCGACGGGAGCTTCACCAATTGGTAGTGGCTGGTAGTAAGCTACATCCGTCGGGGAGTGGCGCAGCTTGGCAGCGCGCTTCGTTCGGGACGAAGAGGTCGGAGGTTCAAATCCTCTCTCCCCGACCACCATGCTCTTCCTCGTTGACGCTCCCGTAACAGTCATAACATCGCCGCCGAACACCGATCCACCGTTCTGCCTACCCTCAATGTCACACGAGGGAACGTAACGACGCGACAGAACACGGTGGACGACATGCACTCCCGACGAGCCAGCCTCCTCCCCGACGCCATCTTCCTGACCATCGCCGTCATCGCCATGGCGATCCTGATCGTCACCTAGACGCGAATCGCGTTTCGGGGTGCGAAGGTTCCGTGATACCTGGTCGGCAATCCCGCGCTCAAAGGCGTAGGGTGAGTGGACACACCAACAGCAAGGAGGATGCAAACAGTCGAACGAGCGCCCCGCTCATCGAGGCACGGCCAACACACGAAAAGAGGGACGTGATGACGTTCCAACCAACGGCCACCAGAATCCGCCTCAACCTCCACCCGCAACGAGTGAGCATCCTCCTGCCCATTGTCGCCGTGGCCTGGCACTGCGATTTCTGGGTACGCACCGGCAAAGGCTGGGGTACATACGGTCTTGTATTCAACTACGGTCAGGGTGGATCATGACACGTGATATGACCTAGGCGATCGAAGCAAAGGCAACTTGCGTGATTTATCGTCGCCGGACTGGGCAACCGATGTGTCGAAACGCACATCGGTTGCCCAGTCCGTTGTTCCTCCTTCCAGTTATAGTCTTGTTTCTTCTGATTGGATCATTGTCGTTTTCGTTGCTTGGTGTGCTCTTGTTGTTTCTTGGTCTGCTTGCTCTAGTTGCTGTTAGTGCTGTGAGCCGATCACGCCGAATATTCCTTATGTGCCTGCTAGGACTGCTAAACGGCACAGGACCGCTGTGGCGTTTAGCCTTCTAGCATTGTCCCGGATTTGTATCGATAGTCGCTCAATGGTAATGGGTCAATGTGGGTAAGGCGACTTGTATCGCAGTTCGCCACTCGGCTTGGGGAGTAGCGAGGTCTGAAATGATCCTACTTCGCCTAGAGAACAGTGGACTTGGCTATCTTCTAGTGCTTCTGGGCGCTGCCATGTTTGCCTTTGGCTTGCACTGTTCGATTAACCGATCGGGCGGCACGCAAACGGCTGAGGCAACCGACTCGCCACCAGGAACACGAGGCAGCTGGCCGCGACGCAGATGGCGTAGATGATCAACGCCAGGTCATAGTTGCCGTTTCGGTCGTAGATGCTACCGGCGATGATCGGTGAGAACACGATCGCAATCGTCTGAAAGAGGAACGCCGTACCCATAATCGTCGCGAAGTTCTTCAGTCCGAAGGCGCGGGATAGCATCAGAGCCTCCAGCGGCGGCGCTGCCGCAAATCCGATCACATACAGCACGACTGCGATGCTGACGCCGGGGACACTGCCGCCCGTCAAGTACAGCGTGATCAGCGAGCCGCAGACAAACAGCGCGCAGACCGACGCCACCCGCTCGGGCCGCCGAAACCGCTCAATCTGCGTCCCTGCCGTCAGCAACCAGACCACCGCGCCGCCCGCCGTCAGCGAGACGATCTGCGCCGACCAGGTGTCGGAGAAGCCCACCGATTGGTAATACGGCACACCCTGCGACAGCCAGCCGAAGACGACGAAGTAGAGCAGCATCAGCCCTAACACCAGGGTCCAGAACAACGGCGTGCGTATCGCCTGTCCAATCGTCAGACCGCTGAGCACAACCGGTTCAGTAGACGGCTCCATCCCGGGCGCCGCCGGAGCATCCCGTTCGTGGTCCTTGGGGTGATCGCGGACGAAGATGAACGCGACGATGTAGGCCGCCACGACCAGCATGCCCGAGTAGAGAAACGCGTCGCCCCAGCCGAGTCTCGTGATGATCAGCTGCACCAGCGGCAGCATGAACAACTGACCCATCCAGACTGAGGCGCCGATGATGCTCGTGGCCAGCGCCCGTCGGCGATCGAACCAGCGCACCGCCAGCGCTTGCGCCGGCATATATGCGACCAGCCCCAGCGCCACCGATGACAACGCGAGGTAGGCGTACCAGTGCCAGAGCTGGGTCATGAACGCCAGCAGCACGAACGCGGCGCAGCAGACAGGCGCCCCAATCAGCATCAGCCGACGCGGTCCCACCACATCAATCAGGCGGCCGATGATCGGCGCAAACAACCCGATCGTCCCCACAGTGACCGAGAATCCCATCGAGACCTGCGCCCGGGACCAGCCGAAGTGCTCCTCCAGCGGCACGACGTAAGCGCTCAATGAGCCAATCGTCACCCCCTCGGCGACCAACAGGGCGATGACCATCCCGAACAGCACGTACCAGCCGTAGTAAACACCAGAGATTTGCCAGCGCCGTTTGGTTCGCGGCTCGTATGTTGTCGCTTCGACCGCCATAGATTGCAGGCTACCGCGCAACCTCCGTCATACCCGTGCAACGTCTGTCATACCCGCGCGACCTCCGTCATACCCGCGCTTGCCGCGGGTATCTCGCAGAACTCGGCACAGAAGTCTGCCCAGGACACTGCAAGATCGCCCCGATGGCGCGCGGCCATCACGCAACAGCTTCTGTGGTCTCGGCTATCTTGGAACCAATTCATCATCCGAGACGGGAACCTTGTTCATGACCACCCAACTCAGCAGCATCAGCACCAGCCCGTTGCCCTGGCCGAATCAGCGTGAGCTGCCCGAGGTCTCGCGTCCGTTGCCCGCCGGCACCACCGTGATCTCGGCCGATAGCCACTGGCTGGAGACCGGCGAGTTCGTCGACCGGATGCCGGCCAAGTACCGCGACCGAGCGCCGCGCGGCATGTTCAACGAGCGTGGGTTCCACATGGAGATCGACGGCAAGTCGACCGACAACCCGGGCATGCCCAGCGAGCTGATCGAGGGTCGCGCGGGGATGTGGGACGCAGCGGTGCGCGTCGAAGAGATCACGCGCGAAGGCGTGGACCAGGAAATCATGTTCCCGCAGCGCATGCTCGGTGTGATCCGCAACGAGGATTTTGACTACATCCAGGCCTGCATGGACGCTTACAACGAGATGCTGGCCGACTTTTGCGCCGAACAACCAGGCAAGCTGCACGGTCTGGCGCTGCTCAACTACTGGAATCCTGAGGCAACCGAGGACGAGCTACAGAAGATCAAGGCGCTCGGCTTCAAGGGCGTGCTGATGCCCTCGCTGCCGCCGCCGCATGCCAAGGTCTACTACAACGCGCGATCCCTCGAGCCGATGTGGAAGGCGATCGGTGAGTCGGGCCTGCCGCTGAGCTTCCATGTCGGCGAGACGTTCGACGCTCGCGGACAGGGTGGGTTGGCCACGACGATCGTCGTCGCCTTCCAACCGTTCCGTCGACTCTTCGCGCTGCTCACCTTCGCCGGCATCTTCGAGCGCAACCCGGGACTCAAGGTCATCTTCACCGAAGGCGGTATCTCCTGGGTGCCCAGCGCGTTGTTCGACTGCGACAAGGTGTACGCCTCGTTCGAGAGCGAGATGACGCCCAAACTGGCCAAACGACCGAGCGAGTATTGGTTCGAGAACTGCTATGCCACGTTTATCGAGGACCCGTCCGGCCTGCGCCAGCTCGATCTGATCGGTGTCGACAACGTCCTCTGGGGTAGCGACTACCCACACCCCGAAAGCGCCGTCGGCTACACCCAGCAAAGCCTCTGGGACGTCTTCAACGCCACCGACTCCGTCGAAGACGCACAAAAGATCGTCGGAGGCAACGCCCAAAAGCTGTGGGGCCTGAGCTGAGCCACCGCCCAACCATCGCGACGCCCGAGGAGGCCGTCGCCTCGATCCCCGATGGCGGCACGATCACGATCTCCGGGACGATCGGCTACATGTTGCCGATCCCCGTACTCGACGCGCTAGAGCGTCGGTTTCTTGAGACCGGTCACCCGCGTGATTTGACCTGGTTCGATATCTTTCCGACCGGTCTCGCCGGGATCGAGCCGTTAGCCCACGAAGGGTTGCTGAAGCGGGTGATCAGCGGTTGGTACACGCTGCATCCTCGGTTGCGTGAAATGATCCTTGCGGAACAGGTCGCTGGTTACTGTTATCCCCTGGGCACGCTGGGGTTCTGGTGTCGGGCCAGCGCTGCTGGACAAGCACTGCTCACTGAGACAGGACTTGATACGTATATGGATCCGACCCACGATGGCGCCAACGCTGGCGGTTGCCTCAACCGATTGGCGGCCTCTGAAGCGCTGGTCGAGCGCGTCGAGCTTGCTAGCGGTCCCCAGCTCATGTTCCGCCCGATGCCGGTCGATGTGGCCATAATCCGGGGGACCACTGTCGATCGAGCAGGCAATCTCTCTCTCGAAGATGAGCAGGTCACGATGAGCGTCCTCCATCAAGCGCTGGCCGCAAAGCGTCAGCCGGGCGGCCAGGTCATCGTTCAGGCCGCCCGATTAGTCGACGAAGGTGAAATCGCTCCCCGCCAGGTCGCCGTGCCAGGTGAACTCGTCGATCACATCGTGATTCATTCCGAAGCGCACGTGGACGAGTCGGCGCCGATGTTGGACTGGATGGACCAGGAAGCTGTATTGCCGCGTCCTCCGCGACAAGTAATGCTCGACCACGACACGGAAGTCTGGCGTCGCTGGCAGGAGGCTGGAGAAACTCCGGCTCCGCGCGAACGCAAGCTGACTGCCGACATCATTGCCGGCCGACGGGCGTTGATGGAACTCAAGCGCGGAGAGCTCGTCAATCTCGGACTCGGCCCACCGATGCGGGATGTCGCTGCCGCTGCCGTGGATGACGATGTTGACCCTGAGCTACGGTTCTCGGTCGAGACGGGCGTACTGGGCGGAGTCATGAACGGCCGTTGGTATCGATCCGGTGTGACGAGCATCCTTGAAACAGCGGACATATTCAGTATGTACACGACCTCCGTCATGGACGCCTCGTGCCTGGGCATGCTCGAGTTCGACGCGCAGGGCAACGTCAACCTGCTGCGCTACGGCGACACCATTGTTGGTCCGGGCGGGTCCATGGATATCGCCGCGCACATTCAACGATTGGTGTTCATCGCACCGTTCCGAGCAGGCGGACTGAAGGCGTTCGGGCAGGACGGCAACCTGCGGATCGAGAGAGAAGGCAAGTTTTCCCGCGCAGTCGAGCAAGTGCAGGCGGTCTGCTTCAACGGGCCTCGTATGTTCGAGCAAGGCAAGTTGGTTCGCTACGTCACTGAACGAGCAGTGTTCGAACTGACGAGGCAGGGGCCAATGCTCACTGAGATCGCGCCGGGCGTGGACTTGCAGCGTGACATCTTGAGCCTGATCGATTTCCAACCCGTCATCTCACCCGCTCTGCGAACCATGGACACACGCATCTTCAGGCAAGGCCAGATCGGCATACGCGATGATTGGGGTCTCCCTCCCTTGTAGTCGTCGCCCTACCCTGCATCCCGTAACGAAAGCTGGGCAAGCATGTCAGTCGAACGAATCGAAATCACTCACCAAGGACCCTATGCAGATGGCCAGGTGTTCGGCGACGCCGGACCCTTCGAGCTGATCCGTGCTCGCCTGCGCTATGCGGTCAACCCGATGTTGGAAGACCACCAACGCATCACCGACCTGGAGTGCGCGAATCGCGGGACTGATGGCTGCGTCCGCTTTGGCGGCGACCTGGTGCTGATCCGGCCTCAGGATCCGTCCGCCGGCAATGGTGCGTTGGTCATCGATGTGCCCAACCGAGGACGCAGTCTGCTTCCCGGCGCGTTGAACCGCACTCCTGCCGAGATCTCGGTGAGCGATCCTCAACACCCGGGCGACGGCTTCCTCTTTCGCCAGGGATTTAGCGTTGCTTCGGTGGCTTGGCAGTGGAACGCACCCGACATTGAGACCTTGCTCCAGTTCCAGGCGCCCGAAGCTCTCGGACTTGACGGCAATTCCATGTCCGGTGATGCGATCACCGATCTGCGACCCAGCAAGCGGTATGCCTCCATGCCAATCGAACACCTGGGTCAACCCGGATACCCTGTCTTGGGCGACGCAGCCGATAGTGCACGACTCTACGTGCGTGAGTTTGAAGACGACGAACCCAGCGAGATTCCACATGACCGCTGGCGCTTCGCTCGTCAGACCGACGACGGGGTCGTCCCGAGCACCCGCGACCTCTGGGTCGAAGGCGGGTTCACACCGGGCCGCATCTACGAGATTGTCTACCCAACCGATCGCTCGCCGGTTGTCGGAACCGGCCTGCTTGCATTCCGCGACGCTGCCCTGTTCCTCCGAGACTGGCAACGCTCGTATGACCGCGTACACGGATTCGGCATCTCGCAGAGCGGGCGATTCCTGCGCCACCTGCTCTATCTGGGCCTGAACCGCAATCCGGATGCTCTCACGCAGCGAGCCTTCGACGGAGTACACATCCACGTGGCCGGAGGGATTCGAGGCGAGTTCAACCGTCGCTATGGACAGCCATCGCAACTGTTCCTTGCTGGACCAATTCATGAGTTCCCGTTTGCCGACGTCGAACGCGACGATCCGCTGACTGGTGATCGCGATGGGCTGCTCAAACGCTCCGACGAACAGGGCGTGACGCCAAAGGTCGTGAAGACCAACACGAGCTGGGAGTTCTGGCGCGGTGACGCCTCGCTGATCGATATCGACCCGGCCACTGACGAGGACATCCCGCAACACCCGCAGTCGCGGCACTACCTGCTCGCCTGCACGCAGCACGGCCCTGGACAAGCCGAGCCGGTGGACAGCTTCTACCTGACCGACGAACGCAGCATGTATCGGCAGAATGCCGTCGATCAGACGCCGCTGATGCGCGCGGCGCTGGTCAATCTCGATCGCTGGGCCGCCGGAGAGGCGGATCCGCCGCCGTCCAGCGTCCCGAGTTGCGCAAACGGCACCGCCGCCGGGCGGAGCGATGTGCTCGCAGAGCTCAATGACCGCGTAACGACTCCCGATGCCGACCGCCTGTCGCGAGTGCGAACGGTCGACTGGACCTCGCTGCCGGCCAAAGAGGGCGACGAGTACCAAGGCTACGTATCCGCGGTCGACGAGGACGGCAACGAAGTCGCCGGCCTGCGCCTGCCTGACCTGACGCAGCCCATCGGTCTGCATACCGGCTGGAATCCCCGTCACCCAGAGACCGGGGGCGAAGACCTGACCAGCCACTTCGTCGGACTGACCCAGTGGATGAGCCGCGAGGACATTCTCGCCCGCTACGGCGACAAAGAGTCATATCTGAGCCGAGTCAAGTCAGACGCAGTCCAGCTCGCCGAGGAACGCGCAATCCTGCCTGAGGACATCGATTTGGTCGTCGAAAACTGCGCCGCCCGCTGGGACGTCGCGTTGGGCTGAAACCCGCACGCAACTTCAATATGTCATACCCGCCAACTTCGTCATTCCTGCGCAGGCAGGAATCCCGATCCCCTTCGGGTGACCGCGGCAAGAGGGTTAGCCGTACCTCGACCGTTCCGCTGGCTGCCTCCATCGGTACGCCGTTGCGCCGAGTCGCGGATGAGCCTGGGTGCTTCGTGATTCCTGCCTTCGCAGGAATGACGGCGGGGCTGGGATATCCAACTCCTTCGGTTGACCACAGCAAGAGGGTTAGCCGTGCCTTGGCCGTTCCGCTGGCGGCCTTCCTTGGTACGCCGTTGCGCCGAGTCGCGGATGAACTTGGGTGCTTTGTGATTCCTGCGCTCCCCCGTCATTCCTGCGCAGGCAGGAATCCCGATCTCCTTCGGGTGACCGCAGCAAGAGGGTTAGCCGTACCTCGGCCGTTCCGCTCGCAGCCTTCCTTGCTACGTCGTTGCGCCGAGTCGCGGATGAGCTTGGGTGCTTCGTGATTCCTGCCTTCGCAGGAATGACGGCGGGGCTGGGGATCCCGATCTCCTTCGGGTGATCGCAGCAAGAGGGTTAGCCGTACCTCGGCCGTTCCGCTGGCAGCCTTCATTGGTACGCCGTTGCGCCGAGTCGGGGATGAGCCTGGGTGCTTCGTGATTCCTGCCTTCGCAGGAATCACGGCGGGACTGGGATATCCAACTCCTTCGGGTGACCGCGGCAAGAGGGTTAGCCGTACCTCGGCCGTTCCGCTGGCGGCCTTCATTGGTACGCCGTTGCGCCGAGTCGCGGATGAGCTTGGGTGCTTCGTGATTCCTGCCTTCGCAGGAATGACGGCGGGGGTGGGATATCCAACTCCTTCGGGTGATCGCAGCAAGAGGGTTAGCCGTACCTCGACCGTTCCGCTCGCAGCCTTCCTTGCTACGTCGTTGCGCCGAGTCGGGGATGAGCCTGTGTGCGTCGTGATTCCTGCCTTCGCAGGAATGACGGCAGGGGGGCAGGAATGACGGAGCTGAAGGCTTTACACAGAAACGACCCCCGCCACAGCCAATGCCTCAACTTCTGACGCTTCGATTCCTAGCTCTTCCGCCAGCACCTCGGCCGTGTGCTCTCCCAGCAATGGCGCTCGGCGATGCACGGCGGGACTTTCGCTGAGCCGGATTGGACAGCCGAGCAGGGTCATCGGGCCCCGTGTTGGATGCTCGATATCGACCAGCATGCCTCGCTCGCGTAGGTGCTCGTTAGTGAAGATCTCTCCCGAGTCGAGCACCGGACCTGACGGCACGCCGACCTCTCGCATCTTGTCCATCACCTCGTACTTGGTGCGCTGGCTGGTCCAGGACTCAATCGCCTGGCGGACGTCGTCGCCGTCATTGCGCGTGATCCCGCGTGCGCCGTTGGATTCGGCCAGGTCGGGACGTCCGATGGTGTCCATCAGCGCCTTGCGCATGCGGCCGCCGGCAACCACGATCCAGACCCAGTCCGAGCGCCCACCTGGCTTGCAGGGGAAAAGGCCGGTCGGCGCGGTCTGACCGTCGCCGTAGGGCGGCGCTGGGTCGCCCGAGACCTCGCGTCGCGTCATCGGCACGCGGGTGTAGTTAGTCACCGCTTCCTGCATCGACAGCTCGACCTTCTGTCCCACACCGTCGCGCTGGCGCTGCCAGAGTGCCGCGAGCATGCCGATCGCAGCCTGCACACCCGTGCCGGTATCGCCAATCGTCGGACCTGGCTTGAGCGGCAACGTTTCGTTGGTGCCGGTAATCGCCATCGCGCCGCCAGCCGCTTGCGCGACCATGTCGAACGACTTGGTCGGCGCCCAGGGACCGGTCGTGCCAAAACCCTTCACGGTGCAGTAGATCAGTTGAGGATGGATCTCCTTGAGCGTGTCGTAGCCGATGCCCAGGCGCTCCATCGTGCCCAAGGTGAAGTTCTCGACCACGATGTCGAACTTGGGCACGAGCTGTTTGAAGATCTCGCGCCCGTCATCCGACTTGAGATCAAGCGTCAACGAACGCTTGTTGTTGTTCAGCGTGATGAAGTAGGTCGAGTCGACCGCATCAGACCCAGCCCCCAACCGTCGTCCCGGCTCTCCCCGTCCCGGAGGCTCGACCTTGACAATCTGAGCCCCCAGCCAGCCCAGGGCCTGGGTCGAGGACGTACCCGCCTCGTACTGGGTCAGGTCCAGGATTCGTACGTCCGAAAGAGCGAGCGACATGAAGGTCTCCAATCAGCCGAGGCTTGTGAGCCGATGATTGGAGGATAGCCACACAGTCAACCGCGGCGAATTCGTCGCGGTGCTGATAGGGTCTTCAGTCGAACAGCCGGTAATCGCTTCAGTCGTTGGTTGACTGGGTCAACTTCGATCCCGACCGACTCTAACGCGGTCACTCCGAGCAGCGGCTCAACATCGTCGTCGCCAAACATCACCGTGCCGCCAACCGCCTCGCCCATGAACTCGATCTCAGCAACGCCGATATCGACAAGGAAGGGACTGCCATCAGCGAGCTCATAGCGTCGTGAGCCAATTGCAGCCAGACCGATTTCCTCCAAGCATTTTCGGGGCACCAGGCTGTCAGTCGCCCCGGTGTCGACAAGGAACAGCCCGCTCCACTCGCGATCTCGGTCGGCCGGATTCCGAATCGTCACGGTCACATGCGTTGCACCCATGGGAGGTCTCCTGTCCGGCGGTTTCTCTTTCGATGGTACGCGCTTGATTGTCACCTGAACTCCCCTTGTCAGTCTGCCGCGACGACCACACCTGCCTCAGATAGTTCCGAGGTTCGGTCTCCCAACACCTCGGACGCCCCAGATCCGGGGACCATTGCCGGTCGACCAACATCGACTGGTGTACGACTCATCTTCAGGGACGGGCCATTCGTCCGAACTCGGCCGCGGCCTTCGTGATCACGAGTGATCGAGAAGCCCTCTGAGACGGCCCGTTCCTCGGTCATCGCGTCCTCAACCGAGCCGACGGCCGATGCGCCGATGCCCTTTTCGGTCAGTTCCGCGACCCATTCAGCCACTGTCCGGCTCTTGAGTGCCTCAGGACTTGGCATGTCGCCCGACTGCTCAGGCTTGGCACCGATGAACAGCCAGCCGTCGGACGCCTCGTAGAGTCGGTGCAGTGGTCCTTCGCCAACGGCGTCCTGGCCGGCCGGTTCGTCCCAACGCTTGCCCTCGTACTCGTGCAGCATGGAGGACTGCATGGTGCTTGCGGTCCGGGCCAGCGCCGTGAAGACCTGCTGCCCTTCTCCCGTACGCAGCCGGTGATACAACGCCATCCCGACCCCAAACGCGCCGTTGATGCCGGTGCCGTAGTCGTTGATCGCGAACGGCTGCAACGTTGGCTCGGTATCGCCGTAGCGGGTCATCATCCCACTGGCCGACTGCGCCAACTGCTCCCAGCCGGCGCGACCGGCCCAGGGACCGATCTCGCCGAACGCGTTCAGAGATGCATAGACCACGTTGGGATTGATCTGCCGCACCGAGTCGTAGTCGACCCCCAGGCCACCGACTTTGCCCATCCGGTAGTTCTGGACGACCACATCCACGTCGGCGGCCAGCTCCATGAAGACCTCACGGCCTTCATCGCGCTTCAGTTCGAGCAGCATCGAGCGCTTGCCGCGGTTGATGTCCTCATGCAGCAGGATCCCGTTCTCGCGCGACGGGTTGTCGATTTTGACCACGTCGGCGCCAAACTCAGCCAGGGTCCGGCCGCAGGTTGGTCCGGCGAGGATGATGCAGAGGTCGAGCGCGGTCATACCTTCGAGCGCCTTCGACAGTCGGCCGCCAGGGGCGCTCATCGCGGACGGCGCCGTCCTTGAGAGTTCCGACATGATGTCGGCGCGGTCGGAATCCAGTGCCTTGCGAGGCCCACGAATCTCACCCGGCGTGCCGCCCATTCGAACCTGGATTCCGGGCTGCAGCATCGGGCCGAGCAGCGGATCGTCGAGTTCGACGATGATCTCCGCCTCCCGTGCATGCGGCTCGTGTAGCCATTCAGACGAGTCGAGAGCTCGCACAGTCGGCGGGCCGGCTTCGTTGATCAGGTCCTCCCACTCCTGCGCGGTCTTGTCAGGAAGATGTTGGTCAACTGCGCCCTGGCCACATCGGCGAGCGCGAAGTCCTGCTGGATTTCCGATGCCTTCGACCACGGCTCATCCAGCCACTGCGGCACGCCCGCTGCGACGCAGAACTGTCGGATGAAGTGCGAATATGCGGCATGGAAGAACACCCAGCGACCATCGGAGCATTCGTACGGTCCGACCCAGGGAACTGGACCTCGGGGCGCATCACGGTCGAGATACTTGAGCCCACGAATGCCGATCGCCTGATAGAGGCTGTCGTGCAACGACGCTTCGATCTGTTGTCCAAAGCCGTCCCGCTCACGCGCAACCAATGCCATCGAGACGCCGGCACAGCCGGTGAAGGCCGCGTATGAGGAAGCGATCGGGACTGCGGTGTAGACCGGCTGCGGCGCATCGGCCATCAACGATCCGCTGTAGGTTCCAACCGGCGCAGAGACCACGCCTTCCCATCCAGGAATCCCGGCGCGCTCGTCGTCGGATGAGAACCCTGGCATCGACAGGTAGATCAGCCGGTCGTTGATGTTGGTCGATTCTTCGGCGCCCAATCCCAACCGATCCATCACGCCCGGCCGGAAGTTCTCGACGACGACATCTGCCGAGGCGATCAGTTCCTGTGCCGTGCGCCGGCCGTCAGCGGTCTTGAGGTCAAGCGAGATGCGACGCTTGCCGCGATTCCAGACCGCGTTGCCGGGCGTGTCCCACAGCGGACCCGAAGGTGGGTCGATGCGAATCACGTCCGCGCCATGGTCGGCGAGCATCATCGCCGCTAGCGGCCCGGCCATGTACTGGCCGAAGTCGATTACGCGAAGTCCGTCGAGCGCGCCCATATCCGCCTCCATCACAAATTCGTGGCAAGGGTTGTCGTTGCGACTAGAGGCTAGCGGCAAGTGGCTACTGATGATCCTTCAGTGCGCTCGCGATTGCCTCGTCGACGGAGGCAAGAAACTCATTGATCGAAGCGTCATTGTGCAGCACCAGATCGGCCTTGGGCGCACGCTCGGTCCAGTGAATCGCTGACGCCATTCGTTGCTCTGCTTCCTCGCGCGAGAAGTTATTGCGGGACATCAATCGCATCAGCGCAGTTTCGTCCTCGGACGCCACCAGCCAGCCGGCATCGCAGACTTCCATGTACGGACCTTCAAACAGCCGGACAGCCTCAAACACCGCGATCGGCGCTGGGTCGTCCTTCAGTTCTCGCAGGAGTCGCATGAATTCGCCCTCGATGTCGCCGATCGCGGTGCGCAGCGCCGCTAGCAGATCGGGCTTGCCAAAGACGATGTCGCCCAGCGCCTTGCGATCGATCATGCCGTCAGAACCAACTACGGAGTCGCCAAACCGAGCCACGATCCGGTCGAACGCCGGTTTGCCCGGCTCGTACATGGTATGAACATGTCGGTCGGCGTCAATGTGACGAGCGGCATGGGCCTGGGCAAGGTGCTGGCAAAGCAACGACTTGCCGCAGGCAATGGATCCGGTGACGCCGAGAACGAAGGCCATGGCACTAGGCTACTCGGGGTCAACCGGTCAAAGGTGAAGTGGCAATGGCGCAACTCGAGCGGCACGACGGAGGGCAGGTCGCGCTCACTGTCGCCATTGCTCATCTGGACGAGCTGCTCAGAGCGGTGGAGTCCAGCAATAGTCGTGCGATGTTTCTGGTCGGTCTCAACGTTGCCAGCAACAGCCTGTTTGTCGCAGTGTTGGCGTCGCTCGAACAGCCGTGGACTGCGGCTGTCTTTCCGGTCACGATTGCTTTGCTAAGTGTCGCTCTCGGCCTCTGGGTGCTCGGTCAACGGCGTCATCCGCAGTTCCCTTCACCAGAGGCTCTGCTCGATGCTGGCGACCAGGGACTCTCCGACAGTCGCCTGTCGTGGCTTGTCGTGGAGGCTGTCGCATTGGCCAGTCTGACGCTCAACCGCGAGCTTGGACGGATAGCGCGTTGGGTTACCGCTCTGCAATACTTGACGGCGACGCACCTGCTCGGACTAACAGCGACAGGTTTGGCTCTAATCCTCTAGCTTCGTTCACCCTTTGATGGTCCACCCTGGCTTGAGTTTGAACTCGCCGCCGTCGTCAGCATCGTCATCTTCGAAGGCTTCGATTGGCTGGCCCCTGATCAAAAATCGATCAAGCCGATCCCAAAGCGACTTTCTTTTGCCTTTGTGTTCTGGTCGAGGTTCATCCGTCATACGTCCTGACCTCTCTCCAACGTAGGCTCTCAACATCATCGTACCGAATGATGGAACCGACCATGCCTCAACGATGTTCCTGGCCTGGCGACGACCCTGACGAGATTGCTTACCACGACCTTGAGTGGGGCGTCCCGACGCGAGATGAGGCGAAGCTCTTTGAGGCGCTGACACTCGAGGGTGCGCAGGCGGGACTCTCCTGGCACACGATCCTGATGCGCCGCGACGGATACAGGCGCGCATTCCTTGAGTGGAATGTCGAAGCCATCGCCGAGATCGACGAGGCACGTGTGGATCTGCTGGTCCAGGACACAGGCATCATCCGACATCGGGGCAAGATTGAGTCGACCATCGCCAATGCGCGGGCGACGTTGCTGCTTCGCCAACAGGGCTTGTCAATCGCGGATATCGTCTGGGCCTATGCAGACCCGTCAAGTGAGCCGCCCACCGACGTACCGTCGCAGACCCCTGAGTCGAAAGCCTTGTCTCGCGAGCTCAAGCGTCGTGGATTTCGCTTTGTCGGACCGACAACCTGCTATGCCTTCATGCAGGCAGTCGGAATCGTCAACGATCACGATGCTTCGTGCTTCCGCTTCTCAGAGATTGCCAACATGCGCAGTACGATGCTCAACGAAGGGAGCAACAAATGACATTCGAACATCTGCGACTCGATATCGCCGACCAGATCGGGACGATCATGCTTGATCGCCCGGAGAAACTGAATGCGCTTTCACGCGAGCTGCACAATGAGATGGTCGCCGCTGCCAACCAGCTCCAGGCCGACGATGACGTTCGCGTCGTGATCGTGACCGGTGCAGGACGTGGCTTCTGCTCGGGCGCCGACCTGACTGCCCGTCCAAAGGATTCGGCTCCCGACACCCAGAACGATCGGATGGACGAGTTCGGCTGGGTCGGACACCAGGCGCTGGCATTTGGCCAGCTCGACAAGCCGACCATCGCCGCCGTCAATGGTGTCGCCGCTGGCGCTGGCATGAGCCTGGCGCTGTCCTGTGACTTGCGCGTCGCCTCCGAGAAGGCGCGATTCAAGGTCGTGTTCCTCGAGCGCTCGCTCAGCCCCGACGCTGGCATGACCTGGTTCCTGCCACGCGTCGTTGGCTATCCCAAAGCCGTCGAACTGGTCCAGACCAGCCGCTTTGTCGAGTCCGACGAGGCGCTACAGATTGGACTCGTCAATCAGCGGGTGCCGCACGAAGAGCTGATGAACCGCGCTCGCGCGCTGGCCTCCGAGATCGCATTCTGGCCACCGCTCGCCTCTCGCGCCGCCAAGCGTGTGATGCAGCGCAATCTCAACGCCACGCTCGACGAGGCGTTACGCAACGAGATCACGGCCATTTCGCACGCGACTCGCTCCGAGCACGATGTTCGTGAGGCTCAGGCGTCCTTCATTGAGAAGCGCCCGCCCATCTTCACGGGCGAGTAGACGAGTCCGCCGTGTCCATTGTGTCCGATATCGCCACCCGCGAGGCGACGCGCGACGACGCGCAGACCATCCTTGATTTCATCGTTGGTCTGGCCGAGTTCGAGCATGAACCACGCTCGACGGTCAAGGCGACCGTCGAGAGCATCCGGCGCGACGGCTTCGGCGATCATCGACTGTTCGAGACACTGATCGCCGAGCGCGACGGACAGCCGGTCGGCATGGCGCTCTTCTTTCCGCATTATTCAACCTGGACAGGCACACCGGCGCTGTACCTCGAGGACCTGTTCGTCACCGAGGAAGCGCGGGGCACCGGAGCGGGATTCGCGTTGATGCGCGCATTGGCGCAAGTCGCCGAAGCGCGAGGCTGGGCTCGGCTCGACCTCTCGGTGCTTGACTGGAATCCGGCTCGTAGGTTCTATCACCAGCTCGGGATGACTCACGAGTCGGAGTGGCTGCTCTACCGGCTGGACGACGAAGGCATCGCCAAGCTGGCTCGGACGGGACGAGATGGCTGAGCCGAAGGCATACGGCGCACCCTGGTGCCCCGGACTGCCGGCGATGCAAGGCATCTCCGTCCTGATGATGACTCGGGAATACCTACGCACCCCGTCTACCGACGCATAGTCGCCAGGTCCTTTCGTCGTCGCCCCTTCAACTCATTTCTCCGTCATACACGCGCTCCGTCGCGGGTATCTCGACGCAATCTGCACGCACTCGATTCTGCTGAGACTGGTTGCTTGCGGAGCTAACGGCACATGTATTGCGGCTGAGTTATGCGCTGCGAGATTACCCTCCCGCATCAAGTGCGGGGCAGGCTGCAACGGAGCGCGGCCATGACGGAGCAGTGGCTCTGAGAACAGGTCAGACGCTACCGACCACCAGTCAGCGGTGGTTGATCAACGAGCGTCCCATCCGCGACGAACTCGTCGATCTCATCTGACGTGAACCCCAACTCCTCGCAGATCTTGCGATTGTCCCCGCCCAACTGCGGCGCTGGATGCATCTCGGCTGGACCCCAATCGCTGAAGTGGATGGGGAAGCCGCCGTACTCGTAGACGCCGACGCCGGGCTGATCCCACTCCACGATGAAGCCACGGTCCCTGAGCTGCTGCGACTGCATCAGGTCGCCATTGGTCATCGCTGGCAGGGCGGCGATGTCGGCGGCTTGCAGACGCTCGGCCAGCTCGAAGCGATCCTGAGGGCGTGTCCACTCATCGATCAGCGCGTCGATGTCGTCGTGATACTGGAAGCGTCCAGACAGGTCTCGGAATCGTTCATCCTCAAGACGTGTGTCCCCGACCAGTGTTGCGAATCGCTCCCACGAGTCATCATCTTCGATGGTGATCACAATCCACATATCCATCGACTCTCGTGCATCGGGACTCTCGTCTCGACATCGATACACGCCCTGCGGCGCGCAGCTGCGCGAGCGGTTGCCTCGCGCCGGCGCCTGGCCCTGTGCTGATGTCTCGAGGACGAGATCTCCGGCGACCGCTGTGTAGGTCAGAAGCTGGGACAGATCGACAAAGCATCCCTGACCTGTAGCGTCGCGCTCCCACAGTGCGGCGAGCACGGCAAAGGCTCCGTGCAGACCACCGATTGGGTCGGGAAATGCGTGGCCCATCTTCATCGGGCCGCCTTCGACGTAGCCGGTCGCCGATGCCGCGCCTGAGTGCGCTTCCAGTACCGGCCCGTACGAGACTCGCTGGCGGAATGGCCCGGTGTGTCCGTAACCCGTGCATGAGACCGAGATGATGCCCGGATTCCACTCGCGAACCGTGTCGTAGTCGATGCCCAGATTCTTGACCCCGCGCGGACTGAAGTTGTCGACGATCACGTCGGAGTGTTCAACCAGCCGTCGCCAGATTGTCTTGCCCGACGCGGACTTCAAGTCGGCGCACAATCCGCGCTTGTTGCGATTGTGCTTGTTGAAAATCCCCGCCCGATTCCATGGCTCCGGTTCAGGCTCACCCTCGGGGAAGACCGACGCTCGCAACATGGGCTCAACAGCCTCGCCGCGCCGCCAATCGTTGAGCGCGGCGCGCAGCGCGGGATCATCGGGCAGATGGCCGCCACGTGACACGTCCTGCTCCAGCTTGATCACGTCTGCGCCCAGATCCCCAAGCGTCCGGCCGACCAGCGGTCCAGCCCAGGCATAGCCGAACTCAACGACGCGCACACCAGACAATATGCCTTCAGCCACGGTCCGCTCCGCTCAGACCAATCACGTCGGATGCTGCCAACGACTCGATCTCGGCACGTGGCATGCCCACCTCGTCGAGCACCGACGCCGTATCCGCTCCGAGCGTTGGTGCTGCTTTGAATTGCGTGGGCGACGACGGTAGGACGAACGGCACGCCGGGCATTTTCACGCCTTCGCCCAGATCCTCGGGATAAGCCCAGTAGGCTCGCGCCTCAAGCTGTTCATCAACCAATACCTCGTCCATCGACAGCACGGCGCTGGCCGGCACGTGTTGCGCCTGCAAGTGCTCGACGACTTCAGTCCTGGTGCGCGACATCAGGAATGGGGCGAAGCGACCATCGATCTCTTCGGCGACGTCAAATCGAAGGCCAGCGGTCGCGTAACGCGGGTCGTCGGCCATTTCCGGTAGATCCAGCGCCACACACAGATTGATCCACTGCGCTTGCGACGGTGCGGCGATGCAGACCCAGCCGTCTCCGACCTGCATCAGCGAGACGGGGTGATGCGCCTCGGCGTGGCGATTGTTGGCGCGATGCTTGATTCGTCCCTGGTGCGACCACATCGCCAGGCTCCACTGATGTGCCGAGGCCATCGTCTCCATCGTCCCAACATCGACCAACTGACCTCGCCCTGTTGACCGTCGAGCATGCAGCGCGGCGAGCGCTCCGACTGCGGAAGCGATGCCACCGACATACGACGCCCATGGCCCAGCGCCCTGTAGCGGCTCGCGCAGCGGATCACCGGTGATGTACAGATATCCGCCCGCGGCCCAATCGGTCAGGTCGGATGATTTCCAGCCGGCCCACGGTCCGGTCAGTCCGTACGAGGTGGCCGAAACATGGATCAGCGAGGGTCGCTCTGACCGGACCCGCTGATCGAAGGCCAGCGCGTCGGCAGCTGTCATTGTGGTCACGACGACATCTGCGTGATCCAGCAGTCGACCGAGCGCATCGAACCCAGCCTCCGACGACCAGTCCAGTGCCACTCCGCGTTTCCAGGCCGAGAGATACTCGAACGCCGCGCTGCGATTCGGTTCTGTCGCCGTCAGCAGCGGGGGACGCGAACGCAGCGAAGATCCGTCTACTGGCTCAATCAGCGTCACGTCAGCGCCGGCCGTGGCCAACAATCGCGAGGCGTATGCGCCCGAGACCTGGTCACTAAGATCCAACACCCGCAGATCGGACATGCCGGCCATGCGCTACACCTTCGCCACAGAGACGACGCCCTCATAGACGCCTGGCAGCCACTCTCCGTCGGGACCGATGGCCTGGTCAATCATCACTGGGGCAAGGTCCTTTGCGGCCGCATAGAGCTCATCCACGTCCTCAAACGATCCAAATGATGCCGCACGCAAGCCCGGACGCCAGATCACCGTCGGCACGAGCGAACCGAACTGGTCGATCTCAGACTTGGTTCGTTCCTGAGAGGCGATCTCCATCGAGCGTGCCAGCAGGTCAACCAGTCCGCCTGGCTGATACGGCGACGGATGCACGCCGAGATCAACCGCCAGCGTATGACTGGCGCCATTCAGGATCGCCGTCTCCAGGTCAAGACCAGACGACAGCCCGCCATCGACACACCAGTCGGCCTCCAGCCGTACCGGCGGAAATAGTCCGGGCAACGCGACCGACGCCATGACCGCGGCCAACAACTGCCCTTTGGTCAGCACGTGTTTGCGTCCGCTGGACAGACTGGTGGTGACCAGGAACAGCGGAATCTCGGCAGCCGCGATCTCATCAATAGTGACATGCTGCTTGAACAGGTCGCGCAGAAAGCGGTTCGAATAGAGCGAGGTGCTGCGGGTCAGTAGTCGCCGTCCGATGCGCAGCAGGTTGCGGTGCCAGAGCCGGTTGTCGCGTAGCGCAATCCAGAGCTCAGCCAGTCCCTCGATGTTGTTCGGATGAAAGGCCAGGAACGTCCCGTTGACTGCGCCGACCGACGATCCCACGATCAGGTCGGGCCGAATCCCACGCCGAATGAGTTCTTCCAGAAACGGCACCTGGACAATCCCAGACGCCCCGCCGCCGCTCAGCACGAGCGCCAGTCGTCGGTCATGGAGTGCCGGCCGGCTAGATGTCATCAGAGTGGCTCGCAGTCCGTTGTCTAACTGGATCCGTCATACCCGCGCTTGTCGCGGGTATCTCGCCGCTTCGAGCCTGACCGCCAGAATCGACTGCCGCGAGATTGCCGCGGCGAGCGCGGCAATGACGATCCAACGGAGATCAACACGTTGACCGAACTCCTCAGCTCGAGGCCTGCGGCCTGCGATCGGGGACGATCTCGGTCAGGATGCCGCCTGCCGTCTTGGGGTGGAAGAACGATGCGGTGATCTCGTCGATTGGACCGCCAAAGTCGATGTACGACAGGCCGCGCTCCATGAAGAGCTTGGTGTCGCCGACGACATCGGTCGAGCCATAGCCCAGGTGATGCAGGCCGGGGCCGCGCCGTTCCAGGTACTTGCCGATCCCGCTGACGTTGTCCTCGGGCAGCAGGATCTCGATCCGCGTCTCGCCGAGGTTGACCTTGACGAAGAAGATCTTGGTGCGCTCGGGCGCGAAGAAGCCGCCCTTGGGGAACGGTGTGCGCTCTTCGTCGTACAGCAGGCCAAGCTGGTCGACCAGCACTTCGCCCGCTTCCTCAAGCGAATTCGCCACGATCCCGACGTGATCCAGATACGTAATCATGCCCACCCTTGCCTTCGTTGCAGCGCTTGCTCGCTCGCTAGACTCCGATGGCGTCAAGATAGCCCAGCGCCGATCGCCTGCTTGCACTATTGCAGACGGCGCAGGGTCGGCGAGAATGCGCCGAACAGCGCAAGCGCGCCTAACAGCATGACTCCCACCACGAAGATCGCCAGGCGAATGCCGACCAGCTCGGCGACGATGCCCAGGACGAACACTCCGCCCTGCATCACCGCGAACTGCATCATCAGCACCGACATCACGCGGCCGCGATAGGCCGGTTCCGCCTGCTCCTGGATCAGTGCCGAGGCCATCGCCATCCGTCCCGACTGGCCGATGCCCATCAAGATCATGATTGGCAGGCTGAGCCAGATCCAGGGTGAGATCGCCATGCCCAGGGTCGCGGCGCCGAGGAAGACGCCCATCAGGATCAACAGCTTGCCCCTGCCGCTGCGTCGCAGCGAGGCAATGATCAAGGCGGCCAGGAATGCGCCGACCGCTGAGAAGGTCAAGAACAGCGCAGCCAGCGCCGGTCCGGCGTCGAAGGTGTCCTGCACGAAGCCTGGCAGCAAGCCCTGGAACGGCGTGCCCAGCAGCGAGATGAAGAACGAGAGCAGCAGGATCATCCGCAGCACACGGTGACGCGCGATGTAGCGGAATCCGTCGCCGATGTCACGGAACGCCTCCCGCACACCGCCTTTGCCGCGACCAGCCTGTGCAACCACCGATGGAATCGGGAGCATCGTCAGCATCGCCAGCACGTAGCAGCCGGCCATCGAGTAGAACGTCACACCGGCGCCGGCAGTTGCCAGCAGTGCTCCACCGATCAGCGGTGCGCCAAACTGCATCATGTTCATCGCCGCCGTGTTCAGGGCGACGCCGTTCATGATTCGATGCTTCGGCACAATCTCGGAAACCATCGCTTGTCGCGCCGGCACCATCAAGGCGACTAGGACGCCTTGCGAGACCGCCGAAATCAACAGATGCCAGAACTCGAGGATCCCCATCACTGCCAACGTGCCGATCACGAATGCGTTGAGGAAGCCGACAAACTGGAAGATCTGCGTCACGGCCTTTTTGGGGAAGCGATCGGCGAGTACGCCGCCGTATGGCCCCAGGGCAAATTGCACCGTGCCGCCGATCAGCGCCACCAGTCCGACCGCCGCATACGACTCAGTTAGCTCATAGACCAGAAAGGTGCGGACGAACATCTGGCCGATCGCGGAGTACATCTGCGCCAGCGTCGAGACAAAGAACCAGCGAAAGGCCGAGTCGGTAAACGATTCGAACGTCCGCAACCGACGCCCGGCCACACGTGCAGGCGGCGTTGGCGCCCCGTTACTCCACGCTTGACTTGGAGTCTCGCTCCCTGCTCTCGGCGGGCGAGCATCGGACGAGAATCCCGCTGGCGCGGGAAAGACTGAGTGCTTCCCATAATCGTGCTGGCCCGCCCGCCGGACGACGACAGACGAACGCGGCGGCCTAACCGCCATAGTGCCAGCCGGTATAGAGCGATGTCAGCGGGCCTTCGTCGATGATCGATGTATCGCCGTCGAACACACGACAGAGCGCCAGGATGTGCTCACCGACGGGAACGAACTGTTGCGCCTCAGCAGCAATCCAGGCCAGCGAATCCTCAAGCACCGGCGCGCCTCCATCAAGCGACGAGTGTTCAAGCTGCTGATAGGCCACGCCGCGCATCTTGTCGGGTGCGGCGAACTCGGACGAACGACCTTCAATCTTGGATGGATCGGTCGGCTGCAGAAACTTCGCCGCCAGGTCCATGCCCGACTCCGGCAGCAGACTCACCGTGAGTTGCCGCGTCTCGCGGAGGTTGCGCAGCGAGGCGGCGTCGCGCTCGAACGAGACGCAGATGATTCGAGGCCGGAACGAGACCTGCATGACCCAGTCGGCGACCATCGCGTTGGGCCTTCCGTCGGCTGTGACGGTGCCGACGACATAGATGCCATAGGGCAGATGTTGCAGCGCATCGCGGATGCGAGCCTCGTGGCGACGTTCCCTCGTGGTCAGCGCGCGGTCACTGCGTTGAGGTTCAAACTCAATCTCAACCGTGGGCGTGTCCGATCCCAGTAACAGATCGACTGCTGCGTTCAGCTCCAGCATGCGCACACCGGCCGCCTCGTCGTCGGGATTCGCATCGGGATGATAGATCCGGGCCAGCCGCCGGTAGCGATCACGGATCGTGTCGCGGTCCGCCGAGGGAGCCACGCCTAGAAGCGTCGCCGCGTCGATTGCAGTGCTGGGAATCGGCATCATTCCTCCAGGATGATCACTTCAGATGGCGCTCGAAGTAGCGGGCGACTCGGCGTTCCTGGTACTCCAGTCCGGCCTGATCTCGGGGCATGTGACGCTCCTCGGGGAACATCAGCAGGTCGTAGTCGCGGTCGGCTGCCGTCAGCGCCGTGATCAATCTTGCCGTATGTCGGAAGTGAACGTTCTCGTCGACGCCGCCGTGAATGAGTAGCAGTTGACCCTCGAGTTTGTCGGCGTGGGACAGGAGCGAGCCCTCGCGGTAGCCCTCGGCGTTGTTCTGCGGCGTACCCATGTAGCGCTCGGTGTAGCCGGTGTCGTAGCCGTCCCAGTCCGAGACCGGCGCGCCCGACACGCCCACCTTGAACAGGTCGGGACGGCGCAACATCGACATCACCGTCATGTAGCCGCCATAGGACCAGCCATAGACGCCGACACGTTCCGTATCGGCCAGCCCCTCAATAGCGAGCTGTTCCACGGCCGCCGCCTGATCATCCACCTCGATCGTGCCCATTTGCCGATGCAGGTGCGCCTCAAAGTCCAGTCCTCGTCCGGCCATGCCGCGATTATCCAGCTTGAGCACGAGATATCCCTGCTGGGCCAGGTACTGCGCCCGCAGATCGACGGTCAGGCCCCAGGCGTCAAGCACCGTCTGAGCATGCGGCCCGCCGTAGACGGCGACCAACAGCGGATGCGGACCGGTGCCTGCGGGTCGATAGAGCGCTCCGTAGAGCGTCGTACCGTCGGCTGCCGAGAATGTGCGCAACTCCGGCGCGTCCAGCCCTAGTTGTTCAACTGAAGCCTCTGATTCATACAGCGATCGCTGCTCCGAGCCATCGGTCGCGACCAGCGAGATGTTCGGCGCAGAACCCAGGGACGAATTGATCATCGCCAGCCACTTGCCGTCGCGAGACAGGGACGCTCCATGCACACCGCCCGGCTCTGACAGCGTCTGGATCTCACCACCGTCCAGCGAGATCCGTTCCACCCGTCGTTCCATCGGAGATCCTCGAGTGCTGCTGAAGTACACCCAGCGGGAATCCTCGTCCACGTCGATCACGCCATCAACGATCCATTCGCCCGACGTCAGCGTGCGAATCTCCGAGCCGTCCGCTGCCCGCAGCGACAGGTGCCGAAACCCACTCGATTCCGACGACCAGAGGAAGGCGCCATCGGCCAATCCACGGGCGTCGTCGCCCACATTGACCCAGGGCTCCTGCGTCTCATCGATCAGCACAGTTGCTTCGCCTGATCCGGAGTACGCCAACAATCGCAGACGGTTCTGATCGCGGTTGATCCACTGCGCCACGAGACGTTGTCCGTCTCGCGAGACGAGGCGTTGTCCGTCGCTGGAGTCAGGCCACCATGCAACGCGGACGAGATATCCATCTTCCTCAGGAAGTGGCAGTTCGCGGTGCTGGCCACTGGAGAGGTCCGCAATCCAGAGCGACACGTGCGCGTTCTCGTCGCCTGAGAACGGATATCGATGCGTCTCGACATCAACATCGGTCGCGCCCTGGTGGACGATTGGATACGGCGCGACGTGTCGTTCGTCGACTCGCAGGTAGGCGATCCGGCCGTCCTTCGACCAACAGTGGCCGCGTAGCTGTCCAAACTCTTCCTGCGCGATGTAGTCGGCGAGGCCATGAGTCAGGCCGTCTTCGGCGCCCGACGTGAGTTGAGTCGCCTCCGATTGGCCACTCACAGCGATCACGAACAACTCGCCTCCCCGAACAAACGACATCTGCGTACCGTCTGGGCTCAATGTCGGCGTCAGCGCACCCTCGGAACCGGCAAGCTCTCGCAGCGGCTCAGCGTCGACTGAAACCCGAACCGTTGGACCCGGAATCATCAGCACCGGAAGGTCAGACTCTCGTGCCCACGAGTAGGACGACACGCCAAGTTCCCGTGTTCGTGTGCGCTCGCGTAGCAATTCTTCTTCGCGAGACATCGGGGAATCAGCCCCAGGTCCGGCGATCACCGAGCGTTCACCGCTCTGCACGTCGATCCGCCATAACGAGCGGACGAGTCCGCCATCGGCGGCGTGCAACCATGTCATGGCAGAACTGTCGGGCGTAAACCCAATCATCCCAGGCGCGTCCATGCCTGGACGCGGATACGTCGCCACATCCGAGATCGTCAGTCGCTCAGCCACTCGTCATACCCAGCGCATCCCGGCGAATCGCCTCGATTTCCGCCGCCGCCGACGGCAAGGCGCCGCTCATCACGTGGCAACCATCGGTCGTAATCAGGACATCGTCCTCAATCCGGATGCCGCCAAAGTCGAGCATCCTATCCACCACGTCCCAATTGACCATTTCCGCGTATCGCTCGCGACGGGCGGGATCGTTCAGCAGCGCCGGAACGAAGTAGACGCCTGGTTCGATCGTCACGACATATCCCGGCTGTAGCGGCAGGTCGGCTCGAAGATAGGCGAGCCCAAACCGATCCTCGGGCACGCGACCTTCGAGATAACCGCCGCAGTCATGCGTCGATAGCCCCAGCATGTGTCCCAGACCATGCGAGAAGAACAGCGCGTGTGCATCGGCCGCGACAAGTTCTTCGACCGACCCTCGCAAGACGCCAACATCGACCAGGCCCTGCGCGATCGTCTCGGAAGCCTGCAAGTGCAACGACTTGTACTCAACACCCGGTCCTGCCGCCGCAATCGCCTCCTGCTGAGCGGCCAGTACGACGTTGTATAACTCGCGTTGAATGGTCGTGAACGACGCAGACACAGGGAAAGTGCGGGTCACGTCGGAGGCGTAACCCTCAACCTCGGCGCCAGCGTCGATCAACACCAGCTCTCCGTCCGACATCACCCGTTCACCCGGCGTCCCATGCAGAATCGCCGAATTCGGACCCGAGCCGACGATCGATCCATAGGCAGTCCGTGCGCCACCTTGACGGAAGAACTCCGCTTCCATCTCAATCTGCAATGCGCGCTCAGTCAGACCGTGTCGAGCCAACCGTTGCGCTGCCAGGTGACCCTCGACGGCAGCGTCCACGGCGCGAGTCATCCGATCCATCTCGACGACATCCTTCGCCCGCCGCAACTCTGCGAGCGCCTTGCCCAGCCGTTCGGTTGCATCCTCGTCAACGACTGCTTCCAGGGTCGACCAGGCTTCGACGCCATATTCTGTGGCTCGCGTCTCGATGTCGCGCGATCCCAGCAGGACCAGCCCCCCACCGCGCCGCGATTCCAGCCAGCCGGCCAGCTCCGACCGGTCAACCGATCGGCCGACGCCAGTTTCTTCGGCCAGCGCTTCAGCCGACGGCGGCGCAGACATCCAGACCAGATCCTCGACCGACAGCGACGGCGCAAACAGCGTCCAACCGCGCTCACGCTCCCAGGCCAGGGCAGCGCCGGGCTCGGCGACGCCAGTCAGGTACTGAAACTCGGGATGCGCATGAAACTCATGGAATTGGTCCGTGCCGTCAATCGGGATCGGCAGACTGGCCGGGATCAGCACCGGACCAGCGTCGTCGATGCCCGACCACGCAGCTTCGACTCGCTGCCGGCGCTGCCTCAGGATTTCGGCCTGTTCGCCAGCATTCATGTGGTCGCTCCCAGCTCGATCAGCACCGTGTCCTCGTCAACCGACGCCCCTGCTGACGTATGCACCGCGCTCACGACTCCACCGTTCGGAGCGGTCAGCAGGTGTTCGATCTTCATCGCTTCCATCACTGCGAGCGTTTGCCCTGCTTCCACTTCATCGCCAACCGCGACCAGCACCTCAATCATTGTGCCCGGCATCGGCGCGCGAACCACGTTGGATCCGCCAGCGCGACGGCTTCGGCCGGCGGTCCGCTGTCGTCGCGCTCTCAAGAACACCCAACGTTGCCCGCCATTCGACACCACGACACCTCGTGAGCCAACATCGGCCGACCAGTCACGACCACTCGGAACCGGAACAGATTCACCATCGACGGTCGCCTGCCAGCCTGTAGTCGTCCGCGCGATGCTGATCTCATATGATCTGCCATGCAGCAGATACTTGCGCACCAGCTCGCCTGACGATCTCCACGCGCCCTGCTCGGCTTCAGCCCGCGCGGCAACCGACAAAGCCTCAACCGGGACTGACCGTTCGGCGAGCTCGACTCGTTCCAGCCACGCAATATCGACGCTGCCGTCGCAAAAGTCGTCAGTTCTCAGGATCGCCGATAGCTGAGCCAGGTTGGTCGTCACCCCGTCAATCGCCCATCCGTCCAGAGCTTCCAGAGCGCGTGCGACCGCTTCGTCACGACTCGGAGCATGCACAATCGTCTTGGCCAGCATTGGGTCGTAGTGAGCCGTGACGACATCGCCGGTCACTGGACCGACATCATGACGTGCTCGCTCATCCAGTGGAGCAAACCAACCCAGCCGACCAGTCGAGGGCACATAGCCCCGCAACGGATCCTCGGCATAGATTCGAGTCTCGATCGCATGTCCATCGAACCGCACATCATCCTGCGAGATTGCCAGCGTTTCGCCGCCTGCGACCCGTAGCTGTAGCTCGACGAGGTCAAGTCCCGTGACCGCCTCAGTCACCGGATGCTCGACCTGGATGCGTGCATTCACTTCCAGGAAGACGAACGAGCCGTCCGGCATCAGCAGGAACTCGACGGTCCCCGCCCCGACATAACCAGCCGCTCGGCAGACGCCGAGCGCCGCTTCGCCCAGCCTGGATCGCAGCGATGCATCGACCGACGGCGACGGCGACTCCTCGATCACCTTCTGTCGACGACGCTGGACCGAGCAATCGCGTTCGCCCAGATGGATGCCGTGGCCGTGTTTGTCGAACATCACCTGTACCTCGACGTGACGTCCGTCCGACAATGCTCGTTCAACGAGTAATCGCCCATCGCCAAACGCTGCCTGAGCCTCGCGTCGAGCCCCTGCGACGGCCGCTTCCAAACCATCCGGCGCATCTTCAGCGCTCCTGAGCAAGCGCATCCCGCGTCCGCCGCCGCCTGCCGCGGCCTTGACCATGACCGGAAAGCCCAGTTCGGCGATACCCGAGGCCAGAGCAGCGTCGCCGAGATCGTCCCCGATACCGTCGGCCACGGGAACACCGGCCTGCGACGCCAGACGTCGGGCCGACACCTTGTCGCCCAGCGCGTCGATCACATCCGGCGGCGGACCTATCCAGATCAGCCCCGCGTCGACCACTGCGCGCGCAAAATCGGCGCGCTCCGAGAGGAATCCGTAGCCGGGATGAACCGCGTCGGCGCCTGTCAACTGCGCCGCGCCAATCAGCGCAGGAATATTGAGATAGCTCTCGGACGCTGGCGCAGCACCGACGCGTGCAGCCTGATCGGCCGCCGCTACATGCGGCGCTGACCGGTCGGCATCCGAGTAGACGGCAACAGTTTGCACGTTCAGGAGATGACAAGTGCGGATGATCCGTGTCGCAATCTCGCCGCGATTGGCAATCAAGACACGAGACGGGAGCCGGGCGCTGTCGGACATGCCCTGAGTCTATCTCTGACCTACGGCTGATACGGATACGCTGAGGTCATGACTTCACAGATCGAAGAGCTACGCGTGTTCGCCGAGCAGAACTTCGGCCGACACCTCGCCGCCAACAGCTACCCGGGTCGCGGCATCGTCGTGGGCAGGCTGGAAACGTCGGACGATTCCGACGTCTGGGTCCAGATCTACTGGATTATGGGGAGAAGCGAGAACAGCCGGAATCGGCGCTTTGTCGTCGGTGGCGTCAACAACGAGGAGCTACGAACCGAGGCTCGCGATCCTGCACTGGTCAGCGATCCGACCAACATCATCTACGACGCGATGCTCGAACTGCCTGACATCTATCTGGTCACAAATGGCGACCACACACGCACGATCCAGGACACGATCGGGCGGTCTGCCCGGTTCGAGGACGCGCTCGCGGTGCGGGAACGCGAGGACGACGCGCCCAACTACACGCCACGGATCGCAGCCATGCTCGAGCTTCGCGGGCACGGCCAACTGTCCCTGGCCATCCTCCGCGCCAACGCGGCCGACCACGCAGAGACCGACCGAGTCGTCTGGCGAGTCCCCTTCCCACCAAGGGGTCTCGGTTACGGAATCACGACCTACCGCCACGACGGCAATCCACTGCCGCCATACGCCGGTGACCCACTCTGGTTACCACTCAAGGGCAGCGCCGAACAAGTTGCCGACAGCTATTGGGACATCCTCGACGAGAACAACAAGATTGCACTGGCAGTCAAAGTGATCAGCAACGGAAGTTCCCGAATCATCCTGCGCCAGCCGTAGCACCAGTCTTAGCGCTGGGCTTAGCGTCGGGTACTCGGTGCCTGCATCAGCACATTGATTCCGGCCAACGTGAACTCCCGATCAGCTGTCAAGGCCTCGGATATCCCCCGCTGACGCATCACCAGAATCGAGATACAGTCCTGCAAACTGAACCGCGTGTAGAGGAATTCGCCTGAGTACGCTGCGATGCCCTCATTCACCAGATCAGTGGTCAGTTCGACCACTTCGATTCTGCGGGATGTTCTGAGCTGGTTGACAAACTCAGCCACTTGAAGTCGCCGATTTGGCTTGTACCGGGAGAAATGGGCAAGAAACTCGCTGAGCACGCCATCGGTAGTCACCAGCGCCCGTGACTCAAAGGCTTCGGCTACTTGATTGGCGGTGGCTGCCCATTGGTCGGACGGGTCATTTGCGGCAATCAGGAACACAGCGTCTACGAAGACTGCGGGCTGACGATTCATTCCTAATGCGCATTCGGACGCCGACTAGGCTCACGTGCCGCCACTTCGTCCAGATAGGCAACCATCTGCGCCCGCTCTGCCTTGCGCTGCGCTTCCGGAATCTCGGCTGCGAGGCTTCCTGCCAGCGTTACGAGGTCGCGAAGTGTTCCAACAGGACCCAATTCTCGGTCCAGCCGTCCAAGTTCGCCGTCGTCTGCCGCGGTGGGTTCATTGGCTGTGGTCGTCATCGCAGGTGCCTCGCAGTCCATCCAGCATATCGCGCCGCCCCGTCAGTCATCCGAGGCGCTGAGGCCACCGCGCGATATCAGCAGGGGCGCGGTCGGCACATCCGACGTAATCTCCAGCGCGTACAGCTCGGCGATCTGTTCCTCGTCGTAGCCCAACTCCGACAGCACTTCGTGGTTGTGCTCGGCGAACCTCGGCGCGGCCCGTCGGATCAACGGTGGCGTCCGGCTGAATCGCCAGGGCCAGGACGGGTAGGGATACACGCCGACCACCGAATGCTCGACCCACTGGTAGAACTCCCGAGCGTGGATGTGCGGGTCGTGCAGCACCTGCCAGTTCGCCAGGATTGGCGCAGCCGAGACGCCTGCGCGCTGCAACTCCCACGCTGCTTCATACTGTTCGCGTTCGCTGGTCCAGGCCTCGATCGCCTCGTCCAATTCGTCGTGACGCGCAGTGCGTCCTTCAAGTGTCGACAGCCCGTCGTCGGCCAACAGATCCTCACGACCGATCGCGCGGCACAAGGCAACCCAATCCGGGTCGTTCTGCACCGAGAGCGCGATCCAGGTGTCTTCGCCCATCGACCGATAGGCGCCCTGTGGAGCGAAGCGAGCGTCGCGATTGCCATTGGGCCGGCGAATCTGCCCAGTGGTCTGATACTCCATCAACGCTTCGAAGAAGTACGCAGCTCCCGCCTCGTTCAGCGCTACATCGATGAACTGTCCCTCGCCGGTTTCATCACGGTGCTCCAGGGCCGCGAGGATTGCGACCGTCGCGTGGTTGCCCGACACCGGATCGGCATAGAACAATGGTGTTCGACGCACCTGATCCGCCTGGTACCCCGTCACGGAGGCCAATCCCGACGACGCCTCGATGTTCGATCCATAAGCCGACCAGTCGCGCCATGGCCCGGTCGCGCCGAAGCCAGACATTGACACGTAAATCAGGCTCGGATTCTCCTTGCGCACCGTGTCGTAATCGAGGCCGAGATTTGGCATCACTCGGGCCGAGTTGTTCTCGACGAACACATCGGCTTCGCGCATCAACTCCATGAAGATCTGCTTGCCTTCATCGGCTGAGAGGTCGACGACAAGGTCGCGCTTGTTTCGATTAAGCAGGTTGAAGTACATCGCCCGGTCGTAGGGATACTTCTGTGGATCCTGTGTCGGACCGGGCATGAACAGCGCCCGAGTCGCTGGACGGGCGGCCCATTCCAGCTTGACCACGTCGGCGCCAAGGTCGCCAAGATGCCGACCCACAATCGGTCCCGCCCAGTTGCCCGTCAGTTCGACGACCTTGAGACCGGCCAGCGGCAGATCGGCCGTCGCCATCGCCGGCGGTGGCTTGGGAATAGTGGCAACCGCGAACTCCTCTGTAAGGGCAGCGGTGTGTTCACCGAGTTTCGGCGCCGGTCCCTGACGACCTGCCGCCGTCTTCGACAGCTGATACGCGACACCGGGGAATCGCAGATCATCCCAGGCTGCGTCTTCGCCCAACTCCCACCAGTCACGCGTGGCCAGTTGGACGTTTCTGTCCAGCCCCCGCGCGTCGAGCACCGGCGTGCATGCGATTCGCAACTCCTGCGCCCTGGTGGCGACCTCGACCGAGTCGTGATCCTGCGCCCAGGCCTCGACATCCTCGTACAACTGACCCAACTGCTTGCGCCAGTCGTCGATGTCGTTGATCTCAACCGCGTCCATTCGTTCAGGCTCGTCGATCAACAGGAAGATGTTGGGATTCGGTACTGCGCGCATGAACAGCGCCCAGCCGTCCTTCGTCTTGGTGAAGTCGTTGGGCACACGGTTCATCGGGGATCCGCTCGCGATCCAGGAGGACACCAGCCAGGCGTGCGCCGAGAGGTTCGATTCCAACGCCGAGATCTCAACCGTCTGCCCATGCCCAGACCGCCGCCGTTCGCGGATGGCTGTCAATGTGGCGATCGCGGCCTGGACACCGGCATGCAGCTCCGATTGTCCGCCGGAAATCATCAAGGGCGCCCCGTCCGGATCTCCAGTGAAGAACATGTACCCGCCCATCGCCCAGGTCGCAATTTCCGACCCTCGCCATCCCGCGTAGGGCCCGTCCGATCCCCAGGGCGATAACTCAACCGTGACCACGCGCTCGGGTAACACGCTGGGCAAGGCCGAACGCCAGCGTGATCCCTCATCCAGAATCAACACATCCGCGGATCGGCTGAGGACCGCAAGCAACTCCGAGGCAGCATCAGCATCGGCTGGCGCTGCCGACTCCTTGCCGCCGCTCAGGTGAGCCCACGGTCCGCCCCAGTCCCGATCCCCAGCCCCCCAGCGCCGAAGCTCTGATCCATCAGACGGCTCCACCACGATCACCCGAGCACCGAGATCGGCCAGCAACTTGGAGCAGTACGCCCCACCCAGACCAGCGCTTAAGTCAACGACCAGCAATCCGTCAAGGGCTCGAGTGCTCACTGCTGTTCCTCACTCGCTGTCAATGGCGTCAAGGCGCCGTTCCGTTCAATCGTCATTCCCGCACTCCGTTGGAGTCCCTTGAATAACTCAGTTTCCCGTCCCCGCCCCCGAGCGGGGACCCGCTTTGGTAATGCCCAGGCTGCTTGGATCGGTCCAGGTTGACCAGAAACCGGCGACAAACATGGCCGCCGGTAGGAAGCCAGGGAAGGAGCAGGCCCCCGCTCGGAGGCGGGGGCGGTTGAGGGGTTATGCATCGGTCTCCACTCCGTTGCAGGTACCTCGTAGTGCCTGGCACGAAAGCCATGACCTGTCAGTGCGAACGATTCTGGCGCGCTGCCGTGGATTCTACCCACCCAACGACAACCTCACACCAGCGGCCAGGGATACGACCGCCGATCCTGCGGTGGATCGGGCAACGTCCGCTCGACGAGCACCCGCTCCGCCCGGCGCTGCAGTACGTCGATTTCGACTTCGCTGAGCAGGTCCGATAGCGCCGCCGCCGTCTCGCCTGACTCAGACAGGGTCGGAATCAGCGCCTCCACATCAGCAATCAAATCAGGCGCAATCGCTTCTCCGGCGTAGTCCCAGATGACCGTTCTTAACTTCTCTTCCTGATGAAACGAGAGACCGTTGTCGATTCCCCACAAGTGATCGCCGACACCCTTAAGGATGTGCCCGCCCTTGCGATCCGCATTGTTCGACAACCAGTCAAACAGGGCGAACGTTCGCATGTCATCGGCGTACTGTTCGCGTAACTCGAAGAACGTACTGCTGTAGTCCGTGGGAATGTATGACTGTAGTGATCCGACGCCATATTCCATGCCCGCTTCACGCTCGATCGTCGGCGGAATCAGATTCCAGCCGAGGGCTGCCGACAGGCGAAAGGCCGCGACCTCTCGCCGGTACAGGTTGGGCGGAAAGTCCCAGAGCGGATTCTCGCCTTTGCCCGGTTTGTAGACGGCATACCCGGGGATCGGCGCCTCGTCATGTTGCAACTCGAGCAGAAACACATAGTTGGATGCGTACGGAATCCGCGCCCCGTCAGTCACCGTCGCGGTCGCCAGCCACGACGGCACACGCTCGTCCAGGGGGTCCCACGACTGCTCGGGAAATCGTTCCATGGCCGAAGATTAGGCGATCAGGCAGTCACGCGACGACCGAGATCTCGTCGCTGACCCGCACGTCGCCGCCGACAATCACGTTGGCTTCGACGCCAAAGTTGAGGTGACCATACTCATCGTTCAGCAGCTTCATCAGGTCCAGATCGCGACCCTCCCCCGTCGGCGAGGCATTGACGGCGTTGCAGCGCTGAATCGGTGCGGTCACGTCGATTTCGACCGTCTCGCCGATCCGCACTCGTTTGCCGACCCAGTCAAACTCGCCCCACTCGTCCACGCCGTCTACCGAGAAGTTGAGCCGGAAGCGGCGCATATCGACATCAACGCCGGCCTTCGCCGACAAGTCCGCCAGCGAGGCCAGGCCGCCCAGCGAAATCTGCGTCGGGCCGCGATCGGTGAATCGAGCCGCGCCATCACCAAGCAGACGCAGCGGTTCACGTTCAGGCCGGCCGCGCAGCGGGTTTTCAGGCAGTCCCAGCACCACATCGGTCATCCAGTCGGACAGTTCGAGTCGGGAGGCCTGACTGTCGACCTCGGCGGTCTTGGTTTGTCCCTTGATCGTCACAGACAGCACACGGGCGTCCGGGTCCCAGCCCGACTCAATCCAGGGCAGAAACGGAGTGTTCAGCATCGTCACCGATTGCCGTTTCGACACCCAACCATGAGCGCCCAAGCTCTCGGCATTGCCAAAGGCAAAGATGAATGCCCGATCCCCAACAACCGACTCACCAGGCCGAAGCGCCAACGAGGAAACTGAGTGAGCGGTCATCCCCTTGACCGGATAGGTGTAGCAGGCGGTGATCTGCATGGCTAACTCCCCGCCTGAGCAACCGCAAACGCCCGGCACGCTTGAGCCCGCTTCGCTTCGTCCAGCGATTCTCGCAATGGACGTGACAGGATGACCAGTTCGTCGCCCAACTCCTCCAGCAGCGCTTCTGAGCGCTCGATCAATTGATCCGACGGCGACATCTGGCCGGGATACATCGCGCCGAAGAAGCGCGAGGCGTACTCCTTGTCGCGCTTGTCGAAGATCGAGCGCACCTCATCGAAGAAGCGGTCGGTGTAACCCTCAAGTAGCTCCGCCTGAGGCCGCCACCAGAAGCCGTGCATCGACGCAGTCAGCATTTGCAATGAGGCCTCAGTGTCCTCCTGATATCGGGTCCAGGCGGCCGCTTTGACCTCGGCGTCAGGGCGTGAGGTGCGAATCTGTTCCGCAGCGCGACGGCCACGGTCGGATCCGTCGTGCTCAAGTTCTGCGTCGAGACGCTCAAAGCCACCGTCTATGCCATACGCCGTCGCCTTGGTGATTAGCGACCAGCGCATGTCCTGGTCGAGTTCAAAGCCATCGATGCCGGTGCCCTCGTCGACGAGCTGCAACGCCTCACCGATGTGCTCGACACTCTGCGCCGCGCCGATCATCACCCGCGACCACATGATGCGGAAATCCTGCTCACTTGCCGAGAACAGCCGCCCTCTCGCGAATGCGTAGAGCCCGGCGGCGCTCTCCAGACGCATGTCGTCGGGCAGATACGAGCCAACCGCGTGCAACGCGTTGTAGGCCACCGTCTGTGCGATCTCCAGCGTGTCCTCCGAGGCCAGCTTGTCGGTCGCCAGCGCGGCGTACTCAGCCGCAGAGAACTGCTGATCGCGAACCATGTCCCACAACGTGTGCCAGAGCAGCAACCGCTGGAAGCCATCCGGAAATCGGTCGAGCTCCTCCTGGACAAATGCCAGCGTGCGCTCGTCCAGAGCAATCTTCGCGAACGCGTGGTCGTCGTGGTTGGGGAACACCGCCGCCGGCGCCGGCGCACCCGACAACTCCTCAATCACCGTCGAGGCCCCGTCAATGTCGACCGGCTGAGCATCTCGAAGCTGAGGACCGCTCTCCGAGCGGTCGTAGACCGCAATCTGAGTCCGGTGCGGACGCAGCGTTGGATGGTCTTCAGGCGCGGTCTGCTGAATCGTGAACGAGTTGACCGCTCCCTCAGCGACATCCCATTGCGGAGCGATCGTGTTGACGCCCGCTGACTCCAGCCAGGCCTCCGACCATCTGCCGAGCTCGCGGCCCGAGCCGCGCTCGAGGGCGGCGAGGAAGTCCGCCAGCGTCGTGTTGCCCCAGGCGTGCGTCTGGAAGTAGTCGCGCATCCCGTCGCGGAAGCCGTCCGCGCCGAGGAACGCGACGAGTTGCTTGAGCACCGCGGCGCCCTTGCCGTAGGTGATGCCGTCGAAGTTCAGGAACGTCGCATCGGTGTCGGGCACGTCTCCCGCGATCGGGTGCGTCGTCGGCAGTTGATCCTGCTCATACGCCCAGGCCTTCATCCGCGCATGGAACGCCGACCAGGCGCTCTCCGACCAGCGCGTCGCGTGCTCCATCGCCAGATAGGCCATGTAGGTCGCGAACGACTCGTTCAACCAGAGGTCGTTCCACCAGCGCATCGTGACCAGGTCGCCGAACCACATGTGCGCCATCTCGTGGAGCACGACTTCGGCTCTGTTCAGCCGCTGGATTTCGGTCGGCGGGTCGCGGAAGATCATCCGCTCCGAGAAGGTGATGCATCCCACGTTCTCCATCGCGCCCATGTTGAACTCGGGCACAAAGACCTGGTCGTACTTGTCGAACGGATAGCGGAAGTCAAAGAACTCCGAGAAAAACGTCAAGCCGTCGCGCGTGACCTGGAAGAACTCGTCCGGATCGAAGTAGGGAGCAATCGACTCCCGGCAGAGCACACCCAGCGAGGTCTCCCCCGCCGCGTCCGACCACGTGTCTTCATAGCGCTTGTACGGTCCAGCGATGAAGGCAAACAGATAGGTCGAGATCCGCGGCGTCTCGGTGAAGACATGCGTTGTTCGCCTCTCGCCAGCGTCAGATGACGACACCACCGGATAGTTGGCTGCCACTTCCCACTCCGACGGAGCGGTCACCGTCAGATCGAGCGACGCCTTGATGTCGGGCTGGTCAAAGCACGGCAGCAGGCGATGCGCGTCATATGGCTCGAAGTGCGTGTACAGGTACTCCTCGCCGTCCTCGGGGTCGACAAACTGGTGCAACCCGGCGCCCATGTGGTCGTACTCGTTGGTGTACGCAATCTCGACCACATTCGACGCTGCCAAGTCGGCGCCGTCGAGATATAGCCGATTGCGCTCATGCTTCACATCGACCGTCGAACCATTGACCGTCAGTGAGTCGATCGATTTCGATGTGCAGTCGAGGAACGTACCCGACCCAGGCTCGGTGAGCGAGAATCGAACCGTGAGCGAGCCTTCGTACGTCGGCGAGCCCTTCGTCAGACCCAGTGAGAGCGTGTAGCCCACACCGGACACGCGCCCGGCACGCTCCTGCGCCTCCGCCTCGCTGAGCACGTTCAGCGTGTCGATCGTCGATCCATTCGCCATCAAAGTCCTCGTTTCAAAGACCTCCCCCTGTGGGGGAGGTGCCTCGGAGGGGCGGAGTGGGTTCCGGCTCTAGGCCACTAGCCTCGGGCGAGCCCCTTCGGTCGCTACGCAGCCTGCCCCCGGCTTGAACGGGGGACAACTCCCCCAGAGGAGGAGCTGTTCCTGAACGCGAGGGTATCAGCGGACCTGCCTTACCATGCCGCACGACGACGCAATTCTGACGAAGCAGCGAGAGGCCGTGATCATGTCCGACGGGTACACCGAATCCACCATCGAGGTCGCCGGCCTGCCGATCCAGGTTCGCCGCGGCGGCGACGGCCCCAGCATCCTCGTCATTCACCACGAGACAGGTAATCCAGGCTGGCTCGAGTTCCACAACGCGCTCTCGGCCAACCACGATGTCATCCTGCCCACGCTGCCCGGCTGGGACGGCAGCGAACGCGGAGACTGGATGCGCAGCGTCCGCGATCTCGCCGCCGTCTGTTCGCTTGTCCTGGACGAACTCGGCGTCGGCGACGCGACCGTCGTCGGTCTCGGCTTCGGCGGCTACGTCGCCGCAGAAATGGCGACGACCAACCAGTCGCGAATCACGAGCCTCGTCCTCGTCAACGCGATGGGTCTGCAGCCCAGCGAAGGCGAAATCCGCGACCAGTTCCTCGAGGCCCACGCCGACTACGTCAAGTCCTGCTTCGCCGACCCAGCCACGTTCGACGCCCTCTACGGAGAAGAAGTCTCCACCGAGCAACTGATCGACTGGGACGCGAACCGCGAGATGACCGCCAGAGTCGCCTGGAAGCCATTCCTCTACAGCCAGACGCTCCCCCATCTGCTCAAGAACGTGACCGTCAAGAGCAAGGTGATTCGAGGAACTGGAGACACCGTCGTTCCCCCCGCCGCCGCCCAGCAATACGTCGAATTGCTCGGAGACGCCGAACTCATCGAAATCCCCGGAGGCCACAACCTGGAGTCGGACGCCGCCGAAGCGCTCGCTGAAGCGATCGTTGAGTAAGGCGATCAGATCAGGATGAGAGGACGGACGTAAGGGTGTCTCAGAAGTCAACCCAGTTGGACGAATCTCAGTCCCCGCTTCACGCGGGGACCCGCTCGGGCGGTACGGGCGATCTGGTGGTGGGTAACTTGCCGGGGAAGGAGCAGGTCCCCGCGTGAAGCGGGGACTGGGAGTGCTGACTTGTGAGATACCCTCACGTGACCAGGTTTTTGTTGGCTGGATTGGCGCTCGTCGTCGTCGCTGTTGGGGTGATTGGTGTCGCGACGCTGCTGGTTCGCAGCCAAACCGAGTGGAGTTCGGAAACCGGGGTGCAGATCGCAGCGCGGCGATTAGATGACGGCCGTGTGGAGTTCGGGTTGCGCCAGCGAGTCGGCGATGAATGGAGCGAGTTGTCACTGCCTGCACAGCGGTATCTGCTTGAGGACGCGCCGATCGACGAATGGTTGCTGAGCGATGAGCTTCAGGTGACAGGCACCAGCGTCAACATTAGCTTGCGCAAAGGCGTCTACGCAGGTGACCGGAAGGATGAATTCGTCATCTATCTCGATGACGAAGTGTACGAAACGAATTGCAGCAAGCTGCAGCTATCGATGTCAGGCACCACCGTCTTGTTCCGGACACTGGATGAGGATTGCGCGAACTGGATTGGTTTGGGGACTGCCTGTGGAACTGCCGCTTCTCGATGTGACCTGCAGCGGGCGAAACTCTACCAATGGGAGCAAGCACAGCTACGCGAGTACGGTTTTGAGAGATTTCAGCTGAGCTGGAAAGAAATTCGAGACATCGTCAACGCCGTGTTCACAGACTATCTCGGCAGTACTTCCGCCCCACCGACTGTCAAGGCGGCTGGCGTGACCGTGACGCCTCACTACGATCCAAACGAGAACGCGATCTATCTTACAGATTGGTCACTCGACCTGTATACGGTGCTCCACGAAACGATTCACGCGATTCATCATTTCGCCTTGGGGAGAGGCGGCCATGGAGCAAGTTTTGTTGCGCAAACTCTGGATGTATGGGAGAGCTATGCGCCAATAATTGATATCGCTGGCGCCAGGTCCGCGGCGAACGACCATGGTTTAGAGGTTGATAGTGTGGTGCCTGTACGGGCACGAACCAGGGACGCAACAGGCGTGTTGTGGTCACTGGTTTGCACTGAGCCTGTGCGATCCAAAGCATATTGCGATGCTTTGTCTGGATCTATGAGGTCGCCGAACCAGCCACCTGTTATCGCAGGGGTGGTTCAACCCGTTCATGGTTCCGGGCAGATCAATGACCAAAATAGATACTACGCCCTCATCAGAGACGGAAGTTTATTCACAGCCTTAACTTCAGATGCGAGAGCAGCGGAAGACCCTGAAGTCGTCGCTCATTTTCGCGTGACATGCTTTCGTAATGTGCTCCGAGTTGAAGTATGGTGGGAATGGACGCGAGGTCTTTCCAGCAGCGTGCTCGTACGCATCGGAGATGGAGATTTCAAGCGCCAACAATGGAAAGGAACGCGGGGTCGGTGGCTTCTGGATAGTCCAGAATACGATTCCAGAGTGGTGTCTGTCGAAGGTGCTGATGCCGATAAGCTAGCTCGCGATCTCATGTGGTCAACAGCAGCAGGTGAGTCTGTGACTATACAGGTCCGGTCGGGCTCGGATTCACTGACCGCCACCTTCGATCTCGACGGCCTCTTCGACACCCCGGTGCAGCCCAACATCGCCCGCTGCGGACGTGATTCCGATTAGTCGGCCAGCGTCGTCTCCCACTCGAGTCGCTTGATTGGCTCACACTGCTGACGTGCCTTCGCTAGATCATGGCTTGCCTGTCGACGCAACCAGAATTCTGCCGTGCTGCCAAACGCTCGCTCGAATCGGACTGCCATGTCAGCAGTAATCGGCGCGCGCTCCTCGCAGATTGCGGCTAATGCGGCTTTCTCCACTTTCAGGTGTGCAGCCGCTTCGGCAATGGTCATCCCGAGCGCTTCGATACAGTCCTCGCGGATGCCCGCCCCTGGATGTGAGGGATTTGCACGCGTCATGGCTAGCTGCTCCTACTGGTAGTCAACCAATCGTACATCGCAAACGCTTCCTTCGTCGAAACGAAACACGACCCTCCAGTTCCCACTGACCCGAACCGACCAGTAACCGGCGAATTCACCTCGAAGTTGGTGGAGCCGATAACCGGGTCTGGACATCTGCATAGGCCTGGTTGCGTCGTCCAAATCGTCCAGAATCCGCGCAAGCTTTCTGATCAAAGCCGGCGGCAGTCGCCTTCCGTCTCCCCGTAGATGAAGATCCTGGAGCCGTCGGTCGGCGAAATGCGTAATCACCGAGCCAGCGTACCCAGGCCGCGAACAAGCCGACGACCTGGTCTTATGGATAGCGTGGGTCGCTCAAGCAAGCGGCTTGTCACTGTCGAGGCCCACGAGCACAACAAGTCGAACCGCCAATACACAGAGACATGGAACCTCGACGGTCTCTTCGATACCCCGGTCCAACCGAACCTCGCGCGATGTGGTCGCTAGCCGAAGGCAGCCCAGACTGACATCGCGCCGATGATCAGTGCGGTTGCGATGCCGTTGGCTCGGTAGATTCTGACTTCCATCTTCGCCATGCGGGCGTCAAATTCCGCTTGCATGACTCGCATTTGAGCCTGAGTCTCTGCGAATCGTGTGTCCATCTGCGCGAACCGCGTGTCCATTTGGGCCTGCATCTCAACGAACCGCTGGTCCGAACGAGCGAGCATGGCCTGGAATTTCTGGTCGGTGCTGACCTCGGTGAATTCGATTTTGCTGCGAATCGGCTCGAGTTCCGTCGCCATCCGAGTCTCGACGCGGGCCTCGATATCGCTCTCTGTCGCTGCCGGCTCAAGTGCCTCAGCAATCGTTTCGGCAAACTCCTCAGCCTCTGCGCGAGGTACATCACCTCGCACCAGGATGTTGGAGATTCTCAACTTGTCGATGAACAGCGCCATGTTGACCTCCCGTTCAGTTTACCTCCCACTCAGGCCGCTAGACTGCGCCACGACACCGCATCGAACGGAGCCTCCTATGCACTTGATGTACTTCACCGAGCAGCCGATGTCGGCCTATGACGAGCATGCCGCCGAGGAGGGCGTGACCGCGCTGCTGTTTTCCAACTCCAACTTCGACCCCGTCGCTGGATCGCAGCTCTACAACGACCGCCTGACCGAGTACAAGCTGGCGGAAGAAGTTGGCGTTGACGGGATCATGCTCAACGAGCACCACAACGCGCCCTTCTGCATGCAGGCCAAGTGCAACATCTGGGCCTCGGTTCTGGCCGGCGCGACCGAGCGTGTCAAGATCGTCTTGCTGGGCAATCCACTGCCGTTGGCCGAGAATCCGATCCGCCTGGCCGAAGAACTGGCCATGATTGACATGATCTCGGGCGGGCGCCTGGTCTCTGGATTCGTCCGCGGCGGCGGCACCGAGCAGCTTGCCACAGGCGTCAATCCGGCCTTCAACCGCGAGCGCTTCGAGGAAGCCCACGACCTGATCGTCGAAGCCTGGACACGTCCGGGCCCGTTCCGCTGGGAGGGTCGGCATTACCAACACCGCGTGGTCAACCCCTGGGCGCTGCCGATGCAGCAGCCGCACCCGCGCATCTGGATTCCTGGCGTGCTCTCGCGCGAGACCGTGGTCTGGGCAGCCAAGCACCGCTACCCGTACATCGCACTGAACACCACCATCGAAGCGACCAAGCGCATCTGGCAGTCGTATGACGAAGCGGCGCACGAGGTCGGCTACGACCCGGGCCCTGAGAATCGTGGCTATCTGCTCCGTGTCCACGTCGCCGACACGACCGAGAAGGCGTTGGAAAACGCGTCGCAGTTCATGTGGATGCAGGGCGAGTTCACCGGACTCGCGCACCCGGTTTGGTCGAACCCCGCGGGCTACGCATCGCCGCGCAACCGCGAGGCGTTGGTCGAGGTGATGAACGGCCGCCGTCCGCCGCCCCGCGCGCAGTCCTTCGACAACCAGATCGAAAACATGCAGATCATCGCCGGCACGCCGGACGAGTGCATCCGCAAACTGCGCGTCATCCTCGAAGAGACTCGTCCGGGCATCCTCGCCCTCTGGGGCAATGACGGCCGAGTCACGCACGAGGACTCGATGCGCTGCATCGAGCTGCTCGGCACAGAGGTCATGCCCGCGCTCCGAGACATGGGCGCCGAGCTCGATCTCGATGGACCGTTCGACTCCGAACCGCCGGTCAGCATCAACTACGACGAAGCTGCCCAAGCCCGTGTCGCGGCTGGCGCAGCGGCCGGTTCCGGCGACTAGACAGGACAAGAGCTCCCCCTCTGGGGGAGCTGCCACGGAGCGGCTGAGGGGGCTCCCTTTGTCGCTTCGTGACGCCTCCCCCCCTTGGGGAAGCATCGGACACTGTGCAAGGACACCTAGAAATGGCAACCGTAGACATCCTGCTTCCCGGCTACTCGTTTGGCACCGACTCCGGCACTCCCGCATTTTGCGCCGTGATCCTCGTCGAATCCGACGGCCGCCGCATCGTTGTCGATACGGCGCACGTTGGGCGCCGCGTCCAGTTGCAGGAGCAACTCGCCAAGCGCGGACTCTCCGCCGCCGATATCGACGTCGTCTTCATGACCCACGCCCACTGGGATCACGTGCAGAATTTCGACGCCTTCCCCGACGTACCCATGGCGATTCATCCGCACGAGCGCAAGTACGCCTCAGAGCCGCACGTCAACGACTGGGCCACCCCGCAATGGACCGGCGCCGCGATTGAGACGCACCCAATGACCGAGGTCAACGATGGCGACGAGCTGGCCAAGGGTGTCCGCGTGATTCACCTGCCGGGACACTCGCCTGGCAGTATCGGCCTGCTGGTCGAGACCGAGGCTGGCATCGCCGGACTGACTGGCGATGCCATGCACACGGCCGCCGTGGGCAAAGCCGGACGCAGCCCCCTCGTCTTCTACAGCGAGTCCCAGGCCAACGAGTCGATCGCCCGTGTGATGAGCGCGTCCGACCTCCTCTACCCAGGCCACGACCGACCATTCCGCATGGTCGACGGCGATCCTGAGTACATCGAGGAGTACAAGCTCACTCTCAGCGGGGTGCAGCCCGACATGGAAGGCCTCACGTTCGCCGAACCGCCAGGGGAGCTCGTCACCTGGGTCATGCCTGGCATCGAAGATCAGCCCAAGTACGACTAACCGCACACTTCGTGCGAGTCGCGATCATCGGCGGCCGCCGCGTCGCCTACGAGGTGGGAGGCGACCCGTCGGGACAACCGACACTGATCATCCACGGCGCTTGGGGAGGCCCGAATTCAACGCTGTGGAATGGACCGCGGTTACGTTGGCCCGACACCAATGGTCTCCGTTTGATCTACTACGACCGGCGCTGCGCCGGGCTCTCGGGGTACGATTCCGGTCCGTTCACGCTTGATGACTTGGCGGCAGATGCGGTCGAATTGCTCGACGACCTGAAGATCGAACGGGCAGCAGTCGTGGCGACATCGGCCGGGGGTCCAATCGGACTGCGAATGGCGTTGGACTTTCCGCAACGCGTTGCGTCGTTGGCCTTAGTCAACACGGGTGCGGCGCTCATGTCGCTCAAACCGTCAGGCGTGGATCACACCGATCCATTCGTCGCCGATCGTTTGGCAACGGTCGCCAAGCGCCTGGCCATGCTCGACCTGCTCGAGTCAGGAGGGATCGACGCGGTGCTAGCGGCATCAGAGGATGAGTGGCGGTCGCCCCCGGAACCACTCGAGCCCGACGAGTCGCTGACACATTACAGGGACAATCGGAGAGCCGCGCTGCTGTCGCTGGCAAACCCTGAGCTGGCGCGGCTCGCGAGTGGAGCGCTACTGAACATGCAAGCGCAGCGGGACCTGGACCTGCTCGCTGAGGCGAGTCAGTCTATGTGTCCGACGTTAATCGTCCACGGAGACGCGGATACGACGGTTCCAATTGCATACGGTCAGGCGTTGGCAGACGCGATTTCACACGCAACGTTCGTAGTACTAAACGGCGAGGGTCACGGATTGATAACGCTTCCTCGGGCACAACGGGAACTTGCAGAATGGCTGCTTGGTCGATAGGATCAACGCATGATGGTCACCGAACAACAACCAACCCCCGAAGCCACCAACGACGAGGCTGAACAGCAACCTCAGCAGCGACTGCGAGGACAGGAGTTTGCAGAAGCTCTCTGGGCCTTGTTTGATACAGAGGAAGAGAAACAGCAGTTTCTCGATCGCTTCGATCGATTCTGGCCCTACCAGGACGATGAGTGAACTGTTACCGCAGATTTCGGTCGACACGAACGTTGTCAGTGCGATCGTGCGAGAAAACGAGTATGCGAGCGAATACTTGTCGACGTTGAGGATCTACGATCCGATGTTGACGTTCTTCGTTCGTGGCGAGCTAGCTGCTGCACGTTGGAATCGTGCAAGACACCGCCGACTTGATTCCCTTCTCGCTCGATTCGGTCCACTGCCACTGCCCACTGAGGAAACCATCGAAGCATTTCGTGATGCAATGGATGCCGCGGTCGAACTTCACTTCGGTGGGTCGATCGGTGCAGACCTCTGGATAGTGGCTCAGACGAAAGAGTACGGATTACCCTTGTTGTCTCATGATGCAAGTGCAATTCGGACTGCAGATCGAGCCGGCATACCGTTCATCACTTTCAACGAGCGAGCGTTGGAACTTGTCCGCGCTGATCGAGCTGCGGCGATGCGCGGCTAAGCCCCCAGCTCTTTCTTCTCGCTCGGGCGTGTTCATACTAGCCATCTGAAAAGTCAAAGTTCCGTCATTGCCGCGCTTGTCGCGGCAATCTCGCCGAGTTTTGCACAGACGGTTGGGCTGAGTGCAGCGAGATACCCGCGGCGGAGCGCGGGTATGACGGATATCTCAGTGCGTATGACGGGAACTCCTGGACTGAACGACCCCATCTGAACACGCCCTCGTTTGAAAGACTGACATGACCTCAGCAGTCTTGGGTTGGGGTCCAATCAATCGCTCATGCCAACTCCGATATCACTTCGTCGGTGTGTTCCCCGAGTAGCGGCGGACGACGTGTGATACCCCAGCTTCCCTTGGTCAATTGATACGGCGCTCCCGGATAAGTCACTTCCCGACCCAGCTCCGGATGCTCCACTGTGACCTGCATGCCCCGATCAACGAAGTGGGGATCTTCTAGCGCTTCTTCGGGGCTGTGAATCACGCCCACCTGGAAGCCCAGATTCTGCGCCTTGGTGAAGAACTCATAGGCCGTCAGTTTCGATGCCAGCAGGTCGAACGCCTCACGACCCGCACCGAAAATCGCCAGCAACTCTTCGTTGTCGCCGCTGAACACGTCGGCCAGCGAGAAACTCTCCAACTGGCCACCAACTTGCAGCAAGGGCGCCTCCGGTAGCGCGTCGAGCAGACCCTCTTCCTCCAACCATTGGTAGACCAGGCCGAACTCGGCTGGCCGGCGGGGAGGAATGCCCGTGTTCACGTAGCGACCGTCGGCGCACTTGATCTGTGAGGGCATTGACGGCGCGACCCCTGCGTGGCGTCCTGTCTGTCGTTGCACCGTCGCGTGCGCGACCAACCATGAGTACGATCCCGCCTCGGTGGTCACGTTGACCGACGCGTTGATGTTCACGTTGATGTGCTGGCCAACGCCGGTGGCGTCGCGGTGCAGCAGTGCCGTCAGGATTGACATGAACGCATAGTTCGAACCTGTGTGATACGCCTGCTGACCACCGCCTCGCACTGGCGGCAGCGTGTGATCGTCGTAGCCATTCATCCAGGCAAAGCCACCGTTAGCCGCGAGGGTCAGGTCGGTTTGAGGTTCATCATCTCGCACCGAGCCGAAGCCGAAGTTCGTGATCGTGCACCAGATCAAGCCCGGATTATCGGCCATGATCTGTTCGTAATCGAGACCGAGCCGCCCGACCGGATCGTACGTATTGGTGTCGAAGATGATGTCGGCCGACTCCACCAGTTTGAGGAACGGTTCTGCGTTTGACTGGTCGTTGAAGTCCATGACGATGCTGCGCTTGGACGTGTTGTAGTACCAAAAGAACAGCGAGCGCTCGTGATGCGGTTCGTCGTCGACAAACGGCTCATACTGACGGGACGGATCGCCATCAGGCGGCTCGATCTTGATCACGTCGGCCCCCATGTCGGCCATGAGTTTGCCGCACCAAGCGCCTCGTTCATCACCGATCTCGAGCACTCGTAGATCGTCAAGCGCCATCATGGCCAGGGGATTCGAACTCGTCGTCATTAGATCACGCCCTCTTCCTGCAGCCCGGCAATCTCGTCCTGGCTCAATCCCAACAGATCGCCGTAGACATAGTCGTTGTCCTCGCCGAGCGTCGCGGCGCCGCGCGTCATCGACCAGTCAGTCTCTGAGAAGTGCGCCGGAATCCCGTCGACCCGAACGCGACCCATCTCGGCCTGGCGAATCGTCGGCCAGACCCGCGCTTCGGCCGAGTTGACGTCCTGGTCAATGCGCTGCTCCGGAGTCTGCACGGCATTCGCAGGCACACCAGCTCGTTTCAGCATCTCGGCCGACTGGAACGGGTCGCGACGCAAGCACCATGCGGCGATGTGCTCGTCCAATTCATCCTGCGCCGCCATCCGACCGGCGAGCTGTCCATAGCGGTCGTCGGCCGCCCAATCGCAACCGTCGGCGACCAGCACGTCACGCATCGCATGCCAGTCTTCGTCGTTGCGACAGGCGATCGCGATCCAGGCTTCGTCGAACGAGCCGGGAATTGGCTTGGCCGGGTAGATGTTGTGCGGCGCCATCGCTGGGCTGACAGAGTGGTTGGCGTCGGGATACCCGTCGCGGCGCAGCGGGCGGCCATTGACCGTGTAGTCGAGCAGCACCGGACCATTCAGCGTCAGCGCTGCCTCAGTCGCGGCTACGTCGACATACTGACCCTCGCCGGTACGGTTGCGATGGTGAATCGCCAACATGATCGCCATCGCCATGAAGTACGCGCCGGTGTGGTCCATGTATGAGTAACCCCAACCGGCCGGCGGCTGGTCGGGAATGGCCGAGGACATCGTCAGTCCGCTCGTGGCCTGGACAATCGGTCCCCAGGTCTTGAATTTCTCGTACGGCCCTGAGTGTCCGAAGCCGCAGTTGGAGACATAAATGATGTCTTCCTTGAGCTGCTTCAGCGCGTCGTAGTCGTAGCCCCAGGAACGCATCACGCCGGAGGAGAAGTTCTCGGTGACGCAGTCAGAAATCGCAACCAGGCGCTCGAACAGCTCGCGTCCCTTTTCGGTCTTGATGTTCAGCGAAATGCCGAGTTTGCCCACGTTGTGATTGTTGAACGGACCACCCAGCTCAGGTCCGCGCCGGTCGTCGACGTAAGGCGGCATCCCGCGCAGGATGTCCCAGCGACCGTGGTTTGATGGATCTTCGATCCGGATCACCTCGGCGCCAAACGCGGCCATGAATTTGGTCGCACCTGCGCCGGCGAGTTGACCGGTGAAATCGCAGATTCGCAGATGTGAGAGCGCTTTGCTCTTGACGTGATGGGGCATCGTCGTACTCCTCCTGCGGAAGTCTATATGGCAGGTATTCTGAGATCCGCTTGGGAAACGCTCCCCCTCTGGGGGAGCTGCCGCGGAGCGGCTGAGGGGGCCTCCGCGATTGGGCAACCTGGCGGCGCCGAGGCCCCCTCCGTCACTTCGTGACACCTCCCCCGAGGGGGGAGGTCTTGTAGAACAGGAGCATCAACATGGCCAAAGTCGCATTCATCACCGGAGCCAGCCGAGGCATTGGCAAACAGCTTGCCCAGGATTTCGCCATCGCCGGCTACGACATCGCCGCCGTCGCGCGTTCTACCGCCGACACGCCGACCAAGCTACCCGGGACGGTCAATGAGACCGCCCAACTGGTCGAGGAGGCCGGTCAGCAGTGTCTGCCGATCGGCGCCAACCTGGCCAAGGTCGAGGACCTGGACCGCGCGATCGCCGAGACCTATGACCGCTTCGGACAGATCGATGTATTGATCAACAACGCCGCGATCGCCCCGCCGGGCAAGGTGCTCGAGTCGGGCCGCCACCTGTGGAGCCTGGCCATTGACATCAACGTCAACGCGCCCTTCTACCTGACCCACGCCGTTGCGCCAAAGATGGCCGAGGGCGACGGCGGGGCGATCATCAACATCGGTTCGGGAGCGTCCGTCAGCCCGGACTTCGGCCGCGCCAGCTACACCACAACCAAGCGCGCCCTGGAGGCCATGTCCGAGTCGCTGGCCAGCGACCTCAAGGGCACTGGCATCTCCGTCAACTGCCTGCGTCTGGAGCTATCGGTGTGGAGCGAGGGCTACGCATTCACCCTGGGTGAACAGGCCAAGCAGATGGACTTCGAAGACCCCATCATCATGTCCGATGCCTGTCTCTGGATGGTCGCCCAGGGCCCCGAGTGGACCGGCAGAATCGTCACCATCGCCGACCTCAGAAAGTACGGAGCCGTACGTCCCACAACCCGAAAATCGTTCGACGATTAGAGCCTGTTCACATGTCGGCCCATCGCTGCAAAAGTCTCGTCATACCCGCGCTTGCCGCGGGTATCTCGGGGCATTCGGCATCGCTGTCTGTAGGCAGTTCGGCTAGATTGCCGCGACAAGCGCGGCAATGACGGAACGTTGGGTCAGAAGGTGGCCGATGTGAACCCGCCCTAGCTGTCGTATCGAATGACGAGTTCGTCTGGAGAATAGCCGAATTTCTCAAGCATCTGTTCTAACACCCGTTCTATCTGGGGTGGATTGAGATTGGCCTCCAGCCAATATTCCGATGATCCGATCTGCCGGGGAGTGTGGTGCTCGAACCGAGACTTCGAGAAGTACTGTCGCTTGCTTCCGCGGATCTCTGTGGTTTTGTCGAAATCGTGCGCATGCCGCGAATGTATCTGCTCTGCCACGGCGAACAGAACGGCGACCATACTCTGCGCCTCGTGTCTGTCGCCCCAGAGTATGAAGCCCGTAGGACGCATTCGGTGGGACCGTTTCCTGACAGGGAATTCTGGCAGGCTCAACCCTCCCAATACCCGAATGTTGCGCACCTCGCGACCAGCAGCCTCGCTCGGAGTCGGGGTTGATTCCTGCGAGTGGACAGGTCCCTGAACATGGGCAGGGGAATGTGTCACAGGTTCCGTCGTCAGTTTTGCAGGTTCCGTCACTGCCGCCGATGCATCTGCTTCGGCGGACGAGACTTGAGCCAACTCAGGAGCAGTCAGTTGTCGGACATCGACCTCCAGTGGAGACGGCTCATCAATTCGGCGAGTCTCTTCGATATCACTCAGCTGCTCGATTTTTCGGGCGCTGCTGAGCACCCGACTCTGGAACGACCCTACGCCCCGGTTGTAATGCGCGACAGTTTGACCCAGCGAGCGCCCCATCTTGTCAAGGTGATCGGAATACGTGCTGAGTCGGTCGTAGAGCTCGCGCGCGGAGGTGGCGATTTCGACCGCATTCTGTTGAACGGTCTGCTGGCGCCAAACCTCAGCCACCGCTCGCAGGAACGCGATCAACGATCCCGGCGCCGCCATCAGCACTCGATGTTCGCGCCAAGCGTGCTCGAACAGGTCCGGTCGCACGCGTAACGCCGCATCGAGAATCGCGTCGGATGGCACGAACAGAATGACGAAATCCAATGCGTCCTCCAACTGATGCGAGTAATCCTTTTGCCCCAGGCTGCGAGCGTGTTTGAGCAACGATGCGGCATGCGCGTTCAGGAGTGTTTGCTCAGACTGCTGATCAGCTGCTTCAAGCGCGCCGAGGTACGAATCAAGCGGCGTCTTTGCATCGATCACCACACTCCGCTGGCCGGGTATCTGGACGACGACATCGGGTCGGCTGGCGCCGCCCTCGCCGTCGCTAACGCTGACCTGGGTATGGAAATCGACGTGCTCACGCAGCCCTGACGCCTCAAGTACGTTCTGCAACTGTTGCTCACCCCAAAGTCCGCGCACCTGCGGCGACCGCAACGCTTGTCGCAGGCCCGATGCCTCCTGGCGGAGTTGGCCGATTGCCTCATTCGAGTCCAAGAGCGTGCGGCGGAGGTCGGCGTAGGCGTTCTCGCGCGCCTTCTCCATGTCCTGCGCGCCCTTGTCGAGTCGTTCGAGCGACTCCCGCAAAGGTTTCACGGTGTTGCCGACCAACTCCAGCGACGATTCCGACTGCTGTTTGCTGAGGTCGCGGAACTCCTTGATGAACTGTTCGCGGGTAGCTTCAGTGACAGTCGTCGCGATGCCTTTGAAGCGCGATTCAAGCTCGGTTCGATAGGTCTCAAGTTCCTCACGGCGCGCAGCCTGGTCCGCTTCGAACCCGCGCAGCTTCGCTTTCAATGAAGCGGTCTCCGTTCGCAAGCTGGCGCTCTCTGTACGAGCGTTTTCGCGTTCCTCGGTCAGCACTCGGATCTGGGCCAACTGATTGGCAATGGTCTCTTCTGCCTCTGATATGCGCTCGCGGGTACTGCTGAGGGATGCCTCGCGCTGGCTGAGCAACTGCCGAGCTTCATCACGTTCGCTCGTGAGAGTCGTCGTCTGTTCGCGCAAGCCAGATAGGAGAGCCTCGGTCTCCGACAATCGCGATTGCGAGGCAGCTAGCTGCTCGCCGCTGTCCGACAGAAGGCGTCGAGCTTCATCACGTTCGCTCGTGAGAGTCGTCGTCTGTTCGCGCAGGCCGGGTAGGACAGCCTCGGTTTCCGACAATCGCGATTGCGCGGTAGCAAGCTGCTCGCCGCTGTCCGACAGCAGGCGTCGGGCCTCGTTGCGTTCGACCTGTAGCTGCCCCAGTTGTTGGCGACGCTCTTCTGAGGTCGCGTTGGACTCCGAAAGCTGTGATCGCAGCTTCGAATGCTCGCTGCGGATGGCGTCGGTCTGTTCTTGCGCTTTGTGCAGCTCGGACTCGACTGCGTCGAGGCGTTCAGTCCGTTCGGCGAGCTGTGTGTCGGCTGTGGCACGGGCGATTTCATGTTCTTGGATGGATGGTCGAACGGCATCCAGCTCCGAACGGAGCTCCGATGCTTCCTCGCGCATCGGCGCGATCTCTCGACGGCCGACGACATAGAGGACCAGGCCCGCTGCGACTCCGATGATGATTCCGATCGCGATTTCCATGCGTGCTCCTCCTGACACAGGGTCATGAGCGATTTCGGTGGCACAATGCGCTGGCACATTTCGCCGAATCGTGGTCGCCTTGACCTCAAGGTAGCCTCATGCTGCGATAATGACTGAGCTGTTGTCATCGCCATTGAGATGAGGGAGACGAAGATGGAAGTTCCGCTGCTGGTCAATGATTTTCTGCGCCGCTCAGCCAAGCTGTATGGACCGTCTGAGGCGGTTGTTGACGGCGACAAGCGCTTCACCTGGTCCGAATTCAACGCACGCGTTAACCAGCAAGCCCACGCGCTGCTCGACGCCGGCGTGGGCAAAGGCGACCGAGTCGGCATCATCGCGCCCAACTCGCACCAGTTCCTTGAGACCTTCTACGCGACCGCGGCCATCGGCGCGATCATCGTGCCGATGAACTACCGCCTGATCCCGGCCGACTTCGAGTACATGCTCGAGCACTCCGGCTCGAAGGTCGTGCTGGTCGATGCCGAGTTCGCGCACATGGTTGATGAAGTGCGCAACAACCTGAATTCCGTCGAGCACTTCATCGCCATTCCCTTTGAGGACATTCAGATCACGCCTGGCTGGACCAACTACGAGGATTGGATCGCTAGTCAGCCGACCGCTCAACCGCCCGATCCGGGAATGGAAGAGACCGACCTGCTCTCGATCAACTACACATCCGGCACCACGGCGCGTCCCAAGGGCGTGATGATTACGCATCGCAACGCGTACATCAACGCCTACAACTTCATCGCCCACCTGCGCATCTCGCAGGACGACGCCGAGATGTGGACCTTGCCGATGTTCCACGCAAACGGCTGGGGCGGTCCGTATGCGATCACCGCAATGGGCGGCAAGCACGTCGTCCTCCGAGCGCCCGACGCGGCAGACATGTACCAGGTGATCCAGGACGAGAATTGCACCTTCGCCTGCATGGCTCCCGCCGTGCTGGCCCGAATCCTCGAGTTCGAGCACAAGGACGACTACAACATCACCGTCCGACCACGCTTCACCGTCGCCGGCGCACCACCGCCGCAGGCCTTCATCGAGCGTCTGGAAAAGGAGCTTGGCTGGGAGTTCATCCAGATCTACGGCCTAACCGAGACCTCACCGATTCTCACCGTCTCCGAGGTCAAGCCCTACCTGGGCGTCGACGAAGACGGCTACTTCGGTACCAAGGTCCGAGCCGGCCACGACGTGATCGGCGTCGAGGTCAAGGTCGTGCGAGACTCCGGCCGCGAGGTCGCCTGGGACGACGAGGAAGTCGGCGAAGTCGTCGCACGCTCCAACGTCGTCCTGCGCGGCTACTGGCAACAGCAGGAAGAGACGGACAAAGTCATCGTCGATGGCTGGTTCCACACCGGAGACATGGCCACAGTCAACCAGGACGGCTACATCAACATCGTCGACCGAGCCAAGGACGTGATCATCTCGGGCGGAGAGAACATCAGCAGCATCGAGGTCGAGGACGTGCTCTACGACCACCCCGCCGTCCTCGAAGCCGCAGTCATCGGAGTCCCCTCAGAGCAATGGGGAGAAACCCCGCTCGCGCTCATCGTCCCCCGAGAAGGCCACGACGTCACCAGAGACGACATCGTCGCCCACTGCCGAGCGACGATGGCCGGCTTCAAGATTCCCAGGAGAGTCGAGTTCGTGGAGACGCTGCCAAGAACGGCAACAGGCAAACTGAAGAAGTTCGAGTTGCGGGAGGCGTACTGGGAGGGTGTCGACAAGCGGGTGAATTAGCTTCCATTCCCAAGACCTCCCCCTCTGGGGGAGGTGCCCCGAAGGGGCGGAGGGGGCTCGTTGAGGGACCAACATTGTCAGACCCCAACTACAGCTACGCGGCCCAAGAGCAGATCTCTTTAGCCAAGAATCTTCGTCGCAACGCAACCGATGCCGAAGTGTTGCTGTGGGGCCGGTTGCGCCGACGTCAACTCAACGGCTACCGATTTCGCCGTCAGCACCCTATCGGACGATTCATCGCCGACTTCGCCTGTGTCGCCGAGCGTCTTGTGATCGAGATTGACGGTGGTCAGCACGCCGACCGCAACAAAGAAGACGAGGCCCGCACGATCGAGCTTGAGGCCTTAGGCTTCCGCGTACTCCGCTTCTGGAACGACGACGTACTGCGGGACCTTGACTCAGTGGTCGAGCGGATTGCGTCTGAGCTGCCGTAGTCGGCCGGCCCCCTCAGTCGCTTCGCGCCAGCTCCCCCAGAGGGGGAGCTCTCGGAAATCAATTGCGCCAGCTCACCCTCAGGGGGAGCTGTCGGAAATCAATTGCGCTAGCTCCCCCTGAGGGGGTCCCTCCCCTACCCCAAACACCCGCTGAGGAAGTTATTCACCCGATTCGTCGCGTCCATTCCTGCCGGTGTCGGGAAACCATCAAACCCGTGTGGGGCTTCGGGGAACACGTGCAGTTCGGTCTCGTGACCGGCGGCTTGCCAGCGTGCGGACATGAAGAGGGTGTCGTCGAGCAGCGGGTCCAGCGTGCCGACCGTGAAGATCGCCGGCGGCATGTCGGACAAGTCTGCCAGCAACGGGGTGACGTCTGGCAGATCGCGCAGTTCGGGCTCTTCGGGGGATACGTAGTGGTCGATGAACCACTCCATGATTGGCGATGACAGGATCAGGTTGCGCTCTCCCCAGAGCCTGGCCGAAGGCGAGTGGCGCAGGTCGAAGACGCCGTAGGTCAGCGCGGCTCCCTTGAAGTCGGTGTAGCCGTGGTTGTCTCGCATACGCAGCAGTGTGGTCGCCGAGAGATGACCTCCGGCGGACTCTCCGCCGATCGTGAATGCGTCTGTCCCGAACTCCGACTGGCCGTTTTCGATCAACCAGACGGCAGCCGCTTCGCAGTCCTCGTTGGGCGCGGGATAGGGATGCTCGGGCGAGAGCCTGTAGCCGACCGAGACGACGGCCTGTTGCGTCGACTGGGCGCGTTCCCAAAGCCGCTCGTCGGCGCCATCGTGCGAGCCGATGACCCAGCCGCCGCCATGGATGTGCAGGTAGACGCCGCGTACCACCGGGGGAATGAAGACACGCACGGGAATCTCGCCGGCCGGTCCGGGCACGCTGCGCTCCTGTGCGATGTCGTCCAGTCTCGGCGGAGGCGGACCGAACGGCCCACCCTCGGCCAGGACGTCGCGCAGCTCCTGCGGCTCCATCTCGTGCCAGGGCTTGCCCTGCGATGCCGCCTGCTCGATCATCGCGTTGAGTGCCTGCGTCTGCGGATCGGCTTTCATGACGGATTCCTTATCTAGGATGTATGTGCTGTTACCAACGTCGGTCGCGATACAATGCGTCCGCGTCCGACAAGTCAACCATTCGGAGTATAGGTAGCAGATTGGATGATGCCGATGTCGCTCGAGGGACCAGCCCTACCCGCGTTCGAGACCGCCTGCGATCTGGTCGAACGCATACTCGCCGCCACCGATGGACTCACTTCGGAGCAGCTCGATACTGCGCCCTGGGATGATGCGTCGACGATGTTTGTCCTCGCCACGCACTCAATCTCGGCGACCGAGTGGAACATCGTTGAAGTACTCGCCGGCCAGAAGCTGGATCGCAGCCGCCAGGCTGAGTTCGATTCGACCGCGAAGTCGTTCGATGATCCGCAGGGAGTGCTCGCAGAGCGATGGGCCGGCGCCAAGGCGGCAATGGAATCGGCTCTCGCTGGCCTCTCCGACGACGCCTGGGCCGGGCCGCACTATCACATGTTCATGGACAAGAACCTGACCGGCCATGAGCTGATCGACCGTGCGATCGCCCACACCGCCGAGCACGTCGGCCATGCCGAGATGACTCGTCAGTGGCTCGACGGCAGATAAGACGAGCATCCATGCTGGATGTTGAATCAATGTTCAGCGTCGCAGGGTCCTACATGCGTCGGATGCTATCGATTGTCGCGGTGCTTGCCCTCGTGCTGGTCGGTGTGGCCACTGTCTCGTGCGGCGACGATGAAGCGACCAACGCGGACGCGATGTCGCTTGAGGATGCCGTTGGCCAGATGTTGCTGATCGGCTTCCGCGGACTTGATGTGCACCCCGAACTTGCCGACATCTTGGACGAAGTCAGGCCGGGCGGCGTAATTCTCTATCGGACCGATGTGCCCTCGGACGGCGCGATCGAGCGAAACATCGAATCGCCGAATCAACTGCGCTCGCTGATTGCTGGGCTACAGGATCAGGCGCACATCCCTTACTTCATCGCTCTTGACGCTGAAGGCGGCAACATCATGCAACTGCAGGCTGATGACGGCTTCTCGACCGTTGTGCCCAGTCACCAAGATCTTGGTGCTGGTCCAATCTCCGAAACATCGAACGTGGCGATGGATCTCGCCAACGAGCTGCGTGATCTCGGGATCAACTGGAACTTCGCACCAGTGGTTGATGTCATTGTCAATCCTGACAGCCCCTCTGTGGGCAGCCTTGGACGGTCATTTGGCGCCGATCCCAATCGGGTGGTTGAACACGCTCAGGCGTTCATCAGTGCGATGCGCTCGCATGATGTCGTTCCGATGCTCAAACACTTTCCAGGACACGGCAGCGACGACGGCACGACTGAGCAAGGTGTGCGTCAGCTCTCACATACCTACCAACGTGAGATTGAGTTGCAACCGTTTCGAGACCTCATTAGCGATGGCTACAGCGATCCAATCCTCCTCGCGCATGTGATCATCAGCGAGCTCGACCCGAGCGGTGTCACCGTTTCGCTCTCGGAGACTGTCGTCACCGGGTTGTTGCGCGATGACCTGGGATTCGATGGCGTGATCGTCTCAGCTCGCGTCATGGATCCAGCAATCGTTGCGCAGTACGGACTCGGTGGAAGTGCGATCGCGGCGATTCAGGCCGGTGCCGATGTCCTGCTCGCGGTCAACCAAAGCCCGGGTTACGACTTGGAGAAGCTGATCGAGATCAAGGACGCAATTCTTGAGGCAGTCGAGGCGGGAGACATCTCAGAGGAACGTATCTTCGAGTCAGCGCGACGAATCATGGCGCTCAAACGCGTGTACGGAATCGTCGATGCCGAAAGCAATTGACCCACAACGACTATCCTGACGGGGTAACGACATACCAACCGAGCCTTGCCGAGGCGCAAATTCAGAGGAGCCAATCGATGCCCCCGACCCCAGAGACCCAGGGACTGCTCGCCATGCTGGAAGAGGCTGGCGGTCCTGATATCTCGGAACAGACGCCGGAGGAAGCTCGCGCGGCGATCGCCAACTTCGCAGCGATGCAAGCCGGCGCTCCCGAGCCGGCGCGCGTTGAAGACCGCACCGTACCCGGACCAGGTGGCGATATTCCCGTCCGCATCTACGCCTCCGCGGGCGACAATCTGCCTGTCGTGATGTACTTCCACGGCGGCGGCTGGGTGCTCGGCGACATTGACTCGCACGACGGCACCTGCAAGCAGCTCCTGGCCGAGCTGGGCGAAGCGGTCGTTGTCTCGGTCCATTACCGGCTCGCCCCTGAGGCCAAGTACCCGGCCGCAGCCGACGACTGTTACGCCGCTGCAGCCTGGGTCGCCGAGAACGGCGCTGAGATTGGCGCCGACGGTTCTCGCATGGCGGTCGCCGGCGACTCCGCCGGCGGCAACCTCGCCGCCGTGGTCTCGCAGATGGCCCGAGACAAGGGCGGCCCGGCGATCGCGGCGCAGGTCCTTCACGTTCCGGTCACCGACCACAACTACAGCTATCCGTCCTACACCGAAAACGCCGAGGGCAAGCTGCTCACTCGCGCTTCGATGGTCTGGTTCTGGGATCACTACCTGCCAAGCGCTGAAGCGGGACAGGAAGCCTACGCGTCGCCGATCAAGGCCGCAGATCTCTCCGGCCTCCCACCGGCGCTGGTGCAGACGGCGGAGTTCGACCCGCTCCGTGACGAAGGCGAGGCCTACGCGGCGGCCATTGAGGCGGCCGGCGGCGATGTCACGGTGCATCGCTACGACGGTGTCGTTCACGACCCCTTCATGATGTTCGCCGTCATCCCGACAGGCGTTGAATGCCTCAAGGAAGCGGCTGCCTTCATCAACGGACGAATCTAACGAGAGCCCAGACCTCCCCCTCTGGGGGAGGTGTCGCGTAGCGACGGAGGGGGCCGCCCGGAGAGGAACCATCAATGCCCGTCACAGCCGAAACCCAGGCCATCCTCGATATGCGGGCAGGAGCGACGCCGTTCAACGAGATGTCGCCCCAGGAAGCGCGTGAGGCAATGGCTGCGTTGCGACCGCAGGGCGAGCCTGAACCGGTCGCCCAGGTCCATGAGATGGTCGTTCCTGGTCCGGCCGGCGACATCCCGGCGCGCGGCTACCTGCCCAACGACGACCCACGCAATCTGCCCACGCTCGTCTACTTTCACGGCGGCGGATGGGTGATCGGCGACCTTGACTCGCACGACGCCGTCTGCCGCGCTATCTGCAACCGCGCCGGGATCAGTGTGTGTTCGGTCGACTATCGGCTCGCGCCGGAGGCGACGTATCCCGCCGCTGCCGAAGACTGCTACGCCGCGGTCGAGTGGATGAACAGCATGTACGACCAGCAGGGCGGACGGGACGACCGGATCGCCGTGGCCGGCGACTCGGCCGGCGGCAACCTCGCCGCCGTCGTCGCGCAAATGGCGCGAGATCGCGGCGGCCCGCGCATCGACTCGCAGATCCTGATCTACCCGGTCACCGACTTCAACTTCGAGACCGAGTCTTACCAGCAGAACGGCGTCAACTTCGGTCTGTCCGAGGCTGGCATGCGCTGGTTCTGGGACCTTTACCTCAACGACGATTCAGAAGGAGCGCAGCCCTACGCTTCACCGCTGCAGGCTGCCGACCTCGCGAACCTGCCGCGGTCGCTCACCATCACTGCGGAGTACGACCCACTCAGGGACGAAGGCGAGGCCTACGCGGCCGCCCTCAGCGCCGCCGGCGTGCAGTCAAGCTGCACTCGCTACGACGGAGTCATCCACGGTTTCGTCGGAGCATTCCAGGTAGTTCCCGAAGGAAGCCAGGCCCTGGACCAAATCGCCGCCGAGCTCCGCGCGGCCTTCGGAATGGAGTAGTCAAGAGCTCCCCCTCTGGGGGAGCTGTCCCGAAGGGACTGAGGGGGCTCACTGGCTTGGCCATCGGGCCATTGGCTGCGACGCCCACTCCGCCGCTTCGCGGCACCTCCCCCATTGGGGGAGGTCTGTTCGCTACCTACTCGCTGGGCATCTGCTTCTGGAACGACGCCATGTCGAAGTAGTCTCGCCAACGCGCGATCTTTCCGTCTCGGATCTCGAATACGCCGCAGACCTGCACGGACACCTCCGTGCCGCCCATGTCGAAGCGGTCGACTCGCTCGTTGAGCACGACATCGCCGTTGGCTGCTGAATGCAGCACTTCCCAGCCGCGTGACGTCATTTGCGAGACGCCGGCCAAGGCGGCCTTGACGGCCTCGAGTCCTTCTGCCGGAGCCATTGGCATGTTGTGGTAGACCGCATCGTCAGTGAAGTACGACGCCAATGTGTCGGCATCAGGGTGCTCGGCATCAAACTCAGCCATGAAGGCGTTGACAATCGCTTCCGCGTCGGACATCGTTCGTTCCTTTCGATTTCTAATGCAGTGCAACCTGTCGGGGCAACCTAGGCCCCCGACGACTCCTTCGCCAGTTCGCCCATCAGCTCGACCGCTTCTTCCTGGTTGGTGCGGACGGTCAGGCCGGTGATGTAGCTGTCGGCCCAGGCTTGATAGCGCTCGCGGATTCTGGCCGGCGGACCGAGCAGCGCCTGCTCGTCGAGGAACTCCTCCGGCACTTCCTCGATGGCTTCGCCTTTACGTCCCGCGAGGTAAAGCTCCTGGATCCGTTCCGCTGCGTCGCCGTAGCCGCGACGAATCATGCTCATCTTGTGGAAGTTGACGCTGCGCGCGCCCATGCCGCCGACGTACAACGCGACGTTCGGCTTCATCTTGCGGAAGGCGTCGCGCAGGTCATCGGTGATCTCGACCTCCGCTGAGGTCTGGACCTCGAAGTCGGGCCACCATTTCGGTTCACCTGTCTTTGCCTCTGACCGCTTGAACCCCTCTTCGAGCCAAGGAACGAACATATCGGAGTTGTACGGCGTCAGGCCCAGCGGCAGCCAGCCTTCGGAGATCTCGGCGGTCATCCGCACGTTCATCTCAGTGCCGGTACCCAGCCAGATGGGAATGTTGGGATTCATGTGCAGGATCGACTTGAGCGGCTTGGCCAGCCCTGCGCTGCCGGGTCCCTCGTACGGCAAGGCGATCTCTTTGCCGTCGTGCGTGACCGGCTCCTCACGGGCGAGAATCTTGCGGATGATCGCCACGTAGTCGCGAATCCGCGTGTTCGGCTTGCCCCAGGGCTGTCCATACCAGCCCTCGACAATCTGCGGGCCAGACACGCCGAGGCCCAGGATCATGCGATCCCCGCCGGCCAGCGCATCGATCGTCGCGGCTGTCATCGCCGCATTGGCCGGGGTTCGACCTGCCAGTTGAATCACGCCCGTTCCCAGCCGGATCTTTTCGGTCACCGCCGCCAGGTACGCCAGCGGGGAGAACGCGTCGGAGCCATACGCCTCCGCGGTCCAGACCGAGTCATAACCCAGCGCCTCCGCCTTGCGAACCATGTCGACCGGCAGCGTCATATTCGCGCCGGAGTAGCCCAACGACAGTCCCAGTTTCATCTCTCGGTCCTTTCTCGCGCTCGTTCTCTCAACACGTTCTTTCAGATCGAACGCTAGCGCTCCAATCCCGTTGATCGCGTTGGTCAGGGTAAGCGTTGGCGCTGCACATTCCTCCCCCAACGCGGGAGGTCGTCGTTCTGCTAGCGCAGCGTGATCTGACCCTTTGGACCCTCAAGCACGGCAACGAGCGCAGGCGCCGCTGCTTCACGTACCTCGAGTTCGACGCCCAGCGCCTCATGCGCTCTGCGCACCTCGGCGACATCAGGGTGTTCTCCGTGCCACGACACCAGGCGCGCGCCCTTGACCGCTGTCGATGACGGATGCCGGGCGTCGCCCCAGTCGATTAGGAAGGGCATCAGGCCTCCCAGCAGTGGCGGCCAGATGGTACGGGTCAGCCGCCAGTCCAGCCTCGTTCCATCGGCAAGCACGCGGCCAAGCGGCTGGACTTCACCGAGGTCGTAGCCGGCCGCTTTCGCGGCTGCCACCCGCCGATCAATCTCGGCGCCGGCCTTGCAGCACCAGTGCGGCACATGAGCGCCCTTGTCGCCAAAATCGTCCATGCCGAAGGGCAGCGTTCCTTCAGGATCGGCCTGGTCCGGGTCCGGGCCAATGATCTCCAGGTAGGCGTTGTCCTGCAGTGCAAGCAGATGGTTGTACACGCCGCGACCGGGAAAGTGCCCACCGAGCTCCGGGCGCAGGCCGATCGCAGCCTCGATTTCGGCGACCGAGGCCTGGACGTTGGGTGTGGCGAGAACGATGTGATCCAGCATGGCGGGTCCTCCTAACGACCTCCTAGCGATAGGTGATCGAGCCATTGGGTCCCTGGAACGTGGCGACCAGGGCAGGCGCGTCGGCTTCGCGCAACTCAATCTCGATGTCCATCAAGCGATGCGCGGCCCGGACGGTGTCGAGGTCAGAGTGCTCGCCGTGCCAGGATGCGAGGCTAGCGCCCTGCACAGCAGTCGTGGAAGGATGCGGTGCATCTCCCCAGTCGATCAGGAAGGGGATCAATCCGCCCAGATGAGGCGGCCAGGTGCCGATGGTGAGCCGCCAGTCCAGGCGACCACCGTCCGGCAGATCGCGTCCCAGCGGGACGACCGCGCCGAGGTCGTAGCCAGCCGACTTGGCCGTAGCAGCAAGTTCGTCGATTCGCTCGTTGCCCTTCCAGCACCAGTGCGCGATATGGGCAGCTGGGTTGGAGTGCCTGTCCATGCCGAACGGCATCGATCCCCCGCCCTCGTTGTCGGGATCAGGGCCGATGATCTCCAGGTAAGCGCCGTCCTGTAGCGCGAGCAGATGGTTGTAGGCGCCCATCTCCGTGAATCGTCCGCCGACGCCGGCTCGTATCCCGATCGCTTCTGCGATCTCGTCTACGGTCGCTTGTACGTCGGGCGTCGCTAGCACGATGTGATCGAGCATCGTTGTTCTCCTCAGTTTCCTCAGGCTCCGTGGGTTGATTCGAAGTCGGCCAATGCGCGATCCCGCAGATCAGGATCGGTGAGCCAGTCGAGCGCCGCGTGCGCCATCGCCTTCGTGGCGGTCAACGTCAGCTCATGACCCTCCGGCGATCCCGCCGCGGCTGTGAACTGTGGCGTGTGGTTGCCGCTCTCATGGGGAATGTGGAACATCGGGTGGATCGACGGTACGACGTGCGACACGTTGCCCATATCGGTCGAGCCGAAGCTGCCCTGGATGCTGCCGTCCAGGTCCGCCGCGCGCACGCCGAGGTCTAGCCATCGCCGCCCGTAGGCCTCGGCCAGCGGTCGGTTGCTCGCCATGTTGCTGTAGCGTTCGCCGGCCTGCCATTCGACCGACCACTCGCAGCCGGTCGCCTGAGCCGCGCCGGCGAAGCAGTCCTCGACCCGCCCGATCATCTCGTCCAGCCGCGCTTCATGTGGCGCGCGGACATAGAACTCGGCCTGTGCGTAGTCGGGGATGATGTTGGGCTTGTCGCCGCCGTGGTGAATCTTGCCGTGGATCCGCACCGTCGGATGCGACTGCTGTCGCAGCAACGCAATCGCCTGGTAGGCCAGCACCAGCGCATCGAGCGCATTGCGACCCTCCCACGGAGCGCCCGCCGCGTGAGCGTTCTTGCCCCGGAACTCGACGAAACATGTATCGATCGCCAGGACGAAGGGATAGACGATATCGCCGGTGCCCGGATGAATCATCATTGCCGCGCCGACATCCTCGAACGCGCCCTGGTCGATCAGGCGAATCTTGCCGCCGCCTCCCTCTTCAGCCGGAGAGCCCAGCACGCGCACCGTTCCCTCGACGCCCTCGCGCTCCAGCGCGTTGGCCACTGCCAATCCAGCCGCCGCGCCCGAGATGGCAATCAGGTTGTGCCCGCAGGCGTGACCGATGCCTGGCAGTGCGTCGTACTCGCAGAGCACGGCAATCGTCGGCCCGCCCGATCCACGCGTCGCCTCAAACGCCGTATCCATCCCATAGGCCGAGGGCGTCACGTTGAATCCGACGTCGGTCAGAAAGCTGGTCAGCGCCGCGTGCGCATGTATTTCCTCGTAGTTCTCTTCGGGATGCGAGTGAATGTCCATGCTCAAAGCCCGTAACGACTCCGACGCCGCATCAATCGTTTCCGAAGCGATATCCCAAAGTGACATGTGGTCTTCCTCCCGCTCAGACCTCCCTCAGGAGGATCCCGTTGCAACGTACGCGTTCCGTCATTGCCGCGCTCCGACGCGGCAATCTCGCCGGATCCTGTGTCGAAGTCTGTGCTCGAATCAGCGAGATACCCGCGACAAGCGCAGGTATGACGGAGTTGTTCGCGCTGACTTGACGTTTCTCATGGCTCCCCCAGAGGGGGAGCGCTTGCTGCTACTCGGTGAACCAGCCGCCGTCGGGATGGATGATCTCACCCGTCACGTACGACGCCTCGTCTGAGGCCAGGAAGCAGGCCACCTTGGCGATCTCCTCGGGCTGACCGAAGCGGCGCATCGGCGTCATGCTCAGCACCCACTGGTTCAGCTCCTCGTGACCCGAGATCGCCGCCGTCATCGGCGTCTCGATGAAGCCCGGACCGATTGCGTTGACGCGAATGCCGTCCTGGACCAGTTCCTGCGCCAGCACCTTGGTCAGCATCCAGACACCCGCCTTCGAGACGCAGTAGTTGGCCGCGCCCGGTTGCGGGAACTTGGCCATGATCGAGGCGATGTTGATGATCGATCCGCCGTTGCCCAGCTCAATCATCTTCCGCGCGCACGAGCGGTCCGTCATCATCACGCCGGTGAGGTTGACTGCCAGCACCTTTTCCCAGTGCTCCACGTTCTGGTTGGCGATGTACGAGGCCGTTGGATCCTCACCCAATTCCGTCGTTTCGCCCGACACATACTCGGCACTCGAAATCCCGGCCGCGGCGACCACAATGTCCAGTCGACCGAACTCATCAACGCATGCCTGTGCCGCAGCGTCGTTTGCAGCTTCGGTTGAGGTGTCGCAGGCGACGACGACAGCGCGCCGTCCTTCCGCTTCCACTGCAGCGACGGTGTCCGCGGAACGGTCGGGTAGCAGGTCCGCCAGGAGGACATCCGCGCCTTCCTGGGCGAACCGAATCGCGCAGGCTGCGCCAATCCCGCTGGCTCCACCCGTGATCAACGCCGCCTGTCCCTCAAGTGCTCCAGCCATGTGCTCAGCCTCTCAGTTCTCCCAATACGGAAGTGTGCAAGTGCCAATAGACGACGGCAGGATAGGCGTTGTCGCAGATCAATAGAGCAAACGACAGAGGTTCCCGATAAAATATGCGGCAATACCGTCTCGATTCAGATAGAACGGACTTGCCAAGTGCGGACATTGATATTGCTCCTGTTGGGGATGGTTGCCGGTGTGGTCGCTCTGGGAGCGGTCTGGGCGACATCCAGTGAAACCGATGGACAGGTTGAGGTTCGAATCGTTGTCGAGCGACTCGACGATGGTCGTGTCGAAGTTGGGCTTCGACATCTCGAGGCGAGCGGCACGTGGGGCGAGCCGCAGTATCCGGAACTACGTTTCCTGCCGGCCGATACCGAGCCCGGCGTGCAGTTCCAGAGCTCTGTGATCGTTGTTGACACCGACAGCCGACACGAAACCGTCGCTGCCAACTATGGCGCATACCTACACGAGTCCGGCGTGGACGCTGGTGTTCGATTCGCCGAGCGGCTTGCGATGCCGGGTGAGGATCTACCCAAGTTGCTGTGCATCGACGACCTCAATGACCCCGGCATTGGCCAACTCTGCGACGGGTTTGAGTCCGGCTACGGCGCCCCGGTTGAGCGCCTCGAAGTCAGCGACTACGACGACTTCCGTGCACAGATCGACACCCTGATTCGCGAGGACGGCGATCTGGGCGGCTACTTTGCCACGAGCATTCCCACTGCCGACATCATGGATCAGACGATGGAAGCAACTGACATCCAGTTGCGGGGTACCTACTGGATCGAACTGATTGACCCGCAGCTGCCCGACCCCGACGAACTGCACTGCATCATCAGCCACGGCACGGAGGATGACCTGTTCTGGGGCCTGGCTTCCGAGTCCTCGGTGGCCGCTGCCGGCGCCCTGGGCATCGACATCCGTACTGAGGCCTATGCCGTGGCCGCCGACCAGGCCAATGCGATTCGCCGCTGCGTCGCCGATGGCGCCGTCTCCATTGCCACTACATTGGCCGAGCCCGATGTCCTCAAGCCGGCCGTCCACGAAGCGATCGACGGCGGGGTCCACGTGATCTCGTTCAACTCCGGCGCGGAAGTCGCCGCAGACGTTGGCACCGCCCTACACATCGGACTCGACGATCGCGAAGGCGGCCGCCTGGCCGGTGACGAGTTCAATGCGCGCGGCATTGAGGGCAACGCGCTCTGCATCATCCACGAGCCGAACAACGTCGGCCTGCACGACCGCTGCGACGGGCTCGAGGAGCAATTCAACGGAACGGTCGAGCGCTGGAGCCCGACCAGCAGCGACACCGTGGTCGAGGAACTTGAGGCGCGCATTGCGGAAGGCGATGTCGACGCAGTCCTGGCGCTCTCTTCCGACAGCGGAGTCGCCGTGCGCATCGTGATCTGGCTTTCCGACGCCGACGTGCCTGCAGCAACGTTCGGTTGGACCCGCCTGATCAGTGAGTTGGTGTCCGAGGGTCGGATGATGTTCTCGATCTTCGACCATCCGGAACTGCAGCCGTACCTGGCCGCGGTGGGCTCGCTGCTCGTCGAGCGCTTGCGCGTCGATCCGGCCGGCTACTTCAACAGCACCCAGTTGTTGATCAAGCCGATGGTCACCGACGCCGAGGCCATGCAAGCCCTGCGTGAGTCGCTGACTTCGGAGCAGTAGCGGTGGTCGGCTCAGGGCCTCGACCGCGGTCAGTCCGCGGGTCGCTGATATCCTTGCTCGGCACGTCGGCACACCATGTTTGGCATGTTGTCGAATGCAAATTGTCGAATGCAAACGGCCACAGGTCAGAACGTGAAATTCAAGCAGGAGGAAACAGCATGAAGCGAATGCTCTGGCTGGGACTTGGAATGGTCCTCGGCGCATTGGCGTTGGGCGCGGTATGGGCATCGACCGATGGCGATCTCACGATGCGCATATCTGGCGTCCAGCATGACGACGGCCGCATCGAAGTCGGATTGCAACAACAGGGCGAGGACGGCGCGTGGCACGATCTCGAAGCGCCGGAACTCCGCTTCATCCCTGCTGAGCCCGAGGTTGGCCGGCGCTTATTCAGCTCCGAAATCGTGGTGCCGGTCGAGACTCGCTCCGAGGCGGTCGCGCGTGAGTACGGCGACTACCTCCACATCAGCGGCGTCGACTCTGCGATTGGCTTTACCGACTACTTCGACCGAACGATCGAAGAAGGCAACAAGACCCCACCAATCCTCTGCATTGTCGATCCAGAGGATGGCGGCATCGGAGCGCTCTGTGAGGGCATGGCCGAGCAATACGGCGGTCACTTCGAGATCCTCGCTCCGGCGACGCTCGCTGGTCTGCAGGCGGAAATCGAAGCAATGATCGGCCCAGAAGGCGGCGTCGAGACCGACGACGGCCGTGTGGCATTCGGCGGCTGGTTCGCCACGAGTCTGGAGACAGCGCTCGCCGCGATCAATGCCGAGGATGCCACCGAAGTCCTTCTGCCCGGCTCATACTGGATCGAGCTGGTCGACCAGCACATCGCCGAGCCGGACTCGCTCTTCTGTGTGATCAGTCACGGCGGTCCGGAACCGCAGGGCTACGGCGATCTCTTCTGGGGTCTCGCTGGCGAGGCAGCCTACGCGCTCGCTGGTGGACTTGATCTCGAACTGCGCACCGACGCCTTCTCCGACATCGACCAGCAGGTCGAAGCGGCGCGTGAATGCATCGCCGACGGCGCGGCCGCAGTTGCGATTACGCTCTCAGACCCTGAGAAGATGCAGCCGGTCGTCGATGAGGCGAACGCGGCAGGCGTCCCGATTCTGTCCTTCAACTCAGGCTCGGAGATTTCCAGCGACGTCGGCACGACTCTGCACTTCGGCCTCGACGACCGTCGCGCGGGCGAACTCGCCGGTGAGGCGTTCAACGACAACGAAATCACAGGCAACGTGCTCTGCATCATCCACGAGCCCAAGAACATCGGGCTGGAAGCTCGCTGTGAAGGACTCGAATCGACCTACGACGGCGAAGTCGAAGTGTGGAAGCCCACCAACCAGTGGGATCTGCCGTTTGACCTCATGGATCGTGTGAATGAGGGCGGTGTCGACGCTGTCCTGTCCCTCTCGATCGGCTCCGCCGTTGATGTCACCTGGATCTTTGGTCGCAACGACGTCGACATCCCGGCTGCCGGCTTCGGTTTTGGCGTCGGCACCGCGAGTCGCATCGTCAACGGCGAGTTGCTGTTCACGATCGTCGACCACCCTGAGATTCAGGCCTACACGGCAACCGCGTTGGCTCACATGCTCGATCGATTCCGTATTGATCCGGCCCTGTATTTCCAGGGCGCGGCGATCGAGATCGAACCGATCGTGATGGGTCCGGAAGAGGCGCAGGCGATGCTTGACAGCCTCAAGGAGTAGTGCGGCCATGCCGCAAGGAGTAGCGCGTCCATGCCGCGAACCCGTTGCCGCCCGGCCGGTGTCTGTCGAATCCAGAAAATCGCATTCTGGGTTAACAGGGCACTTGCATAACGGGCGGTGATGGGCGTAGCGTCCTGAATATCGGGGATGTACCGAGGGTTACTGAATGATCAGCCCGCGAGGCGCGATTTCCCCTGGTTCCTACAGTGTTCACCTTGGCATTGCATATCTTGCCCAGCACAGGTCTATTGTGCGGACGGGAGCCGTTCCTGGTGGAAGACACCGTGGGGTTGTTCCCGAGTAATCAGGCCGGCGCACCGCACTCCTGCGCCGTCCGCGGAGGCCGTTGAGAGATGACCACCACATCAACGCAGGCGAACGGATCAGGCGGCACCAGCGCACCGATCCAGGAACGTGACCGCGTCACCGTCCGCTTCGCGGGCGACTCCGGCGATGGCATGCAGTTGGCCGGCAATCGATTCGCCGATGCCACCGCCATCTTCGGCAACGACTTCTCGACGCTGCCCGATTTCCCCGCCGAGATCCGCGCACCCGCCGGATCACTGGCCGGTGTGTCGAGCTTCCAGATCTCCTTCTCGAAGCACCAGATCTTCACCCCCGGCGACGAGCCCGACACACTCGTGGCGATGAACCCCGCCGCGCTCAAGTCGCATCTCGCAGCTCTGGCCAAGGGCGGCCTGCTCGTCGTCAACGAAGACGCCTTCACCGCAGGCAACCTGAAGAAGGCCAACTATCCCAGCAATCCGCTGGCCGATGGCTCGCTTGAGGGCTATCGGATCATCAAAGCGCCGATTACGACCGCTGCCGTCTCTGCGGTCGATGACCTCGGTCTGTCCAACCAGAACGCCGAGCGGACCAAGAACTTCTTCGCCCTCGGCCTGGTCTACTGGCTGTACGACCGCGACCTGCAGCCGACACTTGACTGGATCGAGGATCGATTCGGCCGCCTGCCCAATATCGCCGAAGCCAACCGCCGCGCGCTCTTCGCCGGTCACGCCTATGGCGAGACGACGGAAATCGCCGACGCCCACGTGCGCGTTCCGCCGGCCGTGCTCAACCCCGGCGAATACCGGACGATCACCGGCAACCAGGCGCTCGTGCTGGGCCTGATCACGGCTTCTCACCTGAGCGACCTTGAGCTGTTCTACGGCTCCTATCCGATCACGCCGGCCTCCGACGTGCTGGTCGAACTCGCCGCCTTGCGCGAGTACGGCGTCCGCACCTTCCAGGCCGAGGATGAAATCTCCGCTGTCGGTACAGCTATCGGCGCGTCCTATGGCGGGGCGCTCGGCGTGACTGGCACTTCCGGTCCTGGCATCGCACTCAAGAGCGAGGCAATCAACCTCGCCATCATGACCGAGCTGCCGCTGATCGTCCTCGACGTGCAGCGATCCGGTCCTTCGACCGGTATGCCGACCAAGACTGAGCAGACCGACCTCTTGCAGGTCATGTTCGGACGCAACGGCGAGTCGCCGATCTGCGTCTTGGCTGCGAAATCGCCAGGCGACTGCTTCTACATGGTGCTCGAGGCGGTCCGGCTGGCTTACAAGTTCGTCACGCCAGTCGTGCTGCTCTCAGACACCTACCTGGCCAACACTGCCGAGCCCTGGCCGGTGCCCGACCTCACCCAGCTCGACGAGATCGAGGTCCCCTTCCGCAAGCTCAAGTACATCGATCCCGAAGAGTTCGCGCCCTACAAGCGTGATCCTGACACCCTGGCGCGCATGTTCATCCCGCCGGGCGAAGCCGACCTACAGCACCGCATCGGTGGCCTGGAGAAGTCCGACATCAGCGGTGATGTCGCCTACTCACCCGAGAACCACCAGCGCATGACCGACCTGCGCGCGGCGAAGATCGCGGGAATCGCCAACTTCATCCCCGAGCTCGAAGTCGACGGCCCAGAGTCTGGCGACCTGCTCGTTCTGAGTTGGGGCTCGACCTACGGCGCAGTCTTCACCGCGGTCAACGACGCACGTGAAGCCGGCTGCGATGTCGCCCATGCGCATCTGCAGTACCTCAACCCCTTCCCGCGCAACCTTGGCGACGTCATCTCGCGCTACAACAAGGTGCTCGTGCCCGAGGCCAACACCGGTCAGTTGCGCATGCTAGTTCGCGCCAAGTTCCTCGTTGACGCCCAGGGCTACAACGAGGTCACCGGTCAACCGCTCTCGGCACGACTGCTGGCAGAAGCAATCCAGCAATTCGCCGCCGAGTAGCCCCGACCAAGACCGCATATCCCGTAGGATCGAATACAGAGAGCCACAGGAGACACAAGATGGTACTCCAGACGCCGCACTCACCAGAACATGTCGAGTCGATCATCCCGATCGCGGATGAGAACCTGTCGCGCAAAGACTATGCCTCCGACGTCGACACCCGATGGTGTCCCGGCTGCGGCGACTATTCGATTCTGGCCCAGATGCAGCGCGGGCTCTCCAACCTCAACATCGCGCCCGAGAAGATGGTCTTCGTCTCAGGCATCGGCTGTTCGTCGCGTTTCCCCTACTACATGAACACGTATGGGATGCACTCGATCCACGGTCGCGCCCCCACGATTGCCTCCGGTCTCAAGCTCTCGCGTCCCGACCTCATGGTCTTCGTCATCACCGGCGACGGCGACGCGCTCTCAATCGGCGGCAATCACCTGCTGCACGTTCTGCGCCGCAATGTCGACGTGAAGATCTTCCTATTCAACAATCGCATCTACGGCCTGACCAAGGGTCAGTACTCACCGACCTCCGAACTCGGCAAGGTGACCAAGTCCTCGCCGATCGGCACCACCGAGAAGCCGCTCAACCCACTCTCAGTCGCGCTTGCTTCCGAGGCGTCGTTCGTTGCCCGCACCTTCGACACTGACCCGCAGCACCTCACCGCGACCATTGAGGCTGCCGCCCGACATCATGGCGCCGCATTCGTTGAGATCCTGCAAAACTGCAACATCTTCAACGATCGCGCCTTTGCCGACTACACCGATCGCGAAGTACGCGACGAGCGACTGCTCTACCTCGAGCACGGCAAGCCGATGCTCTTCGGCGAGGAGCAGAACAAGGGTCTCGCCGTCTCCGCGACCGGCCTGCGAGTCGTCGACGCGCACGGTCCGGACGCCGGCTTGATTCTCAGCCACGACGCAACCCGTCCCGCGCCCGACGTGCATCAGCTCCTGGCCCGCTGCGCCTACCCCGAGATGCCCGTGCCCATGGGAGTCATCCGCCAGGTCACGACGCCAACCTACGGCGACTACCTCGACAGCCAGATCGAAGTGGCCAAGTTCAAGAACCACCAGGACGTCGCCCAACTCCTCCGAGGCCGCTCCACCTGGCAGGTCGAGTAGGTTCCGTTTCCTTTGGTGGCGCCAAGGTGGCCTTTGACATTTCTCGCAGTGGAAATGAGATTCAGGCAAGGGGGGAACTGACGAGGGCAGGTGCCATACGCAGGCTCTGCTCGTGTTTGCACCAGACGATCGTGGAGCGTGGATTCTCTGAGGTTGTTCTGGATTTCTCCGATTGTGCCGCGGTGACGGAAGCGGTAATGCTTCCGGTCATTCCTCAAGTAGTGCGTTACCAGGTCGAGAGTGGTATCGACTTTCGGCTCACTCCTCCGCGCGCCAACCACTTGTATCGTCTTTTCGACAATGCCAACTGGGCACACTTCATACATCCAGGCCGTTTTGGCGAGTCCCAAAGCTCAGAGGATCACATTCCTACCCGTCAGTTCCGTACCGAGGAGCAGGCATACACGCTTCTCGATGAAGTGTTGAGATTCATCACCCGGGAGCGAAGCGTTGGGCCCGATACCCTGCGTGCGGTTGAATGGTCCCTGAACGAGATTATGGACAACGTGCTCAGCCACGCTGAGACCTCAGTTGGCGGCTTCGTCCAGGCGACCGTCTACCAATCTCGAATTGAGTTTGTCGTTGCCGACGCCGGGATTGGAATTCCTTCCAGCCTGGGCATTCAGGACCACACCAGGGCATTGCTCAAGGCGGTCACTGAGGGCCACACGCGAGACACCACTTCCAACGCAGGAAATGGCCTTTTCGGGAGCCTTCAGGTTGCCAGCCGGTCAGAGGGGCAGTTCGAGATTCATTCCCAGCATGGACATCTGTACTACGACCGCTATTCTCAAACTCCCAAAACTCGGCTGGAGCGAGTCCCTTTCAATGGAACCTCGGTTAGATGCTCTATTGGACCAGTTGATGCGCAGCTGTTGAATCGTGCACTTAGATTTCAGGGGCGCACACACGAAGTTCTGTACGATTACCTGGAACGGAACTTTGGAACGGAGGACGGTGAGATGGTCTTCGCCGTCATTGAACACGCCAAGCAAGACTTAGGTTCCCGCAGAGGCGGCGAGAAGGTCCGACGGACCTTGGAAAACATGCTGCGGGATCAAGAGCACGTGATCTTGGATTTCCAAGGGATCTCAGTGATTTCAAGCAGCTTCGCAGACGAGGTCTTCGGCCGGCTGTTTGTTGAGCTTGGCCCAAGAGTCTTCATGTCCCGCATTCTTTTGCGCAACGTCGATCCCACCATCGATGGGCTGATCGACCGTGCAATCTTGCAGCGAACTCGACTAAGCGAAAAGAAACGATCTTAGCGACCCCGATTCCCGCCGCCGTCGATGGTGTGCATGGCTCCGTTGATGTATCGACTGTCATCCGAGCACAACCATGTCACCAGTGACGCGACCTCTTCCGGCTCTCCGTAGCGACCCAGCGGGTTGGCTGCGGCGAACATGTCGTGCACGCCCTCGGGGTTGTCCGGGTCGAACTGCCGCTCGAGGCTGCGCATCATCCGAGTCTCGATTGGACCGGGACAGACCGCGTTGACTCGCACCGCGGGCGCCAGCTCTTGCGCCGCAGATTTCGTCATCCCGACTACCGCGTGCTTCGATGCGCCGTAGGCGATGATCCCCGGCGTTGGCGAGAGCCCCGCGATTGACGCCGTATTCACGATCGCACCGCCGCCCGACTCGGCGATGGCTGGCGCGACGTGCTTCATGCCCAGCCAGACGCCCTTGAGGTTGACCGCAATGACGCGGTCGAAGTCCGATTCGTCGAGTTCGGTCAGCGCCGAGCGCACACCCTCGATACCGGCGTTGTTGAAGAATGCGTCCACGCGACCGTAGGCCGAGAGCGCCTGCGAGACGTAGTTCGCCACGTCGGCTTCTTGTGTCACATCCGCCTCGACCGTGATGCACTCGCCGCCGGCGTTGGAGATCGCCGCAACGGTCTCGTCGAGGTCCGACCCTGCGAGATCGACGGCCACCACCTTGGCCCCATCCTCTGCAAACCGCACACAGGCCGCACGTCCGATGCCGCCGGCCGCGCCAGTCACAATCGCCACCATGCCATCGAATCGGTCACTCATCGTCAGCCGTCCTCTCGATGTTCACTTGCTCACGGCACAGAATAGAGCTTCAGAAAATCGGAGTCCGCCAGTTCGGCGCCGCCCACGACAACGCCAGGAACACGCAGAGCACGCCCAGCCCCAACACGATGAGTTCCGGCAGCGGGCGCAGCACCTTGACCTGCGATGCGAGCTTGATGAATCCCGTCCAGTTGGGGAATGTCCAGAGGATGATCGCCGCAATCGCGCCCACAATCATCCCGCCCAGGTGTCCGCCGATGCTGACGCCCGGCCAGAGGAACGAAATCGCGACGTTGATCACCAGGAACGCGAGAATCCCTGAGTCGCGGAAGCGGATGCCCGACGCCCGCTCAGCGATCACGACCGCGCCAGCCATGCCAAACACCGCGCCCGACGCGCCCGCCGTAAACGCGTTCGGCTCGACCACCAGCGCACCCAACGCGCCGCCGGTCAGCGAGACGCTGTAGAGCAACAGCATCCGCCAGCCGCCGATTGCGGGCTCCAGCATCCGCCCCAGCAGGACCAGGATGAACACGTTCATCGCCATGTGGAACAGTCCGTAGTGCAGGAAGGCCGAGGTCACGAGCCGCCACCACTCGCCGCGCTCGTGGATGTATGCGCCATGCAGCGCGAAATCGGCGTGAATTTCGGTCACGCCGCCGCCCCACAGCGACAGCGATCCGGTGTACAGCGAGACGGCGATCCAGATCAGCGCATTCGCGATCATCAACGCCTGCGTCACGCGAATCGGCGACGTCGTCTTCCACTCGCGAGTCCGCTTGCGGCCCTCGGCCACACACTCGGGGCACTGAAACCCCACCGGAGCCTGAACCATGCACTGAGTGCAAATCGGCCGGGCACAGCGCTGACAAAGCACCCCAGCCCAGGTATCAGAATGCCGATAACAGGAAGCCTCACGAGAGCTCATAGGGTCAGTGTATGAGCGACCCATCTCACGGCCTGCTCGCGGCCTGCTCGCGGCTTCCCTGTACGATTCGCACATGTCAAGCCCTGAACTCTGCTCCAAGCACGCCGCGCCGATTCTTGAGCGTCACAACAAAGTCGGCGTGAGCGAGGCCGAAATCGGCGCCGCAATCCGCGATTTCCTGATCAATACCGGACTGGTCGACACGCATGAAGTCGAAATGGAGCGGAAGCCGTCCGAGAGTTCGGCAGGGCGAGTCGACCTGCGCACGCGCGACCTGATCATCGAATTCAAGGTGCGCATCGGGAATCAGATCACTCCCGATCCCGACCATGTGCAGCAGCTCGACGACTATCTCAAGGCAGCCGTGGAGGGCGGAGAGCCGCAGCGCTTCGGCATCCTGACCGACGGCAAGTACTGGATTCTTCGCTGGCCAGGGATGGGACCGGTCAGTACGCAATCGCCAAATGCGTTCACGCTGACAACCCCCGATCACGGCCTGCAACTATTCGAGTGGCTGCGAGACCAGTCGCAGGCGCTAGAGCCTCGAGGAATCTCGCCAACTGAGGACGAGGTGCGCAAGCGACTGGGTGCGGGACCGCGCTTCGAGCAGCACCTCGATGGCCTCCGACGACTCTACGAGGCTCGCCAGCACGACCCAACGGTGCAGGTCAAACGCGAGCTCTGGCGACGACTGCTCGGCGGACGCTTCTTCCAGGAAAGCACCGGACTGAGGAGGCCTTTGAAACATTCGTCATACCCGCGCTCCGCCGCGGGTATCTCGCTGAGGCCAGCACCAGCATCGACGCTGTTGACCCGTCTACGTCAACACATCGGCCTTGCCAAGCGGATCGAGATTCCCGCGCTGCGCGCAGGAATGACGGGGTGGTGGATTATGCAAGCGGTTGGGCGAGTACTACGCACCCGACTGGCTCGCCCGAGCGACGTGGACGCTAGCCGCCCACGACGTGCTGGAATGCGCCGTGAGACAACGCCCTCATGTGGGATCGGTGTGTGACTCACGACAAAGCCAGGTTCGTTACAGCAGTGGCAAAAGATGATGTGGTTTGGGATGCGTGTGTCCGATTCATGTCACGCGGGCAATTCGGTAGGTGCAGCATGAAGAAACTACTGTGAAATCTGCCCATTCCCAAGTACGACGCTTCTAACGCGCTCCACGTCGAACTAGCCGAGGCCGGTGAAGCCGCCGCCGGTGCCAAGTCCCTATGGAACGAGATGCGGGCCGAACGGGAGGCTAAGATTCAGTCAACCTCGGTCAACCTCAGTCACCGTTGTCCGTCGAGAGATCCGAAAGTGGCTGTCGGAGTCGGAGGAGGGTCAGCGGGTGGAGGACCTGGTGGGTCAGTTGTTGGGGTGATGGGGAACTGCTTAGGTGCATAAGCCAGGATACCGTTGTTTGCGAAATTCGGCCCGGCTGGCTATTGTCGAATCATGGATGCCATTGCACAAGGGGATCGAGTCAATGCCCGCAGTCGCATCAGTGGACCAGAGCTGGAGCGTGGAACACGAGATGGATATGAGTAGCACACGGACATATGACCGCCCAATGTCCCACAGCATGAGAATTGCATTGGGCGGGGTGGATAAGGCGCTACTGAGCCTGAGCAAGCCACTGAGCCAGATGGCGGCGGTACCACATGTGAGAGCGACTGTGTTCCAGGCCCCGCCCCCGCCGCTCATAAGGGAGAGCACGTTTCAGGCGAGGGTGCTGCCTGAGGTGCGGGAGACCCTTTTGCAGGCGGCGGTGCCTGAGGTGGGCAAGAAGCTGACTCAACTGCAGTTTGCAGAGAACACAAAGGGGCTTCGCCAAGCGATTGCGGCGATGTCTGAGCTGGGCAAGATGCAGCTTCAACTGCAGTTTGCACTGAACGCAAAGGAGCTTCGCCAAGCGATTGCGGCGATGTCTGAGGTAGGCAAGATGCAGTCTCAACTGCAATTTGCACCGAACGCAAGAGAGCTTCGCCAAGCGATTACGGCGATCCCTAGCCAGAGCAAGTGGCAAGAAGCTCTGGCATCTTTCGCAGATGCCAGTGAGTTGCAGGGTGTTCTCCCAGAATGGTCCCAAAACGACGATGCCATGGAGTCACCTGATAGTAGATATGAATCATTCGATGATGCCAACAACGAGCTAACGTCTGTCGATAGGAGGAAGTTAGAGTTCTTTCTGATTCTCCTTGTATTGTTGCCGCGAGTTGCACCCAAACTTGACGCAGCCGTCGTGGCAGACCTTCTTCGATGGATAGTGGAAGTTGCGATTGAATTGTCTTCGGGTCAGTGATCAGTAACAGAGCATCGGCTATTGGGCGGTTAGAGGTCGCGGTAGGTGCGTTCGTTTCGGCGGAGGACATTGGTGATGGTGACGATTCGCTCGGCGTCGTCAATCTCGTAGAAGATTCGCCAGTTGCCCTGGCGCACACGATGTTCTTTGTTGCGGAGTTGCAGCATCTTGCGAGGTCGTGGTACTACAGCCAGGTCGTCGATGCGTTTTCTGACTGCGCGGTAGTCGTTCCTGTTTAGACGCGCCAACTGGCGCTCCACTCGCGGCTCCGTCGTGACTCGAAAGCTTGGCCGAGGACCGTTGGTCATTCTTCCCGCCACCGGGCGTCAAGCCGCTCTCGCACTTCCTCCCAGGGGATGGTCTCCTCCTCCACGCCCGATCGCTTGCGTTCTTCGTACTCCTTCCACCGCTTCTCAGCCAACGCTCTGTCTTCCGCTTCTTCCTCTGGGGTTAGTTCGTCCAGCAGTTCAAAGAACCCCAAGTCGAGCAGCCTCACAACCCACTCGGCGATGGCTAGCGCGATGCGGGCCTCTGCCAGAGAGACGGGGAAGCCGATGTCCGCTTCTGGACGTCCCTGCCAGAGATTGCCCAGCACAGGCATGATCGTGTCGACATCAGCAATGCGTGGGTAGCCCTCGCACCAGAGGTCCGGGCGATTCTCCCAGTGGGTGAGTATGACGCCGAGGTCGTCGGTCGGGTTGTCGGGCGTGGCGATTTCGCGGAAGGCCTGTTCGATGGCACGGATGGCGCAATCGTAGGCGTCGGTGGCGGCGGATTCGTCGTCGGACCAGGCGGATTCCCTTGCTGAGCGCAGCAGGTCGGCGGGCGGGGTGTCGACAGGATGTTGGAGTGCCATGAGTCAGCGTCTTTCCGTTGAAGCAGCCGCTCAGACTATCAGGCAGGCGCCGACTCCGTCAGCGACACCGAGGGTGGGTTGTAGGAGAGGGCCAGGTCGAACCATTCGAGGATGTCCCGACCGAGCAGCGAGGGGATGAGCCAGTTACCGTGTGGCCCGGGAGTCCTTGGGGATGGCTCGCAGATGGCGACCTGAAGTGAGACCGAGAAGTCTTCGCCCTCCACATCACGCAACCAAAGCTCCATCGGACTGATGACAGCATTCGTGTCACGCTGACCGAAGCCTGCGATCTCAATACGGCCAGGAGCGCGGTCGAAGTCAATCTCGATGTATCTGCGTCCGAGCAGTGTGAGCGCGTCGCGGGGACCGAGAGCGGTCCAGTCGGCACCAGTGTCGATTAACGCTGCAATTGCAGGGCCTGATGGCTCGGGCCCGAAACGGACAACGACGTACGGCGCAAGTGATGGTGGAGCGACGTTGCTGCGACCGTGCTCCTGAAAGTGGCCTTCGACTCGGCGGGTCACAGAATCCAGATGCCCGGCTTGTCAGGAGTGCCGATCCAAACCGTCGACTGCATATCCGGCTCAAGAGCATCGCGTCGGTCGATGCAGTCCAAAGGGTCTGCAAATGCTTCTACCGTTTGGTCGCCGTAGATCAACAGCCAATGTTCAGGGTGGCGGTCAAACAGATCCCACTTGTTTGCGAGAAAGAACAGGTGGTTGCGCTCGCATGCATCGTAGGCAAGACGTTCCTGCGGCGTCGGCGTGCGCGACGGTCCAGGTCCGAGTCTCTGGGTCGGCTCGATGGTTGTCACGTTGTTGGCATCTCCTGCTGGCCCTCTCCTGCTGGCATCGTACCAACTCGACCTGATCGGCAGGACTCCGTTTCCGCCCACCCTCTACACTGACTCCACGACCTCTGACCACCCTCCGACAAGGAGCTGTATCCCATGAAATTCCATTGGTTCAACCTGATGCCCTGGCCGCATCTGCCCGACGACTTCCGCGAGACCAATCGCTCAGTCTGGGTCGATGTCGACTCCAGGCTCTATGACCCCGTCGAGGGCCACCGCGTCTACAACGAGTACCTCGACCAGCTTGAGTACGCCGCCTCGCTCGGCTTCGACGGCATCGGCGTCAACGAGCATCACCAGAACGCCTATGGGATGATGCCCTCGCCACAGATTATGGCCGCGACCCTGGCACGGCGGACGCAGGACGTGACCCTGCTGCTGCTCGGTCAGTCGATTGCGCTGTACAACCCGCCGACTCGCGTCGCCGAGGAGATGGCGATGCTCGACGTGATGTCGGGCGGTCGCCTGGTCGCCGGATTCCCGGTCGGCACCTCGATGGACGACAACTTCTGCCTCGGATCCAACCCGGCCACGCTGCGCGACAAGTATCGCGAGAACCACGACCTGATCCGCCGCGCCTGGGAGGATCCTGATGTCTTCTCCTGGAACGGCGAGTACAACAAGATTCGCTACGTCAACATTTGGCCGCGCCCGATTCAGAAGCCACCGCCCGTCTGGATCCCCGGCGGCGGCTCGGTCGAGACCTGGGACTTCTGCGCCGAGATGGGCTACAACTACTCGTATCTGTCCTTCAACGGCTACGTCCGCGGCGAGGCGTTGATGCAGGGATTCTGGAATCGACTGGGCGAGCTCGGCGTCGAGTTCAACCCGTTCCAGGGAGCATTCGCGCAGCAGATCGTGGTCGCCGAGACCGACGATCAGGCCGAGCAGATGTACACCGAGCACCTGCAGTATTTCTTCGACAAGTGCCTGCACGTCTACCCCGGCTTCGCCGACGCCCCCGGCTACCGCACCGAGAACACGATCCGCGCTGGACTCCGCGCCGGCGGCGCCCAGGGTCTCGGTATCGCCCACACGCTGACCTGGGACGACTGGGTGCGCGAGGGATACATCGTCGCCGGTTCACCGGACTCGGTCACCGAACAGATCGAAGCGCTGGCGACCAAGCTGCAGGTCGGCCACCTCGTCTCCCTGCTGCACTGCGGCAACATGCCCGACGACAAGGCAAGGGCCTCAACCAAGCTCTTCGCTGAGCAGGTCATCCCCCGAGTCAAACACATCTGGGAAGACTACGAAGACCACTGGTCACCAAAGCCGATCGGCGCGCAACACGTCGCCACCCCCGCCCCGGTGCTCAGCGCGAACTAACGGTTCGTCTCGATACGGCGCCGCCTACGCCTGAGCCGAGCTTCGGTGAACGCATCGCGAGCGATACGCTGATTGCCGGTTCACCGGAGTCGGTGACCGAACATGTCGAGGATCTAGTCAAGCGATTGCGGGTCGGGCATCCGATCGGTGTGTTCCATTTCGGAGACATGCCGACCGAACTGACCAATCGCACCCCCTGGCTCTTCGCTGAGCACGTGATCCCCAGGCTGCGGCATCTGTGGGGGCGAGCATGGCGACCATTGGTCGCCCACACCGCTCAACCGGACCAGAACCAATCGGACGCGACCGAACCGAATCGAACAGACACGAACAAGCTGAAACGCTGGAACTCGCAGGAATCAACTGATGGCTGAACTCAAGACACTGGATCTTCGCCCCGGCGGCCAGACCGCCCACGTCTGGGAAGGCGGCGACCCGGCCTCTCCGGCGCTGCTCTTCCTCCACCCCGTCACCGGCATCCCTCGCTGGGGAGAGGCCCTCGAGACGCTGGCCAAGGACTTCCACGTAATCGCGCCTTACCAACCGGGCTGGGGTCCGGCCAAGGACGATCTGCCCGGCGTCCGCGACGGACTCGACCTCGTCCTGTTCAACGTCGACCTGCTGGGCACGCTCGGAGTGGGCTCCGCGCATGTCGTCGGTGTCAGCATCGGCGCCTGGATCGGCGCAGAGATCGCGGCCATCCGGCCCGACGCGGTGCAGTCGCTGACGCTCGTCAACCCGCTTGGCCTGTGGTCCGAGAATCACCCCGGCGAGGACCTGTTCGCTCAGCACCCCGGTCACCCAACCGCTGTGCTCTTCAGCGACCCCGACAAGCGTGCCGAGCTGCTGATGGAAGGCCGTGACGCGCTCGATGCCTACGTCGAAGAGTTGCTCGACCTGCGTGCCTCGGCCAAGTTCCTCTGGCCGATTCCTGACACCGGAGTTGGACGCCGCCTGGTGCGGATCGATACCCGAACGCTCGTCGCCACTTCCGCCAACGACAACATCGTCGCGAAGGAAATGGGTGACATCTGGCGAGCTGCGATCCCCGGGGCCCAGTCAGTCGAGCTCGCAGACTCCGGCCATCTGGCCGACCTCGAAGCCCCGGAAGCCCTCTCCAACCTCGTCCGAGACTTCACACTCTCGGGAGCATGACGGCGTAGGACCTGCTCCTGCTGGACGCCAATATCCGAGGCCGAGCCTACCTGTGTCCCATTCCACATTCCCACTTGCGGGGGAATGCCGAAGGGAGAGCGGGAACTCTGCGCCCCACCGTCCAGACGTTCCGGATCTAGCTGCATTGCTGACGTTCCTGCTTGCCGCTCTGGGCAGATTCGTCAACAGCACAACTCGCCCAGACCTATCGGTGCCGATCTTGGCGATGGGCTGAGCGCCATTGAGCATCCACTGTCGGAAAGCGATTCACACAATCAGTGCGTATGGCTCGCCCATTCAGAGCTGCAGCAACAGAACAAGTAGAACCATGGTTAGCAGGCTGTAGAACCACGGATAGCAGGTGCCAAGCTGGCCATCACCGACGAGCGGACGCACGCTGAGCAGAGATCGCGCATTGGTCCTGCAAGTGAACGGCCGGGATCTCGAGCGTTGGACCCGAAGCTTGAGGCCGCGGACGCGCCAATCAGCGCCGTTCAGCTAGTCAGCGGCCGGCTCGATGTTGGCGAGGCGGGTGAGGTTGTGGGCGTCGTCGATTTTGCCGAAGGCCATTTTGAATCGGATTGCCATGTCGGCGGTGATTGGAGCCTGACGTTCACAGATCGCAGTGAGGGCGTCCTCCTCAACTTGCAGATGCACGGCCGCGTCTCCGATGGTCAGGTTCAGCGCCTCGATGCAGTCCCGCAGGACAATGCGACCGGGATGCGACAGATTTTTCATCGACATCGTCAGGCGGCGCGTTCGATTCGCTTGATTTCGCAGGCCGTCTTTCGAGCCTGGGCGAGGTCGTAGGCATTTTGGAGGCGGAGCCAGAAGTCGGCGGTGCTGCCGAAGGCCATTTCGAATCGGATTGCCATGTCGGCGGTGACTGGAGCATTGCACTCACAAATCGCGGCCAAGGCTCTCTCCTTCACCTGGAGATGCTGGGCGGCTTCGGCCACAGTAAGGTCTAGTGCTTCGATGCAATCGTGAAAGATGATCTCGCCCGGATGGCAGGGATTGAACATGGGCATTGAGAAGCTCCTAGTGGTAGTTGACCAATTCTATGTCGGTCGGTTGTCCGTCTTCAAATCGGAAGATTATGCGGCGACTCCCTGTGACCGTGATTGCCCAGTAGCCATCCAAGTCGCCTCTCAGGGAGTGCAATCGGAGTCCAGGCAAATCCATGTCCGCTGGACTGGTCGCCCGATCGAGCGACGTGAGGATGCGGCGAATTCTTGGAACCTCGTGCGGCGTTAGGCCGCTCGCGTCGCCACGTCGATGGAAGCGACGCAATCCACGATGTCTGATGCGCCGAATCACGCACGCAGCGTACCTAGCTGCTGGTTCCGTGACAACGCGGAACACCACTCGTTCTTTGCTGCAAACCTCGACTCTTCTGTGTTCCAATGCAGCGGCCGAGGGCTGGTGCTCGGCAATGCGATCAGCTCCGCGTCTATGTCGGGATATGCGCGACGGAATTCCCTCAACCTCCGGCCGTTCAGCAGGATTGGGAATGGGCCTCTTGAGTTCAGCAGCTCATCGATCGGGTTCGGGACGGCGTCCCGGATCTTGTCGTCTCCCGATCCCTCGCGACGCACCTGCTCGTACAGGTCCCAAATCGCGAAGTTCTTGCCCCGAACCTGTTCAAGTCGCTCCTCGTACGGCGCGGTGGCGTTCTCCACGACTCGGCAGTGCTGCATCACTCGCCAGAACCAGTTCTGGGGGTGGGCGTAGTATTGCTGGTTCTCGAGCGATTTCACACTGGGGAAGGAGCCGAGGATCAGGGCTTGGATTGGGCCGTCAGGCAGGATTGGGGGGAGGCCTTGGAGGAGTGATTCAGGAGGGATGGGGAGCCCCCCCCCCTTCTTCCTTCGCCATCTCCCCCTGAAGGGGGTGGGGACAGGGAGCGGTCCTTCACCCTTATCCTCTCCCTCGGGGAGAGGGGATCAGACACTCCCTCTCCCTCAGGGAGCGGGCTGGGGCGAGGGTTCCACTACTTCGCCGGGAAGACCGGTTCGCCTCCGATGATTCCGGCAGCTTCCATTTCTTGCATGTCTCCGGCGCTCAGGCCGAGGTCGTCGGTGAGGACTTCGTTCGTGTGCTCACCGAGCAAAGGAGCTCGGACGATCGGCACGTCGCTCTTCGACATCCTGGGCGCCCAACCGAGCAGGCGGATGGTGCCGTGGGCCGGGTGCTCGAGTTCGTGCACGAAGCCTCGCTCTTCGAAGTGCGGATTGTGGAAGAGGTCGTAGGTGTCGAGCACCGCCGAGCAAGGCACGCCCGTTGCTCCGAGCTCTTCCATCACTTCCCACTTGGTCCGCGTCCTGGTCCACTTCGAGACCTCTTCGTACAGCTCCTGGCCGTTCTCGTTGCGCTTCCACATGTCCTCGAAACGCGGGTCGACGAGCAGCTCCGGCCTGTCAATCGCGGCGCAGAGCGTGTCCCACATGCGGCTGGTCACGACCATGATGTAAACCCAGTCGTTGTTGCCGCCGCGTTCCTCGCTCTCGGGCGTCGACTTGCACGGGTAAAGGTTGGTCGGCGCGCCGGCGGCATTGCCGTTGCGAGGCGCGACCTTCTCGCCCCACTGCGAGTAGGCGATGCGGGTGCGCATGAAGTAGGTCATCGCCTCCTGCATCGTGATCTCGATGAACTGACCCTCGCCGGTGCGCTGGCGCTGAACGTAGGCAGCGGTGATCGCGAGCGCCAGCTCGGTGCCGGTGCCTGAGTCGCCGACGGTTGAGCCCGGCATCATCGGTGGGCCGTCGCCCTCGCCGGTCACCGAGAACGCGCCGGCGGCGGCCTGTGCGACCATGTCGTAGCACTTGAAATCCTGCCAGGGACCGGAGAGACCGAAGCCCTTCAGCCGGCCGTAGATCAGCGCCGGGTTGATCTCCTTCATCACGTCATACGTGAGGTTGAGCCGCTCCATCACGCCGGGGCCGTAGTTCTCGACGAAGACGTCGTAGTGGGGCAGCATCTCGAGCAGCAGCTCGCGACCCTTCGGATCCTGCAGGTTGATCGTGACCGAACGCTTGTTGGAGTTCCAGTTGATGAAGTATGGCGAGTTCAGCGTGCCAGTACGGACGCCGCGTCCGGGGTCGCCGACGCCGGGCTGCTCGACCTTCACGACGTCCGCTCCCAGCCAGGCGAGCGCCTGCGTGCAGGACGTGCCCGCCTCGTACTGGGTCATATCCAAGATCCGCATTCCATCAAGAGCGGGCATGGTCAAGTCCTCCTCCAGCGCGGCGCCGAGCAAGCGCCGTGGCAACCGCATTGCGCTCCATGATAGGGAACGGTCAAGCCGGTCTCAGTCCTTGAGCCGGCGCAACTCGTCTTGCAGCGCCCGCACCTGGGCCTCCGCTGCAGAGGCTCGCAACTCCGCCGCTCTGCGACCTTCGCGTTCGGCCAAGCGACCCTCGCGCTCGTCGTCGAAGGTTGGGATGTGCTTGTTGGTGGCGGGGTCCATCCAGTGCAGGTCGCCGTTGTCCCAACGGAGGATGAGGTTGAGCACTTCGCTCCGCCCTTGCAAGACGTCGGGCGAGAGTTCTTCGAGCTGAATTGGCTCGTAGCGCTGGCCGACGAGGCGGTCTCCGGCGAGACGGGCTCCGTGTAACTCTCCAGTGTGGTCGAAGCGCCAGTATTCGGGGATGCCGAGTTCGGCGTATTCGCGCCGCTTGTCGATGGTGTCGATCTTCGCCGTGCTGGGCGATGCGACTTCGAGGACAAAGTCGGGCGGTTTGCCCTGGTCGGAGATGATGAACCCGTTCTGTTCGTCGTAGAGTTCGGGGTCGGCGTCCAGCGCGATTAGCAGGTCGGGAACACGGCGAGGTCGATAGCCGCGGTGTGCGACGATGAAGAGCTCCGCGCCGACGATGGTCGTCTCCGGTTTGCCGAGGTGTTTGGCCACATGCATCGAGTTGCCGATGGTATGGACGAACTTGTAAGACGTCATCTCGTCCGGATGCCGTTCAGGCGGCTCGGGCAGGACGAAGCGGACCAACGTCTGGCTGCTTGATTGGGCATCGGCGGTAGTCATGTCGCTCCGGTCGCTGGCTACAGGATAGCTACAGCTAGCTGCGCAGACTGATGATGCCTTCGGATTGCATGTTGGCGAGTTCTTCCTCGCAGAGGCCGAGGTTGTCGGAGAGCACTTCCCTGGTGTGTTCGGCGAGTGTGCACGGTCTCTTCTCGCTCAACTCGAATTCAGTCGCGCAGGCGGCGCAGTTCCGCTTCCAACTCACGCACCCGAGCCTCGGCCGCTCGTTGTGCGGCTTCCGCAGCCAGACGCTGCTCGCGTTCGCCGTCGAATGTGGGGATATGCTCTCCGGTCTCAGGGTCGATCCAGGCCAACTGGCCATGATCCCAACGAAGGATGAGGTTGAGCACATCGCTCCGCCCCTGCACGACTTCGGGCGAGAGTTCTTCGAGCTGAATTGGCTCGTAGCGATCGCCGACGAGGCGGTCTCCGGCGAGACGGGCGCCGTGTGACTCGCCGGTGTGGTCGAAGCGCCAGTACTCGGGAATGCCGAGTTCGGCGTATTCGCGGCGCTTGTCGACGGTGTCAATCTTCGCCGTGCTGGGCGATGCGACTTCGAGGACAAAGTCGGGCGGTTTGCCCTGGTCGGAAATGATGTACCCGTTCTGTTCGTCGTAGAGATCGGGGTCAGCGTCCAGCGCGATCAGCAGGTCAGGGACACGGCGGGGTCGATAGCCGCGGTGGGCAACCAGGAAGAGCTCGGCGCCGATGACCGTCGTCTCGGGCTTGGCAAAGTGTCGCACCAAGAAGTGTGGGTTGCCGGTCAAGTGGACATACCTATATGAGGTCACTTCGTCCGGATGCCGATCAGGCGGCTCCGGCAGAACGAAGCGGACCAATGTCTGGCTGCTTGATTGGGCATCGGCGGTAGTCATGTCGCTCCGGTCGCTGGCTACAGGATAGCTACAGCTAGCTGCGCAGACTGATGATGCCTTCGGATTGCATGTTGGCGAGTTCTTCCTCGCAGAGGCCGAGGTCGTCGGAGAGCACTTCCCTGGTGTGTTCGGCCAGCAATGGAGCGGCCGTCATCGGGACGTTGCTCTTTTCCATCTTGGGCGCCCAGCCGAGCAGGCGGATGGGGCCCCACTCGGGATGGTCAATGTCCTGGATGAAGTCTCGGTCCTCGAAGTGGGGGTTGTGGAAGAGGTCGTAGGTGCTGTGCGTCGCCGAGCAAGGCACGCCGGCCTCGCCGAGGATCTGCATCGCTTCCCACTTGGTGTGCTGGACTGTCCAGGCGCGGATCTCGGCCTTGAGCGCGTCGTTGTTGTCGATCCGCGCCTGTTCGTCGCAGAAGCGTGGGTCAACGACCATGTCGGGCCGGCCCATCGCGGCGCAGAAGGTGTCCCACATTCTGGTGGTCAGCGCGATGACGTAGACGTAGTCGTCAGCCCCATCAGAGCCGGGCATCGGCTTGCACGGGTACAGATCGGTGGGACCATTCCAGCCGTTGCCCCGACGCTCAGCAGCGACATCGCCCCAGCTCTGCGTGCCGGCGACCGGCGTGCGCACGTAGTAGGTCATCGCCTCCTGCATCGAGATCTCAATGTGCTGACCCTCGCCGGTGCGCAGCTTCTGCACGTAAGCAGATGTGATCGCAAAGGCGAGTTGCATACCGGTGCCGCTGTCGCCGACACAGGCGCCTGGTCGCGTTGGCGGTCCATCATGTTCGCCGGTCACCGAGAAAGCGCCGGCCGCGTTCTGGGCGACTGGGTCAAAGCTCTTGAAACCGGCAAACGGGCCGGAGAGTCCGAAACCCTTGAGTCGCGCGTAGATGATGCTCGGGTGTATCTCCTTGAGCGCCTCATAGGTCAGGCCCAGCTTTTCCATCACGCCGGGTCCGTAGTTCTCCACGAAGACGTCGTAATGCGGCAGCATCTCGAAGAGCAGGGCACGACCGCGCTCGTCGCGCAGATTGATCGTGACCGAGCGCTTGTTGGCGTTCCAGTTGATGAAATAGTGCGAGTCGATATCGGCGCCGCTACCAACGCCGCGTCCAGGGTCGCCAACGCCGGGCTGCTCAATCTTGACCACATCGGCGCCATGCCAGGCCAGCGCCTGGGTGCAGGAGGTGCCCGCCTCGTACTGGGTCATGTCGAGGACTCTGAGTCCGTCAAGTGCTGGCATCAGTTGAACCTTTCCGCGCCGCGTCTTGCGGCAACCACAATTAGGCTACGCGTTTCCCGAGCTATTGATCTTGGTCATCGTCACCGTGGTCGTCAGATTCGTCCACGGACGTCGGTCGGCCGTGTCCACCGAGAGCTCCGCCGACGTGAGTGTTGGGCTCGCCGCCAAACAGCATTGCTCCCTCGAAGAATCGCGCGTTCGGGTGGTAGCGATACATGTAGTGCAATGCCGCCATCGGCAGAAGCGTTTCCACCCGCGCGAGATCCATCACCATGAACGCGATCAGGTCACGCTCGGCAATGCTCAGTCTATTGAGCTGATACTCGCCAACCGATCCCAACACCGGTGAGCCGCCCGACTCCCGGATGGCCGCAATCGCCGGCGGCAGCAGGTCGCCCTCGACAACGAGCAGCCCCGCCGCGTCTTGGTGGTCGTTGAGGATCTGCACAATCTGCGAGGCGCGATCGCTCGGAGTCAGCTCAACCTGTTCCACGTCGCCGCCCTCATACAGTTCGTCGACCACGTCGCAGATACCCGTACGTCCCTGCGGATTGCCTTCCTTGTACAGACAGAGCACCAGACCGCTCACATCTCGCGACGTAAATCGCGACGTAAACTGCTCCACGGCCCGCCGACCAGCCGCCGATTCGTTGAACGACACGTGAATCAGCGACCCAGCCCGGTCCGCGTGACGCTCGCCTGCGCCGAACGTCGCAATCTTGACTCCCGCCGCCGCAGCCGCGTGCAACGACGGAATCACATCATCTGCATCCGCCAACGAAGCCAGGAGCATCGGCGCGTCGTCATCAACACACTCCTCGATCGCGGTGATGCGTTCATTGACATCGGGATGCGAGGAATATCTCACGTCGAGGCCCAAGTTGTCCGCGCCACGCCTGGTGTGAAACTCAAGCATCTGCCAGAAGTGCGAGTCCGGGTCGCCATCGGCAACGACGCAGATCGTCGGCAACGGAGGAGTCAAGGGAATCGGCGCCGCGAACTCGATGGGGGAGCTGTATAGCCAGCGACCCACCTCAGCCTCAACGGGGAACCTTCGCAGCCGAGGCTCGATCCGCGGGCCCCACCGACCGTCGTCTCCCTGGCGTTGGAAGGCGAACTCCACCCGACCATCCTCAAGTCGTTGGGCAGCGATTCGCAGCGCCAGCGTGGTGTGCTCCTCCGAGTCCGCCTCCGCTGGTCCAAACGCGAACTGATTGACAACTGTGGTCGCCACCACCGTCGCGACGATCAACCCCAAGACCAAGATTCGTGCTCGAACCTTCAGTCGCATGTCCATGTTCCTCTTCGAGTTTCTGCGCCTGTTCGACCCATGACACTTGCCTGCGCCGCCGCATACATGGTAGGACGACTGGACGAGGTGTGGTCGTTGCCGCATCGTCGGGCGTACCATGCGAGAGTCCAACCAGAGCACAGGATGGAGTTCAAGAATGACCACCGCTTCTGTCGGCGTCGCCGCCGACGCACCGCCTGAGCCCGACAGTTACGACTGGCCCGCCATCGTCGCAGGTTTGCAGCGCTACTTGCGCCTGACCGCCACGCCAGTCGGGATGAAGATGTTCGAGACGATCGAAGCGATGCAGGATGTAGAACGCATCCGGCGTCCACAGAACAAGTACGCCCTCGACCAGCTCGTCGCTCAGGCGCGCTGGTTGAACTTCACTCTCGGTGTGACGATGGACGATCTGATCGGCGCACAGTGCGGGGCCCCTGTTGGTCTGCATCCCAACGAGGATGACGGAGAGTGGCGTCTACGCACGACCATGACCAACGTCTGGTTCCAGACCGACGAAGACGCGATCATGCACCAGCAGGCCATGGATGTGCTGCCCTACGGCCGCTACGCCGCGCTGGCCCTGTCGCCACTCGCCACAGGCCGCCTCGATCCGCCCGACGTTGTCCTGCTCTACGGCACGCCGGGACAGATGATTATCCTGATCAACGGCCTGCAGTTCTCCGGCTTCAAGAAGTTCGAGTTTGCCTCGGTCGGCGAGTCGGCCTGTGCCGACAGTTGGGGTCGGGCGCTGCGAACGGGCGAGCCCTCACTCAGCATCCCCTGCTACGCCGAGCGTCGCTTTGGCGGTGTACAGGACGATGAGCTGCTCATGGCAATTCCCCCTCGATACCTGCCCAAGCTGATCGATGGCCTGGACAAGCTCTCGCGCAACGGCCTGAGGTATCCGATTCCCCCACTCGGGATCCAGGCAGATCCGTCTGAATCGCTGTCGAGGTCATATCAAGATCGGTTCTAATGGGTGGCAACGCTGCTGTTTCGTTCGCGAGGCTTGCGAGCGCTGCATGAACGTGGCGATCGCAGCGGAATCGATTCCCGGTATGTCAGGCGAATCGAGTTGATCATTGCGCGGATGGCTCAAGCCGAGCACGTATCGGAACTGGATGTGTCTGGCTATCGCCTACACCAGCTCCGAGGCGATTTGACTGGCACTTGGTCGATTCGCGTTAGCGCCAACTGGCGGATCACATTCCGCGTGGACGGGGATACCATGTATGAAATCGATTACGTGGACTATCACCAGCGCTAAAGAGAGCAGTGCGTGATGCCGATGAACCACCCACCGCACCCAGGCGGCATGTTCATCGAGTTCTGTTTGCCCGGAACCGGATCGACGATCGAGTCGGCGGCTGCGCACATGGGCCTAGACCCCAGCGAATTCACGGAAGTCTGCAACGAGCGGGCCCCTCTGACGGCTGAGATGGCCGTGCGGGTATCGAAGGCGTTCGGCAGCACTCCGGAAGCGTGGATGAGGATGCAGACGGCCTACGACATCGCACAGGCCCAGGAAGAGCTCGGAGCGGCAGAAATCGAACGCTTGCCGGAGCTTTCCGAAGCAGAGTTGGACGCGCTAGAAGTCGAAGGCCTGCCGCAGACGGCCGAAGTGGCCGATTGATCCGGCGCTGGCTGTCCACCCCCGACCCACCGCCTCTGTAAACCGCTTGTTGACATCCGCTCCCTGGCGTGGGTAATATTGCTTCTTGCACCCCACCTTCAGCAGTCCCCCTAATGCAGGGGGCGACCGACGGCGGGATGCGCCTTTACAAGGGACATAGTGATTGAGATGCGTCCACAGCATCCCCCCGGGAACCGGCGACGGCGTCGGATCCCACCGACATCAGGGGGGCTGCGGGATACTCTCGCGTCAGCTGGTTGCTTGCTGCAGCCGGATGAGCGCGGGAGGTACGTGTGTGGTTCTAGATGACATGCAAAGATGACTGCGCTGGTCCCCGATTCGTCGGAGACGAGAACAGCGCGACGCGCTGCATGCGATGGGAACCGTTGGCATGAGCAACAATGCTGGCGGGGAACTTCCCCTCGCGACAAGTGCATGCGCGTGGCGTAGCGCAGGTCAAGTGACTACGGCGCACGGTGGATGCCTTGGCACTTCGAGCCGATGAAGGGCGCGGTATGACTGCGATAAGCCAGGAGGAGCCGTCAAGCAGGCTGATCCCTGGATTCCCGAATGGGGCAACCCGGTGGCGGTAATGCGCCATCACCCCAGGCTGAACACATAGGCCTGGTGGAGGTAAGCGGGGGAAATGAAACATCTAAGTACCCTGAGGAAAAGAAACAATTCCGGTAGTAGCGGCGAGCGAACCCGGATAAGCCCAAACCGAGTGAGCCTAATGGAGCCCTCTCCTCTGTTCATTCGGTGTTGTAGGGCGTTGCGTTCGCACCGAGGGTGGTGCGACAGCAGTTACAAAATGCGCGGATAGGCGAAGGCCCCTGGAACGGGCCGCCAAAGACGGTGAGAGCCCGGTAGCCGACATCCGACGCACCTGCTGGCAGCGTCCCTGAGTACCACGCGGCACGGTGAAAGCGCGTGGGAAGCTGGGGAGCCCACTTCCCAAGGCTAAATACTCGAAGTGACCGATAGCGGACCAGTACCGTGAGGGAAAGGTGAAAAGTCCCCCGGGAGGGGAGTGAAATAGTTCCTGAAACCGTGTGCTTTCAAGCAGTGAGAGGCGCTTCTGGCGCTGATCGCGTGCCTATTGAAGAATGAACCGGTGAGTTACGTTTTGTGGCGAGGTTAAGGCATTCAGTGCCGCAGCCGCAGCGAAAGCGAGTCTGAACAGGGCGAAGCGAGTCGCAAGACGTAGACCCGAAACCAGGTGAGCTACCCATGGGCAGGGTGAAGCGGAAGTAAAGCTCCGTGGAGGCCCGAACCTTCTTCAGTTGCAAATGGATTGGATGACTTGTGGGTAGAGGTGAAATGCCAAGCGAACCTGGCGATAGCTGGTTCTCCCCGAAATGCCTTTAGGGGCAGCGTTGCGGGAAACGACCGTGGAGGTAGGGCTCTGACTGGGTAAGGGGGCGGACAGCCTACCAACCCCTATCAAACCGCGAATGCCACGGCCGAACCTGCGGCAGTGAGACTGTGGGGGATAAGCTTCATGGTCAAAAGGGAAACAGCCCAGACCGCCGGCTAAGGTCCCGAAATTTCCGCTCAGTGGTAAAGGAAGTCCAGTCGCGCAGACAACCAGGAGGTTGCTTAGAAGCAGCCATCCTTGAAAGAGTGCGTAATAGCTCACTGGTCGAGTGATTGGGCGCCGACAATTCAACGGGGCTCAAGCGGAATACCGAAGCCGCGGATCTGACCTCAGCTTGCTGAGGCAGATGGTAGGGGAGCGTTCTGTTCAGCAGTGAAGCCGGACCCGCGAGGGCTGGTGGAGCGGACAGAAGTGAGAATGCCGGTATGAGTAGCGAAAGGTGTGTGAGAACCACACCCACCGAATACCTCAGGGTTCCTACGGCAGGGCAATCCGCGTAGGGTTAGGCGGGCCTAAGCCGAGGCCGAAAGGCGTAGGCGATGGACAGACGGTTCATATTCCGTCCCCGCTGTTTGTGTGCCTGAGCGACAGGGGTGACCCGGGTTGATAACGTGAGCGGGCCTATTGGACATGGTCCGTCGCGCTGCGTAAGCGTCGAGCGGGGTTCAAATACCGCTCGGTTAAGCCGAGGCGGCGCGGAAGCGGCGACGTCAGTCAAAGCGACTCGCGCGAAAACCCCGGCAAGAAAACCCTCGGTCGCGAATACATTCAGCGCCCGTACCGCACACCGACACAGGTAGGTGAGGGTAAGTACCTCCAGGTGGACGAGTGATTCCTCGCTAAGGAACTCGGCAAAATAGTTCCGTAACTTCGGGAGAAGGAACGCCTCGCGGCTTGACCCCGACTCGCTCGGGTGTTGGGCCGGAGGCCGCAGCGAGCAGGCCCAGGCGACTGTTTAACAAAAACACAGGTCTCTGCGAACGCGAAAGCGGACGTATAGGGGCTGACGCCTGCCCAGTGCTGGAAGGTTAAGGGGAGGGCTTCACGGCTCGAACCGAAGCCCCAGTGAACGGCGGCCGTAACTATAACGGTCCTAAGGTAGCGAAATTCCTTGTCGGGTAAGTTCCGACCCGCACGAATGGCGTAACGATCTGGGCACTGTCTCGGCGAGGAGCTCGGCGAAATTGAAGTGGCCGTGAAGATGCGGCCTCCCCGCAGATGGACAAAAAGACCCCGTGGAGCTTTACTACAGCTTGACATTGAAGGTCGCCTTACGATGCGTAGGATAGGTGGGAGCCGGTGAACCCAGGCTTGCGGGCCTGGGGGAGGCAACCTTGGAATACCACCCTTCGTATGGTGTCCTTCTAACGCACGAGCAAGCGTGCGGACCGTGTCTGGTGGGTAGTTTGACTGGGGCGGTCGCCTCCCAAATTGTAACGGAGGCGCGCAATGGTTCCCTTAGGGTGGATGGAAATCACCTGTCACGTGTATTGGCATAAGGGAGCTTGACTGCGAGACTGACACGTCGAGCAGGGACGAAAGTCGGCCAAAGTGATCCTACGGTTCCGAGTGGTAGGGCCGTGGCTTATCGGATATAAGTTACCCCGGGGATAACAGGCTTATCTTGCCCGAGAGTTCACATCGCCGGCAAGGTTTGGCACCTCGATGTCGGCTCGTCGCATCCTGGGGCTGGAGTCGGTCCCAAGGGTTGGGCTGTTCGCCCATTAAAGCGGCACGCGAGCTGGGTTCAGAACGTCGTGAGACAGTTCGGTCTCTATCCTCTGTGGGCGTTGGAGCATTGCGGGGAACTGCCCCTAGTACGAGAGGACCGGGGTGGACGGACCGCTGGTGTGTCAGTTGGAGGGCCTACCTCCACAGCTGGGTAGCCATGTCCGGACAGGAGAAGCGCTGAAAGCATCTAAGCGCGAAACCAACCTCAAGATGAGTGCTCCCTCCGCCTTTGAGCGGATAAGGCCACGGGAAGACGACCCGTTTGATAGGCGACAGGTGGAAGCCCGGTAACGGGTGCAGCTGAGTCGTACTAATGGCCGAATGGCTTGACCTGCCCTGCGCCACCCGCAGCACACTTTGCACAGTGCCGCGATTCGCAGCGCAGCTTCAAGCATGCGTCAACTACATACGTACGCATCTCTTCACTATGACCCCGTTGCGGGATAGAGCAGCGGTAGCTCGTCGGGCTCATAACCCGGAGGTCGTGGGTTCGAATCCCACTCCCGCTACCAGTCCCATCACAAACGGCCGATGCCCAGCGCATCGGCCGTTTGTCGTCTACCAGCCACTGAGCTTCCCGTGTTCGACCAACAGGCAGCGACCCGATGGCGTGTTCACATGAGGTCGTTCAGCCCGGCAGTTCCCGTCATACCCACTGAAATATCCGGCATACCCATGGAGAAGGCCGTCATACCCGCGCTCGCCGCGGGTATCTCGCTGCATTCAGCACCACAGTCTGTGCACAACTCGGCGAGATTGCCCCCGCATCAAGTGCGGGGCAGGCTGCGGCAAGCGCGGCAATGACGGAGTTCTGACGAAGCAGATGGCTAATGTGAAGGGGCCCTAGAACCGACCGTCGAGCTGCTTTCCCAGTTCCTGATCAAACGCCGAGAACACGAATTGATCGTTCAGCAGCACCTGCTCCGACATCACCGGGTTGAGCAACACCTCATCGCCTCGGACCACCGCGATCAAACGTCGATTGCCCGACCGTTCGATTGCCCACTCGATCGTCTGGCCAACCCACGGCGCCGGGATCGGAAACACCCCGATCCCATAGCTCGGGGTGAGCGGAAGAAAATCCGCCGCTCCTGCAACCTGGATGATGTGCGCAAAGCGTTCCGCGCCATCGCGCTCGGGTCGAATGACTCGTTGCGCGCCGAGCAGCCGCAGGATCCGTTGGTGACGGTCCGTTGATGCCTTCGCGTACACCACGTCGACCTTCAACTGTTTCAGATTCATGATCGCCAGAACCGACGCCTCAAGGTCCGCCGTCGCCACGACGGCGACATCTACGTCGCCCAGCGACAGCGCGCGCAGCGCGTCGATGTCGGTGATGTCCGCCATCCGGGCGTCGGTCACTTTCGGAGCCAATTCGTGGACGTTGCCTTCGTCCATGTCGATGGCCAACACGTCGTGGCCTAGATCGTCGAGTGTCTCAGCGAGATGCGATCCGAATCGACCAAGTCCCAACACAGCCACTTGCATGTCCGCTCCTAACCGATCCGCACCGCTTCAGTCGGGAAGCGGAAGCGCTCACGTGGTCGATCGGGTATCAGGCTGGTGATAACCAGCGGTCCCAGCCGGCCAACGAACATCATCATGATCAGGATATTGGCCCCCGTCTGTGTTGCCTGCTGCGATGCGCCCTGGGTCCAGCCGCAGTTGGCCAGCGCCGACATCACATCGAATGCAGCCGGCAGAATGTCGATGTTGGGATCCACGGCGATGAAGAGGAACAGGCCAAAGACGTAACCACCAAGCGCGATCAGCACCAGCGCATTCGCGCGCAACACGACCGAGGCCGGGATCTCGCGGCCAAATGCCACCACTCTCGCCGATCCGATCAGCGCCGATATCACGCCAAACATCACGACCATGAACGATCCGATCTTGATTCCCGACGCGGTCGATGTCGATGCACCGCCGATGAACATCAGGATGATCATCGCCAGGGACGTGTCATCGCTGGCTTGACTCAGAGTCGACGTTGTCATGCCCGTGGTCCGGTTGACCGACAGGAATAGCGAATTGACCAGTTTTGAACCAACGCTCTGGTCAGCGAACAGCCGCGACCAGTCCGCAATCAGGAAGAATGCCATGCCGACCACCAACAACATCCCCATGCCTGTGATTACGAGCTTGGTGTCCAGCGTCCAGCGCCGGCGCGGCTGTCGCAGATTGAAGACGGTCAGGAACGACAACGAACCGAGGAACGCCGAGATCCCCATCACCATCATTGGCCAGGCGTCGTGTGCCTGTCCGACAAAGCTGCGGCTGCCACCCATCAAGTCAAATCCGGCATTGTTGAACGCCGAGATGGCGTGATAGCCCGCCAGCCAGACGGCGCGGCCCGATGAGATGTCGCCCGGTTGCTCGATCATGAACCAGGGCAACAGCAGGAGGAACGCGACGAACTCGACCGACGCTGTGTAAATCATGACCCGACGCAGCAACACGGTGGCGCCCGAACCATCCACGCCCGAGGTCATTAGCTCGAGTCCCAGGAACGCGCGACCGCGCATCCCCAGCCGCTGGCCGGCCAACAAGATCAGTACGCCCGCATACATCGTGACGCCCAGTCCGCCGAGCTGGAACAGCGCCAGTGTGATGAACTCGCCAAAGTGGGAGAACGTCTCCTCCGTGTCGAACCGCGTCAGCCCGGTCACGCTGACCGCCGAGACTGACGTAAACAGCGCATCGAGAAACGGCACGGACTCGCCGCTGGCCGACGAGATCGGCAGATGCAGCAGCGCTCCGCCGACCAGCATGACGAGCGCGAAGAGAATCACCACCATCCACGCGCGAGGCGCAATCCGAATCCGTCGTTGGCGCTTGCTTCGCACCCGTTCTGTCTGCAGTCGGACCCGTCGCAGCACCACGTCGCCGGGCCGCCGACGGTAGCCGCGTCGCTGGCTCATCCCCACACCCTCCAGGTCCTTCCAAGTCGGAGTGTATGCCTCCAGCGGACGCCAGTTATCGCGGAGTCATAAGCGAAACAGCCTCCTCACACTTCCGAAGTCCTTCCGCGCTGTCTCTGGCCGCTCACCGCCAACCCGACGGTGCGATGAACAGTCAACGCCTACGCATGCGGATAGAAAGGCCCGATTATTCTTGCGACCATGTCTCGCCGTCCGTTTCGCATCCTGGTGATTTGCACTGGTAACCGCGCCCGCTCACAAATGGCGCATGGCTGGCTGGACGCCCTCGGGGCCGAACGCGTTGAGATCCGCAGCGCTGGTACCAATCCGAAGGGTGTGCATCCTTTCGCGATCCGCGTGATGTCCGAGGTCGGAATCGACATCAGTTGTCACACCTCCGACCATGTCAACCGGTATCTCCAGGACGACTTCGACCTGGTACTCACGGTCTGTGACACGGCCAGAGAATCCTGCCCCGTTTTCCCCAGGGCAACAAGAACATTGCACCGCTCGTTTGAGGATCCTGACCGTCACGAGTTAAGCGATGCCCAACTGACCGAAGTCTTCCGGCATCTGCGCGACGAGATAGAGACCTATTGTCGAGAGCTATTGACCGAGGTGCTGGAGTAGCCTGCTGAGAGCGTCTGGTGCGGCAATTCGGAGGTATGACCATGGCGATTGCGGCTGATATCGCGCGAGCGATGGAGGACAGTTCCTGGATTCGTCGGATGTTCGAACTGGGCATCCAGTTGCGCCAGGAACGCGGCCCCGAGAACGTCTTCGACCTCTCGCTGGGCAATCCAGTTACCGAGCCGCCGCCCCAATTCTTCGACGAGCTACGAGCCTATGCCGCCCAGGACGCCGCCGGCGTCCACCGCTACATGCCCAACGCCGGATACGTCGAGACCCGACAGGCTGTCGCCGACGCCCTCTCCGACGAAACCGGACTGCACTACGGCGCCGATCACATCGTCATGACCGTCGGCGCCGCCGCAGCCCTCAACGTCGTCATCCACTCGCTCTGCGATCGCGACGATGAGGTGGTCATCCTCACCCCGTTCTTCGCCGAGTACCTGTTCTACGCCACCAGCCATGCTGCGAAGCCAGTGGTCGTTGGCTGCGACGACAACTTCACCCCCGACCTAGATGAGCTCGCGAGCAAACTGTCCGCGCGCACCAAGATCGTGATCGTCAACTCACCCAACAACCCCACCGGCGCGATGTATCCGGCTTCGTTCATCGAGGCGCTCGCGCAACTGCTACGCGACAAGTCGGCCGAGTTCGGCACTGAGATCTTCCTCGTCAGCGACGAGCCGTATCGCAAAATCCTCTTCGACGAGCACCACTACCCATTCCCCCAGCAGTCCTACGAGCGAACGATCACCGTCACCTCGCACGCCAAGGACATCGCGCTGCCCGGCGATCGGATTGGCTATCTCGCCGTACATCCCGACTACGCCGGCTCCGAGCATGGTGCTCAGCTCATGGACGCGCTGATCTTCTGCAATCGGGTCCTGGGCTTCGTCAATGCACCGGCGATCATGCAGCACCTGGTTCGGAACTTGCAGACCGTGACCATCGACACGACTGACTACCAGCAGAAGCGCGATTATCTCTACGGCGTGCTGACCACAGCCGGATACGAAGTGCGCAAGCCCGAGGGCGCCTTCTACATGTTCCCCAAGTCGCCGGTCGCGGACGAAATGCAGCTCGTCGCCGCGCTGCAGCGTCAGGGCGTGCTGGTCGTGCCCGGTCGAGGCTTCGGCATGGAGGGCTATTTCCGCATCTCCTACTGCGTGGAGCAGAGTGAACTCGAAGGGGCCGCCCCTGGCTTCGCCGCCGCCATGCAGGAGTTAACCGGCTGACCGACAACCTCAGCGGTCAGCCGCCCAGACCGAGGCCGCAGTGTAAGCTAAGGTCCGGTCGGCCCTATCGTCTAGAGGCCTAGGACGCCAGCCTTTCAAGCTGGTAGCACGGGTTCGAATCCCGTTGGGGCCACCACCGTTGACAACATCGAGAATCTTCGAGATCCGGTTTCAGCTCGACCCGAAGCGGTTGCGCTGCAAGCCCCGATCCTGGCAGCCGAACCGCCCCGAGTAGTCCGTCATCCCGGCGGTTGTCGGAGGCCTTTGAATTATTCGGCATACCCGCGTCCATTCACTCTTCGTCATACCCGCGCTTGCCGCGGGTATCTCGCTGAGGCCAGCACCAGAGTCGACGCTGGTGACACGTCCGTAGTTGCACATCGGCGTTGCCAAACGGATCGAGATTCCCGCGCTGCGCGCAGGAATGACGGGGTGGTAGGGCAGGAATGACGGAGTTGGTGGATTACGCAACGGCCTCCGCTTGTCGGGGAGCCTGCCCCCGGCACGAACGGGGGTATCTCGCCGACATCAGCAGCCACGACTGAGCCCAACGCGGCAATGACGGGATGCTTCCCCATGCTGAATAACCATGTAAACGCGCCCCAGCTGTCCCGGGGTCGGCCGACTTAAGTCCAAGTTTCACAATCTCCTTCGTAGATCGAAACATACGAAGACTCGTATAGATTGTGGCGTTCTGTGATATCGGAAATGCGTGCGTCATCTGATAGTGTCCTTGCACACGGTTGGCGACCTACCTGAGGCCGTCGGCTCGGAGACACGGAGTCCGAAGTAGCTGGAGGTTCACCATGGTCCGCGACGCTGCTCAGTTCATCCTGCACCAACGCTTCCGAATCTGGCGTCTCCTGGCGATGGTCGCGCTCATTGGCGCGGCGCTGGTCGTCTCCACCGACCACTCGGTCGCACAACCACCCGTCGACGTCGTGACCACGGACACGTCGATCACGCTGACCTGGTCCGCTGAAGGGGAGGTGGTCTTCTTCTGGTACCAGAAGGCGGCCGAGCAAACCGACTACTTCAGCGTTACCGATGCGAAGTCGTGGACGGCCACAGGGTTGCAGCCTGAGTCGGAGCACGAGTTCAGATTCTATGCGGCGTTCTTTGGCACGCTCGAAGTTACGACAGATGCATCCACCACTCCGCCGCCAACGCCTGAAGTCAGCATCGCTGCGGGTGCGAACATCACGGAAGGCGGCGACGCGACGTTCACCTTGACCGCCACGCCGGCACCGACGCAGGCGATCGATGTTAACGTCTCGCCACTTCCCGCCGGCGACTACGGAATACCCAACGTACTCAAGACGGTCTCCGTTTCGACATCAGGAACGGCAACGGTCACCTTCCCCACAACCGACGACAGCATCGACGAGCCCGACGGCTCGGTCACCGCGTCAATCGTCAGCGGAACCGGCTACACGTCCTCGACGACGAATGGTTCGGCGACCGTCGCGATCGCCGATAACGATGTGCCTGAGCTGAGCATCGCTTCGGACGGCGATGTCACCGAAGGCACCGCAGCCAGCTTCACGATTACCGCTACACCGACACCACATACAGCGCTCAGTGTCGACGTGGGTGTCTCCGCGTCAGGGTCGTTTGGCGTCACCACCGGCACGCAGACCATTAGCGTTCCCACCAGCGGGAGCCAGACGTTCACGGTCAGCACATCGGGCGATAGCACTGACGAGGCAGACGGCTCCGTCACGGTGTTGTTGGGCAGTGGAACTGGCTATGACGTTTCGTCAAGCGCAAGCTCCGCGACCGCCGCCATTGCGGACGACGATGTGCCTCCGACGCCCGATCCCGAGGTCAGTATCTCGGCAGGATCGTCCATCACCGAGGGCAGTGACGCCACCTTCACCATTAGCGTCAGTCCGACGCAGAGCGCAACCCTGGACGTGAGCGTCACCGTATCGCAGACAGGCGCCTACGCATCGACCGGTCAGCAGACGGTAACAATCCCGACATCAGGCAGTTACACCCTGACCGTCAGCACGACCAACGACTCGACGGACGAACCTGACGGCTCCGTCGTCGCCACTATTGACAGCGGTACCGGGTACACCGTCTCGTCGAGCAACGGCCAAGCCACCGTGGCGGTGTCGGACGACGATGATCCGCCCCAACCAGCGGCGCAGCAGCAGTCCCCACAAGACCAGATTCAACACTGCCTCACCGGCAACATCCTCCAAACAGTGCGCGGCTACTACGACTCAAACAAGAACAAGTCGCCGAACTACGGCAAGAACTGGAAGCGCGTCCTGATCACCTTCCACAATGTCAGCGATGAGAATCTGACACCGTACACGGCAGCCGAAGCGCTACAGAGCGAGACCATCTGGTTTGGCTGGAAGCCCGTGCGAGAGGCGATCCAATGCATCGAAATCGTATTCCCAGCACCGTCAGCCGACCCTGAAATTAGTATCACCGGCAGTGCCGACGTGACCGAAGGCAGCAGCGTGAGCTTCACGGTCACCGCGACACCTGCGCCAAGCGCCAACCTCGACGTGTCAGTCAACGTGACGCAATCTGGCTCGTTCACGACGCAAACAGGCGCGGACACCGTAACGATCGGCGTGACGGGCTCAACCGCATTCGCTATCTCAACGGATAACGACACCACCGACGAACCAGACGGCTCCGTCACAGCGACCGTAAACACAGGCACCGGCTACACGGTGTCATCGAGCGCCGGCGCAGCAACCGTCAACGTCGCCGACGATGATGACGCGCCGGACAAGCAGCAAAACGCAACCCCCACAATCACCATCGCCGATGCCTCCGAAGCCGAGGGTGACAGCCTCACCTTCACCGTCTCAGTCAGCCCGACGCACAGCTCGGCGATCACGCTGGACTACGAAACGGTCGACGGCACCGCCATCTCCCACTCCCTCGTCAATGACTACACCGCCGCAAGCGGCACCGTAACGATCCCTGCCGGCGACAGTTCCACCACGATCACGATCGCCACGACTGAAGACTCGGACATCGAGATCAATGATGAGTTCACGGTAGTGATATCCAATCCTCCGACCGGCGTCACCATCGACGATGACACCGCGACGGGCACCATCAGCAATGACGATACCGGCAGTGTGGGCACGGCATACACGTTCAGCACCGGCTACAATTACATCGACGTCACCAACAACTTTAATCTTGGCGTGTTTGAGAACGGCAGCGCACGCAGCTGGCCGTTCCGTTTGAACAGAAAGCCCCCGCACACCGTCACCATCCGGCCAGTGCCGACAGAGGCTCGCGATGGACGATCCCTCAACATCACGCCCGAATACCTCGTCTTCACACCGAGCAATTGGAACACGAAACAATCGTTTAATGTACGCCACATCGGAAACTGGGGCGTTCATCAGATCACGACAAATGTTCGGCTTGAAGTTGTCGAGCATCCAGGCGTTCAGACGAATCCTTCCATGGTGGTGGCGATGTGGGACACCAGCTCGGCGAATCCCATTACTCAGAAGAAGCCGGACCCGAATCTGTTGACGGAGGGTGATACCAATTCCTCGCTCACCTATCAGGTGAAGCTGGGCACGATCCCTCGCAACCCGATCACGGTGACGATCACCAACCCCGACCCGGGCGCGGTGACCGTCTCACCGATGAGCTTCGTGTTCAACCATGAGAACTACGACGAGTTCCAGGACATCACGATCACGCCCGTCGCTGACGGGGACAGTAATGATGAGGATGTGGAAATCACGGTTGCAATCCCGGTCCCGCATACGAGTCGACCTTCTAAGCTGACGAATACGTTCAACGTAGTCGTGGAAGAGCCACCTACGCCTGGCGTGCTTGTCGACCCGCAGGCGCTCACTCTCGATGAGGGTGGCAGCGGCCAGTACGATGTCTGGGTCAGCACTGATCCCGGCAGTGGCAACAGCGTGATCGTCACTCCGACCTTCACAGGCAGCGACATTACGGTCAGTCCCACGACACTGACCTTCACCGGTGGATCAACCGGTAACTGGCAGACCAAGCAGGGTGTCACCGTGACCTCGGTAAAGGACGCGGACGTCGATAGCGAGAACATTGCCATCAGTCACGCCATCTCTGGTGACGGCAACGGCTACAGCGCGCAGTCACCGTCACAATCGGTCGCTGTGAGCGTGCTGGATGACGGAGGTAAGGTCGAGATCGAGTTCGATCGCAACAACAACCTCGTCCTCGACGAAGGTCATGCAGCTGGCGTCGACATTCGAGTGCGGCTGTCCAACGATCCCGGGGCAGCCGGTGGCTCCAACAACCAAGTCGTCATGACCACGCATCCCACCGGGACATACTTGGTCGCCGATCCAACAACGCTCACGTTCACCACCGGTCCGACGGGCAACTGGAATGACTGGCAGACCCTGACAATCAAACCTGCCAGTGGCAAGCTCGACGACGGCAATACCACCCATGATCGCCATTGGGTAAAGGTCGCGCTGGGGATGTCGCCACATCAGTTGCAGAACCTGCCGGGCTACCCCGACACCGTCAACGACGTCGTCGCGCGGCCGATCGACATCTTCTACTTCGACGACGAAGTCGCGGACGATCTGCATCTTGAGCACTCAGCCTTGACGGTCGTCGAGGAGGGGAGCTCCGTCAAGTACAAACTCACCCTCGGCGGCGACCCAGGTGGTCCCGTCACTGTCACGATCACCAATCCCGATCCAACCAAGCTCACGGTGTCACCAACAACCGTTACGTTCCCCTACGGCGGACAGGGCGACTGGCATATCCAGGAGGTGACGCTCACGGCGCTCGCGGATAGTGATCCGTGGGATCACGCGCTGCAAGTCGTCCACGACTACAACGGATACGCCAATGCGCAACAGACCCTCGCCGTCACGATCGACGATGACGATCAGGGAATGGTGCTAACACTGTCGTCTTCCGCGGTGAAGATCGACGAATTGTCATCCGGATCGTACGACATCAACCTCGCCTCCGACCCTGGCGATGGTGTCAACGTTGTGGTCACGCCAGTCTCTGGCGACACCACCAAGCTCACGGTCAGCGGAGCGCTCACGTTCACCGGTGGGTCGAGTGGTGACTGGGCAGATCCTCAAACCGTCACACTGAACGCGCCGATCGACGGCAACTACAACAACGACAAGATCACAATCACGCACACCGTGACCGGTTTAGGTGGCATGGTGTCCGCCCCAGAAGTCCCCGTAAACATCGTCGACGCGCCGCCGATCTACATGACCTGGACGGAAGATCCGACGGATAGAATCGAACCTGGAGACTTGTTGCAACTCACTGAAGGCGTTGAAGGCGTCTTCTATGTCCAGTTCGACCCTGAGCTGTTGGCCGAGTCGTCGTTCAAAACTGAGTGGTTTGCGGCGATGAAACGCAGTCCCAATCGCCGTGGGGATGACACGGGACCCAGTTTCGCGATCACGGTCTATGGTCCGTCTGCAGTATGGAACGGCTTGGGATGGGGCTTCCTCTCGATCTATGGTGGCGAAGCGTGCGGCAACAAAGCGCTGCTACAAGCGAATGGCAAGTACTGCCAGCGCATCCGATTCACACCGAAGGTGGACAAAGATGCAGACGATATCACGGGGAACTTCACAAGCCGGGTGAAAGGATTGCCGGGCTACAAGAACGGGTTCTTCGACAAGCCGATCTACCCGGCAAAGCTCAAGTTCCACGTCACCGACACCAACCAGCATCTCGACGCGCAGGTTGGACCGACTTCTGTGTTCCTGATCGAGGACACCGCCACTGCCGACGTCTGGGTCCGACTGAAGCGCCAGCCGGACACCGAGATCACGGTCGAACCAGATATTGCAGCCGCCAACGCAGGCGAGATCAACGTCGTACCGAGTTCGCTCAGCTTCGATGCAACCAACTGGAACAAGTTCCAGAAGTTCGTCGTCTTCTCGCTCGACGACGCTGATACCGCCCACGAAAACTTCAGCTTCAAGCTGACAGGCTCCGGCACGAGCACGTCCAAGATCTACTTCCCAGAAGTACCAATCGACGTCACCATCATCGACGACGACTGAGGCAACTGCTCTCACCCAAGCCTGAACAGCCGTCCAACACGCCAGCGGGGTGGTCTCAAGAGAGACCGCCCCGCGTTGGCGAGATTCAGCGCTGAGGGCGTGAGTCGAGGACGGTGACCGCCGAAGTCGAGTCGGCTCAAGCCTAGGCCGACGACGGGGAAGTCGCCATTACTGAGGCCTCGTTTCGATACAGTATGCCGCCAGGCAGCTCGCCGCGCCCGCCTGTGGTGGGCTTCAATTGAGGATCAAACACCGGTCGTCGATTACTTCCGCTTCGGCTCAGAGCTCGCAGGCAATGAAGCCTACGACCTTAATGTCGCCGTCCTCGTCCCAGTCCATGGAGACGGAGCCGCCCTCGTGGTCGCCTGCCGCCTCCGCCGCGAAGGCAATGTCGAAGGGCGCCGGCGTTGCTGTCGCTGGAATGGTGGGACTTGTCGGCTTGATCCCGCCACTTGTGGTGCGCCTTGTGATCGGTCCCGACCACCGTCGGTTGATGCCAGCGAGCGCCATGGCAGGCGCAATCCTCGAGTTGGGCGCAGGTCTCGCCGCGCCACCTGGCATCTGGGTCTTAGCGAGTTTGCGTCGCTGCACCGCGCGCCATCCTGCCACTGATATCGCGCAGGGGCCTCTATAATGTTCGGAACTTATCGCTAAAGGAGTACTCCGTGCGCGCTCGCGCTAGGTCCTCATGGTGTTCCGACCGCAGTCAACGCGTCGGCGGCTGGACTCTGCTGATGGCGGCGCTCGCAGCCGTCATGTTTCTGACGATGAGCGGCGACGCCTGGGCAGCGCAAGATTCCGCGCCAACGCAACCGCAATCTGAGAGCCTATCCAGCAGCGGACTCGCGCTGGACGTTTCGGCCACACGTCTGCGCGTCGTCGAGGGTGGCTCGGCGGCGACGTATACGATCCGTCCCAGCACGGATCCTGGGGGGACAATCAGCATCACCATCGGTAACCCGGACACGACGGCGTTCACCGTCTCGCCGACCACGCTCAGTTTTACCACCAGCAACTGGCAAACCGATCAACAGGTAACCATCACCCCGCTGCAGGATACCGATTCCGACCACGAAATCGTCAGTCTCACCCATACCGCCTCTGGCGTTGCGGATCCCGATATCAAAGTATACGTCTCGGACGACGATGCGACTGATCCTCCGCCCGTTCCCGACGATGCTGGTGGCCTATACGGCACGCTGGCGCAAGCCTCGAAGGCACTCGTTAAGGTCAACGAAGGCCACTTCGAACACGTCGACACCTACACACTTCACCTGACATCTGATCCAGGACAGAACGTCACGCTCACCGTGAACAACCCTGCTCCGCATCAACTCGCAGTCTCGCCCACTTCGCTTACGTTCACAGCAGGTGGAAGTGGTAACTGGAATGCTCCACAGACCGTGACAGTCACTGGACAGTCTGACAGTGACAACCGGAACGATGGCCTCTACCCGCTGTACTTCATCCACAGCAGCGGCGCGTTCGTCGGCCCGCCGGTGCTGGTCCACACACGAGACATTAGCGGCGTCGGTGACAATACCGTCGTCTATGGGATGGAATACGTCTACGTCACCGAACGCGGCGCGACAGCGACGTACAGCGTGCGTATGGCTGGCGCCCCTGCGAATTATCTCCGCGTCAACATCTCCAGTACGATTCCTAAATCGGTGCTTGTCGAACCAGATACGGTGGACTTCGATCAAGCAAACTGGGATGATCCACAGTTCATTACGATCACCGCGCGTGATGACCTCGACTCCATCAGCCAACGGGGCATGATCACGCACCGATATCAGGAGGCCAGCCACACCAACTGGGACAGCGTGACCATGTTCAGGGACGGCAAGTCGCTGCCGATCATCACCACAGACGGCTGGAGCGGAGACCCAATCTTCGAACAGAACGGCGATGCGATCGCTAACGTTCTCACCTACGATGGCAAAGAGCCTACCTACACGGTACGCCTCGCCAATGATCCTGGACAAGACGTCACCCTGGACCTGCAACACGATGACAGGTTCACTACCCATCCCAACCAACTCACCTTCACCGGCGGCTCAAGCGGCAACTGGGCCACACCGCAAACCGTCACCCTCCACGTTGGCTTAGACAGTGACACCGACAACGAAGAAATCGTAATCGACCACGTGTACGATGGCTTTGTCGAAGCGACATTGCCCGTGACGATCATCGACAGCGATCCGAAGTCGATGATCGTCTACGTGTATCCCAGCACCAGCACGATGAATGAGGGTGAGACCATTCAGTGCTACTTCGTCGCCCTGGCAGACGATCCCGGCGGCGAGGTCACGATGACACTCACTGCCTCCATGCCTGGCTCGCTGACGATCTCGCCTTCGACGTTGACATTCGACAGCGACAACTATCGGGATATGCAGCCGATCACCCTCACCGCCGTCGAGGATATCAACGCCAACGACGAAACCGTTGCCATCCTCCACGACCTGCCCGGATACCGCCAGGTCACCCTGAGCATCGACATCACAGACAATGACCCAGGCGGCATTACGATTACACCGCGTAACGAACTCACCCTTCCGGAAGGGCCCGGCAACTACTCGTATCGCGTCCACTTGACGCGAGACCCTGGCGTCGGCAAGACAGTGGTCGTTGAGCGCAGTGGCAATACGGACGGCATAACATTCTACACTACCGACCTTTACGGGAGACTCACATTCACCGGTGGCCCTGATGGCACCTGGGACATCCCTCAGAGATACGATTTCGGCGTCGATCGAGACTCTGACAACGTCGACAACACATATGTTGCCACACATACCACGACCATTGATGGCTTCACTAGCAGCAGCGACGTGATCCTGCACGTAGTTGAGACTCATCCCAACACTCGCCAGCGCGCACGCCCCGTCGTGTACACCGGCGCGGACATGATCGTCGAAATCCCCGAGCCAGTCGACTGCGAGGACGACCCCGACCACGAAGATTGCGAAGAGCCCGATCCCAACCACTTCCCGCTGCCGACGGTCGCACCATCACGGCTACACGTCGTCGAAGGCAGTTCTGCTCGCAGCTACAGCGTCTTCTTCACAGAGGATCCGATGACAGACATTACGGTCACCATCACCACAGAAAGCGCCAATTCAACGCTCGCCAGTTGGACGGTCACACCGTTGACGTTAACCTTTACCGGCGGTGAGAACGGCAACTGGCAAACCCCACAGTGGGTCGCCGTCAGCGGGGTCGCCGATAGTGATACCAACGACGATCTGCTCACTATCGTTCACCGAGCGACTAGCTACGCCCAGGATGGCACCGTAGCCCGCCAGGAGTATGGCGACTCGGTCATTGCCAACCTGTATGACAACAACACTGACGCGGTAACCATCAGCGACATCGCGCTCGCCATCAGGGAAGGAGCAACGGCGACGTACACAGTCTCGCTGGCAAGCGACCCCGGAGGAACCGCAACCGTTACTCCGACAAGCAGCAATACTACCTCCGTGACAATCTCTCCCGCTTTGCTCACGTTTACATCATCCGATTGGATGAGCCCCCAAACGGTAACGGTACAAGCGGAACAGGATCCCGATAGCGATCACGAGACCGCTACCATTTCGCACGCCGTTTCTGGGTACACCACGGCGACACCACCTGCCAGTGTGAGCGTCGATGTCACCGATGACGACGCTCCGACAATCAGCATCACAGGCGGCAGCGCCGTCATTGAAGGCACGGCTGCTAGCTTCACAGTCTCCGCAAGCCCAGCGCAGACAACACCCGTGTCGGTATCCATCACCGTCGCCCAGAACGGTGACTACGCCGCCGATGCCGATATCGGTACAAAGACTGTCAGCATTCCAACTAGTGGCACCCTGACGTATGCCGTCGATACCACGGCCGACGATCAGGACGAACCCGATGGTGACATTACGGTCACCTTGAACGCCGGCGACCCCTACACAGTGTCTCCGACCCAAGGAACAGCCATGGTAGTGGTCTCGGACGATGATGATCCACCGGAATGCACGGTCCAGTTGCCTTCCGACGCCATTACGGTCGCCGAGGTCAAGGTATGGCGGGACGAGTTCACAGCCTCAACCCATGTCCTGCGTTGGAACAAGGTGCTCGCGGCCCTAGGCGAGAGTACAGGCGAGTCGGCCATGACTGCCGCCGAGTCGCGGGACATCAAGAGTAGGATCAACAATAGTCGCTGGGATCGCACGACTCGCACGTTAGAGGCAATGGCCAAGTGCGGCACGACGCCACCAGTGATACCTGAGCTGTCGATTACCGCGGGTAGCGACGTTGCGGAGGGTAGTGATGCAGTCTTCACAATCACCGCCACCCCGGCCCCTACGAAGACTCTACTCGTGTGGCTTTCCATCTCTGAGATAGGTGATTTCGACGTCGATCCAAGCGGGGTGTACTCCGTCAACATGACGACCAGCGGGTCATACACGTTGGAGTTGGAAACAACAGGTGACAATGTCAATGAAGCCGATGGCTCAGCTAAGGTGGCAATCAGCGCCCGTCCAACTTACACCGTCTCGACAACTGCTGGCTCAGCTACCGTCGCGATTGCTGACGACGATGTGCCTGAGATCAGTATTGCAGCTGTCTCCGACATCACCGAGGGCGCTAATGCGATGTTCACGCTTACTGCGACTCCGGCTCCAGCGACTCCGCTGACTGTCGAAGTGGAAGTTACGCAGAGCGCCGACTTCGGTGCGGCCACTGGCATGCATACAGTGACAATCCCGACATCGGGCACCAAGACGTTCCAGGTCGCCACAAACGATGACCGTGCCGACGATGCGGACGGTCCAGTGACTGTCACTATCAGCACTGGCACAAGCTATACAGTGTCCGCCGGCTCTGGTTCCGCAGAGGTCAACGTGTCCGACAACGACCCTCCTGCGGGCACTCCGGTTGTTAGTATTGTTGCCGGGTCGGATATCCAGGAGGGTGCCGACGCAACGTTCACTGTCACTGCCAGCCCTCCACCGTCTGCCGACTTGGCGGTCTTGGTAACTATTTCCCAAGCGGGCGAGTTTGTTGCGGTAACAGGTTCCCAGACCATCACTATCCCGACGACCGGCACGTACGCTTTCACAGTCGGTATCGAGGACGACGACGTGTACGAAGAGGATGGCTCCGTTACGGTGACGGTGGGCACCAACACCAATAACCCAGGTTCCTATGCTGCATCTCCCACGGATAGTTCGGCAACGGTGCAAGTGTCTGACGACGAAAAGTCTAACCCCTGCGTGCAGGTTGTGACGGCAAGTGGCTCCATCGAGGGGCAATGGACGAGCGGGTGCGATTCTCATGCCCGCTGGCAACGCTATAGTCAGTTCTACACGTTCGAAGTCTCCCAGCAGAGGAAGATTACCATTGACTTGGTATCGCATGCCGATCCCTACCTGTATCTGCGTGCAGGGCAAGGCACAGACCGAGGAGCATCGGTAGAAACCAACGACGACGGCGGACCTGGCAGGAATGCGCGAATCAGCAGACAGCTTGATGTTGGTTGGTACACGATCGAAGCTACCACATACTATCGACGGGCCGAGGACAAGTTCCAACTGACGATTGGTGGGTTGGCGGCCGGTAGTTTACAGAAAGCGCGCAAGGCGCAAGTGACGCAACCAGAGATCACGATCGTCGCGGGTGTCGGCGTGACCGAGGGCAGCGATGCCACTTTCACCGTTGCTGCAAGGCCGGCACCGTCTGCCGATCTCGATGTAACGGTCGGAGTCTCACAAAGCGGTGACTACGTAACCACCGGATCTCGCACTGTTACAATCACGACTGCCGGTTCCGCCATATTCACTGTCCCTACGACAAGCGATAAAGCGGACGAACCGGATGGCGCGGTCACCGCAACAATCAGTAATGGTACTGGATACACGGTGTCGGGCAGCGCCGGATCCGCGACCGTCGCAGTGTCGGACGATGATGCACCAACTCTCCCAGAGATCAGCATCATGGCCGGTTTTGGTGTCACAGAAGGAACCGCCGCATCATTCACGTTGACTGCGTCTCCAGCGCCCGCGGCAGACCTGGATATCACAATCGCCCTATCACAAAGCGGCGATTACGTCACAACCGGTTCCCGTACCGTCACCATCCCAACATCAGGGAGCAAGACCTTTACCGTGTCAACCACAGACGACAGCGACGACGAGCCCGATGGGGCCGTTACGGTGTCTATCAACAATGGGTCAAGCTACACTGTGTCGTCATCGTCCAGTACAGCGACTGTTGCAATCGCCGACAACGATACTTGTGCACCGACGCTTCCGACCGACGCCGTCACCATCGCCGAGATCACCGGCTGGCGCGATGCCCTCGATCCCCCTAGGGCGGCCGCGGGTATCAAGCGCTTCAATCGCGTTCTGGCCACACTGGGCGTGGATACCGGCGAAACACCGATGACTGTGCAGCAAGCGCAGGCTGTTTCCAACTGGCTCAAGAACACCCGCTGGGATCGCATTGCGCGCACGCTCGCGGCCATGGAGCAATCCCAATGCGACACGGAGCCGCCGACCGAGCCTGTGATCACCATCACCGCGGGCAGCGACATCACCGAAGGTAGCGATGCCAGCTTCACAGTCACCGCAAACCCAACTCCTACCGCCGCGCTCACCGTCAACCTGACCATCTCGCAAAGCGGCAGCTTCGGAGCGGCCATCGGTGCGGACATCGTGACGATCCCAACCACAGGCAGCGCGATTTACACGGTCAGTACCACCAACGACAACACCGACGAACCCGACGGCTCCGTCACGGCAACGTTGTCCACTGGTACGGGTTACACCGTCTCGGGATCGAACAACGCTGCGACGGTCGCAGTGTCTGACGACGATCCGCCGGCGGTGACACCGACCATTAGCATTGCCGCTGGTTCAAGCATCACCGAGGGCAGCGACGCCACGTTCACCGTCACGGCGAGCCCCAATCCCACCACCGCACTCACCGTCAACCTGACCGTCTCGCAGAGCGGCAGCTTCGGAGCGACCACCGGCGCCGACACCGTGACGATTCCAACCACAGGCAGCGCCACATTCATAGTCAGTACCACAAATGACAATACCGACGAACCCGACGGCTCCGTCACGGCAACGTTGTCCACTGGTACGGGTTACGCCGTCTCAGGATCGAGCAACGCTGCGACGGTCGCTGTGTCGGACGACGACGATCCGCCGCCCGCGGTGACACCGACCATTAGCATCGCTGCGGGCAGTGGAGTCACTGAGGGCAGCGACGCCACGTTCACTGTCACGGCGAGTCCTGCTCCTGCCACCGCACTCACGGTCAACCTGACCGTGTCGCAGAGTGGAAGCTTCGGAGCGACCACCGGCGCGGACACCGTGACGATCCCAACCACAGGTAGTGCCACATTCACGGTCAGCACCACCAACGACAACACCGACGAGCCTCATGGCTCGGTCACGGCAACCTTGTCCACAGGTACGGGTTACACCGTCTCGGGCACGAACAACGCTGCGACCGTCGCGGTGTCGGACGACGACGATCCGCCGCCGCCGACCATTAGCATTACCGCTGGCAGTGGAGTCACTGAGGGCAGCGACGCCACGTTCACTGTCACGGCGAGTCCCGCTCCTGCTACCGCACTCACGGTCAACCTGACCGTCTCGCAGAGCGGCAGCTTCGGAGCAACCACCGGCACCGACACTGTGATCATCCCAACCTCAGGCAGCGCCACATTCACGGTCAGCACGACCAACGACAGCACCGACGAACCCGACGGTTCGGTCACGGCAACCTTGTCCACTGGTACGGGTTACACCGTCTCGGGCACAAACAACGCTGCGACCGTCGCGGTCTCTGATAACGATGATCCACAGCCTGTGAACCTGCCTACGGTGTCGATCTCTGATGCGCAGGAATACGAGGACTATGTGCTGATGGAGTTTTATCTTCAGCTCAGTCATGCGAGCAGTGTCCCGGTGACGGTGACCATTGAGATGGAAGAGGGAACGGCAACCTACGGGGGAGACTTCTTGGGCATCGACACCACCCATAGCTTCGCGCCTGGTCAGACCCGTAAAGCGCTGTATGTGCCGCTACGGGCCGACGGGTGGCCAGAAGTCGACGAGACCTTCGCTATCAAGCTAACGTCCGCAAGCGGCGCCACCATCGCAGACGACACCGGCAACGGCACCATTCTCAACGACGACTAGCAGGCTGCTGAAAAGGGTACGGGCGCCCGTTCATCGTTCCCTCACCTGGCCAGCGTCACAATGAACTGTGTGGTGACAGATGGCCTGGGCTTGCGATTCGTCCTTAACCATGCCAAAGGCGCCGAGGCCTCAAACTTCTATAGGCACTTCGACTTCGACGCGTCCTCGTTCGACGACGCGGCAATCCTGACCCACATCACGTCAGGTCCGGCGGGGAGTACGGTGGTTCCAACGCGCTGAGCATCGGTAGGTAGGTCAGCTTTGGCGACGACGATAGCGTCGGCACGCACCATGTGATGGTCGAGCTTTCCTGATCCGCTCCGGAAATCCGGTACGATACACCGAACGACCACAAGGGCGTGCTCATGGCCGACCGGGCGATGCAGGACGATGCAGCAGGTGCAGTTGGTACATCGGTTGCTGTCCCCAGACCTGAGGCCGAGCCTTGCGGCTCACCGGCGAGCGGTGTTGGTCGTGAACGAGCGAGGGTGATCATGAACCTGGAAGCGTGGTAGAACGTGCTGGGCAGTTGGGGCATCTCCGGTGGCTCGATGCGGATCGTGTTGCTGGTCGTGATTGCCATCCTGGCCGTCGGCGCGGCGACCCTCGCGGCTTGCGGCGACGAAGAGCGGGCACCTCTCAAGATCGGCGCGCTGATTGTGAACAGTGAGACGCAAACGGAGGGGGCCCTCGACCGGCTGCGCTCCTTCAAGCTGGCCATCAAGCACGTCAACGAGGCCGGCGGCGTGTTCGGGCAACCGGTGGAGTTCGCGGAAGGCGACACCTTCAACCCTGCCGAGGAAGCTCGACGCCTGATTGAGGAAGATGGCGTGCACGCCATCGTCGGACCCAACTCCAGCGCTCACGCGCTCCTGGTGATGGAGGTCGCGGCGCCGGCGGGCGTGCTGGTGATCAGTTCTTCGGCCTCATCCCCGCTGCTCACCGCCAACGAGGATCGCGACCTCTTCTTCCGCACGGTCCTCTCCGACGCCGCCCAGGGGCCGGTGCTGGCGCAGCTCACGCGCGAACGCGGCTTCGAGAACGTCGGCGTCATCTACCGGGATGACGCCTGGGGCCAGGGTCTGGTGGAGGCCTTCCAGCAGGCGTGGACCGGCGGCATCGTGGTCGTGAAATCACCGCTGGAGCCTCGAGAAAGCTACCTCGACCTGATCGAAGAGAGCGCGCACGACGGAGCACAGGCGCTTGTCCTGCTCACCTTCGGAACCGAGGCCGGGATCATCCTCCAGGAGGCGCTGGACAGCGGCGTCTACGATCAGTTCCTCTTCGGTGACGCGCTCAGGCAGGCCAGTCTGGCAGACGTCGTGGGCGGGGGACGGCTGGCCGACATGTACGGCACCGTTAGCGGCCCCTCCCATGACAACGCCCCTGCTCGGATCTGGGACGAGGCGTACCGCAACGAGTACGGGACGGGCACTGAGGCAACCTATGCGAAGGAGACCTACGACGCCGCCATCGCCATCGCCCTTGCGGCGGAGGCGGCAGGCGACGCCGAAGGGGCGGCCATGCGCGACGCGCTGCGTGGCATCGGCTCGGCGCCCGGCGAACAGGTGCTGCCCGGCCCGGAGGGCATCGAGCGCGCCCTGAGCATCATCCGTGACGGCGGAGACGTGGACTACGAGGGCGGCTCCGTCTCCATGGACTGGGACGAGTTCGGCGACCTGCGGCGAGGCTACATCGGCATCTGGCGGTTCACGGCAGACGGCGACATCGAGGACGTAGAAGTGATTGCCTACGAGCGCTGAGTCAACGCGAGACATGAGAACCACGTTGCGGATCTCAAGTCCCCCACAGATCACCTGAGCCTCTCCGACTCCCAAGTGATGAACCACGCACGCTTCCCCTCGCCCGAGGTGCTAGGGTCACGCCACACGATGAGGAGCGCGACATGCGGGACCATTGGCGACGCTTGAGCCTGAGAGATATGTCCCGCTTTGTGGGCGTCGTCGCGATCGTGGCTGTAGTCGGGGTGATGATTGGCCGGGAGGCTGGCATTGGCCAACAGACCGGTGCGAGCGTTGCGCCCTCTCCGGCCGACGAATCCCCTCCTCTCCCCCAGCAACAGTCTGAAGAGACCACCGCGCTGACCCTGACCCTCACTGCACCCGAAGTCTGCGAAACGGAGCGCGGCGAGGGCTTTGCCGGCCAGGCGTGGGTTTACGACGACGAAGGAGAAATCGTCGGCACGCGGTACATAAGCACCGGCTGGGCCAATGTAGCCGAAATCCCCGTCCACTGGGAGGTCAGCGGCGGAACTGGTCCGTACACGCTCGTGATCGACGACGAACCACGCGATGGATTTGGTCCGTATGAGGGTGCCAGTGGCACGGCGTCCGTGAGTTGCGCACCCAACCCCGGCAAAGTGACCTACAACGACTATGACCAGCACCGTTGGTATGAAGCCAACCCCGAAATCGATTCAGGACCCAAAACCATTCGCGCCACTGTGACCGATGCAAACGGCGCGACTGCCGCCAGCTCGCTCAGTATCTATGTGATTCGACAACTCGGAGGTTCTGGCACTACCATATCCGGAGTTTGGACACACCATAGACTCCTTCCTGGTAGAACCTACCGCTATAATGGAACTCTATTCACAATACCAAAAGGACACACAATCGTCGCTAGCAGCTCGTGGGAAGCTGCAGGAGGAGGTTGGGCCCAAGTCCTGATCCTTGACGGTGCAAACGTTCACATTCACATCAACCGTCACGGCGAAGAGATGTACCGAGCCTACGGAATCGGTACGGACTCACCCCAGATAGTTTATCCAAGTGAAGACTATAGCGCCCTCAAAGACTCCCTTGCAAACACAAACGCCTATGGCTCCGCGGCGGATGCCCTTGATGAATTCATCGCGTCGCGTGGTAAACTTCCAATTGCACCAAGCAATCAATAACAGACATGCAGGTACGCCTCTATCTAACCGCTGCTGTAGTAGGGTTCGCTGTTGCGCTCGGTACTTTAAGCGGCTTCGACATCAACATTGATGGGAGCGCGCAGTCTGCGCCAAGCTCCAACAAGAATCTGGGGACGCCGCACGAACCCCAATGGCACGCTGATGCAAGCACCTGGACGGATGCCAAACGCTTGCTCAACCAAAATGTCATAGAGGGCAGGTCGACCACAATCTGTACCGAGGACGCGACTTTGGTCGGCGCTCTGAATGCCGCCGTAGAACGTTGGAAAGAAACTCTCAAACAATCGTACACCCCCCTCGCAGTGGTAGACGACGGATCCGATGGCCCTCTCACGCCATGCACATCAAGCGTGGACTTCGACGTGCTGCTCCGTCGCGCCAATTCAACAGATTTGCAGTGTCTTGATGCTGCAGCATGTTATGACTCCGATGACGATCTCGCAAATCATAGACGGCTCTTCTCGCACGATGGAAGCAGCGAATATTCGTTGCTCCTATGGCGGAGTGCCGACGCATCGGTTTCGACGATGGTGCACGAATCCTAGGGCCTGTTCACTCTAATCGGGGCTTGTGTCAGAGTTTGGGGAACGGTCTGGCGGCCGGGCCAATGGGAATATGCAACTCAGCGATGCACAGTGGGCGCGGATCGCGCCGCTCATGCCGACACCACGCGGAAATTGCAATCTACCCTCGCGACAGGTGCTGGAGGGTTGGTTGTTCGTGACCAAGGAGGGCTGTAGCTGGCGTGCCTTGCCAGAACGCTACGGTCCCTGGCACACGGTCTACATGCGCGGACGTCGCTGGATTGACAAGGGCGTCCTGGAACGCGTCTTCGCCGAGCTCCAGCGCGCCGAACTGGAGACGCAGCTCGAGCAACGTGAGCCAGACCGACCGCTGCGAATGTCGATCGACAGCACGAGCGTGAAGGTCCATCAGGACGGGACGGGAGCACCTACAACAGGGGGCGCCCCCTGTTCAAGCCAGGGGCAGGCAGGCGATCGGACGCTCGCGTAGCCTGTCCCCGGCTTGACCGGGGAGAGGTCTGACGACGAAGCTGCACGCCATCGTGCTGGAAGACCGCCTCCCGTTGATCATGACCCTGACGCCGGGCCACTGGAGCGACGCGCCCCCGTATCTGGTCAGCCGCAACTGCTCGCCGACCGCGCCTTCGAGGGCGATACGATGCGCGCGCTGGCCGCCGAACTCGGCTGGGAGTTGGTCACGCCGCCAAAGTCGAATCGCCGCCAGCCCTGGCCACTGAAGCGTGCGGCCTACCGCGCCCGCAACGCGATCGAACGCTACTTCGGCCGCATCAAGCGATTCCGTGGCATCGCCGATCGCTACCACAAACTCGCCCACGTCTACTTCAACCAGATCCTCCTCGCCTGCATCCACTTCATGACGAAATAGTGTGAACAGGCCCTAGAAGCCGCCGATGTCGCCGCCGAATCCGCCACCGTCGAAGCCACCGCCGACGTCGTGGCCACCACCGGAGTGTCCGCCGTCGTAGTGTCCGCCTTCGTATCCGCCGACGCCGTGTCCCTGGTCGCTTCCCAGGTGATGGTCGCTGACCATATAACCGACGGCGGCCGCTCCCAACCACCAGGTCCAGGTGTTGTCCTGCCACTGGCGCACCCGGGCGTTGGCCCGACGACCGAACAGGCGGGAGACGATGCGCAGCGGCCAGAAGACGACCAGCGTGATGATCTCCATGATGAGCGTCTTCATGAGAACCTCCGTAGCGCGGGAATCCGCCCGCCTGCGTATGTTGCAGGTTGGCGAGTCACCGGTGTACGTGGAATGCTAATGCTTTGCGACGGGGTGATGCGGACCATCAACAGGTTCGCCGCAACGCGTGTGAGCGCCTGGCGTCCGTGAGGGGGGCTGTTGACGCGCGCATGTGGCTCCTCGATTGACGACGTCCCTGCTATGCGAACGGAGTGGAGTCCAGGAATCGTTCGAGCACGTTGCGCGTAATGCGTGAGATGTTGTTGTCGTGATCGTTGTGGAACAGGGCGGAGCTCCAGCCGATCGACCCGGTCGAGAATACTGCGCCCCCGCGCGGTGTCTCAAAGAAGACCACGTCGGCATGCACGCGGGGATCGTCCTGTCCGCCGATGGCGGGCAGCATGTGACCGATGTCCTCGTTGACACGGATGTAGGCGTCGGTGTGCTGCTCGGATGTCGCGACGACCAGGGCATGAGGCGGAGTGCCATACGCACGGCTGGCCCAGTCAAGCTCGAGGCCGGCTGCCCCGCCGCCGATCAGACCGAAGTCGCCGATGATCTCGTCGTCGACACCCTCGAAGATGAATGCAGCGCGAGGATCGTCGCTGCCGGGGGCGCGGCGGAAGTAGGAGGAGTGGTCGAACCCCTGGGCGATGAATCCGTTGCCCACGAGGGACTGCGGTGTGCGTCCGGCGCGCCACCAGAGTCCGCCGTACTCGCCGGTGAAGGCCATGTAGTACTCACCCGGCTCGCTGGCCCAGGAGCGGGATCCGTCTTCGGTCCGGCGCATCTCCATGACGCCAGGCTTGTCGTCGCGGTAGGCGACGCGCCAGTAGAATCCGTTGCCACCCATGTACATCAGCCGCCCGCCGCGCTGGGTGAAGGCGTGAACCGCGTCCCACATGGGAGTCGAGTAGTACTCGGGGTGACTGCAGGTCATGACGCAGGAGTAACGCTCCAACAGCGAGACGCCATCCTGGTGCATGTCCTCGTCGGTGATGACATCGAAGGGGATGTTCTGCGCTTCGAGCCACTCGACGAGGTGCATGTCGGCGCTGAGCTGCCAGAGCCAGGGATGGGTCGGGCGGATATTGATCAGCGGTCGCAGACGAGATGAGTAACAGACGCCCGTGCCGTCGTTGTGGACGTCATACATGGAGTTGCCGTACTCCGGGTGTCGGTTGAGGTAGCGTTCGTCCGGCGAGACCACGTGGAGGCTGTTGGAAAGCAACTCATTGCCAGTCTCGATCCCGCCGCGCGAGTTGCCGTATGCCATGTAGCTGGCCGTGGGGATGAGCAAGGCCAACGATGCGGTCGCGCGATCGCTCTGACCATTGCGGTCGCTGTGTTCACTGAGTTCACTGACTTGACGCGGCGGTCGCACGACGAATGTGATGTGGTCTTCCTGGTCGCCGGCCCTGATCCGGGCGGCGTAGAGGCCGCTCGGCGTGTCGGCCGGGATTTCCAGCTCGAAGTCGGTGTCCCACTCGCAGTCGTAGAGCGAGTCATCGACGAAATGGATCGCGGCATACTGATCCGGCGCATGGTGAAAACTGAGCTCGTCGCCAGTCCAGGTGGATCCGCGTACGGCGCGAATTGGCAGGTTGACGAGCTGACCGTGTGCGCGGTTCGGAGAGATATCGAAGATCTCGTCCGTCTCAAAACCACGGGCGAAGTCCCAGGCGGCGCAGATGTCGACTCGCAAGGCGACGGGAAGTTCGTCGCTGCGCAGGGCTTCAACCTCGCTGTGCGTCAGGACTCGTGAGGCAACGACGGGACGCTCAATGCGACCGTTGAAGATCATCTCGCCGATCGGTCTCCCACGAGCCTCTTCACGACTGGCGGCAGCGATCAGGAGTGGCGCATCGCTAGCCACGACAGCGGCCTTCTCGCTGGTGTGTTCGGCGTCGCCGCTCGATGAATCCAGCGCGTAGGAGCCCAGCAGTTGTTGCCGTAGGCGGACTTCACCGCTCGCAGCGTCATACGTAGCGCTAACCAGGTACCACTCGCGGCTGACGAAGGGTTGGCCGAGGGCGAATTCCTGTAGCCCTCCGTCACCGTCGCCGAGTTGCAAGACCAGACCTTCTGTGGGATCGGTCCAGAGGGCGAATCCGCGGCCGGCGTCAACGTCAATCTTGGAGATGACGCATGCACGACGAAGACTCGGGAGCGTAGGGAAAATGGTCGCCTGCAGGGAGAGATCGTCAAGGCCGTCAAAGGCCGTACCGTGCGGGACGATGGCGTAGGAGCCGCAGTAGGTCTCTTGCGTGCGGCCGGGGTACTCGCCGCTGATGGATGTAGGCAGGAGTTCGTCGCGGTAGCCAGGCCCTCCGGGTTGGCGATCGCCGGAGATCAGGCGGACGATATCGGCCTGGTAGCGATCGATGCCGGGCTCGCAGCTGACCATGAAGCGGATACGTTCACCTGGAGCCACGCTGATCTCGTCGCTGTAGCCCGCGATCTTCTTTTCGAGCATGGATCGCTCCTTTTGGCTACATCAGTCGAGGCTGAGTGGGACGCCGGTGATCAGTTCCCAGCGCAGCTTGAACACTGCGCGTTCTCCGTCTTCGAGCGACGTGAAAACCTGGTCCTCGTCGAGGGTGAGATCAACGCCACGCTGACCTGAGAGTCGGGCGAGACCCCACTCCTTGTACGGGACGAGTGTGACGAGGACATAACGGCCAGCCGCTTCGGTGTCGCGCATACGTGTGACGATGCGCTGCAGCGCGGCGCTATGAGGACCCATGGGGTTGGCCATGAACTCTCGGGCGAGATCGGTTCGGCTTGGATCGATCGGATACTGAGACGGCATCCGCACCCTCCCGTGTTCGCTGGCAAGGCTAGGCCCGCAGCGGAACCGTTGCAACCGACATTGGCGCGTTGGCGAGGCGGGGGCGGTTTCCAGGTGGGGCAGTCTCACTCCCCATCTGAGCGGGCTTACGCGCGGAGCCTGCTGTAGATCAGACGGTCGATGATCTCTCCGTCCTTGTAGACGGCCCTGCGCAGGCGCGCCTCCTGCACGTAGCCGGCCTTTTCCAGGACGCGGCAGGATGCCGGATTCCACTCGAACACGCTCGCGTCGATCCTGACCAGGTCGAACTGCTCGAAGGCGAACTCGGTCAACGCTCGGACTGCGGCGGTCGCGATGCCCTGGCCCCAATGCGACTCACCAAGCCAATAGCCAATCTCGGCCGAGCGACGGAACACGTCGTGACGGAGCTCGAGGCCGATGCCGCCGATGACCTGCTCCCCGGAGGCGATCGCGAAGGTCTGCTGCGGAACCTGATTCAATGTCACAGCGATCCGGGCCTGGGCGTCAACCAGAGTGAAGGGATGCGGAAATCCTTCTTGCATGTTCCGCCAGATGTTGCGGTTGTTGGCCGCCGCAGCCATCGAGACGGCATCGTCCTGTCGGTATGGGCGAATCTGACAGGTTCCGATGTCGATGCGCATCCTTGACTCCCCCTGGATGCAGTATGGCATCGGTCGAGCACGGTCTACCAGCACGACGATGCGATGCGCGCAGGCCCTAACATGGTTGCGATCCAGTCGACTCCAGGTTCGTTGTGACGCAATGAGGGAGTTCGTGGTGGCAGGCAACGCTCGACTGAACTGGCAGCATCCTGGTTTCGTTGGCACTCCATGCCACGCATTAGGCCGCGCTGCAGGAGAGAGCCTGTGACCCGCCTATTCGCCAGACGATCGAGTGGTCGCTCTGTAGGGCACCTGGATCCTGATCAGGTTAAGCCAGCAGTTGAGGACTATTCGGGGCTGTTCGATGGGAGCCTCGAACAACGCAAAGATCGCTATCACGCCGTCGTCAATCACTACTACAACCTGGCCACCGACTTCTACGAGTTCGGTTGGGGTCGGTCATTTCATTTTGCGCCCCGACGCCGCGGCGAGAGTTTCAACGAGTCGATCCTGCGGCACGAGCGCTTTCTCGCCGAACAGTTAGCCATGACCTCGGACATGCAGGTGCTGGATGTTGGCTGTGGGGTCGGCGGGCCGATGGCCAATCTGGCCCGCCGTACTGGAGCGAGCTTTGTTGGAATCAATCTGAACGCGTACCAAATTGATCGCGCCAAACACCACACGAGGGACTTGCAGTCGCAGTGCCGATTCATTCACGGCGACTACATGGACATTCCTGAAGCCGACGACCAGTTCGACGCGGCGATCAATATCGAGGCCACACCGCACGCACCCGACAAGACCGCAGTGTTCCGGGAGATCTTCCGCGTGCTGCGTCCGGGCGGCGAGTTTGCCGGCTACGAATGGTGTCTCACCGATTCTTACGATCCCGAAAACGCTGACCACGTGCGGATCAAGCAGGACGTCATGAAGGGCAACGGACTCCCAGATATTGCGCACACATCGGAGATCAGCTCGGCGCTGGTCGCCGCAGGCTTCGAGGTCGTGGAAGCTCGCGACCTCGCGCCCGAATCGGATCCGCAGACGCCCTGGTATCGCCCCTTGCAGGGCCGTGATCTGAGTCTGGCGAGCTTGCCACGTACGCCTATTGGCCGAGCCTTGACCAATTTCTCACTGCGAGTGGGAGAGCAGTTGCGGATCGTTCCTGAGGGCGCTCGGGAGATCAGCAGCGTGTTGAATGTGGGCGCTGATGCGCTGGTCGAGGGTGGGGAGGCTGGCGTGTTTACGCCGATGTTCTACTACCTTGCGAGAAAGCCCGAATAGTCCGATGACTGAGCACCGCGGTCAGGAATGTTGCTAACAGCGTCAGACGCTGCGGGACTTGCGTCGTTCTTCGTACAAGCCAAGGGCGTGCAACGGGAAGTACTGTCGGTAGAGCACGTAGTCCAACAGTGCGGTGCGGAAGAACACCCCAGCCATGTCTTGCTTTGGCCACGTCCCGTCCGGACACTGCCGTTCGATCAGGAACTGCGCGCCGCGCGCAATGGCCGGCCAGTCCGACGCTCCCGCTTCGAGCAAGGCGATGAGCGCCCAGGCGGTCTGGATCACCTGACTTTCCTCGTGGTGGACGTATTGGCCGGTCATGCAGCCGCTGTGATGCTCGCCCCACCCTCCGTCGTCGTTCTGGCGGTCCAATAGCCATCCGCATGCTGCCTTAAGCGCCGGATCACTCGGCTGCGCTCCATTGGCGACCAGGCCCTTGATCCCGAAGAAGGTGCCGTAGATGAACTGCACACCCCAGACTCCGCGCCAGGAGCCGTCGCTGTTCTGGGTCCGGCGGAGGCAGGCGTCCGCTTGCGAGATGGCGCGTTCCGTTTTCTGATCGGTGATCTGCGGGAAGTGCGTCCGGCAAGCGACGAGTGCCGCGAGGCAGGAGGCCGTGCATTCGACAAACGAGTGCTCGTTCATTGATTCGCCGAACATCTCGGCGGGATTGACACGTTCCAGTTCGATCCTCGAGCGCTGCGCCTCATAACTGCCGAATCCACCATCGCGATTTTGGCCACGCAGCATGAAGCCAATCGCATCGCGGAGTGCTGTCGCGCTGATCGATGTGGGATCGGCTGCCAGAATCCCCAGCACGGCTTCCGCCGTGCAGTCCGTCACCGGCCAACCGTGCCATTGCGCCGCGAAACACCAACCGCCCTTTGGGTCGTTGCGATACGCCTCGCGATAGCCCGGAAAGCTGGTATCAATCTGCTGCTTCCGAAGGTACGTCGTCCCGCGCTGTAGTGCGTCGGGCAAGTCGCCAATCTGAGGCACCGTCGACAGTGCCTGCAGCGCGAATCCCGTGTCCCACGAGGCGCTTCGGGCGCCGGTCATGCGGGCGCCATGCTCCTCGTCTTCCCAGAACCATTGATTGACCTGATCCAGCGCTCGTTGGCAGTCGCCATCGTCGGGATCTTGCAGCCACAAGGCGAGGATGTTGAGCAGGCCGCTGACCGGAGAGATGCTCGTGTGATCAGTCGTGTTGAGCTCCCACTTAATCTGACCGATCAGCGCCTCCATCGACCTGGCGCGCAAACCCTTGCCGTGGAATCGCTCGAGCAGCTCCGCGCCCCGGTAGCCCGCTCTCAGCAATGCGGTCGGTTTGGCGAAGAGGTCGGCCTGGCGCAGGTGGTTGCGATGTGCGGGAAAGTCGATGGTGTCAAACCCCTGAGGGAACAATTCTTCGCGCAAGGACTCGATCAGTGGTGTGACGGGCGTCTGGTACCGACGCGGATAGATCGCGGCCATGGCCATGTAAATCAGTCTGGTGTGGCAGTACCAATTCGAGGGATGCAACGGCAGTTGACGGGGTAGGCTCCAGAGCTCGGGGAGCACAGGATGGATGCCACTCCACTCGTAGAGATTGAGCAGCGCCAGCCAGAACTTACCCCAGCTGGGGATGCTCAGAGTGCCTTCCTCCTGGAGGAATCGTCGCGCTGGCTCGACCAGCGGATCGTCCCGCTCGATGCCAAGCAGTCGTGACGCCACGTAGACCAGGGCGGTGACGAACACATACGGATGTGAATGGTCGTGCAAGCCCCACGATCCCTCCGACAACTGGGACTGCTCGAAATAGCGCAGGATCCGCTCGCGTCGCTCCTGATCGATCGGTCGCCCAATGATGTGCTGCAGCAGCACCCACTGCGCGGTGATCATCGGACACCAGACCATCTCGCCTTCCCAACTGCCGTCCTCGGCCTGGAGGTCCAGCAAACGCGCGACGCCCTCCTGTATCGCCGGACGGGCATCCGGTGCCACGACATCAGGTGACATGGCATCAGGTGACATGACATCTGCCTGAGGCCGGTCGCCGGTTCGTGTCTGCTCTGACGAGGCTGATGGCATGGAGGTCAGAAATGCGCGGGACAGCGTCTCGGTGGACCGTTCAGTTTCGGCATTGCCGGCTCGTCTGACGCTATGCAGGTTCCAGGCGCCTCGCAGAAGCCACGCCATGCGGTTGCCGAGGCCGCGAGCGACCTCGCCGAATCGGCGCCAGTCTGGAGGGTCGAGCGACCTCGGAACAGCGGCCCTGAGCGCCCACGCCAACGTCATCGAGAACTCGCGACTCAGGTTGGCCACCGAGGTGTCTTCACAGGCCAGCAGCCGCACGGTGTGGTTACGTACCGCAGCGCTGGTTCTCCAGCGACCAAACATGGCCTGCCGCAGCACGGCCGCTTCGGCCCGCTGATCGGCAAACGCCTCGTAGAGTCCCATCGCCAGCAGTTCCGGAACTCTCGTCTCGTCGAATCGCTCATTCCTGAAGTCTTCAAAGTCTTCGCTCTCCGCCAGCGCGATGGCGTCACCGAAGCCCAGCGTGAGCCCTGTGGCGGTCAATGGGTGGTAGTGTCCGGCGGCATCGCCAATCAGCACTCGACGAGAGGTGCCGTAGGTGACCCGTGGGCTGACGGCATTGGCGGCAGCGTGAACACGGTCTGCTGACCACGCCTCGATGAACGGAGCCCGGAGCGGTTCCGGCAACCAGCGGGCATACGAGTCCGAGAGGATGCCGTTCCACTCTTGTGGCGCATAGTCCAGTGGGATGTCGACGACGGCCCGGACCAGATCGTCGCTCACGCGATAGATCAGCATCGGGCCGGGAGCGCCACACACGACGTGTCCAAAGCCCTCCAGCGGTAGCTGGGCGCCCTTCAACGCGAGCCCAATCATGCGCGAAGCAGTTTTCGATCTTGTGGTCAGCCCCAACGAACGACGAACCACTGACGAGCGACCGTCGGCGCCGACGATCCGCTCTGCGACAATGGTGTGGCTGGTGCCGTGTTGCTCGTAGGTCAATCGCTCGTCTTCGACGGTGTGTACGCGGGCGTGCAGTCTGAGGTCGACACCAGGCTCTGCATCCGCCGTCTCGCGGAGACGCGAGACCAGCGCCGCGTGTTCGCACACCACTCCGCGCGATCCGTCCGAGTAGGGAAGCATGATTGGATCGTGGCCGTCATCCGGGAACACCACGAAGCCTTTGCCCGAGTCACCCTGTGTTTCAGCATGATCCGATATCCCGAAATCACGCAGGATTTGTGCGGCTGAAGGATGCAGCCACTCACCGGCCAGTCGTCCCGACGCGGACGGATTCGCCTCGAACAGCGCAACTCGATAGCCATTGCGGGCATGGGCAATCGCGCACAGGCTGCCGACAGGTCCGGCGCCGACAATCGCTACGTCGTATCGGCTCACGCCGGTATCAGTCACCGGAAGACTCTGTCTTGCGAACGGCGCCGGTATCGGAGTCGGCAGGGTGTGACGGGACCAGTGACCCAACTGCCGTAGTTGGGGGTAGGAAATTCAGTGTCGAGACTGAAATCAAAGCGATCGAGCAGCACGGTCCAGATGGCTTTGACCTGCATCTCGGCAAAGTGCTTGCCCATGCAGCGATGCTTGCCGCCGCCGAAGCCGATCAAGGCGTAGGGATGCTGTTTGTCTTCGCGAGCAGGCGCGGCGTAGCGATCCGGGTCGAACTGGTCCGGATTGGCGAACAGATACGGCAGCCGGTGAGATACCGCCGGAGAGACCATCGCCAGCGCACCTGCGGGCACCACGTAGTCTCCGTAGCGCATCGGCTTGAGCACCTTGCGAATCAGGATGATCAGCGGCGGGTGGAGGCGTTCGCCCTCGCGGACGGCATGTTCCATCGTTACCTGTTGTCTCAGACCCTCGAGGGTCATGCTTCCGGTATCGCGATAGATGGCGGACGTTTCATCTCTGACCCGTGCTGCGTATGAGGTCGCTCGCACCAGTTCCAGACCGGTCCATGTGGCGAGCACTGCGCTGGTGTGCTGACCGGCGAACAACACGGTCAAGAGGATTCCGGTGATTTCGTCATCACTCAACGTGCGGCCGTCGCTGTAGGCCGCGTCCATGAGCGTTTGCATGAAGTCATCAGGGCGTGCACCCGCCCGCCGCCGGGCCGACATGATCCGGCCAAAGATTTCGGCGACCTGTTTACGCGCCCGGTCGCGGCTGCGATGCGCAGGAGTAGGAAGCCGAGGCAGGAAGAAGCCGAGGGTGTTGATCCCTTTCTGCAGGTCGTGATAGGCATCGGCGAAGCCCGAGTCCACCTGATCACGGACTTCCTGTCCGATCAGACTGCGACTGGCGATGTTCACGGTCAGTTCGTTCATCGCCTCCGGCAGATCGAGTACGCCTTCCTCGCCGAGGGAATCGGCCAGAAGCGCCGTTTCCTCGAACATGATCCGGGCGAACTCTTGCATAGCGGATTCCCGGAGTGCTGGATAGAGAAAGCCGAGCTGCTCGTCCATAATCGTGGGCGCGACATCGTAGGCCACGCCACGACCGAAGATCGGAACGGTGAACTGATAGACGTCCTTGGCGTTCAGTTGTTCCTCGGGCGCGCTGAAGAAGGCGTCATGAGCCTCGGGTCCGCAGAAGAGCACAAACTGGCGGGGACCAAGTCGGAAGCGGAACAGTTCGCCCAACTGTTCCCAACCGCGGCTCATCATGGCCACCGGGTCACGTTGAAAGTCCCGCAGGTGACCAATCAGCGGCGCTCCACCACTCAGCTCGGGAATTGCACGTTCATCTTGTGGAGCCCTCGGAGCGCTGTGCAGTTGAACCATCTCTGACCTCAACAGACCCTGCAAGGCCGACTCTAGTAGACCCGCGGGATCAATGCGTATGGTACCCGCTGCGTGTAGCGTTCCCAGAGTTCACCGTACTTGGTTCGGCAGCGACGGTCGTCGCGCCGCGCACGGTGCCACAACAGCGCTGTCAGCCAGACCGGCAGTGCAAACGGGATCCACGACGCGAACGCGGTCGTGAGCGCAAATGCAACGTACACGCAGATCTCGCCGGAGTAGTTCAGATGTCGGCCAACACCCCAGAAGCCAGAGACCAGCAGTCGCCCATCAAGTGTCTCAGCCGGCCGTCCCCAAATGGAGCTCTGCGCATTCTGCTTGAAGCGATGCTTCTGTTCGTTGGCGCCACGAAACATGCAGAATCCCACGACAAACAGCACGCAGATCAATACCGCCGCCCAGATCGGTATCGAGTCCGTGGTATCCAACAACCACCATCCTGCCAGGCAATAGAAGAACGGCACCAGGACATAGTCTCCCCACGTCAACATCCAACCAAAGCGTTCAGCGACGATGTCCCAGGTGAAGATCATGCCATTCTCGAACTGAAAGTAGTTCAGGACGTATATGAACGTGAAGGCCTGATACAAGAGCATTTGTAACGTGAACTCACCGTGCGTGTCGTACTGGACCGCGGCAAACGACAGATTGAACAATGCCAGCGAAATGAGGGATGGTCGGTAGCTGAACAGCTTCAGGTCGACCCCAATCCAGGATGGATTGAGCTGTCGGCCGAAAAAGAACCCACGCACCAGTCCGGGTGATTCGCTTTGGAGACGCGAGCCCTGCCAATACAACACGGCGGAGAGCACACAGGCGAAGACGTTGGCCACGATGAACAGCTCGGCAAAGTGTGTGTGTAGCACCGAGAGTGAAATGACATCGAAGACATCCCCGAGCACGGCCAGCAGCATGACGATCAAGAACAGCGGCAGTCCGTTGAGGTTGTAGGTGCGGATCACGCCGTCAGGATCAGGTCTGCCCACCGCATGGCGCCCCGGTACATACTTTGAACCGAGCAGCAGCACTCCGACGAACACCAGGAACATCCCCGTTGCCTCGAGCAGGTGCAGGCCGGAGACGGCCGTCCACTCCGAGGGGATTTCAGGCATCGTTCGGGCTTGTGGCGGTCTCTCGGTCCAGATGCTCCTGCCACTTGCGGACCGTCACCTGCTGGAACGAGCGGACGACCGGATTGACCTCGATGGGAGCGGCATCCCAGTTCGTCTCGTAACCCGTTTGCTCAGCCTCCACCGCCCAGCGATCCTGCGAGAGCAACGGGCCGATCAACATACGGTTGGCAATGCGCAGGACGGTGGTCATGGCCCAGCGAGGAATGCGAACCGGGAGCATCGGGATCTTGAGCGACCTGAAGTAGAAGAGGAAGAACGTTCGCGTCCTTCGCTCATCGATGGGCAGCACAAACAGCCAGTGTTTGATTTCGTTATCGGTGTTCGAACGCTGGTAGGGATATTCGAAGCAGAGCTCCATGTGGTTGGTATTGAGGCGATCATGGTCGACGAACAATCCGGAGATGCGTCCGCGCCCGACGCGGGTTTCGTAGGCCAGGTGTACGTCGTCGCCGATCGTCTCGTGGCGAGTCAGTGTGGCCCCGTCGAACGGTCGATATTGACGATGCAGGTAGGCGTGAGAGAAATCGCTGACGTTGTCGATGATGATCGAGTGGTGGGCCGCGAGGTCGAACGTCAAGGGTACGCAGGCCCATCGCCCGGGCCCTTCGAGCTCCGGGATTTCGGGGATCTGGCGCTCCTCTGACAGTGCTGGATCTCCAGGGAAGATCCAGACCAGTCCGTAGCGGACTTGCACCGGATAGGACCGCACTGAGAGTTTCGGTACCTGGTCGCGACCGAACAGGTCGGGAATGTCAGCGACGTTGCCGTCTTCGTCGTACTGCCAGCCGTGGTATCCGCAGACGAGCTGGCAACCCTCGACCTCACCCAGTGACAGTTTGACCTGGCGGTGCAGGCAACGGTTTTCGATCGCGTGAAACGAGCCGTCCTCTGACCGGTACAGCGCGATTGATTGCTTCCAGAAGACGACCTCGGTTACCTCGCCCGGCTTGACGTTCCGCACTTCCTCGACGGCGTACCAGTAGTCCGGGTTCATGCCCGCCGCGCGCGCCTGTTGGCGCAGGTTGCCCTCACTGCCAAAGGCCGGCGGCGGGACCGTGGTCGCATCCGTATCGACACTCATGTCGCGAACCGTTCAGAAGTTGCGGAGGTCACTCGACGGGTCATGACGACTCACCTTCCGGGACGATCGATTCGGGGCGCTTCGCGCGTGAGTTGGTGATGGCCTTGCGCTGATAGTGGAACGCATACGCATCGCGAACGGCTGCGCGCATGGTTGTCGGCTGAAAGCCCAGTTCCTCCTTCGCCTTGCTGGTGTCGGCATGACGACACTTCTGCAAGAGTCGGATCGCGCCAGGGGTGAATCGCTGTGGGTCGTTTGGTCGCAGCCGGCTGAGGACGTTGCTGACGACTACTGACATCGGCAACATCAGGCTGACCGGAATCTGTCGCTGCGGTCGCCGAATGCCCGAAACCTCCTGGAACAGATCCAGCATGTTGGAGATCGTTTTGTACTCGGAGCTGAAAATGTACTTCTGGCCTGTTCGCCCGCGCTCCATGGTGAGCACATGTCCCTGCACGATGTCTTCCGCCGCGACGAACTCGAATCCACCATCGACATAGGCGTGTAGCTTGCCGTTGGCGAAGTCGACCAGCGTCCGACCCATGCGCGAGGGCATGAAGTCGTTGCCGCCGACGACCGCACAGGACGTGGCGATCACGACATCCTGACCGTTTGCCGCCGCATGCCAACACTCGGTTTCGACCATCGCCTTGCTGCGTTCATAGGGCATCGTGCGTTCCATGGGGAAGAACGGCATCGACTCCCTGGACGGAGCAGAGGGATCGTCGAGGTCGTAGCCAACTGCGCTGAACGAGCCGGTGACGACCACTCGTCCAGCGTCGAAGTCCCGCGCTGCCTGGAGGACGTTACGGGTGCCGATCACGTTGCTCTCGAAGACATCCCGCCGATGCGCGTCGTCGCCTTCGATCGTGGATACGAGCGCGGCCGTGTGAAAGACGCCGTGACATCCGGCAAGCGCTTGCCGCGTCGCTTCGAGATCGCGGATGTCGCCATAGACGCGCTCGACGTCGAGCCCATCCATGGCTTCGTTGTTGTCCTGGCGTCTCAGCAACACCCGGACCCGAGCGCCATCAGCAAGCAACCGGCGCACCAGATTGGCCCCGACATGGCCAGCCGCACCTGTCAGGAATAACGGCGGCGCTAATGTGCCGGAGGAGCTGTCAGAAGGCTCAGAGTCCATGTGGCTCTCACACGGTGCATTGGGCTGACAGGGTCTGGGTGGAATCTAAGGTAATCGCTGCCAGGTAGACATTCAAGATTTGGCAAGATCTGGCAAGATCAGGAACCGACAGTGTCTGGCGACGGGATTGGCGCAATGCGACTCTGAAGCAGTGAAGTGTCGCTATGATGCACACTTGATCTGACGGGAATGGTCAGGTCGTTCCATGTCGCGAAGTCTGTGTAGCGAAGAAGGTCTGTCGGTTTGAGTAGCGCGAGCGAACAAACGGGCCGATGGGGTGCGCCGGCAGGTCTGATCGCAGTGCTGGCGATCGCACTCCTGGCGTTGCCGGGCATCGTTGGTCGCTACTACATCCATGGCGATCTGAACGCATTTCAATTCCTGTTCAGTGTGTTCTTCGCGATCAACCTGCTGATCTGCTTCTGGGAGGTGTGCCTCTACGTTCGCAGGGACTACATCGAGGAGCGCGCCGAACACTGGCGCAGAGAGTGGAGCGCCACCGGCCGCACACCGGCCCTCGTATTCCTGACCACCCGGGTACCGCTCAGGCGGGTCCTGTCTCTGACCGTCTGGGCTGACGTCTGGGCGACGTACTCGATGTTTGATTCGGCGTATGCGGATCGCAACACCTACGGATTCAACATCGACATCGCGAATGGATTCACCACGCCTGCCTCGACAGCGGTGCTGTATGCGGCGTACACGGCTGGCTTGCTGCCGGCAATCGCCGTCGGCATTGTTGGGGCGATGCTGTTCTGGCAGTGGGTGTACGCGACCTTGCTGTACTTGGTCAGCTTCTTCGTCGGACAGAAATGGAGCCGTATCACCCCGAGCCAGTTCTACATCTACATCATGGGCCCCAACGCCGTCTGGGTGTTGATCCCGATCGTGGGCATGTACGTCTCCATTCGCCTGATCCTGGACGGCGACTACAGCGTGTTGGGCATGGATTAGGGCGAGCTTGCACGAGAGCGGTTGAGAGCGGAATGCGAACAGGCGTTAGACTGCCCATTCCAGACGAGGTGAGAGGTGCCCGGGGATGAGTTTGTCGATGCACCCGCAGTTTGTACAGTCGCATCAGGACAATGATCGCTGCGCAGGCTGCTTAGCCAGGTTCCCTCGAGCGTGCCGCTGCGGCGGACAGATCCACGCGGAGCGCGGAGATGAGAGTTCGTCTGGCGACGTGTGGCTGAATCGATGGTGCACGAACTGTGGGATCGATTGGGACGAGCCGATTCGGGCCAAGACGTAGCAGGCTGGCTGAATCTCGGTGCCCGCATGATGCAAGGGCCGAGCGGGTACCGGCGCGGGATGGCGCCCGGCCGGTCAGGGCGTCGGCTGGAAGTAGTCGTGAGCGACGGCCTCGTCGGGCCAGAGGAAGTCGAATCCGGCCTTGAGCGCGTATTGACGGTCGAGGTCCTCGCGATCGCCGATGTGTACGTAAGCGTCCGCCTCGAACTTGGCTTTGACGTCGGGCAGCATGTGCTTCGAGGCGACAAAGTCGACCTCGATCTCGTGCGCGGCCCAAATGCCCCGTTGACCGCTCAGCGTGCGGTCGGAACAGCTACCGATCAGGAATCCCTTCTCGCGGACCAGGCGGACCATGTCCATCGTCAATGGGCCGGGTGGATCGCCGACTTCTAATGTGCCGTCGATGTCGAAGCTGATGAGAATTGCCATGCGCTACTCCTGAACTTACGCTCCGTCATACCCGCGCTTGCCCCCGCATCAAGTGCGGGGCAGACTGCGGCAATCGCGGAAATGACGGAATTGTTTCATTGACAGATTTCCACGTGTGATCGTCCTAATCGGGGCTGGCGCTCCAGACGGTGAAGTTTCCGCCGAGTGGCATCGGTCCTCCTGAGACTGCGACTTCTGGATTGACGCCGGTGACCTGCCTCTGGCCGGCTCGACCCTGGAGCTGTTGGATGCAGTCGGTGTGCATCCAGACTCGGCTGCGTCCGCTGCCGACGTTGCCGCCGCTGGGCGAGACCGGGTTGGGGCCTTCGATGCTGATATCGGTCGCATAGAAGTCCAGCGCCTCGCCGAACTTGATCCCGCGAAAGCCCAGGCCTTCCAGGTGGAACTGGTGGAAGAGTGAGAATCCGTCGTACATGTTCTCGAAGGAGATATCGTCGGCGGTGATGCCGGCGCCCTCGTAGATCTTGCGACCGGTGCGGGCGGTGTCATCTTCGACCTCATCGAGTGTGGGCAGCAAGCTGCGCGGCCTCGTGTTGCTGGAGGCGTGATTGAGGATGTAGACCGGCTTCTGCTTCATGTCGGCGGCGCGTTCGGCCGTCGAGAAGAGGTATGCGCCGGACATCATGATCGGAATGTCGTTGTCGAACAGGTTGGCCGGCTTGGCGATCCAGCGCGAGGCGAGATAGTCCTCCGGTGCCAGTTCTTCGGGCCGGTGCTGGGCCCAGTAGCCCTCGGGGAACATGAGCCCGTTGCGGCGGGAGTTCTCCATGAATGGCGCCATCATCTCGTGCGTCTTGCCGTACTTGCGGCAATATTCAGCGAATTGCAACGCCGTGCTGTACGAGGCCGGGCCGCCCCAGAGCTGGGTGATGGCCGGAGTGCCGGGCAGGGCGTCGCCGGCGTTGGCGCCGCCCTGGTAGTAGCGACCCTCGAAGTTGTGCCAACTCTTGACGACCAGGCAGGTGTGAGCGAGACCGTCGCCGACGGCCTGGGCCGTCACGTTCAGTGCATTCGACATACAGCCGGGACCGTACATCGTGAACTTGACATTGCTCAGCTCGGGCATGTTGGCCAGCAGCCACTCGGTGCTGAGCTTGGCGATGCCATCGAGAGGATCGTCAGTCTGCTGGAAGCTCTGGATCACGTCCATGGGCAATGGCTTGCCATCTTCCCAGAACGCGCCGGTGGTGGTTTCGCGGACGACGACCAGTCCATCAATCTGAGCAGGCGCGACGCCGGCGTCGGCGATCGCCTGTCGCAGCGCCTGAATGCTGATCGCGCCGACGCAGGTCTCGGGACGACCGTCCCAGCGGCGCGCCGTGGGCGCATGGCCGACACCGACTGCGGCGACCTTACCACGGTGTTCCCAGATTCCTAGTCCTTCGTCGTTGCGATACATCGCGTCGGTTGCAACTGGTGTCGTCATAGCGGGTACTCCAAGTTGGGCAGTCCGTTGGGAGGTCGGGATTAGTCGGCAACGACGCGCCACTCGGGCACGAGTTGGCCGTTGGCTGAGGGTTCGAAGATCACTTCGACCGCCGCGCCGACCGGTACATCGTCGACGGGCACGCCGGGCAGATGCGAGAACATCTGGATGCCCGGATCCTCATCCAGCATGATCACGGCCAGGTTGAAGGGCTGGTCCTGTTGCAGCAGCCGTACGGGACAGTCATGCACCACGCCGTAGTTGTAGATCGTGCCGCGTCCGCTGACTTGCTTCCACTCGAGTTCATCGCCCGTGGTGCAGCCGCGACAGGTATCCCCGGGCGGGTGCTGCAACTGATCACAATCCACGCAGTACTGGACGACGAGACGCTCTTCATTCGCGGCGTCCCAGAATGGCTGGCTGAAGCTGTCCGGCAGAACACCTTGCTTGGCCATCAGTTCCTCCTGTCTCACGGTCGCTGAGCCGCAGGACTTCGCTGCCTGGCGGCGTTGGTGCAGGGTAGTGGCTGCGGGGGAGCTGTGGGCGACGGGTCGCTGCAAGTCAGGGCGAAGGGTGCGAAGCAGGTCGCAGCGGCTTGCATCGGCGGTGACCGAGACCACGGACAGGCCGGAGCCTCGTGAGGTGACATCTGCGTCTGCCGACTTGCCGTTCAGTGTGAAGCTCACGCCCCCTTTTTGCTAAGATTGCGTCCCAACGGTTGACGACGGGATTGGGGGGACGCAATGGCCTCGAGAACCAGCACGAGAACCAGATTGACGGGTGTTGGGTCGCGAGTCTGGCGGATGCTGGCGATGGTCGTGCTGATCGGCGCGGCGCTGGCGGTCTCGACCGACCACTCACAAGCCCAGGCACCTGTCAATGCCGTCACGACGGACACGTCCATCACTCTAACTTGGACCGCCGACGGGGAAGTGCACTTCTTTTGGTACCAACCAAAGACCAAACAAATCCAGGTGATCAGCGTCACCGATGGGAAGTCCCATAAGATTACCGGCCTGGCGCCAGAGTCAGTGCACAAGTTCAGCTTCTTCGGAGCGTTCTTCGGCACGCTTGATGTCAAAACGAACGCTGACACCAATCCACCGCCGCCACCGCCACCTCCGCCGACGCCTGAGGTGAGTATCGCCGCCAGTGCGGATATCACCGAGGGTAGTCAAGCAACGTTTACGTTGACCGCAAGTCCTGCGCCGACTCAGGCCTTGAGTGTGAGTGTTTCGCCATCAGAATCGGGCGACTATGGGGTTGGAAGCACAGCCAAGACTGTCAAGATTGGAACGTCGGGCACCGCAACCGTCACATTCTCCACCACAGACGACAACATCGACGAAGCGGACGGCTCGGTCACAGCAACCGTCGACAGCGGCGCCGGTTATACGGTGTCGTCCAGCCAGGGCTCAGCGACGCTCGCTGTTGCGGATGATGACGTACCAGAGCTGAGCATCGCCTCGGAAGGCAACGTCACCGAGGGCAGCGCCGCGAGCTTCACCATCAGCGCCAGTCCGACGCCACATAGCGCGTTGACGGCAAGCGTCGATGTCTCAGCGACGGGAAGTTTCGGCGTCACCACCGGAGCGCAGACCGTTACCATTCCGACGAGCGGCTCCAAGTCATTCACGGTGTCCACGAGCGGCGACACGACCGACGAACCTGATGGAACTGTCACGGCGACGCTCAGCAGCGGCACGGGCTACACAATGTCCTCCAGCGCAGGAACCGCTACCGCGACGGTCTCAGACGACGATGATCTGCCGCCGCCGGCTGCCGACCCCGTCGTGAGCATCGCCGCGGGATCAGACATCACTGAAGGCAGCGACGCATCCTTCACTGTGACTATCTCTCCAGAACCATCAGAAAAGATGACGGTTCACGTTACGGTGACTCAGTCCGGTGACTTTCTGCCCAAGGATAGGCGGAATGTTCTGATATATGTTGTGTTCTCCATGTCGTCGCCGCACACCTTCACCGTAGCTACCACAGATGACTCAACCGAAGAGCCTGACGGGTCGTTCACGGCAACGATCACAGATCGTGAGGGATATACGGTCTCTACGACTAATGGCGTCGCGACCGTCGAAGTCTCGGACAATGATGATCCTTCGCCTCCACCCGCAAAAGAACAACAAACGACTCTAGAGGTCATCGATAACTGTGTGACGGATAGTTTGCTATCCACGGTGCGTCACTACTACGATGTCAACAAGGACCGATCGCCGGGCTTCGGCAAGAACTGGAAGCGCGTGCTGCTTGCCTTCGGTGACGTTTCCGACTCAGGGTTGACAGCATTCACTGCGTCGGAAGCTCAGGAACGCGAGAGCAGATGGTCCGGCTGGACACCAGTGCGTGAAGCGCTCGACTGCATCGAGGACGCTAGCGACCAACAACCTCCGCCACCACCGCCACCGGCTGATCCCGAGATTAGTATCTCCAGCAGCTCCGACATCAACGAAGGCGGTACCGTCACGTTTACTGTTACCGCGACTCCTGCGCCCACGGCCGACATCAGCGTCTCGGTCAATGTGAGGCAGTCGGGTTCATACACGAGTCAGGCTGGGGTGCGCACCGTGACGATTACGAGCACAGGGACAGCATCGTTCACTGTCACCACGCTCGACGATTCAACCGACGAGCCCGATGGCTCTGTCACCGCGACCGTAAATACGGGTACTGGATACACTGTCTCGTCGAGCGCGGGTTCGACGACTGCCAATGTCGCCGATAATGACGATCCGCCCTTGCCTGAGATGAGTATCAGCGGTGGCCCAGACGTTGCTGAAGGCGGCAACGTGAGCTTTACTGTCACTGCGACGCCTGCTCCCACAGCGAACCTTGATGTTTCTGTCAACGTGACGCAGTCAGGATCGTTCACGACTCAAACCGGGGTACAGGCCGTGACCATCTCTGCGACCGGCAGTACTTCCTTTGCCGTTTCGACGGACAACGACACCACGGACGAGCCAGATGGTTCGGTCACGGCCACCATCGATACGGGCACTGGCTACGCCGTGTCGACCTCTGCGAACGCGGCGACGGTTGCCGTATCGGACGACGATGATCCGCCTCCGACCCCTGAAATCAGCATCGCCGGCAGCGCCGACGTGTCTGAAGGCGGCAACGCTACCTTCACCCTGACCTCGACGCCCGCGCCGACGACTGACGTCGACGTGTCGGTGACGATTACACAGTCGGGCGACTACACAAGTCAGGCTGGTTCGATGACAGTGACCGTTTCTGATACCGGTACGGCATCGTTTGTGGTCGGTACCGAAGACGATACGACGTACGAGGACGACGGCTCTGTCACAGCCACGATTGATGCGGGGACTGGCTATGATGTGTCTTCGACGAGTGGCGCGGCGACGGTTGCGGTATCGGACGACGATGATTGGATGACGGCAGCGGCACGTCAACAAATCGCCGACTGCGTGTCGTTCGACATACTAAACTTAGCGATTCACTACTATGACCTGAACAAGGGCAACTGGCCCGACTACGGCAAGAATTGGCGTCGTGTGCTTGTCACGTTTGGCCGCGTGCAAGACCCGGAGCTGACACCGTTGACAGGCGCCGAAGCGCTCAAGGAAGAAGCCATCTGGTCAGGCTGGAAGCCGATTCGGAAGGCTATCGAGTGCATCGAAGCCGCGGATCCGCCGCCACCGCCGGTCGAGGTACCAGAGGTGAGTATCACGAAGGGCTCGGACATCACCGAGGGCGGCAAGGCAACCTTCACACTCACCGCAACGCCCAAGCAGAGCGCGGAATTCTATGTGTCACTCACCGTGACACAGTCAGGCACGTTCAGTAGTGCGACCGGTACGCGCAATGTCACGATCGATGAATCGGGAACAGCAGTCTTGGAAATCGCGACTGACGACGACTCTACAGACGAGCCCGACGGCAACATCGCAGTGACCCTAAACACAGGCGTGGCGTACACATTACCATCGACCACGACGGCGTCGATCAATGTCGCTGACAACGATGATCCGCCAGCCCCGCGGACGACAGGTACGACGACGATCGACATCGCCGATGCGGCAGCGGTCGAGGGGCAGGCGATGAGCTTTACCGTGTCGGTCAGTCCGACGCATACATCGGACATCACGGTCGACTATCAGACGGTAAACGGCACCGCGATCTCGCATCCTGACGTGAATGATTACACCCACGCAAGCGGAACGTTGACGATTCCCGCCGGCCAGATCTCTGCAACAATCGCTGTCCAAACGACGGCGGACAACAACAATGAGATCGAAGATCAGTTCACGGTCGAGATCTCGACAACGACGAGCGGGGTCGTGGTCGGCGATGGTACCGCGACTGGCACGATCAACAATGATGACGTTGGCAACGTCGGCAATCAGCGAGTCTATGATGGTGTTCGCTACTTTGCCATGGACACAGCAACCGCGGTCCTCGGTCATGCCCTTGATGCAGATTTTACCTGGCGTCTTCGGCCCAAAGAGCAACCACCCACGACAATCACGGTCAGGCCATACTTGAAGTCAGCCGAGTACGCCCCGTTCGTGACGCTGAAAGAACAGTACCTCGTATTCAACACGGAAGACTGGAAGACCAATCAGAAGATATACCTTCAGGCAACGGACGATTTCGACAGCGAATGGGACGTGTTTGACATCGGCTTTGACATCGTGGAGTTTGAGGGAGAAACCGCCTCGCCCTCTACCCGGTTCACGAGCCGCGATACCGGGTGGGGTAAAGTTGTCCAAGAGAAGCCTGATTCCACCACACTCGTGGAGGGCGATAGCAACTCTTCTGCCGTCTATCGACTCAAGTTGCAGCTTGCTCCGCGCGATGAGATCGTTGTGACCTTCACCAATCCTGACCCGGGTGCGGTGCAACTGTCGAAGACGAGCCTCACTTTCACGCCCGAGAACTACGACCAGTTCCAGGAAGTCGCCATCACCCCGGTCGCCGATGACGACGTCGACGATGAACAGGTCGAGATCACGGTCGACATTCCGGTACCTGGTCCCAAGGGCGACAAGACGGAAACGTTCTCGGTCACTGTGGAGGACGATGGCGTTGCGCCGCAAGCGTTGCAGCAGGCCACGCCTACCATTACCATCGCCGACGCTTCGGCTGACGAGGGCGATGCGATGACCTTCACGGTATCGGTCAGTCCCACGCACACATCGGATATCACGGTGGACTATGACACTGTCGACGGCACGGCCATCTCCCATCCCGACGTCAATGACTACACCGCTGTCAGCGGATCGGTGACCATCGCTGCCAACACCAGCTCCGCGACATTTGTTGTGAACACCACCGTGGACGATCACACCGAGATCGACGACCAGTTCACGGTCGTCCTATCAACCGCACAGACCGACGTCATGATCGAAGACAGTACCGCAACTGGCACGATCGTGAACGACGATACTGGCACAGCCGGCGATGTCTTGTGGCAATGCCTTGAAAAGGACAAAGACACAGGAGAGTGCCTGCACAGGCGTCTCCTCCTGAATGTCGGCGACACCTATCTTGCCAACATTGGCAAGGACATGAACGATCAGGATAGTTCTTACGTTGCCAGTAGTATTGTCATGGAGGACTACTACGAACCACACGAGTTTGGCATGTACTTGCGTCGCAAGCCGGACACCACGTTGACCATCATGCCGATCATTGCAAATCCGTTACTGGTTCCCTTTGTGCCGATCACTCCGCGATATCTGGTGTTTACGCCAGAGAACTACAGTGTTCCCCAGAAAGTCTCGCTCCACATGCTGCCAGATTTCAATACGGCACACGAACGCTCTGACCTTACTGTGAGAGTGATCGAGCATCCCAACGCCTCTGTGTATGGTCTGTACAAGCAGCAGAACCTGTGGTTCTTCGACCGCCGTCGGAAGCCGATTGAACAAGAACGGCCGGCGACGAGCGTGTTGCATGAATCTGATTCAACCAGCTCCCTTACCTATCGCCTGAGACTGGGCGCTCGACCCATGGTCGGCGATGACATTGAGGTCACCGTCACGGCCTCGCCGGACAAGGTGAACCTGTCACCCGCGACTCTGACGTACACTCATGACAATTGGGATGAGTGGCAGGCGGTGGCCATTACGCCGAAGGTTGATTCCGACTCGGTTGATGAAGAGGTGACAGTTAGTGTGCACATTCCGGTACCTGGTCCCAACGGCCCAGATCCAAAGCACGGCCCAAGGATCGAAACGTTTTCGCTCACAGTGCTGGATGATGACGTTGCCCCGTTGCAGGCCGAGCAGGCCATGCCCACCATCAGCATCGCCGACGCTTCGGCGAATGAGGGCGATGCGATCGCCTTTACGGTGTCAGTCAATCCGACGCATACATCGGATATCACGGTGGACTACGAATCCATCGATGGCACAGCCGTCTCCCATGCCGACGTCAACGACTACGCTCACCAGGGCGGATCGTTGACGATTCCTGCCGGCCAGAGCTCGGCGACGATCACGGTGCAGACGACCGAGGACACGGATATCGAGATCGATGACCAGTTCACGGTCAATCTTTCGAACCCGTCGGTCGGAGCTATCGGCGACGGTACGGCGATCGGCACGATTACCAATGATGACAGCGGGGAAACTGGCAAGCAGGCCTGGACTACCGTCGATGGTAAGAGACTACGCTACATACCGACGCTATCCAGGGGAGATGGCAAGCAGATAGTCTTTCAGTCGATGATGGAACTGAGTGAATCGACCAAATGGAGTGTGAGACTACGGCACCAACCGACAACGACTGTAACAATCGTGCCATACCTCAAGAATGAGCAAGATATTCTGGTGGCCACACTGCCTGAGCAGTATCTTGTGTTCAACACCGAAAACTGGGCGACGTACCAGAAGTTCTCGATTAAGGTCGCGCCAGACTTCAATGGTGTCTCCGGCAAAATCGTCGTGGATTACGACATCATCGAGTTTGACGACGAGCTCGTCAACGATGTTGGATGGATAGCCGTCCTCGATCAAGTGTCGGGCCGTATTGTGCAAGAGAAACCCAACACGACGGTGATGCAAGAAGGGGACGCGACAGCATCTGTCACGTATCGGCTCAAGCTGGTCGACGTCCCGCTGGAGCCGATCATCGTGACCCTGACCAATCCTGACCCGGGCGCGGTGCAACTGTCTGCGACGACTCTCATATTCACACCTGAGAACTACGACCAGTTCCAGGAAGTCACGATTAGCCCAGTCACCGATGGTGACGGTGACGATGAGCAAGTGGAGATCACGGTCGACATTCCAGTGCCCGGTCCGAAGGGCGACAAGACGGAAGCGTTCACGGTCTCTGTGATGGACGATGACCCGTAGTTGTGCGTCAGGCTGCCATAGGCCGAGGGCGGTTGCGTGCGGGCTCCGAGTTGAGGCGTGGGAATGCCGGAGGTGGTGTGGGTGCGCTGCCTCCAAGGGGAAGAGGCGTTAGTCCTTGGACCAGTAGCTTTGGTCGGAGGGGAAGACGGTTGCGGTTCGGGTGATCTCGATGTCACCTTCGAGGGTGTCCCGGGCGGCCGACCATACGGCGTAGTGTGGCGCGGCGCGATGCGCGGCGAGGGCGTTTTCGTTTTCGTAGACCTCGTAGAAGTAGTAGGTCAGGTCGTCGTTCGCGTCCTGCAGGACGTTGAAGCGCATGCAGCCTGGCTCGTCCCGCTCCGATCCCAGCGCATCGACCTCAATTGCGTGGAGAAACTGCTCCAACCCCTCCGGCTTGACCTTGACCTTGACCCAGATGGCGATGTTGCTCATGCGGTTCGCTTCCTTTCGGTTGTGCGCCGTTCAGGCTAGTTGCTGGCTGCTAGCTTGTCGCTGAATCCTATGGCGATCGAGGAAGGTGGATTTCGTGAGCAAGCTTTCAGAAGACCGGCGCATCGATCCGAGGATCAAGGCCCTGTTTGGTGCATTTGACCTACCGGCGGCTGGAGATGTGGCGAATCGCGAGGAGTTGATCGCGCGAGCCAACAGCGAAGAGTCCCGCGCGCAGTACGAGGGACTGCAGGCATTCCTGGCGATGTCCGATTCGGAAGAGATCGCGCCCTCGGCCGGCCTGACGATCACGACTGAGGCCTTCACCTCAATGCCCGACGGCAACACGGTCAACATCCAGTACATCCGCCCCGACTCGGACGATCCGCTGCCCTGCGTCTACTACATCCATGGCGGCGGGATGGCGCAGATGTCCTGCTTCGACCCCAACTACAAGGCCTGGGGCCGGATTATCGCGCAGAACGGTGTCGCCGTGGCGATGGTTGACTTCCGCAACAGCGTGGTGGCCTCGTCGGCGCCTGAGGTTGCCCCGTATCCGGCGGGTCTGAACGACTGCGTCTCGGGGCTGAAGTGGGTCTCGAAACACGCGGATGATCTGGGCATTGACGCGTCGCGGATCGTGATCGCGGGCGAAAGCGGCGGCGGCAACCTGACGCTGGCGACCGGGATGAAACTGCTGCGCGACGGCGATATCGGGCTGGTCCGGGGTCTGTACGCACTCTGTCCCTACATCGCGGGGAGCTGGCCTCGCGACGATCTGCCGTCGTCCGTCGAGAACAACGGCATCCTGCTCAGCCTGCATCACAACAACGGCGCGATGGGCTACGGGATCGAGGCCTTCAAGGCGGAAGATCCGCTGGCCTGGCCGCTGTTCGCGTCGTCGGAGGACGTGATCGGCCTGCCGCCGACCACGATCTCGGTCAATGAATGTGACCCTCTGCGAGATGAGGGGATTGCCTACTATCGGCTACTGCTGGAATCAGGCGTGCCTGCTCGGTGTCGTCAGGTGATGGGCACAATCCATGGCACGGAGATCTTCCCCATCGCCTGCCCCGACGTGTCGAGGGACACGGCACGCGACTTGGCGGCGTTGGCGATTGGTTGCTGAGGGGTGCGCCTGAGAAGCGCCGGTCGACTCAATGACAGTTAGACTGTCGGTACGTACATCCGGCGTTCGACATGTCGCTAGTCCAATGGAGGCAGCACGTGACGACTGAGACGCGGCCTGATCCTCCAGACTCCGCCGCCATAGTCGGCGAAGATCTTGAGCAATCGTTGGTTGACGCTGGTGTGACTGCGCCACATGCTCGCGCATTGCGAGCTGCGGTCGAACTGATCGTGCTGAGAATGCGGGGGTCAGTGGCGACCAAGGACGACCTCATGGTGGTCAAGGACGATCTTCGCCGCGAGATTGACGGGTTGCGTCGAGAGATGCGCTGGACTGGATTCCTGATCGTCACAGTGTTCGGCGGGATGCTGATCGCGCTACTGACGCGTACCTTCTGAGTCGCTGGGAGGGTCCTGAATGCCCTGCCGCTTGAGCCATTAGGTCCTGGCAAAGTGCGGCAAGATCGTACTGGGCCAGTTTCGCCAGAGCGCGTGGAGTTATCCGACCACATCTGGGGATCACTGACGATCGCACGATACGCTAACAGGGGCGACAATCCCGTCGGCCTGAAGCAACTCTCCCCAAGGAAAGTAAGAGAATAGGTGAGCGAGGAGAGTGAATCCGGTTCACATGGGGCTTTCTCGCCTAATGGAAACTGACGTTGGTCCTGCTGCGCCGGAGTCGGAGGGGATTCGGGAGGAACATCGGGACCGCTTGCTGATAGCGGGCATAGGAGGGATATTTCTCGAGCGAGAGCTTCTCCCCGAATCGCGTTGAGATCTGGAACATGAAGAACAGGACCACACCACCGATTCCGGTCCAGTGCCAGATCTCGCCAGCTGCCGAGATGGCGAACAGGTAGAACACCAGCCACATGGCGACCTCGCATGTGTGGCTGGGATGCCGGCAGAATCGAAAGAATCCGGTCGTGATGAACGGCTGCTCAACCTCAGCTCCCTCGCTGAGGAGTCGCTTCTTGTTGTTCTGAAACCGAAGCATCTGGATGTCGCCGATGGTTTCGATGGTCAAGAAGAGCAGGAACAACACGGCGGCCAGGTAGTCGAGCCAACCCAACGACTGGCCAGCGTGTTGCCACGCCTGATGAACGGGCGTTGTGAACAGCCACACGATCGCCATCTGGCCGCAGGAGGTGAACGTCAGGTTGAGCACCTGGAATCGCAGCTCCCCGAGGTTGTTTCTGAGATAAATCCATCGATAGTCCCCATGGCCAACCTTGTAGCCGCCCTTCACCAAGAGGTTGAGCGTCAGCCGAATCGACCAGGCCAGCGCGACCGCCGTCATGAGGTTGACGCGGGCGGATTCGAAGTCCAGATCGATGGCCGCGATCAGGCAATAGACGGAGGGCATGATCGACCACATGCGGTCGACCCAGGAGAAGTCGCGGGTCAGGAGCGAGAGCAACCAGCAGACCGCCGTGACGATGATCGCCACGTCCAGGGCGAGTCCATACGGCGTGTCAACTAGCGCGATATCGAACATACCGACGCTGCCTCGATCTCAGCTTGATGGTCAACCGCTGTGGCTCCAAGTCTCCGCTGCGGTGAAGCGGTCCCTTCCTCAGTAGCTTCGCGACAGCTCCCCCAGACGGCGAGCTCATGCTGCCTAGAACGGCTTGTCGCCTTTGACCGTGACTCGGATGCCGCTTCTCGATTCGGGGTAGTAGTCCCAGATGGCCATGTGCTGGGTGCAGCGGTTGTCCCAGAGGGCGACCGAATGGGCGTCCCACTTGAAGCGGCAATGGAAGTTGACGTTCTTGACGTGCTCGAACAGGAAGTTGAGGATGGCGTTGCTCTCCTCGAGCGGCAGGCCGACGATCCGCCGGGTGAAGCTCGAGTTGACGAATAGCGCCTTGCGACCGGTCACGGGATGCGTGCGGGCGATCGGGTGCTCTGCGCGTGGAGACTCGCGCTGCGGCTTGTGGTCTCCGTATTGGCCCGAGTAGTCGGCTGCGTGCAGTGCGCTCAACGGTTCGAGCAGCGCCTGCATCTGCGGCGAGAGACCATCCCAGGCGGCGTACATGTTCGACCAGCAGGTGTCGCCGCCCTGCGAAGGAATGCTGTGGATGTGCAGGATCGAGGCCATCGGCGGCTCTTCGTCGGCCGAGACGTCGGAATGCCAGCGCTCGCCGTTGTTGCGGAAGGAATCCTTGTCGGTGTGGATCTTCATCAGCTCAGGGTTGCCATGCTCGTACGGCGCAGCCGGGTGGATATGCAGATCGCCAAACATGCGTCCGAAACTCAGGTGGTTGTCGGGCGACATCGGCTGGTCGCGGAAGAAGAGGACCAGGTGTTCCATCCAGGCGTCGTGGATGAACTGGAATGTCTCCTGGTCGATTGGCTGGGTTAGGTCGACGCCGTGGACGGTCGCGCCGATTGAGGGAGTCAACGGTTCGATGGAGATGGCAGAAGTGGACATGGTCATCCTCGATTGCGACTGATGGTCACTGTTGGTCTTGGCACGAAGATAGCGGCCTGAGACGTGTGGCGGTCGTGAGCGATACTGAATCGAACGATGGGGGCACAAGATGGCAAACAAGAATGGGTCGAGCAGCAAGGGATCGCGAGAGCTGGTCTGGCAGCCGGAGATCGACCAGATCGCTCGGCGGCAGGAACTGGCGCGCGAAATGGGCGGTGCAGACCGAGTCCAGGAACAGCACGACCGCGGCAACCTGACGGTCCGTGAGCGAATCGAGCTGCTCACCGACGATGGATCGTTTCGCGAACGCGGCGTGCTGTCGGGCGCGGGCTACTACGACCAGTCGGGCGAGCTGGTTGGATTTCACCCCTCGGGCACGGTGACCGGGACAGCGAAGATCGATGGCAGGCCGGTGGCGGTGTCGGGTGGCGACTTCACCTCGCGTCCGCGCAGTGGGTCGGCGGCGGAGCGCAGCCATGGCGGCAAGGCTCGGATTCACAGCGGCGGCGACAAGTCAGGACACATCGAGTCGCTGGCGATCGAGATGAAGATTCCGATGATCCGCCTGATCGACGGCTTCGGCGCCGACATTCGCGCGACCGCCGAGATGGGTCGCACCTATCTGCCCGAGCTGTTCTGGCCGCAACGTTGGGGCAAGCTGATGGCCGAAGTGCCGGTCGTCTCGGCAGCGCTGGGCTCGGTTGCAGGCTTGCCGGCCGCCGAGGTGCCGGCGTCGCACTTCTCGGTGATGGTGCGGGGCAGCTCGCAGGTGTTTGCCGGCGGACCGCCACTGGTTGCGCGGTCGATGGGCGAGAAGCTGACCAAGGAAGAACTCGGCGGCTACGAGGTCCACGCGCGCAGCAGCGGAGTCGTCGACAACGACGCCGCCGACGAAGCCGATGCCATCGCTCAGATTCAGCGATTCCTCTCTTACTTGCCGACCAACGTGCACAAGCTGCCGCCAGTGAACGATTGTGACGATCCCGTTGACCGTCGCGACGACCGGCTTGCGTCAGTGGTGCCCAAGCATCGCAATCGTGGTTACAACGTGCGCCGGATGCTGGAGATGGTCGTCGATCTTGGGTCGTTCTTTGAAATCGGGCGCTACTTTGGTCGGTCGCAGGTGACCGGACTTGCGCGGATTGGTGGGAGGCCGATCGGTGTGTTGGCCAACGATCCAATGCATTACGGCGGAGCGATGGGCGCGAAGGAGGCTCGCAAGTTTGAGAAGTTCGTCGACCTCTGCGATGTGTTCCATCTGCCCATCGTCAACTTCGCCGACCAGCCGGGCTTCCTCATCGGTCGTCCGGGAGAGGGCGCGGGCACACTGCGAGCCGGAGTTAAGGCGGCGGCAGCGATCAACGACTCCCAGGTGCCCTGGGCAACCGTCGTCGTGCGTCGGCTGTACGGAGTTGCGGGAGGCGCGCACCAGGACTTCAGTCGATTCTGTTTTCGCTTCGCCTGGCCGTCGGGCGAGTGGGGCTCACTGCCGATTGAGGGTGGCGTTGCGGCTGCCTACCGTCGGGAGATTGAGGCCGCCGAGGATCCGATCGCGCATCGGACAGCGATCGAGGAGCGGTTGATTGCGCTGCGAGATCCGTTCGCGGCAGCCGAAGCATTCGCAGTCGAGGACATCGTTGATCCTCGTGAAACCAGGCCGATGCTCGCGGAGTGGCTGGAGACCGCGTATGAGACGGAGCTGCCGAGTCAGGTCGGCTTGAGGATCAGATACGGGATGCGTCCGTAGGACGACTACTCGTTTTCGGGTCGAATCAGGGTGACAGTGCGGTTGATGTAGCTGAGTTCGAACTCTCCTGGTCTGATGGCATCTCGACCGAAGAGCGAAGGAACGAGCCAGTTGCCTTCCTCTGATCGATAGCCTGGCAGCGGCTCAGCGATCCAAATGCGCTGTGATGACTCAATCGGACTGTCGGTGTCATCTGTGAGCACTAGGATGGCTTCGATTGGAGCCATGTAGATCTCTCGCTCGCCGATCCCCTGCAGAGGGACACTCTCCGGATGGGAACGAAAATCCATCTCGAAGTAGTGCTCGTCAAACACCCAATGTGCATCTTTGGGCATCAGAATCGTCGCGTCCGAGCCAGTGTCGATCATGAAATCGACGCTGTGCGATGCGGCATCGTAGATGAGGCGCACTCCAACGAAGGGTGCGCGATCGTCGGGATCGTTCGACTCGGCTCCCAGCCAGCCGTGAACTCGCCTCACGACGCGCGACGGCGAAACGCGCTGGTAATGCGGTGGGTGTTGGGCTTGGGCGGCGGCGGCCATCTAAAGACGGTTGACCTGTTGAGCCCCTCGAGTTGAAACAGGTGGTCGAAGTGTGCTTGTGCGTTCTCGTGCGCCACGACCGTCTGGCCGCCGTTGTAGATTGCGATCCAGTGACTCGGATATTTGTCGCGGATGCTCTTCCAATCACGCTGCCATCGCTCGCGATTACGCCGTCCTTCGGCAAGGGTCTCTTTGATGGCTGCCTCTTCGAGCTGATCTCTCTCTTCCGCCTTCGGTCTTGATTCAGTCGTCATCATCTTCCTCCCGAACTCCATTCTATCGACCCGGCTGGGTGTTCCTGAATGACGATCCGCTATCTTTGACCTCGCACTGGATAGCTCGCGAGAGCGTTGATGAAGGGAATGATCATGGCACTTGGTGGATTTGCGAATCATGTCGCTCGAGTCAATCTGAGCGACCGCACCGTCACTTACGAGGGCATCAACGAAGATGACGCGCGCAAGTACATCGGCGCGCGAGGATTGGGTGTCAAATACCTGCTCGACAACGGGCCCGACGTGGATCCGTTGTCTCCCGACAACATGCTGGCCCTGGTCAATGGGCCAATGACCGGGACCGAGGTGACGATGTCAGGACGCCTGGCGTTTGTGACCAAGTCGCCACTGACAGGAACCGTGACCGACTCGCACATGGGCGGTTGGTCGGCGGCGCGACTGCGCTGGGCTGGCTTCGACGCCGTGCTGGTCACCGGCAAGGCGGCGTCTCCGGTCTATCTCGAGATTGAGAACGGCCAGGTCGAGATCAAAGACGCCTCAGGTCTCTGGGGCATGGGCATCCACGACACGGTCAAGCACTTTGGCTCCGACAGCGGTAACAAGACCGACGTTTCGGTCATGTCGATCGGCCAGGCGGGCGAGAATGGCGTGCTGTTCGCCTCGATCCTGAACGAGGACGACCGTGCAGCCGGTCGCGGCGGCACGGGTGCGGTGGCTGGGTCGAAAAACCTCAAGTGTGTGGTCGTGCGAGGCACGCGCGACGGTCGTTGGCGACCCGAGCAGGGCGAAGCGCGACAGAAGTTCCGCGCAGCGCAGGGTCAGCACCTGAAGCTGATCATGGAATCGCCGGTGACATCGCCGTCTTCCGTCAACGACGACGGTTCGCTCAAGGACGGTTCAGGCGCGCTCTCGGCGTTCGGGACCAACGTGCTGATGAACGCCGTCAACTCGATCGGCGGGCTGGGCACGAAGAACTCGCAGATGACGCAGACGACCCCTGAGGCAGCAGACGCAGTCTCGGGCGAGACGATGCGCTCGGACTTCCTGACGGCCGAACCGACCTGTCACGCCTGTCCGGTGGCCTGTAAGAAGGAAGTCGAGATTACGGAAGGCGTCCACGCCGGCCTGAAGATGGAATCGTTTGAGTACGAGCCAGCCTGGTCGCTGGGCGCGAACTGCGGCAACGACGACCCGGCTGTGATCGCCAAGATTATCGACCAATGCAACGACTATGGCATGGACGCGATCGAAATCGGTAACGCCATCTCCATGTACATGGAGGCCTCGGAACGCGGCTACGTCGACACGCCGCTCGATTGGGGCGACGGCGCAGGCATGGTCCAGGCAGCGGAAGATATCGCGCACGGATCTGGATCGATCGGCCAAGCGCTGGGCCAGGGCCCGGCCAAGGCAGCAGCTGGTTGGGGTCACCCGGAGATTTCGATGACCGTCAAAGGTCAGGCCGTACCGGCCTACGACCCGCGCGGGATCAAGGGCGAGGGTCTGGGCTACGCGACCTCGAATCGCGGCGCTTGTCACCTGCGTGGCTACACGCCGGCGTCCGAGCTGCTCGGTATTCCGGTCAAGACCGATCCACTGGAGTGGGACGGCAAGGGTCCGCTGCTGAAGATCTTCCAGGACCTGCACGCATTCTCCGACTCACTCGACCTGTGCAAGTTCTCGGCCTTCGCGGTCGGCGCGCCCGAGTACGCCGCGCTCTACGAGACGGTGGTCGGCCTGCCCATGTCCGAGGAAGACGTGATGGTCGCTGGCGAGCGGATCTACAACCTCGAGCGCTACTACAACAACCTCGCAGGATTTGACGGCAGCGATGACTCGCTGCCCGATCGCTTCCTCAACGAGCCGGCGACCGGTCCGGCCGAGGGTCACATCTGCGAACTCGATCAGATGAAAGAGCAGTACTACGACGCTCGTGGCTGGGACGACGGCGTCGTCGGAGAGTCCAAGCTGCGCGAGCTCGAGATCATCTCGTAGCGTCCCTCCGAGAAGAAACCTCACCCTCTCCCTCGGGGAGAGGGCTGGGGCGAGGGGTCGCACAGTTATGCAGATCCGCTTCTACGCAACGCTGCGACCGCTTGTCGGTGGTCGCAGCGTTGATCTGTCTGATCCGCCGGACACGGTCAAGGGCATTCTTGAACGGCTCGCTTGCGAGTACGAGGGGTTGCAGGATCAGCTGTTCGACGAGGACGGCGCGGTGCGCCGTTTCGTCGCGATCATGGTTGACGGCCGCGATATCCGACATATCGACGGTCTCGAAAGCCGGGTCAATCCGGAGAGTGAACTGGACATCTTCCCACCCGTCGCCGGCGGATGAACACAGCGAGGTGCAGACGCTCAACGCAGCCCTGGAGCGTTAGGCGGGGCCGTAAAGAAACTCGTCGATTGTCCAGTCGTTGCTGGATACGCTGACTTAATGTCTATCCTTCGCTCTTGGTGGCGCTACGACCTGCCTCGTCAAGTCCTGCTGGCGTTTCTGGTCGCGTTGGCGGTGACGGCGGCGATTGGTTGGATGATCTCGGTTCTGGACCAGGTCACGGCGGAAGAGATTGCCTCGGCGGAGGTGCGGGGGGCGCGGGAGGGGCGAATCGACGGCTATGAGGCGGCGTTTGAGCGAGGACGGCTCGACGGCGCTGGTCGTGCCGCGCTGGCGCTGCCGGAACTGCTGGCATCGGGCGATCCCCTTGTGGGATACCAAACTGCGTATGACTACTCCTGGAACGACGCTATCGACACGGCGCTGAACGAAGCCAAGCGCAACAAACTTGAGGTCGAGTCGGCGTTCGAGTCCTGGGAGGATCTGCGCCGATGACGGACCGACGTGGATCACTGGAAGGCTGGGGTCAAGGCGAGCGTGAGCGTGTCTGGTGGAAACGCGGCTACGACCCGATTGGCCGACACACGATGGTCGCGGTCGTGCTCGGCGTCGCGATGGCGGCACTGATCGGCGCGACGCTTGATCCAATGAATCTGCGCACCTCGGACGATCTCAAGCGAGCCGAGCTAGCGGCCTATGAGGCGGCCTACGTTGCGGTCGAAGCGGAAGGATACGCCGACGGTGTTCCTTACGGCGAAGTGCAGCGTATGGGTCAAGAGATCGTTGAGCAGGGATCTGGGTCGGGTTCAGCCTACGCACAGCAGTTTGCGGCAGGCTGGAGGCAGGGTTGGAACGACGCCCTGGATGCCATGGAGGAAGCAGCGAAGGAGGTAGGGCTTCCTTCCACCTTTACCGAGTTCCGGGTCCTGGAAGAGATTGAGCGTAGATAGACGGGTGGTCTCAACCTCGTCATAGCAGCGCTGGCTGCTGAGCCTGCCCCGGCTCAAAAGGGCGTGTCTCGTAGCTTAACGACGACTGTTGGTGGCGCTTTGAGATTGCCGCGGCGGAGCGTGGCAGTGACGGGGTGAGTGTGCTGCAGTGACGGTCTCAGGCGCCGCGCAGGCGTGGGTCCAGGACATCGCGCAGGGCGTCGCCCAGCAGGTTGAAGCCCAGCACGATCATCATGATTGCGCCGCCGGCGAAGACGGTCTGCCAGGGATGCAGGTCGAGCGAGCCGCGTCCGGCCTGGACCATCTTGCCCCAGCTCGCCACACCCTGTGGTCCGGCGCCGAGGAACGAGATTGACGCCTCGGCGAGGATGTAGGCGCCAATGCCGATGCTGAAGGCGATGATCAGCACCGCGATGACATTGGGCAACACGTGGCGCACCATGATTCGCAGATCGCTCGCGCCAACGACGCGGGCGGCGAGCACGAATTCGCTCTCGCGCACGGCGAAGACGGCTGATCGGATCAGTCGTGTGGTAATCGCCAGTCCGGCAACTCCGAGCCATAAGACGACATAACTCACTCTTGGCTCGGAGATCTGGGTGAAGACGAGCACGAGCACCAGGAAGGGGATCGCCTGCAGCATGTCGACGATGCGCTGAATCAGGAGATCCAGAATTCCTGCATAGTAGGCAGAGATCATCCCGATGACGAGTCCACCAATCACGGCGATCACTGAAGCACCGAGTCCCACGATCAGGCTCAGTCGTGCGCCGTGGATGACCTGCGACCAGATGTCGCGGCCGAACTTATCCGTGCCGAACCAATGCTTGCCGGAGGGCTCGGCGAACTGCTCAACAACTACCGGCGACCCGATGTCGGGATTGCGGGCGAGCTCGAGTGTGGTCGGATTGGCTTTGTAGTCGGGGTTCGGGGCGTCGAAAATTTGGTCCTGGTCGTGGCGCTGAATCTGATTGGCGAAAATGGCGATCAGGATGAAGGCGACCGCAATGATCAGGCCGATGCCACCGAGCGGCTTGCCGCGGATGAAGCGAAGCACGCTACGAAGACCGGAACCAATCCTGACGAGCAGGTTGGGGTCGGCTTCGGGGACGATGACCTCGCGGCGGGCTTCAGTCACAGCGCTCTCCTATGACAATCGAATGCGCGGGTCGATGATGCCGTAGAGGATGTCGACAATCAGATTGGTGAAGACAACGAAGACAGCAATCAGGACAATGACGGACTGGAAGACAGGATTGTCGCGCTCGAACAGTGAGCTGATAATCAGATTGCCAATCCCTGGGATGTTGAACATGTTCTCGAGGATGACCTGCGAGCCGATGATCGTGGCGACGGTGACGCCCATCACGGTGAGGACCGGTAGCAGCGCGTTGCGTAAGGCGTGACGGATGATCACGACCGACTCGCGCAGGCCCTTGGCTCGGGCGGTTCGGACGTAGTCCTGGCGCATCACTTCGAGCATCTGCGAACGCAGCAGCCGCATCGTCGCTGCGGTGCCGGCGAAGCCGCCGGCGAGCATCGGGATCAGGTACCAGGTGATCGCATCTTTCGGGTTCTCCCAGAGGTGTGGTTGTCCGATCACGTCGATCAGGAACAAATCCCACTCGAGGACAAACAGCGACGCAATGGCCGCCGTCCAGAAGACGGGCGCAGCTAGTGCCAGAATGGCCAGCGATCGCAGAGTGTAGTCAATCCAACGGTCCTGGAAGATCGCCGACAATAGTCCCACTGGGAACGCGACGGCAAAGCCGACGATGACGATCAGGACGCCAAGTTCAATCGAGTAGGGCAGCGACCGACCAATCTCGTACCAGACGGAATTGGCGCGATTGGTGAAGGAGTTGCCCAGGTCGAGCCGGATCGTGTCCCAGAGCCAGTTTCCGTACTGGGTCGCGAGTGGCTTGTCGAGGCCGTACTCGGCGCGTCGTTCGGCGATCTGCTCAGCGGAGGCCGATCCGGCGTCGAGGCCCAAGGCAGCCGACGCGGCGTCGCCTGGCAAGATGCGGATGGCGAAGAACGAGAAGGTACCGGCCAGAAACACGACGAAGATCGCGCCGATGATTCTGCGGATGATGTAGCCCTGCATCCTGCAGCCCGGTTATCCGTTGATGCTTCAGGCAGAGGCTACAGCCCGCCGCCGATGCGCCGCAGGGGCGAATCGACGACGGACGATTTGCAACCTATGCCGTCGTCCTTGAGCTTCAGTCGATCAGAGCGGCACCGGAGCAGTCGGCTGGCGGCCTTCGGCTGACGGATCGTCGAGGTCGATCCACTGCTCGACAGAGTTCAGGCTGCTGTCCAGGAAGTTCCAACCCTCTTCGGGGCTGGACAACGCCGGATGGTTGTAGTTGTAGCGGATGGCCGGGAAGATGTAGTTGTAACAGATGCTGCGCCCGAACTGGCCGCGCTCCATCACATACTCCTGGACTTCCCGAACCATCTGGTAGGCGGTCTCGTAGTCGAGTTCCTGCTTGGCCGCCGTCAACGTGTCGTCGATGTACGGATCCGAAATCTCCCAGTAGTTCGAGCCGGCGTCGGTGGTGAATGCACCGATCATGTCGGCCCGCGCATCGGGAATTTCGATGTTCGGGATCCAACTGAAGAACGGGTCGAAGTCCTTAGCGATCCAGGACGGGATGACCTCGAGGTAGGGCTTGGTGATGCCGTTGAACTGGTCGGTGTCGAAGGCCTGGTTGAACATCTCGGCAATGATGCCCGGCGTTGCCGACCAGGCAGCTCGCGCAGCCCACAGCTCGGATGTGACCCAGTCGATCTGGCCGAGCTCGGGACCGCCGGCGGCATTCCACAGTGCTCGCGCTTCCTCGATGTCCTGGTCCTTGTCGATTCGGTAGCCGGGGAAGGTTTCGAGGTCTTCCTGTGGGATGGCCCAGGCTTCCTGCATCCAGCTGACCGGACCGGAGACTTTGCCCAGGCCGTTGTGCAGCTGCTGGATCAACTGGCGCCGGTTGATGGCCAGGTCGATGGCCCGTGTCAGGCGCAAGTCGTTCCACGGCGCCTTGTTCGACGGTGTGAAGATCGCCACGGTGTTGGCGACGCCCTGGAAGGTGAGATACGTCTCATCCTGCAGGCTGTCGTGGATCGCGAGGGTCGTGTTTGGGTCCGGGTCGCTCATGAAGTCGACCTGCTTCTGCTCGAACGCGATCCGGTACGCATTGGGGTCCTGGAACGTCTGCACCCAGACCCTGGCGTCGAGATACGGCTTGTCGGGCAGCGCGTAGAAGTTCGGGTTCTGGACCGCCGAGATGCCCTCGCCGGGATCCCACCGGGTGAGGATGAACGGGCCGGTGCCGATGACCTTGGAGGCGTCCACTTCCGTGTACTGGTCCTCGGTGCCGCCGACGAGCTCCGGCTGATTCATCAGGTTGAACTCGTTGGCGAGACCCTGGACAAAGGTCGCGTCCGGCTCGGTCAGATTCAACGTGAGGCTGGCGTCGTCATAGTCCATCGTGCCGACGCCGCCCCAGTAGGCGCTGCGGCCGAAGTTGCTGGCTTCATCGCCACTCTCGAGCATCTTGTTGCGTTGTCGATCGATGTTCCAGGCGATGTCGGCAGGCGTCAGCGCGCGACCGGGCGCAGCTGAGGGATGGTCAGCGCCAGGGCCGGCGTCGTGCCAGTTCACACCGCCACGCATGTGCAACACGATCGTGGTGGGATCGGGCAGTTCCCATCCTTCTGCGAGGTCGCCGGTGAGGACACCAGTGTTGGGATTCTCGAAGCGCAGCAACTTCGACTGCACGTTGGCCAGGACCTGGAGCACTGGCGAAGCGACCGTTCGCTGCGCGTCGTAGGTCTCGTAGACGTTGGCCGACTGCTCGATGATCGAGCCGCCGTACTTCTTCTCGGTGACCATGGCCTGCTGTTGCGCAGCCTGTTGCTCGGCCTGATCCTGGGTCGACTGTTCCTGGGACTGCTGCTGCATCGCCTGCTGCTGGGCCTGCTGTTGCTGGTCCTGCTGCATGGACTGCTGCTGCTGTTGCTGCATGGCCTGGTCTTGGGCCTGCTGCTGCGTGGCCTGTTGCTGCTGCTGGACCTGTGCAGCGGACTGACCGTCGTCATCGTCGTCGCCGCAACCGACTAAAGCCAGACCGGCTGCGCCCACTCCGGCGCGAGCCGAGGCGCTCAGAATGCCGCGCCGGCTCATCCGTTTCCGACTCATCCGTTGCCAATAGGAGCGCTCGCTCATGCTTTCCTCCAGAACTGTGGCCCCGCGACCGCGGCGATGTTGCCCATGCAGCGAAACGATACATCAAAACGAGGTAATGTAACGCGGTTATCACGGATTTCCGAAGGGATTCCTGCTATGTCGCGAGCGGTCAGGGAGATCACGCTGCGTGCCATGCCGATCTGGCTGCTGCGTCAGTACCTGGAACAGCTCGGAGCGTCGGACGTGGAGCCGCCAGCGCCTGGCGCGACCGATCCAGATGGCGTGGTGCAGCCCGACGGCTCCATGTCGGGTGACGGCTGGTCGGTGCTCTGGCGGACCGAGCAGCGCTCGATGCACCCGCAACTGCCGACCAAGGTGGACGAGCACTACTTCGTCTTCACGGCAGGATCGGAGGAGGAGATGGAGTCGCTGATCGAACGATTCATGATGAAGGCACATCGCGGCGGAGGCTGAAGCCAGTTATCTTGGACCTGGAGGTGCATCGTGACGCAGTCTGAAGGCAAGAGTGCGGAGTCACCGAACCCATCTGCTAACGGACAGAGCAGTCCGATTCCGCCGGGGAGTGGAACCTACGTCACCCGTGGTTTCGCGGGTCCTTGGCACGGGATAGAACTGCCCGACAATCTACGTTCTGTGGTGCGCAAGCTCATGTCGCCGAAATCAGTGCGGAAGCCACCAGCATCAACACAGCAAGGAACCAGATCCTGACCGCCCACGTTGCCCGCTTGGACTTGCGGTCAATGGCAAGTTCGTTCTCTTCGACAGCCCTAACTGTTTCGGTAGCTGCCCAGTGCCAAACACCAGAGCCACCCGTCGCTTCTACGACCTTCGCAACCTCTGACAGCTCTGGACCGAGATTCAGGCGTGCATCGACCATTCCGAGCAGCGTCACTATCACGAGGAGGACATAGAAGAGGGCGCCAACTCCGATTAACGCCAATTCGATGGTCTCGAATGGACGGTCTGCGCCTTGCAGCGCGACAAACACAATGAGCATTGCGGTTGCTGCTGCGAAGATGGCGGTGAGGCGGTCATTCAGCTTGTCCATCGCGCGCAGTTGCTCGTCAAGTCGCCACCGCGACATTTCGTAGGCAAGTTGTTCTTCCATCGAACGCTCCCGACCGACAGCCTAAGTCAGACCTATCATGGCGGCGGATGTCATGGCGGCGGATGCTGACCTGGGATGGAGGCCGAAATGTCGGGACCGCTTGATGGAGTTCGCGTCTTTGATTTGACGTTGTGGATGGTGGGTCCATGGGCATCGATGCAGCTCGGCGCTCTGGGCGCCGATGTGATTCACATTGAGCAACCCGGCGTCGATCCTCGGACGCTTGGCGCTGGCGTTCCTCCGGCGATCAATGGCACATCCGTGGGTTACATCACCTGGAACATGAACAAGCGCGGACTGTTTCTCAATCTGAAATCACAGGCCGATCGACAGACGGCATACGAGCTGCTCCAGACCTGCGATGTCTTCCTGATCAACATGCGTCCCGGAGCTGCCGAGCGTATGGGCGTTGGCTATGAGCAGGTCGCGGCGGCTAATCCAAACATCGTCTACACGGCGATTACGGGTTGGGGTGAGGTCGGGCCGATGCGCGACAAGCCCGGCGCCGATGTGCAGTGTCAGTACTTCACCGGGTTCTGGTCGGTGAATGGCAAGCGAGACGGCAACCCTGAGGTCTACCGGCACTTCACCCAGATGGACGCCAGCACCGGCAACGTCGCGGCCCAGGCTGTGCTCATGGGTCTGCTGGCGCGCAAGCGGACCGGCCGGGGACAGCGAATTCACGCCGGCATGCTCAGAGCGGGGATGGCGCTGCAAAGCGGCCGAATCGCCGAGTACCTCGCGACAGGGGCGCAGCATCAACCGCTGGGCTCGGCTGGATTCGCAGCCGCGCCCGACCAGGCATTCCAGTGCCAGGGAGGTGACTGGATCGGCGTTGCTGCAACGAGCGAGGATGAATGGAGCCGCCTGTGCCAGGCTCTGCATGCGTCGGAAGCGCAGGTCGATGGTCTGAGCGAACTGATGGTTGACCCTCGATTTTCGACAAACCTCGACCGGGTCGCGCATCGCGACGCACTGGCGTCATTGCTTCAGCAGGCGTTGCTTCGGCGTCCACGCCACTATTGGATGTTGCGGCTCGCCGACGCAGGTGTGCCGTGTGGCTATCCGATTTCGTTCGAGTCTCTTCAGCATCATGCACAGGCCACTGAGAATGGTTATCTGCGAGAGGTCACCACTTCTGGCTGGGGAGATGTGTGGACCGGTGGTCCGCCGTGGGAACTGTCTCGAACACCGGCTCGCTGGTTTGGCACGCCGATGCCGGGCGAGCACACCGGTGACATCCTTGACGATCTCACCAAGCGCCGAGCGTCGACCGCTGAGCCGACGCCAGTGATCGGCGATTAGGATGGCTGGCCCGCTCGATGGATATCGCGTCGTCGAGATCGCCGAGGGCGTAGCCGGGCCGTACACGGCGATGTCGCTCGGCGACGCTGGCGCAGATGTGATCAAGATTGAGCAACCCAGCGGAGACCGTGCGCGGGGATGGTCGCCACAGACGGCAAGCGGTAGCTCGGCCCTGTTTGAGTCGTTGAATCGCAACAAACGCGGCGTCATGCTCGACTGGTCGTCGGAGAGCGACCTGGAGACTGCTCTGAAGTTGTTGGCCGGCGCGGATGTCGCAATCGTCGACAAGGTCGGATTACCGGGCGAGGTGAGCTGGGAGTCGCTGGAGGCGCCCGGGCTGGTGTATTGCGCGATGTCGGGCTTTGGTCCTCACGGTCCGTGGAGTGACAATCCGACCTCGGAGCTTGCCGCGCAACTGGCCAGCGAGGCGACGGCATCTCTGGGGACGATTGGTGAGGAACCGGTTCGCCATGGCGGCGATATCGGTTCGATGTATGCGGCGAACTACGCAATCCAGGCGATCTGCGCCGGATTGTACGCTCGCGACGATTCAGATCCATCCGCGCCGACCGGCGGCCAACGGATTGAGGTGTCACTCTTCGGCAGTCTGTTGGCGATGCGGTCGACGCTGTGGGTGGCGCTCTCGAATCCGGACGAATGGTGGGGATTCCATCTCGACTCCTACGTCAAGCCGCCCGACCACGGCTATCAATGTCGTGACTTGCCGATCTACTTCTCGTTGGCACGCATCCGCGGCGATGCGTTTGAGTCGTTGATCGACGAGCTCGGTATGGAGTGGGCACGCGCACGCCCGGACTTCGATCGGCTGCGGACGGACGGGGCCGGAGGCGCTGGTCGCTACGCTGCAGAGCTAAAGCCACTCTGGGAGCGCGGGTTCGCCAACTTCGACGCGGAGCGAGTGATCGAGATTGTCGAGCGTCACGGCGGCTGGGCCTTCCCGATGCACGACTACGAACGGCTCAGTCGAGATCCGCAGGTTGCGGCGGTGGGGGCGATCATTGACGTGGAGCAGGGAGACGGCTCAATGCTGCACCAGGTCGCACCGCCCTGGGACTTCGAGGGCACGCCGGTTTCGATGACGATGCGTCCGGCGCCAGGTCTCGGAGAGCATCAGGACGAAGTGCTTGCTGAACTGCATTCGTCAGGAGCCGACGAAGGTCGATAGGATTGAGAGGTGAAGGCATGGCAACGAATCGAGATGGCCTGATGGAATCGACAGAGCAAGCGACAGGCGCCAAAGTTCCAGCTTCGGGTACGGGCAAGGACGATTCAAAGTCCACTGGCGAGCAACGGACGGGTCGGCCATTGCCGCTCAAGCTTCACAAGCGGGGTCTCTAGCAGTCAGGACCCCAAGGCTGGTCCAGTTGGTGCACCCGCGATGGTTGTCGCCGCGAGAAGGGCCAATTGGATACCCAGGCCGACTATTGCGTATTGCAGCCACCTGCGTTGCGAAGAGATTGTTTCGCTGTTCTGTTCAAATCCTGTGACAAGGGCCTCTAACGAGGCGTCCCGCATCTCGTCGGTGCTGGCATCTCGATAGCTGCGGGCCAGAATGTCGATTTCAACGCTAAACGCAACCTTCCTCGTGTAATAGGAAGCCCAACAGCAAAGCCAGACTACGACTGAGACCGATAACGCCGACAATGTGAGGACCGAAACCAGCTCACCCGATAGGCGAATATCGCCGACAATCCCCGTTGCAGAGACGAGCAACAGACTGATGGTGAATGTTGCAACCACGCGCACATCTTGCGACGAAAGGAAACGCATCTGAGCATCTATTGCATGGTGCGCCTCATCGAGCAGGAAGTCGCGAGCGTCGCCAGAGCGCTCAGAATTCCTTGGCACGTGGGCCTCGGCTCCTTTGGTCATTGAAGTCTTGTGTTCGGCCTTCAGCGCGACGGCCGAAATACCGGCAGCGTGATTTCGTCGTTGACTTTGCGGAAATCTACTTCGACGTTGAGGTCGCAACTGACGTCTTTGTCCTCGATGTCGACGAGCGTTGAGTACATGTAGGGTCCCTCTTCGAGTTTGATCAGAGCGACTGTATAGGGGTACTCATCGGGTTCCCAGCCGGGGAAGTACTTCTGCCACATGCGGATCCAGGACCAGACGGTTCCATGGCCCGAGATCGGCCGCCATTCCCAGTTGTCCTGTAGGCATCGGGGGCATGCTTCGGCAGGCGGGAACCAGGGGAGATCGCAAATGTTGCAGAACTGGATTTGCAGAATGCCTTCGCGGCAGCCGTCCCAGAACGGTTTGGTCAGTTCAAGGACTGGTGGCAGCGGCTTTTCGTAGCTGAGTTGCGCAGATGGCGATTCTGTCGTCATGAGTTGTCTCGCTTCAGGATGTGTCCCGTGGCCAGTGGAGCGGCGCAGGCATACAGGCCGTACTGTGCATCATCGACCTGGCGGTCGCCGCATTCTTGACGCAGTTGGCGGACCGCTTCGACGTGGAGCGCCCAGCCCTGCATGTATGACTCGCTCGTATGTCCGCCGCCGGTGTTGAGTGGTAGTTCTCCGTGCAAGCCGATGCGTTCGGGAGTGATCCAGTCGCCCCCTTCGCCCGGCTCGCAGAAGCCCATGCCTTCGAGCGTAAACAGCATGGTCGGCGTGAAGTTGTCGTAGAGCTGCGCGAAGGCCAAATCGTCGCGCTGCACATCCGAGTACGTGAACAGGTCGTCAGCGATCTGTGACATCGGCTCGTGCCAGTAATCGTCGGCGACGTAGACCGGAGTGATATCGGACGCCTGGGATGTTGCGTGGATCAGCACCGGTGTGTGCTTGAGATCGCGGGCCCGCTCGGCCGAGGTCACGATGAAGCAAACGCCGCCGTCGTTGATCAGGCAGTAGTCGAAGAGGCAGAGCGGTTCGGCGATGTAGCGGGCGCCGTGGTAGTCATCCATCGTGATCGGGCGCTGCATGACGGCGTTCGGATTGAGCGCGGCGTTGGCCCGATTGGAGATGGCGAGGTGGCCGAGCGGCTCAGTCGTGGTTCCGTATCGATACTGATGCCGCCGGAACATCATCGATGTGACCGCGCCGGGCGAGGTCATGCCGTATGGCGCTTCGAACATGGCCTGGGTGGAGATCCCGCGACTCTCGCCGCCGTATCGCGCGCCGGCCGAGCGTCCATTGTTGCCGTAGATGCAGGCGACCACGTCGGCCATGCCATTGGCGACAGCCAGCGCCGCATATTGCAGGGCGATGCCGGATTGCCTGCCTTCGCCCGGTAGCACGTTGACGAAGCGGGGGTGACGCAGGCCGATCATCTCGCACATCCGCCCGTAGTGGGGTAGTCGAGAGACGATCACGCCGTCAACATCGGTCCTCCTGAGTCCAGCGTCCTTCAAGGCCTCACGAAAGGCGATCAGACCGAGTTCGTAGGCTGAGCGTTCGGGGTCGAGGTCGCGGTATATCGAGCCAAACTCGGTCGTGCCGACGCCGACGATGGCCGTCTTGTCCTGGAGGTTGCGCAGCGCACTGCGGTCAGGTGGGTTGGTCATACGGCGAGTCTAGGGTGTGATCAGCGTCGGGAACGACAGGCTGCGCAGGAGCAAGTGCGATGGTTCCCAGTCAAGTGGACAAGACCACGGATTGGGCCACCAGGTTCCTGGTCGAAAGCAGGCAGCAGCAGATTGAGGATTCTCTGATCGCCTATTGCATATGCTCGATGGACCCAAAATGCGACGAAATCAACAAGTTGGAGCAGACGACTCAATTCGCTGTCCAGAAACATCGGGACTTCAATCATGGAACCGAATGGGTAATCGTCTCGGGCGTTCGTGCCAGGGACAACGTTGCTTTCAGCTGCTAAGGACTGGATACGTTTTCTCAGCGGGGTCTCATCGAGGATTACTAGGTATCGACGAGGGGTGTCACGATATTCACGTTCAAAGTACTCGTTAACTTGTTGGAAGAGACGAGTATGGACGTCGATGCGAGGATCAGGTTGTTCAAAGTCACTGGCAACGACTGCGAACGGCTTAATTCGGAAAATCGAGAAACAAGCAAGCAGTTCATTCGTGATCTGATTTCGAAGAGTTCGGGGTACGCCGCGCCATCCGCGTCGGCCTGTTTCCATGGGGCTAGCGTGCAACTCGCGGTTTGCTATTGGAGACGGGATCAGTTCTGCTATGCGAACGATAGAGGTGCGCAGAGCGCCTACCTGTACATCCTCGACTGTGAATCCGCCGAGAACCCACTGCGGACCATTCGCGGAACCGCTTGCTGACTCATCGAGGTAGAGTAAGTGCATAGCTGGCAGACATGACCGCAGATAGTGGGACGGGGGGACGGGGATCGACCGCTGGCTCTCGCAAAAGGGGCGAGAGCACTCGTCCCCCCGTGCAACTAAGCCTATGCTCTCCTTCTGGTTCGTGTCAAGCAGTACGGCGAAGTGGTTGTGGGGTGAACTTCTGTCACCATATCAACTCAGACCCAGGACCGGGCGGGCGTTCTCTATCAAGATCTGATCGAGTTCGCTATCGAGTAACCCGCTTCTTAACAGTTGTAGGATCTGCGGTTGCTGATCGGCTCCTGGTGCATCTGAGCCGAACAGCACTCGTTCTGTGCCGAGTGTACGTATGAGTCGGGCAGCGTCTTCGAGCGCGCAGGCTCGGCGGCCGTCTCGACAGGTGAAGTGTCCGTCGTTGAAGCCGCCGGCGGTGTCAAAGAGGACTTGCGGGAATCGCTTGGCGATGTCGATTCTCTGATCCCAGTAGGCGCCGGGCATGTGGGCCATGATGAACTGCAGCCTGGGGAATCTCTCGAAGACGGGAATGAAATGGTCGGGCATGCCGAAGATGTCGTTGCCAGGTCCGCCGCGCAGTGCGCCGGTGTCGCTGAGGATGGGCAGGCCGAGCTCTTCCAGCCCGGCGTAGAGCGGCATCATGCGCTCGTCGGCGGGGAAGTAGCGTCCGAGCCCAGGGTGCATCTTCACGCCTCTCGCGCCCATCGCGACGCCTCGTTCCAGCTCTTCCATGAGCAGGTCCGTATCGACCCAGGTGCCGATGTCGCAGCAGAGAAAGGTGCGAATCCTCGGGTCTTCGGCCTGCCGCTCGAGCGTCCAGGTGTTGAAGCTGCGCACGCGCTCGTGGAGCATCGCCAAAAGGTCTTCAGCTTGAGCGTCGGGGCTGCGTGCTCGTTGCTGCTCGAACATTTCTGGCACGACCATGTAGTTGAGGCCGACAATCGCTTCAACGTCATTTCGAGTCATGTACTCGCCGCAGGCGTCGCCGTTGGCCCAGCGCCATTCGAGTGGTAGACCGCGACGCGGAAAGACGATCGCCTCCTGCTCGGGCGTGCGGCAGAGATGGACGTGGACATCAATCACATTTGGCATGACGACCTCAGCGATTCTTGGCTGACTCGGTGTTGGGCAGCCGAGCGGCGAGGAACTCGGCGTAGTGCAGCGTTTCGTAGTCGGCGTCACTGGCGACCGCACCCGCTCGGATGTGGAGCACGCAACCAGGATTGTTGGTGAGCAACGTTTCGCAGCCGCTCTCGGCGACGCAGGCGAGTTTGCGCTCGAGGATGCCCTGCCCGACTTCCGGCGCGGCCATCGACGTGAGGCCGCCGAAGCCGCAGCAGACCTCGGGCTCTTCGAGCGGCAACGCAGTCTCGCCGGTCAGACGCTCGACGAGTTGGTCGATTCGGGCGAAAGAGTCGCCTCGGTTGGAAGCCTGGCAGAATCGATGCGCGGTCCACGATCCTTCTTCAGCCTCTTCGAGGCAGCCGTCGGGGAGTCGTCCGGGGCCGTCGAGCCAAGCGGCGAGGTCGTGGACGCGACGGCTGACGGCCGATGCTCGTTGCTGCATCTCAGGGTCGTCGCGGAAGAGCTCGGGCCAGTGCTCCTGCATGGCGATCACGCAGCTTGTGGCGGGCGTGACGATTGGATGATTGCTCCGCTCCAACGCTTCGATCGTCTGACGAGCCATCGTCCTGGCAGTGTTCCAGTCGCCGGCATCGAAGGCTGGAAGCCCGCAGCAATGTTGGTCGGCTGGCACCTGCACCTCTCGACCGCCAGCCTCAATCAAACGAGCGGTCGAGTCGACCGTGGCTGGCATCAATCGGTTGGCAAGGCACTGCGTGAAGAGATCGACGACGGCCCCCCTCACCCTAACCCTCTCCCCCAAGGGGAGAGGGGATCGATGCTTTCTCTCCTCTCCCACTGGCAAGGGCTGATCTTGATCTCTGATCCCCTCTCCCACTGGCAAGGGCTGATCTTGATCTCTGATCCCCTCTCCCACTGGCAAGGGCCGATCTTGATCTCTGATCCCCTCTCCCACTGGCAAGGGCTGACCTTGATCTCTGATCCCCTCTCCCTCTGGGAGAGGGTTAGGGTGAGGGTTCCCTCGCCCCCCCTGCCGAAGTGCGATCAACTCTTCGCCCGTCCGCGATGGGATCAGCGGAATGCTGCGCCAGCTTAAGCGCGTTGGCAGCGGCAGACGCAGGTGGTCGCGATGGTCGAGGCCCACCGCTCTCGCGAGCTCTGAGGCCCAGGCGCCGACGCTGAACAGCCGCTGAAGCAACCCGGGACGCGCCCACACCTTGAGCGCTGCACGTTCCCAAAGCGGCGCGTGACCCGTCTCGTGAGCGCGGTGACGGATGTTGAGAATCTGCTTGGGCAGTGGGATCGCGACCGGGCATACGGTCTCGCAGGCGCCGCAGGAGACGCAGAGTCCCTGGGGACCGGTCGCTTCCTCGATGCCGTGGTGGAACGTCGTGTTGACGAGGCCGATCGCGCCCGTGTAGATGTGGCCGAAGGTGTGTCCGCCGACGACTTGGTAGGGCGGGCAGACATTGGCGCAGGCGCCACAGCGAATACAGCGCAGCGCGTCGCTGATGCTGTCGGTGTCACGCATCGCGCGGCGGCCGTTGTCGAGCAGGATGATGTGCATCTCTTTGCCCGGTTGGGCTCCGGTGATGCAGGTGGTGTAGGTGCTCAGCGTTTGGGCGGTGGCGGAGCGTGGCAGGAGCTGGAGCTGGCGCTCGGCGTCGGCCCAGGAGGGGATCAGCTTTTCGATGCCGGCAGTGACGAAATGGACATCGGGCAGCGACGTGGCCAGCCGCATGTTGCCTTCGTTGGTGACGACCATGATGCTGCCGGTCTCGGCGATCAGCGCGTTGGCGCCGGTGAGTCCTGCGCCGGCGGAGAGATAGTGTCCGCGCAGGCCGTCTCGAGCGCTGGCGACCATTGCCGGGATGTCGTCGGGATCGAACTCGCGATCGAGCTCCTTGCCCAGGATTTCTGCGACATACTGTCGCTTCTGATGGATTGCGGGCATGACCAGATGTGAGGGCCGCTCCTCGGCGAGCTGCAACAGCCATTCGCCCAGGTCGGTCTCGATGGCGACGATGCCTCGTTGCTCGAGCTCGTGGTTGAGCTCGATCTCCTCGGAGACCATCGATTTGCTCTTGACGATCAGTTCGATGCCGCGCGACTTGCAGACGCTCGCGATGTAGTTGACTGCGTCCTCGGCGGTGGATAGCTCAACGACGGTCGCGCCGGCGGCCTCGGCGTTGGCTCGGAACTGGACGATGTGATCGTCCCAATGCTCGAGGGTGTGGTCCTTGACCGCGGCGAATTCTTGGCGCAGGTCATCAAATGAGCGTTCGGTGCGCTGCTCGAGACGTTTGACTTGTGCGTCGCGGCTCTCTCGCCAGGAGCGTTGGAACTCCAGCAGTCGCGGCTTTAGGTCTGGATCGCCGACCGACCGTCGATAGCGCTGTTTGAATGTGTTGTTCATGGCAGCACCACTACGGTCAGTCGGCTCGGACCCTGGACTCCGATGGTCAGCGATCGCTCAATGTCGGCGGTGCGCGAGGGGCCTGTGACGAAGGTGGCATAGGCGGCGGCCCGCGGTTGTTCGGCCAACCAGCGGAATCCGTCTGCCAGCTCATCGACGAGGTCGTCTGCCGAGAGAGCCACGATCAGGTGGCGGGTGAGCAGCGAGACGGCTCGCTCAAGTGGCGACGGCTCGATCAGGAGCACGGAGCCGGTCTGGGCGACTGCCAAGGTTGACACAGTAATCCCAACCGCGCGGTCGGCGATGGAGCGCAGCGGATCATCGGGATCGGGCAGGTCGCCTCGTTGGAGATGTTCATGGGCAGCCGGCGAGACCGCGGGCGTGTCGTCCGAGAGGGAATCGGCGAGCCGCCAGACATCGTCCCAATCGGAGAGGTCGCAGCATTCGCCCTGCGCGAGGGCTAACGCTTCACGAAAGCGACTGAGGCGGTTGGCGGACACGGTTGTCGACATGGGCTCAGGCTAGCGGTGATCGGGAGTGTTTCGCGGCTGTCCCACGAGGCCACTTGATGCTGATTGGCAATATTCACGCTCGGTATCCCTCGACCCTCACCATCCTGAACTGCCTGCTGCTCTACGATGATTTCCATTCTCGGACCGCTAGTGGAATGAAATCGTTTCGTGATTTGGGTCTGTGATGTCACCTCCGACGTTTGCCACCACTTATGGCGATATGGAAGAAATCGCGCACGCAGCAGAAGGGCTGGAGACGTACCGCCTGAGGGAAGCAGAGGAGCCAACCGATGATTGAACTGACTGAAGCGCAGCGCATGCTGCAATCGACCGTGCGCGATTTTGCTGCGGCCGAGATTGACCCCATCGCGGACGACATTGACCGTGAGGATCGGTTTCCGCCGCATCTCTGGCCAATGTTGGGTGAGTTGGGCCTGCTGGGCGTCACGATTCCCGAGCGGTACGGCGGGTCGGACGCCGGGCTGTTGGCTGGTGTGATTGCGACCGAGGAGATCGCCAAAGCGAGCGCGTCGATTGCGCTGTCTTACGGCGCCCACGCCAACCTCTGCGCGAACAACATTGCCTCGAATGGCAGTGAGGCTCAGAAGGAGCAGTATCTGCCCGGCCTGTGCGACGGCAGCGCCATTGGCGCATTGGCGTTGACTGAACCTGAGGCTGGATCGGACGCGATGGGGATTCGCACGACTGCCGTGCGCGACGGTGATGTCTACCGGCTCAACGGCAGCAAAATGTTCATCACTAATGGGTCGGTGGCCGACACGCTGGTGCTCTATGCGAAGACGGACCCTGAGGCGGGTTCTCGCGGTGTAACGGCGTTCATTGTCGAGTCAGGATTCGAGGGTTTCAGCGTAGGGCAGGTGCTGGACAAGGTTGGGCATCGCGGATCGCCGACGGCGGAGCTGATACTCGAAGACTGCATCGTGCCGGTGTCCAATGTGATGCGTGGTGAAGGCTCGGGAGCCTCAGTGATGATGCAGGGGCTCGCGGTGGAGCGAGCATTTCTCGCCGGCGAGCCACTGGGCATCGCGCAGGCGGCGCTGGATGAGGCAGTGGCGTACGCGCGCAATCGCAGGCAGTTCGGTCAGCGCATCGGCGACTTCCAACTGATTCAGGCAATGCTCGCGGATATGTATACGGAACTGGAGGCAGCCCGCTGGCTGGTCTATCGGACGGCGCACGTCGTTGAAGAGGCTGCATCACGAGGCATCCGCAGCAACAAGGAAGCTGCGGCCGCGATTCTCTATTCGGCAGAGATGTCGAGCCGGGTCGCCGACAAGGCCGTGCAGATTCACGGTGGGTATGGATACATGAGCGAGAGTCGGGTGGCGCGCTATGTGAGGGATGCCAAGTTGTTGGAGATCGGGGCGGGGACGTCTGAGGTGCGTCGGATGTTGATTGGTCGGGAGTTGGTAGGTCCGGAGTAGTAGTCACCCCCACCACCTCTGCTCCCCTCCTTTTTCCGATCCCTTCTCCCTTCTCCTGTCTCCTTTCTCCTTTCTCCTTTCTCCTTTCTGATCCCCTCTCCCTCTGGGAGAGGGTTAGGGTGAGGGCATTCCAGGAAAGACCCGCGACTATGCCAAACAATGCAATCTCGCGTGCGCGCCGCATGCGGCGCGAACCCACAGACGCAGAGCGAGCATTGTGGTCCGTGCTGGGGAATCGTCACGTCGGTGGACACAAGTTCCGCCGTCAAGTTCCTATTGGTCGCTACATCGTTGACTTTGTCTGCCTGGAGCGACGACTGATCGTTGAAGTCGATGGAGGCCAACATCAGGAACAAGCACAAGAAGACCGGGAGAGAACGGATTGGCTAGAGTCGCAGGGATTTCGTGTGTTTAGATTGTGGAACAATGAGGTTCTGACGGCATTGGAAGGTACCGTCGCGGCGCTCTTGGTGGAGTTGGAGCGCAGGGATGGGAGCGGGGGACCCTCACCCTAACCCTCTCCCAGAGGGAGAGGGGATCAGAAGGGGAAGGTGCTCTTCTCACGGAGAGAGAGGGGATCAGAAGGGCGAAGGGGTCAGAAGAAGGAGGGAGAGGGGAGAAGATGGGGGAGGTTCTCCTCTCTTGGAGGGAGAGGGGATCAGGAGGGGCCTCAGGGTGCGAGGCTGATTTGGCTGGTCACTGCGATTATGTACCGAGGAGGATGGCTTGGCCTTGGTGGTATGCCTCGAGGGCTCTTGCCTGGAGGCCTTCGATTCCGGCGCTGCCGATTGGGTGATCGACGAGGGCGTAGCGGAAGTCGGGCATTCCCAGGGTGTTGGCGATCATTCGGCTGGTGGGGTCGAATGGGTGGGTGCAGAGGACCAGGCCGGGCTTGCCGTACTGCTCGAAGGTGATGCCGTCGTGCACACTGCACGTTGAGCAGGAGCCTCAATCACCGACCGCGGTGATCAGGAAATCGACATCGTTGGCGATTCGCTCGAGGACCTGTGGATCGGCGATCCGGCTGGCGTTGCGCTTGCCTGAGTCGATCACGATGTTGCAGTGTGCCTGTTGCTCGAAGACCTCGGCGGTGTAGCGCAACAGTTTGTCGGCGTTGACTTTCCCGTTGGAGAAGAGGCCGATGCGCAGGCCCTCGACTGAAGTCAGCCTGGGCGCGGCGCTGAAGCCGGTTGGCGTGGGTTCGCCGGTGGGGTCGAAGAGTTCGAGCGACATGTTGGACTCCGAGTCTTGGGTCAGCAGTCGAGGCAGACGCCGATCGCCTTGGTCTGATAGATCGAGTTACGGCCGCGACTCCAGGAGGGCAAGAAGGCGGAGTGCCCGCCCGCTTCGCCGCCAGCGACGACGATCAGGATGTCGTCGGGGCTGCGCCCTCGGCGAAATTGGCCTGTTGTACGATCATGTCCGCCTTGACCTTCCGAGAGTCCGTCCAGCACGGCTCCGGACGGCCACTTGCCCTTGCTCAGCATCTCGTCGGGATCACGGGTGGCGTGCTCGAAGAGGTATGCCTGCACGTCCTGTTTGGACATCCCGTTCGAGGCCGCGATCTGCGCGTGTTCCGGCGACATCACGACCAGCGATTGTCCATCGGTCAGCGCGCCCAACGAGGCCATGGCGTCGGCGAAGGTGTCGAGTAGGCGCTCGGGATCGCTGGTGTAGTGATTCTCGACGTTGTAGAAGCCGGAGGCGGCGAAGACGGTCGCGGTCGATACTTCGGGCGGGAAGTCGAGCGAAACGTGCAGCGGCTCCCAGGGACTGTTGAGAATGTTCTCAGCGATGCAACAGCCGTATTTTCCGGGCCAGCCGGTCGTCGAGCGGTCGGAGATGCCCGGGATCATCTGGAAGATATTCATGATCACCAGGCGCATCGCCCGTCCGATGGTCGCATTGGCGCGGTTGCCCGGGCCGAAGACGTTGACACTGGCGTTCATCCCGATCTCGTCGCGGATGTCGCCGGAGATGATCACCACCGGCGCTGAGCCTCCGGTGCTGGCGGTTGAGCCGTGGAAGTTGTAGGCGTCTTCGTTGAGTCCTTCCAGGGCAGCCAGGACGGTTGGGAAGTATTGCGGCAGGCATCCGGCCATGACGGCGTTGATGGCGGCCGATTGAACGCTGCATTCGCGTCCGGTGGCAGGATGTCGGGCGACGATTTCCTCCGGAGGGCGTCCGGCGGCCATGAGGAATCGTTCAACGCGCTCGCGAGCCGGGGGCACAACCGGAAGGCCGTCGGTCCAGCCCTGCTCGTAGCACCAATCGATCGCGGAGAGTTCGTCGGTGAGTGTGTGGGTCTTGGTGGTCATGTGGGTGAGTCTAGAGCGTTGGTCTGAGCGGTATCCCGGAGCACCTCCCATGGGGGAGTGTCCCCCGTTCAAGCCGGGGGCAGGCTGCGGAGCGACTGAGGGGTGGCAGGTGGCGCGCAGGACGGAAACTCCGGCGGGTCCCCTCCACCCCTTCGGGGCACCTCCCCCAACGGGAGAGGTCTTGAGCGCAACTCAGTTAGTTCGTCCAGCCGAACTGACCATCTAAACTGAGCCTGCGGCGCGTCTGGAACGGCTCCTGACGTGTCTGTGAAGAGGCGGCGATGGTGCAGAGGAATGGCGCCGGAGGCCAGCAGGTTGATGATGATCGTCCGCTGGTCAGCGGGCCGTCGCTTGGGCCGATTCCTTACTACTGGGTCGCGGCGATCGTTGTTTGTGTCGGTACTTTCCTGGGCGTCGTTGACAACTCGATCACGAATATTGCGCTGCCGACGCTGAGCAACGAATTCGGCCGTCCGGCGGACGACGTGGTCTGGGTCGCGCTGTCATTCATCGTGGTCAGCACTGGGTTGTCCTTGACGATGGGTCGGTTGGGCGACATCTACGGCCGCAAGATGCTCTACGTGGTCGGATTCATCGTGCTGACCATCGCCACGGGACTGTCGGCGATATCAGGGTCGCTGGAAGAACTGATTGGCACCCGAGTCCTGCAGGCGGTCGGCTCGGCGATGACGATGGCAAATGGAGCGGCCATCATCACTGCCGCGTTTCCACCGTCGAGGCGTGGCACCGGATTGGGACTGATGGTCTCGACTGTCGGCGCGGGCGCGATGGCGGGTCCAGCGCTTGGCGGTGTCTTGCTTGATCTGATCGATTGGCGTGCGATCTTCTGGACGCGTGTGCCGTTGGGTGTAGCCGGCACGTTCCTCGCCTGGCGGCTGCTGGTTGATGGATCTCCCGATAACCGGCCGCGGGGGCTAGACATTCCCGGCGCGCTGCTGTTATTCGGGACGCTGGGCTGTCTGACATTTGGCATCAACCGCGGCGGGACGCTCGGATGGACGTCGCCGTTCATGATCACGACGTTTGCCCTGAGCGCGATCTTCCTCGTTGGTTTCATCGTGGTCGAACGGCGAACGTTCTCTCCGATCGTGGACCTGGGACTGTTCAAGGGTCGCGGGTTCAGTTTCGGCATCTCGGCGGCGATTCTGCAGTTTATGGGGATGAGCGCCTCGCTCTATCTGACGCCCTGGTTGTGGCAATTCGGGCGCGGGTTCTCGCCGATTGAGATTGCGGCGGTGATGCTCCCGATGCCGATGGCGATGATGCTCTGGTCGCCGATTTCGGGGCGCATCTCGGATCGCCTGAGTTCGAGGCCGCTGACCACGGCCGGCATGATCATGGTCTGCGCCGCACTGTTCTTACTCTCGAGGACGACGGTCGATACGTCGCCAGTCGACTTCGGCCTGCGGATGCTGCTGTTGGGTATCGGCACGTCGACCTTTAGCACGCCGAACACGGCGGTGATCATGTCTGCAGTTCCGCCTCAACGTCTGGGCACGGCCTCGGCAGCGCAGACCACGGCGCGCACGATCGGCAACGCGATCGGAGCCGCGATCTGGGTCGCGATCTTTGTGTCCGTCGCCGGTGCGGTTGGTGAGTCGGTCGGGTCGCCAGCGCTGATCATCGACGGATTCCGGACGGCGCTGTTGGTCGCGGCGATCTGCACCGCTCCGGCGATTCTGTTCTCGCTCGTCGGAGGGCAGCGTGGGGTGCGTCAGGTGGCGGAGAAGGCGGCGGTACAGGCTCAGGCCGTGCGCGAAGCAATTGAGTTCGAGATCTCGCTCATGGTGCCTCTGTTCCGCGGCCAGAAGTCGATATCGCATCGTGAGCATCGTGAGCATAGTTTGCGCCGGGAGAACGGACTCAACGGCGTCAATGAGCCGCGACCGCTGAACACGGCTCAAGTAGAGGAGGAGTCGAAGTGACCCATGTCATCGTCGTTGGGGCTGGCAATGCGGCGTTGTGCGCCGCGTTGGCGGCGAGGGAGAGCGGAGCTGAAGTGACGGTGCTGGAGAAGGCGCCGGAAGGCGAGCGCGGCGGCAACACGTATTTCACCGGTGGTGGATTTCGCTTTCCCTACGAGGGGATGGACGACATCCTGCGAATCATCCCGGACCTGAGCGAGGCTGAGATCGAGCGGGTCGATGTCGGTTCCTATACGACGGCGAAGTTTCGCGATGACCTCGCGCGGGTCACCGATGGGTTGATTGACGATGGCATGGCGTCGTCGTTAGTGCGGGAGGCAGCGCCGACGATGGAGTGGTTGCATGGACAAGGCGTCAAGTTCACGTTGATGACCGGTCGGCAGGCGAACGAGGTCGGTGGGAAGCTGGTCTTCTATGGCGGTCTGACGGTGGAGGCTGTGGGGGCAGGGAAGGGGCTGTCGGACCAAGAGTTTGAGGCGGCTGAACGGGTCGGTGTGCATGTGTGTTACGGCTGCAAGGTGGTAAATCTGTTGCGCGAGGGTCGGCGAATCCGTGGCGTCGAGCTCTGGACTGATGACGCGGTTGAGGAGCTGGAAGCGGACGCGGTGGTGCTGGCGGCGGGCGGATTTGAGGCGAACATCGAGATGCGAACTCGCTACCTGGGTCCCGGTTGGGATATGGCCAAGGTGCGCGGATCGCGGTTCAACACGGGCGATGCGATTCAGGCGGCCATCGATGCCGGCGCGCAGCCGTTCGGTAACTGGTCGGGCGCTCATGCGGTGGCCTGGGATCTGAACGCGCCGCCAACGGGGAATCGGATCGTTGCCGATTTGTACCAGAAGCACTCGTATCCGTATGGTCTGATCGTGAATGTCGACGGCGAGCGATTCGTCGATGAGGGCGCAGATATTCGCAACTACACCTATGCGAAGTACGGTCGGGCGATCCTGGCACAGCCGGAGCGGGCAGCGTTCCAACTGTTCGATCAGCGCACGGCGCATCTGTTGCGCGATGAGTATCACGTGCGTCAGGTGACGATGGCGCAGGCCGACACGATTCATGAGTTGGCTGATGCCCTCGGCGTCGATCCCGTTGGACTTGAGCGCACGATCAACACGTACAACGCGTCCTGTTCTGAAGATGGTCTTGCGCTGTTCAATCCTTCGGAGCTTGATGGTGTTGCCACGTTAGGAATTCGTCCGCCGAAATCTAACTGGGCATTGCCCTTCGACTCTCCGCCCTACCAGGGATACGCGGTGACCTGCGGGATTACGTTCACCTTTGGCGGGCTCAAGATCGATCCGCGCAGCGGTCAGGTGTTGGACACGGAAGATCGGCCGATGTCTGGGCTGTACGCCGCCGGCGAGCTGGTCGGTGGGCTGTTCTACAACAACTACGCGGGAGGATCGGGACTGATGGCGGGCAGTGTGTTTGGTCGGATCGCTGGGAGGAGCGCTGCAGATGTCGATATCTGAGCGCGCGGAGGCGCTGCTGCATGAGATCATCGACTCGCCTGAGGTGTTGATGACGCCTCAGTTACGCAAGATTGCTCGACGGGAAGCACGGGAACTGAAGGCGTCGCCGGGCGAGGACGTGCTGGCCTTGTGCGACTACCTGATCGAGCACGGCGGCAGAGGCAAGGTACGCCGGAAGGAGCACGGACCGGCGTACGAGTCGAGGATGGTGGCGTTTCAGATTGCATCGATGCACCGCGGTGCCTTCGCCATGCTGGACTGGCGTGAACTGGAGCGACTCGGTCGGACGCTGGACGGCTGGGCGTGCGTGGACCAGTTCGCGCGCCAGTTGAGCGGCCCTGCATGGCAACGTGGTCAGATCACCGACGCGCGGATTCGGAAGTGGGCGACGTCATCCGACTTCTGGTGGCGACGGGTGGGACTGGTCTCGACGATCGCGCTGAACGAGCGCCACCTGGGCAAGGGCGATGCAGCCCGGACGCTGACGATCTGCGAGTTCTTCCTGGACGACCGGTCGGATCTGCACGTGAAAGCGCTGAGCTGGGCGTTAAGGGAACTGGCGCTCCGCGATCCTGAGGCCGTGATCGAGTACCTCGTTGATCGTGAGGAACGGCTGGCGCCGAGGGTCCTGCGCGAGGTGCGGAACAAGCTCGAGACGGGACATAAGGACGCCAAGCCATCGGAGGCGATGGTACGTCGGATGCGGGAGCGTCGGTCTACTGGTTGAGTGTGAGACTGACGGTTGGTGGATCGTAGGAGAGGTTGAAGTCGAATCGGGAAAGGAGGTCTCGTCCAAGAAGGGACGGGAGCTTCCATGGCGCTCCCTGAGTGCTGCTCGGCAGCGGCTCGGCGATGGCTACTGCCTGTGTGATGGTGAACGGATTTCCCGCGGAGTCACGAAGGCGCAGGCCCAACTGTTGAACACGACAGCGGGCTGAGGCATGGCCGATTCCACTGACGGAAATCATCTCGGGTCCACGCGCAAAGCTGATGTCACGACCTTCCAACCAGAACATGCTGGCAATGTCGTGGTACTGGAGAATCGTAAAGTCCGCGCCGGAGTCAATCATGAACGGCACACGCTTAGCTTGCCCGCCGAAGAGTACGGTCAACGTGATGCGCGGGGCCGGCGTGCTCGACAGCGAGCGATGCGCAGGTCGTGCGACCTGGCTAAAGTGTCCAGGAAACCGACGCACTACAGGGCCCACGCAGTGCCTTCTTCGGGCCAGGTGAAGTGCATGGCTGACGAACAAGTGATGCGATCCAAGGTGAGTAGGAAGTCGACCATCTCATCTGTACTGGCACACGGCTTAATCTTGCCGCCGTCGTAGACGACGACAATCTGATCTCGGTACTGCTCCATCAGCGCAGCTTCATGTTCCAGGAAATAGTCGAGATTGCGCTGCGACTCCCGGTCAATCACCTCTCCCTCCGCGTACTCCGGAGTGCCTGGTGTGACCATGCGGATGTCGAAGGGGAGCGTTTCTTCGTCGGTGACCATGACCGTCTCCAATGCCGTCAGCCTAGCGAGATTAGACGCAGGTCGGCCAGGATGCGAGTTCTTTGACTTCTCCTCGTCGAGGGATGGAGACGGGGAAGCGCTGGAGGGACTCGAGCAGCCAGCGACGGGTGTCGGCGGGATCGATGATCTCGTCAAGATTCATCAGGCCGGCGGCTCCCCAGGGCTCGTGGCCGAGGGTCCACTCGTCGATCAGGCGCTGTCGTTCGGCGTCGGGATCGGTGGCGATGGCGATGTCTTTCGCGTGGACGACGTTGACGCCAACGCCGGGGTCCATGAAGGAGATTTCGGCGCCCGGCCAGGCGGTGATCAGCGAGTTATCCATGCTGTTGCCGGAGAGCGAGAAGTACGCGAGTCCGAAGGCCTTGCGCATCACGATGGTCATGCGCGGGACGGTCATCAGCGAGAGCGCCTCGAGGAACATGATCGCTTTGTGCAGCAGCCGGGCGTGCTCGGGCTGCGAACCGACGATGAAGCCGGGTACATCCTGGAGCCAGACGGTGGGGATGTTGAAGGCCTCGCACATGCAGATGAACTGCGTGGCCTTGTCGCATGTGTTGGGGTCGAGCGCGCCGGCATTGAACATGGGATTGCTGGCCAGGATGCCGACTGACCGCCCGCCGATTCGGGCCAGCGTGGTAATCAGCGAGCGACCGAATCGGGGTTTGAGTTCGAGCATCTCGCCATCGTCGACAATTCGCTCGATGACGCGGTGCATGTCGTAGGCGCGCTGGCGACGGGTAGGGACGAGGTTGGCGATTTTGGGGTCTGGATCGGCCTGGTCGTAGCCATCGAGAGTCGGCGGGGCCTCCCAGCAGTTTGAGGGCAGGTAGGAAAGGAAGGACTTGATCTGCTCGATTGCTTCCTCTTCTGTTTCGGCAGATTGGTCGATCTGACCTGTGAGGTCGAGGTGGATATCGACGCCGCCCAGGTCCTGGAGTGAGATCAGCTCGCCCGTGGCGATTTCGATGACACGTGGCGAAGAGACATTGAGCGCCGAGCCTCGGACCTGGGTGGTGAAGTCGGAGAAGGCGCTGTGGAAGCTGGAGCCGCCGAAGGATTCGCCCACGATGGCCGTGGCCATGGGAATGCGTCGCCGCCTGCGTCCTGATTCGAGACTGGGCGAGATTTTGCTGAAGCCCTCGGAGCCGAGTGCGTCAGGCAGGCGAGCGCCGCCGGTCTCGCCGAAGTAGACGTAAGGCACTCCCTGTTCCATGGCGTGCTCGTAGATGCGCTTCTGTCGCTTGCCACCGACGACCGAAGAGGAACCGTGGAGCACGGTGACATCGTCGCCGGCGACGGTTGCCGGCCGGCCGTCAATCTTGCCCCAGCCGCCGATTTTGCCATCGCCGGGTGTGCGGTCCCTCACGTCGTGCATCTCGGAGACGGCGAATGTGCCGATTTCGCGGAAGCTGCCAGGGTCGAGCAGCTTGTCGATGCGTTCGCGAATGGTCAGGCGTCCGCGGTCATGCTGTCGGGCGATGCGATCGGATGAACCCATCTCGGCGACGATTTTCTGTCGTCGGAGGAGGAGATCTTCGCGGACCTGCTGAGGTGTGGGTGGGATGGCGACCATATGGGACTCCTACGGCAGATTGCTGCGTGAATGTCGTACGGACTGACGATATCGGGTGATCGGGTTTGGGCCTGCTCGCATGGGGAGACCTTCGAATATCCCCTCAACCGCCCCCGCCTCCGAGCGGGGGCCTGCTCCATCCCTGGCTTCTTACCTGCGGCCATGATTGTCGACAGTATCTGGTCAACCGTGACCTATCCGAGCAGCCTGGGCTTTACCAAAGCGGGTCCCCGCTCGGGGGCGGGGACGGGAAACTGAGTTGTTCGAAGGTCTCCCTAAAGCGAGGTATCGGTTTCGACCGACCGAGGCGAAGTCTGAGATCATCTCGAGCGGCGGTGGTTGAGAGGTTATGTTTCGATCTCCACTTGCAGAGCCTCGCCCGTGGCGGTTCGCAGGATGTATGCCTCGGCGACTTCAATTCCGGCATCGTTCAGCATCGACACGTATTGATTCAACTGTGCGTTGTACGTAGCTCGGCGATCAGGTGTGATGTCGTCGTCAGACTTGTAATCGACGAGGATCCAGTGCTCTCCTTCTCGGAAGACGAGGTCGGCGACGCCTTCTGTGATGACGGTTGTTTCTTCCTGCGTCTGGATTGTGGCAAGGGGTAACTCTCGATGGATGACGTCTGACATGGATGCTCGCTGGATCAATTCGGAGTTGAGTGCCCGTTCGATATGTTGGAGAACCTGGTCAAGTGGAACGTGGAACTTGTGGCAGACGCGCTTTGCCCTTTCACGTGTGATCTCGTGATTGGTGAAGTCTGCCGTTTCGAGCGCCTCGTGGACGGCCTTGCCGAAGTCGAGCGGATTGATGTTGGAGTCGTCTCGTTCGCTCTGATCGACTCCGACATCGGCGTTCTGCGCTGGCGTGTGTGGATTGAGGCTGGTTGGCGTGACGGCCTCAATGGATCTTGAGCCACTGGAGATCGCCTGCTGGTGGCGTTCTTGCCAGAGTGGACGCAGCTCCTGATGTGGTGGCGTGTGCAGCGTTGGCGTGGGCGACGGTGCTGCATCGAAGGTTCTTGGTCCGACGACGAGCGTGTTTGGATCGGCGTCGCGGGTGAGCCAATGCGGCACTGCGTCATCGAGGTAGGTGTGGAACGAGTCTCGGCGCGAGATGCTGTCGGCGGGGAATGAGGGCAGAATTAGCCAATCGCGAGCTCGGGTGGCGGCGACGTAGAGCATGCGCCTCGCTTCAGCATCGGCGTAGGCGCGGTCTGTTCGCTCGGCGATGGCGTACCCGGGCGTGCGGAAGGGTGTACGGTCGTCGCCGAGCTTGAACTCGACGCGCTGGTTTGGCCGGTCGACGATGAACTGGTTGCCCGAGGCTGGCTGGTCCTGGGGCTTGGGCACGATCACGATGGGGAACTCCAGTCCCTTGGCCTGGTGGATCGTGAGGAAGCGGACGGCGTCGTCGTCGGCTTCGGTGGTCGGCGATTCCGACTCGGGCAGGTTGCGGACTCCACGTTGCGAGAGCCAACGCACGAAGGGCCGCAGGCTGTCGTCGTTGTTGTCGGCGAAATGGGCGGCCCGCTGGACGAGCATGCGCAGGTTGGCCTGGCGCTGACGCATCTGGCTGTACTGGACTCCAACGGCCTGAGCGAGCAACAGTCCCGACGCGCGAATGACGTGATCAATCAGCTCGGGCAACCCGAAGCCGGTCAGATCGTCTCGCAGTGCGCCAAGGAACTCGATCGGGGCTCGGAGCCTGCCCTCGTAGGCATCCGGTATCAGGTCGGCGTCCAGTCGGATTGGTTGTGCACCGAAGGCCGCGCGCAGCTCGAGGAGCTCGGTGTCGGAGGCGGCGACGAGCGGCGACTTGAGTGTTGCGAGGACTGCTACTTCGTCGGTTGGGTCGTCCAGCGCCTGCAACAGGTGGGCGATCGCTCGGATTTCGGGCTTCTGATAGAAACCTTGGCCGCTGTCGAAGTGATAGGGAATCCCTGCCCGATCGAGCGCAGTGGTGTAGAGGTCGGCGCCCGTCCTGGTGCGGACGAGTATGGCGATGTCGCGGAATTCGGGGAATCGCGGGCCCGCCGGTGTTGGTATGTGGCCGAGTGTTGCGTCGTCCTGTTGCATGTGCGTGATCAGGTTGGCGATCAGTGTTGCTTCGGCGCTGCGAGCTTCTGGCGCTCGGTCGTATTGCCGATTGGAAGGAATCACAGCCACGCCGGGTCCGCGGTCTGTTCGATATGGCACGGTCGCTTCCCAGCGGGCTTGCGCGCGTGGATAGTCCTGATCTGGCTTGATGATGCCCGGCAACACCGCGTTGTGCCAGTCGCAGAGCTGAGGACGGGCGCGGAAGTTGACGGTCAATCTGGCGATGGCCGATGTCTCCGGCGCGGCGAGAAAGATGTCCCGCACCTGCTCGAAGATGTCGATGTCGGCTCGGCGGAAGCGGTAGATCGACTGCTTGGGGTCGCCAGCCAGAACAAGACGCCCGGGACCGGGCGTGGCCTGAGTCCAGTCGTCGGTGTCCGGTTCGGCGGCCAGCAACAGGGTGATCTGGGCTTGCAAGGGATCGGTGTCCTGGAACTCGTCGACGAGGATGGTTCGGAATCTGCTTCGGAGATCCTCGCGGGCCTGTTTCGAGCGAACCAGGAGATTGCGCGCTTCGAGCAGGAGGTCGTCGTAGGTGAGTAGACCGTCAATCCGGCGCTGATTGGCGTCCTGTTCGATGAACTCACGCAGCGCCGCGGTCAATTCGGCCAGTGCGGTGTCGCGCTGGCGTTGGTCTTCAGGGACCTCCTCTGGCGGTCGGTGGTCGCTGAATGGTCCTGTGAGATCGCGGTTGCGGGCGAGTTGCTCGGCAGCGAGCTGGAGGTCTCGCAACTCGAGACCCAGGTCGAAGGCCTGCTGCAACGGTTCTTGGGGTGCGTCGTTGCTCCATAACCAGGAGCGCCAGGACTGGGCGAATCGTAGGTCGGCCTGGAGTTGGTCGAGGACGTTGAAATCGGGATCGAGCCCGGCATCGAGCGAGCGCTCACGCAGGATATTGGCGGCGAAGGCGTGGATTGTCTGGATTTGCGCGGCGTCGACATCGCGCAGGGCATCGTGCAGGCCAGCGGCGGCAAGCTCGGCGCGGATCCGCTCACGGAGCTCTCCGGCTGCTTTCTCGGTGAAGGTGATGGCGACGATCTCGTCGAGCGAGCGGCCATTACGGACCAGGTTGACGACGCGTGCGACGATCACCGATGTTTTGCCCGAGCCGGCGCCGGCCTCGAGGAAGAACGAGGTGTCGAGGTCGTTGATGATGCGTTGGCGGACATCGTCGTCGGCGGGTTTCGGCAATTGGTCGGTCATAGATTCACGTCATTCCCGCGCTTCGCCGCGGGAATCTCGATGAGTGGTGAGGCAACGTTGGAGCGGGAAGGGTCGCATGCTGCTACTGGATGAGTCAGTAGCTGACGTATGAGGTGTGTGCTGCGAGATACCCGCGACGGAGCGCGGGTATGACGGAGGTGGGGATCGCGGCTATAACCGAGGTGGGGATGGTGCGGGGTACTCCTGTTGTTTGCGGTCATAGTCGTTGCCGTCTCAGGATTTCTAACTGGCGGACGGCGTCCTGGTCTTGTCTCGACTTCTTCTGATAGCGCTGGGCGATGTCGGCGGTGCAGGTGGATTCGTAGGGGCAATGGCGGCAGTTGGGCCGTTCTCTCGCTGGATGGCCGGGGTAGGGGATAAAGTTGGCCGATTCGAGCTGGTCGGCGATGAGGGCGAAGGTGTCTCGCAGCCGTTCACCATCGCTGGGCGCGGAACGGCCTCCGCGGGTCGTGAGCGATTCACCTTGCAGAGTTTGCGAGACGAAATCTCCCTGTCGGGTCGCTGAGCGCAGTTCGACTTCCGCCTGACGGATTGGCACTCCCCGCTGCGTGAGGGCGGTGAGGTTGGCGATGGCCAGAAGCGAAGAACCGTTGACGAAACCTCGAACGTCGGGTAGCGATTTGCCGGTGAAGTAAGAGAGTGCGCGCTGACGGCCGTCGGTGTGTTGGTCGATCCGGTCGATGCGGCCGCTGAAGTGGATGCTCCTGCCCCCAGTAACGCGGATGGGCGCGTCCTCGAATTTGGTGTCCATCACCACGGGGCTCCAGCCGTCGCGCGCGTCGGATGCCTCAAGTCGGCGCACGCGATCAAGGTCTTCGGACACCTCGTGTCGCAATGCGGGGACTGATGCTGGCGGACCGAGCGCGTCGGCCTCGGCCGCAGTGTCCAGGAGATGCTGAGCGACCTCGCTGAGTGAGGCCTCGGTGCTGGTGTAGTCGAGCCAATTATGGTCGGCGTTGTCGCTTACCCAGGCCTGCGCCCAGATGGAGAGGATTTGGCGTGTTAGACGACCGAGGATGTCACGTCGAGGCTGATCGGGTCGGGCGGGTTCGTCGTCGGCTCGGGCGTTGACGATGTAGCGCAGGTAGAAGCGATAGGGGCAGGTGACGAAGGTTTCGAGGTCGTTGGCGGACCAGGTTCGCTCGAGCGGTCGCCAGTCGTCTCCGATCAGGGTGGGAATCCGGGCTGAATCGAGTTGGCCGTCGAAGTCGGTGAAGACGGATGCGTTGCGTTGGAGTCGAGCGTGCTCGGCGGCTTGCGCCTGGGGCCAGAGCTCGGCCAGGGCTGCGCGCGTATCGGAGTCGGGCGATGCGAGCAGGGCGAGATCGAAGGAACGTTCATCGGGCGCAGCGACTGTGGCTGTCCAGTCGTCCAATGCGATTTCGGCAGGGGTCGGCAGCCGAGTGACGGTGGCGGAGTCGATCCGTTGGATGCGTCCCGTTTCGTAGAGCGAGGATTCGGTGACTGGTTGGATGGCCTGTGCAGATGAGTCGGCGGCTGTCTCGAGGATGAGCGAGGATGGCCGGGCTGGACCGCCGACGGCGCTGCTCCGCCGACTCCAGCTTGCGCTGAACTGTCGTCGCGCGGCGCGACGCATGAGCTGCCATGCATGGCGGTCGCTGTCGCCGCGATCACGCTGCAGTGCGAGCGCGTCGGGGATTTGCTCGTTGATTGTTGCCCGGTCGGCGTCGGTGAGCAGTGGGTCCTGCCGACCGACGGCCGGGAAGATGCGTTCGGCGACTCCGGCGGCGAAGATGGCGTCGAACCGGATGCCTCGAGCAGGTCCGGTGGCTGCGCCAATGTTGACACCGCCGATGAGGCGACGCGGGTCGCGAACTACTCGTGAACTCATGGCCCGTCCCAGCGCGGTGAGTCCATCCTGAGCTGACCAATCGGAGCCGAGCCTGTCGTGGCTGCGCAGTTGGTCGAGGATCCCGCGAGCGGCGTGTCGGAGGGCATGGTCGGCCGACGGTTCGGCCGACTGGTCGGGCGACTGGTCAGCCGAACCGTCGAAGTATTGATCGAACGCTTCGAGCAGGAGATCGGATGCTTCGGTCCAGGAATCGGCATCTTGCAAGTTGCGGCTGCGGGTGCTGAGGTCGCGGACGATGTTGACCAGGTCTTTGGCGTCACGGCTCGGCGTCGTTTCGCTCCATAGATTCAGTCGATCTTCCATGGCGAAGAGATTGCGCGTGAGTCCGGCGTCGACTGAGACGCGCTCCCACTGGGCAGGATGTCGGTGGTGATCGAGCAGTCGTTGGCGCAGCGACCGATGCGATAGCCAGTCGAGCAACTCGGCGCGTTCGACGGTCTCAGGGCTGAGCAGGACCCGGGCGAGCCGCTGGGCGGCGTGGCCGATCGGTGTCCGCGCCAGTTGGCGTCCAGCGATTCTCCAGGTTGGGATGTCGGCACGCTCCAGTGCGGCGCAGAGACGATCGTCGGTCGGAGCGCCTTGCTGATGCAGGATGGCGATGCGGTGAAAGGCGGTGCCGTCGTTGGCGAGATCGAGGATGCGAGCGGCGATTTCGTCGGCCTCAGCCGTCGGGTCGCCAACACTGAAGTAGTGGTCTGGAGCGACATCGGCTGGAGGAAGCTGGGAACCGATCACGCGGACGTTCAGTTCTCGTCGGATTGCGGACACGGTCCTCCGCGGCGGCGACGCCGGATCATTGGATGGTGCGACGAGCAATATCCGGACGTCCGTTGCTTGGGCGAGGCGCTTGAACAGGAGTCGTTGGATGCGGGTGAGGTCGTAGATGCCTGAGACAATTAACGGCGCGCCACCCAGGGCCTCGATGAATGCACGGTCGGGTGTCGACGCGCTGGTGGCGTCCTCGTATCGGGACGTGCGGTCGGCGATGTCTGCGGTCGCTTCGCGCCAGGCGTTGAAGACGAGCTTGAGGTCGCCGTCGGGTAGGTCGTCCGCTGTGAGTGCGGCCTCTCTCAGGTCGGTGAGGCTGCGCAGCAGCGCGGCGGCGACGCCGGGCGCTTGCGGGTCGAGCGCTTCCAGCTTCAGGTCTCGCTGGACATGTCGCAGGACGTGTTTCAGGGTGGTCAGATCGGCGCCGACAGGCCAGCTTTTGCGAGACGGCGCGTTGCCGAAGCTTGCTGCGGCCTGTGCGAGGTCGACCGGGGTGAATCCATAGACCCCGGCGAGCGCACCGCCATTGGCCTCGGCGAGCATGCGCTGCGTGGAGAGTCGTTGCAGCGCGGAGCCGTGGAGGATGTTGAGTCGGGAGAGCGGTGAGGGTCGTTGGGCCGCGAGTTGGGTGAGTCGGAGATCGTTGGCGGCGGGGTCGGGGAGGAGTTCGATCGTGAGGGTCATGGGGAGGTCAGGGTAGACCGAACAGACCTCCCCCTCTGGGGGAGGTGTCACGACGTGACGGAGGGGGCTCCGTCAGAAACGCATGAAGCGGGGGCTGCTCCGGAGAGCTGCCCCCGCCCCAACCGGTCCCCGCGGAGGGGGATAGGCCGTCGGTCGCCACCGCCTGAGCGGTGTCAGGCTGTTAGACGGCGGCCGGGCCCCGTTCACGGGTGCGGACTCGCACGGCGTCCTCGACATCGAGGACGAAGATTTTTCCGTCGCCGATGTTGCCGGAACCTGCGTTGTCGAGAATCGCGTCGATCACGTCGTCGAGCGGCGTGGTGTTGATCACGATTTCGATCTTGATTTTGGGCAGGTAGTCGACCTGCACTTGCTGTCCGCGGAACTCCTGGACGACACCCTTCTGAGCGCCGCGTCCGCGGACTTCGGAGATGGTCATCGAGACGATGCCGATGGCCTCGAGCGCCGTGCGAACGACGGAGAGTCGCTCGGGGCGGATGATGGCGATCACCATTTTCATGATCGTGTTGCCTTTCCTGTTTCTGTTCCCGCTTTCCCTGAGGGAGAGCGTGAGGGTGAGGGCCCCTCTATTGTGCCGGTTCCCCTTCTCCCCCCGCCGGAGCGGGGGGAGGTGTCACGGAGTGACAAGGGGGGGGGGGCTCCGACTTCTCGCTTAGTCGCCGCCTCTGCTGGCGGAGCCGGCTGCGGGGGATTCCTCGCCCGCTGAGACTTCCACGGCGACTCCTGGCGAGACCGTCGGGAACTCGGGGTAGGCGCCGATGCCGTGTTCCTGGACATCGAGTCCGGCGAGTTCCTCGTTCTCCGAGACGCGCAGTCCGATGGTGTTCTTGATGATGAAGAACAGGATGCCAGCGGTCACGGTGACCCAGGCGAAGATGGCCAGCACGCCGATCAGCTGCTCGAACAGGGCGCGGAAGCCGCCGCCCATGAAGAGGCCGTGTCCAGGTGCGCCCCAGGCCTCGGCCGCGCCGGCCGTGGCGAAGAGGCCCACCGCGAGCGTGCCCCAGACACCGCAGGTGCCGTGGACGGAGATGGCGCCGACGGGGTCGTCGATCTTGACTTTGTCGAAGAACTCGACCGAGAGGACGACCAGTCCACCGCCGATGGCGCCGATGATCAGGGCTGCCCAGGGCTCAACGAAGCCACAGCCTGCGGTGATCGACACGAGTCCGGCGAGTGCGCCGTTGAGCGTGAGACCGAGGTCGGCCTTGCCGTAGCGCATCTTGGCAACCGCGACGGCGACGATGGCGCCTGCGCCTGCGGAGAGTGTGGTATTGATGGCGATCCAGGCAGCCTCAGTCGCGAGTCCGCCGGAGAGTCCGAGGGTTGAGCCGGGGTTGAATCCGTACCAGCCGAACCAGAGGATGAACATGCCCAGTGTGGCGAGGGTCATGTTGTGGCCGGGGATGGCGCGGATTTCCGAGCCGACGTACTTGCCGATGCGCGGTCCGACGAGGATGGCGCCCATCAGTCCGGCCCATGCACCGACGGAGTGGACGAGGGTGGAACCGGCGTAGTCCATGAAGCCACGCTCGCCGAGCCAGCCGCCGCCCCAACCCCAGTGAATCACGATCGGGTAGATGATCCCGGTCACGAACACCGTGTAGAACAGGTAGGCGCTGAACTTGGTGCGTTCGGCCAGGGCGCCGGAGACGATGGTCGCGGCGGTCGCGGCGAATGCCCACTGGAAGAAAAACACGGCCGCCTCAGAGACGCCGCCAGACGTGTCTGTCAGGCCACCGAGCGCGGGGAAGAACGAGTCGCCGCCGATCAGTCCGCCCTGCGAACCGCCGAAGGCGAAGCCGAATCCAACGGCCCACCAGACGACCGCGCCGAGCGAGGCGTCGAGCACGTTCTTCATCAGGATGTTGGCGGTGTTCTTGACTCGTACAAAGCCGGCTTCGAGTAAACCGAAGCCAGCCTGCATGAAGAACACCAGGATGCCGGCGATGACGAACCAGATCGTATCGACGGCGAGGACGATATCGGCGAGCGCCGCAGCGTTCTCCTCAACGGTCTGCCCGTAGGCAATGCCAAATGTGGCCAACAGGCCAGTCAGGATACCGAGGAACAACCCCAGTCCTGGTTTGCGGACGGCGCCTACCGACACAAATGTCCAAGCAGGCGAAGTCCTAACGTTACCGGCTAACGTGCGGGCTATTGTCACAGAAGCCTCCCTTCCCGAGTTCCGGTCTGAAAGCAACGTATGGAAGGTCGAGGCTGCGATGGTTTCGTCAGAGTTGCGCCCACATTTCATTTCGGTTGCGCGTACATTTCGGAGTTGTGTTGGATGTTTCGGCGGTGTTTCGCCATTCCGTGAGGACTTGCTTGGAGGCGGGGATGGGCAATGGGGTTGTGTGTTGGTCTCTTGCGGGGGAGGGGACCCCCTCCGCCTCAAGCCCGGGGCAGGCTTTCGGCACCTCCCCCTGCGAGAGACCTGTGCGTAGATCGGTCGGTGCACTATTGGTCAGGTTGAAGGGGCGACCCTTGTGGTCGCCCGCTCTGCCGCTCCTAGGGCGTGTTCACGCTAGCCATCTGCTTAACCAGAGTTCCGTCATTGCCGCGCTTGTCGCGGCAATCTCGTAGAGGTTTTCACAGACAGTTGCGTCAAATACAGCGAGATACCCACGGCAAGCGCGGGTATGACGGGAGATCCTGGACTGAACCGCCCCATGTGAACACGCCCTAGCTAGTCAGTCATGCAATCGCCAACGCGGGCGACCACAAGGGTCGCCCCTACAGGAGCTCAGAAGGATTGGGAACACGTCCTGCTGCTTCACGTAGCGGGTACTGAAACCGCTAGCATTTGGCCATGGGACCACGACTGATTCGGGCTCTGACTCGCTTCCAACAGCCGATCTTTACGTTGATGCGTGGACGGCTGCAGGGGCCTCCGACGCTTCGGCTTTGGACGGTGGGCCGGAAGTCGGGGCGTGAGCGACCGGTGTTGTTGCTGTATCTGGATGATGGGTCTCGAGTGATTGTGGTGGCTTCCTACGGCGGGCACTCTGAGCATCCCGAGTGGTGGAAGAATCTCAAGGCAGAGGCGCACTGCCGGATCTGGTCGGCGGCGCGAGGGTCGGAGTCGATGGTGGCGTCGGAGCTGGAAGGCGACGAGCGCGAAGCGGTGTGGCAACAGTTGCTGGGGATGTACTCGAACTATGCCGACTACCAGGAGAAAACGTCGCGCCGAATACCACTGATCGCGCTGTCACCGGCGTTGTCGAAGTGAACCGACTGCGCGGCTGGTAGGCTGAAACCAACTGTTGAAGTGAATCGCGCGAGCTGCGTATCGCTCGCATAGCTGTGGTGGAACGTTTGAGTATTCTTCGGCGCCTGTTTGCAAAACCCTCCTCTGACTCCTCTCCAAGTCCCGCTCCCAGCCCGCCATCGCCCCCGCCGGCGCCTCAGCAGGCACCTCCGCCGACGCCTTCGTCGCCTCCCTCGCGGTCGAGCACCGAGAACGGCGCTGCGCCGTCGGAGCCGCGACCGCGTCGTCGGCGGCGCAAGCGCAAGCCTCGACCGGTCACTACCGAGCGGCAGCCAGCGTCCGGAGCCGCAGGTGGAGCGGCGGAGCCGCCTCGACGGGTTCAACCGCCTCAACCGGCTCAACAGGCTCGACCGGACAGCTCGGACGCCCCTAAGCGTCGTCGCCGCAACCGGCGGCGGTCTCGGGATGGAGAGGGTAGGTCGGCGGGCCCGCCGCGCGGTGCCCAGAGCGCGACGCAGAAGGCGTTGCTCTCTGGCGGCTACCATCTGCCACCGCTTGATGAGTTGGACGAGATCTCGCCCGAGAGCTGGCCAGCGTCGTTTGCGGCGCTGGGCCTGTCCGAGCGGATGCTCTCGGCGCTGACGGCGCTGAAGTTTGAGGAACCGACACCGATCCAGGAGCAGTCAGTTCCGTTGCTGATGAATGGTCACGATGTGGTCGGACAGGCGCAGACTGGCACAGGCAAAACCGTGGCGTTTGGTCTGCCAGCGGTTGAATGCTGTGACCCGGATCTGGGTGAGTGCCAGTCCATCGTGCTGACGCCAACGCGCGAACTGGCACAACAGGTCGGCTCGGTGCTGGACTACTTTGCTCGGGCAGCGGGCCTGGAGGCGACCGTGCTGATGGGTGGTCGTCGGCTGACGGATGACTTCGCCAACCTGGAACGCCGACCGCAGATTGTCGTCGGCACGCCGGGTCGGGTGATTGATCACCTGGAACGGCGCACCCTGCGTCTGGGCAATGTGCGGATGGCTGTACTGGACGAGGCCGACCGGATGCTCGATATCGGCTTCTATCCCGACATGCGACGAATCCTGCGTCGTTGTCCCGACGATCGTCAGACAGCGCTGTTCTCGGCCACGATCCCCACGCCAATCAAGTCGCTGATTCACCAGTTCATGCACGAGCCTGAGCATGTGCACATTGCACCCGAAGTCACGACGGCGGAGGGCATCACACAGCGCTACTTCGAGGTCGCCGATCGCGACAAGATCCGCGCGGTGGAAGAGTTGCTGCCTGAGCTGACTGGTCGGACGCTGGTCTTCTGCAACATGAAGGTGACGGTCGACCGGCTGGTCAAGCGTCTGCTGGGTCGCGGGCTCAACGCGGATGCGATTCACGGCGACCGCGATCAGCGCAAGCGCGACCGGGTGATGGGACAGTTCCGTTCGGGCGAACTGCAGTTCTTGGTCGCCACGGATGTCGCCGCGCGCGGACTCGACATTCCCGATGTGCAGCACGTGGTCAACTTCGATCTGCCGCAGACTGCTGAGGACTACGTGCATCGAGTCGGCCGGACAGGTCGAGCGGGAGCCGAAGGGTCGGCGATTTCGTTTGTCGGTGAGTGGGACTTCGATCAGCTGGAGAAGATTCTGAAGCTGGTCGGGGATGATCTGCAGCGGAGCGAGTTGGGGTTGTACGCGTCGGAGTAGGGCAGATGGTGCGGGTTCCCAGTCCCCGCTTCACGGAGACCGATGCAAAACCCCTCAACCGTCCCCGCCTCCGAGCGGGGGGGGGCTGCTCCTTCCCTGGCTACTTATCGTCGGCAATGTTTGTCGCCGGTATCTGGTCAACCGCGACCTATCCGAGCAGCCTGGGCTTTGCCAACGCGAGTCCTCGCGTGAAGGAGACCTGCGCGTGAATCGGTCGGTGCGCTATTGGTCAGGTTGTAAGGGCGACCCTTGTGGTCGCCCGCTCTGCTGCTCCTATCTAGTCAGTAATGCAATCGCCAACGCGGGCGACCACAAGGGTCGCCCCTACAGGAGCTCAGAAGGATTGGGAACACGATTGTTCAAAGGTCTTCGCGAAGCGGGGACTGGGAATGCCCTGATTCAGTGGATGTACCAGCCTGAGTTCTGCCACATCTGGCGTGCTTCGCCATGAATGTTGGGACTGGCGGCGATGAGGCCTTTGACTGACGGCTTGGCTTGATTGAATTGAAGTGGGTTGCCGTCGATGTCTGTGACGGTGGCTCCGGCGGCGGCGAGCAAGGCGGTTCCGGCGGCGATGTCCCATTCGCTTCGGCGCCCGGCCGTGAAGACGAGGCAGCCTTTGCCCGTGGCGAGCAGCGCCATTCGATAGGCGATAGATCCAACTGGCATGACCTTGGTGCCCTCGGGAACTGGCGGGAGGTCGCCGTAGTGCCACTCGCCGCGTCCAACGAGCATGTAGCTATCGGTCAATGACTGGACAGACTCCAGTTCGAATTGCTCGTCCTGGGATTCCGTGGTGGCGTTGAACATCTCGTCGGCAGCCGGATTGTAGATCGTGCCGAGGACGGCTTCTCCGTTGAATGCGAGCGCGATCGACACGGAGTACTCGGGCACGCCCTGTAGAAACTCACGTGTGCCGTCGAGCGGGTCAACGATCCAGACGCGACGTTTGGTCAGACGTTGGTGGTCGTCGTCGCCCTCTTCGGAGAGCCAGCCGTCGTCGGGGAAGGCTCCCAGCAGGGTTTCGCGGAGGGCGGCGTCTACCTCTACATCGGCTTCGGAGACGACTTCGTAGCTGAAGCCCTGGGTGCGTCCACTTTCTTTCCAGCCGTAACGAGCGCCCGATTTCTGGTAGCGCTGAAGGATGTCGCCAGCTCGGTGGGCGGCTTCCTGGGAGGCCTCGAGTTCGGCCTGGTAGTCGGCCTGGTAGTTCATCGGCGGGCCCCCTCCGCCCCCCGTCCGAGCCGGGGGCAGGCTCCTATGGGGCACCTCCCACAGAGGGGGAGGTCTTGGGAGATCAGAAGCCGGCTTGCTTGTCGACTTCTCCGACGAGTTCTCGGCTGCCTCGGTAGCGGCGGAGATTTTCGCAGAAACGCTCGACGTTGCGTCCGGCACGGAGCTGGGATGCGCCGGCGGTATGTGGGGTCATGACGATGTTGTCAACGTCGAAGACCGGATGGTCTGCGGGCAGCGGTTCGCCTTCGACGACATCGAGCGCTGCGCCTCTGAGGTGGCCGGATTCGACGGCCTCGATCAGCGCTTCCAGGTGGATGATTTCGCCTCGGGTGACGTTGACGATGACGGCGCCCGGCTTCATCTTGGCGATGCTCTCGGCGTTGAAGAGGTGGTGCGTCTCGGAGGTCAGCGGCGTGCAGACGGCGACGACATCGGACTTCTCCAGGAGGGTGTCGAGCTGGTTCATGTGGCCGACGACGGGAACGATCGGTGTGCCTCGGACGGCGAGGGCATCGACGGCTCGGACGTTCATTCCGAAGCCGTTGGCGCGCTCCGAGATGGCGCGTCCGGTGCCGCCGAATCCGACGATGCCCATCGTCAGACCGGAGAGTTCGAAGGCGGCGCGGCGCATCGGAACGCGACCGCTCCAGGCCTCGCCCTTGAGTTGCATGGCCGGTTTGAGTGATCGAGCCAGTGCGAGGAGCAGTGCGAAGGCGTGGTCGGCCAGGTGCGGTCCGACGAGGCCTTTTTCGCCGGTGAGCGGGATATCGGCGTTCTTGAATTCGTCGAACAGGTAGCCGTCGACACCGGATGCGGTGGCGTGGACCCATTTGAGTTCCTTGGCCTCGGCGAAGAGTTCGGGCGTGAGGTAGCCGAGCAGGACTTCGGCGTCGGCGATCATCTCCATGGCGTCTTCGCGGTTGTTGGCAACGACGACATCGGCCTCAGATCCTGCGGCGGCACGGATCGCCTCAAGTTGGGCGTCGGAGACTTCGGGCAGTGTGAGTCCGGGCATCACGAGTACGCGCATGGTTCGTAAGCTCCTGAGATTCGTAGAGGCGCGACCGGTGGGCGCCAGCGGTCAGAGTACCACCGGCAGTGCAGGCCGAGCCCGCGCCTAGAATGGCGCTGTAGTCCAACCGCAAGGAAGCGAGGTGTCGGCATGGCAGACGTGCAGTTTGGAGCCCAGGTTTCGGCGTATCTGACGTCGTGGGATGAGATTCGCGAAGTCGCGCAGACGATGGATGCGGGGCGCTACGACTCGATCTGGTTCGCCGATCACTTTGTTCCACCGAATCGGGGGAAAGAGGTTGAGGGTCGTGAGGCATTCGAGGCGTTTTCGTTGGCGGCGGCCGTCGGGGCGTGTACGGAGACGCTGCGGATTGGGCACCTGGTGCTGGGCAATACGTACCGTAATCCGGGTCTGGTGGCGAAGATCGCCGGATCGGTCGATCACATTTCGCACGGACGCTTCACATTAGGCATCGGGGCGTCGTGGTTCCTGCGTGAGCACCAGGCCTACGGCTGGGACTTTCCCAGCATGAAGGAGCGTCAGGATCGGTTTGAGGAAGCATGCAAGATGCTGCGCAGCATCATTCATAGCGATGGTGGCAGAGTCACATTCGACGGTCAGTACTATTCGCTTGACGACGCACCGTTGTCGCCGGGTAGCTATGATCATCCGATTCCGATTTTGGTGGGCGGGACCGGTCCAAAGCGAACGTTAAGAACGCTGGCTATGTACGGCGACATCATGAACCTGGATGGCTGGGCTGGTCGTGGGATGTCGGTGGAACTACTGAAGGAGAAAGTTGACATTCTCCACGCGCATTGTGAGGATATCGGTCGAGATCCAACGGAGATTAAGATTACCGCGTTGATGCCGTGCCTGTTGACTGATGATGAGTCGGAAGCGAAGGCGTGGGAGGATCGTGTTGGTCCTGGTACGTTGAATGGTACGGCCGACCAGATTGCGGAGCGGATCGGCGAGTTTATCGAGTATGGGATCGACGAGATCATGTTCGGTCGTCGCGGAGACAACGATCCCGAGTATTTCCAGCGTCTAGACGAGGACGTTATCAGACAGTTGCGGTAAGCTGGGTAGAGAGCGAGAGGAGGGCCTCATGGATGCAAAAGAGGCTGTTTCGTATGCGAAACGATACGTGGCTGAACTGTTTGCTGAAGAGAACATTGCAGAGGTGGCACTCGAAGAGATCGACTTCGACCACGAAACAGATGAGTGGCGGGTAACAGTCGGTTTCACCCGGCCGTGGGCCTCGCCAAAGACGAGTGGGCACATCGGCTTTGAGCTACCAACGAATCGGGCATACAAACAGATCAGAATGACTGAGGATGGCAGCAAGATACTTGCGGTCAAGGATCGTATCTTGCAGTTTGCCGATCCTCACGAGTAGCGTGTAACGGTGACTGACTACCTGGTAGATGCCAATCTGCTCGTGCTGCTGATTGTCGGCAGATATGATCGACAGCACATAAGTCGACATCGACGACTCAAGCAATATACTATTGACGACTACGATCACTTGGTCGGCATGCTTAAGTCGCCAGGTCGCATTCTCGTCACCCCAAACACGTTGACTGAGGCGTCAAACCTTCTGAGGGCGCAGCGGGGATCGATAGGAACTGCGCTCACAGCGACGTTGCGTAAGTTGATTGAAGATGAGCTTGAGATTGTCGTACCCAGCAAAGATGCTGCAAGGCATCTGGAGTTTACACGCCTTGGCCTGACCGACGTAGCGCTCCTTGAAGTGGCTTCGGCAGAACGGCTGTTGCTCACATCGGATCTGCAGCTATACGGCGCAGCGGTCGGGCAAGATCCGACGTCTGCGGTGTACTTCAGGGCGACAAGCGAGAGCTAGCATGGCGAGAATGTCAGTACGAATGGAGGACAAACGATGAAACACCGACGAATGGGACGGACTGGACTGCGTGTCTCAGAGATCTGTCTGGGGACGATGACGTTTGGTTTCCAGACCGAGGCCGAAGAGGCGTTCCGGATTATGGACGCAGCCTTTGATGGTGGTGTCAACTTCATCGACACGGCCAACGTCTACCCGCTGGGCACGAACGAGGCCGGCACGACCGAGTCCATCGTCGGACGCTGGCTGGCCGGCAGGCCGCGCGACCAGGTCGTGCTGGCGACCAAGTGCTCGGCCCCGATGGGACCGTCGCCCAACCAGCGCGGCACCTCGCGGCAGCACATTCTCTCGGCCGTCGACGAGTCGCTGCGGCGTCTGGGAACCGATTACATCGACCTCTACCAGCTGCACGGGCCGGACCCGAACACGCCCATTGAGGAAACCATGCGCGCGCTGGATGATCTGGTGCGCTGGGGCAAGGTGCGATATGTGGGCGCGTCGAATTATCGGGCCTGGCAGTTGGCGCTGGCGCTGGGTGCGTCGGACCAGGCAGGAATTGCGCGGTTTGATTGCGATCAGCCGCGCTACAACATCCTCTGGCGAGACATCGAGTCCGATCTACTCCCGCTCTGTCGCGACCAGGGTGTCGGGATCATCGCATACAACCCGCTGGCCGGTGGGTTCCTGACCGGCAAGTACCGCAACACCGAGGATTTGCAGGACGACACCCGCTTCACGCTGGGCAACGCGGGTCCTCGATACCGGAAGCGCTACTGGGACGAGATTCAGTTTGAGCAGGTCGCCCGTCTACAGCGCTACTTTGCCGAGCGCGAGATGAGCATCACGCACGCGGCGATTGCATGGGTTCTCGCCCAGGACGGGATCACATCGGCGATCGTCGGCGCGTCGCGGCCGGAGCAGATCGTGGATTCGCTGGGTTACTCGGAGATCGAGTTGACTGAGGAGGACCTGGAGTTCTGCGATCAGGCGTGGTACGAGATTCCCCGCCCGACGGACCCCGATGTGGCGATGAGGTAGGAACGCTCCCTTGTTCACTCCCTTGCTCAAGGGCTCTACAGCCACACCGCCTCATGGGTGCCGGGCTTTACGGTTCGGCCCCACTTGGGGGTGATGTCGCTGAAGTGGATGGGGAAGCTGAGGCGGGTGAGGGTTCCGTAGTCGGAGTCGACATCTTCGCTGTACTTGTCGGCTAATCGGTAGCCTTCGTCGGGGTCGGCGTCTTCGATCTTGTGTGGGGTCCCCAGCCTCAGGAACCAGGCGGCGGTCTGGCCGAGCGCGACTTTGACGTGCCAGCTTCCTCCCTCGACGGCCCGGCGGCGGAGGGCTTCGAGGGCACCGTAGGCTCCCCAGTAGCCGGTGCCGTAGTCGTTGAGTGCGATCGCAGGTCCGGTGCCCATCATGCTGGTCAGGTCCTTTTGTTGGACGTGGTGGATGCCAGTCGCGGCCTGGACATTGCCGTCGAAGCCTCGCTTTTCCTGCCAAGGACCGAACTGTCCGTACGCATTCTCGGAGATGTAGATGATCCCCGGTCGGCGCTCCGCCAATGCCTCCGGACTGAGGCCGCGGCGAGCCAGCGACCTGGCGCGATATGACTGACTGAAGATGTCGGCTTCATCGATCAGATTCCAGAGCGTGTCCTTGCCTTCGTCGGTATCGAAGTCAACGTGCGCGCGCCGCTTGCCGTGTCCGGTGTCGGCCTGGGCCGCTTGCATATCGGCGACGCCGGGGGCGCCGATGTGCAGGGCGTCTGCGCCGAGCGCCGCGAGGGTGCGAGAGATCGTCGGACCGGCGAGCACCTTGGTGTTGTCGATCACGCGGATGCCGTTGAGCGGCAGGTCTCCGCCGGGAATCGGTTTGGCTGGGGCATCGCCAATGCGCTCGATGATCACGGCGGGCGCATCGGCCAGCAGCTTGCCCTGAGGGTGGGCGAGCCATTCCTGCGGCGACTTGACGACGACGCCGGGGAGCTGTGCGTCAATCAACTTCGCCTCAAGATCTGCGGAGTCGTGGGAGGCGACATGTTCGGCGACGTTGTCGTACGTGCAGCCGAGGACCTCGAAGGTGCGCTCGACGATGTGTGGAAAGCCGCTGAGCAGATAGAGATAGCGGCCGTCGCGGGTTGGGAAAATCCCCTGTCCGGGGGCGAGCGAATCGGGCATGGACTCGAGCGCGTTGACGCCATTGACCTTGAGCACCCACATCGAGGAGATGCCGACAGCGGCCTGTCCCATGTGAATCTGCGCGGTCTGTCGCTGGCCAGTCTGTTGGTGACGGATGTCATCGACGACGCCGGCGATGTTGCCGAGGATGGTCGAGACTCCTGAAGCGAGACGGAGCGGAGATGGGTAGATGGGGTCGCCATCGCCGACGAACTGGAGGTCCGAGTCGCTCGGTTGGATGCCCGCTGCATTGCTGATGGCGTTGAAGTCGTCTCGGTCGAGGGTCATCGGGTGCTCTTCCTGGGTCGGCGGGTGGATGTTGGCTGTCGGCGGTCAGGCTAAAGGTTGCTGGAGTTGCTGGGTGCTTTCGTCTCACCGGGTTGTCGCGTTAGCCAAGTGATGTGCCGCAGGGGTGATGTGCCGCAGGGGACGGGGCTATCTCGCTGAAGTCATCACAGATGTTAGGCAGGCGGCGAGATTGCCGCGTCGGAGCGCGGCAATGACGGAAGAGGTTGTGGTGGGTCAGTCTGAGCGAAGAGGCATATTCTGGTGCTCCAACCAGATGGATGGATGACGGCGCGATGCGTGTGCAGGTTCAGGACTCGGTAGGCGACGCACTTTCGCGTTTGGCAGACCGTCGGGGGCTTTCTCGTCGTCGGTTCCTGTCGTTATTGCTCGCCGGTGGGACGGCTGCGGTGCTGGCTGCTTGCGGGGATGAGATTCCGACGGTATCCCACGGCTTGCGTGATCAACCGGAGGTGGGTGAGATGAAGACTGTGTTCAAAGACCCCACGCCGTTTATCCGGCAGGGACGGTCGGGGCTTGAGGCTCGACTTGAGCTGATGCCAGGTCTAATCACGCCGTCGGAGCTGTTCTTTGTCAGGAACAACTCGAACAGCGTGGAGTTGTCCGCGGATGACTGGTCGCTGACGATCGAAGGCGACGCGGTCGAGCGGTCGCTGCGATTGAGCTATGAAGAGATCATGGAACTTCCTGGTCGAGCGATGGTCTCGTATCTGGAATGCGCCGGCAATTGGCGCGTCATGTTTGATCGCCTGCAGGGGCGTCCCACTCCTGGAGAGCAATGGGGTCGCGGCGCGATCAGCAACGGTGAATGGCAGGGTGTGTCGTTGGCTGATGTGCTGACCTTGGCTGGGATTTCCGGCGACGCACGGAGTGTGCTGTTGGTTGGGTTGGATCGAGAGTCGCCGGAGCGCGGATTTCGTCGCGTATTGCCCGTCGAACGGGCGATGCACCCCGACACGCTGCTCGCCTATGGGCTGAATGGCAAGCCGCTGCCGAGAGATCACGGATTCCCGCTTCGGGCGATTGTGCCGGGCTGGGTCGGTAGCTCGCAGATCAAGTGGTTGGGTCGGATTGAGGTGTCGTCGGAGCGGCTGTGGACCCGGAACAACACGACGTCCTACGTCTTGCAGGGCGAGGACTACGAGTCGGAGGGCGAAGCGGCTGGACGGGTGATCACTCAACAGTCGATCAAGAGCGCGTTGGCGCTGCCTTGGCCGGCTGAGGTGTCGCCAGGTGCGCAGACGCTGCGGGGATTTGCTCACTCACCGCATGGTCAGATTTCCGGGGTGGAGTGGAGCGACGATCGCGGTCAGAGCTGGAGTCAGGCAGTGGTTGATCGGCCGCAGGAGGAGTACTCGTGGACGGCGTTCGAGTTTGAGTGGGACGCGCAATCAGGCGAGCACACGGTGATGACGCGCGCGACGGACGTTCAGGGGAACACGCAGCCGGATCGGGTGCCGTTCAATCAGAAGGGGTATCTGTTCAATCAGCCGTTGCCTCATCCGATATCGGTGGTCTGAGGCGTGTGGGCGAAGCAGTAGCGTCATACCCGCGCCGACAAGAGATCGTCATACCCGCGCTTGCCGCGGGTATCTCGCCGAGTGCAGCACAAACGGCCGTGTCGGAACAATCGCGCCTGTCGCTGACGTCGTTCTGGTTGATGTCAAATGTGCAGAACGCATCGAGATACCCGCGGCAAAGCGCGGGTATGACGACCTAGGATCGGGGGCTTCGACTAGGCACTGCGCAAATGGCCGAACCGGAGCGATCGCGCCTGTCGCTGCCGCCGTTCTGGTTGATGTCAAATGTGCAGAACGCATCGAGATACCCGCGGCGGAGCGCGGGTATGACGGACTAGGATCAGGGGCTTCGGCTAGGCACTGCGTTAACGGCCGAACCGGAGCGATCGCGCCTGTCGCTGCCGCCGTTCTGGTTGATGTCAAGTGTGCAGAACGCATCGAGATACCCGCGGCAAGCGCGGGTATGACGGACGAGGGCGTGTTCACTCTAGCCATCTGCTTTGTCAGAAATCCGTCATTGCCGCGCTTGTTGCGGCAATCTCGTCGAGTGTTGCACAGACAGTTGCGCTGGATGCATCGAGATACCCGCGTCGGAGCGCGGGTATGAGGGACGAAGATCGGGGGGCTTCGGCGAGGCACTGCGTTACGCTTGCTCGAACTGTGATTTCTGGGAGGGACTGCCATGCGTGCTGCCGTACTTGAAGCTCCGAACACTCCGTTGACGATCAAGGATCTGGTCCAGGACGAGCCGCAATATGGCGAAGTGCGAGTGCGGATGGGTGCGGCGGGCATCTGCGCCTCGGACCATCACATCATGGATGGCACGGCGGCGTTTCCGTTGCCGTCGGTGCTTGGTCATGAGGGCGCGGGGACGATTGAGGAAGTCGGACCGGGCGTGACGAGCCTGAAGCCTGGCGACCGATGCATCCTTTCGTTTGTGACCCCTTGTGGTCAGTGCCCGACTTGTCGTCGCGGTGAGCCGCAACTGTGCGACTTGCACCAGGCCACGGGATCGCGGTTGCTCGACGGCACGGTGCGTCTGCGCGACGATGCCGGGCGCGAAATCTTCCAGATGGGCAAGCTGGGCGTCTTTGGCGAGCATGTCGTCACGGCGCAGCAGGCCTGCTTCCCGATTCCGGATGCAGTGCCTATGGAAGTGGCGGCGCTGATTGGCTGCTCGGTGACGACCGGTGTGGGCGCGGTGATCAACCAGCCGACCGCGCGTGCTGGGATGACGGTCGCCGTGATTGGCGCTGGCGGGGTCGGTCTGAACGCGATCCAGGGCGCGAAGATGCTCAACGCGAGCAAGATCATCGCGGTCGACATCCATGACCACAAGCTTGAGTTCGCCCGCAAGTTCGGCGCGACTGACACGGTCAACGCGCGCAATGTCAACGCTGCTGCAGCGGTGGTCGAACTCTCGAATGGCGGCGTTGATTTCGCCTTCGACACCTTCGGCTCCGATGTGACGGCGAACCAGGTGTTTGAGTCGTTGGGCAAGGGCGGCACGGGCGTGATCGTCGGACTGGCGCCAACGGAGGCTGTGGGGTCGTTCGACCTGGTCGACATGGTGCGCAAGCAGAAGACGATGGTCGGCTCGTACTATGGTTCGGCCTCGCCGCATCGGACATTCGAGACGCTGGTCGATGCCTACGTCAACGGCCGGATCGAGGTCGATCACATCGTCCAGCGCAAGTACCCGCTGGACGAAATCAACGAGGCATTCCAGGCCCTCGAGCGGGGCGAGGACGGTCGTGGGGTGATTGTCTACGATTAGCGCTATGGAAGACTTCCCCGACACCCCGAGGATCACTGCTGTTGAACCTCGCGATGAGTTTCGCGTGTGGGTCTCGTTCAGCGACGGCGTGTCGGGGGAGTTCGGCGCCGCTGACTATGTGGAGTGGACAGTCTCTGAGGACAACGACGTTCGCCAGAGTCCGCCACCGAGGTGGCAGGACCGGTCATTCTTCGAGAGCGTATGCGTTAGCTTTAGCGGCTCGTCGTTGTGGTGGGGTCAGCCTGACGGTTTGGGCAACGACATCTGGATCGATGGCTATCGCGCTTACGCCGGTGTGCTCGGGCGGCCACCAGCGGAGGTAAGCCTGGAGTGGTGGGGTCCCGCTCCAGAACCAATCAAGTATCCACAGGCGACGCATGTCGAGGCACGAGATGGGTACCGGCTCTACCTCGAGTACGACGACGGTGTCAGTGGCGAGGTGGACATGTCTCACCTTGTCGACAAGCCAATCACTGCTTGTTGGCAGGAGCCCGGCGGATTCGAAGGAGTCGTTCTGGATCGTCAGCAGAACGAAGTGTCTTGGAGTCGGGATCTGGAATTCTGCTGTTGGCACCTGTGGGAGCGGATCACGGGCATCGACCTACATGGATTCTCCAAGGAGTCGGTCGAGGTGGCGGCGGCAGATTGAACCGTGCCTGAACTGTGCCGTTGGGGCAAAGTGATTGACCGCATACAAATCGACGATCATGCGTGGCCGCATGTGCATGTGAAGTATGTGGAGCACGAGGCGTCCCTCAGGCTCCGAGATCTTCGCATCGTCGACGGATGGTTGCCCAACACCCAAAGGCGGCAAGTGTTGCGCTGGGCACGAGAGCATGCTGGCGAACTGGATGATGCGTGGGCCCGTCTGGAGCGTGGGCAACTGCCAGATAGAATCGCGCCACTGAAGCGCTAGTGAGATCGCTACTCCAGCGAAGTGCGCGGTATGTTCCGGCGGGTAACATCGGAGTGGTGGCGATGATTGGATCATGGTGAACTCCTTGAGCCAGGAGCGGCGGAGGCGAGCGTGGCCGGGTGGGCTGCGATATCTGCTGCTCGGGCTCGTTGCTGTGATCACGATGTACGGATGCGCTGGGGACGCTGAGCGAGTGCCACAGCCCTCCGCGTCAGCGGCCGAGGACGGCGCTGAGCAGGTTCAACAGGAACGTGAAGACCCTGAACCGGTCCCGCCACCGCCGCATACTGACTTGCCACCAGGTGAGTACGTCGCAATTTCTGTCGGGGGTGGGTTGCACTGCGGGATTCTGACATCGGGCGAAGTGGAATGCGGAGGCAGGTGGTGGATGGCGGGGAGGAGAATTCCGCCCGGTCCGTACCGGACGATTGAGGTGGGATCTTGGTTCGGCTGCGGCATCAAAGTCGACGGCGAGATTCGCTGTTGGGGTCTGACCCCGGCGTCGCCGAATCTCGACTATCGAGACGTCCGGTTCACTCAGCTCAGCCTTGGTACCGGGAGAGGTTGCGGAATCGATGAACTCGATACGGTCCGCTGCTGGGGACATGAGGAAGATGGAGAGAATCAAGCGCCGAACGGGGCATTCACACAGATCAGCGTGAGTTGGGGGCGTAGCTGCGCGGTCGCTGGTGATACGCGAATTGTGTGTTGGGGAGAAAGATTCCGACCTGGCGGCGCACCAACAGATGCGGGATTCGTAGAGGTCGGTCTTGGGTCTGGATTTGGTTGTGCCCGTTCGATTGCCGGGTTTGTCAGGTGCTGGGGCGGCTCAAGCCAGGGAGCCACAAGTGCGCCGCAGATTCAGTTCGCCAGCATCAGTGTTGGCTTCAATCATGCTTGTGGTCTGACGGCTTCAGGAGAAGTGCGTTGCTGGGGCAGCAATCGGGATGGGCAACTCGACTCGCCCAGCGGCACGTTTGTCGATATCGACGCTGGCAACGACTTCACGTGCGCACTGACCGCCGACGGAGAAGTCCTCTGCTGGGGCGACGACGAAGAGGTGTACACCGAGTACGGCGCATAGGTCGCCCCGCTACTCCAGCCCCGTTACTCCAGCGTCGCGATGTGTTGGGACTTGATTAGGTCCCAATCGATCTCGAAGCCGAGGCCTGGGTTGGTTGGGGCGGAGACCATGCCTCCAGACATGTCGATGTCCTCGACGAGGCCGTAGACGAAGCCTCCGGTGCTGGGGAAGTACTCGTAGAATTCGCAGTTTGGGACGGCCATGATCACGTGCAGGTTGGCGACGTTGTTGAGGCTGTTGCCGCCGTGGTGGATCTCGCACTTCATCTGGAAGCCCTCGGCCAGGTGGCAGAGTCGCACGAGCGGCGTGATCCCGCCGGTCACCGCGACGTCGCCGCGCAGGATGTCGGTCGCGTACTGCGTGATCCACTGCGTCATGCCGTAGTAGCGGCCGGGCGCGTACTCGGTTGACATGATCGGGATGTCCAGCTTCTGGTGCAGCTTGACGTAGTTGTAGATGTCTTCCTCGACCAGCGGATCCTCGTACCAGTAATAGTTAAGATCCTCGATCGCACGTCCGACGCGCATCGCGTCTTCATACTGATAGCTCCACATGCTGTCGAGCATCAGGATCATGTCGTCGCCGACGGCTTCGCGGACGGCCTTGCAGATTTCGATGTCAGGCTTGGCGATGCCGTGCGGGTGGATCTTGTGCGCGATCCAGCCGTCGTTCTGGAACTGGAGCGCTTCCTCGGCGTAATCCTCGGGAGTTTCCCACCAGGCGGTCGAGGAATAGACCGGGACCTCGTCCTTGCAGGTGCCGAGCAGTCGATGAATGGGCTGGTTGGCAAGTTTGCCGTTGATGTCCCAGAGGGCAATGTCGATCGCGCCGATGGCAGCGGTCGAGACGGCGCGGTTCTGCTTGTAGAGGTCGTGCCAGATGCGGCCGATGTCCTGCGCGTTCTTGCCGATCACGCGCGGCTTGAGCACGTCGATCAGGACCTGCGCGTGATGCTGCGGTCTGGAGAGAAAGGCGTTGCCGGTGACGCCGGCGTCAGTCTCGACGCTGACGACGGAGAGCTGGTTGGCTCCGCCGAAGCGCATGCCGGAACCGACACGCCAGTTGGGGGTTTCCCAGTTGAAGACTTCGACCTTGACGTCGGTGATGACAATGGTCATTTGATTGCGTCCTTTTTTCTAAGAGCTCCCCCGTTGGGGGAGCTGCCGTAGGCTGAGGGGGCTCCCGGACGGAGGGGTTGGCTAACGAGATTGGCGCCTCTGCCCCCCTCCGCCCCTCCGGGGCACCTCCCCCAAAGGGGGCGGGCTTGGGATCGCTACCGCCCTCTGAATTGCGCGGGGCGCTTTTCGAGGAAGCTGTCGATGCCCTCTTGCCGATCCTCAGAGGCGCCTGTCACTCCGAGCCCCCAGGCTTCTCGCTCGACCTGCATGTCGAAGCTCGGCGCCTGGTTGTTGACGAGGCGCTTGGTCAGCTCGATGGCCAGCGACGGACCTCGGGCGATCTTCTCGGCCAGCGCGATGGCTTCTTCGACGAGTGTCTCGGGATCCAGAGTTCGGTTGGTCAGACCGTAGCGCTCGGCGTCGGCGGCGTTGAGCGGCTCTCCGGTGTACATCAGCTCGAGCGCTCGGCCCTTGCCCAGCATTTGCGGCAGGTAGAAGGTGCTGCCCGTGTCGGGGACGATGGCGCGGTGGACGAAGGCGCTAATGAAGCGCGCGTTGGTCGAGGCCAGGCGGATGTCGCAGGCCAGCGCCAACGACATCCCCGCTCCGGCGGCGGCGCCGTTGACGGCGGCGACGATCGGCTTCGGGTAGTCGTTCAGCGCGGAGAACAGCACGCCGTAGTGGCCGATCGGTGCTTCCTTGTGACGGCGATACCCAGTCGCTTCGTCGAGCTCCGCCGTGAGCTGGCGCGCGGCTTCGCCGCCGGAGACATCTGCGCCGGCGCAGAAGCCTCGGCCGGCGCCGGTGACGACCATCGCCTTGACGGAGTCGTCGTGACGCGTTGATTCAAGCACATCGAGCAGTTCATGCACGAGACGCGGGCCCATCGCGTTCATCTTCTCGGGTCGGTTGAGCGTGACGATGGCGACGTGGTTCAGATGTTCGAGGGTGAGGTCCTGGTAGGTCATGGTGGGCAATGCCTTTCGCTGTTGTTTCACATTATTGCTGGTCGAGTAAAGAACTCCCCCTCTGGGGGAGCTGCCGCAGGCTGAGGGGGCTCCCGATTCCCCTCTCTCCCCCTTCGGGGTGGGAGATGCCGCCTCTCCAATTCCTTTCTCCTCCCTTTGGAGACCAATGCAAAACCCCTCAACCGCCCCCGCCTCTGAGCGGGGGCCTGCTCCTTCCTGGCTTCTTACCGGCGGCCATGTTTGTCGCCGGTAGCTGGTCATCCGGGTCCTATCCGAGCAGCCTGGGCTTTGCCCGAGCGGGTCCCCGCTCGGGGGCGGGGACGGGAAGCTGAGTTGTTCAAAGGTCTCCTTTGGGGGGAGATGCCGCAGGCAGAGGGGAGCGGCTCCAGCACGAGAGGTGAGATCTGGCGTTGGGAGGTTGCGCGACGTGCCCCCTCCGCCCCTCCGCCCCTTCGGGCCACCTCCCCCAGAGGGGGAGGTCTTTCTTACACCTTGTAGCCGCCGTCGACCGAGATCACCTGACCCGTGATCCCGTGCGACTCCGGGGCGGCCAAGAGCGCGGCCATTGGACCGAGCTCTTCTGGTTCGAGGACTCGATTCTGCAGATTCTCGGCTGCTCTTTGGGCGTGCGCTTCTTCGGCCGTGATTCCTGCCGCTTTGCCCATTGCTTCCCAATCGACGAGCGCGGTGTTGGTCCAGCCCGGACACAGACAGTTGACCGTGATGCCGTGTGCTGCCACGTCATGCGCCAGCGCCCGAGTAAACCCGATCAACCCATGCTTCGCCGTCGTGTAGGCCAGTGCGCCTCCCGACCGCTTGGCGTAGCCCGAGCCGATGGTCAGGATGCGGCCGTAGCCGGCGTCCCGCATGTGCGGCAGCGCCTCGCGCGTTGTCCAGTAGGCCGAGGTCAGGTTGAGCGCGAGATTGGCCTCGAAGACATCGTCGTCGTGAGTGAACGGATGCTGCGATCCGCGTACCGGCGCGCCGCCGCCGACGTTGTTGACCAGAATGTCGCAATGGCCAAACTCGGTTATCGCCCGGCGGACCGGCTGCTTGGACTGATCGCGATCCAGCGCATCGGCGATCACAGCCAGTCCACGCGGACCGATCTGCTCGACCTCGGCAACGACCTGGTCGAGCTGCGCCTGAGTGCGCGAGGAGACGACGATGTCGGCGCCGTGACGCGCCAGTTCCAGGGCGATAGCGCGGCCAATGCCTCGTCCGCCACCCGTCACGACTGCGGTTCTACCTTCAAGACTGCCCATAATCGGTTCGCTTTCGTCCACTAAGAGTGGGGTGAGGATAGGGGACGAAATGCTGGCCGGATCAAGAGCTCCGAGCTGCCGCAGGCTGAGGGGGCTCCCCGTCTGCGACGTTGACTGACGACGGTGGCGCCGCTGGCCCCCTCCGCCCCTTCGTGGCACCTCCCCCAGAGGGGGAGGTCTTGGGGAGCGGGTGCTCTGATTGCATACAGAACACAAGTTCGTATATCATCGCCGATCCACAGCAAATCGATTGGAGGTGATTGATGGTTGGCACTGGTGATGGCGCGGTCGGACTCATTCGTACACAGCGGCGGACGAAGCGGCGGACGGCTCGGCCGGTTCGGCGACGGGTGTGGCCAGGTGATCCGGGCTGCCGCGCAGCGCCTCGACCGCAGCCTCGGCCTTTGAGTTCACGGACATCGCCTGAGGGGTATCATGGCACTCTGAGGAGCATGTGATGGTCACGACGCGAGGTCTGGAGCAGGAAGTCGAGAGCGCGCTGCTGGAAGCGGGCGCGTCGAACGAGCGCGCACGGGCGGCGGCGAGCTCGTTGGGCGACGAAATCGTGCAGTTGGCGACCAAGAGCGACCTGGACGAGGGCCTGAAGGCGACAAGAGAGGATCTTCAAGAGGGCCTGAAGGCTACAAAAGAGGATCTTCAGGAAGCCAAGCAGGAACTGCGCGCCGAGATGCGCGAGATGCGCGATGAACTGCGCGCTGAGATGCGCGAGATGCGCGCTGAGCTGAACGATCGGATGGACCGGCTCGAGCGCACCATGTGGCGGCTGGCGATGCTGGGCTTTGCGATGTGGTCGGCGACGTTTGGCGCGTTGATGTATGCGGTCTTCGGCTAGTCTGGGCGCCCCCTTGTGGCGGGAGATGCCGAATCCCTTCATCTACTCCCCCGGAGGGGGAGTGGTACTGGTGGCGTCCCTGCTCGCTGCGCTACCTTGAATGACAGGAGGACGGCATGGCCTTGATGACGCGCGAGTTAGAACGCGGGCTGGTTGAAGCCGGTGTGTCGCCTGACCAGGCCGAGCGGATCGCCGTGGGACTCGATGAGCGCCTCAGCGAAGTGGCCACCAAGCAGGACTTACGCGACATCAAGCATGACATCGAGCGCCAGATCGACCAGCTCGAGCGCACCGTGTGGCGGGTCTTCCTTGGACTGAGCACGATCATGCTGGCCATGTTTGGGGCCGTGTTCGGCGCGCTCATGTACGCCGTCTTCGGCTAACCCCTCCCCTCCCGCAAGGGCGAGAGAGGGAGCCCAGCGAGGGGCAATGTTGCGGCAGTGTAATTTCAGTTGCCGCGACCCCCATAATCGGTTGCGTAGCGCGGGTGAGATCGGCGAAGATCACGACGTGGAACGTAGATACCCAGGGGAAACCATGCGCGGGCGGGACCCTCGCAGGTCCCGGCGCATGGATTCAATGCTAGAAGAGGAGGCGCCATCGGCGACATGCAGCAGACAGGAACGAGGCGAGGGGAAACAGGCTCCGCTCGCACACTCAGCCCAGAGAAAGGGCAAAACATGATTGGAACACTTGCGCGAAAGCGCATGAATGTGAGACTGTCTCACTTGACCGCAGTGGCGGTGATGATCGCCCTGGTCGGGGCGATGTTCGTGGCGATGCCGGGAGCTCTGGCACACCCGAGCACCGGGCATCACATTCACTTCCTTAACGACACCGACGGAACAGTGAAGGCTGGCAAGGAAGTCGAAGCTCAGCTACAGGACGAAGCGGGCGACCCGGTCGAGGCATCCTGGACGGTCGAGGTTGGACTGTTGGTCTCAACTGCAACTGGTACACAGACCTCTCGCTCCACAGGCTCCACTACGGGCCCCATCGCCTACATTTCAACGAAGGGTTCTGCGGTCGGTGTCTACAAAGTGATTGCCACTGCGAATGGCAAAGACTACGACACTGAGCTCAGGGTCGGTGAGTCAGGTGACGCTCTCGGATCGGTCGAAATCACCTTCGGCAAAGTAGGCCACAGTGGCGTTTCAACTGATGCAACAGATGGCGCTGTTGCAGAGCAGTACGGTGCCACACCTCCAACGTGGGACGGCTGTCAGGATGACGGTGGAGACGCTGACGACCACAGTCCCAACTGCATTGCCCTTACTGTGACTGCCAAGAACTCCTTAGGCGCCACGGCAAACAAGGACGACGTGACGGCAATCCATCTGTTTGCTCCGTTGGCTACCCTTGTCGTGAACACCGACTCAGAGAACATCAGCGCAACTGATGCTGCTAACGATGGCACAGTGAACATCGGAGGCGCGCAAGCCTCTGCAACCTTCTTTGTGACCAAAGACGTGGCTGGAGCGGTCGAAGTCACAGCTATCGTGCTTGGTGAGTCAGGTTCGGTGACATCCGCGCCAGTTTCGCTGACCTTTACTGGCCCAGCAGCCACGATCTCGGTGAGTGAAGCCAGTGGACCGCTTGCCCGGACAGGTACGCGCTACATGATGGCAACTGATGACGGCTGTAACGCACAGGGCGCAAGGGAAGAGAATGGCTCAGAGAAATGCGCGGAAATCAAGGCAGAGGGCGTCGCTGACTTCGAGGTAACTGCTACCGACAAGTCAGGCAACTCAGCTACGCCGCCATCTGTTGATGTCACGGTGAAAGACGCCGACGGGAATCAGGTGGCGACCATCTCTGCGGCGGCCGCTGCGCGCCCGAAGTCCGGTGCTCCGTTGACGCACATCATTGAGCTAGCTGCAACTAGTGCTAAACCAGGTTCGTACACGGCTACCTTCATGTACGGTACCGACAAGCACGAGCGAGATATCGTCGTCTCTGGTGCGGCTGCGAGCGTTTCACTCATGACTGAGTGGAACGAGGACGGTAACACAGTCACTGTTACTGCGACGGTGACAGACGCTGCAAATGGCACTGGCAACCCAGTTCCGGATGCTACTGACGTTTCCTTTGAAGCCGTTGGCAACTTGGACCTGCGAGCCCGCAGTGGCGCCGGAGTCGCAAAGGATGCCGATGGCAAGGGCGCGACTGTCAAGACCAACGATGGTGTGGCAGTTGTGCGTTTCTCGCCCATCGCATCAAGCGGCACAGCCCTAATCTTCGCGTCTATCCCTGGTGCAGACGCTGTGGCTGACGTGTCAATCGAAGCCGAAGCTGAAGCCATGCCGGAGGAAGAGGCCAGTGTGGCTTGCTTGAGCAGCCTGTCCGGCTTTGCTACCTGGGCTTGCGGCGTCGAGAGCTCCGCCTCGGAGATCTTCGGCCTCGTCAGCGGCCGTGGTGCGACCGCCCTGCACCTGTGGAATGGTTCTGCCTGGGTTCGCTACTCGGTGGTTGACGGCACGATGGTTCCGGGCTCGAGCGACTTCATGGTTGCCGAGAACGACATCCTCTACATCAGCAACTAGGGGACCCTCACCCTAACCCTCTCCCAGAGGGAGAGGGGATCAGAGCCCACACCCCTCGCTTGTCGAGGGGTGTGGGAGGAATCCTGAGAAAGGAATGCTGAGATGAAACAGCACAAACTGATGTCGAGGGTGGTTGGACTGGCGTTGGGCTTGGCTGTCGCAGTGGCGACTTTGAGTCTTGCCAGCGCGCAGCAAGAGCCGCCGCACCGCTTCTACGGCACCGGTGCGACCGCTGGCGACATGATCGCTGTGGTTGACGACATGGGCAACGAGCTTGGCTCGACAGAAGTCGCCGATGACGGCTCCTGGTACATCGATGTCGACCGTGACGACGCCGATAACGTGAGCTTCACGCTCAACGGCATGTCTGCTGACGCCGATGTCACCTCCGCTGGCTCCGGCCAGTCGGCGGTATCCGTCACGGCGATGGCCATGGAAGACTCCATGGACGAAGGCGACTCGATGGAAGACGGCGACAGCATGGAGGACCTCGACGGTGAAGAGGGCGACTCCATGATGGACGATGGCGACGAATCGATGATGGACGACGGCGACACGCACATGGGCGACACTGAGTACCCAGGTACGGGTAGCGGTGGACTCGCTGACGGCAGTGGTGTCTCAGCCGGCCTGATTGGCCTGCTGATCGCGCTGAGCGTTGCCGCAGTTGCCGGTCTTGGCCTGCGTCGAGTCCGCAACTGCGCGTAGTTCTCGCCAACTCGACAATCCTGTCCAAATCAGAGGGGGCGGGGCCAATCGGCCCCGCCCCCTCTCGTTTTCCGACTTTTGAGACAGTCTCATGTGAGACTGTCTCACTTGACCGCGCTGGCGGTGATGATCGCCCTCGTCGGGGCGATGTTCGTTTCCTTCGCTCCGGCCCGAGCCGCCGAATTGGGCGCATGTAACGTGAACGGAACGAGCTATCTCCTGGTAGGAACTAACGACTCCTGCACCATCCAACCCGTGAACAGTCAAGACACGGTGGTCACCAATGATCTGATTGTGAGCGCCGGTGGAGTTGTAACGGCTACGGCCGACGACAACGTGATCACAGTGGTAGCAGCTGCTGCAGGAGGTCCTGCCACCGTCACCGACCACAACACTGATGTCTCCGGCGGCGCTGATGACGACGAGGACAGCAGCGACAACCGGACATTCAAGTTTGTCGTTCTTGGCGATGATTCTGCGGCCAATTACGCTGATCACGCCGGCATGGGCGCGGCGATCGAGTTCAGCGACACCGACGGGGTCGTTGCGGCCGGCAAGGTGATCCAGGTGAACGTCGCCATGCGCTACGGCGACGACGTTGATGTCGTGTTCAACGGCGGCGGCCTGAACTTCATCTTCGGCCACACCACGACGACGGACCTGTCTGATGACGCTCTGGTACCGCAGGTTCGATTGCAAGCAGATCCACAGCCTGGCGACGGCGATGCAATTGAAGACGCAGCCCAGTGGGTTGAGCCGACCAAAGTGGACGGCGTAGCGCGGTCCTACAAGTACAACTTGTTCACCGGCAGTACCCCAGGCGAATACACCATCCGCGCCACCATCGGGATCGAGCGAGACGGCAGCGCGATTACCGCGGAGAAGACCCTCACCGTGGGCGACCCGGGCGACGCAGTCGCCGAGGTCAATCTCCAGCTCAGTACCCGCGGCACATCTGACACGACCGACGACGAGACCGACCGTACGGCCAAGGACACGACGATCGAGCTCGAGTATGAGGTCTTGAACTCTCTTGGCCAGCGCGCGAACAGCCCTGACCTCAGCGTCATACAGGTGAGTGCAGCGAACGGCCTGATTTCGGTCGGTTCGGGTGCAACCGTGCAAAGCAACCAGCCGGGTGGTGTCACCTTCTCCGAGGCGAACCGTCAAGCCAAGGGCACGTTTACGGTCGGTTCGCATCAGAACAAGGAACGCTCTGTTGAGGTGACAATCACGGCGATCGCCGGCGGAAAGCTCGCGACCGATTCGATCATGGTGTACTTCGTTGGCGCGCTTGACGCGATCACGATTGACGACACCGGAGTCGGAACGATGCATAACAGCAACACTGCCGTCAGCACCGACAAAGATGGCGATGACGAGGACGCGCTGGACAAGCGCGACACGCTCGTCTTCAAGTTCTCTGGTACTGACAGCAGCGCCAATAGCATCGCGCTGAGCAAGCCGAGCGCCACGGTGACCTCCAAAGCAACCGGTAAGACGGTGCACATGTCGCAGGTCGACGTTTCGGTCACCGAAGCGGTGGCGGGCCGGGGCTACAACCGGGTTACGTTGAACAACAACACCGCAGCGACATCGCCGCTGGCTACAGGCACCTACGTCTTGACGGTCGCGAGCAGCGCCACCAAGAAGGACAGCGTGGAGTTCACGGTCGTCGGCGGGGTGGACAGCGTTGCGATCGAAATCGACGACATGGCTCCTGATGCGCTCGCGGACATCATCAACGCAACAGTGATGGTCCACGACTCTGAGGGCAACCCGGTGGCTGACGGCACGAATGTGTCTTGGACGCCCAACGAGAGCGGCGACTCCAAGATCGTTCGCCGTACCGGCTCGCTCGGCGACGTGTCGACCAAGGCAGGCATTGCGAAGGCAACGTTCGTCACCGTTGGTCCTGGCACCGAGGTGATCACTGCTGTGACCGGTGGCAAGTCTGCTGCGGCAGTGGTCGTCAGCACCGCTGGTATGACCGAGCCGGAAGCGATGCCCGAGGAAGAGGCCAGTGTGGCTTGCTTGAGCACGCTTAGCGGCTTCTCGACCTGGTCTTGCGGCGTTGATAGCTCCGCCCCGGAGATCTTTGACCTCCTCATTGACCGTGGCAAGACTGCGCTCCACCTGTGGAACGGCAGTGCCTGGGTTCGCTACTCCGTCGTCGAGGGCACGATGGTGCCGGGCTCGAGTGACTTCATGGTCACCAAGAGCGACATCCTCTACATCAGCAACTAGGGACTAGCGTCCGCTCCCCTCGGCTGCCGAGGGGAGCGGCGACCCCAAGCAGGTCCCCGAGCAAGTCGGGGACTGGGAACGAAAGGATGCTGAGATGAAACAGCACAGACTGATGTCGAGGGTTGCAGCGTTGGTGTTGGGGCTCGCTGTTGCTATTGCAACGTTGAGTCTCGCCAGTGCGCAGCAAGAGCCTCCGCATAGGTTCTACGGACACGGCGCGACCGCCGGTGACACCATCGGTGTAGTCGACGACATGGGTGACGAGATTGCCTCGACCACGGTCGACGAGAACGGCTCCTGGTGGATCGACGTGGACCGCGACGCTGTTGAGGGCGTGACCTTCACGCTCAACGGCAAGTCGGCCGACGCCGAGGTCAGCCAGGAAGGCGCAGACCTGACCGAAGTCACCGTCACCGCCATGGTCATGGAAGAACCAGCCATGGAAGAAGGCGAAGAGGGCGACCTCGAAGGTGACGAAGAGGGCGAGCTCACCGACCTCGACGGCGAAGAACCTGCAATGGAAGACGAGACGAACATGGGCGACACCGAATACCCGGGTACGGGTAGCGGTGGTCTCGCTGATGGCAGTGGTGTTTCGGCTGGGCTGATTGGTCTGCTGATCGCGCTGAGCGTCGCCGCCGTCGCAGGTCTCGGCCTCCGCCGAGTCCGCAACCGCGCGTAGTTCTCGGTTGGGGACGATCCGTCCACACTCCAGGGGGCGGGGCTAAACGGCCCCGCCCTTTGTTGCGTTATCGGACTTCAGCTTGCTGTCCCCGCTGCCGGGCGGGGATGGAGCGGGCCCCCTCCGCCCCTTCGGGGCACCTCCCCCAGAGGGGGAGGTCTGTGGGGGCGGCGTTCGTTGCCTGAACGTTATCTGTGATCTCCCGTGACCGATTATGGGCTGGCCTTGCGATTGGGGGTTGTTGCATAGTCGAGAGGCGAACGGTGAAGTCATTGGGCGACGTGCGCCCCGGAGAGGGAGTCTGAGATGATCAAGACGTTCTTGCGGCGAAGGTCTCGGTTGGCGGTGTTGGTAGTCGGGGCGGCGGTCGTGCTGTCCTTGCTCTGGACGGCGGTCTCGGCTCAGCCGCAGCAGCCGCCGTTCCTGCTCTACGGTGAGGGCGATATCGGCGACCTTGTCGCGGTGTACGACGTGGACGGTCAAGAGCTAGGTGCGGTGACGATCACCTCGGACGGCACCTGGTACTTGAATGTGCAGTGCGATAGCGAGAATGTGCAGTCAATCAGCTTCATGTTGAACGGCGACTCTGTACGGGCGGAGATTGCTCAGACGGGCGCCGACCAAGCCAACGTGAAACTGATGCCGATGTCGGACGGTAGCTCGGTGTCGGATGCTTCGTCGGATGCGACGAATGTGGGCAGCATCGCTGAGACGGCCGGGACGACTGAGGGCGGCGAGTTGGGCAGTGATGACGATGACCTGGTGATCGATGAGCTGGAAAGCGATGGCCTGGCGGGCGATGAGCAGACTCCGATGGGCACGGATGAGCAGGATGACGAACAGAATGCCGAGAGCGGCTACCCGGAGTCGGGTAGCGGCGGACTGGTCGACGGTGGTCCGTCGACGGAGGCTCTGGTCGGGACGATCGCGCTGCTAGCGCTGGTCGGTGTGATGGCAGGTCTTGGGACGCTGAGGATGCGTCGCTCTCGGAATCGGGCGTAGGACCCCCTCTGCGCCTGGCCCTCACCCTAACCCTCTCCCTGAGGGAGAGGGGACCAGAGAGAGAGGGGACCAGAGAGCGGAAAATGGAATCGGAGCTCCCCCCAACTTGGGGGGAGCTTTCGTTTGTTTCGCTCTTCCAACGGAAGCGACCGGTCTGACTTTGCTCGCCCGTGCAAGGGGAGCTGTCACGGAGTGACTGAGGGGGTCCCTCTCTGGCTGGGGCGCGGTACGAAGGGGATGTTGTTGGGTGGGGGAGCTGGGGCCCCCTTCGCTGCCGGGCCCTGACCCTGGCCCTCACCCTAACCCTCTCCCTCAGGGAGAGGGGATCAGAGGGGATCAGAGGGAGGAGAGGGGAGGATCGGCATTTTGCCCTGCGAGGGGGACTGGGGACATGGTGTAGTAGTCTGCTGAGAGTTTGAGTCTTACAACTTAGGAGAATTCCAGTGGCAGAATTGAGTGGCGCGCAGATCGTCGCCAAGTCGCTCGCGACGCAGGGCGTTGAGGAGATGTTTGGGTTGGTCGGGGTGCCGGTGGTACCGATTTCGATCGCCTGGCAGCAAGAAGGCAAGCCGTTTGTCGGCGTGCGACACGAGCAGGCGGCGGGCTACGCGGCTCAGGCGGCGTCCTACATGCGCGGTCACCTGTCGGCGGCGCTGGTCGTCTCGGGGCCGGGGATGACGAACGTGATCTCGGCGCTGGGCAACGCGCAGGCGAACTGCTGGCCGATGATCCTGCTCGGCGGCGCGGCGAATATCACGCTGTCGCAGATGGGCGACTTCCAGGATGCGCCACAGGTCGAAGCGGCGAGGCCGTTCGTCAAGTGGTCGGATCAGGCGCGCGACGTGCGTTTGATCCCGCGACTGATCGCACAGGCGACGCGTGCGGCGATCAACGGGCGTCCCGGTCCGGTCTACCTGGACCTGCCGGGCGACATCATCGACGCCGTTGTCGACGAGTCCGAGGTGCAGTGGGCGCCTCGCGTCGAGGAACCGCAGCGACCGATGGTCTCGCAGGAGTCGGTGGAGGCGGCGATTGAGGCGCTGAAGTCGGCCTCGAACCCGCTGGTCATCGTCGGTAAGGGCATGGCCTGGTCAAAGGCTGAGCAGGAAGTTCAGGAGTTCGTCGACAAGACGGGCATTCCCTGGCTGGCGACGCCGATGGGCGCCGGCGTGGTGCCGGCCGACGCGCCAAACAACGCCGCGGCGGCTCGGACGCACGTGCTCAAGAACGCGGACCTCGTGGTCCTGCTGGGCGCGCGCCTGAACTGGATCCTGCACTTCGGCAAGCCGCCGCGCTTCAAGGAGGGCGTGCGGATCGTCCAGCTCGACATCGAGCCGGAGGAGATTGGCACGAACGTCCCGACAGAGGTGGCGTTGGTCGGCGATGGCAAGGCCGTCATGGGCCAGATGAACTCGTATCTGGATGAGAACCCGTGGCAGTTCGAGGACACGACCGAGTGGATCGCCTCGATCAACGCAGAGCTCGAGCGCAAGGCGGCCGAGCAGGCTGAGTGGGCGTCGTCGGACGAAGCGCCGATGAACTACTACCGACCGCTGAAGGAAATCAACGACCGCATGCCGCGCGACGCGGTGTTTGTCACCGAGGGTGAGAACACGATGGCGATCGCGCGACAGGTGATCCAGTCGTACGAGCCGCGCAGTCGTTTGGACGCGGGCACGTGGGGCACGATGGGTGTCGGCCCGGGCTTTGCGCTGGCGGCGCAGGTCGTGAATCCTGGCAAGCGCGTGATCGCACTCGAGGGTGACGCGGCGTTCGGGTTCGGTCCGGGCGAAGTCGAAACGGCGATTCGGCAGAAACTGCCGATCACGTGGATCATCTTCAACAACAATGGGATCGGCGGAGGCGCGCCAGAATTGCCGGAAGAGTACGGCACCGGCGAGTTGTCGCCGGGTCAGCTGACGCCAATGGCGCGCTACGAGATGATCATGGAAGCGTTCGGCGGCAAGGGCTACTACTGCAAGAGCCCTGAAGAGTTCGAAGCTGCGCTGGACGACTCGTTCGCGCAGGAGGGCTCGACGCTGATCAACGTTGAGATCGCACCGGGAGCGCAGCGTCGGAAGCAGCAGTTCGCCTGGCTGCAGCGCTAGCGTCCAAGCTGGATATGACGATGTAGGGGCGGCCCTCGTGGCCGCCCTTCGTCGTGTGTGCTTCTGTTCTCCTCGCAGGCGAGAGAGGGTGATTAGGGCAGCTGCGTCCAGACGGAACCGACTTTGACGACGATGTAGAGGGCGTCTCCGCTTTGCAGGGTGGTGAGCGTATTGAGGAAGTCGGGTCCGTCGAGGGACCAGAAGCGCCAGGTTTGGGTGTAGGCGTCGAAGTGGTTCGCGTGGCTTAAGTGGGCGACGTTCTTGAGCGCTTCGGCGATGTCGCGTTCTGGTCCTTGCCATGAAACGAGATTGGCACCAGTCGTAAGTCGCAGCGTGACCTGCTGGGGTTTGGGCGGAGGCGCCGGCAGCCAGGCGATGTTGGGCTGGACCAGCGCCCAGACTGCTTGACCGGCCCTGATCGAGCGCACGGCGACATCGGCGCTGTCGGGATCGTTGGGATCGAAGCGCTCATAGGTCTGGCGTCCAGCGTGGTGCACGGTCAACTCGGTCAATGGTGCATCGAGATTGGCGAAGAGTCCGGCGACGGACGTGTTCTGTTGTACACCAATCGTGCGCCATCCACCGATGGGCGCGTCGGCGGGAATGGTCCAAACCGGCTCGGGTTCGGTCTCGGTCTCGGTCTCGGGCTGGGGGACAGTGACTCGCTCGGTGTCGGTTGGCGTTGGATCGGGGTCATTGTTGTCGTCGTTGTCGTCGGTGGCAGGCGGATTGGTCGGGTCGTCTGCAGTCGGAATGATGGTTGGCGCGTTCCAGCCTGGTGTGTTGGTCGAGGTGAACTCGAGGCCGCTGTGCAGGTTGTACTCGGAGGACCAGTGCAGTTCGCGCCCCTCGATGGCGTACTGGCCCGTGAATGGGATGCTGCGATCGAGATAGCCGCCGCCGTACGTGCCATGAATGGCGTAGTGAATGTGCGCGATGCCGCCGTTGGCGTCGTAGCCGACCGGGAAGACTCGGCCAACTTGCTCCCCGACACTCACCCGCGATCCCCGCCGAATGTAGTCGTCGGGATCGATGTGGACGAGTAGGTGGGCGTAGCCGTGTTCGTCGACGATGCTGACGCCGTTGTTATCGAACCATGACACTTCTCCATCGACCGGAGAGAGCACTGGTGTCCAGGCGGTTGGAGCATCGGTTCGGGTGATGTCGATGGCGTGAGGGTCGCGTCCATCGCCTTCGGAGTGGGTGCCGGTGTTGTATCCGGCGACGATGGTCCATTCGGTGCCGGCGGGTGCGGGGAGCGGGACGCCTCCGTCGGCGCTGGCGTGTTCGATCAGGATCATCGCGGCAAGTACGGCGATCAGCGCCACGACTGTGACCAGAAGTCCCCGTTGACCGGGATCCGCCGTTGCGTTCATGCGTTCTATATGGTTTCGACCCTCGCCTTCCCTTGACTCTACCGACATCTGGCGAGGAAGTCTTGCCTTTCGTTCTTGGCATCGAGTTTGAGGGTTGTTCAGCGATGTCTATGCGGTCGTTCAACACGAGACCGCCGCAGCGGTTGTCTGTGCTGTCCGACTTGCCGCTTGCCACCTGCCAGGTGACTTGAATCTGTGGCTGGTCGTAACATCACTCTGTGAACCGCGGTGCGGTTCGCGGAAACGGCCCTCGACGGTGTGCGACAGGAACCTTCGATGGGTGAATCAATCAGCAATCAGATCGCGATCGCTCACAGGGAGACAGGGACATGAAGTACCGACGGCTGGGGAATTCCGGCTTGCAAGTTTCGCTTGCCGGACTGGGGACGAACAACTTCGGCATGCGACTGGATTACGAGGGATCGAAGACGGTCGTTGATGCGGCGCTGGATGCAGGGATCAACTTCTTCGACACGGCTGACATTTACGGTGGCGGGCTGTCGGAAGAATTCCTGGGCAAGGCGCTAGGGTCTCGTCGCGAGGACGTGTTGGTCGCGACGAAGTTTGCGATGCCAGTCGGCGAAGGACCGTTCACGCGGGGTGGATCGCGGCACTACATCGAGAAGGCCGTGGAGCGGTCGCTGAAGCGGCTGGGCACCGACTACATCGATGTCTACCAGATGCACCAGCCGGATCCGGAGACGCCGATCGAAGAGACGCTGGATGCACTGTCGGACCTGGTGCATCGTGGCGTTGTTCGCTACATCGGACACTCCAACTTCAGCGGATGGCAGATCGCCGATGCGGACTGGACGTCGCGGTCGAAGGGCTATGCGCGATTCGTCTCGGCACAGAATGAGTGGAGCCTGCTGGAGCGCAAGATCGAGCCTGAGATCATGCCGGCCTGCCGTGAGTTCGGACTGGGCCAGTTGCCGTTCTTCCCGCTGGCGTCGGGCTTTCTGACGGGCAAGTACACGCGTGGCGCAGACCTTCCCGAGGGCACGCGATTGGCGGCGTGGTCGAAGGCCATGCCGGCACGAATTGGCGCGCTGACCTCGGATCAGAACTGGGACAAGCTGGATGCATTGAGCAGGTATGCAGAGGACCACGGACACACGATCCTCGACCTCGCATTGAGCTGGCTGGCGTCGGACGGTGCGGTGTCGTCCGTGATTGCCGGCGCGACGAAGCCGGAACAGATCGAGGCGAACGTTGCGGCGACGTTGAGCTGGGAGTTGTCGGCCGAGGACTTTGCCGCGGTCAACGAGATTCTGAGTTAGGTCCGTTGAGCTTGTCTCGCTTGGTTGCCTGGGCCGGCGCGCTGGGCGTCGGGGCGACGCTGTATGCGTGGTGGGAGTCGACGGCGGTCGAAGTGACCGAACGTCGGATCATGCTGCCTGATCTGCCGCCGGGTCTTGAGGGTCTGCGGATTCTGCATGTCTCGGATACACATTTTCCCGCCTCAGGCGACTCGGTCGGACGCTTCCTGGAGCGGATCTGGCACCTCGACTACGACCTGATCTGCTGTACCGGCGACTATGTCGAGACATCGGCCGGATGGGATTCGGCCGGCGATGCGTTGACGCAGCTGACGGCGCCGTTGGGCGTCTACGCAACGCTTGGGGCTCATGACTACTGCCAGCCGGTTCGGTCGTTCGATGAATGGGTCTCGTTCAATGCCGATCGACTGATGGGTTCGCCGCGGCGGTTCGTTAATCCGTCGCCGTTTGTGGAGCGGCTGGAAGATGCCGGGATCGTCGTTCTGCGCAATGAGTGGCGGTCGCTGGAAATCGGCGGGGAACTGGTCCGGATTGGCGGCGCGGGCGACGACTCGGTGCGGATGGCTCGATTGGACTCGGCAACGCCGCCGGCGGGCGGGTTCTCGATCATGCTGACCCACGCGCCAGACGCGGCGCTGCGATTGCGGATGCCAAGGGACGGCGGTCCCTCTCTGGTGCTCTGTGGGCATACACACGGTGGGCAGATTCGCGTTCCAGGCTGGGGTGCTCCCTTGCGGCACTCTCGACTGGTGAGTCGGGAGCAGACATCTGGCGTGTTTGAGGTCAATGGGGCGCAGGTCGTCGTGAGCCAGGGATTCGGAACGGCACACGTGCCGCTGCGGCTCGCCTGCCGACCGGAGATTGGCCTGATCACTCTGACGCGAGGCTGAAACCGTCAGTTAAGTACATATGTCGAGAACTACATAATAGTTCGGGGCGAGGTTACTGGCATTCAAGCGCGATTGGTGGTTTGTATGTTTTCGGTGTTGGCGTGAAGTTGGTGAGATATGAAAACACTGTTAACTGGACGTTTCGCAAGGTTCGCTGTCGTCGTGAGCGTCGCTGGAGTTTGCCTGATATGGATGGGTGGAGAGTTGCTCCCCATTGGAGCGGACGGTGGGGAGTCGGAGATTGAAATCGCGGACATCGAGGCAGATCCAGCCGGGGCTCGTGACATCTCACTCTACTGGATGGCGACCACATCTGACGGAGCGGAACTACAGCCGGCGTTTGTGATTCAACAGGGAAATCGGACTCCTGAGCTTGCGGAAGTCGCTGGTTACAGCAGCGAAGAGCAAAATCCGATGCCGATGATTGATTCCGGCACGTACTACGCCTGGACCATGATTGTTGGGTTGAAACCTTGTCGACCGTATCGATTGTGGGTCGCACATCTGCCGATGGATATGACGGACGATGCGATGATTGACATGAGTGCGTATCTGTGGGATCAGATGACCGTACGATCGAAGCCGGTGCGATTCTGGACGCGTTCTGAGGATGGGCTCGGCTGTGATGTGAATCCGACGCGGCGGACGACGTCGGTGCAGATTGGCGATCTGGTGTGGTTGGACAAGCGGGACGGCAAGAAGCGGATTGCTAACATCCGCTGGCGGAATCCGGGCGGGGTTGAGGTAGTGGTGCTGATCAAGGATATGGATGCTGAGGTTGGGGCAGAGGAGTTGGCGTCGTTGCGGCGCGCGGGCAATCCGCTGGGTCCCGGAGTGACCTCGGCCACGATCAAGGATCTGGAGCCTTGTACGACGTATCGGGTCCGGGTGTATGAACGGCACCCGAATTTCGGATCTGTGGACCAGCCGTTGCGGGTCTTCCGTGGCAATCCGGATCGGAAGACGAACTCGGTCTTGGTCGAGACAGGTGGTTGCGACCGATAGGGGTGGGTCCTCATTCCCGCCGTTGGAGGCCTTTGCAAGACCCCTCAACCGCCCCCGCCTCCGAGCGGGGGCCTGCTCCTTCCCTGGCTTCTTACCGGCGGCCATGTCTGTCGTTGGCATCTGGTCAACGGGGACCTGTCCGAGCAGCCTGGGCTATGCCAAAGCGGGTCCCCGCTCGGAGGCGGGGACGGGAACTGAGTCATTTGAGGGTCTCCCTTCGCGGGAATGAGGGAGTTTGATGGATGGTGCTGAGGACTCCACCGGCGGGCCCCCTCAGTCGCTGCGCGACAGCTCCCCCAGAGGGGGAGCTCTTGTTTCGGCGCAGCCTGCGGCTGACTGGAAATATGGTCTTGATGTTGTGGAGGTCGGAGGCTGCTGAGATTCTCTAGAATGGATGGAGAGCGACAGCACAGCAGTTGGGCTGCGCGCGGCGTTGCGGTCGTTTCGGCGCAGCGGCCCTGAGGAGGATGCCTTTGTGGTGAGTCAGCAGTATGACGTGGTGAATTTGGACTCGATGGACTTCGGGTCGGAGCGGTACCAGGCGATCAACCTACACAACTTCGAGCAGCTCGAGCAGGTTCAGGCGCTGCCCGATGACGTGGTCTACAACATCAACGTGGTCGGCCGGGTGTTGCCGTTCAAGTCGAATCGGTATGTGGTTGACCATCTGATCGACTGGGATGATGCGCTGAATGACGGCATGTTCCGTCTGACCTTCCCGCAGCGGGATATGTTGGCGCCGGCCGACTTTGACACGATGGCGGCGGCGATCGACTCGGGTAAGAATGCGCGTGAGTTGAAGGTGGTGGCAGACGAGATCCGGATGACGCTGAATCCGCATCCGGCGGGTCAGATGGAACACAACATGCCCAGCCTGCAGGAAGAACCGCTGCCGGGCATGCAGCACAAGTATCGCGAGACCGTGCTGTTCTTTCCGTCGCAGGGTCAGACCTGTCACGCCTACTGCACGTTCTGCTTCCGCTGGCCGCAGTTCGTAGGGCTCGAGGGCAAGAAGTTTGCGATGCGTGAGGGTGAGCTGTTGCGGGGCTATCTGTCTGAGCACCACGAGGTGTCGGACGTGCTCTTCACCGGCGGCGACCCGTTGATCATGAAGTCGAAGACGCTGCGCGAGTACATCGAGCCGCTGACCAAGCCGGACGCGGGACACAATTTGCGGACGGTGCGGATCGGCTCCAAGGCGATCGCATATTGGCCGCACCGATTCGTCTATGACGACGACGCGGAAGAACTGTTGGATCTGTTCCGACAGGTGACCGACGCCGGGATGCAACTCGCGCTGATGGCTCACTTCAATCATCCGGCCGAGCTGCGCACGCCGGTCGCGTTAGAGGCGGTGCGGCGGATTCGCGAGACCGGCGCACAGATTCGCACGCAGACGCCGTTGCTCAAGCACATCAACGCGGACTCGCAGTTGCTGGCGGATATGTGGGCCGAACAGACCCAGGCCGGTTGCGTGCCGTACTACCTGTTTGTCGCCCGAGATACGGGCGCGAAGCGCTACTTTGAGTTGCCGCTGGTGGATTGCCAGGAGATTTTCCGGGGCGCTTACCAGCGAGTGTCGGGCGTCGGGCGGACCGTGCGTGGGCCGTCGATGTCGGCTGGCCCGGGCAAGGTCCAGGTTCTGGGCGTCTCCGAGCACCGAGGCGAGAAGCTGATTGTGCTGCGCTTCCTGCAGGGTCGTGATCCCGAGTGGGTTGGCAAGCCGTTCTTCGCCAAGTACTCCGACACAGCGAGCTGGCTTGACGAACTGGAGCCTGCGGAAGGTACGGAGTTCTTCTACGAAGAACGTCTGCGAGAACTGCTGGCCGAAGAAGGATCGCCATGGTCGCGTGAGGAAACGCGGATCCAACTGCTCGACGGTGCCGCTGCCGGCCTCTAGCCACAGCCATCCGCCAACAGATGACCGACGACGCGCGACAGGAAGTTAATCCTGTCGTGCGTCCGGGCACGCCATCATTTCAGTGCCTGGCGGACGAGTGCGGCGCCATGTGCTGCCGCAATCCCTATCGAGTTGATCTGGGCGAGGATGAGGTCAGCCGTCTGGCTCGCGAGGTGGACGTGTCTGAGGTGTTGGACGAACGGGCGTCGATGGTGTTGTTGCTCCAGCCAGAGGGAGACGCCTGCACGCTGCTCGGCGACGATCTGCGCTGCAGCGCATATGAGGTCAGGCCGAATAGCTGTCGGGACTATCCATTCCGCCTGGAGTCGGAAGCCGGTCAACCACCGAGGGTGACCAGGGATCTGGCTTGTCCGGGGTTTGTGGGTCCACCAATGACGGACGCGGAGTATGCCGCCCTGCTCAATTCACTGTACTAGGGCGTGTTCACATCAGCCATTTGCTTCGTCAGAAATCCGTCATTGCCGCGCTTGTCGCGGCAATCTCGCCGAGTTGTACATAGACAGTGGCGCTGAAATGCAGCGAGATACCCGCGGCAAGCGCGGGTATGACGGGAACTTCCGGACTGAACGACCCCATGTGAACGCGCCCTAGCGACTGAGAAGCGGTGAGAGCTTCTCGACGAAGAGGCGCACGGCCGCGAGCGCCCTGGATACGTTCCTGGGATTATCCCAGTTTTCGTAGAAATTGACGTGAAGCTGGTTTGCGACCTGGAACAGTAGGTAGATGTCGTTGTCGCCGGACTCTGTGCACAGGTCATCGACCACCCGGTACAGTGCTCCGTGATTCTGATGTGACCATCCGCGCTGCTCAGCGACCGCTTTGACGATCTGCGCTGCGGCTCCCCAGCCCTTCTCGGAGGCTTGGCGGACGTCTCCGGCGGCGAGTTCGACCTCTGACTGTTGGAGCAGGAACATGCTGGCTTCGTGGTAGGTCTGAGTGGTCATGGGTTATTCCACATTAGGTGGTCCATTGATGGGGCAGTTCAATTCTTGCTCAGAGCAGCGATGACACGATTTCAACAAAGCTCCGGGTGGCGAACAACGCCCGCTCGACGTTGTGTTTGGTGTCCCAATTCTCGTAGAAATTCTGGTGAAGCGAATTGGCGACCTGAAACAGGTTGCTCAGATTTCTGTCACCGCTCTCGACAGTGAGCTCGTCGACTGCACGAAACAGGTCAGCATGTGTTCTGTGTGGCCAGCCACGCTGCTCTGCCGCTGCCTTGACTGCTTGCGCTGCGGCTCCCCAGCCTTTCTCGGAGGCTTGGCGGACGTCTCCGGCGGCGAGTTCGACCTCTGCCTGTTGGAGCAGGAACATGCTGGCTTCGTGGTAGGTCTGAGTGGTCAAGTGATGTCAGCTCCTATTGGTACATTTTAGCTGGACGAGGCTGGCGGGCCTCGTTGGCTGCGATTCGTATACTCGACTGATAGCGAGTGGATCCAGGTGGGAGTTGGCGATGCTTGATTCGGCGACCATTGATGCACTGCGGAAGTCTCGGAGCGAGTGGGACTCACGAGTTGAGGCGGATGGCCGCGAGCGGCCGGGGCCGTTCATGACGGTTTCTTCGAGGCCGATTGAGCGGCTCTATGACGCCACGACGCTTGATGAGTCGGGCTGGGATGTCGAGAAGGACCTCGGCTTGCCGGGTGAGTATCCCTACACGCGTGGGGTGCATCCGACCGGATATCGCGGACGACCCTGGACAATCCGTATGTTTGCCGGATTCGGATCGGCCGAGGAGACCAACTCTCGTTTCAAGCGCCTGCTGGACGACGGTCAGACGGGTCTATCGATCGCGTTTGATATGCCAACACTGATGGGCTATGACCACGACGACGATCTGGCGGCAGGGGAGTTTGGCAAGTGTGGCGTGGCCGTGTCGTCACTGGCCGATATGGAACTCCTGCTAGATGAGCTGCCGCTCGATCAGATCACGACGTCGATGACCATCAATTCACCGGCAGCACCGATCTGGGCGATGTACATCGCGGCGGCTGAAGGTCGTGGGATCGACCGATCGAAGTTGGGCGGCACGCTGCAGAACGACATCCTGAAGGAGTACATCGCGCAGAACGAGTTCGTGTTTCCCCCGCGTCCGTCGATGCGGCTGGTGACCGACACTGTGGAGTTTGCCTCGGAGTACATGCCGCGTTGGAACTCGATTTCGGTGTCGGGCTACCACATCCGTGAGGCGGGCTCGACGGCGGCTCAGGAGTTGGCCTTCACACTGGCTGATGGTCTTGAGTATGTGCGCTGGGCACAGGAGCGCGGACTGCACGTGGACGAGTTTGCGCCTCGGCTGTCGTTCTTTTTCAACTCGCATAACGATTTCTTCGAGGAGATCGCCAAGTTCCGCGCGGCGCGTCGGATCTGGGCTCGCGAGATGCGCGAGACGTTTGGGGCTGAGAATCCGCGCTCCTGGTGGATGCGATTCCACACGCAGACAGCGGGTGTGTCGCTGACCGATGTCCAGCCGGAAGTAAATCTGTTGCGTGTGACGATCCAGGCGTTGGCGGCTGTGCTCGGTGGTACGCAATCCTTGCACACCGACGCAATGGATGAGGCGCTGGCGCTGCCGTCGGAGAAGGCGGCGCGTTTGGCGGTTCGGACTCAGCAGGTGATCATGCATGAGTCGGGCGCGATCAACACGGTTGACCCGCTGGGCGGGTCGTACTTCGTCGAGCAACTGACAAATGATCTCGAGCGTGAGGTCTACCAGTACTTCGAGCAGATTGACGCTCTGGGCGGCGTGATCGCCTCGATCGAGACGGGATATTTCCAGAAGGAGATTGCCGACGCATCGGCTCGCTTCCAGCGCGAGATTGAGCGTGGTGAGCGGACGATCGTCGGGGTCAACGACTTCGAGGTCGAAGAGCCGATCGAGATTCCGATTCTGAAGATGGACCCGCAGGGCGAGGCTCGGCACCTGGAACGTCTACGACGGACGCGTGCCGAACGCGATCCAGACCAGGCCGACTCGGCTCTGCAGGCGCTGGCGAATGTCTGTCGTGATCCGCGGGCGAACTCGATGCCGCAGATGCTCGACGCGGTGCGCAGCTACTGCACGCTGGGCGAGATCATGAACACGATGCGAGACGTCTTCGGTGAGCATCAGGAGCACGTGGTGCTCTAGGCTGGGTGCCCAACAGACGAGGTGAAGTCATGGTCACTGCAGAACCGGCATCGACTGTCGAAGAGCAGGCCGCGCATCGGATCTGGCAGGAGCAGCGAGACCTTGCCTACGATTATGGCTATGTCGAGTTCCTGCTACGTCTGCCACCTGATTGGAAGCTGTCGTACGAGCGGCTGTTCGAGATAGGCGAGTTGAATGACCTCTGCCAGGTGGAACGCTCGGCTGAAGGGGCACTCATCTTGAGTGCGCCGCCGCCGGCACCGGAGAGTGGCTGGATTGAAAGCGTGCTCACAGTGCAGTTTGCTGCGTGGGCGTCACAAGCCGGTTGGATCACGTTTAGCAGCACATTTGGGTATAACTTGCCCGATGGATCACTGCTAGTCCCCGACCTCTCCTGTTTGCCTCGTGCGCTGATACCCCCAAGGACCGACCCAATCTGGGACGAGCCATTCGCACTCGTACCGCCGTTCGTGCTTGAAACGCGATCACCGAGCCAGTCGCTTGTCAGCCAGCAGCGCAAAATGGCGAAGTACATCGCAAATGGAGTCAAGCTGGGCTGGCTGATTGATCCAAGGCGACGCCAGATTCACATCTATCGGGCGAATCGGGAACCGGAAGTGTTGGACGACCCAGGGTCGTTGAGCGGTGAGGACGTCATGGAGGGCCTGGTCGTCGATCTGTCCGACCTTTGGCCGTAGGCATTCGAGGGGAGCGCACGATGTCTGGACCGCTTGATGGAATCAAGGTGTTGGAGTGCTCGACGTGGGGGTTTGGACCGATCGGTGGGATGATGCTGGGCGATCTTGGCGCCGATGTGATCAAGATTGAGTCTCCGACCCGTCCCGACGCCGCCAGATTCGTCGAGTCGGTCGCCGGGATTCCGAACATGATGCCCGATGGGCACTCGGCGCTGTTTGAGGCTGTCAATCGCAACAAGCGATCACTGGCGCTCGATCTCAAGTCCAAGCGGGGACAGGAACTGTTCCGCGGACTGATCGCTGATTCCGACGTATTCATCGAGAACTATCGGCCTGGCACTTTTGAGAAGCTGGGGCTCACGACTGAGGCGCTGATGGAGATCAATCCTGGGCTGGTCCACGCAGCTACGGCCGGTTATGGATTCAAAGGCGACGAATCGCACTTGCCCGCGTTGGACGCCGTTGGCCAGGCGCGGGGCGGGTTCATGTACTCGGGCGGCGGTCCTGATGATCCTCCGAACTGGAACACCCTGGGCATTGCTGATGTGATGGGCGCGACGTGTTTGGCCTACGGCGTGCTGGCTGCCATTGCCGGTCGCGAACTCAATGGTGGGAAGGGTCAGCGGATCGAGGTCTCGCACATCATGGCCACGATGTGGCTGCAGTTCTGGGGGATTAGCGTCGGCATGATGCAGGGATTGGACCTATGGCCTCGATTCGACCGATCGCAGGCGGCCAATCCGCTCTGGAACCTGTATCGCTGCGGCGACGACAAGTGGCTGATGCTGGGCATTCTTGAGGCTGAGCGTGATTGGGCATCCTTCTGTCGCGCTGTCGGGCTGGAAGAGATTGTTGACGATGAGCGATTCACGACGCTCTCGGCGATGGGCCAGCACTGCGAAGAGTTGATCGCGTTGCTGGAGGAACGGTTCGCATCGGCGCCACGCGAGGAGTGGGAACAGCGGCTGCTGACAGAGCCGAACCTGATCTTCACGCGCGTGCAGCAGATCGGCGACCTGACCAGTGATCCTGCCGTGATCGCGAACGAATACCTGGTCCAACATGATCATCGGCATTACGGTCCATTGCCAACGCTGACGCATCCAGTCATCCTGCATGGTCAGCCGGCAACGCTACGTCGGGATGCTCCGGAGCTTGGTGAGCATTCTGGCGAGGTGTTGCAGGAGCGGCTGGGGTTGTCGGAAGAAGAGTTGGCGGAGCTATCGGCGGACGGTGTAATCGGCTAGTCGACCAGTGAGCCGAGATAGACGAAGAGGGGCGGCCATTGGCCGCCCCTCTTGATGAGGATTCTAGTGCTCTGAGACGCTAGCGGCCGATGACCAGTGAGACCGAGGTCGTGCCGGAACCGCCGATGTTCAGCGTGGCGGCTCGTTCTGCGCCTTCGATCTGGAAATCGCCGGCCTTGCCGGTGACTTGCTTCCAGGCGTCGAGCGCCTGGCGGACGCCGGTTGCGCCAACCGGGTGTCCGCCGCCGATCAGGCCGCCGGACGGGTTCATGGGGATGTCGCCATTGAAGTCGATGCGGCCGTCTTCAATCGCCTCGTAGTTCTGGCCTGGCGCGGTGATGCCGAAGTGGTCGATGGCCATGTAGTGACTGGTGGTGAAGCAGTCATGGGTTTCGATCACGTCAACATCTTCGACGCCGTCGATTCCGGCTCGCTCGTACGCGTCGGTGATGGCTCGGCGCGTGTGCGGCAGGATGTACTCGTCGCCCTGGGCTTGCGCGATCTTCTCGTCGAAGGTCAGCGCGGCGGTGTGGTGTCCCCAACCCTGGATGGTTGGCACGTCGGCCAGGTCGATGCCGCGCGCCTCGGCCCACTCGGCTGCTCGATCCTCGTTGGCGAGGACCAGCGCGGCGGCGCCGTCGGTGATCTGCGAGCAGTCGCGCAGCAGCAGGCGCCCGGTGATTGGCGCGACGTACTTGCCGGCGTCGAGGTCGGTCTTGACATCGCCGAGCCATGCGCGGGTCTGCGCTGCCGGGTTGCGCTGTGCGTTCTCGTAGTTGATCTCGGCCAGGCGCTGGAGGTGGGCCGGGTCGAGGCCGTAGCGGTCCTCGTAGACGTCACCGAGGCGGCCGAACAGCTTGGGGAAGGGCAGCTCGACGCCGTCCGCTTCGAGTTCGTACCAGCCGGCGGTACCAAGGAAGTCGCCGCCCTCGACCGGGCTGACGGTCTTCATCTGCTCGACGCCGAGGACCAATGCGGTGCCATAGCGCTCGGCCTCAAGCTCGGCCGAGGCCATCAGGATGGAGATGCTGCCAGAGGCACAGGCAGCCTCGTGCCGTGAGGTCGGCAGACCACCGAAGTCAGGGTTAATCTCGGCGAAGAATCCACCGAGTTGTCCCTGCTTGGCATAGAGCTCGCCGGCGAAGTTTCCGACGTGGGCGGTGTCGATGTCGCCGGGCTCCATTGAGGCAGAGTCGAGCGCGCCATTGACGGCTTCGGCCATCACATCGCGAAGATTGTGCTCTTCCTTGCGCCAGTTGCGGGCGAAGTCGGTCTGGAATCCGCCGAGAATGTAGGTCTTGGGCATGTTGTCTCCCTGTAAGGACTGATAAGAGGATCTGATCGCAGAATATCAGGCCAGTGCCTCGAGTTTGTCGATGAAGCGCTGGACGTTGTTGAGTCGCTCGGCAACCTTCTCCACGCCTTGGTGGTTCTCGTAGAAGTTGACGTGAAGGAGATTGGCGGAGGCGAACAGCGTGTCGAGTTCTTGATCGCCGGTTTCGTCGACCAGGAGATCGACCGAGACGAAGAGATCTCGATGCCTGGCATGCGTCCATCCGCGTCGCCCGCACAATGCCTTGACGGAGAGCGCGGCCGCGCCCCAACCCTTTTCGGAGGCTTGGCGAGTGTCGCCAGCGGCGAGTTCGGTCTCGGCCTGCTGGAGGAAGTGGAGTGCGGCGTCTTGGTAGGTTTGGGTCGTCATTGGAGTGCCTCGAGTTTGTCGATGAAGCGGCGGACGTCAGCAATTCTTTCCGCAACGAACTCAGGATCTTCGTCGTCCTCGTAGAAGTTGACGTGGAGGATGTACGCGCTGCCGAAGAGGAGCCGTATGTCGTCGTCGGCAGTCTCGTCTTGCAGATTACGGACTGCTCGTTGCAGTGCTTTGTAGTTCCGATGTCGCCAGCCGCGCAACTCGCAGACCGCCTTGACTGCTTGTACAGCGGCGCCCCAGGCCTTTTCGGAGGCTTGGCGAGTGTCGCCAGCGGCGAGTTCGGTTTCGGCTTGCTGGAGGAGGTGGAGCGCGGCGTCTTGGTAGGTTTGGGTCGTCATTGGAGTGCCTCGAGTTTGTCGATGAAGCGTTGGACATCTCCCAGTCCTTCGGCGACAATTTGTGGTTCTTCCGCATCCTCGTAGAAGTTGACGTGCAGCAGATTCGCACTGCGAAACAGTGGTCGAATTTCCAAGTCGCCGGTCTCTTGTTCAAGTCGTGATACTGCTCGCGCGAGCGCTTTGTAGTTGCGATGTTGCCAACCACGACGCTCGCATACCGCCTTGAGGATCTGCGTCGCAGCCCCCCAACCTTTTTCCGAGGCTTGGCGAGTGTCGCCAGCGGCGAGTTCGGTTTCGGCTTGCTGGAGGAGGTGGAAGGCGGCGTCTTGGTAGGTTTGTGTGGTCATGGTGAGGTTCCGCAGGTGATTTGGCTAGCTTACACCAATGACGAACATATGGCCTATTGTTGAGGCCGCCGCCTATTCACCTTAGGGCGTGTTCACATTAGCCATCTGCTTAGTCGGAAGGCCGTCATTGCCGCGCTTGTCGCCTGCCCCGCACTTGATGCGGGGGCAATCTTGTCGAGTCTTGCACAGACGGCTGGGCTGAATGCAGCGAGATACCCGGGGCGGAGCGCGGGTATGACGGATATCTCAGTGGGTATGACGGGAACTGCTGGACTGAACGGCCCCATGTGAACACGCCTTAGTAGCCGCGGAAGACGGGGGAGCGCTTTTCTCTCCAGCTCCGGCGACCTTCCTGGGCGTCTTCGCTGTAGCGGTAGCGGTCGGAGACTTCGACCTCGTGGGCGAGGCTGTCGCGGAGGGAGTGCTCGGACGAGTAGTCGATCATCTCCTTGAAGGCGGAGAGGTTGAGCGTGGGCAGGCTGGCCAGGTTGTCGACGTAGGTCTGCGCCTCGGTGTCGAAGTCTTCCAGCGGCCAGACCCGGTTGGCCCAGCCGCATTGCAGGGCTTCCTCGGCGAACATGTGCCGGCCCGTAATCAGGAGTTCCATTGCTCGGCCGCGACCCATGATGCGCGGCGCGAACCAGGTGGTGCCGCCGTTCATACCGATCGCTCGTTGGACTCGGTGGTCACCGACTTCCATGTTGTCTGCGCAGAGGCGGATGTCGCAGGCGCAGGCGATCTCCCAGCCGTGGCCGAGAGCCCAGCCGCTGATGAGCGCCACGACTGGCTTCTTGAGCTCGCGAAGTGACATCAGGAATGGGTGATGCACGGTGATCGAGGAGTCGATGCCGGGCGTCGGCTCCATGCCGTAGAGGTCGTCGCCGGAGCAGAATGCCTGCTGACCGGAGCCGCGCAGCGTGACCACGCGGATGTCGGGCCGGGCCGCGGCGAAGTCGACGAGTGCCTGCAGTTCTCTCAGTAGTCGGTAGGAGAGTGCGTTGAGCCGCTCGGGGCGGTTGAGTGTGATTGCCAACACGCCATTGTCGGTGATGTCCCAGACGGTGACCTCCCATTCTCCATCGGCAAGCGGAGTTGGGGCATCGGGCCAGGATTCGTGATTCGACATATGGCAGCCTTTCTGGATTCAATGCAGTTCAGTGCGGTCAGGTGAAGAATTGCTCGTGAGGAAGTGTAGGCCGATGCGTGAAGCGACAGTAAAACTACACGGGATCGTTACGATGGTCGGTTGGTCAAGAAGGTCAGGGATAGGCCGATGCGTACACTGAGCTTGTGATGAAGAGCCAGAAATTGTGTTCCCGCGTGCGGTGGGCCGCCCTCTCAGCCGTGTTGCTGTTGGCGACATTGGCTGCGTTGACGTGGGCGACAGCGATCGATGCTTCGTCTCAGCGCGTACTCACGGTGACTGCCTATCCGCAGGCAGTATCGGCTCAGGGGGGCGAATCGACGATTACGGTTCGACTTCCGGCTGCAGCTGCCGCTGCCGAGGACGCGACGCAAGTGACACTCTCGACGGAAGAACTGGGCAGGTTTACGTCATCCGGCGGTCCGGCTCGAATTCAATCGCCGCTCGTCGATGTCGGCAACGACACCCTCGGCGCCAATGTGAAATTGGTCGCCGACGGCCGCAGCGGCCCGACCGTCGTCAGAGCTCAGGTGGGGTCGCTGCTGGACACCGTGATCGTTCGATTCGTTGGCGAGACGTCGAGTTTGCGTCTGGCTCAACCTTCCGAGAACGCGCGACTGGACGCTTCCGCCCAGCATCGCATCAGGCTGATCGCGGTCGATGAAACCGGCACTGCCTCGCCCGATTCGCAAGTTTCGTTGCAGATTCTTGCCGCTCCGTCAGGCGCGCAGTTGCGTAGCGGTATCACGTCATCGACATCGGAACTTACTGTCAGAACATCGCAGGCGGGCGAGGCGACTGCCTTGCTCAGTTCGGAGCCGGGCGTCGTGCGGATCCGCGCGACCAGTGGATCGGCCTCGCTGACGATGGAATTCGAGCTGTACGGCGAACCGACGGCACTTCGTCTCGTACCGATTTCCGGCGCATCGATGGAGGTCGACCAGGTTGGCGCGCCAGGATCGATTCAGGCGCTCCTGGTCGACGAGCGTGGGCAAGGCGTGCCGAACCAACGGATCACGTTCGCTGCCAGCGGCGGCCTGGTGGTCTCATGGGAAGGCGATGGCGAGTCGCAGACCACCGATGACTCGGGCGCTGCGCGAGTGCACCTGGACAGCCGCAGCGCGAGGCTCGGTTCGGCCAGTCTGAGCGCCGCGTGGTCTGGTGACGGCAGATCGCTGAGTGATGAACAGACCATCAGGGTGACTGGCACGCCGGTTGCCCTGTATCTGCGCGCCCAGTTGTCTCTGGCCGATGTCGAGGAAGTATTGATCGAGGAGTACGTCTCTTCAACCCGCTACCGATTGCAGGCCGAAGTTGTGGATCGGATGGGGCAGCCTGTTGCTGGCGGATATCGCGTGTTGTGGCGTCCGTTGGTGGTCAACGCCGAAGCGCAGGTGTATCCGCAGATCAGCGTGACTCAGGGAGGTGTGGCGACTGCCATTTTCGTGTTGCAGCACGTCGATGGTGTTGCACAGACGGACTCGACGTGGGCGCAGGCATTGTTGATGGCGAAAGCGCATGTCAACAACAACGGGTTGATCGCGGATCTGTTGGGAACTGGACTCCCGCTGCAGGCGAGTTGGAACGACCTCGTCTGGCGCGGCCAGGAGACGACTGTCAGCGAGGCAGTGTCGGAGATCGAACATGTAGTGTCGGCGGCTTGGCGGTGGACGAACGCAGCGGGTTGGCAGGCCTGGTTCTCAGGCAATGTGCCGGGCGCCGTTGACTTCGCGCTGAGGCCGGGCGACACGTTCCATCTGGTCTTGAATTCCGCCGCATTGTTGCAGAACGTCGAGCGTCGCTAGGCAATCTCGTCGAGTTGTGCACAGACAGTTGCGCTGAATGCAGCGAGATACCCGCGGCAAGCGCGGGTATGACGATCTCTTGTTGGCATGGGTATGACGGGAACTCCTGGACTGAACCGCCCCATGTGAACAGGTCCTAGAGTGAGATTGTGAAGTTCTGGACAGCAGTTGCTGTTGCGCTGGCCGCGTTGGCGGTGTTGTGGATGACTGCGTCCGGGCAATCGACCTCGGTGATCTGGGTCGTGTCCGACGGCGACGTCGGAGCAGGGACGTTGCGGGCAGCGATCGAGCAGGCCAACGATTCAGCCGGCGACGATCTGATTCGCTTTCGAGCGGCCATGACGATCCGACCTCGATCGCCACTGCCCGCGCTTGCGGACCACGGCATCACGATTGATGGTTCGGTCGACGAGGCGTCACCCGACAGTCGGCCGCGGATCTGGCTGGACGGCTCTCAGGCCGGAGATTCCGCTGGACTTGAGTTGATCGCGGCGCGAGGGGTTGTTCGCGGGCTGGGCGTGTCTGGCTTTGGTCGCTATGGGATTGGCGTGATTGGCGCCTCGGCGAGCGATGCGCTGATCGAGGGCAACTGGGTTGGCCTGACCTCCGACGGCGGGCAGGCGGCGAATCGTCTGAGCGGGATTGCTGTGATCGGTGGAGCGCGCGGCGCTCAGATTCTGGAGAACCGGATCGGCGGCAATAGTGCGGCCGGTCGCACCGGTCATGGCGTTGTCGTTGGCGGAGGCGGCAGCGTTGATGTTGTCATTTCGGGCAACGTGATTGGCATCGCTCAAGACGGAACGCCGGCGCCCAACGACGATGGCATCCTGGTTGTTGACTCGGCGCAAGCCAGCATCGTTGAGAACACGATCGGCAACAGCAAGGTTGCGGGTGTCGAACTGCGCGAGACTCGACAGCCGATTCAGATCGATGGCAACAGGATCGGGCTCCGTCGTGACGCCGGGCTCGCGTCGAACGATGTCGGGGTCTTTCTCGGCAGTGGTTCGGTGGACGCGAGGATTGGTGTGCGTTCTGCCAATGTGATCGCGGGCAATCGGGTTGGTATCGCGGTCGAGCAAGGCGCGCGGGAGTCGGTGATCGAGAACAACTGGATTGGGCTAGCGCCGACCGATGCCTCGTTGCCACTGGAGGCATCCGAGCTGCCGAATGCGCTGGTCCGGCCCAACAGCGAGAAGGGCATCTCGATCATTTCCGGCGCCGCCGAAATCGAGGTGCGCAACAATGTGGTTGCGGCCGGCGATTTGGGCATCATCGTCGAGGATGTGAATACGACCAGAGTCAGTCTGACGCGCAACGTAATCGGTGGTTCTCGCGTGGGACCGACGACGGCGGCGATCGACATTCAGGCAGGCACCGAGATATCTATCGGCGGCGAGAAGGGCTACGGCAACGAGATCTGCGGCGCGGAGTTCGGCATTCGTCTCGCGAACACCGAAGAGGCGTCGATCAGCGCCAACGCCATCGGTGCTGGAGTCGCGAATCGGGTGACCTTTGACAGCGACGACCAGATGCGCTGGGGGATCCGGCTGAACGACGGATCGAAGCGCTCCAGGGTGCGAGGTAATCAGATTGTTGACGCTTCACTTGCTGCGATCTCGGTGGTTGGCGCGTCGTCGCAGGACAATGCCCTGTTTGGGAATCAGTTTGCCCGCAACAGGATCGATATCGATCTCGGCGCCGACGGGCGCACGGTCAATGACTCCGGTGATCGGGATCGAGGACCCAATCAGCTTCTCAATCATCCGATCATTGACGATCACACGGTGGAACGAGTCAGCTTCAGGCAACTGCGCTCGACGTTTAGCGGTCGGGCCACGCCTGGTTCGGTTGTGCAGATCTATGTCAGCGAGGAATCGACTGAACGTCGTTTAGTCAGGAGTCGACCAACCGGGAGGGACGGCACCTGGACGGCGACGACGCTGGAGGTTCCGACGGGAGAGCTTCGAGCGTTGGCCACGTTGTCGGCGGGGGCGACTTCCGAGTTCTCACCCAGGTTCCAGCCCGCTCAGCGACTGAGGCTGCGCCCCGGCACGAACTGGTTCGCCTGGAGCGGACCTTCCATGGCGATTGAGGAGGCGATGTCGGATGTGCTGCGTTGGGTGCAGGCTGTGTGGGTATGGAAGTCTCCAGATTCCGGATGGCATGGTTGGTCGCCGCACTTACCGACAGATTCAACCGGTCGCCGAGGAACGCTGGAGCGGCTTGAGCCGGGAGACGTGGTCGTGCTGAGTCTCAGCGGCCGACCGCCGTCCGACTGGTTTCTGCCGGCTGGCGGTGAGATCGTTGAGGATGCCGATGTGGTTGTCCTCGAGCAAGGCTTCAACAGTGTCACCTGGCCTGGTGCGAGAGTTGATGCGCTCGACGTGCTGGCCGACATCGACCAAGCGCAGCCGGGCCTGATCAGCAGCGTCTGGCAATGGGACGGGAGTTCGTGGCAGCTGATCTGGCCGCGTCTGCGGGGCGGGTGGGATCCTGGTCAGTGGAATCTGCCGGTGCTCTGGATCAGGGCCACGAGGGATGCCGAACTGGGACTTCCGTAGCGGGCGCCCAAGACGCCGTCATACCTGCGATTGTCGCAGACCCTTGCATAATCGTGTTCCCAATCCTTCTGAGCTCCTGTAGGGGCGACCCTTGTGGTCGCCCGCGTTGGCTCAGGTTCCCGTCCCCGCCCCCGAGCGGGGACCCGCTTTGGCATTGCCCAGGCTGCTCGGATAGGTCCCGCTTGACCAGATACCAGCGACGCGTATGGCCGGCGGCGAGAAGCCAGGGAAGGAGCAGGCCCCCGCTCGGAGGCGGGGGCGGTTGAGGGGTTATGCATCGGTCTCTGTAGGGGCGACCCTTGTGGTCGCCCGTGTTGGCGATTGCGTTACTGACCAGGGTCTGTTCACATGGGGAAGCGAACAACCGTATCGGTGGTTTAGGTCATTGTCGATGGGGAGCTGGACCCCCTCAGCCCCCGTTCAAGTCGAGGGCAGGCTCTTCGGCAGCTCCCCCTGCGAGGAGGAGCGGGGAATGCTGGCGCGCCAAGTATGGGTTGTCAGCATCGATGTGAACACGCCCTAGATTGGAGCGGCAGAGCGGGCGACCACAAGGGTCGCCCCTACAATCTGACCAATAGCGCACCGACCGATTTGCGCGCAGGTCTCCGCTTGTCGCGGCGAGAGTGCTGGGTCGGAGGGCAGCAATGGGGGAATGGGCACATTTGCTCAGGGAACGGGGAGTGTTCGTTCGGTTGGCGCGAACTCTTGGCAGCGAGACAGGCAGGCTCTAGGCGCCGTCATCCACAGTGAGTGTCTCGATGGCGACGAGGACGACGATGGCTCGGTCGCCTTCTTGTGCGATTCGCAGCTCTCCCTTGAAGGCGGGATTGTCGGCGTCGCGGAATGTGATGAAATCGACGCCGGCGCGTTGCGGATCGGCGGTTACTCGCCAGGGATCGGTGTCGAGCTTGGAGCGGAACCAGCTATAGAGATCGTCGGCCTGTTCGTCTTCGGTCTGCCAACCGATGATCAGCTCGCGTCGAGTCTCGGTGTCGCTGAACGCGGAACCGAGCAGATTGAGTTCGTCATGTTCGGGGAAACCGGGCGGTAGCTCGTCAACCAGACCCTGCACGCGGACATCGGCGATGGCCGTGCGATCAGATTGCAGCAGGTAGTTGCGGAACAGGCGCTGGGCGGCGAGCCGTTCTTCGTCGTCCTGATTGGTGCATGCAGCACCGAGACCGCCAATGAAGACTAGCGACAGCAGCAGGACGAGCGGTAGACGAGCCATCGAAGTCCTTTTTCGTCGTTCCCGTGTCGCGGGAATCTCGATGAACTGTCACCGTCGCACTCGCGAGTCGAGATTCCCGCCCTGGCAGGAATGACGGAACAGGAATCGGCCGTTCGGTGGGGTGGACGGTGGGATTCGAACCCACGAATACCAGGGCCACAACCTGGCGCCTTAGGCCTCTAGGCGACGCCCACCACGCGTAACGATTCGCGAGCCCAGCTCAACGCGAGCCAGGTCCACGTGAAATCAGAGTATCACCGACGGTTGGGCCGGACTGTCAACCAGATCAAGGTGTTCAACACTGTTCTGAGCTTCTGAAGCATGCTGATCAGGCGATTCGGTCGATCAGTAAGGCGGCCAGGCCGAGGAAGAAGAGAAAGCCCAGCATGTCGGTGGCAGTCGTGACGAAGATGCTGGCGGCCAACGCCGGGTCGGCGCCCAAGCGTCTGAGGACGATTGGGATCAGCAATCCGAACAGTCCTGCGACGACCATGGTGCCGAGCAGAGCCGTGCCGATCGCGACCCCGAGCCACGGATTGTCCTGCCAGACCCAGCCGATCAGCCCGACCATGAGTCCGAAGGCGATCCCGGACGTGATGCCGATCATCACTTCACGCGGCAGCACCAGGCGCGTGAAGTGACGGTCGAACTCGCCCAGCGCCATGGCTCGGACGGCGAGCGTCGTGACCTGCATCCCGGCGTTACCACCCTGTCCGGCGATGATTGGCAGGAAGATTGCCAGCGCGGCGACGCGTGTCAGGGTGTCTTCGAAGGCAGCCACGACAGCAGCGGCGGCGAACGCGGTCGCCAGATTGAGCAGTAGCCAGGGCAGCCGTCTGCGTAGCGCAGTGACGATTGGAGCCGTCAGTGCCTCGTCGTCGACGAGTCCGACCAGGCGGTACATGTCCTCGGTCGCCTCCTGTTGGGCGATGTCGAGTAGGTCATCGGACGTGGTGACGCCGACGAGGCGTCCGTCGCTGTCAAGCACCGGCAGGGCATGGAGTCCGTAGCGCTGCAAAATCTTCAGCGCGTCTTCCTGGTCCATGTCTGTGGTGACAGTTGGCCCGATTGGTTCCATGAGGTCGCGCAGGGCTGTCATCGGGGGGGCGAACACGACAGTATGCAGCCCGACCGATCCGATCAGCACGCCCTCGGTGTCGACGATGAAGACGGTGTCTCGCACTGTGGAGGCTGGAGCAGCGGCGCGAAGCAGGGAGAGGGCCTGGTCCGCGGCGAGATGCGGTCCCAGGATCATGAGCTCGGGCGCCATAATGCCGCCGGCTGAGTCGTCATCGTGCGCGAGCAACGGTGCGACGAGTTCGGCATTGGGCAGGCGGTCGAGAATCAGTTCCGCGTCGCCTTCCGGGATCGCGTGAAGGACGTCGGCGCCGAGTTGCGCTGGGGTCTCGTCGAGGGCGGCCGTCAGTTGGGGTAGCGCGACATCGGGCGCGACATGCTCGAGTTCTTCAGGAGTCAAGAACGGCAATAGCTCGGCCAGCGTGTGCGAATCGATTCGGTCGAGCAGGCGTCGGCGCTCGACGCGATCAAGTGCAGCGAGGGCGTCGGCTTGATCAGCGGGGTGCAGATTGTGGAGCTGGGCCGCTGCAGCGGCGAGCTCTCCGGCATCGACTCGGGCGACGACATCCCAGACGGCCGTCGACGGTTCGGAGCCGATCGCGCTCCCAGATGAAGAGCGAGCGTGTTGACTGGGCGTACGTTTGGCCATACGAACATCCGAGGCGACCGGAGTAAGCTGAGATCGTGCGCCCGTAGCTCAGCGGATAGAGCACCAGGCTTCGGACCTGGGGGTCGGGGGTTCGAGTCCCTCCGGGCGTGCCAGTTCCCATTCAGGCTAACGATGCAACAGGTTGAGTAGGGGTTAACTCACCTGCTCAGCTGAAGTGATAGATTTGCACGCATCTGGCGAACACAAGAGTGAGGGATCGTGTGGCGGACCACTTGTATCTGCGAGGTCGTTGGGTGCCCCGCGAGGTCGCTGAGCAAGCACTGGAGCTGTTCGACAGCGAGGTTGGACTAGATCGCGCCATTGCAGACGCAGCGAGGGATCGCGGTCATGGGCGAGAGGAGACCTTGTCCATGGAGCAAGTCAGGGATGCTGGTTGGCCGATCGTGAGGGGACCGCAGATGACTCCAGAAGAACGTGAAGCTGGAATCAAGAGGGCTCAAGAGCTGGTTGCGAAGTACGTGCCGGGAGATGTGTCATTGGTGGATGAGTTGATCGCAGATCGAAGAGCCGAAGCCGCACGTGAGTGAGTGGGTCTTGGATGCCTCGGCGTTGATGGCAGTCATCAATGAAGAGCAGGGTGCGAACATCGTCCGCAGCGCATTGCAGGACGGCGTGGTGATCAGCGCTGTCAATCTGTCGGAAGTAGTCGCCAAATTGAGTGACTATGGAATGCCGAAAGACGACATTCTCGCAGTGTTGGCGGGGATTGATTTCGCAGTGGAACACCTTTCGGAGGATGATGGGCTCACGGCTGGTTTCCTCCGACCCGAGACGCGCGAAGCAGGGCTTTCGCTCGGGGATCGATCGTGCCTGGCACTGGGACTCCGATTGGGGCTTCCCGTCTTGACCGCAGATCGTCCATGGTTGAAGTTGCCTCCACAGCAAGGGGTTGACATCAGGTGCATCCGCTGACTCGTGCCTGTGCGATACCTTGCAGGGAATCTGAGTTGATGACCGGTGTTGGGAGTGGATGATGTTTATTGGCTGGTTTACCGAGCGGCCGTACCAGGACCCTGAGGCATCGTGGTGGGGACGAACCGGGCGTCGTCTGACCGACCTGGACTCATCCAACGACGAGTACGATCCCGTGCTCGGTGCCAATCTGTATCACCGCTATCTCGACGAGGCGGTGGCAGCCGAAGAGGCCGGCTTCGATGGGGTGATCCTGAACGAGCATCACTCAACTCCGTTCTGCATGGGATCGGTGCTCAATGTTGAGGCGGCGATTCTTGCCCGGATCACGCAGCATGTGAAGATCTGCCTGCTCGGCAACATCCTGCCGATCTGGGAAGATCCGCTCTGGTTGGCTGAGACTCTGGCTGAGATCGATATGATCTCGGGCGGTCGGCTGATCACCGGCTGGGTGCGAGGCACGGGTCGAGAGTCGTTGGCCCACAACTCGCAGTCCCCATATAACTGGGAGCGCTACCAGGAAGCGCATGACCTCGTGGTCAAGGCCTGGACGGACGCAGGTCCGTTTCGATGGGAGGGCGAGCACTACGACTATCGCTACGTGAACCCGTGGTCGAAGCCGCTCCAACGGCCGCATCCGCCGATCTGGATACCCGGAGCCGTCTCACAGCGCACCGTCGCCTGGGCCGCCGAGCACCGATATCCCTACGTGATGCTGGCCACCCGGCTCGCCCCGACGCGCGACTCGTTCGCCTACTACGACAAGATTGCGGCAGAGTTTGGCTACGAGGCTGGGCCTCAGCATCGTGGGTATCTTTGGAAGGTCCATGTTGACGAAACCGAGGAAAAGGCTGAAGAGGTCGGTCGCAAGTACTTGACCGGTCCGGGCAACATCTTCCTCGAGGGTTCTCGCGGCGACGTCAAGCGCCACATCCAGAATCTGCCCGGGATGATCGACCGGCGTCGTTTGCTGCCGACAGCCGGCGTGCGGCATGTCGAGGAGTCTCGCGGGACCAGCGACGTGAATCCCGACGACTACAAGCGGCTCCAGCTCGACGCTGCAGAGGGTTTCGCCGACACGGATGACACCTACCGAGGGCTCGAGGAGTCATACAGCATCATTTCGGGCACGCCGGAGACGGTGATCCCCAAGATTCGGCACGTGCTCGAGTACCTGCGGCCAGGCAGCATCTGTTTCTGGGACGGTGACGGATCTATGACGCATGAGGACTCGATGCGTTCGTTGCGGCTGATGGGCGAGGAAGTCCTGCCGGCAGTCCGTGAGATGGCGAAGGAACTTGATCTGCCGGGACCCTTCGATCTGCCTGAGGGTTCGGATCCGGTCGGTATCTCGCCGGCGGCAATGTCCACTATCTAAAACAGCAGGTGTTCGCACAACCGTACTGATATACTGGTTGGCGGAGGCGCTGGTATGGACATGAGCTTCGAGTCGCGGCCTAGGCTGATTGATCGGTTGAGGTTGTTTCAGGTCTTCCGGCGTCACTTCGGCGAAGAAGATGCTGAGGCCGTTGTTGACGCACTCCAAGACGAGTTCGCTCCGGTTGCGACCAAAGATGACTTGGAGAAGTTGCACCTGCAGATCCAAGCTCAGATCCAGGAATTGCGGGCGGAAGTGAACGCGATGACCATCACGGTCATTGGCGCGACGGGTGTCATTGCGGGCATCGCGCTGGCGATTGCTCGGCTTACCTGACTCCGATGGAGGTGGGCGATACGTCGATGGGCCAGGAGTGCTTTTCGAGTTGCTAAGCGAAGCCGAAACGGGCTTGGTGTTCTCCTTCGATTACCTCTGGCGTTCTCACTTGTTATGGTTTGCTGCGGCTTGACCTGCTGATTCATCCGTACGGTTCTGGTGGCTTCACCAGCCTGTGTTTGTTGTGCCTGCGTAAAGCGCCGGTTCGGCGGGTAACGCATCGGTTGCTTGCGCTCTGGTCCAGGACGCAAAGTACAAGCAGTGCTTGTCGAGAGGACTGCTTGATGCAGGTCGCAACCGGTATGCGACGACCCGTGACTGTGTTGATCGCTGTGTCGCTGGCAGTGTTGTCAGTGCTGGTTGTGACCCTGACTGCTTCAGCGCAGGAGAGCGCAGCGCATCGATTCTTCGGCTTCTCGGGCGACGTAACCATCGACGGCGAGCCGTTACTGCCAGGCGATGAGATTGTCGGCTTCAAGGACGGCGTCGAAATCGGTCGATCCACGGTCAATTCCGCCGGTGCATGGATCCTGGATGTCGATGGCTCGCTCCTTGATGCCGGTCCCTGCGAGGTGACGTTTGTTGTTCGCGGTCTGGGTACCCATCAGAGCTGGGACACATGTCCGCTCAGGGTTAGGCTCGCGCTCGTTCGACCGTCGGGGTCGGCTGATTCCGGGACCCAGACAGCGAACGGATCGGCGGGCGGCGCCGCTGACAACGGTTCATCCACGTCGTCCGAGGGTGCAACTGACGCTCTTGAAGGGGATGAAACCGACAGTCTGGCAGGAGACGACGAGCAGGGTGCCCAGTCGTTGCAGGAGCGGGAGATCGTTCGTCCTGCAGCTCCGAGGACTGGCACCGGCGGCGCGCTCGGTGTTGGTGAGGACACGAATTGGCCGCGCGCGGCGGCGGTGACCGCGCTCCTGACGTTTGCTTTTGCCGTCGTCGCCCTGCTGATCGCACGACGGACTGACGGGGCCTCGTAAGGGATCGATGTCCTGTCACCGAGCTTCGATCGGCTGAGGGAAGGACCGTGTGATGTTCGCTGTTGGCACGTGGCGTCAGGTGATCAATGCATCGCTGCTGTTGCTGAGCCTTGTCGTATTGATCCTCGGTGTGCGCGTGGCTGGCGCGCAAGAAGACTCGCAGACCGAGCGTCAACCCTCGCCCGACCACTACTACTACGAATTCTTTGGACTCGCCGCCGATGTGACCATTGATGGCGAGCCGCTTCAAGTCGGCGATTCGATCACTCCGATCCTCAATGGCGACGCGTTGACGCCAGCAGTGGTTGCCGAGAATGGTTTTTTTCTCACGTTCGAGCGTCTGAGCCAGGAACCACCGATCGGCGAGTGCAAGGTCGTCTACGAGATTTACAGCCAGCAGCGTGAGCTTTGGGTGACCTCTGAGGAATTCGTGTACGCACCCGGTTGCGGCTACAACCAGGTGGCAATCGCGATCACTACGGTGAACGAGGGAAGCTCCAATGGAGCGCAAGCTGAGGCAGTGACGGAGCCGGACTCCACAGATGAGAGCGACGACAGCGTTGGAGATCGTCAGTCTGAGGCTGCCAGCGAGTCAACAGAAGAGGCACAGAGCGACTCGCTGGAGCACGACACGCTGGAAGACGACGTAACTGCGGCAACTTCAGACGCGGAGCGTGAAGACGGGATCGACGAGGTCGGCCAAGCTGACGAGGTTGACGAGGCTCACCAGTCTGACGAAGCTGGCGAGGCTGACCTTGCTGACGAAGCTGACGGCGGAGTTCAAGCCGAAGCGCCGGAGACATCCTCAGCATCCTCAGAGGTTCAACGACCAGGTACTCCCAGGACCGGCACTGGCGGCGTCTACGCCGGAGAAACAACGACCAACTGGCCACTTGTGGCTGGTGTATTGGTGCTGCTGGTCTCCGCCATCGGTTTGATGACCGTCACGGTTAAGCGCCGGACGGACCAATCAACCGATTAGGGTCTGTTCACACTAGCCATCTGTTTCGTTAGAATTCCGTCATCGACGCGCTTGTCGCCGCCTGCCCCGCACTTGATGCGGGGGCAATCTCGTCGAGCTTTGCACAGACAGTTGTGCTGATGCAGCGAGATACCCGCGGCGGAGCGCGGGTATGACGGATATCTCAGTGGGTGTGACGGGAACTCCTCGACTGAACTGCCCCATGTGAACACGCCTCAGTAAACCAAGTGGGTCCATCGTGATGCCAACGATCAGGTGCTGGGAGATACAGTCGCTGAGGACGACGTCACGAGCAGCGGCGGTTCCATTTTGGGAACCCCTTGGATTCGTGGTGGCGGCGAGCCTGGTTGTGCTCTTCTTGGCATGGATTTGGCCTTGAACCTGCGAGTGACCGAAGCCCTGTTAGACTGAGCCGTGAGTGTGTAGAAACTGAATGTCGATCAGAGGAACTGAGCGCCCATGCTACTGGTGAGCCGCAAAGAGCAAGAGAGTCCAGAGGCTCTCATCCGCCGTTTCAACAAGATGGTGCAGCGCGACGGCGTGCTGCAGGAGTCGCGGCGGCGTCGCCGGTTTATCAGCAATCGCGAGAAGCAACGACAGGCCGAGCGGCGCGCTGCGCGGCGCCGCCGTCGAGCGATGGTCAAGGTGCGCCGTCCGAGGATGCCCCGCTAGCAGTCAGGTTCGCTGGAGTTCCTTCCAGGTTCCACCTTCTAGGTTCCGCTTTACTGACTGCTGACGAAGGCCTGACCGGGCCTTGATGTCGCTGCGTACCCTCGACCGTGAGTATGTGAGTTACGGGGAAGGGAGTGATCGGCGATGTCCCTGATTGACAGCACCGACCGCACCGTGTTGGTGGTCGACGACGAGGCGAACATCCGCGAGTTGTGCTCGCTCTATCTCGAGCAGGAGGGGTTTGGCGTGATCACGGCCGACGATGGCGTCTCGGCGCTGGCCGTCGCTCGTGCGGAGTCGCCCGATCTGATCGTGCTCGACCTGATGTTGCCGAAGAAGTCGGGCTATGACGTCACGCGCGAGCTCCGTTCCGACGCAGGCGCGATCCGCGATGTGCCGATTCTGATGCTGACCGCACGCTCGGAGGATGTGGACCGGATCGTTGGTCTGGAACTCGGCGCGGACGACTACCTGGGCAAACCGTTTCATCCTCGCGAGCTCACGGCGCGGGTCAAGGCGATCCTGAGGCGCGCTGCTGCTGCGCCGGGCCGTGTCAACGCAGGCCCTGGAATGCGCGGGCAGTACGAGGTCGGTCCGTTGTGTGTCGATTGGGATCGGCGTGAGGCGACACTGTCAGGCCGGTCGTTGAAGCTGCGCAACAAGGAATTCGAACTGCTCAAACAACTGGCGGAGTATCGCGGGATCGTCCTAACCCGTGAGCAACTGCTCGAACAGGTCTGGGGCTACGAGTACTTCGGAGAGACACGAACGGTTGACGTTCACGTCAATCAACTACGCCGTAAGCTCGCGCCGGATGGCGGCGATCCGGGAGTCGCCATCGAGACGGTGCGCGGTGTCGGGTACAAGTTGGTGGAAACGAGCGCGCGACACACTGGCTGACTGGCACGCAGGCTCTCTCAGACTTGCTCGCCCTGCGAGGGGAGCGCAGCAGACGACCGATGGGATCGCGCGTCAAGATAGAGGTGACTGCATTGCGCGGCGGCTATGGTCTGAGGTTGTTTGCTGGGTTTGCCGGACTGGTGCTGGTGATGGTGATCGTGCCTGGCGTGGTGTTTGCCTCGCTGTTTGGTGGGTTTCGCGACGATGTCGACCGCTCGGAACTTCGCACTGCAGGGAATGCGCTGAGCGTCGAGATTGCTCGTACGTTGCGGCAGGCTGCGGTCTACGAGCGAGATCAGCTGGTGACGCTGATCCGCGAGCAGGCCGAGCACGCCGGATTGATCGTGATCCTGTCCGACGGCGACGGACGCGTGATCGAGGGATTTGCCCCGGCGGGTGGGATCAAGGATGACCACATCGGCGTGGGCTATGCCGCTCTTGCCGAACAAGGTGATCGACAAGTCTGGTATGACACCAAGCTGCACATTGGCGGTGAATGGCGGCCGGCGCTGGTCCGCGTCCTGTTGCCTCCAGACATCGTCGAGCGGGGCAACGGCGCGCGAGCCGACGGGGGGTTGCTCATGGCTGTCGCCTTCGGCGATGATCACCAACTCGGCTCAATTGACGAACTGATCGTACGGCTGGTGGTCGCTGGACTCGCGGGACTGGCGGTGGCTGTGGTGTTGGCGATGATCATGTCGAGGCAACTGATGCGTCCGTTGGAAGCGTTGACTGGTGTCGTGCGCCAGTTCGGGCCGGACCGCTATGACATGCGGGCATCGGACACCGGTCCGTCGCAGGTGCGCGACCTTGCCAGGGCATTCAATGCGATGGCTGAGCGAGTCTCGGACAACGAACGGGCGATGCGCAGCTTCATTGCCGATGTCTCGCACGAACTGCGCACGCCATTGACCTCGATCCGCGGTTTTGTCGAAGCGTTGCGCGACGGCACGGTGACGGATCCGGCGCGGCGTGCTTCGTCGTTGGAAGTGGTGCACGAGGAAACGCAGCGGATGCTGCGAATGATTGAGCAGCTGCTGGATCTGTCACGTCTGGAAGCGGGCGAGTATCGGCTGGAGCCGTCGCGAATCGACCTGGAAGAACTGTTGGGATACATCGAGGCGATGTTCGGCGGTCGGGCCGAGGAGTCCGGCGTCGTCCTGCGGACGGAAGTCTCGGCAGGCACGCCTACGATTGAAGCCGACTACGACCGCCTGGTCCAGGTGTTGAACAACCTGATGGATAACGCGCTGCGCCATACGTCTGAGGGCTCAGTGACAGTGGCGGGGAGAAGTGTCGATGGTGGCATCGAGATCAGAGTCGAGGACAGCGGCGAAGGAATTGCGGCTGAAGACCTGGGCAAGTTGTTCGATCGGTTCTGGCAGCCGGAGTCGCGCAGCGGTCCTGGAGCCGGCCTGGGTCTGGCCATCAGTCGGGAGATCGTGAGAGCGCACGGCGGCCGGATCGGGGCTGAGAGCGTGGTCGGTGTCGGTACGACGATCACGGTGTGGCTGCCGATGCGTCAGGCGGAGTCTACGTAAGTTGGTCTTACCTTCCCGTCCCCGTCCCCGAGCGGGGACCCCCTTTGGCATAGCCCAGGCTGACCGGATAGGCCGCGGTTGAACAGATACCAGCGACGCATATGGCCGGCGCCGCGAAGCCAGGGAAGGAGCAGGTCCCCGCGTGAAGCGGGGACTGGGAATGCTGACGTGTGAGACACCCTCAACCGCCCCCGCCTCCGAACGGGGGCGGTTGAGGGGTGTTGCGAAGGTCTCCTCGGTGGCGAGGCAGTTGCGAGGTTGTGCATCAGGCTCTCAAGGTGGGGAGTGGATCCGATCCCTTAACGGCGCAAGTTGAGGAGGTTGCGATAGCTTAATCAGCGCTGTTCATGACGAGGCGATCGATTCATGCTGTATTTCCAGGCGATTCTTGGGATTGTTCTGATCATTGGCTTGGCCTGGGCGCTGAGTGAGAATCGGCGGGCGTTTCCTCGGCGGACCGTTGCGGCTGGACTGTTGGTTCAGTTTGGGCTGGCGGCGTTGTTGATCAAGGTGCCCGGCTCTCAGATCGTGTTTGAGTGGATCGGCGACGGTGTTGATGCCCTGGTTCAGTCTTCCGAGGCGGGCACGACGCTCGTCTTTGGCTACCTCGGCGGCGGGCCCTTGCCGTTTGAGGAGTCGTATCCCGGCGCTGCCTTCATCTTGGCGTTTCGATCGTTGCCGCTGGTGATCCTGGTCGGGGCGCTATCGGCGGTGCTCTACCACTATCGAGTGCTTCCGCTGATTGTCCGGGGTTTTGCCTTCGCGCTGAGCAAGACACTCAACATCAGCGGCGCAGCCAGCTTCTCGACGGCGGCGAATGTGTTTCTGGGTATGGTCGAGGCGCCGCTGCTGGTCCGTCCGTATCTGCAGACTATGACGCGCTCCGAGCTGTTCATCGTGTTGACCGGCGGCATGGCGACCATCGCTGGCACGGTGTATGTGTTGTTCTCGGTGATATTGGACGGGATCATCCCCGATCCCGCCGGACATCTGTTGACCGCGTCGATCATCAGCGCGCCCGCCGCAGTGGTGATCGCGTTGATCCTGATCCCTCGCGAAGACGACGCGGACGATGAAACCAAGGTGGAGTTCGCGCGCCTCTACGACAACGGCATCGACGCGCTGAGCCGAGGCGCGATCGACGGGCTGCGGCTGTTGGCCTACATCATTGGCATGTTGATTGTGTTTGTCGCGCTGGTCGAGTTAACGAACATCATCCTGGGCGCGTTTCCTGAAGTTGACGGGACCGACCTGACATTACAGCGCATGTTCGGCTGGGTGCTGGCTCCGGTGGTCTGGTTGCTGGGCGTTCCTTGGTCCGACGCGCTTGACGCGGGTCAGTTGCTGGGCACGAAAGTGGTCCTGAACGAGCTGGTGGCATACATCGACATGTCGCAACTGCCGGAAGGCGCGCTGAGCGAGAAGAGCTCGCTGATCATGACCTACGCGCTCTGCGGGTTCGCCAACTTTGGCAGTGCCGGGATCCTGCTGGGCGGTTTGACGGCGATCGTCCCTGAGCGTCGCGGAGAATTGGCCCAGCTTGGGCTGAAGTCGATTCTCGCCGGCACGATGGCGACCTGCATGACCGGCGCGATTGCCGGATTGCTGTTCTGGTAATCGGGTTCACAACAGCGCCTGCGATACGCTGCCTGCCATGGATCCTCTGCAGCAAATGACCCTCGTTGCGGCCGCGATGACTCGTGACACGCTGATTGGCGAAGGTGCGTCGGACGTGTCGTTCGAGCCACCGAGTTCCGGTTCCTCAGACACGACATTCAGTGCCAACGGCGCGACCGGGACGCTGGCGGTTGGCCCATTGTTTGATCTCTCCGCCTTACAGGGTGACGGCGAGACGCTGTCGCGGAAGGTCGGCTTCGAGGAGCGACTGCACGCCTACGGCGCACGCGATGTGGTGGTCTGGGTGCCGCCGGGAGCGTCGATTCCGGCCGACGCCGATCAGGCCGCCGGTCAGGTGGCGGACGCAGCACGCGAGTTGGAGCTTGGCCAGAAGGGCGAGGTGGCATTCAAAGTCGAAATCGCGATCCGCAAGACGGGCAGCGAGGGATCGTACATGAGCGTGCTCGGCGGACTCTCGCAGCAGTGGGCGAGATTCACCAATCAGGTGATGGGCGAGTATCAACTGGACGCGTCGAGCATCTTCCGCCTGCCCGAGGACGAACGGCAGATCACGCAGATGGTCGATTTCCTTGTATTGGTCGCCAACGGCATCCGCAACGATGGAACCACGCAGACGGTCAAGGGCGACGACACCTGGCGAATCCAGAGGCTGGCAGGCGTCGAGGAGCCAATCGTGCTGTGCTCGCCGCCGACCTCGGCGATTGATGGCCGTGCTGTGCGCCGGCTCATGCGTCGCTCTCTGCGTGAGGCAGAAGAGGCTATTGGTGGAGTCGGCGGCTTCCGAATCGCGGCGATGCTGACGTTGGCCAACAGCCTCGATCGGGAGCTGGTCACGACGGCGCTGCGCGGGATTGATCCGTTGCTGCTTGCGGGATGGGACTACATGCCGTTGCTGGTCGACGGCCAGACGAAGTCCCTGCTGGAACCGTCGCCGCCTTTGGGGTAGACAACACTGATGGTGCTGGTCCACTCGCCTCAGTGAGATCGGGTCCTATGCCCGTTCGACGATTGTCACCTGGCCGCCGGCGCCGTCGACTCTGAGCAGGTCACCTGACTTGATTTGCTGGGTTGCCTGTTGCACGTTGACGACGGCGGGGATTCCGAATTCTCTGGCGACGATTGCTCCGTGACTGAGTACTCCGCCGATCTCGGTGACAACGGCGGCGGCGAGGGGGAAGATGGGCGTCCAGCCGGGATCGGTGAAGCGGGCGACCAGGATCTGTCCCGGGACGAGATCGCGGCCAGTCTCGGCGGAGAGGGCGACGTGCGCACGACCCTCGGCGGCGCCGGTCGATGCGGCGATCCCGCGCATCGTCAACGGCAACACTGGGCCGCTTTCATTCTGCATGGCCTCGGCGGCGGCGGATTCGGTCTGTTCCGCCTGGTCTGATTCCAGTTGGTCGCCGATTGGATCGCCCATCGGATCTCGCAGTGGCGGAGCCGTATGTTGTTTCCATTCCTCGAACTGCAGCTTGCGACGCCTGATCCGGCTGCGCATTCGCGCGGCGATTGTTGGATCAGACGAGCGCCGCGCGAGCGTGGCCAGTTCGTCGAAGTGCAGGTAGTAGACATCATCGTGACTCTGGATCAATCCACTGTCGATCCAGCGGGAGGCGAGCACCTGCCAGAGCCGTCGTTGTTGCAGCGAGAGCTCGAGCAGCGTGAACTTGGGATTCTCGCGGAGCGGCTGCAGGCGTCGGGCCTGTCGAATCTGGGCGTTGAACAGCGGCCAGCGCAGTCGACCGAGCGGGCTGCGGTAGAGCAAGTCTCGGATTTCCTGTTCAGCCTCGAGCCGCACGCGCTGCTGGCGCTCGATGATTTCGTCGGGATGATTGCCGTCCGGATTGAGCACGTAGTCGCGGAAAGTGTCGAGAATGAGGGAAGGCTGCTCGACCCAGCGCGGCTCAGCGGCTTCGAGTTCGCCGGCGGCGCGGTGGCCGTACTCGGCCATGAAATCATCGAGTTCGTCTCTGAGCCAGCGAACGCTCGTTGGCAGCGCGTCGCTGTGGACCGCCGACCAGAGGCTGTCCGCGTTTTCGCTGCGGACGAAGTCGGCCGCGGTCGGATCCTTGGCGGTTCGTTCGGCGATCCGGCGCAGGGCGATGTTGCCTTCCTGCGTGCGGACGCCAGGCAAGCCCTGGAGTACGCCGAGGACGAGATGGCGACGATTGGCGCCCAGCCAGCGGTCGGTAATCCATAGCAATCCCTGGACGGCGCTGTAGACCGACGCCTGGGCTCGCATGAGGAAGATCGTCTGGCGCTCGGCCTCGCCGCTCGACTTACTCAGTTCTCGCAGGATGTCGCGGTCGGACATCTCGGAGGCGTCGAGTGCCTTCAGCCGATCACGCTCCGCTTCGGCTGAGGCACGCTCCGAGGGCCAGACCTTGGGCAAGGCATCCTGGTCGCGCAGGAATCGAATCATGTAGGGCAACTGGCTGAGCATGGTCAGCCAGCGAACCTTGGTCGCGGCCTTGATCGATGCTTCGTCGCCGTCCTGAGGCTGCAACGTGGTCGCGGCTTCGGGTCCGCCGACGGCTTCGAGGAAGTGCGCGCCGGTCAGTCCGAGTCGTTGCTGGACGATCTCCATCATCAGTCCGATGTTGAAGTAGACATAACCGTCGTAGAGCGCCACGAACCGGCGACCTTCGCTCCAGTCTCCCCAGGGGGCGTGGAAGCCGCGGTCGAGCGCGTCGGCGATCACCGACCAGCTCAGCGGCGTCATCACGTTGGGGATGACTTCGCCGGCGTTGGCCCGAGACCAGCGGTCGAATTGGTTTGGCGCGTACGGCAATCCGCGACCCGGTCCGCCGCCCCAGGGCAACGGTTCATCGATCAGACGGCCTTCGCTGGTCTCGACGGCGCCGTTGCCGTCGGAGCGCCAGCGCAGCGTGGCCGGACCGCCGAGTGTCTGTTCCAGTTCCAGTAACTCGTCGCGCACGGCGGTCAGGAGCGGTGCGTCGCTGAACTGGGAGAGCTTGATCGGGCCGCGTCTGGGCAGCGAGACCGAATGCGGCGCTGCGCCTTCGTAATCGATCCGTAAGGCCTGGAGCTCGACGCCAAGCGGGTCTTCCGACCAGGCCAGTCCTCCGACGTGATCGGTTAACGTCGCGTTCATGCCCCAAGCATACGTACCTGCCTACCGATTGGACGATGCTGTTTGGGAATCTTGAGTGGAATCTCGAATGGATTCGTTGCAAGGGATTGCGCGTTGAGGACTGAAGATTCTGACCAGTTGAGCAGCGGCAAGCTCCCTCCGGAGTTGCTGTTCGCGATGCTCCCCGCAGCTCGGGGCGCCGGAGTGGTCCAGGGACCCGGTGTCGGGCGAGATGCTGCGATCGTTGAGTGGGGCGGTCGCGCATTGGTGGCCACGTCCGATCCGATCACGTTCGTGGACGCCGATGCGGGCCGGCTGGCGGTCACGGTCAATGCGAATGACATCCTCGCTGTCGGCGCTGACCCAGAGTGGTTGCTGGCCACGATTCTCGCCCCAGTCGGGGCAAGCGCAGCACAGATCACTGCACTCATCGGCGAGCTGCAGTCTGCTTGCGATGAGCGCTCGATCGCGTTGGTCGGTGGACATACTGAGGTTACGGACGCGGTCAACCGAATCATCGTGTCATGCACACTGATTGGCAGCGCTCCGTTGGGTCGGATCATCAAGTCGGACGGCGCACGGGATGGCGATGTCTTGATTCAGGCGGGCGCGGCGGCGGTCGAGGGCACGGCGATTCTCGGACATCCTGAGCTGTTGGATGAGCCGGGCATCAGCATTGCTGCTGCGGCTCGGGCCTTGAGAAATGTTGAGGGTGTTCATGCGATGCACGACGTGACGGAGGGCGGCATCGCGACGGCGGCACTGGAGCTGGCCGAGGCGGCCGGACTTGGAGTCGAGTTGCAAGCGGGTGAGATGATCTGGTTGAGTGAGACGATCGAGGTGTGCGCAGAGCGTGGTCTCGATCCGCTGGGCTTGCTGGGCTCGGGCACGTTGTTGGCTGCGGTCGATTCGGCGGCGGTCGGTCAGGCGCTCGCAGCGCTTGATGACGCTGGGGTGAACGCAGCCGTGATCGGGACTGTGGCGGCAGGGATACCCGCTACACTCGATGACGGCGGCCAGAAGCGTGCGCTGCCCAGATTTGGGCGTGATGAAGCGCTTCGGGCATTGGCCGACGTACCGTGACCAAGCCCGTGACCAAGCGGGGTGACGTGGTGCTGTTGTTTGTCCAGAGGGGACGAGACAGCAACGGACAGGAGTCGACGTGAGCGCAAAACCGGCCACCGTGGGACAGCTCAAGGAATCGGGATACCAACCCCGGACCGTGAGAGAAGAGATTCGATCCAACCTGATCGCCCGTCTCGAAGCGGGTGGTCCGTTGTTCCCCGAAATTCATGGCTACGAAGACACGGTCGTGCCGGCGCTTGAGAACGCGCTGCTGGCCGAGCAGGATGTGATCTTCCTGGGCGAGCGCGGACAAGCCAAGAGCCGCATGATTCGCGCCATTACCGGGCTACTGGACGATGAAACTCCGGTGCTTGAGGGCGTCGAGATCTTTGAGGAGCCACTGGCACCGATCTCGCTGGAGGGCAAACAGCAGATCGACGAGCACGGCGACGACGCGCCGATTCGCTGGGTTCCCCGCGCAGACCGCTACGGCGAAAAGCTGGCCACACCCGACATCACCATTGCCGACCTGATCGGCGAAGTTGACCCGATCAAAGTGGCCGAGGGTCGTTACCTGTCGGATGAGATGACGATTCACTTTGGGTTGATCCCGCGCACCAATCGCGGCATCTTTTGCATCAACGAGCTGCCCGACCTGGCCGAACGCATTCAGGTGGGCCTGCTCAACATCATGGAAGAGCGCGACGTTCAGATTCGCGGGTTCCGCGTGCGATTGCCGCTGGATGTGCTGATTGTCGCCTCGGCCAACCCTGAGGACTACACCAATCGCGGCCGGATTATCACGCCGCTCAAGGACCGCTACGGTGCTCAGATTCGGACGCATTACCCGACTGAGCTGTCGACCGAGATGGAGATCGTTGAGCAGGAATCAGCCGTGCTCTCAGCGCCGGGTCGTGTGCTCAACACTCCTGACTACATGGCGGAGATCGTGTCCGAGATCGTGCGGCTGGCGCGGCGCAGCCCGGACGTGTCACAGCGCTCCGGTGTGTCCGTACGAGCCTCGATCGCTGGGTACGAGACACTGACCGCCAATGCGATGCGGCGAGCGATTCTCGGCGGCGAAGAGCAGGTCGCGCCTCGAATCTGCGACCTCTGGCATCTGGCGCCTGCGTTGCAGGGCAAGATGGAGCTGGAGACCGTCGACGAGGGCGCGGATGAGAAGGTGATCGAGAAGTTGATCGCCGGCGCTATCGCGGTCGTCTTTGGTCGCTACTTCGACCTGGGCGCGCTGGAGCCGGTGATTGCACAGTTCAAGATGGGTCTCTCGGTCGAGGTCGGCGAGGCGCTGAAGGCCGGCGACTACGCCAGTATCGTCGGGCGCGTCGAGGGTCTCGACGAAGCGCTGCAGCCGCTGGGCGTCGGCGAGGACGCCGCATCCCTGGCTGCCGCAGTGGAGTTCCTGTTCGAAGGCCTGCACCTGAACAAGCGGCTGAACAAGGACGTTGTCGACGGAGCAGTGTTCTATCGCGCATAGGGCGTGTTGGCTCGCAGGGGACCCTCACCCTAACCCTCTCCCAGAGGGAGAGGGGATCGGAGGGACTAGTGGCTTATCCCTCAGCACTCGACGATGCGCGAAAAGAACCAGCAGTTCCCTCTCCCAGAGGGAGAGGGGATCAGAGGGACTAGATGCTCATCCTTCAGCACTCGACGATGCGCCAATAGAACCAGCAGTTCCCTCTCCCAGAGGGAGAGGGGTTCAGAGGGACTAGATGCTCATCTTTCAGCACTCGACGATGCGCCAATAGAACCGACAGTCCCCTCTCCCTCTGGGAGAGGGTTAGGGTGAGGGTCCGACGCTGGACGGCGGGCGATACACTTGCCCAAGCTGCTCGCGGGAGCGTAAGCATTGAGTGCCTTGAAGGAAGTGCCCATGCCCACCCGATTCCGATTTACGCAGTGGGATGGCACGCAGGACATTCCCGCGCTCGACGCGGACGACGTGCTGCAGTCGCTCTCTGACGATTTGCTCTCGTTTGGCGACCTGCAGCAGGCCTTGCGCAACATGATGCAGCGCGGTATCCGCACGCCTGACGGCGATCGCACCGACGGGATGCGCGACCTGCTACAGCGCCTGCGACAGCAGCGGCGGCAACAACTGGAGCGCTTTGACCTGTCGTCGGTGTTCGACGACATCCAACGACAGCTCGACGAGATTCTTGACCTCGAGCGGGACGCGCTTGATGATCGCCTGGACGAAGTCGGGCCTCGCCCGCAACCGCAGCAGCCCGCCGATCAGCAAGATCAGTTTGCTCCCCCCAATGGTGGGAGCTCCCGCGAAGCGGGTGAGAAGGGTGACCCCGAGGCCGGTCAGCAGAGCGGCGAACAACAGGCCTCGCCCCTGACCGACGACGAGATGGAGCGTCTCAAGGAGGCCTTGCGCCAGCGACTGGAGCGCAAGCAAGAGCAGATCGACCAGCTGCCCGAGGACGCGGCCGGACAGGTTAAGGACCTGCAGGAGTACGAGTTCGAGGACGAAGAGGCGCGACAGAAGTACGAGGAGCTGCTGGAGCAGTTGAAGCAGTCGATGATGAATCGCTTCTTCAACGACATGAGCCAGATGATGTCCGATATGTCGCCCGAGGACATGGAACAAACGCAGGAGATGATGCGGGACCTCAACGAGATGCTGGAGCGCCAGCGTCGTGGCGAGGACCCAGGCTTTGACGAGTTCATGGACAAATGGGGCGATATGTTTGGCGATGATCCGCCGCAGTCGCTGGATGAGCTGGTCGAGCAGATGCAGCGGCAGGCGGCGCAGATGCAGAATCTGATGTCATCGCTGCCCGGCGAGATGCGGCAGCAGCTCGGCGACATGATGCAGCAGCTCATGGGCGAAATGGGTATGGAGCAGGAGCTGTCGCAGCTCGCTCAGAACCTCGAAGCGCTCTATCCGATGCGCGATCTGCTCAATCAGTATCCGTTCCGCGGCCAGGAGGAACTCGATATGCAGGCCGCCATGTCGCTGATGGGCGACATGCAGCAGCTCGACGAGCTCGAGCGCGCGCTGGAGCGCGTGCAGTACGGCGGCAACATCGATGACATCGACCCGGACCAGCTTGAAGAGCTGATGGGTGAGGAGGCTCGCGAGATCCTGGAGCAGCTCAAGCAGTTGTTGGAGCTGTTGGAAGAGGCGGGCTACCTGGAGAAGAAGGGCAACTCGTACGAGTTGACGCCGCGCGGCAACCGGCGGATCGGCGAGAAGGCGTTGGCCGAGATCTATGCCAACCTCAAGCGTCAGAACTTTGGCAAGCACAATGTGCCCGAGACCGGTCGCTACGGCGATCGCGCCGACGACACCAAGGCCTACGAGTTTGGCGATCCCTTCCACCTGAACCTCAAGGAAACGATCTCGAACGCCATCCTGCGCACCGCGCCCGAGGGCGGCCCGCAGGTGCCGGTCAATTTGACGCCCGACGACTTCGAGGTCTACCGCTCGGAGACGTTGACCCAGACGGCGACTGTGGTGATGCTCGACCTGTCCTGGTCCATGGCGCTACGCGGATCGTTCCAGGCGGCCAAGAAGGTCGCGATGGCGCTCAACAACCTGATTCGCATGCAGTACCCGCGCGACTCGCTTTACCTGGTCGGCTTCAGCGCCTACGCGCGCGAGCTCAAGGCCGACCAACTGCCCTACGTCCGCTGGGACGAGACGGTGCTGGGCACCAACATGCACCATGCCCTATTGATTGCTCAGCAACTGTTGGCCAAGCACAAGGTGGGCACGCGGCAGATCATCATGATCACCGATGGCGAGCCGACGGCGCACCTCGAACAGGGACGCTCGTACTTCGCCTATCCGCCCTCGCCGCTCACGATTCGCGAGACGCTCAAAGAGGTCCGGCACTGCACCAAGAAGGACATTGTGATCAATGTCTTTATGCTCGACCGCAGTTACTACCTCAAGGAGTTTGTCGACCGTGTCGCGAGGATCAATGGCGGCCGGGTCTTCTACAGTCAACCGGACGAACTGGGGGAGTACGTCCTGCACGACTTCGTCACGAATCGGCGAAAGACGCTGACTCGGTCGTGACCTTGTCCTGACCGGGTCCCAGCCAGGCGTAGCGGGCGCGATGCCTACGTTGCGGACAGCCCCAGCACGAGGTCTCGTAGCGTGACCAGACCCAGTGGTGTGCCCTTATCGTCGACCACCAGGGCGCGCGAGACTCCAAACTGTGTCAGCAGCCGCACCGCGTAGCGTGCCAGCATCCCTGAGCGCACGGTCAGCGCTGGCTTCGACATGATCTCGTAGACATTGACCCGCTCAGGGGCGCGATTAAGCGAGATCACCTGACGCGCGATATCGCTCACGGTGACGATGCCCGGCTCGTCGTCGTCGTTGCGCCGGTTCACCACCAGCGAACTGATCTGATATTGCTTCATTGACGCCATCGCCTCGGCCACGGTCGCCAGCCCGTTGATCGTGTGCAGTTGCGTGCCCATCACGTCGAACACGCGTAACGCAGCGATCTCGCTCTGATCGGTCATATGGTGTCCTCCAACTCTTCCTTCAGAATGGGCAACTGGGTCGAAAGGCCGACCGCATCCTCGATCGTGATTTGAAATGCGACGCCGTCGCCGTGCTCGCGATCCATGCCGCCTGCCTCTGCGATGCGCTCGAGGATGTCCCTCGCTCGCGGCTCCGCCACCAGGAACAGCACCATGTTCCGCTGCGACGTCAGGTCAAGCCCAAGGAAGGTCTTTTCCGGGCGAAGTCCCTCGCCGCGCACGCCGCTGATGATCGTGTCGCCCGTGGCGCCGCCTGCTCGCGCGGCATCGATCACATCGGTTGTCTTGTCGTCACTCACCAGCGCGACGACCAGCGACATCTTCATGATTCCACCTCCTGATGCTGCTTCCGCCTACGCCAGCGGCCCACCCAATCGGCGGAGATTGCATAGCCTAGTACGGAGATTATCGGGAACACACTTGCGAATGCGATGAGTCCAAAGCCGTCGATCAGCGGGCTGCGCCCGGGTACGTTGGCGGCCAATCCGAGCCCCAGAGCAGCCACGACCGGCACCGTCACGGTCGAGGTCGTGACACCCCCGCTGTCGTAGGCCAGTGGGATGATCATACGATTGCTCAGGATCGTCTGCAGGATGACGATGATGTAGGCGCCCATGATGTACCACGGCAGCGCCGTGCCTGTCACGATTCGGAAGCAGCCCAGAGACACGCCCACAGCCACCCCGATCGCCACGGCGATGCGCAGCCCCCAGGCATTCACCGCGCCGCCGGATACCTCCTCCGCCTTTAGCCCCACCGCGATCAGCGACGGTTCGGCCACGGTCGCCGCAAATCCGATCGCCGCTGCGAACAGATAGACCAGCCAGTAGTCCTCCCAGCGCACCGCACCCGCCACCGACCGCGCCTCCTCCGTGAGCTGACGCGCCATCGTTTCGCCAACGGGGAACAATGCCTGGTCCAGTCCGATTAGAAACAGCGCCAGCCCCAGCAGCACCATCACCGAGCCCGTGACGATGCCCCAGACGTTCGCGGGCTTGCGCCGCAGTACCGCTGCCTGGAAGACCAGAAGGATCACAATGATCGGCGACACGTCGCGGAGCGTGTACATCAGGGTTTCGCCGAAGAGCTCGAGAGACTCCAGCATCAGGACACCATCCCGTAGCCCAGCACGCAGATCATCGGCGTGAGACTGGCGAACGCGATCAGCCCGAACCCGTCGAGCATCGGGTTACGCCCGCGGATCGAGGAAGCCAGTCCGACGCCGAGCGCCGTGATCAACGGCACCGTGATTGTGCTGGTGGTTACTCCTCCGGAGTCATATGCGACGCCGACGATCTCCTCGGGCGCGAACACGGTCATCACCATGATCACGACGTAGCCGCCGATGATGAAGCGGTGAATTGGCCAACCCTTGAGAATGCGCAGCACTCCCAGGACGATCGCGAATCCAACGGCGACCGCGACGACCAGGCGCAACTCAAGGGCGTACCGATCCTGGGCGGCATCGCTGTAGCCGATGAATCTCGCCTCCGCGGCCACTTCAGCCGCCTCGGCCGCCACAGCGATCAGCGCCGGCTCCGCGACCGTCGTGCCGAAGCCGAGACTGAAGGCCAGCGCCAGGAGCGCCGTTGTGCTTCCCTTGTGTGCCATGCCCTGCGCCAGCGCTTCGCCCAGCGGGAAGAGTCCGCTCTCCAGACCCTGAATGAACAGCGCCAGCCCAACGACGACGCACACCAGTCCGACCGCCACGCTGACCACATCGGGAAACGGCTGCTGGATCACCACGACCTGGAAGAAAACGATCACAGCGAAGATCGGGAGCAAGTCTCGAAGGGCGCCCAGCACCCGCTTCACCATTGCCAGCGCGAAACGCAGCAACTCAAACTCCTCGCGCGCGTCGGCGCTGGCTGCACGGGGTCGGTGCGCCTGCGCAGTGCGACTGCACAATAGGCAGCGGCTGGGAGCGAGGCAAGCGCCGATAGAGGTAGAGGGCGCGAGCCACCGTCGATGTGCGCCAGACTCCGCTGATCAGCCTGCGCTCCGTGTCGTCGCGCTCGATGCTCGCCATTCAGCCCAGCGCTTGGCGAACATGTTCAGTCCGGCTCGGTAGGCGAAGCCCTGGATTAGCACATTGCCGAAGAACACACCGGCGAAGTAGCCGCCGAGGACCAGGAACACGATCGCAAAGACTTTGGTCCAGCCGGGCAACAAGAGAATCATCAGGATCGACAGCGCCGTCGCGAGCAAAATTCCAGACCAGGCAGCGAGATGGACGTACAGTCCTTCACGCTTGCGCTTGGCGTGGTAAATCTGGGCGAGGTCGCGGTCGATCTTGTCGCTGGCCGGGATGTTGGATGTGGTCTCGCCGCAAACACCGCAGGACTCTTCCTGTCCCAGCGGAGCGGAACAGTAGCCGCAGAATCGACCGATGTTCGGCGCGCGCCCGGCCCTGATCTCGGCGATCAGCTCATCCAGTTCCGACGAGAATGGCACGTCGCGGGTCGGGACGAAGTCGCCGTCCTGGTAGGTCGGTTGGGGCATGCCGGACGCTGCGCTGGTAGCCATCGGCGTCAATCGGGCCAATCGGCCGGTCGCCGTCCAGGTAACCAGGAGTACAGCTGTACGAGCACGCCGCCGGTGTCGCGAGGATGGATGAAGAACTGTTTCCACTCATAGTCTTCGTACGGTTCGCCGAGCGGCTCGATGCCCAGTTCCTCGCGAATGTACTCGCAGGCGGCGTCGGCGTCCTCGACCTCGACCGTGATGTGGTGCATCCCGGGGCCGCGTTCGTCGATGAACTTCTGCACGAACGATGACTCATCGAACGGTGCGATCAGTTCCAGTCCCGATTGTCTATTGGGCAGATGGAACTGCGCCACGCGGAAGCCGCCCTCGTGGGAGATCGTCCAGTGATCCAGTTCAAGACCAAACAGCTTGCCCCAGAAAGTCGAGGCGGCCTTTGGATCTTCTGCCGCGATCGCGACGTGGTCCAGCCTCACCCAACCCAAGCCCTTGTTGTTGGACATGTCGCTGATGCTCCAATCGAGACAATCTTATCCCACGCGTGACTCTGCCATATGTCAGCCCGTTAAGCAGCGAATGGGCATATTGTTCATAGATGCAGATCCAGCCAGACGACATTGTGTTCGTCCTTAATCCAAACTCCGGCAACGCCCTTCATCCTCGGACGCTGACGGCCATGTGCCATGCGGCCTGCAACGAAGCAGGCCACCGTGCGTATGTGGTCGCGACGCGTAATCCGCTTGAAGCTGCCGAGACCGCGCGTGCCGCGCATGAATCCGGGGCAGCGGCGATCTTTGGTTGCGGCGGCGACGGCACATTGTCGGCGCTGTTGCAGGGTCTGCCCGTCGGTTCGTCAACCGCGATGGGCGTCGTTCCGCTGGGCACAGCGAACGTCTGGGCCTACGAGACCAATCTGCCGACAACGCCGTTCGCTGCGGTGTCGGCGCAACTGGCCGCCCTCGATGGGATTAGCGGTGAGGTGGCCTGGGTCGACACGGGACGAGTCTGGTCGACCAACCCTGATGGCTCGATTGGCCAACAACGATTTCTCCTGATGGCGAGCTGGGGGCTGGACGCCGCGGCGGTGAGTGGGATTGTTGGTAGCGATCGTCGGACCAGGATGAAGCGGATGTTGGGCGAGCCGGCGTATTTTCTCTCGGCGGTACAAGAGTCGATCGGTCGCCAAGCCTGGCCGATCGCGATCAGCGTCGACGGCGGTGAGCCGTTCCAGGTCGACGCCGCCATGCTGACGGTGGGCAACACGCGAATGCTGGGCACGTGGCTTGAGGTCAACCCGAAAGCCAATGTCGTCGACGGTGAGCTGGACATGCTGCTCGTCGAGGGAGCGCCATGGAAGGCGCTGGCGTTGTCGCCTCTTGCCCGATACGGCTGGCTGCCTCAGGGACCAGGGGTCAGGAATCTACGCTTCCAGCACCTGGAAATCGCGATGCTCGGCAATCCAATGCCAACACAGGTCGACGGCGATCCGGGACCGCCAACTGCCTACGCCGTCGATGTGGAGCCGCGAGCGTTGCTGGCGCTGTGTCCGAATCCAACCGCTGAAGTACTGGGTGGCTAGCGCTGATTCAAGCGTTTGGACGCGGCGATCGTTTCACAGCACTTTGTCGATGATTGTGATTGCCGCGATCACAAACGCGCCGACGGTCATCATCCAACGCATCTGTCGAGCCTCCGACCGAGCGATCAGCGCCTCAATGTGATCCTTGAGCCGTGTCTCAACCCCGGCAAGAGCCTCGTTCGTGGCATGACCCTGCGTCGCTTCAGTCACCATCGTCGTAACGACATTGGCAGTCTCTTCGGCAGCATCCTCGTCGAACTTGCCCCGGATCAACGCTTTCACCAGCGTCATCCGATCGACTGTGCGTCCCTCGGGAAGCGAGATCTGCGCCATTGCCCACTCCTTCTACTAGGAGTGTACAGAAAGGACCGTAACGCCTGATTGCCGTGAGCGTCCGGAGCCTAGTTCTGCGCAGCCGCCCGCACGGCGACGATGCCGCCTTCCAGCGGATCCTTAATCTGGCCGACGAGGCCTGGATGTGCGGCAGGTCGATCGAAGTTGATTGAGGCCAGGTTTTCCATGTAGGAGTCGTACTGACGCTGGCGCAGCGTCTTTAGCTTGTCGACGCCGGCCTGGAGATTCTCGACGCCACCGGCCAAGAGGACGATCAACGCCTCGCGCTCGGTGGTTGAGAGTCGCATTTCCTGCACGATCGCGGCTTCGGCGCGAAGGAACTGGATGGCGAGCCGCTTGTCCGCCTCGGGCTTGTAGCGCTTGTACCACTCGAGGTGGGCAAGCCCGTAGTCGAGGTGTCGGCGCGAGTCCTTGGCGATCAGGGCGAAGATGTCGCGCTCGACATCAGTCTGCGCCCATTCCGAGGCCGACTCGAACAGCGTGACTTCGTAACTCTTGTAGACCACGTCGAGTGCGATGATCATGTCGGTGAAGGTGAGACCCTGGTACCAGCCGCGATAGATCTGGCCGAGCGGCGCCTGGCCAAGTCCACCGCCGTTGATCAGGGCGCGCTTGCGCAGCACTTCGACCTTGCGTCCGGCGTCGTATACCTGCGTCGCGAGGAACAGCTTGACCTCGTGGAAGCCGTAGGAGATTTCTTCGAGCCAGCGCCCGATGATCTTCTGCTCGACGAGTCCGTTGTTTGAGTAGATGGTGCAGATCTGGCCGACGGAGCGCTCCAGGTCTTCGGGCAGTTCGGCGAGGCCGTTCTCCCAGTCGAGCTCGGTTGCCGGAATCCAGCGGTCTTTGATGGCGTCTTCGTACAGGTCGACAGCGTTCTCGGACCAGACTTCGGCCTTGTCGAAGATCGAGTAGCCGGCGGCCATGATCTGACCGGTCGACTCGGTGCCGCGAGGTGCGTCGTTCGGTAGAGCCCACTGATCGGGCACGACGCCGTAGCTGCCGATGTTGATGTCGCGCAGGCGCAGGCCGTCCGGGCCCGGCGTGGCCTTGATGCCAATCTCGGCCGGGGTCTTGAAGATGTTGAACGGCGCAGCGCTGAAGGGGTTGTCAGGGTGATTTTCCATGAACTCCAGCCAGCCGCTGATCTTGGCTTCGCTGAGTTCGCCGCGGGCCAGGTTCTCGACCTGCTGGTCGGTGGCGGCCGAGGCTTCAATCCGCTCGATCAGATCTTCCGACCAGCCCGCCTTCTTGGCGCGGACCTTGGTCATTGTCGAGAGTTCCATGTGTGCTCCATTCGGGAACAGCGTAGGCGCTGGTAGCGGGCTTAATCACTAACGACCGCGCAAAATGCACGGCCGTTAGCGAGGCGGCGGGGATGAAACAGGCTGGTTGATGCCCTGTTAGTTGTCTTCTCCGAGCAGGGAGAGCACCTCCGGCGCGAAGCGGTCGGAGCGGTCGAGCCCGATGACTTCCAGTCGGTGTGCGTACTCGATGAACTGCTTGCGACGCATCAGCATGACCATGTTGTAGCCCTCGTCGAGGTGCTCGATGCCGCCACCGGAAAGGATGGCCAGCGCCTCACCCGTCAGCGGGTTGGTGGTCAGAGAGGTCTGCTGCGACTGTGTGAGCAGCGCTTCCTGCATGTCGAGGATGTGGTGGAGTTCTTCCTTGCGCCAGGGCTCGGTCTCGACGGTGTACTTGAGGTGGGTGACACCGAAGGCGAGGTGTCGCGACTCGTCCTGCGCGGAGAGTCGGAACATCCGCTTCTCGGCCTCGTTCTGCGAGATCAGCTCGCCCATGCGGAAGAGCGTCTGCACGAAGCCCTCACCGACGAGGTGGAGCAGCGCGGTCATCTCGGTGAAGTCGTCGGAGCCGAGCAGTTGGACTGCGCCCAGGCCTGCACCGGACATGCCGCCGCCGTTGATCAGCGTGCGCTTGCGGAACACGTCGAGGTGACGCGCTTCGTCCATCAGCTGCGTGCCAAGAAAGAGCTGCGACTCGAAGAACTCAGGGTGAATCTGCTCCATGAAGCGCCCTGGCACGTCGCCGGCGATGAATTCGACCTGGGTCAGGAAGGTGCAGAGTGTGCACATCGCGTGCTCAAGGTCCGCGGGCAGTTCCTCAATGGTGTCCCAGGGAATGTCGCGAGCCGACGACCACTGGCGCTGGAGCGCTTCCTCGTAGAGCAGCATCGCGGACTCGGTCCAGACATCAGCCTTGTTCAGGTGCTGGACGCTGTTCGAGGGAGATCGTGGGTCGGCGACGGCGCCGCGCGGTGCCCACTGACGCTGGCGTGCCTCGTCGCGGTCGTCAACGCCGTAGGTGAGCTGGTTGATCGTCTCCAGCGTCAGGCCTTTGCGACCGGTCTCGATCTCCATGCCCTGGTCAGTATCAACGTTGAGCCAGTCAAGGTTGATTCCAGGAACATCGTGCTGAATGGTGGCCATGGATGCACTCCAGTGCTTGGCGGGGTGTCCGCAAGTAAGTTCGTAACATAGTACACGTTCAGCCAAATCTGTGCAGGCGGAGGTGATCGCAGTAATCTATGTTCATGGCTCTGCTTCCTGTCACCCTTCGTAGGCGTCTGAGAGATGCGGGCTTTACCGAAGAGCAAACGGATGCGCTCCAAGAGACGAGCGAAGTGACGGCATCTGTCGCTCGAGAGGGATTGGTGAAAGAGACAAACGCCCAAGACGAGTATTTCGCGTTGCGAAATGAAGTCTCCGACGTTCGATCAGAAGTGGGAGGAGTGCGAAATGAAATCGCGCTGCTGCGAGCTGAGATGAACGCGATCAAGTGGTGGCTCTTCGCGAGCACCGCAGGGCTCATCACCGCCGCGACAGCGGCAATCATCGCGGCTATCGCCGTCTGGGGCTGACCGACGCATACACTCCGACGTGTGTACCTGACTCGACTGCAGATCTCCAATCTCCGCTCCTGGGTCCAGCTTGAGCTTGAGCTTGATCCCGGAATCACGCTGATCAGCGGCGCTAATGCGGCGGGCAAATCCAACCTGGTTGAGGCGATCTACCTGCTCGCCGCGTTGCGCTCGACCCGTGCGCAGACCGAGGGTGAACTGATCCGCTGGGATGCGCCGCAGCCCCAGGTGATGCGCGTCGCCGGAACCGCTCAGACCGCTGATGGACAGGCCGAGGTCGAAGTGGCGTTGGCCGCGCGTGTCGGTGGAACGGCAAGCAGCGCCCGACAACGCAGCGGCGCGCCGCTGACGACGAAGCGCATCCGCGTGAATGGCGTGGCGCGTCGCGCCTCGGACGCGCTCGGCGCGATTCGGGCCGTACCGTTTACCACGCTTGACATTGATCTGCTGACCGGCCCGGCGGCGTTGCGCCGGCGCTATCTCGACGTGGCGGTCGGCCAGTTGACGCCGTCGCATGCATCGAACTTGAGCCGCTATCAGCGAGCGCTGACCCAACGCAATGCGCTGTTGAAACGAATCGCCGAGGGAAGCGCGGCCCAATCGGAACTCGAGCAATGGGACGATTTGTTGACAGCCGCTGCTGATCCGATCTGGCGAGCTCGTTCTGAGGCCGCGTCGGCGCTGTCGACTGCGGCCTCCGAGCGGCATCTGTCGCTGCGCTGTCCGGATGACCCCGCCGAGATCCTGCAACTGACGTACGCGCCTGCGCACGAGCCGACGCTGCAGGAGTCGCGCCGACGAGACCTGGCGCGAGGATCGACCAGCGTCGGTCCGCATCGGGACGACTTGCACATTGACCTCGATGGTCGTCCGGCGGGCAATTTCGCTTCCCGGGCCCAGCAGCGAGCCGTCGCGCTGAGCATGAGATTGGCCGAGGCCGACTATCTCGCAGCGCAAGGCGGCGATCCACCGATCCTGCTGCTCGACGACGTGTTCAGCGAGCTCGATCCGCCCCGCCGGTCGCGGACGGCCGACGCGATTTCGACCGCCGAACAAGTCATTCTGACCACGGCCGATGCCGGCGTCGTGCCGTTCGCGCACACCGATCTCGCCGCCTCGTTGATGATCACAGATGGCACGATTCACGAGCAGTAACCCTCACCCACCCCCGCCTCCGAGCGGGGGCCTGCTCCTTCCCTGGCTTCTTACCGGCAGCCACACTTGTCGCTGGTGCCAGGTCAACCGGTACCTATCGGGGCAGACTGGGCCATGCCAAAGCGGGTCCCCGCTCGGGGGCGGGGACGGGAAGCTGAGTTGTGAAGCATTCTCCCCTTGCGAAGACGGGCAGCTGCGAGCTGCCGCTCGGGCCACGGTCTCTCTGGTCGGCTGGCTTCACCGCGGCAGCGGTGTTCTCTGGCCTTGCTTGCATCGACGACACTTCCAGACGATGGTCACGTACTGTTCGTGGTCCTCGACCTGGCAGGCCAGTGCTCCACGATCGGCGTGCCGGCGGCTTGGACAATTGGGGTTGTTGCAACGGATGTCGTGTGTTGATGTCACGGGTCGCTCCTGTTCGTTGATGGACTCGTTGATGGACTCCTTGCGAGCTGCGAGTTTCGACTAGGGCCTGACCGTCCGGTCGTCGTCGGACGGCGTCAGGGCACCCAGTGGACTGAGATGTCCTGTCAGCCGGCTCGACGCTGGCACAATGTGGCCGCCATTGGACGACGATGGCTGTGGTTGATCTCCCGTCAGTTGCGCAACTTCCTGCTCGAATCGCGCCTGTTCCAGACGCCATTGACGATGCCGCGCGAGCACCTGCTCAGCATGTTCCTCACCGATGTACTGCTCGAGATAGGCGCGCTGGTCCAGTGGATCGAGTGGATCGTTGAGTCGTGCCCGTCCGTGTTCCTGCACGGCGATCCGCTGCGCCGAGGAATACGGATCGATCCAGACATCAATGTCCAGTGAGGGAATCTGCGACGGCTCGACGCAGACCGTCTCGCGACGCTGGACGCGTCCGTTGCGGCCCTTGGCAAACACCCAGATTGGAGCGCCGAATCCGCCTTCGGCGAGCGGCTTCGACATCACCAATGCCATGTTGCGCAGCATCGTGCGTACGGCCAGGGTCTGGGCTCGCTTGAGCTGCTGCACCTGGAGATTGCGGGAACCGAGCAATAGGTTCAGCGTGTGCGGTTGCGTGTTGGGGCCGATCTCACCGCGCTCCACCGACCCTGAGTCGGGCGCTGCGGCAATCAGCTCGTCGTGTGACATGCGCAGAAACTCGACAAACGCCGGATCGATGCGGAACTCGACCCGATGCAGCGAGGCGCCGGGTGGCAGCGCTTGCGCGGAGGCGGCGTCGGGCGTCAGTTCGACGCGATTGCCGTCGTCATCGGTCTGCCAAGAGCCGTCGGCGAGTTGGATCCAATAGAGCGGGATTGCCGTCTGTTCGGCCAGAAACCGTCCCAGCGAACGCTCATAGTCGTAGCCCGGCTTGGCCCGATAGATGCCCTCCATCGTCGGTTCCCAGCGCCGGACCATGTCGGGATGGTCGTTCGTGTCTGCATCGGCGATGGCGAACGGCGGCATCTCGTACGGATGCGGATGCGACTTGATCAGCGTCCATTCGTGACGCGGGTTCGACTTCGTCGGTTGCGATGTCTTGAGCGCGTTGCGGTCGAGGGCCGCCAGTTCGTAGTATTCGTGCCGCGTCCAGACTGATGCGACGTGCACCCGATCACCCCAGCCGGCGCCGGACGGCTCGTCTCGCAGCGGCGCATCGACCGCTCGTGAGACGCCCAGCGACGGCACACCACCAATGGCAGACATGCTCAGGTTGAGTCCGTCCTGATCGCGCAGTCGGTCGCGATATTCGAACAGTCCAACCTCGCGCAGCACCACGGCGATGCCGAGTCCGTTGCCCGAACCGTGGTCCTCGACAAAGGCAAACTGGTCGGGTCGGATGACCTCCACGTCCCAGGGGAATCCAGCGGCGGCCTGTCGTTGTCGATCCCGGTCGCGCCTGCTCTCCTCGGTCTCGATCCAGGGCAGTGACGGCCCGTCCTCGGAACGCGCGCGTCGGAAGCGTCGGCGCTCGTCGGGATCGTCGGGTCGAGCGCCGCGTTGCTCGCGAGCGGGCAGCGAGGGCAAGCGGTCGGCGGCGCGCTGCCAGTGCAGGACGCCGAAGCAGAGGCACACCTGGCCGTAGCCGAGGTCGGCCTGCAAGGACAGTTGCGAGCGCTCCTCGAGCTGCCGCAAGCCCTGCTCGAGCACGTGCTCAAGATTGTCGGCGGCCTGACGCGCCGTCGGCGAGTTGTCCGGCGGCTCGACGTGGACACGCAGTGGATGCTCGGTCAGGCGTTGTCGCAATTGCGACCACGTCCGTCTGGGCAAGTCGGTCTGCCAGGGTTCGGCGTCGAGGTGCGGCGCTGAGAATCGGGGATCGGCCTCGCGAGTGTTGTACAGGTGAGTTTCGCGATGCCGAATCCGCTCATGCAGTGCCGAGAATCGGCTCAGAGCGCCGCGAGCCGCTGATCGGCCGCCGCCGAGCTGGTCAAGCATGTGGTTGAGGTCGGCTTCCGACAGTGACCGGACAAGGATCGCCGGCGCCGATTCCTGAGGCTGCGTTTCAGTCGGTTGTGCAAGTGCGGGCAAGATGCCCTCCTTTACTCAGAATGTCAGTGCGAATAGGTGGAATCGATTATGAGAAGATATGTTCGGTGGTGTCAAGAGCTAGGAGAGTTATCCACAGTCGGAGTCGCGCGATGTGGATAATGTGAGCGGCCGCCTGGCTAGGGGCGCCTCGGACGGCGATGTGGCTGAACCGACAACCGGTTATCCGAGCCTGCGTTGTAGAAACTGATCAAACATTGGGACGGTGAAGTCAATGACGTTGCGGCTCGGCGAGTAGCACAGCCCTCGCTTGATCAGGGAATCTCGAACCGGACCAACCTGGCTGGTCCGCTTTCCCAGAGCCGTCGCGACATCTCCTGACTGGTAGGGACCTTTCCCGAATGATGCCATGGCCGACAAGTACTCGCGTTCAGCGGGTGTCGTACGGTCGAACCGCGCGGCGAAGAATCCCGTATCTAGTTCATCGATGGCCACGGGAATCGCTTCCTCTACGTCCTCAGCCTGGATGACCTGCGGTCCTGTGGCGGCGTCCCATGAACGCTTGCCAAACTCCTGAAGAAAGTATGGATAACCTTCAGATCGGTCGACGACCAGGTTCAGCGCGTCCGACGACCATCGCACGCCTTCATCCTGCGCAGGCGACTGCAACGCGTCGGATGCCGCCTCTGCTGGCAGACTGCCGATCGCAGTGTACTGAAACAGCCGCTCTGCGTAGGATTTGGCCTCGCCCGCCAAGCCTGGTAATGAGGGCAGGCCAGCGGCTACGACCATAAGCGGCAGGACTTCTTGGCTGATTCGATGTAGTCCAAGGATGAGAGCCGAGAAGTCTTGCTTTGAGATGTACTGGAGTTCGTCGATCGTGAACAGGACGCCAGCGTCTTGGTCACGGGCGAGCAAGGCAATCTCTACCAGCAGATCGGCAAGGTCGTCGTCCAGATCTCCCGAATCAGCCAATCCAAGGAACGGCTCGGCTTCAACGACAACCCCAGCCTCAGGAATGCTCCATCTCAATTGGAACGACTTGAGGGCTCCAAGCGCACGTCGCGTCTGGTCGGCCAGCCGTTGCCTGGCAGAGAGTTGCAGAATGGCCTTGCGGACAAGCGTCGATGCAGCACCTGGAAACGAAATGTCCTCTGTTGCCTCAAGGTGCTGATGTGTCCAATGGTTGTCATTGGCCATCCTGCCGAATTGGTTGAGGAGCACCGTTTTGCCGACTCCGCGTAAGCCGGTCAGCATCACACTTCGCGCCGGCCTGCCCAGGGCCAACCGTTGAATAGCTATCTCAACGCTGCGTAGCTCGTGGTCTCGTCCAACGAGCGCGGGTGGCGGGGTCCCGGCACCGGGACTGTAGGGATTGCGCACAGGGTCCATTGGTCGAATATAGCAATGTATTCGACGTATAGCCGATCCTCTTATACGGGGATAAACTCGCTATACAACCGCAGGCGCAGGTAATCCTAGCCCTCGGCGAGCTCCTTGACGAGTTCGATCAACGCGTCGGCCGAGGTTGGGCCTCGTTCTCCGTTGACGAGGACGGTCGGAGTGCTGGAGAGGCCTCGCGACACCGCGTCGCTGTGCTGGTCGTAGATCAGGTCGAGGTGTGTCTGGTCGTCCATGCACTGGCCGAACTGGTCGGTGTCGAGACCGAATTCTGCAGCGACCGCGACGGCGCCGTCGCGCGTGTAGGCGTCGCGTCCGGGGCCCTCGAAGTAGTAGTCGTGGAACTCCCACCAGGCGCCCTGGTCGCCGGCGCACTCGGTTGCCAGCGAGGCCATCTCTGACGACAGGCCGTGATTGATGATGTGCCGGTACTCGAACCTGGCGAGTCCGGTGGCGACCAGTTCCTCTTCGATGCGCGGCCCGACCTGGGTCGCGAAGTGGCGGCAGCCGCCTCAAAGGAAGTCGGAATACTCCTGGATCACGACAGGAGCATCGGGGCTACCGATGAACGCACGATCGCGAACGACCTGCACCCGCGCTTCCGGCTCGGCCTGCTGGGCGGCCTGCTGGGACTGTTCTACCTGCGCGGGCTGATCAGTTTGTTCCTCTTGGGCAGCCGGCTGAGCTTGTGTCGCAGACTGTTGGCTTCCGTCATCGTCGCCGCAGGACGCCAGCAATAGTGCCATGAACGCGATGGCCAGCGCGGCGGCCAAGATTCGTATTCGATTCATGTCTAGCCTTCCGCTTCCAGTTCGGCCGCCAGACTGAGCACTTGCTCGATCAGCGCATCGGCCACGATGGCAGCACCTTCGCCGTTGATTCGCACGGTGGGAGTTCGGTTCGCTCCGACGGCGATTGCCTGTCGATGTTGTTCCTCGACCAGCTCGAGGTACTGTTCGCTGTCCAGGCACTGGGTGAATTGCTGGGTATCCAGTGACAGTGATGCTGCGTAGGCGATCGCACCCTCGCGCGAGAAGTCCCACTGACTCATGTAGTGGTCGTGAAAGCTCCACCACGCGCCCTGATCGCCGCCGCATTCCGTGGCCAGCGCGCCGAGCATCGATGGCGGACCATGATTGATGATGTGCGAGTACTCGAACCGGGCCACGCCGGTGCGAACCAGTTCCTCGATCACGCGCGGCTCAACCTGAGCCGCGAATCTGCGGCAGTTCGGTCAAAGGAAATCGGAGTATTCGGTGATCACAATCGGCGCATCGGGATTGCCGATCACATTGCGATTCGCCATCAGCCCGGCGCGGTGCCCCGACTCGATGAACATCCCGACCATCGCCTCCGCATCGCCTCCATCCACGCCTTGAGCGGCATCATCCACCTCGTCCTCGCCCTGAGCGGCATGATCCTTCCCGTCTCCGTCTTGAGCTGTATCTTCCTTCCCCTCTGCGCCTTGAGCGGCATCATCCTTCCCGTCCCCGCCCTGAGCGGGGACCCGCTCCGCTTCCCCTGGCCCCTCCTGATCCTGCGCGTTCTCTACCGCCGCGACCGTTGCGGTCGGCTCTGACTGCTGCTCTGCGACCGCTGTCTGCTCCGCCGATTCGCTCTCGCCGGCCTCATACGCCGTCGCTGACTCCTCCTGCTGCTCTTCCGAGACCTCGGCCGACGATGGCTGCGGCTCGTCAGACTCCGACGAACACGCCGCCAACAGCAACGCGGCGCTGACGAGGATCAGTCCCAACCGCAGCAACATCAGCTGCCCTCCTCGTGCTCCGCCGCCTCAGCGGCCGCGTGCACCTGCTCGATGATCCCGCTCAGTGACCGAGCCCCGGGCTGGCCGTTGATCCGGAACGTCGGCGTCCCGCTCACACCCTCAGCGATCGCCTGCTGTTGCATCTGCAAGATCCGATCGTGGTGCTCCTCGTCGTCGACGCACTGAGTGAATTGCGCCACATTGAGTCCCTCGTCGCGGGCCAGCTCAATCGCTCCGGCGCGAGTGAACGTGCGTGCTTGCGCCTCGAGCAGGTAGGCGTCGTGGAACTCCCACCAGGCGCCCTGGTCGCCGGCGCACTCGGTCGCCATCGCCGCAAACTGCGAGGCCGAGCCGAAGATGATGAAGTGCCGATACTCATAGCGAGCCACGCCGGTGCTAATTAGTTCGTCCATGATTTGCGGCTCAAACTGAGCCGCGAAATTTCGACAGCTCGGTCACTGGAAGTCTGAGTACTCAACAATCACCACCGGCGCTTCGGGATCGCCCACGACATTGCGAATGAAGGGCAGTCCCTCGCGGTGGCCAAAGTCAATCTCGCCCAGCTCGGTCGCTCGTTGGTCTGGCGCATCGTCCGACGAGACATCGACCTGCTCAGCCTGCTCAGTCTGATCAGTCTGATCAGTCTGCTCAGTCTGCTCAGTTTCGCTGGCACTGTCCGTTTCGGCAGTGGACTGCGCCTGCTGAACCTGCTGAACCTGCTGCTGCATGATCGAGGCCTGACGCTCGGCGCGTTCGCTGCGCTCAGTGCCGGTCGTGGTCGATTGGTCGCTCTGATTGGCGACGTCACCGCCCGATCCACAGGCGGACACGAGAACGCCACAGACCAACGCCAGCGCCACCAGCCATGCCGACCGTCGGATGCCCATGCCCATGAAGTGACTGTACTCCTGTCTGAACTCCCGTCGGGAACGGATCGCGTTCGTGAAACGCATCACTCCCCGCTCTCCTCTGCCGCCTGCTTGACCGCCGCTTCGATTGCTTCATAGGTGGGATCGACGGATTTACCGTTGACGAATGCCGCCGGAGTGCCTTGCACGCCGCGTTCCAGTCCTTCGTCATATGAAGCGCTGACCTGCGGGAAGGTATGACCCTCGTTCAGGCAGGTCATGAACTCCTCATCGTCCAGGCCCTCAAACGTGATCTGCCGCCGCAATCCGGCTTCGGTGAAGAGGGTCTCGTCGCCGGCCATGAAGCGGTCGTGCAGCGGCCAGAACGCGCCCTGATTGGCCGCACACTCAACGACGACAGCGGCAAAGACCGCCTGATCGCCGCGGATCGGGAAGTGTCGGAAGACAAAGCGGGCCATGCCCGTCGAGACCAGCTGCTCCAGAATCAGCGGCTCAACCTGAGCCGCAAACCATTGACAGCCGCCTCAAGTGAAATCCCCGTAGTACAGAATCTCGACGGAAGCGTCGGGGTCGCCGAGCACATTGCGCTCAGAGCGCACACCCTTGTGTTCGCCGACGACATCCTCGGGTAGGACGACGACCTGCTGGTCGTCGGAGGTCTCCTGTGGAGCCTCGACCTGCTGCACGGCCTGAGCCTGCTCGGCTTGTTGCTCGGCCTCCGCTTGGTCGTCAGCCTGGTCGTCCGCTTGTTGGTCCGCTTGGTCGTCCGCAACTGCGATCGCTGCCTCCTGCTGTTGTTGCTGCTCCAACACCGTCGCCTGCCGATCAGCGCGCTGGGACGTTTCCGTCTCAGTCGCCGAAGGCTGAGGCGTCGCATCGCCCGAACCACAAGCCACCGCGAACAGGGCCAGCCCGATCAGGGCAATCAGGACAGAGAGCGGAACAGTGAGCAGACGTTGCATCACGTCAGCCTATCGCGCAGCCTGGGCCAGTCGATACCACAAAACATTGTTCCGTCCAATGCCCCAAGCCCCAACCAAGTTCCCGATGTCCCGCGCTCCGACGCGGGGCCCAGACCACGTCCTCAGCGCGGCGAACAACCGCAATGCTCACCTCATACGTCGCCACGCGATCCTGCGGCCGTGGCTGAGTTGAACAAGACGCCGTCATGCGATCATCGCAGGCTGCCCTGGGCCCCGCGTCGGAGCGCGGGGCATCGGAGCTGATTTGCGCGAGGTCGTGGTAGAGGTTTCGTCATGTTTACGAGTGAAGACAGATCCGCGGCCTTCACGATGTTGCGCAATGCGCTGGGGCGAGTCCGCCGAATGTCCCACATAGAACGTCGCATTCCGCCAGTTCACCACCAGATAAACCGCCGGCTGAATTTCACGACGAGCCCTGCGCTATTCCCTCCCGAAGCCTTCCGAAGCCCCGCGCTCCGACGCGGGGCCCAGACCACGTCCGCAGCGCGGCGAACAACCGCAATGCTCACCTCATACGTCGCCACGCGATCCTTCGGCCGCGGCTGAGTTGAGCAGAACGCCGTCATGCGATCATCGCAGTCTGCCCTGGGCCCCGCGTCGGAGCGCGGGGCTTCGGAGCTGATTTACGCGAGGTCGTGGTAGAGGTTTCGTCACATTTGCGAGTGAAGACAGATCCGCGGCCTTCACGATGTTGCGCAATGCGCTGGGGCGAGTCCGCCGAATGTCCCACATAGAACGTCGCATTCCGCCAGTTCACCACCAGATAAACCGCCGGCTGAATTTCGCGACGAGCCCTGCGCTATTCCCTCCCGAAGCCTTCCGAAGCCCCGCGCTCCGACGCGGGGCCCAGACCGCGTCCGCAGCGCGGCGAACGACCGCAATGCTCACCTCATACTTGGCCACGCGATCCTTCGGCCGCGGCTGAGTTGAGCAGAACGCCGTCATGCGATCATCGCAGTCTGCCCTGGGCCCCGCGTCGGAGCGCGGGGCTTCGGAGCTGATTTACGCGAGGTCGTGGTAGAGGTCTCGCCACCCAGGATTGTCTTTCTCGATCAGATCGAGCTTGTACTTGCGTTGCCAGCGTTTGATCAGCCGCTCTCGACGCTGGGCATCGTCAAGCGAGTCGTGGAACTCGTACCAGACCAGCCGCCGAATGCCATGTTTGCGTGTGAAGGCAGATCCGCGGCCTTCCCTATGTTGCTCAATGCGCCGAGGCAGGTCCGCCGTATGACCCACATAGAACGTTCCATTCCGCCAATTCACCATCAGGTACACCGCCGGTTGAATCTCACGACGAGCCATGTACTTCTTCTTAAAGCCCTCCGAGGCCCCGCGTCGGGGTGCGGGGCATCGAATGGCGATTGACCACGCTGACTCTTAACCGCGCAACCGCGACATCTCGTCTCTGAGCTGCTGTAGACCCATTGGACCCAGATCAAGCGCTGCCTGGTGGAATCCCTTGAGGTCGAAGGTGTCGCCCAATGATTCCCTTGCCGACTCCCTCGCCGCTAGCCACTCTCGCTCTCCGACTTTGTACGAGATTGCCTGACCTGGCCAGCCCAGGTAGCGGTCGACCTCGCTGGCCAGCATCTGTTCGGGGAAGAATGAGCGCTCGATCAGGAACGGCAGCGCCAGCTCTGGCGTCCAGGTCTCACCGCCGTGGTATTTCTCGCGCTCCGGGATCGGCAGTTCGAGGTGCATTCCGATATCGATCACCACGCGCACGGCTCGCAGTGCCTGGCTGCTGAGCAGACCCATGTAGAACGCCGGATCCTCGAGGTAGCCCAGCTCGGCCATCAGACGCTCGGCGTACAGCGCCCAGCCCTCGACATAACCTGAAGTCCCCGCCAGCAGCCGCTGGTACCGCGTCAGTTGATCGCCCAGGTACCGAGTCGTGCCAATCTGTAGATGATGCCCCGGAACGCCCTCGTGATAGCAGACCGAGAGCTCGCGCCAGAGCGGGAATCGAGTCTGGCCGCCTGTCGGATACCAGGTTCGGCCGGGCCGCGAGAAGTCCTCCGATGGACCCGTGTAGTACATCGCCAACGCTCCGCCCGGTGGCGCGATCATCGCCTCAATCTGCTGCACCGGCTCGGCGATATCGAAGTGCGTGCCCAGCAGCGACTGCATCGTGTCGTCCTGCGTCTGCTGCATCCATTCGCGGAATGCATCCTCCCCGGTGATCGCGCGCGAGTCGTCCGACTCCAGGATCGCAATCGCCTCAGCCGCGGTCGCGCCTGGCGAGATCCGCTCTGCGGTCTCAGCCATCTCCGACTGAATCCGCCAGACCTCTTCCCAGCCCCACTGGTACGTCTCCTCAAGGTCCAACTCAATTCCGTTGAATCCCCGGGAGGCAGCCTGGTAGCGCTCCCGTCCCACAGGATCATGAGGATTCGCGCGAGGCAAGTACTCCGACTGCAACCACTCGGCCAACGCCGCATAGCCCTGCTCCGCCGCCCTCACATTCGACCCACCATCAATCCCCAGGCTGTCTACGAGATTCGAGAAGAACCCTTTGGCTTCCGCATCCCCCTTTGCGCGGGAATCTGTCGCGGAGCGACTGATTGAAGGTCCCTGTCCAGCCCACACACGACACTGCTCTATCCCACCCAGCACCTGACGCTGAGCCACCACGATGCCTTCGTCCATCCCTGCCGCCAGCGACGACCGATAGCGCTCCAACGCCTCCGGCACCGCGCCCATCCGCTCAACGATGTTCGCCTGATCCTCCTCGGTCTCGCGAGGCATCAAATCAAACACCTGTCGAGTGTTCTGCAGTGGCGAGGCAAGGATGTTCAGCGAGCGCAAGTGCTCCTGCTGAGCCTCAAGCTCAGCCTCATACTCAAACCGCTCCAGCATCACATCCCGAGCCACCCGGTCGCGCTCAGACTCCACATTCAGCAATCGAAGCGCTGCCTCCGCCTGCCGCCGAATCGCCGATCGCTCCGCATGCCCATCCGGCGAGTAGTCCGTCAACTCCGTCTCCCGCCCCGGAATCCCCAGAGAAGTCGCCATATTCGGAGAAGCCGCCGCCAGAGCATCGACATACCAGTCAGAGATCGCAGAAACAGTATTCAGTTCAGCACTCACCATGAACCTCATTCCCAACGAGCTCCCCCTTTGGAGGGAACTGTCACGAAGTGACTGAGGGGGCCGCCCAGCCCGCTCGTGATTCGCATGTTACGCGCCTGTTTGATATGCGTACATACGTTCATATACTATCGACCGCATCCACGAGAACAGTACAACGCGAGTCGCCTGCGCCTGGCGCCTCGCATCCCGACACGAGGATCACCATGCCCAAATCGGAAGCCAAACCAGTCGAGATACCCGATGGCCCAATCACCAAACGTGAAGTGATCGCCGGCATTCGGCGTATGGCCTACGGCGAAACCGCCGACACCACGAGATTGCGAGCCTGGGAGTTGCTCGGCCGGACGATCGCGTTGTTCAAGGACAGCCCTACCGACGGTGGGGCGCCGGTCGTGCGGCTGACGCCTGAGCTCAGCCAACGGACTGGTCCTGCTGAAGGAGATGAAGTGGAGGTCGGCAATGACGACGAATAGCACTCCCACCGCACTTCCGGTGCTGCCTACCGATCAGCGATTCTCACCGACCGAGCGACAGCTTGCTGTCTACGACGCGCTCCGCCGGACGCCCATCGGTGGGATGACCCTGGTTGGCTACGGCGGCGCGATGGGCGGCGGCAAGACCCGCGCCATCGCTGAGCTCGCGATCGATACGGCACTCGCATTCCCGGGCACCAACATCCTGATTGCGAGACAGCACTACTCCAACCTGCAGACGACGACGATGCGGGAATTCTTCGAGTGTCTGCCCGAGCGCCTGATCGTTGAACGGCAACGGTCATCACCGCAGTGGGTCGCGATCCGCGATGCCTCCTGGCCGTACGGCGTTCGGTCGACCATCCACTTTCGTCATCTGACCGAGTGGTCGGGGCTGGGTTCGGAGCAGTACGGCGCCGTCTTTGTCGACGAAGCCGGCGAGGTCGCTGAAGAGGCCGCGCAGATGCTGCTGACCCGGCTCCGACATCCAGCCCAGCCGCAACGATGGTTCGTCGCCGCGTCGAATCCCTGGCCGGGCTGGTTCGAGCGCTGGTTCGCCCGACGCGAACTGGATGAGTCAGCATTTGCCGACGCTGACGGACGCATCGTCTACATCCCGGCCAAGATCCCCGACAATCCGCACCTGCCCTCAAACTACGCCGCGCAGCAGCGAGCGCTCCAGCCGGGCGAATGGGTGCAGCGCTTCATCGAGGGCAGCTTCGATGCGTTCGAGGGTCAGATCTATCAGCACTTCAGTCCCGACACGCACCGCTGGGATGCACCTCTGCCCAGCTTCTCCCGATACATCGGCGGACTCGACTTTGGCGGTCAGTCGCCCAAGGACCACTTCACGGCGGGGATTGTGGCCGCTGTCACGGATCGCCATGCGTCCTGCGGGGCCAACATCCTGATTCGCCTCGGCGAGTTCGAGGAGCGCGGACCCGGCGTCACCCAGCGACTCGAGCAATGGCAACAATCATGGCAGCGCAAGCTGGGCGCGATCCAGTGGTGCGCCGACCGCTCACAGTCGGCCTGGATCGACCATCAACGTCGGCAGGGCCATCACGTCGTGCCCAGCAAAGGCGGCCCCGACTCCGTCACTTGGGGCATTGCCCTGGTCCAGCAGCGACTCAATGGCGATCCGCCCAGCTCCTACTACGCGCCGTCAATGTCGGTGTTCCCGTCGCGGATGCGCGAGTACCAGTGGGATCAAGCAACCACCGACCACAGCCCAAAACCAAAGAAGCGAAACGACGACCTGGTCGACGCCGACCGCTACATGCATGAGCTAGCAATGTCGGACAGAGGCAAGAAGTCGCCGTTCGTGCTGGTCTCGCCAGGCCGCGGCCGGGATGCTCGTTGGAGTGCTCGATGAACTTCGTCGATTCAATCGACCAGGGCCACCAGCAGTCCCACCGCGCCGATGATCAGTCCGGCCGCAAGCATGATGGCAAGCACAATCTGGTTGCGAATCTCTGCCATGTAGTGGCGGTTCTCGGCCATCATCTGCGCATGACGCAGATCGGACTCACGGCGGCTATAGGAATAGTCGTCGATCGCGCCAGCGGCTTCGTCTGCTTGTTGCGCATCGGCCCCCATCGAGCGAAACGCTCGTCGCAGCCGCAAGATCGGATTCATCGCCGCCATCACATGCTCACGTTCACCGATACCAATAAATCGCAGATTGCGACTATCTGTTCTAGATACGAAACGCTCTCCGTTCTCTGTAGAGATCGCCCGAGAGTCACTGCCCGATCGCATCTGAACTCCCGAGCCAGCGGGGGCTCAGGATAGACTCCCTCCATGACCGACCAACCTGGGCCACTTGATGGTGTGACCGTTCTCGACCTGACCGAGCACATCGCCGGGCCCTATTGCACCAAGCTGTTTGCCGACTTTGGCGCTGATGTGATCAAGGTTGAGCCGCCTGGCGGTGACCCGTCGCGCTCGGTGGGACCCTGGTATCAGGGGGTGCCTGGAGTCGAGCGGTCGGGGACATTCTTCTACTTCAACACCAACAAGCGCTCGCTCGTCCTCGACCTGGAGCACGATGGCGCCGGCACGGTGATTGAACGGCTGATCGAGCGGGCCGACCTTGTGATCGAGTCACAGCCGGTCGGTCAGTTGGACTCGCTCGGACTGGGTTGGGATCGGATTTCCTCGCTGCGCGACGACCTGCCGCTGGTCTCGATTTCGCCCTTTGGATTGGACTCGCCATATCGCGAGTACCAGATCTCGGATCTGGTGCTGTACGGCTTCGCTGGCGAGATGTACTCGATCGGCGTGCAGGACCGCGAGCCGGTCAAGATGTTTGGTACGGCGTCACTGGTCGAATGCGGCGCCGCAGCGGCGACCGCCGCGATGGGCGCTTTGACAGCGGCCGAGCTGCAGGGCATCGGCCAACAAGTTGACTTTGCGATGGCCGATGCGCAGTTCAATGGCGTCGACCGTCGCCATGCCGCAACGATGGGCTGGGAGTTCGCCGGCCGAACGTCGCTGCGCGCTCCAGGTCCGGCGGCGGGCATGCTCTCGGGCGTCTATCCCTGTGCCGACGGCTACGTCGAGTTTTCCGGCGCAGCGATTCGCATCCCTCGACTGAATGAGATGCTGGGTCGTCCCGATTGGCTGCAGGAAGAGAAATGGTGGCGGCCGGGCGCTGGCGTCATCCCGGAGCTCGTTGAAGAGTTCAACGCACATTTCCTGCCCTGGGCGCTGGAGCGCACCAAGCGAGAAATCTGGGCCGAAGCGCGTGAGGCAAGAGTGCTCTGCGGACCGTTGCTCTCGGTCGATGAGCTGTTCGAGGACACACACTTCAGCGATCGAGGATTCTGGGCGACGGCAACGCATTCAGAGCTGGGAGACGTCCAGCTTCCGGGCAGACCTCTGATCATGCCCGCATCGCCGTGGAGCCTGAGGCGTCCACCACCGCTGCTCGGTGAACATACCGATGACGTGTTGTCGGAGTGCGGGTTCGAGGCGTTGGAGATTGAAGAGTTGCGGCGTTCCGAATTGGTAGGATGAACGCCACGAGCCGCGTTGCGGAGGAGCCGACCATGAGCCAAGAGTTCACGGGTGTGTACTACAGAGAAGCCTACGACGAGCGTTACGAGACGCAGTGGTTCATCGCGTTTTGCCCCGAGGTCGAGGTGGTAACTCAGGGGGAAACGATTGAACATGCCGAAGCGATGCTCAAGGAGGCTGTCGAACTCGTGCTGGAACAGTTGACGCCGGAGGCTCTTGAACGACGGCGGCGTGAGGGCCCACCCGACCATCCTGACTTTGGTGAAGAAGAAATCTGGGAATCACTGACCGAAGTCAAGCGCGATGTGTTGACGGTAGAGGTCAACATGCGCGAGGTATCCGTTGGCTAGGCTGCGAGTACTCTCGGGCTGGCAAGTCTGTCGGATTCTTGATGACCATGGCTTTGAGGAGCTCAGCCAGCGCGGTAGCCATGTCAACTACATGCCGCCAAGCGGAGATGTACATCGACCAATCACTGTGCCCCTTCACAAAGAGGTAGCGCGTGGAACATTGGGCGAGATTATCCGGGATTCGGGGTTGCCCCGCTCGTTGTTCGAGTAGCGGGTAGCATTCCCTTCATGGCACTCCCGCTTGAAGGTCTCCGGGTTCTTGACCTCACCGTTGTTTGGGCGGGGACGTTTGGCACGACCCTGCTGGCCGACCTTGGCGCTGAGGTGATCAAGGTTGAGAATGTCCACGTTTGGCAGCCGATGACACGTGGCGGACAGGCGCGCCCGTCGGCCGAGGTATTCAAGGCCGGCGCTGGCTGGGCAGTTGGATATCCGAACGCTGAGCCTGGGCCGCGTCCGTGGAACTATGCGCCGACATTCGTCCAGCAGTTTCGCAACAAGCACTCAATGACCGTCGACCTGCTGTCGGACGAGGGACGCGAGATCTTTGCGAACCTGGTTTCAAAGTCGGATGCCCTGGTCGAGAACAATGCGACTGGAACATTGGAGAAGCTGGGCATTGGCCCTGACTTCCTACGCGAGGCTCGAGAAGACATCGTGGCCCTGCGAATGCCGGCGTACGGATCGAATGGTCCGTATCGATTTGCACGCGCGCTCGGCGTGCACCTTGAGTCGGTGATGGGGCACACGTTGCTGCGCGGTTATCCCGATTTGGACCCGTCGTACATCACTGCCATCTACTCTGGCGACTATGTCGCAGGCGCACACGCCGCGTTTGCGATCATGTCAGCGCTGCGCCATCGGCGGCGGACCGGTGAAGGCCAGTTCATCGAACTGGCCCAGGCCGAGTGCGCGGGCGGGATGCTGGCCCAGGCGTTCATGGACTACTCGATGAATGGCGTGGTGCAGGAACGCATCGGCAACAGGTCGCTCGATGGACGCGCACCGTACGGCCTGTATCCGGCGCGATCAGAGGGCGATGGCTCCGATGCGGGTGATCGCTGGATCTCAATTTCGGTGATGGACGATGATCAATGGCTGGGTCTGCGCGAAGCGATGGGTGATCCGGAGTGGGCGCGTGATCCAGACTTACGACATGAAGCGGGGCGGCTCGAGCGGCACGACGAGTTGGACGGTCACATCTCAGATTGGACATCTACTCGTGACGACTACGAGTTGATGCATCTGTTCCAGTCACACGGCGTTCCCGCAGCTCCTGTGCTGGACTCTTCCCGCGTTCATGACGATCCGCATGTCCAGCATCGGCAGCTCAATGAGCCGCTCGATCTGTATGACGATGTCGGAACCTTCCGCTACAACAGACCGTTCCTTCGATTCTCCGAGACGCCGCTGCGGATTCGTAAACCGCCGGTTGCGTTGGGCGAAGACAACGAATACGTCTACCGTGATGTCCTGGGCTACTCGGATTCCGAAATCGCGGGTCTGCGGGAGCGTGGCCACATTGGTATGGATTACGACCCAGAGATTCCGTAAATCGCTCAAGACATCATCAACGACTGTTGACGGCGAGTTGACGCGACGCTTACCGAACCAACCGAATTCGCTTACATGCCATGCGTAGATTTCTTGCATCGAGGGCGTTCCTCGGAATGGGAAGGGCACTGACGATGGATGACACGACTTCTGGACGAAGCTGGCTGCAGCTTGCGTACCGGTGGCTGATGCCGGTTGCGCTGGTCGCGGCGATCAGCGTGGCGGCGGTCACTGTGATCTCGGCTGGGTCGGATCGCGGTGGTCACGGCGAGCATCAGCGCTGGTCGGAGGGAACCGAGGGAGAGAAACAGGATGGCGACTGCGATCGCGTCGGCAAGCGCAGCGCGAGCTGGACGCGCATCGCGGAATTGGTCGGCACGGACCTTGACGGACTCAAGACTGCTATCGGCGAAGGTCAGACGCTGGCCGAAATCGCCGAGTCCAACGACGTGGAGCCACAGACGGTGATCGACGGCCTGGTGGCAGACGCGAACGATCGCATCGACGAGTGGGTCGAGGCTGGCAAGCTCACCGAGGAAGAGGCTGAGACCAGGAAGTCGGATGCCGCAACGAAGATCGAAACCCTCGTCAACGACGGCTTCGACAAAGAGAATCTGCGAGGCTGGGGCAAAGGTCGCTGGCGCGGTCACGGTCATGGATTAGGTGGAGGCGTCGAGACCAACTGAATCTCTGTTCCTGACGATTCCTGTAGGGGCGCCCCTTGAGGGCACCCTTGGTGGGCGCCCCTATGTTGTGGGCGCCCATTGCGCTACACCCAGCCGTAAGGCCCGCGCCTGCCACGTGTATGACGAGGACCTCAGGCGGGTAGCGCGTCTGCGTCTGAGGTGTCAGCCCAGGGTGCCAGCGGCGGCGAGACGGACCATGTCGTCGTCGCTGTAGTTGAGGATTCCTTGTAGGACTTCCTCGGTGTGCTCTCCCCAGGTCGGCGCTCGACGCGCCGGGAGACGCTCGCCGTCCCAGATGATTGGCTCTTGTTGGATCTGGAAGATGGGTCCCTCCGGCGATTCGGCCGGGTTGTAGTTGTCCCGCATCGCTACGTCTTGTCCGAGGAAGAAATCCTCGAGTCGTTCGACCGGGCTGGCGGGTACACCAGCGTTGACGAGCAGCCGCGACGAAGTCCATTCGTCCTGCGTACTCGTCCATGCCGATATGGCTGCTTCCAGCTCGTCTTCATGTGCCTGGCGACCGTCGACATCCGCCAACTCGTCGCGTGACGCGAGGTCAGCACGAGCCATGACTCGGCAGAGGTTGCGCCAGTCTGTGTCGTCGCGGCAGGCGATGGCAACCCAACGATCCTCAGCGGCGGCAGGAAAGATTCCGTGCGGCGACATGAACGGTGAGCGGTTGCCCATGCGGGGGCGCTCGCCGGCGCCGTTGAGCGCCTCGATCAGTTCAGTGTCGAGCAACTGGACGGCCGTTTCGTACTGGGCAATCTCGAGGTAGCGTCCTTCGCCGGTGCGCTCGCGATGATCGATGGCGGCCATAACTGAGGTGGCCAGGTAGTAGGGCACAGTGAAGTCGGTGTGCAATGTGCCCAGACCGATCGGCGCCTTGCCGGGGAAGCCGGAGCGATGCGCCAGGCCGCACATCGCGACGATGCCGTTGCCGTAGGAGCGCCACTCCGCGCGCGGGCCCTCAATACCCATGACGGCGACGTTGCAGACGATGATGTCTTCGTTGATCTTGCGCAGATCGTCGTAGCCGATGCCCCAGCGGTCGAGCCGGTATGGGGTGTAGTTCGAGGTGACGAGATCGGCTTCTCGCGCGAGTTCGCGGACGGCATCGATGCCTTCCTCGGTCTTGAGATTCAGCGTGACCGACTTCTTCCCGCCGGAGCAATCGTTGAATGTGCCGTTGGTGTTGATCGAGAAGTGATCGGGTGGTTGGACGCCTCGATAGCGGATCGGATCAATCCGCGACTCCGACTCGATCTTGAGCACTTCCGCGCCGAGATCCGCCAGTAGGCGAGTGCCGAGCGAACCGGCGATCGCCCAGGTGAAGTCGAGGACACGAATGCCGTCGAGCGGTCGTCGCGGTGGTGGTGGGGGTGATCCATTGAAGAAGGTGAGGGTGTTGCTTGCCTTCGGAGCCGAGCGGACCCTCACCCTAGCCCTCTCCCGAAGGGAGAGGGGATCGGAGGGAGAGAGGATTTCATCGGTGTGTTCGCCGAGCGCGGGAGCTCGTTTGGCTTGGGGCTGTTCGCCTCGGGTTCGGACGGCAGAGCGTGGCAACGTTAATGATTTCCCAAGCTGAGGATGATCAACGGCTTGGTAGTAGCCGCGCGCCGTCAGATGCGGGTCTACAGCCACCTCTTCGACTGTGTTGATCGGCAGAACCAAGAGTCCGAGCTCCTGACCTCTGTCATGCAACTCGGTGACCGTCAGCGCTTTGCAGAGCCTTTCGATCCAGGGCCTGATGTCATCCTGATGCTGCTCGCGCCAGAACTCGTCGTCCCAGTCTTCCCCTCGCAACTCCCCCTCTTTCAGCCCCAGCACTTCGTCAACCCAGTTGACGAATCGGTACCAGTGCGGCGGATGAATCGTGAATGACAACCAGTGACCATCCTTGGCCTGGAATGTGGCGCCTGAGCCGATCGGGATGTGTCGGTCGGGCGAGATGCCGTGCCAGCTCCAGAAGTTGCCGCTGGCGGTCTGCAGAGTGGTGAACGTGACCGCCTCCTGCAGCGACACGGTGACTCGTCCCACGCCGCCACCGCGACGGCGCTGCAAGATCAAGGCCATGGCCGCCTCGGCCATCGCGATTGATCCCTGCTTGTGCGAGAGGTTGCCTGCCGGCCAGACCGGCGGATCCTCAGGATGACCATTCAAGACGACATGTCCGCCGGCGGCCATCGTCGTGATGTCGCTCATCGGCTCGTCTGCACCGCGACGGAAGACGGCGTCGACGATCGGAATCTCGGAGGACCAATCGCCGCTGCGTCCCCGATCAAGCCACGCGGCAAGCGCGCCACTGGAGTCCAGCGGGGCCAGGACGGCGTCGAACTGCGGCAGCATCGCCTCAATCCTGCTCCATGTGTCCGGGTCATCGACGTCGACGGCGACAGAGTGCTTGCCGCCGTTGTAGAGCAGATGTGCCCAGCCACGCTCATGGCGTGGAGCGTCGCCGTCCATGGCAGGCTCACGCATGCGCAAGTGGTCGCCTCGTGCATCTTCCACGCGGATCACCTCAGCGCCAAGGTCGGCCAGGAGCCGCGCGCCAAAGGCGAGAGGTTCGTCGGTCAGGTCGAGAATTCTGGTGTCGTTGAGCATGGCAACAGAATAGTGGGCGTTGCGGGGACTCCTGATTCCCAGGATGTGAAGGCCGTTCCGTGAGTCAACGCTCCGTCATTGCCGCGCTCTGTCGCGGCAATCTCGCAGCAACCTTGCGGCGGTCGCCACCGAAGTCAGTGCTCGTATCGGCGAGATACCCGCGGCGGAGTCCGGGTATGACGAACCGCGGCGATGCGCGGGTATGACGAAGCGCCAGGGAGCTCACGGAGGACGACAGGCAGAGACCAAGAAGCTGTTAGCTATAGAGAACAACGCTTGTTTTCTATGGCTATACGGTTCCAGGGCCGAAACTTCTGATGTTGCTTAAGTAATACATAGAACTTGTGTTCCTTATCGAAACGGCATATCTTCGACCACCTAGCCCGACGGACTGCGCGCCTCCGAGCGCCGAACGGATGTATGCCGTCGGCGCTCAGTTTTGTTGGAGGCGCAGATGGAATCTACACAACCCACACAGGTGCTCGATGGCGGGCCGCCGGAGTCGGCGTCGGTCTCGAACGACGCGACGTCGATTCGCGCCACGGGTGACGCGACGTCGATTCGCGAGGCCATGCTCAGTGCGATTGGCGAGCTGTCGGACGAGGAGCGTGAGCGACTCGGTTCTGCCGAGCAGCCCGACGAAGTCGCTCAGGCCTGGCGCGACCTGATCGCCGAACGCGCCGCACAGGAGCGTGAGGCCACCGTTCGCACCGAATTGACTCGAGAGTTTGAGTCGCGAACCCGTGCTGCTCAACCTCGACCCACCAGCGGATTGCGCGGCGGCCCGCCCGCGCCTCAACCGGCCACGGTGTCCGAGTGGACCGACTTCATTCGGTCGACCGACGCACAGCCGCTCAGGCAACAGCGACGAGCGCAGTTTGCCGACTGGCTCGCTGCACATCCCGAGGCATAAGTAAGCCCTCACCCTCACCCTCTCCCAGGGGGAGAGGGGAGATTAGGAAAGGAACACAGAATGGCTGACACTCTTTCGGCGAACATTTCGTCGTCCTACGCCGCGATGGTCGAGCGGACCATCGCGCAGATGCCGCAGACGGCGCCGATGCTGTCCCTGGCGCGCAAGCTGATCGTGCCCAAGGGATCGAACAGCGCGCAGATCCCGCGAGTCGCCAGCGTCTCCACCGTACAGACGCCGAACGAAACCTCTGAACTGAGCACGACGTCGCGGTTCACGCTGGCCAGCAACACCATCTCGCCCACCTTCCGTGCGATCTATGTGCGCATTCACGTGCGCGCAATGAACTACTCGCAGGAGGACCTGATCCGACTGGTTTCGGACGAGATGGCGCTCTCGCAGGGTCAGGACATCGACACCGACCTGACCGGCGAGTTTGCCAACTGGCATACCGACAACGACATCGGCAAGACGGGTGAGAAGTTGACCCTGGCCAAGCTGCGCACCGCGCGTCGCGTCCTGCAGACCGTGCCACGGTCGAAGGGCGGTCCTCCGCGCGGCGACATCGTGACGGTGCTCTCGCCGGTCGTGGCCGAGCACCTACTGGAAGACCTGGGCGCCTCCGGCGTCGGTTCGGGATCCAACTGGATTCCGGCCGGTATCTCCGAGCAGCTCATCCGGCGCTTTCACGTCTCGGAGATTCCGCTGATGGGCACGGCCGTGTTCGTTGACGGATACATGGGCGCCGACGGCTCGGGCGACTACATCTGCTCGATGTTTGGCACCGAGGCGCTGGTCTGGGCCTGCTCGATGGACTGGGAAATGTCCGTCTTTGAAGAGGCCGAGTGGCCCGGCGTGACCTTGCGCTCGCTGGCCGACTACAACGCCGGCATCGCGGGCTTCAAGCACCACGGCTGCCAGATCACCGCGGACGGGGGCTAGCCATGCCCCTGGACGACCGCGGCCTCTGGTCGCCGGCCGACTTCTCCCAGCTGCGGTCCGAGACCTTTTCGGCGCCGCGGCTGGGACGCGGCCTCCGCGCACAGCGAGCTCATCTGCGCGAACCCAAGCGCGATCAGCATGGACGGGAGTATCTGGGCCGCAATCACACGCTGCTCGGCAATGGCTTCCACGATGTCCGCGAGGCCGAGCGCTTGCTGCTCGACGCCGCCGACGAGCAGGGACTGCCGCACGAGGCGGTCTCAATTGAGGCGCAACCCTGGCTCGAAACCGAGATCAACGCCGGTCTCGGTCCGAGCTAATCCAGAACACCACCACCGAATCCGAACCAGAGAGGAACGAAGCAATGGCTGATACGAAACCAACGAACGAACTGGGGGCTGTCATGGTCCACCCCGGAGAGCGAGCCGTGCTGCTCAGTCACCACGAGTATCGACTGGCTCGCCAGGTCGGCAAGGGCCTGGAGGACTACGACATCCTCATGCGCCAGCCCAACGAGGATGATGCGCCCGGTCAGGAGGTCGCGGAAGCCGAGCGTTGGCAACTGGTCCGCGCCGACAAGTACCTCAAGCATCGAGCGACCGGCTGGCGCGAGGCCGAATCGCTGGAGGAACTGCCCGAACAGTGGCAACCGTCGGGACAGGGCAGAACGCTCTTCCCCGACTCCGCCTGACCTCGGCTGACTTCGGCTAACCAGCCCGCCGCAGACACACCTAGACGAATGAGAGGCTCAGATGTCACAACCAAACTTCACTCGAAAAACGTCGCAGCCGCCCGACCCAGGCTCCTGTCCGGGGCCGGGCGGCTGCCCCGCTCCGAACCAGTCCACCGACCACACCGATGCGCTCTGGCAATACCTGCGACGGATCGAGAGCGGCCTCGACCAGATTGATACCCGGATCGACCGGCTCTACGTCGCCCTCGGCGGCGGCACGGTCCTTTTGGCCGCGATCGGTCTGGGATCGGCATTCATTGTCCGCGGAGGTTGAACGGGCGAACCCCCTCCGTCACTTCGTGACAGCTCCCCCAAGGAGGGAGCAGATTCGTTACCGCTCTCACAGGAAAGGAGCAGAGGATGGAACACACACAGGAATCTCCAGATACGCCAAGTACGCCAAGTACGCCAAGCGAAGAGCATCCGAGGTTGGCTCAGCCGCTCTGGCTGCCCCGAGGCAGCGTGCGCGCCCTCATCGCGCTCGGCATGATCGCTGTCTGGGCTGCGCTCGAGACTGGCGTGGTTGGCATTCCGGCCTCCGACGCCGTGCGCTCGATCGCCGTCGGCGTGGCCGCCGGCTACGGCATCTTGCGTAGTCGCGAGCAGCGGACGGGAGGTGCAGAGTGACCACCGCCAGCATCTCCTCACCTCCCGATCTCGCCAGCATTCGCGGCATGCCCGAGGGCGCACGCACTATCTGGCGACCAGCGCACGCGTCCAACTACTCGACCGCAGCATCGAAGCCATACTCCGGCGCCGAGCGCCGATTCGTGGCCATCTGCTATCACACGCCCGAGGAGCCGTGGGATGACAACGAAGTCACCCCAGCCTGGTTCGAGGACCCGCGCGCCAACGCCAGCACCAACTACTACGCCGACTCGGACGGGGATCTCTACCAGATGGTCCGTGACGGGGACTTCGCCTGGGCGCAAGGTGTTCGTCGCAAGGATCGGGTGACGCCGCGTCCAGCCTGGTGGCGCGACGAGTACGTTAGCTACAACACGTGCATGTTGTCGATCGAGATCGAGGGCTACGCGCACAAGATCGGCGAGACGTTCCTCGTCGGCAGCCGTCAGTTCGAGACCGTAGCTGTATGGTCGGCCTTTGTCTGCAAGAAGTACGGCATCCCCATCGATCGAACGCATCACATCGGCCACAGCGAGCTGAGCCGACAGAAGGGAGATCCCGGTCGGGACTTTCCCTGGGAAGCGCTGCTGAGTCGGGTGCGCGAACTGAGTTCTGACGAGCGCCTAAGCCTTGAGGAGATCGAAAGAAGGCTATCGGCCCTCGAGCGTCACACGCACGGCACTCCAGTGCTCGGCGCGTAGGTTCGATTGCTCCTCCATTGCGGAGGAGTGCAGAGAAGACCAAGAGAGCTATGGCGTGGAGGTAGGAGTCACAAGAATCCGATGCCCCGCGCACCGACGCGGGGCCCAGGGCAAGGAACGCAGCGCGGAGAGTGATGTCGTCCTCAGCTCGAACCTAAGACCGTGGATCCGAGCCTCGCCGAGTGAGGTGAGAATGAGCCATTGTTCGCCAGCAACCATCCTGGTCTGGGCCCCGCGTCGGTGCGCGGGGCATCGGAGGCTATCGGGGCCATCGGAAGTGAGCGGCGTTGCTGTTAGTGCTCAGGTTCCGCGTTCTCAGACGCCAGAGGACATGCGCGAAGTGTCAGTTCCGGAGCTTCTGCCCCGACATCAACGCCACGGGACGCAGCATCGGCGGTGGAGGCATCGTCGGTGCTGCGACGACTGCTTCACCGTTCGCGTCCGCTGCGACGGCGAGCTGCGCTCCGCGGATGTCCGTCTCGGGAGTGAGACGAATCTTGGGCCCCTGTAACTCGTACTTGCGGATCGCGAGCCAGCCCAATACGCCGATGCCGACCACGACGAATGTTCCCAGCGCGACGCCGGTCAGTACCTCTCGCTCGCCCAGCCAGTCGGCGATGATACCGGCCGGGCCGCCGCTGACCGATGACAAGCCCCAGGACATCATGGTGAATGCGGTGACTCGGCCCAGGTAGGCCGATTCCGTGTTCATCACGATTTTGGCCTGAAGCAACAGGGTCGGACCTTGTAATCCCGGTCCCAACAGCGCCATCGAGGCAACCGCGACGCCATAGGTCTGCGCTTGCGACATGACCAAGTAACCGAGTCCCATAACGCCCATGAGGACGAAGATCAACGGCCACGACCAGCGCGAGGTCGCCAGACCGGCGACGCCAATCGCCAGCACCGCGCTGGCGATCCCGTTGACGGTCATCATCAGGCCCATGTCGGTCGACTGGCGGTCGAGATGGTGTTCCAGCAACGCCGGCGTCAAGACGCGGAACATGAAGCCGATCACGACCGTGGCCATGAACAGCAGGATCATCAGGCGCAGCGGAGGCCGTTGCGACACATAGCGCACGCCGTCCAACAGATCCTGCAGCGGACTGCGCTTACCTGACTGCTCCGGCTTGCCCTTGTTCGGCATCACGGCCATCGAGAGCACGCCAACCGAGACCAGGATGCCCATCACGACGTAGGTACCGCCGCCGCCGACCGATGACTCCAGCAGCAGCGCCGCAATCATGGGCGCCACCGGCATGCCCCAGCTATGCGCGAGCTGATTCAGTGCAACGGCATTGCCGATCAGCCGCGGTCCGACGATGTCAGCGGTGAAGGCGTTGCGGGCCGGTCCCATGAACACGAACGTGGCGCCGAGGATCAGGGTCAGGATGAACATCAATGGCAGATTGACGAGATCGAGCAGGAGTAACACGCCCGTCAGCGCCAGCATGACGGCTCCTGCGCCCTGGCCCCATACGATCAGATGCTTGCGGTTCACCCGATCGGCAATCACCCCGCCCCAGGGCGATCCGATCAGCATCGAAATGCCAGTGCCCATCGATACCAGACCCACAGCAGAGTTCGTTCCGCCCAGATCGAAGGAGACGACCGACTGAGCGACGAACATCATCATGTACGCGAGCGTCGCGAAGAGCGTGCCGGCAAACAGGATGCGGAACTGCGGATGCTCAAGGGCGAGGAAGGTGTTGGCTCGCCAGCCCTGAATACTTCGCCTCATGCGAACAGTCTATGAGCGGGCGAAGAGGAATAGTCGGCGTCGTGCGTTGCCGGTGTCTTCGTCAAGGCCGCGCTCCGTCGCGGGAATGACGAACGCTACATGGAGGTCACGAGGCTCAGTTGTCGATCTTCTGACCAGACATCAGCGCGACCGGCCGCAGCAACGGTGGCATCGCAACCGTTCCTCCGCCGTTCCCATGACTCGAGGCGGCCGCTGCGACCGGCATCAACGAGGGTAGGGCGGGTCGGTCGTCCTTGCGGATTGCCAGCCAGCCGAACGTTCCCAGCACGCTCACGGCAAAGGCGAGCAGTCCCATCAGGGCAAACACTTCGCGCTCGCCGATGATATCGGCCAGGATGCCCGCTGGCGCGCCGAAGATCATCTGCACACCCCAGGCCATCATTGTGAATGACATGACCCGGCCGTAGTAGGCCGATTCGGTGTTCATCATGATCCGCGCCTGCAGGATCATCACGGGTCCCTGCAGTCCGGGTCCCAGCAGCGCCATGCCGATCATCGCCTGGCCCAGGCTCTGCGACGCCGCCAGGACGAGGTAGCCAATGCCCATGACGCCAATCAAAACGAGCACGATCGGCCAGGCCCAACGCGTTGTGGCCGCGCCGGCGACGAGGAACGACACGACCATCGCTGCCAGTCCATTGACCAGGAAGAGCATGCCGATGTCGGTCGTCGGTCGGTTCAGATGCTGGTCGAGCAACGCCGGCGTGAGGATGCGGAAGAGGAAGCCAATCACGACCGTGCTGACGAACATCAGCAGCATCAGTCGCAGGGAGGGTCGCCGCCAGACGTAGCGCGCGCCGTCGGCGATGTCGGCCAGGACGGATCGCTTGGGCGCCGCCGCTTGCTGTCCGGCAGCCGGAATGGCCTGACTACGCCGATTGGGCATCATCGCGACCGTGACGACGCCCAACGACACCAGTACGCCCATCAGAACGTAGGTCCCGCCGCTACCGGCGGCAGACTCGATCACCATCGCTGCAATGAACGGCGAGAACGGCTGGCCCACCGTGTGCGCGAGCTGGCTGAGGACCATGGCATTGCCGATTAGTCGAGGACCAACCAGATCGGCGGTGAAGGCATTGCGGGCGGGGCCCATCACGACGAAGGTGAAGCCCAGCGCCATCATCAGCACAAACATCAGGGGCAGCGTCATCGCGTCGAAGAGCAACAACACTCCGGTGATCGTCAGCATCACCGCGCCACCGCCCTGACCGATGACGATCACCCATTTGCGATTCATCCGGTCGGCGATCACGCCGCCAAACGGAGCCAGCAGCATCGCCAGTCCGACGCCAGTACCGATCACCCCGACCGCCGTGTTCGTCCCCGACAGGTCGTAGGAGACGATCGACATCGCGACGAACATCATCATGTAGGCAACGGTGGCGAACAGGGTGCCGACGAAGAGGATCCGGAAGTGCCGGTTATTGAGCGCGGCGAAGGTGTTTGCTCGCCAGGCCTCAAACGCGGAAATACTTCGTGTCATGCGAACAGTTTACGGATGGCAACGGTGGATCAGGTATCGCCGCGAACGCTAGCTACCTGCGTCAGAGCAGTTTGGCTTCCTGTAGGGGCGACCCTTGTGGTCGCCCGCCAAGGCCAACACAATTCCGACATGAAGAGATCAACAGCGCGGTCGACCACAAGGGTCGCCCCTACATGGCGGTTGAAATCGGTTGATGGCGGTCATGGCGGTCGATGGCGGTTGACGTTGGTGAGACTGGGTGGCTCGTTTTCCTCTGTAGGAAGCGCTCTTCTCAAGATTTGGCTCCCCTAGCGCCCACGCGATCCCTCGATAAGCTGACTCGATGAAGATTCCTGACCTCAACTTGGCGTCTTGGGTGCTGATTGCGATTGTCGGCGCAATCATCGGCGCCGGCATCTGGGCGTTTGGCGTCGACAAGCCGACTCGCGTGACCCAGGTGCAGATCGCCATCCGCAACATCGATGAGTACCGCGCCGAGCTGGGCGTGCTCGAGACTGACCACGTGGGCGTCGAGCGGTTCTATGAGGCAGACGGTCCCGATCTCGACTTCTCTCTGGTCAATCGCCCGCGCTCGATCTACAGCGAGCCGGTCACGCTCTCGAACGATCGCGAGAACGCGCCGAGCAAAGTGCGGATCACAATGCGGGGTCTCTCAGATGACGAGATCAAGCTCGGAATGCGCGTGATCAAGCCGAACCGTACCTGGGACAGCACCCGCTTCCCGCGAGCCGAGCCCATCACCATGGCAGAGCTACAAAGCGAGGACTGGTTCTACATGAGTCCGCTGCCGGTGCGAGTGACCTACCACCAGCCGCTCGTCGACATCGTTCGACTCTTCGTCTACATCGCGGCCGCATTCGGAGTGATTTTCGCAATCAGTTGGTTCGTCTGGCGTCGCTGGCTGAGTTAGGCCGCATTCCTGCTGGACTCAGCAGCACCAGCAGTACCACGCACGACGAAACATCCTTGCGTATCGAGCCACATCGCAGAGGCCTCCTAAGGCAAGTCAAGCTCGCCGGAAGAGCACCGTCGTGAGGGTGTCTTAAGGGTCCCATTGGGATGTTGTATCCTAGTCCCCGCTTCACGCGGGGACCTGCTCCTTCCCTCCACGAGACTCCACCACCAGATACTTCGTGTCGCCCGAGCAGGTCCCCGTGTGAAGCGGGGACTGGGAAGATCGATTCCTGCGACATCCCGTCGTACCTGCCCCGCGTGATCGGGGATATCTCGCCGATTTGAACTCCGACGTCTGTGCCACATACAGCGAGATTGCCGCGCCGGAGCGCGGCAATGACGGAGGGCTGCTTGACAACTAGCCGCCGCCGACCTGGTAGATCGTCCGATGTCGCAGCCTTGCCAGATCTTCTCCCGACTCTGAGCTGATGGTCACGTCAAGCAGGCAGTACTCGTGCTGCTTGCGACGGAAGCCGTCGGTGACGTGGCCGGAGACAACCAGCGTCTGTCCTGCCTTCGCGGGCGCGAGCATCTGGATCTGGCTGCCGGCGTGGATGCCCGCCGGATATTCGTACGTGTGCTTGGTCAGACGGACGCACCTTCCGGCGATCCAGCCGGGGTGCAGACACGCGCCCTCGCCGCGCCAGCGACCATGAGGATCGCGCGCGAACTGATCGGCGTAGTCGGCAGCGTCCTCGGTCGACATCGGAACCGCCATCGCCGGCAGATCCTCACCGATCGGCAGGTTCTGCGGGGTGAGCAGCGTTGGAGGATCGGCAGGGGGAACCGGGCTGCGTTCTTGGGCGACGGCGAGGTCGGCGTAGAACTCGGCGCGGCCAAGACCGGCCGTTCCGGCAATGCAGACTTCGCCGTCTGCTTTGGACATGCTGAACTCGACGCCAGCCTCAGACGGCGTGACACGCGTCGTGATTTCGTCGCCGGGATAGACCGGTCGGCGCAGACGGAAGTCGATCCAGCCAGTGTCCAGCCACTCCTCACTAAGTCCCTCGATCAACGCCGGCACAGCCCAGGCATAGACCGTCACGCCACCTACCAGCGCGCCTTCAAAGCCAAACTGCGCAGCTCCCTGGGTCGAGTGGATGATGTTGTCGATCTCCAGCGAGTCCTCGCCATCGAGGAATGCGGTGATCGAGCGTTCAATGGTCTGAGTTGTCATAGTGGTTAGCGCTTTCCCACCTGGTAGATGGTCGGCTGGCGCATGCGCACCAGATCTCGTCCATCTTCAGCGGTGATTGTCAGGTCGATGACGGCATACTCATGGCCCTTGCGCTGATAGCCCGACTCGAGCCGTCCGCTGACCAGCAGTTGCTGGTCCGGATGGACCGGTGCGAGGTGCTGGATCTGGCTCGAGGCATGGATCGCGGTGTAGCGCCAGGTGTGGGCGAGCAGCGCATTGGCTCGCTGTGCGATCCAGCCTGGGTGGACACGGGCGTTGCCGTCATGCCAGAGCGGATCTGAGTCATGGGCCTTCTGTTGTGCATACCGTGCGGCTTCGGCAGCACTCAGATCGATCGCCATCGCCGGCAGATCCTCACCGAGCGGTGCGACGTCTCGAGTAATGAACGGCCGCTCTGGTCGTTCGGGCCGCGGCGTCCGATTCGTTGCTGAAGTGATTTCGGTGTTGAAGTCGGAGATGCCGAGTCCGGCCGTCCCTCGAACAGCGACCTCGCCGGTGTGCTTTGACATCGTGAACTCGACATCATCCCCATTGGGAGTCACACGCGTCGTGATCACCTCGTCCGGGTAGACGGGTTTGCGAATCTGGAATTCGACCCAGCCTTCGTCCAGCCAGGTATCGCCCAAAGCCTCGACCAGCGCTCCCGCCGACCAGGAATAGACAGTGGTTCCGCCGACCAGCGGACCCGTATAGCCAAATCGAGCGGCGCCCTCGGTCGAGTGAATGATGTTGCCGATATCCAGCGAGTCGTCGCCGTCGAGAAAGGCGGTGATGGTTCGTTCAACAGTCGCGGTTGTCAAGTTGGTCGTCTTTCAAGTTCAGTCAGCGTTGGCTTCGTCGGCCAATCGCCAGATTTCCGCACAGTCGATCTCCAGACCGACGAGCACGTCTTCGCCGTCAAGCGTCGACGGACGTTCTAGCAGTTGCGGTGCCTGCTCCTGTCGGTAGATCCAGACGTTGCAGGAGTCCAGATCGACAAGCCAGCCAAGGCGAACGCCGAAGTGCATCCAGATGTCCATCTTGGTCTGTTGATTGCTCAAGCTATCGCTGGGCGAGCGGACTTCAACGACGAAGTCTGGATTGAACGACATCGCGCCCTTCACGTCTTCACGCGTGGCCATGGCGAGCCGTTCCGGGCTGACCCAGGAGACATCGGGCTCCAACAAGCGAGTACGCCCATCTGCATCAGTCATGCGGTAGCCAGCGCTCGCGTCGCGAGCTCGCCCTCCCCCACCCCCGACTCGCCAGTTGCGGAGCTGTCCGCCCAGTTCAGCGCCTACGTCCGAGCTCTCGTCACCGGCGTACACGTTGATCACCAACTCCCCGTCATCGTCGAGCTCGAACTTCCAACCTGGGTTCTGGTCACAGATGCGTTCGAGTTCCTCATCGCTGATCGTTCCGAGGCCGCAACCGATGCGGATCAGACCGGGGAGCGGTGGTGCGTCGGCAGGAGCGCTGGTGATCATGCCATCTCCAAGAGTTGCCGAGATCGTAGCAATGCGTGAGTCCCTAGATCACACCGTCCGCCGACAGCGCGTCCAGATCATCGTCGCTCACGCCGAGCATCCCGCCGTATATCTCGTGGTTGTGCTCGCCCAGCGTTGGTGCTCGATGCTTGACGGCGCCTGGCGTTTTCGAGAGCCTCGGCGTGATGCCTGGCTGGGGCAGATCACCGTGCTGTTCCGACGGCACATCGACGATCTGCTCCCGCGCCTGGTAGTGCTCATCGCCCATCACGTCCGAGGTCGCGTAGACCTTCGTCGCCGGCACTCCGTGTTGGTCCAATAGGAGCTGGACCTCCTCCAGCGTCATTGACCCAATCCATTCACCAACGATCTCGTGCAGCGATTCGTAGTTGCGACGCCGATCGCCATGGACCTCGAAGCGCTCGTCCGTCAGCAGGTCGGGGCGCTGCATCGCCTCGACCAGGCGGACGAAGGTGCCCTGTGTGGTCGCGTTGATGATCAGATGGTGTCCGTCGGAGGTCTGCCATTGCTCGGCTGGCACGACGCCGGGCCAGTAGTTGCCCGAGCGCTCGCGATTCTCTCCCGTCAGATAGAACTGCGACGCGTGCGTGCCCGACTGCTTCCAGATCGCCTCGTAAAGCGCGACATCAACATCCTGTCCCACGCCGCCGTTGACATCGCGAGCGCGTAGCGCCATTAGCGTGCCCATCGCGGCAAAGACGCCGGCGCTGTAGTCGGCGACCATGTAGCCGGGACGCACTGGTGGACCATCGGCCCAGCCGGTTGTGTAGGTCATGCCGGCAAAGCCCAGCGCGACGCGGTCGAAGCCAGCCCGTTCGCGATAGGGACCGGTTTGCCCGAAGCCGGAAACACGCGTCACCACGAGCCCCGGATTCAGCTCACGCAGCGAATCGGGCGACAGGTCCATTTTCTCCAGCGTGCCCGGACGGAAGTTCTCGATCAACACATCAGCCTGCTCACAAAGCCGTCGGAACAGGTCCTTCCCGCGAGGGTCGGCGAGGTTGCAGGTCACCCCGCGCTGGGAGCGGTTCTCCTGGACATAAGAGATCGTGCCGTGGTTGGGCTCGCCCGTCCCTGGGCGCTCAACCTTGATCACGTCTGCGCCAAACTCGGCCAGCATCGTGGCGCAATGTGGCGCGGCGAGAATCTGTCCAGCATTGATGACGACGATGCCGTCGAGCGGAGGAAGAAGGTGGGTGTCAGTAGTCATGCAAACGAGGATACGAGCGCAAGCGCCTACGTTCCCCGCTCAAAATGTGAGCGAGGGAGTTCAGAACGCTCGATGATCTTCATCAGCGTTCTCCGTTTGACGGTGCGATGCAGTGGTACCGTCAAGCTCAAGTGACTTGATGGGCGCTGCAGAGTCATCGTCACGTGGCTTCCGCGTTGTCTGTCAAACTCAAAACCATGCTGCTCAAGAATTTGGATGACTTGGCGCCCCGAAAGAACCCGGAGCCTAGCCACCGGCCGCGCCGAGCAGGTCCGGCTTGATCAGCAACGGTCCCGACTCAACCTCTTCGAGGCCTTCCATCAGCTCTTCCTCAGTGAACTGAGGGATTGAGATGTATGACCCGTTGAGCCTTGCCCGTATTTCATCCTCGTCGGCTGACTCCAATGTCAGCTCAACCGCCTCTATGAGCATCGCCCGAGCTTCGTCAACGGACTCTCCTTGGCTTGCGACGCCAAGCTCAGGACACTCGGACACATAGCCACCATCGATATCCGAAAACACGATGCTGGTCAGCCTCGACAGGTCGCTCACCACAGCCTCCTGAGGCTCAGGATATCAGGACACTGGTGCAAGCAACGCAGCATAAGCGTAGGTAGGCGAGGGTCTCTCAGAAGTCAATCCAGTTGGATGAATCTCAGTCCCCGCTTCACGCGGGGACCCGGTCGGGCGGTACGGGCTATCAAGTGGTGGGTAACTTACCGGGGGAGGAGCAGGTCCCCGCGTGAAGCGGGGACTGGGAATGCTGACTTGTGAGACACCCTCACGCGACCGCACTGCCGTCAAGCACTGCCGTCGAGCGGAGGCAGAAGGTGGTTGTCGGTAGTCATGCACAAGAGGATACGCGGGCTACTCAAACAGGTCGCGCGGGAGCCCTGACTGTTTGATGATCGTCACGAGGGTCTTCGGTGGGATGTTGCGATGTTGCGCAACCGTGACGAATCTGACGCGGCCGCCAACGACTCCGCGGTATCTCCGGTGGCTGCCACGCTTCCGTGCCGTCAAGACTCGCACGGCTAGCGAGCCGGCACGAACGGCAGATCCACCTTCGCTTCAATCTCGCTTGATTCAACCAGGATTGAGTCGCTGTAGATCTCATCATCGTCGATGTCGCTACGGGCCGACATCTCCCCGCTGACTCGGAACTCGTATTCCTCGGGCGTAATCTCTTCGAGTGTGAGTTCGATCGCCTCTATCAGCGTTGCTCGTGCTTCATCGATCGTGTCGCCGCAACTGGCCACGACCAGCCTGGACAGACAGAGGAATAGCTGCCGTCTTCCTCGTAGATGTCAGCTCGGTAGCGCAGCGTCATCGCACTCTCCACCATCTCCAAGGGGTAAGAGTATCAAGACGGCGACGAGATATAGAGATTCGACGTGAGCGCTCGCCAGCGCCTTAGGATTCAGAAAGCGGCCGCGTTGCATCACGATTTGGAAGATCTGCGCCATGTCCTACGACTACGACCTGGGTTCCTACAGCCGGACTATCACCACATCCTCGCCCGAAGCTCAGCTCTGGTTTGACCGCGGGTTGATCTGGACGTATGGATTCAACCACGACGAGGCGGTCTACTGCTTCCGACGGGCGGTCGCAGCCGACCCCGACTGTGCCATGGCTCACTGGGGCATCGCCTATGCGATTGGTCCCAACTACAACAAGCCCTGGGAGGCGTTCGGCGGCAAAGAGGTTGCCAACGCGCTGCAGACGGCATTCGAGGAGACCAATCTCGCAGTGTCTCTTTCCCCCAGTTGTACGCAGGCCGAGCGCGACCTGATTGCAGCTCTGCAGCGTCGATATCCGCAGACGCAACCGCTGGACGACATGATGCCCTGGGTCGACGACTATGCCGACGCCATGCGCGACGTGTACCGCGAACACTCGGACGATTCCGATATCGCATCGCTGTTTGCCGAAGCGATGATGAACCGCACGCCCTGGTCTCTGTGGGATTTGTCATCGGGCGAGCCGGCCGAGGGCGCCGATACGGTCGTGGCACGCGCCGTGCTCGAGGCTGCGATGGACCGCATCGCTCACTGCGGAGAGCCGCCGCATCCCGGCATCCTGCACATGTACATCCACCTGATGGAGATGTCGCCGTTCCCCGAGCGGGCGTTGCGGGCCGCCGACCAGTTGCGCGGGATTGCCCCGCACTCCGGACACCTGCAGCACATGGCGACGCACATCGACGTGCTCTGCGGCGACTACCTGAGCGTCGTCAACTGGAATGAGCGGGCGATCCAGGCCGACCGCCCGTACCTCGAGGCGCGCGGGCCGTTCAACTTCTACACGATGTATCGCTGTCACAACTATCACTTCAAGATCTACGGCGCGATGTTCCTGGGCCAGTTCGGGCCGGCGATTGAGACGGCGCGTGCCATGCAGGAGGTCGTTCCCGAGCAACTGCTGCGGATGGAGTCGCCCAACATGGCCGACTGGCTGGAGGCGTTCGTGCCGATCGACCAGCATGTGCTGGTCCGCTTCGGCAAGTGGGATGAGATCCTGGAGCAGGACCTGCCCGAGGATCGCGACCTCTATTGCGTCACCACCGCGACCATGCGCTACGCCCGAGCCATCGCGCTGGCGACGTTGGCCCGCACCGCTGAGGCGGTCGCCGAGGCGGCGGAGTTCGATCGCGCCTATGCGCTGGTTCCCGAGACCCGCTACCAGTTCAACAATCCCTCGCGCGACATCCTCGCGATCGCGCAGGAGATGATGCGCGGCGAGATTGCCTATCGGCAGGGCGAGTTCGACGCTGCCTTCGCGCACCTGCGCCACGCGGTCGAGCTTGACGATCACCTGCACTACGACGAGCCCTGGGGCTGGATGCAGCCCGTCCGTCACGCGCTGGGCGCGCTGCTGCTGGAACAGGGACAGGTTTCGCAAGCGCTCGACGTCTACCGAGCCGACCTGGGCTACGACTCACAGGTCAGCCGTCCCAGGCAGCACCTCGACAACGTCTGGAGCCTGAGCGGCTACGTCGAGTGCCTGGAGCGAACTGGTCAGGAAGAGCTAGCCGGAGTCGCCCGGCAACGCCTCAACCTCGCCCAGGCCAGAGCCGACACCACCGTCCAAGCCTCCTGCTTCTGCCGCCTCGACGTCGAGGAGGAATGCTGCGAGTAGGTCGTGTTCACATGAATGCCGAGGGATGCTAACGACTCCTGCAACGCTAGTCCGGTTTCCTGCTCCCCCTCGCAGGGAGAGCTGCCGAAAGCCTGCCCCGGGCTTGATCCGGTCCCTGAGGGGGGTCCCGCCCCATATCGGCTGACCTGCGTTGCGTTCGTCCGCCATTCAACACCCCTTGTGAACGGCCCACCGAGGACCCCGGTCCAGCAACCACAAATGCAGGTGCAACGCGCGACGTAAACTGAGACGGAGAGGAAGGCATATGGCCGGCACCATTATTCAGCCTGGACGCTCCGATCCGCGAGCGCGGTTTGTCGATTTCGACGGCCTCGATTGGGATGAGTTTCCGCCGCTTGCTGATTGGACGGACGATCACTGGCGCGACGCCATCTTCGATAGTCCCGCGACGATCCCGCCGGGCGAGCCGCACGCAGACTTTCGCCTCCTGCAGATTGATTTCCGCGAGATTGACCAAGATCATTTCCCGCCGATCATCGAGTGGTCGGATCAGGAGTATGACCGGGCTGTCCGACAGACGCGAGAGGCTCGGGCCTCGATGGATGAAGCATCGCCCGAGCGAGCCTTTCAGGATGAGTCAGTCCAGCTCAGTTCCATCCCGATCAGCGAACGGCTTGCGCTCGTCGACTTTCGACTGCTCGCCCTCGACCAATTCCCGCCAATCGGCGAGTGGCATGAGGAACATTGGTGGCAAGCGATGATGTCCACCTACTCGGATTGGATGCGGCATCGCATCGAAGACGGCGAGGAGGAGATGATCAGCCTCGATCAAGCATTCGGCAGCACGTTGGCTCCTACTGACTGATGCCCGAGTACCGCGTCGAGATGCCGCGGAGGTATGCGCGCCGCATCAACCGCTTTCCAGACCATGTCCAACGCCGCATTCGCGCCCGGCTGAATACACTCCAAACCGATCCAAATGCCCAGTTGCTGAAGGCACTGAAGAATCGGCCCGAGCTATCGATTCGAGTTGGCGGATATCGCATTCTGGTAATCCGGGATGATGCACGTCGTGTGTTCACGGTCACAGGCGTAGACAGCCGCGGCCACATCTACTGACTCAAGAGAATGGGAGACGATCGAAGCCACTCGATCCGTTGGCGCCGATGCCGCGGGTCAGAGCGGCTATCTGTTTCAACTTGTGTAGGCGTTGGACGCTCATTCGACCAGATCTCGAATAGGCCCTGAGGCGGTTTAGGTCGATTGGAGAGCCTCGCACATGTTTTGCCCTTGGAGCGACTCGGTTAGCTCACAATGAGTGAGGTCCGTAGGAGATCACTTTGTTTGCGATGTTGGGTGCACCGCGCCTCGTATCGGGCGGCGGAGGGACGGAGGCGGGTGAGTGGTTTTGTCAAGAGTGTCGGATTAGCCGCCCAACCACGACGACTCGGCTGTCGCTGCGATTTCTTCCCCGATTAGGAGGCTGGCCGTCGCTCCGGGACTGGGGGCGTTCAACACGTGGATCATTCGATCTTGGTGGGCGATTTCGAAGTCGTCGGCCAGGGTGCCGTCTCGGCGGAGGGCCTGGGCTCGGACTCCGGCTCCTCCTCGGGTGAGTTGATCGGGTTCGAGGTTGGGCATCAGGCGTTGCAGGGCGTTGACGAAGGCGGGTTTGTTGGCGCTGCGCCAGATTTCTCCGAGGCCGGTCTGCCAGTTGCCCTTGGCCAGCCTGAGGAAGCCGGGCCAGGTTAGCGACTCCGCCGTGTCGCGGGCGGAGATGTCGCGCCAGCGGTAGCCCTCGCGTTTGAGTGCCAGGACGGCGTTGGGACCGGCCTCGACGGTGCCGTCCAGCCGCCGCGTGAAATGCACGCCCAGGAACGGGAAGGCCGGGTCGGGCACGGGATAGATCAGGTTCTTGAGCATGTGCCGCGCCGAGGGCACGAGGTCGTAGTACTCGCCGCGAAACGGGACGATACGCAGGTCGTGAGCCTCGGACGCGTCCGCCCGCCGAGCGATGCGATCTGCCTGCAGACCGGCGCAGTTGACGACGTATTTTGCTCGGACGACGCCGGTCGTCGTGGCCAGCTGGACGCCGTCGGCGTCGACGCGAACGCCCGAGACTCGAGAGCGCAGCCGCACCGATCCGCCAGCCGATTCCAGCAGCTCGCGGTACTTCTCGCAGACGCCGCGGTAGTCGGCAATGCCAGTTGAAGGGATGTGCAGTGCGGCGACGCCGGCGGCGTTGGGCTCAAACTCGCGAAGCTCGTCAGCCCCGAGCTCGCGGATGTCGGGCACGCCGTTGGCGTCACCGCGACGGTGCAGCTCGCGCATCCGCTCGAGTTCGGATTCATCGGTCGCGACGACGACCTTGCCGCAGCGCTCTGCGCCGATGCCGTGCTCCTCGCAGAAGGCGTACATCCGCTCCGCGCCGGCCACGGCCATGCGAGCCTTGGCCGAGCCTGGTCGGTAGTACAGCCCAGAATGAATCACGCCCGAGTTGTTGCCGCTCTGATGTCGTCCGACGCCGGATTCCTGCTCCAGCGCGACGACGCGCAGGTCGTCGTGCGATGTGGCGAGAGCCATCGCGGTGGAGAGACCGAGGATGCCGGCGCCAATGACGGCGATATCGGCGTCCCCCCGTACCGATGTGTCCGATCTATCCGATGTGTCCGATGTGTCAGACACGCGGGGTCTCCGTTGGACGGACGCTCAGACGCCCGCCGGCGGCGGATTCAATCACGCGTGCGACGGGCGTCGCCTTGACGCCGCGTTGCTGGAGTTCGTGGATCAGATGCGGCGCCTCGATGATGCCCGCAGAAATCAGCAGGCCGCCGGAAGTTTGCGGGTCGTAGAGCAGGGCTTCTTCGAAGGCGGTCAGTTCGCGGTCGCCCTCGACGGTCAGGCGTGCGCCGTAGTACTCGCGATTGCGGCTCTGTCCGCCGCTGCCGAACCCGGCCGCCACGGCTTCCGAGAGTCCGCCCAGCGCCGGCGCTGCGCCGAGGTCAATCTCGATCGCGGCATCGCTCAACTCGGACATTTCATGCAGGTGTCCAGCGAGTCCGAAGCCAGTCACGTCGGCGATCGCGTGTACGCCCTGGCCGATATCGGGATCCGACGACACTTCGGCTGCAATCCGGTTCAGCGACATCATTTGTGAGACTGCGCCGTCCCAGTGCACTTCTGACACCGCGCCCTGCTGGTTCGCGCCAATCAGGACACCGGTGCCGATTTCCTTAGTCAGGATGATCGTGTCACCCGGCTGTGCGCCGCCGGTTGTGCGAATCAGTTCGCGCGCGACTTCGCCAGTGACGGCCAGGCCAAACTTGGGCTCCTCGTCGATGATCGTGTGTCCACCGGCGACCACGGCGCCCGCCTCGCGGACCTTGTCGGCGCCGCCGCGCAGGATGTCCGCGATGACCTCCGGCGCCAAGTCCTCGGGGAAGGCGGCGATGTTGAGCGCGAAGAGCACGCGCCCACCCATAGCGTAGACATCCGACATGGCATTAGCCGCCGCGATTGCGCCGAACTGGTACGGGTCGTCGACTAAGGGCGCGAAGAAATCGAGCGTCTGCACAAGCGCGCGTTCGTCGTCGAGCGCGTAGACCGCTGCGTCGTCGGGTCGGTCGAGGCCGACTAGCAACTCGGGATGCTGCTCGGGCGGAAACTGCGGGCCGAGATGGCGCAACACGTGCGCCAGCCCCTCAGGGCCAAACTTCGAGCCTCAACCGCCGCAGCGCGCCAGATCGGTCAAGCGCACGGCTCGGTGGTCACGCTCCGACATGTCAGCTCCCAACTGCCCAACCGCGATTCTGTATCGCAGCGTATCGCCCAATTGGTCTTCGTCCGGCAGCATAGCACTTGCGTTCTACTGACATCTTCCGTAGGCTATCCGCAACTCGATTTCGAGAGGCGAGAATCATGAATGAGCAGTGCTGGGTCGAGACGCCGCTGGGCACGATGTACCTGGCGATCCGGGATGGCGCGTTGCGAGAGGCCGGGTTCGTGGAGACCTGGGCACGCCCAGTCGTCGAGCCCGACGAGGACCACCAGGGAGAAGACTTGAGCGAGGTTGCCGCGCATGTGCGGGATTCAGTGGCCGCCTACTTCGCAGGCGATGTCGACGCACTGGACCAGATTGACATTGATCCCGACGGCACCGAGTTTCAACAAGCTGTCTGGCAGGCAATTCGTGATGTGCCGGCGGGCGAGACCGCGTCCTACCAGGAGATCGCACAGGCCGTCGGCAAGCCGTCGGCGTATCGCGCAGTAGGAACTGCGACCGGGCGCAATCCGGTTGGGATCGCCGTACCCTGCCACCGGATCGTCCGCTCCGACGGCGGCCTCGGCGGCTACGGCGGTGGACTGCATCGCAAGGAGTGGTTCCTCGATCACGAACGCAGCCACATCACGACCTCGGAACATCAGCGAAACGGGAACAACACATGAGCTCAGCATCCGACCCAGGAATCGCCTCCGCGCTGGCGAACGATCTGGTGATCGACATCACCACAATCGGCCGCAGCAGCGGCGAGCCGAAACGGCTCGAAATCTGGTTCCATAATGTCGATGATCGTTACTACATCACGGGCCGCCCTGGCCCGCGTTCGTGGTACGCCAACGTCGTCGCCAATCCGGCAATCACGTTCCACTTCAAGGAATCGACCGAAGCCGACCTCGATGGAACTGCCAGACCAATCACCGATCCCGCCGAGAAGCGCAGCGTCTTCCTCTCAGCAAGCAAACTGGGCGAGTTCATCAACGAGGGCAACGTGCAGGAGTGGGTCGATGGCTCGCCGCTGATCGAGGTGGTGTTCGACTGAGATCTGCCATGCGTGACAGGCTGCGCTGTGCCACCCTTTGTTATCGACTTCGAGTGGAATGCGGCCACCCTGGACGAGCTGGCAGGGCATGGATTGACCTTGGATGATGCTCGAGCCGCGCTATCAAACAGCCCGAAGTTCTTCCAGAACAAAGGGAACAAGGAGCGGTCTCGACTTGGGCTTCGGCGGCGCTGGATGATGATAGGTCCATGCGACGATGGTCGGGTGCTCACCTTCATCATTGAGGATCCAGATGAGGAACGAGTCTCGCATCTCGTGACAGGATGGCCCTCAAACCCCGCCCAAGAGACTCGATATGCTCAACCTGGAGGCAAGAGAAACCGACCATGACGCATGATCCACGATTTCCAGACGAAGACTTCGAAGACGAACCCGAGGAGTGGATCGTCGCTGATGAGCCTGGTGTCATCCTGCAAGTGAGATTTAACTCCGAGGAGATCCGAGAGCTCAGCGAGGAACAGCGCGCCTCTGGAGTGAATCTCATTCACTTCATCCACGACTTGACGCTTGAGACCGTCCGTGAGCGCCGCAGTAAACGCGTCGGCCAGGCAGAGGTTGCCGATTAGCGGGTCGCCAGTACGGCGATTTGGGTGAACATGAAGAACGGCTGCTCCGATTCCGCCCAGGTTGCCCAACCGTCCGACAGTTTCTGTAACTCTGCCCGATCCGCATAGCCATACTCGAGAGCCTGGTCGGCGATGCCGCTGTAGAGAATTCGCTGCGACCAGGTTCGACCCCAGATTCTTGCCTCATCGCCGTCCATCGCCACGACGTTCGGGTGAATCTCAATCTGTGCAAATCCTGCAGCGCGAACCCACGCGGGCAGCGTGCGGCCGGCGTCGGGCTCGGCCTGATTTCGGTACGCAACTTGGTGGTAAAGGTGATTCCAGTCGAGAAACTCTGGGAACTTCGGGTGCGGCGACATCGTGGCATAGTCCGCATCACGGACCGCGAGCATGCCGCCAGGCTTGAGCACGCGACGCATCTCGCTGATCGCTCGCACGGGATCGGTCAGGTGTTGCAAGAGTTGGTTCGCATAGACGACATCAAACGCTGCGTCGGCAAAATCGAGGGCGTAGACATCGCCTGAAACGAACTCCACGTTGTCTACCAATTCCTCTGCGATATGAGCTCGAGCATGCTCGAGTACCGCGTCGGCAGCGTCGAGACCGACTACCTCACCCGGCGAGACCGCGCGGGCCAGTCCCGCTGTGATCGTGCCGGGGCCGCAGCCAGCATCAAGCAGCCGCATGCCCGGACTGAGTCGGGGTAGCAGAAACCAGGCCTCAACCTCCGCCCGACGGCGCGCGTGGGACTGCACCACCGACTCGTGATGCCCATGCGTGTAGCGGTCTTGCGGCGTCTCACTCATCGGCGAATCCATCCACCAATCGGTTCAACGTTTCGATGGCCCGATCTGAGAGCGACAGGCGCCGAGCGGCGGACTGCCCATTCGGCGACATCTTACGCCAGGTCCGGCTGAGCGCTCGGCGAAGCTGACGTTCGTCGAGGTCGTCCAACAGCGGCTCCAACTGCGTGTCGAGAAACACCAGCGACAGCGCATCTTCAAGCGTCTGCGCATCTGAGTCACCTGCTTGCAGCAGGTCGGCCTTCTGGACCAGCGCCGCGACTCGTTCGACTTCGGCGCGCTGATAGCCGCAGTCCTCAAGGATGGCCGCCGTCAGCTCGGCATGGACTGCATGCAGCGCTCGACGCCAGCGGAGATACGCCGTTCTGCCGGCCGGGAAGCTGGAGCGCGGGATCATCCAACGCCGAATATGATGCGCCCGCGCGGCGAGCAGCAGCGTCTCCGAAGCCGACGGATCGAGCGACTGTACCCAGCGAGTCATCATCTCCGCGTGGGTTTGCTCCTTCGGCCGTTCCTCGCCACCGACATTGAGCGTGAAGGGATCGTCGGCGTTGGCCGCGTCGATGGCCTTGATGGCTCGCTGGAACCGCTCGCTGTCTGAGGAGTCTGAGATGTCTGAGCTGTCTGACACGTGCGGCTGTCTCCTGGTGGAATTCAGGGTATCGTCGGATCGCAATCTGGCTATACCGGAGTCTGTCTAGACGTGGCCATGCGCCGTGCACAGCTCAGCGAGATTGCCGCGACAAGCGCGGCAATGACGGTTTCTGGGGTCTGGAGATTGTTGGAGTCGATCCGCCCTAGCTTGGCCGCGCAGACGCCCAATCCGAGGCAAAATCGTCGCACACGTCGACTGCGCGTGAGAATGTCACGCCCGGCTGTGCCTGCATGTAGCCGATCAACCGCTCCAGCATGGCGACGCGACCGGGACGACCGATGATGTACGGATGCATCGTCAGCGTGAAGACGCCGCCGCGGCGACGAATCTCGTCGAAGGCATCGCGCCAGGTCGATTCGACGTGCTCGGGCGCCGCCTGCAGGCGGCGACCGTCGGTCGGGGCGAAGACGAAGTAGGGATAATCATCGAGCGCCCAGTGGATCGGAAGCTCGACGAGCGCGGAGTCGCCAGCAGCGACCCAATAGGGCGCGTCTGAGCCCATGAGTGAGGAGTCGTACCTGAAGCCGCGTTCGGCCATGAGCTGCAAGGAGACATCGCTCAGCTCCCACGAGGGCGAGCGGTAACCCGCCACCGCTTCGCCAGTGATGCCCTGCAAGATTTCGCTGCCCTTGTCGAGCACCTCGGCTTCTTCCTCGGCCGAAAGTGTCGCAGGCGGCTCGTGCAGGTATCCGTGATGCCCAATCTCATGTCCGGCTGCGGCAATCCGCTCCACCGTCGCCGGATTCCGCTCTGCAACCCATCCCGGGACATAGAACGACGCGGGCACGTCGGATCGCGCCAGCGCTGTCAAGATGTGCGGAACGGCAACCGTCGGGCCGTAGTCGCCAAAGGAACGCGCCGATGGACGGTGCTCGACGCGTGGATCGCGATTGATCATGCCCGACGAGCCGTCAACGTCAAAGGACAGCACCACAGTGCATTCCGCTGCGCCCGAGTCGCTGTCGGGAGACCAGACCGCCGCGCCACAGGCCGGGCAAAATCGGCGCTCGCCACTCCATCCGCAGTGGGGACAATCGTTGGTCATCGTCGCTGATTTCGACTACAGGAGATGGCTACTTCAAGCTCACTCTCCCTCTGGGACAGGGCTGGGGTGAGGGTCGGCTGCTCTGCGGCGGCGCCGAGGCCCTCACCCTATCCCTCTCCCTCGGGGAGAGGGAATCAGAGAGTCGGGTGTCCGTGAAGATCAGGCAAAGTCCGTGATCGTGACGAAGCCAGTCGTCTGGAACGTGGTCATCGAGTCGACGACCTCGGGCACCTGATCGATCGAGATCGTTTCGGTGACGATGGTCTCGGGCACCAGTTTGCCCGACGCGACCATATTCAGCATTGCCGGGTAGTTCTGGTTGGGCAGACCCAGCGAGCCGCGGAACTCGATCTCCGACATCGTGATGAAGTCGATCGGCAATCCAACTTCGCCCGACTCATCGGCGGAGGTGATGCCGATCTGGACATGGACGCCACCCTTGCGCAGTGAGTTGACCGAGTTCAGCATCGTCGCGCGGATGCCCAGGGCGTCGACCGAGACGTCGGCGCCGCCGTCGGTGATTTCGCGCACGCGCGTCGGTACATCAGCCTCGAGCGCGTTGATCGTCTCGACTGCACCTTGAGATCGCGCCAGTGAGAGCTTGCCTTCTTCAAGGTCAACAGCGATCACCTGCGCGCCGAGTGCCGCTGCTACCTGCACGGCCGAGAGGCCGATGCCGCCACAGCCGTTGACCACGACCCAGTCGCCGCCGTTGACTTCGCCGCGGTCGGCGACGCCGTGGTAGGAGGTCATGAAGCGGCAGCCCATCGCTGCGCCCGCCTCGAATGAGACGTTGTCAGGCAGCGGAATGGCGTTGAAGTCGGCGTTGTAGATCGCGGCTTTCTGGGCGAAGCCACCGGCGAACCCGCCCTGGGTGTCGCAGATGTTGGGCAGTCCGCTGCGGCAGATATTGCAGTTGCCGCAGCCGTTGTGGAACGGCGTCAGCACACGCATGCCAGGACGGATGTGCTCGACGCCCGAGCCAACTGCCTCGACCGTGCCTGCCCATTCGTGGCCCAATACGCAGGGAATCGGCAGTTCAAAGCCGACCCACGACAGGTCGCCCTGCCAGAGGTGCCAGTCCGAGCGACAAACACCGCAGGCCTCGACCCGCACGAGCGCATCGTTCGGCCCGATCACCGGTTCGGGGAAATCCTTCACGACCAACGGCTGGCGGACACCCTCCATCACGACGGCTTTCATTTCTCTGGTCCTTCCTTCGTCTGCACCTGTTTCTAGCAGTGGTTCAGTCAGTGAAGAATCTAACAGCTTCAGCACAATCCAGAATCGGGCGCAACCACCCATACCGAGTCGGGCTGGAGAATCCGTAGTGGTCCGACGCGCACTGATTCTGAGATCGAATAGGCGCTCAGTCCCGTGCGATAACTGATCCTGCGTTCAACTGCCGACACCGGCAGCGCCAACACCGAATCGTCGTGCACATACACAAGCGTCGATCCGTCACCAAGCGGATGGGTACGAACCTCGTTGCCCGCGCTGAGTCCTCCCAGTTCCGACATCAAGTCCTCGACCGACGTGCTGCGCCTCCCAACTTCCGAACTGTTCACGAGCGTGGAGAGGGCAAGGCGGTTGATCTCAGAGATGGCCGGCTGCAGCGCAAGCGACGCAATCTCTCGAGGCAGCGGAATCACATATCGCCGTCCGCGCTCAACCTGTTGCCAGGTGAAGCGATAGGTCCAGCGGAACGTCTGAACATCTTCCGCTGACTCCTCCAGCAAACTCGTCGGCACGATGAGGCGCGAGCGAATGCCGACGACTTGCTCGATTTGCTCGAGTTCGCCGATCAGAAAGGGCAGCAGTGGGTCGTCGGGATCGGTCATTGAACAGTGCTCAGCATTTCGACGTTGACATCTGCACCAAACCATTTTCTTTCGTCATTGCCGCGCTCCGACGCGGCAATCTCGATGCGCTTGGCACAAGCGTGAATGTTGGACTCATCGAGATACCCGCGGCAAGCGCGGGTATGACGGAACTGAGGAAGTGCTCGCATGGCTGTAACTGGTCTTGAGGGATTCAGTGAATCGAGCCCTAACGGAACACCGGGTCGCGCTTCTCGAAGAACGCAGAGACGCCTTCCTTGGCCTCCGGACGCCTTGAGGCGTCACAGATGGCCCGGGTTTCCCACTCCATCTGCGACTCCAGGCCCTCGTTCCATGACTGGTGATACAGCCGCTTGGCTGCGCCGATCGACTCGGTTGGGCCGGCAGCCAGTTGCGCCGCCAGCTCGTGTGCCGACGACTGCAGCTCGTCATCTGCGACGACGCGGTTGATCATGCCCCAGTCCAATGCCTCGGCGGACGAGAGCATGCGATTCGTCAAGCAGAGTTCGAGCGAACGACGCAGGCCAACCAGCCTCGGCAGGAAGTAGGTCGAGGATCCGTCGGGCGTCAGACCGATCCGCGAGTAGGCCATCGTGAAGCGCGCCGACTCACCAGCCACGGCGAGGTCGCTGAACAGCGCCAGGCTCATCCCCGCGCCGGCGCAGGTTCCGTTGATTGCCGTGATCAGTGGCGCGTCCATCCGTGTGAACCGCGAGACGGCGGCGTGCAGATAGGTCGTCATCTCTTTGACGTAAGTGGCCATCTCAGGACCTGCCGGCGGGAAACCGCGCAGGTCTGCACCGGTGCAGAAGAATCTCCCCGAGCCACGAAACACGACAGCGCGCACCTCGGGATCGTCGTCCACCCGGATCGATGCGTCCATCAACTCTTTGCACATATCCAGTGAGAGCGAATTCGCCGCTTCTGGACGGTTGATCGTGATCGTCGCGACATTGTCGGACAGCTCATATCCCAGGCTCTGGTACTCAGTCACAGCTCAACTCCTTCTCGTTGCTTCGCTATTGTTGGCTTACGCGAATCGCATCACACGCAGGCTATCGCCAGACTTGGAGATGTCCGATGTCAATCCAGGAAGTCAAGATCGCCACAGGCGATGGCGACATGAAGGCTGCACTGGCACTACCGACAAATGCCGACGCGCCATCATCGGGAGTGATCGTGTTGCACGAGGCCTTCGGACTCAACGACGACATCCGCCGAATCACCCAGCGCTTCGCCGACAACGGCTATGTGGCCCTGGCGCCCGACCTCTACTCCGTCGGTCCGTCGCTGCGACTGCTCTGTGTTCGACGAGCCATGCAGGCGGTTAGCAGCGGCAGCGGTCGCGCATTCGACGACATCGAGGCCTCGCGGCAGTGGCTGGCAAATCGCGCTGACGTCGACGAATCGCGCCTCGCCGTGGTCGGATTCTGTCTCGGCGGCGGATTCGCCATTCTGCACGCGGCGCGTTCACCGATCGGCGTCGCTGCCGACTTCTACGGCGCCGTTCCCCGAGATCCGCAGGAGCTGGAAGGCATCTGCCCCGTCTTCGGCGCCTACGGCGAAGACGATGGGATGTTTGTGGACCAGGCCGATCGGTTGCGCGGACACCTGGATCAGCTCGGCGTCGACCATGAGGTGACGGTCTTCCCCAACGCCGGTCACTCCTTCATGAGCCAACATTCCGGTGTGCAGTCGCTCCTGGTCCGCTTCGGGCCAATGACGGCTGGTTATCACGAACCGTCCGCGGAAGCCGCCTGGCCAGCGATGCTGGACTTCTTCGATCGGCATCTCTCGGGAACATCAGACGCGATTCAGACGTAACGTTGGTAGAGGTCCGAACCGACGGATCAGTCAGAAGGAGAGATCATGGCACGAGTCCACATCCGCTCACTCGGTTCTCAATCAACGCGACTACTGGTGCTATTGGCGCTCGCGGCGAGCGTGCTCACTGTCGGTCTGCTCAGTGTCAGCGCCCAAAGCGACGAACAGACCGCAAAGATTGCCCTTGAAACCGCTAAGCCCGCACCAACTACCACACTCGTCGTTGAAGGGGTCGGCTCGCGCTCCGTTTCCCACGACGGAACGGTTGGCCGCTTCACCATCAGCGTGCTTCGCCCATCAGTGCTCGAAGCGGTCTCAGCAGGAAACGTTGCAGTAACCGCGATCCGCGACTCGGTCGATGAGAACTGCACCACGGGTGAGGAGAACGCCGACCACACCGCGCCACCAACCTGCATCTCGCCGAACGGTCTGCAAACGACCAGCATCAACATTCACGAGGAGTTCGACTGGACCGAGGAAGGTCGTGTCTCCAAGGGGTTCCGCTACGAGAACCGACTCAGCATCGCGCTGCGCGGCACCGGATTTGCTGGCGGCCTGGTTGACCTGGTCATCAAGGCAGGAGGCGACGTCGTGCGATTCGAAGGGCTGAGCTTCACCTCTTCACGTCGCGCAGAGACGCAGAAACTCGCTCTGCTCGACGCTATTGACGACGCCCAAGAGACGGCCGACTTGATGGTCGACCACATGGGCTACGAGATCGTGCGCATCGTCGAAATCACCCCGCCAAGCGCGACGGGGAGCTTCCGTGCCTATGGAGAAGAGGTTGAGCAAGCAGCAATGGCCGACGACGCTGGCTTCGTCCCCACTCCCGTCTTCGGTGGCAGCGAGACCGTCACAGAAAGCGTGCGCATCGTCTTCGAAATCCGCCCGCTGCCCGAAGAGACCGAAGAGACCGAATGAGCGGGTAGCGCTCACCGCTCGGTTCATCCGCTGTGCTCACTCGGCGGATGAACCGAGATTCCAGACGTACTCGAACGAGATCGTCAGTCCTGGACAGGTCGGCTCAGCCGAGAGCTCGTCGGGTCGCTCGACGAGCTCAACCGATCCCCCCTCGCGATAGATGTGCACCGTCTCCGCCTCGGGATCGATAAGCCAGCCTAGAACCATGCCGCCTTGCAGCCATTCCAGCATCTTGCGCTGTTGGTCCGGTAGCGCCTGACTGGGAGAGCGCACTTCGACGAGGAACTCCGGCGCGATCGGCTTGAACGACTGTGAGCGCTGCTCAGGAGTGAGCGTTGCTAGTCGTTCTCTGCTGATCCAGCCAGCATCGGGACTTCGGATTGGTCCCTGCGGCAGATCGAAACCACCGCTCGACCCCTGCAGCATCCCGCCAATGCCTGAGCGGATCCAGTTGCCGATCTGTCGTGAGATCTCGGCCGACGCTTCGTCGCTCTCATTCGAGGCAGGTGTCATAATCTCCAGATCCCCATCTGCATTGCGCTCGAATCGCAACCCGTCGTTTTGCTCACTAATCCGCAATAGCAACTGAGCCGTCAGCGGCGTCGCTGACGGCATCTTGAGCACGATTGGCCACACACTGCCCTGAACTGCGGACACCGATAACGCGACGCCCGCAGATTCAGCTCGATCCGTCTCGGAGACCGTGACCACGTCAATGGCTCCCGCTCTGCTCGGCGGATGAACCGAGATTCCAGACGTACTCGAACGAGATCGTCAGTCCTGGACAGGTCGGCTCAGCCGAGAGCTCGTCCGGTCGCTCGACGAGCTCAACCGATCCCCCCTCGCGATAGATGTGCACCGTCTCCGCCTCGGGATCGATAAGCCAGCCCAGAACCATGCCGCCTTGCAGCCATTCCAGCATCTTGCGCTGTTGGTCCGGTAGCGCCTGACTGGGAGAGCGCACTTCGACGAGGAACTCCGGCGCGATCGGCTTGAACGACTGTGAGCGCTGCTCAGGAGTGAGCGTTGCTAGTCGTTCTCTGCTGATCCAGCCAGCATCGGGACTTCGGATTGGTCCCTGGGGCAGATCGAAACCGCCGCTCGACCCCTGCAGCATCCCGCCAATGCCTGAGCGGATCCAGTTGCGAATCTGCCCGGAGATCTCGGCCGACGCTTCGTCGCTCTCATTCGAGGCAGGTGTCATAATCTCCAGATCCCCATCTGCATTGCGCTCGAATCGCAACCCGTCGTTCTGCTCACTAATCCGCAATAGCAACTGAGCCGTCAGCGGCGTCGCTGACGGCATCTTGAGCACGATTGGCCACACACTGCCCTGAGCTGCAGGCACCGGCAACGCGACGCCCGCAGATTCAGCTCGATCCGTCTCGGAGACCGTGACCACGTCAATGGCTCCCGCTCTGCTCGGCGGATGAACCGAGATTCCAGACGTACTCGAACGAGATCGTGAGTCCTGGACAGGTCGGCTCAGCCGAGAGCTCGTCGGGTCGCTCGACGAGCTCGACCGATCCTCCCTCGTGATAGACGTACACCGTCTCCGCCACGGGGTCGACCAGCCAGCCCAATTCGGTCCCGCCTGCAATCCACGCCGCCATCTTTCGTTGCTGACTGGCCAGGCTGTCGGAGCCTGATCGGACTTCGATGACAAAGTCGGGGCAGATCGGTTGAAACGTCTGGCGACGTTGGTCTTCGGTCATCGAAGCACGTCGTCGCGGACTGGTCCAGGCGGCGTCCGGAGCAGCTGTATGACCGTCGCCACGGACGTATCCGCCGCTCGATCCGGTCACCACGCCACCAATGCCGCTACGAACCCAATTTGACAGTTGCCTTCCGAGCTCCGCACAGATCTCGTCAGAGTCGATTGACGATGGCGCCATGATCACCAGGTCTCCGTCTGCTGTGCGTTCGAATTGCCAGGGCTTGTTCAGTCGGCTGATTTGCTCCAACAGCTCGTCCGTCAGCGGCGTTTCGTGCGGGATGCGCAGCGTTACCGGTAAGTCGTTTGAAAGACCACTGACGTCGTCCAACAGGGTTACTGGCCTGACGGCAGGCTGGGCCGGAGTCGAGACCATGGCGATGTCTGACCTTCCGCTGTCGATTCTTAGCCAGCGGCGGCGGTCGCGGCGTCCTGGCGGACCTTTTGCGCTACGTGCTCGGGCACTGGGTCGTAGCGCTCAAACTGCCATGAGAATGTGCCCCGGCCACCGGTCATCGACCGCAGGTCGGTTGCGTAGTGGAGGAACTCAGCCATCGGACCTTCGGCGATCACGACCGACGATCCCGGCGGTTCGTCGGCAGGTTCCATTCCCAGTACTCGTGCTCGTCGTGAGTTGAGGTCGCTAATGATGTCACCCGTGGACGACTCCGGCGATGTGATACGTAGCGAGTGGATCGGTTCCAACAGGATCGGCCTCGCCGAGGACACGCCTTCCTTCAACGCCTGCGTTGCGGCGAGCTTGAATGCCATTTCCGACGAGTCCACGTCGTGGTGCTTGCCGTCGAACAGCACGACACGCAGGTCGGTCAACGGGAAGATGCCACGCGGCAGCGACTCCACGACACCCTTCTCGACGGCTGGGATGTAGTTGCGGGGCACCGCGCCGCCGACGATTTCGTCGGAGAACTCGAAGCCTGCGCCTCGCGGCTGCGGCTCAACTCGGAGCGCCACACGCGCGTACTGACCGCTGCCGCCTGTTTGCTTCTTGTGCAGGTACTCGGCCTGGCCCACACCGGTGACCGTCTCGCGATACGGGACCTTGCGGTCCTTGATCTCAACCTCCACATGGAACTTGCTCAGCAATCGGCCCGCCGAAAGCTGCACATGTGATTCGCTCAGGCCACTCAGAATGGTCTCGCCTGAATCGCGGTCGCGCTCGATCTGCAGCGTGGGGTCGCCCTCGACCAGACGCGCCAGCGACGGACCCAGCTTGTCGACATCGGCTTTGGTCTTTGGTTCGACGGCCGCGGCGAAAATCGGCGCGGGCATCACCGGACCAGGAATCAATAGGTCCGATCCCTTTTCGCGCAGCGTGCTGAACGTGCTGGTGTGTTGCAGCTTCGTCACGACGCCGATGTCACCCGCTGCCAACTCTTTCACAGCTGTCAGCGTCTTGCCGGCTGCTCGTGAGATATTGGCCAGGCGCTCGTCTTCTCCGGTTTGCGCGTTGTCAAGATGGGCATCACTGTTGATCGTGCCCGACACGACGCGCAGATAGGACAGCCGGCCGACAAACTCGTCGGCTGTGGTCTTGAATACGAACGCGCTGGTTGCGCCATTGACATCAACGCCCTCGGCGACCGCCGGCGCCTCCGACGGCTCGGGCAACACTTCCTCGATCAGACGCAACATTTCCGCCGAACCAACACCCGACACTGCCGACATCGGCAAGACGGGAGCAAGCGATCCAGCGAGCACCGCGGCCTTCAGTGCCCCGCGCAGGTCATCTGCATCAATCGCTTCGTCCTCCAGGTACAGCATCATCAGGTCTTCATCAGCCTCGACGATCTGCTCAACCAGCCCTTCACGCCCATCGGCATCCTCGTCGCCCAGCACATCGATCAGCTCGGTGAAGCTCGACTCGGATCCCTTCGGTAGATAGAGCGGTTGACACTCGGAGCCAAGAATCGATTGGACGGAGTCGAGCGCTTCTTCGAACGACGAGTTGTCACGGTCGAGACGTGAAATCACGACGGCACGCGGAATGCCGCGCTTGCCCGCCATCCGCCAGACGGTCTCCGTCCCCACTTGCACGCCCGAGGACGCGTCAACCACCACAATCACCGCGTCAATCACTGCCACCGAGGCGACAACCTCACCGATGAAGTCCGCGTATCCGGGGGTATCAAGCAGATTGATCCTGACGCCGTTGTGCTCCATCGATACCAACGAGGTCGAGATGGACATCCCGCGCTGTTGTTCCTCGGCGTCGTGATCCGAGATCGTGTTGCCTTCCTCGACTCGCCCCAGCCGCGTCGTCATCCCAATCGCAAACGCCAGAGATTCCACCAGCGTCGTCTTGCCAGCGCCCTGATGCCCAACCACACCAACATTGCGAACAGCCATAGCAATCTCCTCAGATCCAAGCCACCAGATGGTAATCAGGTTAACGGATGCGCAGGTCGGCGAACGCTGTATGTTCAGACATCCCCTACCGGGAGACGCGCCGAAGCCGTCGGAGGCCGGCCGCCCCAGGGCATCGCCTACACCGCCAGATCGATAATCTCCAACTCTGGCCGACCCCGCAGACCTCGACGCAGACGCCAGACGATGTCTACTTGCGTGCCGACCTCGGCTGCTGCGCTGCCCAGCCGCCATCCGATTGACGACCAACCATCGAGGTCCAGCTTCAGATGGGCGCCATCGGCGCCGATCGTCTTGGCCTGGCGCACGCCGACGTCGGTGCTCAGAAATGTCGGTGCAGGGTTTCCTTCGCCGAACGGTGCGAGACGCTCGATCCAACTCACCGTTTGCCGGTTTACCGCCTCTAGCGGCACCTGCGCATCGATCTCCATCCGACCTTCGAGCGCAGCCCAAGCGCCCGCCTCGCCCGCGTTCAACTGATTCTGTGCTGCCTCGTTGAACTGTGACATCAGCGCGCCCAACTGCCGAGGGTCGGCCGAGAAGCCTGCGGCCATTGCGTGACCTCCGCCTCGAATCAGCAACTCCCTCGACGAGTCCAGAATGCGGACCAAGTCAAACCCGGCCGCGCTGCGTCCCGACGCGCGCGCTTCACCATCAACGACCGACCAGACAAACGCCGGTCGCGACCATTGATCGGCAAGTCGCCCAGCAACAATCCCCACAATCCCGTGATGAATCTCTTCGCCACCGACGAACAGCACCAGCGGCGCCTGACCAGACGCGTCAAGCTGACCGGTGATCTGGCGTTGCGCCATGTCCATGGCTTCGGTGGTCAGCCGCCGACGCTCGTCATTGAGTCGGTCAAGCTGGGCAGCCAGTTCACGCGCTCGCTCGCTATTGCGCTCAGTCAGCATGCTCAGAGCCAGCGACGCGTCATCAAGCCGGCCGGCGGCATTGATCTTCGGTGCGAGCTGAAAGCCGATGGTCTCGGTATCGACCGGTCCGTAACGGCGTTGAGACTTGAGCAACGCGCGCAGGCCGGGCCGCTCCGTGCCGTCGAGCGCTCGCAGTCCCTGGTGCACAATCCAGCGATTCTCACCTCGTAAGGGCACGACATCAGCGACCGTCGACATCGCCGCCAGATCGAGCCAATCGGATTGCTCCTTCTCGAGGCCCAGATGATCTGAAAGGCCGTGCGCGAACCGATACGCCAATCCGCCGGTCGACAGCTCCGCTAGCGGATGACCCTTCGGAGCGAGTTTCGGCGTGACAATCGACGCACCCTGAGGCAGCGACTCCGCCGGCTCGTGGTGGTCGAGCACGATCACGTCTAGCCCATGCTGCTCCTGCGCCGCCGCAATCTCTTTGAGCGCCGTGATTCCGCAATCAGCCGTGATCAGTACCCGAGCGCCCTCGCTCGCCAGTCGAGCGACCGCGGCATCCTGCAATCCATAGCCTTCGCGTTCTCGGTGAGGGATAAATGGTCGCGCGTCGATCCCCGCGTCACGCAGCGCCTCCGTCAGGATCGCCGTGCCGGTGATCCCATCAACGTCATAGTCGCCATAGATCGCGACTGCCTCTCCGCCTTGAGCCGCCTGCGCGATCCGCTCAATCGCCGCCGTCCAATCACCAAGGACCGTCGCATCGGCGGGCTGATACCACTGGGGATTGAGGAATTCCTGCGCAGCCGGAACGGTGTCAACGTCTCGTTGTCTCAACAACCGCCCGACGAACGACGGCGCGTCAAGCCCCTCGATCGGCGGTGCGTCATGGGCCTCGGCGATCCGCCAGGTCCGACCCAGCCAGCCGTCCGATCGCTCCCGCACCACGTCGCGCTACCCGACTTCCGTCGCGGTCCGCTCAGCCTTCCCAGCGTCTGAAGACGAGACAGGCGTTGTGCCCACCGAAGCCCATCGAGTTCGAAATGGCCACTCGCACGTCGCGCTCGCGACAGACGTTCGGCGTGTAGTCGAGATCGCAGTCCGGATCGGGATTCCGCAGATTGATCGTTGGCGGAATCACGCTGCTGCGAATCGCCTCGACTGTCGCCAGCGCTTCGACGGCGCCGGCAGCCCCGAGCAGGTGTCCAGTCATCGACTTGGTCGATGACACTGACAGCCCGTAGGCGGCCTCACCAAAGACGCTCTTGATCGCCATCGTTTCAAACTTGTCGTTGAGCGGTGTCGAAGTGCCGTGAGCATTCACATAGTCGACCTCGGAAGCCGCGATGTCCGCACGCTCCAGAGCCAGCGACATCGCGCGGACGCCACCGTCGCCGCCTTCAGCCGGCTGGGTGATGTGGTACGCGTCGCCAACCGAGGCGTAACCGCACAACTCGGCGAGAATATCCGCACCTCGGCCGACTGCGTGCTCGGCTCGCTCCAGGACCATCACCGCTGCACCTTCACCCATCACGAATCCGTCACGCTCAGCGTCAAACGGTCGCGACGCCGACTCGGGGTCGTCATTGCGACCCGACAGCGCCCTGGCTGAGGCGAAGCCGGCCACGGCCATCTCACAGAGTGGCGCTTCTGCGCCGCCGACAACCATGACATCCGCCTCGTTGCGGCGAATCGTCTCAGCCGCAAGTCCCAGCGCGTCGGCCGCCGAGGAGCAGGCCGACATTGGGGCCAGGTTTGGTCCGCGAGCCTGCAGTGCAATCGAGACCTGGCCCGAACCCATATTGGGCAGCATCATCGGCACCGCAAACGGCGACACTCGATCGGGACCACGTGAGTCGAGAATGCGGAATTGTTCCTGGGTCGTCGCGATCCCGCCAATGCCCGTGCCAATCATCACGCCGACCCGGTCCGAGCCGTCGAAGCCGCTGTCATATCCAGCGTTGGCAGCCGCTTCCTGAGAGGCCACAATCGCAAACTGCGAGTACCGATCCATCCGCCGAGCGTCCTTGCGCGCCATGTAGTCGTCGGGCTTCCAGTCCGACACCTCTGCCGCAATCCGCACTGAGAGGCGGCCCGGATCAAAGATCGAAATCGTCTTCACGCCCGACTGTCCAGCGATCAGGGATTCCCACGTCTCCGCCGCCGTGCCGCCAACCGCCGTCACCGCTCCCATCCCCGTCACCACGATGCGCTCATCCATAAGAACCCCCCAAAGCTCAGTTGATGCTCAGCCTACCCCGTTGCCGGAGTAAACGTGCTCAGACCCGCTGCTGCCGGGAGCGCCATCTGTGACCGAACAGCCGTGGCCAAACAGCAGGAGCCGTACAGCAGGGAAGCGGGAATCTACGCGTCAAGCTTCCAGATTCGCGTAAAGTCCACGGTCAACCCCACGCACACATCTTCCCCGTCGAGTTCGCTGGGTTTCATGACTTGCCCTGGATCCGAATCGGGCCGGTAGATCCAGACGGTCTCCTCCTGCGGATCGACGAGCCAGCCAAGCGACGCACCATATCGAATCCAGCGCTCCATCTTCTCTTGCTGGTAGGAGAGTGAATCCGAATCCGAGACAATTTCAATCACAAATTCAGGACAGACCGGAAGCGAAGTTCCGATGTAGTCCGTGGGCCGTTGCGCAGCACGATCGTCGCTGACCCAAGACACGTCCGGGATGGTGAGTACGGAATCACTAATCCGAACGGTTCCCGTTGGTCCGCCGACATCGCCTCCACCCAGTTCGTCGCTCCATGCAACAAGCTGAGCGCCGAGCCTCATTCCCAGTTTGCTGGTTTCCCAACCCTCTCCCACCATAATGATCAGCGTCCCATTGCCGGTGGTCTCAAATCGTAGGGTTTCGTTGAGACGGCGCAGTTCCAGGAACGCATCCTCGGACATGCTCCACGAAGTTGGCAATCGCAGTGAAACCCAGGAACCGACAACGCTAGCCTCTATCTCAGCGGAAAAGGATGCCGGCGCACTTGATTGCTTCGGGGCTATCGGCTTCTCAGGAGTGGAAACCATGGGAACGCCTCGTTCGCGGCTCTAGCCGCCGGCGGCGGCCTGACCGTGGGAGTACCACTCCTCGGTCTCTTCGCCTGGCTCGGGCAGGACCATCCCACCCTCCATCGTCCACTTCGCCGGACCCTCGGTGATGCGACCGCTGAACTCCGCCGTCGACACACCAGTGATCTCGCGGAATGCGCCCATCAGGTCGTCAAGCAACTCGGCCTTGACCTCTTCCGAGCGACCCGCACGGTTGCCGCCATCGAGGAAGTACGGCGTTTCCCAGCGGTCGTCGGCCTCGTCGAAGACGACGTGCACGAAGCTGCGCGGCGCACCGGTGTTTCCACAGTGGATATCGGTGAATGCCTTGGCGACAGCAGCACGCTGCTCGTAGGCCACGGAACCTTCGGGAACCACACAACGGTAATACGGCATCTCGGACGACCTTTCACGGGACTCGGACTATGAGCACATGTTAGTGCACCGAGATCAGTGCTGGAAGCTACACGTCGCGAGCCGAGACGACCAGATCATCGACCGTGCAGCCGCTGATTTCCATCCACATGTCGCAGATGCGGCGCATCAAGTCCTCGCGCACGTCCTGTGTCACGCCACCGACAATGTTGCCGCGCACCAGCGATGTCGTCGACGGCTCGCCGCCACGGAATCCGAAACCCGAGGGGATATCGGAGAAGGTCACCGGCACGTCGTCGGGCGACTCGCCCAACACGTCTTGGGTGATCTGCTGCAGACCCGCGGCAAGCGTTGCCCGCGTGTCCTCGCCGATCTGACCTTCCTGCATCGTGCAGTTGAAACTGACTCGCGACATTCGCAATCTCCTCCGCTGCGGTTACTTCCAGATTCGTTCAAGGCTGACTTCAAGACCCTCGCAGACATCCTCACCGCTCAGGCGATCAGGCTTGTCAAGCTGTTCGGGAGCGACACCAGCCCGGCAAATGAACACCACATCGCGAAACGGATCGATCAACCAGCCCAGACTCACTCCATTCGCCATCCACTCGGTCATCTTCTCGAGCTGTGCCGCCAAGGAGTCTGATTTGGACACGATTTCGATGACCAGATCGGGCGCTTCGTGCAGCAGCGCAAACTCGTCCACATCGCGATCCGACCATCGTTCGTCACTGACCCATGCGACATCGGGCATCTTCACGGACGAATCAGCCAGTCTGGCTCCCATTCGAGGCCCGAACACGATGCCGCCACCCTCTGCATCACTCCAACTGCTCACTTGCCCAATGAGCATTGCTCCGCGAGCGCTACTACCGAGACCTTCTGGTGCCACAAACACCAACTCTCTGTCGGCTGTCAACTCGAAATCCCAAGGCTCGTTGATACGCGAGAGCTCAATCAACGCCTCGTCCGTTGCGTCCCATTCGGCAGGAAGCTTCAGCTTCAGAATTGTGGGGATCGCCAATGCATCCTGAACGGCTGGGTTAACGGACTCCTCAGGTCTGGTCTGGGCAGTAACCATCTGGCGACTCCTCTTTAATCGCTCCGCAACCAAGACTACCGATCTGCCCTTCCTGCATCGTGCAGTTACCGTGCAGCTAAAGTCGCGCGACATACCCAGTCACCTTCGGCCTTCACTGCTGCTTCCAGACTCGCTCAAGATTCACCTCTAGCCCCTCACAGACATCCTCACCGCTCAGGCGATCAGGTTTGTCAAGCTGTTCAGGTTCGGTCTCTGGTCGGTAGATCACGACAACGTCCTCGAAGGGGTCAATCAGCCAGCCAAGCAAGGCGCCATTCTTGATCCATTGCTCCATCTTCTGCCGCTGCTTTTCCTGGACGTCCGTGACCGACACGATCTCGACGACTAACTCAGGACAACTCTGCGCAAGCGATTCATCCTTGTCTTCGTCCTGAAGGTCCCACCGTTCTGCACTCATCCAGGCGACATCTGGCTCCCGCATTGACGTATCCGGCAATCGAACGCCGGCCTGCGGGCCAAGCACGAAGCCGTCCCCCGACTGCCTGTTCCAGTTGCCAATATCAATCAGTATCTCTGCACCTCGGCGGCTACTACCGCGACCCTCTGGCGACATGATCACCAACTCCCGTTGCGCAGTCAGTTCAAATCTCCAAGGTTCGTTTAGCCGTCCAAGCTCAATCAACGCCTCATCGGTGGGATCCCAACAATCTGGCAGCTTGAGCTCGAGCGGGGTAGCCAACAGATCGTAGTCACCGACGGACTCGACTGAGCCCTCCGGCCTGGACGGTGCTTGGACCATGTCACAGCCTCCTGAATCAAGGCTACAGATCAACCTGACGGCTCGTCACTGCGGTCCCCCGAGCAGACCCTCCAGTCCGCCGCCCATGCCTCCGGCTCCGCCCATCTGACCGAGGCCGCCCATGTCTCCGCCTCCGGCGCCCATACCGAAACCACCCAGCGACGGTGATTCGACAGGCTCCTCACCGGCCAACGACCTCGATGCCATCGCCAACTGATCGGCGACATCTCCAGCCGTCACACCGATCGTGCCTCGCGTGCGCGCCGCACGATTGCCCGCGTCGCCGTGCAGGTAGACGCCCAGCGTTGATGCGTCGAATGGCGACAAGCCCTGCGCCAGCAGCGCGCCGATCGCTCCGCTGAGCACATCGCCCGTTCCTGCAGTCGCCAGGGCCGGCTGCGCAACCTCCGAGACGCGCGCACGGTTGTCCGGCGTCGCCACGACCGTATTTGCGCCCTTGAGCACGACGTGGCAGTTCCATGCCGCCGCCCGCTCGCGAGCCAGCGTCAGTCGTTGGCCTTGCACCTCGTCGGTTGATAGCCCGGTCAACGTGCCCATCTCGCCCGGATGCGGAGTGACTATCAGTGGCGCGACCGCATTCACCAGCGATGACAAGTCTTCCGCGACCAGGTTGAGTCCGTCGGCGTCGAGCACGATGCCGTTAACCGACGCCGCCTCCTCCGAGATCAGGAATCGGCGAACGAAGACGCCACTGTGATCGTGCTGTCCAAACCCGCAGCCCAGGACGACCGAGTCAACGCTCGGCAACTCGTCCCGCACCACTTCCCACGCATCGTGTCCCGAGATGACTCCAGCGTCATGTTCGGGTAGCGGCAGCAGCGTCGCTTCAGGAACAGCGCTGATTATGTGCGTCGCGATCGATTGCGGTGTGGCAATCGTGACCAGCCCTGCGCCGGCTCGATACGCTGCCTTCGCCGCCAACACCGCCGCGCCCGGATAACGAGCCGACCCCGCGATCACCAGCACCCGTCCAAACGTCCCCTTGTGAGCGTCGGACGCACGCTCCGGCAGCAATGCCTTCGCCGCACGACGTTCCAGCACCTCGGTCCGCAGATCTTCGTCCAGACCAGGCGGAATCCCAATCTCGACCTGCTGCACCGATCCCGCCGCCGCCGCTCCGGGCTGCATGTACAGCCCAACCTTGGGCGCGTGGAAGGTGACCGTTTCGTCCGCGCCAACCGCGAACGGATCGAGACGACCGCTGTCGGCATCGAGTCCGCTCGGCAAGTCAACCGCGACGAGCTTTGGTTTGACCGTCTTCGACCGGACCGCCGCCAGCCGCTCCATGATTCCTGCCAGGTCACCCGAAATCGGCCGCGATGATCCAGTACCAAGCAAGGCATCCACGATCGCTTCGGCGCCGGCCAGCAGTCCCTCCAGCGCTTCGAAATTCTCGTCCTCAGCCACCGTCCCGCACGGCACTCCCAGCTCCAATGTCTTCGTCCACTGGTGATCGTCCCGCTCGCGCAACGCATAGACCCGCACCTGTGCGCCCCACTCGTGCAGGTGACGCGCTGCCACGAGTCCATCTCCGCCGTTGTTTCCCGGTCCAACCAGCACTGCGATCCGACGATCCTCGAGCGACCCCAACTGCATCCAGATTTCCTGCGCAACCGCCAGACCAGCGTTCTCCATCAGTGTGTCGGTCGACACGCCGGCTGCTTCCGCACGTTGTTCAAGCTCCCGCATCTCCGCCGATGTCAGCAGTTTCATGGCTTATCTCTCTGAGTTGTTAGTTGTGTTGGTTGTCGTCAGACCCGCGGCCGCGGTTGTCCGACCGCGAACGCGCAGACCATGTTCTTCTCATGTGTCAGGCTAATCTCGATCCGCTCCAGGCCAATCTCATACGCCCGCTCTCTCGCGCCGCCATGCAGGATCACGACCGGCTTGCCGCGTGCATTGGCCAGGATCTCGATTTCCTTCCACTTGACGCCGCGAACACCCGTGCCCAGGCACTTCATCACCGCCTCTTTGCCCGAGAATCGCACGGCCATCTCTGCCAGCCGACCGCCGCAGTACTCACGCTCTCGATCCGTGAGGATCCGTTGGGGAAAGCGCTCAGGATGACGCGACAGCACGCTCTCAAACCGCTCAATCAGCAGCAAGTCAACACCGCAGGTCAGATCGCCGAACATAGGATCGCAGCCTATCAACGCCTGTCAGCGCATCTTCCGATTCCCTGGCGATACCAAATCACACTTGCCTGAACAGCCCTGCCATACCCTGACGGTATGACAGCCACGATCATCGATGGCGCAGCGATCGCCGCCGGCATCCGAGAGGCCTTGACGCGGCAGGTTGAGGACATGATTGGCCGCGGGCTACTCCCGCATCTGGCGGTCATTCTGGTCGGCGACAATCCCGCCTCCGCCTCCTACGTGCGTGGCAAGGTCAGCGCCGGCGAACAGACCGGTGTCAAGGTCGTAATCCACCGGATTGAGGCCGACCCGGATCCGACCCAGACACAGCGCCGGATCCGAGACCGGATCGACCTGCTCAACGCCGATCTCGATGTCCACGGCATCATCTTGCAGCTACCGGTGCCGGACGGCGTCGACTCCGACGCCCTGCTCGACCGCATCGATCCACTCAAGGATGTCGACGGACTGCATCCGACGAATCAGGGCCGCATCCTCCAGGGGCGCGAACGCTACCTGCCCGCGACGCCTCACGGTGTACAGCAGCTCCTGGTGCGCAGCGGTGCCGACCCAAGCGGCAAGCACATCGTCATCGTCGGACGCAGCCGCCTCGTCGGCATGCCACTGGCGGCGATGCTCGCGCAGAAGCGCCAGGGCGCCAACGCCACCGTCACGGTCTGCCACACCAACACGACCGACCTGCCGACCATCACGAAATCAGCCGACATCCTCGTTGCCGCGACCGGACGGCCAAGCACTATCACCGCCGACATGGTCCGAGCCGGAGCGACCGTCATCGACGTCGGCGTCAACCGAGTCGATGACGCCACCCGCAAACGCGGCTACCGACTCGTCGGAGACGTCGATTTCGATGCCGTCTCAGCCGTCGCCGGAGCTATCACCCCCGTCCCAGGGGGGGTCGGTCCCATGACCGTCGCCATGCTGCTCAACAACGTGACCAGAGCAGCCCGAATTGCCCAACAGCGCTAGCGCAAACCGAAGAGTAAGCCAGCCTTCCGCTCCACCGTCATACCCGCGCTCCGACGGAGACCTTTGAACAACTCAGTTTCCCGTCCCCGCCCCCGAGCGGGGACCCGCTTTGGCAGCCCAGGCTGCTCGGATAGGTCCCGGTTGACCAGATACCGGCGACAAACATGGCCGCCGGTAAGAAGCCGGGGAAGGAGCAGGCCCCCGCTCGGAGGCGGGGGCGGTTGAGGGGTTATGCATCGGTCTCCGCTCCGACGCGGGTCTCTCGTTGCATGTTGCGATATCGGTTGGAACGGTCTGAGTGTTGTCAGCTCGAGACTGCCTGATGACTCCAGAGTTAGTAGCCCGCGTGGCGAGGTTCCCGCGTCGGAGCGCGGGAATGACGAAGGATGTTCAGTTCGTTGTCGCCATGCTCTCGGCGGATGGCAAACTAACGACCAATGCTCGCCACAGAACCTGCCTCGAACGCACTTAGTCCCGACGCGGAGTCAACACTCTGACCAGCAACAGCGCACTCGCGAGGATCAACGCCCCCGCCACTCCGATGAGCGGATACTCCCACGGGAACGGGCCCGAAACCTCGAAGGCTGGCCCGGCACGGCGTTCATCCTGTCGACGCTGGATTTCCGCCGTTCGCTCAGCAATCTCATCCTCGGAACGGGCCGACACCTGTTCCTCTGACTCATCGGTGTCCTCGTCCAGCGTCTCCGCAGCCTGCGAGGTTCTCTGATCCTGAGACTGATCTTGGGCCTGTTCCTGAGCCTGATCCGACTCGGCCTCCTGCGTCGCTTCTTCCGATTGCGACTGTTCCGATTGGTCACCATCTGCGACCTCAGGGCCACCGATCACATCGTCCTCGATCGTCGTCGAACGATCCTCTTCAGACTCTCTCGGACCAAGTCCGACAGAGGCGCGCCACTGATTGTCCAGCTCGTCTCGGTTGACTCCGTAGACCTGCATCAGTGCGTCGTCGACCGACGAACCTTCTTTGAAGGTGTCGAATAGTTCATTCATCCGGTCAGTGCCGTATTCCTGGATCAGGTACAACACGATGGCGGCCGACTGTCCGTAGAAGATGTCAACAAACCCCGGACGATTCGATGGCGACTCCATGCTGCGCAGCGACAACACCTGGTCGTTGTTGATCGCAAACTGCAACGCTCCGCCGCGCCGCTCCAGCCAGTCGCCCTCGGCGATAGTGGCCATGCCCTCATCGAGCCAGGCGGGGAGGTCGCCGTAGGGACCCTCGCCGGCCAGCTTGGTCAGTACGTGCGTGAGTTCATGACGGACGACCCATCGCGAGGGTTGATAGATGTGTACAAGATCGGCCAACACTCTGGTGCCGCCGGTGATCACCGACTCCTCGAAGCGTTCCGACTGAATCCGTTCAACAGCGCGAGCATCCTCCGTGTTCGCCCAGACGTAGACCTTGATCGGAATCAACTCATCCAGCCCCAGGAACGGCGAGATCTCTTCGAGCGCCGCCAATCCATCTTCAAGCATCGATTGCGCGACGCCTCGGTCGTCGTACCAGGCGATCTCCAGGTCACCTTCTTTGAGCGATTGCCACTCGAACCGTGGATCTTCATAGCGCCAGATCTGCGGTTCGGTTTCGTACGTCTCTCCCGAAGCAAAGACGAACTCCCAGCGCCATTCGAAGTCAGCGCCGGCTGGAATCCAGAGCTGCGAGTCGCGCGTGGGGAACTCAGCCGTGACCCTCGACACGTCGCCCGGGGCAATCTCCGCCGCTTCACGAGTCAGCGCGCCCTCAGGCAAGATCGCGTACAGGAACGTGGCCGATTCCACTTCCGAGGCGTCATCGACCAACGCCGACACGACGACCGAATCCGGCCATTGGTTCTCAAAGCGTGTGCCCTGAACCGTCGGGCCATCCTCTGCCGACTGCGCGTGGATCGACACCGTCGACGACAATGGAATCGAGGCCAGCATCAGCAGCAGCCCGACCGCGAGCAGGAGTCCGGACCGTCTCATGCGACCGCTCCCTCGCGCCGCACGTCCTGACCGATCTGATGCTGCAGCGATGCCCGCAGGAACTCGCTGATATCGCCGTCCAGGACGCGGTCGGCGTCCGACGTTTCGTACTGCGTGCGCAAATCCTTGACCATCCGGTACGGCTGCAAGACATACGAGCGAATCTGATTGCCCCAGCCGGCCTCAATGTGATCACCGCGGATGGCAAGGCGCTCTTCCTCGCGCTTCTGCTCCTCAAGCATCAGCAATCGGGCCTCGAGCACGCGCATCGCTGAGTCTCGATTACGCCGCAACGAGCGCTCGTTCTGGCAGCTCACCACGAATCCCGTCGGCAGATGCGTAATCCGCACCGCCGTCGAGTTCTTCTGCACATTCTGCCCGCCGTTACCTGAGGCGCGATACACATCCAGTTTGATGTCGTCGTCGGCAATCTCCACCTCGGCCGCACCCTCGGTCTCGGGCATGATCTCCACGCGAGCGAAGGATGTGTGCCGAGCATGATTCTGGTCGAACGGAGAAATCCTGACCAACCGATGCACGCCGTGCTCGGCCCGCAGCCAGCCGTAAGCGCCGCCGCCGTCCGCATCGCCGCGGACTTCCAGCGTCGCCGACTTCAGCCCGGCCTCTTCGCCCTCGGCCAGGTCGACCAGGTCAACTTCAAATCCGGCCCGCTCAGCCCAGCGTTGATACATGCGCAGCAGCATCTCGGTCCAGTCCTGTGAGTCAATGCCGCCCGCGCCTGCGTAGATGGCAATGATCGCTGAGCGGTCGTCATACGGGCCGGAGAATGCCAGTTCAAACGAGCGCCGCTCGATTTCGTCACCGATTGACCGCGCCTCCGCAGCCAAGTCCTGAGCCATTTCTTCATCGTCGGCGAGTTCGAGCAACTCCACCGCGTCGCTGACACGCGATTCCAATCCGCGCCAGACTTCAACGGTTCGTTGCCGCGACGCCATCTGCTTCATCACCTTGCGGGCGCGATCAGCGTCGTCCCAGAATCCTGTCACCGTTGACGCAGATTCCAGCCGCGACACTTCCGCCTCCACCGCCGTCAGGTCAAAGACGCTCCAGAACGTCGCTCAACCGCCCCGCCAACGCCTCAAGCGTCTCGCGCAGTTCATCAACATCGGCCACAACACAACTCCGCTTCGGTCATGCAACGCTATAGGGTGTTCTGGTTACCAATTGGAGCGTACTACCGATTCGGCACGATCAGGCCGCCCTCGGTGCGATGCATCCCATCCGGTGTCGCCGTTGCCTCCCGCGCGCGACCTGCGGCAGCCGCGATGGGATCGGCCGGCGCCGGGCCACGACGTTCGGCTGGCGGCTGCGGCGGACGCCATGCCGTCGCCGTGCCAGGTTGCGACGCCAACGGATTCAACTGAGCTTTCTCAGGATTCGACTGACACAGGCCGATGTACTCGACCAGTTGCAGCGGCTCGACCATGCCGGCCGCTGCCAACCGGTCGTCAATGAACAGCGCCGGGATCGCGCTGACGCCCGATCGCGCCGCGATGTGCTCGAACTCTTCAATGGCAAAGACATCAGTTTGCAGCTTGGGCGACAACAATGTCGCCGCACACGCCGCCAGGGCCGCCTGACCGGCATTCGGATCCATCGCCGATCCCAGCAGACGCAGCCGAGTCGGACGTCGCAACTTGCTCAACAGACGTTTCATCTGCACCGATGGCTTCGCCTGACGCGTCGCAGCCAGCACCATCGCCCGGATCATCGCAACCAGCAAATGTCCATTCGGAGCGCCATAGAAGCGCAGCGGTCGGTTCAGCTCGCCGCGAATCAGAACGCAGGGCACATCGACCACATCGCGCCGCTCGACCTGCTCCGGCGAATCCTCATGCTCATAGATGGTCAGCGAGATGTGATCGGAAAGGTCGGCAATCTCCTCGTACAGTTCCTGGGCCAGCGCGCAGCTCGGACGGTCGGGTCGACCCGGCACCACTACCCGTCGCGGGCTCTGGTGGAAATACTCCAGTTTCAGCGGACCTTCGATCGCCTCAAACTGCTGACGAATCTGCGCCCGCTCGGAGCCTGCCAGGGCCATACCAATCCTCGCTCTCTCCCTCGTCAGGGTAGACTCCGTTCCCCTGTAGTGCTTGATACGATGTCATCCAGGAGGTCTCCGTGAACGATCGCGCCTCACAGTACGCCGCCCGCGGCCGTAAGTTCCTCGCACAGGCAAGCGAAGAACTAGCAAGAAACGACCTCGAGCAGGCGTCAGAGAAAGGCTGGGGCGCTGCGGCGCAGATGATGAAAGCCACGGCGGCTGAGCGCGGTTGGCGGCATGGCCAGCATCGACTGCTCTTTGATGTTGCTCGCCGTCTCGCGGAGGAAGAGGCGGACGAGCAACTCTACGACTCATTCGCCATCGCCAACAGCCTGCATGCAAACTTCTATGAGGGCTTCCTGCGCCCTGAGGATGTGGCACTTCACTTGCACAGAGTTGACGAGCTGGTAGATCGCGTTGAGGCCATCCTCGGCAACGGTGCATAGGTTCGTGCTACTCATCGTCCTGAACGACCCATTCCACCGCTGAGCGCAACTCCGCTTCGGTCACGGCGCCCTCGAACGCGTAGCGAATGATCCCATCAGCATCGACCACGAAGACCCACGGCTCCGACGGCAGATGCCAGGCCACGAACGCCGCCGACTCGACCAGCCTCGTCGGATTCTCCGGATTCTCAAACACTTCAACGTGAATCCCGCTGATCGACGACGAAAACTCGCGCCAGACTGCCTTCACCGCGTCAAGTACCGGGGCACAAGTGCGCGAATGACAGAACGCAGGCGTGGCGAAGGTCAACAGCACTGGTTGTCCGAGTTCCAGCGCCTCTGAGATCGAGATGGCATAGAGACCGGGCTCAGGGTCGCGATCGGATGTCAGCTCGTTCAGCGACGAAACATCATCGCGAGTCCGCGAGTCCACCGATGGCGCTGGTTCTCCAACTTGGGGCGCAGCCTGTTGCTCTCGCACCGAGAACTTGAGGCGTACAGACTCATCCCCGTCGTCAGCCGACATCTCAAGCAACATCCCCCACAGGCCATCGGACGTGAGTTGCACCGGTACGACATACACCCCGATGCCGATCGGCAACGAACGATCCGAGACCGACGCATTCACATGTCCATGCGCCTCAATCCCGACATCAGCCGGATACGACAGAAATCGCGCGTACTGGACCGCGCGAGGTGCCCGCTGATCTTCGTCGAGTGCGAACAGGGAAACTCGCACCGTTGGGGGATCATTCCCCGGCTGTAGCCCATCCAATGTGAATGCGACCCGTTTGACCCCCACTGCCAGGTCTTGCGTCGCCAGAACTGGAAGCCAACGAGCCTCCGGATCGACCTGTGAAACGGCCCAGGGGTCGCCGGCAACCTCTTGCTGTACGGCACTCGATTCTGCGTTCGATCCACAACCGGTTGCCGCCACTGCCACCACTGCAGCCAGGAACGTCAGCAGCACACTGCTCTTCAACAGACTGTGAACACTCGACGTAACGAATTTCCTGCGTTCGATTGACAACGCGGCGAAAATTCGCTTGAATATACGATGTAACGGCATAGGCGCCTGATCAATTGACCGGAGGCTGCCAGACATGGCTTATTCCACCACCAACCGCCGCCACGAGACCTACTTCCTCCACGCGCGCGACATTGAGCTGAGGAACCACCATTCCCAGCGCATCTATTTCTTCGCCAAGTCGGAGAAGCCCGGAGCGATCGACGCTGTGCCCGACGGGTACGAAATTGTCGAGAACCCCCGCACCGGCCTGCCTGTCCTGCGCAAGGTCAAAGCTCACGCCGACGCGGCAGGCTAGCGAACACACCCTGTTCCCGATCGGGAACGTTTCCACCGCGTCACAGGCTCTCTGTCCGTTTGCGCCACTGCTTGTCCACTTTTTCACGGCCTATCAACCGATCCTTGCACTGTGTTATCCACACAATCGTGCCAATGCTGCACGATGAAGCCTCTGCGACCCCGACGCCAGTACTTGGTCGCCCGAACCCTGTGTGAGTTCATCACCTGCCCAGTCAGTCATCTGACCGCCGGCGCCCCGCACTATTGGGACCAGCGCCATGTAGTCCCAGGTCTTCAATGACGCTTCACACACAATGTCCACAAAGCCTGATGCCAGCAGTCCGTAGGCGTAGCAGTCAATTCCGTATCTTGCTCGATACAGCGATGACGTGAGCCTGTTCCAGGCGTCCCGTTCCTCTGCCTCGAACATGGTCGGGTCGCTGGCAAAACCAATCGACTCTCCCAGATCCTCTGTGGTTGACGTGTGGATAACGTGTGAATTGTGTGTAGCTCGCAGCGGAAGGTCGGGAAAACTCAGGCCTGTCCAGCGTTCTGCCAATATCGGTTGGTCAAGTACACCCATCACCGGCAGTCCGTCTCGTACCAGCCCAATCAAGGTCCCAAAGGTTGGAAGCCCGGATATGAACGCGCCGGTTCCGTCGATCGGATCGATGACCCAGACCCACTCGGCATCAACCTGGTCCGATCCAAACTCCTCGCCGACGATTCCATGACTCGGATATCGACTGCCAATGCGTTCACGGATTGCCGTCTCGGCGGCGCGATCGGCTTGGGTGACCGGCGAGCCGTCGCCCTTCCGCTCGACATCCAAGTCGCTCCGAAACCAGGGACGGATCGCCTCACCCGCGGCGTCGGCCAGTTCCTCCGCGAATTGGAGGTACATGTCCGCAACCAGCTCGCGAGGATCAGGCATGCGCTCAGCGTAACTCTCGAATGGCGTCAGGAGATTGTGGCGCTGCCCACCAGGTCAGGGCTGAGATAGCCATGGGTCTATGTCTCCAGCGACTGCGCTCAGCGAACCCTGCTGCTAGATTGCAGTACTCGCAGATGGGCGACGCGGTCGACAGCTTGTGAGTTTCCGAACACGATCGGCAAATCGGCACGACCGCACCCTCCGCGGAAGGAATCATTCATGTCAGACGACGCAAACGGCGTCAGCCAGTCAGCCGACCAGCCCACGGGCAAGATCAACGTTGCCATCATCGGAGTCGGAAACTGCGCCTCATCGCTCGTTCAGGGCGTAACTCACTACCAGAATGCGAAAGATGGCGACGAGATTCCCGGCATCATGCATGCCGTCCTCGGTGGCTACTCGATCTCCGACCTCAACTTCGTCGCCGCCTTCGACATCGATTCACGCAAGGTCGGCCTTGACCTCTCCGAGGCCATCTTCTCCGATCCCAACAACACGGTGAAGTTCACCGACGTGCCCAATCTCGGCGTCCCAGTCGAGCGCGGCATGACGCACGACGGTCTGGGCAAGTATCTCTCAGAGGTGATCGAGAAGGCGCCAGGCTCCACGGTTGATGTGGCTCAGATCCTCAAAGACCGCGATGTCGACGTCGTCATCAACTACCTGCCAGTCGGCTCCGAGGAGGCGACCAAGTGGTACGTCGAGCAGGTCCTTGAGGCCGGCTGCGGCTTCGTCAACTGCATTCCCGTCTTCATTGCTCGCGAGGAATACTGGGCCAATCGGTTCCGCCGCGCCGGCGCACCCATCGTCGGTGACGACATCAAGTCCCAGGTCGGTGCAACGATCGTCCACCGTGTCCTCTCGCGACTCTTCCGCGATCGCGGCGTGCAGATCGACCGCACCTATCAACTCAACTTTGGCGGCAACACCGACTTCTACAACATGCTGGAGCGAGAGCGTCTCGAGTCCAAGAAGATCAGCAAGACCAACGCCGTCACCTCGCAAATTGAGTACGAGATGCCGTCCGGCGATGTCCACGTCGGTCCGTCCGACCACGTGCCCTGGCTCGAGGACCGCAAGTGGTGCCACATCCGCATCGAAGGCACCACCTTCGGCGATGTGCCGCTCAACCTCGAGCTCAAGCTGGAAGTCTGGGACTCACCCAACTCGGCCGGAGTCGTGATCGACGCCGTGCGCTGCGCCAAGCTCGGCCTCGACCGAGGCCTCTCCGGCCCGCTCCTGGCCGCCTCCGCCTACTTCATGAAGTCCCCGCCCGAACAGTGGACCGACGACGTCGCCCGAGACGCTGTCGAGGCCTACGCCCGAGGCGAATAGAGGCACCTAGACCTCCCCCTTTGGGGGAGGTGCCCCGAAGGGGCGGAGGGGGCCGCTGGCTGCGGCAGGACTCGTGATCCACCCCCTCGCCCTCGGCTACCAGTCACTCGGCCGAATCGCCCGCACGCTCCCACGACCCGCCGCCTATGCCGCCGCTCGTCGCCTCATGGACATGGTCTACATCGGATGGCCTCAAGGGCGAACCGCGGCACGCCAGAACGCACAACTAGTCCTGCCCCACGTCAACTGGGACGGCAACGCTGACTCTCTCGCCCGAGCTCAGTTCCAGCGTTACGGCGAGTACATGGTCGATGCCGTCCGCCTCGACGAACTGAGCCCCGCGGACTGTTATGAAGCCGTCGGCGGAGATGACCCCACCTACGCCGACCAATGGAGTCAGCTCCGAGATTGGTACCGGCACCGTCCGATCCTCTTCGCCGTCATCCATTTCGGCAACTGGGACATCCTCGGAGGAGCCTTCACCCACCGAATCGGCCCCTCGATGGTTCTCGTCGACGACCTTGGTCATCCAGTCCTCAACCAGGCAATCCAGGATCAACGAGCGAGACTCGGCATGTTACCTGCGAGCGGTCGACGCGGCCTGCGCCAAGTCATCAGTCATCTACGAGACAACGGAACCGCCGCGATCCTCTTCGACCGTCCACCCAAACCCGGAGAACAGACAACCACCGAGCAACTTTTCGGCCAAACAATCACAATCCCAAACGAAATCCACCGAATCGCCGAGTCCACCAATGCAAAACTCGTCCCCCTCACCGCAACCCGCCAAGCCCATAATCTCCGCTTCAAACCCCACCTAACCCTCGATCACCAGAGCAACGCCCCACTCCTCACCACATTCGAGCCAGCACTAAAGAACGCCCCCGACCAGTGGTACCAATTTCGGCACTTCGTTACTGGTCAAACTCATACCCAGTCGGCTCCGCGCGATCCAAGAATCGGTGCAGAGCGCTGATGAAGCCGAGCCATTCCATCGCCTCCGTCCGACTGATCTGAGGTTCCGTCTCGTGGGTGAAGACATTGCGCACCGCCGCCATCAAGCCCGTTGACAGTTCGCGCAGCCCGTCGCGCTCATTCCGCTCGCTGCGCGGACTGTGCGTACCGGGCCGAGGTTGCAGAGCCAACACCGGATCGTCACGACGGAATGCCCGCTCCATGAGCGAACGCCCGGACATTTCATCAAGCCCGCTGAGTCCGGCCACGCGGATGCTATAGTCCTCCGCTGCGCGACGAACCGCATGGCGATACTGACCACTCTCCATCTCCGATTGCGCACGCTGAACCCAAACGTGAAATTCATCGAAGTTGAGCGTTGCCCCCTGCGGTTCAGGATCATCGCTCATTCGCGGTCAGCTCCTGCGCAATTGCACGTGCCTCCGAATGTCCGTCCGGGAGAAGATAGATATCCCGCGGACCCGCTTGTTGAAGGTCGACCAACAGAATCGTCCGCTTGTGCATAGCCTCTAGAACGCACTCGACCCGCTCTTGCTCGAGACCGTATTCTTTCGCTGCCGCCCGAACCTGACCGACATCCGTGTTAAACAACGAGTCCACGCGAGCGCTGGTCAGTAGCAAGGCGATCTGCCTGATCGCGTCATCCTCGTTCAACGCCAGCGCGGCCGAGGCCAGACAGAGGCGCGGCTCGTCGCTCGTTGGATCGACCACTCCACGTACCTGATGCGGCTCAATCGACCAGCGCTGCGCCAAATCGGCAACACGCTCCTCGGGGGTCCATTCCTCCATGCTCCAGGGGTTGACGCGTCTATGGCTGGGCGCTGGCTCAAGCGATTCGTCGGCAACCTCACGAGCAGCTTGGCGCGCCTGGATTTCTGTCTTCAGCAATCTCTCGAAGGCAATCGAGCGGAGCGGCGCGTCGTCACTCAAACACGAGGTCGCCGCTCGCAGTTCTTCGACTAGTTCCGCCCAGTCGGCCATCTGCTGCCGCATGTTCCACTCCTCCTGGTCCCAATCATACGTATTCCCATGAGAACATACCCACATGCCGACCGCCACCGCTCTCGCGATCCTTGCCTGGCTCTCCCGATACCTCCCTCGACGCATCCTCTACGTTTTCGCCGAGACCGCAGCCACTATCGCCCTTCCGCTTCTCGAGCGACAGCGCATCCGCATCCGCAACAATCTCCAGCGCATCCATCCCGAGCACTCGCCATCCCAGCTCAACCGGGACGCCGCCGAAGTCATCGCCGAAACCGCCAGATACTACGTTGACCTCGCCCTCCTGCCTGCAATCTCCCCTCGACGAGTGCTTGACCGACACCTCCACGTTGAGGGACTGAACCACCTGCTCGACGCCCACCAGTCCGGACGTGGGGTGGTCCTGACCACCGCGCACATCTCCAATCCTGAGGTCGCGGTCAAGGCGCTGGCCGCGCTCGACATCCCGGCAGTGGCGCTGGTTGAGCGACTTGACGATCCCCGCCACCTCGAAGCGGTCAACGCCTCGCGTACTGCCGCCGGTGTCGAGTTTCTCACCGCGACCCAGACTGGCGTCGGCAAGGCATTGCGCACGCTGCGCGAGGGCGGCGTGGTCTGCATCCTTTGGGACCGCGACCGCCAGGGCGGAGGCGCGTGTGTCCCGTTCTTCGGCCGACAGGCCCGATTCCCGGTCGGCGCCATCGACCTCGCCATCCGTGCCGAGGCCGACGTTCTACCGCTCTACGCTGTCCGACGGCCCGGCCCCGATCGTCTCCAGTTCGATGTCACCTTCCTCCCGCCGCTTGACCTCCTGCTCACAGGCAATCGAGCCCTCGACACGCGCACCAACACTGCCGACCTCGCCCGACTATTCGAGCCCATCATTGCTGAGCATTCGCATCTCTGGAGAGTCAGCGAGTCGCCTTGGGCGCCTTGCCGAGACACCCCATGGGACGATCCGCATCCGCGAGACACCGTCAGCAGCGCAAGTCAATGAGCACCGACAACGAATCCATGGGACGCGCCGACCTACAGATTCACACCGACGCCTCCGACGGCATGGATGACGCCCAAACCATCCTCGACGCCGCTCAGCGGCGAAGCCTCGACGTCATCGCCGTCACCGACCACGACCAGACCCGAGGCGCGCACGAAGCACGCGATATTGCCGAGCGCAGCAATCATCCGGTCGAAGTGATCATCGGCAGCGAGGTCAGCAGTCGCCAGGGACACATCCTCGCGCTCTGGATCGACAGTCCCATAGCAGCGTTCAAGAGCGCAGAAGCGACCATCGAGGCGATCTGGAGACAGGGCGGAGTGGCAATCATTTCTCACCCGGCAGCCATTGTGCCATTCGCCCTCAATGTCGGTGACATCGATCGCCTGGTCGCAACGATGTCGCCGGAACTGAGTGGCGATCACTCACCGATTCTCGCCGTCGAGACGGCCAACCCCATCCCCTCCGCCCGCTGGCGCCGACAATCAATCATCAGCGCCAACCAGCGTTGGAGTCTGCCAACCACCGGAGGCTCCGATGCCCACTTCCACGAACAGGTCGGAGCAGGAATCACCAGATATCAAGGTCGAGGAGCGCAAGCACTCAGAGACGCCCTAGTCAGCAACCAAACCAGCGCCGAGCTGGACCATTACCCATCACTCAGAGAAATCGGAGCCGGCAGACTCCTCCGTCAGCAATGGCGAGGAATGACCGCCACACCAAGAGCCCTCCTCGCCCGCCGCCGACCTTAGGATCCTGTCAACACGTACTAACCGGCGAGCGCGTACTCCAGCGCGTGATTCACACGCTCGCCGATGACATCCAGCTTGACCATGCGTAGCACACGAGGCTCGACGCGCTTCCGCTCCTGCTTCGACATCAACACGTCGAACAGTCCACTTGCCCGCGCCAGACTGACCAGCGCCGCGTCCTCGGGCGCCGGAGCAACATCGCCGCGCAACAGCTCCATCACGTGCTCGCGGATGCAGTCCACGGCTACCGGGTCGACCTGCGGGTCCTGTCCCCAACGAAACTCAATCCGTCGACGCCCGTGATGTTCGCAGACCACCGGCCGAGCGCGAAGGCGTCGCAGCCGCTCGCGGCGTACATCGTGAGCAACCTCCGAAATCTCCGACACCCAGTGATTGATCGACTGGTTCGGCTGCGAGTGCGCAATCCGATCCAACACATCATCGAGCAGCTCATCGCCGGTCGGTTCCGGATCGATCACGAACAGACGAGTGGGATCGCTGTCCAGCCGTCCGGCAAATGACAGGTCAATCAGCGACGCGCCGGCAATCGCATAATCGAGTCGGGCCTCATGCAGACGGTCAAGAGCGCCATGCTCGCTCAATCCAAGCAGCAACAACTGCTCACATATCAAAAAACCTGAAGTTGAGATTGGCACGTCAGCCCCCTATTCGCCTTCACCCACAAACCAATGTCGATATGTGGCCAGCGACCTCTCACTCATCCCGCACGTTAACCATTCGTTCACAAATCCACAACCAGACGATAACAACACGGATAATCCAAATCGTGAAATCTGGCCTCCGGCCAAGCTGGCTATAGCCTCGATCCCGTGCGCATCGCTCATGTCATGCCTTACGACGCTCGCCAGCCGGGTGGTGTCCAGGTCCACACTCTGGCACTGTCCGACGCTCTGAATGCGATGGGGCACCAATCCAAGGTCTTCTCGCCCCGAAAGGCCCTTCGAGTCCAAATGGGCGGGACGCGTGCCGATCTGTCGTTCCATCCGTCGGACCTATTCAGGCTGCGAGACTTCCTCCGTACCCCGCACGACATCCTGCACATCCAGGAGCCATTGCTTCCCGCAATCGGGCCGCTCGCCCTGCTCCATCCCGACGCAGCGCCGACCGTGGTCACACTGCACTCAGCCGAGCCTGCAGCCAGCAACTTCTATCGCCGCGCCGGCCCACTCTTGCGCTCCCTGCTGCGACACGCCGACTTGGCGATCTGCGCCACCGACATCTCACGAGAGACCGCAGCGAACATCCTGCCCAATCGAGTTGAAACCATCTTCCCCTGCCTCGACCTGGCACCCTTTTCCAGCGTCACTCGAAGTCCCGATCCCGACACCATCTTGTTCGTCGGCCGAGACGAACCTCGCAAAGGACTTCCCATTCTCATCCGAGCGCTCGACCTTTTGCCCGATGCTCAACTGGTCGTCGCTGGCCCGGTCTCTTCGGCGACACAGCGACTCGCCGACGATCGAACAACGTTCCTCGGACCGGTTCCCCACGATGAAATTCCCTCACTGCTCAGCACTGCAACATGCGCGGCGTTTCCTGCGACCGGTGGAGAGGCGTTGGGTCTGGTGCTGATCGAGGCGATGGCTGCCGGAGTCCCGCTGGCCGCGTCAGACATTTCCGGCTACCGAATCGCTTCCGATCACGGTCGCGCCGCATTGCTCTCGCCTCCAGGCGACCACGTTGCACTGGCCGAGCAGCTCAAGCGGCTGCTGACCGATCCGGCGCTTCGAGCCCGGTTAGTGGCCAGTGCACAGGCGTCCGCAGACCGGTTTGATGCCCGACATATCGCCGAACAGCATCTCGCCCTATATCGATCGCTCCAAGCGTCTTAGGGCGTGTTCACATGAGGCGGTTCAGTCCAGGAGTTCACGTCATACCCGAGCCAACAAGAGATCGTCATACCCGCGCTTGCCGCGGGTATCTCGCTGCATTCAGCGCAACTGTCTGTCCACAACTCGACGAGATTGCTCCCGCATCAAGTGCGGGGCAGGTTGCGGCAAACGCGGCAATGACGGGCTGCTTCATGGCTCTGCATACCAATGTGAACAGGCCCTAGTCTGAACTCGTGAGACGTCTTCTCCTCGCCTCGTTGTTGGTCTTGGTCTGCGCCGCCTGGTTGCATCCCAGCTTGCTGCGCGCGCAAGCGGTAGAGGTTGAATGGACTGCCGCCGAGCGCGACAACGTCATCCTCTGGCACTACCAGGACGAGCTACGCGCTGAAGACCTGGCTGACCACGGACAGGGCGCATACGACCTCGTCAGCGACCTGATCGAGGCAACGTTCGCAGAACCACTGACGATCGTCGTCTGGCCCGAGGGCAGCGACCCAACCGACTCGTCGCAATTTCCTGCCGGCGTCGATGAGGACGCGTTCCTGCAACATGTGGAGCGCAACTCATCGGCCGATGTTCGTAACGCCGTCACCAACTCACTGATTACGACCGCAGCCGGGCCTCACGCCGGCGATGTGCCCTTCTGGCTGCGATCGGCGCTCGGCTTTTGGTCGCAGGGTCCGCTGCCCGGCTTCTACCTGCGCCGCGCCGGTGCCGTCGTCATCTTCGATCACGAGGAGTACTACACGGTCGAACAGCTCGAAACCGTGCCGGTGACCTGGCAGTTCCAGGCCAAGTACTTCGGTCAGGCCGGCGGCATGTTGAGCTGGATGATCCAGGATTGGGGCACCGAGGCGCTGGCCGAGCTCTTCCGCCTGACCGCGTCGGGTGTCGCGTTCTACGACGCATTCGAGCAGGTCTACGACATTTCCGAGGAACAGCTGATTCCTGAGTTCACCAAGAACGCCGAACGGGCCCTGTTGCTCAACTGGCCCTACATCGAGCCGCAATCTCCGCCATTCTGGGACCGTCTCAACATCAACATTGTCCTTCTCGTCGCCGCGGCGATCCCTCTGGCCATCCTGTTCTTTTTCATCGGTAAACGTCTGTTTTACGACTAGACCTGTTTCGCGACCAACCGCTGTGTAGAGTGAATCCACGGCGGTCGGGCATGCTCTGGGGACCTCGTGTCTCTTCTCCCCCACTCGATATCAACTGACATCTCCGAACGTCTCGGACACGCCGTCGCGCGTACCGGTCTGACGCCCAACGCGCTGACGCTGATCGGTCTGCTGGGGATGGGCGGCGCTGCCACCTTCGCGGCCTATGGCATGTTCTGGCAGGCCGGCGTCGTGATGTTGGTCGCGGCCTTCTTCGACCTGCTCGACGGAGCCGTCGCTCGTGCGACCAACAACGCCTCCGATTGGGGCGCCGTCTTCGACGCCGTCTCCGACCGCCTCGCCGACTTCGCGCTGCTCTTCGGACTGCTGATCTGGTACAGCGCTGCCGAGCGCTTCGACCGAACCGCGATCGTGCTGATCGGCATCGCACTGTTCGGCAGCATGATGGTCAGTTACACGCGCTCAAAAGCGGGCGAGTTCGGTGTCAGCATCCGTTCCGGTCTGGGAACCAGGCTCGAGCGCGTCCTCATCCTGGCGATCGGCCTGCTCTCTGCGCAGATCCTGCCAGTGCTCTGGCTGCTCGCAGTGTTGACGAACCTGACAGCATTCCAACGATGGTTCATCACCTGGCGAGCCATGCGGGCCCTTGAATCTGAGCGAGCTCTCGAATCAGCCCCGCCAGTCATCGAAGAAGAAGAAGACGACGAACCAGCCGACAGTCCATTCGGCTCAACCGATGTGGACTAGCGCCGATGAGGGCAACGGCGATGCTCATGTAGGGGCGACCCTTGAGGGCGCCCACCTGGAAATGTTGGCAAGCTGCCAAGCTGTATGGAGCGCCCACGAGGGGCGCCCCTACGACCTTAAGGCTCTGTTACCTCAGCCAGCTTCAGCTAGGCGTTGTCGCGGACCATCGCCACGATCTCCGTGACCGTCTCGTCGCGCCACGAGGCCCACTCGTCCGACGACTGCAGGTCGCGGTAGCCCTGGCGGATACGCGCGCGCATGTCGTCTTCCGACTCGCCCTCTTTGCGGCTGAACAGGCGTTGCATGTTGGCCATGTGCTCGTTGGCCACGGCCGGTCGCTCAATCCAGTGACCGATGTACTCGTGGTCAAGGGTGTACAGCACCGCAGTCGGGATCGACTCGTGCTGGCCGTCCTTGAGGAACTCGGACATAATGTCAGAGTTCTCGTCACGGGCGAAAATGCGAAGCTCCCAGCCGGCTGTTGCGGCAATCTCAGCCAGCACCGGCAGACCGCGATACACGTCCGGGCACCAGTCCTCGCCCAGCACCAGCATCTTCAATCGCGGCAGCGATTGCAGCGCTTCGCGGCCCTCTTCCGAGATCTGCCAGGCGCTCATGTTGCGGATAAAGCGCTCGACGTTGGCGTCGCCGCGAGGCGAACCGCCCGGCGTCAGTCGCTGAAAGTTCTCTTCCGAATTGATGAAGGCCAGGTACTGGTTCCAGGTCATCCCCGACTTGAACCGCTCCGGCGTCACCACAGATTCTTTGGTTGCCGTTGTCATCGATTACTCCTTCGTATCGTCACGTGAAGACAAATCTGCGCATGCGCAGTCAGTAGCAGTCTAACCCTGCATGGCCACGGCCGTGAGCAGACCGTATGGCCGCCCACCTGATCGCCCGTTCCGCATCGTCACTCGATGGCATGGACGATGCCGGGCGACCACAGGAGTCGCCCCGACAAATCAGAATCTGCTGACGCGGATTCCCAGTGCTCCCAGCGCTCCCAGCGCTCTTAGTGCTCCTGGTGACAGGGACATGTGCACTCGTCCAGCGAGTACCGCAAGACATCGACGTAGGTCGCTTCGGCCAGGTGCTCAGCCAGGTTCGGAGGCAGACGCAGCCCCTCCGTCGCGCCAGCCTGCGTCACAGACGCATACGCATACACCGCCATCGCCGCCGCGCGGTCGATCACGTCCGCGATGTCACTTCTCAGAACACCCTCTTCGCCAGCATGCCGCTCGTCCAACGCCACACCTCACAGGTCATCCAGCTGCTATCGGGATGCGCTTAGGATACACCTGAGCAATCCACTTGTTCGGCGCGACTCACATCCTCGCGCAAACAGGAAATGAGCCCAACGGAACGGATCCCGCCATGTCACAGTTCGAATTCGGATGCCAAATCCCGGCCTGGCACTGGCATTGGGACGTATCCGAGCTGCGTGACTGGGCCCAGGGCGTCGAGGCCATCGGCTGCGACTTCATCTCAATGGCCGATCACGTGATTTACGCCTACGCGCGCGACGACCGCCCGCAGACCGGCCCCTACACCGATGACGTGCATCAACACGAGGTGATGACCACCCTCGCCTGGATTGCAGCCCACACGAGCCGCGTCGCATTGCAGACCAACGTCCTCGTGCTGCCCCAACGCGAGCCCGTTCTGGTCGCCAAGCAGGCCGCCGAAGTCGACATCCTCTCTGGGGGTCGAATGAGGCTCGGCATCGGTATCGGCTGGCAATGGCAGGAGTTCGACGCGCTGAGCGCAAACTTTCGGCAGCGTCCCAGCCGAATGGAGGAGTACATCCGAGTTCTCCGCGCCTGCTGGACCGAGGAGCCGATCAATTTCAGCGGCCGATACGTGAACATCGACAACATGTCTGTAATGCCCAAACCGGTCACGCCGGGCGGCCCGCCGATCCTCTTCGGTGGACTCTCCAAGCCAGCCATCGAACGAACCGCCCGCCTCGGCGACGGATGGATCGCGCCAGTCGCCAGCAACCTCGATCAACTCTCCCAACTCTGCACAGACCTGCGATCCGAGTTGGAGAAGAATGACCGAGACCCCGATGACTTCCCGATTCAGTGGCTGCCCCCACTCGACGCGGACATGTCATCAACACTCCGCCTGATGACTGGCGCACGAGACGCCGGCATCACCCGACTCGGCATCGGCATGCCCAACTACGACCGAGAGCTCTCAATCCCCGTCGACCAATACCTGCAAACGATCGAAACCGCCTGGCGAGAGGTCTGGCCCGAGGTCAAGGACCGCTAGTCGAGCAAGACCTGCAGCAGCGTCATGATCGCCGTCAGCGCTGCGAGCAGTCCAAATGCAGTCCACATAATGGTCCGAGTCATGTGCGTCTCAAGAGCGGCCATCTGCTCCTTTACTTCGGCGAAGCGCGCATTGAGGTCGGAAGTCTGCAATGCGAGATCGTCCTTGGTCACCAAGTTGGAGAGCTGTTCTTCGAAGGTTTCATCCAGCGCCGTGACAAATTCCTCAGCCGGCGCCTCTTCCGCGATATCCCCGTTGACGAGGATGTTTCGGAACTTGAGCTTGTCGATGATGGCCATCGGTACGTCTTCCCTCTCAATGTTCAGTCTAGTTCCGGCAACTGGCCTGGGACTCGGCGGCAAACTCTAGGTCAGGGTGACCACCGCGACGATGATGCCCGTCGCCAGGGCGATCCCGGTGAGGACTACCCCGACAACAACGACCAGGTGTTGCATCAACCGAGCCTCACGCTCCGCAGCATCTGCCTTCAGCGCATTGACTGCAGCAGCGATCGTGTGCTGCACATGCTCGTTCGTCGCGGTCCCATGCAGGCTGTCGTCAATCGTGTCTTCAAGGGCATCGACGAATTCTTCGGACTCGTCTCGTGGCATGCCGAGCCGACCGAAGATTCTCCTGAACCGTGGTCTGTCGATGCGAATCGCCATGCGTGCTCCCGTAACAGGCATTGTAGCCCATAGGCAGTACGGGCGTTCTCAATAGAGAACGGCAGTCATTCGCTATCCCAACACAACCCGCGCGCCCTGAGCATCGACATGATGTAATGCTGAGCGTTGTCGCAGCGCAATCCAGAACGATGCAGCGCGGACCGCACAGCACCGATGTGCTCGCTCTCTCCCACCAATGCCGACTCGATGCCATCAACAGACAGCGACAGGAGGAATCTCATACTCAGCAACAATGCGGCACGATACTGTTCGGCGCGATCGCTATCGCCCGCGCGCTGGGCAATCGACAGCGCACTGGCAATGCCTTCGCTGTACGCCGCCGTCCCAATGCCCGGCGTATTCTGGAATGCACCGACCCAGAGCGGATTCTCGCAATCTTCGCCATGCTGCTCTTGCAGTGCCCAATCCGCCATGTCGTAGGCATACTGTTTCGACAGTGCATCGTCAGTCAACGCATGCCACTGATCACAAGCCTGGATCATCCAGGTCGTGAATGACAGGTCGCGTTCATCTTCCTGCTGCCAGCGTGATTGATAGTATTTGAGTGATCGTTCAACCGCCGACTTCAGTCGTGGACGCTTCCGAGTTCCGTACAGTCTCGCCAGGGCCAACACGATCTGCCCGGCGTAGTATGTCTCCGAGCCCTCTAGCTCCATACCCCGAGCACGAGTACCCAATTGACCATCTTGCGATTGCACCGCCAACAGGGACGCTGTGAGCTGGTCAATCGTCTCTCTAGGAATCTTCAATGAAGGACCCAACTCCGTGATCGCCAGGAGCAGCAGCGGAGGAGCGCCCAGTTTCGCTTCGCCATACATGTCTTCGAGATAGAACAGCCGCCCAGGTCCATCCCGCCTGAGGTGGCGCTCCAGGATTCCACCGATGGCATTGGCCGCCGCCTGACCGATGTTGCGATCCCTGGTCAGCCGTGCCACCATCGCCACCGACCAGGCGCAGCCGCATTGGCGCACCAGTTGGTCATAGGGAGTCCATCCACCTGCCTGCTCGGCAGTGGGAGCCTGGTACTCATAGCCGAACGAGCCGTCCTGACGCTGATGCCGCAGCAGCCATGCAGCCGCCTGCAGACCGGATCCCGACACACGATCGGGCAGTACTTCCTCCATCTGCACCACCCGGAATCCCCCTGATCGTGCATTGATCCGCTCGCCGTCCGTCGGGGCAACCGTGCCCAGAGCCTCAACCGTCGTAAAGACTTCCACCGAGGTGCTGCTCGCCAATCGAGCACCTGGTGGCCGGACTTCGCGGTTCAGTCTCTTGACCCAGGCCGCCGTGCGGCCGTCCGTTCTGAGGGCATCGAACGGCCATCCGCGAGCCACCCGGTCGCCGTCGGTCAGCAACAGGCCGTGATAGCCCGGCAGCGGAGTCTGCAACAGGCCGATCAAGCCTTCTGGCTCTCGAGCCGAGCGCTCCGATTCGACCTCGATACCCAGCGCGTCGCCCGGTTGATCCGACTCCTCACCCAAGGCCTCACGCAAGGCGGCACCGGCGGCCTGTGCGGCAGTCAAGCCGTCAAGCGCCACCGATTCCGCCTCCGCGAGTACGAGTCCGGATCGCCAAAGACGCGCCCTGGCCGCTACATCGCCCTGTGCCGCGTCAACCGATCCACCGGCGAACCCGGCTCGCGCTGCCGAAAGCAGATCGCCGGCTTCCAGTTTCTGACTCGGCGCCACTTAGTACGCACCCTGTCGTTCAAACAGCGTGCGCGGATTGCCAATCAACATCTGATCAACCTGTGCCTGCGTCACGCCGCGGTCGAGCAGCGCCGGCACCACATCATCGGGGATGTGATTGAAGTGCCAGTTCGGCTGCGCCTGTCGCACGGCGTCGATGTCCGGGATCCAGTCCAGGCAGCATGATGCGTCATGGGCCAGCAGCATCTTCTCGGCGTAGCCCTCCGCCGCCAGTTTGACGACCGTGTTCACGCGGTCATCGAATGGCAGAATCCCATCCAGACCAAACCGATCAAGTCCAACATATGAGCCACGATCCATCAGCGACTTCAGGTAATCGGTGTCGGCAGTGTCGCCCACGTGCCCAATCACGATCCGCGACAAATCGCAGCCCTCGTCCGCGAAGACATCCTGCTGCTTCGCGCCCAGCTCGGGTGGACCATTGTGAGTCGCAATCGGCACGCCGGTCGCCCGGTGCGCGCGTGCGCCGGCACGCAGACACTTTTCGTTGTACGAGTCCACGCCGCCGCCCTGTTCGTCGGAGGCCAGTTTGATGATGTTCGCTTTGACTTCGGTGCCTGCGATGCCCTCTGTGATGTCCTTGACGAACACCCGCGTCAGTTCCTCCGCTGGACGCCCGCGCCAATACATCGACCGCAGCCAGTAGATGCCGGTGCAGATCACGACGTTGAGCGAGGTCACGGCAGCCACCTGTTGCAGGTAGCCCATGTCCCGACCCAGGTCGGCGGTCGAGAGATCGACCACCGTGCCCACGCCGCGCTGCTGAAGCGCATTCAGCTTCTCCTCGGCCGAAGCGATACAACCCGCCTCATCCCAGAGCTCAGGCCAGTTCTCGGAGATTCCAGGCGACTTGATCCCAATGTGCTCGTGAATCAGCGTCCTGCCTAGCTCAGACGTGTCCAGCTCACCATGCAACGTGTTGATCGACGGCATCGCCCCGTCCTTTCTCAGCGCCTTCCCAGAGGCCTCGTTCTTCTGTCGATGAATGCTAGCGCTCTTTCGGCGCTGCCCGGTGCGCAGAGTCCGTTCCCGATCCGTCCTGCCACTGCCCGCCGATGGGAGTTCCCGTGGACGCCTCTACCGTGATCTCACCGGTGGAGTTGTCATGGCCTGGAAGACCGACGAACTCCAGCACTCACCGGGTCTGGCCGCCCTTGGAGAAGAAATCACCATCGTGGTCCAGCGGTGACGTGATCTGAGGTCGTTACGTCAGCCAATGTACTCAAACGGGTTGAGCGTCGGCACGGCGAGTAGTTCGAAGTCTCGCTCGTTGCGAGTCACCACGGTCAGGCCGTGCACCAGGGCAGTCGCAGCAATCATCGCATCGATGGTTAGGTCGGCGGGCAGGCCGTTCATCAATCGAGCCCATTCTCGGGCGGCGGCGGAATCGAACTCCAGCACCTCGAAATGTTGCAGCACCGCCTCGTCGAGCCACGACTCAATCGAGCTCGCCCGATTCGGGTCGCGATCGCGGAGATTCTCGACTCCTTTCTGTATCTCGCCAATCGTTAAGGCGCTGACCTGCAACTCGTCGCTGCGAGTCGATCGCAGCCAGGCCAGCACCGCTGGATGCGGTCGATGAAGGCGCGTTTCCGAGACAACGTTGGTGTCGACGAGATACATCAGTCGTCGCTAAAGTCCGGCGCCTCGCGCAACCGAACGCCCTGACGAGGGGGAATCTGGAGGTCGCCACGCGCCTCTGGCGCGAGTAGCCACTCTTTGACGTTCGCGTACTTCGGGCGCTGCAGACGGCGCCACTGGTCGAATGGCACGACAACCGCGGTTTCAACCCCACGTCGCGTGACGACTTGAGGACCATCCTCTAATGTGGCGTCCAAGAGCGCACTGAACTGGGCTTTCGCCTCCTGCACTTGCCAGAATTTCGCCATCTCACACCTCACCAATCACCAATAGCTTATCCCGCCTAGTCATCAGACTAGTCAGCTCGTTCCCCATTTTCAAGTCCGCCTATTGGCATCTGTATTGCACATCTATTGCACAGCGCACAGTTCGACCAATTCCTCGCTGCGACCAGCCATCGAGGCTCAATCGCGTTGCTGCCGTGACGATCGAAAGGCCAAACTTCGAATCAGATGCAATGGCGGACCAAGCCGTTGAGGCAATCTCGTCGAGTGTTGCACGGACAGTTGCGCTGAATGCAGCGAGATACCCGCGGCGGAGCGCGGGTATGACGGGAACTCCTGGAATGAACCGCCCCATGTGAACACGCCCTAGATGCGGGCCATGAGCCTACGGGCCATGAGCCGCTCTTGGGGCGCTGATACCATACGGCCATGGACGACATCTTCACGACTCAGAGAAAGGCCGCATATGGTTTCCCCGCTTAAGACTGAACTTTGCGACATGCTCGGCATCGAGTATCCGGTCATGCTGGCCGGCATGGGCGGTGCCGCCGGACCGACCCTTGCTGCCGCCGTCTCCGAGGCTGGCGGTCTGGGCGTCGTCGGCGCGACCGGCTACACACCCGACGAGCTCCACGGCATGATCGCCAAGGTTCGCTCGCTGACCGACAAACCGTTCGGCGTCGACCTGCTCCTGCCTTCTTCCATTGCCGACTCCGGCAATCGCGAAGACCTCGAACTTGAGATCTCGATGGAGCATCACCACTTCGTCGACCAACTCAAGCAGGAGTTTGAGATTCCCGATCCGTCCGCGCCTGTCGATCGACCGCCACTGACCCAGGATTACTTCCGTCAGCAGGTTGAAGTCATTCTCGACGAAAAAGTGCCTGTCTTTGCCTCCGGTCTGGGCAACCCCGGCTGGATGGTTGACGACGCCCACGCGCAGGGGATGAAGGTCATCGGTCTCGTCGGCAACACCCGCAACGCCCGACGCGTCGCCGCCGCCAACGTCGACGCCGTCGTCGCACAAGGCACCGAGGCCGGCGGACACACCGGCCGGATTGGCACCCTGGCTCTCGTCCCGCAGGTGGTCGACGCTATCGCGCCGACCAAGACCATCGCCGCCGGCGGCATCATGGACGGACGCGGCCTGCTCGCCGCCCTGTCGCTCGGCGCTGAGGCGATCTGGTGTGGCACCGCTTTCCTCGGCACCTGGGAGGCTTACCAGGACTCTGAGGAACGCGGCGAGACCGACGAATGGACCCGCAAGGTCCAGTGGGACAAACTGGTCGCCGCCGTCGACGAGGACACGCGCATCGGCCGCATGTACTCGGGCAAGACCATGCGACACATGTACAACGCCTGGACCGAGGCCTGGGAACGCCCCGAGGCCCCGCCGACGTTGCCGATGCCGCTCCAGGGACTGCTCGTCGGCGAAGCTCTCCGAGGCGCCCGCGAAGCGCATATCGAGGAACTGATCGGTGGACCAGCCGGCAACGGAGCCGGACTGATCAAGGCCATCCGACCCGCGACCGAGGTCGTCAACCAGATGGTCACCCAGGCTGAAGCGCTGATCGAAAACTTCGGTTCGCCAGTCCGCGCATAAGCACCAAGAGCTCCCCTCCGAGGGAGCTCAGCACAATCCTCCACCTCCCCCATACGGGGAGGTCGGAGTTGCGATGAAAATCTGCACCGCCTGCCACCGCGAGACCTTCGACGGTCGCTCAGCCTGCCATCGCTGCGGCGCCGACGTCGCCCGACAACGCCCCATCGCGCTGCCAAGTCGAGATGCGGCAACCCTGGTCGGACCTGTCCCGTTCACCGACCAGCAGGGCGACCTCGTCCTTGATGTCGAAGGCGCGACATTTCTGCGCGAGGACGGCAGACCGCTCCTGCACATTCCAGCATCGTCGGTCGACACCGTCAGGGCCTCGCGCGGCCGAGACCTCGTGATCAAGTGGCTGCCGCCCAATCGCAAGCGAACACGTCGTACGCGGCTGCGCGTGCGCTGGGCGCCGCAGGCCGACCGTACGCTGCGCACCGAATGGGTCGGTTCGCACTACGCCCTGCGGCGACCCTACGGCCACCGAGTCCCTCGCAATCCGAATCGCAGAACCGGCCGCGATTTCACGGTGGTCCGCGATCGCTGGCTCTCTGCCCTGCAGATGCTCCTCAACGCCGACCGTTACGCCCTGGAACGCCGCTTCCGTGCCGCGTCGCAATAGAAAGGGCCGCCGAAGCGGGCAACGTCCCCGCAAGCAGGCCGCCCGCTACCACAGCAACAGAGAATCTCGGCGCGAGCGCCGCGAGTTAGCCGTCCTCGACCAGCAGCCCAAACCAGTCGTCGCCGCAGAATGCGGAAACTGCCTCGAATGGTTCCCGCCCAACGCCAACGCCATGGGAGGCAAAGGAACCTGCAATCACCCCGCCAGCGGAGTCCTCGCACCAAGCGCCGACACAGCCGCCTGCCAATTCTTCAACCCTCGCCGCTAAAAGTCCCCATCAGAGCCCTCGTGTCAATGCCCACTCCTACTCACCAACACAGTGCGAACCAACACCGATCTGGATTCGGGCTCGCCATCTGAGCACGCGTTAGAGCAATTTGTTTCCTTCGCGCCAAACGATGTGGCCGTTTATGTTGTGGCGTTCATAAGTCAGAAGGACGTCACGAATGAACTCGCATAGTTGCCGATCCCCGGTTTCTCGTGCGACGTCGTAAAGGCGAATGAACATTTTCTTGCCGGTCTCAGTCTGTCCTAGATTCCGCTTACGGAAGTTGTGCATTGCGCATAGTGTCTGGCCGTTTTCTATCGTCGCGCGACCACCCTTGTCTTTGGGCTTGATGTGATCGACTTGCAACTCGATTCCCGACTCCCTTCCCGCGCCACAGACGACACACCTGTATCCGTCCCGCTCCAGGATCTTCCGTTTGTCTACTTCTGAGAAGTCCTCCAGCATTCGCGATACTTCTAGCTTCGGATCGTAGGCATACAACCCCTTGCCAAGCTTTTGCAGTTTCCCCTCTTGGTGCAGTTTCCGGATCGCCCTATCGGGATCACGAAAGACCTTTCCTGATCGCCGCTGCCACTCAGCTACAGCCCAATCGACCACCTCCGCGTGAGGGATGGCTTTGTTCGGTCGCTCACGGTAGTAACTGAAGATGAGGTCCGTCTGAGACATCAGAACCTCGGCACTTCAGAGTTAATCCGATCAAGCGCAAGCTGTCGGTACGCTTCGTCGATCTCTGATCCATACGCGACGCGACCTTCTCGAAGTGCGGCGACCAAGGTCGAGCCGCTGCCGGCGAACGGATCGAACACGGCGTCGCCCTTGTACGAGAACAACCTGATGCAACGACGCGGCAGTTCGATCGGAAACGGAGCGGGATGGCCGATCCGTTTTGCCGACTCGCCACCGAACACCCACACTTGAGACGCCCATTCACGAGCGTCGTCCGGCGGTAGCCCGTCCAGTCCAGGTCCGCGGGGTCGCGTTAGCAACTCTTCGAACGATGCTTGCAACTCGGAAGCACGAATCGGCGACGCCCCGTCGAACGACATCGCCCAGTCCAGTAGCACGGACGGAGCCAGCAACGGCTCGTCTGCAACCTCACTTGTTGCAAGGTCTTGGGCAGTCGACCAGACGCCTGATGTCCAGGCCATGAACTCGTCCCGGTCAATCGTCACGAGTTCGTCGCCCAGGTGAGGCCGTTTCCAGTCGTCCTTGTAGAGCACGACGATCGTCTCGACCGGCGCGATTACGTGGGGCGCGGATGGACGCATCCAGGATCCCCACGCTGTGCGGCGCGAGATATTGCCTTCGTTCCAGATGATCGTTGCGTGATACTGCCAACCCACCTCCCGCGCGATGTTCGTCAAGTCAGCGGTGACTGCTTGCTTGCCGCCACTATTCTTGTCCAGCGGAATGTTCATGCAGAGCCGTCCGCGCGAGGCCGTCCAACTGAAACAATTGGCTAGCCATTGACGGCTGAATTCCAAGTAATCCGCGTAGCTTCCGGCGTCGTCAACACCCTTGCCGTACGTCAGACCGACGTTGTACGGCGGCGATGTGACCGTCAGGTGGAAGAGCTGCTCGGGAAAGAGCGACGCGTCAGTTGCGTCGCCCAATGTCAACTGCAGCGGCTCGAAGGCGGCGCTCACGACGCCACCCACTTAGCGCTTCGAGTACAACTACGGACGAATGTGCGGGGGGGGGGGGGGCGATCAGCTCAGGGCAGCTTGAACGAGGCGACTGAGGAGCATGATCGTGTATCACCATCCCGGTATAAGTGACCGGTGCGAACCCGGCAAGCCTCTCCTGTCCCGAACTGCCCTAGGACGGGGCAGATTCGCCGTTTGAGCCAACCCCGACCACGTGCATCCGACCCGTCTCGCCGGCGACGTCGTCGACCCAGTAGAGCTTCTGTTCTCCGACTCTCACGTAGGTTGGGACGACCTGCTCGCCCGATCGATTGACCTTGGGCGCCACTTTGAAGGTGGGGCGTTGTTCGTCGATGCCCGGTTGGTCAGGGTCGAGCGCGTGTGGATGGCCGCTCTCGGCGCACCAGCGTGCAAATTCTCCGTCGAATTCGAACCAGGCTCCGCCTGAGGCCTCCGCGAACTCCTGCATCGCGCCCAGCACCGGCCAGAGCTCACTCGCATCGAGCGATTCCGGACTGATCCAGAACGCCACCTTGGTCAGATGCTCGGCGGCTGCATTGACCAGGTCTTCCGTTGACGAAGGATCGATCTGGTACCAGCGCAGCGACGAGTCATCTCGTTCGCGCGAAAGCTCCCGCTCCAGCTCCAGCGCGCGCAGTCGAGCAGCTCGAATCGCATCGACTCCGGGATGCGCCTCGCTCGGTTCTGGCGCACGAATCGCCCGCTGTTCGGCCAGCTCAGCCTCTAACGCTTCGATTCTCGCCGCCTGCTCGGGATCGGGCGCCACAACCTGCTCGACGATCCGCTCCGCTTCCGGAGGCGGCTCGGGGGATGGAGTAGGAACAGGCTCCGGACGCGGCGTCGGCTTCGACGGCGTCTGACGCTCCACCCAGAGCAGCGCCGCGATTGCTCCCGTGACGAGCGCCAACAGGGTCTGCAAGAGCCTCACGACAACCTCATCGATCGCTCCCTCGGACGCCTTCCAGCCAGGTCAGGCACTTTGCGTAGATTGCCTCGGTGATCAGATCTCGCGTGAGCAGATAGTTGAGCAGACCCTCGAGCGTGAGCAGTGAGTGTACGGTCACACCTTCGCGTCGCAGCCGCTCGACCCCTCCTGCGCCTCGATCGATCAGCACGAACGCATCCTTGACCATCAGTCCGGCAGAGCGCAGCAGGTCGGCCGTCTCGGCCAGCGATCCGCCACGAGTCATCAGGTCATCTACAAGGATCACGGTCTGTCCCGGGTAATACGATCCTTCAATCTCTTCCGCCACGTGACGAATCTGGCTGGTTGGGTGGACGTAGATCATCGGCACATTGCTGGACAGGGAGAACGCGGTCGCCGCATGCAGTCCGCCCATCGGCACGCCAGCGATCAATTCGAAGGGGGCGATCGTTGGTCGCAACATGCCGCCCAACATGCGCGTCTCATCGCTCAGCAGCTCGCCGATCCGACGCAGCGCCCAGGGATGCGCGATCAGTCGACGCACGTTGATGTAGACCGGGGAACCGAGCGTCGCGCCGAGGTCGAAGTCGCCGAACATAATCCCGCCTGAGTCCCACAGCGCTCGCGCCAACCAGAGGTTGCCGGGTTCGTCACTCTGGGGTGTCCATGCGGCGCGGCCGGAGTCTGACATTATCTGCCCACCCCCACAACGACCGAGTGCGGCAACGGCCGACCTGCGAGCCCGGCCCGCAGGTTCGCCACCGCAATATCCGCCATCTTGCTCCGCGTCGCCATCGACGCCGAACCAATGTGAGGCAAGACCACGACGTTTTCCATCGTCAACAGCGGTGAGTCCATCGAGAGTGGCTCGACCGCCGTCACATCCAGTCCTGCACCGCCGAGATGCCCACTCCGTAGCGCCTCCACCAATGCCTCCTCATCGACGATTGGACCGCGTGCCGTGTTGATCAGGATTGAGCCAGGGTGCATCTGCGCAAACGCCGCCGCATCGATCAGCCCCCTGGTGTCATCCGTCAAGGCCACGCTGACCGAGACGAAGTCTGACCGCGACAGGACCTCGTCGAACGGTCGCTGTTCTGCTCCCACGGCGGCTGCCTCGGCTGTGCGCGGCGTGCGGTTCCAGCACAGCACCCGCATGCCAAAGCCTTGCGCTCTGCGAGCGATTGCCTGTCCGATGGCTCCGAACCCGATCACGCCCAGCGTCGCGCCATGGACATCGATGCCCGCCATCTGCGTCGGGGTCCAGGTCTTCCACTCCCCATCTTTGACATACGCTGCTGCCTCGACCACCCGTCGCGCCGACGCCAGGATTAGCGCCCATGCCATGTCGGCCGTCGTTTCAGTCAACACCCCCGGCGTGTTGCCGACTGGAATGCCGCGCTGGCTGCAGGCGGCGACATCAACGTTGTCGACGCCAACCGCCATCTGCGATACGACCCTGAGCTGAGCCCCAGCCGCGTCCAGTACTGCCTCATCCACTGTGTCGGTGATCAGGCAGACCAGACCATCCACGCCGACCACACCTTGCAACAGCGCGTCACGCGACGGCGGGAAGTCCTCGGGCCAGACTTCCAGATCGAACTCAGGATCATCGCGCAACGCGGCAAACCCGTCGCCGGGCAGCTCACGCGTCACAAACACCCGATGCCGTGCAGACATCCACAACCTCCTGCTCATCGGTCAAGATAGTAGGGGTAGGAGTTCATGGCGAAGTCGCACGGTGACATTCAGAGTTGCGGAGTTGCATGAGAGTCAGTGTGGCGGCAATCGCATTCCTCGCTGCGCTGGCAGCCCTCGCCTGCGGCACGGACGAGCGCCTCACGCTCGACCAATACGCCCAATTCTGCGCCGACGGCGTCGCCACCACCCGATCCCTGATCGAACCTGAATCGCTGACCTGGGGAGAATTGCAAGAGCTGAGCGAATCCTCCGCCGAGCAGCTCAGAGCCGCCAACCCGCCCGGCGTCCTGTCCGATTTCCATCGAGCCAGCCTGAAGACCATGGATTTCGTCGCCGGAGTCGCGAGCGAGCAACCTCCCGAGGAACTGGCAAATCCCCTGGCCTTCGGCTTCCAGGCCCTACAGATCGCCACCCAACTGCGCCGAACCATCGAAGATCTACCGAGGGAAGTGCGGCAGACCTTGTCCGAGGCTGGATGTCTGTAGCACGCGTGAACTGTCACCACTCCCCGCCCCCCTCCGTTACCGCCCCCACCTCCGTCAAACCCGCCCACCTCCGTCATACCGGCGCTCCGCCGCGGGTATCTCGACGCCCACAGCTCACAGCCCAGAACTTGGCACTGCCTGCAGCCACGAGTCGTTCCTTGGATCACAGCGTGCGGAGGGCACTCCGCGAGATTCCCGCGTCGGAGCGCGGGAATGACGGAAACTAGAGAGAGCGAGTAGGACGGAACCGGGAACTACAACAGCCGACGAATCAGAAGCAGCCCCACCGGACCCAACGTCAAGCCCAACAGCCAACCCAGGCGCTTCGGCCGACCCTGGCTGCCCGCCATCGCCGCACCGGCGAATCCCATCCCGATCCAGATCATCAAGCCGAGCGCCAACAAACCGATGATCGTCGCCAGGATGGCCACGACCAGGCCGAGCGCCGTCGCGATCAGACCCAGAGGGATGCCCACCAGCCAGAGCAGCAGTCGTTGCCAGGGACTTCGCGACTGGCGATTCGCCCGCTGCGCCTGATCCCGCGCCGACTCCGCCCATTGCTGCCCGCGACCAACCCAGAGGGTCACAGCGCGACGGCCGTCATGCCATTGCAGCGGAGGTTCGCCAGGCCTGCGGCGGGGTTGTGGGCGAGGTTGGTGGCGCGACATGCAACCCATGGTATGGGCATTGACCAATCGTTGCGGGTGCCGAAACCACCGCATCGTCAGCGAACGAACGCGCCTGCGCAGTGGAGCTGAAACGCGATTGGTGCTGCTACGAGCTCTGTCGCTCAGCCACTCGATCTATGCGCATCTGTCGCTGATTCGGCTCGACACCCGATGCAAAATTGGGCTGATAGTCCGACTGCCGACCCTCGATCTGTGCGGTGTGCTGCCGGTCATGCCGATAGAACGATCGCAGGTACTGCATCACCGTCAGTTCACCGAAACCCGGCGTAATGGCCGTGTTGGAGAATTGCTGAAGCAAGAGCGAACGGATGAAGTGGTTCGTCCGCTCCCGTTCCCCGATCAGCTCGTCCAGCAGCTCTCGAACTGTGTGCTTGGGCGCGTGCTCGATGGGGATTTCGACGGGCATGTCGTAGCCACCGCTGATCTGCGTGCCGCTCTCGACCAGCGCAGCGCGGCACCAGGCGACGTAGTTGCGTTCCATCTCCATCAGGTGGGCCAACTGTTCCTTGGCGGTCCACTGTTCCTCGCCGACAGCATCGACCGGCACCTGATCCGCGTCGTCGCCGCGCAGACCCTCAGCCGCTGCGATCAGTTTGCCGCGCTCCAGTGCCATCTTCGAGATCAGCGCCTCGACATCATCCTGTGTGTAGGTCGGCGGTGTCGCCATGGTTAGGTCCTCTCTGCTCGCAGCGCACCTTGGATCTGAGCCAGGTGCGCTCGGTCGTGCTCGATACTCTTGCGTACCAGTATCTCGACCGTGTAGACATTGTGCTCCTCATGGCGACCTGAACGAGCCCAGTCCTCCGCCGCAATCCGCTCAAGAATTGCGCCATTGGACATACGCAACGCGAAGAACGCGCCCACCGACGACTCAATCTGGCGGTCGTAATGCAAGTTGGCCGCGAACAGCTCCTCGTCATAAGCCACAATCAACGGAGACTCATGAGCAAGCATCTGCCGAAGCCGCATCGCGTCGCCGACTTCGACATCGGCCAGGTGATGAACAACCTGCCGCACCGACCATTCGCCAGCACGCTCACGAGCGTCCAGTTGAGACTCTGAGAGTTCACCGAGCACCTGCTCAATGTCGGAGGTCGCCTCGTAGTACTCGACCAACAGCGCAGGTCGATCTTGCATCAGCGGGGCTCCAACCTGGTGTTCAATTCTCCCCTGCAGAACGAACGCTGCAAGAGGGTCGCGCCAACGGCTCCGTCATACCCGCGCTTGTCGCGGATGTCTCGCTGATTCCAGCACTGACGTCCGTGCTGAACGCGGCGAGATTGCCGCGACGGAGCGCGGCAATGACGAGGTTGCTGCCGCTTCACGCGTCTCCACAACGCGGCAGCAGGGGAGTCAACTGTAGGCGCGTGGCAGCTCGGCATCATCAGGTCTTCATCACCACTACACGAATGCGAGCACTAGCAAGTCCCCGTCAGGGCATAGCGAATCTGGTCGATGTGCTCCTCAATGTGAGCAGTGTTCGCCAGCAACCAGTCCTCAACGTTGCGCGAGTTGTTGCCCGGCATCGGTCGCGGCTGCAGCCACTCATCCTCGCGCAGTGAACCGAGGATTGACACTGCTGACTCGATCAATCCCTCAACCGTCTTCAGCGCCGGACCGATCGGCCGCTTGTCGTTGCGCAGCCGTTTCTGCATCGTGTCTTGATCGGTCGGCCACATCTCGACCTCAATGTCGAGCAGCATCAGCCGCAGTCTGAGCGCACCCATCACGGCAATGTCGGAAACATGATGCACGTGCTGCCGCGCCGTCCAGCCAGGTTCAGGTGGAGCGCCGTCCAGCTGCGCAATTGATGATCCCGCCACCGACTCGGCCAACAGCTTCGGCGCGTTGCGATATCGAGCCAGCAGCTCCGTGCGGGACTCAGCGGTCACAGGCGAAGTCACGACAGCCGACCCTTGACGAGCGCCGCGAGACGACGCACCTCGTCATCCTCCAGGTGGCCTGACGGCTCCGAATCGCCGCGCACGACTCCCAGGACGTCGCCCGAGGTCCAGCGCAACTCCAGCATCCGTTGGACCGTGGCGCCGTTCTCGGACCGGGTCCATTCGCGAGCCCACAGCCCACCGCGCTCACCCGCCTCAGCAATCTGCACGTCGACATCTTCAACGTCAGAAGGAGGCTCGGCCCGCAGCACTTCAGCCGCCTGCTCCGAGGACTCGTAGCGTGTCAACTCCACCTCGACTCGCCGATGGGGCCGATTGCGATTAATCGTCTGCGTCAGCAACCAGTCCATGAACTCACCCAACGAACGTGGGTCGCGGAAACTCTCGCGATAGCCGATCACGCGGCCCGAGTCGTCAAGTTGGGTGATCGTCGCCTGTGGATGCTCGTCGGCCAGCGCCAGTTCTTCCGAGGTCACGGCCGCAGCCGACTGTCGAGCCAGCCCCGCAGGCAGTTCGTCCGCCCGCAGCCCGGCCGCCCGAAGGCTGGGCACGCCCTCAGTGGCCAACGATCGACGCCGCTGCACACTGCGAATGATCGCCTGAACAATCGGCACGCCAACCACCAGCAGCAGAATCAGAATCCCAATGATCAGTCCTGTAGACATGAAGTCAGCTTAACGCAGCCTCAGCCCTGCACTCATCCTCGACATTCCCGTGCCTGACGTAGGTATGACCGAGAACCTCAAGGTCGACCGGCCTACTTTGGCGAGCTCTATCCCAATAGTGCCGCCATCGACGCTTGCAGATCCGACAAGTCATCGAGGATCACATCTGCGTCATCCAGCTCGCCCGGCTGCGCGTAGCCAGTCTTCACCGCCACGACTTTGGCGCCGATTGCGTGCCCTGCCTCGACATCGTGGCCCGTATCGCCGATCACTACTGCATCCGCGCCGTCGCTCGACAGTTGCCGCAACCGTTCCAGGCCGATGGCGAGCAGCTCTGTCCGATCGGCCGCGTCATCGCCAAAGCCGCCATCGACGAACCGGTCCCATATGCCGAGCGGCGCGAGTTTTGCCTCGGCGGCCCGACGAAAGTTGCCGGTCCCCAGACCCATCGTGACATCTTCATCGGCTAATGCGTCCAACAGTTCAATCACGCCGGGACATAGTTCTGAGTTGCGCTCGATTACCGCATCGCCCAGGTGTGGGACGTATGCGTCGACAAATCGTGCAAGATCGTCAGCCGAGCAGTCGCGACCGTTGTTGGCCAGCGCCGTTGGCACAATCCAACTGTCGCTGCGCCCGGCAAAATTCATGCCCGTCAGTGCCCGCTCAATGCCCCAGAGCTGCACGAACGTGCGAGTCATCGCCAGCGTCCCCGCACCCTGGGAGGTTGACAGCGTTCCATCGATATCGAACATCAGGATCGTCATGGTTACCTCGATTGCCTGGCTTCCAGCAGCGCTTCCGCGTCTCTCAAGTTGATTTCGTCAAGCAGGTCCCGGATTCTCAGGAGCCGCTCCTCGACTTCATCGAATCGCTCCAGTATGTCGCGCAGTTCATCCCCAAGCGACGAGTCAAGACTGCGGATCGAGTCATTCGTTGGTTCAAGGGCCGATGCAATGGACTCTTCCAAGTCGTCCAGAGCCTCTTCGACTCTGTGGTCGATTTCGTCGCCCGTTTGTTCGGAGGCGCGAGGAGCAACGACCGTGAGCAGGACAATCAGGCCGATGGTCAGAGCGATGACGCAGATTGAGGCAATCGCGAGCAGCGCCTGCAACCAAAGCGGGATGGCCTGGATGCGCGGCTGTTCCATGCCGTCCTTACTCAAACAGGGCGAAGTCGGTCCAACCGCCTGAGACTCGGAGTTGCAGACCGCTGGCGTCGATTGGAATGTCGTACACCGCGACCACAGTGATCGTGAGCTGTGGCTGCAGGATCAGCGGTGGCGAATAGGCCACGCCTTCAGTCACCCGCGCCGCCCCCGACGAGAGCGCCGCGTCGGCGAGATACGCGCGACCATCCGCTGTCACCAGTTGCAGTCCATCGATCGGCAGTGGAATCGCCTGCTTCGTCTGGTTCGTGATCGTCAGTCGGACAGCGGCAAAGCGCTCGGCCGGACTGCGCCAGATTCCATCTGCCCGAATCTGCTCGGGGAACGCGATGCTCGAGATCGACACTTCAATCGCGCCGACACGCGCCGATTCGCCGAACTCCACCGCGTCAGGAATCAGCTCAGCCGTCTCGCTCAGTTCAGCCGCCGCCTGCTCGTCGTTGTCTGAGCCGCCGCCACCGACCAGGTCGTCGAATCCGCCCGAGACGAACAGGTAGATGACCACCACCACGACCACGAGCAAGACAAACAGCGCATAACGCTGGGTCCCGCTCATTCCACTTAGCATCGGTCGCGACCGCTCGTCGTCGTGTCGATGGCGCGCACGCTATTTGGTCACTACTCGGTCGGCAGACCGGCGGCGATCCAGGCCTCGGTTCCGCCCTCAACGTTGTACAGGTCGGTGAAGCCCAGCGCCGCCGCGAACTCGCAGGCCACCGCCGAGCGCTGACCCTTGGCGCAGATGAACATGACCGGCTGGTCTTTCCCGCCGGCGATCTGCTCCAACTCCTCGGCGCGGGTCATAACCGACATATGCGGCATCAGCGGCGCGCCGGCCGCGTGACCGTCCTGGTACTCGTCGAGCTCGCGCGTATCGACCAGCGTCACCCCAGCCTGACGCTTCTCCTCCGCTTCCGTGACCGAAATTCGCTGAAACGGTTCCTGCTGCGCCATCGTGGGACCTCTCGGCTCGGTTGTCTCATCAAGTAGACGCATCGTATCACCGGATCGAGTGCGAAGCGTGTTCGTGCACGTTGTCGGGGCGACCCTTGTGGTCGCCGGCTCTGCGGTCAACATCTGTTCAGCCTCGCAGTTGCCAACACGGGCGACCACAAGGGTCGCCCCTACAGGAGATAACTCGTTCGAAGGGCGGGACAGGTGGAGATGCTGCGGGAATGGCGAGGCGCGATACCATCTTGCAAGGGGAATACGGCAACCAATCTGAGCCCGAGATGAGGTCCGAACATGACAACCGCCGACGCTGCGATGCCCGTCAATGAAACCTACTCACCGCCCGAGCGCGTGCGCGATGGCGCGCTGGTCACCTCTCGCGAGGGCTATGAAGCGCTCTGGCGACGCTCGCTCGACGAGCCGGACGCCTTTTGGACGGAGATGGCCAACGAGCACCTAGACCTGATCGAGCCCTGGCACACGCTCAAGGAAGAGAACCTGGCCGAGGGCGAAATCGCCTGGTTCCTTGGCGCCAAGCTCAACGTCTCCGTCAACTGCCTCGACCGTCACCTCGCCGAGCGCGGCGACCAGACCGCCATCCTCTGGGAAGGCGACGAGCCCGGCGACAACGAGTCGCTGACCTACCGCGAACTGCACGCCGAAACCTGCCGACTGGCCAACGAGCTGCGTAGCCGCGGCATCGGCAAGGGTGACCGCGTCGCGATCTACATGGGGATGACGCCTGAAGTGGTCGCGGCAATGCTCGCCTGCGCTCGAATCGGCGCGATTCACTCGGTGATCTTCGGCGGATTCTCCGCCTCCGCCATCGCCGACCGCGTGACCGACTCGCTCTGCAAGGCGATCATCACACAGGACGAAGGCAAGCGCGGCGGACGCACCGTGCCGCTCAAGGCCAACGTCGACGCGGCCATGGACCAGCTCGACGCCAACGGCGTCGACTGCGTCGAGTTCGTGCTCACCCATCAGCACACTGGTGGCGACGTGACGATGAAGGACGGACGCGACATCTGGTGGCACGAGACCGTCGCCAACCAGTCGGACGAGTGCGAGCCCGAGGTGATGGACGCCGAGGATCCGCTCTTCATCCTCTACACGTCCGGATCGACCGGCAAGCCCAAAGGCGTCCTGCACACGCAGGCCGGTTACCTGCTCTTCACGATGCTCAGTCATCGCTACACCTTCGACTACCGCGACGGCGACATCTACTGCTGCGCCGCCGATGTCGGTTGGATTACGGGACACAGTTACATCGTCTACGGACCGCTGGGCAACGGCGCGACCTCGGTGATGTTCGAGTCGATCCCGACCTATCCCGACGCGGGACGTTACTGGGACATGATCGATCGCCTGGGCATCAACATTCTTTACACGGCGCCAACCGCGATCCGAGCGCTGATGCGCGAGGGCGATGAGTGGGTCAAGGTCCACGAGCGCACCAGCCTGCGAGTGCTCGGAACGGTCGGCGAGCCGATCAACCCCGAGGCCTGGCGCTGGTACTTCGACGTCGTCGGAGACGGCCGCTGCTCCATCGTCGATACCTACTGGCAGACCGAGACCGGCGGGCACGTGCTCACCGGGCTCGCCGGCGCCAACGACATGAAGCCGGGCTCGGCCTCGCTGCCCTTCTTCGGCATCGAGCCGGTGCTCGTCGACCCGGAGGGCAACGAACTCGATGGCAACCCGCAGAGCGGTCTGCTCTGCCTGGCGCGAAGCTGGCCGGGCATGATGCGCACCGTCTACGGCGACCACGAGCGCTTCATCAACACCTACTTCATCCAGTATCCGGGCAAGTACTTCACCGGCGACGGCTCGTTCCGAGACCACGACGGCTACTACTGGCTGACTGGTCGGGTGGACGACGTACTCAACGTCTCAGGCCACCGTCTGGGCACGGCCGAGATCGAGGGTGCCCTGGTCGGTCACGCCGGATGCGCCGAAGCCGCCGTCGTCGGCTATCCGCACGAGATCAAAGGAGAAGGCATCTACGCCTACGTCCTGCTCAAAGACGGCTTCGACCCCGGCCCCGACCTCGCCGTCGAACTCAAGAGGCAGGTGAGAGCCGAAATCAGCCCCATCGCCACCCCCGACAAGATTCAGTTCGTCGGAGGCCTGCCCAAGACCCGCTCCGGCAAAATCATGAGGAGAATCCTCAGGAAAGTCGCCGAGGGCGAGCCCGAAAACGTCGGAGACGTCACCACCCTGGCCGAGCCGCACGTGGTCGAGGAGATCATCGAGGGCGCATCGGCAGCGCACTGATCTGAGTGTGTCTCAAGAGTGCCATTGGGTGGTTGAATCCCACTCCCCGCCTCGCGCGGGGACCCGCTCGGGCGGCACGGAATCGTTGGTGATCGAGGTCGTGCCTCGTTGAGCATGCTGATCGCGCACAATCGGGAAGGACCGAGAGGCCATGCACCTCCGAGTATTGGGTATCGTCGCGATTGTGGGGTTGGCGCTCGTCGTGGTTGCTTGTGGCGACAACACGCCCGACTGGGATGCACCCGATGCAGTACTCAATGACACCGACCTCGAATGGGCCAAGTGTGTCAGCCGTCTCATGGACGGAATCGAGTCCGATGGCAGCCCCGACGCCGGTCAATGGCTGATCGCGGCGGGCAACCACTGCACCGAGTGCATCCTCAATCACCCCGACTCGGGCTGCAATGTGCATCGCATCGTCGAGCGCAACAACCCGCTAGATCCCGAGGACGACCTCAGCGACAACCCAAAGCCAACCGAGCAATCGGAGGATTCGGACTAACCAGTTATGTCGCTGACCGTCCAACGCGGTATCTCCAAACGGTTATTCCCCTGTCAAACGGTCCATTTTGCATTCGGGATACGTCCAGATCCGTTGACGAGTTCCGTCTTGGAAGAGTTGTTCGACGCCAGGCCCTCGTATGAAATCTCCTCCGCATTCCACAACACTCCGCTTGTAGGACGTCGAGCACACATAAGTGTGCGCAATGAAGGACCGGAGCGATGGTAGGTCTGAGGTCTCCACGATGCGATTTTAGATAGCTCGAGCGAGGACCTGCTCACATCGATGATCTAGGGCGTGTTCACATGGGGTGGTTCAGTCCAAGAGGTTCCGTCATACCCGCGCTCCGCCTCGGAGCCTGCCCTCGGCTTGAACGGGGGTATCTCGCTGCATTGAGCGCCACTGTCTGTGCAACACTCGGCGAGATTGCCGCGGCAAGCGCGGCAATGACGGAATTCTGACTAAGCAGATGGCTAAAGTGAACAGACCCTAGTTCAGCCAACTGAATCTCGACGTGATAGTGGCCTTCGGCATCCGCTTCATGCACCTTGTAGAGGTCGGCTTCTACTGCGATGTTTCCTGTTGACACCCGTCGAAGCAAACGACCGGACCTTCTGTCGAAGGCTGTTACCTGCCATGAGCCGGACGGCTTGTCAGGAGCCACGGCAAAACGCTTCAGATAGAAATTTGGAACGCTGTGGTGCCGACGCGGCTGCGAATTAGACATAAGGCGAATGTATCTTGCCACCGAGGAAGTCGGGTGCGGAGCCGACGCGTCGGCTCCTTCTCACAGCAGTCGTGGCGACCTCTTGCGGCCGGGGCGCGGGTCGTAGTTTGACTTGAACATCAGCAGCTGATCTCGTTCGATCAGGTACTTGCCTCCGTAGAGCCTCGCCGGGACGCGCTGCTGCTTGATCAGACGGCGCATCGACTGCGGGTGGATGTTCAGCTCCCTCGCCGCCTCGACGATGTCCAACCAGCCATCGAATGGATCGCCTTCGGCCATGAATCGCCTCCTCAGCAGCTCCCAGCAGCCATTGGTTGTCGCACAACTGCGAAACTGAGTATACAGAATATCCTCTGTGCAGGTTGCCAGCGGACGGCGTGTAAACTGCCAACGTCGATTCGCCATATCCGCCGGAGATGCCCATGACCGCCGATGTCATTGCCGCCGCGCGCGCCGAGCAGCGCACGCTCCTGTCCGAAGTCGAAGCCAAACAACTGCTCGCCGAGGCCGGCGTCAACGTCACCGAGACGCGCCTCGCCACCTCCATCGACGAAGCCGCCGCCCACGCGGCCGAACTCGGCTATCCCGTCGCGCTCAAGGTCGTCTCCGACTCGATCACACACAAGACCGATGTCGGCGGTGTCGAGTTGGGCGTCGCCGACGAGGCAGCGCTACGCGACGCCTGTCAGCGCATCCACGAGCGCGTCACCGCCGCCGCGCCCAACGCCGACGTGCAGGGCGTCTCCGTCCAGCCTATGGCCGAGGTCGGCGCTGAAGTCATCCTCGGCATCACCCAGGACCAGCAGTTCGGGCCGGTGCTGATGTTCGGCCTCGGCGGCGTGTTCGTCGAGGTGCTCAAGGATGTCGCCTTCCGCATCGTCCCGCTGGAACCGCGCGACGCCTCCGAAATGGTCCGCGAGATCCAGGGCTTCCCGGTGCTGGAAGGGTTCCGCGGCACGCCGGCAGCCAACCTCGATGCGATCGAGTCGATGTTGCTGCAACTCTCCGAGTTCGCCGAAGCGAACCCCGAGATCGCCGAGCTAGACCTCAACCCCGTCTTCGCCCGACCCGACGGCGCGGTCGCGGTCGATGCAAGGATTCTGCTGACATCGGAGTCTTAGCAACAGTTCGCTCCCCTCGCAGGGGGAGCAAAGCAGTCGATTGGCAACTCCCCTGCGAGGGGGAGCGAGGAATCTAGGAGAACTCCGATGGCCGTAACACGTGAACGCCTGACTCGCGCGCTTGCACCCAAAGTGGTCGCCGTCATTGGCGACAAGAAGGCCAGCGGCTACAACTGGCTGCGCTCGCTCAAGCCGTTCGTTGGACCGCTGTACAGCGTCCAGGTCGACGAGAACGAGATTCCCGGCATTGAAGAGCTGGGCATTCCCAACTACAAGTCGCTGACTGACATTCCCGAGAAGGTCGACTTCGCTGTCTGCGCCGTGCCCCGACAGGTGGCGCCCTTCATTGTCCAGGGCTGCGTCGACGCCGATGTTGGCGGAGTCACGTTGTTCACGTCGGGATTTGCCGAGACCGGCGAGGACATCGGCGTCGAGTTGCAGCAGAAGGTCTTCGACATCGCCGACCCGGCTGGACTCGCACTGATCGGTCCCAACTGCATGGGCCTGCACGTGCCCGGACTTGGCGTGCGATTCAATCGCGACCAGCCGGAGGGCGTCCAGGGCAACATCGGTTTCGTCTCGCAGTCTGGTACCCACGGGATGAACTTCTCGCTCACCGGCGCCGCGCACGGAATCTACTGTTCGACCCTGGTCAGCTTCGGCAACGGGATCATCCTCGAGGCTGCCGACTATCTCGAATACATGGCCGATGACCCGCAAACCGAAGTGATCGGCATGTACATCGAGGGCGCGCGCGACGGTCGCCGCCTGTTTAAGACCCTGCGCGAAGTTGCCGCGAAGAAGCCTGTGATCATCTGGAAGGGCGGGCAGACCGAGGGCGGCGGACGCGCGATTCGCTCGCACACCGCCTCGCTCGCCAGCGACCAGGCGATCTGGGAATCGATGATCAGGCAGGTCGGCGCGGTCGCGGTACATAACCTCGACGAGATGATCGACGTGGTGAAGGCCACCTTGCTGACCAAGCGCACCCAAGGCAACCGCCTGGGCCTGGTCGCCATGACTGGCGGACAGTCGGTCGTCCTCACCGACGCCTTCGAGAAAGAGGGCTGGAAAGTCCCGACGCTGTCCGACGACAGCTACGCACAACTTTCGGAGTTCTTCAACATCATCGGCGGCAGCTATCGCAATCCGCTCGACGCCGCTGGCACGATCGGCCAGGATCCGAAGCATCTCGACACGATTTTCGACATCCTCAACGAGGACGAGAACATCGACGCGGTTGGCATGGAGCTCTCGGCCACCTTCATGGCTCGCCGCTGGCAGGACAAACCGGAAGAGTTCGACCGCCTGATCACCTCACTGAAGAAGTTCATGTCAGAGTCGGACAAGCCGTTCCTCGCCGCATTGCACCCGAGTCATCAAGAAGAGGCCGCCCGCACCGCCCGCCTCAGGCTGCAAGAAGAGGGAATCCCCACCTTCCCCAGCTTCGAGAGAGCGGCAAACGCGTTGCGGAAGGCGTCAGGGCTGCGAGCCGTGTGACTGCGACGAGGCACAACATGCCGCTGACCGGCATCATGCGATCGGTATTGCCATAAGGTGCTGTAGAGTGAACCAGAGTGGTAAGGGGACTCGGGTACAGTCATCATGATCCGCACGTTCACGATCCGCAACTTTCGCACCTTTGACACACTATGTTTCAAAGACTTGCAGCGTGTCAACCTCATTGCCGGCGACAACAACACTGGTAAAACGGCCCTATTGGAGGCGCTCTGGCAGTTTAGCGGTCCAGACAAACCAGAACTCGGTCCTCGCCTGAACGGTTTCAGGGGTATCGACTATCTCGATCGAGACGAGCTGTTATTCGATCTGTTCCACGATTTTGATACGTCAAATTCAGTTGAATTGAAGGCCGACGGCGATTGGGGCCCACATTCTCGGATCTTGGCGATTGACGCAGTTCCTCGGGAAGCTGTTCGCCTCACGCTCGGCGATCAGGCAGCAGGGGGAGACTCAGGCCTCCCGGTCCCGGGTGCAGAGTCCCGCCACGAAATCGTTCTGAGGTACACAGACGCGGAGAGCGACTCAGTGGCAAGCGGTTGGTTTGCTAATCGAGCCATTGCACCTGGCCTTACTCAACCCAACTTTGAGGTGAATCGACCTCACCTCCTAAGCTCAATCAGTTGTCACCTCTTTACCGCACGCCAACGTACTGCGCCCCAAGAGGTAGCGGAGCAGTTTGGCCGATTACAGCTAAGGGGACTAGACGAAACTATAGTAGAAGCTATGCGTGAATTTGAGCCGAGGCTCAAACGGTTTGTTACAGTATCCATCAACAACTTGCCTACATTGCATGCAGACGTGGGATTGGGAAGGCCCATTCCAATAGGGTTGTTGGGAGATGGGATACAGCGAGTGCTTACAATTGCGATAGCCCTATGCAATTCCACCGGCGGAATGCTATTGCTCGACGAAGTTGAGAATGGAATCCATCATTCGAAGCTGTCATTGCTTTGGGAGGCAATTGCACAGTTTGCGAGCGACTTTGATGTTCAGGTCTTTGCGACCACTCATAGCAGTGAGTGCGTAAGTGCCGCTCACCAAACCTTTGTCGACCTACCGGGCTACGAATTCGGTTACTTCAGGCTTGATCGAGTGCATGACTCGATCGTTGTGAAGTCCCTTGACGAGGTGATGCTCGATACCGCTATTGAGCATCACCTCGAGGTTCGTTGATGCCCGGAACAGGAAACGTTACGATCAGGCAACCGAAGCTCTTGTTGGTTGAGGGGCGGGACGAAGAGGAGTTCTTCCGCCATTTGCTCAAATTTGAAACCATCGATGACATTCAAATCATCGGATATGGTGGCAAGGGCAATATCGGAGGCTTCTTGAAGACCCTGCCTGCCTTGTCAAACTTTGAAGATGTCGAACGACTTGCTGTCACTCGCGATGCTGACGATAACGCAGCGAGTGCAAATGAGAGTATGGCCACCGCGTTAAGGAACGCCTTACTTCCCCTGCCAGACCAGAGCGGAACGAAACCGCAAGTACTCACTGTGGCAATTCCTCCCGACAAGGATACGGGTTGTCTGGAGTCAATGATTTGGGAAGCAATCGCCGACGAGAATGGACTCCTTGCGGATTGCATTGATGAGTTTGTTGAATGTGCGGAGATTCCGAGGTCTGGTATGCGCCTCGAAAAGGCACGTTTACATGCCTTTGTCGCAACCCAGAAAGCGCCTGGACTGAAACTTGGCGAAGCCACGAGAGCCGGCTTTTGGCCGGTTGAGCATCGAGCATTCGATCCGATGAGAGCATTGTTGCGTCAGCTCTCGGAGTAGGTGACGGAGCAGTCTGCTCCGCTATCCTCACGAGACTATGCCTACTCCTATTGCTCCTCTTGACCTCCAACTACGACTCTCCGACGACGCCCCCATCGCCTTGATCGATGTCCGCGACGCCCCCGAGTACAACGCCTCTCACATTGTCGGGGCGAGCCTGATTCCTCGGCGGATGTTGGAGTTTGAGCTTTCCGGCGCCGTGCCTCATCCCGATACGCCGATTGTCCTCTGCGACGAGGACGAACGACGCGTCCACTATGCCGCTGCCACCGTCGAGGCGATGGGCTACTCCGATATCTCGTCGCTCTCAGGTGGCACCAACCGATGGGCGTTTCTTGATCTGCCGACCGAGTGGGGCGTCAATGTGCCCAGTAAGGACTTTGGCGAGCGGGTCGAGGTGGTGCATCACGTCCCAGAGATCGACGCTGACGACCTCCATGCGCGGATTGAGCGCGGCGACGAGCTGGTTATTCTCGACACTCGCACGCCGGAGGAGTATCGCCGCGCCTGTATTCCTGGCGGACGCAGCATGCCGGGCGGCGAACTCGCGTTTCGCATTACCGACGTCCTCGATGACGCTCCGCCCGACGCGACGGTCGTGGTCAACTGCGCTGGCCGGACACGCAGCATCATTGGTACTCGCGTCCTGCAGCGCATGGCATTGGAGCGCGAGGTCGTCGGACTGAAGAACGGCACGGCGGGCTGGATGCTCGCCGGACACGAGCTCGAGTTTGGGGCAGACCGAGACGCATTGCCATCGGTGACATCCGAGGGACAGGCTGCGGCAGAACAGTACGCGCGCCGCTGCGCCGAGGAAGACGGCGTGCAACTTATCGGTGTCAAGGAACTGGACGCACTTCGCGAGCGCAGCGCTTCGGAGAGTGTCTACTTCATCGATGTGCGTACCGACGCCGAGCACGAGGCCGGTCACATTCCCGGATTCCGCTGGTTCCCTGGCGGTCAGGCGGTCCAGCGCAGCGACGACGTCGCCGTGGTGCATTCTGCGCCGATTGTCTTCGCCTGCGACGGCCTCGCAAGGGCAACGCTGACCGCCTCGTGGTACCGGCAGATGGGCCATCGGCACATCTACGCACTTGAGGGCGGCACTGGCGCCTGGACATCAGCAGGACGCGCGTTGGAGTCTGGCAGGGAGCGCGCGGAGCCGGCGTTGCTCAGGCAAGCCCGGGCATCGGTGAAGCTGGTTGAGCCGAGCGACGCATTTGATCCTCTGTATGCCCGTGTGCTCCACGTCGGCACCAGCCAGGAATTCGCGGATGGCCATCCCCCGGGAGCAGAGTGGGAGGCCCGAGCATGGTTGGAACGCAGCATTGAAGCCTATGATGACGAGCCAATCATCGCGATCTGCGAGTCGGGTGAGCAATCACTGCTGGCAGCGCACAGCCTGATGCAACTCGGCCGGACTGATGTGACGGCAGTCGAAGGCGGCATGGTCGCCTATCGCGAAGCGCGACTTCCCATCGAAGAAGGACTGACCGGCGTGCTCTCGCCGCCCAACGACATTCTCGCCTTCGGGCCGCAGCGCGGCTACGCAGACATGCAGCACTATCTCCGCTGGGAAACCGCCTTGGGAGAAAAATACGCACCCGAGAACGGCTAACAGCCCACTCGTCGCCCTTGACTGGACGAACGGCTGATGTCGGTTTCCTGTGCCCCCTGGTCCCCGGATATGTCTGTATGGCCAAGCTGGCCGAAATGGGTCAGCATCTGGTATGCGCAACTCAGACTGGTCTGGCTAATGTAGCCGTCCTCGTTGGGGTTACTAAGGATTCCGACCGTCTCCAGCATCGCAAGAGTGTCACTAACTTCAGAAGCGGACGCGCCACGTACTCCAGGGTCAGTGCTCGCGACGACGAGCCCGTGTAACACATCGGGCTTGGCCATCACCGTGTCAGGAGCTTCCTTGTTAAAGCGTTGGATCGATTCCAGCAGGAACGAAATGAGATTGATTCGCCGTTTACTGTTGATGACTGCCTCTCTCACCCCAGGCAAGGCTTCAGAGGCGAAGGGAACGCTCTCAATTACCGCCCTGAGGTCAACCAATGACAACGGCCGGATTGCATGAAGACCCACGAGTTCAACCAACTCATCTATTTTCAGAAGCGACACTCCAAAGTCCTTGGCATGACTCTGAAGCTGACCACCAGCGAAGGCCGACCCAACAAGAACTGCGAAATCGGCGCGTTCTTGCGAACGGTGTCTTTGGATGGCCAACCAGTCTATCTGTGCTTCCGTCACCTTCCCTTTGGCGGATGCTTTGGCGTCAAGGACAACGCTAAAGCGAGAAATGCCAAGCGGAGCTACGGCCAACACATCGGTACGCCCGGGACCGCCGATCTCTTCGACCTCGAAGCCGAAGAATCGCATGGCATCCGCGACGGCACGTTCCAATCTTTCAGAATTCGACGAATCAATCGAAGCGGCCTGAAGTTCTTGAGAGATGAATTCAGCTGGGAGGGGCAATACTTCCAATGGAGGAGGGGTGTGTTCATCTCCTCCATTGGCCGTATGGCTCTGTTCGACCGTTATGGTCGACCCAGACTCGGTGCCAACCGGCTCAGTCGCGAGCTTCCAGACGCCACGTTCTGAACCGTCTATGAGGCCTGTCATAGCCAGATCCTGACGCGCCCATGCGACACGATTGCGCTATAGAGACGACCTTCCGTCCTTCTGGCGACGGGCCAGATCTTCGCTCGTCAACTGTTCATTGAAAGCAAGTGTGACTGCTTCTATGGCTTCCTTCGTTCGTAATGGCCCGGACATCTGCAAGATATCGAGGAGAACGGGATGAATCTCCGACCGTGTTGGCATCACCATGAGACGTTCCGTTCAGCTTAGGGTCGCAGGATGACGCGGAGGCGGCCGTCGTAGCTCAGGGCGACGGCTCCGTCGTCGAGGTGTTCAACCGACCAGGGCAGCTCGGCGTTGGTGACCTCTTGCAGGAGGGCGAGCAGCATCGTCTGCACGCCCTGGTTCGGTGATGTCCACGCAGGCTCGGCCGGCTCTGTCGACTGCGGCGGGACAGCTAGTTCGAGGTTCGATCGGGCTTGTGCACGACGCTCGCCGGCTGGGGTCAGTGCCCAGATTCCTCGTTCCGACCTGTCGATGAATCCCTTCTGGGCTAGGTGTAACCGTGCCCAGTGCACGTGATTTTGCCAGAGCGATGTTCCATCTCGACGCTGCGATGCCAGTTCATCGTCGGTCAGTCGGTGTTGGAGCTCGTGGGTGACGGCAAGGACGACGTCCCGTGGTTTGGATCGACCGCCGCTGACCAGCAAAACCTTGAGCACGGCAGCTTGGATTTCGGCCCCTGGAGGGATGGTCATGGCAAGAATCCAATCAGGGACGCAAGATGACGCGCAATCGACCGTCGTAGCTGAGCGTCACGGAGCCGTCGTCGCGGAGGTCGATGGTCCAGGGGAGCTCGGCGTTTGACATCTCGTGGAGCAGCGCGATCAACATCTTCTGTGCGGCCTCGTTGGAGGACGCCTCGGATTGTGGCTCGACAGCGGAAGCCGTTTGTCCCCCATCCTGTAGACGTGTAAGTCGTGCCGCCAACTCGATTCCCTCGGGAGTGAGTTTCCATATGCCGTGCCGCGAGTTATCGAGCAGACCCTCCTTGAGGAGATCGTTCCGGGTCCACCGAATCCTGTTGTTCCAATAGTTTTCGCCGTTGTCTGTTTCCCGTTGGAGATCTTCTGTTACCAGGTCAGGGAATGAATCAGTCATCAACGGATAGGCGTTCCGGGTTGACAGCCCTTCGGGATGGGATGCCAAGACGATCAGCAGCTTCCTTCGCATCTCAGGAAAGTCAGGGATTGCCATCGCATACCTCGCCTGTTTTGGCATAGGATACGGCGACCTCCGGCGCTTGTGTCGATGACGCACTCGTATGCGACACTTGACCCTATGGCCCGACTTCCCAAGCTCCGACGACGCGGATTGCAACCGCTGACTGATGCTCGATTGATTGTCGGGCTGGGCAACCCTGGCCCGGGCTACTCCCAGAACCGACATAACGCGGGAATCCGTGCTGCCGAGCATGTCCGCAGGATGCTCAAACTGCCTCAGCCGGAGCGCGAGTCTCGCTATCGGGTGTCGCAGGGCACGACGGCGCTCGGCCCGGTTGCGGTGGTCTTGCCGCGCACCTTCATGAACGAGTCGGGCAAGGCGGTCCAGGCGCTACTCGACAAGTACCGCGCCGATCCCTCGGACCTGATCCTGTTGGTTGACGAGCTCGACATCGAGCCCGGCCGGATTCGCATCCGACCCTCAGGCTCCGACGCCGGACAGCGCGGTATGCGCTCGATTAAGTCCGTGATCGGTGAGTTGGACTTTCCCCGGGTCCGAATTGGTGTCGGGCGACCAATGGTCGACAGTCAGCCGTCGCGGCACCCTGATGACGTGGCCGATTGGCTTCTGAGCGATCCGGGCTCGGCGGAACGACGGTTGATCAATGATGCGGAAGTGCGAGCGGCAGAGGCAGTTGTGCATTTGCTGGAGCATGGTGTGGAATCGGCGATGAATCTGTACAACAGAAATCCTTCAGTAGAAACTTCTGCAACGGAAAGCGAATTGCGCAATGTCGAGACGCAATAGTCAACGCAGCGCCGACGCGTTGGAAGCGTTCGCGGCCTGCTTCATCGCTTACACGTTGTATCCGCCTGCCCAGCATCTGATCAACTATCTGGATCAGACCGACGATGATGAGATCCGCGCTGACGCCAGGGCTGCCGCCGATTCACTCGCGTCGATTCGGGAGCGGATACTGGCGTTCGTTGACAAACCCGCAGGTTCAGTGGACAACGACCAGGTGGAGACTCTGCAAGCTCAGTTGAGCCAGGTTCAAGAGTCCATCGACGAACAGCGCTCGACCATTGCCGAGTTGCAACAGGAGCTCGATCAACGTGACACGCAGATACAGCAGAACATCGAGGCGCATTCGACCGAGCGCGACCGTCTGATCGAGGAATCGCAGGCGGCCAATGCACGCATCCAGGAATTGGATCGGGCGCTCTCTGAGGCGCAAGAGGAGAATCACAAACTGCGAGCCAAGAGTTCCAGCTACGAAGCGGTCTTGCGAGAGCGGACGACCGTTCCGGCACAGTTGATCGACTCGGATGAGCCCGAGGATTCGGAACTCACGATTGAAGGCGTCATCGAGATCGCCCGTGAGCAATACGATCGAGTGCAGCTTCCCGACGCCGCAATGAAAGAGATCGAGGCGCTGGAGGCGGATGAGAAATCGGCCGATTGGGCTCGCGAAATCCTGCGCGGACTGCAGGCGCTGCAGGCGTATGCCTTGGAGGCGGAGCACTTCACCGGCGGGTTCTGGGAATGGTGCGAGCACAGCAACCATCCCGACACCTGGAACGCGTCACCGCAAAAGTTGGCGATGAGCGAGTCAGACACCGTCAAGAACGACGGCCGGCTCTGGCGACAGCGCCGCTTCCTGGTCAGTACCGAAGTCGAACCCAACGGCTATAAGCACATGGAAGCGCACCTGAAGATCTCGGAGGGCGGAGGTCAGCACATCCCACGCCTCTACTTCCACGACGACGCCAAGGGGCGCACCGGTCAGATCCACATCGGATTCATCGGCCCGCATCGCCTGGTACCTACCGGGCAGAGCTAGATTCGATTGCCGCCGGTCTCGTTGTTTAATTCGCAACGCGAGCACGCCTTAGGCTAAGCACAGACGTCAGCGGACGGAGATCGCGCGCGTGAGCGCCACCGACCCGCACGACATGTCGCATGACACTCCACCTGGACTGCTGGCCGGGTTGGGTGACGCCGTGCTCGGCGCAGTGCGGCAATTTGACGATCAACCGTCGCTGGGCGCTCCCGACGCCGCTAAGCCCGCTGTCCTGGCATCGTTAGCAGCCCGACATCCCGGTCCCGTCCTGATTCTGACGCCGACACCCGCGTCAGCCGCCGATCTGCTCGACGCGCTTCCGCTCTGGCTGCGTGAAGCGGATCGTGAACGGCTGCGAGCCTTCCCCGCTCGCGAGACCGCGCCATACGAGCGCCAGCGACCCGCGCCGGACATCGTCGAGGCTCGCCTTGCGACGATTGAGTCGCTCCGCTGCGACTCACCGATCGTCGTGGCCGATATCGACGCCGCGGCGCAGCGCACGCTCTCCACCGTGAGTTCCATGATCACGATTCAGCAGGGATCCGAGTCGCGACTGGACTCGCTGGTGCGAACGCTGGATTCACATGGCTATGCCCGTCATCGGATCGTGGTCGAACCGGCCATGTTCGCCGTGCGCGGCGGCATCGTCGATTTCTGGCCGCCCGCCGAGGACCAGCCAGTGCGCGTCGAGTTGTTCGGCGATGAAGTCGAGTCGATTCGCCGCTTTGATCCGAACAGCCAGAGGTCAACTGATGCTGTTGATCAGGTCTCGTTGCGACCTGCGCGAGAGTGGAGCTATGGCGATGCGTCGAAGCCGCTGATCGAGGGGCTCCTGGAATCGGTTGACACAGACGATGGCGCAGATTGCTCATCGACCAACGAGGAGCCGAACGTTGAGTCGGCAGTACTGGCGCTTGACATCGAGCAGCTTCGCAATGGGAGTTCCACGTCGCGGCCCGATTTCTGGACGCAATTCCTCGCGCCGGGCACGATCTTCGACCATCTGTCCGGCGAGGCACTCATTCTGGTTGACGAGCCGCACGACATTCAGGCTCGAACAGAGGAACGCGATGAGCGTGCCGAACACGCCAGAAGCGAACTCGAACGTGGTGGCCGCATGCCCAGAGGACTGCCGCATCCGTGGTTGACCCAGGCCGAGGTCGCCACGCAGCTCTCCGATCCTGCCGCCACGGTCCGCACGATCTCACGTCTGGCCAGCGGCGAGCAGCGACTTCCATTCCGTCCCGCCGAGCGACTCGCCGGCAAGTTGGCCCAACTGTTTGAGTCGCTGCGCAACAGCGACCACGCTGGGGCACGCGTCCTGGTCTCGCTGCAAGCGGCCCGACTCTCGGAGTTGATGGCCGACCTGGGACTGCCCCTGGCGACACTCGAGACAGAGGCGCTGCCTGCGCCGAACGCGATCTCGGTCGGACGTGCGGCCATCGCTGAGGGTTGGCGGCTGGACGACCCGGTCTCAGGAGAGCGCCTCGCGTCGTTGATCAGCGATACCGAAATCTTCGGCTTCGAGCGTCAACGTCAGCGCCGACCGCTCAGGGCAAGGTCGACGCCGGTTGCTGATCCTCACCTGTTGGAGACGCTCAAACCCGGCGACTTTGTCGTTCACGTCGACAGCGGGATTGGCAGGTTCCAGGGTGTCGTGCATGAGCGGATTGGGGGTCGTGAGGGCGAATACCTGGACATCCGTTTCGCTAAGGGCGACCGTCTGCTGGTGCCGACCGACAAACTGGATCGTGTCCAGCCCTATGTCGGGCCGTCGGACGCGCCGCCGTCACTGACCCGTCTCGGAGGCGGCGCATGGCAGCGCGCCAAGGCGAAGGTGCGCGGCGCGGTCGCCGAGATTGCCGATGATCTGCTCGAGATCCACGCCACGCGAGAGACCGAGCCAGGCATCGCGATCGAACCGGACACGCCGTGGCAGATCGAACTCGAGGCGTCATTTCCATACGTCGAAACGCCCGATCAGCATCGAGCGATCGAAGACGTCCGCAGCGATCAGGAAACCGCTCGCCCCATGGACCGGCTGATCGTGGGAGATGTCGGCTACGGCAAGACCGAGGTCGCCGTTCGAGCCGCGTTCAAGGCCGTGATGTCCGGTCATCAGGTCGCCGTCCTCGTGCCCACCACCGTGTTGGCGCAGCAGCACTACGAGACGTTCAGGCAACGTCTGGCGGCCATGCAGGTGCGGGTCGGTCTGCTGTCACGGTTGCGCACCAGCGCCGAGCAACAGGCCACAGTGGCTGAGCTCAAGGCCGGATCGACCGACATCGTGATCGGCACGCATCGGCTGCTGCAGCAGGACATCGGATTCAAGAGCCTCGGCCTGCTGGTGATCGACGAGGAACAGCGATTCGGCGTCGAGCACAAGGAACGACTCAAGAAACTGCGCAGCGAAGTCGATGTGCTCACATTGTCAGCAACACCGATTCCACGCTCGTTGCATCAGGCGGTCACCGGCATCCGCGATATGTCCACGATTGCCACGCCACCCGAGGAGCGGCTGCCAATCAGCACCTACGTGATGGAACGGGACGACAGCGTGATTCGCGAAGCGATCCTGCGTGAGCTGGATCGCGGCGGACAGGTTTACTTCCTGCACAATGAGGTTCGGACCATCGATCGGGAAGCGCTGGAGTTGGGACGGCTCGTGCCAGAGGCAAGTTTCCTGGTGGCGCACGGCCAGATGCCATCGAACATCCTGCGCGACCACATGGAGCGCTTCACCCAGGGCGAAGCCGACGTGCTGGTCTGCTCAACGATCATCGAGTCGGGCGTCGACATTCCCCGTGTCAACACGATCATCCTCGATCGCGCCGAGCGTCTTGGTCTGGCGCAGATGTATCAGTTACGGGGCCGCGTCGGACGGTCCAGCGTTCGCGCCTACGCCTACCTGATGACCGAGCCGTACCGTTCGCTGTCGGAGGTTGCGCAGCGACGGTTGGCGACGATCATGGAGGCTGACGACCTTGGCGCAGGATTTCAGATCGCGCTCAAAGACCTCGAGATCCGCGGCGCGGGCAATCTGCTGGGGGCGCAGCAGTCAGGCCATATTGGAGCGGTCGGATTCACGCTCTTCACCCAACTCCTGTCCGAGGCCGTCGAACGCGCCAGGGCCAAGCGTTCCGGCGAGAAACCAGTGCGTCGCCGACAGGGCACGAGAGTCCACGTCGACCTCGCGCTGCCCAGGTTCCTCCCCGACACGTACGTCGAAGACATCGGCCTGCGGATGACGCTCTATCAGCGGCTCGCTGCCGCCGACTCGCCTGAGGCAGTCGCGGACTTCGCCCAGGAACTCGACGATCGATTTGGTCCACTGCCACTTCCTGCGTTGAATCTGCTCGGAGCGGTCAAACTCAAGGTGCTCGCTTCGAGGATCGGTGCAGAGTCAATTCAGTCGGAAGGCGACAGCGTGGTGGTCAGGCTGGCCTCGGGGATCATGTTCAGTCCCAGCCAGAGGCGTCTCAATGTGCCAAGACAAATGCAGATCGGCTCAACCCAGTTGCGCTACACCCCGTCGGGACGGTTAGTCGATGCTCCATGGGAAGAACTGCTCTCGGATGCGTTGGTCGATCTCGCTGGAACATAGTACACTTGTGCAGCAAGGAGAACTGAATGGCCTCAGAGACGGACCAAGTCGCACTTCCTCAATCCAAAGCGGGCTCTAATATGGCCGCCATCGTGAAGGAAGCCTGGTTGGCGACATCTCAACTCGGCGATGAAGTTGCGCCAGAGACGCGAGAAGACGCATTCAAGCTCGTGCTCGAGACAATGCTCAGCAGTGAGGGGTCTGTTACGACCGCCAGCGAAGCATCAGTTAACGACTCTTCAGGCTTAGCTCCAGACGACTCCGCAGAAAACGATCTTTACTCCACGCCCGAGCTGCGAATGGACGCGATTTCTTCGTACCTCGAGATTGCCGGCGAAGAAGTAGAGATGCTGTTTGGCATAGACGCGGCCGAGCCGAAGCTCCAAGTCCATTCGACCAAGCTCGCGCGGACCAAGTCTACGGCTACCCGCGAGGTCGCCCTCTTGGTTCTAGGTGCTCGGACATCGCTTGGTCTGGACACGAACATGAACGACGTCCGCGAGTATGTCGTGCACTACAAGAAATATGATGCTCCCAATTTCGCGAAGACCCTACAGAAGAGTCCCGAGCTGGTCTTGCTAGGCAGGCCACGTAGCAGCCAACGAACCGTGCGGTTGAGGAGCAAAGGGGTAGACGCTGCCCGTGAACTGGCTAAGCGACTGGTAGCTGAATGACGGCTGACACCGAAGTCATTTTGGAGATTGCCGTACAGGGGCTCACAGATTATGGCGTGTCGCTGTTTGAGAACCGCTTCTACCGGGAAGCGATTCGTCACGAGGCTCAAGATTTGCTCATCGAGCTTGCGGATCGAAGTGGGCGGTTGGAGCTGGAAGGGCAAAGCCTGATTCAAGCGGTCCTAAGCGACAGAGATCCTGTTTTGGTGCTCAGTGAGCTCTCAACCAGGAAGGAGCGTAATCGGCACGCGTCGTTGAGACACTTGCTTCTCGGGGTGACGACTGGAGTCAGAAACATCTATTCGCACGACGTCCGCTCAGAGGTCACGCACGATGAAGCGGTGATGTGGCTGACGCTCATGGCGGGGCTACGGGACCGAATCGAGCAACTAGATGTCCCGAGCGCTTTCGAGACATTCGATGAACCCGATACTGAACTAGTGACAGGTGCTCATTAGGCTGACGTGGTGAATCTTCGATCGTCCTGGACGCTGCTGATTGGCGCTGCCCTGATTGGGTTGCCGGCGTTGATCTTTCGACTCGGCGGCATTCATGCCAGCACCGAGGTTGAAGTCGCGATCTTTGGCATCGGCATTCTCTCCTCCGCCTTCCTGATCTCGACTGGGGCCGAGGCGGCTCAGCACGATATTCCAGCGGCGCTCTCCGTCGCCGTCATTGCGTTCATTGCCGTGCTGCCCGAGTACGCCGTTGACCTGCTGCTCGCCTGGGAGGCGGGCAAAGGGATTCCGGGTAAGGACGAACTGGCCCTCGCCAATATGACCGGGGCCAACCGGTTGCTGCTCGGCGTCGGCTGGGCGACGGTGATCTTCCTGTTCGCCTGGAAGGCGGGTGGGCCTCGTCATCTCGTCACGTCGGCCGCACGCAGCTCGTGGAGAGCATTGTGTCGCCGCCCGGCAGACCCGACCGAGCCGCTGCTGCATTTGCCCGGCGGCATCGGCCTCGAAATCGGCATACTCGCCGTTGCGACGCTGTACTCCTTCCTCATCGTGGTCAAGGGCCGGATTGCGATCGAAGACACGATCATCCTGGGGTTGCTGTTCTTCTGGTACATCATCCGCTTGACGCGATCGCCGGTCGAAGAGCCGGAGCTCGAAGGTCCGGCGGCCACCATTGGTGGATTGCCGACCGGGCGCCGGCGCGCGATGGTCACGTTCCTGATCGTCTACTCGGCGCTCGTGATTGCCATGTCCGCCGAGCCATTTGTTCATGGCCTGGAGCAGATCGGCCGCGATGTCGGGATCGGCGAGTTCTTCGTCATCCAGTGGATTGCCCCGTTGGCCTCCGAGTCTCCGGAGTTCTTTGCGGCCCTCTACCTGGTCTGGCGTGGCTCAGCCGGGATGGGCGTCAACATGCTGATCTCCAGCAAGGTCAACCAATGGACCTTGCTGATCGGGTCGATCCCGGTCGCCTACATGGCCGCCGGTGGCGCGATCACCGGTCTGGAATCGAGCCCGCTGCAACGAGCAGAAGTCTTCATCACCGCGGCGCAATCGGCATTTGGCGTGATGTTGATCCTCGACAGACGGCTCACGGCTCGCGCCGGATTTGCGTTGCTCAGCCTGTTCCTGGCGCAACTGTTGACGCAGTTCTTCTTCCAGGACAACAACCTGCCGAGGATCATCTTCGGCGTGATCTATCTCGGACTGACCGCATTGCTGATCTCGCAGCACTGGCGTAGCATCATGCCGACACTGCGCGAAGCGTTCCGCTCACCGGGCTCGGCAGCGGCCGCGTACCAAACCCATGGCAACAGCGCAGAAGCCGATCAGGCAACAGAAGGCAGGAATGAATGACTGACTGGAACGATCTGTCCGACCAACTCCATGGCGCACTGGGACTCGCCAACAAGCCGCTGGCGATCACGTTCCACGACTCAACATCCGGAGTCGCTGGATTCGACAATCCGATGCCCGCGCCGGCCGATGACGGTCGCACCGGTCGCGTGCCTGCCGGCTGTGTCTTCTGGATGCACGCCGCTGATCGCACGTTCTCGACGGTGGCCGCCGACCACGCCAACTGCTCGGTTGGGTCGGTGACGCACGGATTCCTCGGCTTGGGCGACGTCCTCGAAAACGGCGACGTCAGCGCGTTGCTGGAGTCCGGCTGGGTGACGGCGGAGGCGGCAATGGGCCTTCCGGTGGTCGAGGAGAAGCCGGAGGAAGTCGTCTACGGCCCGCTCGGCGAGTCGCCGACGGACCCCGACGTCGTGCTGGTGCGAATCACCGGGCGTCAGTTGATGGTGCTGCACGACGCCTTCCCTGGAATGCGGATTGAAGGTAAGCCGCAGTGTCACATCATTGCGATCGCCAAGGCCGGTGAGATGGCGGCCTCGGTCGGTTGCCAGCTTTCGCGAGTCCGCACGCAGATGCCAAATGCAGAGATGACCTGCGCAATTCCGGCGACGCAGCTGAGCGATCTGCTCGAACGACTGAGCGAGACGGCAGGGGCAGACCACGCGGTCGCCCAGTACGCCGCCGATGACATGGCGCGCTTCGCCTAGTCTCGCCTTGTCTCAAAGCACCTCCCCCTCTGGGGGAGGTGTCGCGAAGTGTCGGAGGAGACGGTTATGCCTGGATTGTGGTTCGAGGAGCTTGAACCGGGGCTGGTGATCAAACATGAGCCCTCCAGGACCGTGACCGAGACAGACAACCTGCTGTTCACGGCGCTCACCCACAACGCGCAGCCGTTGCATCTCGATGCCGAGTTCTCGGCCGGCACTCAGCACGGGCAACGGATCGTGAACAGCATTTTCACGATGGGGCTCGCCGTGGGCCTGAGCGTCGCCGACACGACGCTCGGCACCACGCTGGGCAATCTCGGCTTCGACGAGACGACCTTCCCAAATCCGGTGTTTATCGGAGACACGATCACGTGCGAGACGGAAGTGATCGAACGTCGGGAGTCGCGAAGCCGTCCCGACCGAGGCGTGGTGACGTTTGAGCATCGGGGAATCAATCAGCGGGGTGAGCTGGTTGTCAAATGTCGTCGAGCCGGCATGATGCTCAAGAGGCCACCGGCTGGATAGTCAGGCGCCGCGCAGGATTATTGCAAGCGCCAGCCCGACAATCGCGGCGAATGTCGATCCCCACATGACCATGATCCATCGCAGATGCGAGTTGAACATGGCCTGCATCTCCGCGAGTGTTCCGATGCGCAAGGTTTCGAGGTCTTTCTGGGTCGCGAGTTCGCTCGTTGATCTGCTGATGCCTTCGTCAATCACATCAGCCAACTCTGCGGTCGCTTCGGAGGGAGCGTCCATCTCGCGGACCATGATGTTGTGGAATCTCATCTTGTCGAGTGCCATAACTGCATGATATCACAGAGAACGAACAACCGTTCTCTATAGCGAACTGCTGCTGTTCTCTTTCGCGTTGAAGCAAAGGCTCGGCTGGGTGATACGATGAGCCGCGTCGGAGCGTGGCGCAGTTTGGTAGCGCACTTGACTGGGGGTCAAGAGGTCGCCGGTTCAAATCCGGCCGCTCCGACCATTCCACTACCCTGCGTTTGCGACCGAGCGCAACATTGCGTTGCTTGCCGCAGGTGACCTATGCGACTCTCCCGTCCCCGAATCGACCCGGTCCTGGATGAGCACGCAACCGACGAGCAGCGCGAGATCCTCGCCGCCGCCGGACGCGGGCGCTCCCCGCTGAACGTCCAACGGACCATTGCACAGTATCCAGAGTTGGCTCGGGCACGTCAGTCGTTCACCCAACACGTCATGCGCGACACCTCGTTGCCAGCGCGCGAGCGCGAGTTGCTGATCCTGCGCACAGGCTGGAACTGTCAGTCGGAGTACGAATTCGGTCAACATTCCCGTTTCGGCAAATCAGTTGGACTCACCGATGAAGAGATCCGCAGAGTGACGATCGGTCCCGATGCCGACGGCTGGGACGATTTCGACGCGACGCTCCTGCGGGCAGCGGACGAGTTGCACCATGATGCGTTCATCAGCGACTCCACATGGCAGGCACTCGCGGAGCGCTACACCACCAGGCAACTGATGGATGTCGTCTTCGCGGTCGGTCAGTATCACATCGTGTCGATGGCGTTGAACAGCTTTGGCGTTCAGTTTGAACCAGAAACCAGGGAACGCTTCCCCAAGTAACCAGACATTGGAGTGTGAATCATGACAACAGCAGCAACTCCGGCGACAGTGGTATTGGTGCACGGTGCCTGGCACGGCCCGTGGTGCTTTGACAAGGTCGTTGAAGGTCTTGAAGCACGGGGCGTACCGGTGGTCGCCGTTGAGCGACGCCGCATGCATGAGCCAAGCGGGACGCTGCGCGGCGTCACAGACTCGGCCGAGAACGAAGCGATCGTGCGTGCTGCGCTGGACGAAATCGAGGGGCCGGCGGTCCTGCTGGGTCACTCGTTCGGAGGCGTGCCGATCACGACGGCGCCACTGGGCAATGACAACGTCAAGCACCTGGTCTACCTGACAGCGATGATGCCCAACACCGACGGTTCGATGCCAGACAACTTCGTCAACCCCGAACTGGCGACGGCCGTGCTCGCCGGCGAAGATGGATCAACGACCGTCCAGGCAGACAAGATCCGCTACGCCTTCTATCACCAGTGCTCGGACGAGGACTACGAACACGCGTTGACTCAGTTAGTCCGCGACGACGGGGCCGTGCCCTTCGACGCGCCGCGAGACACCGCCTGGAACAAGATCACAACGACATACGTCGTGTGTACCCAGGATCAGGCATTGCTTGCCGAGGGTCAGCGAGCCCTCGCCCGTCGAGCAGATCGGGTCGTCGAGTGGGCAACAGACCACTCGCCATTTCTTTCTGCGCCGCATCTGATGGTCGATCTGCTTGATGGTCTCGCGAGAGAATACGCCGAATGAGCGAACCTGTTGGTTGCGCCACTCCTCGATGACCGCACGCCCGCAGCGACATTCGTTGCGTCACGCCCAATATGACTACTCCCAGTCAGGTCCGTACTTCATCACAATCGTCACTGAGCATCGGCTCTCGCTGCTTGGAGAAATAGTCGATGGGGAAGTGCAGCTGACCGCGGCAGGTGAGATGGTCCGTCAGCACTGGTTTGCGCTTCCCGAACGAGTTCCTGGAGTCGCCCTCGACGAGTTCATTGTCATGCCCAACCATGTCCACGCTGTGTTGTCTATCACCGATGAAAGCGATCCGGTAGGGGCGCCCCTTGTGGGCGCCCGTCCCCTCTCAGATCGCGATAACAGAACGAGCAAGATCACGTTGGGAACTGTGGTCGGTGCGTTCAAGTCGCTCACGACGGTCGCATATGCCAAGGGCGTCAGAGAATATCGCTGGAGGCCGTTCAACAAGCGGCTATGGCAACGCAACTACTTTGAGCATGTTGTCAGAGACGAGCGGTCCCTCGACTTGATTCGCAGCTACATTCAAGCAAATCCGTCAATGTGGGGAAATGATCCTGAGAATCTTGGGACCGGCGACGGCCTCAAGCCCGGGCGACCACAAGGGTCGCCCCTACGGGAGCCGTGGATGGTCTAGGTACGCAAATCCGTCAATGTGGGGAAATGATCCTGAAAATCTTGGGACCGGCGACGGCCTGAAGCCCGGGCGACCACGAGGGTCGCCCCTACGGGAGCGTTGGATGGTCTAGCCAATCGTTTTGTCCTCCGGAGCGGCTCTCGACTATTCGTCCAATAGACGATCCAGGAGCTTGGTTGGGCTGGCGGGGAGGGACTCCATTCGGATGCCGGTGGCGTCGTAGATGGCATTGGCGATTGCGGCTAGTGGCGGGACGATTGGCACTTCGCCGACGCCTCGCACTCCGTAGGGATGACTTGGGTTGGGTACCTCGACCAAGATGGTCTCGATTTCGGGCAGGTCGAGCGCGGTCGGCATTCGGTAGTCGAGCAGGCTGGCGTTGGTCATTCGACCGTCGGCAGAGTAGACGTACTCCTCGGTCAGCGCCATGCCGGCGCCCTGGGCGACACCGCCCTGGACCTGTCCTTCGACGTACGACGGATGGATGGCGGTGCCCACATCCTGGACAGCCGAGTAGCGCAGCACGTCGACCTTACCGGTGTCCTGGTCGACGGCTACATCGACGATGTGGCAGCCGTAGGCCGGGCCGGGCTTGGTCGGCAGCACGTCGGCCTGACCCTGGATCTGACCGCCGGTTGACGGCATCTGCGCGCAGAGCTCCTTGAACGTGAACTGCTTGCCCTCGGGTCCGCTGATCACGCCGTTCTCGTAGGACACGGAATCAGCATCGACGTCCCAGATCATCGCAGCGCGCGCTTCCATCTGCTGACGAGCGTCTAGCGCGGCTTCGTGGACCGCAATGCCGGTTGCGTACGAGACGCGGGAACCGCCGGTGACGTGAGTGAACCCGATCGAGTCGGTGTCGACGACCTGCGGTCGGACCAGGTCGAAGTCAATGCCCATCGTCTCGGCAAACTGCATCGCCAGACCAGCACGCTGTCCACCGATGTCGACTGAGCCGACGGACAGGTTGACGGTGCCGTCCTGATTGATGGCGGCGTACGCGGCCGACTCCATGCCGGCGTTGGTCCAGAATCCCATCGAGACGCCTCGACCGAGCAGACGGCCGTCTTCGTCGATGCCGATCTCGGAGCGGTAGTGCGGCGAGTCGATCGCCGCCTGCATCGTCTCCTCTGCGCCGATCTTGGGCATCACGACACCGTCCGCGCGGCGTGTCCCCTCGTGGGCCGAGTTCTGCGCTCGCAGCTCCATCGGATCGCGTTCGAGACGCTCAGCCAGTTGGTCAATCAACGACTCGACCGCGAACGTGCCCTGCGGCGAACCAGGCGCTCGGTAGGCCTGACACTTCGGCTTGTTGGTGACCACGTCGAGCGCGTTCACATACATGTGCTCGATGTCATACGACGAGAACATGCAGGTCGCGCCGGCGGCCACGGGTGAACCCGGGAACGCTCCAGCTTCATAGGCGAGCGTGGCTTCGACTGCCACGATCGTGCCGTCATGCTTGGCCCCGATCCGGCAGCGGACATAGGTCGCTGAGGTCGGGCCAGTGCCGATCAATACCTCTTCGCGGTTCATGTACATCTTGACCGGGCGGCCGGTGATTTTGGACATGACTGCAGCGGTTGGCTCCATGTACGCAGGCAACTTCCCGCCGAATCCGCCACCGATCTCCATTGGGATGACCTTGACTCGAGCCAGCGGGATATCGAGCATTTTGGCCACCGTCGCGCGGACGGCGAAGGGTCCCTGGGTCGAAACCCAGACGGTCAGCGTGCCATCCGAGTTCCAGTGGGCGGTGCCGTTCTGCGGCTCGATGTAGCCCTGGTGAGCTGCGGCCGTCTCGAACTCGCCTTCGATGACGATGTCGGCCTCCTCGAATCCCTTGGCCGGGTCGCCCTTCTCAAACTCCAGTTGTGAGGCGATGTTGGAATCGCGCTCGCCGCGACCCTCACCCGGCACGAACCGGGCGACCATTTCTACGGTTTTCATACCGTCGTGCAGGATTGGCGCGCCTTCGGCCATCGCGTCATGTACCGACAGCACCGGCGGCAGCACCTCATACTGGACATCGATCAAGGACAGCGCGTCCTCGGCGATGTGCATGTCTGTCGCGCAGACGGCGGCGACGGCGTGGCCCTGGTACAGCGCTTTGTCCGAAGCGAGCACGTTCTGCAGCACCCACTTGTAGGGCGAGACCGACTCGCCGAAGTCGACGTACTCGTCATCGGCTCCGGGCAGATTGTCGTGCGTGACGACACACTTGACGCCGTCGAGCGCCTCCGCGCGTGACGTGTCGATGCTGAGGATGCGGGCGTGGGCATGCGGCGAGCGCAGCAGGCGGCCGTGAAGCATGCCGGGCAGATCAATGTCGGCGCCGTAGCGGGCACGACCGGTGACTTTGTCGACGCCGTCGGGTCGGATCGGTCGTGTTCCGACGACGTTGTAAGCGGGTTTGGTCTCAGTGGTCATCGGTGGCTCCTCGCTGTGCTGACTGGCTATCTGTCACAGGATATTCGGTCCGACCCTGACAAGACATCGCTGATTGTTCCGCCGGATCCTTCGCACAGCCTGACTGGACAGGAGTGCTGAGTCCAGCGAGAAATCCGCGGCAAGCAGGGGTATGACAGGGCTCTCGAGCCTGGACGTTCAGCCGTCCAGATCAATCAGGGTGCTAGCGAGCCATTGGCCGCTGCTTCTGACCGGGAAGAACCTGCTGCGCGGCAGGAAGCGCTCCCCGTCCGTTGGCACAAATGAGAACTCGATGCGTCCGTCCTCGAGCAGGCGGGCGCTGATCTTGCCGATCGATTGACCGTCGATTTCGACGGGCGTGGAGTTGAGCCATCGGCCAACTGGAGCCGAAGCGGGGAGGAAGCGCCCTCGTGGCAGCACGATGGAACCACCTTCAACCCGATAACCAAACTCGGTCCGGCCTCGCTCAACACGCCGCGCGACGATCCGCCCGGCAGGGAATGGATCGCCAGGCTCATCGATCGCAGCAGATTCGTCGGGAGTCGGTGGTGCCGGCGACTCCGATGTCGCCGATGGCTCCGACGTCGATGGAGTCGATGAAGACTGCGGCGTTGGTGTCGTCTGGGTCGGTGTTGATGCCGTGCATGACGCAGCTAGCGCCGAGCTAATGGCATTTGCCTCTGCTTGGTCGGTACTCAGGCCGTACGTTGATTTCACCCTGACAGTGACGGTCGCGATATGGCGTCGCTGATTGCAGGTGCCGCCGCTCCATTCGGCGAGGTCATGATCGGATTTGCTGATGTTGACTGAGGCATTGAGGCACCACAGGTTTGTCAGGTCATTGGCGAACTGTCGTTTGCGGGCATTGGTCCAGTTGGCCGCTCCGGAGTCGTAGGCCTCCTTCAGCGCGACGATGTGGTCGACGTGCTCTGTGGAATCACACATCAACGTCGCCCGGGCCGAGGACGAGTTGAAGCTCCAGTTGTCGCGGTCGTACCTGCCGCCGCTAGCGGAGGATGTCGACGAGGAAGAAGAAGGTGGGCCACCTGGCGGCGCAAGCAGCGTCTCGCAGCCGACACCGTCGCTATCGCCGTCATGGGTGCCGTCGTAGACGCGGTACTCATGGTGGGTTCTGCATGTTCCGTGACCCGAGGTCAGGTCGGTGGCTAACCAGATCCCCAATCCAGCGACCGCCAGGGTAATCGCTGAGACCAGCAGTCTGCTGAAATCGATCCCAAGCGTCCGCGACTTGCGCATGTCGTTCTCCATAGGAAACGGGAAGTGTTCGCAATAGAGAATGCGAACTTCCGTATCTTGAAGAGAGCGAGGTTTGCAGTCAAGTACGAGTGGTGTTTGCCATAGCAAACGCAATGGAAGGTAGGGCGGATATCCCTGCAGACAGGCATCTTCCGCCAGTGCCCATCATCCAAGTTCGGGTGGGGCAGAAACGTGGCGATCATGAGCGGGCGGCGAGTACGGGACGCCTTCGTCAAGGCGAAGGTGACGGATGCGGCGGTCGGCCTTGAACTGGCTACGTCATTGGAAGAGGAACTGAGCGAGTCGGTCGTCTCGAAGGAGCGACTGGCGACGCTTGAGGATCAAATTGATGCCCGCTTTGCTCAATCGGAGGCGAGCGCCGAACGACGAGCGAATCGGCACACGATGACATTTCTCGCCGCGTTGGCGCTCGCGGTGGGCGTGATCGCCTTGTTGATGGTCGTGATCTAGCTGCCGCCGGCCATGGCGGGGAGGATGTGAACCTCAGCGTCTGGTGGGACCTTGGCCAGTAGACCGAGGGGCTGGTCGACGCTGTTCACGGCGACGGTCAGGCCGCGCCGGAGGCGATCTTGCTCGATGAGCGATTCATAGAATCCGGGATAGTGGCGTTCGAGGTCGGCGACGACCTCTCGGACCGTGCGGCCTGTCACGCGCACGGTCCGCTGGCCGCCGGTGAGCGGTCTCATGCCGATTGGGACGAAGACGGTGACATCGGCTGTCATGGCGTCTCCGCGGTTGTCGGAACCTAGAGCTTGAGGCTACCTTCGGCGACCACGGCGACGACGCCATTGTCCTTCTCGACCCAGCAGGCGATGTTGCGCCGCTCGGGATCTTCCTCGTTGACGCCTTGCAGGACGCCCTTGACCGCGACAGCCTCGTTGGGCCAGACGATGTTGGCGAACTTGACCAGCAGCTTGCCCGAGGACTTCCAGGCGTCGCCGAATCGCTGGTCGAGCAGTTCGCCGATCAGCGACATGGTCATCTTGCCGCCGACAACAACGTCGGTGAAGCCGAGCTCTTCCGACGCTGCCTTGTCAGTGTGGTAGTTCTTGTTGCCGTGGAAGAACGAGCCGCACATTTCCAGTGAGATCGTGCGCATCAGTGGCCCGAATGCTTCGCCCTCGGGCAGGGAGTAACTCTTCGCTCCCTCTTTCTTTGAAGGATCCCTGAGCGTGACCTGGCCTTCGCTCTGGTAGAGGACGAACGACTGGTGATGACGCTGGACCACGGCGACATCGCCCGCCTCATCCTTGAGCACCGTTTCGGTCAGGATGACGCTGCGGTCGCGTCGTTCGTAGATGTCGAGTGAGCGAGCAGACGCTTCGTAGCTGGCGCCTGGCTTGAGCGGCTTGCGGAAGTCCCACTCCTGGCGCAGCCAGAGGTTGCCAAAGTCGTTGGCGTAGTGCATCCGAGTCGAGAGGTCGGCGTTCGCTGCGACCATTGACGGAGCCGTGTCGGCCCCCTGCGGCAGGTCAAGCTCGAGACCTTCGTAGTAGTCATTCAGTGCGGTGTCATCGACCACGATCGTGGCCGATCCCAGATCGACGCCGGCCTGTGGTTCGTCGAACTTTGCGATGGTCATCTTCAGGTCCTCTCGGCGGTGGCAAGCTGTTCTTGCTGTTCTTGCAAGTCGTCTCGATGATTCGATTTGATGATAACGAGTGTCCGGTCAGGCTCAGTCGGGGCCTAGTCGGGGTCTAGTCGGGCGCTGGCTGAGACCAATCGATATCGGGCGTCTCCAGGAAGATCCACAATGGCTGATCCCGGCTGACACTGCGCAGGCTGTTGATTTGCGGCGGCAGGTCTGTGGCGAATACCTGCCACTTCTGAGCATCGACATCCCAGGCATAGGCGCGGAGCGTCACCCCGGCCAGTGAGGCGAAGGCGCTGGTGATTCGGGTGTCGGGACCGGACCAGGTGACAAAGTTCCAACCCTGATGCAGGCGCACCACGCGCTCGGCTCGATACTCGAACGCGTCTGTTGCGATGATCGGTCGAGCTCCACCGAGAAGCAAGGCAATGTCAGTACGTCCGGCAGTTGACTGCGGTGTCGTGACACTCACGCACTCGCCGGACCAGAAGTCGACCTGTGCGGGTCGATTGCCAAACCAGACGCGGGGCGAGGATGTGTTGGTCGAGATGCCGACGCCGCAGATCTGAACTGCCTCGCCACCGTTGATGTAGCCGGTGTCAGGCGTGACGCTGGTGATGGCGCCGGCCGGAGGCTCGCGATGTACCGAGCTCTCTGCCGTCGCTTGTCCTGCTGACGAGTGCGCGATCACCGAGAACTCGGACGCCATCAGGTCGACACTGACGTGCTCAAAGTCGAAGCGACCGTCGACGACGGCGGTCGATGCGGCGTATCGCCTGGTCGCTGGAGGACCGGCGTAGAGGTGGACGAGGGCCGCGTCGCTGGCCTTGCCGCTGACATTCACGCCGGACGCGCTCCAGGTCAACCCGTCAATCACCGGCTGAGCAAGGTCCGAATCAATGTTCAGCCGGTTGCGCTGCATCAGGTTGCCCCAGACGAACCGCGTTCCTGATGGCGGTCCCGCCGACGGCATGATCCTGACTCCGGCCAGATTGTTGCGGAACAGATTCGCTCCCGTCTGGTGATCACCGGATCGGTCGGCAGCCTGGAGGGTGTCTCGGCTGACTGCACGAAGGTTGATTGACGTCTCGGCGCCCGCATGGAAGTCGACTCGATGCTCGACTGGCACTCCGTTGACTGCGAAACGTAGTTCGGTTCCGGGCCCGGTTGCAGTCGCGACGAACCGCGCAGATTCATCGACTGCGACCGCCGCCGCCAGCCGGCGATCGAGATAGAGATTGACAGTCGTGTGAGCCGGCGCTGGCAGTCCATCGATGCTGACGGTGCCGTTGAGCGAGTGACTGAGTCCGCTTCGAGGCTGGGGGAACGTTGAGTCAAGCTGTCCGACGGGAATCTGCAGATTGCTTGCTAGTGTCGGCGCGGGCGGTTCACCCTGGGGGCCGATGTTCACATCGCCGGCATTGGGGAAGATCCGGATACCGGCGCCGCGATTGGAATCGATCATGCTGGCCGAGATGGAGGCAGACGCACCGTCGATGATCTCGATGCCATGTGTACGGCCCTTCAGCACCATCGATCCGTCGATCGTCGCCTGCTCACCCGCAATCCTGATACCGACCTCGTTGGCGTCCACCGTGACCTGGTTGAGTTGACAGGCATCGCCCTCGACCGAGATGCCAACGTCGTTCGCACCGCGCACGGTCAGCCCCCAGATTTCCGTCTCATCGCCAAGCCGAATGCCGATATCAACCGCGGACGCATTCAATGTCCAGGCGCGACCATCGACGGTGAGTCCGCCTTGCAGGAGTGGCAACGGCGACTCCAGGCGAACCGTGCGATTGCGGCCATTGGACTGGAACAGGAGGATCGTCGCGTCTCCGTCCAGCGCCTCTCGCAGCGTGCCAGGTCCGCGGTCGGCAATGGACGTGATCACTGCGATCCGACTGGTCGCTGCCTCGATCGCGGCGTCGGCGTTGATCAATCCAGCTCCGGAGGCTGAATCGTGCCCCTCAGGTGGGAGGTCTTGCGCAGTGTCGATCAACAGGTCACGGATCAGACGTCGTTCCAGACGTGCAGTGCCTCCGTCTTTGGCTAGTAGCGCCGGTTGCGCCTCGAGCAACAATGCTGCGACCCCAGCGACATGGGGGGCTGCGGCCGAGGATCCGGAAAATCTGGGCGCGAAGTGCGTGGTGTTCGAGACGGTCACACGGTCAACGGCGATCAGGTCGGGCTTGGGTGCGCCATTGACCGTCGGTCCACGGCTTGAGTACCGAGCGACAGTGTCCCGGCCGACGTTGATCGCGCCGACCGTGAGGGCATCTTGCGCGTCAGCCTGGGCCAGGATGCTGCCTGTCGGTGTGCTGTGATGCAATCTCAGTTGCACGCCGGCCGCATGGAAGGCGAAGAGATCGAATGACACCGGCTCGGCATCGTCGTTGTGATTCTGAATCACAACGTACATCTCCATGGCTTCGCCCTCGTGGACATACTCCAGGTGTTCGCGAGGCATGTGGCTGTTTGCCCCAATGCCCTGCGTGGTCTCGCTTGAAGCGAGAATCTTCCCATCTCCCGACATCAGGAAGAGGTTGTAGTCATTCGTCGAGCGTCCCCATTCGTCATCCCAGAAGAGCGCCAGCCGGATCTGAGAATCCGGTTCGACAGTGAGCGCATTACCGGCCCCGTACAACATGCCCGACCCGGTGGCGCTGCTGAAACGATGCGTCGCTCCAGGATTGGCGAGGCCGATCGTCAAGCCGTCGGTTCCGGGACGCCATTCGCCGGCCCAGTGCGACTCCGCCCAGTTGCCAGCGGCGGTGACATATAACCTGATCGGCCAATTGGGATGACGCAATGCTCTCGTGGTATTGACAGATACGTCGCTGCGTTGGTCGGCCGGGAACGCGTAGGAGACATCGTCGACGATGATGTCGACTCGTTGGGCGTAGTAGTTGACGGCGGCGATGTGGTCGAGATCCGTTGTCACGGCGGCGAAGGAAATCTCCGCACCTGGGGCGAGATCATGAACGATCTCGATCATCACGGTGCCTTCCTGGCCGCGATTGAGTCTGCCGGCGCCAAAGGCCTGAGCATCAGTCAGCTTGGGCGCTTCGCCGGCATCCTGGGCCTGTGGTAGCCCAACGATGCCATCAGAGATCACGGCGACGCGAATGCCGGAGCCGTCGACATCGAACCTGGTCCGTGCGGATGCCGCGTGCAGCGCTTCATCACCCTCGGTCAGAGCGCTGCCGGAGGCGAACCTGCCGTAGTGCGGGGTCTCGGCGGAAATGACACCGTCCAGGCTGCGCAACTCGTCCAACCGGTGCGACGGAAGCCAACCCTGCCAGCGGCCCAGTTCGGGCACCGATAGCTCAATCTCGAAGCCTGCCTGCTGTAGCAGCAGCTCGATCTCTGGATCCGAAGGATCCACATGCACGTCGAGGTGGATGCGAGCTTCACCTGACAGGACCGGCGTCGCCTGAATGGCCATTGCCAAAAGCACTGCCAGCAACATTGCTAGCAGCAACGTGATCAGCAGGCTCAGGCGCTCGATTCGCCCTACTTGCCAGGTTTGCCCACTGCCCATTGCACGAGATTACTTGAGAACCTTCACTGGCACAGTTACCGATTCTCGTTTGGCGTTTCGGGCACGCAGCCCTCGTGGATGCCTGCACCTATTGAGACTGTCTCAAAAGTCCTAAATCGAGAAAGGGAGAGAGGGGAATGCGGGTGTTGAGACTGTCTCAAAAGTCCCATTGAGTGGTTGAATCCCAGTCCCCGCCTCGCGCGGGGACCCGCTCGGGCGGCCCGGAGTATCTGCCGGTGGGGGTCTCGTGGAGGGAAGGAGCAGGTCCCCGCGTGAAGCGGGGACTGGGAACATCGTGTTCTGAGGCATCATGTTGTGAGACTGTCTCAAAAGTCGGATAACGAGAGGGGGCGGGGCCATTTGGCCCCGCCCCCTCTGATTTGGACAGGATTGTCGGGTTGCGCGAAGACTACGCCCGGTTGCGGACTCGGCGCAGGCCGAGACCGGCTGCTGCGGCGATGCTCAGCGCGATCAGCAGGCCAATCAGCCCAGCCGAAACACCGCTGCCGTCAGCGAGACCACCGCTACCCGTACCCGGGTACTCGGTGTCGCCCATGTGCGTGTCGCCGTCGTCCATCATGGAGTCGCCGTCTTCCATCGAACCCTCTTCACCGTCGAGGTCCTCCATGCTGTCGCCTTCGTCCATGGAGTCTTCCATGGCCATGGCCGTGACGACGACCTCGGTCAGGTCTGCGCCTTCCTGGCTGACCTCGGCGTCGGCCGACTTGCCGTTGAGCGTGAATGTCACGCCCTCCACCGCGTCGCGGTCCACGTCGATGTACCAGGAGCCGTTCTCGTCGACCGTGGTCGAGGCAATCTCGTCGCCCATGTCGTCGACTACTCCGATGGTGTCACCGGCGGTCGCGCCATGTCCGTAGAACCGGTGGGGTGGTTCCTGTTGCGCCGAGGCCAGGCTCAACGTTGCAATAGCAACAGCGAGCCCCAACACCAACGCTGCAACCCTCGACATCAGTCTGTGCTGTTTCATCTCAGCATTCCTTTCTCAGGAATCCAATTCCCCCGCGCATGCGGGGGTCTGTTCCCGTCCCACACCCCTCGACAAGCGAGGGGTGTGGGATCCGATCCCCTCTCCCTCTGGGAGAGGGTTAGGGTGAGGGTCCCTAGTTGCTGATGTAGAGGATGTCGCTCTTCGTGACCATGAAGTCACTCGAGCCCGGCACCATCGCGCCATCGACGACCGAGTAGCGAACCCACATGCGGTTGCTGTTCAGGTGCAGAGCAGTCGCGCCACGAGAGCTGATCCAGTCGAAGATCTCGGAGGCCGAGGCTTCAACATCGCAGGTCCAGGTCGAGAACCCACTGAGGCTGCTAATGCAACTCAGGCCAGCCTCTTCCTCTGGCATGGCTTCCGGCTCCTCGGCGCCGACACTGCTCTCAACGCGCTCCGCGTCTCGACCTGTTCCGGCGATTGCGGACACGACTGAGCGGCCGGGTCCAACCACGACAAACGTAGCGGTGGCCTTGCCATCCTTGGTCATCACTTCACCGTCAGCATCGGTGTTGACCAAGATTTGGCCCATACCGCTCGCAGAGAACGTAACGGGAGTGTCGTCCGCTACGGGGTTACCCGAACCATCAGCCATGTCGGTAACAGTCGCTGTCGCCGTAATGAACTCGTCATCGCCACTCGGAGTTGAGTTGTCGATTGTCAATGCGACGTGTGCGGCTCCACCGGAGACTACGAAGTCGACTGTGGCTGTGTCCTTCGTGCCAAGCTTGACTTCCAGGGTGTACATTCCAGCGTCGGCCTTCGCGGCGGTACCCGTCGAGAGCGTGATCACCACAGCGGTGGTGATGTTGGTGTCATCGTCCGTGTCTTCCGTGCCCTTGGTGTCTTGCTTCTGCGCTTCGGTTGCCGTGATGTTCTTGGCAGCGTTGCCTTCGCTATCCAAGACCTTCACGCTTGTGATTTGCAGAGGTGAGATTGCAGCGGGACTTCCGGCGTCGTCCATCGCGGTAACTTCGACTGTGATCTCGTCTTCACTCTGACCGAGCTGGTCGCTCGGGTCACCGAGGTTGATGGCTTCAGCGTCACCGGTAAAGACCAATTCAACCTCGTTAGTCTTGACATCGCCAGCCGTACCGACCACGGTAGCGCTCACAGCAACCACACCTGGAGTAGCGCGGTGAACGGAGAACGCCTTGGTAGCGCCAACCTCATCACCCGCCACATCAGTGTTCTCCGTGTACGTTTCGGTGTTCAGCTTTGTCGTACCGTCAATCGTCCCGCCAACAGCGAACACGATTACCTGAGAAACATCACCTGGGTTGGACTTTTCGCCCAGCGAGTTTAATGATGTGACGACCAGGTGGATGGTGGAACCCTTAGGCTTTGTTGTCTTGTCTGGACTTCCATTGGGATCAACAGCAGTACCGTCCGCGTTCACGTTGTTCGGACCCAGCGTAGCCGAGGCCAGTCCAGTTCCGGGGTCGCCGATCGTCAATACGAACGATGTGTCGGTGACATCTTTCGTGGCATCAGCGTCTACACCGTCGTGATCAGCCACAAAGGTCAGCGTGTAGGAACCCAGCGGCGCACCGGCAGTTAGCACGGTGAACGTAGCAGTCTTCCCCGTGACGACGCCCTCAGTGTTGACGGCAGCGCTGGTGTCGAGGGTCTGCGACTGGGTAGTTCCGTCAGGGGTTGCACCATCGATGTCAGTCTTGACAAGCGAGAGCCCTGTCGTCGGCACTGTCAGGGTGACCGTGCTGTTAGCTGTCTGAGAGTTCAGGGTCGCCGTGACTTCAACGCGAGTTCCCGCCTTGACGGTGTTGTCACTGTCGTCGGATTCGATCTTGGCAAAACCGAAAGGCAAGACAGTGACCTCGTAGGTCTTCGTTGCCAGGGCGGTCGTGTCCGTGGTGTCAGCGTCAACCATCGTGACGATCGTGGTACCTGCACTAACGCCAGTGACGATTAGATTCGGCGATTGGTAGTCCGCTGTCGCAACTGCCACGTTGTGGCTATTGGCGCCCACCTGAACTACGTATCCATCACCAACTGCGATGTTTGCTGAATCTTGGCCAACCTCGACCGAAACTTGGCCAGTTGCAGCACTCGCCGACCCCATGGCCACGAACATCGCCCCGACCAGGGCGATCATTACCGCCACGGCCGACAAGTGAGACAGTCTCACATGAGACTGTCTCAAAGTCGGATATCGAGAATGGGGCGGGGCTCAGCGCGACACGTCATGTCTGGCGTTGGGAGGTTGCTCGACGTGTCCCCTCCGCCTTCGGCACCTCCCCCAGTGGGGGAGGAATGTGGGGGTGTCATGCGCGGTGGCGGCGGTGGAATCGGCGAGGTTCCGCGGCAAGCGCGGGAATGACGACGTGGAGCCTGGAATGACGATTGGTATGCGATCCAGACCGAGGTGTTCTGTTCTTCGAGCGGTTGCTGGTCGGACTGCCCAGATACACTCAGACCTGTGACATGGTCCCTGGCGTTGCGCAATGGGTTTGCCTGGTGGTTGCCAATCCTGGCGGCGGCTGTGGCTGCGCTGATCGCGGTGATGGCCTCTCAGTCGTCAGTCGACGCCTGGGACGCCGATGTCCACCTGTGGGCGCGGGAAGGTCGGACGGCGTCGGAGTATGCGGCGCTGGTCATGGATCGATCCGTCCAGGAGTCGGCGACATCGAGCATGCTGGCCAGCGCAGACGGGCTACCGCAGCTTGACGGCGTGGCCGTCAATGTGACTGACACCCTGATTCGGGTCACGGTGAGAGCATCGCGGCAGTCGGACGCTGAGGCACTGGCCTTGTCGCTGGCGCACGCCGCGGTGGATGAGGCATATGTCCGCTACGGCGACGAAGCAGGACTCGACCTGCTCGGTCTGGTCCGACCGGGCGCACGCAAAGTGGCCCCTTCGACCGGATGGACAGCGGCGTGGGCCTCGGCGATTGGCCTGGCCGCAGGGCTCGCATTCGCCTGGGTGTTCGCGCGACGACAATCGAGTGGTCCAACAACAGCTCTGGGCCAGTTGGGCCGCATCGGTCTCAAGCCGCTGGCGGTGGTCTCTGCTGAAGCCGAGCAGACGGCAGGTCAGGTAACACATCAGGTTGGGCAGCAGTCGTCCGTGCTGACGGTCTCGGCCACCCAGGAGCGCGGATCGGCCCGCGATGACGCCGTCTTCATCGCCAATGCTCTCAATCCTCTCTCCGGCGTGATTGCGCTGACGCCGCTCGATGACGCCTCGGCGGTCACCTCGACACTGATTCAGACCGCGCAAACGCTCGCTGCCCGCGGGAACTCCGTGATTTGGCTTGATAGTCGGCGTCCAGCGTTTGAATTGAGCTACTCGACACCTCCAAACTGGCTGGCCGGCGCGTCATGGAGTGTGGTTGACCGGTCCGAGATGATTCTGCGCGGAGCGTTCCGCGCCGTTCGTCCCAAGGGCTACGTCTTGCTGCTGACCGATTCCCTCGAGGACGAGTCCACGCTCAACGTTGCGCCTGCGACTGCCGGCGTGGTCTTGATGGCGCGAGCCGACGTCTCGGAAGAGGAACTGGTGCGAGCGCGACTGTTGCTCGGGTCGTCGCGCCTGCTGGGAGTCGTGCTGACGCAGGCGCAGTCGCTCGATCTGCGTGACTTTGAATTGGCGCAGATGACGGAATAGCGGTATCCACAGGGATAGCGTCCCGCGCAAGCATCCCAGGAGTCCCGCTCATGCACTTCGAACTTGCTGACGATCTGGCCGACCTGCAGACAAGAATTCTCGCATTTGTCGAGGCGGATATTGATCCGATTACAGAAGGCGTCGATCCGGAGGCTCCGCCGGCCGACCTGCGACGTGAGATTGCACGACGCTCCGATGCGGCGGGCTTCTATCGGTTGGCTGTTCCAGAGTCGGACGGCGGACTCGGCGCGGGTCCGCGTTTGCTCACGGCAGCGCATGAAGCGTTGGCGCTGAGCGGCAACCCGTTGGCGTCACGCGTGCTGGGTTCGGGTCCCGGCATTATGCGTCTGGCCGACAACGAAGCCCAGCGCGAGGCGCTGTACTCCCCGGTGATGCGAGGCGAGCGAACGACAGCGTTCGCCTTCACCGAGGGGTTACGGGCAGACGGTCAGCGATCGCCGACACAGGCAGTGCGAGCGACGCTTTCTGACGGTTCGGATGGATTTCTGGTCACGGGCGCGAAGGCATTCGTCACTGGCGGCGCTTCCTCGGACTGGTTAGTGGTGGTCGCGAATGTGCCCGACGAGGGCACCGCGTTGCTGGTCGTGGATCGGGACGCGGAGGGAGTGACCGAGGGAGAGTTGGGCGCATCGATCGACGGCAGCACCCACTCCCCGTTCATGTTCGACTCGGTTGCGGTACCGGCATCGCGGTTGCTGGGGGCTGTCGGCGATGGACTGCCTCGGGCGATGCAGAATATCGATCGGATGCGGTTAGGTGTCGCCGCCGACTGCGTCGGGTGGGCGCGCTGGGTCACTCGGGCGACGCTGAAACGGATCGAAGCGCCGCATCGCAGCGGTCAGCCGCTGGCGGAACAGCAGCAGGTCCAGGCCATCTTTGCCGACATGGTTGCCGACACCTTCGCCGCCCGAACCTCGCTGTATCAGGCAGCGGAAGCGAGAGAAGCAGACGATCCAACGGCTGGCACGCAGGTCGCGACAGCAAAGTGGTTGGCCTCGGAGTGCCTGCATCGAACGGTGGATCGGGCGATTCAACTCCACGGAGCGCAGGCGCTGTTGCGCGGTCATCCGCTGGAGCGGCTCTATCGAACCAGCCGCTCGACTCGTATCGCCGAAGGTCCAACCGAGTTGCTGCGGCTGACGGTGGCTCGGCACGTCCGTCAGAATGGAGCCGAGGCATTGTGAGTGATCATCGATCACATGGAATCGGGACGACGGTGTGAGAGGTAGGTCAATGACGACGGCAGATCGAGCTGAGGTGGGAGACGTCGCACAGCAATCTCGTCAATTCCTGGAGCGAGCGAGAAGCTACCTAGCTGACGGCGATTTGCACCAGGCGTCAGAGAAGGCGTGGGGCGCTGCCGCTCACATGGCCAAGGCCGTCGCGGCAGCAAACGGTTGGACATACGAGAAGCACAGCGATTTCAGCATTGTGCTCAACAACGCCTGGGAGCTGACCGGAAACGATCAGATTCGCCCCCTGCGTGCGATTGCCAATGATCTACATGGCAACTACTATCGGCGGGCGCGATTTCTCAGTGCCAATGAGATAGCCGCCGACATCGAGAGTGTCGCCGAGCTGGTGGACATCCTGGCTCCTCTGACCGAGTAGCGCCTGGGCTCAGTTGCCGACTCCGAGACCCTCGTAGCGCTGCTTGTGATGCAGGCTGACTCGATCGATGAGTTGGCGATTTGAGGCTCTCAGGATTCGACTGAGCAGGTTGAGCTGCTCGACGGTCGACTCCGACTTGAGCACTTCCTGCTTGACCGACGCCGGGGCCTCGATGCTTGAGGCGATGTGATTGACCAGCGGATTGGGTCGGCGCGGGAGCCGGTAGGAGCGCTGCCAGGAGTTCTGGAGCGCCAGGGCCAGTCCGAGATGCTCGCGGTAGAGACCAGCGGTGTCGCTGTATGCGCTGTACGCCTCGGCCGACTCGGCGTCCGGGGGATCTTCGAGTAACTCGACGTTGGCGACCCAGTAGGGACGCTCGCCCAGCTTTTCGACGATTCGAAAGCGCTGCTCGCCAATGCAACTGATGTTGAATCGTCCGTCGGGGAAGGCTTCGTTCGACTCCATGCGCACCGTGCAACCAACCTCGTGTGTCGGTTCACGGTCCTCGGGTGTCGCGGTCTGGCGAGTGCGACGGGTCAGGACGATGCCGAACGGTTCGCCAGACTGGAGGGTGTCCTTGACGAGTTGTCGGTAGCGTGGCTCGAAGATGTGCAGGGGTACGGATTCGCCGGGAAACACGACAATCTGTAAGGGGAACAGCGGAAGTTCGGGCATGGAACGTCCTTTGTCGCCAGTTCCCATTCTTGCCGCTCTGAGGGTCCCCCTCAGCCCCCGGGACGAGCCCGAGGCAGGCTGTCGGCAGCTCCCCGGGCGAGGGGAGCGAGAGAATCTACCTGACTCCTGCCATTCTACCTGCGAGACGCATGACCCGACGCGCGCCGCCATTCTCGTTGAACGCGCGGAACACTTGCAGCCGCTCGGCCTGCAGCGATCCTTCGGCGTGGATCGCCAGCACCTCCTGGTAGGCGCCGTAGTCGGAGGAGGTCAGGTCTCGAACAAAGTTGAGCAGCTTCATCCGTTGCTCGCCACTGATGCCGTCCCGTCCGGCGAGGTACTTCTGCAGGAACGGCCGTAGCTCCTCGGTTTGCCAGTCCTCGTCTCCAGGTCCGGTCACGAGGATGCCGCCGGCGATCTCCTGGACGTGCTGGACGGCCTCGTGGTAGCCGTGGGCGAAGTGCGACTTGGCCAGGTTGACGGTCATCGGGTCAGGTGCGACCTGTCCGTTGGACTTCGCAATGCAGCGCTCGGCCGACTTTTCCAACAGTGCGCGCGTCGTCTCGGCGTAGTCGATCAGGTCGATGAACTTCTCGCGGACGTGTGTCACGCCGAGGATGCCGTTGTAGTCGGCTGCCAGCGCCGCGCAACCGCCCAGGGCGTCCATCAGCGGCAGCTTGTACGAGACAGCAGTGAACCGGTGGTACTCGACGAAGGTCAAGGCGAGATGTCCGGCCGCGTCGGTGTCACCGTCGAGGAAGATGCGATCGTTGGGCACAAAGACGTCGTCGAAGATGGTGATCGTCTCCATCATCTTGCGGACGGCAGAGATCGGTCGTTCGCCATCATGCGATGCGCCGTCGCCGAACGGTGAGGCGATGAAGCGCAGATTGGGTGTGTTGACCGGCAGTGCAAACGCGATGGACCAATCTTGTTCGTCCGGACCCATCGCGCGGGTTGGCAGGACGATCACCTCGTTGGTGTTTGTCACGACCGACGTGTGAGCCTTGGCGCCACGAACTACCACGCCGTCGGGACGGCGCTCGACGACGCGCAGATACATGTCCGGATCGGCCTGCTGCGCTGGGCGCTTGAGCCGGTCGCCCTTCATATCAGTCTGCGCGACCGCGAGCGAGAGGTCATTGGATCGGCAATGCTCGTAGAAGGCCTTGACCCGCTCGAAGTAGGTCTGATCCTCGAACTCAGCGGTCACAGCGAGCAGTGCGAAGAGCGCGTCGGTGCCGATTTCTTTGATCAGCACGACCAGCGTGTCGCCCTCGGCGGTGGCCGCCTCGATCAGCCTGGAGCGGTTGAGCAGGTCCTCGGTGGTACGCGGGATGCGGTAGTAGGCGGAGTGCGTTTCGCCGTCCTCCTCGTAGGTAGAGAGCTCGCGGTACTCGTCCGACTCTGCCATCTCATAGTCGATGCAGGCGTGTTTGACGGCCTTGCTGATCGTGGGATGCGTGGTCACGTCATCGACGCGCTCGCCTCGGTACCAGATTTCTCGACCATCGCGCAGTGATTCGACGTATTCGGCAGCCGTTCGCAATGCCATCTTGTATTCCAATCATGCTGTCTCGTTCAGCGATCCTAAGCCCTATCTGCATAATGCGGGGTGAGGTGATGGCAGTTAGAACAGAGATTTCGGCGGTAGTGGGCGGGATCTTCTGCCACTGATGGCGATTTGCGCTTCGCTATCTCCTCTATCTTGCTCCCAATCACTGCGGAGATGCGCCTCATGCCTCCGATCACGACTGCTGCCCGCGTTTTCGTGCCGCTCGCTGCGTTTGTTCTCCTCGCCCTGTTGCTCACTGTTCCGGCCCGTGCAGAGACGCCAGTCCAGATCGAGATCAGTCCCACTGCTGTATGCGCCCTCATCGACACTGGGGGGATTGCCTGTTGGGGATTCGAGACGTCCCTCGTTCGCGACGTCCCCGAGGGAGCGTTCACCGACTTGAGCCTCGGTCCGACTGACGGCTGCGCCATTACCGTCGAGTCGACGGTCGTCTGTTGGGGCGCCGGCTATGCCTATGTGCGAGCCACGGTCGACAAGATCCTCGACCGCGGTCCCGACGCGGACCTTAGCCTCTCCGGCATCGATCAACTCATGCCGCCTGAGCGCAGCGACCTCGTTCAGATCGCCGTACATCCCTGGCGGCACTATGCGTGCGCACTCACGACCGAGGGAGAAATCACTTGCTGGGGAACACTACGATCGCCCGGAGCTGCGCCGACCAACAGCGGCTTTGTCCAGTTGATTGGCACCGGCCGAGGGTTCTGCGCCCTCGACTCTGAGGGTCGAACAACCTGTTGGGGCGGAATGAACTTTGAGCAGTTCGTCTCCGATGCCGGTCCGTTTACGCGGATCGCTCCGAGCGGTAACGGACTTTGCGGCGTGACTGCCGAGGGCGATGTCCGCTGCCGTACTCACGACTCCCCGCCCGCACCTGGGCCGCCGAAACCCTACAACCAGGTCTTCCGCAACGTCCACGTCATTGGATCGCAAGGTTGCGGCATCGTTGATGACGGGTCACTGCAGTGCCACCAGGCCCATCACTGGTGCTCCCACTTCTTTCACGCGGATGTCGAGTATTGCCCGCCGGACTTGATTCGCTTCCAATCGTGGGCGATCCCGTTTACCACTCTCTATGAAGGCGGACCCGACCGGGAGACGACTGCTGCCCGCACCTATGTCGGCCTGTTCGGCGACCAGGCCGCCTGCGCTATCACAACCGAAGGCGAGATCGACTGCTGGAGCGATTTCCGCCGCGGCGATCCTCGCCATCACGTCCCCGAGCGGTTCCGCACCCAACTTCCGAGCGAGGATCCTGAACCGTCCGCGGAAGAGGTCGAACAGTAACAGTAGGGTTCTATCTCCGATTGCCGTTTCGAGATTGCCTCGTTGGACAATCTGACGGACCTGAAGCCGTTCGTGTGGGTGAGCGGACCGCCATATGTGTGGTTCAGGGTGCAGGCGATGGGCAGCGGGACCCTTCAGCTCCTGTTCAAGCCGGGGGCAGACTCTTCGGCTGCCACCCCTGCAAGGGGGAGCGCGATATTCGATGTGGGTTGTGTGTGTTCACAGCGTTGATGTGAACAAGCCTTGAGCCAAGAGGCTTGAAGTTCCGACGCGTCAGGAGATGACCTTGTTCAGTGGGTAGCTGACCAGTCCGCTGGCGCCGGCGCGGCGCAGTTCGGGGATCATCTCACGCTCCTGGCGCTCATCGAGAATAATCTCCAGCGCCACCCATGAGTCGTCGATCAGGGGACTGATCGTGGGGGCGTGCTCGCCGAATTTGCCGATCACGGCGAGCACATCCTCCAGGCTGCCGCGAGGTGTGTTGAGCTTGAGTCCGACTTTGCTGGTCGCGGAGATCGCACCCTGGAGCAGGGTGTTGATCGCCTCGATCTTGTCGCGACGCACAGGATCGGCCCAAGCCTCCTTGTTTGCGACCAGTCTCGCGGTGCTTTGCAGTACTTCGGCGATGACGCGTAGGTTGTTGGCTCGCAGCGACGAGCCGGTCTCGGTGACATCGACGATGGCGTCGATGATGCGCGCCTTCACCTCAGTTGCGCCCCAACTGAACTCGACCCGCACGTCGATTCCGCGCTGCTCGAAGTACTGTCGCGTGGTGCGGACGAGTTCGGTGGCGATCACGCCGCCTTCGAGCTGCTCGATTCCCTGCACGTCGGACTCGGCGGGTACCGCGAGCACCCAGCGGGCCGGACGACTGGTCGCTTTGCTGTAGGTCATTTCGGCGACCTCAACCACGTCGGCGCCGGTCTCCACGACCCAGTCGTGTCCCGTGATTCCCACATCGACGACGCCGTCCTCGACGTAACGCGCCATCTCCTGGGCGCGGAACATCGTGCAGGTGATGCCGTCGTCATCGATCTGCGGGAAGTAAGAGCGGGAGTTGACAGAGATGCCAAATCCGGCGCGTCGGAAGAGGTCGAAGGTGGAAGTTTCAAGCGAGCCCTTGGGCAATCCGAGCTTGAGCATGGGGCGATCTCCGCATTGAGCGTGGCTGGGTTGTGGTGTTTCGATTGTGTTCAGATCATCGCGCATACCACGGGACATCCCATGTCGCGGGATACACTGCCGGCATGACGACCCTCGATCCGCCGCAGGCGAATGTTCCCCTGACCGACGAGCGCCGGGAACGCGTGCGAGAGATGATCGGCGACGAACTCGACGCCGCCTGGCTGTATGACCGGCTGGCCGACATGAGCGATCCGCAGTCCAGCCAGGTGCTGAGCAGAATGGCGGAATCGGAGCAACGGCACGCCACGCATTGGGTGCGACTGCTCGGCGACGAGCAGTTTCCAACCGATCTGCATCGACCGTCGCTGCGCGTCAGGCTGATGGCGCTCCAGGCGCGCGTCTGGGGGCTTGGATTCATCATCTCCCAGCTCCGGCGTGAAGAGCTGGTTGATATCCAGAAGTATGTTTCCGATCCCGACTCCGGCGATCTGGCCGAGGAGGAGCGTGAACATCGCGCGACACTCGCCGAGCTCGCTCCACAGTTCGGGGCGGAAGGCGCGATCGGAGAGGGCCATGCCGGCATTGGCACGGCGGGCGCATCGACGTTTCGCGCCGTCCTGTTCGGCCTGAACGATGGCATCGTCTCGAACCTGGCGCTGATTGCTGGCGTCGCCGGCGTCGCGATCGGTTCCGAGGCTGTGCTGGTCGCCGGAATCGGCGGCTGGCTCGCGGGTGCATTCTCAATGGCGGCGGGAGAGTACATCTCGGTACGCGGACAGTCAGAAGTGTTGCAGCGTCAGATTGCGATGGAACGCGACGAAGTGCTCCTCGATCCGCAGGAGGAACGCCGCGAACTGGTCGCCATCTACCGTGCCAAGGGACTCTCGAATGAGCTGGCCGAGCAGGTCGCCGCCGAACTGGCGGAGAAGCCAGAGTCGTTGATCGACACCATGGTGCGCGAAGAGTTGGGGCTCGATCCAGACCAACTTGGCGATCCCTGGAAAGCGGCGATCAGCTCCTTCGTGTCGTTCTCACTGGGTGCGATCATTCCACTGCTGCCGTTCCTGATCTGGCACGCCGCCGACTGGAACGTCGATTACTGGGCGCTGATCGTTGGGGTCGTTGCCAGCGTCGCGACCCTTGGCGTGGCGGGGTTGTTCACGTCGCTATTCACCAGCCGCAATCCGCTCTACTCGGCGGGACGGTCGGTGTTCGTCGGCATCCTGGCGGCGGGCGTCACATTCGGTATCGGCAGCGCTCTACCGTTCAGTCTGTAGACGGGCTCTCGAAAGACTCGGCAGATTCCGTCACACCCCAGCTTGATGTTCCTCCGTCATTCCCGCGCTTGGCGCGGGAATCTCGTCGTGCTTTTGCACAGACAGTGTCGCTGCATGCAGCGAGATACCCCCGTTCAAGCCGGGGGCAGGCTTCGCGGCGGAGCGCGGGTATGACGGAAATCTCAGTGGGTATGACGGTAACCCGTGGACTGAACCGCCCCATGTGAACACGCCCTAGAACAATCGCGACAACTCTTCGTCCGGATCGAAGTTGTCGACGTCGACGCCGAAATCTCGCGGTAGTTCGGCGCCGAAGGCTCGGGCATCTCGTTCCAGGTCGAGCCGTTCGATTCCGGGATAGAAGTCGGACGGGGGCATCCGCTCCGGAAAGCCGAGCGCGGCGATTCGTTGTCCCTGTTTGGGAATGTCGGTGAGTGCGTCGAAGAGGGCTTGTCCGTGGCCGATCACCATAATGTCGGGCGCAACGCCGTCGTCGCCTCGAAGGGTTCGCGCGGCGAGCAGTCCGCAGATGAACTCCTCGACCACTGGCCGCATCAGTTGGATCTCATCTGGACGCACGGGAATCGAGGCGTAGCCCAGATCCTTGAGTGCGCGTCGGAATCCGGCGTGTCCGGGGGCAATATGCGCGAAGAGCGCCTTGACTTCGCCGTGAGGCGCCTGCGAGTGGCTACGTGCGAACTCGAGCACGGTGCCCCAGTCGGGCCGTGTGCCCGGGTTGGGCTTTTCACCCAGGATTTCGCCCAGTTCCTTTTCGATGCTTCGTCCGTCGACAACCAGGTAGAACTCACGCGTGTCGGCCGACGTGGGAGGGTCCGCCGAACGCGCAAACACTGGCTTCTCACGGGGCGCTATTGGGGCCGGCGGGTCGACCAGAGCCGGCTGGTATCCCTGTTCAGGTTGAGTCGAAGGGATCTCTTGTCCATCTTCATCGAATTCGACACGAGGCAGCGGCGTGCGAAACAGGTGCGCGTCATCTTCGATGTCAAAGAAGTCGATCTCGTTCTCCAGTTCTGGAGATTCCGGCAGGAACTCGCTGAAGCCGAAGACTGTGATTCGCTCTGCCTGGTTGGCAAGTTCGGGCAGCGCCGCGATCAGGTCGGGATTGTGCGTGCCGACGATCAGTTGCCAGCTCTGGTCGGGGTCGGTGGCCTCGTTCAGACGCGCGACGCGATCGTGGATCAGTTCGGCGCAGCTCTGGCCGCGCTCGAATCGGTCGCCAAGCTCAATGAAGAATCCCGATGTGCGCAGGAAGTGCATGAAGCCCTTCTGTCCCGGCGCCCAGAAGACGAAGGTGGCCGTATACGGCGCGGGTCCGCAGTTCTGCTTGACGAACGCTTCCAGCCGACGCCAGTCAGGCCTCGTATCCGGACCAGGCGGCTGTCCGATCACCTGGCCGAGCGTGCCATCGATCGAGGGGCCGTCGACAAACACGTAGTGTCCACGCGGCGGCGCCAGGTCTGCGTATGGATGTTGTTGGGTCATGTCAAATCTTGTCCGGAACTATCAGTGGATTGTGATGAAGCGGAAGCCGGGCCAAAGAGCCAATGTTCTGATCAGCGTTCTGTGACGCAAATGTGAGTGACCTGCAGCTTATCGCGATTCTCAAAGTGTTGGGTGCAGACCGGAACGCCTGCGGTTCCCGAAAGGGAATCCCGATGGCTCGCCCCGAGCACACGGAGATAACCGTCAGCCGTCATTCGAGGCGTTTCAGGAGCGGTGATTTGCCGCCAAGTGAGAGGTCAGCCTGTGGCTGGCGTCACTTCCACGGCAGCCAACCGATCGGCGTCCACCGCTTGCAGGGCCTGCACAGCTCCGGCGTCGTGAAGCGCCGAGGCCCAAACTGCGCCGACTGGCACGTCTTCGGTGATCTCGGCGGGCAGAATGAGCTGGGCGTTGTTGGCGGCAATGCTGACCGCTGCGCCCTCCTCGATGCCACGTGCGGCGGCGTCGGCTGGATTGATCTGCAGGCCATCGGCGCGATGCAGGAGGTCGGCGTTGACATCTCCGCGGGAGGCGGTCAAGCGGTCGGTGTAGAGGTCGCGGCCGGTGAGCAGGGTCAACGAACTGTCGCTATTGCTCGCGCCGGACTGTGGGACGCTGAGGAATCGCTGCGTTGCTGCGCCGTTGATTGGCATGCGAGTTTGTGTTGCGCCTGGTTCGGCGAGCACCGAGTAGCGGCTGTCGAGCGCTGTGAGCGCCGTTCGAGCTTGCTGTAGGTCTTGAGGCTGCGCCGGCGCCGGAATCGGATCGCCCGGTTCACCGTCCTCGGTTGTGGTCGGCGTGTCGACAGCAGGCAGATGCTCGGCCATCGCAGCCAACCAGAGTCCCAGCTTGCGCGCGTTGCGCTGGTCAACCGTTGCCGTCCTGAGCCGCAGGATCTGGCGGTCGGCATTAGTGATGTGTCCGTCCTTGCCAAACGAGGACACGTCGGGCAGCACGTGAGTCGCGCGCTCGACGGTCTCCGTGGCGACTTCGTCGAACACGATCAGGGCGTCGAGGTTCTCGAGCGCGGCAATGGTTGCGGCGCGATCCGGGTGCAGCAGCACCGGATTGTCGCGAGCGACGAGCATTGCCTTGAGCGATCCCTCGCGGGCCGCAGCCAGCATGCCGGCAGTATCGAGTCCGTCCTCACCGGGCACGACGCCCAGGTCGCGCAGGCCGACCGAGTTGGACTCAGGTGGCAGAACGTGAAGCGCAGCCGGCGCGGCTTCGGGGCCAGCCAGCGCGATGGCGAGGTTGGCTGCAGCACGGACCTGTGCGCTCGCCTGAGCGGCGTTGGAGCGCGACGGCGCCACGATGACTGCGACCGAACCGCCGCGTCGGCGCAGGATCGTGGCTGCAGCGGTATCGGCGCCGTCGGCGCTGCCGCTGACATCGCTTAGACCGTCCACGCCGGAGAGTCCGGTGCGAACGTCAAGGTCCTTGACGACGGCTGTGGCCAGCGCCTGTGCGACGCCGGCGAGGTCGCCGTTGGCCGGATGGATCGCGTGCGCTTCGTCGACGGCATAGTCGGCCAGTGGATTGTGTCTCGAAGAGATGCTGACCAGCGAAGCACCGTTGTTGGCGACGGCGTCCTTGATCCGTACGCCCAGGACATTGTTGGAGGAGGAGATGTCATCGCCAATCGCGATGATCAGGTCGGCAGTCTCGACGGTCGTGAGTCGAGAAGGCAGGTGCTCGGACCCGAAGGCGTCGTTCAGGGCGTCGCCAATGGCGGACGTGATGGCGCCCAGCGATGAATCGAGGTTGGTCACGCCAAGCCGGGTGGCCAGCGTCTTGAGCGCGAACAGCTCTTCCAAGGTCATCTGGCCGGAGCCGAGGATGCCGACAGCCGAAGGACCGTGCTCAGCGATGATCGCAGCCAGCGCAGCGGCGGCGTGTTCGGCGACTGCGTCGCTATCTTGCTCGAATGCGTCTTCGCCGCGTCCGATGGTGGCTGCGCGCAACCGATCCTTGTCTCGGGTCTGGTCATACCCGAAGCGTCCGCGGACGCAAATCTGTGAACGGGAGACATCGTTGCCGTTGCCAGGCCGGACCTGGACGCCGCGTCCGTCGCGGACGCCCATCTGGATTGTGCAGCCCATCGAGCACTCGGTGCAGGTCGTGGTCACCCATTTGTCGGGTCGCGCGACCCACTTGTTCGGCGCTTCCATCAACGTCGCGGTTGGGCAGACATCGACGCATGAGCCGCAGAAGTCGCAGTTGGACTCGTCAATCTGTCCGCCGGCGCCGAAGGCGATACGGGTCGAGAATCCGCGACCGGCCAGCGTGATCGCTGTGGTGTGACGTAGGTCATCGCAGGCACGCACGCAGCGGGTGCAGATGATGCACATCTGCGGGTCGAACTCGAAGAACGGATTGGCGCGGTCGGGCTCGGGCTGCTTCTCGCGGTAGTAGGTGCGGGCTTCGTCGATGTAGGGCTCGACGTTGGCGCGGCCGACATCGGCGGCGTCGCAGGTGGTCTGCAGTTCGCAGCGGTAGTTCTTGGAGCAGGTGACGCAGCGGTGGGTGACCTCGTTGTCGCGCAGGCAGATTTCTCCGGTGCGGCAATGCTCGATGCGGTGACAGGTGAGGCAGCGGTCGGAATGGTTGGCGAGGATGACGGCCAGGACTTCCTGCCGCATCTCGGTGACTTCCGGCGTATCGGTGCGGACGACCATGCCGTCCATCACGTTGGTCGTGCAGGAGAGCGGCAGTCCGCGCATACCTTCGACCTCGACCGCGCAGGTGCGACAGCCCGCGTATGGGGGCAGTCCGTCGAGGTAGCAAAGGTTGGAAATCGGGAAGCCGGCATTCTTGATGACCTCGACCAGCGGAGCGCCAACCTCGGCCTCGACCGAACGTCCATTGATAGTGATCGTCGCCATGAAACCTCCCCCGTCACAGGCACGCTGAGCCAACACGCAGTCTATCAGCCGACGAGACCAACTCGGTGCCGACTCCTGGTCGAACAGGCTACGATCTGCTCAACGGAGCTAAACGATGACCACAGCCGAAGCCATCGCGACCGATCCGAACGGCGCTGAGGAACAGCTAGCGCCTTGGGAGTTACGCGATGTCTGCCTGCGCATCTCCATGCCAGTCGTCCTCAGCGATGAGCAGTTGGAACGCATCAACCAGCAGAATCCAGGTTGGAGGATAGAGCTGGGGCCAAACTCTGAACTGGAGGTGCGGACAATCGCCGGGGGCAACAGTTCGGACATCAGCGGCGAGCTGGGTCGGCAAGTAGCCAATTGGCGAGTCGCCGGCGGAGGCGGGCGCGTTCGCGATCCGGATGGCACGTACAAGGTCAGCCATCCCAACCTCGGAGAGCGCACATTGGCGCCCGATTGCTCCTGGCTCAGCCCCGAACTCATCGCGTCACTCACAGCCAAGGATCGACCAAAGCGGGGCTTCTGGCGAGTGTGTCCAACATTCGAGATCGAAGTGCGGTCTCCATCCGATTCGCTCTCGGCTCAACAGCAGCGAATGGAACGCTGGCTCACATTCGGCGCCGAGCTCGGCTGGCTAGTCGACCCAATCGGACAGACCGTTTGGTTGTACCGCCCGGGCCAGGAGCCAGAAATGCTGGAGCGTCCGGCCACACTCTCCGGGGAATCCGTGCTCAACGGACTAGAGGTCGATCTGACCGAGGTCTGGGCCTTCGTCGACGAGGAAGAATAGGTGGAAGCCGAGCAGCGGAGATCATCTCTCCCGCCGCACTCGCACTACGATCCGGCCTTGAGGAGGTCTTGGGCCAGCATCGGTCAATGAAGGCCAGGACCTTCGCCTGTCTTGGTGGCGGTCATGATGCGAGGCTGTTCGGACCAGCGGTGAGATGCTAATGATGGTCGATAAGACGCAACATGCTTATGGCATAGCGAAGGTTTGGACAGAGGCGTCTATGGTCGGCGCGGGGCTTTCAGGAACGTGAGGGTGTCTCACAAGTCAGCCTCAGTTGGATGAATCTCAGTCCCCGCTTCACGGAGGCCTTTGCATAATCGTATTCCCAATCCTTCTGAGCTCCTGTAGGGGCGACCCTTGTGGTCGCCCGCGTTGGCGATTGCATTACTGAACAGATAGGAACGGCAGAGCGGGCGACCACAAGGGTCGCCCCTACAACCTGACCAATAGCGCACCGACCGATTTACGCGCAGGCCTCCTTCACGCGGGGACCCGCTCGGGCAGTACGGGCTATCTGGTGGTGGGTAACTTACCGGGGAAGGAGCAGGTCCCCGCGTGAAGCGGGGACTGGGAGTGCTGACTTGTGAGACACCCTCACGTGGTTCGGATTGCGAAAGACCTAGTGGTGCTGACGACGTTCTGAGGGATGCACGGTCTGTTGGACCGCCTTTTGGCCGTTGGGGTAGACCCAGTCGTGCTGCTCGAGATACTCGTTGGCCAGCTCGATCAGGTCTTCCTTGTCCTTGTAGAGGTTGTTGGGGTTCGTCACCACGTTGGTGTATGAGCCGCCGACCTGGATTGCCTCATAGGGGCAGGCCTCGGTGCAGAGTCCGCAGTACATGCAGAGGCGGAAGTCGATCTCGTAGCGGTTGACGAGGAAGGAGCCATCTTCGCGCGGCTCGGTGTCGACCAGGATGCAGCCATCAGGACAGCTCTGAGCGCAGGTCGAGCAACCAGTGCAGCGTTCGACAAACCAGACCAGGTTCGTCCGCGCACGGGGCGGGATATTGCGCTCTTCCTCGGGGAACTGGACGGTCACGACCGGCTTGCGTACGTGCTTGAGCACGGTCATCAGTCCCTTGGCCATGCCTTTGCCGAAGACCATGTCCGCTTCCCTTCGAGTCCCCTCGGATTGCTCTGCTACACCCTAGCGGGCTAACGGCTGCTGTAGAAGTTCTGGTCGTGCGGGAGCGCGCCGGTGAATCTGTCGCGCGGCTGACCGTCGGCGGTCAGGAACGGCGGGAAGAGCGATTCCAGTTCGGCGCGAATCGGGTCGCCCTCGGGCAGCATCTTCGAGAAGTCACCGGTTGGCTCCGGTCGGCGCTTGCGGCCGTTGTGCGCGTGCTCGTCGTCGATCACCTGCTGCAGCAGCATCAGGCCAGCCAGCAGCGACTCAGGTCGCGGCGGGCAACCGGGCACGTAGACATCGACTGGCACCACATTGTTGACGCCGGGCAATGTCGAGTAGCCATGTGCAAACGGTCCACCGATGTTGGAGCAGGAGCCCATCGAAATGACCCACTTGGGCTCGGCCATCTGCAGGTAGATGCGCCGAACCGGAGGCGCCATCTTCCAGGTCACCGTGCCGGCCACGATCATCAGGTCAGCCTGCCGCGGCGATGCGCGGAAGACCTCGGCTCCAAAACGCGCCAAGTCGTAGCGGGCGTTGGCTGTCGCGATCATTTCGATTGCACAGCAAGCCAGGCCAAACATGGCCGGCCAGAGCGAGGATCGTCGAGCCCAGCCAAAGACCTTGTCCACCGTCGAGACGAGCAACTGCGAGCGAAGCTCTTCTTCGACATCGGTCACGGGGTCAAGCAGAGGGATGGGAGCCCCTCCGGTGTCAATCGTCGGAAAAACCATGCCAACTCCCGTCAACGTCGGACTCAGGATACACGAGGCCGCGCCGATCTCAGTCCCGGACTTGATCGTGGACCTGCTCGGTCGCAGCACGATGGTCATTCAACGCATTCAGTCTGAGTCTCTCGAAGAACATGCCCTATCTCACCTGGCCCCAGAGCAGGAGTCGCTTGAATGTGTAGAGGAATGGACGTTCGTCCGGCAGTTCTGACAGCAGACGGTCTCGGTAGTCCGAGAGGAACGCTTCGTAGTCCTCTGACGACATCCGATCTCGGTAGCCAGTGAGGAGCGAGCCCTTGACCCACTCGATGACGTCTTCGGGCCCGGGCAGACGATGCAGGTAGACCTGTATCCGGATGTGTTGCTCGGCGAAGCCGAGTCTTGCGAACTGCTCGGCGTACCACTCGGGGGACTCAATGGAGTGTCGGTAGACGAAGCCGCCGAGTGCCTCGTGGTGGGGCGCTGCTTGCGCGACCTGCCGAGCGACGGCGTGCGAGGGATGGTCCTCGTTGGCGGGCATCTGCACGGCGAGTTGTCCGCCTGACTTGAGCATCGCTGCCAGCCGCGGAAACAACGACGCATGATCGCCCACCCACTGGATTGAGGCGTTGGCGAAGACGACATCCAGATCAGTAGCCGAATACTCGGCGATGTCGCCGCGCTCGAATCGCACGCCTTCGCCTGCGTGCTGAGCGGACTTCTCCAGCATCGCCGTTGAGCGATCAATGCCGACTGTCTCAGCAGCCTGCGTCCGCTCATGCAGCACCCGAGTCAGCGCGCCGGTCCCACAGCCGAGGTCGACGGCACGACCGCCGGGAACCGGTTCGACCAGGTCCAGCAGGTCATAGAACGGTTGCTCCCGCTCTGCCTTGAAGCGGGCGTACTGATCCGGCTGCCATTCATCGCGTCGACCACTAGTCACGACGCTGAGCCTACCAACTGTGTCGTTCTAGCCTGAGCAAACCCCGAGGAGTGAAGGCCCAGACGTCATGCCCGGTGACGGCACAGTTCGCCAACTCAACTGGAATGAAGCCAGGCGTCTGCGTCTCCATGCGCAGGGGGTTGGTGCGCATCGTGCGACGGATGTGCCGTCCGGCGTTCGCCTTGCTGGTGCGATTCAGGCACAGGACCGGCTTGGCTGGTTGCTGGGTGTCGGTAGCAGGACCACCGGCCTGACGGCGTCCGATGTCGACCGCGCGCGCAACGTCGATCGATCAGTCGTTCGTAACTGGTTCATGCGCGGCACGCTGCATCTGGTCCCGGCCGAAGATCACCGCTGGATGCTCAAGCTGCTCGGCGAGGCGATGGATGCCAAGGCGCTCAAGCGTCGAGCAGACCTGGGGATCACTGATGAGGATCACGCTCGAGTCCTGGATTTCTTTCGCGAGTACCTGTCTCGCCACGACCGGCTCAAGCGCACAGATGTCGCCGATGCCCTGCGCTCGGCGGATTTGCCAGTCGAAGGTCAGGCGACTCGTCATCTGCTGCGCACCGCGTCGATGCGTGGCGTGATCTGCTTCGGCGCCGACCAGGACGGCGAAGAATCTCACGTACTGATCGACCGCTGGCTGCCCAATGCAGGATCACAGCCAGCCGATCCCGGAGCGGAACTCGCGCGTCGCTACTTCGCCGCCTACGGTCCTGCGACTCCCGCCGACTTCCGCTGGTGGACTGGACTGCCTGCGGCGCAATCACGACCTGCTGTCAACGCCATCATCGATGAACTGATTGAGGTTCGGGTCGGGGACGTACCGATGTGGATGACCCTCGAAGCGGCAGAGGGCATTGACGAGGTATTGGCGGGACCGGATCACGTCCTTCGAGTGCTCGGCCCGTTCGATCCCTACCTCCTTGGCTATGCCAAGCGAGACCTTGATGTCCCGGAACACCTACTCAAGCGAATCAATGCCGGCGGTGGCATGATCCGCTCCTGCGCGCTGATCGATGGACGCCTGGTCGGCACTTGGGATCGGAAGCGCCGGGCTCGAGGGTTGTCCGTCACGCTGACCGCGTTCGAATCGCTATCGGATGACGCCCAGTCACAACTCGAAGTCGAGTTTGCCGAGATTGGCCGGTTCCTGCAAACCGAGATCAACTGGTCTCTGGCTCTGGATCGTGACGCGGCCAAATCCGGCTGAAGTCAACCGTCAAGTCATCGGCGATTCCGGTCGCCGTCACTGATTCCGGCCGCTCCAGCCGCTTGGGGTCTTCTTCCTCCATGTAGACCCAGACGACTTCGTTATGGGGATCAACAAGCCACCCGAGCCGAGCACCTTGCGCGATCCACATCTTCATCTTCGTCTGCACAGGCTGGAGACGATCGTTGACAGAGCGCACTTCTACCACGAAGTCCGGACAGACCGCCCATATGCCTTCGTTATCCAGCGCGATGGCCGATAGACGCTCGTCGCTGATCCAGGCCGCATCCGGAGCGCGGCGCCAACCGTTCGGTAGGCGGAAGGTGGCCGAAGGGAACACACGGCCACGATTGCTTGTACTGCTCCAGAACAAGATTTGCGAGGCAATCAGCAACTCTCGCTCCGCGCTCAACGGTCCCGGTGGCGGCGCCATGTACAGTCCTCCCTCGCAGTCAGCCTCCAGGTACCACTCCTCATTCAGCAATGCCAGCTCCAGCAGCTGCTCATCGGTCAATTCCCATTCAACAGGCAACTGCAACCGAAGCGGAAACGCCACGGACTTGGTTTCCATGGGTTCATCCACGGAGCCCTCAAGTGATAGCTTCGGTCGTTCAGCAGTGACCATTGCTCACCTCCAAGTGCCGCCGATCCTACACCGGCGACAACGCCCGAAGTCGCGCCGTGATTTCCTCGATCGTCTGCGCGATGCCGTCGATCTGATCATCAGTATTCGACTGGCCCAGGCTCAGGCGGAGCGTGCTGTGTGCGGTGTCAGGGTCGATCCCGATGGCGCTAAGCACATGGCTCGGTTCAGTGCTGCCCGTGCTGCAAGCGCTGCCTGACGACGCGGCGAATCCCTCAAGATCGAGTTGCAGCAGGATGCTCTCGCCCTCGACGCCGGGGAAACTGACATTCAGATTGTTGGCCAAGCGGCGCGACCAGTCGGACGGACCGTTCAGACGGATCGGATGGACGCGCTCGTTCAGCTCGCGCCACAATCGATTGCGCAACTCGGAGGTGTGGCCGGTTCGCTGCGCGCGCTCTTCCTCGGCCAGGACCAGCGCCTTCGCCAGTCCGACCGCCTGCGCCACCGACTCCGTGCCAGCGCGGCGCTCCTCTTCCTGTCCGCCGCCGAGCTGCAGCGGCTGCAACGCCGTCCGACGCCGTACGTACAATGCTCCCGCGCCTTTGGGGCCGTAGATCTTGTGCGCCGTCAGCGACATGAGATCGGCCCCCAGCGCGTCGGGGCGGATATCGACCGCGCCGGCTGCCTGCACCGCGTCGGTGTGCACGATCGTCTTGCGATTGCGTTCTTTCACCGCCTGTGAGATTTCGGCCAGCGGTTGTACCGCACCGATCTCGTTGTTGGCCAGCATGATGCTGACTACCGTCGTGTCATCGCGCACTGCCGCCGAGACCTCCTCGGGGTTGACAAAGCCGTCGCTGTCGACGCCGAGGATGGTCAGCTCAAAGCCTTCATGCTCCAGTTGCTCCATCGTGTGCAGGACCGCATGGTGCTCAGTTTGTTGGGTGATCAGATGCCGGCCAGCATGCGCGCGAGCCAATGCCGCGCCGCGAATGGCGAGGTTGTCGGACTCGGTCCCGCCGGAGGTCAACACTACCTCGGAGTGTGAACAGCCCAGCACACCGGCGATGTCATCGCGTGCCTGGTCAAGCAGGGCGGCGGCATATTGAGCCTCGCGATAGATCCCCGAGGGATTACCCCAGCCATGTTGCAGGGCGGGAACCATCGCTTCCAGAACACGAGGGTCGAGAGGAGTAGTCGCGGCGTGGTCGAAATAGGCACGTTCCATGAGCTCAGGGTAGCGCCGCGTCCGCGTCGGCGCTCAGGCCGCGAGGGGATCAGCTGGGCTTCCAACAGACCGTGGACGCTCGATCTCTAGCCCGCTCCGCTGAGCACCACGCCCATCAGCGCGATCAGCAGTGCCGCCAACAGACCGAACCCCCAGAACATCACCTTCTGCAGATCATCGATCCGGCTGTTGAGCTGGTCACGCACCAGGTACAGTTCCAACAGCGTCGCCGGCCTCGATTCCTCACCCGTCGTCATGCCACTCTCCCTGCTTCGCACATGTACTGGTGCATCTTATCCCTTCCTGATTGCTAATGGCCGTGGTCGGGCCAACCAGCCGAGACTCTGAAAGGTAGTTGCGGATGGGCGTCATTCCCCCGCGAGCCAAGATCGACCGGCGCCTCGATGCGCTACACTCAGAGTCAAACTCGCACCGATGAGAGGACTCGCTCATGGTCTTTCAGATGACTGAGATGCTTGACGTAACTGACCTGGCCGCTGAGAAGGCTAAGTCTCTGCTCGAGGACAAAGGCTTTGCCGAGGGCGCGCTTCGCGTGTTTGTCGTCGGCGGTGGCTGCTCCGGCTACCAGTACGGCATGGCCCTGGCGATGGACGCCGAGGCTGGCGACCAGGTCATCGAGAAGAGCGGCGTGCGCTTCCTGATCGACGAGGAATCGGCTCCGCTGATCTCCGGCTCTCGCGTTGACTACATTGACGACGTGATGAAGCAGGGTTTCTCGATTTCGAACCCGAACGCGTCGCACTCGTGCGCCTGTGGTTCGAGCTTCGACACCGCCGACGGTGGCGGCTCGTCGCAAGCCCGCTCCTGCGTCTAACACCAACACCACTCTCCCACTGATGCCTTCTCCCTCTGGGAGAGGGCATGGGTGAGGGCTGTCTACTTCCAGCAGATGGACGCAGCACATGGCCCGCATCACGCAACTGCTTGATGCGGGTCCAACGCTGTCCTTTGAGTTCTCTGCCCCGCGCGATGAGGCGGGAGTTGAGCGTCTGAGACAGACGCTGGCCCGGTTGTCGCTGCATCAACCACAGTTCATGTCGGTGACCTATGGCGCGGGCGGCACGACCCGCGGTCCGACGCGGGACTGGGTGCATACGATCCGCGAAGACTATGACATCGAGGCGATGCCGCATCTGACTTGCGTCGCCCATTCGCGCAGCGATGTTTCTGGAATCATCGACGATTACCGCGGCGACGGGATCGAGAACATCCTCGCCCTACGCGGCGACTTACCCCAGACCGCAACATCCGCGAGCCAAGCCGTGGGCCAGGCCGTGGACCAGGCCGTGGACCAGGCCTTTGACACGGCGGCCGAACTCGTCTCCTTCATTCGCGAGCAGGCAGATTGGGACATCGGCGTTGCGGCGCATCCCGAGGGTCATCCAATGGCGAGGTCGCGCGAGGCGGACCTGACACATCACGCGGCCAAGCTGGCCGAGGCCGATTTCGCGCTCACACAGTTTTTCTACCGAGCCGAGTACTACGAGCAATTCGTCGGGCAGTTACGTGCGCGAGGTGTAGACACGCCTGTCATTCCGGGAGTAATGCCGCCGACGAACGTCGCCGGCATCGAACGGATGTCGGCGTTGAACAACACAGAGTTTCCGTCGGAGATTCGGGAGCGCCTGGAGACGGCGAAGAGTGCGGCGGAGCGTCGTGAAATTGGGGTAGAGGTGGCAGTCAATCTGGGTCGCGAGCTGCTTGAGCTAGGCGCGCCGGGTCTGCATGTCTACACGATGAATTTTTCCAGGGCGGCATCGGAGGTGGCGTCGGCGTTGGGTTGGCCAGCTACATAATTTGCTTCCGTACTGGGGAAAACAGCCACCCATTCCTCCCCCGCAAAGGGGAGAGAATTGGAGCCTACGTTGGCTGTAACTGGGCGCGTAAGGTGTTCAGGATTTCCAGGTCGGTTTGATGAATGGCGCGGGCGATGCTCTCCACGCTGAGTTCTCTCTGGAAGCGATGAGTGGCCGATTGTTCCCACTCGTGGCTGGAGATCATGTAGAGCACGCTGTTGATCTGTTCCCTGAGGTGGTACCACTCGCGGAGCTGTTCGTAGCAGTCGGGAGGGTTGGTTTGTTCCAGCCACTCGAAGTCATGCAGCGGCAGATCCTCGACATCCTGGAAGAGCAGGTGGCCGAGCTGCCAGGCGGCGATCGTGTCCTGACGCCAGGCGCGTTCCATCAGTGCTTCGGCGTCGGGCATGCCGCGATGCATGGCCTGCATCAGCAGCTCGTACATCTCGCCGGAGGCTTCGCGCAGGGCCTTGAGCAGCCAGCGTCTGGAAGTCTCGGTATCGCTCATGTGGGGCATTGTGGCACATCTCGTGCCCGCTGAATCCGCTCAGATTGAATTGACAACCATGGGATACGCTGCCTCAGTACGTCTGTCGCAGGAGGGATCTGATGCTGACGGAGTTCTGGGAGTCGGACACGTTTACGGAGCGTCGTGAGGCGTTGCTCGACACGTTGGAGACCGACTATCCGTGGAGCAAGGGCGATGTGCTGCGCTTTCGTCGCGGTGGGCGCGACGACCGCTATCGCGTCTTGCAAGTCCAGGTAGAGATTGGCGATGAAGGTCTGAGGCGCGAAGTGTTGCTGCTGAAGTTGGGGTCGTAGTCGACGGTGGTTGCGTCGGGCGCGTTGCCGTACACGCTGCTGTTGCTCCTGCTGGAGCTGGGTGTCGGCGGCGCGTTGGTCATGCATGCAGTCCACTTGCGCGGTCAGGCGACGCCGGGCTTCGTCCGGGCGACGACGATCATGGTGCCGATCGTGCTGGGACTGGCCTTCTGGACAGCATTCACGCTGGACGGCGACATCGTCGAGGGGTTCACGGTTCGATCCGGACCTCGCGACGTGTTGGTCTGGGTGCTCGCTGCACTGACGGCGATTTCGGTGCTGCACAATCTGGCCCTCTATACCGATCGCGACGCCTGGGCTCGGAGGCTGGGCTGGGTACTGAGCGGGTTGTCGTTGGCGGCGCTCGGATTGACGGCGGCGACGCTGTCCGGTTCTCCCGAGGGACTGACGGCGGTCAGTCTGGGATTCGGCGCGTTGGCGCTGGGACTCTCGGCTGTTGGTCTGGCGCTGGGCCACTGGTACCTGGTTACGCCGCGACTGCCCGCTCAGCCACTGGTCGAGATCACGACGGCATTCCTGATCGTCGTGATCGTGCAGGCGGTGCTGTTCGGAGTCGCGCTGGCGGTGTCGGTCGACGATCCGGTCGGCGGTCGCGACCAGTCGCTAACGGGCGATCCCACGTTCTGGCTGAGGATTGTCGTGGGGTTCGTGTTGCCCCTGGTGTTCGGTTGGATGGCCTGGACGACGGCGAGGATGCGCTCGATGATGGCGGCGACGGGACTGCTCTATCTCACGACGGCGGCGGTGCTGGCGGCGCAGATCGCGGCTCGGGCTTTAATGTTTGATAGCGGTCGCCCGTTGTAGAAGATGTGCGCCGAGAGTGGCTGCAATGAAGCGCTCCCCCAGCGGGGAAGGTCTCGAACATCGCTACTCGACCACGTCCTGCTGGGTGACATTGAGATTCAGCCCCGGCGGCAGCTCGGGAATCATCTCAGCTTCTGCTTGCCAGTCGGCTCGGGCTTGATCGAGGAGGCTGGCGACCTCGCTGATGGCGGCAGGTGTGCGGATGCCCCACCAGGTGAGATTCTGGCCATCGCAGAGATAGACGTGGCCGTTGCGAGCGGCCGAGATCCCGTGCTGCGCGAGTAACTCCTCGGCGTGGCGCTCGCGGAACCGATAGGGCTCCGAGGGCAACAGAATGACCTCAGGATCGAGGTCGATCAGGTCGGTCAATTGCAACCGCGGATAGCGCCCCTGCGCGGCGTCCTCGCAGACGTTGATGCCACCGCAGACTCGGAGCAAGTCGCCGATGTAGGTGTCGCCCGATGCCGCCATGTATGGATTGCGCCAGATCAGGACTGCAACGCGGACTCGAGGCCGCAGGCGCTGGATATGGCGCTGCTCCTCCAGCGATTCCTTGATCGCATCGGACGTCTTGACGGCGATCCCGCCCATCAGTCGGCCGACGTGGTCGATCTCCTCTTGCACCCGATCGGCGGTTCGAATGTCGCCGACGTACACGTTGATGCCGGCTTCGCGCAGCGCAGTGACATCTTCCTCGTTGTTCTCCTCAAGATTGGCCAAGACGAGTTGCGGATTGAGCCGGATGATGCGTTCGATGTCGGGATTCTTGGTGCCGCCGACTTTGCGGATTGCGGTCACGGTGTCGGCCGGCTCGACGCAGAACTTTGTCACGCCGACGAGCCGCGATCCGAGGCGCATGGAGCAGACCAGTTCGGTGAACGAGGGGACGAGCGAGACGACCTCGCGCGCGGGTCGATCGAGTTCGATTTCGGTGTCGGTGGCATCAACTACGCTGGGCATGAGATTGAGGCTATCAGCGAACGCTGGTCTAGCACGGAGAACGCATGACGATCGCGCCCGTTGCAGGAGCGGAAGTCGTCCTGCGCAATGTCAGCGTGGGTTACCAGGGTCATCACGTGTTCGACGACCTGTCGGTCAGCATCCCTGGTGGGGTCTTCACCGGAATCATTGGTGGCAACGGCTCGGGTAAGAGCACGCTGCTCAAGACCATCGCCGGCCTGTTGCATCCGTCCCAGGGCGAGGTGTTGGTCGGCGGTGAATCACCGCAAGACGCGCGGGCGTTCCTGGGCTACATGCCCCAGGCGAGCAACGTTGACTGGCGCTTCCCGCTCACGGTCCGAGAGCTCGTCGAGATGGGCCGCTACCAGTTTCGATGGAGGGCGCGGCTCGGACGACTGATTCGCACTCGCGACGATCGGATCGCGGTCGACCGCGCCCTGGCCATGATGGATGTCCAGGACCTGCAGGACCGTCAGATTCATGAGCTCTCTGGCGGTCAGCGCAAGCGGGCGCTGATTGCTCGAGCATTGGCCCGGCAGCCGCGCATACTACTGCTCGACGAACCCTCGGCCGCCCTCGACGCCGTCTCGGATGATCAACTTTTCGACGTGCTCTGCGAACTGACCGATCTCGGCACCTCGGTGATCATGACCACGCACGACCTGTCGACGGTGCTGGAGCACTACGCAGAAGTGATCTGCGTCAACGCGACTGAGGGTGGCGTGATCGCCCAGGGTGATCCCTCGGCTGTCTTAACCGAGGACGTGCTGCGCAAGACCTACGGTCGGGAACTGGCCATCGTGTCCCGCGGCAGCGTCCATGACAGCGTCGATGAGGACGACGATCATCACACGCTGCGTCTGGGCGGCGAACTGCAGTTGCACATGGAAGATCACGAACACCGCGAGGGTCACTCGCACGGTTCGTCGCTGCGGGCGCCGTAGGTGATTACCATCCTCCGTCCTTCCCTCGCTGGGTCGCTTGTCTCCCCATTCCGTCATTCCCGCGCTCCGTCGCGGGAATCTCGCTGGTCCGCTAAACACGCCGTGAACCTTCAACCGACTGCATCTTCAATTCGCTCAAGTGTTGTCTGACGTTTATTCACCGCACTGCGAGATACCCGCGGCGGAGCGCGGGTATGACGTCAACGTGCATGACTCTTAAGAATTCGGCGGTTGCAACAGCGCCACGACTCGACGGACCAGCATGTTGAATTGACCTTCGTTGGCCGCTTGCTGCAGCTCCGCTCTCCAGTGGTCGAAGCGGCGGGCTCGGACTTGGGCGGACTCGATCACGAGGTAGCGGCGGATCGATTCGAGCACGTCCCAGGCGAGGCTGCCCAGTTCGAGCCGGTCGGTGGTGATCGACTCGGTTGACATGCTGACGATGGACAGATTGGCTTCCTCGGCCGAGCCCGTAATCTGACCTCGTAGCCGCTCCGGCGCCCCCTTGGTGAACGCGCGGACGAGATCGCGTCCGACTTCCGCTTCTTGCGTCTGGAACCAGAGGCCTTCCCAATCGGTCTGCACGATCAGCATGGGCCCGCGGGTGACGCGGGCGATTTCGTTGAGGGTCGCCGTTGGGTGGCGCAGCCACTCAAAGACGTCGACCATGAGCGCCGAGTTGAAGTAGGCGTCGGGAAACGGCAGGCGTTGCGCGTCAGCCTGGACCACGCTCCACTCCGTGGGTCCCAGCCATCGACCGGGAGAATCGGAATCGATGGCGACGCCGTTCAGCGGAGTGCCCTGCGTGATCGCTGCCAGGGTGAGACCGTCACCGGTGCCGACATCGAGCGCGGGACGCGCGTCTCGCGGGGCTCGCCCGTTGAGCAACTGGTCGTAGAGGCCGTCGTAGTGGCGGCGCAGCTCGGCGTGGATCACCGGCTGACCGCCTCCGCGCTTCTCCGGCGGCGCCAGGCTGCGATGATGTGACACGGCCGGTCTCAGGTCCACTCGTCGGCGACGATCGGCTGTCGGCCGGCGAATCCGTCCGATAGCTCGTGCCACCAACCGACGGTGCGTTCGCCGTACTGCCAGCAGAGATAGACCACGCGACCGTCGCGTTCCGCCCGCCAATCGACGAGTCCGCGGCGGATGTCCTTGACCTCCACGCCCTGTTGCTGGATGTGCTCAATCAACTCGGCAATCTGCCGCTCGATCTTGCTGATTTCGCTGCGCATCTCCGAGTCATCCGTCACAGTTGGGTCGCCATCCGCGCTGGTAGTCCGGCGCATCGACGACGAGAGCGCCGTCAGTTCGTCAAGACGCAACGCGCGCTTGCGCATGACAATCACCACGGCCGCAATGCTCGGCAGAGATCGACGGGCCTGAGCCAGAGTGAATAGTCGAGGCATGACAGGGAGTGTAAGCGCCCTGAGTGCCGAGCGCGCAACCCCACCGTCTGTGAGACTGTCTCACTTGTCGGCCGTGGCGGTGATGATCGCCCTGGTCGGGGCAATGTTCGTCGCGATGGGGTCGGCGAGTGCGGCGGGCCAGTGTCGCGAGTCTGGTGGCGTGATCACGCTCGGATTCGGTCAAACGTGTACCGTTGGTCATTCAGGCGCTGATGCCGTGGACGACATCGACAACGATGGTGTTGAGACCTCGATCACCAACCCAAACACTGCCGATGCCTTTGTCACAATCACTGCAGGTTCAGCTGCCACCACAACCGACGCTAAAGTCAAGGTCACCGAGTATGGCTCTGACAATGCTCTGGGCAATGCCGGACCTCCTAACGGCACTGACGACACGACCATCGAATACGCAGTCCGCGTCGTAGGGCTTGCAATCGTCAAGACCGAGATCGTTGGAGACCAGGACGGCAGGGTCAAGGCTGGGCCTCAAATCACTGCCCGCGTTACGGTCCGATCTCCAAACAATGCCGCCGATGTTCGCGTGACAGTGCCGACAACAGGCTTGTCGCTGGTGCGTACGGGTGAGGGAGCCGAAACGACTCAATCGATTACCACTGACTTGGACACCATTGCGACATCAAATGCCGCACCCAACACGGATGCGACAGATGGTGTGGTTCTATACGACGTCATGGTCAACACTGCGGGAGCCCCTACGGGCGAATACACGGTCACTTTTGAGGTTGACGACAACGGCTTCGGAACCCCTAACCCCACAGGCGTTCAGAACCCGTCTATGCCGCTGACGGTGACGATTGGCGATCCTGGCACTGGCTTGGCCAGCGCGACGCTGTCATTGGGCAACGCGATGGACGACCTCCCCTACACAGATGACGACGAGACCCAGCCAGAGACCGGCACGGACGCTGCGACCGGCAATGGCATCAATCTCGTTATCAGCACCCTCGACTCCCTGGGTGGCAAAGCGAACGCTAGTGCAATCGACCAGATCATCGTCATTGCCCCTGGTGGTGACGTCAGCGTGCCTGGCAGGACTGCGGAACAAGGCGTTACCAGCAACCAGAGTGGCGCAACCATCCGTGAGTATGACGAAGACAACGATGCCGAAACTGCTGACATGATGGACAACGTGGGCTCGTCCATAGTCGTCAACGTGAAGAAGGCCGGTGGAGCTTCTGCAAAGGCAGGCATGGTCACGGTCTACGCGATCGTCAGTGGCTCAGGTGGCGCCGCAACGACAGAACCGCTGACGTTGAACTTCTCGGGTTCAACCACCTCGATCTCAGTTGCCGATGCCACCGACACGCTACGAAGCGTGAACGTTGACACCGACGATGATGGCACGGTCGATGACGACACCGTCACGCTTGCTGTCACCGGCGCCGACTCAGGCGGTATCGCCAACGACCCAGGGAGTGGTTTCTCAATCACCATCACCGATTCCGATGGCAATCGTGTCAACTCGGACAAGATGGTTGCCTCACTCGGCGACTACGCGGGTGGTAAGAGGGACGTCACCGTCACTGGTAAGGGCACAACCGGCGCTGCTTTGAAGGCTGGCGAGTACACCGTCAAGCTGAAGAAGGGCGACCTTGAAGACACTGGGATGTTCTCAGTGGCAGGTAGCGCGGCCAACGTGACCGTTACAGCGAGTGCAATGAGCAGCGATTCCATCGGTGATGTGATCACCGTGACCGCTACAGTCACCGATGCAGATGGCAACGCCGTGTCTGGTGGTACTTCGGTGATGTTTGATGTGTCCGAGGACACCGGACTCGCCGCTATCGGCACAGGTCACGCTGGCAAGGGCACCAAGGACGGTGAAGCCTCAGTCAGGTACGCAGTCGTTGGTGCGGGTCACTCCGTGATCAGCGCGACTGCTGATGACGCCACTGGTGTCATCGTGATCGACAGCACTGCTGGCGCGACCGAGATGGCGATGCCAGAGGAAGAGGCCAGCGTGGCTTGCTTGAGCAACCTGGCCGGCTTCTCGACGTGGTCTTGCGGTGTCGAGACCTCCGCCTCGGAGATCTTCGGCTTCGTTAGTGCCCGCGGCGCGACTGCCATCCACCTGTGGAATGGCTCCGCCTGGGTGCGCTACTCGGTGGTTGACGGCACGATGGTTCCGGGCTCGAGTGACTTCATGGTTGCCGAGAACGACATCCTCTACATCAGCAACTAGGGGACCCTGACCCTCTCCCAGAGGGAGAGGGGATCGGATCCCACACCCCTTGCTTGTCGAGGGGTGTGGGAGGAATCCTGAGAAAGGAATGCTGAGATGAAACAGCACAAACTGATGTCGAGGGTTGGAGCATTGGTGTTGGGGCTTGCCGTTGCTATTGCGACGTTGAGTCTTGCCAGCGCGCAGCAGGAACCGCCCCACCGCTTCTACGGCACCGGTGCGACCCCTGGCGACATGATTGGCGTAGTCGACGACATGGGCCACGAGCTCGGCTCGACCGAAGTCGCCGAGGATGGCTCCTGGTACATCGATGTCGACCGCGACGATGCGGATAACGTGAGCTTCACGCTCAACGGCGAATCCGCCGACGCCGACGTCTCCTCCGCCGGCTCTGGCCAGTCCGCAGTCGCTGTCACCGCCATGGCCATGGAAGACTCCATGGACGAAGGCGACTCGATGGAAGACGGCGACAGCATGGAGGACCTCGACGGTGAAGAGGGTGACTCCATGGAAGACGGCGACTCCATGATGGACGATGGTTCCATGGAAGACGGCCACACCGAGTACCCAGGCACGGGTAGCGGTGGACTCGCCGATGGCAGCGGTGTCTCAGCCGGCCTGATTGGCCTGCTGATCGCACTGAGCGTCGCGGCAGTCGCTGGTCTCGGCCTGCGTCGCGTGCGCAACCGGGCGTAGTTCTCGCAACCAGACAATCCTGTCCAAATCAGAGGGGGCGGGGCCGAAAGGCCCCGCCCTTTCTCGTTTTCCGACTTTTGAGACAGTCTCACAACATGATGCCTCAGAACGCGATGTTCCCAGTCCCCGCTTCACGCGGGGACCTTCGCGCAAATCGGTCGGTGCGCTATTGGTCAGGTTGTAGGGGCGACCCTTGTGGTCGCCCGCTTTGCCGCTCCTATCTAGTCAGTAATGCAATCGCCAACTCGGGCGACCACAAGGGTCGCCCCTACAGGAGCTCAGAAGGATTTGGAACACGATTATGCACAGGCCTACGTGAAGCGGGGACTGGGATTCAACCACTCAATGGGACTTTTGAGACAGTCTCAACAGCGTTGAAATCTGAGACACCCTCTCTTACCCGCGGCAAGCGCGGCAATGACGGAGTGAGAACAGGGTTGGCGTTGAGCGCTCGTCGCCTGAACTGGCTATCGCGACGGCGCGTCGTCATTGTGTGCTGTGGGCGCGTGGGGCAGGAACCACCAACTGGAGCGTGATTGGTCGGTTCGATTGACGAACAGCGCTCGCACGGCCGCCTCCTCGGGCGGGACCGACAGGACAATCGCCAGGTCGTTCGGCTCCAGCCGGACGTTGCCGCGAGGAATGACCACAGCGCCCTTTCGGTGGATGGCCGTGATGACCGAAGCCTCAGGCAGCGGTAGCTGCGAGACCATCGACGAATCGGCGGTTGAACCGGGCTCGACGCGGGCCTCGATCTCGACCGCTCCAACCAGCCGGCGCACCGGAGCCGGCGCCGTCCGCTGTGCGAGGTCGCGGTCGCTTGGCTGGGCCACCTCGCGCAGCACATCGCGCTGCGTGAGCATGCCCATCAGGCGGCTCTCATCCTCGCGCGCGACGACCGGCAACTGACGAATATCGTGCTCGACCAGTAGTGAGAGCGCGTAGCGCAGGCTGTCGTCGGGGTGAACAAAGATTGGTGCGACCACGGCCAGGTCGTAGGCGCGCCGGTCGAGTTCGCTGCGCTCAACGGCTGATGTCACATCGGTCGCGCTGACCAACCCGATGAATCGGTTCTGGTTGTCGGCCACCGCGACCACATTGCCGCGCGACTGGCTCATGGCGTTGGCCAGGTCTTGAATCGTCGCCAGACGCGAGACAATCGGCGTGTCGGTGCGCATCGTCGTGGCGACGGTCAGGTCATCCAGTGCGGACGGAGCCTGCTCATCCTGAACGTCGAGCCCGGCGCGTCGCAAGCGGACGTTGTAGATCGTGTCTCTGGTCAACAACTGCGCCAGCGCGGTGGCCAAAGCGACGGCGGTCATCAGCGGCAGAATCAGCGAGTATCCGGTTAGCTCGAAGACGATGAATAGCGATGTCATCGGCGCGCGCGCCGCAGCGGCAAAGACTGCTGCCATGCCGACCACCACGTACGTTCCGATTGGCCCGACGATCCCTGGCAGAGCCGACTCGAAGCCAGTGCCCATCAGAGCGCCCAGCGTCGCGCCAACGAACAGCAACGGAGCGAAGGCTCCGCCAGATGCGCCCGATCCAATGGTCAGCGATGCCGCGACCAGTTTGAGCACCATCAGGATCGCCAGCGTCGAGACGGCAGTCTCGCCCTCGGCAAAGATGCGGATCTGGTCGAGTCCAGAGCCAAGGATGTCTGCTTCGATCAGCGCCAGTACGCCGACACCGAAGAGGCCCAGGATGGGCCTCGCCACCAACTTGACGCCGAGGAACTCAAACACGTCCTCGGTGAAGAAGCGCGTGCGCACGAATAGGATCCCGGCGATCGCCGCCGACACGCCGACAATCGCGTGTAGGAACAGTTCCCAACTGCTGTTGATCTCGAGGTCGGGCAGGTCGAGCCCGGCCGAGCTGCCATAGAAGGCCACAGCGACGATATTGGCCACCACGGCGGAAACCACAACGATCGTGAAGTTGCGGACGTTGAATCGTCGCAGGACGACTTCCAGGGCAAAGAATGTTCCCGCGATTGGCGTGTTGAACGTGGCCGCGATTCCACCCGCCGCTGCAGCCGCGACCATAAGCACCAGCATGTCGGACGGCTGTCGGGTCAAGCGACCGATCGTTGAGGCCAGCGATGCGGCAATCAGGACAATCGGACCCTCACGCCCAGCAGCGCCACCTCCGCCCAGTGTGAACCCGGTGGCAATCAGCTTGGCCGGGGCAATGATCGGCCGGACAAAGCCGCCGGCACGCTCGACGGCGACCATCACATAGGGGACGCCGGCGCCCTGTGACTCGCTGGAGATCCTGGAGACGATCAGCGCAACCGGGATCGCGGCGATCGCGGGGACCAGCATCAGCGTCCAGCCGCCGGCGAGTCCGTCGAGCAGCGACGCGAGTTCGTCGAAGACGATGATGAGACCGTCGACCACGGCGGTCAGCGCGACGGCGGCGAATCCTGCCGCCAGCCCAACCGCGCCCGCCAGCAGCAGCGGAGCGAGATTGCGCGGGACACGAACGCGTCCGACCAGGGGAAGTCGCCAGAACAGCTGAGCAGAGCGCGTCCCGAAGCGCCTGGAGGGACGAGCTACGAGCGACATCGGTTGGAACACCCGTCGTACGCGGCGGGCAACTGGTCAGGATGACCAGGAAGCCCTGGATGCCATGCGTTCACCGCGACAGTCTGCCGTTTGAGACTATGACGCCGCCCCGCAGGAGGCAATCGTTACACGACCAACCGCTGGTCTACTACTCGAGCGTATCGTCTTCGCCGTCGTCCTGGTCGCTCTCGGAGGGTGATGAGCCGCCGTCCAGCGAGAGCCTGACCGACTCAACCAGTTCATTGCCGCGCGCTGTGAAGACGAAGGTGAAGGCCGCTGCGGTCGCCTGATCGGTGGCGAGGCCATCGACCACGATGTCCCGCACGCCGTCACCCGTGAGGTCCTCGATTCGTAAGGCCGAGACCTCGGCGACCTGTGCGGCCGGACCGGTGATCGTGCGGTACCCGTCGCCGCTCGATACGAGGATGTAGAAACTGCTCACGCAGCCGCTGGCGTCGCAGGTGATTTCGCGGAATGTGAGGTCGGGCACCGTGTCGCCGGTGACATCAATGTCGGCGATCTGCTGGATGCCCTGCACCTCGCGGGCATAGGCCAGGGCGTGGTCGTATGCGATGCGGTACTTCGATGCATTCCCAGGGACCGGGTCATAGACAACCAGGTTGGAGAACGGAACAGCCGCGCCGAACGAGTTTGGGTCGGTGTAGATGATCGAGGCGGAGAATGCGCTGTCTCCGTTGGTGTCGAGCAGAACCACGCGATCATGTCCAACAGCCAGGGCCGGCATCGGCCAGGCCTTGAACAGTTCAATGATCGGATCGACCTGGTTGATCCCATGCAGCCAGGGCAGCGCGGCTGCGCCGAACTGGAGGAAGTTCGAGGGCGCGTCGGGGATGGTGTCCGTGGTCTGTTCGGGTCCAGGTTGCGGGAACTGGCTGTATGACACCTGCGTCGGAGTGGCAGCCGGCACCGCGACCGTCGGCAGTTCGACGTTGGGAGGCTCAATCTCGTTTTGGTCGTCCGACTGTTCCTGCTGTTCGTCGTCTGCTTGTTCCTCGTCTGCCTGATCTTCGTCTGCGGAATCGCGGACAGTGCTGCTCGGTTCCTCGCGGGGGATCTGCAACTCCTGGCCGACTTGCAGGACATCCGGGTTCTGGATGCCGTTGAGGGTGATCAGATCATCGATGCGCACGCCCAGTTGATTGGCAATCCGGGCGAGGGTGTCGCCCGGCTGGACGATGTAGATGGTGTCGTCGACCGTTTCGGTCTCGACTTGCGTCGCCTGTTGTTCCTGTGCCTGCTGTTGTTCGCTGTCGGGCGACGTCGTCACGGCGACGGCCTCGGCCGGCTGGTCTTGCTGGTCAGAACCGCTGGTGACCGTTGCAGTCGGCGTCTCTGTTTCGGCGGTTTGGGCAGTCGAGTCGGGTGGCTCGACCACTTCCGGCGTTGGTTCGTCGTCGCCGAACAGGCCGCAGCCTGAAGCCAGCAAGGCACTCAGGATCAAAATTGAACAAATGGAAATCAGTGCGACGGCGCGCCGTCGAACAATCCAACGATTTTGGAGCATCAGTGACTCAACCGCCCCGTCGCCTGTTGCCACTCTATACACATTGACGGCTTGAGTGCGGAGCGAACAAGACGTTCGGCGTTAAAGTCGCGCGAGCTGCTGTCCGAGCCAGGCAGCGGCGAGACCGCCGGCTGCCGAGACCACCAGGTTTGTCAGCGCCCAGGCCCAGCGTCCGCCATTGAGCAGATGCAGTGTGTCCAGCCAGACCGTTGAGAACGTCGTGAAGCCGCCGAGCAATCCCACGGTGATGGCCAGACGCAAGTTGTCCGACACGCCGATTCGCTCGAGAAACAGCGTGGCCACCAGGCCAAGGACCAGCGTGCCGCCCAGGTTGACGATCAGGATGCCTAGCGGCAAACCGTCCGGCTGACCGATCCATCGATTGAGCAGGTGCCGGAAGACCGAGCCGGCTGCGCCGCCGAGGGCGATGGAGGCAATCGCTGCGACGGTCATCGATGTGCCACCGATCAGCGACCTGTGGAGCCGAAACCGCCGGAGCCGCGCTCGGTGTCGTCGAGTGCTTCGACTTCCTTGACCGGCGTCAGCGCGACCGGCGCGACGACGAGCTGGGCGATTCTGTCTCCGTGCTCGACCCGGAATCCTCGCCCAGCCGGTCCACGCAGGCACATCGAGACCAGCAGCTCGCCGCGGTAGTCCGCGTCGACCGTGCCCCAACCGATCTCGACACCTCGGCGGGTCAGGCCAGACCGCGGCCTGATCTGGATCTCGTACCCATCGGGCGGTGCACAGGCGATGCCGGTCGGGACGGGCTGGGGCATTTGGGTCAGGTGGAGTGAACCCCCTTGCTCGGAGAGTTCGGCGTACAGATCGAGTCCTGAAGACAACTCGGAGCCGCGCGTGGGCAACTGCGCCGCCGCGCGCAGTCGCCGCACGCGCAAGGCTCCGAGTGTTCCGCCGTCCGTTACAGCCCAACGAAACGGCGGAAAGAAATCCGGCGACGTCTCTGCCAACGCCGCCGGACGGTCGGGAGCCTGGCGCAGGAGGGCCGCCGCATCGACAATCATCGTCGACACATCCACTCCCAGATACGACGGCGCATAGGGCGCCAGGCGTTCAATACCGGATGACAGTTTGATTCGCACGCCACGGGGACGATGCGTACCGGTCCAGTGATGCAAACCAGCGGCCAGCAGGATCAGGCCCTGGTAGAAGCTGCGGATACTGCGACGCTCGACCTGCCAGATGTCTTCCCAGGTCTCGTGCGCGTCGAAGAATTTGCGGGCGTCCCACTCGGCAGCGCCCCGGGCCAGCTCGAGCCGGTGCTCGGCTGGGATGGTGGGTTCGAGCGCGATCTGTTCGGCTCGGGATGGGATCTCACGAACTCGGGCCATGAGTTCGACGCCTCTTGCGATCAGTTGCCAGTGAGTTGTCCCGCCGCCGCCGTTCACAGACACTGTGTGACAACGCAACGACCGTAGGAACAGGTTGAGGTAAACATCATCGCTGATTTTGTAAATGTGCAGGGCGCGCTCGGACAGAATTTCGACGAGCTGCGAGCGTTACTCGATGCCTGTTCCGATGATCGACTGGAAGAACGCCTGACGCCGGCCGAGTGGTCGGTGCGTGAAATCCTGTTGCATGTGGTCCACTCGGAGCGCTGGCTGCATCCCCAGCTCATGCTGCTCCGCCGCGAGGTCGCACCGCAGCTCGCAATTCCCCAGGTCGGCGGTGTCACGCTGCCCGACACAGAGTCAGACGCGTCGCTGCCGCAACTGCGATGGGCGTTGACCAGCGTGCGCGAAGACACGGAACGACTGTTGGGAGATCTGAGCGACCGCCAGCTCAGAGAGCCGGCCAACCTTGAGTTGGACGGTGAAGTCCTCGACATGTCGCTGAGGACCATCGCACTCACCGCCGCCGATCATCAGCTCTTCCACGTCAGGCAGATTCAGCGAACGCTGGGCATTGCTCCCTGAGATCCCTTGGCTCCGTCATACCCGCGCTCCGTCGGAGACCTTTGCATAATCGTGTTCCCAATCCTTCTGAGCTCCTGTAGGGGCGACCCTTGTGGTCGCCCGCGTTGGCGATTGCATTACTGAGCAGATAGGAGCGGCAGAGCGGGCGACCACAAGGGTCGCCCCTACAACCTGGCCAATCGCGCACCGACCGATTTACGCAAAGGCCTCCGCTCCGGCGCGGGAATGACGGACATAGAATCCATCGACCGCTTGTCATCATCGATGCGCTTGACCTCAGCGACCGGTCGCGCTGCCAAATTTGATTGTGCTGTGGGTGCTGGGATTGTTTCTGGGACTCGCGGTGCTGATCGCCTGGTTCGCCATCCTGTTCAGCGGACAGTACCCACGGCCGTTGTTCACCTTTGTACTCAACGCTGAGGGCTGGACGTTGCGTGTTCAGGCCTACGCGCTCCTCTTGATCACCGATCGCTACCCGCCCTTCCGGCTCGGCTAACGCGGGCACGTGTCAAGCGGCCAAACGCAACGCTCCGTGTAGCTCGATGCGGCGTAAGAAGAAGAGGAACGCGCCGAGATTGAGTGCGAACAGGCCGGTCAGCGCCGCGAAGAGGATTCCGACGCCGGGCCAGTCGATGATGAACGTCAGCGGCGGCACGACATCGCGTCCGTCGGGCGTGAGCGCGAAGAAGTCGAGCAGGATCGCCCCCGCCTGACTACCGACAATCAGGCCAGCGCCCAGACCGATGGTGATCACGATGAGCTGCTCAAGCGCGATCAGTCCCAGGATCTGTCGCATGCTCATACCGAGGCTCTGGCAGATGGCGAACTCCACCCGCCTCGCCTGCGAGGTGACGGCAGTCAAGACCACCAGGCCGAACGCCGAGGCAATCGCCACGGCAGCGAGCGCACCGATGAACACGCCATTCCAGGATGCAACGATCAACGGATCAGCGGCGAGCTCGCTGCGCGCGCTGCTCAAGGTGTCGACGCCCTCGGCGTCGAGCGGGATCTCGCGCTCGACGAGCAGCTCCGACCATGAGCTCAATGGAGCCGTTGCCCAGAGCTCGTCATCAACGGCGAGCGCCACACCTGCCGCGGCGCTGCCATACAGGTGCTGAACGAATGCTGCCCTGTCAATCAACACCAATGGCTCGTCGCGCTGCGGGTCGTAGCCGGGGAACGTCTCGAACTGGCCGACGACGTTGAACTTGACGGGCGTCGGCCCGACACGGATCCTCACGGTCTCGCCAATGGTCAGGCGTCCCTGCTCCATGGCCTCAACAGACAACAGGGCCGGGAGCGGTGCGCGCTCGGAGACGTAGCGAACTCCGCGCAGCGACGCGGGCGTCGCGCTCCAGCGATAGTGGGCTCGCTCAGCCTCGACCCGGAACGAGTCCAGCGGTTGCTCGCCGACTTCGAGCGGCGTTGCTTCCCATCTGCCGGAGGCAAAGTCGGCGAGGATCTGGGTCTCGCCAGCATGCTCGTAGCGCAAATCGCGCAGGATGATCTCGCCGGGCGCCCGTGTGACCGCCAGGTCAAGCGATGCCAGGGTGAGGGGTGCGACGGGTCGCTCAGTGACGCCGGGCCGGAAGGCGCTCTGCCGCTGGACGGTGCGTGCGCCTTCGAGCGGCAGGTAGGCATCGGCCTCTGCAGTCAGTCGCAACGTCGCGGAGAACTCCTCAGCGCTGGCAGTCTCAAGGGTCTCGATCGTGTACCACCAATATCGGCCATGTGCGTCCTGCACCTTGATCCCAATGGGTGTCTCCTGCGCCAGAAACAGCACCCTGAGCCTCAGGGTCAAGAGGCCCCCGAAGTCTTCGATCACGGCTCGCTGGACGTCGCTTCCGGACGGCACAATGCTCGACAGTGCCTCTGGTGGCAGTGCCCAATCGGCATCACGCTCGGCCAGTTGCTCGGCCACGGTCTGCGCGTCAAGCGCGGCAATCTGCAAACGACCTGAGTCTTCGTCACCGTCGTACGCGCCGACGATTCGCTTGACTCTGGCAACCGACTGTCCGCTCAACCGCTCAATCTCTTCAAACGGCACTGCTTCCGAATGCGGCTCGCTCAGCCTCACGGACGCACCCACGGCATGCAGCGCGCGATCGTCGTATGAACTGTCGAGCGTCGTGCGGAACGAGGCTGCGAACACCGCCAGCGCGCCGGCAATGGTCAGTAGCAAGACGGTCCGCGCGTAGTGCGTCGGCGTGCGGCCCAGGTACCAGGCGCCCAGCAGCAATGTTAAAGATCGCCACGGAGACGCCAACCGCGCCAGTCCTCGCATCGCCGGCGGGAAGAGCCGCAAGACGATTAGGCCCACAACGAACAGGAGCACGGTCGGAGTTGCGACAGCCAACCAGTCCAGCCGTGTCTCGCCGACCAGCGGCGAATCGATCGGGTCGCCCGCCCACTGCAGCTCGAAGATCAGCAATGCGCCGAGGGCGGCGACGGCAGCGTCGATCAGCGCTCGCTGGGTCCATGAAGCCGGTGGGCGACCTCGTTCGCGGCGCGTGGTGACCATCGTCTGTTTCGTCGCGCGATAGGTCGGGACGGCCTGCGCCGCGAGCGCCAGCGCGCCCGCACCGAGCGCGAGATACCAGGATTCGGCGGGCAGCGACACCGGCAGGAACGGTCCGAGGCCGGTCAGAGCAATCGCCTCGTCGAACGGCGGCACGAAGCCCAGCAAGCTGACCAGTCCCATGCCAATCAAGGGACCGAAGGCAATAGCCGGCGCAGTCAGGATCGCCGCTTCGACGACGTGCAGCATGGCGACATCACGCTGGCGGGCGCCTCGTGATCGCAGCCAGGCCGTGTCCTCGGTGCGTTGCTCGGCGAGCATCGCCGCCGCAACGACCGCATAGACCAATACGGCTCCGACGAGCTGTAAGACGATCATCAGCAGTGTCGATTGCGCAAATTGGAAGCGACGGCTGAACCCGACCAGGGTGTCGACCAGCTCGGTCTCCTGTTGGACTCCCTCGATGGACTGAGCGATGCGGCGAGTCATTTGCTCGAGCGCGTCAGCAGCGGCCGAGGCCTCGGCCGCTGATGCGCCGCTGAGATCGGTTCTGAATCGTTGCAACAGCGTCAGACGAAGAGTTGGTGACTGCTCGGCAAGGATGCCAAGAATGCCCTCACGCGTCGTCCAGAAGCGCAGCTCCGTGTCCCGAGCTGCCACGGGCAGGAAGACCGAGTCGAGCGTCGACCAACGGCGATCACTGGTAGACGGATCGACGATCCCAACGATGCGAATCCGAGTCTCATTCTGAAGTCCAAGCCAGAATGGTTGAGCCAGACGTTCGTCACCAACCTCAAGCCCGAACACCTCTGCCTGTTCTCGCTCTACGACCACTTCAATCGCGCCTGAAGCCGGTTCTGGCGCTCGACCCTCGATCAAGTCGGAAGCCTCGTCGAGATCGCTCTGTGCGATGAATGTGGCGTGTGGTGGGTCGGGCGTGTTGAAGGGTTGATCGTCGGTGCGCAGGACATAACCGCCCGTACGCATCGCAGCCATCCGACCGACGACCAGCGATTCGACAGCGGTGTTCACCTCATCGCGGATGAGCGACTCCACCTGATCGACTGACTCTGCGTCCGCCGTCACATTGGTCCGCACGAGACGTAGATCGAGTGACGCCGGGTCCGCGTCGGCGAGCGTTTGACGGAGTCCCAAGTCGCGGACTGCCTCAATGAAGATCGGAGCGCTACTGGCCAGTCCGACCGCGAGCAACGCGCCTATCAGTAGCACCGCCGACAGTTTGGGCGCGGAGGCAATCCGGCGCAGCGCCAGTCGCGCCAGCTCCCGCGCGGTTTCTCCGCGAGCACTGTCGCCACTGCTGGAGGAGGGTTGCAACGCCATTAGTCAGCGCCCTCACGCAGAAGCGGCGCAGCGTCCTGACCGGTCGCCCAACGGGAGATGACGGTGGTGCCGAGAATCGCGCAGACGACGATCACGCCGACACCGATGCCGGCGAGCACCCAATCAACCGAAAGCGTCGTCGGCGGAGCGGCCGCGACGCCCTCGGCGGTCACGTCGAGGAAGGCCAGTAGCGCACCGGCCACTGCTCGGCCGAGCCCAAATCCCAGCGCGACTCCGGCGGCGAGCACCAGCCCGACCTCGACAGCCGCCTGACCAGTCAGCCCGCCTCGGCCTGCACCGATGGTGCGCATCAGCGCAAACTCGCGCGCTCGTTCGCCTCCCGCTGCAGCCAGGGTGAACACGAGCGCCGCCGATCCAACGATCAGCAGGCCGATGAATCCAACCACAAAGAGCGCCGCCGCGCCGCCGGATCGGAACGGGTCCTCCTCGGCTGCGTCAATGCGAGCTTCCGCATCCAGCACGGCGCTGGAGAGGTACACCTGGTCCAGCAGATCATTGGCGATCAGCCGTCCGGCGTTGGTTTCGGCTTCCGCCCAGACTTCGGTCACGGGCAAGACGGCCTGGACCGCCGCGACCAGCGCCGCGCCGCGCAACGCGAGCAAGTCCGCGATCAGAAATCCGCCCTGCGCAGGATTGAGCGTGGGGAAATAGTCGACGGCTGCAGTGATGCGAACGGGAATGCTGGCGTTGTTGAGTTCGATCGGCACGATATCGCCGACGTTCAGGTTGGCTGTTTCCATCGAGGTACGGTCCATCGCCGCATTGACCGGCAGATTGGGCGACTCCCGCACAATGATCCGTTCGTCGGCAGCGGCGAGTTGGGCCCAGCGATACTGCAGCCCGCCGTCGGCGAACACGATCCGGTCCTCACCGGCGCCGCTCGATGCCGGGATCCAGGGACCGGCCTCGTCAAACGGATCGACGGGAATGGCCTCGTCCCCAACGTACGCAGTCAGTTCATCCAGATAGAGCGTTCCAGTCGGTGCGCGGACCACACGCGCCTGCGGTCGCAGGATGATCGCGGCGATCCGCAACGGCTGGGACAGTCCGCTCAACGAGGCCCGCATCGTGTTGGGGTTGGCATCCACGATCGACGTGGTGTTGGTGCGGAACGGTCTCATGTGGACCTGTCCGTGACTGTCGAGGACTCGCGCCGCCATTTCAAGATTGCTATTGCCGGGGTCGCTGCGGACCTCAAGGGTCAGCGCATCTGTCCCTTCAGGAAGCGCCTGTCCGACCCGCCCCGGCTCCCGACTGATCGCCGACAACAACTCTTCGGTCGGCATGCCGACGAGGCGCTCGTCCAGCGAGATCGTTTCATTCATCCGATTGGTCTGCAGACCCAACATGATCACGCGGCTGCCTTCGCGGTCGCCGCCGATCGCGCCGATGCCTCGGTAGACCGCGCCCGCTGTCAGACCCTCGCGCCGGTCCAGCGGCTCCGTCACTCGTGCCAGCGTCGAGTTCGACAGATTTCCACCGATCGAGACGCCTCGCACGTCCGCTCCGACTTCATACTCGATCCGGTCTCGCTCGACGGTGCGAATCGTGGATGCGTACGTCGCCGAGATCAGTCCAACCGCCGTGATGAACGCCGTTAGCGCCGTCAGCAGCATTGGTCCGGTCGGATTGCGGGCGACATTCAGCACACCGAGATAGATCCAGGATGGAATCGGCGCGTGGGCCAGGGCGGAGGCCGCCAGACCCCAGACGCGAGGCGCAACGCGCATGATCGTCAGCGCCGAGCCCAGCAACAGCAGTCCCGGACTCAGCATGAGCACCGGGTTGATGCCTCCTGACTCGAACGCGGCCAGCGCGCCGCCCGAGGCTTCTGTCTCAAACTGCAGGAAGAGCACGGCTGCCAGCGCCAGCAGGGCCACGTCCAGCCAGGCTCGCTGGACCAACGACTGCCGCTGCGGTCGTCCGATATCCACTCGCTGATTGGTGCGCTGACGGGAGTCGAACCAGGCTGGCGCGGCAAACGCGACCCAGGCCAGCAGCGCCCCGGCGATCGCCAGCGCCCAAGCTTCCCAGGTCAACCGGGTATCAAACGGCTCTCCGCCCGAGACTCGAGCGACCGCGCCAAGTCGCCCGGCATGACTCAGCGCGAATGCAGCCAATGGTGCACCGAGCAGCGCAGCGGGCACCGCCGCGAGTCCGCCCAGCATCGCCTGCGCGCCGGCCTGCTGCCACGGCTTCGCGCCTCGCGCCGCCAGTCGTTCGCGGTCGACGCGTGTCCGTTGCGCCATCACGCGGCCCACCAACGCGACGCCAAACATCGCCACTGCCGCGATCTGTAGTCCGGCGAGCAGCGATTGCCCGGCCGAGAACTGAGCTTGTCGGTTGAATTGCTGCAATGTCCCCAGCAGCAGGGTCGAGGCCGACCCGCCTTCGAGACGGCTCAGTTGCTGCTGCCAGGCGGTCAATGCCTCGATCGCAGATCCGACCTGGTCCGAGTTGATGGCCTCGGTGTGGAATTCTGTGCGCATCCGATGATTGACCGGCGCGCCATAGCGTTCCAGCGCATCGTGATTGGCGAATAGTCCGATGTACGGTTCCTCTGCGCCGCCGGCTGTCACGTTGATCTGCAACTCGAACCAGACATCCGTGTAGTGGAATGCCAGCACTCGGCTGACGTCGGCGACGGCAGGCTCAATCACCCCAGTGACAACGAATTCCATCTGATCGTTGAAGCTGAACACGCTGCCCACATCGAGGCTCAACTGGTCAGCGAGCGTCGAGCCGATGACGACCTCATCATCGCCCTGCGCCCAATCTCCGCGGACGAGGCGCGCATTCGATTCGAGCTGCTCGAACGACATCAGATAGGTGAGCAGGCGCTCGTTGATCCCATTGTCAAGCTTGGTGAAGGCGGCAAAGCTGCGCGGTGTCTCCATGATCCGCCGCGTATCGCCGACCAGTCCGGCGAACTGATCGAGATGCCGTTGCTCGAGCTGCTCCGAGGTTGCCGCGACGGCGTCGAAGTCACCGCTCTCTGCCGGTCTGAATGATCTGGTCTGGTCGGCGATCGTTGCGCTGCGAGGTGATTGGTCGATCAGCTCTTGCAGCGCGAGGTCGGCCGAGGCCGCCTGGAAGACCAGCGGCAGCGCGACGAGGCCGGCGGCGATGATCAGCAGCGAGGCAGCGCCGAGCATCAACATCCAGCCGCCGCGCAGTTCGCGCAACGCAGCGAGGCGAAGCAGACGGAACAGTCCGAGCATGATGATGCAATCCTACGACCGTCCGTATCTTCGCCCGTACTCTCGCTGGCCTGGGTTGGATCTCGGTTGCCAGTGGCGAGATCGGCGCTTAGCCTGTCCCTAACAAGTTCGCCCGCCAGCCCATGCTGGCGGGTCGCTAACGCACGCTGTTCGAGCGAGCCCATCATCGTCGGAACCACTGACAGGAGCAGGCGTATGACTACACAGACAGAAACGCATTCGGAAGTCGCTGTCGAGGTCGCCGGCCTCAAAGTACACGCGCTGCAGGACGGCACCGGCCCCAATCTGGTCGTCTTGCACCACTCCACCGGCTCGCCCGGCTGGATTCCCTTCTACGACAAGCTGGCCGAGAACCACACGGTCACCGCGATTGACATGCCCGGCTACGGGCAATCCGAGCGCCCAACCTGGGCTCGCCACCCGCGCGACATCGCGATCCTGCTGCACAGCGCTATTCACAAGATGGGGATCGACGAAGACGCCAACCTGCTGGGCATGGGCTTCGGTGGTTGGGTCGCGGCCGAGCTGGCCTCGATGCACCTGCATGGACTCGACAACCTGATCCTGGTCGGTGCAGCCGGCGTCCAGCCCGAAGAGGGCGAAATCGCCGACGTGATCTTCTACGAGTTCGAGGAGTACGTGAAACTCGGCTTCTCCTCCGACGAGGCCTACGCCGAAGTCTTCGGTGACGAAGCCGCGCCGGAACTGAAGGAGCTCTGGGACTTCTCGCGCGAGATGACCGCGCGCCTGACCTGGAAGCCGTGGATGTTCAACCGCCAGTTGCCGCACCTGATCTCCGAGGTCGAGACGCCGACGCTGCTGCTCTGGGGCGAGAACGACCGAGTCACGCCGCTCGGTGTCGCCGAGGTCTACGACGCCAGCCTGCCTAACAGCACGCTGACCGTGATCGACGGCGCCGGCCACCTGGTCGAACTCGAGAATCCCCAGGCCGCCGCAGATGCCGTGACCTCGTTCATCGCCAGCGCCTGAGCTTTCCTCTCAGCAACACGCAATCACGTATCATTCTGAGGAACGAATTATCGACCAGCTGAGCGCATGCTGAGTCGGTGGAACAGGAACCGAAACCATGTTCGTTGGCTATTTCACGGAACGTCCTTACCAGGACTTTGACTCGGGTTGGGTCGGTGCGACCGGACGCGAAATCGAAGACCTGGGGATGACCAACGGGGACTACAACCCCCGCATTGGCGCCGAACTCTACAACCGCTACCTCGACGAGAAGGTCTACGCCGAGGAAATGGGCTTCGACGGCCTGATGCTCAACGAGCATCACTCGACCCCGTTCTGCATGGGCGGTGTGATGAACGTCGAAGCGGCGATTCTCGCGCGGATCACCAAGCGAGCCAAGATCGTGCTGCTAGGCAACGTGCTCCCGATCTGGGAAGACCCGCTGTGGCTGGCCGAGGAACTGGCCGAGATCGACATGATCTCGCGCGGCCGCCTGGTCACCGGCTGGGTGCGCGGCACCGGCCGTGAATCAGTCGCTCACAACTCGCAGGCGCCCTTCAACTGGGAGCGCTTCCAGGAGGCGCATGACTTCGTCGTCAAGGCCTGGTCAACGCCTGGCCCCTTCCGCTGGGAAGGCGAGCACTACCAGTACCGCTACGTCAACCCGTGGGCGCGCCCCTACCAGGACCCGCACCCGCAAATCTGGATCCCCGGCGTGATGTCGCGTAACACCGTCAAGTGGTGCGCCGAGCATCGTTACCCGTACGTCATGCTCGCAACCGAAATCGAGCCGACCAAGAAATCGTTCGAGTACTACGACGAGGTCGCCCGCGAGAACGGCTACGAAGCCTCGACCGAGCACCACGGCTACCTGTTCAAGGTCCACGTCGATGAGACCGAAGAGCTGGCCGAGGAAGCCGGACGCAAGTACATCGCCGGTCCCGCCAACCCGTTCCTCGAGGGCAACCAGGGCAGCGTGCGGTCCAACCTGCAGAACCTGCCGGGTTTGACCTCGCGCACTCAGCTCCTGCCGACGGTCAGCACCTTCGCTGCCGCCGCGCGTGGACGCCAGACGGATCGCGATGCCGCCCTCGCCGAGAAGGACGCCGAAGTCGACAAGGTCGACTCCGACGCGTTCGGCACCTACGAGGAGCAGGTCAACAAGTACTCGATCATTACGGGTACGCCCAAGACTGTCATCCCCAAGATCCGCCACGTCCTCGAAGAGCTACGCCCCGGCAACATCTTCTTCTGGGACGGCGACGGTGCGATGAACCACGAGGACGCGATGCGATCCCTCCGCCTCTTTGGCGAGGAAGTCATCCCGGCCGTCCGCGAGATGGGCAAGGAACTCGACCTCAAGGGAGCCTTCGAGGTCAACACCGGCTCAGGCGCCGCCTTCCCCGACTAACGTCTTCGCGCAGACCAAATGTCAAGAGGCCCGCGCTTCGGCGCGGGTCTCTTGAGTTAACCCAACCCACAACAACTACATTCCTGCTCTCTTTGCTCCGTTACTCTTCCCCTCCCAAGACCTGTGCGCAAACAAGACCAAGTTCGCCATGAGTTCTTGTAGGGGCGACCCTTGTGGTCGCCCGCACCCCCGCCTCTCGCATTTCGTTAGTGTTGAGACAAGGGATAGAGGTGCGTGATGGGCAGTCGTTCAATCCTGTTCAGCGGCGTGCTACCAATCTTGATGCTGGCAGCAGTCCTGGTCGGCTGCAGCGGCGAGCGACAGTACGAGCGGTTGCCGGATGGAGTCTTCGCAGCGGTCGCCTGGAATGAGTCGGATGAGCGCTGGCACATCGCTGTCGGTGGCGAGGGCGATCGACCCGACTCAAGGCTGCGAGTCCTTTGCATCACAGAAGCAGGCAACACTCCTGACCGCTTCGACGACCTGGTTCCCGGTCTCAACATCGACGTATCGTTGGCCGAGGAGGAGGGTCACGGTTCGCTCCGTGGTGTCTGGTCAATCGACGACCAAGCATGGGACGGCGAAGACTGGGTTCGAAATCAAGGTACGTTTCCACCGAACTTCGAAGCGCCCACACCATCTGCCAATCAATCGCTCTACGAGGCCTTACGCGACGCTGAGACTGCGACATTCACTTCGCTCGCGTTAATCGATGGCGCACCGCTTATCACAGCTTCATTCGATACTGCCGCGCTGTTCTCGACGCCCCTGCAGCCCACCTTGGACGATTGCGATCCCATCGAGTTGAACAAGCAGCTCTCGTCCGAGCCCCTCTGGCACTATGCCTACTGGCATCCGGAACTCGAGCGACACTGGTTCGCAATTTCGTTGTCCGAACTGAGCGGACAAGCCCGTGTGTTTCTGAGCTGCGCCCCAACGGCGTTCTTCGACGAAGCGCCGAGCTGGCTTTCTCCGATGGGCGACGACAGTGTTGCCTTGATTCCCGTCATCCAGTTGGAAGAAGAGGACCGGTTCACAGGCGAGACATCGGTGCAGTGGAGTTCGAACACGGTCGGCCGCGAGTTTGCACAGTGGGAAGTGAGGGACGGCTCACTGCAACCTGATTCGCATCGCACGAATCTCAAGTTCTACGATGCCTTGCGACGCTCGAACGTGCTCGACCTCGTCGTCCGCCAGGACGGCGCAGACGATCTGCACCTGCAGATTGGCGCAGCGACGGCGCTGAGTGCACCGTTGGCAGGCGTGCTGCACGGTTGTGTCCAAGAGTACGCTGACGCGTATGAGCAATGACCGAGGGCAGTCCATCGTCGTCATTGGAGGAGGCCCGGGCGGCTCTACCGCCGCCACCCTGCTCGCCCGACAGGGCTTCGATGTCACCCTCTTCGAGCGTGAAGAATTCCCCCGCGAGCACGTCGGCGAATCGCTGCTCCCCGCCTCGATCCCGATTCTCGAAACTCTCGGCGTCATCGACGAGATCAACGCCGCTGGTTTCACGCCCAAGTACGGCGCGACCATGGTCTGGGGCCGCGACCCTGAGCCCTGGTCCTGGCACTTCGCCGAGACCAACGCGAGCTACCCTCACGCCTACCAGGTCTGGCGACCAACCTTCGACCAGATACTCCTGCGCAATGCGGCCCAGAACGGCGTCGATGTGCATGAAGGCCGTCGCGTCGTTGACGTTGCATTCGAATCCGGCCAACCGTCGAGCGTGACAGTCGAGTCCTCATCGGGAGACTCAGAAACCTACCAGGCCGACTGGATCGTCGACGCCAGCGGCCAGAACGGATTCCTCGCGCGACGGCTTGACCTGCGCACACACGACAAGTTCTTCCGCAACCTCGCCGTCTACAGCTACTACCGCGGCGTCGAGCGCCTGCCCGAGCCCGATACCGGCAACATCTTCATCGAGGCCTACGAACACGGTTGGTCCTGGGCCATCCCACTGCCCGACGATGTCATGTCGGTTGGCGTGGTTGTCGATGCGGCCTGGGGCGGCTCGCAGTTGGGCCAGCAGCCGGCCGAGGACTTTTTCCGTGAACAGCTTGCGATGACTAATCGCACAGCTGCCATGCTCGAATCCGGCGACCTGTTGGAAGCGCCACGCGTCATCCGCGACTGGTCCTACACGTCGCAACGCCTGGTTGGCGATGGCTACATCCTCGTCGGCGACGCCGCCTGCTTCATCGACCCGCTGTTCTCCTCAGGCGTGCATCTGGCCCTGTCGTCGGCGGTCCTGGCCTCGGCCTACGTGACATCTGCGCTGCGCGATCCCGAGATGCGCGATCCCGCCGCCGAGGTCTACACCCAGCTCTACATGCAGCAGTACCACCAATTCCGCGAAATGGCTGCGCTCTTCTACGCCTCGAATCGCACGTCCGATTCCTACTTCTGGGAAGCGCGACGTATCACACAGAGTGCCGATGACGTCTCGCCGCGCGAAGCGTTCATCGCCGCCGTCGCCGGACAGCCGCCGCAAGGTTACGAGCGCGTCGTCCTCGAGAAGGGCGAGGCGCCGCCGGATTTTGTCGAAGGCGTCGCCGCTGTCGAGTCCGCCCGGGCCCGCCGAGATCAGGAAATGGCCAGGCTGATCGATTCCGCTTGGGCCAATCGCAGTCCGATGCTCGACGCCGTGCCGACGCTGGCCAACGGCGTGGAGCTGGCCCGCAAGCCGATCGTCGGCGACGGACAGTTCGAGTGGGGCGCCGTCATCTCCTCGCCCTCGCGCCCACATGGAGCGCCAATCTCAATGCTCGTCGCGGCCCTGGCCTCAAGAATCGACGGCACCAGCACCGTCAGATCCCTGCTCGACGACCTCCTCCAGGGGGTCGAAGAACAGCAGAGAATCCAGCTCCTGCCAGGCCTCCTGACCGCATTGCGGGTCTTGTACGTGGACGGGATGATCTCGCACTGGCGAACGTAGCTGACTAGACTTGCTCCAAGCGTGAGCAAGGTGTCTGCGGGGTGACGCGATGTCGCAACAGGAAGCTAGAACTGTCCGGACGACGGGGCGGATTGAACAGCTCAACGTGTCTGCCGGCGGTGTGCCCAAACGGGCCGTGACGGAAGCCGTCGTCAACGAAAATGGACTCACACGTGACCGCCAACGAGATCGTCGCCATCACGGCGGCACCGAGCGTGCGGTCTGCCTGTTCTCGGCAGAAATCCTCGACAGCTTGCGCGCCAACGGTCACCAGATCGGGCCCGGCGCAACCGGCGAAAATGTCACCATCCGTGGCATCGACTGGAAGAAGCTGGTGCCTGGTTCCCGGATTCACCTGGGCGAACAGGTGATCGTCGAAGTCACCTCATACGCCGCGCCCTGCCGGATCATTTCGCACTGCTTCAATGACGGCGATTTCAACGTCATCAACCAGGCGACCCATCCAGGCCGTTCTCGGCTGTACGCACGCGTCGTGCGGCAGGGCACGATGTATCCCGGCGATGATGTCTCGCTGGAGATCGACTCCGCCGCCGATCGTGGGGCCAGGCTGCAGCCCAAGACCACTCGCTGGCGTCCGCCGGCGAGCTGATCCGTCCCTGTCCAAATCGGTATCAAGTCTGCAATCACTAGCGGGCATGCAGTGTTAGTCTGCGCGAACGCGTAGGTACACATAACATTGAGTGAGGTAGACGCGTCAGGACTGTGAAACGGGAGAAGACCGATGACCACCGAAGCATCCGCCCGCCAAGCCGCCCTGATCGCGCGGCGTTATCCCAGCCGAGCCACCCTGCGTGGTGGCCGCGAAATTGACATGCGACTGATGTCCGATGCTGACAAGTCGCGTTTCCTCGCATTTGCCCGTTCGCTCTCGCAGGATGATCTGCTTTATCTGCCCTGGGATATCACCGATGAACTCGTAGTCGATCGCTGGCTCGAAAACATTGCCAACAATCACACCACCACTGTGCTCGCCGTAGACAGCGGCGATATCGTCGGCGAGGCATCGCTGGTACACAGCGAGGCCGGTTGGACCGAGCACATCGGCGAAATTCGCGTCACCGTGAACTCCCAGATCCGTGGTCAGGGCCTGGGTCGGTTCCTCGCCGAGGAAATCTTTGCGATCGCGGACTCCATCGGCCTCGAACGGATCTCGGCGCGCATGACACACGACCAGATGAGCGCCCAGGCAGTGTTCGAATCGCTCGGATTCCAGACCGTGGCGACACTGCCCGGCTGGGTCGTCGACCGCAGCGGTCGCATGCGCGACCTCGTCGTGATGGCGTATGACCTGCGTGCTCGCGGGGCGCCCATTTCAGCGCAGCGCTGATCGGCATTTCCCCCGTTGGGGATGTCGCGAAGCAAGGCAGCAGGCTTCCCGCGTGCTTGCCGCATTGCGCCTATCCTGTCAAGCAACCCATGGCATGACAGGACGTTGAATGACCACGCAGACCCAAGCCGCTCTTCGACAACAATCACTCGAACACCTCTGGATTCCGACCCAGTCACACGCCGACCTCGCCGCCGACGACGGTCTGTTGGTGATCCAGAAGGGTGAAGGCATCTATCTGCACGACGACCAGGGACGCGAATACATCGACGCGATGTCCGGTCTCTGGCTGAATGCCGTGGGACACGGTCGCAGCGAACTTGCCGACATTGCTCACGAGCAGATGTCCAAGCTCGCTTACCAGAACACCTTTGCATACGCGTCCGAGCCCGCCGTCGCTCTGGCGACCAAGTTGGCTGAGTTGACCCCCTCGACGATCCGCAAGGCGGTGTTCGTCAACGGCGGGTCAGAGGCGGTCGAGAACGCCCTGAAGATCGCGAAGCAGTACCACCACATCCGCGGTAACGGCTCGAAGTTCAAGGTCATCTCGCGAATCGGCTCATATCACGGACAAACGGCTGGCGCGCTGTCGGTCAACGCAGCCAGCTATGCGCAGCGAGCTGCGTACGAGCCGCTGGTTCCCGGCGCCATCCACGTCCCGAACGTCAATTGCGACCGCTGCCCGTACGAGAAGACCTTCCCCGAGTGTGATGTCTACTGCGCCCGCACGATTGAAGACATCATCGTCGCCGCCGGACCGAGCACGGTCGCAGCAATCATCGCCGAGCCAATCTCGACAGCCAACGGCAGCTACGTGCCCGACCCGGCATACTGGCGCACGCTCCGCCAGATTTGCGATAAGCATGACATCGTTCTGATCGCCGACGAGGTCATCAACGGCTTCGGACGCACCGGCAAATGGTTTGGTATGGACCACTTCGACGTCGAACCCGACATCATGACCACTGCCAAGCAGATTTCTTCCGGCTACTCGCCGATCGCAGCGACGCTGGTCTCCGACCAGATTGCTCGCACCTTCGAGGAAGCCGGCGCGGACGGCACCCTCGGTGGAATCACCTGGGGCGCCAACCCGGTCTCCTGCGCCGTGGCCCTGGGCAACCTGAACATCATCGAAAGCGAAGGCTTGGTCGAGAACGCCGCCCGTGTCGGTGAGCACGTCCGCTCACGCCTGGTGCAACTGCGCGAAGAGCACCGCACGATCCATCACACGCGCGGCGTCGGCCTGATGCACGTGGTCGAACTGAAGAAGAACCCCGCAACCGGCGAGGACTTTGATGAGGCCGACAATATCTCGGCGCGCGTGACCCAGAACCTGCGCGACGAAGGCGTGCTCGCACGCGGTGGCGCATCGATCCCGGTCGCGCCGCCACTGGTCACCAACCTCGAAGAAGCCGACGAGTTGGTCAACCGCATTTCTCGTGCGATTGCCAAGCTGGAGAGCGACCTCGGACTGTAGCTCAGAACTCGGCGCTACGCCGGAATTGAACTGGTACACAAAACGTCGCCTGAGTGCAGCCCGAATCATCGGGCTTCGCGCTCAGGCGACGTTGGTTTCTCTTGGGTTGAACGGTCCTAGAACGAACTCAGCGCTCCAGGCCTGTCTTCGTGAATTGGGATGATCTCAGCGAAGCCCGAAAACTTGAACACTTCCTGGATGTGATCCTGGACAGCGCAGAGGGCCAACTGGCCAGAAGACTGACTGGTGCGCTTGGCCGCCATCAGCAGGACCCGAAGTCCGGCCGAGGAGATGTAGTTGATCCCCTCAAAGTTCATCAGGATCTGATTGTCGCCAGCGTCGATCCGGCCCAGCAACGCCTCTTCAAAGGCCTTCGCGTTGGTGCCGTCGATGCGGCCCAGCGGGTTGAGTACCAGCACGCTGTCGTCGTACTCGGGATACAGGTCAACCATGGCACTTCTCCTCTGTCGCGTTGGTTCGGTGTGAAAGTAGCCTAGTCAGAATCTTCTTCCGAGCTCTCGCGGCTCTGTCTCATGGTAGTCACGTTTCGCTCACCCACACGTTCATAGGTTACCTCATCGAAGGAGGCGGCAATCAGTTGCAAGCCGAGCCCACCGATCGGCCGCTCGCCCAACTCAAGCTCTGTATCCTGCCCAGTCGCCTGTAAGGGATTGAACTCGGTGCCGTTGTCCTCATAGCGAACGATGACCGAGTCCCCTTCACTACGGATGGCCACGGAGATGTCGGCTTCGTGGACGCGTCCCTCAAACCCGTGCTCGAGCGTGTTGGTCAAGAGCTCGTCCAACGCCAGGTTGATACGGAACACTTCGGCCGGATTGAATCCTTCGGATTCGGCGAATCGCTCGATGAACGCCGTCACGCGAGGCAGGGACGATTCGAGCTGCGGCTGCACCACCATCTTGCGCCAGCCGGAAGCCAACCTGGCGTCTCCGCGCCCAGGAATGTACGGCTCAAGCGTCACTGTTCCCCCATAGAACTGGAGAGCCATGCAGGTAATGTCGTCGAACTGTTTGGCATCTCCGGAAAACTCCCGCAGATCCGTGAGAATCCCTTCCATCAGCTCCTTCGGTTCGACGACGGTCGAAGCTGCCAGTTTCTCTTCCAACCGCTCCCGACCAAACTGCTGTCCGTTGGCGTTTTCCGCCTCCGTGATCCCGTCGGTGTAGAGATAGAGCGCCGTACCCGCGTCGAGCGGAATGGTCGTCTCGGTGTAGTTCAGATCGGGCAGGACGCCGAGGGCGATGCCGCCTGTATGAGGAATCATCTCTGGCGCTTCGTCGGGCCGAATGATGTAGGGCGGATCGTGTCCAGCATTGACGTAAGTCAGCGTGCCCAGCTCAAGGTCGATGACACCGAAGAACGCCGTGATGAACAGTTCCTTGGGATTCATGCCACAGAGCTGGTCGTTGGTCGAGGCGACCGCCCGGCTCGGATCGGGGTGCTGGTTCGCCGCGCTACGCAGCAAGGCACGGCCGACCGCCATCATCAGCGCCGATGCGACGCCCTTACCTGAGACATCGGCGATCGCGAAGGCCAGACGTCCGTCGTCGGTCAGGAACGCGTCGTAGAAGTCGCCGCCCACATCGAGCGCTGGCGTCATGAACGCAGCGACGCCCGCTCGCGGGTCCTCGGGCAGGTCGGACGGCACCAGTGCCGCTTGTACGGAATGCGCCATCTCCAGGTCGTTGCGAATCTCACGCTGCGCAGTCTCCAGCGCGCGGTTCTTCTCTGACAACTCCACTGTTCGCTCTTCGACCTGTGCGTTGAGTCTGATCTCGCGGGCGCCGACCTCGCGAGCCATATCGAGGAACACACCGGCCAACTCGCCATACTCGTCACGCGTGAGCGAGGTGTTTCGCAGGACAGCCGCAACAGACGGCTCGGGCTGACGGCCATCTTCGACCGCCCGAGCGGCCCGCACCATGATGCCAATCGGCCGAGCGAGCCGCTTCGCCAGGAACCAGCTCACAAAGATCAACCCGACGACGACTGCAATGACGCCGATCAGATACTCGCCTCGATACAGCTCGAAATGCGTCCCGATCCTGTTGCTGGTGAATTCGACACGAACCGCACCGACAGCGGAGCCATCGGCTCCGCGAATGGCCGCAGTCCCCGCATAGCGACCGTCAGGCAAGGACTGCACGAGGGTGGCCGCGCCCGGTTCCAGGACGACACGCGCCGGAACGATTTCGTCCCGGGTGACAGTGCGGGCCCCTTCGGAGGCGGCGGCGAGCCGCGCCTGCGAGTTGAACACCCAGATGTCCTGGAGCTCCGTAACGTCGCTATCTGAATCATCGGGCGCGGGCTCGTTAACGCGAATCAGTTCATTGACTTCGCTATCGCTGAGCGACGGCAGATCGGCGTTGACCAGTGATCGAGCGACTGACTCGGACAGCACCAGGGCTGCCTGGCGTCCGCTGTCTTCTTCCGAGTCAACCGCCAGCCCCAAGAGCAACGCCGCTGCGGCAGCCACGCCCACGAGCGTGAGGATGGAGATCATGCCTACGATGCGGCCAGCCATGCGTAGAGACTATCGATCTGAATCGAGTCGCGCTATTGGTCGCGTGAGGACTACGAACGGGTTACGCGTTACGGGTTAATCAGGCTGGCGGCCGAGCAGCCGCCATACGCGCCCGACATGTCGCCCAGCACCGCTTGCGCCGTTGCGACACCATCGGCCGCCCCGCGCGAGACGATACGCAGGTAGTTCCATTCACTGGTTGGCTGACGATGTAGGTGCAATGTGATGTCGGCGTTCACATAGCCACTGCGTCCCGGTTGCATGTTTGCGAACGGTGAAACGAAGTCGGCGATACTCGCGGCTCGGACGGCAGGGCTCAGCGGCACATCCGCAAGTACGGGCGCGTCCGCCCGGATCCAGACGACCGGGGCGTCCTGACCGCCGGGAGGGACAACATGCCGCATTTCCAGCGTGCCCGGATATGACACCCAACCGTTGCCGACTCGGTCGACTCGGTTGGGAATGGCAACCTCAGGTGGCTCCGGCGCGTCGGCAGTATGGTTCGATCCCACTGAACCCAGCGAAGCGTCTGACCGCAAACAAAGCGTCGTCGCTTGCGTGAGCAGTTTGCCCTCGCACCTCACCTGGGTCTGGAACACGGCGAGTCGCCGTCCCTGCCGAATCGCGTCGACATCGACCTGCAACTCGCCGTAAGGGACCGGGCGAAACAAGTCGATGGTCTGTCGGGCGATCCGTAGTTCCCCTTGATCGCCCGGTTGCTGTGCAGGTTGCTTGCCTAACTCATGCAAGCGCTGCTCGACGCAGAAGGCGATCAACGCGGCGACTGGGCTGCCATGCAGAGCATCTGGAGACCACGGACCGCGGGCACGATCCGTGGGAACGAAATACTCATCATCGCGCGTGAACAATGCGCCAGTCGGTACCAAGGACGTCAAGACGCCGTCTCAGACGCTATGCAGCGAGCCGCTCAGGTCGAATGCACTCACTACTGAATCGGCGAGCGAGGTGTGGCTTCGAGTCGCTTGACGGAAATGCTGTCGCGGCTCATCATCTCGCCGACCTGCGGCGCGATGTCATTCGTCCAATGATCGGACGCGTAGACCGCCTCGTACAGTCGCTCTCGCTCTTCTTCCGAGTGGAAGCGGCGAATCCAGACGTACGTGTTCTCGTCTTCCTCAGAGATGAAGGAGCCGAGGATCGTCATGCCCTGGGAAACCTGGAAGGGAATGATCTGTTCTTCCATCAGACGGACGAACTCTTCGCGTCGTCCCTCGTTGATGGTGTACTGGCGAAGCTCAAACAACATGGCGTCAACCTCTCTGACAGCGGTTACAGGCGGTTACCGGCGATGACAGGCATGACATGCCGTGTCCCGCGAAGGAACGCGCCACGACTGTCTGCCGCAATAGCCTGCGGCGTGTGTGCTCTGGCGTATGCTATCGGCTCACTGGCTGCCCAGTGGTCGGCTGCCGAATGTGGTCGTCGATGTCACCACTGGGGGACCATCGGTTCGGGGAGCCGGAGCCGGTGCTGGGGCAGGCGTCGGCGCGGGAGCGGGCGCACTACCGGCGGCAATCAATGCCCAGCGGTTGCGGCCCTTGTTCTCGATTTCGCCCATTTCCTTCATCCGCTGCAAGGTCGACTGCAGCGTCGGCATGGGCTTGGCCGATTGCGGGGCGGCGTCGTTCTTCTCGAGGAACGCCAGGATTTCGGTGGCGTGCACTGGGTCGCTCTGCTGACCCAGGAACTCGCGCACTTTACCAGTGATCAGACCACGAGGCCGGCGCGTACGTTTCGCGGGAGCGGCGCTACGCCGGGCTGCGCGACGCTTGGCTGGTTTCGCATCCGCAGCGGCCGCAGTACTCGCGCCACCAGATTCGCCGGAGAGCAACTCCTGGATCAGACGCCGCTTATTTTCCAGCCGTTCGATCTCTCCCTGGATGCCAGTTAGCTCCGAACTCAGTCGATCCTCAAAGGAGTCGGCCATTGATGAAGGTCCTCTCGGGGTAGTAGTGCGCATAGCGGGATCGGTGCGTTTCTTGGTTCTCAGTCGGACCCGCTGTATTCGTAGTATAAGCATCGCATGAGCCTGATAGTCAAGTATCAGTCGGAACCCAGTGAGAGCTCATGGTCTATTCGTCGGATGAGTCGATCATCGATCAGCGATTGTTCCGCCAGATATACTCGCGAACGCTTCACTCCTGATTGTTCGACCACCTTGCTGATCACATCGGATCGCTGTAGCGATCCCTGTGCTGTTCTCAGTAGTGTCATGATCATCCCTCGCAGTTCACGTTGTGATCCTGCAAACGAGGGTTGTGCTCGCACAGCATGGGCCTTCGCTCCGCGAGCGAATCGTGGATGCGCCACACACAGTGAGGCCAGGGGACACAACTCACACTTCGGCGCGGGCGCACAGATCGACGCGCCGAAATCCATCAGCGCGGGGTTCCAGCGCATTGCTTGCTTATCTGGTAGCAGGCGCTCGGTGGCCCATTTGATCTGTGCTGGCGGTGTCTCGCGCGCCGGTTGTAGATCGCCAAACAACAGTCGACCCAGCACACGAACGATGTTCGTGTCGACGGCGGCTGCGTCGATATTGTGTCCAAAGTTCAGCACAATCGCGGCGGTGAAGGGACCGACACCGGGCAGCGATTCAAGCGTGGCCCGGTCTCGCGGTAGTCGCCCGCCATATTGTTCGCAGACGATGCGCGCAGATCGATGCAGGTACAGCGCGCGTCTGGGATAGCCGGCGCGGCCCCAGACGCGAAGCGCTTCTGCATCAGTGGCGCTGGCCAGGCTCTCGATGGTGGGAAATGCCTGCATCCACCGATCGTAGATTTCGACGACTCTCGACATCTGAGTCTGTTGCGCGGCGACTGCCGCGACCAGCGCCGCGTAGGGGTCGCGGCCCTCGCGCCAGGGAAAGGGCTGCTCGTGCTCGTCGTACCAGCGCAGCAGCCGCTTACGGATGGCGCCCAGGCGCTGCGGCGACAGCGGGCGGGGAAGTTCTGGTTCCTCAGGCCTCGGCCTCGCCGTCATGCTTGCCGTCATAGTGGTCAGGTCAGTCCGCACATGTCGTCGTAACAGTCGCGACCGACGGGCGTTACATAGACCCGGTAGGCCGCATCGCCGAGGTGGGTCAGATCGACGAGACCGTGCTCCGCGAGCTTGGCCAGCACGCCAGGGTGGTAGCCCGTATGTCGCAACTGGGGACGAAAGATCAGTCCGTCCGCCCCGATTTCTTCTTCAACCACCACCGGCGTTGGATCCGGCGCGTCTTGCACCGCCATCAGATCCTCCAGCATCGCGCAGTGGTATTCATTCAAGCGGACGTGTCGGAACTGGATCACTGGTCGGACGTTTGCTGCGCTGCTTCCGATAGCGATCTGAGTCGTGAGTCGACGAACTCGAGGACATCAACGGCGATTTCCAGCGCCCTGCCGGAGTCGATGCCGTCGTAGACATCCTGCGGCACGCCGCCGGGAAGGCCTGTCGGATAGCGGGTCGGCAGATAGTACTTGTCGAGCAACATCGCGACCGACTTGATCACGTCGAACGACTTGTCGAGTTGCATCGCGTCTTCGCAGAGGTCGGCTAGCGCGTGACCCCAGATATGGTCGGCGCCGCGAGCGAACAGATAGCCGGCCACAGCCTTCTCGGCCGATTGCTGGCAGAGAAAGCAGGCGAGCGCATGAAAGTCCCCCGACGCAGCGTGCTCAGCAGCAGCCAGGTCATGTCGCGCCTGCGACATCCAGCGATCAGAGTCGGAACGCGGACTCACACGATCACCTCGTCGCTGAGCGAAGTTGTTTCAACAATGACGGCGTCAGTTTCGCAGAGGTCTGCGAATTCCTCCGGCGTGTAGACAACGAAACTCGTGCCGACCTGCGGACGCAGATGAGTCTGGAAGAAGTCGGATCGCCGATGAAACGGCTGCTCAGTCTCGTGGACGATGAGCAACTCAAGCTCAGACTCTGGACGGACGCTACCGCGCGCGAGATCGCCGGCCAGCCAGAATCGCTCAGCGCCGAGTTGGTTCATGGAACCGGCGATCCGCAGGAATTCGGCTTCAAGTTGCTGTCGGCGATGCTCGGCGAAGCCGAAGACCATTGGCATCGGCTTCGCCTGCCTCGTTGAGATCCCGACTGGCTTCGAGCGACGCTCAGACGTTAAGTCGTCATCAGGGTTGGCGACCGCAGCTCGGGCATGATCTGTTCCTCGGTCAACGGCTCAGCGTCCTTGCGGTAGACCTGGACTCGGTGTGAGCCGAAGTCGCAGATGTACAGCGCGCCGTCGTCGTAGGTCACGCCCTGCGGGAAGCGCAGCGCCTTCTGCGGCTCGACCGAGGTCATCTCGCGCAGCCGCAGCGTCTTGTGATTGTTGCGGATGTACTCGCGACCCATTCGGTTCAGCGTGGCGTCACCGTGGAACGACTCCAGGTAGCGCCCGGTCTTGTCGTACATCACGACGCGGTGCTTGTTGCGCTCGGCGACGTACAGGTCGCCGTGCTCGTCGATGGCGACGCCACAGGGACGTTGCACTTCGTAGCCCGGACGCGTGCCGAAGTCCATGACGTGCTCGCCATCGCTGGTGAGCTTCTGGATCCGGTCATTGCGCCAGTCGGAGACGTACAGGTCACCCGCGGAGTCAATCGCGATACCCCAGGGCATGTTGAATTGACCAGGGCCATCGCCGGCTTCACCGAATCCGCCGATGTACTCACCGTCGGCCGAGAATTGCTGCACGCGGTGATTGAGCGTGTCAACGATCCAGGCATTGCCGTCGGCGTCGAAGGCCATGCCGGACGGCCTGTCGAGTTGGCCCGGACCTGAGCCGTGCTCGCCCCACTGACCGAGCTTTTCGCCATCGGGCGAGTAGCTCGTGACGTTGTGATTGCCCTCGTCCAGGATGTGCAGGTTGCCATCGGCGGAGCGAGTCAGTCCGACGGGCCAGAGCTGACCGGTGTCGGCCATCGTGCCCAGGTCGCCCCAGGGCGCGTCGTCGAGCGTGTCGTCGGGAGCCATGGTGACCATGCGGATATTGCCGCCGACACCGAGCTCGGTGCGACCAATCACGTACGCGCGGTCCTCGCCAATGGCGATATCGACCGGGAACGTGGTCACGCGGCGCATGCCAAGCACGCGCTCATACGGATATCCGGCTCGCAACATTGCGTGCGGAAATGACATTTGACAAGTCCTCTTCTGAGTTCCCCCTCAGGGGGAACCACCGAACGCCGACCCCACACGAGATGCAGGGCATCAAGGGGTTCTCAGAATGCCGCGGATGGCCCCCTCAGTCGCTCCGCGACAGCTCCCCCACAGGGGGAGAGCTCATCAGACAGGCTCCTAGTTGGAGAACATCGTCCGTTCGAACGGTTGAACCTGCTCGAACTCGCCAACCACGATCTCTTCCGGCTCAACGCCCATCCACTGCTCAAGCATGGTGCCGTAGACGCCACGGAAGTCGATCTTGTGCTGCAGGTCCTCGCCGTTGAGCCAGTCTGCCGGCTTGATCGACGGATACTCGGCGTAGAGACCGCCCTTGACGTTCTCACCAATGATGAATGCGCCGCCTCCGGAACCGTGGTCGGTGCCCGAGCCGTTGTCCTTCATCCGCCGGCCGAACTCGGTGAAGACCAGCACCGAGACCTCTTCGGCTGCGTCATGCTCGCGCAGGTCAGTGAGGAAGTCGTCTAGCGCGCCGGTCACATCGCGCAACAGTCCTGGGTGGACCGGCGGCTGGTGCGAGTGTGTGTCGTAGCCGATGTGGTTGGTGTAGAAGACGCGAGCGCCGAGTCCTGCGGTGTGGATCCGCGCGACATCGCGCAGCGCCTTGGCGATCGGGCTGGCGCCGTACTCAACGGTCGACTCGTAGCCGCCGGGGACGGTAGCCAACATGTCGGCGCCGGCCAGCGAGTCGATGCCGGTCTGGCGCAGGTAGTCCATGACCATGCCAGCACCGACGGCCGGAGTGTACATCCGCTTGAAGATTTCGAGGTCGCGGTTGCGGTCCTCTTCGGCCTGGATGTCAGGCATCAGGCCGTAGTTGTCGAGGTCGCCCACCGAGGTCGCGGTCACGCCCGGTGCAGCCATCGCGCGCGGCAGGCCGCGGCCGATGTTGACGCCGGTCAGCGGGTTCTCGGACTGCGGGTCGAGCCGTTGGATCAGTTTCGCCACCCAGCCCTCGGTCGAGATCCGGTCGGGCTCGCAGGTGTGCATGATGTCCATGCCGCGGAAGTGTGATCGCGACGAATTGGGATAGCCGATGCCCTGAATCACGGCAACGTCGTCGTTGTCGTACATCTTCTTCAGCCGCTCGGCAGCAGGGTTGAAGCCGAGTTCGTCGCTGATCGGCAGGACTTCGTCCTGCGGCACGTTGACCAACGGTCGCGCGTCGTAGTACTCGCCCTGGTTGTAGGGAACCAGGGTGTTCATGAAGTCATTGCCGCCAGTCAACTGGACAATAACCAGGACCGGATCCTTCTTCTCGCTGTGTCCGTTGCCGCTCATCACTTGGCTCCGTTTCTGTTGTTTGCGTTAGTCCCCTCTCCCTCTGGGAGAGGGCTAGGGTGAGGGCCGTTTAGGCGAACTGATACTCGGGTGAGGCGATGACCAGGCGCAGCGCCTGTGCCGCTCGCTGTCCGGCCGCTTCGCGAGCGTCGTCGCTGTCAAACGCGAGCTCGCCGCCGTCGGAGGCCGCCTCAAGCAGTGCGGCGCGCGTGTTGTCCGAGACCTCCAGCGGGCCGGCGAAATCGAGCGCCGCATCCACCAGTGCCTCGGGGCTACTCGCGCCCTGTTCCTGCAGTCGGCTGATCAGCTCTTGCACGCCCGGTGTGGACGGGTCGGAGACGAGCTTGGAGGCGAAGTTGATTCGCTCCATGAGCGTGCCGCCATCGATCCATTCCTTGCCCGTGTGCCAACCTTCGACCGAGGGCGGGTCCATCAGGCTCTGGCCCATGGCACCCATCGTCATGTGCAGGTTCCACATCTCAGGCTGCGGCATCTCCAGCTTGCCCGAGAGCTTGTACGCCCCGGCGACCCATTCGGCCGGGCACTTGACGCGCTCGTAGCGAGCCTCCTTGAACCACTCGGCATTGAACAGCACGCGCATGACCGCACGCAGGTCGCCATTCGATTCGGCGAAGGCCGAGGCGAGTTCAGCGACGGCCTCGGGGTTGCCCGGTTCGGTCACCGACCAGGCCGAGACGCCTGGCTCATCCTTGACGAAGTAGTTGTACAGGTGACGTCCGATGAAGCGGCCCGTCGCCGGCTGCTGAACGATGATGTTGATGATGTCGTCGCCGTTGAATTCGCCCGTGTGGCCGAGGAATTCCTTCTCCGAGCCATCGTGCTGGTCTTCGCGGTAGACGAACCGCGCCGGGTATCCGCCGTGTGGATAAAGCGGGATTGGCTGCTCGAACGTCCAGCCGGTGAAGCTATACGCGGCCGCCTTGATGTCGTCTTCGGTGTAGTTGCCGACGCCCATCGAGAACAGCTCGAGCAGTTCGCGTCCGTAGTTCTCATTCGGCGCGCCCTTGACCGACTCGACGTTGTCGAGCCAGTAGATCATCAGGGGGTCGCGGGACAGCTCTTCCAACAGCCCGCGCATGTTGTCCAGGCCGTGCTCGCGGAACATCTGGATGTGCACCGGCATCGACGGTCCGTGCTCCGACTTGAACCAGGCCGTAGCGAAGACGTGGTGCCAGAACAGCGCCATCTTTTCGCGCAGCGGTGACTTGGAGTTCACCATCCAGTAGATCCAGCGGCCACTCCAGGGCCAGGGCGTGTCGGAGTTGGCCAGTGCCGGGAAGTAGCGGAAGACAAGATCGTCGTCATCTTCCACCAGCGCTGGATTGATCAGGTCTTCCACCAGTTCGGCATATGGCCGCTGGACAAGCTCGTCGAGCTCGGCCGGGGTCACGCCCGCGCCGGCACGACGCATCAGGTGGGCGACCAGCGCTCGTTGGTCGTCAGACATGTGGGGTACCTCTCAAGAAACTTCGATGTGCGCGAGTACGCAGAATCGGTCAAGCTCGCGCGATTGCTCTACAGGGGCAATATAGGACATATTCGATAGGGCATACGCGCGGCCGCGCTGAGCCCTCGTGGCGACCCTCGTGGTTGCATGCTCGGCACCTCCCATCCGCTGAGTGTCCCAGTGCTCGGCGCGGGCGACCACAAGGGTCGCCCCTACAGTTGCGATGCCCGGCGCAAGCGACCACAAGGGTTGCCCCTACAGTTGCGATGCCCGGCGCGGGCCACAGCTTGGTTGAAACCGCCCCAACTCTCCTATCCCCACGATCCGACCCGTCGCTATACTGCGCAGCAACATCAGCAATTCTGCTTTCAGTGCCTGGAGCGCTCCATGGGCTTGCACAAGACATCCGGCGACGGCGATAGCGGGTCTTCCCCCGCCCATATGGACCGGGACACCGCCGCGGCATACGACCGCTACCGCGAGACAATCGTCGCGCGTGACAACACTTCGTCTCTGCATCAGGCGTTTGATTTCATCAAGGGCGGCCGCCCGACCACAGAGATCCTGTCTGAGACCATCCGCGCCCATGCCCCGTACACGCATGTGCCGTATCACCAGCGGATCGACGAAGGTATCGTCCGCTTCGTCAACAACGACCACTGCCTGCTCTCGTCCCGCGCGACGTTGGGCTTGCAGAACTTCGTCTCGGAAGAGATGCGGCACCTGCCGCTCACGCAGACCGCCTGGTACGTGCCGACCGGACTCGACATCTGGAATCAGCTCAAGGGCAGGATGCCGGGTCACTATTCACGACGCACCTACGACGCCGCCAAGTACCCCGACGGACCCGCGCCGCCCGCCGCTCACTGGGAAGACCAGCAACCGACCAACTACGACGGCTCGCTCGAGGAAGGACTGAACGACTGGCTGACGATGGTGCAGTACGGCCATGTCGATGAGGAGTACTCGCTCTTCCTCGGCCTGTGGGACAAGTTCCCGGAGCGGCGTGAGGAGATTCTCGGTCAGCTCATGTTCGCCGGACTGATCGATGTCCAGGATCGAATGTTCTGGAACCGTTCCTACACGACAGGACACAAGTCGTTCCGCGCCCGCGCAACCATTCAGCTTGGACGCGCAATCGGCTGGGATAACTCGCACCATGTGCTCTACGCCGGTGTGCCCGACATCGCAGTCGGCCCGCGCTGGTACTCGTTGTACGAGTCCGCCTGCCAGATCATGATGTACCACCTCGAAGAGGAGCCGCCTGCTTCCTCATTGAACGCGACCCAGAAGTCCACCCGTGATCAGGAACTGTTCAACAACCAGATTCCGCTCTCTCCACCAGAGGCCGAGGGATTAATCCGCTCGATCATCCGCGAGCCGGAGGAGTCCTACATCGAGGACATCGTCGCGTTGCTCAAGGCAGGGCGATCGCCCAAGTCGATCCTTGACGCGATCCAGATCGCCGCGGCACGCGTTGTGCTCGAGTGTGGTCTGCCGGCCAACTTCTCGATGCCGCAGCATGGCTATGAGTACACCAACATGCTCGGTTGGTTCTTCGAGAACTTCGATCACCCGCACCGGACCAAGCTGCTCTTCATCGCCGCCAACTTCATCAACCAGTGCGCTCACTGGGTGACCAACTCCAAGGGCAACAAGACGCGCGGCGCGGCCACCTACTTCGCCGGCTACGGCCTCGAAGCAGATGCCGATCCCATGTCGCAGGGCAAGCTGCTGGGCGAACTCAACGATTCCCTGCTCGCGCTCGACACGGAACAGTCCGTCTACTGGACCGACAACTACCTCAAGCAGGGCTACGACGATGGTCCGCTGGTCGAGACGCTCGCCGACGGTATCGCCAAGCAGGGCAACGATCCGCACAATCAGGAAATCGGCCTGTGCATGCTCGAGGACTACCGCCGCACGTCATCGGAGATGCGTAACACCCTCCTGCTCTCGGCTGCCCATCACACGGCCGGTCACATGAAGTACGGCGACCAGTACCAGTCCTACCGCTACTTCGCCGACGCGTTTGACATGCAGGTCGAGGACGGCTGTCTGGGCGAAACCCCAGTGGTCGAGAACCTCGCCGACGATGTCGAGGCTGAACTGCTGGTCTCGGAACCGGCGAAAGCTGACTAACGATTAACTCGAAGCTCACAGAGCAATCAGTCTTCGCCCTGTATCGGTGGTACGATCAGCAAACATGGCAATCGCCGACCCTCCGACGCATATGACCGACGAAGAACCAGAACCGCCACATAGCGTGGTGCGGCTGACTGACGGTCGAGCGCTGAGCTGGGCCGAGTACGGCGACCCCATCGGCGAACCGCTTTTTTTCCACCACGGCATCCCCTCATCGCGCATGGCGGCCGCAGTGATGCACGAGGGCGCTGCACGCGCTGGGGTGCGGCTGATCGCACCTGAGCGTCCCGGATTCGGCTTCTCTGACCCGCTGCCGGGGCGGACAATTCCCGATTGGCCCAAAGACTTGGTGCAGCTCGCCGACTACCTGGAGTTCGAGAAGTTCTCGGTCGCCGGCATCTCGGCCGGGTTGCCCTACACGTTGGCCTGCGCGCTGCACATGCCCAATCGCTTGCATCGCGTCGCACTGGTCTCAGGATTAGGCGCGATCGACTCGGGCAAGGTACTCGAAGGCATGTCCTACGAGTGGCGGCTGATCTACACGTTGTTTCTCAAGTCGCAGCGTCTGGCCTCGCTGTGGATGCGAGGCTACGGCCGCTCGGTGCAAAAGCGCCCGGAGCGCGTGGTCGCCGAACAGATCAAACGGATGCCGCCGGTCGACGGCGCAATCCTGGGCTCCGAGCCGACGCTCTCCAACAGAATCTCAGACCTGCGGGAGGCCTTCCGCCAGGGTCCGGCAGCCGCCGGCGACGAAGCGCGCCACCACCTTGAACCCTGGGGCTTCGAGCTCAAAGACGTCGATTTCCCGGTAATGCTCTGGCACGCCAAGTTGGACGAATCCCACCCAATCCAGATGGGTCGGAGAATTGCTGCCGAACTACCCGACTGTCGTCCAATCTACGTCGACGGCGTCGGCTCGCTCGGATTCATCGCCCACGCCGAGTCGATTTTCACCGCCCTCTTCAACGAACAACCAACCGTGCCTCAGCCAATCGGCACTGTCGAAGCGGAGCCAGTCGAAGAAGAATCAGAAATCTTCTCTGGCCTGCTCGATGTCGTGCCAAAGCCGATCGTCGGCGACTAACCCCAACGATCGGTTCCAACCGTCCCCGCCCCCGAGCGGGGACCCGCTCCCTCCCCGTTGGCCAGGTCCGCCAATTGCTACGCCAAGTCTCGATACAGATCTCGCCACTCAGGATTGAACTCTTCGATCAGAGTGTCTTTCCACTCTCGGTCCCATCGCTTTAGCCGACGCTCCCTGGCTTGAGCGGACGCGATCGAATCATGATGCTCGTACCACACGAGTCGCTTGATGTTGTACCGAGCGGTGTGCCTGCTTCCCTTCCCTCGTCGATGAAGCTCGACCCGTTGCACGAGTTCGGTTGTAGAACCTACGTGAGGGTGTCTCACAAGTCAGCACTCCCAGTCCCCGCTTCACGCGGGGACCCGTTCCTTCCCGGTAAGTTACCCATCAGCAAATGGCCCGTACCGCCCGAGCGGGTCCCCGCGTGAAGCGGGGACTGAAAGTCATCCAACTGAGTTGACTTGTGAGACACCCTCACGAGCCCCCGTTTCCGACCCGACTGATGCATCACACCTATGCCTAGGCCGAAGGGAGCGGCTCCCCGCTCGGAGGCGGGGACGGTTGCATTGGCCCTTGTGGGACTTCAAGGGTGCCCTACGGAGGCGGAGAAACTCGGTTCAGGCTGGTGTTCAGGCCGAAGGGAGCGGATCCCCGCCCGCAGGCGGGGATGGTCGCTCCCGTTGTGATCGAATATCAAGCCGCGGCTACCCCCGAGCCCAGTTGATCGTGTTCTTGAGCAACTGACCGTACTCCTCGGTCTCCCAGGTGAATCGCAGCGTTCGCGGCATTTCGCCGTGTTCGTCGCGGGCGTTCTCTTCCACGAAGGGCTGGGAGTTGGTCAGTGGCGAGTGACAGTGACCGAGGGCGATGTAGCAGACGCCGCCTTCGCCGATCCCTCGGGTGTAGCCGAAGACTCGGGTGACGCCGTCGGCCTCGATGGCGGTGTCTTCCTCGTAGTCGAAACCGAAGTCCGGATAGGTGTCGGGACCGATTGGCGCGGTCAGCAGGATATCGGTGTTGGGCCGGTCGGTGATCTCGATCATGTACGGCTCGTCGATCACGTCAAACTGCTCAGGCAGGCCTTCGAGGATTGGCGAGTTGACGTTCTTCACATCGACCGTGAAGCGCTTGATCGGCGGGTGGTTGATGAAAAACCCACCCAGCGTCTCGTGGTGTTCCATCTTGACCATCGCGCGCTTGCCCTCACCCATGCGGGCAGCCTTGCCGCCCGAGGTGCCATGCAGGCCGACCCAGTGGCCGCCGTTGCCGATCCAGTCGCGCATGATTTCGTTCTGCGGATCATCGGCGTAGGGGCCGGCGGTGTAGGTGATCAGCACGTCCGTGACGGGCAGCCACTTCCACATGTCGGTGAAGTCATTGCCAGTGGTGGCGCGGACATTGCCGTCCGAGTAGAGCATGTCGAGCAGTCGCAGGCGGGCAAAGTCCATGTCGTGCCCGCCGTGCTGTCCGGGTGGAAAACCGCCGGTCACGACGTGTACGCGAGTCGGGGCGCTAGCCATATGGACCTCATTTCAGTCTGAATCAGAGATGTTGGGCCAATGATAGGCGAACGCCGGAAGGGAACTATCAGTCCCTGGTCGTCGTTCTATTCCTGGGAGGAGCAACCAACGCCGGAATGACGGAGGAGAGTCGATGACGGCAACCCGGTTGGATGAGTCTCAGTCCCCGCTTCACGGAGGCCATTGCGTAAATCAGTCGGTGCGTTATTGGTCAGGTTGTAGGGGCGACCCTTGTGGTCGCCCGCTCTGCCACTCCTATCTAGTCAGTAATGCAATCGCCAACGCAGGCGACTACAGGAGCTCAGAAGGATTGGGAACACGATTATGCAAAGGCCTCCGTGAAGCGGGGACTGGGAATGCTGACTTGTGAGACAACCTCACGATGGTTGCTCTTGTGCGCGATCCTCGCGAGCTTGGGGTTGATCGCCCTCGGCGGCGCCGGATTTGGGGTCTGGTTGTTGGCCGTCCTGGACGGGGCGACCGTAGTTGAAGCCTTGCTCACAGCGATGGCGGGATTCGGTTTCTGGTCGCTCCTGGCGACCTGGTTCGGATTAGCCGTCTGGCGCGCCTGGCATCAGCGGAGTTGAAACTTCCTAGTCGATGTTGGGAACTATTACCCGGTTTACATCGTCTAGGACTGCAACGGGATGGGAGCCGGTCGTAAATCTCCCGTTCCGAAGTAGTCGGTCAGGAGGCCCACGTGAACCAGAGTCGAACCAGAGCCAGGATCCCCAGATGGATGCGCATGCTCGCGCCACCAATGATCATCCTAGCGGTGATCGCAGCGGCAATGATGTCCGTTGCCTGCGGAGACGACAACGAACAGGCTGAGAGCGAACAGCCCGTCCGTCAGGTGCAGCAGCAACAAGAGCAAGTGGTGTACGAACGGGAAACGGCGGACGAACAGCAAGCCGCGCAGGCGGCGGCCATGCAGGAACAGGCACAGGCCGATCAGGCATACGAGCAATCGGTGGCCGAGCAAGAACAGCAGGAACAGCAGGCAATGCAGCAGGAGCAGGCTCAACAGGCAGACGCCAGCAGCTCCCGCACTCAATCACGCACACAGCAGCGTCAGCAACAGCAAGAGCAGTCAAGTGAAGAAGAACGGCGGCCACGACGCTCGCTGCCCGGATCGACCAACTTCGAGGACTACGCCACCACCGGTTGGCGCGAGACCGTCGACGATGATACTTCCACCTTCTCGCTTGACGTCGACCGCACCTCCTACTTCCTCGCTCTCAACTGGGTTGAGAATGGCTATCAGATCGAGCCTGCCTCGGTCCGCGCCGAGGAGTGGATTAACGCGTTCAACTACAACTATGACCTGCCCGACGTCGACGACAGCTTCGCCGTCACGACCGACATCGTCGAGCATCCATTGCACAACGATCTGCACCTGGTGCGAATCGCCACGCAAGCGCCCGAGTTTGTCGACAACACGCCACTCAATGTGACACTAGTCCTCGATGCATCCGGCTCCATGCGTGAGGGAAACCGCATCGAAATCGCCAAGGCGGCTGCGGAATCAATTCGCCGTGGTCTGAGCCGGGATGATCGACTCGCGGTTGTACTGTTCTCGGACTCAATCGTGGACTATGCCGAACATCACCGACCAAGCGACCGCGACGTGATTCAGGTGATCGACAATCTCTACCCACGTGGCTCAACCAACGTTCAGGCCGGTCTCAACATGGCCGTTGAGTTTGCCGACGACGCCCGCCGCGACCGACCGAATGCGTACAACTACGTGATCCTGATGTCGGACGGCGTGGCCAACGTCGACGCGACCGATCCGTTCGCCATCCTGAGGACCGCCGATGATCGTGACGACAGCAATCCTCTGCGGCTGATCACGGTCGGCGTCGGCATTCAGAACTACAACGACGTACTGCTCGAGCAACTCGCGCAGTACGGCAACGGCTGGTATCGCTACCTGTCCGACGTCGCCGAAGCGCGACGCACGTTTAGTCGCGAGAACTGGCTGGCGCTCTCGATTCCCTTCGCTGACCAGGCCCGCGCACAGGTCCGCTGGGATGACGACTCCGTCCTCGCCTGGCGACTCGTGGGTTACGAGAACCGTGTCACGTCCGACCGTAACTTCGAGCAGGACCGCAGGGAGTTTGCAGAGATCCCGATGGGCTCGGCGACCACCATGTTCTTCGAAGTCGAACTGAGTAGTGACGCGCTTCGCGAGAACATCATCTATCTCGGCGAGGTTGAACTGCGTTGGCTGATTCCTCTGTCAGACGACTCGAGAAGTCAGCAGGTGCAGATGGTCTCGGACGTTGCCGAGTTCGGCGACGACGCGATGCTCGACCTAGGGTCAATCGTCGCTCTCGCCGCCGACCGCTACAGCTGGTTCGGTCAGGACGGTCTGGGCGACGACACGATGGCGCTCGCCGCCAACCACCTGGACGAGATCGCATACTGGTTCGAGGAACTGCCGGCAAGCATCCTGGGAGCCCAGTCCGGTCAGGACTTCGCCAGAATCCTCGCCGCAATGGGAGCCGTCGCCGAAGAACACGAAACGGAGGATCCCGGCTACTCCCGCTAAGGGCGCGACTAGCCATCAACGACCTTCGGCGCGATGATGTGAGGGGTCGGCAACTGCCGGCCCCTCACTCTTGCCCTCACCATTGATTGCGAGCAATGTCGTGACCGATTCCACCATCGTCGATCTGCGCTACTACCTGATCCATCCCACACCTCCCGATACTGGTCAGCCGGACCGTTACATCGCGGGCAAGAATCTCTGTTTTGTCCGCCTCGAGACCGCCGATGGTCTGCACGGTTGGGGCGAGTGCTATACGCAGTCCGATCGCGACATTCAGATCACAGCGCACCTTGAGGCGATGCGGCGCTACATCGTGGGTTGGGACGCCGCCCGGATTAAGCCGTGGACCGATGCGATCTACAACGACTTCGGCAATCGCCGCGGCGCGATGGACCTGTATTCAGCCGTGTCCGGGGTCGAGCAGGCGATGTGGGACCTGGCCGGCAAGCGCGCCGGGATGCCGGTACACCAGTTGCTTGGCGGAGCCGTTCGTGATCGACTCCGGGTCTATGCCAACGGCTGGGCCAAGATGGACGACATCGAAGAACTGCAGGCCCGCGCCCGCGCGATGGTCGAGCAAGGGTTTACGGCACTCAAGTTCGACCCAGTGCCGGGTCGTTGGCGCAGCTACGTCGGCATGAAGGAATTGCGGCTCGCCGCCGAGCGCGTCCGCGCGGTGCGCGAAGCGGTCGGGCCCGATGTCGATGTGCTGTTAGAGATTCACCGGCGGCTGAGTCCGTCTAACGCGGTGCGACTGTCGCAGATGGTCGAGGAGTATGAACCATTCTGGTTCGAGGAGCCGGTCTGGGCCGAGAACATGACGGCCCTGGCCGCCGCGACGGCGCAGATCAACATTCCCACGGTCACCGGCGAAGAGCTATACACCAAGTTCGAGTTCCGCGAGGTGTTCGAGCAGCGAGCCGCCGACATCATCAATCCCGATGTGGCCAATGTCGGTGGGATCAAGGAGCTGACCGAGATCGCGGCGATGGCAGAGATTTACTTCGTCGCCGTGGCGCCGCACAACTACAACTCCACGACGATGGCGCTCGCCTCAACCTTGCATGCCGCAGCAACCATGCCCAACTTCATCATCACCGAGTACTTCGTCAACTTCGAACCCTGGGGCAAACAAGCTGCCACGCCAGCCTTTGAGGTCCAGGACAGCCACATCGCCCTACCAACTGCCCCCGGCCTCGGCATCGACCTGGATGAGCAGGCGCTCAAGGATCATCCAGCCAAGGACTTCCCGACCCGGACGATCGGAGACTAATCTTGCCTGCTGCCGCTGATTGTCGGCTGCGGTGCGATCGCATAGCCTGACGCCATGAGCAACGTGAACATCTCCCTACCCGATGCGCTCCAGTCCTATGTCGATCAGCAAGTCGTCGAGCGCGGTTTCGAGACCTGCGGCGAGTACATCCAATCGCTGATCCAGAGAGAGCTTGATCGCCAGAAGCTTCGTGATTTGATCATGGAGGGCGCGAATTCGCCTCCGGCAGGTGTTGTCAATGCAGAGTATTTTGACGACCTTCGAAGACGTATTCGCGAAGATGATTGGCAGTGAAGGAAAAGCCGCTCGTTCGTAGTCAAGCAGCGACCCGCGATCTCCAAAACGCCGCCAGACACTATCGGTCAACAGCGTCGGTAGAGCGTGCGCAGAAGTTTATCGGCGCGCTGGAAGAGGCGTACCTCCACATCAGTCGCCTGCCCGGGTCCGGCTCGCCACGCTATAGCCACCTACTTGATGTGACTGACCTGCGCTCTTGGCCCGTCAGCGGCTTTCCCTACCTCGTCCTCTACGTCGAGCGAGAGCATTCCATCGACATCTATAGGGTCCTTCATACCGCTAGAGACATCCCTGCATCGTTCTCCGACGTCACGGAAGATTGATCTTATGCGAGTCTTCACCGCAATCCTCCCCGACGACGCGCGAAGGTACCGGGGAGACCGCTGGGTTCCTCGGTTTCTGGTGTTGTTCTCGGTGATCATGACGGCTCGCAGCGTCATACACATTGCTCGGCACGATGGCGGCGCGGCGACCATCGCAGGTGTCGACATTGAGGTTGAAGGCGGGCGCAACATTGTCGCGATCTTTGCGCAGTGGGGATTGGTCCAGCTATTGAATGCCGCCATCGGCTGGGTTGTCGTGACCCGTTACCGAGGACTCATCCCGTTGATTTTGCTGGTCAGCCTGCTGGAGAACATCGGCCGGATTCTGATTGGACGCCGCAAACCGCTCAAGGTCGCCAAGCCGCCGCCCGGCGCCTATGGATCGCTCGTCATCGTGCCGGTGTTGCTCGTCGCCTTCTGGCGATCACTGCCGAAGCGCGATTGACGCTAGAGCAGCGCCTCATAGACGCCCTTCTCGAAATCGGTCTCCAAGTAGGCCGCGGGATTGAACTGGTACATGAAGACGTGTGTGAAGAACAGGAGGGCGAGGTTCTCGACCGGGTCGACGACGAAGTAGGTACCGGCCGCTCCGCCCCATCCGTAACTGCCGATCGAGCCGGGGATCGGCGTGCCGGCGATTCGTCGGCGCACGCTGTAGCCGAAGCCGAAACCGTAGCCCGGACCGACGAGGTCGATCTCGGTGCCACACAATGCGCCGAGGTGGTCGGACGTCATCAGCTCGATCGTCTTACGTCCGAGTACGCGTTGTCCGTCGAGCTCGCCGCCGTTGAGCAGCATTGCCGCGAAGCGTGTGTAGGCGGCAGGCGTCATCAGGACGCCGCCATACAGTCCGTTGCCGGAGATCTGCTGACCCAGCGATTCTCGCACCTTGTGCGAGTTCTCGGGTCGTTCGACTGGGTTGAGTCCGCCTTGTTCGTCCCAGTGATGGTTGGTGACGAGTCGGTCGGCGTCCTCAGGAGGACAGTAGAAGCCGCATCCTGTAATGCCCAATGGTCCGAAAATGCGCTCTTGGAAGAGCTCGTCGAGGTTCTGCCCGGTGGCGCGTTCGAGCACTTGCGTCAGGACGTCGAAGTCGGCTGCGTACTCCCACGCCGCTCCGGGCTGTCGCGCGTTGGGAAGCTGTGCCATGCCCAACACCCGCTGCTCAGCAGATACCGACGTATCGACGACGCCGGGATTAGTGATCCCGAACTCAGTGCCGCTCCATGCGGGCTCCAGTAGCGGGAACATCGCCGAGGGGATGTTCCCAAACGACGGCAAACCTGAGGTCATCGTGAGCAGGTCGCGAATTGTGATCTGGCGCTGCATTGGCACCGTCTGACCCATCAGCAGGCCCTGTCCGCGAACCTTGTTCGGTGGGTCCAACGGCGACAACACCTGGCGATTCTCGAACTCGGGCAGCCACTTGGTGATCGGCTCGTCGACGTAGAGGACACCCTCTTCCTGGAGCTGCATCGCCAGAGCGGCCGTGACCGGCTTGGTCTGCGAGTACATCCGGAACAGCGCGTCTTCTGGCAGCGGATTCCGCCGCTCGGCGTCGAGGTGACCGTGCGTTGAGACGTGAGCCACATGTCCATGGCGAATCAACACGGTCGTCACGCCGGGAACTTCACCGTTCTCAACGGCCTGAGCCATTCGAGCGTCCATGCGAGCCAGACGATCGGCGTCGATTCCCAGCGATTCAGGGTCAGCGGAAGGAAGGTTGGCAAAGTCAGACATCATGGACTCCTTGTTTGTGGGCTAGCGCTACGAGGATACGCGCTGGGATCGCGTAGCCTCAGGTTGACTTGAGGGAGGTTGACATGGCGTATGAGTATGACCGCAACATTCGCGACAAGGTGGCAGTGATTGGCGTTGGCGAGACCGAATATACCAAGCATGGTCGGATTGGCCGTCCTGAGTTTCGCTTGGCGCTCGAGGCGATACTCGCCGCCTGTGCAGACGCAGGACTTGAGCCGCGAATGCTGGACGGGTTCTCGTCCTACTCTGCCGACCGCAACGATCCCAACCGGCTCTCGACGGCGCTTGATCTGCCACACTACGCGTTTGCCTCGATGGTCTACGGCGGTGGCGGCGGTGGCGTCTGCGCGGCGATTGGCAATGCCGCCGCCGGGATTGTCTCCGGATACGCCAACTTTGTCGTGGTCTATCGAGCGTTGGCCCAGGGCGAATTTGGCCGCTTCGGACAATCGCGACGCGGCGGACGCTTGCGGGGGCAATACGCGTTCAACGTCCCACAGGGTCTGATGTCGCCGGCGCAGTTCCTGGCGATGAAGATGCAGCGCCACATGTATGAGTTCGGCACGACCTCTGCGCAGTTGGGACAAATCGCTGTCGCGGCCAACAAACATGCGCAGAACAATCCTCGCGCCGTGATGAATGGACGCCCCATCACGCTCGAGGATCATCAGAACTCGCGCATGATTGCCGATCCCTACCGTCTCTACGACTGTTGCCTGGAGACCGATGGCGCCGCCGCGATGATCCTGACCACGGCTGAGATTGCCAAGGATTTCACCGACACGCCGGTCTATCTCTCGGCGTCGGTGCAGGGCTCGGGACACCGGCAAGGCAATGTCGTCGACGGCTTCTATCACGACGACTTCATGAGTTCGAACTACACGACGATGGTCGATCGGCTCTACTCGGCGGCCGGCATGGGTCCCGAGGACATTGACTGTGGCCAGTTCTACGAGAACTTCACCGGCCAGGTACTGACCTCGTTTGAGGACCACAAGTTCTGCGAGGTCGGCGAAGGCGGTCCCTTCTGCGAGGGCGGACGGCTGGAGGCCAAACCGGTCGCCGAACCCGGCGCACCGCACGCTGGCGAGTTCCCGATCAACACCTCGGGCGGCAACCTGTCGGAGGCCTACACGCATGGCTTCAATCTCGCGGTCGAGGCAGTGCGTCAGCTGCGCGGCGACTCATTCAATCCAGTCGAGGGCGCGCGGACATGCATTGTCGCAGCCGGTCCAGCCTCTGCACCGATCTCGACGGCGATTTTTCGTAACTGACGGTGCTCTCATTCCCGTCATACCCGCGCTTGACGCGGGTATCTCGTCGCTTGCGTCGCCGACCGCTGAGTTGTACACCGCGAGATTGCCGCGTCGGAGCGCGGCAATGACGCAACAACCAAGCGCGGTGGAACGCTAGGACAGCGCTCGTTTGATGCAGTGGTTGGCTGGCTGTGACCACTCGCCTGACTCTCGATGGACGATCGCGCGGGCCAGGATTTGGCCGATCTCGTTCTGGAACGCTCGGGAGCGGCTCCAGGAGAGGAAGCTTTCCTGCATGATGGTCACGACGTAACGCGGCTGGCTGCCCTGCCACGGTGGAGCGAGCCAGATTGCGGCGCTGTTCATCCTGACGATGTGCCGGATCTTGGTCGCCTGACTCTTGAGCGGGGTGTCGCCCTCATCGACATCTGCAGCAGCCTCGGCTTCTGCCAAGCTCGGATCCACTTGTAGCGCCGCCTCTTCTTCGTCTCGCCGTGAATCATTTTCGGCAATCGGATCGCCATCCTCTGGTTCAGGGATCATGAAGTTGCCGGTCTTGATCAGCGACTCCCAGCCGGGCAGTGTCTGTTCGGGGATGGACGCTCCCCATCGATGGTTGTCGACGACGGCGCGAAGCAGGTCGAACCCGTCCGATCTGGCGTTGTCGGGAACTGCCTCTGACATGGCCAGGGCGGCGAAGAGCCGGGCGAGATGGACCGGCTCAGCGAGGCTCGCGCCCCATCGAGTTGGGTGAGTGAGTTCGATTAACTCCGGGACTCCCCAGCGCTGGTAGTACTGCTTGAATCCCGAAAGCCCGCCGACCATGCCGAGCAGCGTGGTGACATCCGGGTTTTGCGACCAGGCGACCATGTAGAACAGCGCGTCGCGTTGCTGTTTGGTCAGTTCCCGTTCTTCTTCATGCGCGTCGGTCAGTACGGCCCACGCGATCGGCGGCTTGATCACGCTGTGCAGTGCGTATGGACCCGAATGACCGCCGATCCAGATCGTGCCGGATTCGAGGTCATAGACAGCCGCTCCCATGACGGCGTCGGTGTTCAGGAGTTGGCGTTCAAAGTCGGACGACAGCGCGCATAGGGGCGCATCCGCGGATGCCTTCAATGGGATCGCGAGGCAAATCAGGAGCGGTGTGAGTGCGAAAATGAGCAATCGGCGCATGCCGATTTAGCCTACAAGGCACAGGAACCGTTACCCTCGCCCTATGACTACTTCGAGCGAACGAAGCAATTTCCTGGACGCTCCGTTTTTCCCTGAGGGCATGACCACGCCGGAACCCTCCGACCCGATCAACGGCGGCTACTTCGCCGCTGCGGCTGAGGGCAGACTGGTGGTCCAGGCCTGCGCTGATTGCGGCACGCGGCAGTATCCGCCCGAGCTGAACTGTCATGCCTGCTATGGGTTCGAGATGACATGGGAAGAGTCGGTAGGGACGGGAACCGTGTACTCGTGGGTGGAGGTGGCGCATCCCGCGCATCCGGCCTTACGCGAGTTTGGTCCCTACATGGTGGCCCTGGTCGAGCTCGATGACATGCCCGAGATTAAGTTGATGGGAGCGGTCGTCGATGCACCGCTGGGCGGGACCATGGCAATTGGCGCGCGGGTGCAGGTCGTGTTCGAGCAGACATCGGACGATCTCGCGCAACCGCGTTGGCAGATGGCATGAGTGCTCAAGCGCCGGCGGCTGGGTCGTCAGGCGGGTCGGCAAGTTCGGCTTCCTCGTCGAGACGTCGCTGGGCGATCCTGATGGTCCTGGCCGGCTCGCAGATGCTGGTCCAGCTCGACGCGACGATCATCAACACAGCGTTGCCTGCGATCAAGCGCGCCTTCGAAATGTCGGAGTCGCAATCGCTCTGGGTCGCCGACTCCTACATGGTGATCTTTGGCGGCTTGCTATTGCTGGCCGGAGCACTCGGCGACCGCTTCGGGCGACGCAAAATTCTGATTGTCGGCATGGGTATCTTCGTTGCTGCCTCGATCGCTGTGGCCTTCTCGCCCGACGCCAACTTCCTGATCATCGGGCGTGGACTGCAGGGTCTTGGCGGCGCCTTTGTGATCCCGCAGACACTCTCGATCCTGACGGCCGTGTTCCCGCGTGAGGAACGCAGCCGTGCGATAGGTATCTGGGCCGGAGCGATGGGCTTCGGCATGGCCTTCGGACCGCTGGTCGGCGGTGTCCTCGTCGACCTGATCGGTTGGTCCGGCGTCTTCTGGGTTCCCGCGCCGATCGCCGCGCTGTGCATGCTGGGAATGGCCACCGTGCCCGAGTCCCGCTCGATGCAGCACACCAAGCTCGACGTGCCCGGTGCGATCACCGGCACGATCGCGATGATTGCTATTGTCTTCGCCATCATCGAGGGGATTCAGAAGGGCTGGTCCGACCCGCTGATCGTCGGTTCGTTTGCCGTCGCGATTATCTCCACGTTGCTCTTCATCATTATCGAGCGACGCACCGAACAACCGTTGCTGCCAATGGCGTTCTTCAAGCAGCGCGACTTCACTGGCTCGATGATCGGCATGTTCTTCATCATGTTCGCCCTGATGGGCGTGATGTTCTACATGCCTCAGTTCTTCCAACTGGTGCAAGGCATGTCGGCGACCGAGAGCGGCGCCCGGCTGATGCCGCTGGCGCTGGCGATGATGATCTTCGCGCCGATTATGGCCAAGCTGCTGCCCAAGGTCGGTCCGCGATTCATGCTGTTCTGGGCGCCGGCCGTCCACGGCGGCGGCGCGTTGCTGCTGTTTAGCTTCATCCTCGATGTCAATACACCCTACTGGATGATCGGCATCGGCCTTGCCTTCCTCGGTATGGGTGGCGCGATGCACATGCCGGCCACGACCGACACAGCGATGGCGTCGGTTCCGGTTGACCTGGCGGGCAAGGCGTCCGCGGTCAACAACGCGGGACGGCAGCTCGGCGGCACCCTCGCTATTGCCATCCTGGGCTCGTTTGCGGCGGCTGTGTACTCATCAGGTGTGACGTCCGGACTCGAGCCGCTGGGCCTCGCCGAGCAGTCAGTTGATGTGCTCGCAACCGGGATCGGGGCGGCGCAACAGGTGCTGCCGACTCTCGACCAAGCCCTGCTGGCGCCGACACAACTGGTGCTGCGCGAGGCGTTTGTCGATGCGATCACCGACACGATGCGGTTCGGCATCATCTTCGCGCTGATTTCTGGCATCGTCGGCTGGATCCTCGTGCCCAAACGCCAGCGCCTGGAGCAAATGCAGTGGATAGATGGCAAGCCGGTAGATGGGCCAGCCACAACCACCTCCGTCCCCGACTCCATCCGGGACCCGCTCCCCTCCTCGGCAGTTACGACGAACGGCGCGTCGGCGAATGGGGCCTCGACCAACGGCAGGCATGAAGTCTCGCCACAGGCAAGATCGATGGCACTGGCGCGACCGCAGAAGACCCGCTAATGAAGAACGGCGTGAAGGAGTGGATAGCCGTTCATACAGAGACGCTTTACCCATGCGACGCATATGGGCAGCCCAGAAATCCAGATCGATAGTGATGTTGATGGGGCAAGATGGTCGATTTACGTACAGGAAAGTGGGTGCTTCTGAGCAGCGTCTTGGTCATTGTGCTATTGAATGTATGTTCATGCGCCTCGCAGAAAGCTGCTGGTCGTCTTGCAGTACCGGCCCTGTCAGATGTGCAAAGTAGTGAGATTGCTGAGCTGGTAGAGCCGGCAAATGTTCGTGGTGATTGTGCGATTGAGAGTACGTCTCCGATTTGGCAAGGTCGGCCAGTCAGGCATGGTCTGTCAGCGGATGCGGAAGCCCCACGGGCACTGAGAATTGCCGTAAGAGCGGCTACTCCACAGGGGCTTCTCTATGAGGAATATGAACAGAAGTGGTTCGGAGATTTCCGAATTGTGTTACTCGCAAGGCGGTGGGTCGATGATTCGGACAGATTGTCATACGCGGTCGCACTGGAGATGAGGCTTCTGCAACCGCTACGAGATAGTGGTGAGGCATCTTCTAAGCCGCCGTTCTGGGCCGCCACTGCCATTGAGTTGGCCTACAGTTGCAACTGAGGGTTAAGTCAGCATCGACCCCGCCACACGATCGGCGATCATGATGGCGGTGAGGTTGGTGCTGCGACTGACTATGTCGGGCATGATGGGGCTTCAGCATGAAGCTTCGGTATTGGACCACTCTGTTTGGCGTCATCCTGGCAATCGGAGGGTGCGCGATCGCGTGCCAAGGTGGGGATGAGGTGGAACCGGTGATCGGGCCGTTTCCGGAGCAGGCAGAGGATGTGGAACTCGAAGAGTTGATTGGTCCGAAATACATCCGTTCCGCAGGAGGCGGCTCACTGTGTGGAAGCGATGTCTTTTCTACTTACGCTGGAGTCGCTGTGCCGCACGGCCTAACCGCGACAAGTGTGTTGCCGGCAGAACTGGTGCAAGTGGTTGAAGAGTTTGGTTGGACGATCGACCAACATCAGCACCGGTGGTTTGGAGAGTATCGTGTGGTACTACTATTGACTACGGTCGATGAATCAACACAGGCGGTGTTTGCGCATGCATTGGAGCTAAAGCGGCTAGCGCCGGAGGACGGAGATGAGTTCTGGTCGGTCCCAGAGCGTCACCTGGCGCGGTCGTGTTGACGGGTGATGTGGACTGCTATTGCAGATCCTCCGCCACGCGTTCGCCGATCATGATCGCGGTCAGGTTGGTATTGCAACTGACGATGTCGGGCATGATTGAGGCGTCGGCGACTCGCAGGTGTTCGGTCTGATGGACTCGGCCTCTCTGATCGGTGACGGCCAGCGGGTCGGTCGATTTGCCCATCCGCGCGGTGCCGCAGATGTGCCAGGTGGTGGAGGTCGTGCGGCGGACGTAATCGGCCAGGGCGTTGTCCGATTCCATCACCTCCGGCCTCGGCGCGATCACGCGCTCGGTGAACTGCGCGATGGCGTCCGAGTGCATGATCTCCCAGCAGAGCCGCGCGCCGTCCATCAGCCGACGCAGGTCCTCGGGGTGCGAGGCGTAGTTCATGTCGAGCTGCGGCTGCTCGGACGGGTCGGTTGAGCGCAGCGTCACCGAGCCACGCGAGAGCGGACGCTGAAGCACCGCGCCAATGCCAAACGACGGATGCTGGCGCGGCGCTTCAGTCAGGCCGCGCACCTGTTCCTCGTCCCAGATCGTCGAGATCGCGAGCTGCATGTCGTTGAACTGATCCGAGCCGGGTGCGGTGTAGCGCAGTCCGATCTCGGTCACCACGTCGGGGTCATGCACAACATCGAGCTTGGGGAACGCCTGCACGCCGGTACCGAAATGGTCAATCAGGTTCTCGCCCACGCCCGGCAGAGCCACGCGCTGCTTGATCCCATGAGGCGAGAGCTTCTCCGCCGGACCAATCCCGCTGCGCATCAGGATCGCCGGCGATACCGCAGAACCCGCCGAGACGCATACGCGGTCGGAATGAATGACCTCACCGTCACTGAGGATCACGCCGTTGACGCGAGCGCCGGAGTCGCCGTCGAAACTCAGTTTGTCGACCAGCACGCCGTGACGAATGGTCAGATTCTCGCGGTCGCGGATTCCGAGCAGGTAGGCGATGTTGGTCGAGATGCGATTGCCGTTGTTGCGGTTGCGCGGCCACGGTCCGACGCCGCTGGCGTCGGGCAGGTTGTGGTCCCAGACATCGTCGAATCCGTTGTCGCGGCAGGCGTCGTAGAAGGCACGCTGGAGCGGTTGCCAGTTGTCGGATGGTTCTCGCTCGATTGGAACTGGACCCGATTGTCCGTGGAAGTCGCCGCCCTCGGGATCAGATTCGAGCCGACGGTACCAGGGCAGGACATCCTCGAAGCGCCACTCGTCGCAGCCGTGCGCGACCCATGACTCGAAGTCGCCGGGCACGCCGCGCAGCGCGATCGTCCCGTTGACCGCCGACGATCCACCCATCACTTTGCCCCGATGCAGCGGAAACTCGCGGCCATGCCGGGCATTGGCCTGGAATCCCCAGTCATGATCGCGCCACGAGACCCAGGGCTTGAGCAGGTCGCGCGGCATGTCCTCGACGCGGGTGTAATCCGGCCCAGCCTCAAGCAACAGCACGCGACGATTGGGGTCCTCGGACAACCGAGCCGCAATCACCGCTCCCGCCGATCCCGCGCCGATGATGATGTCGTCGTACGTCGCCATAATGTCCCCTACGTGAGTGTCCCCTGCTTGCGTCCCGACCCGTGGGCTGAGGATACGTCAGCATGGCGGCAGAGTTTGATTAGCGAGGCGAGATCATCCGATAACGTGACGCAGAGCGATCATCGCATCCTCGCCTCCGTCATTCCTGCGCAGGCAGGAATCACGAAGCTCCCACGTCGTTGACGCGACAGAGTAACGACGTACCTCATCCTCAGGTAGCGGAGACCGGGGTACGGCGAGACAGATTGTCGCTATCGATGACCCGAGGATCGCGATTCCTGCCTTCGCAGGAATGACGGAACAACGAAGAATCAAGGAAGTGATGAGGACTTGAGTGAGCGACTCCTTGCCTGACGGACTCATCCCGGCATATGAAGGCTTGGTCGTTGTCGACCTGTCCCGCCGCCTATCTGGCGCGTTTGTGGCGCGGCTCTTCGCCGATCATGGCGCTGACGTGGTCATGCTGGAGCCGCCCGACGGTCATCCGCTGCGTCGCGAGGCGCCGTTTCTGAACGACGAATCGGGCCCGGAGCGCTCTGCGTTGCACGCTTACGCCAACTGGAACAAGCGCTCGGCGGTGATTGCCGACCCGTCCGAAGCCGAGCCCTGGATTGCCGGTGCGGATGTCGTGATCACGACCGATGGCCCTGCGGCGCTCGCGTCGTGGCCGCTGTCGGGGATGCGATCCGACGCGGTGCATCTCTCGGTGACGCCCTTTGGTCTGGATGGCCCGCTGGCCAACGCCACGGGCGGCAACCTGACGATCAATGCGCGCTGCGGCTGGGCCTATATCAATGCGATGCAGGACGAAGCTCCGGTGACGCTGCCCTCTCGACAGGCTGGCATCGTTGGCGGCCTGGCTGCGTTCGTGGCCGGATCGGCGGCGCTGCGACGCCGATGGGAATCACAGTTGCCGGAAGTGGTCGACATCCGTGAGATGGAGGCGCTCACCCATACCGGATATCCGTGGTCAATCGGCGCGATCTACCAGGGCATGGGCTGGTCGCGCGGTGCGGCTGGCGGTCGTCCTCGCGGCGAGCCTGGCCCGCTATTCGACGCCGTCGATGGACGCATGAACTTCGGCTTCGGCGACTGGCACAACTGGCAGCAGGCCATGGAACTGTTCAATCTTCCCGACCAGGGCGCGCGAGCAGAGTTGCATCCGCACGACGGCCGATACTCGAAGGACCTCGAACCGGTTCGAGCCGGAGTCGCTCGTGAGTTGGCCCAGATCGAAAAGTGGCCGCTGTTTCACAGCCTGGCCAAGCTGCGTTGCATCTCGGGCGTGCTGCAGACGATTCCTGAGCTGGTCGAACACGAACAACTGCTGTCGCGCAACTTCATCGTCGAGACCGAGTTGGACGGTGAGACGGTGCGGGCATCGGGTAATCCGCACCCGATTTCGCCACCGAGCTGGTCGCTGCGATCTCCGGCGCCAACACTTGGTTCTGACTCCGAAGGTCCGCTGACACCCAAAGCCGCGGAAGCCAATGCCGCGCCATCCAATGCCATGCGAACTGAGGTCGCTGCGACAGCAACGGGGCCGTTGGATGGCGTTCGCATCCTCACATTCACCCAGGCTTGGAGCGGCACCTTCTGCACGGAGCTGCTCGGCTTTCTCGGTGCAGATGTCGTGCAGATCGAGGCCTTGCAACGCGTAGACATTTGGCGCACGGTGGGTCCTCGGGTACCGAGCGCCATCCAGGACGATTCCAAGCAGCAGCACTCCCTTAACACCCAGGGCCTCTACAACGCGGTCAATCTGAACAAGCGAGCGATCACGCTGGACCTGCGCTCGGACGAGGGCAAAGCGCTGTTCTGGCGGATGGTTCCCCAGTTTGATGTCGTCGCCGAGAACTTCCGCCCTGGTGTCCTCGATGGTTGGGGGATCACGCTGGATGCGCTGGCAGAACAGCGAGCGGACATCATCCTCGCCAGGATCTCCGGCTATGGCATCACCGGCCCCTATGCGCCATATCCCGCGAACGGCGCGACCACTGAACCCATGTCCGGGTTGTCGTCGATTCACGGGTATGAAGACGAACCGGGCATGAACACCGGCGGTCTCTATCCCGATCCGATCACTGGATACTCGGCTGCGTCCGCCATCATCGCCGCCATTGCGCGGCGAGATCGCGTCGGTGGGCCGCAGGAGATTGATGTCGCGATGCTCGAAGCGATGGGTGTGGTGGTCGGCGATGCGATCGCGGAGTACGACGCGACCGGCCGAACGCCAGGGCCGCTTGGCAATCACGACCGACAGCGGGCTCCGCACAACATCTATCCCTGCACCGGCGACGATGAGTGGGTCGCCGTTTCCGTGGAATCGGACGACGAGTGGCGAAGTCTGTGCCTGGAAATGGACGCCGCCGGTCTCTCTGAAGATGCGCGATTCATCGATGCCGCATCGCGCAAGGCGAATGAGTCGGCGTTGGACACGATCGTCGCGCAATGGACCTCGGCGCAGGATTCAACGGACGTGGAGCGACGATTGCTCGCGATCGGCATCGACGCGGCACGTGTGAATCCGATGTACGACCTGTTCGATTCGCCTGATCCGTACCTGGAGTCGAGCGGGTTTATCCAGTCCGTCGATCACCCAGAGGTCGGTCCCTCGTGGTTGCCAGGAGCGCCGTGGCGCTTCAGCGGATCGGAAGATCGGCTGCTGAGACCTGCGCCATGCGTGGGTGAGCACTCGTTCGAGGTGTTGTCGCAAGAGCTGGGCATTGGCGAAGCTGAGTATCGATCGTTGGTGGAACGCGGTATCACGGGAACGCTGTACGAGGCGGCCGCGGAGGCAGCGAGAGCAGAGTGAACCAGGAACAGGTATAGCCCTCAGCCTTGCGTTGCAGGATCCAGTCCCCGCTCTACGGGGGGACCTGCTTTGGCTGTGCAACCCGTTTGCTGAAGACGCGCAGGGAAGGAGCGGGTCCCCGCGCAAAGCGGGGACTGGAACTGAGGACCTTGAAGAACGACGGCGCTGATATCGTAGCGATGGTTGACGAGACTGAATTTGCTTCGTCCCGACTGAATCTGGAGTGATGTATGCCGCCGAGTGGATCTGTGTCGCCCGTGTCCAAACTGTTGATTGCCAATCGTGGCGAGATTGCGATTCGTGTGGCTCGGGCGGCCTCGGATCTTGGCATTGCCACCGTGTCTGTCTACTCCAAGGACGATGCGAGGTCGCTGCACGTGCAAGCCGCCGATGAAGCGGTCGAGCTCGATGCTCTGGGCGTCCAGGCATACCTCGACATTGACGGCCTGATTGGGGCTGCGCAATCGACCGGCTGCGACGCGGTGCATCCCGGTTACGGATTCCTGTCAGAGTCGGCAGAGTTTGCCCGACGCTGCCGAGACGCAGGCATCACCTTCGTCGGTCCGACACCGCATCTGCTCGATCTGTTCGGAGACAAGGTCCGCGCCCGGCAGGCTGCGAGAGAAGCCGGCGTGCCGGTGATTGAAGGCTCCGACCAGGCAGTCACCCTGAGCGAAGCGGTTGACTTCTTCGAGTCGCTGGGCGAAGACGCGGCAGTGATGCTCAAGGCGGTGTCAGGCGGCGGTGGACGAGGCTCGCGGGCAGTCACCGACATCAACGATCTACAGGCTGCCTGGGAGCGCTGCGAGTCCGAGGCGCGCATGTCGTTCGGCTCCGGCGCGCTGTACATCGAGCAGCTCATTCCCCGAGCCCGGCACATCGAAGTGCAGGTGATCGGTGATCTGCACGGCGCTGTCGGTCACCTGTGGGAGCGCGAGTGCTCGGTCCAGCGGCGATTCCAGAAGATCGTCGAGATTGCGCCGGCGCCACATCTGGAACCATCCACGCGCGAAGCCATCGTCGAGGCGGCCGTACGCATCGCACGCGACGTGGGCTACTCATCTCTGGGCACGTTTGAGTTCCTGTTGGACGCCTCAGACGGCTCGAATGACGCCTTCTACTTCCTGGAGGCGAACGCACGACTGCAGGTCGAGCACACCGTGACCGAACAGGTCACAGGCGTCGACCTGGTCCAGTCCCAACTGCGAGCAGCGCAGGGCGCATCAATCGCCGATCTCGGCCTCGACGATCCGTCCTGGCTGCGACCGCGTGGCTTTGCGATCCAGACTCGCGTCAACATGGAAACGCTGACTGCGGACGGATCCGTGCGCCCGGCGTCGGGGACACTCAAGGCGTATGAAGCACCCTCCGGACCGGGCGTGCGAACTGACGGCTTTGGCTACGTGGGATACCAGACATCTACTTCGTTCGACTCGCTGTTGGCGAAGGTGATCGCCCACGCTCCCGCACCAAGATTCGAGGATGCGCTCACGCGCTCGTTGCGCGCGCTGTCCGAGTTCCGGATTGAAGGCGTCGCGACGAATATCCCATTCCTCACCAATGTGCTGGAGCATGCCGACCTCGTCGAAGGTCGTGTCCATACTCGCTGGGTCGACGAGCAGATGGCTGAACTGGCGACGGTCAATGGTGCCCAGCGAGTGCGTTACCTGCAGACGGAAGCCCCAACGGCGGACAGCGGATTCGCTGGCGCGCGTGTTGATTCGCGTGATCCATTGGCGCTGTTCCAGCACGATCAGGAAGTCAAGCAGCAGCAGTCCTTGCAGGTCGTCGAGGAAGAGGCTCCGGACTTGACCGGCCCGGAAGGCTCAATCGGTCTGCCCGCGCCGATCCAGGGCACGATCGTTTCGATCATGGTCGAGGAAGGTCAGGAAGTGCGGAAGGGCCAGGACCTCGTCGCGATGGAAGCGATGAAGATGGAGCATGTGATCTCCGCCGACCGCGACGGGATCGTCAAGGCGTTGGGCTGCTCGGTCGGCGACGTGATCCGCGAGGGATTTCCGCTCGTCTTCATCCTCGAGGCGGAAGTCTCGGTTGAGGCGATTGGTGACGACGACCTGATCGATCCCGATTTCATTCGTCCAGACCTGCAGGAAAACTACGACCGACACGCCTACACGCTGGACGAGAATCGACCGGTCGCAGTGTCCAAACGTCGCGCGCGTGGATATCGGATGCCACGTGAAAACATCGAGCAACTCGTCGATCCGGGGTCGTTCCAGGAGTACTGGCCGCTGATCGTGGCACGTCAACATCAGCGCAACACCGATGAACAGCTTCGCGAGAACACACCGTCCGATGGTCTGCTCGCCGGCACGGCGACGATCAATGGCGACCTGTTTGAGGACGAGCGCGACGCGCGTGCCATCGTGGTGCATTACGACTACACGGTGCTCGCGGGTACGCAGGGCGGTCGCAATCACTACAAGCAGGACCGTATGTTTGAGATGGCGCGCCGCTTTGACTTCCCGATCGTCTTCTACACCGAGGGCGGCGGAGGACGGCCCGGCGACGACCGCACCGGTCCCGGGGTCGCGTTCGACACGTATACGTTCACGCAATTCTCGAAGCTGTCAGGACAGGTACCGCTGGTCGGTGTGACGAACGGTCGCTGTTTCGCCGGCAATACCGCGCTCTTGGCCTGTTGCGATGTCATCATTGCTACCGAAGGATCTACGGTGGCGATGGGTGGTCCAGCAATGATCGAGGGCGGCGGACTCGGCATCTACACGCCGGAAGAAGTTGGGCCGATGTCGTTCCAGGTCCCCAACGGCGTGGTCGACATCCTCTGCAAGGACGAGGAAGAGGCGACGGACATCGCCAAGAAGTACTTGAGCTACTTCCAGGGACCAATCAAGGAATGGACCGCGCCCGATCAACGCCGCCTGCGCCACATCGTGCCGGAGAATCGGCTACGTCTCTATGACATGCGAGAGATCATTGACACTATTGCCGATGAGGGCTCGGTGCTGGAGATCCGCGAGAAGTTCGGGATCGGTATCATCACCGCGTTCATACGAGTAGAGGGTCAGCCCATTGGTGTGATAGCCAACAATCCGCATCATCTGGCCGGCGCAATCGACTCAGACGGTTCGGACAAGGGCGCACGCTTCCTGCAGCTCTGCGACGCGTTCGATATCCCCGTGCTCAGTCTGATGGATTGTCCTGGCATGATGGTCGGACCGGACGTCGAGGCGACGGCGCTGGTGCGTCACTGTGCGCGGATGTTTAACACCGGGGCCAACCTGAGTGTGCCGCTGTTCGGCGTGGTCGTGCGCAAAGCGTATGGTCTGGGCGTACAGGCGATGTGCGGCGCGAGCGCGTTGGTGGGATTCTTCACGGTCGCCTGGCCGACGGCTGAATTTGCCGGGATGAACATCGAGGGATCGGTGAAGCTTGGATATCGGAAAGAACTCATCGCGATCGAGGACCCCGAGGAACGGATCGAGACCTACGAGCACATGGTGGCCCGAGCGTACGACAACGCCAAAGCGGTCAACTCAGCCGCCGGCGGTGGTCTCGATGATGTGATCGATCCCGCGGAGACGCGCGAGTGGATAGCGAACGGTCTCAAGCGCCTCCCGCCAACGCCGGAGCGCACCGGCAAGAAGCGTCCGTACATCGATACGTGGTAACCGCTACATGCTCCGCTGGCTGGCATTTCTGGCGCTTTTGACCACGATCATCATCGGGGCTTGCGCTGACGATGGGCCGTCTGATGATTCGACCCCTCGTCCTGAGCGTCAAGAGACTGAATTCCCCCAAACCCCACTTACAATCGATGAGATCGAAGGTGAGACGCTCGCCGACATCATGGGCACACTCTATCGGCGCCAGATGAGATCGCATCCCGCAGTCTGTTCGTATGTGCTGGGTACGGGCGTCTACGGTGTGAGCCAACCGCTGGACCGAGACACGCACCCAGCGCAGTTAGTGGCTGACCTTGTGCAGGGTTGGACAGAAAGCATCTGGATTGGCGAGTTTGGGGACTACGAACTGTCCTGGACGGAGCCGCAGCGAATTGTGCTGGTCGCCCCAGACGGCGTCTCCCTGCCGCATCAGGGCTTCTATGACACAATTGGCGACGCCCTGGAATTCAAGCACATCCGAGGTGAGTTTGAGCTGACCACGATCGGACGACTCTTCGATTGCAGCGATCCGAACGGCGCCTATCCCGATGGAATCGGCGAACTCGCTCAGCTTCATAGCGGAGATGAGGGGTTGTTCGTCTATGACGTTGAGGAAGTGGTCGACATTGAACACGGGACAGACAGTCACGTTCATGATAGGTACGAGATTTTGGAAGTTCGCGACCCGAAGGATTGGCCGCCTGCTGTCGAAGCGCCGGAGATCGCTGAGCTGCTCACCGAAGTGGCGCGGGAGACCTGGTCCACAGAATTCGTCTGTGTAGACGTGACAAGATGGCCAGCGGAATCGGGAGATGCCGGGACAAGACTGTTATCAGAGTCTCCACTGCCTGAAGGCCACCTTGCGATGTTCGCAGATTCACGCCTTGATCCCTCGAAAGCGTCACTGAGTGTGATCAGTGAGAAGAATGTGATCCTTGCGTGGGTGGAATCGTACGACGATGCGGGAAAGGTGTACGCGTCAGAGGTGATCAGGGAATCCGCGGGCCAGTGGATCGAGCGGACCTCGGTGTCCATGTATGGATGTGGCCCACTGGGTAGTGAGTAGCGTCGCCAACGCCACAGCGTACCGGGAAGAAGCGTCCGTACATCGATACGTGGTAACTGGATGTTGAGTGCGCCATTTCGGACGGTAGTTGTTGGCTCATTGGCAGTCGCCATATGCTCAACGCTGTTGATCGGTTGCGCTGGCGGGGGCGACCCAGTTCAGGCTGAGCCGGATTCCGCGCCCTTCAGCTTGGTCGGCCTTGATGGACACGAGGCGACGGAAGCGGTCTTTGAGCGCGTGGGCGAACGATATGGGCTCGATTGCGAACAAAGCTGGGAAGCGGCGATTGATGTCACCGGTCTCGACCACAACTATCCCGAGGCGAGTGGTCTGGCAGAAGGTTCGGCGCCGACGTCGGAGATTCTCGAAGCGATTCGGGATGCAGGCAGCGAACCCGAGTTATTTGAGCACTGGCACGTGACGGCGACACGTGCAGTGTTCGCATCATTCGAAATTGTTGAGGGGTGGAACGCGCTGCCGGAGGTGATTCAGGTCCTCTGGCTGGGATACGACGCGGAAGGGAGGCCGCACTGGGGCGCTGATTACGGGGCAATGCTCGGGCCCTGTTGAACGCGGATGCTGAAGCCGGAGAGTTGAGCGGCTAGCACCGAACGGCATGATCGCGATGATGCCGACGCGATGTACCCATAGCCGGCAGGCCCAACCTCAGGCCCTCAGAGAAGGAACAGAACCATGTCTACCTCCACACTCTCCCAACTGGCAGGGTCCAAGTGGTTTCGGATTGGAATCTTGGTGATCGTCGTTGCCGCGGCCGCGGCGGTTTGGCTGACGCGAGCAGGAGAACGACCAGCGCTGGCGATTGCAAACATGTCACTCAACGAGATCGATACACAATCCTATGCGGAGTTGAAGGCGATTCACGGCCGCGAGGTTTGCGGGGAGATAGAAACCTCAACGTCAGACGCCAGCGGCCACAGTAGCAAGCTCGTCTCAGAGCACGAGAACGGCCTACCGTCCCAACGAGCCCTCGAACTGTTCGAAGAGGTTGAACACAGTTTCGACCAGGTCGACGACTATCAGTTTGGCGGGTCAAGCGTGGTGTTTATCGCGTATGCAGAAGACCGCAATGAGGACAGCCTCGTCACCCTGGTAGGCGGAAATCGGGTACACGCTTCAGTCTCCGTGATGCACGCTCTGTCGGGCGGGAACAGAGGCGAGGATCGGTGGGAGTTCGTGCACCGAGCCTCGTACTGGATTTGCGATCCGTTGGAGTAACGAACCCAGCACAAGCGGCCGGCAGCGAGATGCCTCGTCACTCGGCAGATGTCTGGTTGACGAGAAGGAGTGAGTTGAGTGGCGACCCCGAGCGGATTCGAACCGCCGGTCTCCACCTTGACAGGGTGGCGTGTTAGGCCGCTACACCACGGGGCCGTATGGCCAGTTTAGGCCGACTAGCCGCTCTCGGCAACAGCGCATAAGGTGTAGGTAGAGCGTCGGAGGTTTCATATGGCACGCGGATCACGACGGGGACGGGGCGGCTCGAATCGGGCGCAACAGGCTGGCCGGCCGCAGGGGCGGCGCGGTCGCAGAGGCCGAGAAGATACGCTGCCGACCGCCCAGGCGGGCGCGGCAAACGCTCCGGTCGGAGCGTCGCTGAGTGGAAACATCCAGCAGCGGACAGGTGGCGTACGCGCGGCCGGGACGGCAGGCGGGCCACGCGCTGGCGCAGCCGGCGCGCATGAGCGCCGAGACCGTCGAGCACGCGCCGCTGCCGCGATGCACGATTTCCACTACGTCAGTGGAGATCTACGCTGGGTCGCAATCACGACCGTCGCCAGCGTCGCTCTGGTGCTCGGGCTGTGGGCGGCCATCTCGTTCTAGCCCGAAACTCGTCAGTCGGCAACATCCTGTCCCTGCTGCAAACGGGTACTCGCTCGGGCGGTCCGGGCAAGTGGGCGTTCAAGGCACGTGTCGGGAAGGAGCAGGTCCCCGCGTGAAGCGGGGACTGGGAGGTGATGCGCATTGCCCCGCGTGGGTCCCGCGTGAAGCCAGGATCGGGAGGTTTGGCTCTGTCTTGGCAAGACTATGACTGCGTGGGCGGATCCACCAGGGCGAACGTCAAGCGGCCTTCCGCCGCGGTCTCCCCCTCGACCGTCGCTTTGGCGCTGGCTCGTCCGATGCCTCGGCGCAGACGATCCATCTCCACTTCGAGTCGCAGTTGATCTCCGGGCACCACCTGGCGCCGAAACCTGACGCCGTCGATTCCGGCGAAGAGACCCAGCTTGCCCTGGAACTCGTCCGCCGACAGGGCCGCGACCGCACCGGTCTGGGCGAGTGCCTCGATGATCAACACGCCGGGCATGATCGGGTTGTCGGGGAAGTGACCCTCAAAGAACCACTCGTTGGTGGTCACGTTCTTGAGACCGACCGCGCGTTTGCCCGGCTCCAGTTCGACGATCCGGTCGACCAGCAGGATTGGGTATCGATGCGGGATGATGCGTCGAATGTCTCGTACATCCAGCGGCAGTTCGTAGTCGGCCATGGTCACAGTTCCTTCAGGGTATTGATGATCTCGTCGGCGGCATGGACGGGCATTGGCACGTTCGCCGGTCGAATCTCGTCGGGATGCAGTCCGTGATAGTCCGAGCCAATGGTGGGCGTTAAGCCAAGCTTGCTGGCGAGCTGCTGGCCGTGCGCAATCTCGTCGGGTCCGTCGTTTCGGTAGTAGATTTCGAGACCGTCGCCGCCTGCGTCTGCGAAGGCCATGGTGGCGCTCGTGGGATCGTCATAGCGGGTGGGGTGCGCCAGTGAGGCGAAGCCGCTGGCTGCGTGGATCATGGCCAACGAGTCGGTCAGACTCAGCAGCGTTCGAGGAATGTATGCGGGGCCGTCGTTGCGTAGTAATCGATTGAATGCATCCGGAACAGACTCAACATGCCCGGCCTCGACGAGCGCCCGCGCGATATGGGGACGGCCAATCGATGCTCCGTCGGCGATCGCGGCGACCCGCTCGTAGTCAATCTCGAGTCCGAGTTCGCTTAAGCGCTCCACGGTTCGCCGCGCCCGAGACTGACGTTCATTGCGGTAGTCGGCAAGTTGGCGCTCGAGGTCAGCAAGTGGGGCATCCGTCGGGAAGTAGCCGAGCACATGCAACTCGCCGAGTACCGGGTCATTGACGCCGATTTCGACTCCCGCGATCACTTCGACGCCTCGTCGGCGGCCTTCCGCCTGCGCAAGCTCGACGCCCGACAGGGTGTCGTGATCGGTGAGCGCCAATAGTTCAGCGCCGCACTCGGAGGCTTGCTGCACGACCCACTCTGGCGGCCTGGTGCCGTCGGAGTGAGTGCTGTGCGTATGCAGGTCGAGCCGCGCCACAGGTCGCCCTGAGCTTTCCAGCTAGCTTGCGCCTTGTCCAGGTAGCCCAGTTAGCGGGCGTACTCGGCGGCGCGGGTTTCGCGCAGGACGGTGACGCGAATCTGGCCGGGGTATTGCAGCGATTCCTCGATCTGCTTCGAGATGTCCCGCGCCAGTCGCATCGCGCCGAGATCGTCAATCTCGCGCGGGTCAACGACGACGCGAACTTCGCGGCCGGCCTGGATGGCGTATGCCTGTCCGACGCCTTCAAAGGACGTCGCAATGTCCTCGAGCGCGCGTAGCCGTTCGATGTAACGCTCGACAGATTCCCGTCGCGCGCCCGGGCGTCCGCCCGAAATGGCGTCGGCCATCTGCACGATGATCGCCTCGACTGAGCGAATCTCGACTTCATCGTGGTGAGCTTCGATGCAGTGCGCGATGTTCTCAGACATCTTGAACCGGCGGGCCAAGTCGCCACCGATGATGGCGTGCGTGCCTTCGACCTCATGGTCGATCGCCTTGCCCACGTCATGCAGCAGTGATCCGCGTCGCGTGACTTCGACGTCCGCGTGGATCTCCTGCGCGATCATCGCGCCGATGTGTGCGGTTTCGACCGCGTGTCGGAGCTGGTTCTGTCCGTAGCTGGTGCGGAAACGCAGGCGGCCGAAGATATCGAGCATTTCGCGCGGCAGGCCGCTGCAGTGCGCCTCGATTGCCGCTTCGTCGCCCGATTCGCGAATGATGCGGTCGACGTCGCGCTGCGCCTTGGCGACGGTTTCTTCGATACGGGTCGGATGAATGCGACCGTCGGCGACGAGCCGGCTGAGCGACAACCGGCCGACCTCGCGACGCACCGGATCGAACCCGGACACGGTCACGACATCAGGTGTGTCGTCGATAATCAGGTCGCAGCCGAGCGCAGATTCGAGGGCGCGAATGTTGCGACCCTCACGGCCGATGATGCGGCCCTTCATCTCGTCAGAGGGGATTTGCACCACCGAGACGGTTGATTCGGTCGTCACCTCTGAGGCGACACGCTGAATCGCCGTGGCGATAATCTTGCGTGCGCGGGTTTCCGCCTCGTCCTTGGCCTTCTGCTCGGCCTCACGCACGAGACGTCCGGCTTCATCGGAAACTTCCTGCTCGACTCGCTCGAACAGCACGGTGCGCGCTTCGTCACGGGTGAGGTTGGAGATTTGTTCCAGGCGTTGGTCGTGTTCGGCTTCGCGCTCGTCGAGCTCGGCGCCGCGACGTTGGAGTCGCTGGCTGTCGCGATTCAGCTTGGAATCTCGGTCGTCGAGTGACTTGACCCGGTCATCCAACGACGCTTCGCGCCGGTCAAGGCGATCCACGGCTCGCTGTAGGTCGTCACGCGCCCCGCGCACATCCGCGAGGATCTGGTCTCGTTCAGCTTGCGCTTGGTCCCGCGCGTCTTCTAACCGCTCACGCGCCTCCCGATCGGCCTGCTCTTTGGCCTGCTGGATGATGCGTTCGGCTTCGAGCGTAGCCTCGATCCGTGGATCGGGCCCGCCGCGCAGGAGCCGCATAATGGCTCCCCACATGGTGTCCTCTGCTCAATTGGGTCGGCATTGCCGTTGCGTTGCCTGTTGTCACGTTGAATCTCGCTCTGCCGAGCCTGTCGTACCGGTTGAGGCTGCCCGGTTCCAAGATGGGCAGATCGCCGACAGGTGGTCAGTAGTACCCAGAGTACGCCCGTTGACGATGCGGCGCTAGTGGCGATTACTCGAGCTCGGACCACGCCTGTCGTAACGATGTGTCGATATCTGCCATACCGAATCCACGCAGCGAGAGACGTCTGGTGTGCAAGCGCCGATAACTGGCCCAGGTCAAGTCAGGGTCGCGTTCTAGCGTCAGACGCAGACTGCGGCGGGCGACCTCCAGCGCGACCGCGTAGTCGCTCAACTCTCCTCGTGCTTCGAGCGAGTCCAAGGCAGTGGCCACGTCCTGTTTCGCGATGTCGGCCATCTGCAGTTTGACGGCGATTTCCTGCCGGCTGTAGCGCTGTCTGGCGGCTAGTCGTTGAGCTTCGTGCGACGCGAGATCGTGGGAGGCTGACTCGCGCAGCCGATCGATGAAGACTGGGTCAATCTGCTGGCCCCGCTGGATCCTCGAACGCTGAGCGAACTCGCGGGTGCAGCGAATGGAACTGCCGTCGTCAAAGTCGACCGTTGACAGTGCGCCGGTGGGCCGAATAGAGACGACGGCAGTCATGGTTCGCTCCGCGTTGAGTCGCGACTGGCTGGGCAATGAGCTCGTTAGCTAGCTCGCGCGCGGCCCTTCTTCTTGGGCGGGGGTTTGGCGATCGGTGTCGACTTGGGAGCGCCTTCTTCGGCCATCAGCGACTTGGCATTGGGCAGCCCGCGTTCTTCGCGGATGCGGGCTTCGATCTCTTCCGCCATGTCAGTGTGTTCGCGCAGGAAGGCCTTGGTCCGTTCGCGACCCTGGCCGAGTCGTGTGTCGCCATAGGAGTAGAAGGTGCCCTGCTTCTTGATGACTGACGCTGTGCCGGCCTCAGAACCCGGCGTCGGTTCCGTCCCCAGGTCAATCAGGCAGCCGGTCTTGGAGATGCCGTACTCGTTGGCCGTGAACATGAGATCAAACTCGGCCGTGCGGAACGGCGGCGCAACCTTGTTTTTGACGACTTTCGCTTTGACCCGCGAGCCAATCACGAGCTGTCCATCCTTGAGCGTTTCAGCGCGACGCAGTTCGATTCGGACCGAGGAGTAGAACTTGAGCGCGCGGCCGCCTGGTGTGGTCTCGGGGTTGCCGAAGACGATGCCGACTTTCTCTCTCAACTGGTTGATGAAGATCAAGACCGTTTTGGAGCGTGCCACGACGCCGGTGAGTTTGCGCAGAGCCTGTGACATCAAACGCGCTTGCAGACCGACCTGGACATCGCCCATTTCCCCTTCGATCTCAGCTCGCGGCACCAGCGCGGCGACCGAGTCGACGACGACGACATCGATCGCGTTACTGCGAACCAGCGCTTCGGCAATCTCCAGCGCCTGTTCGCCCGTGTCCGGCTGGGCAATGAGCAGTTGCGAGACATCGATGCCCAGCCGTCCGGCAAATTCAGGATCCAGCGCATGTTCGACGTCGACGTATGCCGCCTGGCCGCCCAGGCGTTGCGCCTCGGCGATGACATGCTGCGCCACGGTTGACTTGCCGGCTGATTCCGGTCCGTAAACCTCAACGATGCGACCACGGGGTAGTCCGCCGATACCAAGCGCGACATCAAGCGACAACGCGCCGGTTGGTATGCCGTCGACGATGAGACGTGAGCCGGTGTCGCCGAGGCGCATCAGTGCGCCCTCGCCGAAGCGTCGTTCCATTTCGCCGAGCAGCTCTTCAACCGCGGGCGGAGATTCGGTTACTGCTTCGTCCGGCTTGTCACTGGACTTGCTGTTGGATTTGGTGTTGGTGGTGGTCATGGGCAGTGGCTCTTGTGCATCTGTCGCCAGAGCGATGGGCTCGACGCCGTTGTCGGTCTTGCTAGGTGTCATAATATGCGCTCCTCCACGTAGCTGAGTTGGGTCGACGAGTGGCGATCGTGCGAACGCCTGTGCTGCGCACACTAGGCAACACTCTGCCTAATGTCAAGCAAACGTTCTATGAAAGGGAGCGCAGAAGGTCAGGCGCTGCTGAGTAGCGCGTTACCGATGACTTGCAGGCCGATCAGCGCGACCAGCGGCGAGAGGTCCATCATCCCGATGACCAGGTAGCGGCGCAGCGGCGCCAGTACCGGCTCGGTGACGTCGAGGAGGAACTTGACGAACGGATTGGACGGATCGAGCGGGCGGTTGGTGAACATTGGCACCCAGCTCATCAACACCCGCGCGAGCAGGACAAAGGAGTAGATCTGGATTGTGATGCCCAAAATGCTCAGGACTTCGCTCATTGCCGTCCCAGCTCTTCCGCTCGTTGATGCGCCGCCGCCACGGCGTCGATGAACGCGGCACGTACGCCCTGTTGTTCCAGCACTCGCAGCCCGGCCGCGGTCGTGCCGCCGGGAGAAGTCACCATATCCTTCAAGACTGCCGGATGCTGCCCCGACTGGGACGCAAACTCGCTGGAGCCGGTCACGGTTTGCAACACCATCCGCCGCGCGTCGTCGGGTCGTAGCCCGATGGTCACCGCTGCGTTGATCATCGCTTCGATGACCAGAAACACATACGCGGGACCGCTGCCTGACACAGCCGTGATCTTGTCAATCGCCGACTCGTCCGCGACATAGAGTTGCTCACCCATCGTGTCGAGCAGTTGGCTGACCAGGGCCCGCTCGTCCTCTGTCACACCTTCGGTGGCCGTCCAGGCGGTGAATCCCTTGCCCACCTGCGCCGGAGTATTGGGCATCGCCCGAACCACGCGGTCGGCGCCGGTCGACGCCTGCACGTCGGCAATCGTGGAGCCGGCCAGGATTGAGATCAGCAGCTTGGCGTTCGTGCCCCCGGTGCTGTTCAACGAAGGAAGATCCTGCGGTTTGACTGAGAGATAGACAACCTCACCACCGTTGACCGCCTCGGCCTGGTTGCCGGTCACGGAGATGCCGCTGAATTCGCCTTCCAGCCAACCCCGACGCTCGGGCAGGACTTCACAGACCGTCAGGTCGCTCATCGAGACCACGCCGGCATTGGTCACAGCGCGAACAAAGGTCGCGCCCATGGTCCCGCCGCCGATCACGGCAATCTTGGTCATGCCGGACCTCCGGCATGAGTCTCTCGCTGGCCGAAGATCGCGCGTCCAACTCGGACCATCGTGGAACCTTCCTCGATGGCTACAGCGTAATCGTTGGACATGCCCATGCTGAGTTCAGGAAGCGTCAACTCTTCGGCAAGCGCTCGCAGTTTGCGAAAGACCGGACGCACCTGCTCAGGGTCCTCAACCTGGGGCGCCACGGTCATCAGTCCAACTACTCTCAAATTTGAGAATAGTTGGATGCTTGTCAGTGCATCCCTCACCTCTTCGAGCTTGAACCCATGTTTTGACGGCTCCTCCTCCACATTGACTTCCAACATCACTGTCAAGTCACTCTCAAGCCGACTCGAAATTGCCTGCGCCAGACGCACACTGTCGAGCGCCTGCACCGTCGCAAAGCGACCCGCATGTCGCGCCTTGTTGCGCTGTAAGTGACCGATCAGGTGGACCTCAGCCTCGACGCCAAGTCTGGGCAGTTGGTCGAGTTTGGCCAGGCCTTCCTGCACTCGATTCTCGCCGAAGTGGAGTTGTCCGGACGCCGCCGCTTCGGCGATGGCTTCGACTGGAAACGTCTTTGAGACGGCGAGCAATTGCACATCGGATCGGTCGCGACCGGCTCGCGCGCAGGCATCGTCAATCTGCTCATTGACTCGACGCAGATTGTCCGCGATCGACACCTCAGACTCCAACGACAGCTTCCGCAGCGACGGTATCCACGGGCACGATGGTGGGGGAGTACGAGGGAATCTCGTTGCCGCCGCAGACGCCGCACATGTTGCAGCCAATCTCGGGCGGTGGGCAGGCGATGGTCGCTTTCTCGCGCAGGTGCTTGGACAGCTCGCGCTCGAAGAAACGAGCCGTAATGCCTGTCTCCACAGCCGACCACGGACCTGGTCCGCCGCCCCAGGGCAGCGGTCCGTCGAGATTCCATTGCCCCGCGGCTCGCATCCACTCACGGGCCGACGGCGCTTCCATATCGAGGATTGCGTGCGCCAGGCGTTGGTCGGAGCGCGAGCAGATGTCGTCGATCCGCGCCCAGGTAGGACTATCGCCGCGTAGCCGAATGCCGGTCTTGCGGAAGGCGTTCTGCAGAATCTGTTGACGATGCTTGACCAGACCAGCCTCGGATTGCACCAGTTCCTGGTAGGCGGTCGCCGGCTTGGGAACGAGCGGACCGACCGACATCACCAATTCGGTTCCGTGACCGTGGGCGTCGAGCCGTTCCTTGACGGCAAGTCCGAGATTGGCCATCGCCTCCACATCTTCGTCCTCTTCGTCGGGCAGGCCGATCATGAAGTACAGCTTCAGCCGATTCATCCCCGCAGCGCCGACTTTGTTGGCCGCCTCGATGATCTGGTCTTCCGAGACGGCCTTGTTGATCCGCTGGCGCATCCGCTCCGAACCAGCCTCCGGCGCGAGCGTGACGGTCCGCGTGCCGCCGCGCGAGAGTACATCCAGCAGCTCGGGCGCGAGATTGTCAACGCGCAGCGACGACACCGACACACGACCGCCCAGTTTGTCCGCCTGGACGGCGAGCTCGGCCAATTGCGGATGGTCGGCGACGGCCGCGCCCAGCAGTCCAACCCGATCGGTGCGTTTCAGGCCTGCTTGCACCTGGTTCAGCAGCGATTCCAGCGGTCGGTATCGAGGCGGTCGGAAGACATAGCCGGCGATGCAGAATCGGCAACCACGTCCGCAGCCGCGCGCGGCCTCAATCAGCGTCATTTGGTTGAACTCGGTCTCGTCGGTGAGCACCAACGACATCGCCTCGGTCGTGGAGATGTCGCGCACCCATTGCCGCTCGACACCGTCGCCCGATCCCAGGGCGGGCACAAACACGCCGGGAATCCTGGCCAGTGCCTCGAGCTGATCGGCGCGGGGACTGTACGCGTACTCCTGCAGGGTGTCGATCAACTCTTCGAGAATCGGCTCTGCTTCGCCGATCACGAATGCATCAAAGCAGTCCGCCAGCGGCAATGGATTGGTAATGACGGCAGCACCGCCAGCAATGACCAGTGGATCGCCGTCGTCGCGGTTGATGCTGAGCGGCTCAATCTGCGCCGCCTGCAGCGATCGCACGACGTGGTAGTAGTCGATCTCATAGGTCAGCGTGTAGGCGACCACGGGAAAGTCGGCCAGCGGACGCTGCGACTCAATCGTCACTGGACCCAGCGAGGGATCGTCGCCGCGTTCGGACTTGTGGGGCGGATCGTAGAAGGCGCGTTCGCAGACAATGTCGCTTCGATGGTTGAGTAGGCCGTACAGGGTCTGCAACCCCAGATTCGACATGCCCAGGTAGTAGGAGTTGGGATAGACCAGAGCCAGGGGCAGCCTGCCGCCCCAGTCCTTGACTACGGCGCCTTGTTCGGCGTCCAGACGTTGTCGAGCCAGTGAGATCGTGCGCGAGAGATTGCGTTTAGCCATTGTCGCCAGTGTAGGCATGTGATCCGTTGCAACGTTGTTCCAACAATGTCAGAAACGTCAGACCAGCAGATTCCGCCGACCTTCGGGCAGCAATCTCCGTCACAGCTCCCGCCGACCACCGTCATGCCCGCGCTTGTCGGAGGCCATTGCATAATTGTGTTCCCAATCCTTCGGAGCACATGTAGGGGCGGCCCTTGTGGTCGCCCGCGTTGGCGATTGCATTGCTGACCAGATAGGAGCGGCAGAGCGGGCGACCACAAGGGTCGCCCCTACAAACTGACCAATAGCGCGCCGACCGATTTACGCGCCGGAGTGCGGCAATGACGAATCCTGCCTGTCAGTGCTCGGTGTCGCCGCCGAGGAGTTGCAGCGCGTGAGGCAGGACCGGTGCCAACGCGTCAAGATTCTCTCGAACTGCCCGCTCGGAGCCGGGCAGATTGACAATCAACGTTCGACCCGCGATTCCACAGAGGCCACGCGACAGCGCGGCCATCGGCGTCTTGCGTAGACCCTCAGCCCGCATCAGTTCGGCCAGACCGGGCGCGTCCCGCTCGATCACTCGACGCGTCGCCTCGGGTGTGTTGTCGCGCGGGCCAAAGCCTGTGCCTCCCGTGGTCACGATCAGGCTGATGCCATCGGCGACCCATTGACGAAGCCGCTCCACGATTCCGTCTGGGTCGTCGGGTTGGATGGCATGGTCACTGACCGTGATGCCCAGTTCCGCCAAACGCGCTCGAATGGCGGGTCCTGAGGTGTCCTCTCGCCGGCCCGCAGCGCCCTGATCGGAGAGGGTGAGGACCGCAGCCTTGAAATTCTGTGGACTGATTTGGGACATGTCGGCTGTTCTATCTGGATGTTCGGAGTTTTTCGGACGAAGTTATCCACATTATTCATCACTTGTGACCTCTCTCGAGGGCCTGATCTGCCGCTTTTGTAGACCAATTTTGGTCCCATTCGAGAACTGGGGGCGTTCTCCCTAATCTTGCCCTTGAAATCCTTGGCATAACGTGCTTATGCTGAGATATCGACAAGCAGATGGGGACAAATGGGAAGTTCCGCATAACGTGTTTGTAAAGGGCGCACAGGGTTTCAATCGTGGCGACGATCGACTTCACCGGGGAGTACGAACATCGGCTGGACGACAGAGGTCGTCTGGCGATTCCGTCCCTGTATCGCGGTCTCTTCGAGCACGGTGGATTCCTGTTGCCGGGACCGGACGGGCAGATCGAGCTCTATACGCCCGAGGCCTACGCCGCAGAGAAGCAAGTGCGGACCGTGGACGACAAGCTGAGCGCTTCGGCCAGACGACTGGCGCGCAGCTTCTTCGGACGAGTGCGACGCGTGGAAGCCGACCGCCAGGGACGGATCGTGATTCCGCCGCAGATGCGCCAGGAACGCAATATCAACGGCGACACCGTGATCATCGGCATGGGCGACTACCTGGAAATCTGGAACCCCGAGGCCTGGTACAGCGAACGGGCGGAAATCGACGAGGGCTACGCCGAGCTGCTTCAGCAGCTCGCCGAGGCCGCCGCCGCTCAGAACAGCTCGGAGGAGTCAGCGTGACTTCTCAGCATCAGCACATCTCTGTCATGGTGGACGAAGTCTTGACCACGCTCGACGTCAAGTCGGGCGGTCGCTACCTCGACGCAACGGTCGGACTGGGTGGTCACGCCGAGGCAGTGTTGACCGCTTCCGGCGCTGATGGCCGATTGCTTGGCTGCGACGCTGACCCAAACGCGATTGCCGCAGCTTCGCAGCGTCTGGCTCCGTTCGGCGATCGCGTCAGCCTCCAGCAATGTTGGATGGATGACGCCGCAAACGTCGCGACCGACGCTTCGATCACGCCATTGGACGGCGTGCTCTGCGATCTCGGCATCTCTTCTCTACAACTCGATACGCCGGAACGCGGATTCTCGTTCCAGGCTGAGGGCCCGTTGGACATGCAGTTGGGCCCGTCCGAGATTGCCGGCGCGTTCGACACATCTGACCACACGTCTGACCACACGTCTGACTGGGTGACTGCCGACGAGATCGTCAACGAGTGGTCATCCGACGACTTGGCCAACCTGATCTACGAATACGGCGAAGAGCGACGCTCTCGCCGAATCGCACGAACGATTGTGGCGCGACGCCCAATCGCGACAACGACCGAACTGGCTCAGGCCGTGGTCGATGCCGTCGGCATCCGACCGGGTACGAGGGTTCATCCCGCGACACGCGTCTTCCAGGCAATCCGCCTTGAGGTCAACCGCGAGCTCGAACGCCTGGCGATGTTCTTGTCGCAGGTGCGGGGCGTGATGCGTTTGGGCGGCCGCCTGGTTGTCATCGCGTTTCACTCGTTGGAGGACCGCATCGTCAAGCGATTCCTGCGGGAACAGTCGTCGAGCGCTACGCCGGCATTCCGCAGCTTGACGCGACGAGTACTACGGCCAACAACGGCGGAAGTCGAACGAAATCCACGGGCGCGCAGCGCGCGCCTTCGAGCAGCGGAGGCAGTCTGATGCCGCGGCTGCGATACCAACCATGCAATCAGGCATGCAACCACGCAAGTATGGAGCGAGAAGAACAGGAGCGACTGGAGCGTCGGGAGCACGCTCGGAAATCGTTGAGCGGATCGTGCGCGGGGGACTACCTAACAGATACCACAGTGAAGGAGAAGCCCCGCCGCCAAACCACCGGAGCACGGTTGCGCGTGGCCCAGTGCCATGACGATCGTGACCCATGTCCCCCAATCTGCGCGCACGATCCGCTCAACGATTCCCGAGCGGTCTCACACCAGAGGCTGGTGTGTGGACCCCACTCTACGTCGAATTGGCGACACCAGGCAAGAACGGAACGAAGAGAACAGGAGCGACCGGAGCGTCAGGAGCACGCTCGGAAATCGTTGAGCGGATCGTGCACAGGGGACAATTTCACTGCCAATATAGAAATGGAGTCACCCCGCCACCAACCCACTGGCTCACGGTTGCGCGTGGCCCTAGGCCATGACGATCGTGGTCCATGTCCCCCCGTCTGCACGCACGATCCGCTCAACGATTCCCGAGCAATCTCACACCAAAGGCTGGTGTGTGGATCCCACTCTACGTCGAATTGGCGACACCGACCCCGACCGCTCCGAACTTTCCGTAACCGTTCCAGTGCTCCGACGTTGTCGCCATTCCTGCGAGAACAGTCGTCGAGCGCTACGTCGGCGTTCCGCAGATTGACTCGACGAGTCCTGCGACCGACGGCGGCTGAAGTCGCACGGAATCCACGGGCGCGCAACGCGCGCCTTCAAGCAGCGGAGGCAATCTGATGCCGCGGCTGCAACACCAGACAGGTAACCAGGCAAGTGCGAAACGAGAAGAACAGGAGCGACCAGAGCGTCGGGAGCACGCTCGGAAATCGTTGAGCGGATCGTGCGCAGGGGACAACCTAACAGCCACTGCAGTAAAGGAGACGCCCCGCCGCCGACCCACTGTGGTGAAGGAGACGCCCCGCCGCCAAACCACTGGATCACGGTTGCGCGTGGCCCTGGGCCATGACGATCGTGAGCCACGTCCCCCTGTCGACACGCACGGTCCGCTCAACGATTTCCGAGCACGTTCGCACCAGAGTTTGGTGTGTGTTTCCGGCCTAACGTCGAATTGGCGACACCGACGCCGAACATTCCGAACGTTCCTTAACCGTTCCAATGCTCCGACGTTGTCGCCATTAGCTGGCTCAATTGAGGACGTCATTTGCCGACCTGGCGTCACCATCCTTGGTGACCTCAGGTCGCGGGGAACTTCTCGACGCCGAACGGCGTTTCGATGACAACCGCGAAACCCAGTACGACGCTCGATGCGTCGTTGCCCACCTCGGCGGCGAGTGACTCTCACCATGCGCTTCCCCGACCCGTGCTGCCGCGCCGGCCTCGCTATACGGGCCGCATGCCCGCCTGGGCCTGGCTGGCCGTCTTCGGACTCTGCATCGCGGCGACCCTACCGGTCATCCGCACGTCGAGCGTGACCGAAAGCGGCAGCGAACTGCGAATCCTGGAAGCGGAACGCGAGCGCCTGAACTCGGAAATCCGATCGCTCGCGGCGCATGTCGGACAACTTGGCTCGCTGGCGCGAGTCAAGCACCAGGCGGAAGAGCGACTCAACATGGTTCCCGCCCGCCCGACCTCCGTACTGGAAGTCGAACAACCACCGCCAGCTCGCACGTTGCCGTCGCGATTCTTACCGCCATCGGACACGGCTCAAGCTGGCCTCACCGACTCCACGTCTTCGGCAGACCTTTCAGTCTGGGGCGCGATTTTCGACGTGCTGATCTTCGAGTAAGCGGTGGTGCAGAAAGGACAGGGCAGTGGCGAGTCCGTCCTCGGGCAGCGGATTTGAGTCTGTTTCCACGTGGCGCATGCGCGTGGTCATTGCCCTGCTGGTTGGACTTGCCGTCGTCGTCGTCGTTCGCCTCGTGATGATCCAGGTGATCGAGCACGAGGAACACGAATCCTTTGCAGACCGGACCTGGGCGATCGAAACGAAGGGGCCACGCGGCGCCATCCTCGACCGCAACGGCTTCCCGCTCGCGACCTCGATTGACGCGTGGGAAGTACACGTCGATACCCGTCTTTGGGCCCGATCGCAGTTCCAGCCGACAGATGCCTCACGGCGCCTGGCCGAATTACTCCGCGCACCCGAGGCGGTCGTTCTGTCGCTGGCCGCGCAAGCAGCCGCCGAGGGCGGCCACGACGCCCTGATCGCATATGGGCTGTCAAACGCTCTCGGCGCACAGATCCACGCCGAGGCCCTGCACGGGGTGCAGGTTCGCAAGAACTCGACCCGTCGCTACATCGAAGGCTCAATGGCCGCGCCCGTGATCGGTCTGGTCGGCCGTGACGAGCAAGGCCTGGCCGGAATCGAGTACGAACTGGATGGCCTACTCGCCGGTGAAGCGGGCTTACTCGTCCAGGAAGTGGACGGCCTGGGACAGGCCATCCCTTTTGCCACCCCCGCTGAACTGCCCTACGAGCAAGGCGCATCCGTCGTACTGACGATTGACCGCAACCTGCAGTGGATCGCGGAGACCACGTTGCTCAATGCCGTCGAGGAGTGGAACGCTACTGGCGGTCACATCATCATGATGGACCCCCGTAACGGCGACATCCTGGCGCTGGCCTCGTTGCCGACCTACAACCCGTCAACCATCGACCTCGACCTGCCGGAGTCGATGGCCCTGCTCCGCTCGCGCGCTGCCTCCGACATCTACGAACCCGGCTCGACCATGAAGGTCATCACGATGGCCGCGGCCATCGATGCAGGCATCGTTTCCCCCAATACCACGTTCGTCGACACCGGCGCTGTAGTGGTCGACGACCGCACGATCCAGAATTTCGACCTCTCCTGGCACGGCGAGCAGACCATGACCCAGGTACTGCAGCGATCGCTCAACACGGGAACTGTCTGGGTGGTGCAACAACTCGGCGCTCGCACCTACTACGAATACCTGTACAAGTTTGGCTTCGGGGAGACGACCCAATCAGGTCTGCCTGGCGAAATCGGCGGCGTCGTGACTGATTCGACCGACATCACCTGGTCGCCGGCGCAACTGGCGACAAACTCCTTCGGTCAGGGCATCGCCGTGACGCCGCTGCAGATCGTGCAGGCTTACGCGACCATCGCTCGAGGCGGTGTCCCGGTCCAACCGCGCCTGGTCACTGCCGTGATCACCGATGACGGCGTCGAACTGATCGAGCCGCGCACCGGACCACGCGCCATCAGTCGTCAGACGGCTGCCACGATGACCTGGATGATGCAGGCCGTCGTCGACGGCGTCGCCTTCCACCCCGCACAGGTTCAAGGCTGGCCGGTCGCGGGCAAGTCGGGCACCTCGGACGTCGTTGAGGATGGTCAGTACCTGGAGAACGAATCTCTGGCATCATTCGCCGGATTCGCACCCGCCAACGATCCGCGAGTCGTCGTCCTCATCCGCATCGACCGACCGCAGGGCGAGATCTACGGCGGCATCGTCGCGGCGCCCATCTTTTCCGACTTGATGGCTCAGGTGTTGCCATATCTCGGCGTGCCGCCAACGGCCTACATCGCCGACACCGAAGCCTGGAACACTGCGCCACAGACTGACCCCAACGGCGACAACGCAGCATCGGCTGACAACGAAGATCAAGCCGCGCTCACTGCCAACGTTGACGAAGAGGCCGAAGACGCCGGACCTGTGACATACATCCAGGACGATGCCGAGGAGGAAGTCGAGTGATCTCTTCCAACGACCTCGCCCGTCTACTGGCGGACCTCCTGACTCACGAGCCTCAGGTCAGCAACGAGTCCTTTTCCGATATCGTCGTCGATTCCAGAGAGGCCAGCCCCGGATCACTCTTTGTCGCGTTGCAGGGTGAGACGCAGGACGGTCACCAATTCGTCGAAGATGCGCTCCGCCGCGGAGCCTCGGCCGCGCTCGTTTCAACAGCATCGGGACTGCATGGGTCGTCGTTGTTCGTCGTCGACGATCCGCTGACTGCACTGCAGGAGGCCGGCCGCCGTTGGAGAATGCACTGCTCGGCGCAGGTGATCGGTATCACCGGCAGCGTCGGTAAGACAACGGTTCGCGAGTCCACGTACCAGCTCCTGTCGCAACACGTTCCCACGCATCAGTCACCGCGCAACTTCAACGGCGACATTGGCCTGCCCATTGCTCTGCTCGGAATCGCTCCCGAGGATCAATGGGCGGTCATTGAGATCGGACCGTATTCCCAGGAGGAAATGGAACTACTGGTCTCGTCAGCCAGGGCCGACATCGGCATCGTCACCAACGTGGGACCAACCCATCTCGAACGGTTCGGCACGCTGGACGACACCGAACGGATCAAGGGGCTGCTGCCTGAGTCCATTCCCTCGGAAGGGCTGGTCATCCTCAATGGAGACGATCCGCGAGTCCGCCGCATGTCGCTCCGAACCCAGGCCGATGTCATCTCATTTGGATTCAACCAAGACTGCGACCTGCGCGCGTCTGATGTACAGGCTCGTGGGTTCGACGGCCTCGATTTCTTGCTCGAAGACACGCGTGACCACCAACAGGCGAGAGTCAGCACGCCCCTGATCGGCGCGCACCAGGCGATGACCGCGCTCGCCGCTACTGCTGTTGGTTTGCGCGCTGGTCTCTCGCTCGAACATCTTGCCGAGTCATTGGGTCGCCTCCAGCCAGGTTCGCGACTGGCCCGACGCAGCGCCTGGAATGGCGCCACGATCATCGACGACGCCTACAACGCCGCGCCACTCTCGATGCAGGCAGCTCTCGATTTGTTGTCCGCCAGCAAGCCGCGGCGCATCGCCCTGCTCGGCGACATGTACGAACTGGGCACCCAAGAGCACCAGGCGCACAGGGAACTCGGTGCATACGCCGCCGAGAAGTGCGACTGGCTGATCGGCGTCGGAGAGCGATCGCGCGACATGGTCGATGCGGCTCGACTGGCCGGACATACCGAGGCCTGCTGGGTCGCCAAGGCGGAGCAGGCGGCCGACATCATGCGGCACTCGCTGGAGCCCACTGACACCTTGCTGATCAAAGCCTCGCACGCGATGCACCTCGAACGAGTCGTGGAGAGGTTGGCCCAACAGTGACCACCTTCTCCCTGGGCACCGCCGGTATCGCCTTCGTCCTGGCCCTGCTCGTCGGGCCGTTCATCATTCGCTGGCTGGAGAGCCGCAGCGCCGGGAAATCAATCTCCGACGAGGGTCCATCTTCTCATCAGGTCAAGGCAGGAACTCCGACGATGGGCGGGCTGATCTTCCTGATTCCCATCGTCGTATTGACGATTGTGGCCAACCTCGTCGAAGGCGACCGCTGGTCGATTCTTCTGCCATTGGTCGGAGTCATTGCGCTAGGCGCGATGGGCTACTTCGACGACCTCGGCACGCTGATTGGCCGAGCGCAGACCGGGCTGACCTGGAAGCTCAAGTTCACTCTGTTGGCGCTCTTCTCAATCGCGGTCGGCCTGGTGCTCTACTTCGCGCTCGATGTGGAGTCACTCAACGTGCCCTGGGCAGGGCAGTACTCGCTCGGTCCCGTCTACATCGTGATCGCCGCTGTCACCGTGTTTGCCACCGTGATCTCTGTCGCAATCTCCGATGGCCTCGACACGCTCTGTGGAGGCACGGGCGCGATTGCGATTGCATCCTTCGCCGTCATCGCCGTCGGACAGGAACAGGATTTCCTCGTGCGGTTCGGCTTCACCACTGTTGGCGCGCTATTGGGATTCCTGTGGTTCAACGCGCACCCGGCCAAGGTCTTCATGGGCGACACCGGTGCGATGGCGCTCGGCGGCACGCTCGCAATTTTCGCCTTGATGACCGGGCACTGGCTGTTGCTGCCGGTGATCGGCATCGTCTTCGTACTCGAAGCCGCCTCCGACATCTTGCAGGTTGGCTGGTTTAAGTGGACGCGCCAGCGCACTGGTGAGGGCCGGCGCATCTTCCGCATGGCGCCGTTGCACAACCACTTTGAGATGGGCGGCTGGTCCGAGCCGCAGATCGTGACACGGTTCTGGTTGATCGGAATGGCCGGAGGCATTCTCGGAATCGCTCTGGCATTGCAGGTGCCCAAATGACCCTCCCACGTCCCATCGAGGCACCCGACACCTTTAGTGGCCAGACCATCGCCGTGCTCGGCATGGGCATCGAAGGCCGTGATGCTGCGCGCTTCGCAACTCGCGACGGGGCACACGTGATCACGGTCGACCAGCACCCTGACCGAGCCGATCGAACCCAGGACGACCTCGACCTCCTTGGCGAAGTCGATGGCATCATCGCCAGCCAGGGAGTCCCCGACAACATTCCGCTTCTCGCCGAAGCGAAACGCAGGGGCTTGCCGGTCTACGGCCCATTGCAGATCTTCCTCGAGCGCTGTCCCGCACCAGTCATTGGCATCACCGGCAGCGCCGGTAAGACCACCACGACCACACTGGTCTACGAGATGCTGTCGGCTGCCGGCGTGCCCTGCATAGTCGGAGGCAACATCGGACAGGGATTGCTCGGCCACCTGCCAGATATCGGCGTCGACACCACCGTGGTGGCCGAAATCTCGCATACCCAGCTCCTGCGAACCACGCGTAGTCCGCACTTGGCGGCGATTACCAACATCACACCAAACCATCTCGACCACTTCAGTTGGGCGGACTATCAGGCGCTCAAACTGCGCATCGTTCGGTACCAGTCCTCGCGCGATACGGTCGTGCTGCCTTTCGAAGATGAGTTGGCTCGCAGCGCAGCGGACTTGACCGAGGCCAGCCAGCGTTGGTTCGGCCTCGGGCGACCATCCGTGCCCTGGTACTGCGCCGTCTGGAGCGATGGCCGCGACATCCTGCACAACGAGCAGTACGTGATGAGCGTCGATGAGTTGCAGATACCCGGCGAACACAATCTGCTCAACGCGCTGGCCGCACTAGCGATCGTCGCCGACCGCGTCCCACGCGATGTGGCCGCGCAAGTCTTGCGTTCCTTCAATGGAGTCCCACACCGCCTCGAACGAGTCGCGGAAGTCGGGGGAGTCCGATTTATCAATGACTCGATCGCTACCACCCCCGAGCGCACGCTGGCAGGTCTACGTGCGACAACGGGGGAGATCGTGCTCATGCTTGGTGGTCGCGACAAGCATCTTCCCCTTGATCCCCTTCTGACTGAGCTCGAGCGTCGCGTCTCACAGGTCGTGCTGTTCGGCGAGGCCGCGTCCGAGTGGAACGCGTGGCTATCGCGACGAGGCATCACCGTAGTTGACGCCGGCACATTCGAGTCGGCCTTCTCCTGCGCGGCTCGAACGGCAAGATCGGGGCAAGCCGTGTTGCTGTCGCCCGCTGGCACGTCATTCGACGCCTATCCAAGCTTCGAGGCCCGCGGTCAGCACTTCCGTGACCTGGTCGCCCAGTGGGCGAAGGACAGGAGCGCGGACGATGACCGTTAATCGAGCAGCCGTGCCCGAGGCAGGAGCTGAGAGTCACGGGGTATTCGGACGCGTCCGCGTCCCGAATCCCCATTCTTCACAAGAGCTGATCGAAGCCGAACGATTCACCGTCGGCCGGCGCGTCATCCGCCGGCTGCGCCGTCCCGCGTCACCGCCCGACTGGGTGCTGATCGTCTCGGTCATGGCGCTGGTCTTCATCGGTCTGATCTTTGTCTTCTCCAGCTCATTCGCGATTTCGCAGGAGTTGCACGGCAACACCCGTTACTTCGCACTCCGACAACTGATCGGTGCCGGCATCGGACTAGTGGCTTTCTTTCTGCTCGCCCGGATCGACTACCGCATCTGGCAACGACTCTCGTCACCGATCATCTGGGTGTCGCTGCTCTTACTCGCTGCTGTGCTCGTGCCCGGCATCGGCCACGAAGAAAACGGTGCGACACGCTGGATTCAGGTTGGCTCGCTTCCAGCACTGCAGCCGTCCGAGTTCGCCAAGCTGGCCATCTGCATCTACGTCGCCGCCTGGCTCGCTGCCAAGGGTGACGAGATCAAGCGCATCCCGCTCGGACTCGCCCCATTCTGCATGATCATCGGCGTCATCGGCGGATTGCTCATGCTTGAGCCCGACCTCGGTACCTTCGCCGCCATCGCCTGCACGGGCGTGGTCATGTTCTTTCTCGCCGGCGCAGCGCTGCGACACATGGTGATGCTCCTGGCAGGTGGCTCGGCGGTGCTGTTCGTCATCGTCGCCGGCGCTGGCTACGGCATGGAACGCATCCGCACCTTCTTCAACGCCGAGGACGTCGCGCAGGAGGCCGGCTTCCAGATCATCAATCTGGTCTCGACCCTGGGCTCCGGCGGCCTGACCGGCGTTGGACTCGGCGCGTCGCGACAGAAGTTCTTCTACGTTCCCTCTGCCCATACTGATGGCGTCTTCGCGATCATCGGCGAGGAGACCGGCATGCTCGGTGCGATGATCGTGCTGACCATCTTCGCGGTGCTGATCTATCGCGGCATCCGCGCGGGCATGCGAGCCGAGGACCGCTTCGGCACCCTGCTTGCCTTTGGCATCGTCGCCTGGTTTGCGCTCCAGGCATTCTTCAACGTTGCCGGCGTCATGCGCACAATCGTCCTGACCGGCATTCCTCTGCCATTCCTCAGTTTCGGCTCCTCGGCCCTCATTGCATCTATGGCCGCGGCCGGCATCCTCGTGTCCATCTCCAGACACGGTCGAGGCAGCATGCCCGACCTGGCCGATCCACCGCTCCATGACGCCGCGCCGACTCGCGATGCCGCACCCATGCGAGAAACCAAACAGGGGGTCACGTCACCATTCCATAGCGGACGCGGAGACGGCACCTGATGTCTACGCAGGGAAGCGCAAGGACCATTCGAATCCTGCTCTCCGGCGGAGGGTCAGGCGGCCACGTCTTTCCTGCCTTTGCCGTATCCGATGCCCTCCGCCAGCTGATCGAGGAACAGGGCAACGCCGTCGAGTTCCGCTTCGCAGGCACCGCCGACGGTGTCGAGTCGGAGCTGGCCGCCGAGGCTGGACTGCCCTATGCCACGATCGCCGCACGCGCCCTCCGCGGTCGAAACATCCTCTCCAAGATGCTCTCGGTCGGGGCAACAGCAACCGGAGTGCTCGACGCCCTCTCCCTGATGCTGCGCTACCGACCACACGCCGTCTTCCTCACCGGCGGCTACGTCTCCGCACCAGTCGGCATCGCCGCCTGGTTGGCCCGACGACCGATCGTTCTGCTCCAACCCGACATCGAGCCTGGCTGGACGCTGCGCGCATTGACTCCGTTCGCCAGCAAGATCTGCGTCACTCACGAGCGCTCGACCGAGCGCTACGCAGAGGGGAAGTCGGTGGTCACTGGCTATCCCCTGCGCCCTGGGTTCGAGGATCTGGACAAGCCACTCGCTCGCGCATATTTCCAACTCAATGGTGGAACGGCGTTGTTGGTCACCGGAGCCGTTCGTGGTGCGCAACGGATCAACGATTGCATCGCCAATCAGCTTGAACAGTGGCTTGAGCGCACGCAATTGATTCACATCTCGGGAGTCAACGACTACCAGCGCCTGTCGAGTCTGCGCGAATCACTTCCTGCCAAACTGCAGTCTCGGTACCGCCTCTACACCTATATGTCCGAAGAGATGCCGCTAGCCATGGCGGCCTGCGATCTCGCCGTGTCTCGGGCCGGTGCATCGGTGATGGGGGAGTATCCCGCCGCCGGACTGCCTGCCGTACTCGCTCCGCTAGGAGAAGCCGGCGGACACCAACGCTACAACGCCGAGCTCCTCGCCGACGCCGGCGGCGCCGTGGTGATCGACAACGATCGCGTGTCCGACGAGCTGTATGAGACCACGACACAGCTATTGGCCGACCACCAACGGCTGCAATCGATGCGTGAGTCCATGCTCAACCTGCGTCGCATTGACGCGGCCCGACGCATTGCCGAAGTGATCCTTGATGTGGCAAAGTGACGTAACGATGACATTGAATGTTCACTTCGTCGGAATTGGGGGGATTCACATGTCCGCCCTCGCCCACATTCTGTTGGATGACGGGCTCGTTGTATCTGGTTGCGACCGTGTCGATGCTCCAATTTTGCAACCGCTGCGCGACCGAGGCGCGCGAATTGTCATTGGACATAACGAACACCACGTCACGACGGCAACGCAAGTTGTGCGCACGGCCGCCGTCCCCGAGTCGCATCCCGAGATTTCCCGAGCCATCGAACTGGGCATTCCGCTACAAACTCGAGCCGAATTGCTGGCCGAGATCGCTTCGTCCAGAGATGTGATCGCCGTCGGCGGCTCGCACGGCAAGACCACCACCACCGCGATGATCGCACACGCCATGAGAGCCTCGGGTCGCGACGCCGGCTACGTGATCGGTGGCGAAGCGCCCGACCTCTGCGTCCACGCCCGACGCGGAACCGATCCCTGGCTGGTGCTAGAGGCCGACGAGTACGGTCGGGCCTTCCATCACTACACCCCATCCGTCGCGATTCTGACCAACTGCGAGCCTGACCATCTTGACTACTACGGTTCCCAGGCTGCGTTGGAAGAAGCATTTCTGCAGTACGTCCGGACCGTGAAGCAGGGCGGCGCGCTCGTGGTTGGCATCGACTCGCCACTGGCCTACCAGATCGCCTCAACCCTGCATGCCGAGCGCCCTGATGTACAGCTCATTACTTGCTCATCACAATCGTCGGCCGATTACCAGATAGTCGGAACTGACGATTCCTACGAACTGACAACACCCGACGCGACAGTTGGAGGATCGCTCGTCCAGCCGGGTGAGTACCAACGTCGAAACGCCGCGACCGCATTGGCAGCCCTCGTCACGGCCGGGTTCGACCTGTCGGATTCGGTAGATGCTCTGAAAACGTTCAACGGCGTCAATCGAAGATTTCAACTGCACGGCGAGTGCAATGACATTGTCGTCCTCGATGACTACGCGCACCATCCCACCGAGGTCGCCGCAGCCATCGCCGCCGCTCGCCAGCGCTGGCCTGATCGTCGCATGGTCGTACTGTTTCAGCCGCACACATACACGCGCACGTCCTACCTGATTGACGGCTTCCGCAGCTGTTTCTCGGAAGCAGATGTCGTCTACACGGTCGACACGTACGCTGCCCGCGCCATGACCGGCGAAGCAATGACATCGGAGCAATTGGCCAGCGAGATCGAAGTTTCCAACGCGATCTACGCCGGCTCAGTTGAAGAATCGGGAAGGCTGGCGGCGGCCAACGCGCAGCCTGGCGATCTGCTGATCACCATGGGCGCCGGCGACATCGACAACGCGGGCCCAATCATCCTCGCAGCCTTGGAAGCCGCGACATGACACGCACACGAATGCTTCAGGCACTGATGCAGGAGATGGGCGCGCTCGGTGCAGAGCCGCTGAGTCGCCACACCTTCGTCCAGGTCGGCGGACCAGCCGACTGGTTCGTCGTCGCGCGCGACAGCGAGGCCTTGATTGCGGCAGTCAGAACCGCGCACTGCGCCGGAACGCCACTGACCGTCCTGGGATCAGGCTCAAACGTCCTGATCCGCGACGGTGGGATTCGCGGCGTCGTACTGCGCAACGAATCGAAGCGCTGCCGCAATGTCGGCGACGCGATGATCGAAGTCGACTCGGGCTACCGATTCGCAGCCCTCGCACGCTCGACCGCTCGCGCCGGACTGGCCGGGTTGGAGTGGGCCGCCGGCATCCCCGGAGCGATCGGCGGCGGACTCCCCACAAACGCCGGCGCCTACGGCTCCGACCTGTCCGATGTGCTGGTCTCGATCCGTACGGTCTCGCCCGACGGCGAACCTTGCCACTTCGAGGCCCACGAACTCGGACTCGAATACCGAGATTCCCGGTTGCGCAGCGGCTCGCTCGCTGGACACATCATTACGACCGCCACACTGCAACTCCAACACGGCGATGTCTTTGCTTCGCTCGCCGAGATCGACAGGGTCGAGTCGCTACGCAAGCAGCATGCACCAACTGGACCATCGTTGGGATCGACCTTCAAGAACCCGACAGATGACAACCGCAGCGCGGGACAGCTCATCGAGGCTGCCGGACTCAAAGGCACACGAATCGGAGCGGCGCAGGTCTCAGAATTGCACGCCAACTACATCTGCAACGTTGATGTAGCCCACGCACGCGCCGCCGATTTCCTTGCGCTGATTTCGCAGATCCAGGAGCAAGTGAAAGATCTCTTCGCCGTCAGACTCGAACCCGAGATCGCCATCATCGGTGAGGAGCTGCCCGATGCCGAGTGAGCCTCGGACCCTGGGCATCGTCCTCGGCGGCGCATCCTTCGAGCACACCATATCGGTGCGCTCGGCCCGCGCCGTGATGTTGGCGGTCAATGCTGAGCAATGGCGAACGGAACCGTTTGCCGTCACTCGAGAGGGTCGCTGGTTGACCCCTGAAGAGTCACGCTTGCGTCTCGGAGCCATCGAGTCCGGCGCGCCGGAAACGATCACCCAGTCACACATCAACCCTGCTCAATACATCAGCGCAGAGACAACGACTGCACTAGCGGCGTGCGATGCCGTCTTCCCGCTCATTCATGGCACCACTGGCGAGGACGGCACGCTCCAGGGATTTCTGGAGACACTGGGTGTTCCATACATCGGACCTGGCGTTGCCGCCTCAGCGATCGCCATGGACAAAGTCCGCTGCAAGCAGATTCTCCGAGACGCCGGAATTCCCGTCGCGCCCTCCATCGCGATCACCTGCGACGAATGGCGCGCCGACCCCATCGCCGTCACGCGCCGTGCTGCCGAGCTTGGCTACCCCTACTTCGTCAAACCGTCGCGGGGCGGATCGAGCATCGGCATCAGCCGGGTCAACTCGCGTGAAGATTCCAGCGAAGCGATCAGAGCGGCATTTGCGTGCGATTCGGAAGTACTGATCGAAGAGGCCATGCCCTCGCCCCGCGAGATCGAGTGTGGTGTGCTGGGTGGCTTGGGAGGCGATCCGCCTGTCGCCTCGCCGCTCGGTGAGATACGCACGAACCGAGAGTTCTACGACTACGAAGCCAAATACGAAGACCCCCAGACCCAGCTGATCGCTCCTGCAGACGTTGGCTCTGAGATTGCGGAGCGGATGCAACGTATCGCGCTCCAGGCGTATCGCGCGATTGGCGCTGAGGGCATGGTCCGCGCCGATTTCCTGCTCGGACGCGACGGACAGATGTGGTTGGGCGAGCTCAACACCATCCCCGGTTTCACGTCAGCCTCGATGTATCCCCGATTGTTCGAAGTCGCTGGCATCCCGCTCTCCGAGCTGGTTGATCGTCTGGTCGAACTGGGACTCGACCGCCACCAGCGCAGTCGCCCGGCCATTCGAGTGGATCGCGAGCATCGCCAATGAGCGACACGCCGACCACTCCCGAGAACAAGGCCTCCGTCACCGACGATGTCGTCGTTCAGCCCGTGCCACTCACTCGACGACAACGCCTGGGCCAGCGCATGTCATCGCTTCCAGCCTTGTCCTGGCTGCCTCGGTTGCGAGTGGTCTGGCCGAGATTTGCGCTGGCGGCCATCGTGATTTCGGTCGCCTCGCTCGCCTTGATGCTGATGCTGCTCAACTCGCGCCTGCTGGAGATTGAGTCGGTTGAGGTTGAAGGCACCAACGTGATCTCGGCCGCCTCGGTCAAACAACTCGCTGGGCTCAGGGGTGAACACGTCTTGTTGGCTGATCTTGAAGCTGCCGAGCGCCGAATCGCCGCGCTGCCGATGGTCAAAGAAGTCAATATCGGTCGGCACTGGCTGAATGGCGTCCGAGTTGTCATAGTGGAACGGACACCGTGGGGCCGGTGGCGGGCCAACGACACAGTGTGGGCATTCGATTCTGAGGGTGTGATCCTCGAAGGCGCTGCGCCTGCGTTCGACGGACCGATCGTCACGCAGACCTCAGCCTCGCCGGCGATTCGTGCCGGTGCGCAGGTCGATCTAACCGCCGTCGCAATGGTCGCCGAGCTAGACAGGCGTGGCGCTCCACTGCCACTACCCAGCGTGATCGCCTACGAGTGGTCGTTGACCGATGGACTCGTGGTGGTCACTGAACACGGACACATCATCTTCGGCGATGCCGACGGACTCGACTTCAAGTACGCCGTCTGGGATCTCCTCGAGCGGGAGGCCCATGGACGCGGCGAGCCGCTGATCCTGGCCGACCTGCGATTCGGTCTTCGACCTCGTGTCGAGATCGGGCTGAATGCCGGTCGAGGCATTCGGATCCAGGACCGCACCACCGCAAGCATCCCCGAGTAGCCCACGAGCCAAATCAACGAACGACGAAACCTGGAGCACTTATGCCACCAACCTCTACCGCCAGTGTTGCGATCGACCTTGGTTCGTCGGTCATCACCACGGTCGTCGGTGAGCGCCACGACCTTGGCCACTTACACATCCTCGGTGTCGGCCAGGCACCGTCGGTCGGCATCGAAGCCGGGCAGATCACCCACGTCTCCCGTGCCGCCGCGGCCATTCGCAATTCGCTCGACCAGGCCGAGGCCTCCTCTGCGCGTGAGATTCTCTCCGTCGGCATCGCCGTCTCTGGACCGCACCTGCAGAGCATGAACAATCGCGGCGCGGTCGCGCTGCCATCCTTCGGTGAACCGATCCGCGACTCCGACCTGATTCGCGCCATCGATTCCGGCCGAGCAGTCACGATCAACACGGCAAGCACGTTGCTCCACGCCATTCCACGCTTCTACGTCGTCGACTCCGAGCGACGGTCCTTTGATCCGCGCGGACAGCATGGACAACGGCTCGACGTCTCAATGCACCTCGTCACGGCCTCGCAGAGCGCCATTCAGAATGCGGCGCACTGCGTCCAGAATGCTGGCGTCGATGTCGAACTGATCGCCGCCAAGCCGGTCGTCGCGGCAGAGCGCGCCATTCGATCGGACGAGAAAGAGTTCGGCGGACTCGTCATCGGGCTCGACGCTGGGGTGACCAGCATCACCGCTTTTGAGGATGGCGCGATATCGCACACATCGGCGATGCAGATCGGCACAGGTCACATCGCTCGTGACCTCTCGATCGGTCTGCACTGCACCAACGATGAAGCTCGGCGTGTCATGCAGTCGTACGGCTACGCCATCCCGCAGCTCGTCCCTGATTCGGCGCCGGACATTGAGCTGCATGGCTTTTCGCCCGATCCCGGCCAATCGCAAGTCATCTCGCCTGGCTTCGTTGCCGAGATCATCTACGCCCGTGTCTGCGAGATCATCACCATGATCGCGAGCCGGATCACCGAGCACCAACTGCAGCACGCTGTCAACGGTGGAGTCATCCTGACCGGCGCAGGAGCACTGCTCAACGGCGTCGACCTGCTCTTCAGCAAAGGCCTTGAGACGCCAGCCAGAATGGCGAGCGTCGGTGACATCTACGGACTGACGGACAAACTCGACAGACCCGACTCGTTCGGCGCAGTCGGCATGCTGGACTGGATGCTCGACTCCGGAGACGCGATGCAGGCCAACCAACCCAGCCATCTCCGCCAACGCGCAGGGGGCGCGGGCTCCATGTTCGGCTCGCTCGCTTCCGGAGTCGCCGGACTGGCCCGAGTCTTTAGCCCCAACTCATGAACCCGCAAACGGTACAGCCGTCCAATGTGCGGACGGTGGCCACCAACGCATCGATAGATGTACGCAGCAACGACGGACCAACGAGAGGATCCCGCCCATGACCAGACGAACTTCTAACAGCCGAGACGAAGGCATTCCCCCCATCACCGTGGTTGGCGTCGGCGGCGGTGGATGCAACGCGGTCAACCGAATGATCGTTGACAAGATTCGAGGTGTTGAATTTGTCGCCGTCAACACCGACAACCAGCAGCTCTCCGATTCCCAGGCGGAGACGATCATTCGGATTGCCGACGCCGAATCGGACGGCCTCGGTGTCGGCGGCGACCCCGAGCGCGGCGCTCGCGCCGCAGAGAACAGCCGCGACGAGATTCGCGGGCTGTTCGCCGACGTCGACATGGCCTTTGTCACCGCCGGCATGGGTGGCGGCACCGGAACTGGCGCAGCACCGATCGTCGCCGAGATGGCGCGGCAAGCCGGCGCGCTGACGATCGCCGTCGTCACCCGACCGTTTGAATTCGAGGGTGTTCCGCGTGCCTCCGCCGCACAGGAAGGCATCGACCGCCTCAATGAAGTCGCCGACACGGTGATCGTGATTCCTAACCAGCGCTTGGTCGACAAGAACGACCGCAGCCTGACCGTGACGCAGGCCTTCAATCGCGCCGACGACGTGCTGCGCCAGGCGGTCCGCGGCATCTCTGATGTGCTCACGGTGCCGGGCGAGATCAACCTTGACTTCAACGACGTCAAGAAGGTGATGGGCGGCGGCGGACACGCATTGATGGCCCTCGGACACGGTTCGGGAGACAATCGCGCACTCGACGCAGTCGAGGAAGCGATCCATTCGCCGCTGCTCGAGAACAGTATTCACGGTGCGACACGAGTGCTCTACAACATCACATCCGCCGGTGACCTCGGCATGCTCGAGCTCCAGCAGGTGGCCGACTTCGTCCACGAGAAGGTGCATCCCAACGCCGAGATCATCATGGGCACCGTGATCGACGAGTCGCTCGACGGCGACATCCAGATGACGCTGATCGCCACCGGTTTCGTCGAAGCGAACGAGCACGCCCGTGGACAATCCATGCCGAGCTTCGCAGCGGCAGGTGCTCCCCAAGCGCCCGCCTACAACGAGCCGGCTCCCACGCAACGCTCGCGAGAGGACATCCTCGAGAGCCTGACATTCAATCCCGCCGAACCGCGCAGCCCTGAGGAACTGGCCACGCCTGCATTCCTGCATCGGCGACAATCCGTGGCCAGCACGAATGGCACACCAGCCAGCAGTTCCGGCAACGGCGGCAATGGCAGCAATGCCGGACATGGCAGCCGCAGCAGTCGTCGCTGGGACCCGAACGACATCTTCGCACGCGAATGAGAATCGACGTCGTCACGATCTTTCCGCCGCTACTCGCGGGCGCGTTTGAGCACAGCATCATCAAGCGCGCCCGCGATAGAGGCATCGTCGATGTGCAGATCCACGATCTGCGTGAGCACACCGACGACCGGCACAGAACCGTCGACGACTATCCCTACGGCGGAGGCGCCGGCATGGTGATGAAGCCTGAGCCCTGGTTTCGAGCTGTCGAATCGCTGCGAGATCAGGGCGATCCAGCGCGTGCGATCTTGCTCACTCCGCAGGGCAAGCGCTTGAATCAGCGTCTGACCCAACGACTGGCGTCCGAGGATCGACTGATCATCCTCTGCGGTCGCTACGAGGGCGTCGATGAGCGCGTGCGCGAGCACCTCGTGGACGAAGAGGTCTCAATCGGCGACTACGTACTCTCCGGGGGCGAGCCCGCCGCAGTCGTCCTGGTCGATGCGGTCGTCCGTCTCCAACCCGGCGCACTGGGCTCGGCCGAGTCCACGGTCGAGGAATCATTCGCCGACGGTTTGTTGGAGTATCCGCAGTACACCAGGCCGCCAGAGTTCCGAGGCTGGCGCGTGCCCGACATCCTGCTCAGCGGCGATCACGGCGCAGTCGACCGTTGGCGTCGCGAGCAACAGATCGAGCGAACCCGTCAGCGCCGACCCGACCTCCTGGATCAGTCCGATGATGTGTCAGGGGCAACCTCATGAGCGTCAGTGCATCGCTCTGGTCGGCTAGTGCAAAGGCCACCTGCTGGCCTAAGCTGAGTTAACAAGTTCTCATCCCAATCTTCTGTGCCGGAGCTGATCATGGACCGCAGCGATCTCCTGACCCTTGAGCGCAATCCGGGTATCGAAGAATTTCAGCCCGGCGACACCATTCGCGTCCACGCCGTCATCGTTGAGGGCGACCGCGAGCGAACCCAGGTCTTTGAGGGAGTTGTCATCCGCCGCAAGAAGCAGGGTTCATCCTCAAACTTCACGGTTCGCCGGGTGACCAAGGGCATCGGTGTCGAGCGCACCTTCCTCTACCACTCGCCCAGAATCGAAAAGGTCGAGGTCACCCGCCGAGGCCGAGTCCGACGCTCACGCCTCTACTATCTCCGAGACCGAACCGGCCGAGCTGCCAGAATCCCCCAGCGTCCCCGAAACGCCAAGCGCGCCGTCCACTCCTACTAGGCGTACTAAGCGAACGCCACCACTTCGTCCCGTCACTCCGTCATACCTCACCCACCCCGTCATACCCGCGCTCCGCCGCGGGTATCTCGCTGCATTCGGCGCAACTGACTGTGCAACACTCGACGAGATTGCCTCTGCATCAAGTGCGGGCATGTCGCAGTTGGCCTATGAGGCCCCATGCAACGACACCGCGTCCGAAACCAACGACCGTATCGACTCCGCCGGAAACTCCCGATCACACCAGACCTTCAAATGCCGCATCCCTTTCCCTGTTCCCTCCAACCGTGACTCCGACTGCGGCAATTCTGCGCCTCGGAAGAATTGCAATCGGACGTATCCGTTGGCGCCCATGATGCTGCACATATTGCCGTTCTTGCCCTCATGCACCCAGGCCGGATAGTTCCACTTGGTTGTCTCAGACACCGACGGATTCTCGCCGACCGCCTCCCGCACCGCATCACGAATGGCAAGCGCGACGCGACGCTCAGCCTCTTCGAGGCCGTCGAAGTACTGATCGAATTTGGACTCACTCATCTGCGTCCAGTTGAGGTTCCGTCGATTCAACGATCGCCGTCAGACCCTCCATGCCGACCACCTTGACCGACGAACCTTCGCCGATCTCCACACCGCCGGCAGATCGCGCTGACCACAGCTCCGCTTCCACCATGACGGTGCCTCCGGGAGCCAGCGCAATGTGCGCCACGCCCTCTTTGCCGACGATGCCCTGGGGCGGCTGGAACGACCATTTCGGTCTGCGCCGATCGACCGCGACCAATGTGCCGAGCCCAAACACGACCACACCGACCAATCCCGCGCCTACCATCAGCGCCCAGATCGACACCCGCTCCGCGTCCACCGACGCATCTCCGATCAGCAACAATCCGCCCAGGATCATCGCAATGATCCCGCCAATGCCCAGGAATCCGAATCCGGCGACAAACACCTCTGCAATCAACAGCACCAGGGCCAATACGAGCAATGCAATCCCAGCAGGATTCGTGTCCAGCGGACCCAGCGCGAAGAAGCCGAAGATCAGCATGATCACGCCGAACACGCCCGGCCCGACCAGTCCGGGCGAGAACGCCTCGACCAGCAGCAACAGGCTGCCAATCGATGTGAAGATGAAGGCGATGTTTGGATCGGCGATCACGTCGAGGATCGACTCGGCCAGGTTGTAGTTGGTCTCTACGATCGGGGCGCCAGCGAGCTCCAGCGTGATCGATTCACCATCCGGATCGAGCAGAATCTCGCGACCGTCGATTTGATCGATCAGGTCATTCAAGTTGTAGGCGGTCAAGTCGACGACATTCAGTTCCACCGCTTCCTCGCCGGTAATCGAGACCGATTCCCGAACCGCCGCCTCAGCCCATTCCTCGTTGCGTCCGCGATGTTTCGCAATACCCCTGATGTCCGCAGCGGCGTCGTTGGTCACTTTCTCGCGCAAGTCGCCGTCAATGTCGCTGCCGCTGCCGGAAATCGGATGCGCCGCACCGATCTGCGTGTTCGGCGCCATCGCCGCGATGTGCGCCGCCATCGTGATGAACGTCCCCGCCGATGCTGCGCGAGCGCCGGCCGGACTGACGAAGATGATCACAGGAATCTCGGCAGCCAGAATCCGTTGGACAATGTCGTCGGTCGATGAAATCAACCCGCCCGGCGTGTCCATCATCAGGATCCAGGCGGCAGCATCCTGACGCTCGGCCCGATCAAGCGCGCGAGTCACAAAGTTGGCCGACACCGGACCGATCTCCTGCGCCATGCTTGAGACGTGGACTGCGCCGGGTGGATGGTCCGAACCGCAGCCCGAGAGCAGGGCAGAGCCCAGGCCGAGGCCCAGCAGGACCAGAGCCAGCGCTCGCATTGGACGGTGAAGCAACCACCTCATACGTTCAGGATACGCAGGCGCGATAAACTCTGGTCATGCCTCCACTGGTCACCCACATGATTGCCGCCGTCCGCGCGGGTGGACAGGTCCGTGCCGAAGCCCCGGCACTCGATTTCGAGAACGGCGACTACCTGCTCGGCGCAACCACACCCGACATCCGCGTGCTCACCCGCTGGGATCGCGAGCGCACGCACTTCTTCGACATCTATGACGACGGCCACCAGGACTGTGTCGAGAAATTCTTCAACGCCCACAGCACGTTTCGCGATCCGTCCAACTTGTCAGCGCAGACCCGCGCATGGGTAGCCGGATACCTCACGCACGTGATCATGGACCAGGAGTACGTCCTCAAGATCTACCGACCATTCTTCGGCAGCCGATCCGTGCTCGGAGGCAGTTCGCACGCCAACCTGCTCGACCGCGTCCTGCAATACGAAATGGATCGCCGCGAGCGGGAATCGAGCGATCAGATGCTCCAGATCCGGCAGGCGCTCTTCGGTTCAGCCATCGATATCGACGCCGGCTTCGTCGACCGTCCATTGCTCACGAAATGGCGAGACACGACCGCCGCCATGACCGAGCACCCGCCCGATTGGGAACGCTTTTCATTTATCGCCTCACGGCACCTGAAGAGCGCCGGGATTGAGAGCGAGTCCGGACTACGGGACTTCATGGACAACATCCCACAACTGCTCGACGACACCATGTCACACGTCGATCAACGCGCCCTCGACGGCTTCTTCGAATCAACGGCGGAACTGACGGCAGGCGTGCTCCGCGACTGGCTGGGCACAGACTGATGGTCAACGCCGCCGACCAGGTTGACATCCAAATCCCGATCTGGCGCGGCGCAGCGGAAACGCGCGAGCAGTTGCTGTCACGTCGACGGCCCGACGATGAAGAACTGAGCGAGATCGAGCGCACCATTCTGCGTCGCCTCTTCGATGATGAGCCGGAGTTCGAGGAAGCGGTGCGGCGGATCATCGATCGCGTCCGCAGCGGTGGCGATGAAGCCGTCCGGCAGATCGCCGAAGCGATTGACGGCGCCGCGCCGGATTCGATCGTGGTCACCGAGGAAGAGTTTGCCCAGGCTCGACGCGAGGTGTCCCCGAAGTTAGTCTCAGCGCTCCAACACGCCGCCGATCGTGTGCGCCGATACCACGAAATGCAACTCGAGCACGCGGCCAGGTCCTTCTCCAGCGAGGGTCTCGGTCAGGTCGTGCGGCCACTCGCGCGCGTCGGACTCTACGTGCCGGGCACAGCCGCCGTATACCCGTCAACGGTGCTGCACACTGCCATTCCAGCCCAGGTTGCAGGAGTGCCCGAGGTCGTCATCGCCTCACCTGCTGTGCCGTCCGAGGACGGTACCGCTACGGTCAACGCGCTCAAGCTGGTCGCTGCAGAGATCGCTGGCGTCGACACGGTCTACAAAGTCGGTGGCGCGCAGGCTATCGCGGCGCTGGCCTACGGCACCGAGTCAATCGGCGCCGTCGATAAAATCTTCGGACCGGGCAACCGTTTCGTCACAGCGGCCAAGCGACGGCTCTACGGAGTCGTCGGCATCGACGCGATTTACGGTCCCACCGAGACCTTGATCGTCGCCGACGATACTGCCAATCCAGAACTCGTCGCAGCCGACCTCCTCGCCCAAGCCGAGCACGACAACTTCGCCGCGCCGATTCTGATCGCCACCAGTGAAACCCTCGCCGAGTCCGTCGTCCTGCAACTGATTGAACAGACCATCGACCTGCCGCGCCGCGAGATCGCCCTCAACGCCGTCCGCAATCGAGGTGGGCTCGCCTTCGTTCCCGACCTGGATGAAGCACTGGCCATCGCCAACGAGTACGCGCCCGAGCATCTCGCGCTCGTCGTCAAGGACGCACACCAGCGCATTGGCGATGTGCGCAACGCTGGCGGGTTGTTCGTCGGGGAAGCCTCGCCCGAGGCGCTCGGCGACTATGTCGCCGGGCCGTCACACGTCATGCCCACCGGTGGTTCGGCACGCTTCGCCTCGGCGCTCAATGTCGGCGAGTTTATGAAGATCACCACCGTTGTCCAGGTCTCTGACGACCTGCTCGACAAGATCGCCGGCGACGCGGAACTGATCGCCCACGCCGAGCACCTCGATGCCCACGCCCGCTCACTCGAACGTCGACGCCGAGACCGATGAGTTCCACGCCGCCATCGATCCGCCCGCATCTCGCCCAACTACCTGGCTACGCGCCGGTCGTCCCGCTCGCCGAACGCGCACGACAGGCCGGTCTCGAACTCGAGGACTGCCTCAAGCTCGACGCCAACGAGAATCCCTACGGGATGCATCCTAAGGTCCGCGAAGCGCTAGCCACCGCGCTGTCCGACCCGAACTTCGGCTCCATCTATCCCGACCCCAACCAGGCGACACTCCGAGCGGCACTGGCCCGATACACCGGCCTCGACCCCTCCATGATCGTCGCCGGCGCCGGCGCCGACGAGCTGTTGGATCTCACACTGCGAGCATTGCTGAGACCCGGCGCTTCAATCATCACCTGCTCACCCTCGTTCGGGATGTATCCCTTTCTCGCCGATCTCAACGAACTCAACCTCATCGATATCCCTCGAGACGACGACTTCGCGCTGCCAACCGACGCGCTCCTGGACGCGGTCCGCCAGAGCAACGGCGATTCCGTCGTCGTGCTCACGTCGCCCAATAATCCCAGCGGCGATCTGGTCCCAGTCGAGGTGATCCGAGCACTCCTGACTTCGGGCGCCACGCTGATGTTGGACGAGGCGTACATCGAATTCGCCGGACTCGATGTGTCGGCGCAACACCTGCTCGCCGAGTTCCCTCGCCTCGTCATCATGCGAACTTTCAGCAAATGGGCGGCAATCGCCGGCCTGCGTCTCGGCTACACGCTGGCCAATCCCGACCTCGTCGCTGACCTGATCAAGGTCAAGCAGCCGTACAACCTCAATCAGGCGGCTGAAGTCGCCGGCATCGCAGCGATCGATGCGGCAGAAGCAATCGGCGAGCAGATCGACCTGATCCGCCAGACCCGTGATGCCCTGAACGAAATACTGCAGAGCACCGAGGGCTTGAAGCCACTGCCCTCGCGATCCAACTTCATCCTGATCGAGGTCGATCCGGCAATCGGAACCGGACGAGCGCTGCACGATCAACTGGCCAATCTCGGAGTCTTCACGAGAACCTACAGCGATCCGGCTCTCGCCTCCTACCTGCGAATCTCGATGCCACGACACGATCAGTTGAACATGCTGATTGAGCGTCTCAGCAGCCTGGTTTGACGTTTGGTCTGACGCTCTATCCTGCGCACGCTCAATCTTGACTTGAGCAACAATGCAGGAGGATGCGATGCGGCTCTCGGAACCACGATTATCACCATTGACGATTGAAACGGCGGAAGGCGAATCGAAGGCGCAGCTCGAACGTGCCGAGGCTCGTGGCGGACGGGTGCTCAATATCACAAGAACGCTGGCACACTATCCCGAGCTCTCCTCTGCCTGGGGACGCTTCGCCCGACACGTGCTGGCCGGATCGTCGCTGCCCGAGCGCGAACGCGAGCTGATCATCCTGCGCATGGGCTGGAACTGTCAGTCCGGCTACGAGTTTGGCCAGCATCGACGCATGGGCCAGGAAGCGGGACTCAGCCTCGACGAAGTTGAGCGGGTCAAGGAAGGTCCCGGGCACGACGCCTGGACCTCGCACGAAGCTGCGCTACTGCAGGCCGCCGACGAATTGCATTCAGACGCTTTCGTCAGCGACGCGACGTGGAACAAGCTGGCCGAGCGCTACAACACACAGCAGATGATGGACGTCGTCTTCGCTGCCGGACAGTACAACCTCGTCTCGATGGCGCTCAACACCCTCGGCGTGCAGCTCGAACCGGGCACGCCCGGCCTCGAACTCGACTAGACGAGTCAGGAGCCACCATGCCCGGTCCGCTTGACGGCTTACGAGTGCTCGACTTCACCTGGGCCCTGGCCGGTCCCTACGGCTCGATGATCCTCACCGACCTCGGCGCCGAGGTCTACAAGGTCGAACACGTCGACACCAACGAACAGCATCGAGGCGCCGGACCATACGTACACGGCGTCTCGACCTACTTCTTCAGTGTCAATCGGGGTAAGAAGTCGGTCACGCTCGACCTCAAGCATCCTGAGGCAGCGCAGATCATCAAGGATCTGATCGACCCTGCATCCGGAGCCATTGATGTCCTGACCGAGAACTTCCGTCCCGGCGCGATGGAACGACTCGGCCTCGGCTACGACGCGCTCTCTGCCATCAATCCAGAACTGATCTACGCCTCAACCTCCGGCTTCGGACACACCGGGCCGTATCAACATCGACCCGCCGTTGATGTGATCGTGCAGGGCATGGGCGGTGTGATGAGCATCACCGGACACCCGGACGGACCGCCTGCGCGACCGGGCTACAGCATCGGCGATATGGCAGGCGGGATGTATACGGCAATCGGGGTGCTCGCTGCCTTGCACGAGCGACACTCGTCTGGCCTCGGACAACACGTCGATGTCGCCATGCTCGACGCACAGGTCGCGCTGCTCGAAAATGCCGTCGTCCGCGCCGCCAACACCGATGAAGTACCGCGCCCAATCGGTACCCGACACCCGCTGGTCACGCCGTTCCAGGCCCTCCCGACCGCCGATGGCTGGATGGTGATCGCCGGCGTCAAGGACTGGCAGCTCTTCTGCGTCAAGATCGAGCGCGACGACCTGCTTCACGACGAGCGCTTCCAGACCAATCCCGATCGCACCGAGCACCACGCCGACCTCGAACCAATCCTGTTCGAAGCCTTCAAGAAGCGAACCACGGCCGAGTGGGAAGCCGAACTCGAAGGCGTCTGCATCGCCGCGCCGATGAACACGATCCCCGAGATGATCAACGACCCACACATCGCCGCGCGAGGCATGATCGCCGACCTGCCAGTCGCCAAGTCGCAGAAGTCAATCAAAGTCTCAGGTTCCCCCGTCCACCTCTCCCGAACCCCAATCAACCTCAACCGAGGAGCCTCCGCCATCGGAGAGCACACCCGCGAGGCGCTGGAACTGATCGGGCGAACGCCGGAACAAATCCAGGCGCTCGTCAGCGAGGGCGTGGTCTCCGTCGATCTGGAAGGAAGCGAGACATGACCAATCGAGCCGCGTTCGCCGACAAAGTCCGCAACGGCGAGTCAATCCTCGCTCCGGTCGCACTCGATCCGCTCTCCGCTCGACTTGTCGAGTCGCTGGGCTTTGAGGCTGCCTATCTCTCAGGTGGCGGGTTCGGCTTTCAGCTTTCTGTCTCGGAAGCACTCCTGACGATCACTGAAGTCGCTGGCCTCACTCGACAGATCACGGCCCGCTCCGACGTCCCGTTGATCGTTGACGGCGGCGTCGGATTCGGCGATCCGCTGCACACGTGGCGCGCCGTGCGCGAAATCGAGGCCGCGGGCGCAGCGGCGATTGAGATCGAGGACCAGGTCGCGCCCAAGCGCGCGCATCACCACAAGGGCGTCGAGCACCTGGTGCCGATGGAGATGATGGTCGACAAGGTGCGCGAAGCCGTAGACGCACGCCGCGACGATGACTTCATCATCATCGCCCGCACCGGTGCAGTGCGGAATGAGTCCTTCGATCGAGCGCTGGAGCGCTGCGCCGCCTATCGAGAGGCAGGCGCCGATGTGCTGATGCTGTTTTCGAGCGATGAAGCTCAGATCGCCGAAGCAGGCAGAGTCCTGGGCGGACCGCTCTCGATGATGGCGCCAGCCGACCGTCTCGATCGGGTGACACTGGCGGGCCACGGCTTCAACGTCTTGATCGACCCGTTCACCGGACAGGTCGCGGCCTATGGAGCGATGCGTGATGCCTATCGAAACATCGCATCCAGCGGAGCATCAGGCCGCGAGGTCGATGAGCTGATGTCGCTCTATCGCGAGGTTCAGGGCATGGCGGGAATGGACGAGCTCTACGCCATCGAGGAGCGCACGACTGAGCGCCCCAGTTAGAGCGCCAGCCCCTGCTTCAACAAACGTCCCTGTTCCGTCATTGCCGCGCTCCGACGCGGCAATCTCGCTGCATCCGGCACTGACGTTTGTGCTCGAATCAGCGAGATACCCGCGACAAGCGCGGGTATGACGGAGTTGCCCGCGCGCACTTGACTCTGTTCCGAAGGTCTCTTTCACGCCAAAACAGTTCAATGGGCGGATCAGTCAGTCGTCCAGTGGCGCAGGATTGCTTCGGTTTCCTCGACGTGCGTGGATTCGTCGCGGATGAAGTCTTCCAGTGTGATCTTGAGTCCGATGTCGCCGTATTCCTCGGCTTGCCGAGCACGCGTGACGTAGCGGCTGGCCGCGTCCCGCTCCATCTCCAGGACGCACTCGAGCATCGCGCGATTGCCCTTGGGCAACGGAATCTCCGCCGGCGTGGTTGTCGGTTCCCCGCCCAGCGTCACGATCTTGTTGGCCAGGTAGGCCGCATGGATCTGCTCGCCGTTGACTTCCGATGAGAAGAACACCGAGAGCTGAGGACGATGCGGCCCGTCGACGCGGGCGGCGTAGGTGATGTAGGTGATGATCGCCGCCAGCTCGGAAGCCAGGTCCTCGTTCAGTAATCCGATCAGCGTGTCCCGATCCATCTCCGCCTCGCATCCCTGTGTCCTCGCGCTGGCTCTCATGATGAAGAGCGCGTGAGCGGGACGCAACCTACTCCGACACTGGACATCGCAGCGTGTGTGCGACAAAGTAGACCCATGCGCAACGCAACCGTCACTCGCGAAACTGGCGAGACATCAATCACGGTCGAGCTGAACCTCGACGGCTCTGGCAACGCCAGCGTGTCAACCGGAGTCGGCATGCTCGATCACATGCTGCACCAACTGGCGCGACACGGCGGATTCGATCTGACTGTCCAAGCGTCAGGCGACCTGCACGTTGACGCGCATCACACGTCTGAGGATGTTGCCATATCAGTCGGTCGTGCGCTCAACTACGCGCTTGGCGACCGGGCCGGAATCGCCCGCTTCGCCGACCGCACGGTCCCACTGGACGAAGCGTTGATCCACGTCGCGCTCGACCTGAGCGGCAGGCCCTACGCAGCAATCGATCTGAACTTCCCCGCGCCAATGATCGGCGAACTGCCGTCCTCAATGGCCAAGCACATCCTCGAGACCATCGCCTACGAAGGCCGCCTCGCACTGCACGTCAGGCAACTGGCCGGTGAGAACGAGCATCACATCATCGAAGCAACGTTCAAATCGCTCGCCCGTTGCCTGCGAGACGCCGTGCGGATCGTTGACGAATCAGGCGCCCCGAGCACCAAGGGCACACTCAGCTCCTAGCCGAACGCAGCCGGCCCTCACGCTGACTCTCCCCTTCCGGTCCCCTCTCCCTCTGGGAGAGGGTTAGGGTGAGGGCCCTCCTTCGACACGCCCCATCTGGTCCCCTTTCCCTCTGGGAGAGGGTTAGGGTGAGGGCGCTCCCTCGACGACGCTGACCGCAAATTCCTCGATCACTGGATTCGCCAGCAACTGGTCAGACATCTCCTTCGCCTGACGCTCAGCCTCGCTGGCCGACTCCGCCTCAATCCAGACCTCGATGAACTTGCCGGCACGTACCGCCTCGACGCTCTCATAGCCCAGCGAGTGCAGGCCTCCGCGAATCGCCAGACCCTGGGGATCGTTAACCGTTCGTTTCAGCGTGACGTGAATCTCGGCCTTGAACTGCATCTCGGCTAACCGGCCGTAATCAGTTCGCGGCCAGTCACACGCTCGAAGGCGGTGCGATAGCGCCCACTGATGTTCTCGACCACGTCATCAGGCAGCGGCGGACCGGGCGGTTCTTTGTCCCAGCCGGTCGACGTGAGCCAGTCGCGCAGCGGCTGCTTGTCATACGACGGCTGCGACTGACCCGGCTTGTAGATTTCGGCATCCCAGAATCGGGAAGAATCCGGCGTCAGCGCCTCATCGATCAGAATCACCTCGTCCTCGCCCTGCTCGTTCTGGACCACGCCAAACTCGAACTTGGTGTCAGCGAGGAAGAATCCTGCCTCGTGTGCACGCGACAGGCCGTAGGTGTAGAGCGCCATCGAGCGGACCTTGACCGTGTTGGCGATGTCCTCGCCGACGATGCCCACTGCCTGCTCGTAGGTGATGTTCTCGTCGTGCTCGCCCACCTCGGCCTTGGTCGAGGGTGTGAAGATGGGATTGGGCAGCGGCTCCGACTCCGTCAGGCCGGCCGGCAGCGGGATCCCGCAGACTGTGGAACTGCGCTGATACTCGGCCCAGCCCGAGCCCGCCAGGTAACCGCGCACGATCGCCTCAAGACTCACCGGTTGCGCCTTCTTGACCAGCATCGAGCGTCCGATGTACTCCGAACCCAGCGAAACCGGAATGTCGGGATTGTCGGTCGAGTCGATCACGCGGATCATGTGGTTGGGCACCACCGATTCCGTCGCGTCAAACCAGAAAGCCGACATCTGCGTCAACACGCAGCCCTTGTCGGGAATCGCCGTCGGCAACACCACATCAAACGCCGAGACGCGGTCGGTCGTGACCAGCAACAGCCGGTCGCCGAGGTCATAGATGTCCCGAACCTTGCCCGAGTGCTTGGGAAGGTCAAGGTTGGATTCGATCATCACACTCATCGCAAACTCCTTAGGAAACGATCCTACGCGACGCTTGACATTTGTGTTATCAGCAAGAGTGCGCAAACTCGCGTTCAGAGGCCCAGCCGTGCAAACGACTCGTCCACGTAGCGCGTGTAGTAGCCCGGATCGAATACCGCGTCCATCGCAGCTTCGTCGAGCGCTGCGGTGATCACGTCGTCCTCTGAGATCAGGTCACGGAACTGAATGCCTTCGTCCCAGGCCTGCATCGCGTAGGACTGGACTCGCTTGTAGGCGTCGTCTCGACGCACACCCGCCTCGGTCAGGGCGAGCAGGACTCGTTGGCTGTAGATCAGGCCGTAGGACGACTCCATGTTCTTCCGCATCCGCTCGGCATCGATTACGAGGCCGTCGATGATCCAGGCCGACATGTCGGTGATGTAGTCGAGCGCGAAGCAGGCGTCAGGAATCGCGATCCGCTCAGCTGACGTGTGTGAGATGTCCCGCTCATGCCACAGCGCGACATTCTCGAACGCGGTCATCGCGTTGGCTCGGATCGTCCGTGCCAGGCCGCAGACGCGCTCAGCTTTTTCGGGATTGCGCTTGTGCGGCATCGCTGATGAACCGGCCTGACCCTCGGCGAACGGCTCGCGCACCTCTCGCACTTCGGTCCGTTGCAAGTGTCGGATTTCAGTCGCAAAGCGCTCGAGCGAGGCAGCAATCACGGCCAAGGTCGAGAGAAATTGCGCATGTCGGTCGCGCTGGACCACCTGCGTAGAAATGGCTTCCACGCCGAGCCCAAGCTCTCGGCAGACGCGTTCTTCGATATGCGGCGGCACCGTCGCATGCGTGCCCACGGCGCCCGAGATCTTACCGACCGCGATCGCCTCGATCGCGTCGGCCAGCCGGCGCCGATTGCGACGCGTCTCATCGACCCATCCGGCCAGCTTGAGACCAAACGTCGTGGGTTCGCCGTGGATGCCGTGCGATCGGCCGATGCAGAGCGTGTACTTGTGCTCGACGGCGCGCCTCGTGATGGCAGCCTCGAGCCGCTCTAGATCGTCTTCGATGATTCGTGCTGCGTCGCGAATCTGCAACGCGAGCGCGGTGTCCCAGACATCGTTGGTGGTCAGTCCGTGATGGACCCAGCGCGATTCCGGCCCGAGCGTGTCGGAGACCGAACGCAGAAACGCCAGTGTGTCGTGATGTACTTCGATCTGGTAGCGGTCGATGTCGGCGACGTTGTAGCCGGCGTTGGCTGCAATCAGCTCGGCGTCCGCTCGCGGGACGACGCCTTCGTCGGCCCAGGCGTTGGTCACGGCGATTTCGACATCGAGCCAGCGCCGCCACTTGGCGTCATCCGTCCAGAGCGCGGCCATCTCCGAGCGTTGATAGCGGGGGATCATTAGGGGATGTACTCCTCGCGAGCCGGAGAGAAGATGTCAATCGCGACGGCGTCTTCGAGCGCGGTCACTTCATGCGGAACCCCCGAGGGAATGACCCAGGAGTCGCCGGCGCTCAGTTCCTTGGTCTCGTCGCCCAGCTCGAACTTGACCCGGCCCTTGGCCAGGTAGCCGATTTGCTCGTGTGGATGCGTGTGCATGGGCACAACGCAACCTGCGGCGATCTCAATCTCGTGAATCGACGTGAGCTCGCCGGCGTTTAGCGTGCGTCGGGCGACGCCGGGGAACATCTCGATGCGTTCTGCCTCGTCGTGCGCTTGCAGGTTGGGCCTGATCGTGCGAGTGGTCATGTCTGCACCTCTCTCAGTGCTATGTCTGTGCGATAAAACGATTCGTCGAACGTGATCCGGCGGACGTTGTCGTATGCGATCCCGCGAGCTTCCGTCAGAGTATCGGCGACGGCGGTGACGGCCAGGACACGGCCGCCAGAAGTGACAGTGCGTCCGTCATCGTCGATTGCCGTGCCGGCGTGGAAGACGTCAACGGTGTCGTCGACCGCGTCGAGGCCGTGGATCGCCTGCCCGTTGACGTACGGACCCGGGTAGCCGCCGCTCACGATTGCCACACTGACCGATGCCCGCCCGCTATGCGCGATGACGTCACGAGGCAGCGATTCGCCTCGGGCCGACGCCGCAAGCACCGGCAACAGATCGCCGTCGAGCAACGGCAGCACGGCCTGCGTCTCCGGATCACCGAACCGCGCATTGAACTCCAGAACATTGAGCGCGCCTTCGTCGACCATCAGGCCGGCGTAGAGCAATCCTCGGAACTCGCAGCCCTGGGATGCCATCTGTTCCGCTACGGGCTGATGGACATCGCCGAACACGCTGTCGGCGTCGCCGACGAATCCGGGTGGAGCGTAGACGCCCATGCCACCGGTGTTCGGTCCCTGATCGTGGTCCATGATCCGCTTGTAGTCGCAGCTCAGCGGGAGCGGCAGGATGTCGCTGCCCGAGACGATGGCCATCGCAGACGCCTCCATCCCCGACAGTCGATCTTCGATCACGATCCGTTCGCCGGCAGAGCCGAACGCTCCCGCGAACATTTCATCAATGGCCGCGTGTGCGTCGTCGATGTGGTCGGGAACGATCACGCCTTTGCCCGCGGCAAGTCCGTCAGCTTTGAGGACGGGCAGATCGTCGGGTCCGAGGATTTCCAGCCATTTGTGCGCTGCTTGCGCCGTCTCGAATATCTCTCCGCCCGCGTGAGGCACGCCGGCCGACTGCATCACCGACTTGGCAAACCACTTCGACGACTCAATCTGCGCCGCTGCCTTCGATGGTCCGAACGCGAGGATGCCGCGCTCGGTCAGCGCGTCTACCAGTCCAGCGGCGAGCGGCGCCTCGGGTCCAACGACCACGAGATCGATGCGGCGCTCTGCGGCTGCCGTGCAGATGGCGTCGGTGTCGGAATCATGGACGGAGAGATTCTCGCCCAACTCCGCAGTGCCGGCATTGCCCGGTGCTGCGAACAGCGCCTCGCATTGAGGCGACTGCGTCAGCTTCCAGGCCAGCGCATGTTCGCGTCCTCCACCGCCAACGATCAGGACTCGCATGACTTGAGGCTATCCGACGGCCGCCCGAAGGTCAGTGGACAAGTCGGCCGGAATTCTGCTCAGATCGCCGTCGATCACAATCGGATCCATGGCCAGCATTTCAGAGCGATAGTTGGAGTCGGGCACGTCCTGCATCAGGTAAATCGGAATGTCGAGCACGTGCGCGAAGCCCATTTCGAGGAAGCTGTTTCCGCCGATGTAGTTGGGCTTACCGGGCAGGTCCTCGTTGAGCACGAGAATCGCGTCGGAAACCTTGATCTTCTCGTAATGAGTTCGGATCAGATCCTTGTTCCGCTTGAGTTCGGCGCGTTCATGGTCGTTGGCACTCTCATAGTTGAACTCGCGGGTGTCCACCGGAGTCAGAACTTCGTGGCCAGCGCCTTCAAGCACTTGGCAAAGTTCCGGCAACCGATGCCGCAACGACATGCTCATGCAAACGGTGATCAGCATGGGACCGTTACTCCCATTCAATCGTGCCCGGAGGCTTTGATGTGATGTCGTAGACCACTCGGTTGATCTCGGGGATTTCGTTGACGATCCGGTTGGCGATCGTTCCCAGAACGTCGTAGGGGATTCGCGCCCAGTCGGCAGTCATCGCGTCGTCGGCAGTGACGGCGCGCAGGGCGCAGACCCAACCGTAGGTTCGGGCGTCTCCCTGGACCCCGACCGTTCTGGTGTCGGTCAGGATCGCGAACGATTGCCACAGGTCGTCGTACAGGTCGGCGTTGCGGATTTCTTCCATCACCACGGCATCGGCGAGTTGCAACACGCGCACCTTCTCATGCGTGACCGGACCGATGATGCGGATCGCCAGTCCAGGACCGGGATAGGGCTGCCTGCCAACGATCTCCTCGGGCAGGCCGAGTTCTCGGCCGACTTCACGGACTTCATCCTTGAACAGGTGACGCAGCGGCTCGATCAGTTCGAAGCGCAGATCATCCGGCAATCCGCCAACGTTGTGGTGCGACTTGATCATCGCTGTCGCCGATCCGTGACCGGAACCGGCGCTTTCGACGACATCGGGATACGTCGTGCCCTGAACGAGATAATCGACGCCGTGGTCGCCTTTGGCGATCTCGACGGCTGTTTCTTCAAAGACGGCGATGAAGGTTTCGCCGATCCGCTTGCGCTTTGTCTCCGGATCGTCGACGCCGGCCAACTCTTCCAGGAATTGGTTGCCAGCGTCGACCGCGCGCAGATTCATGCGCATGTTGCGATCGAACGTGTCGACAACCTCTTCGGTCTCGCCCAGACGCATCAGTCCGTTGTCGACGTAGATGCAGGTCAACTGGTCGCCAACGGCTCGATGGACCAGCGCCGCCGCGACCGAGGAATCCACGCCACCCGACAGGCCGCAGATCACGTGGTCCTCGCCGACCTGTTCACGAATCTCTGCAACGGTCTCGGTGACAAAATGCGCGGCGTCCCAGTCTCCGGAGCATGCGCAGATGTCGAAGACGAAGTTGCTCAGCAAATGCAGCCCGTGGGGCGTGTGCACGACCTCGGGATGAAACTGAATGCCAAAACGATGCTGTTCGTCGCCCATCGCCGCGATCGGGATGCTGTCCGTCCCGGCCAGCGCCTGAAACCCGTTCGGCATATCGTCGACGCGGTCGCCGTGCGACATCCAGACAGGCATGGGCCGAGGCAGGTTGTCGAGCAGCGCCGAATCGCCGCGCGGATAAATGTGCGCCGCGCCGAATTCTCGCTCACGACCCGCTTCGACTCGCCCGCCAAGCTGATTCGCCATCGTCTGCATGCCATAACAGATGCCCAGGACAGGCAAGCGACCATCAAGCGACCAGTCGGGTGCGACCGGCGCGCCGTCGTCGTGGACGCTCGCCGGACCACCGCTGAGAATCACGCCGCGAGGATTGAGCTGGCGCACTCGCTCCCAGTCAGCCGTCGGAGGCACGAGTTCGCAATACACGTTGAGTTCTCGCACGCGCCGAGCAATCAGCATCGCCGTCTGCGATCCAAGGTCGACAATGACGATCGATTCGTGGGAAGCAGCGCCCTGTGATGCGTGGTTGTTCACGTCATAATGATACGGGCGCACTACAATATCGCTGTGTCATTCGATGAACTTGCTCAGGCAGTTGATCATTTGGGAAACAGCGGTGTGGTCGCCCTGCCGACCGACACCCAGTACGCGCTGAGCGCCGTCGCCAACGATGATCAGGCCGTGGCAGCCGTATTCCGGCTCAAACAACGACCGGGTGGAGAGAACCTGCCGCTCTTCCTACCACCAGCGCGCTGGCGCGAGCATCTGGAGCAAATCGCGGAACCGCTCGACTCGCGCATCCAGTCCTTGGCCGAGTCGGCCTGGCCCGGAGCATTGACGCTGATCGTGAACAAACGAGAAGACTGGCCGACCAGGGCCGTTGACGGATCGACCATCGCGCTACGCATTCCCGATCATCCCATCGCCACCAGCGTGCTCGACCAGCTTGATCAGCCGCTCACTGGCACCTCGGCCAATATCCACGGCATGGAGGCCGCGTTGACGGCCGAAGATGTGCGGAATCAGTTCGGATCCAATCTGCTTTCAGCAGGACATATTGCAACAGGACATAGTGATTCACTTCACATTCTTCGTGAATCAGAGGTGATG
>CBDCDY010000001.1:0-16789 GCA_965215555.1 Dehalococcoidia bacterium
AGGAGTCACAACTATAGTACAACTGCAATCTGGTGATTTCACTGAAAACTGCGAAACATGATCAAACGAGAGATTTGTCGTTGTACTGTCGAGTTGTACTATCAGTACAGTACAACCGACAGTATCATTGTACGTAGCAGTGGGCGTAGCGGCTGGCGCTCAGGTCGGTTGCGACGGGCGCCACCTTCCCGGTCGGGCTCCAGCTCCCGAGACTGAGATCATGAACACCTCGACCACCTGACACGCGCACCCTCTGGGGTAAATGTCCGATTTTGTTGGTTAGACCACGGGTCGTTGTTTTTACCTCGTCGGCGAGGCGGCGGATGTGGCGAGCGCTCACGGCCTTGCTCCCGTGCACCGGGTGTGCGGCCAGCTCGCGTGCGACGGCGGCTGCGTTGCGGGTGCGCTTCATGGCACGCAGGATCCAGCGGTCACGCTGAGCGGTGAGCTTGCGTCGCTTGCGCAGGCCGCGCACCTGCCACTGGCGCGCCTGCTCTGAGGATTGGGGCAGCCAGCGCAGCTCGTTGCGGAGGCTCCAGCGGGAGCGCTGCTCTGGTGACTGCGCACGCCACATGGCACGCAGGTTGTGCCGCCGCTCACGGTCACGCTGCAGCTGATCCCACGACCGCTGGTTCACGCTCTGCGCGAGGGCCAGCATCTGCTCTGACCGCTTGCGCGCCTCGACCTCGCGGGCCTGTTCCTCGAGGCGCTCGTTGCGCTCGATGAGCCGACGCTTGGCGGCCAGCCACTCAGGGTCAGGCTTGGGGTGCACCTTCGGCGGTGGCTTCGGCGGAGCTCGTCCGATACCCGGCATGACGACACCATACCACCTACCCCCTTGACAACCCACAACAGTGTGGTACCATACTGAGAGAGCGGGGGACGAGCCCCTGACACAAGTGGAGGAGATTGATTGTGGACTACGAGTGGAGCGACCAGATCTGGGACGACCTGCACAACGAAACCAGTCGCTGCTGCATCACAAAGAATCTCAGGATCCATGAGCTTGAAAAGGAGCGCATCAATCTCATCGGTGAGCTCTCGCGCTACAAGGCTGCCATCATCAAGATAGAGGTCATGCTGTATGGTTTCAAACTGTGACACCTGAGCAGGCCCTTGCCGCCATTGACGCACTGCCGATCATGACTCGTGACCAGTGCCTCAAGTGGCTGACGAGTGTCGCATTGTCTGACCAATTCACTGACCAACAGCGCCTGAGGGCAGTCGGGATGTTGATGGATGCCGATATAAGCTCTACCGTTACGGCAACAGACGTGATCACGAGGATCGGATTGTCTGATGCCGAAGGTGCCACTGAGGGATAGAATCCTAGCCCTACTCGAGTCGGAGGATGAGCATGAGCCGGAAGAAGAGACGGCGGAAGAGGAAGAAGTAGAGGCTCAGTCCGAGTTGACCCCAGAGGCAGTGCAGGAGATGATTAGCGCGGCTGTAGCTGAGGCGCTGTCCATATCGGGATCCTCCACGCCCGATGCGTCTGAACCCGAACAGACGCCAGCGCCTCAGCGAGCGCCACGCCCGGCAGCGCGCACGCAGCGGCTCACCGCATCCCAAGAGATCCCTGACTTCAAGACCATGTCTCGTCAGGAGACCCAGGAGTGGTACGCGAACACGTTCAAGCCTGACCTGATGACTGGCAAGCAGACGATTGATTGGAGCGACCGATAATGGCCATCCCTGCAACGCAACTGGTAGAGGTGTTTAGTTCCCAGCTGATTCCCGAGCTGCGGAACGAGCATATGTGGAACATCATCACTGACCAGTCCGACGCCTACACCGGGCCGTGGGCCAGCGGTCAGGCCGAAGAGGTTCGCATCCCGTTCAACCGCTGGGCACGGACGGCTGGCACGACTCAGGGTACGGCGACCAATCCAAACGACTCGACTGGTATCAGCACTGGGACGGGCACAACTCGGCTGCCGGTCTGGGGAAATCTCGCATCGGCTGACGCTGGTGGTATCACGTTCGACAGCGCTGGCTATCACACCGTGAACCAGTTCATCCACGCCAACGATGCAGGTGAGGTCGCGTTCCCCATCCTCGAGGCGACTCGCAGCCGCATGGTCTATGAGCACGCTGACTACGTCGACACTCAGGTGCTGTCCGCGCTGATTGGCTATGGCGGCACGGTCACCACGGTCGGCACCAATGCCAACTTCATCAGACCGACTGGCGTAGCATCGACCGCCGCAGCACGGGCGGTGATTCGGCAAGGCATTCTTGACGACTTTGCTGGTGTCGCATTTGAGCGGAACCTGCGCAACACCAGCGCTGGCGCTCTTGGCGAGCTGTTCTGCATCATGCACCCTCGACTGTGGGCCAACCTCGAGCAGGACTTGCTTGATGAGAACTGGTCATATGACCCGTTGACCGGTGACGTTCTGCGCAACAACGCGATGCTGAGTGGCACGCCATTCGTTGGCCGCTACAAGAACATCGACATCCTCGTGAGCAACAACATGCCGATTGGTAGCGCGACGGCCGACTGGCGCGTTATCTGTGGTGCGAAAGCTGCGGCAGTCGCCAACGTAGGACGCCCAGTCATGCAGATGTTCACGCCCGAGCAGAACCAAGTCACCAACCAGATTGGCTACCTGCTGCGCTCAAAGATTGAGTACGGCGTTGAGAATCTGACTGGCGGCACGAACTACGACGCCAGCGGATTCAAGCTGTACGGCATCCGCTCAGAATCCAGCACCAACTAGGAGCAGCCGTGCCGACTGCCAAGACAGCAGACAGCAGCATCTTCGTTGCCTCCTCGACCACGGTGCTGGAGTTGAATGACGTCCTTAACTGGTCAGTCAATGGCGTGACCGCAATCTCCAACGAGGCGATGCTCGGCACGCGAGACGAAGAGGCGAGTGTCCACTCAGCTGGTGTCGAGATTGAGATCGGCACGCTGTACGAAGGCACGCAGACACAGTCGCTTCGCGCACTGGCAGGCCAGCCTCGCCAGATTGTGATCAGGAGCGAAGCAGGCTGGGAGTCTTACCCCGTCGACATGCCAGACTTAGGGCAGGAGGCTGGTGCCAACGCGCCAATCACTGCCGAGCTGTCCGTGCCTCAGCGAGCTCGCGGTCGCTACGGAAGCAGCAGCGTGCCAGTGGCGCTGGAAATGGGATCTGCGTCCGTAGGCGTCAACCTGACTGGCCAGTCTGTGGTTCAGGTGTTGATCACCGCCATTGGATCCACAACTGCCACCAACTGCCGATTCAGCAACAGCAGCAACCATCAGAACGTTGCCTATCGCGTTGGCCTCCAGCAGATCACCATCCCCTCCAACGTGCAGGCCTCTGGGGCTACCTTCAACATCAACAGCGCATCGAACGTCAGCGTCACGGGATTCATCTTGCTGGGCAGTGACCAGCCGCTGGCTACGGGGTAGACATGGCTTCGACACTCTCATCGGCAGGCGTGGTGGTCGAGATTGCACCGGTAGGAACCAGCAACTACGTCACCATCAGCGGGCCCGAGTCTGGCTTGACGGGCTTCCCACTTGTCCAAACGTCATCCACAAACGATGTTGCATCAGGTGGACTAACGGTTGGCACAGATGGGGGGTATCGCGTAAACTCCTCGTCTTTCAGCGTCAACGAGAATGAGACGACCGCGCCTGTGCTCTGCGGGCAGAACGGTAGGCGCGCGGCAATGCGCGTGACGCAATCGGCCAGCGGCACTCAGCGCACGTTCAATGCGATTCTGACCATCAGCCGTGTCGGCAACGCACGAGGGAACATCGTCTACAACGTCACCGTCGCAATCGATGGGGCAATCTCGTGAGTTGGATTCAGGAGTTCCACACCGAAGATGAGGACGGTGAGCCTGAGGTCTGGAAGGTCTTCTACAAGCGGCTGTCCGGCCTCGACGTGATTCGACTCGACGAGATTCTGGCTGAGGAACTGAACAACATCGAGAAGACTGCCAAGATTGCCGAGCTCGTCATCAGGCGCATACACATCAATGACGACATAGCCAGCCTGCCGATGCTGGAGCACCCATACGACATGATTGACAAGGTGGTGTCGAGCCACCTCACCTTTCGTCGCCACAACGAACCGCAGAGCGAACCGCCTGCGTGAACGTGCTCAGGTGGTCGCTGAAACTGGCGGCAAGGCCGAGCATCCAACCCACGAACGTGACCCCCTAGAGTTCGTGTTCGCACTGTCCCTGGAGCTCGGCACGCTGCCCGACGCACTCCTGAACATGGACGGTGAGCTCTTTACGCTCTTCACGTCGTGGTACGCAGGCCGCGCGGCGGGCCAGTCGGTATGGGCGGAGCGCAACCTATGACCTACGCATGGTCACCCAAGCAGCGCGACATGATGACGGAGATCATCTCAGGCAGCAAGACTGAGATGGTTGTGTCGGGGCCCGTTCAATCTGGCAAGTCTGTGTCGTCGGTGTTCGCATTCATGGCCTATGCATCGCAGTACACCGGCCGTGACTTCCTGCTCTGCTCACGCTCCCAGCGGCAGCTAGACGGAGCGACCCTGAAGTACGCGCGCGAGTTCGCTGAGGTCACCGGGCTGACATGGCGGCGGCGGGCAGGGATGTTTGAAATGGAGTCGCTGTCTGGCGGCACGAATCGCTTCTACACGCTGCTCGGCTCAGACGCATCATCGGAGGGACGGGCACGGTCATTCACTGCGCAGGGCGCGCTGATTGATGAGGCGACGCTTGTACCCAACGAGTTCCTGAACTCTGTGGCTGACCGCTGCTCACGCCCGGGCGCCAAGCTGATTCTGACCACCAACCCGTCTGGGCCCATGCACCCCATCAAAGCCAACATGATTGATGAGGGCGTGACGTGGTATCCGTTCGAGCTGTCCGACAACCCGATGCTCACGGACGATTACATCTCCAGCCTGACGCGCAGGTACTCGGGTGCGATGCAGCGCAGGATGGTCTATGGCGAGTGGGCGTCTGGCGAGGGTGCGGTCTACCCCGTCGTGCCGACCGGTACCCCGCCAGTTGGGCAGCCTGAGCGCTGGGTGTTGGCAGCCGACTACGCGCACTCATCTGTCACGCACGCTGTCCTGATTGGGATGTGGGGCTCTGAGTCGTGGGCTGTGGCAGAGTGGCGGCACGACGCACGCGAGAAGGGGGCTATCAATGTCAGAGAACAGGCACGGCTTATCAATCGTGATTTGGTGGGAGGAAGACACATCTCTCTGGCATGTGTCGATCCATCCGCGCCCGCTTTCAGAAAAGCTCTCTCACACGAGCTGCGGATACGTGTGTTCAAGTCTGACAACGATGTTGCAAGAGGTATCCAGCTCGTCAGACAGCGATTTGAGGACGGAACTCTCACGGTTGGTCATCGCTGCCCTGAGCTCACCAGAGAGCTGAGCAACTACGTCTGGGATGAACGGGCTGCCCTCTTTGGTGACGATAAGCCAGTCAAGCAGGACGATCATGGTCCAGATGCGCTCAGGTACGGGATGTACTCGACGGCAATCGCTACGATGAAGGCCGAACGGAAAGCGGGTGTGGTACGTGTCTAGGAACGGACTCGCTGACCGTGTCAGCTTCGACATCCTGCTGCGTGACCAAGACATTCAGCAAGGCGCAACGTTTCCCCCGAACAGGCTGCAGAAGCGTGACCAGCGGCTGGCAGCGCTCGAGCGGATGTGGCTCGGCGACCTCACTGGATTCGACGTGACGCCTGCGCCAGAGGTGCAGCCCGTCATTCTGAACTACTTCCACAACTACGCCACCAAGCTCGCCAACATGCTGCTCATGTCTGAGCCGACTGGAATCAGCGTCGAGACGGCCTACGACGTACTGCTCGACATGACTCGCTATGGCGGATCGCTGGTCTACACCGTCGACGGCATTCCAGCTGCTGCCGATGCGCTGACGTGGTACCCGGGTGAGGAATACCACTACCTCGTGTCGCCATACACGTCAGTCGAGGCGCGTGACGACACGCCAGACCGCGTGAGCATCTGGGCTATCCCGTTGGAAGGCGGAACGATCACGTCTCGGGCGTTCGCGTGGAACCAGTCAGCAGGCAGCAGCACGCTCGGCAGACAGACTGACGAAGAGACGGTCGGCACTGGTGCGGCGGTCACCATCCCTCGTTTGCCGCGCATCGGAGAACTGTGGGGTACGGCCAAGTTCCTAGAGCTGTACGCCCCCATTGTCGAGATTGCCAACCGCATGACTCGCAACAGCCGCGTGCTCGACCTCAACGGTCGGCCTATCCCGGTGTTCGTCATGGCTGATGCAGACGCGGACGCAGAATTCGATGTTGCCAATGACGACACGAAGGAAGAGGCACTCGACAGGATTGATCGTGGTCTAGTCGATATCAACCGACGTGAGGCCCTGCACCTGCCAGATGAGGTGCAGGACTTCAAATTCGAGCAGCCCAACGTGTCCGGTGTTCAGGTATCGCTGGAGCAAATCAAAGACCTGCGCGGTGTGCTGGCCGACCTCACTGGCCTACCGTCCCTAGACGGTGACTACATGGCGTCGCCTGCGTCTGGGGAGGCGATCAAGCGGACACTAATTCACTTCTACGCGGACACGCTCACGATGCTGCACACAGTCATCGAGGGCTTTGCCGAGATTGGCGTGACCGTGACGTGGGAGCATATCTTTGACGTCATGGAGACTCGCGACAACGCGCGTCAACAGATGCAAATGGCACAGGAACAGGAGACAGAAGATGAGTCTGAAGAGTCGCCTCGATGAGGGGCTAGCTGAGCACTACGTTCAGGACTGGAATCCGAACCGCCTGAGCGTTGGTTCGATTGCGTTCGGCACGGAGTTCACTGGATTCGTGATTGGCGACACTGGCCACTTCGTGCCGGTCTGCAACGTGCGGGTCAGCATCGGAGTCAAACGGAGCAATGACCCAGATGACGTCGAAGATCGCCTGCGTGCCGTTCTTGACGTCATCAACGGGATTGATGACGCTTACCCTCAGCAAGTCGCAGCAAGTGTCGTCAATGGAGGCACAGACATGGTGCAAATCAGAGCAGTGGTGACCGTCCGTGGCGTTTAACATCAGCTTCACTAACGAGCTCGACAACCTGCCCAGCGACCGACAGCTCTCGCGCATCCTGCAAGAGGGCTTTCTCGATGAAATGGGGCATGAGCTGGTCGAGGCTGTCGGCGCCAATGATTCGCTCTGGCCGGTCGACACCGGGCTCTCGCGCACGTCATTCACGTATCGGCACCTGCGCAGCGGCACGGCTGAGATTGTCAACGCGCAGCCCTACGCGGAGTTCGTCGAGGAGAACATGAACGCCTTCGGGCAGCGCAGGTCATACAACTACCCGCAGCAGCCCGCGCTGAAGACGCTGGAGCGGGCTGAGCCGAACGCCCTGAGAGTCGCTGAACGCTGGGTACAGCGTGAGTTCGACCGCCTCTCTGGTGGCGGGCCCATCAATCCAGGTGAGGTGAGAGGTCTCTAATGGCTGCCCTCGACATCGTCATGCGCGCGCGCGATCAGGCGAGTCAGCCGATTCGTCGTGTTCGTGGCGAGCTCGAGGGTGCGGGCATGGAGGCCGACAGAACAGGCGGCAGGTTCGGCAATCTGAACAAGCTGGCTCTGGCCGCAGGCGCAGGGCTGTTGGCAGCAGGCGCCGCGGCGGCCGCGATTGGACGGGCAGCGTTTGCGTCCGCTCTAGAGATTGGAATGTTGGCAGATGCAGCATCAACGACCACAGACCAGATCCAACGCTTTCAGGTCATCGCCAACGCAACAGGTGGCACTGTTGACGCTCTCGCCGACGGACAACGCGAACTGGGTCTCAGACTTGGTGAGCTTGCGGCAACAGGAGGCGGGCCAGCACTTGAGGCGCTTCAGGTTCTCGGAATCGAGTTCCAAAGCATTCGCAACCTCTCGCCTGAGCAGCAGTTCACTACGATTGCTCGCGCGCTGACGCAGGTAGAGGACACGTCTCAGCGTGCCTTCTTGGCAGAAGAGCTGCTTGGCGGTCAGTTCGCTGAGAACGCGCGGGTGATCAATCTGACGACCTCAGAGTTCGACTCGCTGAACTCGACAGCCGACAACGCGCGCAAGATCACCGGTGAGAACATCGAGGCAATGGAAGATCTGTCTCGCTGGTTCAACGAGGCCAAGCGCGTCGTGCTGACGTTCGCAGCGGAAGGCATTGGCACTGCGATTCGCTTCTTTGAGAACTGGCGGCAGGTGGCGGGCAACGTCCTGCAGGACATTGGTGACGCATTCGAGGACTACATCAACTCGTCGATTGATGGGCTGAACATCATCGTCAACGGTATCAATGTGCTCGTGCGCAGCCTGAATCGCGTGCCGGGTGTCAACATTGGGCTCATTGACTCTATTGGGCATGTCAACTTTGAGTTCGGCAATCTGGTTCGCAGCGGCAGGAGTGCGACGGACACGATTATCGAGAATGCCAACGCAAATCTGATTGGCGCCAACGCTGCCAACGCCAACGCTCGTGCGCAGGGTGCTCTTGCTGGCGCTCTGGGGCGTCAGACCGGTCTGCGCGGCGCCGGTCTGGCGTTCGCACGGGGTGACATCGAGGGAACCCGTCAGCAGGCTGTAGAGGTTCAGACGGAGACGCTAGAGGCGGTCATGTCTGTCGGCGGAGCTATATCGATGGCATCAGACCGGCAGACGGACGAAGAACGTGAGCGGGAACGGGCTGAGGCTGAGCGTGAGCGTGAGAAGGCACGCAACCTGGCTGACTTCAGGCGCGCGGTACACCTAAGCGATGAGATCAAGGCAAAGGATCGTGCTGCTCAGTTGAGGGAGTTGCAGGCGATTCGTGCTGCTACACAAGCACGTCAGACGCGCGAGCGAGCAACATTAGCGAGTGCTGGTGCATTCAGTGAACCGTATGAGCGCAGCTTCAGGCGAGCCCGTGAGGAGTACGGGTATACAGGCATGAACAATCAAGTACTGGCTGCCATCAATCAGTTCGCGCAAAGCGGCGGCACTGACAATGTCTATCGCACCTTTAGGTTCGGCAGTGACTATGAAGGTAGACAATATGGCGGATACTCAATCGAGCTTGACGGAGACGTACTAGGTCAGTTCATTGTGCGAAACATCGTATCTGGCGAGGAAAGTGGAACATTCACGTTTGGCGGTGAGTGATGGTCTGGTCTGTGAGCATAGACGGATCTACGCGTGACATCATACGGATGACATTCCAGACTGGATCGCAACGCAACGCAAACCCTCAGCGACCTACTGGTGCATGGGGCTCTGGCAGGTTGGCGATTCATGGATATCGCACGCAAACACGCAAAAGATTGCAGATTGTTGTAGGAGGGACTGACCGCGTAGATGCGTGGATTCAGAATGAGCGATACGACGACAAGACTGACATCAGCACATATGACATTCGCGGGCTGCTAGGTGTACCGGCACGGGCGCGGTCGATGGTGACGCAGGGAGCAGCAAACGCTGACGCGAACCAGACCACAGTAATCAACAAGATGCGCGATGCGTTCGGAGTGTCTGCCATTCAGTCGTCTCTCGCCTCGACTCCCCTGAGTCTGTACAGCTTCGAGGGGCCTGCAGGCGGATACGCGAGCAGGTTCGGGCTTGTGTCTGGCGGTCTGCCGTATGCGACTCAAAAGGGGCTTCTTGGAATCAAAGACCCTACTCGCGTGCCGACCACTCTGGACGGCACGGTCGGATCCCGCACTCACCGTATCCGCGACATCGTCAGCACCTTCGACTCTGACCAGTTGTGGAACGTGCTGAGCACGAGCTATCCCAGCGTGCTTGATGGGATGTCTCCGTCGACGGTTGATCCTCAGTCAACTATCACTGGAGGTACTGGGCCCAACGGACTTCCGATGGGCGCACCGTTCTCATCCACCGACATCTTGTACATGAATCACGTTGCCGAGGGTCAGTCTGGAGCGACAACCCAGTATCCAGTGTCGTTGCAGTTCACGCCGCCCCAGAACAGGCGCGTCGTGAACGGCAGATTCAGAGTGCGCGTCCTTCAGTATCGTCTCCGAGTGACGCTGACTGATCACTCACCTGCAGACGATGCTGTCGAAGCAGGCTTGTGGGACACCTATATCACTGGCACTGTTCAGAACGACGGAACTCTTACAGCATCTATTGCAGATAGGTTCGACAACCCGTTCCCTGATGGACGCCTGAACAACAATTGGGCAGCATTGCAACACGTGTATTACAGAGTCACAGCTGAGTACAAAATAGAAGTGCCAGACTCTGCGCCAGTCATGGTGGGCAACGACGCCAGCATTGCGGCATGGGATGCACGCACGCTGGAGGTACCTGGCTGGATTCAGCGAACAGCCACATCGACGCTGCAATCACGCATCAATGCGCTCGCAAGCGTACGCAATCTGCGCACCGTTGACTTATACCTCGACCAGCGTGACACGACCAAGACGAACGCGGTCGCAGCAATCGAGCCCGGTCACTACATCGCGCTGAGCGACGTGGGTACCATCGTCTACGTGATGAATGTCGACTGGCGCCTGTCATCGCGCCAGTCGGCAATCAAGCGGCTCACGTGCATCGACACCGGCACTGACCACACACCGACCGTTCCAACCGATGCGCTGACTTGGCGCAGCGATGAGGTCACTTGGCGCAGCCAATACCTCGAATGGAGTAGAGCCTGATGGTCGCAATTCCAACGACCCAGAACCTGAACAGCGAGGCCGCTAACGCCTACCTAGTCATGGTGCTGAACCCGCAGTCGAACACGCCGCTGGTGCGCGAGTACTCGCGATTCAAAGCTGACATCCGCAACGGGCTGCTTCCGACCACGACCGTCCGTGTGAGCGATGTGACGCTGGCTGGATCCATCCTCACGGTCACGCGGCAGAACGCAGGGAACCGAACGCTCACGCTGCCCTCTTCGGGCGGCGGCGGCACGACTGAGCCGACGGTCACGGTCGGAGGCGCAATCCCAGACAACTCGACTGGCGCGAACGGTGACATCCACTTCCGCGTATCTGTCACGGCAGGCGAGCTTGGGAACGTCACCAGCATCTATTCAAAGGACGAGGGCAGTTGGGTAGATCTGCAGTCGATTGTCTCTGCGACTCAGAACAACATCTACACCGAACTCAAGAACATCCTGCAGCAGGGCACGAACGTCACACTGACTGAAGACGACACAGACTCTGAGTTGACGATTGCCGCTTCAGGAACAGGCGGCACGACCGTTGGCGGGATGCAGCTCACGCTGGTCGGCAGCGCTGACAACATCAGCGACACCGGTAGCAACATCACGACCGATGGGACGAACGGGCTGACACGTCCAAACGTCGAGGACGTGTTCCTCGTTGACCTCGACTACACCCGCACCACGAACAACCTCAGAATGTCTGGCATTGTCCGGAAGGCTGACCTGCCCGGCACAACGCGCTACCTGTTTCAGCTTCAGGGAGCAGGGCCGGACTACGTCAGTCTTGCCTTTAGCACTGCAGACAACACTGCCGTGCTTACCGCGCGCAACGATGCTGACAGCGTGTCCAATATCGACGTGAAGATTTACAACATCGTCGGCACGACGGTCACCGGTCAACGCGGGCAGAAGGGTGACAAAGGAGACAAAGGCGATAAGGGTGACGCTGGCGACCCCGGCACGACGGTCACAGCAAACCCTGCAGGGTCAGATGGCGACAACCTCACGCGCATCGGCATCGCTGGCACGAACTACGTCATCCCTGCAGGCGGCGGCGGCAGCACATCATTCGCCAACTCCAAGTCACCAGACACCGCATCGGGAAACAACGGCAGTTCCACTGACGCAGCCCGAAGCGACCACGCGCACAGTCAGTCGTCTCTCTATGCCGCAGCGACACACGGCACGCACGTGCCTGCTGGCGGCGCAGCCAATCAGCATCTTGCAAAGAACGCTGGGAATAATGGATATGCATGGGTGAATCCGCCTTCTGGCGGCAGCACTTCGTTCGCCGATGCGAAGGTCAGAGACTCAGCCAACGGGGTTGGCGGTAGCGCGAGCACTGCTGCACGCTCAGACCACGGGCACGCTCGGTCGAGCATTTACTCGCAGTCGTCCCACACTCACGGCAACGCGATTGGTCGCATCCCAACAGGGTCACCTGGCAACAACAAGTTCTGGGGAACTAATGGTAGCGGTACGGATGCGTGGTATGACCAGAGCAGTCTAGGCGGTGGTGGATCAACTGTCACTCATGTCAAGCCGTCAGCAGCGCAGTCAAATACAACAGGCGTGCGAACAACAGGTGAGGTATTTTCTAATAGCAACAACGGGCGAACGGCAATCAGTAATATATCATCGCCATCCAGAGGCGATCTTGCGTGGTTCCGTGTTTACAGTTCGGCAACTAGAGACAAAGTATGGACATATGGTTACAACGGTACGGATTGGTACGAGATCAATGAAAGTGCCACTGTAACGATCTCTTTAAAGTCCAATGGTGTATTTGGTTCTGATGACTCTCAGTCATATCGTGGAGATATACAGCCATTCACCATCGACACGGTGTTCCCGCAATGGCAGTTCGTCTACTCAGGGCCGTCGCTGTACCAGAAGCAAACCGACACGTCAGCCGACGCAACGCAGCCCAACCTCGGTGACCGGCAGGCGTGGGAGAAGATCTGGCCCAGCGATATCCCTGAACTGATTTCACCGAGCTATCAGGGTGACACCGACTGGATCTCGCCACACACCCACTTCCCAAGAACCATCACTCAAACACTCGATGACGTCACTGGCGTCTACAACGGGCAGGCACTGGCGGTCGAGATTGAGGCTGACCTGCCCGATACGCACGTCGGTAACGTCACCTTCACCGCCGAGAAGGCGAGCGGCGGGAGCGTGTCCAACAGCCCGACGCTGCTCAACGGCAGGAACTTCTACCTGCTGAACATCGAGTACACGACTGTCCCAGACCTCGACCTGTCCCCAGTGGCAATCGTCACGACTGCGACCGTCGACGGCACGTACCGCATCAAGCTGCTGTCTGCCTACCACCTCGACGGCGGTATCGATGACCAGTCATGGGAGATGTACAAGCTGAACCTCGACACGCTCGAGGAGCGTGCCGTAATGCTCGAGGGCCAGAACTCATTCAAAGGCCAATGGAGCAACAGGGGGTTCTACCAGCGTGGTGACTTCGTCTCCAACGGAGATCACCCGACCCTGTACCAGCGCCTGACCGCAATGGACGCACCGCCGACCACTGACCAAGAGGGCCCACGTGGTGACCGAACCAACTGGACACCTGTTGGCGACTGGGTAGGCGAGTGGCAGACGGGGATGTACCTGTCACCGGGCAACGTCGTCAGCCGCAACACCGCTGGCAGGTTCAAGCTCTACATGGTCACGGCCGATATCGACTTGGGGGATGTGCCGCCTGAGGATGCGCAGGGGATGCTCCGCATTGACCGGGAGCACATCGAGTGGGCTGAGATTGAGGACAGGCCCACCATCGACGTGGGCGTGACTGGCGAGACGCAGCACGTCTATCTGTCCTCAGACCAGAGTGACACGACTCGCTGGGCTCCGCTGCATCTGGCCGAAGGCGGCGCCACTCCTCGAGACGGCATGGTGACGTGGGAAGAGCGCGAGAACCTGCAGGGCCTCAACCGCTGGGCGCACTCAGGACGCACGCCACTGGATGGTGAGTGGCGTCTCGACCGGCAGTACTACGCCGGTGAGATCGTCGGGTACTTCAGCCACATCTACACCGCGAACAGCGACCACGTCTCGACCGCTGACAATGGCCCACGCGGTGCGAACTCTGTGTGGGTGTCTCAGCTGGAGCTCAGGGTCGAGACGCAGAATGGGCCCATCTTGGGATCAATCACGTCGCCTTCGTCACCAGACGACCTGCAGACGCTCGCGCTGAACGGCTGGATGTTCTACCGCGGCGGGTACAACAACAGCTACACCTACCACGCGCAGAACCTCGTCGAGCAGGACGGAGCGTTGTGGCTGGCACGTCGTGACGTGACCGGTGTGGCGCCAGTGGCAGGGCTGGATTGGCTGCTCATCAGGCCTGCGCAGCCCACCATCCCGACGGTCAATGTGCCGTCGATGCGGACACGGGTTGTGATTTGCACAGCCACGTCTTCGCAGGCGTGGGCTGTTCAGGCGTCGAGCAATGTCGTGAGCAAGGGTGATATCCCAAATGGCGCAAAGGTGGCGATCAGCTTTGACGACGGAGATGGGATTGTGCCGGCAATCGCTGAGTTCTATTGGCCGACGAGCATCCCTACGGTGACCGACCTGGTGTCCAATGCGAACGGGGCTGAGGCCCGCATGACGGACAACGACTGGACGCTGAGGACGATCTACCTCGGGCAGAGTGGCAGCAATGCACTGATGTTCAGGGGAGTGCCGCGCGAGACGAACCGCATCAGGATTACGTGGTTCGCTTAGGGCTTGACCTCGATCACCTTCACGAGTCGACGAGCTTCATTCAGCGGCATGGTGCCGTCATCCATCAAGTCGGCAATAAAGCTGTGGCGGACGTCTTTCGCGTATGCCTCGTTGAAGAAGTTGATGGGCCCGCCGTCGACCAAGCCCACGAGTGCGCCGCCGACAGTGATTCGCCAGTAGACCTGCTTGCTGTCGAGATCAATCATCGAGCACCACGCTGCTTGGGTCTTGGCCGTCAGCTAGCGCCACAATCTCGATGTCGCAGCCCGGGCAGTTATCGCGCTGCTCGGCTGCGACTGCCTGCGCCTCACCATCCGTGGGAAAGACAGGGCCAACTGGCCTGCCGTCTACGTAGACCTGAAAGCGGTGCGGGGTGTACCCGCCGTCATCTGGGTTAGTCACTGGTGTCCTCGTAGTGTGCAACAACGTAGCCAAGCACCGCTCCAGCGAATCCAGCTGCTGTGGTGACAGCCTCTGCTGCTTCAGCTCCGTAAAGCGCGGCCCCAAGTCCGGCCAAGAAGATGACATGGCCGATGCCGATTCGTAGCGCTTTCACTTCTGACCTCCGGTTAGTTCTGACTTCGCCTTGTTGATGTAGGAGTCTACCGTGCTCGGCAGTCCGTCTGGCAGATTCAGCGTCTTGGTGACGTCCTCACCAACGAAGTCGATGCAGGCGTTCATCGTCACGGACGGCAGGTCGATGAGGTACGACCATTCAGTGGCGTTGATGATGTCGTAGGTCTGAGTGCCGTCAGTGTGCTCGATGTACACGATGACCTCGCCTCTCAGCTGGACTTGGAACTTCAGGTCAGCTGACAGCGTGCCGTCGTTGATCAGCAGGACTGCCAGCACCACCTCACCGGGGGGAACGTCGACGCTGACCGCCTCAGTGGCGCCGACGCCGACCGTCTTGGTGTAGGACGCCGTGTGTCCCTCAGTCGTGCTCACTGAGTATGTTGCAGAAGCTGACGTTTTCTCGCCAGTCACTCCAATCTCTACGCCGACCGTGAAGCTGCCCCCGACGGTTGTGGAGTCAGACCATCCGACGGTCGTGCCGACGGTCGTCTGGTCGTTGAGCGTTGCCGAGTGGTGGGCTACCTCCTGACCGTCTGAGTTGTCCCACAGCGAGTGGCGCAGGGCCTTTGGGCTGAGCGTCACCGTCGATTGCTTGTGGTCGTAGATGGGCGCAATCTGAGCGCCAGTGAGCCGAGACTGAGAGCCGAAGCCTTTGGCGTCTGGGTACTTGTGTTGGCCGTAGGCTTTGGCCAACAGGAAGGCGTAGTCGAAGTAGCCGTGGAACACGATCGGGTCGCCAGCCACCTTGAACTTGGTGTCCTCGAGAGTTAGGCCTGGCTCGACCGTGACGCTGAAGTTGTTGCTCATTCTGCTGCCTTGCCTTCCAATGCGTTCGCGATGCGATTGAGTTCATGCGCGATCTTCTTTAGCGCGGTCACTTCGTCTCGCCTGAGCGAGAACTCGGTTGTTGGCGCCTTAGGCTTCGTCAGCACTTCTAGGCTTGCCATGTCAGCTCTCTTTCATCATATCGAGTTGGAATGTCACCTCACCATAGCGGCTTAGCTCTTCGATGTACCACTCGATGCGGTCGGTCACTCTCTGGCCCGGTGGCTGGCGGGTAGTCCACAGCTCTAGGTTCTCGATGCTGTTGTCGTCTCTGATTCCGTTGATGTGGTGGATGTTTTCGTGCGCAAACAGAGCTCTGCCAAGATGTTTCTGCATCACTGCTCTGTGTTCATATATCTTGCCATCATCATCCGTGACTACGTATACATATCCACTGTGGTGCTTTACCCTCTTGCGACGTGAGCGCTGATAGCATGCTTTTGAGCAGAACTTCCCTCGTCCGGCATTAGCTCTGAATGGAGCTATCCAGAATTCATTTGAGCAGTTGTGGCTTTGACATGTTACATATGTCCCTTTTTTCCGATCTTCCTGTTGGCATTTGGGAGAGCAGTAGACTGCCTTGTTTTTTGCAAGTCTAGATTGCATTGCCCAAAATGTATTAGAGCATTCTTCGCGACGGCATTCCTTCGTCTTACCAGTTTTGTTAGCATTGGCAGAGCACTCGACAGAGCAATATTTCAGTTTACCTATGTTGACTTGATAGGTTGCAGCTCTAAACGATATGCCGCACTGAAGGCATATTCTATCAATGGACTGCCTTTTGCTATCTCTGCAGCGAGCAGAACAGTGCTTGGCGTTGTGATACATGTGTGAAATGTCTAAGCCACAGACTAAACATGATCTCTGCTCGCTCACGACTTCTGTCCCTTCGCTTTGCTCAGTCTGCTGGTCTCCCGATGCACGTCGCACATCGAGTAGTCGCCTGTAGTGAGCGCGTAGCAGTCACGCCGCGTGCACAGGCCCTCCTCTCGCTT
>CBDCDY010000002.1:0-11276 GCA_965215555.1 Dehalococcoidia bacterium
CGAGTCGCAGCTTCGGTCGCGGCCCGTCGAAGGCCCGCGGCGACGGCGAGATCAGCGAACCGCCCAGCCTGCCGACAGCACCTCCGCCTGCTCCAGTACCGTCCGGGTCGCCTGTTCCTGCTTGTCGGGCGGGTAGCCGCGCTTACGAAGAATGCGCTTGACCAGGACACGCAAGTGGGCACGCACGTTCTCACGCAACGCCCAGTCGATCGTCACGTTGTGGCGCACCGTCTCGACGAGTTCGCGGGCGATGCCCCGCAGCGTTTCGTCGCCAAGTACCTGGACGGCGCTGTCATTTGTCTCCAGGGCGTCGTAGAAGGCGAGCTCGTCGTCCGAGAGACCGAGCTTCTCGCCGCGGCGTTCCGCCTCCCGAAGTTCTCGCGCCAGACCGATCAACTCCTGAATGACCTGGGCCACTTCAATGGCGCGGTTCTGGTAGCGGCGGAGCGTCCGGGCCAGCATCTCCGAGAAGGTCCGAGCCTGAACCACGTTCCTCTTCCGCTTCGCGGCGAGTTCGCCCTTGAGCAGCTTCTGCAGCAACTCGACTGCCAGATTGCGCCGTTTCATTCCCTGGACCTCGGACAGGAACTCCTCGGACAGAATCGAGATGTCGGGCTTCTCAAGGCCGGCCGCCGTGAAGATGTCAACCACCCCCTCGGGCGCCACGGCGCGCGAGACAATCTGCCGCAGAGCGTGGTCAAGTTCTTCCTGCGGCCTCCCATCGGAAGCTGTGCGCTTTAGCAAGACCGAGCGCACGGCCTGGAAGAACTCCACGTCGTCCCGGATACGGATCGCCTCGTCCTGGGGGACGGCGAGCGCGAACACCTGGGTAAGTTCGTGCACGGCTCGGAGGCAGCGCTCCTTTCCGTCTTGCTGTGCCAGTACATGCTCTTGGGCCGCCGGCAGTAAGCCGAGCCGCTGCGCCGGCGTGCCGCCGGTCCACGCCGACCAATCGAAGCCATGGAACAGGGCGCAGCAAACATCGTGCTTCTCCAGCATGGCCCGCACGGCCTCCGCCTGGTTGACCGCGGCGCTGCCCGTACCGCCGCTCTCAGAGTAGGTCGCCAGGGCACGCTTGAGCTCGTGCGCGAGACCCAGGTAGTCCACCACCAAACCTCCCGGCTTGTCCCGGAATACACGGTTGACGCGCGCGATGGCCTGCATCAACCCGTGGCCGCGCATCGGCTTGTCGAGGTACATGGTGTGTAGGCTCGGCGCGTCGAAGCCGGTCAGCCACATGTCGCGCACCAGGACCATTCGTAGCGGGTCGGAGGGATCGCGGAACCGATTCGCCAACGCTTCCCGCCTCGGCTTGTTGCGGATGTGCGGCTGCCAATCGACCGGATCGGATGCCGCGCCGGTCATCACCACCTTGAGACAGCCCCGCCCGTCCTCCGCGTGCTCCCACTCGGGTCGTAGCCGCAACAGGGCCGCGTAGAGGTCGATGCAAATGCGCCGGCTCATGCAGACGACCATTGCCTTGCCCTCCATCGCCTCCAGGCGGCTCTCGAAGTGCGACACGATGTCGTCCGCAATGAGCGTCAGGCGGTCCTCGGCACCAACTACAGCCTCGAGTTGTGCCCACTTCGTTTTCAACTTCTCCTTGCGCTCGACTTCTTCGCCCTCGGTGACCTCCTCGAAACCCGCATCGACGGCGGGCAGTTCCTCGTCGTCGAGCGCCAGCTTGGCGAGACGGCTCTCGTAGTAGATCGGCACCGTGGCTTCGTCCTCGACCGAGCGCCGAATGTCGTAGACGCTGATGTAGTCGCCGAACACGTTCCTTGTGCTCGCGTCTTCGAGTTCGATCGGCGTGCCGGTGAAACCGATGAAGGACGCGTTCGGCAGGGCGTCCCGCATGTGGCGGGCGTAGCCCTTGATGAACTCATACTGGCTACGGTGAGCCTCGTCGGCGATGACCACGAGGTTGCGCCGCCGCGAGAGCAGCGGATGCCGGTCGCCCTTCTGCTCCGGGAAGAACTTCTGGATGGTGGTGAACACGACGCCGCCAGCGTCCACTGCGAGCCTGGAGCGGAGATCGGCACGGCCTGCCGCCTGCACCGGCGGCTGTCCGAGTAAATCCCGGCACCGAGAGAACGTCGCGAAGAGCTGGTCGTGGAGGTCGTTCCGGTCGGTAAGAACGACGACCGTGGGGTTCTCCATCGCCGGTTCGTGGACGATCCGGCCGGCGTAGAAAGCCATCGTCAGGCTCTTGCCGGAGCCCTGCGTGTGCCAGACGACACCGATCCGCCGGTCGCCGGGGTCTCCTCCCGGCACACCGCCGGATTCGTAGCGACCGCTTCCTTCCCGCAGGACCGCGCCGCTCTCCAGACGCCCGAGCGCCGCCGCGCGCAGCGTCTCCCTCACCGCGACCTGGACGGCATGGAACTGATGGTAGCCCGCCATCTTCTTGACCAGCACACCGCTGCCGTCGTCTTCGACGACCAGGAAGTCGCGCACGAGGGTCAGGAAGCGGCGCTGCTCAAACACGCCTTCGACCGCGACTTGCAAGGCGGTTTGCGCGGCGGGTGCCAGTTCCTCGCCGCCGATCGTCCGCCACGGCTTGAACCACTCCCACCCGGCCGTAAGCGTGCCCAATCTCGCCTCGACGCCGTCCGACACGGCCAAGACGGCATTGAACTCGAACAGCGACGGGATCTCGGCCTTGTACGTCTGAAGCTGCCGCCACGCGCTGTACACCGTCGCGTCCTCGTCCGCCGGGTTCTTTAGCTCGACGACAGCCAGCGGCAGACCGTTCAAGAAGAGCGCGATGTCCGGCCGGCGCTCGCGGCCGTCCTCCACCACCGTGAACTGGTTGACGGCAAACCAGTCGTTGTTGGACGGCTCATGGAAGTCGACCACGCGCGCCTGGTCGCCCCGCACACGGCCGGCACCGTCCCGGTACTCGACGGTGACGCCACCAGTACACATGCGGTGAAAAGCTCGGTTCCGGGATTCCAGAGTCGTTCCTTGCGGCTGCGTGAGCCGCCGCGCCGCGTCATCGAGCGCCGTGGTGGGCAGCTCCGGGTTGAGCCGCGCCAGCGCCTCCCTCAGCCGGCGCTCCAGCACGGTCACGCCGTAGTGCTCGCGTTCAACCGCCGTGCCTCCCGGACCGATATCCGGTCCGTGGGCGATCTCCCAGCCGAGACCTTCCAACCAGTCGAGGGCAGCGGCTTCGACGTCGGACTCAGTGACGCGGGTCACCAAGCGCTCCCGAGGCGTCGCGGTCATGGCCGCGCGAGACCATCCCGCACGTCGCTACGGACCGGTCAGGCAGCAAGTTCCGACCTCGCCTGCTCCCGTTCCGACCAAAGCACCGGGCCCACGTCGTAGTTCCGCAACGCCGCCAGAATGATGTCTGGAACTGCCTTGTTTGAGTCGTTGAGAATCGCGTAGGCGCGCGATTCCGCGGGCCGCGACTCGCGGGTGTCCATCCAGGCGAAAGCCACCGCCTGAGCCATGTCACGGCCCGGACGGTTGATGGAACGCACGATCCGCTCCGGATGCGTACCCGACTTCGGTATCACGAAATCGAAGCGATGGTCGTAGGTGCTCGCGCCAGCGAACCGCACGTTCGGCGTGTACCGCACCTCGGCCTCATCGAGCCAGTTCGTCACGTCCTCGACGAAGAGGCTCGCGACCGACGGCTGCGCCAGATAGAAGAGATCATTCACGGCGAGCATCGCCTGCACAAGGCTGTGCTTCCGCAACTGGAAGTCCTCCTTCGACGCCCGGACTTCTATCGCCTTCTTGCGCAACTCGACGCCGAAACCGCGCAACGTCGTGTGGACGAGCTCGCTCCGCTTCCCGCTGTCGATCTTGCAGCCACACTGCTCCAAGTCATCGACCACGTAGCCGTCGTCGGTCAGCAGGAATCCTCCGTTCGCACGCTTGGCATAGATCTGCAGATAGTCGTTGTGCCGGTCGAGGTACGGCGTCGTGATCTCGACGCAGTCGTTCACTTCGCGCAGGACCGTCCGGTCCCGCAACCACGACAAGTAGTCGTCCAGCAGCGTCTGAATCTCGTCGATCATGCCAGGAGTCCCCGTCGGATCTTCGGCGGTTCCACGATGTTGCAGAAGCGCATGAAGTCGTCCAGTATCAACCACCTGTCCGTCCGCCCGCGAAATGCCTCGGGCGGAAGGGGAAAGGCCCACTTGTCATGATAGCCCTCCCGGTACAAGTGAAGATGGGGCACAGCGATCTCCTCGCCATCCGGATTGCGATGAGGAGCCCCACCGAAGTCCAGTCGCGCGAGAATCACAGTGCTGCGTGCACGGGTCTGGTAGGTGCCCTTGGCGAGATTGATCCGTCCGCTGCTCAGGTCGAGCACGAACCGTTCCCGCAGGTCGGCCGAGACCAGCGGCACGGCAATGCGGCGTCGATGGTCGGGGTAGACCCACTCCTGGTCGCCGGTGCGGTGCTTGGGAAGGCCCAGCAGTTTGTCCGCCTCGATCTGAGAGAGTGAAGCGACGACCATCAGAGGCCCTGTCCATCCCAAGGTGAGGTGCCCGCACGGCTGATGGGCGCCCAGCGAGAGTCGGGAATGCGGACCGTTCCGGACACGAGCGGAGGCAACAGCGCATCGCGCTGCCGAGCCAGTTCAGCAGACTCCCGACGACAACGGATCGTCCGCGACAGAATCCCCTCGGCGGTCTCCTCCCATCCGCGGACAAGCGCCGGCGGCGGCAAGACGACCGGCAGGTCGAGAACAGCACTTGGGCGAGCTCGTTGATGGCTCTTCGACGTACCGGTGGCAAGCCCCTGGAGGCTTTCGCGAAAGCGACGCGACAGCGTTTGGCAGTACAGGAAGTTCGGGCCAAACGGGGCGCGCGGACGCGAAACGAGGAACTCCGTTGAACACACCGAGGACTCCCCGACCTCTCCACCAACCAACCAGACGCGCTCCGTCTCCGGGTTGAGTCGAGAGACCAGCACCGTGTCGGAAGGTACCCGGAACTTCTGGCTTCTGATCTCTCTTCCCAGCTGAAGCTCGGGCTCACGGCCGTTGTCGAATGCCGCGAAACTGAAGTGCCGGAACACCAAATCGAGGTGCTTCAGGGGGTAAACCGGTTCCCGCACTTCCTCGGCGATCTCCCCGAACCTCCCGAGCCGCCATCCGTCAGGGAGCCGCCCGATCTCCGAGTCCACCAGCCGATTCGGAAACAGGTCGGCGATGTCCTCTGGCAGGCCCGTGTCGCGGCCCTCCATCTTCGCGCGAACCGGATCGAAGTCCACGAACCACGAGCTAAACACCGCACGCACCATCGCGTCCAAGGTCTCGCTCATGCGACGATTCAGCTCAATCTTGTCGTCCAACGTGCCTAGGGTGCAGGCGATGGCTCGCTGCTCCCGAACAGGCGGCAGCCGCAAAGGTAACGCGTAGAACGACGCCCTCGTGGTCGACGGTATTGCCGAACCGCTGTCCATGCCGTTGATGTCCTGCGACAAGAGTTGGTAGTAGGCCCACCGCATGTCCAGATCTGCGGTGGTCGGCTTCAAGTAGAAGGCTGTGTCGATGACGAAGAACGGGTCCGACGAGTAGTGGACTCCGCGATAGGCGCCCTTCCTGCCAACGATCACGCCGGGGCCCTGATGGAGCGCTTTCGCGTGCCGGCCGATCGGCCCGTTCGTACCGAAGACGCGATACGGCCCGGTTCCTTCGCGGTACCCACGCAGGGCCTTCCCATACTCGAGAGTCGCCAGCTCTCCCCAGGTGCAGTCACGCCAGCGAGCAGGTACACCCGTATCTCGACCACGTTGCCGTGGCACCCGGACATCTTGCAGCCGATCGCTCCCCTCCCTGAAGACGACGTACTCCCCCTCAATCTCCCGATGAAACCGCTCCGGCAGGCGCGCCCAGTCGCGCGCCTCCACCAGGAACGGGATCGTCGAATCGTGCAACGCCTGCTGGAGGTCGCCCAGCCGCATCAAGTCGATCTCCTCCAGCCCGGGCCCTCGAAGAACGAGGTCCAGGTCACTCCCGTCATGGCTCCGACCATCCACACGGCTGCCGTAGGCCCAGACCTCTACATCGGGCAAGTGCTCGTGGAACAGTGTTTCGATCCGCTCACGGTGACGGGCCGGGAGATGAAGGCTGTCAGTCACGGGGCGCGTCGTTGATCGTATCCGCGATCGACTTGGCGTCGGCCAGAAAGGCGCGAAGGAGGTCGATCGCTGCCGCGTCGAACGGACAGTCGTCTTTCCGATCAACGAGACCGTCCACGGCGTCCCGATAGCCGAGCCAACGTTCTCCGGCCTCGACATCGATCAGGCCGTGCTTCGCCGCATGCCAAAAGACGTCCCTGAAGGTGAGGCGGTCCGCCCGATTGCTCGCGAACCACGGCCGCAGGCTCTTCCTGAGCAGCTTGTCGCTCTGTTTGAGGGCCACTTCAAAGTACTGGGCGCAGACCCCTCCGGCGGGGCCTCGCGCGGTCGCGTCCTCGGCGTCACCGAGACAGGCGCCCAGCCGGTCGAGACGGCTTCTGAGAAACGTCGTGTCGATGCCCACCGAACTCGCGCCAAACCTTCTTCTACGCCGTAGCGGCCAGCCCGACCCCCACCTCAACGGATGAGGCCTGCGGTGACGGGCTCGGGTCGCCGTCCTCGCGCAGACCTTCGAGGTGAAGAGCAAGCGCCTCGCACCCGACTCGCTCTATGCCCACACAGAACCCTGAAGCGCCCCTTCTTTGAAACATCCGCCTCTTGGCGTCCCAAGTCTCCGGCCAACTCTTCTAAGCCTTGACACCAGACGAACGCCTCGAACAAAGCTCCCTTGTAGGTGCTCATGTGACTCCGCCGTCCATGACCCAGCCGCCCCTGTTCATCTTGTTCCAGTCTGCATCCTCCGGGTCTGCCAGTCCCAGTGCCTCGCGAAGGCCACGATCGCGTATGGCGATTCGGTAACACTGGTCCTCGGAGAATCCTATCTTGCGAAGGAAGTAGATCCTCAGAGCAGCAGCGACAAAGCGAAACGTCGAAACCATGTCTGGTTCTGCAGGCAGCGGCTCGCCGTGAGCGGGCTTTCCGCGAAGCTCGGACAACCGCTTGCCCATCACGACGACATCAATCCCCCAAGACTCCAACCCTACATCGCGAAGGAACTTCTCGTACGGCTGGAACTTCTGCTCCCGCCTACAGTCCTCAAGGGAAACGTGACCGTCCTCCGGTACGACGAGCTTCTGAATAGCCCCAACCATCAGGACGATGCCCGCATCAGTCCGAGCCCCGCGCGTCATGATGTGATCGAGAAGGTCGACCGCATACTGATTCTCAGCACGCTCACGGAACCAGCCCGCCAAGATCCGTGGCTCGTGGCCCTCAATGTCCCTCTGCCGAATGAGCATGTCTCCCCAACCTCGCAGCCGGTGCCTAGGACTGCGATTCAACACACCCATGCCTACCCTCGGGTCAGCAGAGTAGCGTTCCGGCAGTTCCCGGTCATGCCGATAGAAGACCGCACCATGGAGGCGACACTTCTCGCCAGAAACGAACCGGATAAAGTCGGCGAAGTGACGGCCAGCCTCCCATAGTCTCATCGGATCGACAAGGGTGGAGGACGAGATGGTTGCTACGGCGGCTTGCCGGATCCTCAACCCGAAGAGTCCATCATCACCCCAATAGAGACGATTCTGCACGGTAAGAGAAAGGCCTTTCGCGACCGTCGCAGCGCAGTCTCGTCGGTCGCAGTCGGCCGTCACCTGCGTAGGCGATTCGCCAGGAACGCCCATCGCCCAAGGAACCTGTGCCGGCGGGTGGCCCAGCGGTCTGGCAAACCACTCTGCTAGCCCGTCCACCTCGAAATGGAGCTCGTGAGCGAGCGGTGGATCGGGAGCTAGGAGATTGACATCTCTGCTGATCAAGGCCAGACCAGTGACGTTGAACGTCAGGTGTGGCTCCGAACCAAACGTGAAGAAGGCGGTCTCCCTGCGGTGACATCCACTGATGCTCACATAGGTCTCGGTGCCGACCGCGCCTACAAGCCGCGTTTCCCACCGTTCCCGGATGTCAGGGAACATATCGAACTGACCCACGAGAAGATCGCCCCTCAGGATCAATGTGACACTCTCAGCGCTGACGATGAGCTTCCCGTCCACACAGTCCGACTTCCGCACGTTCTCGGTAGGCAACCAGAAGCACCCGCGGAGAGTCTCAGAGCCGCCATCAGAAGTCACAGTTGCATCCCCTACTTCCACAGTTCCCCGTGCCAGGTCGAGCCAACCAGCGTCGAGCCCTTGGATGGAGCCCTACCTGGTCGCACAGAAACTGTGCTTCACGCGGCCAGCAGAAGCCGCTCGAACCGTTCAGGAGATGACCAGAGAGCGACTTCGGACTGCTGCTCGACGAGTTGGAAGTCCTCCTTGCGCCAAAGATCCTGCGTGTCGTCGAACAAGGAAACCAGCGTCAGATTCTGCCGGTCCTTCTGCAAGTGGCTGAGATCGACGCATCCGGCGACGACATGCTCGGTGATCCGTCGAGCGGCGCCGCGTGAGCCAGTACTGAGCAGGAACACAAGCGCGGCTCGTTGATCCGTGTGCGTCTCGAAGTCGATGGTCCATTGCCGCCCCGACCTGCCAGTACGGCTCACACCGCGCTCATGGGCGATGCGGCGCTCCGTCAGCCACTCGTGAACCTCGTCTGAGGCACTCTGCGCGGCCCTGGTTCTCAAAGTGAACCACAGGTCCGAGACCCGCACCGCAGCTTGCGCGACTCGCAAGACGGAGTCTCCGACCGCGGCGTCCGCTGCGACCCGCAGCACGAGCTGACCGTGTTCCAGCTTGAGCCCCAACGTCTGGCACACGTCCCCGATCATCCTGTTCTGTTTGGGCGATCTGCGCCTGCTCACTGACTGCGTCCGCAGCCAACCGAGGCTCTCACCGAAGTCGGTGATGGTCAAGCCTCCGTTGCGCAGGAGTACAAACACATCGACCACGCCGCCATCGGGGTACATTAGTGGTGTCCGCACCCTTACTCCCTCCTCAGGCGCAGGCGAACAGCTAAAGAGTGGCGGCAGCGACCTTGCAATCGACGAACACAGCATCTCGAAGTTCATAGCGCCAGTTCCTTCTGTGTGTTCAAGGCTCCCATGCTGCCATCGTGAGTGATCCGCGACTCGGTGCAGAACTCATTCCAGACGTCTCTCGGTTGAGTCCACGAAGCGGTGATGTCGCCGGGAACGTAGGCCTGCTTGTCGCGGCAGGCCTACGTCCACCGATGCTTGTGCTTCTCGCCAACGAAGTTGCAATCCGGATTGTGGTGCTCGGCACCCAGATCGAGCCCATAGATGCGACCGACCTGCCGATGAACGATCGTATAGGACAGAGTGCCCGCCTTGGGGTTGCAGCGACCGTTGACGAAGAGCGGATAGCCTGCTTCTGACGACACCTCGACTCTGAACTCCCGCGCGGGGGAGTGATCCTCATCGTCCTGCCACTCTATGTCGCCGACGATTCGCTTCGTGTCATCGGCCAGAATCGCGTCGAACTCCTGCTGACTGAGAGTCACGGCGTGCTGCTCCTCTTGTCCGATGGCGTCCCGAAGCCCAGCACCCGCAGATTCTCCTCGATCGCCGCGTCCAATCTCGCCGCCTCAGCCTGCTGATCTCGCCATTGGGCGGCAAGGCGCTTCATCTTGTCCTCGAAGGGTTCGCTGTCCTCCTCCGGCGGCTTGAAGCCGACGTAGCGGCCCGGGGTGAGCACATGGTCGTGCTTGCGGACTTCCTCCAGGGTCGCGCTCTTGCAGAAGCCGGGCTCGCCTTCGTAGGGCGCCACGCCGTCGCCGCCCCGCCAGGCATGGTAGGTCGCAGCGATCCGGCCGATGTCCTCGGCGGTCAGTTCGCGGTGCGTGCGGTCGACCATGCGACCAAGTTCGCGGGCGTCGATGAAGAGAATCTCGCGGGCGTGATCGTGACTACTGCCGCCACCGACCTCCCGGTCGCGGGCAAGGAACCACAGGCAGGCCGGAATCTGAGTCGAATAGAAGAGCTGGCCGGGAAGAGCGACCATGCAGTCGACAAGATTCGCCTCCACCAAGTTCGCACGGATCTTCCCCTCACCCGACTGGGCCGACGACATGGAACCGTTCGCGAGCACGAAGCCAGCCCTGCCGTCCGGGGCCAGGTGGTGCACCATGTGCTGGACCCAGGCGAAGTTCGCGTTGCCCTTCGGCGGCACGCCGTACTTCCAGCGCTTGTCCTCCGCCAGCCGCTCGCCGCCCCAGTCCGAGACGTTGAACGGCGGATTGGCCAGGATGTGGTCGGCCCTCAGGTCTGGATGGCGGTCGTTGTGGAACGTGTCGCCCTGCTCGATCCGCCCGCTGATGCCGCGGATCGCCAGGTTCATCCTCGCCAGCCGCCAGGTCGTGTAGTTCGACTCTTGGCCGTAGATCGAGAGATCGGCCGCGGCGCCAGCGGGCGTCGCTGCGCCATTGCCGTTGCCCGTCGCGTGGGCGCCGATGAACTCGACGGACTGCACGAACATGCCGGACGAACCACAACACGGGTCGTACACGCGGCCCCGGTACGGCTCCAGCATCTCTACGAGCAGCTCGACGACGCAGCGCGGTGTGTAGAACTCTCCACCCTTCTTGCCCTCGGCGCTCGCGAACTGTGACAGGAAGTACTCGTAGACGCGGCCGAGGACGTCCCTGGAACGCGCATCCTCATCGCCCACGCGGATGTTGCTCACCATGTCGACGAGTTGGCCCAAGCGCTCCTTGTCGAGCGACGGGCGGGCGTAGTCCTTCGGCAGCACCTCCTTGAGCGACCGGTTGTCGCGCTCGATGGCGACCATCGCGTCGTCCACGAGGCGGCCGATCGCAGGCTGCCGCGCCGCCTTCTTCAGCCGCGTCCAACGCGCCTCGGGCGGCACCCAGAAGACGCTCTTGGCCCGGTACTCGTCGGGATCCTCCGGATCGGCTCCATCGTCAAGCTCCGCCTCGAGGCGGGTCCGGGTCTCCTCGAACGCGTCCGAGATGTATTTCAGGAAGATCAATCCCAGGACGACGTGCTTGTACTCAGCGGCGTCCATGCTCCCGCGCAGCGCGTCCGCCATCTTCCAGAGTTCGGTTTCGTAGCCGGTGACGGCACCGGTAGCACCGCCTTGCGCGCGGCCGTCTGACCGGGTCTTCTCTCGCTGGGCCGCCGCCATCTCTTCTCTCCGAGTCCCTTCCCAAGACCAAATCGTCACGCCGGACAGGTATATCGTCCAGCGGACCCTACCGGAGGAACGCCCAATGAAGTCCACCGCCAGCCTCGCCGTTCTGATCGGTGCTCTCGCCGT